>NZ_CM200282.1:0-871851 GCF_058169715.2 Pseudoalteromonas sp. J2K-J979 | reverse complement strand
GACATGTCTAAAATAAACGAGCGCTTTACTCTTTTAAGTAAGTAATATACTGATCTTCACCATCAATTCTGTTGATAATAATGTGCATAAACCAATAATAAGCTGTGCACAAAATTAACAGTTAGTATAAAACAGATCCACCGGTTATTAAGAACCTGATCTTAACCAAGTAAAACTCTGATCCATAAATTTTTATTTTATGCTTATTTTTCAGTGTATTATATCTCATTTTTACCTCCTTAACCTTTATTACCTTAACTCTAACCATAATCACCCTTATTTATTTATTCTATAAAATTTAAAGTTAACGATTAATAAATCTTTTTATCTTATTTTATGTAATGTCACCGTTTTTATGTGTTTACTTGTTTTTGAATGGACATTATACTAATCGTAATTAAAAAGGATATCATAATGACTATTAAGAAAAGTGCGCTCGATACCTATAAGCTACTTAAAGCAACGGCTACTGTTGCTGAACAATCTTTAGAGGGTCGGATTCAACACTACCGTGCTCATATCAAATCTGAAGACAAAGAGTTAAGAACCTATACCCAAAAAGCTGCAGCAGACCTATTAGGATGCAATAACCGAACTCTAAAGCGTCGTCACGATCAGGGAGACTTTGATTCTCTTGATATAAAACGCGGTGCTAATGGCCATTATGCTTATACCTTATCAAATATTTATTCGATGGCTGATATAATGGGAATAACAGCAGATCACCGTAATAATGAAGATAAATTGCAGGTAATTGTTGTTAACTCCTTAAAAGGTGGATGTGGTAAAACAACAAGCTTAGTGAATATTGCAGCGGCATTAGCAACGACAAATATTAAACGTTACCGAATAGGTATTATCGATCTTGATCCACAAGGATCTTCTTCTAGTTTCTTTCCTCCTGTTTCTCATGACCCAATCACAGTCGGTGATTTAATGCGCGATTGTATTGAGTTAGACGACGGCGAACAATGGCATGATGTCGTTGCATCAGCTTTTCTACCAACTCATATTCCCAATATTCGCATTTTACCTTCAGGTATGGATGACTTTTATTTTGAACATGAAACCGCTACTTTGTTAAAAGAGCAAGTTGGGTATGATACGACACGTCACTATCATAAATTACTCGAACGGGTCATTCAGCCAGTCGAAGACCAATTCGATATTATCCTTGTTGATACAGCCCCATCTCTTAACTTTATGTTTTACAATGCTTTAATGGCATCAACCGCTATGCTCATTCCGGTTCACCCTGAAGCTGTTGATTTTGATGCGAATAATAAATATTTGAAACGCTTAGGTGAGATATATCACACCGTTGCAGCTTTAGGTCATGATGGTTGGGATTTTATGCAGTTTTTAGTAACCAACTACGTTAAAGGAAACCATTCTCAACGTGACATCGTCAAAGATGTTAGGAGTGCTTTTGGCCGACAAGTAATGAGTTACCCTATTAACCATAGTGCGGCCATTACGGCCAGTTCTTCATCTTTTAATACAATTTTTGATCAAAAAACCTCTGATAGCCTTGCCAGTAGAGAATCTCTCATCAAAGCACAAGAGAATATTAAAGATGTAGTCGATGAATTAGAAATGTTGATCCGTTCAAATTGGGCTTCAACACAATGCCAATTAGAATCAGCATAAAATAGGTTTAGTCATGGTAAAAAAACGTAAAAACGATACTCGAATTGACCCTTTTTCAACATTTGTCGAAACAAGTAATTTAGATGCACTGCTCGAAAGTGCTTCAGTTGGCCAAGAAATCACAATGCCAGCTCCATCAGATGCTAGTCGTACGATACGGTTGACCTGTAAAATTATAAAAAATGCCGATATTGCCACTAATACGCAAGTTTTTGCGAAAAACAGACGAGTGCAATCGTTATTAAATGAACAATCAGTCTCAGATATTTTACCGGCTATTAAAGCTGATCAACGCAATCAACATCCTGCGTTAACTTGGTCAAAAGAAGGGATTGAGTATGTTCTTGCTGGCTCTCGTCGTCGTAAAGCTTGTATGCTGGCTGGAGCTGACTACATCATTCTCAGTTCTGACGACTTTAACGATGAAGACGCTAAAATTTTAGCTATTTCATCTGATCAGTACATTGCCCCTAGTTTATGGGAGTTAGGACAAGCTTATTCACAAACCAAAGCTGATCTGATTGCGGTGGGTAAAAAAGGCTCTTATCGAGAGATTGCAGAGATCGAAGGTGTTTCTCATACCGCTATTGCTGACGCTCTAAAAGCGTTTGATAAATTACCAAGTGAAGTCATTGCCTTATATCCTACTGCTAACTTTGTAGGCCGTGAAGTAGCTAAAAAGCTGATCGCTGCGTTAGAATCAGATCAAGAGGCTTTCATGAGCAGAGTGGCAGATACACAGACTTTGCTAGAAGACATTCAACAAGACTCTGACGACAAGACGGCTATTGTGATTACTAAATCGTTAATTGAGCAGCCTAAAATTGTTAGAAGTCGCCAATCTTTAGATTTCAACAATGAATACATCGTCGGTCATCGTAATGAAAAAACTGGCGATTTAGTAATTAAAATCGATAATCGCGTGTTAACTGATAAGCGATTTGAACAACTTGAAAAATTATTAACCCACTTTAATTAAGTTAGTAAAAAAATGATCTGTTGCGTTTTATTGTTGCCCGTTACAGATCATTTCTATTTATTTTAAGATAATTAACAGCTTCTTTTCATTAACTTGAGCATTATTAATTTACTGCCATTAATGCTTTTTATCTGCATATAATCAGCATATACTGGCTGGATAATTCGATTTTTGCAGAGTGTTATGGCTAAAGGCTTTACCAAAAAAGATTTATTGTCCTTGTTTGATGAAATCAAAAACGAGCAAGCTGACGAATTCCCACTGACCGAAATTTTTCTGAAACGTTATTTCAAACCCGCGGTTTTAGAAAATGCCAAAACATATCTAATTAATAACCAAATCGGTCATATTGAAGCTAATAGTGACTTCTCTCAAATTACAGCTGAGGTATTTTGTAGTCCTTCAGATCCTGTTCATCAGCATATTCAGATCACGCGCAATAAACAAAAAGTGGCCCTTAATGGTCATTGCTCATGCAAAGTCGAAAACAAATGTAAGCACATCGCTGCTGTTTTACTTAAATTAAAAACGCAGCACTCAGGTGAATTTGGCGAAAACTACCTTTTGCATGATTGGTTTAATCAGTTAGAAACCTTAAAGCTGAATGACAAGCCTGTTAATAAAAACGCTATTTTATTTGTTATCGAGCCGTTTAAAGGTGCGCTTATCGTCACACCTAAAGTGGCCAGTCATACTAACAATGGGCGCTTTGGTTTGGGGCGGTCCTTGACTGAAAAACAACTCAGCAGTCAAGTCACCCCCGAAAATATTGATGAGTCTGATTTTAGGCTCCTAAGTTGGATCCGTTCACAAAATACCTTTGGTAAATTAGCCTTAGAAGGTCAATGGGGTGCAATCGCCTTATTGAAGTTAATCGCAACAAACCGTTGTTTTTGGCAAGACTCTCGTCAACCTTTATTGTTGCAATCAAGTCAACCTTTGTCATTTTCTTGGCAAGCCCATCATGAAAACCTTCGCTTAACTGCTAAGGTCAATGGTGTCGCACATTGGCACCTATTTAACACTGTGCCGCCCTACTGTGTGGATCCTGATAATGCACAAGTATTTGAGCTCAATACACCTTTGCAAAGTGATGAAATCAAACATTTATTGAAGATGCCAGATATAAAACCTTCGATGCTAGACAATGTTGAATCTCGATTCGGTCAGTTATTTGGTGTGCCTATCGTTGCACATGAGGAGGCTAGTAAATCCAAAGTAAAAAAGTTATCGATTAAACCTGTCGTTACGTATATGTTTGAAAATGGTGTACCTCTTTTACGCTTGCAGTTTAAATATGGCAGCCACTTGTTGGATGCCCAGCAATTATCTGAACACACTCAGATTAACCGTAATTTAAGTTTTGAAAATACCTGCATTAATCGTCTAGAAAATGCAGGTTTCACAGTGTGTAAAGGCCCTTTACAAGATGTCGATTACTTTACCTTACCCGTTTCAACAGAGCGCCCTGCTTTATGGCATTGTTTTATTGAAGAGCATGCTAAAAATTTAAAGGCGTCGGGTTGGCAATTTAAAGGAGAAGCTCTGCTCGATGTGTATGTTGAGCCAGCAAAACTGATGCTTCATCTTAGTCGAGATAAAAAGAACAAACTCGTGTTAGAGCCGTATTTCTTTTTTAATAATATTCGTTACTTTTTTGCCGATTTTCTTGGCATGACGTCATTGTGTAATAACTCCTCTTTGCAATTTTACTATTTGTGCTTGGTATCTGAACAATGGATTGTTTTTGATAAATCAGACGTGAGCGTATTACTCGCATTTTATACAGAGTTTTATCAAGGAAAACGTTATCCTAAGCGTTTAAACTTACCGCTTGCTTATGCCCGTAAACTGTCTCCTTATCATAAAAGTCAGCTGACAAGTGATGAACCTAGCTTATTAGAACTAACTCAAATGGTGGCAAAAGATGATTTCGGCGCTCGCTTAAAAGTACCAGAGGCTTTGCAAGCCACACTACGAGATTATCAACTGCAAGGGTTACAGTGGCTTAAGTTTCTGAAAAAATTCCAATTAGGTGGCATTCTTGCCGATGATATGGGGTTAGGTAAAACACTCCAAACAATCGCTTTTTTACTCTCTGAGCAAAGCAAAAACCGCACTAAACACCCCTCTTTGATTATTTGTCCGACTAGTTTAGTCAATAATTGGCTCAATGAGTTTGCTCGCTTTGCTCCAAGTTTATCGGTTGCAGTCAATTTTGGAAGCCAAAGACAAAAGCATTTTACTACTTTAGGTCAAGCGGATTGCATCATTACAACTTATCCACTTTTAGTACGTGACGAAGCTGTGTTCACTGAGATGTTCTTTGAGCATGTGATCTTGGATGAGGCACAGACGATTAAGAATATTAACGCCAAAGTTTCTCGGCATGTTAAAGCTCTGAGTAGTAACTTTAATTTATGCTTAAGTGGCACGCCGGTCGAAAATAACCTCAGTGAATTAAAGTCATTACTTGATTTTTCGATGCCTGGGTTGCTTCCCTCTCAAACGCATTTTAAAGAGTACTATCAAAAGCCTATTGAAAAAGAATCGAATCAAGTTCGCGCTGACCAACTCAAAGAGTTGGTTAAACCATTTTTATTACGTCGCACAAAAGCTGAAGTTGTTACTGAGTTACCTGCTAAAACTGAAATGGTCAAAATGCTTGAATTAATGCCAAATCAAGCCAATTGTTATCGCGAAATTCGTTTGCAAATGGAATTCAAACTTAAAGACTTATTTGCTGAACAAGGGGTCGATAAAAGTCGGCTGGCCTTTTTAGAAGCTTTGCTCAAATTAAGGCAAATTTGTTGCTCTCCTCAGTTGCTAGCTGAAGAAGGTCAGCGTTTTACTCCTGCTGACAGCACGAAGCTTGATTGGCTGGCCAAACGCTTACCGGACATGCTTAAGGCGGGTCGAAAGGTCATCATTTTTAGTCAGTTTACCAGCATGTTGCGGTTAATTGAGCAACAACTGAGCTCGTTGCAGCTCGACTATGCGTTATTGACGGGACAGACTCGAGATCGCCAAAGCGCCGTTAATTCTTTTCAAGAAGGCGAGAAAAATATTTTCTTAATCAGCTTAAAAGCCGGCGGGACCGGGCTCAACCTGACCGCTGCTGATACGGTGATTCATTTCGATCCTTGGTGGAATCCAGCCGTCGAGCAACAAGCAACCGATCGTGCTTATCGTATTGGTCAGAAGAAACCGGTGTTTGTTTATAAGCTGATTTGCCAAGATACCATTGAAGAGCGGGTCTATGAAATGCAGCAAAATAAAGCCGCTTTGGCAGAATCGTTTTTCGATGCGGCCAGTAACCAATTTAGTGTGAGTTCTGCCGAAGAGATTTTAGCGCTATTACAGTAAAAATTGGCAGTATATTTTATAAACATACTTTTAATTGAAACTTTCTTGGATGTTCGGAGTCTACTTTAATGTTGTGAGTGCTATCGCAGCGTTTTTTCCGAAACTCCTTTGTTTGTTTTTGTCTTAAAGCCAACCTATCTAGGTTGGCTTTTTATTTATGTCGTTAACCGGTATCGGACTTTTCTTTTCTAGTGTGTTGCTCATATTAAAAAATGATCTTTTTTTTGAACTTATAGATCAAAGCGAAGTCTATTTAATTAGTGACCTTGTCACTAACCCTTAAGTTGTACATTTAGATTTCCCTGATTGATTACTGATTCTAGTAATAGCCGCCAGCCTCATTAGGCTGGTTTTTTTTTGCACGGCTGAAATATTCTTTCTATAAATACCGACCTTTTTTGAACTATTCACTTTTTAATGAGTCTATTAATACAGTTGTGATGCAACTATCCCTGGTAGTTTTAATGTTTCCCCCGATTAGTTACTAATTTTAGTAATGTTTAAGCCAACCTTTTTAGGTTGGCTTTTTGTTTTTTCATAGTAATATCAATGCTGTATTTATTGGGTGTTAGTAACCTCTGACTGGGTAATCAATCTATCTCAGTCGTTACTTTCAACGCTCGGTGCGTTGGGTATTGATGAGTTAACTTGCCTACTATCCTTAAAAACCTTTGGTTTACGATGAATATTTTTGCTCGTTATTTAAAATTCAACAGGTTGGTCAATCTTTTGCCCAAAACTGAGGCTAAGTATTATGAGAAAAGATGAGTTAATTCGATATCAATTAATCGAAGTCATATTACTGTGGGAAGGACGTTTAACCGCACGCCATTTAATGGATTATTTCTCAATCAGTCGCCCCTCGGCGCAAAAAAGTATCTCTGAGTACAAAGAGCTCAACCCAGTAGGGTTTACTCGTAGTAACACTGAAAAAGGCCATGTTGCTGTTGCAGGCTTTGAGCCTCTTTTTATTTCAACTGACTTTGCGCATTACCAACAGGTCTTTGCTGAGCGTCAGCTCTGTGATAAAACCATGGACAGTGCTATCGAATTATTGCCAGTACCGCTACGAAATGTGACGCCCGAACTTGTTCGCCCTATTTTACAAGCGATTAAGCAGCGTTTGAGGCTTGATATCGGCTATTTATCCTTGTCGAGTCCAGACTTTGAAGATCGTATTATTCAGCCTCATAGTATTGTCTTTGACGGCTTTCGTTATCATGTTCGTGGCTTCTGTGAAAAAAATCAGGATTTTCGCGATTTTGTCTTATCGCGTTTTAACGGAGAGTTTGCATTTGAAGGCGCAGCATCTCATGCCATCAAGGATGATAAGGATTGGCAAACCTGGCTTGAAGTGGTGATCTGTCCTGATCAACGCTTAGGCTTAAAACAGCGCCAATGTATTGAATATGATTATCAGATGGTTGATGGTAAAAAAGTGATCCGAACCCGAGCCGCTTTATTGAACTACTTATTACAACGATTACGCGTCGATATTTACCAAGCTGATGCTGAGTCTCAGCAAATCATCCTAGAGCCACAATGTCGTAAAATCCTACAGGCTTATTTGAATCACCGGTAATTAAAACAAAAAAGTTGTAAACCAAGGTAAAACAAAGATTGCGCATGCGCAGGCAAGTCCTTCTATTGATTCGATAACTGCACTGCGAGTTTGGCGTTGTTTTTGCGCTTTTAATAACGCTATTTTATTTGCTAGGCAGTCTATTTTATGTTGTTCAACCCAGCGCGGATTGGCAGCTTTATAGGCCTGTTGTAGTTGTGCTAACTCTGTGTGTCTAGTCGTTGTCATCTTGTTGGTTATCCGTTTAATGTACCGATGAGCTGATTTAAACCCAGTGTTTATACTTTGAAAAGCCCCCTACTTTTGGCTATGTAAAAGACCTTTACAAGTTGGCGGTGATGATAGGCATAATCTAGTAAATATGCAGGGAGATGTGTAAAGATTGTTTACACATAATACAAATTTTTTTTTTGCCTCTGTTGTGATCCGCCCTACTCGGTATAATCACAATTATAAAATCAATAACTCGGCGTTTACTATGATCATTGAACTGTCTTTTTCTCTGCTCAAGCCTTATTTAATTACTAGCAGCCTGACCATATTGGCATGTTGTGTGTTGTTTCTTCCATTATACGTGCGCCGTAAAAAGCAATTGGATGCCCTACAAGCAGAGCTATCGCAAAATCGTATCGACATTGTGCAGTATCAAAGTTGCGTGCAGCAGCTCGATTTTTTTAAAGATGCGCACAACGCTGAGCAACATAAAAATCAGCAACTTCAGGTTGATATCACAAGCGCCAAAGAGCAAATGCAGCACTTCAAAACTCGTAGTTCAGAGCTGCTTCAGCAGTACCAACAGGGGCAGCAGCAACTTAAAGCTGTTCAGACTCGTTTTGAACAGACACATGCAAAATTAGCTGCATTAGAAAGCGCAATAGTTGAAAAAGAGCAGAGCTTCGTCACGCAATTAAAACAAATAGAAGACAGTAAGCGCATACTCACAAAGGAGTTTGAGAACTTAGCGAATCGCGTATTGAGCGAAAAAGGCGATGCATTTAAGGCACTTAATCAAGAAAGTGTGCAAAGCTTATTGAAACCCATGCAAGCCGAAATGAAAGGTTTTCGTGAAAAAGTCGAAGCCATTCATACCGAAGAGCTTAAACAGCGGAGCGAGCTCAGAACTGAGCTGGTCAATCTTCAAAAGCTAAATCAAGATATTACTCATCAAGCACAAAGCCTTACCAATGCACTACAAGGGCAAAAGAAAGTTCAGGGTAACTGGGGGGAATTGATGCTCGAAAATGTGCTGGATAGCGCTGGACTTCGCCTTGGCATTGACTATAAACGTGAAGTGAACTTTAACACTCATGAGGGGAAACTTCGCCCTGATGTGATTGTTTACTTACCTCAAAACCGTCATATCGTAGTTGATGCGAAAACATCGCTTAATGCATATACGCGTTTTGTTAATGCACAGAGTGATTTAGATGCACAAATTGCGCTTAAACAGCATGCATTGGCGATTAGCGATCGGATTAATGAGCTAGCCAATAAAGACTATTTCAAATTACCTGGGTTAAACTCGCCAGATGTGGTTGTATTGTTTGTTCCGATTGAATCGGCTTATGTAGAAGCATTAAAGTTTCAACCCGATTTATATCAAAAAGCCATTGAACGGAATATTCTTGTCGCGACCCCTACCACCTTGCTAACCAGTTTAAATATTGTAAAACAGTTATGGCGCTTTGAAGATCAGAGCAAACACACAGCTGAACTCGCCAGCAGAGCTGAGCGTTTTTATAATAAACTCAATGGCTTTTTGGCCAGTATGCAAGGTGTTGGCAAACAACTTGATAAAGCAAAAGAAAGCTATGATAAAGCGTTTTCTCAACTATACAGTGGCCGAGGTAACTTAATTAAGCAGGCTGCGGAATTTCGTGATTTAGGGGTGTCGGTTCAAAAAGAGCTGCCTGAAGACCTCACCGATTTAGCCCATTTGGAGTTAGACTTTGTTCCAAATCCATCTCAAAGCCAATAAGGAACGATGGTGTGGATTATCAGGGTACGATGTTTGTTGTGATGGTGTGTTATTTGGCAAAGTGAGTGTCAGCAAAGTTAAAGAAGGTGAGCTGTGTTTGGCTCCCCGGCGTTGTTGGCCTGTTCACATTGTTGTTACTCCAAAAAAGTATGTTTCTTCATTGGCTGAGTTAGTTGATTTTTCTGTGCACGAATGACCGCTTTTACAGGCTTTTGTTGCAGAACCGAGCAGGGTGCCGCGCGCATATTGTCTAATTTAGGCCAATATCATGGCTCCAAGCATTTTCATATCAATATGGGTGAACCAAAGGTACAGTAATGGCTTTAATGAAAGATGGGCTTGATACCGCCGCGATTGAGCGAATCGCATCAGGCTTACAAGGTGTGTTTCCTGATTTCACGGGTGATGCCTTTATAAATGAAGCACAGCACGCTGTGGTCAATTTAGCGCTTAAACAACGAGTTGATACATTAATCCGATTAATGCATCGCTACCTACCTGAGTCATTTGAAACGGTCGCGCAGGGATTACTGGCCTTGCCCGAGTATTGGGATTTTGGATGTAGTCAGGATCCCTTGCGTGGTTTTGCTGCTTGGCCTGTGATTGATTATGTGGCTTGTTACGGTTTAGAACACCCCGAATTATCATTGAACGTGCTTAAATCACTCACGCATTTATTTTCTGCTGAATTTGCTATTCGACCTTTCATTTTAAATTATCCAGCACTGTGCCATAAATGTTTTACTTCGTGGGTTCTTGATGACAGTGAACATGTCAGACGCTTAGTGTCGGAAGGAACACGGCCGCGCCTACCGTGGGGTAAAAAGCTTCAACCTTACATTGATGATCCAAGTGCTCATCGCGTTTTTTTAACGGCTTTAAGCGCTGATAACTGTCTGTATGTCCGTCGTTCTGTGGCTAATCATCTCAATGATATTGCAAAAGATCATCCAGAATGGGTGATTGAACTGTGTTTGTTGTGGCAAAAAAATAACAGCCCGCTTACCGATTGGGTGATCAAGCATGCAACACGAACATTGGTTAAACAAGGTCACCCTGCTGTTTTTCAATTGCTCGGATATAGTCAAAAAGTGGATTTAGCTCGTGTTTTATTGAGCTTAGCAACACCCAATGTTGCGATGGGGCAACCCCTTGAGTTTGAATGTGAGCTTGTTTCATCGGCCGCAATCGAGCAAAAGTGTGTGGTTGATTACCAAATTGACTTTGTTAAAGCTAATGGTCAAACTCGCGCAAAAGTGTTCAAATTGAGAAATATCAGCTTAGATCCGGCTGAATCTCATGTTCTCTCAAAGATATTTTCTTTTAAAGCAATTACTACCCGACGGTATTATCCAGGAGAGCATAGATTAAGTATTCTCGTTAATGGTATCAATGTGGCTTCACAATCATTTATGCTTACGCAAACGCAATAAACACAGGATGTAAAATGAAAAAGATCAAAAATGAGAATGAGTTATTTAAAAAAGCACTGGAAATTGGTGAAAAGTATGCCTTAAATCGCGGTTATCAAGGTTTTTCAGGTACAGTGTCAGCCAAGCAAAAAGTAGAAAGCTTATATCGATTATTAGTGAATGATAAATTGATCCAGCCTCTATCGGTAACGGATGAAGATCAGCCCCACATGAAGCATAAACTTGCCTTGTGGATCGCCAAGCAGCTCCCTGCTGATCACCCTTTATTAAAGTAATCTAATCACGATGAAAAAACACAATAGTAAAAAAGAGTTACTACTACTGCCTTTGTTATTAGTCGCAATCTTAGTGCCTGTGGGCGGGCATTGGCTCATGCAACCATCTTTAACTGATGTTGCTTGGGTCGAGTATAGTTTGGCCGCGTTACCTCTAATTCTTGTGATTGTTGTGGTTTGGGCGTTTAGAATCGCTGCAAAAAATGACGACTTAAAATAGCCGTATCAGATGATCAAATAAACATAACTGATAATTACTTTCATTTGCATTTGTGCTGTATATAATACTGACCTTAGTCCAATCTTCTGATTAATTTTAAGGGAGTATGATGTCAGCACATCAAGGCTCATTACCAATTAACTCTTCTCTTTCTGCGCAGCATGGTGCTGAAAGTGCAAATAAAGCGTCGTTTTACATTCGTTATAATCTCGCTTATCGACTCGCTGTTTTAAGTCGATTTACAGCGGCTATTGTCGCGGGCTATTTAGTTACAGCCTGTTTCACCGGGCTCGCTCCGTTAATTTTACCTCTGAAAAAAACAGATGCAGTGTTGCTTTCATTGTCTTTGTCTGTGCTTATTTACAGCCTCACTTTTATCTGGTCCTTTTATGTACGTTCAGTGAAACGTGTTTGGATGGTGTTACTTAGCTTATCAGCTGTGATGTTTGGGTTGATTTTGATACTTCGAGAGACATTATGAAAGAGAGCTTTTTCCGAAGTATGACTTGGTTACACACCTGGGTCGGTTTGACCGTTTGCTGGTTATTGTTTTTAGTTTTTTTTGCCGGTACGTTGAGCTTTTTTCGGCATGAAATTTCGTTGTGGCAGCAACCTGCTTTTCATGCACTTTCTAGCAAAGAAGCAACTCATCAAACTCAAGTTGAGCAGCTTGAATTTGCACTCGAGCGCTTTTCAGCCGTTGCCCCTGTAGCGGATAACTGGCGTATTACCTTCCCTACCGAGCGAAAACCAGCGCTAGCACTCACCTATCAAGCTTTGCGTGATGACAATAAACGTGGAGCGAGGACAAGTGAATACTTTGATGCGGACAATTTCTCTGTAATTGAAGGAATGCGCGATACTAAAGGGGGGAACTTCTTTTATCGTTTACATTTTGATTTGCATTATATTGATCGAGGGATTGCCCGCTGGATTGTCGGTTTTGCCAGTTTATTTATGCTTATAGCGTTAATTTCAGGGGTGGTGATCCATAAACGTATTTTTAAAGATATGTTTAGCTTCAGGCAGGGAAAAGGCAGTCGGACTTGGCTTGATGCCCATAATTTAAGTTCAGTGGTTGCGCTGCCCTTTCATATCATGATTACATACACTGGGATAGTGACACTGATTTTTATGTATTTTCCCTACCCTATTTTGACAGCCTACAATGGTGATTTTCAGGCTTTTTCACAAGAACAAAGTCCAACTCGAATTCATGCTGAGCGTACCGGTGAAACCGCTCAAATGCTGAATATGTCATCGGTCTGGCCTAATGTGCAGCAACAATGGCCCGATGGACTGCTTTCGAGTGTAACCATCGAACACCCAAATGATAGCTCCGCGCAATACATCTTCCGTTTAAACACTGCGACAACAGTTCGGGATGATGCGCCAACGTTAGTTTATAGCGCGATCTCTGGTGAACTACTTGCACGCAGCCACCCTGAACTTTCAGCCAGTGAAACAGTATATGATTCGATGACAGCCCTGCATACAGGTCGTTTGGCATCACCCGTACTCCGTTGGTTGTATTTTTTATGTGGCGTGGCCGGTTGCGTGATGATTGGATCCGGTTGTGTCATGTGGGCTAAACGTATTCGAGAAAGGAATAAACAGTCGGTTCACGCTTCATTCGGATTACAGTTAGTTGAAGGGCTCAATTTAGCGACTCTGATGGGGTTGCCTCTGGCAACAGCCGGCTATTTTTATGCTAATCGATTATTGCCTTTAGGGTTGGCTGATCGCGCAAATAAGGAAGTTGCGGTATTTTTCTTATTATGGGGGTTGATTGCTGTCGTGACACTGTTTTGGCGTGATAGAAAAGCGTGGTATCAGTTAGCCGTTATCAACGCGGCGACTTGGTTTATTTTACCTGTTGTAAATGCATTGACTGTACCCGGGCATACATATAGTTATTTGCGCGATCAGCATTGGGTGTTGTTTGGCTTTGATGTTATATGCTGGGTGACGGCTGCATTATGTTGTTATCACGCGTATTATCTCAAACATACAAGTTTGGCGCGAAACAGCGTTTCTAAGCAGTCTGTTAGCAACAAACCGAGAGTACAGCATGATGGATAGCCTTATTTTTGCTTTAACTTTATTGAGTTTTATTAGCTTTGCGTTAGCAAAAAATACGCCTTATCGTGAGGTGTTTGCGGTGCGGCCAACCCAACGGATCAGTTTTTTATTAACCTGTAGTGGTTGGATCATACTTTTACTAACATTTTGCTTGAGTATTCATTTTTATGCTGGATATGGCGCTTTGCTCTGGTGTGGTTTTATGGCCGTGTCTATTTTGATTATAAGTTTTCTTTTGGCTGTTAAGCCCCTTTATATCAAATGGTTAGTGCCTATTTCAGTATTTTTCATATTGGTATTCATTTTATATTAGTGCGTTTTTTTTAGCGTGGGGATTATCAAACATCCCCACTTTTTGTTTCAGTTAGTAAAAATGTGTTTTCTATTTATCGGGTAATGCGTTAGATAAATCCCTATGTCACTGCACTTTAGTAAACAGCCGTTATGCATCGTCAGATTTTCATTTTTCAAATGGTTAGTTTTTTATCTTTGGCACTTTGCGATAAAAAAAGAGGTCTATTTTTTACTTTTTTCTTGGTTATTTCATACTTCTAGTTGCTTGTTTTTAAATAGTAAACACACTTTATTACACTCGAGATCTTATCGTTGACACTTTGCTGACGTTCTGTTGATACGCATTTTTTATCTTTGACTAAAGTAAGTATGTTCACTTTGAACAGTCGCAGGAGGATGTATGAAATTTATCACTCGTTCAATTATTACACTGGTAGCGATTGCTGCACCTTTGTCCATTAGTCACGCTAAAATGGACACCCACCTTCACCAAGCGCTAGTAGAAACTTGCATCGCAGTTAAAAGCAACAAGCCCCTTAAACTGCGTACAGAGTTAAAAGAGTATCGTTTAAAAATCGATACCATTCGTGACAAATTAATGTGCAATGGTGAGTCTGTGTATCAGTTTGCATTGACCCATAATGCAAACCGGACTGCAGGAATGATTAATAAAGGGAGTGTTTCTATTTCTGAGATGGCCAGTGTGACACAGCCTACTTATTCAGTATGGATAAACTAACCTAGCCTATGTAAGAATGACTCGTTCATTTTCGAAGAGTGCATTATATGAAAATAACGTTTAACCCGTTTTTATCTGAAATATAAGGGCTCATAATATAATGAGCCCATTTTTATGCTACTCATCCAGCTAATTTTTTGCGTCCTAAAGCTGTTAACTCATAATCAAATTCATCAGGGTAGACCACTAAACCATCTTGCTCAGGTACAGGAAAAACCGCAATGGCGAGTTCATCATCTGCTAACCCGTCAGTCCATTTGCTGTGCCATTTTTTGAGAGATATGGCCTGTGGAACGCAGTCTTGCCAGTCACCAGTGGCCCAAAGCTCTGCAAACTCTTTATTGGGCCAAATTGGGACGCAATCTTCCTCCTCTGTGCTGAGCATCACACAGCCTTGCTCATCGGTTAAAATCCAAATTTCGCCAAGATTGACCACCTCTTTTAATAAATACTTATAACGTTGTGCATTGTCGTTACTCAAAATAGAGACCATGCGTTTTTTGTCCATTGGTGTATCCATCATTAAGCCCTCATTATGTTGGCACTAAACTGAGCATAAATCACATTTGAAATTGATAACAGGGTTGTAAGGGGTTTTCATGTAAACGTCACGTTTTTCCGCGGTAAGTTGTGAATATAGATTCGCAAAAAAGCGGCGAAGCGGCTATTTTTAATCTTTGATTTATCTGTTTTTTTTGCAAGGAAGAATGCGTGAAAGTGTATACGGCTCGCCAAGCAATTTTTAATCGTAAACAGCAAGTTGTGGCGTATGAATTATTATTTCGCGATGGCCATAAAAATGCGTTTCCAAATGTCGAAAGCAATCAAGCAACTGCAAAGTTGATGTTAGATAGCCAGTTTAATCAGGGGCTAAAAGCCATCACTTCAGGAAAAAAAGCCCTCATTAATTTTCCGGAGCAAGCTTTATTAGATCTTTTACCTAGCTTGCTTCCTGCTGATTTAGTCATTATTGAAATTTTAGAAGATGTCCGTCCATC
Source organism: Pseudoalteromonas sp. J2K-J979 (assembly GCF_058169715.2). Taxonomy (NCBI): domain Bacteria; kingdom Pseudomonadati; phylum Pseudomonadota; class Gammaproteobacteria; order Alteromonadales; family Pseudoalteromonadaceae; genus Pseudoalteromonas; species Pseudoalteromonas sp. J2K-J979. The sequence continues at coordinate 856,255 of NZ_CM200282.1, read as the reverse complement.
TGATGAAGTGTATCAGGCTTGTTTATCACTATTCCAACAAGGCTATAAACTCGCTTTAGATGATTTTGAATATCAACGAGGTTGGCAACCTTTTCTAAAAATCTGTCGTCTGGTTAAGATTGATATTATGGCCACCCCACTTAATACCATTGCACCATTAATAACGAAGCTTAAGGCTTTGCCAAAAATGAAAATTCTGGCTGAAAAAGTCGAAACTCACGAAGAGTTTGAACAAGCAAAAGCGATGGGGTTTGATTTTTTCCAAGGTTACTTTTTTTGCAAACCTGAAATAGTTGAACAAAATGATGTTGATAATAATCGTGCGACTATTTTAGCGCTTTATAATGAAGTATTAAAAACAGATATCAATTACTGCACTTTATCGGGGTATTTTGAGCATGATACGGCCTTAGCTTATAAATTACTCCGTTTTATAAACAGTGGACTTTTTCCTTTACGTGATCCAATTGATTCATTAAAACAAGCGCTCATTTATTTAGGTGAAGAACAAGTTAAAAAGTTTGTTTGCATGATACTCACAGCTCATCTAGCCCAAGACAAGCCATCTGAACTGACCGAGTTATCGATTATTCGAGCTCGTTTTTGTGAATTGGTGGCACTTAAAATTGCTCCAGCTAGCAGCGGCAGCGCGTTTTTATTAGGCCTTTTTTCGTTAATCGATGCAATTTTGGATAAGTCGATGGATGATATTTTACATTCTTTGCCGATTAATGAAGAAGTCAAAGCGGGCCTCTTAGAAAAGCCCGGATTAATGTCGGTCTTGCTTAATTTAATTAAAGCTTATGAATCAGGAAGTTGGTGGGCTAGTAAAAAAGCCTGCCAACAAGCTCGTCTGGATGAGGATGTACTGCCGAAATTTTATGAGCAAGCAATCTCGTGGGCTGATGCGTATAAGCAAAATTAGTATTTGATTGTGCGCATAACTGTAAACCCCCTTTACAGTGTCATAAAAATGCCATTATATTTTTTTACTATGCGGCCTAACTTTTAGGAACGAGGGCCAATTGGGTGGATAATCAAAATAACGCACATGTATCAGAGCATGAAGTCGAGTTGCTGAGTTTATTTAAATCATTACAACAACTATCACATAATCAATTTGAAATTACGATTTCAAGTGACAAAATGTTAGTCGATGATGAATATCGCAACTTAGTTTTTACAGAGTTATATGAACTCAATCACCCTGAATTTACCTTAATTATTGATCGATGTCGTTCACTGTATAATCAAATCAACACTGAGGCGGTGATGCATACTGCAGCGCAAGAAGTGATGACTAAACAATCAAACGTTGATAGAAAGTCAATTTTAATGATGGCCACAGGCGTGGTGTTATTATTGATTATGGTGATGTTTTACTTCTTTTTTTCTGAGCCGGGCACTGCAACAGAAAATGCACCAGCGATTACGCCGCCAGCTATGCTCTCAACCATTGAGCAAACAGCTCCTGTATCTCAGCAGTCTTTACCCGTTGTGGCTTTACCTACCCGCGCAGCTAAAACAGCGTTTACTTTACATGGCTCAAATACGATAGGTGAAAAACTTGCACCAGCTTTAATCGAAGCGTATTTAGCCACGCAAGGCGCTAAAAACTTAATTTGGAAACAAGGTGACAATGCGGTTGAGCGCTCAGTACAGTACAGTCTAAATGGCGAAGTTTTACAGATTAACCTACAAGCACACGGCTCGACGACTGCATTTAAAGGGCTGGCAGCTGGCGCTGCAGATATTGGAATGGCCTCGCGTCGCGTGAAATCATCAGAAGTGGACTCATTGAAAGTGGCGCTGGGAGACTTAAGTAAAGTGGGTAATGAACATATCATTGGTCTTGATGGACTAGCGGTGATCGTTAACCAAAACAATCCAATTAGTAAGATATCGACCGACACTTTAGCGAAAATATTTGCGGGTTCGATTACGAATTGGTCGCAAATTGGTGGCCCCGATCTGGCGATTAACCTCTTTGCTCGCGATTTAAAGTCGGGGACTTGGGATACTTTTAAAAATTTAGTGCTGAAGAAGTTTGATTTATCATTAGCTGACACCGCAACACGTTTAGAATCGAGTACGGAGCTCTCTACCTTAGTATCGCAAGACGAAGGTGCAATTGGCTTTATTGGGCTCAATTATATTCAGTACAATAAAGCGTTAGCAATTTCTGAAGGTGCAGGCACTAGTGCTATCTTTCCAACACGTTTTACCATAGGCACAGAAGATTATGCGCTAGCGCGGCGGCTGTATTTATATACTCCTACCATTGCCAGTAATCAAGTTAAGGAGTTTGCACAATTTGCCATTTCGACAGAAGGTCAGGCGATTGTTGAACAAACGGGTCTTATTTCTCAAAATATTAAAGTCGAAAATGTATACCCGATGGAAGAAGCACCTGCGGTTTATAATCGTTATGCGGATATAGGAAAGCGCTTGTCGTTAAACTTTCGTTTTAATTATGGTGACCAAGACCTCGACAACAAAGGCAAACGTGATTTGGAGCGTTTAATAGAGTTTATGGAACAAAATCAAGGCCGCAGACTTGTATTAATGGGTTATTCAGACAGCATTGGTGCCAAAATCAAAAATACTCAGTTATCACTTAATCGTGCCAAAGCAGTAGAAAAAGAACTCGAAGCTCGCGGGATCCCGGTGATGGCAGTTGAAGGACTTGGTGAAGCATTGCCTGTTGCCAATAATGACAACGAAGTGGGCCGTGAGCGAAACCGTCGCGTAGAAGTCTGGTTACTGTAAGGCTCTAGGCGGATTCGCTTATTGATAAAAAAGGGACGGTAGTGCCCTTTTTTCATTTTTTTGTCATAGAGAACGCTTAGAATGCAGCCATCAAGTTTAAGGAGCAAGAGTGATGTTTAACGTAATTTCTGACAAAAATAATATTGTGGCTGTTTTTCAATCTTACTCAGTGACGCAGGCGTTAGAAGTTAAATATAACGTACAAAAGGTACTGGCAAACTTAAACATTCCTTCTGAAGCGTTATTGGCAAAAATGCAAGCTGAAGGTCTGTCACTTGATGACTTTGATTTACAGCCAAAACGGAATGATCAGCACAGTGCTGACTCTGTGTTACGCAGTCATTTAAAACCCCTTTTTCTCGATTTTGCTCATTTGAATGAGGTTGTTTCAAACTTAAGCATCAAGCAAGCGATGGTGATACGTGATATTTTAACTGCAATGTTGCCTCACTTAAAATTGCCTTCGGAAAGCTTATTGACTGAAATGGAAAAAGAAGGACTATCACTTCATAAATTGGGTGTTAAAAATTCAGCGCCGCAAGCGACCGTATCAAATAGTAAACTGGCACAAACAAAGTCACTGTTAGGCCAAGCATTACAACAAGATTTAAGTGCTTTGTCATTGCAACAACAAGTCGCAGCTGCCAAAGTAAAACTAAACAGCCAGATCGATCAACAAGCAATAGCACGTAAAAAAGCATTGTTAGGATCTGCGTTAGCGGATCCAAAGTTAAGCTCGAATGTAACACCGATTAAAGCGGCTTGTGAGCTGAGTTTGGTGAAACCAACCGCAGAGCTATGCGACAGTAACGAGACGACTTCACAGCAAGAGGCATTAGATAACTCATTAGCATGCTGAGTGATTAATTCAATTTATTGTGCTATAAAAGTGACTTAACTGCGTGCTATTACGCTATTTTTATTAAATCGACTAGTCTTTATTCCTATGTGTAATTTAATGTGCATCATCGTTATGTTTAGCACAATTAGGATGTGGATATGGGCTCTATTAAAGCGAAACTCCTTAGCGTCGTTTTAGGCGGTTTATTTACGATTGTGGCTGCGGGCTCGCTAGCCGTGTACAATTTTCATCTGTTAATCCTCGATTTTGATTTGGTTATTAAGCAGCAGCTTGATGCGCGAAATCACACTAATAAAGTACTAAGCGAATTTAAAACGCAGGTGCAAGAGTGGAAAAACGTCTTGATCCGTGGCCATGACGCCGCCCAATTTGACAAATACCTCAACCGCTTTATAAAAAATGAAGAGTCAATTCAGCTGCAAATCGATAATTTGCTTGCGAGACCTTATTTATCTGCTTCCAGTTTAGAGATGTTAAAAGAGTTTAAGCATGAACACGCGAAGCTTGGCGGTCTTTACCGTGAAGGCCTTAAAGAATTCAAACAGGCACAGTTTAATACACAAGCTGGCGACAGTGCGGTGAAAGGCATTGATCGCGCATCGGCGACTTTGCTTAATACTCTCAGTGAACAAATCGCCATTCAAGCAGATGAAGAAGTCATGTATATAGAAGCGAAAGCTCAACAATTGGTGTATTACACCATCATGGCGGTGTTGATTTTATTACTGTTTACCACGTCGGTGGTGATATTTTATATCCAGCGGTTTGTTACTTCTCCGGTTAAGCGTGCCTCTGATGTTGCCAAGCAAATTGCTCAAGGAAATTTACATAATACGATTACCGTAAAAACAAATGATGAAATAGGCAGTTTATTTGTTGCTTTAGACAGTATGCAAACCAATATCCGCGAGATTCAAGCGGACTTAACTGTTCAAATGGAGCAACAAAAACACAAAGCAATAGAGTCAGGTCGAATTAAGCAGGCGCTTGATAATGTCTCGGCTAATGTCATGGTGACCGATCCTAGTTATACCGTTATCTATGCCAATCAGGCAATGTGCCAAGTGTTTAACGAAATGGAAAGTGAATTAACCTTATTGCTAGGGCAATTTAATGCTCAGCAATTGTTAGGGACGTCACTCAATAGTATTTTTGCTCAGCAAACACAACACTCCCTATTATTATCCGCAGCCCAACAATCTATAGAAGTCGAAATTACTGTGGCTAAGCGTATTTTTAATCTCGTTGCGAGCCCTGTTAAAGATAAGGATGAGCACATAATAGGGGTGGTTTGGGAGTGGGATGATTTGACAGAACAGCGAGAAGCGGAACTTCAGGTTTCGACCATCATTAATGCGGCAAAAAAAGGAGAGCTTTCGACACGCCTTGATACCAGTCGGCTTGATGGTTTTATGGTGGTATTAGCGCAAGGCATCAATGAAATGCTCGATGCGATTGTCGCGCCTATTCAGTTGACTGCAAGTTATATTGACCAAATAGCACAAGGCGATATACCTAAGAATATTTCCACCGATTACCATGGTGATTTTAATCAAATTAGAAATAGCTTTTTAACTTGTACAGATGCCATTGGCCTATTGATCGCTGATACCAATATGTTGGTCGAAGCCTCAAGTAAGGGGTTGCTAAAGCAACGAGCTAAAGCCGAGTTGCATAAAGGCGATTATAAAACAATTATCGCAGGCTTTAATCAAACATTAGATGCCATCGTTAAACCGATTGAAACCACTAGTCATTATTTAAATCAAATTGCACAGGGGCATATACCTTCAAAAATGAGTGATGATTATCAAGGCGATTTTATTCAAGTCAAAGACAGCCTCACTGAGTGTGCACGGGCGATTAATGCCTTGATCAGTGATACCCAATACCTGGCTGATTCGGCGATTAAAGGACAGCTTAATGAGCGAGTTGATAGCAGCCAACATCAAGGTGATTTTGCAAGTATTGTTCAAGGTATTAATCATACCTTAGATGCAATAGTCCAACCGATTAATCTTACTGCGAATTATTTAAATGAAATTTCACAAGGGATCATACCAGAGCAAATTAGCGATCAGTTTGAAGGAGAGTTTGTTCAGGTACGCAAAAGTTTAGTTCGTTGTACTTCTGCTGTGCAGCAACTGCTTTCGGACTCTTCTTTGCTAGCCGATGCCGCGGCTGCTGGAGACTTGGCTGTCAGAGCCGATCACCAGCAACACTTGGGTGAATTTGCAAATATCATTACAGGGTTTAACGCCACTCTCGATGCGATTACCCAGCCTTTGAATGAGTGTCAGCAAGTGATTGGCGCCCTTGCACAAGGGAACTTGATGATGCGGGTTGATGGGGTATATCGAGGTCAATTTAAAGAGCTTCAAGAAAGTGTTAACTCAAGTGTGGCAAACTTGGCTGCATTAGTCGGACAAATTGACCAGACTGCGGTAAAAATCACGTTATCTTCAACGCAGATTTATCAAGGGGTCACTGAACTGAGCCATCGGACAGAATCACAAGCGAGCTCAATTGAACAAACAACGGCCTCGGTTAGCGAATTGACAGCAACCGTGAATTTAAATGCCAGTAATGCAGAGAATGCGAGTCAATTAGCGACGCAAGCGAACACCCGAACTCAACATGGAGAAGCGTTATTAAATAAAACCGTATCTGCAATGCAGGCTATTAGCCATAGCTCAGACGAAATATCAAAGATCATTCAGGTTATTAATGAAATAGCTTTTCAAACGAACTTATTAGCACTAAATGCGGCCGTCGAAGCAGCTCGTGCTGGTGATAAAGGTCGTGGCTTTGCGGTGGTTGCAGCAGAAGTTCGTCAGCTTGCACAGCGCAGTGCGCAAGCATCAAAAAGTATTGGTCAATTGATTAATGACAGTGTCGCTAAAGTGAAGCATGGCATGGAATTGGTTGACGATTCTGGCGTGACGCTCAAAGGCATTTTAGGTGCTGTCCAAGAATTGAGTCGGTTGATGAATAACATCGCATCAGCTAGCAAAGAGCAATCTAATGGAATTAGTCAAATAAATGATGCCATCAAATTAATTGAAAAAATGACCTATCAAAATAATGAGCTGGTTGAAAATGCCGGTGCTTCAAGCTCTGAGTTAGAGCAGCAAGCATTACAGATGAAAAAACTTATGGGTCAATTTGTCGTGGCGTGAAATCAGTAAGTTAAATCAAATAGCCCGTGTAATAACGGGCTTTACTCACCCCTTTACAAAGCATTTTTTTACTAACCCTTTAGCTTTATTCTGTGGCTGATTTAAACCCTGCAGGCATATTGTTTAAAACAAAAAACTCACATAAACAGTGTTACTGAGTGTTTATCTGGCTCATAAAACCTCATTGTTTGTATTTATTATAAATGCCATGTTTGGTGTTAATGTTAACCATTTTTCTCATGAATGGTTAAACGCTTTTCTTTAAAGCGTGTCATCCAAACCGATTTTTTACTAACTGTTTCGGATACGGGCTCTACATTTTAGAAAATATTCTCGATTGTCTGGTTGGCCTGTTGCGATGATTAATCTCAGAACTGGATAAATGGTTGATAATCGTGTGCTGAAGTTGATTAAGCTTGTGTAATATTGGCTACTTACTTTGCTTGCGCTCGAATCTGTTGGGATATTGGGGCGCTTTTCTTAGTAAAATATTGATCTCTGTGGTGAGCGTGGTTAATTCACTTAGTTAAAATATGATCTGATTTCACAAATGCGCCCAGTAAATCTCTCCAAAAATAGCATCATTTTGTAGATTGCTCGGCCTAGTTAGTAAAAATATGATCCCTATAATCCTTGTTACGCCATAATGAGTCATAAAATGTAAAGCAACTGTTAACTAGTCGGTGATGATCTTCATTTTAATGCTTTGTCTGAGTAAATCAGTGAGTAAAAAACTGATCTAGGCGATCTTACTCTATCTACACGCAATGTTAGTAAAATCGTGATCTTGTAAGTCTGTTTGTTAGTAAAATTGTGATCTGAACGGTCTCGCAGTTAGTAATATAATGATCTTAAATATCAGTGTGTTTCAGTTTTTTCCTTTATATTCAGGTTTCTAGACTACTAATGGAGTTATTTGCTGATGATAAAGGCAGGAGAAAGGTTTTTAAGCGCGTAGATCTGTGAATATTCAATTTTTAGCTGCTAAATCATTGAGTGAATACATTATGCTGCATCCTAATTTTGATGTTAGTAAAAATATGATCTGAGTAATCATCAGGTATAAAAAAAGGCTGTTGCCAGCCTTTTGAACACAGTTAGGAAATAACAGCTTTTACATCAATTAGAATTGATTCATTGTATTCGCTTCACCACCGGCTTTTAGGGCATTCTCACCTGAGAAGTACTCTTTGTGCGTGTCACCGATGTTTGACCCCGCTAAGTCTTGATGTTTAACAGAAGCTTGTTCACGACGAATTTCTTGACGCTGTACATCACGAACATAAGCTAACATGCCTAAGTCACCAAAGTAGCCTTCAGCTAAAATATCCGTGCTTAATGCAGCTGTATGGTAAGTCGGCAGTGTGATTAAGTGATGGAAAATTCCCGCTTCCATTGCGCCATCACGTTGGAAGTTTTGGACTAATACATCGGCTTCTTTAGCGAGTTCTGTACTGTCCATTTCACTGGTCATTAGTGCTTTAGCATCAAGGCTTGGATCAGGGTAACCACTTACGTCTTTACCGGCATCTTGCCATTGCTGGTACACTTGTTCACGGAATTTAAGCGTCCAGTTAAATGAAGGCGAGTTGTTATAGACTAATTTTGCATTGGGGACTGTTTGCTTAATTTCATTCACTAATTCAGCTATTTGTTTAACATGCGGCTTTTCCGTTTCTATCCATAGTAAATCCGCTCCTGATTGTAGGCTAGTGATACAGTCGAGAACCACGCGTTGTTTTTCGGTTCCCTCTCTGAATTGATATAAGCCATTATCTAATCGCACAGGTTTGACTAATTGACCATTTAGTTTGATGGTCATATCACCTTCATTAAGGTCTTCAGGGCCATTTACTGGGCTTGTTTCAAGGAAGCTATTGTACTGACTCGCTAAATCACCAGGAGTACGAGAGACTGGAATTTTTTGCGTCAGGCTTGCACCTAAAGAGTCCGTACGAGCAACAATCACTCCATCATCGACACCGAGTTCTAAAAATGCATAACGGACGGCGTTAATCTTCGCCAAAAAGTCTTCATGTGGCACGGTTACTTTACCTGCTTGATGGCCACACTGTTTTGCATCAGACACTTGGTTTTCGATTTGGATACAGCAGGCACCGGCTTCAATCATTTTTTTAGCCAGTAAATACGTGGCTTCTTCATTGCCAAAACCGGCATCGATGTCTGCAATAATAGGCACGATGTGAGTTTCGAAATTATCAATCTTATTGATCACCGCATTCACATCTCCGCCGTTGGCGCGAGTTTGATCTAATTCTTTGTAAAGGTGGTCTAATTCACGCGCGTCGGCTTGTCTCAAAAAGGTATAGATTTCTTCTATTAAATTCGCAACCGCTGTTTTTTCATGCATGCTTTGGTCAGGAAGTGGGCCAAAGTCAGAGCGTAATGCGGCGACCATCCAGCCACTTAAATACACGTAGCTTTTCTTGGTGGTTTTTTGGTGGCGCTTTACGGCCATCATCATTTGTTGTGCTGTAAAACCATGCCAACAGCCAAGAGATTGGGTGTAATTGCTGTGATCTTGATCATAATCAGCCATATCTTCACGCATAATTTTTGCGGTGTATTTAGCAATATCCAAACCCGTACGAAAGCGGTTTTGTAAGCGCATACGGCTGGCATATTCAGGGTTTATAGCATTCCATGCTGAACCTTGGATTTGGCATAAGGTACTGATGTGATCAATTTCTTGTTGATAGTTAGACATAATTTATTTCCTTCAAACGGGTAGTATTATTTTTTCAGCGCATAAGTGAGAGGCGCTTAACTTGGGTGTTAAATCAACACTAGGCTGTTTTGAGGTGATTTAGTTAATTTATACTTGTTATCATCAGTATTTCGCTGGTGAATGGTTTTTATGGGGCAAATTCGAGCTTTTTTAGTTTATACGCGTTAGATTAAAACCATAAAAAGCACTCAATGGTAAATGGAGTTGGGTGTGATCTCTCACAGCAAGATTGAAAGGTAGCGATTTATGAATGGCACACAAGACACTTCCCTCTCTAAGCGTATTGAGCATGCAGGATTGCGCATTGATCCCACTTTATACCAATTTATTAACCAAGAAGCCTTAGCAGGACTATCGTTGTCAGCAGATGATTTTTGGCATGGATTTGCACAAATCATCAATGAGTTAACGCCAATTAATCGGGGTTTATTAGCTAAGCGCGACCAACTTCAATCGCTCATTGATACCTACCATCAGCACAATCCGAGTTTGAATGCCGAACATTATCGTCAGTTTTTAACGGATATTGGTTATCTAGCCCCTGCAGTGACCCCTTTTGAAATCACCACTGCTAATGTTGAGCCCGAAATTGCCTCTCTCGCGGGTCCTCAGCTTGTCGTGCCCGTTAGCAATGCTAGATTTGCGCTTAATGCTGCAAATGCGCGCTGGGGTTCGCTCTACGATGCGCTGTATGGCACGGATGCTATTAGCGAAGAAGATGGCGCAGAAAAGTCAGGGATGTATAACCCTGTACGTGGTAAAAAAGTGATCCGTTATGGCCGTGAGTTTTTAGATACTGCTCTGCCTCTGTCTACTGGCTCACATTGCGATAGCACCAATTATTCTATTAATAACAACCAATTATTAGTAACTCTTGAAGATAGCCGCCAAATATCATTGGCTGAACCCGATAAGTTATGTGGCTTTGTTGGGCAGTCACAAAACCCCAGCACTTTATTATTCAAAAATAATGGACTGCATTTCGAAATTCATCTCGATCATGCCAGTGCCATCGGCGGCTCTGATCCGGCAGGGATTAAAGATATCGTGCTTGAAGCTGCGCTAACAACGATTATGGACTGCGAAGACTCAGTGGCGGCTGTCGATGCAGAGGATAAAGTACAAGTTTACCGCAATTGGTTAGGTTTGATGAAAGGCACGCTGACAGAAAAACTCGAAAAAAATGGTCAAACTATTGAGCGTCAATTAGCGCCAGATCATGTTTATACTAACTTGACTGGCGAAACTTTCTCGTTAAAAGGTCGCAGCATGATGTTTGTCCGAAATGTGGGCCATTTAATGACCAACCCGGCTATTTTAGATGCATCGGGGGAAGAAGTGTTCGAAGGGATAATGGACGCTATGATCACTTCTGTTGCCGCGATGCATGATCTGAATGGATTAAGCCAGTTTAAAAACTCCACTGCAGCAAGTATTAATATCGTTAAACCAAAAATGCATGGTCCAGACGAAGTGGCATTTAGCCATACACTATTTAGTAAAGTCGAAGATGCCCTTGGGCTGCCCCGATTCACTTTAAAAATGGGCATCATGGATGAAGAACGCCGCACGACAGTGAACCTTCCTCAATGTATTTATCAGGCTAAAGAGCGTGTTGTGTTTATTAATACTGGCTTTTTAGATCGTACCGGTGATGAAATTCATACCTCGATGGAAGCGGGTGTGGTTGAGCCTAAAGCAAATATCAAAGCGGCTAAATGGATTCAAGCATACGAAAATTGGAATGTGGATGTAGGTTTGCGCGCTGGACTGAGTCATAAAGCACAAATTGGCAAAGGGATGTGGCCGATCCCTGATCATATGGCTGCGATGATGCAACAAAAAATAGCTCACCCACAATCGGGTGCCAATACGGCTTGGGTGCCCTCCCCTACTGCCGCCACATTGCACGCAATGCACTACCATCACGTTGACGTGTTTCGAGAGCAAGATAAAATTATGCAGCGCCCTTTAGCGTCTTTGGATGATATTTTGACCCCTCCCCTTTGTGCAGATGTCAACTCTCTTACGCCTGAGGTCATTCAAGCTGAACTCGATAATAATGCGCAAGGGATCCTTGGTTATGTTGTCCGCTGGATTGATCAAGGAATTGGCTGTTCAAAAGTGCCCGATATTAATAATATAGGATTGATGGAAGACCGCGCCACGTTGCGAATTTCGAGCCAACACATGGCTAACTGGCTACGTCACGGAGTTTGTTCTGAACAGCAAGTCATCGAGACCATGAAGCGTATGGCCAAAATCGTCGATCAACAAAATGCACAGGATCAGAATTATACTAACATGGCTGGTTCAGATCAGAATTTTACTAACAATATCGCTTTTCAAGCGGCTTTAGAGTTAGTGTTAGCAGGAGTGAATCAACCTAATGGGTACACTGAGCCTGTTTTGCATCGTTCTCGTCGTAAATTGAAACAAATAATTAATCATTAAGCCCTATTTATTTGATGTTTAAAGCCATGACTAGTAATAGCATGGCTTTTTTCATGCTTGTTGTAATAATTTTGTAAAGGGGGTTTACAGTTTCTGAAATGTGCAATTAGCTAGTAAAAAAATGATCTGAATCTGCCTAATTATTGAGAAGAGTTGATAAAAGCATGATCTAAAAAACAGTGAGTTAGTATTTTTTTGGATTGTGATACAAAAATTAATAGCCTTAAGGAGAAAATGAAGACTAATTTGATTTATTGAGATAATTTTTGCACGTTTTTTGAACTAAAAAGACATAAAATGGATTTTAAAATAGGGAAATTAATTGAGAGTGTTCACTTAGTAAAAGTCTGATCTTTATGTTCTTTAGCTAGTTAAATCGTGATCCAAAAAAAGCCGAGTAAAAAACTCGGCTCTCTATAAGGTGAATTATTAGTCTTTAATAATCGCATTGTGGTAAACGTTTTGTACGTCATCACAATCTTCAAGCATCGCCATAAATTTTTCAAATACCGGAATATCGTCGCCTGAAATTTCAGTGCTTACCTGCGGTACAAAAGTAATTTCATCGATTTCAAACGTTGTATCAGGAAACGCTTCAAGCAAGGCTGTTTTGGTTTTGAAATACTCAGTATGCGGAGCAAGTACCGAAATCATATCGTCGTCTTGCTCAACGTCAGTCACATCGACATCTGCCATCATCAGGGCTTCAAGTACGGCATCTTCATCATCGCCTTTAAAGCCTAAAATAGCCAAATGATCGAATGAATGAGCAGCTGTGCCTGGGCTACCAATCTTAGATTCCGTTTTTGTAAAGGCTAAGCGTACATCTTTAATCGTACGGTTTGGATTATCAGTTAAACAGTCAACAATCACCATGCAGCTACCTGGGCCGAACCCTTCATAACGCGCAGGTGAATAATCTTCGCCCCCTACCCCTTGGCTTTTCTCAATGGCTTTTTCGATAACATGAGTAGGGACTTGGTCTTTTTTAGCTTTATCAATTAAACGACGAAGAGTCAGGTTGGTATCAGGATCAGGGCCACCACTTTTTGCTGCTACGTAGATTTCTTTACCGTACTTTGAATTAACTTTGGTCTTAGCGGCCGCCGTTTTCATCATTGAACCTTTACGAACTTCAAATGCTCTGCCCATCTTAATCACTCTTCATGTTGGGAAAATTAAATTGCCCCGATTTTACCAAGTGATTTAAATCAGGGCTAGTAGGTTAATAAATTTCTGGACAGTTATTTACACAGAAATGTTAAAAAACGTCTATTTAACATAATGTATAGAGTGGATGATTCGCGGGATGTAAAATAGTTGTTGGTTAGTGTTTGTCTGTATTGGATTTTGAGTCTAACCAACCATCGAGACTATGCTTGGAACGACCCAATAAAATTTCATAATGCCCATCTTTTTCTACAGTGCTGAAAGAATAAGCTTTATCAGAATAGCCCAGTTCTTCGAGTGTTTGACCTATTTTAACTCCATAATTAAAGCTAGTTACGGCAGATGAAGGTATGCGAATTAGGCATGTTATCTCTTTGCAATCAAAGACTCTGGATTAAATGAGGCTAACACTTCATGAGAATAAAAAAGATCAGTCAATATAGCTTCTTGTACTGGAGCCCATTCAAAGTCATAGTTTTGATCTGCAAAGGGTATGTAGGTTTGCTGATGGGGTTCTGCAGATCCTGCTAATTGCTTATCTTCAGCATCAGCTCTTTCTGTATGGTGATTGTCAGCTTTAGTGGTCTGAGTTGTAAAGCGATTTACCTCAGTTGAGTATTCTTGTGGGAGGGGAGCCTGGTTTATTTCATGCTGCTTAGGTATTACTTGTGCTTTTTTTAAATCATTAGGTGTGGCTGTTTGTATTTGCTTAAGATTGGTATCGTTTAAATCTATATTGCTAGTGATGATACAACCGACAAATATTCCTGTAATAAAATAAGCAAGATTTGTATATTTTTTCATAAAACTCCAAGTGGTGGAATAACGAAGCTAACATGCGTTACCCCAACCTGAATTAAACGACTTTTTCATCTTCCTTTATACTACTTGTGCCAAAAAAAGCACATCAGTTCCTTTATTGGGTCAATGGTTGTTTATCACCTTTTACCTTAATAGTTACAAAACTATTGAAAATAAAAAATGTTTATTTTAGGCCAATAACAATCACTTATTGAGTGATAGTTTAATGTATTTATCGTTTATGCTAGTTTTTGTGATTTACATGCTGCTTAATCTATTCCAATCATGTTTTTATTGTGTTTGGAAACTGAATGCAAGATAGAGGTCACATATTGAATAAACTGTTCAATGTCACTTCTATTAATGTCTAAATGCAATACCAAACGCATTAGGTGGCTTGGCGTTATTAAAATCCCCTGTGCTTTTAAATGAATTGCTAGCGTGTTGATATCAATCGCGGGATCAACTTTTACAAATAGCATATTGGTTTCGATGTGATCAAGCTTGACTTCAAAACCACTTAATTTATTTAGGCACTCACCGAGATAGCGAGCATTGGCATGATCATCAGCTAAGCGAGATACGTTTTCAGTCAATGCAATATGCCCGGCTGCGGCGAGTAAACCGGCTTGGCGCATACCGCCGCCCAGTACTTTACGCCAGCGTCGGGCTTTAGCTATCAGCTGTTCATCACCTAATAATAAAGAGCCAATTGGCGCCCCGAGCCCTTTTGATAAACAAATACTGACTGAGTCAAAGTGCTGGGTGATAGCAGTAATATCAACATTTTGTGCTATCGCGGCATTATAAACACGGGCACCATCAAGGTGTAGCTTAAGGTTATGTTGGTTAACAAATTCTCGAGCAGCCGCTAAATACTCAAGCGGTAACACTTTACCATTAATGGTATTTTCTAAACTGAGTAATTTGGTTTGGGCAAAATGAGGGTCGTTTGGTTTGATAGCGGCAGCAAGTTTTATAAAATCGAGGGTGCCATCAGGTTCGTTTTCGATTGGTTGGGGTTGAATTGAGCCAAGTACCGCTGCACCGCCACCTTCAAATTTATAGTTATGCGCTTGTTGGCCACATAAATATTCATCGCCACGCTCACAGTGCGCCATTAAAGCAAGTAAATTAGCTTGAGTGCCTGAGCTGCAAAAAATTGCAGCTTCAAAACCATGGCGCTGTGCAGCAAATTGTTCTAGATGATTCACCGTTGGGTCGTCGCCATACACATCGTCACCAACCAATGCCGAGGCTATGGCTGCTCGCATTTTTTCACTGGGGCGGGTCACGGTATCTGAACGAAAATCTATCATAATCAAGGGTTCCAAAATCATCAAGGTTCTTGATTATGCCAGATAGCCGCGTTGATACAATCGGTTAAAATCGGTAATTTAACGCAACTTTTCAGTCAGTTGATCAAAATGATAGATAACCATGTCGGCTTTGTCTGCGTAATGAGGAAGGTCGCCTTCAACATATAAACAACTGCGCATATTCGCATTAATCGCAGCATCAATATCATACAGGTAATCCCCAATATAAATCAGTTCTTGGCTGGGAATTTGCCATTGTGAAGTCAGTTGCAATAAAGCGCTAGGGTCGGGTTTTGCCGGAGCATCATCACGCGTAATCAGTGTGTCTATATTGATTTGATTGTTACGCATTTTTATTTGCGCAGCTTCGCGGTAATTGCGGGTCACAATCGCGGTAGGGATCTTTTTTTGCTCTAGTGATGTCAATAATTCAAACACTCCTGGAAGTAAAACTGCATCATGGGCATCTTCAAGTTCGTGTCGATGAACATTAGCCAATGCGGTGGCTTGCTGCTGTTGGCATTTAATATTGGTAATAAACGTTAGTAAATCTTGGTCGGCAGGGCAATTTATTTGCTTGCGGATCAGCGCAAAATCGAGCTTGGAACTGACTAACGTGCCATCTAAATCGAATATGAAGCCGCGAATTTTAGTAATGTCTATCATGTATGGATATCGTTTTTAAGATTTGTGTGGCTATACGATAAAGTATGGCAAATAGTTTGCTGCCAAGATAGGTTCTTTTGAGCAAATCAAGCGCGTGAATGTAAAGGGGGTTTACATTTTATCTGTAAAGGGGGTTTACGGTATAAAAAAGCCATTTCACGAGAGTGAAATGGCCCAGAAGCCTTGCTGTTTAAGTCAAAAAATAGTGCTTAACCATTGGTCATTGCCAGTAAAAGTGAGGGTTTTAATCTCCCCTTTGCCTTCAATGTTGACCATATTAACTTGAGCTGGCCATAAGTCCCTTAAGGCGCCATGAGACATTTTGAGTCCTTTTACCTCTTGCGGTATTTGCATTTCTTGGTAGACCCAAAAAAACTTTCCATCGATTTGATGCCCGACACTTTCAAGAAGTAACGGGCTGTCTGCCAAACTTTTTAACTTGAATTGTGTTTTCACGTAATCAGCGAATTGTTGCTGAGTCTGTGTGTCTTTATGTAAGTCGGCACTTTTATTGTAAAGTTGCTGCACTGCGTGCTCGCTGTCATGCAAATAAAACCGATGCATGACCTCTAAATTATGAGTGCGCTCATTAAATAATACGGTGGTAATGGCTGACTTGAGCTGATGAGCATTTACACAGTTGCTCATCAAGATACAAGACAAGGCTAGTATGGACTTAATCATGTTTGTGGCTCTTGTGTTGTATCAGGCTCATTGTTGTCTTGTGACTCCTTTTTAGCCTCGTCTCTTTTCAGTTCAGTTTTAATGTCTTGCATAATGTCTCGGTTGACTTTACCAGTACGTTTTTTAGCTTTAAAGACTTCAATACGCGATGGAATAATTCGACGTGGATAATGGTTATTTTCAATATCGACATCGGCGGTTTCCCAACTCGGATCGACAGTGACGTCTTTAAGCGCTTTGTTTTTATCTGTGACAATCAGTTTTTGGACTTTTTTGTCATTACGACGCCAAATTTCAGCAGGAATGTACTGGTCTTCAGTCGTACCGTCGGTATAAGTCAATTGCAGTAAAATTGGCATGACTAAGCCTCCATGATTTGAAAACTCCATCACATAGTAATTTTTGTCTTCTTTAAGGGCGCGTTCGAGTGTTTTCTTTTCCCAAGGTTTGAGCCCTTTTAGGAATTTTTGGTAGGCATTACGTTCTTTATTGGTGACAGTGAAACGGTCGTTGTCATCATAAAAATCTGTGATGTCTTTGTTTTTGTCGACCCAAAGCTCTTTGCCTTCTTCACGATTGCGCTTTACGTGCAAAGATAAAGGTTTGTTGAGTTCTTCTTCACGTAATCGGGCAAAGTCGATATCGGGATTTTTGGTATCTAAACGTAATTTGTAGACTTTATCGATAGATAAATCGACGTGATCTGTGGTGTAAAACCAACCATGCCAGAACCAATCTAAATCAACACCCGATGCTTCTTCCATGGTGCGGAAAAAATCCGATGGGGTCGGGCGTTTGTATTTCCAGCGCTGAGCATATTCTTTAAAAGCAAAATCAAACAGCTCGCGCCCTAAAATCACTTCACGCAAAATATTCAATGCAGCTGCCGGTTTTGTATACGCATTGGGGCCTAAACGTAACACACTATCAGATTGGGTCATGATCGGTACTTGGTTTTGTGACTTCATATAATCAACAATATCGCGTGGCTCCACGCCCCAAGGGATCATTGGATCCCATTCGCGACCAGCGACACCATCGAGGAAGCTATTTAATCCTTCATCCATCCAGGTCCATTGACGTTCATCTGAATTGACGATCATTGGAAAGTAAATGTGACCGACTTCGTGAATAACAACGCCAATCAAAAAGCGTTTTTCGGCTTGTGTATAGGTACGAGTGCCATCTTTTTGTAGCTCAGTACGTGGTCCATTGAAGGTAATCATCGGGTATTCCATGCCACCGACAGGACCATTTACTGATTGAGCAACAGGGTAAGGGTAATCAAACGAGAAGCGCGAATAGACTTCCATGGTATGGATCACAGATTCGGTCGAATACTTTTTCCATAGGTCGCCGCCTTCTTTGGGGTAAAAAGACATCGCCATCACCAGCGGTTGCTCTTTGCCACCTTGCTGGTAGCCTCGTGCATCCCACATAAATTTACGCGACGAAGCAAATGCAAAGTCACGGACATTTTTAGCTGAAAAACGCCATGTTTTGAGTGTGTCGGTGCCTTCTTTTTCGTTTTCAATTGCTTCTTCTTCAGTGACCACAAAGACAGGGCGTTTAGCTGTTTCTGCTTCTTTTAAGCGTTTAAGCTGTGTTTTGGTCAGTACTTTTTTAGCGTTGGTTAACTCACCAGTCGCAGAGACTAAGTGATCGGCTGGCACCGTAATGTCTACGTCATAGTCACCAAACTCTAAGGTGAATTCACCACTGCCTAAGAATTCTTTATTGGTCCATGCTTCGTAATCGGTATAAGCGGCTAAGCGCGGGAACCACTGGGCAAGCAGGAAAATATCGTTGCCATCTTCTTCAAAATGCTCATAACCATAACGGGTGCCTATGGCATCTTCTTCGGCAATGTTAAACGCAAAATCGAGTGTGAATTCGGTGTCTTTACCCGGTTTGAGGGGGCGATTTAAGTCAATCCGCATCAGCGTACCTACGACTGTGGCTTTGAGTTCTTTACCTGAACCATCGCTGATATTGCTGATGGTATAACCCATTTCGTTATCAGCTAAAAATTGTTGGCGGCGTAACTGGTTTAAGCTCAGTTTAGCGGGTTTTGAACTCGGCCCGCTTTGCAAGCTGCTCGAAAAAGTACGCGTGGTTTCAGCAATTGAATCGGCTTGATAGATATTCTGATCGAGTTGCAACCAGAGGTACTTTAATGTGTCGGGTGAGTTGTTTTGGTACCGTACCGTTTGTTTGCCGCTTAAGCGACGTTTTTTTTCATCAAGCTCAACGTCAATATCGTAATCGACTTGTTGTTGCCAGTATTGATGCCCCGGTTCACCGGCCGCATTACGGTACACGTTTGGAGTCGGAAGTATTTCATCGAGTTGACGAAACTTATCCACATAGTGGCCTTTTGTTTGCTGAACGGCACTGGCATTCGCGACACAGCACAAAGTGAGAGGCAGTACGAGCGCTGCAGCTTTTGATAGCTTAAAGTTCATCGAGGTTCCTGTATTATAATTGTTTTTTCGTTTGTTCAAAGGTGAGTTACCCTTTAGACATTGACCTTTTCAGAATGCGTAGGGTTTATCAATGTATTCGCGATTAGTCCCATATTTTCACGATGACTGAAGGGTGAATACTTGATGCTAATACGGTGATTTTTTAGATAAATATAAAGAGGCAAATATGATTGAGCTTTATGGCACCCCCCGATCTCGTTCGTTACGTGTGTCGTGGTTACTCGAAGAGTTAGCTCTCGATTGGCAATATCGATTTATAGACTTTGGACAAGGCGCACAGCACGGGGCCCCATTTCGCGCTTTAAGTCCAGAAGGAAAAATTCCTGTGCTGGTTGATGGCAGTACCACCCTTATGGAATCGATGGCTATTTGTATTTATTTAGCTGAAAAATACGGGCAAGAACAATGGTTACCTGTGCGGGCAAGTGCCTTAAGTGCGAAGCATTGGCAGTGGTGTAGTTTTATTGTCAGTGAGCTTGAACAAGGCCTATGGACGCTTGCAAAACATAAGTTTGCGCTCCCCGAACCACAGCGTTGCCCACAAATAGCCGACACGGCCCGCTGGGAATTTAATAAAGCAGCTCAAACAGCCGCAATGTTGCTTGCGGATTCGCCATATTGCTGTGGTGATAAAATAACGGTTGCCGATATTCTATTGGCGCACACTCTCGGGTGGGCTTTGAAAAGTGACTGTGTGCTACCCGACAACTTACTGCGTTTTCACCAGAAAATGTCGGCACGTCCGGCGATGCGTGCAGCGCTGAAAAAGGAAATTGAAGCTGCTGAGCAACAAAAGCAATTACCATCAGCCTAAGCATTTTAGTTGTGATAAAAGACTGGCGAAGCCAGTCTTTTTTGTTACGAAAAAATAATTCAGTACCTGTTCAGCCAGCGAGTTCTAAGGTAATGCTAAGACCAAAATATAAGAGGTTTTTAAATTATGCATTTTTATATTTTAGAAAAAGAGCAGCAGTTAACAGCCATTGCCGCTGAGCATACTGTGTACCAGCAATATCTGGATTCGGGTTATGCGTTTGTTGCAAAAATGAGTGCATGGAGCGAAAAAACAGCCTTGCAAAGCTTTAAAAAACAAAGTGAGCAAGTGACGAGTTCTCCGCATATTTTATTTACCTGCTGCTTAATTGTTTTAGGGTTCTTTTACATGCTTTAGACCTTTGTCTAGTGAGTGTTTTGACATGTTGTAAAGGGGCTTTACAGCCATTTTTAGGCTGTTAGCTCTATATGGTTGATTTTCACCTAAGCTTAGAACGAAATATTTGATAAAAAGGGTTGTAATTGGTCACTAATTGTAATTAAATTCGGCCCACTTTTTTGCAGTGCAAATTGCAATAATACTGAAGTAATTTTGTTAATCGCTTGGTGCTTAGCAACTTAAAACTATCAAATAATAAAATAAATGGTGCGCAGATGGATTTTTATGTCCTAAAGAAAAATAACGAACTGACAGCTATTCCCGCTGATGAAGTTGTTTGCAAGAACTATTTAGATTCTGGTTATAGCTATGTTGATAAAATTGCAGCCTGTACAGAAGCGGCAGCCATTAACAAATTAAAAAATCAAAAATTGAAAGTAATAAAGTGGCCTGCGGCTGCGGTGTTTGTCACGGTGTTTGTGGCTGTGATTATTTGGTTAAACCAATAAAGCAAATTACTTTGCTTTATTGGTTGATTGATTTGCGCTAGAAAGCAACTCGCACACCTAAGTTTACGGTTGTGCCTAAGCTTTTACTGTTGTACCCGTTGTAGGTGTATGCCTGTGAGCGGGCAGAATAGTAATCTTGATTGAATAAGTTTTCAATTCCACCATACAGTTGGAAATTATCAAAGCTGTATTGGCCGCTTAAATTAAACACATGGTAACTTTCAATCGGTCCCTGATCACCCACCCATAAACCTTTTGCATTTTTCTCAAAACGCTTTCTATCACCCACATACAGATAGTTCATTGTCACAGAGGCGTTGTCGAGGGCTTGCCAACGTACATTGATGGTCCCTTTTGGTGCGGAGATTTGTCTGGCACCTAAATAGGTATCTTTATCGGTGTCTTTCCCTTCTACCCAGCTATAAGTGGCATTGACCGATAGAGAGTGACTCAATTGGTAATTAACTAAGCCTTCATAACCCCAAATCTTTTGTGGTGCCCTGATTGGCTCATGAATGCCTGTTTGCTCGTTAAATTTGCTTCCGGTACCAAATTCAGACGTACTGCGATAGGCCGCAAATTCAAATCTCACTCGTTCAAACTCTGAGTTAAACCCGACTTCTATGTTATCGATAATCGACGCTTGCGTATGAATGTCGGCAATGTCATTGACAGTTGCAGAGCGAAGTAATCGTCCGGTGTCAGAAATATCTGCGCCCTGTGAAAAACTAACAAATGGGCTGAACTCAGCTATAGCGTTGTATTTTAGGGCAAGGTTATAGGTTGTGGCGTTATAATTGAGGGTATCGCCTTTCACATCCATTGCGACAGAACATTGCTGCTCATTTCGGCATAACTTTAGGGTTTGGTAGTCATCGACGAAGAGATCGATCTCTTCTTTCCGTAATCCCGCTTTAACCACCCAATCATCTTGAATAACCCACTTTGTTTGCAAGAACCCTGCGAGGTTATCCATCTCCATTTCTGGCACCCACATCCGTCCATCGAGTAAAGGCTGCGAGGATGCGTCGCTTAATGCATCAATCCCATAAATAAAGGTGCTTTCAACGTTATTGAAATCGACTTGAGTATTCGCAGTGATGCGAAGACCTGCTTTGTCAGATTTAATCATTGATTGGCCACCCGTTAGCCCAAGATCTGGATTGGCTAAATTGGTTGAAAAGAAAAAGACATTTTCGATTGTTTGTTTATATAAATCGATACTGAGCTGGGTGTTATCCAGTAAGGCGTGATCGGTATAATTGATCATCGCATTGTGATTGCCACGAGGGCCTTGCGGTGCACCGATTTTATGATTGCGACTCGGCGCTTTTACTGCGTAAGTTTTAACGCCTGAATTAACACTGCCACTAATATCGATTAAATCTGAATCTTGCTGTGATTCATAATAGTTGTAAGTGAATTTTAACGACTTATCTTGATCAAATTCGTACGTGAGTTTGGTAAATAGGTTCTGAGTTTCACTCTCGGAGAGACCATAGACTAATCCGAGCACATCACCTTCAGCGTCGCGTTGTAAGCCATTTTCTTCGTATGACCCCGTGACAACGTAGCTAAATTGATCGCGTCGGCCACTTATTTCAGCTTGGTAACGCATACCTGCTGTATCTTCAATTTTAACTGCACTGAAACGGGTCGAAAGGCTGACCGACCCAGCCAAGGCTTTATCTGTCGCTGCTTTTTTAGTGATGTAGTTGATGATTCCGCCAGCGGCACCATTGCCGTAAATACTGGTTGCTCCTTTAATGACTTCAATGCGCTCAATTGCACTTGGATCGAGAGATTTAATCCCTAATGAACCATTACGAAGCGGGGTCGATTGTGGCACGCCATCGATCATGACTAATGGCGCTCGACCACGAAGCGTTTGTGATGAGTTACTGGATGTGCCAGTGGATGGAGCCATACCTGGTACTAATTGCGCAAGCATGTTTTGTAGCTCTGGTGTGATTTTGAGCTGCTCTTGGATTTCTTGTTGGCTAATGATGGTGATTGATGCTGGAATCTCATCAATACTTTCAATAACTCGGCTTCCTGTTACCACCATACGCTCGATATCTTGCTGTTCGTTTGAAAAGGCGTGAGGCGTAAAGAGTGTCGAAGACAATGCAAGGAGGGTGAAAGGTAAAGGGGTGTTTAGCATTACTACATTCCATGGCAAAAAAATTAGCGGTAATGGTATTGAGAATTATTATCAATATCAACGAAAGTTTTAATCTTTACCTTTGTTAGCTAGATGTATTTGTATTTGTATTTGGCTGTTTTTATGTTGCGTAAATAGCAATTAAATATTTGTCGCGATTGATAGGGTATTTTTGTTACATTTTTAGTTGGTTTTTTGGCAAATAGTTCCACTTTCATGTGTTTTGTTGCGTTTTTATTGAGTGAAATAGCATCTAACAGGTGTTTTTTTGTTCTTTAAAATTTAACGTGTAATTTTAATTTGTATTAATTTCAATTGTCTAGGTTTGGTCTTTTGTCCCTGTTTACATTCGTTAACAAATCAAGTGTTAACTTTGTGTTAAGTTTTTGTTGATGGTGTTATCGTTTGTTCAGTCCTTTAGGGACAAAATGATATTCATCACGGGAAACATCTTATGCAAAACAAAAATAGTAAAAAAGTAACGAAGTTACTGATCACCGCAAGTACATTATCAATGGCGGTGTCTACCGCGCTATATGCAGCGCAGCCACAGGGTGTGCAAATTTCTGATGATTCAACTTTAGTTAAGCAAAATTCTCCTTTACCGAAACGTTACATTGTTAAATATAAAAACAATATGGCGGCTGAGTTTGGTGTTGATAACCAAGCAACTGCCAGTGCAATGAACGTGAAGTCAAAATTAGCGACGTTAGGCGCGAAAATTCGCACAGAGCACCCGGCGCTAAATCTTTTATCGGCTGAATTAACAGCTCGAGATATTGCTGAACTCCGCATGGATAGCAACGTTGAATACGTTGAAGAAGATTTACCGCGTCGTTTGATGGCGCAAAACTTAACCTACGGTATCACTATGGTGCAAGCTGACCAAGTAGATGATAGCGTGGCTTCAGCTGCACTTGGCGGTAAAAAAATCTGTGTTATCGACTCAGGTCTAGATTTACCACATGAAGATATGGGAACGCGTAACGATACAGTAACGGGTACTAACGATAGTGGCACTGGTAATTGGTATAACCACGGCGGTCCACACGGCACTCACGTAGCAGGTACGATTGCTGCACTTAATAATGGTATGGGTGTGCGTGGTGTCATTGGTTCAAATCCGAACCTTCACATTGTTAAAGTCTTTAACGCTGCAGGTTGGGGTTACTCATCTGACCTAGTTAGCGCGATAAATGTATGTAAAACAGCTGGCTCTGATGTTGTAAACATGAGTTTAGGTGGTTCTGGTTCAAACAATACTGAACGTAATGGTATTCAAGCTGCTTACGATAGCGGTATGTTACTAATTGCCGCTGCAGGTAACGATGGCGTAGCGACAAGTACAACGGATATCGAAAGCTTCCCAGCTTCATACGATTCTGTAATGTCTGTTGCGGCAATCGATAGCAATAAAGCATTGGCAGATTTTTCGCAAAAAAATGGCCAAGTAGAAATTTCAGGTCCGGGTGTTGATGTCTATTCAACTTATCCTGAAGGGACAGGCTCAGTTGTTGAAGTTGCTGTGGCAGGTGCTGGTTATGCCGCTAACGCAATGGAAAACTCGGGCCAAGCAAGCGGTGCGTTGTATGACTTAGCAACGGGTGAGAGCATTGATAACGGTGCATCTGGTCGCATTTGTTTAATTCAACGTGGTAACATCTCTTTCCATGACAAAGTGAAAAACTGTCAAGACTCTGGTGGTGTAGGTGCGATTATCTATAACAATGCCGCGGGTTCATTTGGTGGTACGTTAGGCGATACTAACGCAACAACAATTCCTGCTGTGACAGTCTCTGATACTGATGGCGCTGCAATGAAAGCGAACGCTGGTTTATCTGCAAGCATCAATATTGGTACTGGTAACTACGGTAACATGAGCGGAACTTCTATGGCTTCGCCACATGTTGCTGGTGTTGCGGCATTGGTGTGGAGTCATCACCCAAGCTGTACCAACGTAGAAATTCGTAACGTGCTAAATACGACAGCACAAGACTTAGGTGCTGCAGGTCGTGATGTGAAGTTTGGTTTTGGTCTAGCGCAAACTAAAGATGCAATTGATTATATCACTGCAAACGGGTGTGACGGCAATGGCGGCGGTACGACACCACCACCTCCAACAGGAGACACAGTCTTAGTTAATGGCACTGCTAAAGCTGACTTATCTGCTGCAACGGGTGCTGAACTTATGTTCACTATGGATGTTCCTGCAGGTGCGTCAGCAATTAACTTCACAACAGCCGGTGGCTCAGGTGATGTCGATATGTATGTTAAGTTTGGTTCAGCACCAACCGATAACTCATACGATTGCCGTCCTTATGCAAATGGTAATAATGAATCATGTGATGTGACTCAAGCGGGCGGTACTTACTATATTCGTCTTAAAGCATACAGCGCTTTCTCTGGTGTGAGCTTAACTGGTTCATTCACTGAGAGCGGTAATGGTGGCGGTACGCTTCCTGTTATCGATGAAACAATTAGCGATGTATCTGTAGCAAGAAGACAATGGACGCGTTACACCATTGACTTAGCAGCAGGTTACTCAAGTTTTGATGTTGCATTATCGGGTGGTACAGGTGATGCTGATATGTATATCCGTCAAGGTGCACAGTCAACATCAACAGCTTATGATTGTCGCCCATATGAAAATGGCAACAATGAATCATGTAGCTTCACTTCACCGGCAGCCGGTACTTGGTACATCGATATTTATGGTTACCGCGCGGCAGCGGGTATGACATTGTCAGTGAAAGCCAATTAATAAGATAAACAAATACTCGTAAGAAAGTATATTTTGAGCAAAGGGCAACGAAAGTTGCCCTTTTTTCGTGGTTTTAACTAGAACATACGTTGCCTCAAAGAGGTGTAAAGCCCCTTTACATTATTAATGTGTATAAAAGGCAGAATTTATGTGTTTGCCTATACTTGTTGATACCTTGGTTTTTAAAAGATTTTTTATGATTAAACGGCTGTTTTTGTTTGGATTAGTTTCGATGTTATGCATGACATTGAATGTGTCATCCGAGCCTGTAATGTTGCAAGTAGTAACAGAAGAGTGGCCGCCGTTTAACTACACTAACGAACAAGGCGAAATTGTTGGCCGCTCTACGAAAGTAGTAAAGGAAGTGCTGGCTCAGGCCAATATTGACTATACATTACACAGCTACCCGTGGATGAGAGCTATGCATATAGCCCAATCTCAACCGAATGTAATGATCTATTCTATTTACAAAAACGCAGAACGAGAAAACTGGTTTCAATGGGTTTGTCCATTAATTCCCGCGGTGAAAATTTATGTTTATCGTTTGCGTAGCCGCCCTGATGTACAGATTAAAAGCATCGCAGAGGCGTCTAAATATCGCACTGGCAGCAATAAAAATGACAGCAGTCACAAATATTTGCTTAACCATGGTTTTGTAGCAGGAGAAAATTTAGACCTCACCAATGATTCTGCCGCGACTATCCGTAAATTTGTAGCTGGTCGGCTCGATTTCTTAATGCAAACAGAATACTCAATGATCACCCAACTCAAAGCGTTAGACCTTGAATACAATCATGTCGAAAAACTATTTGCGATTAAAGAATATGATTTTGGCGCACCTTGTTTAGCGTTTAGTTTAGAGACGCCAAAAGATCTGGTTGAGCGCGTTAAAACAATTTTACTTTCTTACCCGCACGACGAAAAATAGACTGAATTAACGTGTGAATACGTATGCAAGACGTCTGTTTTTTTTGCAACTCAAGGTAATCTGAAGTCCCTCTCATAAAATAAGAATTTTACAATGCGACTAATTAGCTTAGCGTTATTAGGTTTGAGTGCTGCCTCGCAGGCTCAGACTGTGACAGTTAGTTCGCCTGATGGTCAATTGGCTGTCAGCATCAACGACGATCATGCGCTTGTGCAGTATCAAGTATCTTTAGCTGGCCAAATTATTATTGCGCCTTCTAATTTAGGCATGGCATTTAAACATCAAGCAGCGTTTGCTGAAGGGTTTAAAATCAACAAAGTGAGCCGAACAGAACAAGACACTACATGGCAACAGCCCTGGGGAGAGCAGCAAAATATTCGTGATCATCATAATGCCTTGACGTTGATGCTCCAAAGTGACGATAACCAGTACGGTCGTTATGCTGTCACCTTTAAAGTCTTCAATGATGGCATTGGCTTTCGCTATGAAGTACCCGCACAAAAAGGCTTTGAGCGCAGTGAGATAACAGATGAGCTGACAGAATTTGCCATTGCTAATGCCAACCAAAGTACTGCATGGTGGATCCCCGCACGGGGCTGGAACCGTTATGAATATGTGTATCAGACCACGCCACTTGAACAAGCAGCCCATGTTCATACCCCGTTTACTTTTAAAACCAAAAATAATGTCCATGTCAGCATTCATGAAGCGGCGCTGGTCGATTATGCGGCGATGACTCTCAATCAGCGTCGTCCGGGTACGTTTAAGGCCGATTTAACGCCTTGGTCTGATGGCATTAAAGTAAAAAAACAAGGTGGCTTCACAACACCTTGGCGCACCATTCAAGTGGCCAAACAAGCAACAGGCCTGCTGAATTCTCATTTAATTCTCAACCTGAATGAGCCGAATAAACTGGGTGATGTGTCGTGGGTTAACCCAGGTAAATACGTTGGGATTTGGTGGGGCATGCACATTAATGAACAAACCTGGGGCAGTGGCGACAAACACGGTGCCACGACTAAAAATACCCTTGAATATATGGACTTTGCCGCAAAATATGGCTTTGATGGCGTGCTTGTAGAAGGATGGAATATCGGCTGGGATGGCGACTGGTTTTTTAACGGCGACGTCTTTAAGTTTGACCAAGCTTATCCTGATTTTGATATCAATACAGTGAGTGATTACGGAAAAAAGCTGGGGGTGAAGTTAATTGGCCATCACGAAACATCCGGGAGTGTGACTAACTATCGAGACCAGATGCCCGCCGCTTTCGCGCTATACAACCAAACAGGAGTCGAGCAAATTAAAACCGGATATGTCGCCGATGGCGGTAATATCAAACGCATTGACGAGCAAGGTATTGCTCGTAAAGAGTGGCACGATGGCCAGTTTATGGTAAATGAATACCTGTATAACGTTGAATTAGCGGCTAAACATAAACTGAGCATCAACACTCATGAACCGATAAAAGACACGGGGCTACGCCGCACTTATCCAAATTGGATCAGCCGTGAAGGCGCACGAGGCCAAGAATTTAATGCGTGGGGTACACCGCCTAATCCACCAGAGCATGTACCGATGTTGGCATTCACCCGTATGTTGGCAGGTCCGATGGACTTTACCCCGGGTATTTTTGATATGGGCTTTAATGGCTTAGGCGATAAAACTAATCGCCCACAAACAACCCTAGCCAAACAGTTAGCCTTGTATGTGGTGCTCTACAGCCCAATTCAAATGGCGGCTGATTTACCCAAAAATTACCTAGCCAAACCCGAGGCGTTTCAGTTTATTCAAGATGTGCCGACCGATTGGCAACAAAGCATAGCGTTGGCTGGTGAAGTTGGCGATTACGTAGTGTTTGCTCGCCAAGCAAAAGCGACACCACGCTATAATGGGGATGATTGGTTTTTAGGTGCGGTTAGCGATGAACACGCGCGCGACATTAGCGTTAAACTCGACTTTTTAGATGCCAAGCGCCAGTACGAAGCACAAATATACCGCGATGGCGATCAGGCTGAGTGGAAAAATAACCCTTACGATTTAGTAATCGAAAAACGTATTGTTACGGCCAAAGACACATTAACGCTAAAACTAGCCTCCAGTGGCGGTACTGCTATTCGCTTTAAAGCGCTTTAATTTTTCATTAAAACAGTTACTTGTCCAAAGCCCTGTGGTTAATTCAGCAGGGCTTTTTTGCATTTATCGTATTTATCGGTAGTTTATCGCGATTGGCTGAGCTGTACGTTAAAAGTCATTAGTATAACGGTTCAGTTCGCCTTATTTTTATTGGACACCTTATGACACTGCGCCGCGTTTCTTTACTTGTTTGTTTGGCATTCACTCCCACGGCTGTGATGGCTGATGAATTAGCAGATATCGAACGTATCACGACGACTGCGACCCGCAGTGTGGGCATGGCCACAGCGTTGCCTTTTGTGATCAGCACTGTGTCACAACATCAGCTTACGTTAATTGCCCCTACTCATATTGAACAGGTACTGAAACAAGTAGCTGGGGCGAATGTTCAACACGGTAATGGCCAAGAATATTTACCTGCATTGCGCTCTCCAGTTCTTTCCGGGGCGGGGGCGTGTGGCGGAATTTTAACTGCCGAAGATGGCATTGCTCTTCGTGCAGCAGGATTTTGTAATATTAACGAACTCTTTGAAGCGCATACCGAAATGGCCGAGCGCATTGAAGTACTCAAAGGGCCGGGCTCTGCCTTGTATGGCTCGAATGCCGTGCATGGGGTCATTAATGTCATCACACCCGACAGCACACAAGATCGCGGCTTTGCAGGGCTTGATTTAGGTTCGTTTGGTTATAAACGGGCTAAGATTCAACAGGGCTATGACATGGGTGACTCAGGGCTTGGTATCAGTACCAGTGTGACACGCGATAACGGTTACCGCAACGATGAAAGTGTCGAACAAGAAAAACTGAGCCTCAGATATCGCCTTGAAACTGATGAGAGCTCGGTGATGTCGGGGCTGACATTTACTCATCTTGATCAACAAACCGCAGGCTTTATTGAAGGATTTGAAAGTTATAAATACCCAGACATAGCACAAAGCAATGTTTACCCTGATGCGTTTCGTAAAGCACAGGCGCTGCGGGCTTGGTCGCAATTTACGAGGCAAGACGAGCGCAGCACATTCGTATTCACCCCGTATTTTCGGGACCAAAAAATGACCTTTTTTAAGCACTTTTTGCCCGGTACTCCCCTTGAAGAAAACGCCCAAACCGGGGCGGGGATACAATCATTATGGCGTTATCAAGGGCTTGAAACCATGCAAGTTGAGCTCGGTTTCGATAGTGAATACACCCAAGCCAGCATGTTGCAATACCAGCAAAATCCAACACAAGGCTCGGCGTTTTTAGTGGCCACAGTACCGCAAGGTAAACATTATGATTATGATGTAAGCAGTACCGTCTATGCGCCCTTTTTTAATTTACATTGGCAATGGCAAGCACTGAGCATCAAAGCCGGAGCGCGCTATGAGCACTTAAATTATGATTACGATAACAATATGCAAGCAGGGCGCAACCGTGATGATGGCACACCGTGCGCTATGGGAGGCTGCCGTTATAGTCGCCCCCCAAGTACTGAAAACAGTTTTAGCACCTGGTCGCCAAAATTAGGGCTCAACATGGCTCTTGGCGATAACCACGTGCTGTATGGCAACTTGTCACAGGGCTATCGCGCACCGCAAGCTGCAGAACTCTATCAACTGCAACGACAACAAACTGTGGCAGATTTAGCGGTCGAACGCGCCGATAACTTCGAATTAGGCTTCAAAGGGGTGATCAATCGTGGGGAGCGCCCTTTAAATTATGTATTCTCTGCGTATGCGATGGATAAAGACAACGTGATATTCCGCGACAGCGACTTTTTCACTATTAGTGATGGTCAGTCATCTCATCGAGGGATTGAACTTGAGTTTGATTATTCGATTAATCCACAGTGGCGACTACGCGTTGCTGGCACACATGCCAAACACCACTATGAGTCTGACCAACAGCTGGGTGAGATTAATATCAAAGGCAATACAATGGACACCGCACCGCGTAATATCGCCAATGTGCAGCTCAATTGGCAACCCAGCGACTCCATTAATACCTCTTTGGAGTGGCATCATGTTAGCCGTTATTTCACCGATGCTGAAAATCGCCATCAGTACGAGGGGCACCAATTACTGAATGTGCGCGCCAATTGGCAACCCACTGCTGCGCTAAATATCGGATTGCGTATTAACAACCTGACCGATACCGCTTATGCCGACCGTGCTGATTACACCAGCTTTAGCGGCGATCGGTACTTTCCAGGCAAACCGCGCAACTTAGCGATGACGCTGCAATATAACTGGTAATTGGCTTTCAAGTTACACCGTTGCCGTGCAGGCATCGGTGTGGCGTGTTAAGTAGAAAAGATTTTACATCTCGACTTGTTTGATGTGTAAAGTGTAGGTTGGGCGTTAGTCCAACAGCCTCAGCAAAGCATTCGTTGTTGTTAAATCAACATTCGCTTTAATAATCAAAGATCTGCTTTTCAAATTGGCATTGTTGTCGCGCTGGCGACGGCAGCCAAAGAGGGGCTGGCGCTGACCCCTCTCTGGACTCACCCAGCGCCCTGACATCACGCTTAATCCTACAAATAATCAATTGATGTGAACGCCAACGGCGAAGATAGGCCATCCATGGCCAAGCTTCACCTTGTATTTCATCCATGAAATACATGACTCATCAATCGATTATTTTTAGGGCGTGATCACGGGGGAATTGGCAACGGTGTGAATTTAGGAGTTGCTTTTCAAATTGACACCATTGTCGCGCGGGCATGGGCAGACAATGAACCTTTACCTCAGAGTAAATTGAGGTTGTTTTGTAGCAGCGACTTTACGTCGCGACAAGGTATCTATACTAATGGGTATGCTTTGAATTGGTTATGTGGAGCCAATGTTTGACTCCTTTTTTTTCTATTATGGATGAGCGTTAGAAATGCATGTGCTACAGGGGAGGGTGGTTTTGTGCCTAGGACTGTACAATGTAAGATCTGTCCTGATATTGGTTTCGCCGTTGTTCTATAACCCCGTTATTCTATAAATGAAAAATTTAAAGTGCTGTTTCGCTCTGCACATCTGTTGATTTTTATGTCGGTTTATCAAGTTTAAAACTGCGTATTAATTTAAGGGAGCTGGTTGTGATAGGTAATGCGTTATTATCTATCACATCAGTCTCGCGATTATAATCATTAAACTTAATCAATAAGCATTAGTTTATTTGAAACTCGAACGCACCAATATCAATCAACTTAGAGCCGTTATTATCACCATCTAAAGGTCTTTCAGTTCCATTAATATCAACAGAAAGTGTTATGTCGGCACCTGAATCGATACTCGGTGAGTTAGCTTGTTGATAACCTAGATAATTAATGAGTGGATCCGCAAGCACACTGCCTGTCTCTTTTTGCTTATTCAGCATATTGAAAAAAGGAGTCTCAACGTCAAAAATAAGGTTGTTAAGGAGGTTAAAAGTAGATGCGGCAGAGAAGTCTTTTAAGGTACTACTGTAAGAGCCATTTTCTATAATAAACCTTGAGTTAGATATAATATTATTGGTCATATTGACCTCATAATGAGGTGTTACACCAGATCTATAGACTAACTCTAATACTCTGCCAATACCTTGAAAAGTATTATTATTCATGGTTATTTTAGCTTCAGGATAAGCACGAATAAAATCGCAGGCGAAGTAAATATCGGGGTGGGTTAGTAAGTTGCCTGAATACACATTATTTATTGCATTAATTGTTGTAGCTTTTGCATCTGTATAATAATCGCTAGTTTTAATAGAGGGGCAATGGTAGCGGTCGCGAATATAATCATAAAGATACCCTGTATCTAAAGCTGAACCTATGAAGCGATTTTGCGCTAAAGTCAGTGTGCTATTGTTCATGATAGTCGTCGAAGGTAAATGGTATTGTGTTCCATCGAACAGGTTATTGTTTATTTGCGAATGGCCTTCGTCAACCGTAATGTAGTGGCTTGCCAACGTAAAACCAATGAGTTGGCTACTTTGGCCAAGTTTAATTGTGGCTTCGTTAAAAAAAGGGTCGCCATCGGGATTGAAGTACAGTGTGGCGTTTTGTGATTCAGCTTGAAGTTGTATTTGCTTATTACTTAAGTCGAGCGGCCCCAAATAAATTCCATTTGGTACTGTGATTGTGCTCATGCTTGAGGCTGTGTCTATCTGTTGCTGGATCCCTTGAGTTGGCTGCCCTACGACTAGCGGAAATTTTGCAAACCCAATCACTTGCTCGTTAGTGGTATCACTTTTGGCTGTAAAACTGATATGCCCTTGACCTTGAGTATAACCAGAAATGGTTAATTTAAATTTATTATATGCATTACTATACCCACTATTGTCAGTAAAAATCAGATGGTCATTTTCCAAGCAGTTATACCACGTATAGGTAGCTTGTTCATAACACTGGGCTGATAATAAGGTTGCAAATTCAGGCAGTTGAAGTTGAACTTTAAAATGATTCAACGGATCAATAGTACCTGAAGCTGTTTCTTTTTGTATAAAACTAAATTCAGCTTCTTTTTGGTTACCCACTAACATTACCATATTAAGTTGATCTGTAGGCACGTTAAAACCAAATTGAGCATCAATGGGAAGCCTGGCTATCTCGATTGTCGCATTATCATTTGTGGTATCAAAATCATGCCCTAAGTAGGTGACTTTGGCTAAAAGCGAGCTGGTAACTGCCAAAGTGTTATTTTTGTCTGCGGTTAAATACACTTTATGGTTTTGGCTACCCCCCGGTTTTAAATGATTAATTTGACAAGATAGCTGTAAAAGGTCCTCTGATAAGGTACAAAGGCGATGTGATTGGTATGTTTTGCTATCAAATTGAGTGGGTGCTTGAGTTGTGTAGTTAACATTGGCAGTCGCAGTTTGGCTAGAATCAACATTGCTTGATATTAAGGCATCTACTTCAATAGTCGCACCATAACTTTTAGGCTCATGAGTGAGCGATATACTGATATCTGCTATCTTAGGGAGAATTTTAATATTAGTCGGGTGACCCCAATAGTGATACTCATCTAAGTTGCTATAGCCATCACCATCAAAATCGAGAGCTGCATCGGTGGCATCTAAGGGGTTAAATCCAAATGCGACTTCCCAGCCATTTATCATCCCGTCGCCATCGTCATCAGCGAAGTCAAACAACATTGAAGCATTAAAGTATTCGTGTAAAAAAATGTATTCTGTTTGTGTTGCCGTGGCGTTAGATGCATTTAAATGCGTTATTCGATAATAAGGGTAGTTTGAGGTAAGATTACCTCGTTGTTCACTATAAAACTCTACCGCAAGTGTTGAAGAACTGTCGTTCGCGCCTTTAATGGTAAGGCTACCTTGTTCTTCAAGTGCCGAGCCTAGGGTTTCAAGCATAAAAAGCTCGGTAGTACGAACTTGCCAGTACCCTAAATCAGAGTCGTATATATCGCCTCTAACATAAAAACTATTATTATGGCTACACCAACCACTTGGACCGCCAACGCGGTAGGTTTTAAAATTAGAATAGAGCAGTTGATGCTTAGTTTGCGGGTCGGTAAATAACAAGTTATGGAGCTCTTCAGTTTTTGCACAATCCTCACCCAGCTCTTTGAATTGTGATGTGCCACTGAGTACTCTTTCACTTATTAAATCTGTGTCTAATAAGCTTTTGACTTGAATATTTTCAAAGATAATCGTGCTATCAATGAGTTCACCATTTGCTGAAAATTTATTTGCTCTGATAGTTGCTTTACCATTTGTGAGCATGCCATCTTCAGAGCAGTTATTAAAGCTAACTTGTTTTTCGTTATCAGAACTGCCATCTGCAATGCTTAAATTGCCTCCACCGCTACAAGTAGCCCCTACACTACCATGGTCATCGTTATAATCGGGAAGTAATTCTGGTGCGAGTAAGGCAATGTATGCATACACTTGGCCTAATGTTGCATTATTTAGCGCCGCGGGTGCAGAGTTTCCAGTATAAGCTTCTTTTACATTGATATATTGACTTAATGGGTCTGTGCTTGGCTGTTGAGGTGATGTGTCGGGAGCACTATCAGAGCCGCCTCCGCAGGCTGAAAGTAAACTAAAACAGCAGATTAGTATTATACGATTCATATAATAAACGTCCTTTTATGATTGTTATTTGAGCGCTTATTGAATTGAAAATATATAAGTCTCTGAGTCTTTTTGTGAGCCCAGATCATACCCTGCTATTTTAAAGTATTCAATTTGGAGACTGATAAAGTTTTGCTTTTAACATGTATGCAGCACCCTTTAAAAATAAAACTCACTTATATCTATGAAATTAAATGATTTATTTTATTGCATTACTAAAAATACTAGACATATATGGACACGACCCACTTTGCAAGCATGAGTAGTTTTTATCTTGTAAAAAATACAAAATAAATTGTTTATTCTTTTTGGTCGTTAACATCTGCTCATGTGGTTTTCTAATTAATAGATATTAAAAAATATCAGCACTGACATATATACAGGCTCTGTTCTTTCCTCAGATTATCAAGAAAAGAGTGGCGGGAGTTAACTCCCGCCGGCCTCTGATGAACTCCGTACTTGAAACACCTAAACACCCACACGGATTATAAATCCTTGTCTAAACCTAGTTGTTTTCAAGCGGGAAAACCGTTTACTCATCAACATTTGTTAGCTAACACGGGTATGAACAATCCATTGCTATTTTGGTAATGGCTGAATAAGCAACCATTTATAAATAACGCGTTCGTATAAAATTTTCATGTTAGGCCTTGATAGGTTGAGGTTGGTACACCACATCTTTTTGCAACAAGTGCCAGACAATACGTACAAGTTTGTGGGCGATTGCAACCACCGCTTTATTAAAACCGCGTCGATGTGCGACCGTTTCGCCCCATACTTTGAGTGCATCTTGGTCGTTTTTATAGCGATTGAGTACCGCTCGGGCACCATGAATGAGCTGCTTTCGTAAATAACGATTGCCTCGTTTCGATATTTTTCCCATGTAGCTATGTGCCCCTGATGCATACTGCCGCGGTGTTATGCCCAACCAGACAGCAAAATCTTTGGCACTTTGAAATGCTTGCCCTTTATCAATGCAGGCAATTAAAGCTGAAGCGATGATGTAACCAATCCCAGGTACGCTGAGGAGTATGTCTGCTTGAGGAAACTGCGTTAAGTTTTGTTTTAATTTGGCTTCAATTACTTTTAACTTAGCTTTCAGCGCTAAAAACTCTTCATGCAACATGGCAACCAGAGATTTTATATTTTGGCTCACTTGTGAACTTGCAGCGACGATATGCGCCATGACAGAAAAGCAGCGCTCTCCTGGACTGAAAATGATACCAAAATCACTTAATAAACCATGTGCTTGATTTGTTAATGCGGTTTTGTTTTTAATTAATCGTTCGCGAATACGATGCAACGCCATGACTTCTTGTTGCGCTTGCGTTTTTATCGGCACACATTGAATGTTAGGCCGTTGACTCGCTTCAACAATGGCTAAAGCATCATTGCGGTCATTTTTATTCCCTCGCACAAAAGGCGTCACATGTTGAGCAGGAATGAGGCGGACGGTATGGCCTAATTGCGTTAATTCTCGCCCCCCAGTAGTGCGATGAATAACAAGCTTCCATCACAACTCTTCATGATGGATGCTCCTAAATGAACTGAGTTGCACTACCAGTTTGGCGCATAGACGCCGTTTTGGGAGTGTCCATCTCATCACCCACAAATATCTCATTGAAAAATCACAATAGTGGGTCTAATTTTAATTACTTCCTGTTTTGGTGGCTCAGATGGCACAAGCAAGACGTTCGTTAATTGATTTAGATTCCACACCTTCTATTCTCATTTAACAAAAGCACTGTATTAGTCGCTGTGTTCGCCGCGCATTTTTAGCGAGATTTGATAAGTATTCCGGTCAAAACTTTGAACACCGGCGTGCGTGGCTGGTTGAGCGATTTAAGTTGTTAAATTTATCCAGCGAATGAAGTCTTTACCATTGATATTGCGGCCTATGCGGTGATGTCGAATCATTACCATTTGGTGCATAGAGTCGATAGAAGTAGGGCATTAAACTGGTCAAAAGATGAAGTGATAGAACGCTGGTATCAGTTGTATCACGGCACAATTTTAGTTGACCCTTTCTTAGGGATAGCAGGCGTAAAGGTGAAAAACTCGATGAAGCCTATATGTACAGCGTTGATAAAACGGTCGAAGTTTGGCGAAATCGTTTATACGACATCAGTTGGTATATGCGTAACCTTAACGAGTTCATTGCCAGAGAAGCCAATAAAGAAGATAACTGCACAGGCCGATTATAGTCGCAGCCCTCCATGGCGCTCACCTTCGGGTTGCCTAGCGGCATTAAAATTCATTCTAGATGAATTTTTGGGAAGGGCGCTTCCTTTTAAATTAAGAGCAATCTTAAGCTTTACAAGACGAGCAAGCCGTACTCAGTTGCATGATGTACGTCGATTTAAACCCAATCAGAGCCAAAATGGCGAAAAACTTACAAGGTAGCGACTTTACATCAATTCAAGAGCGCATAGTTCATTATAAAAAACAGACCACATCAGAAAACATCGAACACACTACCCAGCAACCAAAGCAACAGATGGCCTTTGGCAGTAACCAAAACAATCAAACCATTCCCTTTAAGTTATTGGCCTCTTTTATACTAACAGGCTAGAACTCGCTGATTGGAGTGGTCGACACATAGACCCAAAAAAGCGCGGGGCTATCAGTAAAACTCAACCTAAAATACTGGTCGAATTGGGAATAGAAACTGCTGTGTGGCTTGAAACCGTACAAAATTTCCGGCGGCAATACAGTAACTTTGCAGGCCAACCCAGCGCCCTTCGACAATGCGCCCATCAACATCAACATCAACATCAACAAAGTTGATATCGCGGGGTTGGCTAGTCACAATCTTTAATCTGTATTTAAGTAAATGAGGTATCGGCCTAGTTTTACTATGCCTGAAAACCGGATATTTCATATCAATTTATATTTACTCAATACTCACTAGCGGTTTTGCTGGTATAAAATCGCAATATATATGTCTTTCAAGCAGTCGTTATTCAATCCATTACTCCCTTTGAAATAGATTTTGTATTGTTTTTTAATACAAATTATTTAAAATCAATGAGATATTTATGAGTGATGAGATGGACACTGGTATTGCTGCAGGGTATGGCACAGGTAAATTTTTCGATTGGACTGGTAAGGAAACTGCTTCGGCTATTTATGATAGAGGATTGAAATTTTAATGTTGTTAGGTATTAGTTATTTAGCTTTGTTAAAGCTGATAATGATTATTAATGTTCTTATATTGTTACCCGCAACTTTATTATTTACACAAACATCAATGAAATACATTGAAAAAGCGTTATTATAACAAGGTATCGAGTCACCTTGGTGGGATCAAAGAGGTTGGGGCTTTCGTATTTCGACGATGGTTACCTTGGTCGCTCGTGGTAAGGCTGCTAAACATCAAGTACTTGCGGATGAAGAAATTTTAAAACTTGTACGCCCTTACGATCGCATATTGGCAAAAATGGTTATATGTTCCTTTTCCCTTATAGTGCTACCTGGTGGATATTTATATTTGATATCAGATAATTAGGAGTGTGTGGGAAAGGTGGTGCAAAAAGTTGGCAAGTATCCCATATGCGCAAATAAATTAACTATTTGGTTTTAATTTATGTTTGCTGAAAATACGTTAGAAGTGCTTCGTTTGTTAAGTGCAACAGGCTCTATCAGCACTGCTTTTTTCACTCTTTTATTTACACGCACTTCAATGAAGTACATTGAGAAGAAGTTGCTTAAAGAAGGGGTTGATATACCTTGGTGGGATCAAAAAGGTTGGGGGTTACGCGTTTCTAGTTTTATCACTTTGGTAGCTAAAGGGAAGCCTAGTAAGTATCAATTGCTTGAAGATAAAATGATTTTAAAGCATGTTCGTTTATACGATAGATATTTAGCAATATTAATTTGTATTTTGTTTATTTTAGGGATCATTCCAGGTTTGTATTTAACATTTTTTATTGATAATGGATGGGAATAATCCCCAGTGTATATTTAAATATGAATTTTGATGATTACTTCTTTTTGTTTGCTGTGACCCCTATGGTTACTTGGCTTTTCAGTACGTTGCTTTTTACACGCACTTCCATGAAATACATTGAAAAAGCATTATTAAAGCAAGGTATCGAGTCACCTTGGTGGGATCAAAGAGGGTGGGGCTTTCGAATTGTGCTTTTTGCTTCATTAATTGCGCGCGGTAAACCCAGTAAACACCAAGTGCTTGCGGATGAATAAATACTAAAGCTCGTGCGCCCTTACGATCGCATACTGGCTAAAGTGGTTCATTATTCTTTTATTATTTGCATGGTTTTTGCAGTGCTTAATTACGTTTTATATGAAATGTAATGGTGAGCTTGGATTTTCGTAATTTTATTCGCTCATATCCACTGTTATAAATACTCTAAAAAGCCTATCTTTTTGAGTTATTAAATCTTGTGTGTTATCTTGTGCCGCTTAATGGAACTGTCTACTTACAAGGAATTATTTATGAGCCAAGCTTTTGATCTGTGTTTTAGTAATCAACACCGCGCAGAAATCCCCGTTGATACCAGTGATATTAATCAAGTTAGGGTATTTAGAAAAAATAACCCACACATTATGGGTAACTTTATTCCTGCAGGCACGCCTTTTGTAATTAGCCAATCAAATGCAGCGTCTAAGGTCACAGCGAGACCTGATATTTCTTGTGCGTTAAACACTGTGATTAATTGGTCACAACAAACACAACGTAATGTTGCTCATATGAACCAAGTGTTTGGTGACGAGCAGCTATATGCTGTGGCACAAGTTTATGAGCGTGAAATACAGCCTTATATTAATACTGCTCGTGAAATGACGGCAGGGCATGTTGATTCCCTTACCGCACTGGGTGCGGGTGCAACAGCAGTGAATGCAAAAGAAAAGAAATTAAGTAAGTTTGGTCAAGCTATTTATAAGTATCAAAAAGCATTAATTGAGGTTCATCATGCAGCAAAAGGTAAGGCGAATAAAACCACTTTGATCCAACTAGGGCGAAAGGTGCAACAAGCACATGTTGAACTTAATAAAGATTTTGCCCGTGAACTGAAAAATTTTAGCGGGGCTGTTAAAGCACGTAAGCGTGGTAATGTTTGGTCAAACCCAAATCGTGGTATTAACATTGCGAAAGGGGCGCGTAATACTTCGCGTTTAGAGCTGACTTCGTTATCAGGTATTCGCAGTATCAAAGCGTTAGAGCATGCGTCGGACATTGCTGGTAAAGGCATTATCGCACTGGACGCAGGCATTCGTATGGATAATGTTTATACAGACTATCAAGCAGGTAAAGACTGGCAACGTACAGCAGTGGTTGAAACCACAGGGTTTGGTTTGGGAACTATGGCTGGAATAGCCGCTGGTACTTTTGCTGTTGAAGCTGGAATAGGCATCGCATTAGCTGCCACCCCTGTTGGTTGGGTGATTTTAATCGGTGTCGGTATTGGTGCTGGTTATGCCGCAGGGAAAATGGGCGATTTCTTAGGGAAAAATTTTGCTGGTAGCGTATATGATACAAGTAAATCAATAAGTTGGTTTTAAATATGAATTTTGAAAATTATGTCTTTTTGTTTGCTGTGTCTCCTATGGTTACTTGGCTTTTCAGTATGTTGCTTTTTACCCGCACTTCCATGAAATACATTGAAAAAGCGTTATTAAAGCAAGGTATCGGTACTCCTAGGTGGGATCAAAGAGGGTGGGGCTTTCGAATTGTGCTTTTTGCTGCATTAATTGCGCGCGGTAAACCCAGTAAACCCAGTAAACCCCAAGTGCTTGCGGATGAAGAAATACTAAAACTAGTTCGCCCTTACGATCGCATACTGGCAAAAGTGGTTCATTATTCATTCATTTTGTTTATGATTTTTGGCTTTTTGTATTATTTTTTGTATAGCCCTTAAACAATTAATCCCCCAACCAATTCAATATATGAGAGTTTAAAAATAGATGGAACTCATTATAAATCGACCAGAGCAACAGCATGATGCAAGCTCTTCTTGGAGCTGGTTTTAAATAATGGATACTGAGACACTCATCATTGTCTTTTTTGGTGTATTTACCATAGCATGGTTGGTAAGTACTTTGCTTTTTACACGCACATCAATGAAATACATTGAAAAAGCGTTATTAAAGCAAGGTATCGAGTCACCTTGGTGGGATCAAAGAGGTTGGGGCTTTCGAATTGTGCTTTTTGCTGCATTAATTGCACGTGGTAAACCCAGTAAACACCAAGTGCTTGCGGATGAAGAAATACTAAAACTAGTTCGCCCTTACGATCGCATACTGGCAAAAGTGGTTCATTATTCTTTTATTATTTGCATGGTTTTTGCAATGCTTAATTACGTTTTATATGAAATGTAATGGTGAGCTTGGATTTTCGTAATTTTATTCGCTCATATCCACTGTTATAAATACTCTAAAAAGCCTATCTTTTTGAGTTATTAAATCTTGTGTGTTATCTTGTGCCGCTTAATGGAACTGTCTACTTACAAGGAATTATTTATGAGCCAAG
Source organism: Pseudoalteromonas sp. J2K-J979 (assembly GCF_058169715.2). Classification (NCBI taxonomy): domain Bacteria; kingdom Pseudomonadati; phylum Pseudomonadota; class Gammaproteobacteria; order Alteromonadales; family Pseudoalteromonadaceae; genus Pseudoalteromonas; species Pseudoalteromonas sp. J2K-J979. The sequence goes on along the minus strand of NZ_CM200282.1, from coordinate 814,930 downwards.
CTTTTGATCTGTGTTTTAGTAATCAACACCGCGCAGAAATCCTCGTTGATACCAGTGATATTAATCAAGTTAGGGCATTTAGAAAAAATAACCCACACATTATGGGTAACTTTATTCCTGCAGGCACGCCTTTTGTAATTAGCCAATCAAATGCAGCGTCTAAGGTCACAGCGAGACCTGATATTTCTTGTGCGTTAAACACTGTGATTAATTGGTCACAACAAACACAACGTAATGTTGCTCATATGATTTGGTGACGAGCAGCTATATGCTGTGGCACAAGTTTATGAGCGTGAAATACAGCCTTATATTAATACTGCTCGTGAAATGACGGCAGGGCATGTTGATTCCCTTACCGCACTGGGTGCGGGTGCAACAGCAGTGAATGCAAAAGAGCACCGCTTAAGTAAGTTTGGTCAAGCTATTTACAAGTATCAAAAGGCATTAATTGAGGTTCATCATGCAGCAAAAAGTAAGGCGAATAAAACCACTTTGATTCAACTAGGGCGAAAGGTGCAACAAGCACATGTTGAACTTAATAAAGATTTTGCCCGTGAACTGAAAAATTTTAGCGGGGCTGTTAAAGCACGTAAGCGTGGTAATGTTTGGTCAAATCCAAATCGTGGTATTAACATTGCGAAAGGGGCGCGTAATACTTCGCGCTTAGAGCTGACTTCGTTATCAGGTATTCGCAGTATAAAAGCATTAGAGCATGCGTCAGACATTGCTGGTAAAGGCATTATCGCACTGGACGCAGGCATTCGTATGGATAATGTTTATACAGACTATCAAGCAGGTAAAGACTGGCAACGTACAGCAGTGGTTGAAACCACAGGGTTTGGTGCAGGTACAGCGGCAGGAATAGCCGCTGGTACTTTTGCTGTTAAAGCTGGAATGGGCATCGCATTAGCTGCCACTCCCGTTGGTTGGGTGATCTTAATCGGCGTGGGTATTGGTGCGGGTTATGCCGCAGGGAAAATAGGCGATTCATTTGGCAAAGTTGCTGCAAACTATTTGTATGATTTAAGTTCTTCAATAAACTGGTTTTAATATGTTTTCTAAAGAATGGATAATTATTTTAGGTCTACTTCCTACAATTACTTGGCTTTTCAGTACGTTGCTTTTTACCCGCACATCAATGAAATACATTGAAAAAGCGTTATTAAAGCAAGGTATCGAGTCACCTTGGTGGGATCAAAGAGGTTGGGGTTTTAGAATTGTTCTTTTTGCTGCATTAATTGCGCGTGGTAAACCCGATAAACACCAAGTGCTTGCGGATGAAGAAATACTAAAACTAGTTCGCCCTTACGATCGCATACTGGCAAAAGTGGTTCATTACTCTTTTATTCTATTTATGTTATTTGCTTGTTTACATTATTTTTTATATGAAATGTAATGGTGAGCTTGGATTTTCGTAATTTTGTTGCTTGTTTATTAAGTGCAACAGGTTCTATCAGCGCTGCTTTTTTCACTCTTTTATTTACACGACTTCAATGAAGTACATTGAGACGAAGTTGCTTAAAGAAGGGGTTGATATACCTTGGTGGGATCAAAAAGGTTGGGGGTTACGCGTTTCAAGTTTTATCACCTTGGTAGCTGAAGGGGTGCCTGGTAAGTATCAATTGCTTGAACATAAAATGATTTTAAAGCATGTTCGTTTATACGATAGATGTTTAGCAATATTAATTTGTATTTTGTTTATTTTAGGGATCATTCCAAGTTTAGATTTAACATTTTTTATTGACAATGGATGGGAATAATCCCCAGTGTATATTTAAATATGAATCTTGAAGATTATGTCTTTTTGTTTGCTGTGACTCCTATGGTTACTTGGCTTTTCAGTACGTTGCTTTTTACCCGCACTTCCATGAAATACATTGAAAAAGAGTTACTAAAGCAAGGTATTGAGTCGTCTTGGTGGGATCAAAGTGGGTCGTGTCCATATATGTCATGTAAAAGAAGTACTAGTCAAGTAAAATAGTTGTTATCTTTATCCATGAGTGAACTTTCGGCAATAGCGCCTGAAATTTATCATGAAGAATACACTCAATTATTAACTGTTGTTAGGCATGCCGCACAGCATAATGAAAATATGGCTGCTTTAGTTGATGAAATAGAAACTATGGGGTTAATTCAGTCGCCGTGGCCAAGGCTGTTGAAGTGATTCTTTAACTGCATGTTTATAAGTATTGTTACGACAGCCTCTTAAATATAAGAGTGTAGAGGTCAACTTCAGATAGATGCTTTCCCGAAAACAATCCTGCCAAACTAGGCATCAGCCTAGTTTTACCATGCCTGAAAATCGGATATTTCATGTCAATTTATGTTCACTCAATACTTACCAGCGGTTTTGCAGGTATAAAACCGCAGATATATGTCTTTCAAGCAGTCGTTATTCAATCCATTACTTCCTTTGAAATAGATTTTGTATTGTTTTTTAATACAAATTATTTAAAATCAATGAAATATTTATAAGTGTCAGGTCTTTTGGGTAGCGCCTCAGTCCAGCAAGCGATTATGCAACACAAACAGCGTGTCGCATAAATACTAAAATGTTATGTGACTCAGGGAGAGTTCATTGAAATTCACAATGATATATGGCCCATCAGGGATCGGAAAAGAGAGTGTTGGGCGTGAACTTGCTAAAAGAAATGGTTGGCAAATTTTTCCACAGCATTTAGCTTTTGATGTTGCATGTGCTGTTATCGGTTTTGGTAATGATGGCTTTGAGGCATATCAGCGAAAAATTTGCCTCGATGCTTTTCGAACACTTTTTGAAAACAACTCTAAAGGTGTTGTTTTTACCTTTTGCTATGTTAATCCTTTCAGTAATTATTTTATTGAAGGTCTAATAGACTTTCTGGAAAAGTCTGATATTGATGCAAACTTTATTCGCTTAACATGCAACTACAATGAGCATGTTCAAAGAGTTATTAATACCAGCCGCCAAAATACAAATAAAATCCAATCAAAAGAACACCTTGATGATTATTTAAAAAGGTTTAATTTCTCCGTTGATATACCAAATGTGAAAACACTTCAGATAGATAACTCAGGAATGTCTATTGAGGCATCAGCTAAAGAAATTGAGAGTAAAATCGTCACATACAAGAGCATTAAGGAATGGACGCAAAACACTTGGCTTTCTTAATTTTAGCCAAGTATTTATGCGCCCTTTATGCTGGCGTTGCAATATCGATAGGAGAGCTCGTTGTACCAATTATATTATTTCCCATTAAATGCCAGTATGGCTCCCCACTTAATGCTCGAAGAGCTAAAAGTAGATTTCGAATTAATTACTGTAGATCGAAAAAGTAATGCACAAAAATCAGCCGACTATTTAGCTTTAAACCCAGCTGGTCGGATTCCAACTTTAGTCGATAATGGTTTTGCTATTTTCGAGAGTCCCGCTATATGTGTACATTTAGCTGAATCACATCCATCTTCAAATTTAATCCCCAAAATTGGAGATAAAAATCGAGCATTATTCTTTCAATGGCTGATGTACTTAACAAATACAGTCCAGGCGGAACTTATGGTCTACTTTTATCCTCAGAAACATACAACAGATACTAATAATGCTGAGTGCATTAGAGAAGCACAAGAAAACAGAATAACTGATATGTTTGAACTGCTAGATCGTGAGCTTGAAAATAAAGACTTTCTTATTGGTAACTCTATCAGTGCCTGTGATTATTTTTTATTTATGCTGGCTGTTTGGGCTGATGAATTTAAAAAACCACCTTTATCGTTTAATAACTTATCTAGGTATCTTCGTAAATTGGCTCAACGTGACGCAATAATTAATGTTTGCAAAAAAGAAAACTTGAACCTTACAGATTATCAGTAAGTTGCTTATAACACATATGAGCCGAGCTCTCGTCAATAGGCATTATTAATCTTTTTGACCGCGCAAGCGGTCAAATCCAAATCAATTCATCTACTTCGCCAGTCGGTTAGCTGTCAAGTCGTCGTGCCGTTAATAAAAGTATGCAAGCACATAGAGAGGCTCACTGAGTGCTATCTTATCGAAGCCTAATGCTTTTCATTCCTTTGAAATACCAGGGTACTACGACTAAATGGATTTAGGCGGTAGAGCGACGCAGGAAGCCAAAGCCGAGACATTTATCGGTTAACCTTAAGATGGCACTATCCAAGTCGTAGTGCTTTGTGCACAGTTAGTTTCATGCTCATTTAAGGTGTAACCGACTTTGTTTATTGCAATCATTAGCATCTAAAAAATCGCAATTTCGTCAATATAAAGTGGCAGTTTTGGGATTTGTGGATCGGTACTATTTTTGGCATTAACAGCATGCACTTTTACATAACGTGCGCTCTGTTTACCTACCTCTAAGCTAAGAAGGGGCCCATTTATTTCACTTGCCTTTAATTGTATTACTTGTTGCCAATGTTGCTTGTCATTCGATACCCACACAGATACTGCAATGGGGGGGTGTAATTGGCGATGTCGGCCGGCATCAATGCCCATGACTATTTGATGAAATGATGTTTTATTGTCAAGGTCGATTATAGCCTCTAGGTCGGTATCATAAAAAATGGCGAAGTTATCTGCTCGGTAAAACTGGTCAAAACCAAAAAGACCATCGTTGAGTTTTTGTTGCCCATTTTCTTGCGCTGGGTGCGTTAAGGTGATGGATTTACCAACCGCTTTATGGTGGGCAAAACTGATTTGTACAGGCAAAGAATAGCGCGACAAGCTAGGCTCAAATAGTCGCGCACTGACACTGACAATCTGCTTTGAACTGTCAACTAACACAGGTTCACTATAAAAATGCTCCAATGTCTCATGGGCGAGTTTAACTAGAATTTGGCCATCAATTTGGCTAGTAATTGTTAAGTGCGATTGCCCCGGCTTGACTTGCTTAATGGTAATGTCTGGCACTAAATGACTGAGTGATAAATGAATGTTTTGCGCTTGATAGCGAGCAAATAATTGCGGTAATTTTTGCAGGAACATAGACCAATTGCGTTGTTTAGGTTGGCTCCAAACCCCTTCTGCAAAAGCGGCAATACGAGGAAAAAGCATGTATTGGGCTTGTTGTGGTGTTTTGATGTACTCAGTCCACAGTGCGCCTTGTGCACCTAATACTAAATGATGCTGTGATGCGGGCAGTGCCGCAGGAATGGGCTCATATAAATACACGTTTTTGAGGGTGGTTAAACCATGAATTGCTTTTGGCTCAGATTGCGACAGGGATTGGTAAGCATCAAAATAAACAAATTGGTAAGGGCTCATAATCACTTGATGGCCTAGGTTTGCTGCCACAATGCCACCGTCTTCACCGCGCCAGCTGGTGACTAAGGCATTTGAGGCCAAGCCACCTTCTAGTATTTCATCCCAACCGATCATTTTTTTGCCAAATGCAGTCACTATCTTGCTGACTCGACCAATAAAATAACTTTGTACTTGCTCTGCGCTAGTAAGTTGTTGCTCTTGCATTAGTTGCTGTACAAAGGGGCTTTCGAGCCATTGTTTTTTGATGACTTCATCGCCCCCAACATGAATATAAGGGGCAGGAAAAAGCGCTGCGACTTCTTGATAAACTTGCTCTAAAAAAGCAAACGTTTGCTCGGTTGGGCATAAAACGGCTTCAAAAATGCCAAAGTTATCTTCAACTTCAGGGCGCTCACCGCTACAACCAAGTTCTGGGTAGGCAGCTAAAATGGCGGTACTGTGGCCTGGAATGTCGATTTCAGGAATGACCATTACATGCCTTGCTGCCGCATAAGCTACGACTTCTTTAATTTGTGCTTGCGTGTAAAGCCCCTTTACAGCTGTGGTATCAAACATGGGTTGGTAGTCATAGGTGTGGCCCAATACTGTTTGATTGCGGATTGACCCAACTTCAGTGAGCTTAGGGTAAGCCTTAATTTCGATGCGCCAGCCTTGGTCATCGGTTAAATGCCACTGAAATACGTTGAGTTTATGAAAGGCGAGCCAATCAATGTAGTTTTTAATGAAGGCAATATCAAAAAAATGACGGCTAACATCCAGGTGCATTCCGCGATAGCTAAAGCGTGGGCTGTCGTTAATCACTATTGCAGGAATATCCCAACTGCGTTGATTAATGGGGTGTGTGGCATAAATATCGGGTGGAAGTAATTGTAATAACGATTGCATGCCATAAAACAGTCCGGCGCTATCAGGGGCGCTGATCACGACCTGTTGTGGCGTGACAGTTAACTGATAGCTTTCTGGTGTGGTTTGGCTACCATCAAGTTTGTTATCAAGTTTGTTATCAAGTTGAAAATGAATATGGTTGTTGCTCACCTTTGAGCGCTTTACTAGAGATTGTTGGTAACCGGTGATGGGGGCAACGGTTTGGTAAAACAGGGTGGCAGTGGCGTGACTTGTTGCACTGTCATAACTGATTGTGGTTTGGTTATTGAAGGCAAAGACACCACTTGAAACCGTGATGTGTTGCGGCTGTGGCACTATGGTAATTAAAGGAGCGGCAAACAGCCAAAAAGAACAGGCTAATAGGCTAATGCCAGTCAAAATTTTACAGTACATCGAGAACTCCAATAGAAAAAGAAAACCCAAGCGTTGGCAGACGTTGGGTTTTTGGTTAGGTTCAAGGGGAAGTTGAACAAATTTTAAAGATACAGGTTAAAAATCAAAGGTGAGTGATGCACTGATGGTGCGCCCTAAAATGGGGCGAGCATAGTAATACTCATAACCTGCTTGTTGGTCATTAATGGCACGAGGATTGCCTTCTGTTAAACCAATTTCATCGGTTAGGTTTGCTGCTTTAACATGTAGGCGCAAGGCTGAGGTAAATTGGTAATTTACCCCTGCATCCCATGTGGTATAGGCGGGCAATTCAAATTTATTTTCGCCATCAGAAAAACGATCGCCTAAATGATGCATGGTTAAATACACATCGCCGTTATCAAAATAATAGGTTGGGGTGATGCGCAATTGCATTTTTGGGGTGCGTTTAACTTGGTTGTTTTCCCAATGCTTAAAATCGCCTTCAAAGCCCGACATTTTGGGATCTTGTACCACACCGGTTAGCTCAATTTTTAAATCATCGGTTGCGTGCCATGCGGCTTCAAATTCGATGCCATCGGTAATGGTATCGATGGTTTGATTGGCGACTGCACCGTTACTTGATGTAAAGTTACGCTCGGTTAAATCATTAAACTTGGTACGAAATAAAGTAGCAGAGGTCCCAATGGTATCACCAGAATAACGCAGGCCAAGTTCGCTAAAGGTCAAATTCACCACATCGCTAAAGTCGGCCGTTTTACCGCTGTGGATCCCTTGGCCATGGCTTAATAAGCGCGGCATTTCAAAGGCGTCGGCATAACGGCCAAACATCGCCATGTCTTTATTAAAGGTGTAGTTAAACCCGACTGTCCATGCGGCTTCGGTTTCGTTGCGGGTTTGATTATAAAATTTACTCGATGGCATATCGGCATAGTTATTGGCCATGATGTTATCGCTGTCATCACCATTGGGATTAAACGCGCCCAAAATTGGCACAGCAAATTGCGTACCTGATGCGGTGCTATCCAAATTAAGCCATTCAATACGAATACCGGCATCAAGGCGTAAATCATCGGTGGCTTGAAATTCATCATTAATAAATAAGGAGTGTGAGCTTGAAGTACCAAATGCGGTGGCTTGGCCCCAGCCCGGAGCATAACCTGTTGAACCGTTATCGGTTAATTGGCCGACAACCTCACCGCTGTTATTGACTGCAACGATATCAAGGCGACGGGCATTAGAACGTACTTCAGTTAAAAATTGTGATTCCCATTTGTCAACAGGTAGGGTATCGGCATCAACATAAGCAAACAACCAACCAAAGGTAAGGTTGTTTTGCTCGCCTTCGTAAGTGAACGAGGCTTTATTTACAAACTGCTCTGCTTGGTAGCTTGAAAATAATGGGTAACTCGTTGTCACTAAGCCATTGCCATTAAGTTGGCTTGGGTCGTTAATTAATTGCTCGTCTCCCACATACCGATACATAGCGCGCACAGCACCGTCATCAGCAAAGCGGCTCAACATGCCTTGTACATCGGGTTGTGTTAAGCGCTCGTTTGCATTCATTAAGGTTGAATTATCAAAGTTGAGCAATATGTACATGTCGTTATCAAACTTTGAATAACGCCCAGCGACGTTCATTAACCAATTATCATTAAACTCCCAATCTAAATTAAAACCAAGGGTTGAAAATTGGGTATGCTGGCCATCTTTAAGGTCGCGTGTTACGTAATTGCCATCCGCTTTGCGATAGCTTAATAAACGTTGGTCGTTGCCAATCAAAGTGCCACTTTGTGGATCAACTCCTGGGATCCCAGTTGGATTTTGTTGATCTTGTAATGGAATTGGCACATAAAAAGTGGTGTGATCATTGAGGTGTTTGGCTGATAGCGTTAACTGGCCTTGTTCAAATTCTCGCACCAAGGTCAGGCGGACTTGGCCACCATGATCAGCTGTAAAGCCCGTATCTCGCACACCTTCAGAATGACGATAAAAACCACCGACCGCCATTTTCCAATTGTCGCTAATTGGCGTGCCGTAAAACAGTTCGGTTTTGATCATGCCGTAATCAGCAGTCGATACGCGAAGTGTGCCTTCTTCGATATCATCGGGTTTACGGGTAATAAAGTTGACCAGAGCTGCTGGGCCATTGACCGTCAGTAAACCCGATGTGCCGCCTCGTACCGCTTCCATATTTTGAATGGTGATGTCTTGGCGCTGGTAAAAATCAACCCAGACTCCATCGTACACGACAGGCAAGCCATCCTCTTCTACGCCAATATACCGAAACCCTTCACCGCCGCGTAGGCCGCGAGGTGCAACGTTGTTATTGGTTTCACCGCCGGAATCTTCGACCCAAAAACCAGGCACGACTTCGAGTAAGTCGGCAGTGCCAAGGGGTTGCTCTCGTTCGAGTTGTTTTTCATCTAAGGTTGTAATGGAGACTGATGACTCAAGTTTGGTTTGGCCACGACGAGTAGTACCGGTGACGATGATTTTTTCAAGATCGAGTAATTTTTTGCCCTCTTCAGCGGGGGCATTTTGCTCGGCAGCTGCAGCGCAGCAGAGTAACGCGCTGCTGATGGCCAAGCCAAGACATGAACGATTAAAGCGTGGTTGTTTTTTTTGTTGATTAGACATGTAATTTCCCTAGTTGACGATAATAAAACCCCGATTTTTAAACTCGGTTATTTGTTAAACGCTCGGACAACTCAATTTGGGAATATAAAAGTACGTTTATCTGCAAAAAATGCTGCGCTTAAAATTGATAACTCATACTTAAGCTTAAAGCGCGGCCAAAAATAGGGCGGGCATAATATTGATTTTGTTGATGAATTAAGCCACTTCGTGGGTTGCCTTCGGTTAAGCCTATGGTATTAAAAAGGTTAGTGATACTGAGCCCAAAAGTGAGCTGTTCACTCAGTGCCCATTGTGCGCTTGCATCAACAACGTAGTAAGCAGGCAGTGCAAATTGGTTGGCCACATCAGAATAACGCGTGCCGATATACGAAGCGGTGAGCGCCAGCTCGCCCTGCGAAAAGCGATATTTAGGTGTAATTCGCAATTGGGAATTAGGGGTGCGGGTAATTTGGTTATTGTTATATTGGCTTTCTGAGAGTGTGGTTGGAATGCCTTTAAAACGTCCTTTTTGCCATACAGCTACACCACTGACGGACCAATGTTCCGAAAAATTTTTCGCAAATTCAAGCTCCATGCCATAGGTTTGTGTGCTAATAAAAATCCCCAGTTGGGTATTTTGGTTGCCTTGATAAACAGTAAAAGGCAATGGATCGAATTGGGTTTCAAACAAACTGGCGCTGATGAATCCCGAGGTGTCGGCAATGCGCGTACCCCACTCAATAAAATGAAGCTCAACCGGCTGGCCAAATCCAAGAGTTTCAGGAATGGAATCAAGATAAGGGCCATAACCGAGGGTATTACCAAAGTTGAGTAATTTGGGCATTTCAAAGGCATTGGCCATACGAACATAGGTTGCAGCCGCATCAGCAAATTGCCAGTTAAGCCCTGCACTGATGGCGGTTTTGGTAAATTGCTCGGATTTTTCAAAATTATAAGGACTACTTTGATTGATGGTTTGATGCTGCGAATATTGGCTTTGCTGATCAGTCTTGGCGCTTGAGGTTAAATGTAACCACTCAGTTCGTGCGCCAAAATCAACCGTCAGTGTGTCGGTCATTGAGTAGCGGACATTGCCATAAACCGAATGAGACTTGGCTTCGCCTTGGCCTGTTATATAAGCGGGTCCCGAAAAGGATAAAATACCCGCCGGATTAAGCGTTGCCACTTTTTGGTTAAATGAATCAATTGCAACGGTTTCGATTGGGTTAGGTTGATGGGTGACATCTGTTAAAATTTGCCCTAACCAGCGATCATGAGGTAGCTCTGAAAAGTCATTATAGGCATACAAAGAGCCCAGCATAAGTTCAGTGTGTTCATTGATTTGCCAATTAAGGCTTAGGCGATTAATCCACTGAATTTGCTGATATTCAGCATACAAAGGGTAAGAAAATGTCACTAAGCCATTATTGTTTAGTTGTCCGGGATTAAGATATTGCTGCGTCACAGGAGAATAAAGCGCAGCGGTTGTATCAGGATAGTGGGCTAAAAATTGGTTTACGGATGCACTGGTTAACCAATTTTTGGCAGGTAAGAGTGTTTCATTCCCTTGATTCATTAAGGTATATAACGTAGTGGATAAATCAGAAAGTCGACTTTTATTACTCAGTTTCAGTGTGTCACTCAGCGATAAATCAAGTAAGTGAGTCAGACTCATCGCGCGGGTTTTTTGTCCATCGGCCAAATCATAACGGCGTTCTTTTCCATCATGGGGTGCAAAAAAATAGCGTAGTTCTGGGCTTAATAAGGTACTGGTGCCTGCATCTAACGAGGTAATGGCAGAGGGTTTTTTTTGGTTTTGCATCGGAATAGGTGAAAAGAAACTGGTTTTATCATCCAGATATTTCACCACCCATTGTTGGGTATAATGCGCCGCCATTTGATTGATTCGAATGCTGAATTGACCACCTTGGTCGCTGGTAAAACCAGGTTCACGAATGCCCGTTGATTGGCGATAAAATCCACCGAATAATACGTACCAGCTATCACTGAGTGAATGGCTATATACGCCATCAAGTCGTTGATAACCATAATTAATAGCATGGGTTAATTTTAATTTTTTCTGGTCACTGTCGCCAGTTTGGCCAATAAAGTTAACGTTGGCCGCAGGGCCATTGACGCTAAAAATACCGCTGCTGCCGCCGCGCACAATTTGAATGGCGGCGGTGGTAAAATCTTGGCGTAAGAAAAAATCAGGCCATATGCCGTCGTAAACAACAGGCAAATCATCTTCAAGCAAACTAATAAAACGAAACCCTTCACCACCACGCAGCCCTCTGGGAGCGACATTATTGTTGGTTTCTCCGCCTGAGTTTTCGACCCAAAATCCTGGGGCGTTATTAAAGGTATCGGCGGTACTAAACGGTACTTGATTGTAAAGCTGGTCAGAATTTAAATGCGTAATCGATAATGAGGAACTTAAAATAGATCTATTTGAGCTGCCTTGACCTGATACTAAGATACGCTCAAAGACAGAGGCATTTTGATTACCCTCATCTACTGCCGATGGCCGTGTGGTGATCACCACGGTATTGAGCTCAGGGTATAAGGTGTATGTCCAAGGTGTATGCGTCAGGAGGTGGTCAAGCTCAGCGCTTAAACTTGCAGGTTGGGTTAATCTGCGCACCCTAGGTTCGGCATCAAGGGGGGCCATACTCAGTTGCCAATGATGGTGTTTGGCGACATTAAATAAGGCGTCAGTGAGGGAGAGTGTGCTTGTCGCGAGGGCGGAGAGATGCCACACACTGATGCACAGCATAAAGGCGCAGCGTGAGAAAATGTGTAAAAACGATGAATACTGTTGTTTGGCCATGTTCCCTTTTTTGAGCAGTCAGGTGAGAGTTTTGACTGCTCAGTGTGTGTGAGTTTATGTCATTGAGCGATTGAACTTAAGTCTTACTCTTGTGACGCCCGCTTTTGCAGGATGCGGGTATTGTCGACCTTCACCAATTTTATTTGATATAAATGGGCAAGCGAGCTTAACCATTGCTCGACCTTATCGTGATGGACTTGGCCCGAATATTTGTAGCTTGCAATGTCGTTGTCGGCTAGATAAATATTGAGAGTGGTAAAGCGTCTAATGTCATGCAAGACCTCACCCAGTGGTACATCATGGTATTCTAATAATGGGCTTTGCCATTCAAATACTTGATGTACATCATAAGGCTGCTTTGTTGGGATTAACGCTTGGCTAAGCTCGGTTTGTTCACCCAATTTCAGCGTCACACTGTGTGTGCTGTTTGCTGGCATCGCCGCTACTTTTCCTTCTAACACCGCGACATTGACATGATTAACATGAGCTTTAACGACAAACTCGGTGCCAATTGCGGTGGCGCTGTGCCCTTGGTGGCTCACGACAAACGGGCGCTTTGGATCTTTGGCTACTTTAAATACAGCGATACCTTGCAGTAACTCGATGGCCCGTTTATTGGGGTCAAAAGCGACACTCATTTTGCTATCAGCGCCAAGCGTGACTTGGCTGCCATCGGCTAATTGCCAGCTTTGGTGAGTGGCCGTTGTGGTTTGATAAATAATGGGGCTGTGGGCAGCCAAAATTGGAGTCGGACTATGTTTATCAATTAATTGTGATTGTTCAAATGGTATAAAACTAAACGTGATAACAAACAAGGCGCACGCCGCTATGCCCGCAGGCCACATCGGTGCTAAGGAAAAACGACTTTTAATTGTCTGGCGAACTGTTTGCCACCAGGTTTTAGCATTCGGCTTTGGTAATTCGTTTAGGCAATCTGTTGGGAGTTCGCCAGCCAACCCCCACATGATTTGTAGCTTGTTAAATTCCTGCTGATGGCGAGTGTCTTGTTCAAGCCATGCTTTAAAAGCTTGCTCAGTTTGAGTGCTGTTATCTTCTTCTAATGCTAATAACCAGTTCACAGCTTCATCTGCAATGCGGTTGGGCTCAGGTGTTGTTTTCATATTCATAGACTGCTTGTCTCAAAGTTCATGTTGCAAATGGTCATAGCAATGACGAATAGCACGTAACACATATTTGCGAACCATGCTTTGGGAAATGTCGAGTTGTTCACTAATTTGCTCATAACTGCATTCTTTTACTTTATATAAAATAAAGGCTTGTTGGCACTTTATCGGTAATTGTTTTATTAATACCGCCATCTGACCCAGTAACTGATGATGTTGGTTTGATTGCTCTGGACCGGATAAGGTATCAATTGAATTGATTTGCAGCTGTTCATCAAATTCAATGGGGCTGCGGGCCTGACTGCGTAATCTATCTATGGTTAAATTATTGGCAATTTTATATAAATAGGCCGCAATGTAACTTTCGATTTCTGGTTTGTCTAACCCTAACAGTTTAATAAAGGCTTCTTGAGCAATGTCTTCGGCTTCTCTTTGTACTAAGCCTTTTTTCATTATGTGATGAATCAGTTTTTGGTGATGCTGCTTATAAAGCTGCCGCACTTGTTCATTTTGTGATACCTGATCTTGTGGTTTGTTCAAATTGAGCTGCACCTAAGACTCCTATTTGGATAGAAAACGTGCGTTAATGGGGCAAACATGCTGCCCCATTGTTAAATACGATTACGGCATAACATAATCAGCACGGCTTGTTTTCCCTGCGTGATTCTTGGTTCTCACCATCACTTTATCTGTGGGTGCAATATCAACGGGTTGATAATAAGGCAGCCAAGTTTGACCTTCATCCACAGAGTACTCTACTTGCATTCCTATAAAACGCGTATTAGCCAATAGTGTACCGTGTTCAATTTTCGCCCCAGCCAGTGGGATACGAAAATTGACACCAGACACATTGGTAATTTGGTTTTGTAAATCAACGGGTTTCACATAATTGAGTAACGGCAGGGCATACTGGCCAAGGGTATTGGTAAAAGTATGCCATGCGGCGTCAATCGGAGAGATACCTTGAGCGTTTAATGGCGTTAGTGCGGGCATTTCTTGTACCCAAGCACGCTCAGCAGCACCTAATAATTTAGGAAAAACCATGTAATCTAAAATTTCTGGCGATTTTTGATTTTCAGCAAAAAGCTGCGCTTGGATCCCCACCACGTTTTCTTTGCCTGCCTCACTTAGAGTGATCCAAGCAGGGTTCCATGGAATAGGATTGCCCAGTTTATCGAGATCAGCGTTGGCATAAATATTAAATGGACGGTATTCAAATGCTTTTTTTGTATCTGTATAACCTGCCCAATGATAGCCAATTTCATCTGGGTGCTTGTTATAAGCTAAATCTAAATATAAGTTGGTAGCATGTGAGAGCACCACTTTATAGCCTTGATTGGCAAACTTATAGGCCTGATGTTCGTTCCCCCAGCCCCAGACGTTATTCCAAAAAATAGGATAAATTTGGCCATAATCGACATTACCAGTGCCATTATGCGATAAGACATCGCCCCAAGTTGCCATTTCAAAACCATGTGTGTTGACGATTGCTTTCCATTTCATAAAAAAGAAATCAAATAATTGTGCATCGGTTTTACCAGCGGTTTCTGGGTTTTGTTGCACCGCGGGCGATTGTGCCCACCACTCGTTAGGGCCTAAATGAGGTAGCTCATCGCCACCGCCATGTAAGCGGGTTACTTTGGCATTAGGGACTGCATCGTACATTGCTTTGGTTTCTGAAATGATTTTATCTAAGAAAACAAACGCGCTGGGTAGTGCCGGATTTATAAAGTTATCGGTATAAAACTGCGGAGTGTAATATTTTGAGGTATCAAGCGGGTCGATTAAGCGATAGCGCTGGGCTTCGGTTAAATCGGTGTCTTTATATTTGTTGTAACGATATTCCATTGCTTTAATGGCGGCACGTGCATGGGCTGGAAAGTCATATTCTAAAATCACGTTAATATGACGGTCGGCTGCATATTTTAAAATTTCTTTAAAATCATCAACAGTATAATAGCCCCAACCTTGACCAAGAAAGTTTTGTTGTGCGACTTCAAACCCTTGAAAGTCTGGTACTTTACCTAAATTTGCTTCGGTACTGTTGGCTGGTTTATTATCAATACCATCACCAGGTAAAAAGCCGTTTGATGCACCCATAAACGCATGTAGCATGGTTTGTTCGGTCAGATCAAAGCCACGTTTTGCCCCAAACTCAGTCAGCTCAGGAATACCGGGGATTTCTAAACGCCAGCCTTCATCATTTGCTACATTCATTTCAAATTGATTAATTTTATACAGTGCTAATAAGTCGATGAGCTTTAAAATGGTTTCTTTACTTTGAAAGTTACGTGCCACATCAAGCATCATGCCGCGATATTCAAAACGAGGCGCATCTTTAATCACGGTCGCGGGTAACGTCGCATGTTGATAAGGCGTGGTGGTCACGGATGCCGCGTACACTTCTTTTGGAATAAGCTGGCGCAGGGTTTGAATGCCATAAAACACCCCAGCGGCATCTTTACCTGTAATGGTGATACCGTTAAAAGGATCAATGGTCAGCATGTACCCTTCGTTGTCTGGCGCACTGTCGCTGTCAACGTTAAGCGTTGGGTCTAGCTGGAGGCGAATTTGATTTGAAGCGGCCGTTGTTGGCTGTTGATGTATTGCAAATTGGCCGGGCATTAAGTCTTTTAATGCTGCTTGCAGATACAGCGCTTCTTGATTTAAAACACCAGCACTGACAATTTGTGTGTGTTGGCTTAATAAATTTAAATGCGCGTCGGTGCTTTGTACTGTGAGTGGTTGAGGTACTAAACGATTCTTAACCGCTAATGCTTCAAATTGTTGTTGATTTTCGAGGTAGCGAATTTGCGGTGTTTGCACCGGTTTTATATCAGTTGCGGTTTGAGTGGTTTGTTTTGGATCGTTCGGGTCCATGTGTACATCAACCAATACCGCTTGCGGAGCCTGATTGCCGACAACTAAGTGAAATCCACCAGGTGAATCATTTTTAAGCATTTGCCAATATTGCGCAATAATTTCGATTTTTCGGCTTTCACCTGAGGGTATAGCGTCAAATCCTGCTGTGGGTTTGAGCACAAAATAATCGCCACTTTTAGCGCTGTCGGCGTTATCGATTGATACGTTTTGCTCTGCAAGTGCTGCTCGGGCACGCACACCATTAGCATCATTTTCTGGTAATACCGATGCAGGAGGACGGACTGAATTAAAATACAGCGCCCAATCTGAGTCGGTTAAAGGTTCAAGACCATTGTTATGAATTGTCAGGCTGCCTAAGAAGATATTTTCGCCAATGCCATGGTCAATGACATGCCAATCAAGCTTAATATCACTACCAGAGAGTGCCGCAAACGCATTCGGTACGACTGCCGCGCATACTAAGCCAATCGCAAGCGAAATAGGTTTTATTGCTGATTTAATCATCACGGGTTGTTTCCTGTTGGTTTAATTATTATTAATTGCTATTAAAGGAAACGTTTTATGGCGCGATTTTGGGAATAAAAAGTGAGATAAAAAAGAGAATATATTTGAAAAGAGAGCAATACCTTTATTGAATTGAGCTAAAGTCGTTGTTTTAAAGCAGCCACTTATTATTTTATTTACTTACAGATGGCCACTAATCCAATTTTCTCGCTCTGATGTTGATGTTGATGTTGATGTTGATGTTGATGTTGATGTTGATGTTTTCTTTTGTTCTGATTTTAGCTTCAAATGGAGCTGGGATTCATAAACGTGAAGTTCTCGCGTTGCCTGTGCTAAACCGACTTTAGCTGCCAGCTTTAAGGCTTCTTCTTTAAATTCGGCTGAATGGGTTTTTCTGGTACTCTTTTGGGATGTCGCTTTTTCACCTCTGTGAATTACTTTACTCACTTATATGAGATATCCAAAACTATTGGATCAGATCAATCAACTTTAAACCTAGACCTTTGATGTATGAGGTCAATATGTGATTCAATTGGTTTCAGATTTCACCCGTTGTTCCAGCGAAAGGTTTTGAATATTCAAAGCATTTCTATCAGCTCGTTGGCTTTTAGGTTTGTCAGGAAAAGTGGCTGCGAAAGGCAAAATATACGGCTCCCACTAAACATAACCCAGACCATAAATAATCAAGTTTTAATGGCTCTTTCAAATAAAAAACAGAGAAGGGCACAAAAACCATTAAGGTGATGACTTCTTGTAAAATTTTAAGTTGTCCAACATTCAGTACCGTGTAACCAGTTCGATTCGCTGGCACTTGCAGTAAATATTCAAACAACGCGATGCCCCAGCTAATCAAGGCTGCAATAATCCATGGCTTATTATTGAGCTCTTTTAAATGGGCGTACCATGCAAAGGTCATAAATATATTGCTGCATATTAATAACGATATACTGATAAAAATGGGGTTCATGGCACAGCTCGAAATAGTGAACGACACAAAACACGGATATTAAATTAGGTTCATGTGCGAGTCACGCTGAACTTGAGTTATTTGTGTTTCATCACCGCAATACCAGCTCGTTCTGCTTTTTTGGCTGGTAGTCGGGCTAACGTATGCTTAAAGTGTTAACTCGGCTTTGCTTTTTATGTAATCGGGTAGGTATTTTTTTGGAAAATCATAAGTCTATGGGTGAAAACGTTGCAATCTGGCGCCAATATTACAAACAGGCGCTATCTCGTCCTCACTCCAAACGAACAGAGCTTGCTGTTCAACTAAATGAATCAAATCTGGGTGTCGCGATAGATTGTGGCTGTGGAACAGGCAGTGATATGCTTTACCTAATGCAACAAGGCTTTCAGGTTTCTGGTTTTGATATTAACCCAGATGCAGTTGAAATTTGTCGAAATAGATTTGCAGGGATGCCATTAGTCGACGTATCTGACTCTTCTTTTGAACTTTTTAATTACCCAAAGGCAGGAGTGGTCATTGCAAATTCAAGTTTGTTTTTTGCTGATCCAAAGCAATTTGCTGCGACTTGGAACAAAGTTAAGTCGTCTATCGTTGCGGGCGGTGTGTTTGCTGGTGACTTTATGGGTTTTAAAGATAGTTGGGCTGACAATTACCGCAGTCCGACTTCGCCTTTGTCTGAATCACAAGTCAGAGCGTTGTTTGCAAGTTTTGAAATTATTAGCTTTACTGAGCGCGACGAAAAAGGCCAAACATCCATCGGGAGAATAAAGCATTGGCATACTTATTCTGTGGTCGCGGTAAAACGTACTTAATGCTGTGTTTGGGTTTTCATAATTCCATAGTGTTAAAGCAGCTAAATCGAACATTATGTATTCTCATCTCCTAGAATTGAAGCGGAGTCTCGTACTTTAGAAGGGCGTTATTACTTAGCCATACTACACTCGATAAAAGGGGAAACACACACGTTTAGCGCTGTTTTAACCCAAGTAAGTATTGGGCGAAAGAGCAGATCTAAGCTTTGAGTTCTTAATTGAGTGAGCGCCAAAATAGAGGAAGTCAAAAAATGAGTGATGAACAACAAATACGAGATTTATTCAAGGATTGGGTTGAATCTACTACACAAGGCAATTTGGCATTGGCGTATCAGTGCATTGCTGATGACGCAGTGTTTTTGGTTCCCGGTATTGGTGAGTTAGACAAAGAAACCTTTGCGCAAGGTGCCGCTGGCAGCTCACCTGAGGAGTCGCCGTTAGTGTTTGAGCTGGACTGTCAGGTACGAGAAATAAAAATATTTGGTGACCATGCCTACCTCTGGGCCGAATCGACTTTGCTATGCACGCCAAAAAATGGTGATCCGGCAAGCAAAATGGCCGGGCATTCTCTTTCTATTTTAGAAAAGCGAGAGCATCGTTGGCAGATTATTCGAGATGCGAATACGATGACCGTCTTACCTCAAGAGTGTATTTAATTATAATTTGGCCGCGAGTGTGGCCAAATTATTTGTGAGGTTTAGCCTGCTTGTCCGTCATTGTTCGGTTCACGAGTAATGCCAAAAAAGCTTTGTCGCTTTTTAATAAGGCTCGCAAAACCCCTTTTTGATTTCGTAATCACGCTGCATAAGTTTCGCTTTTTACATTTCAACGAAAAATAGATAACCGATTGTTTAAAAATAGATATTTTGCTATCTTTCGCCAGTTAAATAAGCCTTAAATACGTATAATAAACTTGGAAAGATATGAATATTTCACTGGAAGAGATCAATAAAGCGAATTACGAGTCTGTATGTGACTTAGATGTAACAGACGAACAAGAAGAATATGTGGCTTGCAATATGTGGTCACTTGTCGAATCGCATTACAACCATGGCTATACCTGTCAAGCCATCTATTGTGATGGTAAACCTGTGGGGTTTTTCATGTGGGTGCAAGAAACCCCAGAAAAAGTCTCTATTTGGCGTTTTATGGTTGATAAACATCACCAAAAAAAGGGCATAGGCAGAGTTGCACTTGCGTTGGCTCTTGATGCAATTAAACAAGTGCCAGCATTAAAAGAAATCGAAATATGTTATCAGCCGCAAAATCCTGTTGCTAAAGACTTTTACTCAAGCTTTGGGTTTCAAGAGGTCGGTATGGATGACGAGGGTGACGATATGCTCGCACTTATTCGGCTTTAAACGAAAGCCGCATTACTTTGCCCATGGAAGAAGGCACGGTGATTTTCAGCTTTATATCTGCAATATCCTCTTACAAATCAAAGTGTTTTTTTGCTGACCGTTTGTTTGAAAAGTGTTCTAATTTTTGATGTGCAATAGGAAAAAATCACGAATACCGGAGTGGAGCGAATGGCTGTAAAGAGTGGCAAAGGATGGGTGGCTGGGATATTAGCCTGTGTCGTGACCTTGGTTTCAGCCGAGGAACCACAAGTCTCGTCATTGCTAAGCGAAGAAGAACAGCTTGCTGTGATTCAGACCTTATCGCGACATATTGAACAGCGCAGCATTGTACCTCAAACAGGCAAGCAGCTAGTTGTTCAATTAACAAAAAACTATGATGCATATAAATATTTAGGGTTTGAACAACCGACTGATTTTGCTCGTAAGCTGAGCGATGATATACAAGCTTTGTTAAATGACCCATCTTTTATAATACGAGCGAGTGATGAGTTCAATACAGTCTCAACCAACAGTACAACTCCTGCTAGCAATACGATTAATATCGTTAATGATGAAATAGCATTGATTGAACTCGATTTACACAGCACGCACGCTCAAATCGATACGTTATTTAACCAAGTGAAAGACGTTGATGTGCTGGTGTTTGATTTACGTAATAGCTATTCGCCTGCGACGAGAGCCACTGACTCATTGGTGTACATTGTGAGTTATTTATTTGGTGATGCAACGGCGCTGTATCAGGTAACGATGCCTGCGATGCAACAGATTAAACGTGTGGGTACCGAAGATAAAGTCGGTGGTGAAAAACGGCCCGATGTACCTGTGTATATTCTCACGAGTGCACAAACAGGTATCGCCGCAGAACGATTTGCAATGGTGTTACAGCATCTTAAGCGTGCTTACATTGTTGGTGAGCCCACCGCTGGGCGTGTCAATGAGACTCAAGACATCACGCTTCATTCATCGCTCACGCTGACTCAACCAATCGGTGTATTTTTACCAGCCAACTCGGAGGGGGCGTTAAACGGACAAACTGTTAGCCAGAATCCATTAGTACAACCTGACTTGCTTGTGACTTCATTTTTGGCGTTTAATGAAACCCAACCTTTGGCTGAACAGTCTGCGATTGAGTACCGAGTTTTACAAGGGCGGGGCACGCCACAAGAAACGTTTTCGCAAAACAAAGCACAAATTAGTTATTCGGATTGGCGGTTTTACGGCAGTGACTGTGCGCTTGAATACCGACTCTCAGAGCCAATGTATAACGCCAATACTGAACGTTATCAGTTTGCCTATCAGCTCAGATATTATGGCCACGGCAGCGCGAAGATGCGCTACACCTTAGGCAATGGTATTGAGCAAATGACTCAACAAGCCAATTTTGCTGATAAAAAAGACCTCAAAAGTGCTATTTCTATTGGCTTCAAGTCGTTCGAAGCCATTAAAATAACAAGCTGTAGGGCTTTGTAAGTGAGAGCTAGCTCAAATTAGTTTATTTGTACAAAGTGCAAACATAACAATATTTATTAAATAAAAATCAATAACTCTAAATCCATTGTGGTAAATTAATTTTGTCTTGTTTATGGAACAGCATCGCTGTTTTAATTGTTCCAAACCTCCATACTTATCTTCACATCGCTAAAGATAAAAGAAGAAAAAGCAGTAGGGTCATTTTTACATAGGAAGTGTTTAATATTATGAAAGTAAAAGTACTGAGTTTAGCAATCTCGGTTTTAGTGCTAACTGCTTGCGGAGGATCTGATAATAAAAAAGCCGCATCTGAAGCCCAAAGTGAGTTTGAAGTAAACCCGACCATTACAGTCAATGGCACGGAAGATAGCCCATTAACCGTGACGATCAATGCCAATAAAGTCCCTGATGGGGCTGGAAATGTAATATATGAGTTGTTGAGTCAACCTACCCTTGGTGAAATATCAGGTGATTATCCGAATTTAAGTTACTTACCCACAGCGGATCAATTTGGTGACGACACCTTCCGTTTTAAGCTAAAAAAAGGCAACAAAGAAAGTGCGACCGTAATCGCTAATATCACTTTAGTTGCAGTAAATGATGCCCCGACAATTACCGGTACCGCAAATGAAACGATTCGAGCGAATGATACTTATTACTTCGCAGCATCAGCTGGTGATATTGACTCAGAACAATTGAGTTTTAATATTGTTAACAAACCAGATTGGGCGATGTTTGATGTGAGTTCGGGCATACTCAGAGGTGTACCTTCGAACGAGCATGTAGGTAAAGCAAAGGATATTGTAATTAGTGTGTCTGACGGGGAGCTTACTACAGCTTTGCCTGCGTTCGATATTGAGGTAATTGCGGAGCCTTGGGTTAAACGTGGTGATTTACCTGGCTTTGAAGGATCGCATTTGAATGCGCTATCAACGGGTGATTCTTTGTATGCCTTAACGCACCACTTTGCGATAGCGTCATCAATGTCTTGTGCCGGTGCAGAGCCTAGCCCGCCTAAGTTTTCTCATTGGAATATTACACAAAATGAATGGCAACAACTAAGTTCACCTCAATCTAATCGCTATTATTACCAATCAGAACTTGTCGGCAATAAACTGTTTCTTTTTGGGGGGACTGAACAGTGTTCAAGTGGCTCAAATGGGCAAGAAAATATGGAGGTTTATGATACAAAAGAGCAGGTTTGGCATACCTTTACTGCGCCGACTTTTACACCCTTTGGTAATCAATTGCAAGCTAGTTGCTCATTTAATAATGAGGTCATTGTCTTTTCTAAAAATGGTCAAAGGACACAACTAAATCGCTTAAATACAGTAGATAATAGTTGGCATACGACAGACCTCCCTGAAAATTTCAATGAAGTCCAACATTGCTTTAATAAGGGAGATGGGTTGTATGTGATTCAACGCCAAGGAGCGGACTTATTATTAGGTCAGCTTGATTTAGCAGCCACAAATATTATTAATGCGGAATTAATCCCTAATTTTACAGCCGATGCGTATTATGACTTAGCAATTGTTGGAAGTAAGTTACACCTTTTAAGCGCTAAAGAGTTTCTTGAGTTTGATTTTGAACAGATGCAATGGAGAAACTTACCAATTAATCCATTTGCAAAGGAAGTTCAAGATACACAAACATTTTATTTACGTGATTTCAAGGCAGTTAGCTATGCAAATGGTTTATTGTCTGTTGGTGGGGTTTACACCTCTCATTATGGTACAGCAATCTATCAATACACTTCTTTGTAGGTTTTTATGAAAGGGCTATTTTAGCCCTTCCAAATTCAGTGTGGGTTGCTTGACTATATTGTAGCCCCTTTTTTCTTGAGTTCATAAAGCGTATTTGTTTAAATACTCCCACTATTAGTTTTGAGATTGACGCCGCCATGAACAACTAAATCCTGTTTTCCAATTATGTATTTAATGTTTTGGACCAACAGGGTGAGTGGGCGTTGCTCAATACCTTTTTATGTCGTTTGTCATGTTTTATTCTCTCCAAGTGTTGTTTGGTCAGTAATAAATGCGTGTCTTTTGAACCACGACACTGATTTATTTTGCTCGGTCACGACTCCTGTGTATCAATTTACAGGAGGCTATTCATGCCATCATTTCATCTTCAACATGTTACGCTCGAATTACCTTGCGGACGGACACTTTTTAGCGAATTAAATTGGCACCACCATCACCATCGCTCCGCTTTGATAGGACGCAATGGCGTTGGTAAATCGCTCTTAGCGCAGTTAATTGTTGGGCAATTTCCCGCTAGCTCAGGTGTCGTGAGGTGTGCAAATCGAGTCGGGTATTTTGCGCAGACTCAGGCACTTGCCACCTCAACGCAGACAGTCGCGCAACTTTTAGCCGTAGACAAAGTGCTGTATGCCCTTGAGCAGGTCGCCAGCGGCAGCATAGATCCGCAGTGGTTTGATGTTATTGATGAACGTTGGTTATTGCAGGATGAGCTTAAAGCTTTACTGGCAGAACTAAACTTGCCAGACAACTTAAACCTACACATTTCACAACTTAGCGGGGGGCAACAAGCGCGATTAGCTTTATGGCGTTTATTTAATGAATTTAATCAAACCGAGGCCTTACTGGTTTTGGATGAGCCGTCAAATCATCTCGATCAAATCGGTAAAACGTGGCTGCTTAAGCACATGCAATGTTTTAAAGGTGCGATTTTATTAATTAGTCATGATCGGCAACTTCTGGCGCACACTGAGCATATTTATGAACTGGATAACCGAGGGCTTCATCATTATGCGGGCAATTTTGCTAGCTACCAGCAACAAAAACAGCTGGAGCAACACGCTGTGTCTCGCCAATTGTTGCACACCAAGCGAGCGCAACAAGCCCTTGCCCGCAATGCGCAGCAAAGCAAAGAAAAAGCTCAACAACGGGCACAGCATGGGCAAAAAGAGTCCCGGCAGGGCAGTCAGCCAAAAGTGCTGCAAGATTTTAAACGGAACAACGCTGGGGCACAATTAGCGCGCGGCGCAAAATTAGCCGATAACCGCCAGCAAAGTTTGCTCAAAGATGAGATCTCGCTGAAAGCGCGTCAAGCCCTAGAGATTAAAAATACACTCTATATGAAGGCTCCAGAGGCCGGGAAGAACACAAAAGCACTGCTGCGGATTGAACAATGCCAATTGCCATTTGGTACGACTAACCTGATAGATATGTATGTCAAAAGTGGCCAGAAATGGCTGGTATGTGGTCACAATGGTGCTGGTAAATCGACCTTGTTTAGCGTGATCCAAGGGCAAGCAACTGTTTTCCAAGGGGCTATATTTTGTAACGGTTTAGTGATGTGTTTAGACCAACATGCCAGTTTATTGGATGCCCATCTGAGCTTGTTTGCTCAGTGCCAGTTGTCTTGCCCACATATCGATGAGAGTCAAATCAGGACTTTATTGGCTGGAATTGGTTTTCGTGGTCAGGCTGTTCAGCAAAAGGTTGGCACACTCAGCGGCGGGCAAAAGATGAAACTTGCTATGTTGATCGTGAGTCAGCAAAGTCGCCAACCGTTATTACTGTTAGACGAGCCCGATAACCACCTTGATTTAGCCGCCAAGCAGCAGCTCGCCGAGCTTTTGTATTCGTATCAAGGCACCTTTTTGTTAATCAGTCATGATGAAGAATTTGTTAAAACGTGCGCTGTGACACATGTATTACAGCTGTAAAGGGGGTTTACGCTTAATGTTAAAGGCCATAGCGTTTAAAGATTTGGTTAACTTTGCCTTCATCAATCAAAGCCTGTAATTGCATACTGATATTCTCTAATTTTGCGAGGTGCTTTGAGTGTTTTGACATCACAATATAAGCATGTTGCTTGGTTGCTAAACCAAGCTGAGATGCACGAATTTTATTGCTTGGATCAAATTCTTTGAGTAAGGGCACGACGGTATCGTCGTAGTAAATGAATGCATCAATACGGTTTTTATCGAGGGCTTCAAACATGGTTTTTATATCCACAAAGGTGGTTTTGATGATTCTTTCGTCATTGTCAAATTGTTCGTTGTAGCTTGAACCTCTTAGGGTGCCAATATTTAATGGGAATAAATCGGAATAAGAATTGATCGAGATGTGTTGTTTCTTTGAATAAAAACGAAATTGGTCAACTTCATTTCGTGCAATAAAGGGTGGCTCGATAAAAACAAATACTTGCTCGCGTGAGCGAGTCCTTGTGATCCCTGGTAGGAGGTCGACTTCACCGCTTTCTACCAGTTTTACACACCGTACCCAAGGGCATTCGATGTATTCAAAGTCATAAGGTAAGCGAGAGCTTAACTGCTGCATTACATCGATAATCATACCAGATGGGCGGCCTCGCTCATCGATAAAGGCATAGGGCGGTGTATGGTCGATAGCAACAGATAAGCGTTGTTTTTTAGCTTGTAAGTTAAAACTTAACACAGTAAAAAGTGTTGAGATAACAAGCAACACAGCATAATTTAAAATTTTGTCGCGCATCAGTAAACGAGCTCTTTTCATCATTTATTTATTTTATGACCAAATGGGCGTAATGGCACTAATAAATACAGTGTTTTTAAGATGTCATCAACAGCTTAATAATGCCGGTGTTTTTGATAAAGCCAGTAACATGGTGCTAGCTTACCCGCGTTTTAAATCTCTGCATTTTTACTTGGCCGCTCTGGCATTCCTGTTGTTTATTTGAATTGTTTTGAAGAGTCTAACACTATGGAACGATCTGTTCTTACTTTAAATAGTTTATTTTTAGTTGTTATTTCGCTGTTTATGTCGTCATTTTCTCCTCATTTAAAAGCAAAACCACTCGAACAGACTGTAATATTGATTGGTGGGGCACTGATAATTTGCTCGAGCATGAATGAACATCACTGTATTGCCGATAATGTGCCAAGTGGTAAACAAAGCAAGCAGTATCGGCTCTCAAAAACAGCCATCGCTCACATTGATCGGTTTTGGCCATTCGAGAATGAACAAGTTAAAGTGCAAACATTTCATACTCTTAACCGGAGCTACAGCCGCATAAGCTCAACAAGATGAATTCTAAGTTGACTTAACCGTATCAGAAAATACAGGTTATTACCGTTTCTATACTGCAAAGTTCGGCTGCGCCATTGAAAATTTAAAGGTGGATTTTTCGCTCTCTAAAGCGCACTAGTGAGCCCAAAGCCATTATTATTCATTTCTAATTGAAAGACCTATCGACTCCAATTGATAGGTTTTTTTGTTGAAGAGCCATAAGCTGCAAGGAAGTTAACCCAGTCAGACTCACAGTCACTTAGGTGATGTATTTTTCGGTATAACCATGGTGAAGATCGTATTTTGTACTAACTTGTTTACACTTCGTTAACTAAATAAGGATAGTAAAACGAACCTAACTGCCCGGTTTTGAGTTTTTTATGAGCTACAAGTTCCTTTTTTAGGTTTTTTATAAATCCGGATTGTTGCTTTTTTAGCATTAATTGTGTTCGGTATTTTTTCATCGTGATTGTTGGACTTTCGAATATTTCCCTTTAGTTTTATTAAGTACCCATTTTGGGTTTGTTGATGCTGGACTGTCTTGGTTATGGCATTACAGCGAATATCCGTGTGACGAAATCGAAAATTATTCAAACAGGAACTAAATATGAAATTACATCAATGCGCCGCACTTATTGCAATCGGGTTGTATGGGCAATACAGCTTTGCCGATGCCAATGAGCTGACGATGCTGCAATACACCAGCACAGCGGAAAAAACCACAATCGGTGAGCAAGCCAGTGCTCATTTAACTTTATCAGCCCAATTGAGTGTGGCCAGTGAGCAAGGTGAAGTGATCAGCCATACTATCAACCACCCTGGTGCAGATTACATCAAGGTGCATTTCAAACAAGTGCAGCTCAACGGTAATGCAAAGTTAGTGGTGCGAAACGAAAGTAACACTGAGCGTTATGAGTACAGTGCAGATAATATGCGAGCCGCGACGCAAGACGCAACGACAGGTGATGATGGTGTGCACTCTTTTTCTGCTATGTCGGTATCAAATGACAGCGTTATCATTGAGTATTATCCCGATCAAGCCAGTGGCTCTGAGCACACAAAATTTGGCGAAATAGATAGCTATTTTTATGGCACTGAAAGCCAGAACGGCTCAGTTGAAAATAACAGCACTGATCTTTCGCCATTGTCGACGTGTGGAGTCAATGAACGTAAAGATGTGCAGTGCTGGGCAAATTCTCACCCAACAGAGTTTGACCGCAGCCGCCCTGTGGCGCGATTGATTATTGGTGGGCGCAGCTTATGTACGGGCTGGCGTGTTGGCAGTGACAACAAATTGTTCACTAATAATCATTGTGTTGAGAGTGCTGCCGAGTTGGCTGCAACAGAAGTATGGTTTAATTACCAACATACGAGTTGCAATGGAAGTAGCAAAGAAACAGTTGTTAAAGTGACAGGAAATGAGTTCCTCAAAACCGATTACACTCTAGATTACACCTTATTTAGCGTCAATGATTTTGCATCTATTAGCCAGTTTGGTTATTTAGGCTTGGATGTGCGAAACGCGGTGCAAGGAGAGCGTATTTATATTCCTCAGCATGGTGCTGGCAATCCCAAAGAGTTGGCAATCGAATCCGACCAAGACAGCAATGGCTTATGCCAAGTCAATGCTGCGTCAGTAAATGGTCGAGGCAGTAATACCGATATTGGTTATAACTGCGACACCATAGGTGGTTCATCAGGCTCGCCTGTTTTGGCTGCAACAAGCAATAGCGTGATTGCGCTTCATCACTTAGGTGGTTGTTACAATAAAGGCGCTAAAATTAGTAAAATTTGGCCACAAGTCGCGAGTTACTTTAATGGAGTGGTGCCAATAGGGGATAATAATGGCAATAACCCAACTCCGCCAACGGCTCGCTTTACCTATCGTTGCGATGTCACTCAATGTCGCTTTGATGGCAGCACTTCGAGTTCAAACGCGACCATAAACAGCTACCAGTGGGACTTTGGTGACAGCCAAACGGATAGCGGTGTAACATCCGTTCATACCTTTGCTAATGCAGGCACTTTTGATGTATCACTGACAGTACAAGACAGTAATAATCTTACTAATACTTTGACCCAGCAAGTCGTTATCTCAAGTGGTCCTGCACCTGAACAGCAACTGGTCAAAGGGCACGCTTTAACCGATCAAAATGGGGCTGCTAATCAGGAGTCTTTTTATTACATCGACCTCCCAGCGGGGGCGACAGATCTGAACGTGACGATCTCAGGAGGCACTGGCGATGCCGACTTATACGTCAAAAAAGGAGAAAAGCCGTCGAGCGCGAGCTATGATTGTCGCCCGTATAAAAATGGCAATACAGAAAATTGTACCGTGAACCGAGGTGAAGGGCGTTATTTTGTGATGCTAAAAGGCTATCGTGCATACTCAGGTGTGAAGCTTGTGGCTGATTACACAACGAATACCACACCTCCGCCTGTCGATGGTGATAGCACAGTAATCACCGAACGCGCGTTTGGTTTTCCGGGCTTTTGGAACCGTTCTAGTTTTACTGTTCCAACTGGAAAAACGTCTCTGACGGTAACGACGAGCGGTTCAATCGGTGACATGAGCCTCTATGTAAAAGCCGATGGTCAAGTAACTGATAAACAATTTGATTGTCAGTCAAACACCACTGGTAATAACGAAAGTTGTACTTTGGCTGTTCGCGCAGGGCAAACGGTTGATATTGGTTTATTGGGTGTGATTGCTTACGACTGGGTCAAAGTGGTGGCCACTGTAAACTAGCTGAGCATTAAAAAAGGGCGTAGCGCAAAAAAAACGTTGCGCCCGATTTATTTAGGTGTTTTAACCCCTCCACTCATCAGAGTTCCCTTCATTTAGGCAGAATTTATCGTACATTTTTGGTTCTTAATCGCAAACAGTGGTTTTGCATTTTTAGTTGCGTAAACTATGGGGTGATTACAACAAGAGAAGCCATTTAGGTATAAAAATGAAACTAATAAAATCAGCCATTGCGTTGGCGATCGGTTTATCCAGTGCACAGGCCGTTGCAAACGATACTCTTACCATCGATGATATTCCTAATATCCAGTCTGTCGTTCAATCTGTCGTGAGCCCGGATGGCGAGCAGGTTGCATTTACTCGCTCGGTTCCGCGTGAATTATATGTTGATGAAAACGGCACCAATTTTACTGAATTATTTTTAGTTAATGACGAGGGGGTTGAACGCCCTTTTATTACTGGCAAAGTGAATATTTCGAGCATTCAGTGGTCTGCTGATGGCGAGCACGTTTACTTTCTAACGAAAAAGAAAGAAGACAAATTCCGTACTTTATACCGTATTTCGGTTAACGGTGGTGAAGCGCAAGCGGTGTTGTCACTCAAAGGCACCTCAATCTCAAGTTATCAGTTGAGCCCGAATGGTCAATCGGTGGCGTTGCTTGCGATGCCAGCTCAAGAAAAATCAGAAAAAGAGCTCAAAAAACTCGGTTTTATGGCTGAAGTGTATGAGCTAGGTCTTAAAGATAAGCAGTTATTTATTGTTGATTTAGCTGCATCTGATAAACCACTTTCACCAACCGAAATTGAGGTTGAAGGGTATGTGAGTGCGGTTAATTGGTCTGATGATGCTAAACAATTGTTAGTGAAAACTCAGCCGACTGCGTTGATTGATGATCAATACATGAAATCACAATGGCATGTGATGGATGTAGAAAGCAAAAAAATCACCACCAGTTTTAAAACCGAAGGCAAATTAGGCACCGCAGAATTCTCTCATGATGGCGAATATATTGCGATTTTAGGGGCTGAAGATAAGCACGATCCAGCAACAGGCCGACTTTATATCGCCAATGCTAAAACCGGAAAAATAGAAGAGTGGATCCCTAACTTTATGGGCCACATTAGCGATTTTGAGTGGTTGAACCGTAAAAATGTGCTCAATTTTATTGGTAATGTCGGTGCAGAAAGCTTTGTCGCGCAAATAAAAGTCGGCTCTGCAAAATACAAAAAGTTAATTAGCGAAGGTGAGCTAATTGCTTCTAACTTATCGGTCTCTGATTCAGATAAAACCATCGCGTTAAAAGCCAATACAGCGAAGCACCCCAATGAAGTGTTTATGCTACGCGGCAAAAAAGCGACGCGTCTTTCGGATTCAAACCCTTGGTTAAACGATAAGCGTTTTGCAAAACAAGAGAACATTACTTTCAAAGCGCGTGACGGTGTTGAGATTGGTGGGGTACTTGTTTACCCGCTTGATTATAAAAAGGGCACCCGTTACCCATTAATCATGAGTGTGCATGGTGGCCCAGAAAGCCATGATAAAGATGGTTGGGTGACAAA
Organism: Pseudoalteromonas sp. J2K-J979; assembly: GCF_058169715.2. Lineage (NCBI taxonomy): Bacteria > Pseudomonadati > Pseudomonadota > Gammaproteobacteria > Alteromonadales > Pseudoalteromonadaceae > Pseudoalteromonas > Pseudoalteromonas sp. J2K-J979. Next base: position 784,519 of record NZ_CM200282.1, on the reverse strand, counting down.
TTATTCTCGCCCAGGTCAAATGGGGGCTGCGCGCGGTTATGCAGTGTTTTACCCGAACTACCGTGGTTCAACGGGTAAAGGCGTGGATTATTCAAAACTAGGCCAAGGCGATTATGCCGGTAAAGAGTTTGATGATTTAGTCGACACTAAAAACCACTTAGTGGAAATGGGTCTGGTTGATACTAAGCGTGTGGGCATTACCGGTGGTTCTTATGGGGGTTATGCGTCGGCTTGGGGGGCGACTAAGTTAACTGAGCACTTTGCTGCCAGTGTAATGTTTGTCGGTGTAACAAACCAATTATCAAAATTTGGTACGACCGATATCTCTAACGAAATGTACTTAGTGCATGCACGTTCATACCCTTGGGATAAATGGCAATGGTACTTAGAGCGCAGCCCAATTTACTGGGCGGGTCAATCTAAAACACCACTGCTGATTATGCATGGTAAAGATGACCCACGTGTACACCCTGCGCAATCAATGGAACTGTATCGTTACATGAAAGTGCAAGGTAAAGATGTCCGTTTAGTGTACTACCCAGGTGAAGGCCATGGTAACCGTAAAGTGGCTGCCCAGTACGACTACAGCCTACGTTTAATGCGCTGGATGGATAACTACCTGATTGAAGGTAAAAAAGACATGCCTGCATACGAAATCGATCATGCTGCTAAACTCAAAGCAGTAAAAGATGCCAATAAAGAATAACTAAATTGATATACATACCAAGCCCGCTTCGTTAGCGGGCTTTTTTGTGATTGAGATCAATAAACATCTACTTATCTATTTACGCTTTGGGAGTATTCAGTCGCGATTAATTTAATCATGTTAAAACAGGTAAAACTCGCGGTTTTTCTTGAAATAAAAACCCTTTTTCGCTTTATCTGCTGGAAAAGTCTTATTATATTGGGGCTGATTCCTGTGTTTTTTAGTGATCGATCCCAGAGGAATACCGTATTAAATTTCGTCAGTTAAAAGGAAACAACAATGAAGAAACTGTTAACTCTTAGTATCACCCTCGCTTTATGCGTGCCATCAATTCAAGCAGATGAGCATGCACTTAACTTAAAAAATACCCATGGTAAAGCTGCGACAGCCGCAACAATAAAAGCTAATAAGGAATTAGCTGCCTCTCTTAATTTTAATGATACAAGGGCATTTGAAAACGATAAAAAAGGCTTAATTGCGCCATTTGACAAAGAAACTGGCGACATCATTCGCAATAGTTTTGATTTTATTAATCTTGATAGTGCTGATAATGCCCCCGATACAGTCAATCCTTCTCTTTGGCGCCAAGCTGTTCTCAATCAAGGCGCACAAGGTCTATATGAAGTGCTTCCTGGCAAAGTATATCAAGTACGTGGTGCAGATTTAGCCTCGTTAACTTTTATCAAAGGCGAGACGGGCTGGATAGTTTACGATGTGCTAACAGTAAAAGAAGCGGCTGCACAAGTGCTCAAATTTTTCTTCAAAAATGTGCCTGATGGTCAAGATTTACCAATAGTCGCCATGCTTTATTCTCATTCTCATGCTGATCACTTTGGCGGCGCACGTGCAATTCAAGAAGCGTTTCCAGATGTGAAAGTGTATGGCTCAAAAAACATCACCAAAGAAGCCGTAGATGAAAATGTGTTAGCAGGAAACGCGATGTCTCGTCGTGCTGCTTATCAATATGGCGCAACACTCGATCGTAATGAACAAGGGATCGTTGATGCCGCCCTAGCAAAGGGGATTTCATATGGTGAAATCACCTACGTGAAGCCTGATTATGAGTTAAATCATAAAGGGAAAATCGAAACACTGACCATTGATGGTGTTGAAATGGTGTTCTTAGATGCTTCTGGTACTGAAGCCCCCTCAGAAATGGTGACTTATATCCCATCGATCAAAGCTCTTTGGACAGGTGAGGTGACGTATCAAGGCATGCACAATGTGTATACGTTACGTGGTGCCAAGGTGCGTGATTCATTGAAATGGTCAAAAACCATCAATGAAATGCTGCATTATTTTGGTGGCGAAGCACAAACTTTGTTTGGTTCTCACTCTGCACCGATTTGGGGTAATGAAGAAATCCAAGATTATTTGAAAATGCAGCGCGATGCGTATGGGTTTACCCATAACCAAACGTTACGCTTAGCTAATAATGGTGCGGTGTTACAAGACTTAGGCGATGCTATTTATGACGTGATGCCAACCAGCATTTACCAGTCATGGCATACCAATGGTTATCACGGTACGTATTCACACAACGCGCGAGCGGTGTATAACATGTACTTGGGTTACTTCGATATGAACCCAGCTAATTTAAACCCATTACCAACTAAAGCCGAATCGAGAAAGTTCGTTGAATATATGGGTGGTGCTAAAGAAGTGTTGTCTCGTGCGACAAAGGATTTCAACCAAGGTGAATACCGCTTTGTCGCGACGGCACTCAATAAAGTCGTGATGGCGGAGCCTGATAACATGTTAGCGCGTGCGTTATTAGCCGACACTTATGAGCAGTTAGGTTATCAAGCTGAAGGGGCGGGTTGGCGTAATATTTACCTAACTGGCGCACAAGAGCTTCGTTTAGGTAAAGTGTCACCGGGTGCACCAAAATCAGCGTCAGCTGATGTCGTGTCAGAAATGGACATTGGTATGCTACTGGACTTTATTGCCGTACAAGTCGACTCAATGAAGGCGCAACACACGCCCTTTACTATGAGTGTGCAGTTACAAGGTACCAATGATTTTTATTATGTAGAGATGTCGAACGGTAACTTAAGCAACATTAAGCTTGATAAACTAAAGCCAGCCGATGCAGAGTTAGTGCTTGACGATGCAGCATTTAAGCAAATTTTGTTCGGACAAGCTAAATTAGCTGATTTAGTGTCGCAAAATAAAGTCGGCTTTAAAGGTGATGAGAATGTTGTGAATAAGCTGGCTTCATCATTAGTTGAATTCAATTCTGCTTTTGAGATTGTTCCATTTAGTGAGAAACAAGTGGATGGTGGTTTTTATAAAAAATAACCGTTTCTATTAGCCATCAATCCTAAAAAGAGAGCCATTAGGCTCTCTTTTTATCCAGCTTGATTATTCAAGCAATTAAATGACACTGAGAAAACGCCCGCTTTGATATAAGCCCATCACTAATCCTCCACCGCCGCCAAGCAAACCACCCGTCAAGCCAATAAGACAGCCGATGAACGATGAATGAGCTGACAAGCTTGGTGTTGTTGACACGGCTTTATGAACCAACAGCGCATTACGAGCAATCACACCAAACATCATCAAAAAACTGACACAGATCACCAGCCATCCCTCGGTATATTCATACCCCACCGTCATTAACAGCGCCCCGACAATAATGGCGATGGTGGTTTGATTTCGAAGGGTTAATAATTGCTGACGAAGGTTATTATCGGTGACTTTTTTCAGCACCCAATGCATGCTGAGCAAGTGAGCGCTGACAGCGAGCATAGCACCAATTATCGCGCCACCAAGCAACATGAAGAGTTTTACGAACCAAGAGCTTTGACTAGTGGTGACGGAATGAGTAACGCTCGCTGCTGCAACTGGCGTTGATGCCAGTGTGCTCATTACTAAAAAACCACTAATGGAGGTGGGGACTGTGGCCAGTAAAACCTCACCATATTGTTTGAGCATTTTGTTTTTGATTAAGGCCCGCACACGCTCTAAGCGTTTTCTGACTGTCGCACGATTGAGCCCCAAAAGCTGCGCGACCGCTTCGCTATCTTGTTGCTCGCGATAAAACAGCACGAGTATTTCACGGCTTTCGGCAGGGAGCTCAGCCAGCAATGAGCCGAGTACTTGGTTTTGCTGTTGCTTGATTAATGATTCATCAAGAGTGGTTTTTTGGCACACCAGTTGTTCAAGTATTTGTTCGGTCTCACTTTGAGAGGCAAAACGGCTACTGTGCTTATCGCGCAATGAATTGAGTGCCATGTAACGAGTTATTTGCCTCACCCAAGGCAAAAAGCTATGGCTTTGCTTGAGCTGATTAATGTCTTGCCAGATTTTAATGTATACTTTTTGGCTGACATCATGGGCGGTATCAAGATCGTGGGTGATGGCCAGTGCAATGCTGTTAACGGTGGTGATGCTTAACGAAATCAGTTCCGACATGGCTGCTTTGTCACCTTGTTGAGCATGTTCAACAAACGTATGCATCTGTTGCTCGCGTAGTGAAATATTCATTGTTATTTTCCTGTTAGCAGTGGCTTAATGACTTGCATAAATCCTGTAAAATCATCCCACATCATAAAATGGCGATCATGGATATTGCTGATTAATTCGCCTTGTGGGAATAAACTCACCTGAGCTTGGTATAGCGCGGTCGCAGCCTTTATGTCCTCTGGTCTTGATAATCCACCGAGTGCGGCCAGTAATGATACGGGCACGTTAATCAAAGAGGCCTGCGAGCGTAAATCGGTCAGCATTAAGGTTTCCAATGCTGATGCCGCAGTGCTCGCATCGGATAGCGCAGCCATCTCAACAATGCGCTGTTGGTCGGCATGCGATGTGGCTTGCCTTTGAACTCCTTGTTGCGTCAATGTTTCAAGCTGTGCGCGAGAGGCATTGTGATACATTTGGGTTAAAAAAGGAACTCGAGCAGCCAGATCGCTGACTTGTGTTTCTTTATTTTGGGTAAAAATGGGGCCTATATACGGCAAACCATCTACGGCAATGATGCGTGAAATAGCCGGACTCTCAAGAGCCAGCCAATAAGCCATAAATGCACCTAGGCTGTGGCCCATCACTTGTGTATCAGCCATCTCTGGTTGGTTTAAATAGTGTAATAGTGCCGATTTAGCGCTCGGTAAAATGGTGTCTTTAGCATCACAAGGGGGCGTGTCACCAAAGCCTGCTATCTCAACTAAATGCACCCGATGACTTTTGGCAAGCTCCTGCTGCGTTGCTTGCCATACTCGGCCATCGCTCATAAACCCAGGCAGTAACATCACGTTAGGGCCTTGCCCGGAGACGGTGACTTTGATGCAGGAGTCGTTAGCTGCTTTGCTTGCGGTACTTATAAATAAAAAAATAGACAGTATGATTACAATGATTTTCATGTGTTGGCCTTTTAATAATGAGTGTGAGTTACTAACCAAGACACTTCAAATCGATAAGCTGTGACAAAAAAGTGTTTATAAAGACAAAAATAATTATAGGAGAGGCCGTTTATTAAAAATGGCATGATTTGACACACATTTACCATTAATGAAAAAGCGTACAATAAAGTGTGAGGTTATTGCTAGTTTGGTCAAGTTATACCGAGCTCTTCAATGCGTGAATAGCCCGGTATGGATGTTAGTTAAAAGTATTGTTTAGACAAGGTATTGTGTAATGAATGGATGCCTAGCTGCAGCTCATCGATAAATTCATGCAAGGAATCTTGTTTAAGCGTTTTTAATTGGGCCTGCGCTAATTCTTGATATAAATCTGACAATTCAGTGGTGATTGCTGTGCTGTTAGGTAAATCATTCAGACAATACTCCACCTGCTTTAGCGTGTGTTTAAGCGCACGAGGAAACTGCTCATCAAGGAGTAAAAAGCGTAGCACGTCATGGCGGTTAACTCTTAAACGCATTTGTCGGCGATACATTTGATAACCTGTTAACGATTTGAGCACACTCATCCATTGGATATTTTCAAACGGTGCGCTGTCTTGATCGACATTGGGTAATAAGGTCGCTGAGCGGACATCGATGATCCGTGTGGTCATATCTGCACGTTCTATATTTCGACCTAATCGAAGAAAGTCGTAACCTTCATCATGGGTCATTGAGCCTGCAAGTGTTCCTGTTATTGCTTGATTAGCTTGTATGATTTTGTTCAAGTTATCGTATCTGTGCCGGCTGTGTTTTGGGTGAGACAACTGTTCTTTTGCGGTTAAATACAGGCTATTTATTTGCTCCCATACTTCGCGGGGAATTATTTCACGAATGGTGCGGGCGTTTTCGCGAGCAGCCATAAGAGAGTTTAAAATGGAACTGGGGTTATTGGCCTCAACCATCAAAAATGCACTGACATTGGCTTCATTGACCTGCGCATAAACAGCATTAAATGCATCGGTGGTTGAAGTGATTTCCAAAAGTGGTTGCCAACCCAATTTGATATGTTTGGGTAAGTCGAGAAGTAAGTTAGTGTTCACATTTATAATGCGCGCTGTATTTTCTGCGCGTTCGAGATAACGACCTAACCAATAAATATTACTAGCAACACGTGAGAGCATACTCATACAGACTCCATATCGACAATCCAAGTATCTTTACTACCACCACCTTGTGATGAATTGACCACCGTTGAACCTTTCACCAAAGCAACACGTGTGAGGCCACCCGTGGTGACGGTGATGTCTTTAGCACTGAGAATAAATGGACGTAAATCCAAATGACGAGGCTCCACTTTTTGTTCTACAAATGTTGGCGCGGTCGATAAAATCAACATAGGTTGGGCAATGTAATTGCGAGGATCGTCTTTGACACGTTGACGAAACTCTTCATGCTCCTCGGGCGAGGCATGGGGGCCGATCAGCATGCCATAACCCCCCGATTCGTTCGCTGGTTTGACGACCAGTTTTTCGATGTTGTTGATCACATAATCCAGATCATCTGGGTTAATACATTTATAAGTCGGTACGTTCGGTAAAATGGCCTGTTCGCCTAGGTAATATTCAATAATTTCAGGCACAAATGAATACACGACCTTATCATCAGCCACGCCACTTCCTGGGGCATTCGCTAAAGCAACGTTTCCAGCTTGCCAAGCACGCATTAGCCCTGGGACACCTAAGGTTGAGTCGGGTAAAAAGACTTCAGGATCTAAATATAAATCGTCAATGCGGCGATAAATGACATCGACCCGCGATAGCCCTTCAATGGTGCGCATGTAGACGCAGTTATCGTCTTGGACAACTAAATCATCACCGACGACGAGTTCAGCCCCCATTTGTTGTGCTAAATAAGCATGTTCAAAGTAGGCTGAATTGTAAATCCCTGGGGTTAACACCACGATTTCAGGTTCAGGGATATCCCGCGGAGAAAGTGCTGCCAGCATGTCATATAATTGCGATGGATAATCATCGACTGGCAAAATATTATATTTTTCAAACATATCAGGGAAAACACGTTTCATAACTTGGCGGTTTTCGAGCATGTAAGAAACACCCGATGGCACACGTAAGTTATCTTCTAAGACATAAAACGTGCCGTCGTTGTCACGGACTAAATCAGAGCCGCAAATATGGGCCCAGATCCCCAAGGGCGGAGAAAAGCCTTTACATTGCGGCAAGAAGTTTTTCGACTTGTCGAGCAAGTGGGCAGGAAAAACCCCATCTTTAATTATCTTTTGTTCGTTGTAGAGATCATCAATAAATAAATTGAGTGCTTTGACGCGCTGTTTCAAGCCTGTCTCAATTGTGAGCCAATGTTTCTTGTCGATTAAACGAGGAATAATATCGAATGGCCACGCCCGATCAATCGAGCCTTCTTCATCGTTATAGACACGAAAAGTGATCCCCATGGTTTGAATAGCAAGGTCAGAGGCGGCTTTAAACTCTTTAATATCTGCATCGCTAAGATGGGATAAATAATCAGATAAGTGCTGAGCAACAGGGCGAGATTGGCTTGGGGCTGAAATAAGCTCATCATAGAAGTTTTGAACTTCATAATGGCTCCAGTTGATGGTCATCGTGTATTCCTTTTTTAGTTGACACTGTCTGAGCTTAGTTTAAAACAATTAAAAATCAATTGGTTGAATCTATTTCGCAAGTTTGATTGTCTCATGGACAAAGCGCAGTTTATTTAATGCAGAAATCGAAATCACAAATGGGTAAGCTTCATCATGGCCCATACTCCGGTTTATCGCATTGAGTGTCCGAGTCAATTTGCACCAATCATCAAAAAGTTGGGTGAAGCTAATCGCCGTATAAGCATCGTCAACGATGGTGCATTTTTGCAATGGATTTTTAATATCTTGATGCGCTAAGCACATTTTAAAGTCATTGGCCGTTTCGAGGGTATCGACCATGTTGAGATAATGCGCCCACGTTTCAGCCCAATCTTCCCAAGGGTGCATACTGGCGTAGGCACTGATCCACACATTTTGCCATTGATCAGATGGACCATTTTTATAATAGTTATTGAGTGATTCGGTATAACAGAGACGCTCATCGCCGAAAAGTGCGCGAAATTGTGCTAGTCGATCAGAGTTGTGGATTAACTTGTCCCAAAAATAATGCCCTGATTCATGGCGAAAATGGCCGATGAGTGTTCGATATTGCTCATTCATTTTTTCTCTCATTTCAACTCGAGAGCTATCTTGCGCCTCATTGAGATTGAGAGTAATTAATCCTGAGGCATGACCGGTGACGACAAAATCTTTTACCGTTAATTCGTTGCCATACTCATCTTGAGTTTGATCTTCTAAAAATGAAAACCCTAACCCGGTTTTTGGATCATCAGCTCGGCTTATGATTGGCAAATTTAGTTTTAACAAAGTGAACAATAAACGCCGTTTAGCAATTTCCATTCGGTACCAAAGTTGACTGTTGCCCGGCTTTTGTAAGTTGGGAATTTCGACATTGAGCCGACAAGAGATGCAGTAATCATGGGGATCGTTTTCATCGACAAGCCAATTACACACATCGTGTTGCCAGTAGTTTTTGCATTGTCTGTAGCGCTTGGTGCTATCTGCGACTGTGTAAAGCCCATTTCCGACAGGAAGCGTGGCTTTAAGTTGAAGCTCATCAGGGACAAAACCAAGCACAGACGAACACTGTACACATTGAGTATTCACAAAATGAAGTGTGTTTCCACATTGGCAAGTGAAAGTTTTCAAGCGCAGCTCCTAATTTGACTGATTGTTAAGACACTGAGTGTCAGCGTCGTAACCCTGCCACATACATATCATTATAGCGCGCAGGTAGATAGCTTTATTGATTTGTTTTTTATAAAAATAGGGGGCGTTTGGCGCTGATTTTCGCTGCACCGTTAAGCTGGGTTTGGTATAGTTAACTTAATAATAACAATCATTATTGTTACAGGTTAACAGTGTGTTGTTCCTGTTATTTTTAAGGAGTAAAAAATGAAAAAATGGATTGCTTTGCTTGGTTTGCTGACTGTCTCAGAGGCGTTTGCCGCTCAGAACGAGGTGATTAATGTCGAACGGGTTGTCACCGAAGAATTAAATCTCGCTTTTCCTAATGATAAAAATATTTATGCAAATTCGAGTGATTTTAAAATTAGCAATTATGTCATGATGAGTAACGACAAAGGAGAGCGCTGGGCTGTTTTGACCTTGAGTAACACATCTCGAGGAAGCCGCACACTTGAGAACAGTCATTTATTAGCCACTTTTGCTGATGGCGAACGCCGCAGCCCGCATGAATTTAAGCTTAATTTTCAAGGGGGCGAAACTCAATCAATAACTGTGACATTTGGTGAGTATCAATTTCCCATATTAACCATTAATACTGAGAGTTAATTCGCGCAAGCCGCTATAATCGAAGTCGCTTAGTGTACTGAGTTCAATATATTTTCTTACTAAAAGAAAAGGATTATCTATGATTTATACCACCACAGAAACGGTACCAGGGCGTGACATTACTGAGATTTTAGGGGTGATCACTGGCAATGTCGTGCAATCAAAGCATTTAGGTCGTGACATTATGGCTGGGCTAAAAAGCATTGTTGGTGGTGAAATTCGTGGTTATACCGAAATGCTCACCGAGGCACGTAATGTCGCCGTTGAGCGTTTAGTGGTAAAAGCGCACGAAAAAGGAGCTGATGCGGTGGTGGGGATTCGTTTTACCACCAGTGCAATCATGGACGGTTCATCAGAAATTATGGTCTTTGGTACGGCGGTGCGCTTAGGGCCTTAATTGAAAGAAGTATTTTAGGATTGGGAGACTTTTGCACTTACTGGTCTAATCAGTTATAAAGGTGAACAATATTCGGAGCGTGCACCTTTATGAAGATACATACAATTGATGGGTTTATTCAATCAATTTACTTGGTTGAATATCCAGATAAATTCCTGCTGCTAGATGGTTGTAGCCGTGCAGATCACCAGCGCGTGATTGACTATATCGAGCATACGCTTAACCGTAGCCGTTATGAGCTTACTGTTATTTTAGTGACCCATATGCACCCTGATCATGCCGGAGGGGTGCATCAATTAGCTAAAAGTTGTCATGCAAAAATAGCGACAAGTAATGCGCCGGGGCAATGGTATAGTGGCATTGATGGCCTCTTAATGCATTGGACTGACATGCTGCTCGCGGCGTATGTTGGTCAGCGTAAAGGAAAACGCTGGCAAATACGTTATTACCCTCGTCATTTAAAAGCGGATTACTATTTGGCTGATGGCATGACAGTGCCCGACTTTGATGACTGGCAAATTTTGCATACTCCAGGGCATACCGACCGTGATATTTCGGTGCTTCATCTGCCTTCAAAGCGCATCTATGTGGCCGACTTAATGGTCAAAGTGAAAGGCAAACTAATTGCGCCATTTCCGCTCTTTTACCCTAAACATTATTGCCACTCTTTGCTTGCTATCAAGTTACTGGCACCTCAATCTGTTTTGTTGGCCCATGAAGGTGAAATGCTATTTTCTGAGATTGACTTTGATGGCCTCATCGACAGCGCACCGACAGTCCCGGTTACGCATTGGCGCTCGATTAAATCAAAGTTTAAACAAGCCCTTTTTTCACGTCGATAATCGCACTTTGTTATTTTTTGCCTTTCTCACTTTGCTGGTGATGAGGTGACTTGAATTATTCAAATGACACTCAGTACTGATGGGTGCTGTTAGCTATAAAGGCATTTAAATTCAAGTGGGTACCAAGTTTTCAATATAAATAATACAAACATTATTTTTTATTGATAATATTTAGCCGAAGTTTCGTGTCTAGGCTTCATGCTTTTTTCCTTCATGCTGTATGAAATTAAAACAGCAGTTATTTATTTAGGAAAATCATGATTTTAAGATATCAACTCGCCGCGCTATTTGCCGCTTGTGCACTTCTGAGCGGATGCGGAGGCAGTGATCCGCAAAGTACCCAATTAGAGCAAAATAAACAGCCCGATAAAGTCGAGCAATCGCGTTTAGTGTGGGAAAAGCCCTTACCCGTAGCCAGTTTTGCTTATTACTCCTCGCCTGCATTGAGCGCTGATGAACAAACAATTTATATCGGCACAGCGAAAAATGTCCGCAATAGCCCCAGTGGCAATGATGCCATGGTGGCGTACAACCGAGATGGTTCTGAAAAGTGGCGCCATGTCTTACCCAATGGTGAAGAAGTGCGCTCAAGCCCTGTTGTTCATCAACAAAATATTTATTTTACTGTTGATAAACGCACGGCAGAATTTACAAAAACCTACCGCGATTTAGTGGCGTTAAATCAAGATGGTCAGCAAATTTGGCGTAAACGGGTTTCAGAATATGGCTTTCAAACTGGCTCTGGTTTAACCAAAGTGGTGGCGTATCAAGATCAGGTTATTTATACCGGTCTGGATATTTTTGCCTTTAATACACACACTGGCGAAAGCGTATTTGAACGACTGTGTAATTGCCCAGAGCGTCAAGATCGTTTTGTTAATGCTGCAGTTAACTACCAGGGGGAACTGGTTTTTTATGATGAAGGACGTGTACTGAAACTTGATTTAAACAATTATGAATTACAGGGTGAATTTAAAGATATCGCGGCGTTTGAAGGGGATTTGGTTTTTTCAACGCCTGCAATTGATACAAATAATAATAGCTATTTTGGCTCGGAAGCCGGTATTTTATACAGTTTTGATGACAATTTAGATTTACGCTGGCAATTTTCATTACCCAATCCACAAGTCTTTGAAGCGCCCCATATTCGTTCCTCGGTTGCGATAGATGAATCCCGTGGCACACTTTACTTTGGCACTAAAAATAATGAAGAAAGTACCTTCTATGCCCTTGATCTCACTACCCAAGCGATAAAGTGGCAAATGGCTATCAGTGGCGACGTTTATGTTTCGCCAGCAATTGGTGATGATGGTTATGTCTATGTTTCTTCAGAATCCAGCCTCGTTTATGCCTTTAAACCGTCAGGTGAGTTAGCATGGCAATATGATTTAAAAGCCAATGTCACTTGGTCTTCGCCGGCAATTGATAGCCAAGGGATCTTGTATATCGGCACGCTATCAGAAGCGGATTTGTCATCAACGGGAGCAACCGGAAAACTCATTGCCTTACAAACAGATAGTAGCGGTTTAATGGCAAATACTTGGGCGAAGATACACCAAAACAACCAAAACAGCGGCGTTGCCAATTAATGAAGAGTTAACGTCTTCCTCCCCACCCTGCACCAAAGCAATCAATGTGGCTGCGGTGCATTTTTATCAGGTCATCAGAGTGGATTTATCACCGAAAAACGCTGATCTGAGACACTCCAATAGCCTTTATCTGAAACAATTAACAGTTTGTAATTGCTACCGCGACCATTAAAAAGTGCGGGGTCAAACTCAAACACTCCGGTATTGGGCAGGGCTTGGGCAAATTGATACCAGCGTTTGTTATGTAATGTATCTAAATCGACCTGTTGTTTGTCACCTATCCCGCGGGGATCGTCGTGCAATACATACATCGCCACGGTTTGACCTAACAGAGTATGGTGATCCCATCTGATGGGTTTTTGTTGACCAATGGGGTAGAGATCAAATGCTGCGGGGTGTGTGATGGCTGTAACCAGCGTTTCTGGGCGTAAAAAGTGTTCTAAGCCATTATCTATGGCCACTCCTGAGGCAATACTAAATAGTCCGTCAGATAGGCTCCAATATCCTAAGTCGCTGACTAGCATAATTTTAAAACGATGAATGCCATTGGCCATAAAAATATACGGATCGATACGGGCTTGGCCGGTATTCTCGAGTTGAACGGCCGCAGGGTGCCAATCAATGTGTTTGATATTGTCAAAAGACTCAAAGTTATTCACTTCATAGTGAACCGTATGGTTAATAAGCACACTGATTGAGTGGCCAATTAATCGTTCTTTGTCCCATTTCAATACAAATTCAGAACCTATTTTCAATGTATCATTGTGTGTGGGAGAGTGAATGGCGTTGACCCGTTTTTGCGCTTCAATGACACCGCTTTTACCTGCGAGTTTAAAATGATTGCTTGGGCTGAGAAACGGCGTTTGCAACAGCGGTGCTAAGTCACTTCGCCATTGCTGGCGGGAATGCTCTGGCAGTGTACTGAGGGTGTGATTTAATAAATGCGCAAGAGTGGGGGTTGACTGCGCGTGCTTGACTAACGCGTTGATTCGTTCATCGTTCAGCTGGTTCAACTGCCCTGATTGGTTTACTAGCTCGAGCCAAATTATTGCTTGTTGAGGGGTCAAGACGTTGAGATCCTCAAAGGCCGAAAATAACACTTTAGTATCGAGTTGCATCAGCGCGTGTTGCGCCTGATATTTTGCTAACAAAATATCGTAATATCGGGGTGAGGAGAGAGAAGACTCGTTCAGTAATTCATCCGCATGGAGAATAACAGAGGAATACTTTCGCACTGTGAGCCCAAGCGCTAAGCTGTCGAAGCGTGCCTCTGTGCACGAGGCTGAGTTATCGTTACAAAGTGCTAGCTGTTTGTTGAGAAAATTATGGGCTTGTAGGAAGTCTCGCTCTTTTAAGTAATAACGGTATTGATCATTGAGCACAGTGATTAGCTCATGCTTGAAATGTGGCTGCAACTGTTGATAAATAAACATGGCTTTATTGAGCGCTTGTTCCTGATCGAGAAGCGCATTCAAATCGGCATATAAAGTCGCCGCGATATGATTGATTTTCGCTAATTCACTGTGTAAAGGGTGAAAGTTTTCAGATGCTTTGGTTAAGGTCGCATCCAGTAAATGTTTCGCTTCTTTGAATTGTTTATGCTGAATAAATTGGCTACTTTGCATCAATGACCACCACCCCTGATAGGCAAGGAAATCGGGCGAAAATGGCGCGTCTGCAGTGGCTAACTCATGATTTAATTGCGGGTGATTAGCACGAAGAATAAACACATGCTTACGCAACTCAAATCTTAATTCTGACGCGATGTTACTGTGCATCAATTGTTTGATTGAGCGGGCCTCTTGTTCATCGTATTGGGTTTGAGTGAGCCAACCAAGCAGCAATACCTCATCGTGATTGGGATACTGTTGCGCTAAAGTACGCCATAGGCTTTGCGCCTCAGTAAGATGACCTAAGCTGATTAAGCTTTTCACTTGTAAAATTTTCACATCGAGTTTGGGCTCGCATAATGCGAGTATTTCCAGTGCTGCAGCAAAGTTGCCGTGTCGATACAAACTGGTTGAAACAGTCATTAATACACTGTGTTTATTTTGCGGGCTTAATTGACTGTCTTTGACCTGTTCAACCCCAGCGAGTAACACATCAGACACGGATAACTTAGTGCCATTGGGTGCTAAGGGTGTGCTGCTAGTCAGTAAGTTTTGATAAAAAGACAGCAGTTCATTTTGTTGAATTGCAGCGTACTTTTGCTCATCTTGGTAAAGGTAGAGCCCAGCGCAAGCTACACTGAGCAAGATAAAAGAGCAAGCCAGCAAGGAAGCCGTTAATGGAGAGCGGCGGACAAATTTTCTAAGAATATACCGATGAGAATGGTTAAACCACAACAATGGCCGATGTGCCAGATGAGTGGTTAAGTCTTGTTTTAAACTGTCTGCCGAAGTAAATCGCTCGCTTGGATTGTGTGCCTGAGCTTTATTAATAATAGCTTGAAGCTCAGGGTCAACTGGCGTTATGAGCAGTTTTTCTAAAATGCGGCCGAGGCTAAAAATGTCCGATTGGGTGGTTAAGCTCTCACCCGCCAATTGTTCAGGGCTGGCGTATTCTTGGCTCAGCGCTTTGATGTACGCATTGTTTAATGGCGTATCGTGATTGATCACACTTGGGCGAGCAACGCCAAAATCAACCAGTTTAGGTTCTCCTGCATGGTTGATGAGTATATTGGCCGGTTTTAAGTCCGCATGAATGACCCGGTGTTGGTGCGCATACTCAACAGCCTCACAAATTTTTTGAAAAAGACTTAAGCGCGCCGCATGAGGCAATGGTTGGGCATAATTGAGCAGCGTGTGGCCATCAATGTATTCCATGATCATGTAAGTGCCTAAATGCGATTGTCCGACATCAAGCACATTTGCAATATTAGGGTGCGCGAGGGTGGCAAGGTATTGTGCCTCTTGGAAGACATTTTTTTCACCGTGCAGTTTGACGATCGAAGGGTAAAACAGCTTAATTGCGACATTTTGCTTGATTTGACCATCATTTCGAGTCGCTAAATAAACCGCGCCCATTCCGCCAGAACCAAGCAAGGTTGTTAGCTTAAAATAACCAATTTGCTGACCGTGTAACTCAAACAGCGCTTCGTCATGGTTGAGTAAAGGCAGTTGCGCGTTAATTAACTCGCTAAAAACGGTGTGGCCGGCGTTAGCTTCATGGCTGTGTATTAACGCTCGTACCTCTTTTAGTAGGGTTTCATTGCTCAGCCCTAAGTGGCTAAGCCCTTGAGATAAGTGATCGCTGTGGTGTTCGAGTAAATATTCAAAGCAGCTCAACGCGTCTTCGAATTGGGGATTTAAGGTCATCATTATGCGTTGATTCTAAGTCTTAAAAAGGCTTTAGCTGCATCGAGTTCTCGGTAAATAGTGGCTAATGACACCTCAAATTGTTTTGCCAACGCTTTGGGATCAAAGCCTAAAAAATAATGTTGTGAAAAAATATGGGCTTTTTGTGGGTGGCTTTGCTCAAGGTGATTCAAGGCTTGGTCTAAAGCTAAAAAATCATCTTGGCGTTTAATGCGCGCATTGTGGTGTAATTCGATGGTTGCGGGAGTGCGTTTTTTGGCTTGGAACTTTCGGATTTCGTCTCGTAAAACATTACGAATAAAGAGGCTGAGATAGGTATTAAACTGAGTTTGGTGTTCAATGGTTTGTCGCGGTGGGATCAAGTCAATTAACGATTGATGCAATAGTGATCCTGTATGGGGTAAGTGCTGTAAAATATACGTCGAGTCAATTTTTTCTCGGTAGCTTTGTAAATGTTGCTGACAAATAGCATGCAAATGATAATAAAGCCGCGCTTTTAGTTCGTCGGCACTTTTATGACAGCCATTTTGCCAGCCTGTTATTAACGCTTCGAGTGATGACTCCATGCATCCAAATCCCTTTGTTGAATTGTTCTATAAGGTACAATTCTAACGAGTTGATAACAAGTACTAATTCATTAGTATGAGTTTTATCAGCGAATTTATGGGGAAATGTACAAAATCAGCAGCGCTATCGTCACGTCTTAACATTGCCAGAGCATTTCATATTCATGCTCTGTTTCGCCGACTTGCTGAAAGCCGAGACGTAAATACAGGTTTTGTGCGGGGTTGGATTTAAACACGGTTAAATATACATCTGCACTAGCTGCTTTGGCCTGTTCGAGTAGTTGACTGACTAGCGTGCGGCCAATTGCACGGTTTTGAAAATCCGGATGGATCTGAATTTGTACTAAAAACCATTGGTTTTTCTCAGGTAAAAAGCAGGCTTTGAATAGTCCTGCAGTTTGGTTGTCGACCGTGACAATTTGCGCACAGTCAAATCGATACATCACGCGCTCGCGATACGATTCTTCATTAGTTGGCAGGCCCATCTCGGCAATGTGCGGCCCCATCGTCTTAGCCCGCAATTGCAGTAAAAAATCAGTGTCAGTAGGTGTTGCTGCTCTAAGCGCAATATTCATGTTTACCTCTGCTAGGTAGATAGTCGTGTTGTTTATTGGGCAAATAAATTTGTCGAATTGAGTAATCTTCGGGCACTCACATCCTGCGTTAATGTACCTTAAAATCTCTAATGATGGTTGAAAATTATTTTGTAATGTACCAGAGACTCACTAATCTGAATGAATTTTGGTTTGTTTTCTTGCCGTGCTAAATAGGGCAATCAAAATACAGCTGAGTGAATGAGTGAATGAGTGAATGAGTGAAGGCTGCCACAGGTGATGTGGCAGCCAAAAAGTGGTTAGAATGTATAGCTGAGGGTTAGATCAATTGAGCGAGGCTCGCCTGGTTGCACCCAAATTTGCGTGTATGAGTTGGGGAAGTAGGTACGGTCAAATAGATTTTGGACTTGCAGTTTCACTTCAAACTGCTGCGTTAAATCATATTTAGCAAATAGATTAGCTAGGGTGTAGGCTGGCAAATAAAAATCTGAGCCTCGTTGACCTAAGCGTTGATCAACATAGTTGGCCCCAATCCCCACTGTCAGTGCTTGCTCAAATACAGCCAGTTGTTTGCTAATTTGGATACTTGCAGTGTTTTGTGGGATATTGAGCAGTTCATCGCCTTTTTTCAAAGCCACTCCGAGGCCAGTATCTTTTGCATCTTTATCTACTTGGGCATCAATGTATGCATACGAGAACCAGACATCTACATCACCTGGTAGCTGTCCTGATATATCGAGCTCCACCCCTGAACTGCTCGCTTGGCCAATTGCACTGTGATAACCCGGGTTGGCTGCATCAGCCACAATAATATTTTTTTGTGTACTGTCAAAATAGGCAACAGTGACACCCAGTTTATTATCGAGCAGATTGAATTTAGTGCCGATTTCGACCGAGTTGCTCTCATTAGGCTCAAAACCTTGACCCATGGCATCAGTACCAAAATTTAGGCGATATCCTTCACCGTAACTTGAGTATAACGACCAATGTTCATTGAGCTGATAAACTACACCCGCTTGTGGGCTAAAATGGGTTTCAGATTGTTCTGCTGAGACGTGTTTGATTTGGTCATCGAGGGTTTGTTTCAAACGATCAATACGGCCGCCCACTCGCACATGCAAATTATCAGTCAAACGCATTTGATCTTGTAAATATAAGCCCGTAGCGCTTTGTTTTTGTACTCTGACAATGGCCGGAACTGGGGTCGGTAGAGGATGCTGTCCATAAATAGGCTGATAAATATCAATAGCATGCAACATTTCATTGCTTGGATTGGTCGACAATGCCGGCGAGCGATACACACGGTAATCGCGATCATAATCAAATAAATCGTAATCGACCCCGACAATTAACTCGTGGGCAATGGAGCCTGTATCAAACTTCCCTGAGATCTCAGAGCGAATGACAAATTGATCCGTATCGTAATCTCGTTGACGTCTTTGGCGAGTCAACGTGCGGCCATCGTAGTAGAGTTTTTGTCGTGAAGGCGAGACTTCGGCATCACTTGATGTACCGGTTAATTGTGTGGAGCGATAACTCAAACCTGAATTAACTAACCAGTCGTTAGCTAATTCATACTGCCATTGCAGCTGGTGTCCAAGCACCTCAGTGACGGTGGCGCCATCGCCAGGTTCACCTAAAAAGCGTTCAATAGGCATCATATCAAAATCACCACCGAGCGCGAGAATCCCACGATCAAATGGAATTTCTTGACGAGCGGCTTCTAATTCATATTGCCAGACTGAACGTGCGCTTTGCTCAAATAAAGCGGAGGCCATGACGCCTTTTTTATTAATTTCGATGGTGTCACGAAAGCTGTCGCCTGTTTCGTAAAAACCGATAATACGCGCGGCGGCTTGCTCAGTTAATCCTCCGCTGAAGTCAGCCTCTACGCGACGCTTATCTCGGCTTCCCAGTTCGAGCGCTATGCTGCCTTGTTGCTCAAAAGTGGGTTGTTTGGTGACTAAATTTATTGTGCCTCCAGGCTCACCCCGACCATACAGGGCCGCTTTGGGGCCTTTTAATACTTCAACTCGCTCAATACCCGATAAATCCCTCGGCCCAGAAAAACCACGCCCTGCATTAAAACCATTAACTAAATAGCCGCTGGGGACGTTTTCATCACCAAAAAAGCCGCGAATAGCGAAACTATCCCATAATCCGCCTAAGCTATTTTGCCGAGAGACAGATGCGGCCAAATCAAGCGCTTGAGTTAATCCTGTTACACCAGTGTTTTTAATGAGCTGCTGATTTATTTCAGAGACAGCTTCAGGCGTTTTTAATACATCAAAATTACCACGGTAAGCTTGGCGCTTAGCCGTTACTTCGATTGTTTCGATTGAGGGATCATTTTTAGCATAAGCGCTAGCAGAACATAAGCTCAGAGCAACTCCAAGGTGAATAGAGCAAAGTCGAAATGAGCGGAGGCTGATGTGCATTGTAATTCCTTTAACAATATGAGGGTTGATATTTTAGATTTGTTATATCATAACATTTTGTTTGGCTGTAATGTAAAGCGCTTATTTAATGATTAGTTCTTGAATTGTTTAAAAATAGTGTGTTGATTGATCACTTTAACGGCACCATAAAGCTGGCACAGCCAATGAATGCGCCTGATTCAACGATTATTTTTGCATCTTTGTAATACACTAAATCATCGGATAATTTCTTTTTACAATGTTTAGGAAAATAACCCTCAAAACTCACTTGCTCGGTTTTGTTAATGGTCCGTTTAAACTTAAGATCAATATCTCTCAGGTAGACTTCGCCCGCTTTTGTGGCTAATTGATTATCCCAACAGCCATAAATTATTCCGAGCTGTGAAATCCAAATCATCGCGCTTTGTGCACTGAAGTGAAATTCTCCATCTCCGGGCATTTGAAAATGTTTCACATCAATTAAACCTTTGATATAGCCTGTTTCGAGTTGAACTGAGGAAAATTCCATCACTTCTTGTTTCCAGCCGGTCTGCAAATAATCAGACATCAGTGCCTGTTGCTGTTGCGTATTTAATTGTTGCATCAGTTATCCTTTTACGTGTGGTGGGGAAAGAGTTGCTTCTTCGCTTGCTGGCGAATTGACATATAAAAATGCCAGTGCGCTGCTTATACCGATTGCTGCAAATACATACCAAGTTAAGCCCGGAATTGTTTGCTCTAAATCTAAGGTATAACCGGCTAATGCACTGCCGGTGATTAATCCAATCCCTGCAAATAAATAGAAAAACCCATAGTGCGTCGAGACCGTACCTGGCGGGGCAGAGTTGGCAATGTGTTTCATAATCAGGGGTAAACTCATGGCTGTCGCCACACTAAAAAAGAAGGCAAGCAGTCCTAATTGGATCAGCAACTGCCATTGATTGTGCACTTTAAATAACATGACTAAAAAACCACAACCCATGAGTGCAAGCCCTGCACAAATAAACACAGAGTCTTTATTAATACGCTCACTGAGCGCCGTAA
The DNA here is from genome assembly GCF_058169715.2 of Pseudoalteromonas sp. J2K-J979. Classification (NCBI taxonomy): domain Bacteria; kingdom Pseudomonadati; phylum Pseudomonadota; class Gammaproteobacteria; order Alteromonadales; family Pseudoalteromonadaceae; genus Pseudoalteromonas; species Pseudoalteromonas sp. J2K-J979. Next base: position 764,309 of record NZ_CM200282.1, on the reverse strand, counting down.
TAGGCAGTTGTATGATGATTGAAATCAGTGCGCATGCGCTCAATAACCACGTAATAGTGTGCAGCGGCATGGCTAACTGCCCTAAAAAAATGGGCATCGCAAACGATATTTGATTGATTAACATAAAATAACCCATCATCACCGCGCATAGTTGCAAAAAAGAGCGATTGCCTAACACCGTTTTAATTAAATCATGGGCATTAAGCCCTGCGGTTTGCTGTGATTTTTTTGGAGCGGGTAAACGATAAATAAACACGAGGGCAAAACCTAAAAAAGGAAACGCAGCGACACTGCATAGCAAAGCAAAACTGCTTGAGATGAGGGCTAAACCACACACAGGTCCAAGCAGCTCACCGGCATTTCTAGCAACACCTACAAGTGCAAACATCTCAGCTTTACTGATCGCTTTGGCATTGGCAAAGTAGGCTTGTGCAGCTGGGGTAAATAGCGCGCCAGCAAAGCCAGTTAAAAAGGCCGCTAAAAATAAAATGGCAGTGTGTTCAGCCCATAAAAACAGTACAAATCCGATTGCGCGCAACATACATCCGGTAATGATTAGCGGTTTGGCCCCAAACTTGTCAGCCAAGACGCCCCCAGCTAAAAACAAGCCTTGTTGACAAAACGAGCGTACGCCCATCACCACACCTATCAGTGTTGCGCTCAGCGCTAAATTCTCTGCTAAGTAATGGCTAAGCAGCGGGATCAACATGTAAAAACCTAAGTTAAACACGAACGCAGCAAACAGCATTAGTTTGTACTCAGGGGTTAACGCTCTAAGTGGTGCAAACAGTTGCATTAGCGTTGTCCATCCAGTGGTTTTTGCGCAATCAAAATTGAATGAAAATTATCGCTATAGGTTTGAATCTTTAATTTTGGAATAAACGGCATTAAGTCGTTCAAGGCAATGCTTGGATACAGTAATTGGCGTAAATTAAAAGCGGTTCTGACGACAATAAAACTTCCTGCGCGCATGTGGGTAAATAAGTGCGCGATTATTTGTTTTTTTACATCGCTTGATCCTGCTAACGCGGCAAGCCACACCACATCAAACTGATCAAGGTCGTCAAATTCACAAATATCGGCACAACTAAATGTTTGGTTTTGCTGGGGGTAAACGTGTTGCTGTACTTGCTTCCCAATCGAAAGTGCTTGTGGGTCGATATCAAGGTTATTGATTTTCATTCCTTGTGAACAAAGCAGCAAAGAGGTGATGGGTAATGGCCCGCTACCCGCCATTAAGACCGTTAATTCTTGTTTGCCTGAGAGCGCATAAATCGCATTTGACTCTAAACCAACCGCTCTTTGGTAATGACTAAACCACGGGTAATCAGAGGTTAAAGTGGCAATAGGGTCGGATGAGCCCAGCAGCTGTTGAGCCCAGAAGTGTTCATAACGTCCTGACGTCGTGGCAAATAGCGAGGCGATGTCATTTTTTATTTTACTCAGACAGGGCTCTGCGAGCACTTGGCTTGCAAAATTTTCATCTTGCTGATTAGACAATAAGTCCATAAACCGCGTGTACAGAGCCATATTGGGAGCGGAAAATGAATCACGCTGTATATTTTTAATTGCCTGAAATGCATCGCAAATTTTTGATGCATATTGATTGGGAGAAAGTGCCTGAATCATAAATACCTAATTTGGGAAAAAGTGTTACCTATTACATCTAAAAATGTTATAACATAACAAAAATAATCGATGCAAGTGTTTTGTTTGTAAATTGGGTACTTGTAATGTTTACAGGAAGTAAGGTATATGCTTAATAGGTTTGACGGCATTAAAGGTCGATGGTTTTTAACCCTCACAATCATTGGTTTAATCGTGCTCACAGGGTGGTTTATGACACCTTCAGCGAAGGTGGTACCGAGTAAAGACAGTGTTTCAATAAAACCTTTACCACTGATTAGTGTGCAGTCGGTCACTCCTAATATCATGCGCACTCAGCTTGAGTTATCAGGTGTTGTCAAGCCAATCGAAAACACCGATATTGCCTTCGAAGTGGCAGGAAAAGTGACGTATTTACACCCAAGCTTTGTGGAAGGCGGCATTGTGCAAAAAGGGACTGTGTTGATCAAACTTAATCCCTTTGATTTAGCTGCAAAAGTGACATTAGCACAAGCAACTGTAGCCAAAGCCAGTGCTGAGTTTGAGGAAGAAAAAGCGAAGGCAAGCGTCGCTAAATCGACCCTTTTACTGGCGAATTCTCCTGCTCATAATCCGCTAGCGCAACGCGAGCCTCAGGTTAACAGCGCCAAAGCGTCGTTATTGGCCGCGCAAACTCAATTGCAAATTGCCCAAGCCAACCTGACTCGAAGCGAGTATCGTGCGCCTTATGATGCACTTATTCAACAGCGCGACGTGGGCCTAGGTCAAGTCATTACGCAAGGGCAAACACTCGGGCGTTTAGCCAATGTCGCCAAAGCCGATGTTCATGTTGCGATTGCTGATGAAGCATTATCTTTGTTGTCAGATTTACCCATCAGTAATGTGAGCATAGATCATCATCAGGTTGTTCATACTGGGCGTTTAACCCGCAGTATTGGTACTCGTTCAAGTGCGACGCGAAGTGCCACTTATATTGTTGAAATTACCGATCCGTACGGATTAACTAACCAAGGCAAGCGCATTGAATTTGGTGAGTTTGTGGTTGTCTCCGTACCGACAAAAAACTTTGAAAATGCCGCTTTGGTTGCACAACACATGGTCACGGATGGGCGCATTTGGACGTTATCAGAACATCAGACATTACGATCTGTGCCCGTTGAAATTTTGAGCACCCAAAAGCATGACTTGATCATTAAACTGCCCAGTCCGCACCCGCTATTATTAGTCGATAAGCGCCCCGAAATTGTCAGAGAAAATATGGCGGTCAATGTTGTTCATGCCGCTTTGGCATCTGTTGAGGGTCAATCACTATGACAAAGTTACATACACTCCAAGAGCCGTATAAAAATAGAGTGATTGCTTTTTTTTGTCACCGTCCTCTGGTCGCAAACTTACTGATGATTTTTATTATTGCGATGGGGTTGCTGAGTTTTAACAGTATTCAACGGCAAATGTTCCCCATTGCTAAAAATCCTGAAATCCACATTCAGATAAAATACTTTGGCGCATCAGCAAAGGAGCTTGAAGAGCAAGTTGTAAAAAAAATTGAGCATGCACTTAATAGTCAAACCGGTGTTAAACGTATTGAAAGTCAAGCAAGGCAGCACAGTGCCAAGATGATCATTGGGTTAAACGCCAATGAATCCAGCGAGCAAAGGCTCAATGAGATCAAACATAAACTCGATGCCATCGCAGACTTACCCAGCGCCATGGAACCAATTATTCTACAAAACAAACCTCAGTTACAAAATGCAGTGAGCTTAGTGTTAACAGGGCCTGATGATAAACTCGCTTTGAAACAATTTGGTGAACACATTAAAAGAGAGTTATTAGCTCGAGAAGTGATCAATCACGTACAAGCCACCAATCTACCCGATGTCGAGTTTTCTATTGAAGTATCACGCCATGCATTACAGCGCTATGGTTTGTCACTCCAGGATATTGCCGCGCTCATTCGTCAGCAGTCACAAAATATCAGCGCCGGCCAAATAGCCACTGAAAATGGCAAAATAAATCTGCAACTCCCGGCACGAAAAGACACCACGACCAGCTTAAACGCATTGCCTTTACTGACCACAGAGCAAGGCGAGTTACTGACTTTGGGCAGTATTGCCACGATAAAAAAATCCCTGACTGAGCAGCTGCACTTAGCGCAACTAAATGGCAAAAATGCATTTTATATGCGAATTTTAGCCGACGAGTCGCAATCTATTACTGCTGTGGCTCAAAGTGTACAAGCATATTTAGCATATAAAACACCTTTGTTGCCTAGCGGATACTCGCTCTATCAATTAGTTGACACGACTTATTATCTAGAAGGGCGACTGAATATGATGCTGACCAACTTAGCCCAAGGTGCCTTGTTGGTTTTTATTGCGTTGAGTGTATTTTTACGTGTGCGTTTAGCTTTGTGGGTCATGTTGGGTTTACCGGTGAGCTTTTTAGGCGCGCTTTGGTTGATGCCGCTTATCGGTGTCACGCTCAATGTGGTGTCACTGTTTGCTTTTATTATGGTGTTAGGCATTGTTGTTGATGATGCCATTGTGATCAGTGAAAGTGCTGCGCACGAAGCTGCTGATAAGGGACACAATGTTGAAAATATCATTGTTGGTGCCAGTAAAGTAGCGGCTCCAGCCACTTTTGGCGTGCTAACCACGATGGCGGTTTTTATGCCCTTTATGTTCAGTACAGGCCCAAATTCTGGGCAGTTTATTGCCATAGCAGGTGTCGCGTTACTGTGTTTATTGTTTAGCTTGATCGAATCTAAACTGATTTTGCCAGCTCATCTAGCGCATAGCCCTATTAAGCCACTGCCTCAAGCTCACTGGCGAACTCAGTTCGATAACGCTTTTTCAGGTTGGTTAACGTATACCTTTTTGCCCGTTCTCAAACGGGTGATTCATTTTAGGTACCCGATTTTAATGCTGTTTATTGGCTTTTTAGTTGGGGCCGTTTTATTGGTTAAAGCGGGCGTCATTGGTTTTACAGCTGTCCCTAAAGTGCCCCATGATTTTCCATCGATTCATATTCAAATGGATAACAATGCCTCTCATCAACACACATTGCAGGCAGTGAAACAAATTGAACAAATGGTGCTGCAAGTTGAGCAACAAACGCAGCAAAGTACCGGCAAAAAGCTGGTAAAAGACACCTATATTTGGCTTGATAATGACACCGAAGGCGAAGTGCTTGCACCATTGGTTGATGAAGATAAACGTCCTTTTGATGCATTTGAATTAGCACGGCGTTGGCAGGCGGCCATGCCGAATTTACTGGGAGTGAAAGCCATTACTATCGAGTCTGATGTGATTGATATTAATCAAAAGCCTGAGCTCAGTTATCAGTTATACAGCGATCATTTAAACTCGTTAACGGCTGCCACCATTGATTTAAGTCGCGCTTTGGCCGAACACGAAGCGATAACTCAATTAACTTCAAACCTTAATACCAACCAACGAGAATGGCAGATCCAACTTACGCCTAAAGGGATCCATTTAGGGTTAACCTCAAGTGAGGTTGCAAAACAGGTTTTTGCTTATTTTTATGGTATCGAAGTGCAACGAGTCGTGACGCAGCAGCAAACCGTACGCTTTATGGTCCGCGGGGACATTAATGAGCGCCAATCGCTTTCATCATTAAAGGCGTTACCGATCCGTATTAATCAAGATGCGCAAGTGCTTTTTTCAGATATTGCAACGCTCACTACCACTCACAGCAGCCATGAAATTCATACAGAGCAAGGTCTGCGCACTTTTACTGTGTCAGCGTTTATTCTGCCCAGCCAAAAAGCGCACGTTACCGCGATTCGTACAACAATTGATACACAAATATTACCTGCCATAAAAGCCCGTTATCCAGATGTGTCGTTTGATTTAGGTGCCCATTTAAAAGAGCAGCAGCACGAACAAAGCCAAATGGTCGCATTTGCGATTATCGCGCTCTTAGCTGTGTACAGTTTATTAGCCATTCCACTTAAGAGCTATCGTCAGCCGTTACTCGTCATTGTGGTTATTCCGTTTGCCACAGCAGGGGCTTTTTATGGTCATTTATTGTTAGGTTATACGTTCAGTATGATGTCAGTTTTTGGCATGATTGCAGCCGCTGGGGTCGTGATAAACGATGCGTTGGTACTGCTAACTAGAGTTAATCAACTGCGTGATTTTATGCCCTTAAATGATGCGATTTGCCAAGGGACAATCTCGAGATTTAAGGCCATTTTGCTAACGTCACTGACAACATTTATTGGTTTATTACCACTGATGTTTGAAAGCAGTTTACAAGCTCAGTTTGTGATCCCGATGGCGGTGTCACTCAGTTTTGCCGTGTTATTTTCCACGCTTACCTCATTAATTTTGTTGCCCTGTCTAATCGACATTGTGTATGAGTGTAAGGCCAAATTGCTCTTGGCGATGAGAGCCATTAAGCCAACACGGTTAAGGGCATCTTGATGGGCACTGTTGTTACAAATAATAATAAATATCATTCATTTTGTTATGTTATCACATTTCGTTGTGTTATGTTATATCACCGCTATATCTAAGAAATAAAATGAAGGTATGTTTTATGATTGAAATGAATAACGTGAGCAAATCTTTTGGCGCTCATAAAGCGCTTGATTCGCTGAGTTTAACGGTACCTAGTGGGCAGGTAACGTGTTTACTTGGGGCTAATGGTGCGGGTAAAAGCACCACCTTAAATTTACTGCTCAATTTTATCGAGCCCGATAGCGGTGAGATTATTATTGATGGGCTCAATGTGCAAAATGAACCAGAGCGAAGCAAGCAGGCGCTGTTTTATTTACCAGAGCAAGTGAACTTATATGAAGAGTTTAATGCGCTGGAAAACCTGACGTACTTAGCCAAGCTCAGTGGTGATGTCGTCACCGAACAAACAATCCGTGATGCCCTTACTGAAACGGGTTTACAGCAAAGCGCATGGCTTGAGCCATTAAGTAGTTACTCAAAAGGAATGCGCCAAAAAGTAGGGATTGCCTTTGCAATTATCCGTGGCGCGAAAGTGCTATTGCTTGATGAACCTACTTCGGGACTCGATCCGAGTGCGACGCTTGAATTCATTCGCATCATTGAAACCTTGGCTGCGCGTGGGGCCGCTATTTTAATGGTGACGCACGATCTGTATTGTGCGCATTGCTTATCTGATCAGATTGGTATCATGAAACAAGGCCAGCTTAAAGCGTTGCTCGTAAATCAAAACTTAAGCCTTGAAAGCTTACAAAGCCATTATCACCAGCACATTAATGATCATTCAACTGCCCCTGCAGAGTCGTTATCAGCCACCCCTCATTTAGCCTAATTTAGGAAAGTATTAGTAGTATGTTTATGTTTTCTCGCAAACCTCTTCATTTAGCCATTTTAAGTGCCTGTTCAATCAGTTCTATTGCTTTTGCAGATGATCAACAAAGCCAAGATTCGACACTGTTTATTGGTGACGTGATTGAAGTAACCGCAAACCAAAATCGTGCCGCTGAGGCACAGCTTGTCGGCTCTGTTGATGTGTTGGGTCGTGACCAAATTAAAAATGAGCATGTTGATGTCACCATGGATTTGCTCAAAAAGATTCCAGGGGTGTACTTTTCTCGGTTTAATCAAGGCATTATTTCGACTGATATTGCAATTCGTGGTTTTAATGCTGAAGGATCGATGCCCCATACAAAATTACTTATTGACGGGATCCCGAGTAATTTGCATGTTGGCCTCAGTGAAATGGATGCGCTGTTTCCAATGGAGTTAGAATGGGTTGAAGTGGTTAAAGGCAACCATGATGCGCGCTATGGTCTGCATAATTTAGCGGGCAATATTAATATGCACAGTCGTCGTGACGACGCCCAAGAAGTCGAAGTCTTACTTGGCAGCTTTGATACGCTCGAAGCGCAAGGCTACTTTGGGGATGTTGATGATAATTTCTCGCAACATTACTTTGTAGGAGCGCGCACCACTAATGGTTATCGCGAACATGGTGATTTAGACAAACATACTTTTTCTGGTAAATGGTTTTATCAACCAAATGCGCAAACGGATATTGGTGTGATTGCACGCTACTTCGATTATGAAGCCGATGCACCGGGTTACTTAACTGAACAAGAAGCCAAACGAAACCCACGCCAATCAGCCAGTTATGCGCAGGATGATTCTGGTGACAAACAAACTCGCCATGTCAGTGTGCACCTTGATCATAGCTTTAGCCAAGCTGTCGCGCTGAGCGTTAAAAGTTACTGGCAGCAATTTGATCGCCATCGTTTTGTTCGTTACACCGCAGGATCACTTCAGCAAGAACGCCTTGAAAAAGATCAGCAATTTGGCGCGATAGCCACTGTAAGTTATGTATTAAGCCCTGATTGGTTACTGACCGCAGGCCTTGATTATCAAGGGCAAGACAACAGCAACGAACGCTTTGTTACCGAAGGCCAAAACCGATTAAAACAAAGCCGATATTGGGACTTTGATTACAATAACTATGGCGGATTTACTCAAGCACAATATCGCGGCGAAAAATTACTGATCAGTGGTGGCTTGCGTGTTGATGGCTTTGATGGTGATTTTACCAACCAACTCTCAGGGCAGCAAAAGCGTATTAACGATCCGGGGCTCACTGTTCAACCTAAATTTAATGTGTTGTACGAACTGCAAGATACGCTCAACGTGTTTGCCAATTATGGCGTGAGTTTTCAGGCGCCTACTGGTAGTGATGCCTATTTAGGAGAGAGTAATAATGATTATGACTTCTCTAAAAATTATGGCTACGAAGCTGGCGTGAAATGGCAACCTCTTGCGTGGCTTGACACCCGTTTGTCAGTTTGGCAACAAGAAGCCAAAGATGAGCTCACACAAAAAACCGATGGTTCAGGGGATTTTGAGAACTTAGGGAGCACGAAACGCGATGGTTGGGATGTTGGTTTTAGTGCGCATTTCAATCAACAATGGTCAGGATTTGGTGCCTATACGCGCCAAGAGGCCAAGCTTGTTGAACCAGGTGAATCACAGGTGGCGAGTAAAGGTAATTGGTTACGAGGCGTACCAGAGTACACAGCTACATTAGGGGTAATTTATCAACCACTAGATGCGTTGGAAGTGTCGGTATTTGGCCACTTTCAAGGTGATTATTATGTCAGTAATGTGCTTCAAACCAAGCGCTATGGTGATTACAGCATCATAGACTTAGCGTTCGATTATGATTTGGGCTGGGGAAATGCGGGCCTGCGCATCAATAACGTGTTTGATAGCTATCACGAATATGTTTATTTAGTTGGCAGTGAAACCATTCACTCACCGAGCAGTGGTCGTGCGGTCAATTTGAGTCTGTCTTATCGTTTTTAAAAGGACGTATCTATGATTAATTCAGTGAGCTTTAATGTCTGTCAGCACGAGCTGCGCTTAAAGCTTAAAAATAATAGTTTATGGTTGCTGTTTGCTTTGATGCAACTGTTGCTTGCGGTCGCACTTTGGACCAGCTGGCAGCAGTATCAAAATAGCCAGCAACTTCAACACACTTCACAAGCTATGGTTGAAGAACAATGGAATGCGCAGCCTGACCGTCACCCACATCGGGTGGCGCATTTTGGTCACTTTGCTTTTCGACCGCCCAGCGCGTTGAGTTACTTTGATGTTGGGGTAAATAGTTGGGTCGGCCACAGTGTGTTTTTAGAAGCCCATAAACAAAATAGTGCTAATTTTGCCAGTGACAGTCATGGGAGTACTTTGCTGCGGTTTTCTGAGCTAAGTGTCGCTAATTTACTTTTGTTGGTTTGGCCTTTGTTATTGATTGTCATGGCCTTTTCATCAATAAGTGGTGAACGTCAAGCCGGAACGCTCAAGCAATTGGTGTCAATTGGCGTGCAGTTTAAGCATATTCTAATTGGCAAAGGGTTAGCCTACTGGCTGCTATCAATGGGGTTTTTAGTGCCGGTGTTTATCGCAACTTTAGGGGTAGCACTGACGGGTGATGTTGCTTTTAACAGTGAGGTGCTGATCCGAATTGCTTTATTGTTTATGAGTTACGCTTTGTACTGCTTATTTTGGGTGGTGTTGATTTTAGTCTGTTCGTGTTTAACTAGCGCTCCGAAACAAAGCTTAAATGTTCTTATTACCATTTGGTTTGTTTTGACTATTTTAACTCCTCGAGCGGTCGCGGATATTGCCGAGCATCTTTATCCTCATAAAAATGCCAATGACTTAGCGCTGGCGGTTAAATTAGATGTACGTAAAGTGGGCAACAGTCATAACCCAAATGATCCACACTTTAATACGTTTAAAGAAAAAGTATTGGCAGAATACGGCGTGAGTGATGTGGCTGAGCTACCAATTAATTACCGTGGTTTAGTGATGCAAGAAGGCGAACGGATCACCGCCGAGATTTATCAGCGTCATGCAGATCAACAATTGGCGAAATTTACCGCGCAACAAGCATTTGTCGCTCGTTTTTATTGGTTGAATCCGTATTTAGCAATTCGTGATTTTTCAATGGCGGTGAGTGCGAGCGATCAGCGTCACTTCTTTGATTTTGAGCGTCAAGCAGAGCATCATCGTTATGAACGTACGCAACAGTTAAATAAGTTACATACTGAAGAAGTACATTTTCACAACGACCGAGATCAGCGTGTTTCGGCTAATTTCTGGCAGCAATTTTCACCATTTGAATACAATGCCCCAAGCTTAGCCTGGTCTTTACACGGTTTATGGTTGGCTGTGCTTGCGCCTTTATTAATGTTGGTCTCGCTCATTATGGTACTCACTCGTAGTCAATTACAACGTAAGGCGGTGGTGTATGCTTAAGTTTGAATTAAAGCGGTTGTTTCAAGGGACTGCGACCAAAATCAGTTTATTGGTGTTTATTGTGAGTGGGCTACTGGCCATTTACTTAGGTGCAAACAGTTATAAATCGTTGCGTATTGATCAAGTAAAATCCAGTATCGTCTTTGAAAAAGAACGAGAATACATCAAAACTCAAGCAACTCTTCCTGAAATGGGCTCGCTTGCATATTACGCGTCAGCGCCAACAGCCTGGCAGTTGTCACCTTGGGCTGCTTTATTTAATGGCCAAAGCCAAAATAACTTGGTAGCGATGAAAGTGAATGCATTAGCACTACAAGGGCAAATTCATAACAAGGAAGCCATCAACCCAGCTAAACACCGCGCCGGAGGATTCGACTTAGGGTTTGTGCTGGCGTATATGTTACCGGTATTAATCGGGGTGCTCAGCGTTAATTTACTCAGTGAAGAGCGCCAATCAGGGCGCTGGCGAATGCTCAGTGCTTTCGCCAATCAAACCGCTAAAAAATTGATTTTTCGTGCAATTTTATTGCGTTATATCGTAATCGTTCTGATGGTATCGGTGCTGTTTTTGGTCAGTGCAGTGTTGTTGAAGTTGCCCTTTGATGGCGTGTTTTTTACTTTGTATGGCTTGAGCTGTGCGTATGCTTTGTTGTGGTTTTTAATTGCCACGGTGATCATGAGCTTTAACCAATCATCATTATTTAATAGTTTAGCGTTTATAGGGACTTGGCTGTTGTTTGCTGTGCTTATTCCTGGGTTTATTCATCTCACCCTGAATAGTCAGTTTGATAATAGCGCTCCTCTTAAAGCAACCACCTCTCAGCGGCTCATTTTAAATGACGGTTGGGATCAAGATAAACAAGCGGCTTTAGCCGAGTTTACCCAGCAGTACCCACAATATGCTGACAAAACAGAGTATGAAGGCCGTTTTCATTGGAAATGGTATTACGCCATGCACCAATTGAGTGATTTATCTGTGCAAGCTGATTGGCAAGCTTATTTGTTGCAACAACAGCAAAGCCAGCGTTGGTTAACCCAGTTAACCTTACTCTCGCCGACGTTGTTTTTTCAAAACCAGTTGAATCAACAAGCGGGTACAGACAATCAAGCCTATAGGCATTATTTGGCGCAAGTGAGTGCGTATCATCAACAAATTAGGGAATTCATTTACCCTTACCTATTTAATGATACCCCTGTTACTCATGCAGACGTCGATACCTTCCCGTTATTTACGTATAACAATGAGCTACAAGAAAGCACTCCAGGTACAAATTCGGGTTGGTTATTGCTGATTTTTATATTGGCACTTGGCCTGATTAGCCAAACACGATTCAAACAGCAACAATTTGTATAGTTCATAGGGTTTGACCTTTCATATCCAAGCCAGTCACTTACCTGACTGGCTTTTTATTTGTAGGTCCAGCCATCCTGTCTTTCAGCAGCAATAAATACCATATTAAAATGTCTCGTTTGATTAAAGCAGATCAGTTTAGGCTGCAAACCCTATTTTATGAGCAGTGATTTACCAAAACTCATTATGTTGTTTCACATGTTTTATATCGCTAATTTGGTAGTGATTTGTGTTTGATAAGTAAACAAAATCAACGGTTTTGTCATCGTGCTGTTAGTACTGTGTTAATTATAATGATTAATAAAAATACCAATTGAAGTGATAGTAATTATCATTATCATTGTATTTTGATTTAGTACTTGGGATACATTATGACACGCTTTTCTTACTCCTTAGTTGCCCTAGCTTGTGCGACTGTCTTTACCCCCGTTTATGCAAATACTGATTTTGCTAACGCAGAATCAGCCGAACGAGAGCTGGAACAAATCACGGTTTATGGCCGTCAAAATAATGTTGTTAAAGACTCCGGTCTGGCGACAAAATCAAACATGTCACTGATGGAAACACCTGCTGCCGTTGTGGTCGTTGATAAAGCCTTGATCAATGCACAAGGCGTCAATAATTTACAAGATTTAGTGCGCAATATTAGTGGCGTAACCCAAGCGGGGAATAACTACGGAATTGGTGATAATTTAGTGGTTCGAGGCTTAGGTGCCAACTATACCTACGACGGAATGTATGGTGGCGCAGGGCTTGGAAATACGTTCAATCCGACTCGCTCTTTAACAAACGTAGAATCTGTTGAAGTGTTAAAAGGACCTGCAACAGGTCTGTATGGTATGGGCAGTGCGGGTGGCGTGATCAATTTAATTGAAAAAAAGCCACAATTTATTGAGCTGCATCAGCTCGAGGCTGAAATTGGCCAATGGAATTCGTATTCCATTGCATTTGACAGCACAGCTGGAATTACAGATAAATTAGCTTATCGAGTTATGGCTAAGTCGGCCCGAAGTGATGGTTATCGTGATCTTAGTGACGATCGAGATGAAGCCTATTTATCGTTGAAATATGTGTTGGATAATTCACATGATGTCATGCTCTCTGCCGCCTATATTAACGATTCCATCGCTGTTGATTCGATTGGTCATCCGATCCGTATTTATAATGCCGAATCGGTAGGAGGAAAAACGGCTGGTGAAGTGACGTGGCAAGACTTGATCAATGATCCCAATGGGAAAGGAATACAGCTCACCGATGTTCAACGCCAACAGCTGGCCGATTCGTTAGTTAACCAAGATGGTTTAACACCTTATACCTTTGGTCATAAAGGGATTATTTCACCGATGGCCAAAGATAATAAAGGTGAGGAGATCCGGTTTAAGCTGACGCATAATGCTTACTTAAGCGATGACTTGTATTTAAATCAACAGCTTCAATATCGAAATTATGACACCAGTTTTGCACGTCAAACGGGGGCATATAACTATGTCTATTGGGATCGTAGAGGAACCATTAATGCCGATCCTCGAGCGCCTTTGGTCGTCGATAATGTGTTGTATCCATACGCAGCCAGACGTCAAGAATACCGTCAAGTTCAAGCGGACGAACGTTCATGGCAGTATTTTCTTGATTTACGTTATGACTTTTCATTTGCTGGCATAGATCATGAGTTCTTGCTCAATGCCAACTATGAAGATCGTGATATCGCGTTTGAACAATACTCTATTTATGATGCAGATAAAGTTATAAAAAACAAAGAAGGTGCAGTGATTTATCAAGGTTTGTTGCCTTATATCTTTGATATTCGTAATCCAAACTGGGCACAAGGTAGTTTTACTGATCATGATCCTTTAAAAACCAGCGACTACAATAAAAAAGTCCAAGCTTGGGGCACGGGTGTTCAACATGTTGCATACTTTAATAATGGTTTCACTACACGCGTAGGGGTTGCATTTAATGAAATTAAACAAGCGTATACCCACTTAGGTGTCGATCCACGTTATCGTGCCAGTGCAGCGGCTCCTCAACCTGAACAAGATACTTCTGATAGTGGTCTTACTTACAATCTTGGCGCAACATATATGCCAACGGATGATATCTCAGTGTTTGTGAATCATGCAAAAGGACGGACAGCGTATAGCATTTTAGGCAGCATAAGTGGCACTGAAAATGACCGTGAGGATTCTGAGTCACTGAGCAATGATCTTGGCCTGCGTTTTAAAGCATTTGAAGATCAGCTCCTAGGCTCGATTGTCGTGTTTGAAAGCGCGCGCACGAACTTACAATATACCAATCCTGATTTTGAAGCGGGTGTGTCGGCTGCTGATGTACCGCAATATTTTTATAACGGTAAAGAAGAGACCACAGGGGTTGAATTTGATTTAAATGCCGAGCTGGATCAGCAATGGCGCTTAAATGTTAATGCGGTTTATCAAGATGCCCGTGACAAGAAAGACCCTCATGCCAGCAGTTTTGATACTCGCCAAAAAGGCGTGCCATATGTGACTGCGAGTACTTGGTTAAGTTATGAAGCTGATTGGTTTAAGCTTGAACACCCATTAACGCTCAGTCTTGGCGCAAAATATGTGGATGATCGCAGCACCAACTCAACTTCTTTTGGTATTCCTGACGGGTATGTACCTAGCTATACCATTTATGACTCTGCAATCAGCTACCAGGCTGAGCGTTGGAAGCTGCAACTTAATTTAAATAATATGTTTAACAAAGTCTATTACAGTAAGGCGATGTTTTTAGGCGGTATGCCAGCCGAAGAACGCAATGCGAAATTGACTGTAAGTTACCAGCTTTAAGTTTGTCTCGGTCTGAGTAAACTGACAAACAAGCCAGAATCAAGATTCTGGCTTTTTTGTGATTTCGACATTCAGAGTGTCGAAATCACAAATCAAACACACCAACAATCGTCTGTTAAAATAAAAATTCCATATAAAACAATTAGGTACTAATTGGCATGACCTTTGATTGACTCTTAGGGTCAAGATGAAAAAAGGTGCCAAATGGATATTTTAATTGATAATAAAAAACGTTTTCCATATCGAAACATTGCATGGTTAGTGATCGCAATCATGGTCGGGGTAGGTTGGTTAATACTTCAGCCCAATGCTCAGCAGCGTATCGCCAGTGATGATTTTTGGTCTGGTCAGGTTCAGCAAGGGGATTTACAACTGCAAGTCTCCGGGTATGGCCGTTTAAAATCACGCTCTGTGCGCTTATTAACCGCACCAAGCAATGCCACTGTGGAAGAAGTGGTGTTAAAGCCGGGGGCTTTTGTGTCGGCGCAAAGCGTGATACTACGCTTGTCTGATCCGCAAGTGAGCCAAGCATTGAATCAAGCTCATCAGGCGCTAAATCAAAGCCGCAATCAATACCGCCAATTAGAAATCAATCAACAACGCGAGTTACTCGCCCAGCAGGCACAATTAGAAATTCTTCGTGCAGAGCTAGAAAGCGCAGAGCTGCAAGTGAATGCACAAAATCAGCTCATCGCCAAAGGCATCGTCTCAGATATTGAATATCAGCGTTCTTTACTAACTGAGCGTCAGCTTAAACGCCGTTTAGGTATAGAACAACAACGCATTGCACAGCTGCAGCAACTTCATTTAGCAAATTTAGCCATCGCCCAAGCAACAACCGATGCGCAGCAAGTAGAGCTTCGCCATGCACAAGCTCGCCAAGACAGCTTAACGGTGACCGCTGGGATTGAAGGGGTCTTACAATCATTACAAGCTGAGCTTGGGCAAACGGTGAGTTTTGGTCAGCAGATAGCGCTGGTTGGCAGTACGACTGAGCTATATGCCTTACTCGACGTGCCACAAGCCACAATGCAACAAGTGGCATTAGAGCAAACTGTACAAATAAACACGCGTAGTGGCTTCATCGCTGGCCAAGTCAGCCGAATTGATCCGATGATCCGCAACGGCAGCGTGCAAGTAGAAGTGGCTTTACAAGGCGCTCTGACTAATAACGCTCGGCCCGAACTGAATATTGAAGGGCAGATCCAAACAGGTATTCGTCGGAACGTGTTGTTCATCGACAAACCAGTTAATGTGAGCCCTTTTTCTGAGGCAACCTTGTTTCAGCTCAACCTAGATCAAGGCCGTGCCAATGCCAAACACCTGCAATTTGGCCACCAAACCAACGACAAAATCGAAATTGTGGCTGGTGCCAAACTCGCTGACCAGTTTATCCTATCGGATATGTCCCGTTGGCAGGCTTTTACAACGCTTAGTGTGATTTAACCCGCGCGATAAAACAAAAATTAAGGACACAACATGACTCAAGTTAGCAAAATTAAACTCCGCAATATTACTAAGAAATTTGTCTCTAGTGAAATGGAAACTCATGCTTTACAAGGGGTGGATTTGGACATTTTTTCGGGTGATTATGTATCAATTTCGGGGCCGTCCGGATGCGGTAAGTCGACCTTATTGGCTATTTTAGGCTTACTCGACACAGCCTCATCGGGACAATATTGGATTGGCGATCGGGATGTTAGCCAACTCAGTGTGGATCAGCGTGCTTCGGTGCGCAATGAGCACTTAGGTTTCGTTTTTCAATCATTTAATCTCATTGATGAATTAAGTGTATTTGACAACATCGCTTTACCGCTTAGGTATCGCCGCGTTCCACTTTCGGATAAAGAAATTGCCGAAAAAGTCAGTGCATGTCTCGAAAAAGTACAGATGAGCCATCGCGCAAAACATAAACCCAATCAATTATCGGGGGGGCAACAGCAACGCGTCGCGATTGCGCGGGCATTAGTCAACGACCCTGATGTCCTACTCGTGGATGAGCCGACTGGGAATTTAGATTCTAAAAATGGTGATGCGGTGATGCAAATGCTCGGCGAATTAAATAAAAATGGTACCACCATTTGCATGGTGACCCACGATCCGCGTTATGCCGATATGGCCAAACGTAAGCTCTATTTACTCGATGGTGTCATGGCGGATGAATTTAATTTGGAGCTTGCTGTATGAAATGGTTGAAGCACTTTTTTAAACACGATTTAAAACTCGCGATGGTGAGTTTAGCTAAGCTGCCAGGCTTTAGCTTAACGGTGATCACTACGTTAGCCGTTACGCTGGCTGCGTTAGCGGTAGTGGTCAACATTAACTACTTGGTGCTTGGTAAGTCATTGCCGTACCCCAATAGTGACGCTTTGATCACCACAGATCAAAGTGAAACCATAAACGGTGAGACCCAATATGGTTTTCAGATCATGTCGGCGCAATTTCATTTATACAATGATACCCGCTTTATCGACACCATGGCGATTATGAGCCTTTCAGGCGATCGCTTAACTGATTTAAAAGACAAGCCCTTTGTTGATGGCATGAGAGTCACACCAGAATACTTTAAATTACTCGATACGCCGATGCATTTAGGTCGGCATTTTAATGACGATGAAGGCATTAACGATAAACAAAAAGTGATGATCCTCAGCTTTGCATATTGGCAAAAGCACTTTGCAGCCAATGAGCAAGTGATTGGCCAATACACCCAATTTGGCCAAAACACGTATCAAATTATTGGTGTCACGGCAGCTGAATTTGAGCCGCCAGAAACATTTGGTAGCTTTCCAATCGACGCGTTTTTTAGCTTTGCAGAGGAAATTTCGACGACCTCTCATTGGGGGGACATTACTGGTGGAACAAACGGTATTGCGCGCTTAAAACCCGGTGTATCGCTCGCCCAAGCGGATCAGGTATTAGGGGCACAAATAAACGAATTGTATCAAAACCGAGAAGATGTGGCGGTGAACACAGCGATTGGTGCACACTTTTTGCCATTAAAACAAAAAATTGTCGGTGACAGCAGTGATATGGCGTTGTTGTTATTGGCAGGGGTCAGCACTTTGTTATTAATTGCCATAACGAACCTGACCAATTTATTTTTGTCCCGTGCAGCACAAAAGCATCGCGAGCTGGCGATCCAAGCCTCATTGGGAGCACAACCTAAGCATGTTTTTATGAACTTATTTGCTGAAAGTCTGCTGTTGTGTGTGGCTGCCTGTGTCTTGGGGCTATTGATGGCGGGTTGGATCTTGGTTGGGCTTGAGCAAGATTTGCAGTACTTATTTACACGCTTGCAAAACGTAACACTGGATCGGGTCACCATTGGAGCCAGTGTTTGTGTCAGTGTACTAATCGCTGCGGTTATGGCGGGCTTAAGTAGCAAAAAAGTTGATTATAATCAGCTTATTACCCAGCTTCAAACCAGTGGTAAAGGCGCGGGAACGCAAATTTCGATGCTGACACGTAATGTCTTAATAGCCAGCCAAATAGGTTTAGCGACATTACTGCTGATTGGGGCGACATCGGTGCTGAGTCCGGCAATCGAACGGTTAAACAAACCGGTTGGGTTTACTACCGAATCTGTACATTACTTACGCGTGGATACCGGCACCATTGACCCTGCGCAATGGTTGGCTTTGTCTAGCCGAATAAAAGAGACGCTCAAACCCGTTGCACAAATCGATGATGTGGCCCGAACGGCTGTCACACCGCTGCACATGGGTTGGGAGATTTATTTATATGATCAACTCAATACCATGCTTGGCATTGCCAGTGTTGGTTATTTTGATAGCAATAGCTTTGATTTGTTAGAACACGAGTTGGTCAGTGGTCGCAGTTTTACCGAGTTCAGTGGTGATCAAGGTGGCAGCGCTGAAATAATTATTAGCGAATCACTCGCAAAGCGGGTATTTAAAGGTGAACCCGCTGTGGGCAAGGTGCTGCAAAGCAGCCCGAATACCCCACTAACGGTCGTGGGTGTGGTGAAAGATATCTACGTGCCTGATAGGGGCGATACCTACGCGAAAGAGCGGTTTTACTTGCCTTTTACACCCGATCGTTTGGGTTTTAAGTTGAAGCTAAACAGTGAGCTCAGCAAAACTTTGCTCAATGAAGTATTAAAAGCTGTTGATCCGCAGTTAACGGTGTCGCAGTACACAAGCTTAAATGAATTGATCAGCCTGCGCCTAAGAGAAACACAATTAGTTGCAGGCTTGACTGTGAGCCTTATTTTGTTAGCGCTTAGTTTAGCGGCTGCAGGGATTTATGGCGTGCTCAGTTACAGCGTACAAATGCGTCGGTATGAACTTGGGATCCATCTGTCATTGGGGGCGCATACTCAAACGATGATTAACATGGTAATAAAACAAAGTATGCGCCCAGTATTCTTGGGGATGGCGGTGGGCTGTGCCTTAGCGTTATTGGGTTATTTAATGGGCACTCGGCTGTGGGAGATCACATTTACAGGCAGTGGATGGTCGCTGCTCGTGGCATTACCATTGATGCTGCTTATCGCCATGATTGCGTGTTATTTACCGGTCAAAAAAGTGGTGGTGAGCGATCCGCTGCAAGCGTTACGTGTCGAATAAGCCGCCGTTGCTGATGAATCTCAGTTCTGGATCAAAGATAGATAATCCAGAATTGAGATTTATTAAGGTACAGCTGCTGGGTGGCACACAATGAGGTTTAGGCGCAAGCTATGATACACTCGGTTTTAAACCCTAATGTAACACATCATAAATTATGAATTTTAAAGGATTATTTAAGGTTTATCAGCGATGAAAGCACACACTCTTTTAATTGTCGACGACAAAGCCGATGTTCGTTTGAGCCTCAAATTTTTATTCAAAAACCATGGGTTTTCTGTGCTCGAAGCCAGTGACTTAAGCCAAGCCAAAGAGCTAATACACAGCCAAACAATCGATTTAGTCTTACTCGATATGAACTATGAATTTGACACCACTTCAGGTGACGAAGGGCTGAATTTTTTAAAAGGGATGCAAGGCACCACTGCGCCGCCGATTATTGCGATGACCGCCTGGTCGAGTGTCAACCTAGCGGTTGAAGCCATGCAAGTTGGAGCGAAAGACTTTTTTGCCAAACCTTGGGATAACCACGCTGTGTTAATGATGGTGAAAAAACACTTAGCGCTCGCTGATATGGATAAGTCGGCTCGGGGAGCAGCGCCCACTGATGAGTTTACAGCGCCTTCAAGCGATGAATTGCTTTGGCACAGCGCTGCCATGCAGCAACTTAAGCGACAAATTGATCGCATCGCCAAAACCGATGCGACGGTGTTTTTACGCGGAGAAAATGGCACCGGAAAAACATGCATTGCCGAATATATTCATCAGCAATCGCTTCGCAGTGGCGCTTTTGTTGCTGTTAATATGGCCGCTATTGCTGAAAACTTGTTTGAAAGTGAGTTATTTGGTCATAAAAAAGGCGCATTTACTGACGCCAAACAAGATCGGCAGGGCCGTTTTGCTGCCGCCTCTGCAGGCACATTGTTTTTGGATGAAATTGGCACATTAGGCCTCAGCCAACAAGCCAAGCTACTGCGAGTATTAGAATCCCAACAGTATGAGCGGGTCGGCGATAACACCACCTTGATTGCTGATTGTCGGGTGATCAGTGCTTCAAATGCTGACTTTGAGCAATTAATGGCCGCGGGCGGGTTTCGAACAGACTTATATTTTCGCTTAAACACCATCGAACTCGTGATCCCGCCATTGCGAGAACGAAAAGAAGATATTGCCGTATTAGCCGAGCACTTCTTAAGGCACCACAGTAAAAAATATCAGCTCACGACTCCGACTTTAAGTGCGTGTGCGGTGCAAGCTTTGCACGATTACCCTTTTGTTGGCAATGTACGAGAGCTTAGTCATATGATGGCACGTACCGTGTTGATGAGCGATCACGATGAAATTACCGAGGCTGATTTATCTCTTCGCACCGACCAAACAACCACCGAAGAAGAGCCTGTCGGGCTGAGCTTAATGACATTGGAGCAGGCTGAACTTAAATTGCTCAAAATGGCCATGGCGCAAAGTCAAAATCAAGTCGAAGAAGCGGCGTTGTTGCTTGGGATCAGTAAAAGCGCGATTTATCGACGCCTCGATAAATTCAATATTAAAACCAAATAAGGTCATCACTGATGAGGTCATGGGCGCCTAAGTCTTTAGAGCAGTTACTGAATGGTTTAATGTTCACCACTTGTTTGCTGCTGGTGACGTTATTGGCCAGCATTTTTTACTTAGTTGATGCATCTGGCTTAGTGATTACGACCGTTTTAGTCGCCATCGTGATCCCGATAACAGTGGTGGCTTGGCTGTGTAAGACGGCTATTTTGAAGCCTTTTTATAATTTATCGGCGATGCTCGAAGCTATTCGCCATGAAGATTACAGTTTGCGCGCTAACTCACAATTTAGCCAAGGTGCAGTGAATACGTTATGTGATGAAGTTAAGTTTTTGGCCCGAGATTTACAAGTCAGAAAACATCTGTACGACCAACAAGCGGTGTTGGTTTTGGGTTTAATCGAGCAGCTGGCCACTCCGATTGCTTTATTTGATCAAGCTGGACGATTACAACATGGCAATGATGCGTTTTCATCGTGGTGTCAAAAGCCGTGGCGAAATTTAAAATCGAGTCACGCAACTCAACTGGGTTTACAGTGGCATGAGCAGTCCAATCAAGCCAACCAGTGGCGCTTTATGGATCCGCAATTGGCTGCTAAGTGGCAATTACGCCACAGCCAATTGCGCATGCAAGGTCAGCAATTCCAGCTGGTGGTACTGACAAACATTGAGCAAGTGGTGTACCAAACAGAGCAAGCCGCTTGGCATAAAATGACGAAAGTGCTGAGCCATGAAATCAATAATTCACTTGCGCCAATCAAGTCATTAGCGCAATCGCTTGAACAAATGCTCGTCGCGCAAGAGCCCGATGTGTTACATGCATTAAGTGTGATTGGCGAGCGCAGTGATGGTTTAATGAAGTTTGTAAATCGATATGCCAGCTTAGCCACCGATTACGATGTGCATTTAACAGCCGTGAACGTGGCTGATTGCTTAGAAAAAGTCATCACCTTATTTGACTATCCTATCGACAGTCAGCTAAACGCCGAGTTCGTCAGTGCTGACAAAGTATTGTTAGAACAAGTGTTAGTTAACCTGCTCAAAAATGCTATCGAAGCCAGTAAAGATAACGCCAAAATTTTCATTTCGGCTGTACGAAAAGGGCAATGGGTTGAAATAACCGTGCTCGACAGCGGCTGTGGTATCGCTAACCCTGACAATCTATTTGTGCCTTTTTATACCACAAAATCACAAGGCAAAGGCATAGGGTTAACATTATGCCGTAACATGATTGAACAACAAGGTGGCAAACTAAAAGTGAGTAATCGCGAAGAAACAAAAGGTGTGATTGCAAGCGTGGTACTGGCCGCGGCCAACCGATCTGAATGACTATTTTGATATCCGTGCTTCTGAATTAAAAAGACACAAAAATCGTGTTTTTTGGATAAACTTAAAACAAAACAAGCTGTTAAATTAACCGTGGGTATGTTTTTTGATCAGCCCCTGCATTGGTTAACGGGCAAAATAACCCGTTTAGAACTGAACAAGGAGTCACCTGTGTTGTAGCAAGTATTTTGCGTCGCGACAAAGTCTGTATGCTAATGGGGATCGCGTTTTGATCTTATCACTAACAAATTAGCTGTATAAATATACAGTTTGGCTGTTGCGCTCCCATATTCAAGAAAATGAGCCAAGAGCGCATTTTCTCTTGTCTGAGTATCTTTAGTACCGATAAAAAAATTATAGCTGGCAATGAGTTAAGTTATTTGTTAGAAATGAAATTATGAATTATGAGCGTGTCATCGGCAGAAAGATGCGCGAAGCGCGCACTATAAAATTGTTAGGCACTAATTCAACTCATTGTTATTTATGTAAAATTTATAAATTTAAAACTTAACCTTAAAAAGGAATTTATTTATGCCATTAAGTGCAAAAGTAAGAACAGAAGTTAGTAAAAATATAGAAAACTATGAAGGGCGCATCCCACACTTATATTTAGATACGGTGGGAAAGGTCACTGTCGGTATAGGTCATATGATACCTAACAAAACTTCAATGAGCACTGTGAAAATGTACAAAAAATCTTCTAGTAATAATTCATCAGTGTTAGCTACAATGGCAGAAAAAAATGCTGAGTATGATTCAATAAAAAAGCAACCTTATGGTAGAAACTATGGTTCAGCCTCATTTAAAAAGCATACTACGCTGATAATGAAAGACCTTGATATGAATGCACAACGTGATAAACATATACAGTCGTTTTACCAAGAACTTTCACGCTATTATTCTGTAGCTAACGGCTTTATTCAACCCTTTGATACTATGCCCGTGAACGTACAAAAAGCATTGTTCGATATGGTATTTAATTTAGGTATTACTAAGCTAAAAGTACAATATGTTAAATTCAATGGCTTCATTAAGCTAGGTAAGTGGGCGGATGCAGCTAAGCAAAGTAATCGTTTAGGTATTTCTCCGTTAAGAAATAAATATGTGTATGACCTTCTAAGTTCGAAACAAAATTTACAAGTTAAAATCCCTTAAAGGAAGCAATTATGAAGAAGAAATTAACCCGAAGTCTTCCTTTGATACTATCTGTTTTTAGTTTATTTGCATGCCAAGCAACCACCAACAAGCAAGAGGTTGTTAAGCAAGAATCGCGTTGGTATAACGTTAACGCATTTGTCGGTATTGATTCAATCGGAACAAATTTATACGACTTAACGTTCGAGAGTCAATACTCAAGCGTTGATGGAAATACTTTGAATGTACATAATTGCATAGAAGTAACATCTATAGGCGATAATGAAATTTTGGAAAGAGAGTTTGCCCGTTGGGATCTGTTAAAAATTGACTGTGAGGCAGCAAGGCGTTTTTATGATGCACCTGAATACGCCTTAAATTATTGGCCGTTAGAGTTTGACTTACCTTTACTCAAAACCTTTCCATCCACATCTATCCCATATCTCGGTGGTCAGGCTTTAGATGGCCGCAGAGGAGATCTGGGGTCATATGAATCAAATTTAAAATTAATCGAATCAGGTAAAGACAATATAAAAGTTTCTTTCGGGGAAACGGTAGTTAATTATGTAATTCTTGCTAGAGGAGATTTTAATAGAGACGGCTATCAAGACATATTTATTCGAATGGATTGGTATATTGAAGGTGCATTCGGAGATGGTAGTGATTGGATCGTTGTAACTAAAATTTCCCCTGATACTTCCCCTATTTTACTTTGGCGAAAATAGGGATAAGTATTCATGAACAAGTGCCTAACACATATGAGCCGATCTCTCGTCAATAGGCATTACTTATCTTTTTGACCGCGCAAGCGGTCAAATCCAAATCAATCAACAAACTCATCTACTTCGTCTGTCGGTTAGCTGTTAAATCGTCGTTTACAGCAAACACATATAGAGGCTCTCTTAGTGCGATCTTATCGCTGCCTAACGCTTTTCAATCCATTGAAATGTTAGGGGCACTAGACATTTATCGGTTAACCCTAAGATGGCAC
This sequence comes from Pseudoalteromonas sp. J2K-J979, assembly GCF_058169715.2. Classification (NCBI taxonomy): domain Bacteria; kingdom Pseudomonadati; phylum Pseudomonadota; class Gammaproteobacteria; order Alteromonadales; family Pseudoalteromonadaceae; genus Pseudoalteromonas; species Pseudoalteromonas sp. J2K-J979. The sequence continues at coordinate 740,161 of NZ_CM200282.1, read as the reverse complement.
TATTCAAGTCAGAGGTGCTTTTTGCACAGTTAGTTTCAGGCTCATTTAAGGTGTAAACGACTTTGTTGATTGTATTAGTGCGCGCCAATAAGGTGTCTAATCAAGGCGATGTAGCTTAAATAGCATTTGGCATAGTGATGATGGTGAGAAGTCATTGCTTCATTAGCCACCTCATTCACGGTCATGCTCGTTTCTCTTTTTCAAGAGTATCTAGTTAGACTTTCAGCTCACCTTATTGCGCGACTTATCCCTTTAAGAATCGTTGCTCATCAAACACCGTTTTGTTTTTTAACATGAAATAGACACAGCGCCCTAACTTATGGGCCAGTGCAGATAATGCTTTCGCTTTACTCATTCGTTTTTGTAATCGATTGAGGTAGTTACGTGCTTTGTCATTGCCCCGAAGATAAAGTACAGCGGCTTCAGAGAAAGCCCATTTTAAATGTGCATTGCCGATTTTATTGCCTTGAGTACCGTAGGTTTTACCGGCCGACTCTGCTTTGCATTTGACCAACCGTGAGTAAGAAGCAAATTTTTGTACTGATTCAAAACGACGGATTTCGCCAATTTCATACAAGATTGTCAGCGATAAAATCTTGCCAATACCAGGCACGGTTTTCAGTAATTCTAAATAAACAGGGTTGTGGTTTTTAGCTTGTTTTTCGATGAACCATTCAACCTGTGCGAGTTCTTTTGCATAACAATCAAGGAGTGCCATGTCTAAATCGATATTGCGCTGCACGATTGGGTCGTGATATTGCTCGCGAAGCTTTTGTCTTGCTGAAATATTTTTAAGATTTAACTCAGTTGCAGGCAGGTTGTATTGACTGTTGGTGTTTACAACATGACCTTTGAGCATGGCCCCGTGGCGGACAATCTTCATTCGTCGACGTAATAAATCACGAGTAGCGCGCATTTCACTTGGGTAATCATAAGCTACAGGAAAGTTACCACCGCGCAATAAAGTGGCAATTTTAAATGAGTCGACTTTATCGTTTTTGGTTTTACCACCGTGAATGGCTTTCATGTACAAGGCATGGCCTAAAACAAAATCAATCCCGAGTTCAGCGCACCAGTCTGACACCCAATACCAACAATGCATGCACTCAACGCCGACAATCACATTGCAGATGTAAGGTTCGAGTAGGCGTAATAAATCATTTTTATCAGCGCCAATCTTTTTATGGACAACTACTTCGCCATGAGAATCAATGATGCAGACATAAAGTAAGCGTGCATGTAAATCGATACCGCAGTAGTATGGATGTGCGTTATTATAAAATCTCATTGAGCTTTCTCCTGTAGGTTTGGTTGCCTTAAGCATACCGCTGATGCGGCTTGCTAGGGAGGAGGCTCAATGATTATCAAGGCAATTAAGTCGGACTAAAAACAGTGGGCTATCGCTTCGCGATTTTAGCCCACAATTTTTAGCCGCTTATTGCGGCGTTGGTATGACTCCCACTGTCAAGTTAAATAAAATACATGACACCCATAAATATCTCGTTGAAAAACCACAATAGAGGGTCTAATTTTAATTAATCACTTCGAGTTTTGGTGATTCTCATGGCACAAGCAAGACGTTCGTTAATTGATTTAGATTCCACACCTTACTATCACTGCATCAGTCGCTGTGTTCGCAGGGCATTTCTAGCGGGTTTTGATAAATACTCAGGTCAAAATTTTGAACATCGACGTGTGTGGTTAGTTGAGCGATTTAAACGGCTATCGCAAGTGTTTGCCATTGATATTGCGGCCTATGCGGTGATGTCGAATCATTACCATTTGGTGCTTAGGGTCGATAGAAGTAGGGCATTAAACTGGTCAAAGGAGGAAGTGATAGAACGCTGGTATCAGTTGTATCACGGCACAATCTTGGTCGACCGCTACCGTAAAGGTGAAAAACTCGATGAAGCCTATATGTACAGCGTTGATAAAACGGTCGAAGTTTGGCGAAATCGTTTATACGACATCAGTTGGTATATGCGTAACCTTAACGAGTTTATTGCCAGAGAAGCCAATAAAGAAGATAACTGCACAGGCCGATTTTGGGAGGGGCGCTTTAAGTCGCAAGCGCTACTGGACGAGCAAGCCGTACTCAGTTGTATGATGTACGTCGATTTAAACCCAATCAGAGCCAAAATGGCGAAAAACCTGCAAGATAGCGACTTTACATCAATTCAAGAGCGCATTCAGCATTACAAAAGTCACACTTCTTCAGAAAACACCAAACACACTACCCAGCAACCAAAGCAACCAAAGCAACTGATGGCCTTTGGCAGTAACCAAAACAATCAAACCATTCCCTTTAAGTTATTAGATTATCTAGAACTTGCTGATTGGAGTGGGCGACATATTGACCCAAAAAAGCGCGGGGCTATAAGTAAAACTCAACCTAAAATTCTGGTCGAATTGGGAATAGAAACTGCTGTTTGGCTCGAAGCTGTACAAAACTTTAGACGACAATACAGCAACTTCGCAGGCCAACCGAGTGCGCTTAGGCAATGTGCCCATCAACATCAACAAAGTTGGTATCGCGGAGTCGGCTAGTCACAATCATTAATCTGTATTTAAGTAAACGAGGCATAGGCCTAGTTTTACCATGCCGGAAAATCTGATATTTCATATCAATTTATATTCACTCAATACTCATCAGCGGCTTTGCAGGTATAAAACCGCAAGATATATGTATTTCAAGCAGTCGTTAATCAATCCATTACTCCCTTTGAAATAGATTTTGTATTGTTTTTTAATATAAATTATTTAAAATCAGAGAGATATTTATGAGTGTCATGTCTTTCATGTCCTCATGTCTTTCGTCGTGTTCGTGATGTCTTTCGTGATGTCTTTCTGATGCTGATGTCTTTCTGTCTGTTATTTGACAAGCTAATTATGGCTCTGGCTTTAAGCTAACCCACGAAAATGCGGAGGCTAGCACCGTGTGGGAGTCATTATGTCTAGTTGCCTTATCAATATTGCATGTTCAATTTACTGTACAAGTATATGAGTGAAGACTATACTTGTTCTATTAAATGTACATGTGGAGGTTCTTATGAGAATCGTATCTTTTACTGAAGCTAGAAATGGCCTTAAAGGTGTTTTAGATGGTGTAGTTAATGACGCAGACACAACTGTCATTACACGTCGTGACTCTGAAGATGCTGTGGTTATGTCTTTAGACTACTACAACAGTCTTATGGAGACAGTGCACTTGCTGCGCTCTCCTCAAAATGCTGAACACCTAAACCGCTCAATAGCACAGTACCGAGCAGGTAAAACAACCGCACGAGAGTTAATCGATGAGTAGTAGCCAACGTTTACTATCGTGGACTGATGAGGCTTGGAGTGGCTATCTGTATTGGCAAACCCAAGATAAGAAAACCCTCAAGCGTATCAATAAACTCATCAATGATGTTAAGCGTTCTCCTTTTGAGGGTATTGGTAAACCTGAGCAGCTAAAAGAGAACTTATCTGGCTTTTGGTCTCGCCGCATTGACGACACGAATAGACTTGTTTACGCAGTCGATGATCAAGCAATAACAATAATTTCATGTCGTTACCACTACTAAATTCGGTCCAGCTGTCGGGCATCTAACAAGATAATTGGACTCCCAACTTCTCCACTGAAGTAGAAATTATTTCCGGAGTTCGATTGTAAATAAGTTAAGAATTGGTGTCGATTTAGCTCATAAATTAATACAAGTTTGTCGTTCTAAAAATAATAAAGTGCACTCAAATAATGAGATGACACTGCAGCAATTTAGAGAGTACTTAGTGTCACTCAGTCCTTCAACGATTATTTTTGAAGCCTGTGCCAGCGCTAATTATTGGCATCAATTTGCAACTTCACTTGGCCACCATTCCTTATTAATATCAACGCGATTAGTGATGTCTGTTCGTCAAAACTAAAAAACAGATAAAAATGATGCTTTAGTCGTTTTACAAGCATCGCTGTTACTTGATGCACATTTTATTACCGCAAAACCAATGAATGAACAACAAGCTCAATCAATGCTCAAATTGAGAGAGCACAGTGTTAAACAAAAAGTATATTCACTCAACTCTCACCAGCGGCCATGCTAGCTTCGTCAAATCAGCGGGTTAACCTGTTTAAGTGTTCAGGTAAGGTGACGCTGTGCCCACGAAAAATAAGATTGCCTCAGCGCAAAAAATTAGGTGTAATGGGGACGTAAAAATGGCTGAGTCATGCAGGGAAGGCTAAGAAAGCACCGTTAATCCGATAAAGTAAGCGTGATGTAGCCTACATCACGAAAAACAAATTCCCACAGTATAAACAATACCCACTCAAACACCGAGCAGGTAGTGCCTCAGCCCAACAAGCGATTATGCAAAACAAACTGCGTGTCGCATAAATACTAAATTGTTATGTGTTTAGAAGAGTTCATCGATGTATCGAAATTTGTTAAAAACAATTGTAGTCCTATTTTGCCTTTCAGGTTGCGCTGAAAGAGTCATAGATATTACTGACAAAGAGGGAAAAATCGTAGGTGGTTGTAATGCTGGCTTTGATTGGCATTTTTATGGCCTTCAAGACTCTATTGATTATATGCTCTATGAATGTGCTAAAGGTTCAATAGCAAAAGGTTTTACAATATCAGATGAAAGGCTTCTTACTCTTGATTTTAAGTTACCACAACCTCCAGAAGGCAAGTCGTGGAATAAAAAATTAGCGATGCATCACTTCCATAAAGGAAACATTACAGAAAGAAAGCTCGGTTATATTCTTGCCGCGATAGAATACGAATATCAGAAGGTTGCTTGGCCAGCAGAAGATGACTTAGCTAATAGCAAAATCACTCAAGCTGAATTTAATAAAATAATCAAAGATGCCAAATTTAAATGGCTTGGCGAATAAAACACATAACAAGCCATTACAGTAGCGGGACTGCTAACAGCTTGCTCGGTTCCGCTTCGCTTCACAATTTTAGTAAGCTATTATCAGCCCCTGAATGGGGCGACGACAATACAGCAAACGACTCGGTTGTATCGAACCCGTATTCGGGAATATCACCGTCAATACAGGCATGAATAAACTGACTTTACGGGGTCAAGCGAAAGTGAATGCCCAGTGGCAACTGTATTGCTTGGTTCATAATATCGAAAAACTGCAAAACAGAATGCATTAAGCTGGGGAAACCCTTTTTACCCTTAAAAAGCCTCAAAATCCCATAGAAACCGCAAGAAAACCCATCTAAAACCTCGATTTAAAATCTCACTTCAAAACAGCCTAAATGATTGAATCAAAATAGGAACTCAGTTATGGTTTGCTGATTAATAAAAACAAATTAAAAACGAGTAAATCTACAGGCTCGTTAAGTTCCACAAGGAAGTTCGGTGTATATATTAATATTATTAATGCTTTTTCCCATCTCTTTTAACGTACTTGCCAATGAATCAATTACACAAGACGAATTAACAGCAACGTTAGAAGATATTCGAATTAATAATGATATCCCATCTATGTCAGTAGCAGTAATTACGTCTGGTGAAGTAACTTATATCAAAGGTTTCGGCTTTGTTGATGAAGAGCAGAAAAAATCTACGGATTCAGAGTCTTTGTTTCGTGTAGCTTCAATTTCTAAGCTATTTACTGCTCAAGCAATAATGAAACTAGTCCAGAATGATAAGCTAGACCTTAGTAACAATGTAGGAAAATATTTGCCAGCACTTACAAAATCTAATATCACTATCAAGCAGCTACTCACCCACACATCAGGACTGAGTGACATTATTAGACCGGTAAGTTTTGAAGAGAAAAGAACAATTTCTTCTTATCTTGGCCTTGTGAGTGAATTTGCATTAAAACATTCAGAAGAGCAGGCGTTTGAATATAGCGATACTAATTTTAATATTTTAGGTGCGGTTATTAGTGCGGCTTCTGGACAAGAATATGAAAAGTTCATACACGACAATATATTGAAACCTGCTCAGATGAAAAAAAGTAATTATTCGTTTGGTGGGAATGAGTACTTTGCTGAAGCGAGTCCAACTTACAAAGGCAAGTTAATCAACAAAACTGATCAACGTCCTTATGATGTATCATTTAACCCAAGTGAGGGCTTAGTATCTAATGTGCGTGATTTAAGTCATTGGTTAAAACTAACCCTTGCTCGTGATGCATCAATTTTAGAAGAGCAAATATATAATGAAATGTTGGAGCCGCAAATAAAAACTACTTGGGGTGAAATATATATGGCGTTGGGTTGGCAAGTATACAAAACTGAACATGGTGAAGTTGCTAGGCATCCAGGTAGTATCAGAGGCTATAAATCGCTAGTTCTTACTTACCCAGAAAGTAAAAACGCAATGATTCTTCTAACTAATTCAAGTAATACTCCTCGATGGGAAATAGCAAAATCGATTTCAGAAATATTAAGACGTAATTCTGAGTGGTAGTGGAACTTAACACATATGAGCCGATCTCTCGTCAATAGGCATTACTTATCTTTTTGACCGCGCAAGCGGTCAAATCCAAATTAATCAACAAATTCATCAGCTTCGTCTGTCAAATCGTCGTGCCGTTAATAAAAATATGCAAACACAAAAGTATGCAAACACATAGAGAGGCTCACTTAGTGCAAATCTTTAACAAAAAGAATGCTGCCTGACGTTTTTCAATCCATTGAAATGTTAGGGGCACTACGACTAAATGGATTTAGGATATTTATGAGTGTCAAACATTTTATTCCTCAGCAGCAAGCGCCGACTCTCGTTCACTGATGGTAGACTTTTTCTCGGCCGCAGTACGCCAGTTATATAATTGAGATTCGTGCAGTTTTAATTCTCTTGCAGTGTCTGCAACACCAATATTATCAGCCAGTTTCAGGGCTTCATCTTTAAATTCTGCGGTATGTATTTTGCGGATTTTCTTTGTTGACATTATTCACCTCGTTAAGCGATTGTACTCGCTTAGCTAATGTCCAAAAGTGTTGGTACGGATCAGTAATTTAAAGCTGACATCCTTAAACTGACCACTCGTACAATGACATTTAAACGAAGTTAGATAATTCATTGATTTTAAAATAAGGAAAAATTTTGAAGTATATTTGTAATTCAATTATTCTGCTTTTTTCTATACTAGTTATCAGTAGTCAAAGTCATAGCCAAGGTGACTCTTTACCCTTGGAAGGCCCCTACCTTGGTCAACAGCCACCTGGCTTAACCCCAAAAATATTTGCTCCGGAGTACGTATCAACTAAGCATCGTGACCATAGCGGTTCTTTCACCCCTGATATGAAAGAGTTCTATTTTACGAGAAAGGATGTTTATACTAAAAAATGGTGGTTAATCCGTTTCAAGTTAGAAAATAATCAGTGGCAAGAGTCCGTTGTGGGGCCTAGAGTGGGGAGGCCTATACTTGCACCAGATGGTAAGATAATGCATTTGGGCAATAAATACATGGAGCGCAATAATGAAGGCTGGTCAGAAGTAAAAAGTTTGGGACCCATATTTGATCGGGAAGATTGGGGTATTATGCGCCTGTCTGCATCAGCTAAAGGCACTTATGTCTTTGATGATTATAAAAACAATGATGTGCTCCGAATTTCAACAGTTAAAAATGGTAAACGCCAGCCTCCGAAGCTATTGGGGCCACAGATAAACTCAGGGAAATGGACTGCCCATCCCTTTATTGCACGAGATGAGTCTTACTTAATTTGGGATAGTGAAAAAGTCGATGGATATGGCGGTATAGACCTTTATATCAGCTTTCGTCAACAAGATGGTTCATGGGGAGTGGCGATAAATTTAGGTGATACTATAAACACTAACGGAGCCGATCATGGCGCATATGTGTCGCCAGATGGTAAATATCTCTTTTTTAATCGAAATCCAATTCGGGCAAAGGATGGTAGTGGAATTGAAGGTGATATCTACTGGGTGGACGCACAAATCATAGAAGACCTGAGACCAAAAAAATAAGTCATAACACACATATGAGCCGATCTCTCGTCAATAGGTATTTACTTATCTTTTTGACCGCGCAAGCGGTCAAATCCAAATAAATCAACAAATTCATCTACTTCGTCTGTCATTTAGCTGTCAAATCGTCGTACCGTTAATAAAAGTATGCAAACACCAATAGAGGCTCTCAAAGTGCGAAATCTTTAACAAAAAGAATGCTGCCTAACGTTTTTCATTTTTTAAAATGTCAGGGTACTACGACCAAATGGATTTAAGCGGTAGAGCTACGCAGGAAGCCAAAGCCGAGACATTTATCGGTTAACCCTAAGATGGCACTATTCAAGTCATACTTAAATAGCTTTTTGCATGGTGATGATGGTGAGAAGTCCACTTTACGGGGTCAAGCGAAAGTGAATACCTAGTGGCAGCTGTATTGCTTGGTTCATAATATCGAAAAACTGCAAAACAGAATTCATTAAGGGGGGGAAGGCCCTTTTTACCCTTAAAAAGGCCTCAAAACCCGCAAGAGAATCCATCAAAAACCCCGATTTAAAATCTCACCTCAAAACAGCCTAAATGATTGAATCAAAATAGGAACTCAGTTATGGTTTGCTGATTAATAAAAACAAATTTAAAACGAGTAAATCTACAAGCTCGTTATACGAATTAGCTAAGTTTTATATCCTAAGTATCTGCGTGATATACTAAATTTATTATTTCAACTGGTGTGACTATATGAAAAAACCTCGCCTATTTATTGGTTCGTCATCTGAAAGCTATGATGTTGCAAGCGCATGTAATGCTTGCCTTGATCGAAAAGTGGAAGTGACTATTTGGGATAAAATTTTCAATTCTGGTGGAGACACGCTCACATCACTCACAAGCAAAGCTAAAGACGTCGATTTTGCTCTATTTATCTTCCGTCCCGAAGATTTAACGGTAATGAGGGACAACCCTAAACCCACGGTTAGAGATAACGTGATATTTGAGTTAGGTTTGTTCATTGGTGCCTTAGGAAAAGAGCGCTGTTTTATCTTAAAGCCTCGTAACGAAGTGCTTCACATGCCAACAGACTTGTTGGGGATTAATGTCAACGACTATGACCCAGATCGTAGTGATGGTGATCTAGAGTCCGCGGTAAACGCTGCTTGTACAAGGTTTTTAAAACAAATAAATGAACTTGGTAGCTTTCATAGTAAGTTCCGAGACGACTTGCATTCGCCAGTAAATATTCTAAATTCCTCAAAAAATGCGCCTAAACACGTTGTTTCTGAACCTATGATTACTATCCTCGGTAATTTGCTATCAACGGTGACAGATAACGATAGCGTATCGTCATTTAGCTTATCTAGCAGTTTACAGCCACATCAACTCAATTTAGCTCTGATTAAACTTGAGAGAATCCGTTTAGTCGAGAGGGTACTAGATTCAGACTTTAACGGTAATGAGTGGTATGGCTATAAACTGACTCAAGATGGCGTAGAGTATGTGCTAGAAAATGAGGACAAAATAGACGAAGCAATGTCACCTAAACCTCCGAAGCAATACATGCCAATACCACAAGATGACTTGGGTGATATATCGTTCTAAATTCGTATAACAAGAGACTATGGCGTCAATAGCTAATTTTAAACTTTTGGCGCTTCCCACATTACTCCGTCTCTGAGCATCGAATTTAAGATCACAATCATCTTCCTGACACACGCAATAAGCGCTACTTTTTTCGGTTTCCCAGCAGCAACTAATCGCTGATAAGTTGATTTAAAAACAGGGTTTGATTGGATGGCTGACATCATCGCCATGTATAAAACGGTGCGTACTTGATGCCGCCCACCTTGAATTTTTCGAAGCCCTTTATAGCGGCCACTTTCGCGATTCATAGGCGCAACGCCAACCAATGCACCGGCTTCTTTATTCGACATATAGCCAAGCTCAGGTAAGTTACTGATGATGGAGGCAGCGGCAATTTTACCAATGCCTTTCATGCTTTGTAGAATCGTGTTTTTGGCTGAATATTCAGGGCATGATTCAATGAGTTTTAGAATTTTATTTTCAATTTTTTCCATCGTTTGCATGACTAACTGCTGATTTCTTCTAGCAACCAAATCACTCATAGTCTGCATGATGTCAGGCTTTAGGGTGGAAATAGTGGGTTTAATTGCCTCGCCATAATGTGCAATTAACTGTGCATCTAGCTTGTCGGTTTTGGCGCGTTGACCAATGGCACCAGCAAAGCGTTTATGTGTATTGGGTTGGCAATGACAAAAGGTAAATTGGCCTTTGCACATGCAATAATAAAGGGCATTTCAAGGCGGCCAGTGGCTTCAATAATGATACGTATTGGAGAGTAAATTTTGATTTTTTTAATTGCCTCAGCAATCCCTTTTTCATCGTTCTTAACGGTGAAATAGATATCAAGAGGGCGAATATAAATATCGAGTTGAAATTTGCCGGTATCGACACCGACATTAATGTTTTGATTAGTATTTGTTATCATAATAAGCTAACTCTTGCTTGCATAATGCGGGTTCGAGACCCAGTAGACTATTCGAGTGTGATGCTTGGAGTCTTTTGTGGCGTTCATTCTTGTTATCGGTCTCTCAACAGAGGAGCCATCGCTCAATCGAACTACCACAAAAGAGAGCTTTAGTTGCAGCTAAAGCCTGGGTCTCACATTACCCTAACCCGGTTTAAAAGAATAATTAGATGGGTTTATTATCCATACAAACGCTTCAAGTAGGATTCGTAAACGTGTGCCGAACTCGCTTCGCTCAGACATGGCACACATTCACTCACCTCTTAAGCGAGCGTTGAGGCTGTAGAATTACTCTTTTTTAAGAAAAACAGGCTGTTTTCTGGGTTCCAAATGCATTAGCTAATGCCTTAAATGCGCTTAGAATTGATTACAGGAGCTAGTTTTTTAGTTAAATTTGGCTGTTGGAGTTTTTCTACAGTCTCGTTGGTATGACTTCCACTGTCAGGTTAAGCACACTGATCCTTGCCTAACTTTTTAAGCCATAATTACTTCAGCTCGAATAAGAGCGAGTTAAAATTTAAAAGTGGGTGTCTCTTTTTGATTGTTATCTTTTTGGCGTTACGCTTAAATCATGGATGAATTTTGTGAATAAAAACCGTTTAATAAAGCTGTTAATTCTTATTTATTTTTTATTGGCTAGCGTTGTTTTTGCGAATAATCAACCAACTCCTAACGTTAATTATCAAAATAAATATCAACCTATGCTTGATAACCTTATATCTGAGCATGTCCCAGGTGCGGTACTCTTGGTCGAAACAAAAATAGGTCGTTACATCGGTCATGCTGGCTTTAAAGACTTGGAAAAAAGGAAGCCGATGACAACGGATATTGTTATTCCCAATGGTAGTGCAGGTAAAAAATTAACCGCATTATTGGTGGCGATGTTAGCGGATGAAGGCGTCCTTAGTCTTGACGCACCAATAAGTAGATATCTTGAAAGTGAATTACTTAACCAAATTCAATATTCAGACAAAATGACCTTAAGGCAGCTGTTAAATCATACGAGTGGGATTTTTGAATATAATGATGCTGGCGAGTACGCTTTTTTTAAAGCGCAATATGCCAATAAGGGGAAAGTGACAACGGATGTGTTTCCATTAAGCTTTGCATTGAACCAGCCAGCAGACTTTGAACCAGGTAAAGGGCACTCGTATTCAAATTCTGGTTACGCATTGGCAGGTGTAATCTTAGAGCGTGTGTTAAAACAGCATCCATCTGTTGCAATTAGAAATAAAATTTTAACACCTTTGAAAATGACATCGAGTTATTCAAAGGGTGTTGAAGAACATGCGCCTGAACTGGGATCGGGTTTTTTTATTAATGATTCCGATCCTACTTTTCCAATACCAATGAATATTTGGGTAGATACTAAAGGGATCATTGGCACAACCGCAACCTCCGATGCTCCACTAGCTTCAAGTGTTAATGATATGGCAAAACTATTAAGAGCTATCGTAGTTAATAATGATATTATTAATCAAAATGTTAGAAAGGAAATGATAGGTGAAAGCCATTTAGTTGAGTCTTTTGGGCCGCGTTTTTATCGTTTCTCTGATTTTTATTATGGGCTTGGTATTTGGGTTGAAGAAGTAAAGGGAAAAAAGTTCTATCACCACGGCGGCACTGAGTTTGGGTATTTTACGCAAAATATATATATACCTGAGGATGATATAAGTATAACCGCATTTGCAAACTGTGGTGTTAATGAGCAATGCGAAGAAGAATTTCAAGACTTTACATTTGAAGTTTTAGATTCATTTTTAAATATGAGAAAGGGTATATAACCAGCCATGGCTGTTACGAGATCAAAATACTAGGCTCATATCGTTTTGGATGGTTTAAATCCGCCACATCAATTTCATCAAGCTTTGTTTACTTTAGCCGACTTCTACAACCCGCTCAATTTTTGAGTTGTATTTTGATATATAATGATTAAAATCAAAGAGATATTTTTTGGTGTCCCTTTTTGCCCTTTTTTACATCGTAAAAGAGTGACTTTAAAACCATGGCTTATTGCCGCGTTTATACAGGGAGGTTAGTGTTGTTAGAAAGTATCGCTACATTATCAGGGGTCATTGCGACTATTTGGATTACGTTAGGGGTTTATTTTGCTGCTAAGCTTTACCCAAATTACAACCACTTTAATCAATTCTGTAGTGAGTTAGGGGCGACTGGCAGCCCGACTGAAAAAATCTCACCCATTATCAATAACTACCCACTTGGTATCATTTTCTGTTTATTTGGTTGGGCATTAATTCAACTTAATAATTCGAATCTGGCGATCACAATCTCAGGTATTCTAATTATCATACACGGTATTGGAACTTGGGTGGCGGGCTATTTCCCTATGGATAACGATCCGTATACAAAGTCACCGACGCTGAATTGTAAAATCCACTCTTGGGCTGGTTTTATAATGCTTTTATCACTTTTAATTGCACCTATTCTCGTTGCGTTGAGCCCTAGCTCTATTTATGTAGCGTTTTGGTTTCGAATTGTTTCAATCTTGACCGTGATATTAGCCATTTATTATTTAGTGAGAATGGCTAAAGCAGTTAAAACTAAAAAATTAACCGGTTATTATCAGCGGTTATCCTATTGGATTAAACTACTTTGGCTAAGCACATTTTCGTTAATCTTAGCGCACGTGTAAACTCACAGACTGTGCTGGTTTTCCCCGATTTAGTGGCCATTACATCATCATTTTGAGGAAAAAAAGCTTCACTAAACGATTACCAAATCATAAACATAAGTATTAGACAATTAAAGGAGAGTAAAATGAAAGTCGATGATATTAGGGCTTTTATTCCGTGTAAGGATTACGATGTATCTCAAGCATTTTACCAAGCATTAGGTTTTAAAATGGATTACGTTACCGATGACTTATCTTTATTTGAAAACGGTGGCTGTGCTTTTTTCTTACAACGGTTTTATAACGAAGATCTGGCCAAAAATTTAATGTTTCAGTTATCGGTTTTAGATATCAACGAGGCTTTTTCCGTTATTTCAAATCTAGAGGGGTTTGATATTAAATATGAACCAATCCAAAGCGCCCATTGGGGAAAAATTATTTATTTGTGGGGGCCATCTGGTGAGCTTTGGCACGTTACTGAATTCAGTCACTAACTCACCGTTGCCACTGTGATACGGGTATTTTAAGGCAGATCTACGTTTGCTCAGTGTGTTTTGGTGTCTAGCTCATCTTTAATTGGCCTAATTAACAACCTTGTTGAACAAATGCGCGGCTAAAGGCTGCCAATCGCAAACTTGATGGCAACCCTCAAATTTATCAGTTATTTTTTGCCAATTGATCTGGGTTTTTATTCAAGATAGGATTAAAAATCAATCCAATATTTTTTGTCACTTGATTGACTCAGCCTTAACAAGGATTGCTTTGGAGGAATAGGTAAAAGATGAAAGACAGACAGGTTTTAAATTCATTGCTTGAAAAAGCAGGCCGCTATCACCCTCTGTATGGAGGGGGGTTGGCGACGCATTTACCTATGGTGCTTATTGCGTTATCTCAGTTAGGTGCCTCTAATGATAAATTACAGCGTACTTTTCAAACTAGCATTACTAACCTGGAGCCTATCGGCGATTTTGCCTCTGTGGTGGCTGTTGAACAGGTCGAAAGCCAATTAGGTCAAGCTGAAAGCTATCAATCTTACTTAACGTATTACCAAACGGAACTGGCCAAACATGGCGTGAAAACCACGCTCGCAAATGCATTGCCAATCTTGATGCCGGGCGTGGCGGCCTCTGCTTTTCATGGGCTCATTCGGCTAGCTTATGCCATTGAAGCGAACAACCTCAATGAAATAGCCGTAGCGTTAGCCTATTGGAGTGCTGAATATCAGCCATTTGAACTCAGTCAGCACACCACAAACGAAGCGTTAGAGCAGATAATCGCGCGGTTATCTCCTTTGGGCGAAAGCCATAATTTTTCACCCGGTATTATCGTCGATAGGATGGATGAAATAGGGGAGCTGTTAAAGTGCAAGGGAGCAGTATTCCAACCTGAGAGTATAGATTTAGCAACTCTGAAACAGTTCACTTTGCAGCTATTTTATTTGTGTGATGATTTTACATTGCTTCATACGGTGACCGGTTGCCATGCGCTTTCGATTATTTTGCCTTTTTTAAACGATCAAGAATCAGCGCTACGGGCATTTTGGCAAGCGGTTCTCGTTGCGTATTTAAGTACAGCTATTGGGTATCCGAATACGGTGATTGAAGTGAAAAAGTGTGAATGTAACTTTGATTTAGTTATAAAAAAAGCGCTGTTATCCGATGACTCTCACGTAATAAAACTGGTCTACAGTTGCTTGAGTGAATATCGCGAAAACTCCAACCCTTTGTATTACTTGGTTGCGCAAAGAGCGATATTGAGTGAGTAATACATCATTCCCCACCCATTTAACCGGGTTTATTGCTTCGTGAAGGTGAGCGCTCAAAACCATAAGTGAAAACCAGCGTGAGTAGCATAGCGACCAGAGTAAGCGTTGCACACCAGTAAGTTGCTCCAAGCGCCAATCCCCATACATTGACAGCAAAGAGCAAAGCGCTTATCAGCAAGCTATAGCCGACTACTCTGATTATCCATATTATTGGTTTAGGCAGAGCTTTGCGCCTGTTTGTAACCTGACCATAATGGCGAGGGAGCGATAAACTCAAAAGTACAAAACTCAGGCTCAGTAAAAGTATTTCAATTAAAATCATCATGTTATTACTAGTTTGTGTCTGTGGTGGAGTGAGTAATACGACGCCCAACGATCCCTGCAGCTAGCCCAAAGCACAGCGAAAAAAAGATCATGCTAGAGTCAAAGCCAAGCATGATCCACTCAGCGTGTAGGGCGCTGTTGATGAGATTATGCTCTGTCGTTAGCCAGTTTATGACAGGAATGAGCCCATAGGCGAGTGTGGCTGCCCAAAGCATGTTTTTCCAGACATGTTTATTGGTTTGCAGTAAACACACGCAGATACAGACAGCTAAGGCAATAAATAAGCAGTGAATTTCCCAAGCTGCACGCTCGGCCATCGTTAGGGGCAATAAGCGATTACTTAAGAAGTAACAGGCGATCGCAATGGGTAAACCAATCAGTACAGCGGCGTTTAACTTATTTATCACCACTATTAATTGATTAGGTTGTTTTAGGCGTTTGTTCACCCAAATGATCAGACCTGTGGCTATCATGCCTGCCCCAAGCAACCCAGAAATAAAATACAACCAGCGTAAATAGGTACCTGCAAAAAGTCCTTCATGCAAGTGCTCAAGTAAATCGTAAATTTTAGCCGCTTCGTGCACTTTTGTGGTTGTGCGTGCAATTTGCACCTGGCCATTGACGACTCGGTAGGTCAATAATGTGGCAAATTCAACACCCGCGTTGGCTTCAAGCCACACTTCATAATCAGGTTGTTCTGCTTGACGGTCAATGACTCCTAGGTAGCTGACAGATTGTGTTGGGTAACGTGATTGAGCATCGAATAAAGCGCTAGTGAGTGTTAACTCTGAGGCGGGTAAATCAATCAACGCTTGTTCTTCTTGCTCCGCTTGAGATAAGTCATAAAACTGACGGTGCTTTGCCTTCCCTTCACCATAGGTTGCATCTATTACAGGAGACATACTGATCCCCATCAACAAGATTAAGCCACTATAAGTAATCATTAGATGAAAAGGTAAGGGCAATACACTAAAAATGTTATGAATATCTAACCATGAGCGCAGACCTTTATTGGCACGAAAAGTAAATAATTCTATAAATATTTTTTTATGGATTATCACACCTGTAATCAAGCCAACTAGCATCAGCAATGTGGCAAAACTCGTCACTAAATAAGCCACGTTTTCAGGCACATAATGTAAATTGTAGTGCAGTCGATACAGGGTTTCTCCCCCACTGGTTTCACGGTGCGAAACTGTTGCTCCGGTATCGGGGGCGAGGGTCGTCTCATGCCATTGTTTAGGCGTGCCAGCTTGGCTGTCGGCTAATTGTAACCATGATATACCAATATAAGGGCTACGATTTGATGGATAACTGATGTACCACTGTGAGGCCGAAGGGGCAGACAATTGCAATTGCTGCTGACCCAGAGATAACACTGACAAACTATCGATGGGCTGAGTGACCGCTTGTATTTCTGGTTTCATCCAGCGGTCAATTTCATTTTCAAAATAGCCCACACTGCCGGTGATAAATATAAAAAATAATAACCATGAAAAAGCGAAACCGCTCCAAGTATGTAACCAGTTCATTGATTGTCTAAAGCGGGGCTTCATAATCGTCCGGGACCACTAAAAAAAATTATAAAACAATAGATTGAAATGCAAGCACTCAATACATAAAGGCACGATCTGAAAGTTGTTTTAGCCGAAAACACCAGCAAAACGGTGGCGGCATAAATAATAAAGCTCAGCATGAGCCCAGTCATAATGCTATTTATTTCTTCTCCAGGTAATTGTTGAGCCAAGAGAATCGCACTGAGGGTTGCCAGTAAATAACCACCTACAAAGGCAATCAGTATTCGGCATGAGAGACTCAAAATTGTACGGCATTTAGCCCAGGGCGTGATCACAACAGGTTGGCCTATTTCTGAAGCTTACACAGCAAGCTGGTAAGCTTCAGAATAACATCGGATTAAAATTGATAGGACACGCTTAAACGAATATCGCGACCCGATTCTTTAATGCCGACCACTTTGTCATAGCCAGGGATATGTCCGTAATCTGCGACACTGCCATGACTGCGATAAGATTCATCAAATAAGTTCTGTACAGATAAATCAAATCTGAGGTTGGCCATAGGTTCATAGGTCACATAGGCATCAAATAGATCATAACCAGGCTTGTTAATGGTTTCTAATTGGGTGACCCAGCCAAGTTCCATTGAGCGATGAAACACCTCAATGTCATTTAAGCTTGCTACATGATGGTAATTGAGACCGAACTGAACTTGTTCAGTCAGTTCATAATTAAAATTAGCATTGATAGAGTCACCCATCGCATTACCTAAACCACCATATTCATAGGCTGCAAGCTCAATGCCATCGAATACTCTTGTGCTATAACCCGTTTCGGTGTTTGCATCAGGCCATAAAAATGACACATTGTTTAACTCAACATTGTTATGGTTATAACTAACTATTACATCAAAATTATCAGCTTGATAGCCTGCAACCAGTTCAAGACCTTGCGTTTCTAAATCGCCAACATTTTCGTAATACACGCCTTCACGGCCTTTGAATTTATCGAAAACAACATCGTTAATGACACTCAGGTAAGCTGACGCCTCTAACAACCAAGTCCCATCATTATAGATTAAACCCAATTCAGTATTGTCGACTTCTTCAGGACGCAGATCTTTGTTGTGGCTTAACTCACCAACAGTAAAGGCATCCGCAACTTGTCTGCCTCGTAATGCCTCGGCATAGCCCGCAGAGAGCGTGAGTTCGTCAGTCAGTTCATAGGCAAAACCTAGGTTAAAGCTCAAGCCATCTTGTTTTTCGGTAGAAAAGCTATCTGTTGAAGTCACTGGTTGGCCGTTACTATCGGTTTCAACTACCCATTTTCCATCCACTTTGACCCAGTTTGCTTCTACGCCATCATGCTCAACCTCATAGGCGTCATAACGCACACCAGCACTGAGTAACAACGCATCGGTTAACTGCCAATGATCTTGCAGATACACCCCCGTCACGGTGCCTTTTTCATCAAAAATGCCACCAAAGTCTTCATAGGATTGCGAGTTTACGTGATCACGTTTTTGCTCTAAGCCGTAAGTCAGCGCGTGATTACCTAAATCGCTGGTATTGCGGATATCAAATCCGGTGGTTTTAATCGATGCATCCCAAGTATAAAGCGCTCGTTTGAATGAAGACTCTGTTTGGTAGAGGGTTGTTTCTAGGTTAACAATATTATTGAGATACCACGCATGATTTAATACCCCTGTTTCACGCTCACCCCAAGAGGCAAAAAGTGGATCATCTGCTAAAGGTGCCCAGTTTGTTTGTTTACCAAATTCACCTTCTTCTTTGCGGTTTTCATAACTGACGGTGAGGTATTGATTTTCAGTAAGTTCGGCATTTACTTTTAAAAAGCCGAGCGTTTGGTCCGCAGCTGTGCCGGGAATTTCTACACCGTCGCCGTCATCCATATTATTGCGATTCACATTAACATACGATGCGAGCACCCCAACGGCGTCAGTCACTTTGCCATACAAAGACACACTTTCTTTATGACCATCGTTTGTAAAATAGCTCGCTTTAACAATGCCACCAAATTGTTGATCGCCACTCAGTAAGTCGTCAGCGCTTTTGGTTTTAAACCGAATTGCGCCACCAATTGCACCAGAGCCAGAGGTGGCTTCGCCAGCTCCAGCTTGTACTTCGATACTTTGTAAAAGTTCAGGCTCAATTGCTACGCGGCCAATGTGATGAAAGAGCGTACTGGTTTGTGGGGCGCCATCGACAGTGACGTTGATCAGTGAATCTTCCATGCCACGAACAAAAATCTTTTGTGCGATCCCTAATGATCCGCCAACGGTTACCGAGGGGGTATGACGAAAAATATCTTCTAAATCATTTGCTTGATAATTTGCCAGCTCGGCTGGGGTAATTTCAGAGTTGGTGGTCGCACCGACTACCGTTATTTTTTCGACTTTTTTTATTTCCGCATTGCTACTTGTTTGCTCTGCGTGAGCCGGGCCACAGACTGCGGCGATAATAGCTAAATGGAGCATATTTCTTTTCAGGTGATTTTTTTTAGGGGAAATGTGATACATGGACAACTTCTCGGGTAATTGACTTTAAATGTTAATGGGAATTATTACTGTTTAGTTTTGGCGAGTGTAGCACTTTTACATTTGTTACATTTACGACGTCGGAATCAAAATTTTTACTTGTAAGCCGCCTTGATGTTCGTTGGCTGCACTGATGGTGGCGCGAACACTTTTAAGGTGTCGTTTTGCCAAAGATAATCCTAAGCCAAAACTGTCATTGCCAGCCATACGAGAATTATCGACTCTAAAAAAAGGATGGAAAACTTTATCTAAATACTGCTCTGGGATCCCCGGGCCTTGGTCAATAATGCGAATGCAGTAAGACTGTTCGGTTTGATTTAAATTGACGCGTACCGTTTTTCCTGCGGGTGTATGGCGTAAAGCATTACGAATTATATTTTCAATCGCGGGGCCGAGTGCTTTATGGCTGCTATTAAGGATCACGGCATTGCTTGGGGAACTGAATAGCAAGGTGCGATCCGGAAACTCAAACTTCGCATCCTCAATTAATACATCAAGTAAATCGACTAAATCGACATTTTCTTGTTGGATGATAGGCTGCTCGTTTTCGAGCCAAGCTAAGGTGAGGGTATCTTCTATCAGTTTTCGGATACAGTGTGATTCGCGAGAAATACGACCTAGGTGCTCATCACTTTTGTGCGGTTCAAAGTTATTTACCGCAATATCCAAGCGGGTTAACGGGGTGCGTAATTCGTGAGATAAATCAGATATAAGTTGGCGTTGACTGGCTATGAGCTCGCCAATTCGACTCGCCATGCGGTCAAAGGTTGAGGCCAGATGAGCAAGCTCATCGTTGCGATTGCCTAAATATTTTCTTACTCTGACATCAAAATTTCCCTGACTAAATGCTGATGTGGCCTTATCTAACCGTTGTAATGGGGTAATGATATGGTGGTATAAAATAATCGATAAAAAAATTAATAGGGCCATCGGCATCAGCACTTGCAAACAAATTCTGACGGTTGGCCAGTATGTACCTGGCCTCATTCGATCCGGTAATTTGATTAAAAAACTGGTGTTACCTTGAGAAAAGGGTAACTCCATAATCGGGTTCACATCAAAATATAAATGTATTTTCCAATCGGTGCTTCGGCCAAAATGATAGCCACCAATAATGGCACTATCGAGTTGCTCACCGGCGACATGTGACGCTTGAAAGTGTGCAACCGACAGCCAGGTTTGCTCTTGCTTTTGAAGTGCCTCGAGCCAGTTATTTAACGCGTCTTTATCGCCAAGTGCATATAAACGTTCAGCTTCTTGCCCCCAGGCCTTTAATTCTTGACTGTGTTGTTCTGCAATAAAGCTCATGCCTTCTTCTGTTCTTGATGTTAAAGCACTTAATACATAAAAGAAGCCGACCAAACCCGTTGCAACAATTAAACATAATTTCCATAGAATTTTCCGGTTCATTTGAAACAATACCCTTTGCCGTGCACTGTTTGTAAGCGGTCACCTAACCAATTGGCTTCATTGAGCTTTCTTCTTACTCGGCTTAAGTGCATGTCTAAGCTGCGGTCGTATGCTCCGAGTTTTTTATTGAGTACCGTTTCATATAAATCGGCTTTGTTGATGATTTTATGCGGCTGAGAAACAAGCTCCCACAGTAACTTAAATTGGATGGTGGTAAATTCAATTTCTTGGTGATTAACACTAATAATTTGTTTGGTGGCATCGAGTTGTAACCCATCAATATCAATACACATGTCGGGCTGATTAATTGACTTGATTGTGGTTTGGCTTCGTCTTAGTAGGCTTTCTATACGCAGTAATAATTCCTGAGAATTAAAGGGCTTTGCCACATAGTCGTCTGCACCGTGACTCAAACCTAAAATTCTTTCTTCTTCTGCTCCTTTGGCGGAAACCATAATCACAGGTTGCTGGCTAGTTTTTCGTAATCTCTTTAATACTGATACGCCATCTAATTTGGGCAGCATTTTATCAAGTAAAATGAGGTGATGCTGCTCTGTTTGAGCCCGTTGTAAACCCAATTCGCCGTCATGGCATTGCTCGACTTGATAACCGGATCTTACTAATAAATCACGCAGGTAATCGCTGAGCGTGCAATCATCTTCAATTAACAGTATTTTAATTTTTGACACAATTTACCAATTTAATGAAAATAGTTACTACTTTCATTCGCATGTTAGTGTGCGGGTGAATAAATGTAAATTATTAATCTGGTCATTTTCATAAGTGTGGTCACGTGGTTTAACGAAAAATCAACGGATTAGCAGTGAACACACAGCCAACGAAAGAGATTTAGTTTGCCTCGTTTGAGCAACCAAGCAGATGATTGTGGTCATCAGTGCTTTGATTTATCAGACTTTAAACTATTAGAGCAACAAACGTTTGAATCAAAATAGGGACTCAGTTATCGTTTGATTCTAAATAAAAAGTTTAAAATGTTTGCAGTGCTCGGCTTATGTTCAGAGGAAGAAAAACGTGGAAATTAAGTTAAAAGAAATAAGTAAAGAAAATTGGGTTGATATGATTGACCTTGAGATTACAAAAGAGCAAGAGCAATTTGTCGCCCTTCCCGCCGAGGCGATTGCAGCTTCTAAATTTTATGATTATTACGTTAACCGTGGGGTTTACTTAGGTGATAAACCAATTGGTTTTATTCAGTATTACCCGAATATTGATGATGGAAAGCCAAACGAAATATTTATCGATCAACTGCTCATTGATGTCAGCCTACAAGGGCAAGGATACGGCTCAACAGCAGTCAAACTGGTGTTAGACGAAATTAAACAATTAGATGGCTTTAACTCGGTGTCTATTTGTTATGTCGAAGGACACGACATAATGAGAAGGTTCTTTGAGCAGTTTAACTTCCAAGTTGTTGAACAAGATGAATTTGATGAAACAATAATGGTGTTTCAGTATGCCTAAGCTGTTGTTCTATTTCACTTATTAATCGGATTTTCGGTAGGGTGAAAATTGAATTATTCACCCAAGGAAAGCTCCGCTGTGGGTGATTCATCACTTTTTAGATGATGATGATTTACAGTGACTCGGCTTTATATCTGCAAAATGGATTTAAGTAATTGGCTGCTCTCCCCCTTGATGATCAATGCAAACCTGATCCGTTATGAGGTCTGGTGTTATCACATTTCGCTAACCTAGTGTGTTATGGGCTTTTTATGCGGTTTTACTTTTATTTACAAGGTATTGCTGCGTGAGGTTGTGTTTCTTCGTTGTGATCGTTATGTTAGCGGCCATTCTATATGGCGCTGAATGGGCTGTTACTTTTTCGTTGAAATGAGGGGTTAATTTGAATACTGCTGTTACAGATTATAAAAATAAAGATATTAAATCGACGTTGAAACTTTTATTGGTTCTTTTACCTGTTTTTGGGTTATTGGTGGGAGTAGGGTTAGGGCTCATTTTAGGAGTAACTAAATTTGAAACAAGTGCCGATTTATATTTAACAGCCGCCAGTGTTTTATTGCCAGCTGTCGCTCTTTTAACCCTTGCTTTGTGGCGTTATTTCAATCAAATTGATGGCCTTTAATATAAAGGGTAAATAAGTCTAGAAAGATGTGAAGCGACGATTAAAAGGCCTAATTTATTATACATTCAACAAATTGTGTTAGTGTACTCACGAGGAGCTTGCTATAGGTTCGGTACGTGAAACGCCTTTATCTATTCCACATTGAAACAATAAAGGCGAAAATTCTGGTGATTTATTACGGCCTATCACCAATCCAATCAAAATGAAGAATAGGCCTCAGGTTATTCACAACTTTTTAGCGGGCCACTTAATCAGCGGCCACGCTCTTGTGTTTATCAAAATCGTCTTCACTCATTAATGGAAAAGCAATAAAGCTTGTGTGCTCATCACTATTATGAAGATAAATAGTCGCTTTTTTGCCGACTTGACCGCTTTCTTTATTAATATCCCCGCCTGTTTGGAAGTTACGTTGTGAACCATGTGAATTAACGGGTTTGATAATGACACGTAAGCGGCTGCCTTTTTCGAGTAATTTGCCATTAAAGAAAAAGTGATGAAAGTTTACGTTTGCGATGTCACCAACTGGTAATAGCGAGGCGTTTTCTAATGAGTCTCTGTACCTGACTCTTGTGCGATCACTGGCTAAATGAATACTTTTTCCAGAAGCTGTAATTTCACTGACTTGAATTTCAATATCAGCATCTGGCGCAGTCAGGCTTACGGCAAGCGACGCTTTAATTTCACCACTGAGGACCATGTTTTCAGTGAAAGGTTGTGTATGATAAACCAGACCGTCACCATCAATTGACATCACAGCTGTTTGATCAAATAAATAATCATCTTTGCTTTCGATGCTTTGCTTATTAATCAATGGATTTGATTCAAACTCGGCAATCGTTGGCCTAGTTGGCTTTTGAGAATGTAATCCCCCTGCATTGAATACTGAACTTGGGTTTTCTGTGTGAGAAAAGTAAAACTTGTTGTTTGGTTGTTGAAACGGCTGGTAGCTATTTGCATAATACCAATCGTTTTTGCCAATAACATAGTAAGCCACTCTGTCTTTTAAGATCTCTGGTTTGTTGCCGTCTCTTAAAGTCCAGTTAAACCAATCTACATAGAGGTCAAACATGTTGAGCACGCCTTTATCGCCTGTTTGTAAACCGCCAAGCTCATTTTTTGGGCGTCTTGTTTGGCCATGATCCCAAGGGCCCATAATTAAAAAGTGATTGTTAATGGCCGAAGTGTTGCCATGCGCCATATGTTGATTGTAATAATTCATGGCTCCAGGGTAGTCGGCATCATAGAAGCCTGTTAGTGATAAAATTGGAATATCGATTTTGCTGTAATCTGTTTGGGTGGGGTGCATGCTTTTCCAATAATCGTTGAATGTATTGTGCGAGAGCCATTTATCAAACAGCTCGTTTTTTATACCGGTTTTTTCTGAATAAGCAGGAAGTGGTAATTGGGATTGGTAAAGCGCTATCTCAGCGTCTTTCCAGAAATTTTCGTAACTTCTAAATAATTCAATTCGACTGGTTTTCCCCTCAGTAAATGTTAACCACCTTAATGAATAGGGGTAGGCCATGTTTTTGTACATGGGAAAATCGACCCCAGGGCCAACTGATGCAATTGGAAGTATAGCGGCCAGTCCTTTGGGGAATTCTTTGAGTGTTGCCCATTGCACATAACCGACATAAGAGCCTCCTAACATGCCTACTTTTCCATTTGACCAAGTTTGCTTTGCTGCCCACTCTATAATGTCATGGCCGTCACGGCCTTCATTTTCAAGTGCAACAAATTTGCCTTCAGAATCACCGCGACCGCGAGAGTTTACAGCCACAAACACAAAGTTATTCTCAGCCATATGAAACCCGCGTTTTGTCGCATGATCATTCACGTACGGAGTCAGATACACCACAACGGGCAGCGATCCATGGCTGTGTTTGGGTTTATAAATTGTTGCATCTAGGCTAATGCCATCACGCATTGGAATTTTTTGCCCTAAGAGTACGTGTACTTTACTTTTTGTACTTTCTTGGGCGTAAGCTTGGGGACTAAACACATATGCCAGTATCAAGCATGCAAGTTGAATGAGCGGTTTCATAATGTCCTTATGATTTTATTATTAAATTCAACATTATGATATCACTAAGAAAATAAATGAAAAACATCTGAGCATAGCAAAAGGAATCGAGTGATTAACTTATCAGTAGTCTATTGAGGCTCGGTTAGTTTTTTTTGCTATTGACACATTGTTTGCACATTTGTGATTCATCTTCAGGGTTAGGTTACTGTTGGAGAATGATGATGAGCAAGATGAATCAACTCAGTGTATTAGGTTGGGTGTCCATTGTACTAATGTGTGGTCAAGGTATCGCGAATGAAAACTCAGCAACACGGTCCCCGCCGCCCATGTTTGCCTCGCCCCCACCGCCACCCAAATTGAGCCCTCTCGATGTGCAATTGACAGAGGTGATCCGTCAATTTGGATTAACGGGAGAAGTGAGCGAAGCGCGTGCGCAGCCCGATATCCATGATCCCTTGGCGCAACTTGGGATGAAGTTGTTTTTTAGCAAAGGCTTAGGAGGCGAAAAATCTGTGGCGTGTGCCAGTTGCCATCATCCAAGTTTGGGAGGTGCGGATGGTTTGTCGCTTGCCGTCGGGGTGAATGCAGAACGTGAAAATGTCATCGGTCCAGGCCGAACACCCAGCAATGATTTTATTAATATTCCACGCAATTCTCCGACTATTTTTAATGTTGGGTTGGCAAATCAAGCTTTATTTTGGGATGGGCGAGTTGAGCGGGTGAGCCTCACCACGCCAGATGGAACCAAAGTTGAAGGTGTGAGTACGCCTGATTCTGGTTTTCAGGTTATTGATGATTCGGTGCCTAACAATCTTGTGAATGCGTTAGCGCGCTTTCCTGTCACATCGACAGAAGAAATGCGCGGTGAGGGCTTTGCCAACGCGATATCAAATAGTCAAATTCGTGAACACATTGCTGAGCGGATTGGCGATTACGGCCAGCAAACCGGTGACTTAGCAACCAATGATTGGTTGGCCGAATTTCGCGAGGCATTTAACTCAACAGAAGAAGCCACTTCGTTGATTACCTTCGATAGCATTGCCTTGGCACTGGGGATTTATCAACAATCGATGACTTTGGTTGATACTCAGTGGCATCGTTATGTGCGCGGCGATAAGCGCTCGCTTAGCGAGGCACAAAAACGCGGTGCGCTGTTGTTTTTTACCCCGCAAGAGAGCGGCGGAGCTGGGTGTGTAGCGTGCCACAGTGGTGAGCGTTTTACCAATGAGGGGTTTTTCAACTTAGCATTTCCACAATTTGGCCCTGGGACACAAGGCGATCATAGCGATCGTGGTCGTGCGCAAGTCACTGGCGCTGCACTAGAGCAATTTGCGTTTAGAGTGCCAAGCTTGATTAATGTGTCACTCAGTGCTCCTTATGGCCATGCTGGCGCTTACCAAAGCCTTGCTGAAGTGGTGCGACATTATGTGAATCCACGTGCGAGTGTTGAGGGCTTTTTTGCCCGAGGGGGGGCGTGCCATTTACGCCAATTTAATCGTTTTAGTGAGTGTGAAAGGCTCAATGAAGGTGGCGAACAAAATAGTGAGCATGCACTGCAGCTACTTGCTCAATCACCATTTCAACCAGCGCGATTAAATGTGGTTCAACAGCAAGATTTGGTTGCCTTTTTAGAATCACTGACTGACCAATGTGCTAAAGATATTCAGTGTGTTTCGAAATTTACCCCTAGTCATCAGCATACTAACCCTGATAACTTAAGGCTGATAGCAACTGATAGACGAGGTAAGCCCCTTTAAAATGTTCAACTCGATTCGAGCCAAGTTATTACTGATGATTTTAATCGCCAATACGCTGGTTGTATTGGCGATTTATGTGGCTAATCAACTGGCGTTTGAAAAGAGTTTTAGCCAGTACGTGCAAGATACTACTCGCGTGTCACTGACCCCGGTGATAGAGGCCATGGTCACTGAACTAAAACGTCAACCCAATTTCGATTGGTTGCGCCCTGGCAATGCGGTTCTGCATGATATTGTCGCGATTTATCGGCCGCGAGGTAAGGAATTGACGTCGCCACGGCACCCTCCACAGCAGCGTGCAGAGCGACCGCCTCCTTCGCGTGATGGAGCAACGCTACGTGAAGAACGCAGGCATCCACCGCCGCCCCAAGCTCAGGGGGAAAGAAGCCGCCCTCGACCTTCTGGCCAACCGCCAACTAATCGGCAAAGCCCTAACAGTGATGATCAACGGCTGATGTTTAAAGCCCCGACGGGTGAAATTCTTTTAGGGACCCGACGGATGGCACAGGCTGCACTGTGGTTGCCGTTAAGATCGGGGGATGATCATCCAAGCACTGCCGGGAGCGGTGAGGTGCTGGGGTATTTAGGTGTTGAAAATGGCTCACGCATGAATGCGAAGTTTGATCAGTTATTTGAGCAGCAGCAATCTCGACAGTTCAGTTATATTGCGGCAATAGTCTTAATTTTGTCTTTTGCGATGGCGCTGCCGTTTAGTAAATTTTTAGTCAAGCCTATTTTGATTTTACGTGCAAAAGCGCGTGATTTGGCGACAGGTCATTATGACTTTCAATTAACCCCGAGAAGCAACGATGAAATAGGAGAGCTTGTCAAAGACATTAACCGTTTAGCACACACTTTGAGTGCGAACCGACGTTCACAGCGTCAGTGGATTGCAGACATCTCCCATGAACTTCGTACACCCATTGCTGTGATCCGCGCTGAACTTGAAGGCATGATGGATGGGATTATTGCCTTTGATGATGCCGCCATTGCCTCATTGCATGAAGAAATGGCGCGACTCACGCGATTAGTCGATGATTTACATCAGCTTTCGTTAGCTGACAAAGGCGCATTGACCTACACATTTGGTGCGGTCAATTTGGTGAGTTTGCTTAATAAAGTGATCGCTAAACACCAAGGAATGCTGCATCAGCAAGGGTTTGAAGTCAGCGCTTTACCTAAAAGTGATATTAATATTCAGGGTGATCCTGAGCGGCTGATGCAACTGTTTGATAATTTGATGCAAAATACGGTGCGTTATACTGATTCATCGCCAGCATCACCTGGTCGGCTTTGGGTCAGTGTGCACGAAAGTGCCCAGAATATCACCGTACTATGGCAAGACAGCGCCCCCACTGTCGCAGAGGAAAAATTGGCTCAACTGTTTGAGCGTTTGTATCGGGTTGAAGACGATCGTAACCGTGCGACAGGGGGATCTGGCCTCGGGCTGGCGATTTGCCGCAGTATAGTCAGCGCACATCAAGGCCAGATTCAGGCAAAGCCCAGTGAATTAGGTGGTGTGGCAATTAAAATAGAGTTTGCAAAGGAGTGAACACAGTGCAGTCGCGAATTTTGATAATCGAGGATGAAGTGAAATTGGCGGAGATTTTAGCTAAATATTTAATCCAAAGTGAATTTACTGTTGACGTTGTGCATGATGGCGCAGATGCCATCGCGGCGTTTGAACGGGTTAAACCCGACCTCATTTTATTGGATTTGATGTTACCTCATGTTGATGGAGTTACGATTTGCCAGCAAATTCGTCAACACTCCATAGTGCCTATTGTGATGACGACCGCCAAAGTAGAAGAAGTTGACCGATTACTGGGGCTTGAAATAGGTGCTGATGACTATATTTGTAAGCCTTATAGCCCACGCGAAGTGGTTGCTCGGGTAAAAGCCTTATTGCGCAGAGTCGCATTTATGCAACTCGCAGATCCTAGTGCGCAAGCGACAGCACTGCAATTGGATGAGCACACTCTCAATGCGATTTATTGCGGCCAAGCCGTGAGCCTAACAGCTGTTGAGTTTCAGTTGTTTAATAAACTGTTTTCGCAGCCGGGCCGAATTTATAACCGTGAACAACTGATGGATAGTATTTATGATGATGCGCGGATCGTCAGTGATCGCACCATCGATAGTCATATCAAAAAAGTGCGTAAAAAGTTGGCAATGATTGCGCCTCATACTGACTTTATTCATTCTATTTATGGTGTCGGTTATAAGTTCGAGTCTATAGCTCACTGAGAAACCTGACAGATAAAAAAGCGTGTATCAATGCATTGATACACGCTTTTTTAATTTAACATCATTGAGTCTTTACAAAATAAAGGCTAATAATGATGTGTTACGCCAAGTTGATTTAATGTATTAACGACATTGTTTGCAGTGGCGAGGTCGTTGAAAATATAATTAAAGTCGAGGTGATTGCTGCTGGGTTCGTCTGAGACTGAGAGACTAAACTTATCAGTTTCTAATGAGATAAAGAGCGTACCAGTTTCGTTACCGATAGTGTACACAATACTGCCATCAGCTTGTAATTCAAAACTGCCACTTTCTAACATCGTGCTGTAAGTTTCATCTTGATAGACTTGAATTTCAGAGTCGGTAAATTTAATGAAATTGACTCCCCAGCCGCTCCCTTGATCGACCCAATAGATTTCCTTATCTTGCCAGTCTGCAAATGATGCAGCCGGTGTTTTTGCTTTGAGTTTGGCAAGGTAATCTTGCGCATGTGTCTCGGTTTTAAAGGTGGGCCACAAGTTAGCGCCAAATGCCGACAAAAGTGTATTTTCTGATTCCATTAGCAATGCATAACGGCTGTGATAGCCTGCCGATGAAGTCAGTACCAAGGAGTTGTCGTTAAGGAGTCGGTACTGACCGAGGTCTTGTTCACCATCAATCGTGGTTCGATTATAGCTACCATCACTGTTGGCTATGAATGAATTGATAGGGGTTTCAACCGAAGACACCGTGTTGACATTAATGCCATACAAGGTTTGACCAAAATATGGAGTGGGTGCCATTAAATTGGTGAGTGAAACGGGTGCTGTTTCAGGTAAATAATACACCTCCTCAGTAGAGAGTGGGCGCTTGTTTACTTTATAGACTTTACGCGAATCAATATAAATATATTCAAACGTGCCGACATTATTTGGATCAAAATAATTACTATTTTTCAGGTATAGCTGGTTATTGTCTTGACCAAATAGTTGCCACTCGCGGTGATTATATAAAAAACATTCGCCTGTGTTTCCAAAGCAACCCGAATAGTGGGGCATGTCAGGCACTCGCCACCGCGTGATGCTTAATACGCCGTTTTGCGAAACAGACCAATCACCATATTGCACATGAATCTCTTGCGCAGAAATCTCACCATTTTGATCGTTATCATAAGTTGAAACGGTGTAGGCCTCACCGGTTGGCCAGAGCTCCCACCAAAATTCATTCAGAGGATCGCCTGTAAGATCAAAATCATATACCCCGGCGACACTGGCTGAATCAAATTGGTCGTGTTCATCATGCATTCCGCCAATGCTGATCGATGTTTTAGAATCGCTGCCATTTTCAGCTTGCACAGCATAATATTGCATCTGATTTGATGTGGTGAGCTGGGTGAACACAAGCTGAGTATTGTTTGCTAAAGTTACCACGACTTTTTGCTTACCCTCAGCCATGTCTAGCGTTTGATACTGCCAGGTAAACGCCAGATTTGAGCTTTGCATGGTTCCAGAACCATCACGATTAAAAGTAAATGAGTCTGCCGTTTGACTGACGATGTGATCCTGCTCGAAGACCCCGTGTGGAACTGGGAGTGTATAAGTAGCTGATTGTGTGTTTGGTAAGCTAAAGTCGCTGATGTTTTCTGCTCTGAGCGCTTGGCTTGACCCGCTATATGTATCATTTTCATCGACAAACTCGTGATTTGGAAAATGTTTTACAGCATGCGTTTCTGCTCGAAAGGTAGTCGTGCCATTTTCAGTTAATAATGGTTGGAGTGTTTTTGATACTACTCGATGCTCATAAGTGACTTGTTGGAGTTGATTATCAACAATGCGTTGTTCAGAATTGGTGTAGCTAAGATATCCGCCAGCTGAAAAGGACAGGGTGAGTAAGCCATTATTGAATTGCCAATCAAACGCTTGAATGCCCACATCAGTGTATAACTTACCCTCACCTGCATTATTACTAATACCTTGCAAGCTGATGTATTGACCTTCATTAACGAAAAAGTATGTAGATGAAAGTTGCGTATCTACCGCGTTAGTGACATTGCTATCGGCGAGCATTTCTTGTGCGGCTTGTGCGTACTCAGGTGTTGATTGTACTGCATTGACGTAGTCATTTGCGGCTTGGCTATCCATAGCTAACTCTAATGTATTATTAAAGCCCGCAGGTAATGCAAGTGCAGGGTTGTTGGCTGATTTATCGATGGCGACTTTGATGGCAATTGCTAACGAGATCATTTTGTTGGAATCAATGGTATTAGTTAACTCGATGAGTTTTGCATCAGAGACAATGGCATCGCCTAATGTTTCTTTAAGCATTAAGGCGGCTTTAGCTGTGGTGATATTGGTTACGTTTAGATTGAAATTTTCTTTGTTATCTAAAATGTTATCGTCACCAGCAGCCTGTTTGAGTGCATCCACAGTACCTAAAAGAGATATGAGTCGCGCGTTTTGCTGCGAATCGAGCCCTTGTGCGATAATGCTGACGAAGTCATTAAGCTGATCATCATCAATTGCCAAATCTGTCTGGTAATGTCCATCGGGATCGGCCGACACACTGTAGTCGCTTTGACCAACCATGATTGTTAATTCAGCATTGGCAATCGGTGAATCTGTGACGATCCCAGAAAGCGTTAAATTAACCAGTTTTTGTGTGATGTTAATGACGACCTCTGCAGATGATTCTGCGCCTTCATTGTCAGTGGCTAATAATCGAAAGACGAGCGCTTGATTTTGAGTGACATTCGGGGCAATAAAATTAATCGTACTTGTTTCTCCCCCGCTAAATTCAACCTCAATCCCAGAAACCTGAGACCAAGAGTAACTCGCGACACTCCCGTTATCAGTGACAGTCGCCGATACGGTTACCGGTTCTTTTTCATCCGCGCTGCCATTACTTATGGTGATGACCGGTGCAGTATTGACAGGGGGGAGAATGATCTCTTTGTTATCTTTTGAAGATGATCCACCACACGCAACTAATCCTAAACTAAACATCACAGCCATACTGACGGTTGACAATTTTTTCATCGAACTAAACTCCCTTAGTTTCATTATTTGTTGAACGCGTATATTTAACCATCAAAAAAAATCCACATCCTTCCTTGAATCGCGCATTAAAAAATTAAAATTATTTGGGAAAATTTTGCTTTTTTTTCGTAGCTCGCGAAGTGCTCCGTTTTAGACAAAATTGCAAGACCGAGTCACTTTAGGTTGAATAAAATAATGGCGAAACCGAAACGATTTACCCCAGAACTGTTTGAAATAAGGCTCAACCATGCAATTGAGCGGCTAATTGCAGACAAACAATCTTTATTTGATGAGGAGCTTAGTGATATTCGGGTGGCAGAAATTGCCGCGGTATTTAATGTCAATGTGGCCACTTTACGGCGTTGGTGCCTTGAGTTTACGCAGCAAAACCCGAGTCAATATTTGGCTAACTATCGGGTTGAAAAAGCCAAGCATTTATTGCTTAGTGGCAATAAACCCTCGCAAGTATCTTTGATGTTGGCATTTGGTGAGCACAAAGTGTTTTCAAGCACATTTAAGCGTTGCCAAAGCGCCACCCCATCAGAATACTGTAAGGATATGAATTCGTATTGAAGCAAAAGATCTGACATAAAGTGCACTATATAAGTCTATGCCGCTTGGTGGCAGGGTTTATCTTGCTGCGAAAAGTATTGTTTAAGGACAGCTAATACTGTTTTCACTTTGTATGAAGCTGGATTACTTGTAGTGAGGGCATAGATTGGGTGTGCGGGCATTTGCCAATTTGGCAGTACTTTCACAAGCTCTCCTCGTGAACGTTGTGCTTGTATTTCGAGTTCAGGCAAAACAGCAATGCCTAGCCCTTGACTGACATGACTAATCAATGAGTTTAAATCGTTAAATTCCATTTGCGGAGTCGGTTTTATGATCACCTTAGCTTGCTGATTGGAGGTTAAGGTGACCACACTGAGTACACCTTTAAAACCTAAACCAAGCCAAGTGTGGTGTGGTAAGTCATTGGGGTGGGTTGGATACCCTCTGCGTGCCAGATAAAGAGGGCTGGCATACAGGTGTTTGCCACTGTGACCTAGCGGGTAGAAATACAATTGCGAATCTTTAGGTGTCCCTACATTGATTAAAATATCAATGCGTTCGGCGATCGGATCAACGAATTCGTCCTTAGCTATTATGCGAATTTTAAGGTCTGGGTTGTCGATCACTAAGGCACTTAATGCTTGTGCAATTGGTTGAGTTGACAAACCTACCGGCAAGGCGATACGCAATGTACCAGCTAACGTTTTTTTTACTTCGTGCACTGCATTTTCAGCAGCTTTGGCTGCATCGAGGGCTTTTTTCCCTTTGGCATAATACCGCTCACCGGCTTCAGACAGATTAAGTTTGCGAGTAGTACGATTGAGTAAGGTGATACCGAGCTCTGCTTCAAGCCGAGCTACGTGCTGACTCACTGCCGAAGTGGTCATGCCTAATGAGTGGGCGGCTTTGCCCATTGAGCCACAATCGACCACCTGACAAAAAATACCATTGAGTTTTAGTCGCGCTAGAAAATTTCCGTCCATTTGTATCCCATAGATTGTTAAGTCCAGCTTAAAAGTGTTGTTAGAAATGGTGTCTATTCGCGCTGAACCAAACTCTATACCATACGCACACTCTAATTTTGTGAATGATAATCAATATCATTAATGAAGTCTTGCTAATTTTAATGGGATAGCGAAATGAATGTTAAATACTCGGCCATAGCGTTGGCATTATTTGCGAGTCATAGTGCGTTAGCTGAAAATGAAGTAAAACAACTTGAAGTGAGCCAAGTTGAAGAGACCAAACAAAGTGCTGCAATTGAAGTCTCTGGCGAAGAGTTAGCGCTTAAGCAAGTGAATGACTTAAAAGGCACGCTTAATAATATTGCAGGCGTTTCGGTCAGTAATGGCGCACGTTATGGGCAAAAGACTTACCTGCGTGGCGTCGAAGAGCATTCAGCCAATATCACCATTGATGGTGTGCGCCAAGATGGTCAGCTATTTCACCATTCAGGTAATCAAGTCGTTGATACAAACATGTTTAAAGCGGTTTCGGTAGAGCTAGGTGCTGCGTCTGTTTTAAGTGGTTACGGCGCGATTACTGGGGCCATTAAGTATCAAACTAAAGATCCGAGCGACTTACTTGCACCTGATGACAACTTTGGTGCCAATGGCGCCTTGGGTATGGATACGGCGACGGAATTTAGGCAAGTGAATATCAATGGCTATGGTCGAATCAATGAACAATTGAGTTTACTTACCATGATTACCGCAAACGAAAATGGTGATATTGACACCCCGAATGCCGATCCGATTATTAATAAACACAGCGAATTACAAAGTGGTTTAGTGAAAGTGGTGTACGATTTTGATTATGCTCAAACGCTGACACTTAACCTGCAGTCAGTCAAAGATGGCGGTAATCGTGCATTTTCTGGCGAAAAACCAGGCATGAGTGAGCTCGAAAGAGACGAACTTTATAACGGTTATCAGCGTGATACATATAGCCTGATGTATATTAACGACAGCGCAGATCCGCTGCTCGATTTATACGTAAATGCGTATTTTAATGAAAAGTCGATGAATCGTGAGCAATCAACTGGTGCAAATTGGATCAGAGACGATCAAGGTCAGTGGCAAGAAGATGGCACCGCTTTTTATCCTGAGCGAGATTACTTTTATCAGACAACAGGTTTAGATATCCGCAATACCTCGGTAGTCAATGGTTTAGCATGGACATATGGTCTTGAGTCATTTAAATCAGAACAACGAATTGAGGCCAAAGGATTACAAAAAACCACCACTGCGCAAGGTGAAGTCAGTACGCGTGACCTATCTGTTAAAAATGGGCCTACTGCGCGTTTAATTGGTGCGTATATTCAAACAGAAGTCAGTTTAGGTGAGCTAATAATTACGCCTGGGATCCGTTATGATTCTTATCAGTTGGGTGGGGTGTATGATTTATCATTTAACAAACTAGCACCTAAATTATCGGCTAGTTGGCAAGCGAATCAAGATTTAAACCTGACCTTAGGTTACGGTCAAATCTTTAAAGGCCCCGGTTTACCAGAAGTATTGATGTTGAATGACCGAGTTAGCCAAGGTGAAGGTGTCAAAGCCGAAACGGGCGATCATTTAGAGCTACAAGGTCAGTATGATTTAAGTACAACACTTACACTGCAAAGTGCCTCGGTGTATGCCAATGTTTACCAGTTCACAATTGATGATAGTTTTCATCCAACAAAAAATACCACTTTAACTCGTGGTCGCTATGATCTAAAAAACACAGGGGTAGAAGCGGGGTTTCGATTTAGTCATCAGCAGCTCAGTGGTTATATTAATTACAGCTATAACGATGGTGAACGTGATTATAGTGATTATAAAACGGATGATTTATATTCAGGTAGCCACGAAGTGAATATTGGCTTAACTTACCAAGCAACTGATGAGTGGTTACTCGGTTGGGATAATGCATTGGTTGATAACGCGGCACTGAGTGATACCTACATTAACCGCCAAGGTGAGCTAGTGACAGAAGTTGTTGAAAAAGTAGGGTATGGTGTGGCGAATTTATGGCTATCGTACGAGCCAAAATCGGTGGCTGGGCTTCGTATCAATGTCGCGATGGATAATATGTTTGATAAAGCTTACCAACATCATAAGAGTTTTGGCATGTATTGGGGCAATGCCGAGTATAACGATAATGAAGTCGGTCGGAATATCAAAGCGTCAGTGAGTTATCAATTCTAATTGATGAGCAACATAAAAAGCCGCAGCTAAGTGCTGCGGCTTTTTATTAGAGTCAATCTGTTGATATTTAAGTGCTTTTTTCCATTGTTAACTGCGCTGCGTGTGTGTTCGAGGTTGAGTTTTCAATAAACCAAATACTATTTTCTTCGCCCTGATAGGCACGTTTGATCACTTTTCGTTGACCATAAAACGCGATCACAGCAAACAAAATAGCGATTAATTCAACATACCAAGCCTGCCCTTGCATGATTAACCAAGGCGTCGGTAGGAAAATAGCCGTCGTTAAACTCGTGATAGGGATCAGGATACAAACAAGGGTAATTAGCGCTAATAAATGAATCGCAGCTTTAGCTGCGCCTTGCCAAAAAGCATAGAAAAGCGCACTTAAAAATACGCCATAATAGACCCACATATAAAGCTCATTGACATTAAGTAACGAAATGGTTGCCCATTTAGTGATGAGCATTGCAGCCATAATACCCGCTATCGATCCTAAACATACCCCGACAGTAAGCGCAGCCATGCGTGTGTAGCGTTTGCTTTGCTCTACGGAGTGTTTATTTCGTCTTTTTTCTAACCAGAGCAAATTTCCTGTATAGAATAGTGCTGCGCCCGCTATACCAAGAGCAAAATACACCCAACGGACCCATTCGCCTCCATAGCTACCAAAGTGCAGGGCAAAAAAGCTTCCTACGATCCGACTCCAAATGCCTTCATTGCCGGGGTTGAACGTCGACCCCGCGATTTCTAAAGTATAAGGGTTCATAAAAAGATAGTCATACATTGGGCCACGCATCATCTCGTGTTCGTTTAATAAGGTCACGGTGAGTGAGGGAGTGGTGGAAGTCAGGCCGCTAAAACTCATGGCTTGTACTTGGTAACCTTCAACATAAGACTGCGCCACGTTTATCTGTTCACTCAAGCTTGGCAAGGCATCCAATTGATAGGCGACTGCAGCCGCTGCGGGGCGTGCAAATAGTGCGACTTCGCCGTAGATCAGGAGTAAGCCACCGTAAAAAAAATCATGAAAAGCAAACACGACGGCAGTGAAAGCGATGATGACGTGAAAGGGAAAACTGGTGATCCCCAGTAGGTTATGGGTGTCTAGCCAGAAGCGGCTGGCCCCTTTTGTTGTACGCAGAGCAAAAAAGCTTTTTGTCAGCGTAGGCAGTAAAAATATCAGCCCCGAAACGAGGGCTAAAAAATACAGAATGGCTGCAATTCCGACTAGGTAGCCACCTGCGAGATGGTGACCAATTTTACCTGGGATCCCTGCACTTTGGTGCAAGTAGTCAATTAGGGTACCCAATCGATTGGGTGTGTGCGCGGTTGTAATGAGCTGTCCTTGTTGATCTAACGTTGCATGGCGCATCTGGTCGTTGAGGCCAGGCTCGCGAGCATTGCCAGATTCGTACCAAGTAAGGGGGCTTTGCTCGGGGTTTAAATCAAGCGTAAAGCTGTTTGTCATGTCAGGAAATTGCAATGCAGCTTGCTTGATTAAACGATCATAATGGATGGGTTCTGGGTGGCTTAATGTTGCACTCGGGGGGGATGTCCATTGATCGATTGGGGCTTTAAACATGGTTAAGGCACCGGCAAAAAAACCAATAAACAAAAATAGCCCAGCAATAATGCCAGTCCAAGTGTGTAAGCTTTGGTAGGTTCTTAAAATAGGGCTGGGGATTCTCATTGGAGGCTCCAGAGTAAAAAGTACACCGAATAAACGAGGCCGTTAGCACCACCTAAATACAGTAATGCACTGCGACGATTTGCGAATAAATAGACAAGGCTTAAAAAAGTCAACCAAAGGGGGGAAACGACCCACATATTAAATTGCACTTTGTCTTTGCCCTCTATGCCATGGGGGCCAAACCAAGCAAAAATGGCGACCAGACCATAGGCCAATAACAGCCCAAAAAACACACCAATCAGGGTTTTGCTCCACCAATGGGGGGTGAAGTGTGGATCAGCTTTCATTTTTCGCTCCTTTTAACAGTAAGGCGCAAAAAGGCAAGATTGCCCCAATGAGCATTAATACAACGAGGACCGAGAACACACTGCTGACGACACTCATGGTTAACAATAAACTCAGCATGGCAAGCATTATTAATCCATATGCCCATTTTCGGTACTTTTTGTGTGCCGGTTTTTGTTGAATGTGCTGATATTTATTGGTGAGGTACAGCAAGCTGACGGCAAAAAATGCTAGCAAGATAGCAAGTATTTCAAACACGATAATTTCGACTCCATGAAAAACATATTTAGTAAAAACACTTAATCGATCGAAGCTCATTAGTGGGCCTACTTCTGCCGCAGGCAGAGTGACGACTGAATTAGGGGGATCAGCACTGGCAATAAAATCGAAAAAAGCAATGCATTATGATGAAGTTAACTATAAAACTCAAATCTAAATGTTAATAATTATTGTTTGAGTTAGAGTGTTTGATTTGATACATTAACGCCGATTTTTTCTTATCCCACTTTAACGCTAAGTATTCACTTAGGTTTTTTTATTTGTTTTTACAGAGGAATGTATGACGACAAATGTATTACGGTTAAGTGCCTTGGCACTGTCAGTTATTTCGGTTTTATCCAGTAGCTATGTATGGGCAGACGATGCCGCGGACGATCCTATTTCGTCTATTGAAAAAATTACAGTGATGGGTGAAAAAACAGAACGATCTTTAAAAGATACCACTTCGTCAGTATCGGTGATTAGTGCTGAGCAACTTGCCAGCGGCCAATATTTATCAGTATCAAGTGCAATAGCAGAAATCCCCAACGTAGTGGTGCTGTCAGGAGCGGTGCCTGATATTCGTGGTGTATCGGGTAATGGTGCGGCAACAGGTTTCAACTCGTTCACTGGCGGTGCAAAAGCACGTGTTTCAACCATTGTTGATGGCGTAATTGAACCGTTTGTCGCAGATTTAACCGGTGATACTGGTCTGTGGGATATCGCGCAAATCGAAGTGTTTCGTGGTCCTCAATCGACTAGTAATGGCCGTAACAGCATTGCCGGCTCGCTATTTATTAAAACCAATGACCCAAGTTTTGATTGGGATGGCGCGGCACGCTTAGGTTATCGTAATCAATCTAACTTTGTTGACAGCGCTATCATGTTGACGGGGCCGATTTTAGACGATCAACTGGCTTTTCGTATTACGGCGCAAAATGTTGATGGCGATACCTACAATAAAGGTCTGAATCATGAGACTAACCCTGCGACGTATGATTTAAATGAGCTTAAGACCCAGCGTTTTAGAAGTAAATTTTTATGGCAGCCGAATCAAAATGATGACTTACAAATTATGTATAGTTATGCCTTTAATAAAGAAACTGGTGATTCGGGCCGTAAATATTTTGAGGGTCAAGATCCTTGGGCTTATATTCCGGTTTTTCAGCGTGATATGACGACAGAATCAGGCACACATTCAGTCAAGGTCGATTATCAATTAGATAACAGTAGTTCAATCGACTTAGTTGTCGCAATCATGGGTTATGACTGGGGCTTTGACAGTTATGAGCCACTTCCTGAATATCAATCTAGCGTCAGAATGGACGATGATAGCACCATGATTGATGCAAAATATAACTTTGGACTCGATACACCAGGCCTAAAAGGGTTTATCGGTTTTGCTCATTTCCAACGTACTCAAGATTTTGGCAGCCAAGGTGCCACCGTATATTCGGGTGATGATCGCAGTGACTCTGATGCCATTTATGGTGAAGTCAGTGTGGATGTTGGCGCGCAATATCGTGTGATTGCGGGCGGCCGAGTCGAAAAAGAAAAACAACGCCGTGATTTTGCGATGCAATCACGTACTGGTTTAGTCGGCGATAAACTCAATACCGACAAAACCATCGTACTACCAAAATTGGTACTGCAATATTTATACTCAGATAATACGACTATTTCGGCCAGCGCACGTCGCGGTTATAACTCCGCTGGTGGCGCGATGTCTCGAGAAAATGAATATTATTATTTTGAAGAAGAGTCAGTTAATACCTACGAATTAACCCTTAGAAGTAGCCTAGATAACGGTAATGTAAATATTAGCGCCAATGCGTTTCACAATAATTATGATGGTTATCAGTCTTCAAATAAACTACGCCGCATCACAAATATTGATGAAGTGGTCACCAGTGGTGTTGAATTTGAACTGTACACTATGTTGAGCGCTGATCTGCAACTTAAAGGCGGATTTGGTTTATTAAAGTCAGAAATAAAAGAGGCTGATCCGTCATTTGGTGACGTAATAGGCAATGAACTCAATAGCGCACCAGCCGTCACGGCCAATGTTGCGTTGACATATTGGCTTCACGAAGATTTTAGTATGGGCTTGAGCAGCAACTATGTAGACGATTACTATGCTGATTTTGAAAACAGCGCAGATCGCATCGCAGGGGATTACATGCTGACGCGTGTCAATGCAGATTATGAAAATGAACAGTGGCGGATCAGTGCTTATATTAATAACCTGTTTGATGAAAAAGCAGTCACAGTAAAAGAGCCGCCAGGCTGGTATCCAAATGGCTATGCGGGGGTGGTTGATCCTCGTACTGTGGGTATGAGTGTGACTTATTCGTTTTAAATGAACGTTTTGATCCCGTGAACTCAATACCAGTTACCTATTAGGTCGCTGGTATTTTTTATTTTACGGTTTTTTAAAGCGTGTGTGTCAAGCTAAAAAATCGATATAAATACACAGCCTGGCATCGTGGCCTTCGAATTTTGGAGACGATGTGATGAGCGCATGGACTTCTTGATCAATCCAATTGATGCCTTTATAAACCGCAATATCCCCATCACAAAAATGATTAACGACAGCGTGATTGGGTTGTTTAATACGGTGGCGGGTATCCGTAGCTTGCAAAGGTAAAAACTCGGCATCTTGATGAGTGATCCATTGTTCGCCAGGGCCACCTAAAGCAGAGGTCATGCGGACAATCATTTGATTTTGATGAAAAGCAGGGCTGTGGGCATGATCACAACTTAAGATCCTCAAGCCAATTTCTTTGGGCTCAAATAACGTAGCAAACATATCGAGCATTAACATGGTGTGGTTGGTAATTAAATTGCCATGAGTGGCGGCATCAAACACAGCGCTCACCTGCGCAGCTAACTCATTATTAATACTACCTTGATAACGAAGGAGTTCACCTGAGCGCTGATTAGCCACTTTTTTGGCGGCGTTTGACAGTGCCCAATCAGCAGGGCTGCAATAACAAGCAAGTGCGGCATTGGTTTGGTAGATATCGCTTAAGATATGGGCATCATGGCCGATGGGGTAGCAAGCTTGCGCGACGCCCTGATGTTGTTGCGGAGCAATCATTTAAAATGAACCTTAAATGTTATGTGATAATGTATCAAAAATATCATTTTATATGTTTAAATTCAAAGTGTTTATTCATCAAATACGAGCCGTTTAGGCGGAATTGATTGAGAGCATAATAATTTAAGTGGTGGTGGAGGGCAGTGTACTAACACAACTGGTGAATAAGCATGATTTAACAAGCTGATGTTGGTAGCGTGTCCGTTGGTTTGTCCGCTTTTAAAACTAAGTTTGGGTTAAGGGAGGCAATAAAGCGGTCATCAAATTGATGGACCGCTTACATCACTATAAACCCTGTGCGATTGGTCGCTTAATTAAAATGGGTCACTAAATTGTATTTTACTAATTCGTCACGGCTCATATAGTGCGCGCCTTCAGCTGGTGCTGCATCGAGGGTAAATACATAAAAATCAATCCCTTTTTGTGCCAACATTTTGGTAAAGTAAGTGGCTTGTTTACGATGACTTTCATCGGTATAGGGAAACTCTTTCGCTGTTTTTCCATCTTCAGACCAACTATGCACACCAATTTGTTGGTTATTGGCAAAGTTTGACGTATCACCTGTCACATCTAAAGTCCGTGTGACACCGGCTGCAAACAAATCAGTGCCACCCGAAAATACAGATCCTGTTTGGCTGACTCGGGTGTTCATTTGGTTGTCTCGGATCATTAAACCTGTGTACATGTTGATATCATCATCAGCAGAACCGCCAATTGCATTGTTAAACACCAATGTCGCATCATTTAAACTGCCATTTTGTTCTAAAATTCTGTCGAGCGCAAAATACGTCGATGCGCCTAAATCCGAGTAAATGGTGTCTTCACAGTTGCCGTCGCACAAAATATTGTTATAAAAGTCGTCAAAGGCGAAGGCCGTTAGAATTTCTACCCCCCCATTATTATTGTTGACGACAAGCTCCGTTGAACCAAAGTATGGTGCAAACTCTAATAGATCATTTTGATATTCAAACGCTACATTATGGTCCAAGGAAGTCTTAACTTGAGATAACACTGTGGTGTCTTCACCCACACTTAAGCGCGATGGGCCACATTCAAACGTCTCGAACGTGGTGCCTGCTTGGTAAATTCCGCAGTTTCCTGATTGATCGCCGGTATAAAGCATCAAGGTAATGCGCTCACTATTTTGTGACGCGAGTTTAAAATATGTGATCGGTGCCTCTTGGTGGCTAAATAGAAGATGGTCAAATTGTTGGCCCTTAAATGTCACTTGTAGTGCTTGCTGGATAGGCAGACGTTCATTGAGTATTGTTTCTTTGTTAGTTTGTGAAAAGGGGTAGTCAGCCTCGGGAAGGTTGCTGGTTTTTATTTTGTTGGTTTTAGAGTCAGATCCACAACCTGTTATCAATGCCATTGAAATGAGTGCGAGACTCATTAGAGCCAGTATTTTCATGATTTTCCTTTGTACAGCGTGCTTGAATTGCGGTCAGTATAATGAGTTTGATTGTGTGTTCTGTAAGGGAGTGTTCCGAATAAGTTAAGATATGTAATTGGCTCATTACAACTTGATAGTATCGTTAGTTAGGTAGAATTAATTTATTCTAATTAGAGGCTTTATCGACTGTTTAGATTGGTTTAGTCTATTGAATACGTTTTGAACTATCGGATTTGATTATGATTGAACACCATCACCATATTAATTACATTGAGTTACCCGCACAAAACTTAGCAGCAACAAAAGCGTTTTTTAGTGAGGTATTTGCGTGGCAGTTTACGGATTATGGCCCAGAATATTCGGCTTTTAGTCATTCAGGCGTGCTTGGTGGTTTTTTTCAATCAGATAAAACCAGCAATACCGACAATGGCGGGGCATTAGTGGTACTGTACAGC
This sequence comes from Pseudoalteromonas sp. J2K-J979, assembly GCF_058169715.2. Taxonomy (NCBI): domain Bacteria; kingdom Pseudomonadati; phylum Pseudomonadota; class Gammaproteobacteria; order Alteromonadales; family Pseudoalteromonadaceae; genus Pseudoalteromonas; species Pseudoalteromonas sp. J2K-J979. Next base: position 697,431 of record NZ_CM200282.1, on the reverse strand, counting down.
GCAGATTTAGAAACAACCTTAGCCGCTGTTGTTGCGGCAAATGGCCAAATTAAACAGCCTATTTTTAGTTTTCCAGGGGGTCGACGTTTTCACTTTACCGAGCCCAGCGGCAACGAGCTGGCGGTGTGGTCAGATAAATAGCCAAAATCAAAAAACGCCCTAAATTAGGGCGTTTTTGTGAGCGTTTCTCAAACGGATTAATTTCGTTTAAATTGAATATTATCAATCCACGCTGCGTCCTCACCTTCTGAAACACTATCATCTTTACGATACCGCCAAGTAATCGTATTTTCTCCAGATGGAAGATCAATAGAGAAGGTTTGCCATTGGTTACCTACTATGGTTAATCTTTCTTCATTATTAACTTCAACGATTAATGCATCGCAGCAGCTTTCGCTTATCACCATGGCATCAAAATTGAGCGTGCCGCTGGTAAATAGCCCTGACAGTGATATTTCACTTTGTTGTGAATCTTCAATTTCACCAGAACGTATGCTTTGATCCCCTTGTGATGCAAAATCAGTTGACAGTGCCCAATTAGCATTTGAGTTCGCAGGGTGTGCAAAAATTGGCGGTATGTCACTGGCTTCAAACAGCTCGTTCAGTTCAGTGATTGCCGCTGGTTTTGAATTACTGTCAGTAGGATCCGTTTGATAACGATTCACTTCATCGCCATCACTAAAACCATCATTATCAGTATCGACTACGAGAGGTAATGTGGCGTAAGTATTGACTTCATCCCCATCAGAAAGGCCATCGGCATCGGTATCTAACACGGTTGGATTGGACAAATGTATATTAACCTCATCACCATCAGAAAGGCCATCTGCATCAGTATCGCTGTTATTGGGTTGGGTTTTATGTTCAAACTCTTGTAGGTTCGTTAGCCCATCATTATCGGTATCTTGCTGCGCATCTGAAGGGTTGAGAGGATCTAAACCGTAAAGAGTTTCCCAATAATTGGGTAGGCCATCATCATCATCATCTCCATCGACATTAAATGCCACAATAGTCTGGCGTTGAGTCACATATAAAATTCCGTTACTGAGGGTCAGGAGGCCTCCGGCATTTAAGGTTGTGGCATTTTGCGAGGCGATGTCAATGACATAGGTGTTTTGATCACTGGCGACGATTACTTTATTACGGGTAACTACAATATTTGAGCTTAAACTCTCAGGCGCTTCGAATGACCAAAGTAGTTCACCTGTGAGCTCATCAATTGCTTTTAGTACCCCAGATTCAAGCATATAGACTTTACCATAGCCGACAGAAGCTTGTAGATTGGCACTTGAAATTGACCATGTAACTTCTTTGCTGCCTAAATCATAACGGCTTGTCATGCTATTGTTGGTTGCGATTAACGCATTATTTGATAAAAAACCTGCTGTGTGCGGTGCACAGCCATGCCAATTATCATGCTCGATAGTTTCGACTAATTCACCATTTGTTCTGTTTAAAATTGATGTTACTGCATTATTTAAACAGGCATAGAGATGTTGCTCATCCACTGTGGGTGTCCAACGATCTTCTTGCGGCAGCGAAGTAAAAAATTGCTCAATGCCAGTTTCAGTAAACCCATAGGTTCCACCGTAATAACCTCCTGCTATATAAATATGATTATCATAAGGCGTTGGCTCTAAATAGCTACTCCACTGATTGTCATAGGCACTGGCAAAGACTAATTCACCTGTTTGAGCGTTGAGGCTTCTCAGAAAAGAATTACTGTGTCCACCGGTTTGAAAATAAACATGGCCATTACTGTACGCAGGCGTATTAATCGAATCTGCGTTGAATGTTCTACTCCAAAGTATTGATCCCGATGACGCATCAATCCCATTGATTGCTTGACCTGAACGAACAAAAGCCAGTCCATTAGCAGCTGTCAGTGTAGTGACAAACGAGGGTAATTCTATCCGCCACAGTTCATTAATATTTTCATCATTTATAAGCTGCAGAATAAAGCCATCATGCATAGCGTTAGCTTGGTAAGTGACCCAGGACTTGGCTTGCTTTAAGTCTGCTGAATTGTTTGGATCTGTGTGCAAATAAAACTCTTCAAGGTTTGAAAATGAATCATTGTCACTGTCTTGGTTGGCATCGCTGTTATCTAAAGGAGACAAGCCATGGGTTATCTCCCAGCCATCCGGTATACCATCGTTATCAGAATCATGATTTGTCGGTTGTGTTAAATGAAGATGAACCTCGTCACCATCACTCAGTCCATCATTATCAGTATCAGCAACTTTTGGGTTGGTGTTGGCCGTGAACTCATCAAGATTAATCAGGCCATCATTATCAACATCGTCAGCAGCATCATTTTCATTGATATTTAATTGATAAGTCGCTTCAAATAAGTCTGGCATACCATCATTATCAGAGTCAGCGAGGTTAGGGTTGCTCTGATAGGTATTGATCTCGATAAAATCGTCAAGACCATCGCTGTCGCTGTCAGCTAATAATGCGTTGGTCTGATGAACTAGAATTTCATTGCCATCGCTGAGCCCGTCTTTGTCGGTATCAATTTCAATTGGGTTAGTTTGATGGGTATTGACTTCATCACCATCATTGAGACCATCTTGATCTGTATCGGCGATTGAAGGATTGGTAGTTGCTAAAAACTCATTGAAATTGCTCAGCCCATCATTATCAATATCTAAGCTTGCATCAGAGGCATCGTTGATGTCTAAATTATAGTTTTGCTCCCACCAATCAGGCATGCCATCGGCATCGGTATCGCCAGAGATAGAAAAAGCAACCACTTCACTGTCGGAGGCAATAAATAACGCCCCCTCATTACTGATAGACAAGTGACCTGTAATGTCGGTTTGCCAAACAACTTGTTGCGTTATTAAATCAATCGCATAGGTTGCTGAAGAAGAGCTAACGAAGGCATGCTTACGGGTGAGAACAATACTGCTATCGAGTGACTGGTTGGTACCAGGTTCCCAGCTCCATAATAGCTCTCCGTTGCGCTCATCAAACACGTTTAATAGACCGTTATTGATAATATAAACTTGGCCATAGGCGACAGAGAATTGATTGCGATTATTCGACGTTAATGTCTGTTGCCAGCGTACTTGCTGTGTTGTGAGATCAAAATAAGTCAATTTATCATTGCTCACACTAATGATATTGTTTTCAGAGCCCAATACTGGCGCTTGCAAAGCGTTTTGACTGTAATAATTTGTTTCTTCTTCACCTATAATGGCGTGTAAGCTGCCATCTGTTAGGTTATAAATTGCCAAACCATTAGTGGGTACGTAGATGTATTGTTCATCCACCGCGATGTTGAATCGGCTAGCGAGACCATAAATGCTCCATAGCAGCTCACCATTGTTTACATTATATGCTTTGAGTGACCCAGTGCTATTATCAATGAGCATGGTGTCATTGATAGTGATTCCATCGCTACCCAATGAATTACTTGAGTTGTTTAATCGATACTTCAGTGTGCCCGAGGTGCGGTTAAGTGCACGTATGTAGTTGTTAGTTTTCAGATAAACATGGTTATCATCGAGCGTGGGTACCCTTAAAGATTCTTCATTAAAAGTTCTCTCTATAGCTAATTGACCACTCACTGCGTTCAATACAGATAATTTATTTCTACTAGCAATAAACACTTGGCCATCCGAAGCCGTAATCTGCTGAGTTCGATAGCCGCTAGGGAAGCGCCAGCGCTCCGAGATACTTGCAGGGTCTACGAGTGTTGCAATGAAACCTGCACGCTGTGCGCTGCCTTGGAAAGTAGTCCACGTATACGCTGTTGGCACGGAGTTAATATTGGTTGGATCCGTTTTAAGGAAAAACTCTTCAATATTATTAAATGTATCGTCATCATTATCGAGGTTCGCATCACTCGCCGATAATGGGTTGAGTGTAAATTGCACTTCAAAACCATCATGCATACGGTCGTTGTCAGAATCTTTACTAGTCGGCAGTGTATTATGGATATGGACTTCATCACCATCCGACAAACCATCTAAGTCAGTGTCTGCCATGTTTGGATTAGTTTGATGCGTAAATTCATCCATATTTACCAATGAATCATTATCAGAATCTGTTTGTGCATCGTCTGTATTTGGATTTAACTGATAAGTCACTTCCCACAAATCAGTCATACCATCATTATCGGAATCTTGAGATAGTGGATTGGTTTGATAGGTAATGACTTCATCAAAATCAGTGAGGCCATCATTATCTGAATCCCTTTGATTCGGATTGGTTAAATAAGTATTCACCTCTTCACCATCGGTCAAGCCATCATCGTCAGAGTCTGCTACTAATGGATTTGTTTGTGTTTCATTTACTTCTTGGCCATCACTGAGACCATCACTGTCCGTGTCGGCAAGGGTTGGATTGGTTTGAAGATTATACTCAGTTAAGTTCGATAAGCCGTCAGCGTCGGTATCTAAAGTCGCATCACCGCTATTATTGTCATCAAGGCCATATAGGGCTTCCCACCACCCGGGTAAACCATCTTGATCTGAATCGGTTACTTCATAGAAGTGAAAATTAAAGCCGCTCTCGTCTTGCGTCAGGATAAAAATATCGCCCGCATAAGGGATAATTGAGAGTGGATTACCGTTAAGGTTAATTTGGGCGCCTTTATCGAAAGTTGCAGCACGCCAAAACTCAAGTTGTGTACCATTTTGATCAGATAGGTTGATGAGGGTGTTTGGCTGCCATAACGTGTCTTTTGCAGACCAATTTAAATCAGTTTTAAACGTTAGGTCATCACTTCGATAAATACGGCCGCTCGCGAGCAATACTGACTCGCCATCATCACTGATTCTGATAGGAATTGAGTTTGAGTTGCTGCCTGAACCATACGCTTGACTCTGTGCTTGAAAGGTACCTGTTTGTTGGTCAATCTCTTTGCTGATTAATTCCCCAGGATAAGCGTAAAGGGTGTTGTTTAAGGCATTCCAAGTATAACCTTGAGAGTATTCTTGCCAATCAACTGATTGGGTGACGACACCATTTTCATTGAAAAGGTAATTGGTATTCCAAACGCCACTTGCATCTTGTACAAACATAAATTGACCGGCAGATACTAATGATCGTACTGATTGTGCTAGGGTTAATTGATGGGTAAAACCGGCGTCTACATTAGCTAAATCAACGGCATAAATGCTGCCATCTTGATGGCCTGTGTAAATACGGCCGTGCTCAGCTGAGTAGGCAACCTTAGTAATCGTACTGGTGTCTGTTGGTAAAATAAGAGGATTTAAAAATAACTCTGTTTCAGCTGACCATCGGTATATTTTATTGTCATCTTTATTAAACAAATAGACAGTACCTAAATTGTCAGTAATGATTTGCTCAGGTGTAAAAATGGGCATGGTGCTGCTGTAATTGCACACCCCATTCTCACCATGACTGGCGAACCAACAAGCTGCATCATTTGGATATGCATCAAGTGTTAAGCCTGTCGTGCTATCAGCTTCACTAAAGCCGTCATTCCATTCATTAGGAAAACTATCAAAATCAGTATCGATAGATGCTGCAATATCAAGAGGGAAAGCATCATCAGTATTATTCACACCGTCGTTGTCGCTATCATTGTTTGGAGTATAAGTTTGCAGTTCAAAGTGACTGCCTCTATTTATCACCATCAGATAATAGTCATCGACTGTTAGTAAGGCTTTCACTTCACCGTTAAAAACCACTCGTTCAAGTACTTTTTTATCTGTATTTAAACGTGCAAGTTCATCTACAGCATTGTTATTAGCTATTGTGATAAGCTCATTATCCAAAGACCAAGTCGCAAAATTAAATTGATACCCTAATGAACCTTTATAAGACAGGGTGTCCGCATCATAATAATCGCCACTGCCAAGAGTAATAGTGAGTCCATCTGGAGAGACTAAAATCGGCCCTTTAATTACGTAACCGCCGTGGTAGGGAGAGTCTTTTTCGTCAGATAACTCACCAGTTGTTTGATCTACTTTTTCAGAGATTAAATCATTAGGTGATGTGCCATCTCTAAAATGGTAAAGACGCTGGTTTGTTTGATTAAATGCATAATGGTGAGAATAATTTCGCCATTCTTTGGCGTCTTGTAATTCACCTGCGGTATTAAAGGATGAAAGAGTTCCCCATGCGCCAGAATAGTCATAGCTGATTAAAGAGTTACCTGCGCCAGTTAAACGAATGACGCCTGAGTTAATTTGTGAAAATTCAGCGAGTTGGTAATCTTGGTCAAAGTAACGAATAACACCTGTTTGATCACCTACATATAAACGTTGATGATTCGAGTGATAATAGATTGAACTGATATCAAGAGAAGTAATGAGGCGTTCAAAGTGATGATTATCAGTATTTTGTACAAGAAGATCTGTCAATCCATCGAGCGTTCGAAGTTGATAAACAATTTTTGTATTTTCAATGGCTTGTATCGATATTAGCGTTGTGGATTCTGAAGCCATCCATGTTAAGTAACATTGGTTGCCGTCACCATCTGTTTCGATAGCGCACTGACCATCGTTTGGGTAGAAATCAGCATTGTCCCCGACACCGTCTGAATCAGAGTCTGTAGACTCTGATGCATCGAGTGGGAAAGCATCGTTTTCGTCAGGAATACCGTCATTATCGTCATCAGTATCGGCGTTGTTACCAATACCGTCTAAATCGGTATCAAGGGATTCCGTGGCATCAAGTGGGAAGGCATCGCTTTCGTCTGGGGCTCCATCGTTATCATCGTCAGTATCGGCATTGTTGCCGATGCCATCTGAGTCTGTGTCGACGGATTCTGATGCATCAAGTGGGAAAGCATCGTTTTCGTCAGGAATACTGTCATTATCGTCATCAGTATCGGCGTTGTTACCAATACCGTCTAAATCGGTATCAAGGGATTCCGTGGCATCAAGTGGGAAGGCATCGCTTTCGTCTGGGACTCCATCGCTATCATCGTCAGTATCGGCATTGTTGCCGATGCCATCTGAGTCTGTGTCGACGGATTCTGAAGCATCAAGCGGAAAGACATCGTTTTCATCCAAAACCCCATCGTTATCATCATCGGTATCAGCGTTGTTACCTATGCCATCTGAGTCAGTGTCGACGGATTCTGAAGCATCAAGCGGAAAGGCATCGTTTTCATCCAAAACCCCATCGTTGTCATCATCAGTATCGACATTATCACCAATACCATCTAGGTCAGTATCTTTTACAATGGGGGTTTTTGATGGGGGGGCGTCATTACCACCTCCACAGGCGGTGAGCGCTAATAATGAGAGTAAAAGAGGTGAAATAAATTTGGCCGATGCCATGACTGCCTTCCCTGATATACATAAATAAGGGACGCATGTTACTGAATTAAAAGAGTGAATTCAATGAAACATTATATAGATTTGTAAATGACATTTATTAGAGTAATCAATAACTTCTCAACTATAGATTACTCTTTGGATGAATAGAAAATTATAAAAATTTATCCGTTACTTCAGGAGCTGTGTTACGTTGCTGTATAATTGATGGCCATGACCATGGGCTGATTTCAATAATGGTATCAGTATGTGTTGGGCCCTTGCTGCAAATATCGGATTGACCGATGACACGCACCGGAAGTTGTTGTTGGTAGGAAGTTTTCAATAGCTCGTATTGATACTGCGATACCGGTGAAGATAAATCTAAAAACCAAATTAAATCAGCAGGTGATTGCTCACATTCAGCAATGCTAGTTGCATTTTCCGCCAAATTAAAACGTACATAAATTGCGTGGTCGTGTTGTTCGGTGTTTGACCTATGGTGAATTTCACTCACCGTCCCATAAACATCATTGGCAGCTAGGCTGTGCATCGAAATGAAACAGAGCCCTGTGATTAGTGACAATTTTTTTAGCATCCTGCATACCTTTATTATTTTATTTTTCGGTACATTACAGTGGTTTAGAAGAAAAAACAATCAATAAAATACCGGTAGGGCTACTGAGTGAGCTAAAAGTCGACATTTTTTTAAAATTAAAAACGAATCATTAATGTGGAGGGAAATTAAATTATTTCATGGTATTAGTCTTCATATTCTTCGATCCACGCCATTTGAATTGCTTCTAAAATCCGTTCGCCACAATGTTTTGGGTCATCTGAAAATTCTGCTAAGTTCAAAATCCACTCGCGTAAATCAACAAAGTTAATGGTTTTGGGGTCAACGGTTGGATAGTGCGCCAACAGAGAAAGGGCGATATCTTGTGAGTCAGTCCATCTCAAGGTCATAGTGTGCCTCTTTGCTTGTTTCAAATTAAATTAAGAAGTCTCAGTCTTGGGATAAAAGATTAACCAGTACTGGGATTAAGTATAGAAGCTATACCGCTAAATAGAATAGTGGCCATAAAATGGTGTTTGAAAACCTAGAGTTACTAACTCAAGCATCTGAAGGAATAGGCCTATTGGTACATGAAGCGACTTTTACCAGTGCTGATTTATTAAAATTGGGCTCTGTGACAGGTCACTGTGATGCCAAACGGGTGACACAATTTGCCAACCGGCAACAGCTCCCTCTAGATTAGCCCTCATTCATTTTTCGAGTCGATACCATGGCCCAGGTTTACTTGAGTCATTAGCCAATGAAGCGCAGTTGCATTATCACGCTTACTTGATATTGGCAAAAGATGGTTGAGTGGTTTCAATCGCGAAATATTTCAATTTGTAAATACGTATTTAAATTGAATCAAAACGTTAGGGTCGCACTTAGGATAAAGTTTCTACCTACTTGTGGAAGCTGTGAATTATACCATCCTTGAGAGCGTTGGCTAAAGTCATTTCCTGAGCTCGCAGCCTCCACACCAGAATGATAATGTTGTTTATCGAGCAGGTTTTTAATTTTAAAGCTGACTAAAATATTATCGATTTGGTAATTGAAATTAGTCTCAATAGTCAAATAGCTGGCGTTATTTTGTTGTTGTTCACGCAGTGGATTGCGAATATAGAGCTTTTTACTTGATACCCAATTGGCAGTGAGATTGATATTGGCCTGCTCGCTAAGCGGTAAATTAATATTCGCATTGACTTTATGCGGCGCAATGTCTCCTACATCGGTATTGAAGTCTTGACATGGATTGGTATTGGCCGATGCAAGTTGCTCGCATTGTGCGATGCCTTCACCGACCCAAGTAGCCAATTGATGATCGTAATTCACACTGCTGAGTGCTTTGGTATAAGTATAATAAACATGGCCACTGATGGCTTGTGAATACCAAGGGTTATCAAATTTAAATTGGCCTCGGTATTCAATCCCATAATTTTGTCTATGCCCTGCGTTTTCGGCTTCCTCTTTGATCACATCGTCGTAGCGCGAGTAGAATAACGATAAATCATGGAGCCAATGTGGTTGCTGGTACATATAAATCAGCTCGATGTTTTTCACTTCTTCTGGCTTTAAAGCTTCGTTGGCAGCGCGGCCATTCCACCCACCCCAAAGCTGGGCGGCTGAAGGCTCCTGAAATGCTTCTCCATAAATTAGTTTAATGGTGCTTTGCTCTGATAAAAAGTGAATGGCTGATAGCCGAGGGTTAAATGTGCCGCCATAAAGGCTGTTATGATCGTACCGAGCTCCGGCGTTGAGCCGCCACTGTTCTAATTGCCAAATACCTTGTACATAAAGACCTTTATCTTTGATATCGATAAGGTTATCAGCAGCCATTTGGCTAGGTGGGTGACTGGGTTTGGCTATTGAGGGCTCGGTACTGAGCATCGGCTCTGTAGAGGTTGAACTTGAACAATACGATCCTTCCCAATAGCCGCAAACTTCATAGGCTTTAGTGAGGGTTTTTTGTTGATATTTTAGCCCCGCGCTAAGAGTCAGTAAGGGATCGAGTTGCCATTCGTAGTCTTGTTGAAATAGGTAACTGTCGCTGATGGAGTTCCATCTTGATAGGCTCACAGCAGATAAAACATTGCCATTGTTTAAATCTGGATTCACAGGGTAAGCTTCGGCCCAGTCCCCCCATTGGCGGTTTTCCCGATAAAGAGCCAAGGAGGTTAGTTTAAATGTCTCGTTTAGTTGACCTTGATGTTTGAGGTAGTATTGTTTTGAATGGCGTTGCCATGCACTGCCTGGTTGGCCGCGATCATTGGGGTAATAGATGCCATACCCGTTTGTAAGTTGCCATAAAATTAAGCCAACCGTGATATTTTCATAAGTGGTATCGGCTAGGATCCCCCAATTTTTGCTAGTGTCGTGATATTGACCCAAACTATTTTTGTAGCCTTGGTGAGGACAGGCGGTGGCGGTGCAGTCATTCGCTAATGATTGATCCGCGACAATCGGGCCCCAAATTTCTGTGCTACTCAGTAAGTCATTATTTAAGTAACCCCACGGGGCGAAATCGTCAATATTTGGCTCATCACTTTGAAATAGGTTCGCACTGATATTATATTGCCATGCCTTTTTTACGCCCGCTAATGAGAGTTCAATATTATGACTATTAAAGCTGCCTTTGCTGACTTTAATGCTTTGTGTATGTGCGTTCTCAAGCGTGTCAGCAGCGCGCTGGGTAATGATATTTATGACCCCGGAAAAAGCATTTGCACCATAGACTGCGCTGGCAGGGCCATAGAGAACTTCAATCCGCTCTATATTGTTGATCGGGTAAGTACTAGTGAGTGTCGCCTCTTGAGTCCACAAGTGATTATCGACAATACCATTGATTAAAATCAGGGTGCGTTGTGTGTAAGGCGTGCGATAGCCGCGCTGATAACTCGTTAGATTACCGTTACCGTAGGTCATTGAATTATCAAAGCCAGGTAAATTCATAATGACTTCGTCAAGGCTGCGATAGCCCCGTTGTTTTATGTCTTTTTTACTCACGACTATCATTGCAGCGGGAGCATTTCTCAGTGTTTCATTGAGACCAGAAGCCGATGAAACGGTAACATTGAGCAATTCTTCAATATTTATATCACCAAACAAATCTAAATCTGGGTTTATGGCGTACGCAGTAGGCACGCAAAAAAGCGTGAAGAGTAAAGCGATAGGAGAATAAAGGCATAAAGGTGACTGGGACACGTGGACTCAGTATGAAAGCACAATCATGAATTAACTATAGTTAACAGAGGGTAAAGGGGCAAAAAACAACGACAGATTTATCAGCCGATACAACTTGCATGTTGCAAGCTGTATCGGTCTGCGTTAATAAATGGCAGAAACAAGATAATCCATCACATTAGGTGGATCAGAAGGAATGACTTTAAGCGGAAAGAGGCTTTGAGGCTTGGGCATAAAACCCCGTTCAACCATTTCATTGAGTAAGGTAAAATCGCTGATCCCGGTTTTACCGACGAGTAGCACCGATAAATCCTGCTGCGCGCTTAAATTGAGCATGTCACGGAACCCTTTAAGATATAAGTAATCTTTAGTAAAGCCGCCGCCGCGATAAACTCGGGTTGTGAGGGTAAAGGCATCGTTGTCACTTAACTCAAATCGTTGCTGTAAGGTGTTAAAGGTCAGCGAAAAGTCTCGTTGAGTGAGCATTAACTTCACTGCTATCACTCGCATCGCCAGTGTTTGTAAGCGTCTGAGTGTTAAACTACCAGAGCTGTACTCGCTTAAAATGGCCAAGCCTTCTTGGGTATGAGTATCACCAATCAAACCCAAAGACATAACTTTGAGAGGTTGTTTTTTTGCATTTAAGGTAGTGACCATGTGGATCCCAAGCTCATGGTGCGCAAATGCATTAAGCTCTTGATCTGAAAAGAGCGTATCTTTATTAATGTATAGAATATGCTTTTCGTTATTTACCATGGCTTTGGCGACAAGTTTGGCTGACTTTTCAATTTTACACACTAGCCCCCAATCTTTTGCCCGTTGTTTAAAATAGGCCACTGCTGCATCAGCATCATGTTCAAGTGGGCCTTCTTGGTTGGCGATTGCAGGTGCTCGTAATAAAAATTCAGCATTGGCAATATCGTTATTACTTGGCTCACCATAATATTTTAATGAATTATATATAAAATCGTCTGTGCCAATGGAGGTGAGTAACTCGATTTTGGTCGCGAGATGATCAATAAAACGGCGATAAAATAATTGCACATCAGCATCAAGAATATCTTCCACAGGTAACTTATATAGTTGCTCACGGAACTGATGTGGGTTGATATTCAATTGTTTATATTTAAACTGCGGAGTGTAACGTGTTTTTTGTGCAAAAAACTTTTTCCGCTCACTGGCTAAGTTAACTGGGTTGATGAAGTTCAAGGTGCCGACATTTTTGCATAGCGAAAATAATTTTTTATCTAACTCAAGCACTTCTTGAGGGATCGCCGAAGAGAGTATGTCGCCACGACGTGTCTTGCTACTTTGGCTAAATCGGCGCATGAAAAATGCGGCCGTTTCAGACACGGCTTGCTTGAGGCCGACTTTCAGCTCATCTAAAACCAGGTGATAGAGTTCATCATTCTCTTCGTTTAAAAACACCTTTTGCACGGTCAAAGGCAGTGCTAAGGTATTATCAAAATGCGCGTAAATATGCGTGCTCAGATAATTGGTAATACTTGGCTGAGCATCACTTTCGCTGGTGATCGCTAGGTTTGGCAAGCTAATTTTATTGAGCTGTCGTTCAAAGTGTTGATTGACTTTTTGCCAACGGGCTGCATCAATCTGACTTGAATCGATAGTAAACGTTGTGTGCTGCGATTGAACACTTTGACTTTGCAATGCAAACACTAAACTGTGCTTAAATTGCTTTTCTAGTCGCGCGACTAATACTTTAAGCACAGAGTAAAACGCATCATGCTTTTGTTGACTTAACATGCGTTGTTTTGCTGACCAGGTTTTAGACCAGACTTTATTCTCGATTCGTTCGGGTTGGCTGCCCACTCGAGATTTAACTTGGCTTAAGTCGTATTCAAAATGGCTGTCGTGAGCGATTAAAGTAATCGGAAAAGACGAAATGAGTTCATCGCAGTACAAGCTTGAATCTTGGTTTCGTTCGGAAAAATCTAGGTTAATGGACTTAGCTAGCTCGGCACGTAATTGCTGACCACTGTGTAGGGAAGTACACACTAATGGACTGTATTGATCAATTTTTAATGAAAAAGCACCTTCAACGAGCGCATGAAAGCAGCGCCCTTGGTTGATATATGCAATGGCTTCTTGTTCAGATAGTATGAGCATCTTGGATCGCTTGTTTAAATTCAGATTTACGTTGGCTTAAAGCTTCACGCGCATTTATTACATTCTCAACAAAATCAATGACTTTTCTTTGTAACTTGGTGTTGTTGAGTTTATTGATACGGACAATGCCGCCAGGACTTTGTACGTTCACTTCAATGAGCTTTTCGTTAATGACATCGATGCCGACAAAAAATAAACCATCGCGCACCAATTTAGGGCCAATGTGTTTGCACAGGGCCTTTTCTTGTTTGCTCAGCACATGCTTGACTACACTGCCGCCTGCATGGACATTCGAGCGCACATCCCCCTCAGCAGGTATGCGTTTCATTGCACCAATCGGCTCACCGTTGAGCATTAAAATACGCACGTCGCCTTGTTCTGCACCTTCAACATATTCTTGTAAAATAACGTAATTGCCCCCTTCGCCACTGTTGATATAAAACTCGAGCAACGAGTGAAAACTCTTTTGAGCATGTTTTTCGACTAAAATGACGCCTTGACCACCAAAACCATCGAGAGGTTTCATAATCATTTTATCGTTGGGAGAATCGCGTAATACTTCTTCTAAATATGTCGGAGACTTTGAGACATGGGTGACTGGGATAAAAGTGTTATTCACGTCATTAAATGATGCTGTATAGAGCTTATTGTTGGCGACGCGTAAGCCATCGATATCGTTAAAAATAAACACATCATCACGAACAGAATCTAAAAAGTTTAACGCGATGACATCAAGTGGCGGGTTGACGCGCATAATAATTGTGTCGAACCCTGCCAGTGGTAATCGAGCTTGGGAAAACTGCGCTTTTTTATAAAAGCTGACGATATTGGTCGGTACCACATCTTTTTTAAATAGTTGGCAAAATGCGCTTGCTTCAGTGTCCCGCATCGTTAAATTGCTAGTGGTTGCGATGGCGACTGTATGGCCGCGTGTGACACATTCATGGATTAATCGCAAGGTTGAGTCTGTTTCAGGCTCAACGCGATCCCACGGGTACATTAAAAAAAGAATATTCATGCCAAAACGCCTTGGTTTTTATGCAACTTATTGATTATGCTGATTAAGTTTAAAGTTACTATTTAAGAAAAACACAGTTTTCGCGATTGTAGTCTGATTTTTTCAGATTAGGTATAAAAATATGTCCTAGGAGAGAAAATAACTCGAGTTGCCGATGGCATGCTTATCGCTTTATCTTGTCGCGCCGTTTTTAATTTTGTTGGTTTCAATCACAGACATTACATGGTTCACATGAAAGCCGTGTTTGAAATATCTTTATGGTTACTATCTCTCATGTTAGTAATGGTAATAGCGGTTGATAAAGTGATGGCTCGGTTTATGGTCCTATCTAAAAAAAGGGTTTTGATCCAATAGTGCGCATTTTACTTCGAGCATTATATTTATTTCCCTCGAACAGCTGATCAACTTCAACCAAGGTATCAAAAATAGTGATGTGCGTGAAGTAAGCAGAATCTAACCAGTTAATTTATATCTGAAATATTAATATTCGATAGCAGTGTTTAATATTGTCAAACCGCAATCGATTGACTACATTTTAGAGCAGGAAAATTAACGCTGGGTACTGAAAAAGTGGTCAGTAACAAGGATGATGTTTTTATGTATGTCGATAAAAAAAGTAACGTCAATATTGCTTTTGGCCAAGCGTCTCACCCTTGGATCAGTCAAATTCCGGAGTTAGCTTATAGCCTAAATGGCGAGCTGCTCGTCACTCCACCCAGTGCCGATCCAGTCAAAGTCTATCAGCAGCAAAATCAGTATTTTTATCATCAATTAAATGCGCTCAATGATTTGTCAATGCAGTTGCCTGCTATGGGATTACAACAAGAGCAAACAGCTACTCAACAGCAGCTATTAGCCTACCTAGCACAACAAAAAACACATTTTTTAGGTTATCAAATAGTGGTGAACACTGACTATAGTGATGTGTTTCCTGCAATGAATACCATGGTGAATAACTTGGGTGATCCTTTCACTAATGGTTTCTTTACTCTCAATAGCAAAGCCGCAGAGCGAGCGGTGTTGGATTTTTATGCCTCGGTGTGGCGGGCTGATTGGCCATCACAGCGCTCAGGTCACCCAGAAAGTTATTGGGGGTATGTCATGAGTATGGGCAGTACGGAAGGCAATTTATATGCGATATTAAATGCGCGAGATTACTTGTCGGGTTATCGTTTAGTGGTAGATCAGCATGATCATCATTTAGTGAAATCAACCAAACGAAAAAGTAACCCCAATTATTATACGCCAATCGCATTTTTCTCTGATGATACGCATTATTCAATTTCCAAAGCAATTCATGCGATGAATGTGGCTTCATTTTACGATGTAGGATCTGAGCTGTATCCTCACGAGTGCCCGCTTGGGGGTCCGTGGCCGCGGCATGTGCCATCGGAGCAGCCAGTTGAGTTGGGGACCGGGCAACTAGGCTCAGGTCGGATAGATATTGATAAACTGACTCTACTAGTAGAGTTTTTTGCGAAAAAAGAACACCCAATCCTGATCGTCTTAAACTATGGCACCACGTTTAAAGGGGCGTATGATGATATTCCAGGTGTTTACAAAGCACTTAAAGATATCTTTATCAGGTATGGTTTGGTAAATCGAGAAGTGTGCTTTGGTGATAACTCTGGTGATGTTGATATTCGCCAAGGTTATTGGATTCATGTTGATGGTGCACTAGGAGCTTCTTTCATGCCATTTATTAATATGGCGATGAAGTCGGGGGCGCTTAATCAGGATAATTTTGCAGAATATGGGGCGAAATTTCCTGAGTTTGATTTTAACTTGCCCTATATCAGCTCGATTGTCACCAGTGGCCATAAATTTTTAGGTGCGCCGACACCGTGTGGTATTTATATGAGTAAGCAAAAGTATTTGGCTACCATGAATAACCCTGACTACACAGGTGCGGCAGACTCAACACTCGCCGGGTCTCGAAATGGGTTGGCGGCATTAACACTTTGGTCTTTACTGGGCAAAGCGGGATACGCGCAATTACAGTCTCGAGCGGTTAAGTCGCTTACTATGGCGATTGCATTGCATCAAAAAATGACCGAGTTAGCACAGATGATCCGCCAGCGTGATGGCATTGATATTTGGTTACACCGTTCACAGTTTTCCTTATGTTTGGTGTTTCGTCGCACCAATGCTGCTATTAGTTTTAAATATTCATTATGCGAAGCACAAGAGCAAGTGATGGTTGGATCTGAAAGGGTCAATCGGCATTATGTGCATTTGTACTGTTTGTGGGATAGACAAAGTAGTACGTTAGAAGCGTTTTTACATGATATTTCTCAACCAGAAGCGTTTGATTTGCAAGCTGAAAAAGGCGTTAAACAAAGCGATTAGAGTAAAGGAACAACCTTAAAAGCAGTGGTTTCACTCTTTTTAAGGTTGCCAACAGACGCGGTTTCGTCCTTGGGCTTTTGCTTGATATAAAAATTGATCGACCTGTTTTACAAATCCTTCATGACTGATTTCGTCTTGGGGTGTGATCGTGGCTCCTCCTATGCTGATAGTGATGTAATGGGAAATGGCTGAAGAGCAATGTGCTAACTCCAATTGCTCGACTGACAAACAAATCTCAGTCATGATGCGCTGCGCATCATCTCGCTGGGTGTCAGGTAAAACAACAACAAATTCTTCTCCGCCATAGCGGGCAATGATGTCATGGGGACGTTTTAGTTGCTGTTTAATATGTTGTGCCACCATTTTTAGGGCATCATCTCCGCTTAAATGGCCATATTCATCATTGTAGCTTTTGAAAAAATCGATATCGATAAGCGCAACTGAAACGGGTTTTTCATCACGACGACAAGCATTCCAAACTTTGCGAATATCAAGTTCGTAAAAACGACGGTTATAAATTTCAGTGAGGCTATCAACCAACGCCAGCTTTTCGAGTAGCTTCTTATTGCGTTGTTCGCGTAAAACATTTTTGACTCGCGCTTTTACAATTGCAGGATGAAAAGGTTTGCTGATGTAGTCAACAGCTCCCAGATCTAAGCCATATTTTTCATCATCGGCGGAAATTTTAGCTGAAATGAAAATAACTGGAATATGCATGGTGCGCTCATCGCTTTTGAGAGAGCGGATCACCTGGTGGCCACTGATCCCAGGCATCATTACATCCAGTAAAATTAAATCGGGAATGTGTTTTAGAGCAAGACTGAGTCCTTGAGCGCCATCTTTTGCCAAAATAATTTTTCTTTGTGGCATCAATAATTCAGAGAGCAAAGTGCGATTGTCTTTGGCATCATCAATGATCAAAATAGTCTCAGGATCGTTGTCCATTAAAGAAAAAGGGTCTTTGGTATCATCGATTGTGAGACTGGACTCAGCCTGCATTTCTAAATGATTATGGTCAGAGCGTGGTTGATGCGAGTTATCCATATTTATACCCCATATTCCTTCATTTTACTGGTTAGTTCTTGTAGGTGCAGACTGGCAGCTTGATAGTCAATTTCTTGAATATTAGCTGAAATTTTATCAATCACATCCTGATGTTCAGCACCAAGGCTGGTATTTTTTAACTTTTCTATCAAATGCTCTGCGGCGGCATCATCATCGTCTAAAAAGTGATTTAGTTGGGAAATGATTTGTTGAATATCTTGCTGGTTATCTACTGTTTTTGGGGCGGGATTGAATTTAGAATTCCGATCTGGCAAAGAAGTCAAAACATCAATGGCATGATTAAACTGTTTACAAAACTCTGCGAGCGTTGCGTTAAATTGTGCAAAGTCACACTCATTGGTGGCTTCTATAAGCGATAAACTTTGTTGCTCTAATTGAGCTGCTTGGTCACTGAGTGTGAGCTCACCTAAGCTGGCTGCCGATGATTTAACTGTGTGGAAAAAACGATGTAAAGATTCATAGTCATGAATTTTGAGCAGGCTATCTATTTGCTGTGCGAAGTACTGGTACTCGTTGTGAAACATCGTCAGCATTTTAAGGTAGAGATCGATTTTGTTTTGATGTTTTTCGAGACCAAATTGCGTATCAAAGCCAGATAATTGGATGGGACAGATATTGTTAGATTGTGTTGATGTATCAGAGCAAACCGTTTCATTGTAAGGAGAAAATTCTATCGGAGCATCGGCACTTAAAGGATTTAGCGTGGCGCTGGCATCAATCCAGCGAGTAATAGTTAAATAAAGGAGTTGATGATCTATGGGTTTATTCAAATGGTCATTCATGCCAGCATCTAAGCTGCGTTTATAGTCATCAGGAGATGCGTGCGCGGTCATAGCAATGATGGGCAAGTGAGCCAAATTGGCATTTTTTCTGATTTCTGCAGTGGCACTTAATCCATCCATTATAGGCATTTGCACATCCATCAGGACTAAATCAAAGGCTTGTTGCATCACTTTTTCTAGTGCTTCAAGCCCATTATTTGCAGTGGTGACGACAATCCCTACGTCACTCAAAAATTCAGTCGCGACCTCACGATTTAAAATACTGTCATCGACGATCAATACTTGTTTGCCTCTTAAAGCGCTTAAATCTAGATTAGATTTTAAGTTAAGCTCGCGTTTTTCAAGCGCTGTGCTGGGTGCCTTTTCTTGAAAGAAAATTTCCATCAGCGAATCATGGATAGAAGAAGCGTCTACGGGCTTGGCAATGATTTTTTTGATATTGGCATCATGTGCATCAGATTCAAACTTGTCGACATCATAGGCCGTAACCATCAGCATCGCAGCGGGTAAGGTGATTTTTGGATTACTGGCGATGCGCACTGCGGTCTCAACACCATTCAGACCGGGTATATTCCAGTCTAAGAAAACGGCATCATAGGGGGTATTTTTCTGACTGGCTTTTTCTAATTCATCGAGAGCGGCATAGCCATCAGCGACTCGGGTCACTTGCAGACTCAATGAATCGAGAATATCAGCGAGTACTTCACGGGCCATCGCGTTATCATCGACGATGAGGGCGCGTTTGCCTTTAAGTCGGCTTTGTTTTGGCCAAACGTGGATGGGATCATCTTCATTGATGGTTAATTTACAGGTGAAATGAAACTGACTTCCGACATTGAGCTTGCTTTCGAGCCAAATTCGCCCGCCCATCAATTCAGTCAGCTGACGGCAAATCGCTAAGCCTAATCCGCTACCTCCATATTTTCGGGTTATGCTGGAGTCCATTTGAATAAAAGGTGAAAAAAGTTGGTCGATTCGCTCCTGATCTATGCCAATGCCAGTATCAATTACACTAAAACGTAAAGTGTGCTGTTGACCTTGTTGAGCGAGCAGTTTTACACGAATTATGACTTCGCCTTGTTCGGTAAATTTTACGGCATTACTTGCAAGATTGATCAGTATTTGCCCTAGGCGGATTGGGTCACCAACCCATAAAAAAGGCACTTTTTTATCGATATCGAGT
Organism: Pseudoalteromonas sp. J2K-J979; assembly: GCF_058169715.2. Taxonomy (NCBI): domain Bacteria; kingdom Pseudomonadati; phylum Pseudomonadota; class Gammaproteobacteria; order Alteromonadales; family Pseudoalteromonadaceae; genus Pseudoalteromonas; species Pseudoalteromonas sp. J2K-J979. Next base: position 677,927 of record NZ_CM200282.1, on the reverse strand, counting down.
AATAATTCAACCCCTTTACATTGCGCTTTATACGCACTGATATTGGTGACTCTGCGTAAGACATCCCGTAAATCAAAAGACACGTAATCTAGAGTTAGTTTATTGGCTTCGATTTTTGAGTAATCTAAAACATCATTGAGGGTATTGAGTAATACATCTGATGAAGACAGCACTTTCTCCATAAAGTCACGCTGACGTTTGTTAAGCTTAGTTTTGAGCATCAATTGGCTTAAGCCAATGATGGCATTCATTGGCGTGCGTACTTCGTGGCTCATGTGGGCAAGAAAATTAGACTTGGCTTTACTGGCAGACTCCGCCTTTTTACGCGATTCGACTAACTCTGTCGTTCGCTCTGCGACTTTGTGCTCTAAGGTATTGTGATAGTCAAACAGACGGGTCGCCATTTCTTTAAATGCATTGGCTAAGATCCCAACTTCATCTTTGCGATCATTGGGTAACTTAATGAGGCCATTGGCCACGAGCTGATAATTTGCCTTACCAATCTCGGCAGAGGCTTCGCCGAGCATTTTAAGAGGCCGCACAACTTTATTGAGTGTCACGACATATAACATCAGCATTTCGACTATGAGCGACACTAAGCCAATAATAAGAACAAATCTTGCCGTGGAGCGCGCCGCTTGCATGACTAAATCTTCAGGATACACAGTGACTAATAACCACTGCGGGCCTTTTATGGGGCCAATGGCTAGCCAAGCTTGCAGTGATTCATTGAAAATAATGGTATTTTCACCCTTAAACTCTTGCTGTATCGCTTTGATTGCTTCACCTAATGCTCCGGTGGGATTAAGTTTGGACGCGTAGTCAGTTGGGCTGTTTTTTAAGGTGGTTTCGATATCGGGGTGAGCAATTAATTGGCCTTTTTGGTTTACCATAAAATTGTACGCACCCTCTAAATTTTCATGAATGATCCGTTCGAGTAAGTCTTTTAATAAAATATCATGGCCAATATTGATCAGGTTTTCGCCATTCAAGTCGACAGGCGTTTCTAAGGAAACCATCCAATCTTTTGCCGTTGAGTCATAATATAAATCTGTCCAAACAGGGATGCGTTCAGGGTTATTTTCTGGCATAACAATACTAAACCACGGCTCTTGAGTGACTTCAAGAGAAGCTGGAGTATTAATCGCCCAAGGCAAACCTGGCCAGTAAATGATCACCACGTTTTCTGGCATGGTGATGTACACACTCTCAAAGCGATTGACCCAAGCTGGGCCGTATTGCGCCATTAAGTGATATGCGATATTTAATTTATTTCGAAATACTTGGTCATTAATTGGTGCTTGAGGGCCAACAAAACCTGTTAAGTGTTCAAGTTGATCGCCATGGTTGTAAGCTAAACCATAAAAAGCATCTGTTAATAAACGAGTGGTCCCATCGTCTTGTTTAACAAAATACTGATTAAATTCTGCGTCGCTGACATTACGGCCACTTTGATAGGCAAGGAGAAAACGTTGTTTTATTGTGTCATGATTATCGGCCGCCAATTGAAATATAGCGCTTTCTTTTTCGCTGCGCTCTTTAATGTATTTGTCTAGTGTTTCAACCACCTGCCCCTCATAAATGGTGGTGATATGCCAATAGGTAGCAGCTGACACGAGCACTACAATCAGAGTTAAACGAATAGACATTTGCAGCAACATGGCTGAGGTTAAGCGATCTCTTAATTTGATTGAATTAAAAGCTGTTTGTTGCTCGCTCTCTTTTGGGGTGCTTCCTTGCATACATTTCCTAACAGAATTTTAAAAATGCTAATTCGTCGTTGTGATGACTGAACAGTCACTTTTTATTATTCTCTCAAGTCTAGTCTACAACGTTAGTTAAACAAGAAGTGGTAATACGGTGTAATAAACAAATTTTTCAGCTGTTATTTCATTTACTGAAAATATTGTTCAAATAGTTAACCCCGTTTAATTAGGTGCTGCGTTTATAGAGATAATGTTTGTTAATTAGAGTGTATTCGCCCATGACCAAGAAAAAACTGATTATTCGAAAAGTACCCACATTGCGTATGGGTTTACTCATCGCGTTAACGTTATCTTCCATTGTTGGTTGTAACCGCGCAGACATATCTGAACCAGAAAAAGAAACCCGCCAAAATCAGCCGATAAAAGAGTTGCCTAAAGTGGCGGCAGAAAGTCCAAAAAAATCGGAGCAAGTATTGAGTGAACTGTCTGTACGCAGTTTGGAGTATCGGCACTCAGCTGATGGGCAATTGATGGCACCCGTGCAAAGTGCCCCCGCTCCTACGAGTGTACAAACGCGTAAACGAATGGCAGCTTTGTACCCTCCTATGCCAATCCCCATTCATCCAACACCGATAATGCCGCCGAATTTGACGCTGCCAGAGAATCAAGAACGTTATTTATCGTCATTGCCAAATCCTGTTAAGCAAGTAAGCGTAGAGCCTGTTTCGACTTTTTCTATTGATGTCGACACTGGCAGTTATAGCAATAGTCGGCGCTGGTTAAAAATGGGACAACGTCCGCCAAGTGATGCGATCAGAGAAGAAGCATTTATTAACTATTTTGACTATCAATATCTTGCTCCGGAATCTGCAGATTTACCATTCAACGTCCACAGTGAGGTGGCACCTGCGCCTTGGAATATACATCGCCAGCTTATGAAAATAGGGATAAAAGGGTATGAAATCGATAAATCTCAGCTAAAAGCAGCCAATTTGGTCTTTTTACTGGATGTTTCGGGCTCAATGAATTCGGTCGATAAACTGCCACTTCTCAAGCAGAGTTTAATTATGCTTACCAAACAGCTCGACAATGATGACTCGGTGGCAATCGTCGTTTATGCCGGCGCGGCGGGTGTTGTGCTCGATGCGACTGCAGGCAATGATCAAGCTGCGATCATTAATGCTCTAGATAAGCTCAGTGCTGGTGGGTCAACTAATGGGGGTCAAGGGATTGAACTGGCGTATCAAATTGCTCAAAAACAGTTTAAAGAAGGGGGCATTAATCGCGTGATTTTGGCCACTGATGGTGACTTTAATGTCGGGGTGAAATCGATTGAACAATTAAAAAGTCTCGTGGCAGAGAAACGAAAATCGGGCATAGCTTTAACGACTTTAGGCTTTGGTCAAGGTAATTACAATGATGGTTTAATGGAGCAATTGGCCAATATAGGTAATGGGCAGCATGCCTATATTGATACTATTAATGAAGCAAGAAAAGTGCTGGTAGATGAGCTTAGCAGCAGTATGCAGATCATAGCTAAAGATGTAAAAATTCAAGTAGAGTTTAATCCTCACTTGGTTGCTGAATATCGTCTGATTGGCTATCAAAATCGTCTGTTAGCAACGGAAGATTTTAATAATGATAAAGTGGATGCAGGCGAGCTTGGTGCAGGTCATACTGTAACGGCGTTGTATGAAATTACACTTGCCAACTCAACAGCTAAACAAATTGATGACTTACGCTATTCCGCTTCTAAGCAGTCAATGTCGAGCGCTTCAGACTTTTCAGCGCAGCACAATGAACTGGCCTTTGTAAAGTTACGCTACAAAGCGCCAAACAGTGATACCAGCAAACTAATGAGCCACGCTATTTTTGCCAAAGAAGCAAAATCGCACTTTTCGCAAGCAAGTTCAGACTTTCAGTTTGCCGCTGCCGTCGCAGGATTTGCTCAGTTATTAAAGGGTGCAAAATATACGGGGCAGTGGCAGTATCAAGCTTGTATTGAATTGGCCAAGGCAAACAAAGGCGTCGACCCCTTTGGCTACCGCAGTGAATTTGTCCAACTAGTTCGAAACGCTGACGCGTTGCAACAATAATATGATGACAGGAGCAACACACTCAATGATACATCCGCAATCAGACGAGGCACTGATGTTGCAGTATGGTCAAGGCGATATACAGGCGTTTGAGCAATTATATCGTCGACACAAAAACAGCGTGTTTCGTTTTTTTGCTCGTCAATGTGATGATCATCATTTGGCTGAGGAGCTCTTTCAAGAGCTGTGGAATAAAATCATCAAAGCACGCAGTGCCTATCAAGTTACGGCTAAGTTTACAACGTGGCTCTATCAATTAGCCAGACATCTACTCATAGATGCAATGCGAAGAAAAAAGGTACAAACTCAACGTGTCGCGTCGATGGTCCCAGAGGAACAGGTCAGTAATGTGATTGAATTGGTCGCCTATGAACCTTCGAACAGTGACCGAGTCGAAACAGATCAACACGTTGAGATGCTAAAAGGTTGTCTTTCGTTATTGCCCTTGGAACAAAAAGAAGCCTTTTTACTCAGGCATGAAGCGCAACTGAGTGTCAGTGAAATTGCACAGATCATTGGCGAATTACCTGAGGGTGTAAAAAGCCGTATTCGCTATGCAATGAGTAAATTGAAGCGTTGTTTGGTCAATAAATTAGGAGCGGATTATGGGCAATAAACTAACGGATGACGCAGTCACCGCTTTGTATCGGCAAGGTGCAACACAAATGCCTTCACCTGAATTGGATCAGGCTATTTTACGCCAAGCTAAAGCTGCACTTAAAACGGCTCCAGCCGAACAAGGAACGGCTTCGTTTTTAAAAACACTGTCTCGTTCTTGGTTTACCCCCGTATCGGCTGTGGCATCGATGGTTTTCGTTGCTTTACTCTATTGGCAAAACACTCCGGTATTTCACCAAGAGCCACACGTCGCCGATGAAGCCCCTTCTCAGATATTGCCTCAAATCAACGAAGCCTTAGATGAGGCCGGACAAATCAAGCAGAGCAAACCAACTTTAGAAACCCTTCAACTTGAAGCGCCACTTCGAGAACTCAATGAGCCATTACGGCTAAAAAAAGAGCAGGCAGTGCGCCCTGTATCGCGCGCCCGAGCGCTTCAAGAAGAAAAAATCCAAGATATTAAAACACTTGAGCTTTCAGCTAAAGATGCAGATTCTCTTGCTGAAGTGGATACGCTGTTGGCTGAAAATAAGCCAATACAGGCAGCTGAACGCTTAAAAGCCTTGCTTAAAGAAGCCCCATATTTAAACGCGCATTTGTCAGTGCAGCATCGGCAGCTCCTCGACGAAGAAAAGAGGCCTTAGGCCTAATGCCAGTCAGTTAAGCTGACTGGCATTTTTCTTTTTATTAGGATACTTCGATGGCTTCGGTTTTATGCACCGTGGGTATCGCCTATCTTCCCTCCTTGCGGGCAATCTGAATAGGGCGAGAGTTTTAAGTAAATGTTCCCAATGCATGGGAATATTCCCAGGGCTCATAATTGATATTGAGGAGAAGTATTGGATTACTGCCATAGAGCAGCTCGAAAAACTCAGCTCGTTAGGCCATAACCCTTGAGGCGTTGCAGCCATCGTCATCAGCCGTCGAATTAAATTGTACGCTAAAAGTACGCCCCATATTTCTTGTCTAACCATGTCAGGGCGTTTACTTCTCAAGTGGTATGAACTATCTAGCATCGTTTGTTTTATTTCTCGATAACCAAGTTCGATTTCCCATCTATGGCAATATAAATCTACGATTTCACTATTTGGGAAACGCAACCTATCTGTCATAGAGGTTAATATTCGATAGGTCTTACCCTTGATAGTTTTACTCACTAGTCTCGCTTCAATAACCTCTGGTACATCCGAGAAATTCTTTTGGGCATGCTTAGTAGTTTGAAGCGAAATAAGTTGGTCGTTTTTACCAGCAGTTGAGATAACCTCATATTGTAAATCTGACCGTGCGGGAATCAACCAGTGTCTTTCTTCACCAGCCTGGTGCCATCGGTTTAACAGGCCAAGCGAATAATACCCCTTATCGAACATCGTTACTGAGTGGTTTGGCGTTCTATCGATTAGGCGCTCAGCAAGCTTCATTTCATTGGTTTTATAATTATCAAATTCACTCGTAATAAGCTGGTGGCTGGTAAGTTCCATATGACAAACCATTCGAATTTGTGGAAAGCCCGTGTCACCATATTGATTGTTGGCTGATGAAAAAGCCTCTCGGTTTTCTGGTGAGTCATGTGTTCGCCAAACAACGCCATCAACAGCCAATAAATTCAAGCCACACCACGTTTCAAACTCTTCCTCATGGTACATAGCTTTGGCAGCTTTATTAAATACTTGTTTAACCGATTCTTCACCTAACCGCTGACGCGCCTGAACCATCGCGCTAGGTGCAACTAACTGATTTTTTCCTGGTAGCATAATGTCTAATTTAGTTGCTATATTCCAGACAGATTCTTTACGAAACAATGCCATACCAATGACTGACCACAGCACAGCTTCTAATGGCAACCGACGCTTTCTAAGTGTAGCTATGCCTGCTTGTTGGAAGCCTTGCTCGATTATTTCTGGCGATAGTATTTCATTTAGTTTTTCAAATGTATGGTAGCGAGTGCTTTCTTCAAAAGTTGTATGCAGAGCTTGTTCTATATTCACAAAAAAATCCGTAATCAGTTACCTGATTACGGATTTTGCATGATCATTTTGATCGGTCAACCGATCTGTTACTTAACTGATCGGCATTAGCCTTAGGCCTCTTTGATGCGAGCTTGGTTAAGGTTTCGGACGCACAGTCTGCTCAAAGCGTGCAGCTAAACTTTGACCTGTTTGCGTTTCAAATAGCGCGACATCTTTTGCAAGATAAAGTAAGCGTTCATCCGGTGTTGGGTGAGTTTGATATAACAAAGCTAAAGCAGAATCATCAGGTGCGATTGCCGAAAGGCGCTGTAAATTAGCTAACATGGCAAATGGATCATAGCCAGCTTTGACTAACAAAGTTAGTGCTTGTTGATCGGCCGAAAACTCATCATCTCGACTGAGACCTTGGGTATAAAGTTCATGGGCGGACTCAGTAATTGTTTGAGCCCATTGCCGATATTGTTGTTCAGATGAAGAAGCACCAGTATTACTTTGATAGGCTTGAGCAGAAACAAACGCTGTGTCGGTTAACGCATTTCGCAAGGCATGATCTTGCAAGTGTTTGAGATGATGCATAGCCGTAACATGGATGATTTCGTGGGCTAATACCGCTGCCAATTCAGCTTCATCATTGAGTTCTGTCAACATCGCGGTGGTGATAAACACATAGCCACCTGGAGCGGCAAAGGCATTTATCGCACTGGAATTAATGACGCCAAACCGCCAAGGCAGGTGAGGACGCTCTGAATGACTGGCGAGTAATGTTCCGATTTGATTAACGTAAATATTCAGATCGCGATTGTCAGATAGGGGACGCGTGCCGAGTAATGCGGCGGCCATATTTTTGCCCAATTGAATTTCTTGAGGTTCATCAATCTGGTGAGCATCCCACAGTGCCGTGCCGCTATTAACTAACGCGCCAACATCAAGGCTGCCAATCTTAAGTCCTGTTGCATTACAGCCGTTCAGCATTAGGCAAGCAACGAACAGTGTCAACGGGAGTGAGTGTTTCATGGTTTAGCACCTTTTAATTGGCCTTGTTTAACAAAAGCGTGTTGCTGCGCTGAAGTAATAACGAATCCATCAAGCAGTAACACTGCACTTGGATTGGGCACTGCATTACTGAGCGATTCGGCATCAAACCCTCTGATCCCGGTGGATTCTGTGGAGCGCACCCCTGATACGGATTGTAATAATTGTCCGAGCCCAACTTCACCCGCTCGTTTTGGGCTGGTGGCAAATCGCACATTGAGCATTTTGACCCAGCCGTTGAGCGAGGTTTGTTGGGATACGTGGTACCACGCTCGTTGGCGTTGCAATATGGTAATAGGTGTGTCTGCGGGTAGGTGGCTGATTACTGGGCTGCTAATCGTGGCTGCTTGATGAACCGGGGTCTCTTTGACTGTGTCCCCTTGTTGCATCTGCGCCACAAGGGGGAAGCTGAATAGGTACAAACAGGCAGCCACTAAGGGGATTCTGAGCATGGTAAACTCCTAATAGGTGTATAGAGTTTGACAGTTTCATGTCGACCTTTGACGCTAAATTCGCCTTGATATTCAAAGGTAAATTCACTGCGGGCTAACATCATGATCTGCTCGGACACTAAAATCCGATTGTGATCTTTGGTGAGCCCTTCGATGCGACTGGCCAAATTGACATTGTCACCAAGCACAGTATAGTCAACGCGCTGCTCAGTGCCGATAAATCCTACAATTGCGTCACCACAATGAATGCCAATACCAATTTCAAGTTGTTGAAAAGCAGCAGGCTGTGACGCTCGAAATGCCAATAAATTACGTTCCATGGCGAGTGCGGTATGCACGGCATGAATCGCATGCCGAGGATCATCCACCGGTGCGCCCCAAAAAGCCATCACACAGTCGCCAATAAATTTATCGAGCGTACCATGTTGTTCGAAAATGACATTTACCTGAGACTTAAAGTATTGATTGAGCAAATTTAATATTGTGTTAGCGTCATGCATTTCTGATAACGTCGTAAAGTTACGTATATCCGAAAACAAAATACTAACCTGCTTTTTTTGATTTAATTGCTCAGTATTAAATTTTCCCTCATCTAATAATTGTTTCACCACATTCGGATCTAAAAACCGCCCAAATAATAGCTGTGCTTTTGCCCGGCTGAGGTATTCCATGTATCCAAATACCACACAGAATAAAATTAAGGTCAGTAAGGTGTGAGCCATTACAGTGCCACTTGCCACATAGATACTGAGTTTGAGTAGCCACAAGGAGGTGTAAAAGCCTAACGTCAAAATCAGACTCACCAATAGGCAAGCACGAATTATTTGCTGTGAATAGGTCGTACAATACCCATAAATGAGCGCCATCATAAAGATGAAGCACACACATAATGCATTAATCCAAAGCCCAGAAATAGATTGGTAATAATGTTGATGCAAAATATTATCGAGCACAGTGGCTAAAATATAAATACCCGGTAAGTTATCATTGACGGCCACATGGCGGGCATCGTATAAGCCAGCTGATGTTGTGCCAATCAGAATTGTTTTACCACTAAATTGCTGCAAATAAGCATCATTTTGTTCAGAAATTGCTTGATAAACTGCACTGTAATGGAATGTTTTGTAGGGCGTATTCTGATTGCCTCGCCACTGTAAACGGAGCGTTTTTTCTGACGGTAACTCGACGTTGAGATAGGTTAAAATAGCCGCAGGCAACGACGTGATTTGCCAATTGCTGAGTGGATGAATCAATGCGTAATGGCGGGCGACACCATCGCTATCTTTTAATAAATTGATTGCACCTAAGCGTTGTTTGCTCACGTCAAAATGGGTAGGCCACAATAACGTATGATTTGGTGAATGAGCTGAAGGCTGAGTCGCAAATAGCGGTAAATTGGCTGTCAGTTCGTGTAAAGGTTTATCTAAAGGGCTTTGACTTTGCAAAGCCAAAATCGGTAAAAACACATGTGGGCTGTGTTGCAATACTTCATAAAAGTAGTGATCGTCATCAGGGCGATAAATATCAGGCTCAATAAATAAAATATCAAATGCAATGGCTTGAACAGCGTAAGGTTGTAGTCCTTCTATCAGTTCCGCATGGACACTTCTTGGCCAAACCCAACGCCCAGCAATGGGGGTCATGGCATTTAAACTCAGGTCATCAATCGCAATGACCACAATGTCCTCGTCACTTTTTAACTCTGATTGAATTAAGGTGCTTTGCCAATCAAACAACGCGTTATCGAGGGCACTAAACCAGTTAAAATACACACTTAACGAACTCAGAAGACACAAAGTGGCACTAAGAGACATAATGACGAGTCGTTTTTGTTGATGAGATTTCATGAGTGCTCTAGCTAAGATCTTTGTCGTTAAGTGTAGGCGTCAACGGTGCAAAATGTGTTGATATCAGAACAGCTAACTTACATTCACTAACAATTGCCTACAGATTACTGACAGTTTAAATCAGCAACAAAGCTTACACTGCCTGCGAGAACTTTTTACCGTAACTAGGGATGATGAACATGTTTAAAAGAACGTTGATTAGCACAGCATTGTTAATGCTGTCTGGTGCAAGCGCACATGCAAAAATGGAAAACAAAACCCCGCATAGTTTAGGCGGGACTGTGTCCGTCGGTGCAGCAGAATATAAAGGCTCGAACAAGGATGGCGATGGTGTGGTGGCGGTTTATGGTTTTTATCGTTATCAATTTATGCCTGAGCTGGCGCTTGAAGCAGGGATAAAAGCAGGCATGGAGGCAGATGATTGGGAATGCGACCGAATCAATGACCATCGTTATGAATGTAACCAAAATAATGAGTTGCTGTTTAACTTAAATGCCAACCAACTCGATTATCAAAACTATGCACTTTCTGTGCGAGGCCAATACCCGCTGAGTGAGCGCAATAGTATTTTTGTTCGTATTGGTGGGCACTTCTATGATTATGAAATTGCCAAATCAGGGGTAAAAGTTGCGTCACAAGACGGCATAGGCCTGATTTCACAAGCTGGCTGGCAGTACCAATGGGATTCGGGCTTAGCCTTACAAGTGAGCTACGAATACACTGGGATGGGCGATTTAGAGACATTTACGCTTTCATCCGGGGTTGCGTATCGATTTTAAGCATCAGCAGCCTGATGCAATCAGAATTAATCAAGAGGTGAAGCTACATGGACGCATGACGCTTCACCTTTTTTATCACTATTAGGCTATAAGTTTGTTCTAGCGCAATAAAACCGTCGTAATTTGCTCATACACTGACGCCATTACCTAATCTGCAATGACCCTGCGTTCAGGTTTCTTATTCATGTATTTTTAAAGGAATAGTCATGGCCTCTCAAAGTCAGCATCGTGTTTATATCCCAAGCAACGCGCGTTCAAACCAATATATTTTGGCAGAGTTTCGTCTCGATGAACTCTTCTACAACCATTTTTCAAGTCTAAGCGAGGCTTATCAGAAAATTTCTGACACTTTGTTTACCTTATGTGAAGAAAATGCACTTCACAATGTCCATATCTTAGCCAATGATAAACTGCCGATTGTGCGTTTTCATGAAGAGTCGTATTGTTTACAAACAAAAAAGCAGGTGTTGTTTTTTTATAATCCAAAACATCATGAGTCACATACGTGTTTAACTGAGCCGGGTCATCAGGCGAGAAAAATTCGCATCGTATTTTTAGCGACAGGAGATGAGCTTCGTTCGCATGCCGCTGATTTTCATCGTCGAGTCACCAAAGTTATTGGTCTGTTTAAAGCCGAATTAGCTCATTGCCCAACAGTGATAAAAATTCGTGATCATCAGCATTTAACCTATGATTTATTCGCGAATGCTAAGGGAAACAAAGAAAGCTATGGTTACAAATTACGCAGTTTAGCGCCTCGTTATCAAGCCAGAGCATGTGCGTTACCCAATACGCATAGCGAAATGACGTATGTGACAGTTGGGATCCCACTGACACGCAATATTAAAACTCGGTTTTTAAAAGAATCAGACACGGGATATGCCAAACTATACCGTCATATTGAAGACTCATTTTTAACTGTTTGTGGTGCAAAAAATCTCAATCGTATCGCCATGGTAGCCAATGATCACATCCCATTAGTGAGAAATAGCCAGGTTGATCGCAATGACCAAAATAGTGAACTACAAAAAATCAGCTTTGATCCAGCCAATCAAGACAGCCAATACTTTGGTTATTGGCATGAAGATAAATTAGTGCAAACGATTTACTTTATTATTGCCGCAGGTGATGAAGACAAAAATGATATTGGTTATGGCAAGTTTATGAATAACGTTGAAGGGGCACTGCGTGGATTAGCTGATAGACTTGAAATTCCCTCAACACAGCAAAATGTAACGGTTCGTTTTTATCAACATGTCAGTTATCACGCCTAAAAACGGCTATAAGAGATAAAAAAAACAGGCAGTATATTCACTGCCTGTTTGCTATTGGTTCAAGGGAAACCAAACAGTTCGGGTCGGCTGCTTAAGCAGCCACTGCGTCTAGGTAACGGCGATTGACTTCTTGCCAATCAATCACGTTATAAAACGCATTAATGTATTCGGGTCGGCGGTTTTGGTATTGCAAATAGTAGGCATGCTCCCACACATCGAGCGCTAAAATTGGCGTGTTGCCATGCATCAAGGGACTGTCTTGATTGAGCGAACTTTCTACGACGAGCGTTTTTTCTGGTGTGACTGATAACCACGCCCAGCCACTGCCAAATCGTTTTAACGCAGCGGTAGTAAATGCGTCTTTAAAATGGCTAAAACCACCTAACTCTTTATCAATAGCAACCGCAATTTCATCCGTTGGGAGCCCGCCTCCTTGTGGAGACATAATTTGCCAAAACAAACTGTGGTTGGCATGGCCGCCGCCATGATCACGTACTACAGGCTTCAGTGTGTCCGGTAACGAGTCAAAGTTGAGTAAAATGGTATCGATTTTTTGCGATTCATACTCAGTGCCAGCCAATGCAGCATTGATGTTATTCACATACGTGTTGTGGTGTAGCGTATGGTGAATCTCCATCGTGCGAGCATCAATATGCGGTTCAAGTGCATCGTATTGATAGGTTAACGTGGGTAATTGGTAAGCCATGATCGTCCTTTTTAATGTAAAACGGTGTGTGCATGATGCGCCGGGAATGAAGAAGGTTTTGCTTGATTCCCCCCGTGCAAGAGCCATTGTTGATAACAACGACGACTCTGACGACGAGCAATCTCAGCAATATCCGTATTGCGATGCAGAGTGAGTCGCATCATCGCTTCATAGGCGTGATAAAGCTGTTGGATACTTTGTTCGGTATTTTGTTGAGCATTGAGGCAATCGGCAATGTTATGCATGGTCACAACCCAAGCTGCAGCACAATGGGCAAACGTATCAATGCTCGATTCATCTAATGGTTGGCTCAGTAGCATGCTCATTTGATTGGCGCTAGCTAGCTCTGCACTTTGATAGGTCGCTAATGCTTGCTCGTAGTGCTGTTCTATAAATGCTCTATTGGCAGTTTGCATTAATTGTTGCCAATCAAGTAAGCGTTGCTGATGTGCTTGCAGTTGTGTTGATAACTGGGATTGCATAACCACTCCATTTGATAATGATTCTCAATTGCGTAGACAATACCTTACTTTAATCTAAATGAGAACTATTTTCTTTTGTAGGCGTGTTTTTTTATTGGTAATGTGGCCAGCTGTGCTTATTTTACCTCTTAAAGGCGGGACGTGAATTTGACTGATAAACGGTGAGAACTTTGACAAATTGACAGTGAGACTCGAGTCAAAGCGGGACGCCGATTTAGCCTGTTGGTTATCAGATAAATATTAGCGCATCTTCAAATGAAGTTATTTATCTGTTGCTGGTCGAAACCGCCGAGAGCTTTCTCGCCAAGAAAAACAGTTTGCACTGATGGTGCAGGCGTTGTTTGTGTCTGGCTTTATTATTTTCAGTGCCTTATTTGGCATTTTTTTTTGTACATTATCAAATCTGCTTTGGGCATTGATATTTTTCCAAACTTTTCTTTTGGCGTTTGGAGCTGGTTTAAATAAACATTTTTGGGTTGAACCGCTCTTTTTCATGCCAGAAATCATGCGAAAGTAAGCCTTAAGATGGTTCTTTATAGAAGCTATCAGGTTTATGGTACTTTTTGGCGTCCTAAAATAAAGTTTACCCCCTGGGCTAAGCCTATTATCACAAGATGAGCGTGTTTAATAATTTTGGGGCTGTTACTTACACTTCATCTATTGACAGCATTTGGCCATCTAGATTACTGTAACTAAAAACTGTTAACGCTTTATTTACAGGATGTATCCATGAAACTCCTCATTTTCGGAATTTCCTTGACAGCGATGTCATTTGTAAGTGTCGCAAATTCTGACACCACTCAATTAACACAACTGATGGAGAAGTGGTTGAGCATTGAGCAACAAAAAGGTTTGCTACAGCGCCAATGGAATACGAAAGAGCAACAATTAAAACAAAAAGAAAAGCTACTCAGCATTGAAAAAAAAGCATTACTCGAACGTGTTAACCAAGTAAAAGAGGCTAACTCAGAGGTTGACGAAAAGCGCTTAGCATTAACTACAGAGCAAACACGTTTAGAGCACGAGCAAGCTGTTATATCGGTTAAATTACAACAGGCTCACGATGCATTAAATTCTCTCCTTCCACAATTGCCTCCGCCATTGCAACTACAATGGCGCGAAAAAATGTTGCTTTTGACTCAGAGCAGTGCATCTGATAGTGAAAAATTAGAGCGAATTTTAAGTTTATTTAAACTGGCTACGGAGTTTGACCAACGAGTGGCTATCAATCGCACATCGATGAAGCTTGAACATGATCAAGAGATCTTTGTTACGCAAATTTACCTTGGGTTATCGCAGGGCTGGTATATGAGTGACGATGGCCAAACAGTTGGCTATGGGCGCAGTGAAAAATTGGGTTGGCAGTGGTTTGATAAAGAACGTGCCGAAGCTGAGCTGAACCTATCACTTGATGCGAGTGCCTTATTGGCTGTACGCCATGTGATAGAAAACCCCACCCAAGCTCAGTACCTTAGTTTACCTGTATCCTTGTCTCAGTAGGAGTTGAACCATGACTATGCTTCAAAATATGGCGGCAGCGTGTGCGTTAATTTGCTCGATTAATGCTTTTGCTGATGAGCCTGCACAGGTCTTAATTGAGCGCATTGCATCTTCACAAGCACAACTAGAAAATATTCAACAACAAATAAATACTCGCAGTGAAAAGCAAACCGCTCGATTAGATCAGCAGCTCAGAGAGATAGCTACCTTGCGTACCCAAGCGGCCACGATTCAGCGTGTCGCGGATGAGCAAGCACTGAGTTTAGAGCAATTAAAAAAACGCGTTGAGCAATGGCAATCACAAGATCATTATCAAAAACAGTTATTAACAAGCTACATCGAATCCAATCATGCGCTCAAACAAGCATTGAGTAACCAAGAAGGCTTTCAAGTAAGCGCCACTCAGTTGGGAGACATTGTTGCTGATGTGCAAACACGCTTATCGCCGAGTTGGCAAACTCAAAATGTCGTGAACCAAAGCGGGCGGCTTACTCCTTTTAATGTGTTGGCACTTGGACCAACGGTGATCGCCTATCACTCTCAAGACAAAATTGCCGGCCCTTTGCATAATCCACTTGAATCAGATCTCCAAATTAATCGTGATGTATATGACGAACAAGCTGTCAGTGCCATTGCAGCACTTTATAACAACAAAAGCGGAGCGGTGTTATTTGATCCGACGCTCGGAAATGCTGACAAGTTACTCTTGCAAGATGCAAGTTTATGGCAGCATGTTCAAAAAGGCGGCCCTTGGGCGATTCCGATCATTTTATTCGGTGTGTTCTCGTTTATTATTTCGTTATTCAAAGCTGTACAACTGACACGTTTACCAAAAATCGATGCCTCTCTCATTGAACGTTTGAAGACAGTCAAAGCCAATAATGAATGCCTTAAAAAAGCAATTGAAGACAAGGTCACGGGTGCACAAAAGCAGCTGGTTGATATTGCGCTTATTCATCCTGTTTCGCAGCAACGAGATGACTTGCTGGTGGCTTATTTAAATGATTACAAACATAAAATAGAGCGCTTTTTAGGTGCCATCGCAACCAGTGCCGCAATTGCCCCATTACTCGGTTTACTGGGCACCGTCTCAGGGATGATCAGCACATTTATGATGATGAATACCTTTGGCACCAGTGATGCGTCCACTGTGTCAGGGGGGATATCAGAAGCGCTCATTACCACAGAGCTTGGTCTCATTGTCGCGATCCCTTCTTTAATTATGAGCGCGTTATTAAGTCGTAGAGCCAAAAGTTACAACGCCAAGCTTGAAAGTAATGCGATTAAATTGAGCAAGTTAGAGTTGGCTTAAGCATGTTTATTATTCAGGAGTTAACGCCTTACTTATTTTTACTGACCAATGCAGTGGTGTGGGCCATTTTGATTGTGGCAGTCGTTTGTTATGGGCTGTTAATCGATTTATGTTTTGTCAGCCGTCAAGATCAGCTCTGGTTAGGGCGCTGCCATCATTGGATCCCGACCTTAAAAACAATTTTAGCGTCTTTACCTTTATTGGGCTTGCTTGGCACGATCAGTGGGCTATTAGTGACCTTTTTTAGTATGTCAGTCGAGCAAGGTTTAGACGAAGATCAAATCATCAGCGGTGGAATCGCACAGGCAATGTTGACCACACAGCTGGGCTTAGTTTTTGTTATACCCGGTTTACTGATGCTGAGCTTGCTAACCAGTAAAGTGACACGTTTTGGAGTGACTCGCATATGAAATCCATGATTGAATCCAAGATAGAGCAGAGCAAAGGACAAGAGCTCGATTTAGCTCCGTTATTAGATGTGGTGTTTATTTTATTGATCTTCTTTATTGTCACGACGGTGTTTGTCAAAGAAACAGGGGTAGATATTGATAAACCCAGTGCAGTATCAACCGAGCAATTGCAAAAGTCAGTTATTTTAATTGCCATTACGGCCAATAAAGAAGTGATGTATGCAGGCACAAATATTGGGGTGAAAGGTGTTAGAACCACTCTGAGTCAATTGACTAAAAGCAATACAAAACCGCTGGTTATCCAAGCAGATAAAGCAGTCAAAACGGATTTGCTGGTACAAGTCATTGATCAAGCAAAATTGGCTGGGATCAGTCATGTTAGTATCGCAACGTTAGGGCCTTAGCATTATGTCTGCTTCACTATCGTCTGAGAATTCATTTTTTACGCAGATGACGAACAAAACAATAAAAATATTACCTTGGATTTTAAGCCTTGTACTCACTGCTGCACTCGGTCTTGGGGTGTTGATGTTAAAGAATACACCCAAGCAAGAAGAGGAGTTAGTGACGGTACGTAAAATTGATGTTGCCCTTCCCATTCCGCCTCCGCCGCCCCCGATGATAGAAATGAAGCAATCAGCAACAGAGGCGATGGCGCCGAGTATTAACTTGTCTCATGCCGGTTCAGGTCCGGCCATTAGTTACAGTAATAAACCCAGCTTAGGCCAACCTAAAGTCGCACAATTATCGTTGCCAAAATTTGAATTTAGTATGAAAGACTTTAGTAAAACACTTGATTCTGATTTCCCCGTAATGGAAGTAAAGAGCCTTGATAAAGTCCCTAAAGTGGTGTTCTCAAAATACTTTGCTCCGCCCAGATCCGTCACACAAAGAGGGGTTAAACGAATTGCGACCAAAGTGTCTTTAATTATTGATCAGCAAGGCAAACCTTTTATCCAGCGGATTATTGACCCTGTGTATCCTGAAATGGAAATTACCATTCGTAACTGGGTCGAACATGCACGGTTTTCCGTCCCTAAAAAAGATGGTAAGCCCGTAAAGGCTATTTACATTTACGGTTTAAATTTCAACCACGGTAGGTAATGAAATGATTAAAAAATTGTCTCACTCACTCTATTTAATTGCTTGTTTAGCACTGTCACCGAGTTATGCTTGGCAAGAAAAGCCCATCTTACTTAAATTACAATCGCCGGTGTTTGAAATCCCTCATTTCTCTGGCTTTTATAGCCAACGAGAAGTGTCCGTCTCTCCAGAAGAATATGAAATAGCAGAAAAGTTTCGCTTATTACTTGCTGAGGATAAAAAACAAGAAGTGATTGCAGAGCTTAATAAATTTTATGATTTAGAATTGAGCCCTGCCATGCTGACGCTCAAAGCGCAAATATACTTTTCGATAGAAGAGTATAAAAATGCAGAGAAATATTATTTAAATGTTTTAAAAAGAATGCCGCAATTGGTGCGCGTGCACCGTGATTTAGGGCAATTGTATTTAGTGACCGAAAAATACACTGAAGCACGTGAACATTTCGCCAAAGCGATTTCATTTGGTGCGATGGATGCCACGATTTATGGTCAACTCGGTTATTTGAATTTAAACCTGCATGGGCCATTAAGCGCCGTGGCAGCATATCAACAGGCTCTGAGCTTAGAGCCAAATGAAGAGCAATGGCAACAAGGACTTTTTTTAGCGTTAACGCAAGCCAAAATGTTTCCCGCAGCGCAGGCGTTGTTAAGCGAACTGGTTGCAAAACATCCAAACGATAAAAACCTTTGGCTCAATCAAGCGATTTTAGCGCTCGATAGTGGCAATGATACCTTGGCCTTAGCGAGTTTAGAAATGGCTATTTTATTGGGTGAAACCGATGCGAATAATTTAAAAACCGCGGCACAGCTGCATCTACAGCAGCAAAGTTATGATCGTGCCATCGAGCTAATCGAACAAGACTTAACCTACAACCAGCTGAACATAGACACAGTAAATGAATACCTCATTTGGTTAGATCAATTGCAAATGTGGCAGCAAGCTTCTACTTTACTCGATAATTTATCAGCCCAGATTGATTCGCTTGCGCAGCATGATCAAAGTGTACTCTACAGTCATCGGGCGCGAATAAGCGCTAAGCGTGAGCAATACCAGGCCGCAGAGCGCTATTTTAAGTTGGCATTAACGACGAACCCTAATAATGGCCATGCCCTGATCAATTATGCAAAGCTGGCCAGCGAACAAAAAAATAACATTGTGGCCGAGTTGATGTACATTCGCGCGCAAGCACTGCCCGCATTTGAAAAGGAAGCCTTACTCGGTCAGGCACAGCTGTACATTAATATGCAGGACTATGTTTCGGCCATTGAGCAACTACAAAAAGCCAGTTTGAAGTATCCAGAATTACATCAATTAACTGAACAGATCGAAATCATTAAAAATATTATTCGCTTAGAAAACAGTTCAACAATCTAAATCTAAAAGGACAGACGATGAAAAAAGTAATGTGGCTTGCGATCGCAGCAGCTTTATTGAGTGGTTGTCAATCAACCGATCAAACAGTCGCCCAAGAGCGCAATATTTGCCAAGGTGGCGATTGGCATAAAGTGGGATATGAAACAGCGCTAAAAGGAGTGTCAGTTAGAAAAATCGAAGAGTTAGCAGAGTCTTGTCCTCACTATTCTGAGCAAGCAAAATCAGACTACTTAGATGGGTATACCATAGGAATTACTGAATATTGTACGTTTGATACCGGATATGAAATTGGCAAAAAGAATATGCTTATGCCGACTGTTTGCCCGTTTGAAGTACGCGCCGAGTTTAACGATGGTTATGATCAAGGTCTAAGGCTGTTTACTGAAAAGAAAAAAATGGTTGAGCAACTTGAACGAAACGAGCGCAATGCAAAAGCAAAAACTCCGACCAGTAAACAAAGCGACTTTTAGGCAAGTACGCTGAACTTTAGGGCATAATGTCGTTTAAGTTCAGCGTGTTTTACCCAGCTTGCTCGAATTACACTTTCTGCTAGCCTGGTTACAAATCCTCACAATCCAATCAAATCAGTGCGGTAAACTGGCTCTATCTTCTCTCCATGATGTTATTAAATGAAAAGCCAAATTGTATTGTTTATTACAATATGCTCACTATTAACCGCCTGTGATGAGCAAACTTATCACGCCAATGTGAGTGTAGTTAATGTTGCCAGTGATGAACTTGTTGTGCGTTGGCATGATAAAAACACAGAGAAAATGGTCGATCTCCTGCTCAATGACAATGCGCTAGGTTATGGTGAGATCAGCGATCAGTACAAACTTTTGAATCATGAATTGCAAGGCAATGTGTTTACGTTTGATGCGCAAAACTACTTAACTGAAACAGTAATCGAATCAACCAGTTTTGCATTGGCTGATCAGCAGTCGTATTACGTGTTTGCTTATGGTGATCCCAGTAGTGACGGTGAACAAAAAGCCAAACTTGGCGCTATTTACCGCTACAACGATGAGATTGCGGTTAATCAATATCGTTTTCATGTTTTACATACGTACTTCCCTATGTTGGCTCCCCTTGATGTGTACTTGAATGGTAAGTTGATTGCTGAAGATCTCAACTATGGCAAGGGGACGGGGTTTATAACGGTGTCAACCGAAAAGACCCATTTAGTGATAGTAAAAGCCAATGAATCACCGAGTATAAGCCAGCCACTTATTAACACACATTTAATCCCTGATAGTGGCGAGCTACAAGTGGTGTTTATTGCTCCTCAATCGTCCAATCATGTACAGTTTGCGGCACAGACATTTGTTGTAAAAAACGCCCAGATTGATTAATTCCTTTTAACAATTTTCCTTGTGTACGTTTAGCCAAGTTGATATTTAACTTGGCTTTTTTGTATTTATTAAAATTCAATAAATTATAACCTATTAATTTATAATGTAAATTTACCTTTCTATAGCCATGTTGGTAATAAATTTACAAATCACCATTGGATATTGTATACATTTTAATGTATAACAGTTGTGTCTCAAATGATAATTAAATGTAAATGCAAATGTAAGTTTGAGTGACAGATGGATCCCTTAGGGGCTGCGCCCAGTTGTATATCACAGTGAGCAGTAAAGGAAGTGACCAGCAATATGCTGGTTAACGCGACCCTAGCAATATTCCGATAAAGTTGATGACTATGAAACTAACAACCAGAAAATCATTCCTCGCCAGTGCCATTTTAGTGTCGCTGAATCTTGGTGCTGCCAATGCCGCGCAATTGTGCGGCGAAAAAACGTTGCCCCGTCAGGGCGAAGTACCCGCTAATCAAACCCAGTGTATTACCGACTATGGTCATTATTTACATGTTAATGTGCCTTACGAAAACAGCGATGTGTCGATCACCACCAGTGGCGGGACCTTCACAGGCTCTGATGCAACGATTATCTTGTACGATGGTGATGATTGGAGTGGCAATGAACAGCTTCGCAGTGCCAATGCAGGCACCAATGATGAAAGTGTCAGTTTTGTATCGCACGCTGGAAATCGCTATTTCGCTATCAACGGAAATATAGCGCAAACTTCACTGCTCGTGACGGTCAGCGGCGGCGATGTGCCACCGCCAATGGGTGACTACATTGTGTTCGATACCGATATCAATGTGTCAGTAAAAAGCCCGGTAATTAACTCAAAAAACCAATACGGCGCGATTATCCCAACGATTTTAACTGCGGTATATGACGACTTTGAAGGCCTAGCCAGCGCAACAAACGATCCACTGACTGATGTTACTCAAGCCATCCATTATTTAGCAAGCGCTGATAATATTAGCGATCCTGATTTAAATCAGTTGTTGTACTTTTTAGGCTCGTATAAATTTTATGCCCCAGCCATGAGTGAGGCAGAAGCCCAAGCGCTCAGCGATGCGATGGTTGCAGTGGCTAAAATGACTGATTTTTTAACCAATAAAGGCGGTGTCATTCAAGAAGGGTTTGCTAAAGCTCTGAATAATTTTGAACGCGGTGCAGGGGCACAACATTATCAAGATTTACTGCCACATGCTTTAGCGGCACTTCAGTACCACTCAATGCAAAGTAATCCATTTGCAGCCACTAATGCTGGCGATGCCACCATGGCGCTGTTAAGTGCTTTGGGCTCTGCGGCTTATTATGGTGATGCGCCGACCAAGGCGGCATTTAATCATCGTATGCTTGATGTGCTTTCGGTACTGCGTTCGTTTGCGCATTTAGGTGAAACAGCTGTTGATTTACGCTGGACGAGTGAAGCGGATCGTAAATGGATTGTGCCACACAGTTTTATTGCACTGGGTAAAATTGCCAGTATTGCCACTGATGAGGCCAAGGCCCGCTTTGATAGTACCGTGCGTGAAGCACAAACGACGCTGCAAAACTCGCTCAGCCTTGAAACGATTGAAACCATTACTACTAAAAACTACTTAGAATCAGCAGGGCGAGAATGCGCACAGGGTGATGCGTTGTTTGGCCATTGTGTTGTGCCACCCAAAGAAAGCGACATTTTAACGGTTAGCCACCAATGTAATGAATTTATTACTATTCGTGCGCAAAGCTCGATTAGCCAAGCGACCCTGTCGCAATCGTGCGCCGACATGGCAACACAAGAATCTGAATTTCATGCCTTCTTCAACACCCAAGGCAATCCTGTGGCAGGAGATAAAAATGCACACCTTGAAGTGATTGCGTTTGCTAGCCCTGATGAATACAAAAAATATGCCCCTGAATTTTATGGCATCGATACCGATAACGGCGGCATGTATTTAGAAGGCACGCCCGAAAACGAAGGCAATCAAGCGCGCTTTATAGCCATGCAGTGCCCCGATGATTGGGTCGGCGGCTCGTGCCAATATGAAGATCAAATTTATAACTTGCGCCATGAATACGTGCATTACTTAGATGGGCGTTACATCAAAGCGGGGTCTTTTGGCTATTTTGATTACAACGTTTCGTGGTCAGAAGGCATGGCAGAATACATGGCCAACGGCAATGATCATTCTCGAACCCTTGAATCGTTAAAAGGGCAAGTGATCCCCCCTTTATATAACTTATTATTTATGGCGTATGGCTATGATGAGCTCTACCCGTGGAGTTACTTTGCAATGCGTTATTTAGCCGAAGAGCATAATGACGACATTCATTTACTCACCGCTGCGATGCGCTCAGGCAACAAAACTGATTATGTGAGTACGTTAAAAGCAATCGAAGCGCGAACTCAAGCTGGTTTCGAAGCATTTGTACTTGCCAACTCAGAAGCCATTGCGCCGAAGGCAGAAACCTTACCTGCACCCGATAGCATAGGTAGCTGTGATTTGGCCCAGCAATATGTTCGTAAAGTGGATGCTGCAAAAACTAATTTTACCATTAGCAATACCACTAACACGCCGATCTCGCTGTTTTGGGTCAACAATAATACTGGTAAAGCGAATTTTGCTAAAAACTATCAAACCCTCAATCAGGGCGAAAGCTATAGCGGCACAAATTGGAGCGAAGGGGATCGCTTAATGCTTAGCGATGGCAATTTAAACTGTGTAGGCATGGCAGTTATGGGTGAACAAAACAACACCTTTAACATCGATGCAGAGCTCGTTAAAAACATCGTGCCAGAAGTCATCCCAGAGCAAAACCAGATGGGCAGCTGTGCGTTAGTGCAACCGCACGTTATTAAAGATACCTCGCATGGCTTTAGTATTACGAACACCACAGATACCCCTGTGCGTTTATTCCGTATTGATAACTTAACCGGCAAACCTATGTATGCCAGTGCAGCAACAGGATTTGATTTTGGTTATGGCACTTTAGCGCAAGGTGAAACGTACAGCTCAGATGTTTGGTATGGCGATCGTCGCCTTATGGTGACTGATGCGCGCTTAAACTGTTTAAGTGTGGGCGTACTTAATCACCAAACGGCAGCGTTCACAATCGATCAGAGTATGGTTGCCACCGCAGAGCCAGCCGAAATCATTCCAGCCGCCAATACGTTAGGCAGCTGTGACTTGATGCAAAAACACTTAACCGGCCCATTTGAAGCAGATTTTTCATTTGTGAATACCAGCAATACCCCAGTGCGTATTTATCGCATTGATAACGAAACTGGCGAGCTGAGTGAAAGCTTTGGCTTTAAAACACTCAATACTGGCGATACGTACGATAGCGCAACCAGTTGGAAATGGTTTGGTAATCGCCGTGCAGCAGTGACGACCGAAACCGGTCAGTGTTTAGCTGTAGCGGTCATGAGCGAAGAAAATTCGGTCAATAGCTATGAGATCACCAATGAAACAGTGGGTGACACCACCCCACTTGACAGTGATGGCGATGGCGTCATTGATTCAGAAGATGCGTTCCCGCTTGATCCTAACGAGAGTAAAGACAGCGATGGTGACGGTGTCGGTGACAATGGTGATGCTTTCCCACTGGATGCGAGCGAAAGCAAAGACAGTGATGGCGATGGCTATGGCGATAACAGCGACGCCTTTCCAAATGATGCGTCAGAATGGCTCGACTCTGATGGCGATGGTCAAGGTGACAACAGTGATCCCTACCCGAACGATCCAGATAATGGTGGTGGCTCAGTGAGCAACTGTGGTGAGGCAACCATTAGTTCAGGCCGTTTAAACTTAGCCAGCACAGAATGTGTAGCCGGTGGCCGAGGCTCGTTTTATGTGTGGGTTGAAAACGACAATACTGACTTAGTCATTGCCACTGCAGGAGGTGAGGGCGATGTCGGCATTTACTTTAATGCCGATACATGGGCCACACAAAGTAATGCCCAAGCGAAATCGGGTAATAGTGGCACAGCGCAAACCTTAGCCGTGACTGCAAATCGAGGATGGCGTTATATCAGCCTTGAAACGAGTGGCCAATACCAAGGAGTGAGTTTAACAGTCACAGAAGGGCAGGCTGACGGGGGAGGCAACGGTGGCACTGAGCCGCCAGTGGACGCCGCGATTGCCAATGCCTGTGCAACGCAAAGTGCCTTTACTTATGGCGCAGTTGAGTCGGGTAAAGCAATTTGTACCGGTCAAGGCCATAACAGTTACTACATTTATTTTACTGGTAACGAAAGCGAAGTGACCATTCAAACTGCTCATGGTGCAGGCGAAGTGAAATTATACTCAGATATTACGTGGGCAAGCGCCTCGCAATATCAGTATAAGTCGACGACAGCAGGTACAACGGTGCAAAGCATTACGGTCAGTAACCCTAGTGTGGGTTGGTACTACATTACCGCTGACACCACAGCCGCAGGGGTCGCCTTGCAGGTCGATGTAAACTAACACCCTAATGTGTATGGCGTGTTTCTTTAAAGGGCGCGCCACTACACCATTCATTTTCCTACACAACAATGCAAAGCAGCACTCCCCCAGTGCTGCTTTTTTAGTTGGAAAGAACCTATATTGTCCCTGCGCTTGTATGCGTCATGGAGATATAAGGTCGGGTTTAAGTGTGATTCAACAGCCTTTGGGTGAGCGGTTTTTAACCACAAAGAACTTAGAAATTCAGTTTTTAAGATCAGTAACAAGTTGATGGATAGTGCTGTATATCTCTTTAAAGCAGCTTCGATAGCGGGCTAACCACACCATTCGCGCCTTGCTGTAAAACATGGGTATAAATTTGTGTTGTTCTCACATCGGTGTGGCCTAATTGGGCTTGCACAGTGCGAATATCCGCCCCGTTTTGTAGCAAGTGGGTGGCAAAGGAGTGGCGTAAAGTATGCGGTGTAACATGTTTATTAATATGAGCATTAAAAGCGGCTTTTGTAACGGCGCGTTGGATCTGTTTTTCATCAATATGATGGCGACGGATCAATTTACTTTCAGGGTCTTGGCTGAGTTGCTGAGAAGGGAATAAGTATTGCCAACCTAATTCCTTCGTTTGGCTTTGGTACTTTATGCGCAAACGATGGGGCATCCACACACCTGAAAATTCTGGATTGTTGAGATCTAAAGCCAAGTAGCGCTCAACGATATTAATTTGTGATAGCAGAGCTGGCATCAGCTCCTGAGCCAATGTTACAATGCGATTTTTCCCGCCTTTAGCGTCCCAAACGCGGATACATTTATAATTAAAGTCAATGTCTTTGACCCGTAAACGAAGCGCCTCGGTAATACGCAGACCACTCCCATACAACAGACTGCAAGATAAATGATGCTTGGCGCAGCATGCCTGGAAAAATTGTTTCACTTCTTCAACGGTCAGTACAACGGGCAATTTCGCTGGGCGCTTGCTTTTGACAAAGTTAAGCTTTAGGGAAAGTGGGCGCTGGATAATTTCTTTGTATAAAAAACTTAATGCATTCAGGGCCTGTGCTTGAGTGGCTGCAGCCACATTCTGTTGGAGCACCAAATGGCTTAAGAATTGTTCTACTTCAAGATCTGACATGTTGTTAGGGTGGCGCATCCCGCTGAAGCGGATAAAGCTGGCAATCCAAAATAGATAACTCTCAATAGTGCGCTTCGCGTAGCGGCGGCTATACATGTGCTCTTTTATCATAATAAGAAAAGCGGACTTCATATGACCAACCTTTTATTTAAATAAACACTGTATTTATAGGGCTGTGATCCATTTTTGTGTTGATAGAATAAAATTGTAAGATTAATCAATAATTAAAAGAGTTCATTAAAAACGTCTTCAAATTGTTCACCATTGTTCAATCTTTCTAAGCCTCTATACATATTCTTTGGGTTCATTGGCTCTACAGCGACTAGAGATGCTTGATAATATTTAACATTGGTGTTTGGAAAGTCACTGAGGTAAAAAACCGATTTGATCTCAGCTACGTCATCACTTGTTACATCAATGTTTTCTAATAAAAAGGGCTTGCGGTAATCTGCTTTTATCCCTGTCCCTTCAATAAACCAAGCTGGTAATTGAGTTAGTTCAACAAACAGGTTTGTTCTGTATCTAACTTCTGCATGAACAAGTTCATGAGCAATTACGTCAGTGTTTAGTCCTTTGGGACCTAAAAATATACATTCTCTAAATAAACCAGAATTTTGCATACCTGTAGGGTTAAATCCGAACTTTGCATATTTAGTTTCGGCTGTTGCAATGATTCTAGGGTTAGAAGTTGGAGTGCCATAGATATCCGAAACCCTTTTAATAGCGGCTTGTACAGAGTGTGATAGCTCAACTTGCTTCGGGCTGTCGATACTTTGGTCAACATAAAAATCTGGTGACACTTCATTGAAGTGCGATATTCCTATCAGTTCGCAAGTAATGGCATCTTTTTTAAAGTAGCCAAATGAAGCTATAAAAAACGTAATAAAAACAGTGGTAATTATCTTAAGTATCTTCATTAAAATTCCAAATATTTATAGCGCCAGAACGACCCAACTATCGTCTTCTTGTGACTGATCCATTTGCCTAAACCAAGCAATGTAATTATCAAGGTAGGCAGTTCCAACACCATTAAACTGACTAAGCCATTGCTTCCAGCGCATCATCCAATTGTTTAGTGTTTGTATGTGGTAGATGCCATCTATAACTCTTTGATTATCAATAGCTATAAGGCGTTTATGATCGAGTTCAAAAGGTAGATTCTTGACGATTGTTTGATACGACAAATTACCATCTGTACATAATACACTCTCAGGCGTTAATACAGGTGCTAGTGATTTTTCTAGCTCTTCTCTAGTGTTTCTTTGTAAAACGCAGTGAGTGACAGCACCATTGCGATCTAATGCAAGCATAACGGGTACTTTAGGTATGTCATGGCTCTTAACCCCACGTTTACGTGCTGGTCTATCTAACTGGCGTTTGCCTTTAAATGACTCGTTGATAAAGGTTTCATCGGCTTCAATGATCCCATGAAGCTCTGAAGGCTTTCTTTGTCTTGGTTTAGATAATAACTGATGTCGCCAACGCCAAGCCGTTTTGACATTAATACCTAGTTCACTTGCTGCTTCTCTGATCTTGGCTGTAAACCACATGCCTTCTGAATATTGATGCCATTTATCTTGTTTTTTCATGCCAGATAATGGCGTACCTGTAAGTGAGTTAAACGTCCGAGTGCAGGCTTTGCATTTGTATCGCTGTTGACCTCGTGCAGTTGTTCCGTACTTTGTGAACTCGTGACTACCACAGTGAGCACACTCAGCTACGCCTTCCTCATGCACAGCAATGGCTTTACCAACATGGTTCGAAGAAATCATATCTTCGATGTGTTGTCGGAGACGTTTCAACTGAACAAAAGTTAGCTCTTCTAATGTAGTTTGAAGATTGGCAAACTGAGTATTATTCATAGACGCTCCTTACATGATTTGATTTACTTAGTATAGCAAACCAACACAGAAATGGATCAGCGCCATTTATAGACAGTGTTTGGTGAGTTGTCCAATAACATTATTAGTCGCCGTTTTGTCGGATAATAACAGCGCAGTCACGATAAATATCATAATTGCTTGTTTACTAAAGATAAAAAAGGTGTGAATATTGTGGATATGTTTTATACGCCGTTTTGGGGGATTGTATCACCCCATTATGGGATCGAATAAGCTGTTATACCTATAGAGATAATTATGGCTAATATTGCTAGTGATATTGAAAACAGACCTAAAGAGTTATGGGATTTACCAAACTACGGGTGTTTACCTGATAAGGGCTTTCAGATTGATTTAGCAGGATCTGTTGGGGAGTTCTTGGCACATGACATTTTTGATTTAGATGGAACTCAACCCATTGAAAGTAAAATTATGGGGCTTTCAAAAGAATTACATAATGGACTGCCTGTTATTGGAGTAAACCCTTCTGAAGATGCTATCGAGTTCTATAAAGCTCGGAGTGAACAGTTTCAAATGGTCAATGTAGTTGTTTGTTGTTATGGGTTTGAGGAAATAGATGGTCAATTGTTTGGTCTGCCTTATCACGTGTCTCTACGACCAGCTCAAAAAAGGGGGAAGCCAGCAAGTGTAGATACTGACTGGATCAAAAACATGAATCTAGAAAGAGTATTAGATGGTTCCCCTCACTATATGGGATTTAACCCTTTTACTAATGCATTTGGCTTATACGCCACAGGTCCCGTCCATTTAAATGAAGATCTATGTTCAGATGTTGTTGGCTTTGTGTATAACATGTATTTTTTAGCGAGCAATTATGAGAAAAATGATGTAATTGACCCTGGTATGTGTACATCTCTACTTGGTGATAATAAATCTGCCTTAGGTGATTATAGAAAATATCGTTTTTCTCGTTACTTCAAACCATTTACAGATATCAAACCAGTAAAAATATGGGGTTGTGATTCGCCAATTGAATTATTTCTCTTACAAGCAATGAATAGTTTATCTTTAAGACCAAAAATACAGATGAATATCTTTTCTGACGGAACAACATTCCCTTCATTACAGTCAATGTGGGAAAATGGCAAAAGAACAAAAGCTTTAAGTAAAATGATTTCTGAAGCAGATTTTTATTTTGAAGAACAGAAAGTTGCAATATTCTGTGATTCTGTTGCACATCACTCATCAGATGAAGCGATAGCTAAAGACAAAGCAATAGATGAAAAACTTGAAAAAATAGGTATACGCAGTATTCGAATATCAGGACCAGATATTGTTGCCTCACCGTTAAAATGCGCTATAAGAATTCGTGACTTTATCGCAAAATAGGTATAACAAGGCGTTTAAACGGAACTAAAACAGTGGGTTAGGTTTCGCTTCGCTCCACATTATAACCCACTATTTTAGTCCGCTTAACGCGGCGTTAGCATTCAAATCGAGTATGGAGTAAAAATGAAGTATTTAGCCTTAATTACAGGATGTGTATTATTAACTGGATGTGCAACGGGCTATCAAGCTCATACTTGGTCTGGCGGTTACAAAGATAAAGAGTTAGGCGAAAACAATTACATGGTTGAATACTATGGAAATGGCACAACTTCAACTGAAATGCTTAAAACATTTTGGAGTAAACGCGCTTCAGAATTGTGTCCCACTGGTTATGATGTAATGGGTGAAAATAAAGGTAAAACTGACGGTGGTATTTTTCTTGGTGGTATTACTTCTATAGATCATCCTTGGTTAAAAGCCGAAATTCAGTGTAAATAAATGCTAACAAGAACTTCAAACGGAAAAAATACAGTTGGCTGTTTTCACTCCGTTCAACATTTTAGCCAACTATATTTTTCCGCTTAAGTAGGCGTTACAAATATTCATCGAAATTAGGGAGAATCTCAAAATGAAAACTATCGAAAGTCTATTGATATCAAAAGGTCAGCTGGATCGAATATATGTAGGGAGTCTGAAATTGTTTCTATGGCGGTCGCTACACAAAAGTTCAAAAAGCAAAAATCCTCTATATCCTGATTTTGAAGAAAGGGAAATTAGAGCAGGAGTTTTGAGGGCGCCGGACGTAGAGGTAGTGAAGCAAGAGGGCGGAATGGAAGTAGTTAAATCCGTTTTGGGGCAGGGAACTTCTTTGTTTGATCGGCCCGGCGCGTTCGGAGAAGATAATTGGACTTATTTTGAAATTCCAGAGGGCACAGAGATACCTTCTGGTCTCATCATTACAAAAGACAGTTATAACAAACGTTTTAAGGCTACACATTATTCTATTAGCCCAAATTATGATATGCCAAAAACTCGATTCGTTCAGCTCTTGGATCAATTAGCTAGAAACGCAGTTAGCCAAAAACGGAAGCAAGCCAATGTCTGAATTAGCATTATCTACATTAATGATTAGTATCCAGTCAGTTCAAAAGCAAATTGAGTATTTTGAAGGATTGTTGGAGTCCGAGACAGTTAGAGACAAAGCGGAAATTCAAGAGTTGCTCCTTACTTATGATCAGGCAGCTGGAGATTTGAAAAAAGCTTACATGTCTAAACGCGCTGAGGGCAGTAATTTTCCAGAATATGAAGATCTGGTGTAAACATATTTGTAACAATACAATTAAGCGTGCCCCTACGGGGCCGGACGCCGCAAGCGGCGCCGCTTATTGTGGGCGTTATACGTTTCGAGAGTTTGGTGTTTTTAAAATGTCTGAAGAAGCAGTAAAAATCGCAAAACAAATGTTGAAAAGCGATGAAAACTATTTGGAAAACGTGATCGAATTATGGCGAATTGGAAGTGATATTCACGGTCAAGTTTGGGATACCGAGTTTCACATTTTTGGTCTGATTGCATCTGAAACTGATCATCTTCCGCTTAAGCATGTAAGGCCAAACTGTTCTGCCGAGTACCTTGCTAAAGTAGATAGAGAGTTAAGCAAAACTATTGCTTATTATCGAAACGACGTAGTAACTGCTTGTAACCAAATAATAAAGCAGTTAAAAAACGTATAACAAGAGACTATGGCGTCAATAGCTAATTTTAAACTTTTGGCGCTTCCCACATTACTCCGTCTCTGAGCATCGAATTTAAGATCACAATCATCTTCCTGACACACGCAATAAGCGCTACTTTTTTCGGTTTCCCAGCAGCAACTAATCGCTGATAAGTTGATTTAAAAACAGGGTTAGATTGGATGGCTGACATCATCGCCATGTATAAAACGGTGCGTACTTGATGCCGCCCACCTTGAATTTTTCGAAGCCCTTTATAGCGGCCACTTTCGCGATTCATAGGCGCAACGCCAACCAATGCACCGGCTTCTTTATTCGACATATAGCCAAGCTCAGGTAAGTTACTGATGATGGAGGCAGCGGCAATTTTACCAATGCCTTTCATGCTTTGTAGAATCGTGTTTTTGGCTGAATATTCAGGGCATGATTCAATGAGTTTTAGAATTTTATTTTCAATTTTTTCAATCTGATTCTTAAAGGCCGTTAAAATAGGTTTGATGGTTGAAACCAGCTCTTTTGGTAAAATTTGCAGGCGGTTTTTTTCCATCGTCTGCATGACTAGCAGCTGATTTCTTCTGGCAACTAAATCACTCATAGTCTGCATGATGTCAGGTTTTAGGGTGGAGAGTGTGGGTTTAATTGCCTCGCCATAATGTGCAATTAACTGTGCATCTAGCTTGTCGGTTTTGGCGCGTTGACCAATGGCACCAGCAAAGCGTTTTATGTGTATTGGGTTGGCAATGACAAAAGGTAAATAGGCCTTTGCACATGCAATAATAAAGGGCATTTCAAGGCGGCCAGTGGCTTCAATAATGATACGTTTTGGAGAGTGAATTTTGATTTTTTTAATTGCCTCAGCAATCCCTTTTTCATCGTTCTTAACGGTGAAATAGATATCAAGAGGGCGAATATAAATATCGAGTTGAAATTTTCCGGTATCGACACCGACATTAATGTTTTGATTAGTATTTGTTTTCATAATAAGCTAACTCTTGCTTGCATAATGCGGGTTCGAGACCCAGTAGACTATTCGAGTGTGATGCTTGGAGTCTTTTGTGGCGTTCATTCTTGTTATCGGTCTCTCAACAGAGGAGCCATCGCTCAATCGAACTACCACAAAAGAGAGCTTTAGTTGCAGCTAAAGCCTGAGTCTCACATTACCCTAACCCGGTTTAAAAGAATAATTAGATGGGTTTATTATCCATACAAGCTGTTTAAGGTGGGACTGCTAAAGTTTGGCTCGGTTTCGCTTCGCTACACATTTTAGCCAAACATTATCAGCCCCTTAACAGGGCGTTGGTATGACTCCCACTGTCAAGTTAAACACACTGATCCTTGCCTAACTTTAAGCCATAATTTCTTCACTCGAATTAGAGAGAGTTAACGCATAGGATGAAGCAAGTAATGTCGTCGGTTTTCATGCTGGTATTCGTTGGTTACTCACTTTCATGAGCAGAGCAGACCTTACTTAACTCGACGTGGCACCTGTCTTCAGTCTATGTTCGTGGTTCAATGTTACGGTAGCAACATTGCCATCCTAAAGCTTCCGCTCCTGCTCACGCTCCTTACCTACATCCATTTAGGCAACGCCGTCGGTGGTTGTGCCACACCCGATGCTTGACCCAATGCATTAACTCTAATTCGTTCATATTAAGCAGGTACTCTTGATAATCTTAATTTAGGATTTATCGGTGAGAGTACAATCTGTTTTGCGATTGCCCAGATATAAGCAATCATTTCACGGGCAATGGCGGTGACAACGAGGTTGTAATGCTTACCTTTATTAATGAGCTTTTTATAACGCTTACAGAGCCTTAACTGCGCTTTCCATGCGATATCAACAATCTGTTTTGGTAAGCCTTCTTGTCGCTTTTGTAGTTCAGTCGAGATGTTGGCAGCATGGCGATAACTATGAGCGCCTTCGACTAATAAGCGCCTTGCACGACCATTCCCGCATTTTGTGATGGCGCCAATATGCCTTTTACCACCGCTGGAGTGTTCACTAGGTACAAGGCCAAGATAACTCATGAGTTTTCGCGGATGGTCGAAACGAGTTAAATCGCCAAGCTCAGCCACAACACCTGCGGCCACAAGCAAACGAACACCGCGCATAGCCTGAATGGCTTTAACAACAGGGTAGTATCGCCATTGATAAACATGGTGAGAGAGTTCGTTGTCGAGTCGCTCCAATCGTGCAGTTCGCTCGTTAATAGTTTGAATAAACTCTTGTAAAACGATTTGTTGTGCGGGGTGTGGCAATACCAGCTCTGTGAGCCAACGTAAATGTTTTTGTGACCAATTTGCAGTGCCTTTGTAATTAATATTATTACGAAGCAGCAACGCCTTTAATTGATATTTGGCATCTTTTAAGTCTTTCATCGCAACTTCTCGAGCACGAGATAAATCACGAACAGCTTCATCTTCAGGCTCAGGTACATAAATAGGGGTTAAGTCTTCAGACTTAAGTAATTTAGCCAGTTTTAGCGCATCACGTTTGTCAGTTTTTACACGCTCCCCAGGCTTTTTAGGAATAAGCGAAGGGGCAACTACGTAACAACAATGTCCAAGAGAAGTAATTAAGCGGTAAATCCAATAACCACAGGGGCCAGCTTCATAAACGAAATGCAGAGTGGCATTGGGATATTTAGACTCAAATTGCCTGATAAGCTTTTTAATAGCGACTTTAGCAGAAGAAATGCGACCGAAATGAATGGGTTTTGCGCCGCGATTATCTTCAATGTATGCCACTTCCACAAACTCTTTATGAGTATCTAAGCCAATGAAAAGTATGTTATGTTTAGTCATGCTAGCCTCTGCTGTTTAGTTATTTGACAAACTAATTATGGCTCTGGCTTTAAGCTAACCCACGAAAATGCGGAGGCTAGCACCGTGTGGGAGTCATTATGTCTATGCATCACGGAGAGATCGGTGAAATATACTTGCCCTTGTTGCGGCTACAAGACTTTCGATGAGCCTGCTAAAGGTACATACGATATTTGTGAGCTCTGTGGCTGGGAAGATGATTTGGTGCAAAATGAAGATCCGGACTACGAAGGTGGTGCCAACGGAATCTGTCTTCGTGAGGCCCAGCATGAATTCTTAAAAGAATCTGTAGATACTGAAGGGTACTTCAAAGATCCACTGTGGCAATTGTTGGAGCCTCCATCAAAAGGGTCACGTTTAAAGAATTCTAAAACAGACTTTGTCGCTACAAGTAACGGCGAGGTTAAAAATGCATAACAAGGCCATTCAACATTAGCGCGCAAAGACACGCGCGCTGGGACGCCCAACACTCCGCTTCTTTTGTGTTGTCGCTGCGCTCCAAAATAACACAAAAGAAGCTACGTATTGGCCGCCGTTGATGGCGGCGTTAGCAATCAAACCTAGAATCGTGGCTATGGCGCAAGCACCTATTGAATTATCTGAATACTCTTCTGAATGGCCTGCTAAGTTTGAAGCTGAGAAGAACCGTTTACTGAGTTTGGTCGGTGAATACAATTATGGAAGCATTGAGCACGTTGGCAGTACTGCGGTACCAGGTCTTATTGCTAAACCCGTAATAGATATTATGTTTGGTATCAAATCACTTGAGCAAGCAAGGCCAGCTATCGAAATTCTGAGCAACAATGGATATTGTTACTTTCCATATAAGGGAGATGTAATGCATTGGTTTTGCCGACCTTCGAACGAATTTCGAACTCATCACTTGCACCTTGTACCCTATGAAGGCCCGTTATGGATGGAGCGTATACAGTTTCGAGACGCTCTTCGTAGCGACATAAGTTTAGCTGCCGAGTATGCCGAGCTTAAATCGCGTCTTGCAATACAGCACAAATCTGATCGTGAGAAATACACGCTAGAAAAGTGGCCATTCATAAATAAGGTTTTGTCTTGCGCGTAAATTGCTAACAAGGCAATGAAAGATCGCCGGTAAATACACACCGGCTGGACGCCCAACACTCCGGTTGCTTTGTGTTGTCGCTCCGCTCCAAAATAACACAAAGCAGCCTACGTATTGGCCGCCCTTTATTGCGGCGTTAGCCATAAAAGGAATGTCTGGTGAATCGAAATATCAATCCGAAATTTTCAAGCCTAATTTTACTAAGCTTATTTGTAGCTGGATTCCCATTTCAGTTTGTATTTACTAAGACAATTCCAAACTCTATCTTCACTCAGCTTTTCCCACTTCCTTTTGGAGGCGGTATTTTTCTAGCATTTCTCGCTTTTGGCCCGGTGATGTGGCAGAAAAAAACAGTGATTCGGTCTTTCCTTGACTCATTGCTCGTCATGCTTATTGGCCTAGCTCCAACTGTTCCAGTGGCTATGTATCTGGTCAATAGTAGACTTAGCTTAGGGAATACAATATCTCAGTATGTTGTAGCTATAATTGTCTGCCTTTTAGCTATCTCATTGCACCTAGTAATTCGCTACATATTTCAGCTTGTAGCGGTAAAATGGCTAACAAGGCAATGAAAGATCGCCGGTAAAGACATACCGGCTGGACGCCCAACACTCCGGTTGCTTTGTGTTGTCGCTGCGATCCAAATTAACACAAAGCAGCCTACGTATTGGCCGCCCTTTATTGCGGCGTTGGTATGACTCCCACAGTCAAGTTAAACACACTGATCCTTGCCTAACTTTAAGCCATAATTTCTTCACTCGAATTAGAGAGAGTTAACGCATAGGATGAAGCAAATAATTTCGTCGGTTTTCATGCTGGTATGACTACAGGCGTCCTGCCTTTCGTGAATCAGCTACGCAGTTCAAAATTGTTCCTGACAATTTTGTCGTTGGTTACTCACTTTCATGAGCAGAGCAGACCTTACTTAACTCGACGTGGCTGCTTCACAGCGACACACTGTCTTCAGTCTATGTTCGTGGTTCAATGTTACGGTAGCAACATTGCCATCCTAAAGCTTCCGCTCCTGCTCACGCTCCTTACCTACATCCATTTAGGCAACGCCGTCGGTGGTTGTGCCACACCCGATGCTTGACCCAATGCATTAACTCTAATTCGTTCATATTAAGCAGGTACTCTTGATAATCTTAATTTAGGATTTGCCGGTGAGAGTACAATCTGTTTTGCGATTGCCCAGATATAAGCAATCATTTCACGGGCAATGGCGGTGACAACGAGGTTGTAATGCTTGCCTTTATTAATGAGCTTTTTATAACGCTTACAGAGCCTTAACTGCGCTTTCCATGCGATATCAACAATCTGTTTTGGTAAGCCTTCTTGTCGCTTTTGTAGTTCAGTCGAGATGTTGGCAGCATGGCGATAACTATGAGCACCTTCGACTAATAAGCGCCTAGCACGACCATTCCCGCATTTTGTGATGGCGCCAATATGCCTTTTACCACCGCTGGAATGTTCACTAGGCACAAGGCCAAGATAACTCATTAGTTTTCGCGGATGGTCAAAGCGCGTTAAATCGCCAAGCTCAGCGACAACGCCAGCGGCCACGAGTAAGCGAACGCCGCGCATAGCCTGAATGGCTTTAACAACAGGGTAGTATCGCCATTGATAAACATGGTGAGAGAGTTCGTTGTCGAGTCGCTCCAATCGTGCAATTCGCTCGTTTATAGTTTGAATAAACTCTTGTAAAACGATTTGTTGTGCGGGGTGTGGCAATACCAGCTCTGTGAGCCAACGTAAGTGTTTGAGAGACCAGTTTGCAGTACCAGCGTAGTTAATATTATTGCGAAGAAGCAGTGCTTTTAGTTGGTATTTGGCATCTTTTAAGTCTTTCATCGCAACTTCTCGAGCACGAGATAAATCACGAACAGCTTCATCTTCAGGCTCAGGTACATAAATAGGGGTTAAGTCTTCAGACTTAAGTAATTTAGCCAGTTTAAGGGCATCACGTTTGTCAGTTTTCACACGCTCCCCAGGCTTTTTAGGAATAAGCGAAGGGGCAACTACGTAACAACAATGTCCAAGAGAAGTAATTAAGCGGTAAATCCAATAACCACAGGGGCCAGCTTCATAAACGAAATGCAGAGTGGCATTGGGATATTTAGACTCAAATTGCCTGATAAGCTTTTTAATAGCGACTTTAGCAGACGAAATACGACCGAAATGAATGGGTTTTGCGCCGCGATTATCTTCAATGTATGCCACTTCCACAAACTCTTTATGAGTATCTAAGCCAATGAAAAGTATGTTATGTTTAGTCATGCTAGCCTCTGCTGTTTAGTTATTTGACAAACTAATTATGGCTCTGGCTTTAAGCTAACCCACGAAAATGCGGGGGCTAGCACCGTGTGGGAGTCATTATGTCTAACTGGCTCTAATCGTTTCGTATTTATTAATATTAAGGAAGATATAACGTGGTAAAAGTACATATATGGACAAAAAACTCAGAACATGTAGGTCATGCAGCTTTAACAATTGGTACAACTTATATTAGCTTTTGGCCTGATGGAGATGCAGGTAAAAAAGATTTAAAAATTAAGACTAGCCAACCGGGAACTTTCATGACTAGTTTGGCCGATGATATTAGAAATGAAGGCAATAGACAGCCAATTACTATCACTCTAAATAATCTAGATGAAAAAGAAATATTACTTTTTGTAAAAAAAATCCAAATTAACACACCTAGATACCAACTGGCTCGGAATAATTGCTCTCATATAATTGCCCAATGTTTACAAGCTGGTGCGGTAAAGCCGAGTTTTACACCAACAGCTAAAGAATATGGTAAATTAGGGTCTATTTTAGGTTATGGTATTTGGACTCCTGAACAAGTATTAAGGTACGCAAGAGAATTGTCATGATAAATGTATTCTACGATGAAAAGCTAAACATTGACTTAGGCTTGTTGAATTACTTACATCCCTTTGATGGGATGAAATTCTATAAAATATACAAAGACATACTAGATAATAAAAATTTAAAATTTCACTCAGCTGTATCGCCTATTTCACCAGAGGTTATTGATGAATTTGCCAATGAACTTATAGGTATGCTCATTACAGAGAAAGTCCCTGTAATGAGGGCATTAGAAGTCCCTTCTATACCATTTGTTAAGTTTAGTTATATTGATCGTAAAGTCCTTTTGCCCATGCGTTATGGTGTTAGTAACACATTAAAAGCTGCTCAACTAGCGTTAGCAGGTCAAAATTGTTGGAATTTAGCAGGAGGTTATCACCATGCTAGTCAGCATAGTATGGAGGGGTTCTGCGTTTACAATGATATTGGAATAACATATCAAGAATTAATTAAAAGTAATCAACTCAATCCCTCTGATAAATTACTCATCATTGATACCGATGCCCATCATGGCAATGGCAATGCTCGGACATTCATGGATAATCATAATGTAACAATTTTAGATGTATTTAATGAGTCTATTTACCCTTTAACCCATTCTACTAGAGAGCGTGTTGATATACCTGTACCAGTGCCTGCAAAGGTGACTGGAGATGTATATTTAGCTAGCTATCAAGATGCTTTAAATAAATTAACTGGTGAGTACAAAATCGCATTTGTTGTAGCGGGGACTGATGTATTAGAAACAGATAAGCTCGGAGGCATGAGTTTAACGATAGAGGATGTGGTTAAACGGGAAATGACCACATTGCAACACTTAAAAACATTAGGTATTCCTGTCGTTTTTCTAGGTGGTGGTGGCTACTCTCGAGAAAGTGCTCAAGCTGTATCTTGTGCAATAAATGAATTGAGCTCATTTTAATTCTATTTTGCAAAAGCCAGTTAACAAGAGACTATGGCGTCAATAGCTAATTTTAAACTTTTGGCGCTTCCCACATTACTCCGTCTCTGAGCATCGAATTTAAGATCACAATCATCTTCCTGACACACGCAATAAGCGCTACTTTTTTAGGTTTCCCAGTAGCAACTAATCGCTGTAAAAACAGGGTTAGATTGGATGGCTGACATCATCGCCATGTATAAAACGGTGCGTACTTGATGCCGCCCACCTTGAATTTTTCGAAGCCCTTTATAGCGGCCACTTTCGCGATTCATAGGCGCAACGCCAACCAATGCACCGGCTTCTTTATTCGACATATAGCCAAGCTCAGGTAAGTTACTGATGATGGAGGCAGCGGCAATTTTACCAATGCCTTTCATGCTTTGTAGAATCGTGTTTTTGGCTGAATATTCAGGGCATGATTCAATGAGTTTTAGAATTTTATTTTCAATTTTTTCAATCTGATTTTTAAAGGCCGTTAAAATAGGTTTGATGGTTGAAATCAGCTCTTTTGGTAAAATTTGTAGGCGGTTTTTTTCCATCGTTTGCATGACTAACAGCTGATTTCTTCTGGCAACCAAATCACTCATAGTCTGCATGATGTCAGGTTTTAGGGTGGAGAGTGTGGGTTTAATTGCCTCGCCATAATGTGCAATTAACTGTGCATCTAGCTTGTCGGTTTTGGCGCGTTGACCAATGGCACCAGCAAAGCGTTTTATGTGTATTGGGTTGGCAATGACAAAAGGTAAATTGGCCTTTGCACATGCAATAATAAAGGGCATTTCAAGGCGGCCAGTGGCTTCAATAATGATACGTTTTGGAGAGTGAATTTTGATTTTTTTAATTGCCTCAGCAATCCCTTTTTCATCGTTCTTAACGGTGAAATAGATATCAAGAGGGCGAATATAAATATCGAGTTGAAATTTTCCGGTATCGACACCGACATTAATGTTTTGATTAGTATTTGTTTTCATAATAAGCTAACTCTTGCTTGCATAATGCGGGTTCGAGACCCAGTAGACTATTCGAGTGTGATGCTTGGAGTCTTTTGTGGCGTTCATTCTTGTTATCGGTCTCTCAACAGAGGAGCCATCGCTCAATCGAACTACCACAAAAGAGAGCTTTAGTTGCAGCTAAAGCCTGGGTCTCACCTTACCCGAACCCGGTTTAAAAGAATAATTAGATGGGTTTATTATCCATACAAGTCGTTTAAAAGGACAAAAAACAGTTGGCTTTTGCTCCTTCGTCGCTAATTTTAGCCAACAATTTTTTGCCTCTTAACGAGGCGTTAGGTGTCCTATGAGGTTGGCCTTTTCTATCATTTTACTATTAGTACCATCAATAGCTTTTTCTGATGGTTATATGTTTGATCCAAGCGGACGTTTTCCGGAAGCGGAAAAGACAGAATTCCAATTAACAGATGATCAAATATATTTGATTGACTATTACTATTTATGCCGAACAAACTCGGACAACACCGGTACACCTTACATTTTTAAGCTGACTGAGAAACAATCTGAAGAGTTAGAAAAGTCCTCTGGCTTATCTCCTAGCTATTTCGCTATTTCTAGTAGCTATAATGGAGACGCAGGATCGGAGCTTAAAATTAATATCGTTAATAGATTTAAGAAAAATCGTATCGAAATACCGCATTCATTGTTAACTTCAGATAGTGAAGCAGAAGAGTGGGCATATGAAATCATTGGCTGGTCGAAGGAAAACCGCTTTAAATCCATTGATTCAAACATTTTAATCAAGGGTGAATGTAAAAACACCTAACAAGTTTAGGCAGCAATCGCGCACAAAGAAACGTGCGCTAGGACGCCCAATACTCCGTTTGCTTTGTGTTGTCGCTTCGCTCCAAATTAACACAAAGCAAACTACGCGTTAGGCGCCGCTGCTAAAGGCGTTAGATTTTAGGAGTAAATATCATTTTCAGTGATTTCATCTCAGGAAAAGCTTTTGCTTTTTCTTCAGTAATTAGAGATCGAATATTTGGTGAAAGATCTTTAATCGATATAAATTATTTTTTTGATGACTATGCCCCCTTTTTTGAAAAGGGTATAAAGCCTGACAAGCAGAGCATGTTGCATGACTTTATCGAGTTAAATGTCATGGAAGATTACTATTATGCTTTGAGAAAAACTGGTGAAATTGTTTATCCTGATATTTACAAAATACTAAAAGCATATGAGATAAACTTCTCCTTTTGTGAGGATTATCATGGCGATGATTTTGAGAGTTACCTGTTAGACTTAATCGAAACGAAAGTCGTAAAAAATCTTACAAATGAAATTTTCAATTTACTTTTTCAAGACCGTGAATTGCTAAAACAGTTTCATTTAGAAGCCTCAAAAAACACATCACAGCTTAAATTCATTGAGTATCCTAAATATTTAAAGCGTGATGGAGTTTTCTTAAGGTGTACTTATTGGCCTACATGGCTACAACAAGCTTTATACCGAAGAGACAAAGGCCACTGTGCTATTTGCCAAACAGACTTAAGTAGCTTGTACGTTAATGGAGTTAGTCTAGCTGTAGATCACATTGTTCCACTAAATATTGGTGGAGTGAATGACCCTACTAACCTGCAGATTCTCTGCCAAAAGTGCAATACAGAAAAAGGTGGCTATAAAACAACAACTACTGGAAAGATTGCGAATTTTTGGTAGATAAATCTAACACATATGAGCCGATCTCTCGTCAATAGGCATTACTTATCTTTTTGACCGCGCAAGCGGTCAAATCCAAATCAATCAACAAACTCATCTACTTCGTCTGTCGGTTAGCTGTTAAATCGTCGTTTACAGCAAACACATATAGAGGCTCTCTTAGTGCGATCTTATCGCTGCCTAACGCTTTTCAATCCATTGAAATGTTAGGGGCACTACGACTAAATGGATTTAGGAGGTAGAGCGACGCAGGAAGCCAAAGCCGAGACATTTATCGGTTAACCCTAAGATGGCACTATTCAAGTCATAGGTGCTTTTTGCACAGTTAGTTTCAGGCTCATTTAAGGTGTAAACGACTTTGTTGATTGTATTAGTGCGCGCCAATAAGGTGTCTAATCAAGGCGATGTAGCTTAAATAGCATTTGGCATAGTGATGATGTTGAGAAGTCATTGCTTCATTAGCCACCTCATTCACGGTCATGCTCGTTTCTCTTTTTCAAGAGTATCTAGTTAGACGTTCAGCTCACCTTATTGCGCGACTTATCCTTTTAAGAATCGTTGTTCATCAAACACCGTTTTGTTTTTTAACATGAAATAGACACAGCGTCCTAACTTATGGGCCAGTGCTGATAATGCTTTCGCTTTACTCATTCGTTTTTGTAATCGATTGAGGTAGTTACGTGCTTTGTCATTGCCCCGAAGATAAAGTACAGCGGCTTCAGAGAAAGCCCATTTTAAATGTGCATTGCCGATTTTATTGCCTTGAGTACCGTAGGTTTTACCGGCCGACTCTGCTTTGCATTTGACCAACCGTGAGTAAGAAGCAAATTTTTGTACTGATTCAAAACGACGGATTTCGCCAATTTCATACAAGATTGTCAGCGATAAAATCTTGCCAATACCAGGCACGGTTTTCAGTAATTCTAAATAAACAGGGTTGTGGTTTTTAGCTTGTTTTTCGATGAACCATTCAACCTGTGCGAGTTCTTTTGCATAACAATCAAGGAGTGCCATGTCTAAATCGATATTGCGCTGCACGATTGGGTCGTGATATTGCTCGCGAAGCTTTTGTCTTGTTGAAATATTTTTAAGATTTAACTCAGTTTCAGGCAGGTTGTATTGACTGTTGGTGTTTACAACATGACCTTTGAGCATGGCCCCGTGGCGGACAATCTTCAATCGTCGACGTAATAAATCACGAGTAGCGCGCATTTCACTTGGGTAATCATAAGCTACAGGAAAGTTACCGCCGCGCAATAAAGTGGCAATTTTAAATGAGTCGACTTTATCGTTTTTGGTTTTACCACCGTGAATGGCTTTCATGTACAAGGCATAGCCTAAAACAAAATCAATCCCGAGTTCAGCGCACCAGTCTGACACCCAATACCAACAATGCATGCACTCAACGCCGACAATCACATTGCCGATGTAAGGTTCGAGTAGGCGTAATAAATCATTTTTATCAGCGCCAATCTTTTTATGGACAACTACTTCGCCATGAGAATCAATGATGCAGACATAAAGTAAGCGTGCATGTAAATCGATACCGCAGTAGTATGGATGTGCGTTATTATAAAATCTCATTGAGCTTTCTCCTGTAGGTTTGGTTGCCTTAAGCATACCGCTGATGCGGCTTGCTAGGGAGGAGGCTCAATGATTATCAAGGCCTTTAAACGGAACAAAAACAGTTGGCTTTGTTTCGTGCCTCAACAATTTTAGCCAACTACTTTTGTTCCGCTTAAGGCGGCGTTATGTTGCAAAAGGAGTCTCCAGCATTGGATGCTATATCAACTAAAAATTTAAACTCAATGCCAGAAGTATTGCAGTTAAAAAAGCTACTTCAATCACTCGCAATGCTAGATGCAATTATGTCCCCTGAATGGGATGAACGTTTTTATTCATTCAATTCAAATTGGGACGTTAATGAGCAAATGGGGTCGATGAGGAATGGTTGTGGTGATGACTTCTATGTACTATTCAATCAAGAGGGCTGCTTTATTAAAGGTTTTGACCATGAATCTTCAATGTCATCTTGGAGTACTGATGGGCAAGTTCCATGGCCAGGTTTATTAAAAGGATTGCCTTCTGAATTCGTTACTGCCTCTAAAGAACCTGCTTTCTCTATGGATAATATTTCATTTTGTATTTGGAAACTTCATTCGGCAGACTATTGGGATAAAGGTGACTTCGAATTTGCAGATGACGAAGATCCTGATGGTTCAGAATATCTTTTAGAAATCTTTGACTGTAACCCTGAAACATATAGGGTATTTGCTCAAGAGTATTATGAATTAGATCTGGATGTTACAACTATTGCAAAGATTTATAACCATTTACCTTTAACCGAAGAATTGGTTAAAGAAGTAAACCCTGAAGTATCAATAAAACAGCTAAAAAAAGATATTTCAGAAATTGGTTACCCTTGTGTTAATGCAACATAACAAGGCAAATTAAAAAGTGCGGACAAAAAACAGTTGGCTTTGTTCGTACCTCACAAATTTTAGCCAACTATTTTTTGCCGTTTATTTGCGGCGTTATATGCCCTGAAAGGATTCGGAATTTCTTGAATAAATTTAACTATAGAATTGATGCAGCGCCTAATTTCAAGGCCAAAATAATTCGACATATCGTATATGCAATTCTTGTGTTTTTGGCCACTTTCTCGGTAGTTTATTTTACGCACTATATGGGAGGTCTCTTAAACGTTGACGTTGAGCAACCTTTGAGAGAAATGCCAACCCAAATAGTCATCATGGGACTAGCGGGAATACTAGTTACTTTTATTATTGTATATGTGGTTGTACTCAGGGTAGCTAGAGCAATATTTGCAAAGCTCAAGGTATAAAGCGGGCAAATAACAAAGCAATTAAGAGCGGACATCTAACGGTTGGCTGGTGTTTCGTTCCTCAACAAGTTTAGCCAACCATAATCTGGCCGCTTATTGCGGCGTTAACTTTACTTCGGAGTGCAAATGTCTCTACAACAAATGATGAATGACGATGTGTTTTTTGAAAAAGCATCTGGTGAAAGAAGTGGACCATTTAAAACTAAATTTGGTGCTAATCAG
This sequence comes from Pseudoalteromonas sp. J2K-J979, assembly GCF_058169715.2. Classification (NCBI taxonomy): domain Bacteria; kingdom Pseudomonadati; phylum Pseudomonadota; class Gammaproteobacteria; order Alteromonadales; family Pseudoalteromonadaceae; genus Pseudoalteromonas; species Pseudoalteromonas sp. J2K-J979. Next base: position 633,995 of record NZ_CM200282.1, on the reverse strand, counting down.
TTAACAATTTTTAATGATAAATTGATCGTAGATGAAGGTGACTTTGCCATTCAAAAACTACCAAATGGTAGAGAAGAACAATTTAAAGTAACGGACGTTAAATATAGCTCAGGCATGAGAATGATTAAAGCTCACTATGTTCTGCAAATAACTAAAGCTTCAAAAATTGAGCAGGAGAAAAAAGTGGCTGCAAGTAACACATTTCATATTCATAATTCTAATGTACAAGTTGGTGATGGTAACGTCCAAAATATAGTGAACTCATTTGAGCAGTTAGCTGCTGAAATTGATTCAACAGATGCTACACCTGTTGAAAAGGAAAAAGCTAAAGGTGAACTTAAATCATTACTAACAAATCCAACTGTTGCCGCGATTCTAGGTGGAGCAGTCTCTGGGTTACTCGGTATATTGTAAAGTTAACAAGCACTTTAAACGGAACAAAAACAGTTGGCTACGTTTCGCTCCGCTACACATTATAGCCAACAATTTTTGTCCGCTTAAGTGGGCGTTGGTATGACTCCCACTGTCAAGTTAAACACACTGATCCTTGCCTAACTTTAAGCCATAATTTCTTCACTCGAATTAGAGAGAGTTAACGCATAGGATGAAGCAAGTAATTTCGTCGGTTTTCATGCTGGTATGACTACAGGCGTCCTGCCTTTCGTGAATCAGCTACGCAGTTCAAAATTGTTCCTGACAATTTTGTCGTTGGTTACTCACTTTCATGAGCAGAGCAGACCTTACTTAACTCGACGTGGCACCTGTCTTCAGTCTATGTTCGTGGTTCAATGTTACGGTAGCAACATTGCCATCCTAACGCCGTCGGTGGTTGTGCCACACCCGATGCTTGACCCAATGCATTAACTCTAATTCGTTCATATTAAGCAGGTACTCTTGATAATCTTAATTTAGGATTTGCCGGTGAGAGTACAATCTGTTTTGCGATTGCCCAGATATAAGCAATCATTTCACGGGCAATGGCGGTGACAACGAGGTTGTAATGCTTGCCTTTATTAATGAGCTTTTTATAACGCTTACAGAGCCTTAACTGCGCTTTCCATGCGATATCAACAATCTGTTTTGGTAAGCCTTCTTGTCGCTTTTGTAGTTCAGTCGAGATGTTGGCAGCATGGCGATAACTATGAGCACCTTCGACTAATAAGCGCCTTGCACGGCCATTCCCGCATTTTGTGATGGCGCCAATATGCCTTTTACCACCGCTGGAGTGTTCACTAGGTACAAGGCCAAGATAACTCATGAGTTTTCGCGGATGGTCGAAACGAGTTAAATCGCCAAGCTCAGCCACAACACCTGCGGCCACAAGCAAACGAACACCGCGCATAGCCTGAATGGCTTTAACAACAGGGTAGTATCGCCATTGATAAACATGGTGAGAGAGTTCGTTGTCGAGTCGCTCCAATCGTGCAATTCGCTCGTTTATAGTTTGAATAAACTCTTGTAAAACGATTTGTTGTGCGGGGTGTGGCAATACCAGCTCTGTGAGCCAACGTAAGTGTTTGAGAGACCAGTTTGCAGTGCCTTTAGTTGGTATTTGGCATCTTTTAAGTCTTTCATCGCAACTTCTCGAGCACGAGATAAATCACGAACAGCTTCATCTTCAGGCTCAGGTACATAAATAGGGGTTAAGTCTTCAGACTTAAGTAATTTAGCCAGTTTAAGGGCATCACGTTTGTCAGTTTTTACACGCTCCCCAGGCTTTTTAGGAATAAGCGAAGGGGCAACTACGTAACAACAATGTCCAAGAGAAGTAATTAAGCGGTAAATCCAATAACCACAGGGGCCAGCTTCATAAACGAAATGCAGAGTTGCACTGGGATATTTAGACTCAAATTGCCTGATAAGCTTTTTAATAGCGACTTTAGCAGAAGAAATACGACCGAAATGAATGGGTTTTGCACCGCGATTATCTTCAATGTATGCCACTTCCACAAACTCTTTATGAGTATCTAAGCCAATGAAAAGTATGTTATGTTTAGTCATGCTAGCCTCTGCTGTTTAGTTATTTGACAAACTAATTATGGCTCTGGCTTTAAGCTAACCCACGAAAATGCGGAGGCTAGCACCGTGTGGGAGTCATTATGTCTAGGTATTTCTCAGGATGAGATTAAGTTTCTTACTATTATTAATGTTTTCTAGTTTCTTTTGTTTCGCACACAAAGATACAGGTATTACTCTTGATGAAAGTGGTAATTTGAAAGGGTTACCTTCAAAATATTTACCTGCAACTTTCAAAGTTAAAAATTCAAGTTTGCGAATAGCTAATCGAAAATTATTAATTCCTGAGTGTATTTCTAGATTTTTGGTTAAAAGTGAACTTTCATTTTCAAGCTCTTGGTATCACACTCGAAGTAAATTACCTCCATATTTTAATATCATAGCGACTTATCCAGCTAAAAATATTGAATATACATTTATGTTAAATCTGGATACATTGGAGTTAATCAAAGCTTATAGTTTTCCAAATAGAAGTGATGTCGCTGGCATTCGTTATAGTATGGATCCAATTGACTTATCATTAAGCTGTATAAAAAATATTAAAGCTAGTTTGGTCAAACAAAACACCTAACAAGATAATTGGACTCCCAACTTCTACACTGAAGTAGAAATTATTTCCGGAGTTCGATAGTGAATAAGTTAAGAATTGGTGTCGATTTAGCTCATAAATTAATACAAGTTTGTAGTTCTACAAATAATAAAGTGCACTCAAATAATGAGATGACACTGCAGCAATTTAGAGAGTACTTAGTATCACTCAGTCCTTCAACGATTATTTTTGAAGCCTGTGCCAGTGCTAATTACTGGCATCAATTTGCAACTTCACTTGGTCATCATTCCTTATTAATATCAGCGCGATTAGTGATGTCTGTTCGTCAAAATCAAAAAACAGATAAAAATGATGCTTTAGCCGTTTTACAAGCATCGCTGTTACCCGACGTACATTTTATTACCGCAAAATCAATGAATGAACAACAAGCTCAATCAATGCTCAAATTGAGAGAACACAGTGTTAAACAAAAAGTAGCGCTTAAAAATCAACTCACAGGTTTACTACGAGAATTTAATATAAGCAGTGGACGCTCAATCAGTCAGTTTGTCGGTACCATTCAAGATACATTAGAAGATCCAGAAAATGGTTTTTGTGATGCATTTAGAAAAATGCTTAAAGTGTCATTGGATTTATATTTAACGTTAACTGAAGCAATAGCGGCTTATGATTTAGCATTATCGAAATGGATTGATGAGACACCAAGCTGTAAAAAACTAATGCAATTAGAAGGTGTTGGGATTTTAAATGCTATTCATCTCTTTATTAATCTGTCATCGGGTGAATTAGCTCGCTTTAAAGCGGGCAAGGATGCTGCTGCTTGTATTGGTTTGACACCGACTCAACATAGCTCTGGTGGCAAAGTAAGTTTAGGTAGAATCAGCCGACGTCGAAATACAACATTGCGCAGTTTACTCATTACAGGTGCAATGGCTGTGATCCAACAAGTCGTTAAGCGAGAGGCAAAAACGAGTAAAGAGCGCTGGCTTAAGGCGTTAATAGAACGGCGAGGAAAAAAGTGTGCAGCTGTCGCATTAGCCAATAAAACAGTTAGAACCGCTTTTTCTTTAATCAATAATAAAACAGAATATAGAGCTGTTTTATTATAAAGTTCAAACATCAATTTTAGCTAAATTAATAACATGTTAGATGACACAGTATAGTCTCAAGAGCGAAACGCTCGTTAACAAGAAGAGTGCTCTAACACGCGAAATTATCTTGGAGTCGAGGTAGCGCCTCATTTAAAACTCGTACATAAGAAAGCGAATATATTTAGTTAAAATAGTTGTTGATAAATGGGAGTCCACATAAGAGACTACAATCATGTTTTAAGCTGCCAAAGAATCTTTCTACAACAGCATTATCCCAACACGCACCAACGTCACCCATACTCGCCCTAATGCCATAGTTGGCTAACAGTCCACGATAATGTTTACTGGTATATTGTGAGCCTCTATCGCTATGAAATACTAAGCCTTTTGTCGGTTGGCGTAAGTTATAAGCTTTCATCATCGCTTTACTCACCAAGTCAGTCGTCATCCGTTTATCAATGTGCCAGCCAACAATACGGCGTGAATATAAATCCATGACAATAGCTAGATACATCCAACCTTCGCCAGTTCTAAGATACGTAACATCACCAGCCCATACCTGATTTGGAGCCACAGGGTTAAAGTTCTGGTTCAACAAGTTATCAGCAACGACATCACTGTGTTTACGCTTGGTTGTTACCTTGTAAGCCACTCGTTGAGTAACCACTAAGCCAAGTGTTGCCATTAACTTTTGAACGCCATAATCACTGACGTTAAAGCCCTCTCTGCGTAATTTCTTTCTAAGCTCCCGATAGCCCAAGCTATTTCTGCTTCTCTCGAAGAAATGCTTTGCCTGTCGATATAAATTCAGTTGATCCGCTGTGATAATTTTAGTTGGCCGTTTGAGCCAAGCGTAATAAGCACTGCGGCTTACTTTCATCACTTTACAGAGCTGAACGACGGGAAATACTGAAGATAACTGCTTAATCGTTTTAAACGTTACTTGGTTTCCTTTAGCAGGAGGGCGCTGGCCTTTTTTAATATCTCTTTTGCCATCCTTAGCTCTTTATTTTCCTTGCGTAGTCTTAACAGCTCAGCTCGTTCATCCGCATTTAAACTGGCTCCAGATTGTTCTGATTCAAATTTAGCTTTCCAGTTATAAAGTAACTTATCCGTGATACCTAAAGACGCTGCTGCCTTTGGTACGCTATAACCTTGTTCGGTTATCAATGCCACAGCTTCTTGTTTAAATTCTGCCGTGTAACTTCTGTTTGTTCGTTTTGTCATTTAACACCTCAATAATTGGATTATATTCCATTATTAAAGTGTCCTGTTTGATTAAAGCAGATCAGTGTTATTCAGTTGAATTTAAATACACAAAAAAGGTACATCAAGATTGTTTATTCACAAATTAAGTGTTAGTTTATCGCTATGAAAATACTCTGTTTTATCTCACTAATTTGCTGGTGGCGCTCTAGTTAGAGCGGCACTTGAACCTATTTGTTCAACGGCTGCCGGAAGGTAACAGTTGAATATCATACTATTTCTTTCGGTCGCTACTTAAATTGAAGGAAATACACATGAAGCACACAATTTTAACTGGCGATAGACCTACAGGGCCACTGCATTTAGGCCATTATGTTGGCTCATTAAAAAATAGAATCGAATTACAAAACCAACATTCGCAAACGATCTTAATCGCTGATTTACAAGGGTTGACTGATAATAGTCATAATCCAAAAAAGGTTTCTGGTAATATTTTAAATGTATTAGCTGATTACTTGGCTGTCGGAATTTGTCCTACTAAAACAACGATTTGTTTGCAGTCTGCATTGCCTGCTTTATCTGAACTGACCATGTTTTACGCAAACTTAGTCTCAGTGTCTCGTTTAGAGCGCAATCCAACTGTTAAGGCTGAGATTGCGAGTAAAGAGTTTGGCAATTCGATTCCTGCCGGTTTTTTTAGTTATCCAATCAGTCAGGCTGCGGATATAACGGCATTTGACGCGACTTTAGTGCCAGTAGGCGATGATCAGCTACCTATGATCGAAATTACTAATGAAATTGTTAGAAAATTAAATAACATTGCACAAAAAACTGTGTTAACTCAAGCGAAGCCATTATTAAGTGATACGCCTAGGTTACCAGGAGTGGATGGTAAAGCTAAAATGTCAAAATCATTGGGTAATGTAATTACTTTCGGCAGTACGGATGACATGATAGTTAAGGCTGTTCGTGCGATGTATACAGACCCCAACCATGTAAGAGTTGATGACCCAGGGCAAGTTGAAGGTAATGTTGTATTTACTTACTTAGACGCCTTTTATGAAGACAAAGCTTTTATTACGCAATTGAAAAACCATTATGCAGCAGGTGGGTTGGGAGATAGTAAATTAAAAGGTATTCTTGCTGATTGCTTAATCAGCTTAATAACGCCGATAAGAGTTAAGCGAGAGCATTTTTTAGCCGATCAAAGTGAGCTTATTGCAATTTTAAAATCAGGTACTGAATTGGCTAATCAACAAACACAAACCGTTGTACAGCGTGTTAAAACCTCTTTTGGATTAAATTTATTTTGAAAGAGTAAATCGATAAAAACAGCCATTAAATATGTGTTATTTTTAATGGCTGTTAGCCCTCATTCCCATCCAGAGTGTTATTTATTTAACGGCTCTGGTTTGAAAATTTTTGTATCTATTTTATAAGTATTAAAATTAGGAAAGTCTCTGACTGATGCACATACTTTTGGATCCCCGGTAATCATACGTATCAGATGATTCGTGCCACTAATAAAATAATATGTAGCTGGACCTTTGTTATCAGGACGTTGGAAAAACCATTTTTCAGCTTGATGGCCTAACACTGTTTCAATGCCCATATATTGCGCATCACATACAATTAAGACATCTTGTGTAAGTATTAATTCATGACACGGATCGATTGCATCATCTAATACTTGCGCTGAAAATTCAGATGTATTTTTCATATCGTCACGTGTATACGCTACTTTCGATTTAAAAGATTCGTCAGTACTTGGATACATTATTTCTGACATCCATAATCTATTACCCATTTTTATCTCTGACCAAGGATTAAATATCCCATCAATACGACATACATTTTTTGTATAATCGAACCAGCAATAACCTGAAGTAATATCATCCTCAGGCTGCATTGGCATCCAGTATGAGATATAGCTACTACTCCATTGTTCCGGTAATAAAGGTGGTGTTTTGGTTACTTTACTCAGTTGCATTTATTGCACTCCTCTAGATAACGCTTTTTCGAGTGCTTGTCCAAGTGCGGGTGGCAAAGGTGGCAATGCGTCTCGACGTGTCGCAAAACTTTTTGCTAACTCAGGAGTGGATAAATGCATGCGATCTTCCACTGTTTCAAACCATAAACGGCTGGTGCTTGCATGCTGTTCAAATAACTGCATCAGTGGCATGACTTGTTCATTGAAGTCTTCTAGCGCCTTCGGTAGGTTTTTTGCATGGTCATGCACTGATTTAACCAATAGTTGTGCACCGACAACAGCCATCGTTGTGCCATGACCAATAGAAAAGTGCCCAGATTGTAATGCATCGCCAATTAATACAATATTATCGCTATAGGCTTTTTCATGACTCAATGTCATAAATTTACGCCATTTCAACCCCTTAGGAGAGATAACTTCATGGCCATCGAGTTCTTCTTGAAACACTGCTGCAATAAAGGATTCGGCATCTTGAGTCGACATTTCACCTAAACCTGAGTTTCGATAGGTTTCATCGCTACATTCAACAACAAAGGTACTCATATTGCTGGAGTATTTATAACAGTGAGCAACAAAAATACCTTTAGCTTTCGTTTTGAAAATTAAGTTCATTTCATCAAACTTTTTAGTTGTTCCGTACCACATATAGCGGTTTTTACCGAATTCAACTGTCGGTTTTAATGTGTCTGTATAATATGTTGATGTTTGATTTATGCCGTTAGACACCACCACTAAATCATAGTTATTACACTCTAAATCATTTAATGCTAATGCAGGCTTTTCATATTGGATGCCTATGCCCAATCCAATACATAATTGCCTGAGTTCGCGCACCATTGATTTACGTTCAGCACCACATAATGTAACGCCTGTTTTAGTTAAAGCGGATTCATTGTGGTGAGTGAGTTTAAAGTGCTCTAAATATTGCGCATCTAATGATTCATGATTTGATAAATATGAAAGTGGATTAGCTGGGTGATGTGGCGCTCTCCCTGGTAGCACGACCCCCCAACCAACGCTTTCTTCTTGGTTGTTTTTTTCTATAATCTTAATGTCCCAATCAGGATTTAACTGTTTAATTTGACTAGAAAACATTAATCCGGCAGGTCCTGCACCGATCACAAGAATATTCATTAGTTTAACCTTCCTATTTTGTACCAAACATTTTGCTTTTGTTGAAGCTGTCTAATTTTGCTGTATTTCATGGAGGTGAAATATAATTTTTCCGCCATATCAGGGGGATAAAGCGTAGGGAATTTTTGTCCCATGTAGCGTAAATAGCGCGCTCGTAAAAAGAAAACAGGGTTTGAGCAACTTAATACTTGATAGTTGGCGCGCGCCATATCTTGCATTGCATCAGCTTCTATTTTTCGTAAGTTTGTAAATTCAGGTAAAATATCCGTTAAATTACCATCGCATTTATCAAATAATTCAGCTAAAACGTAGGCATCTTCTAATGCCATATTCATTCCTTGGCCTAAAAATGGCGCGGTTGCATGAGCTGAGTCACCTATCAATACGGCTTTGTCTTTGTAATGGAAAGTAGACGATCTGACATTGATTAAGTCATTACTAGGTTTAACCATAAATTGTTCAAGTAATTCAGTGCGTATCTCTTGAGGTAGCATACTGTAGTAACGCTCAAAAAATGCACGCATTGCTTCTTTATCATCGGTATGTAAGCTCACTTTGCCAGTAAAAGGTAAACATACGGCAAAGCTTATACTGCCATCAGGAATAGTGGCTGCTCGTCCAGCAAATTGTCCATTAGAATCCATGCCGAAAAAATGCAATAAATCAGGAGCTAAACCAACGGTTTTTGCATCAGGGATCACTAAAGTTTTATAACCATGTTTGAAAAATGACTGCTCAAATTCAAAGCGGCGGCAATGGGTTTGCATGGCATCTCTGACACAAGAGCGTGCACCATCAGCACCAATTAATAAGTCACCATCGTGCTCAATAAAATTGTTATTCAAATCTTGAGTTAATAAGTGACATTTATCTAAATTAACTTCGATACAGCGTTGGTTGTAATGGTAATGAACCCCTGCTTTTTCTGCATACTTGTTGAGTAATAACTGAAAATCACTGCGACTAAGTGAGAGCGGCTTTAATTTATCTAATGGAGGTAATTCTCGTATTTTATTTTTACCACCAACAAATAAAGACATGCCAGACACCTCAATCCCACAATCTTGCAGCTCATTAAGTGGAATGCCGGCACTAACAACTGCCTCAATGCCACGGACTGTCATACTGACACCGATAGCTCTTGAACTGACTTGATCTATGTAATCATGTTGATCGAGTAAAGGGTTACCCCGCTTTTCAATGACATGTACTTCAAGTCCTTTATTAGCCAAAAAAATTGCTGTTAGGCTGCCTGCTAGGCCACCACCAACAATGATTATTTTTTTCATTATTAGCCTTCCCTTGATAATTTTCTGGTTGCGAGTTGGATCATTTGATTATGATAAAATTCGAGTAGTTCTATTTGTGTCTCTGGCGGTGTCGCCGATACTGTTTGGGCCATTTTTGCGAGGTTTTTACATTCTTGTGCGAGTGTAAAACAGCCTTGGTGATAATCTTCGGTCGCATTAAAATTGATTGCTCGCGGTAAAGGAGGCCCGGCATTTCGACCCGCAATACCGGAAGGTCGGGTCATTAAATGCACTGATAATGGCCTTAAAATTCCTGTCATTAAATCAATGGCTGCATTCATTAAGCGAGATCGCCTCATACTAACGGGTGTTGTTTGAGCAAAGTGTTGCATCATCATTTTGAACATAAGTTCATGGCACCCTTGATAGAAAGCCATTAAAGCCCTGCTATCAGGATCGGTGACGACATTGCAGCCCGTGCGTTCGCTAATGACTGGGTTTTTCAATACTGGATATGCGGGTTCAAATGGAATATCGTTCAATGTGAGCTTTTTAGAAATTGATCTTAAACGATTGAAATGACTTAATTCGAATTGAGGTGAATCTGCACTGGCCCCTTCGCCTTGCTCAGTGACAAAATCGATAGCAAATAATGCCGTTTCTTTATCATACACCTCAAATTGGTAATTAGGATAAGCACGATTTATGATCTCATTTAAAAATAAATGATGTTCGCCGCCTTTTTTACTTATTTCACCAGTGTATAAATTAGGGATCTCATTGAGCGCGATTCGAATATCATTATAAAAATCGGCAATTGATTTACCTACCGAAGCAAAGAAGTGCGGCCATTCAAAACGAACAAATTTAGCAATAATATGTTCCGAGAATGGCTCAAAAGAAAACTCAGTATCTAAACCAAACTTATCTTTTGCTGCTTGGCCAAACATAGGCTCTCCAGGGTAAAAAGGTTCACCTAAAGACATTAAAATATTATTAATCACCAAATAATGAATCATTTCTTCATGCGCAATTTCTAAAATAGCCCCTCGCCAGCCGCTATTTCTACGTCTGTCTTTGGTCCCATTGACTAACGCTAATTGTTCTTGAGTCCAACGACCAGAATTGACGAGTTGCTCGCCTGCTGCATAAGTGGGTAAAGAATAGCCGCTGTAAAGATATTGCAGCATAATTGATAGCTCGAGATCGACCGCATCACGAAGCTTTGCAATTAATTGGGTTTTATTTTTAATACTCCCGTTTACAGTGATTGGATTTTGTAATTCGGGGAGGGGTTTAGGAATTGCTGATTGCTCAACATTACTTAAGTATTTTAGAAAGAGGTGCGATTTTACTGACGACATTTCTCTAGTGCTGGGCATGTAATAACTTTTATCACGATTATTTGGATCGCACATCTGCCACATTAAGCGCGCGTAAGTTTCACATTTACATTTATCGGCCATACTAAATACTTTGTCAGCCATAAATGGGTAAAGTAGTTCGTAATACCCCATCACATTATGATAAAGAAAGTCGTAATCGACCTCTTCATCTGCCACATCGAGCAGATGCCAATCATCACTGAGAATACGTACTTGAATTGGACTATTATGTTCGCCTAAAAAAAGCTCTCCACTACCGGCTGCTAAACTCTCAATCCTCAGTCTTCCTTTACCATGATGGTCAGTTTCAATATATGCATCACATCTAATCGTTTGCGGTGAAGCTATAAAGGGTATTAAATTATTAATTGCTTGAGGTTTACCCCTAAAGTAACTGAATACATCAATTTCTTTGATGCTTTTAATGTCGTCGTTAGGGTTGGGTGACTCAATTGCGATAATGTTTTGTTCAGCTTGTATCTGCCAATCCGATTCATGCCATGTATGTTGGTTTGACTCTAATCTCAGAGACAGTTGATCAAAGGGTGTATTGCCAGTTACTAAAGGGATATCAAAAACATGGTTGTTATCTGAGTGTTGATACATAGATTCAGGTAAAATCGCAATAATTTCACCCATATTTGATTTTAAAACTAAATCTCCTAAAGAGATTTTCTCTGCGAGTTTGGGCGGCTGAGCATTTTTTACAGGTAACGCTTCTACATAAGCTTTATGTGGAAGGCTAATAGGCATATTTAAACTTGCCCAGCCATTGTGAACCTTCACTGTAATTGGTGAAAATTGAGATGGGTTGTCTGGTTGCAAAATACGGCCAGTTGGATTCGTAGCCATCTCATGTCTACGCCATAAACCGATTGTGCCATGTAGATCACAAAACACAGGGGTATCGGGTTGTTGAGGTGGTGATAGATTCGATACACAATATTGCACCGTTAAGCCAAGTACATCTGGATCTTCAAGTGCTATTTTCAATTGTTCTAAAAAAGGTGAGTCGATTTTTAACTGGTTAAATAAAAAGTTCTGATTCTTTTTACACACAGAAAATTGAAATAACCTTGCTTCAGCCATCTCATCACTTAAGAAATGATTAGGCTGTTCGATTATATAGCTAGGATTTAGCCAACGAACACCATGTGTGCAATCTATATCTGCAGATAAAATATGTGCTGTATTTGCAGATGCATTTGTATCACTAATGGTCAGTTGACCAGCATAAATTAAAGCGGAATCCCGCCGTGTGGGATTATTATCAACCCACCGAGCGCGATTAAAAGATGTTCTTAAGTATTCGTTGTAATGCCCCCATAAACCCAACTTGCTGCCTACTAGTGGGTCGGTTGTTTGATGTTGCCCATGATGTAGCTGTACTGATGTAATGTAGGTATTTTCCCAAGAAAAATGGTTATTACCCATCATGTTATACCCGGCTACTTGATTAAAATCGCCCTCAGGATCTTCTTGACCTAAATGATTAAATTTGGGAGTAAAAGACTTTAAATATTCATGGCATTTGCTTGGGTGTTGTTTTAAATCAAATTCAGAACCATTTTGTAAAACCGTATTTGTGGCGATATCAAGCGTATTTTTGATATTTCTGTTTGCTGTGGGCACGTTAACACGCGCCGATCCTTTAAAATGAACTCGGGGTAAATCGAGAATACTCATTTTATGTCATTTCCTATATTGATCATTGCTTGATTTTTTATTTATGATTATCTGTTTGGCTTTCTTCTTCAGCCTCAATACGCTTAAGTAACTTAAGTGCTGCGCTCTTTCCTGCCATAACACCGCCTTCCATCCAGCCACAATGAGGTGTATATGCATCTGAAGCGGATATAATTTTGCTTTTTTTATGGACAAAGCTCAGTGGGTGAGTGGGGCTACACTCTTTTGAAAACTCAACGCCATGTATCCAATATTTATGAGTGTGCTCAATCGGATCTGGGATTTGTTCTATATCGCATTGAATTGCACTAGCCATTAATTCTTTGACGGTTTTTAAGTAATGGGCTTCGCCATGTTGAATTGTTTCTTGCCAGTAATTAGCGAAATCACTATCTGTGTAAAAAAAGATATAGCGATTGTCTTTAAAGTAGAGTTTTCTGATTGGGTTATTGGTAATAATCACATGATCAGTTAAAGATAACTCTTGCCACCAGGGGTTATCATAAAAAAGGAAACCTTTAAAAAGCGGAATTGAGCCATAAGTGTAATGGGTCCAATCTTGTGGGAAATTACAATTGAGTCTACTCATGGCAGTAGGAGGTAAGGTGACTATCATGTCTCCGTGAGTGATGCGAACAATATCATCATTGCTGTTTTTTAGAGTTAATGCGGGCGTTTTTGAATGGTTATCGATTGTTATGAGTTCATAATCGAAATGAAATTCAACACCTAATTCGACTGCGCGGTCATACAATATTTGTGGAAGAGTACAAAACCCTTCTTTAAGGTTACGCCAGGTATAACCTGCATTATCAGAAAACCCTTGGATCTCTGGGTGCTTTTCTATTATGTCGTATGCAATATTAGGGGTGATAAAGGGCAGTGATAAAGAATCATAACCAAGCGCGTTAATGATGTCTTTACTTTGATCTTCACCTAAATAAGCGGTTAAAAAGTTTATGAATGAGTCATTTTTATGTTCATCACACATGGGCTTCAATTTGTTTAAAATTTCTTTTAATTGACTATGCAGCTCTTGTGGTCTGGTTAATTGAGTAAACGGAAAACTTTCATTTTCAATATTAAAATGTGCAACAAGCTCATTAATATTTTTATGAAGTTGTGGTGAAAACCGACCAGCCCCAAGGTCGATAAATTGCTCTTGAATTTTTATTGCATGGGCTCTACCACCCACCCGCTTTTTCTGTTCAAAAACACGAATTGTTTTTTTGTTACCTAAATGAAAATTAGCGAGCGTGAGTGCGCACATAATTCCCGAAACTCCAGCCCCTACAATGGATATAGTATTTTCTTGATTCGACATCTTTCATATTCCCTGAAAAATAAAAATAGCATGATGATTACTTTATATTCTTCGGTACCTCAATGAGGTACTGTGTAAACGAATGTAAACTAACACATGTTCCTTAAATAGGGAATAGAAAAAAGATATTTAGCCTTACTTGTCTATTCTGAAGTGGTGATTTTTTGTAATAGTTATAGGCTTAGTTAAAAAAACCGTTTTATTAGAGCGTGTTATGTATCTTTCATTTATCAAACACTGAAACACTTTGCTTTTAAGTGATTAATTATAACTGTTTGTTTTTTAATGTTTTTAAAATTGTTTTTGATCGAAAATAACGTAATCTCACTATTACAAATAATAAGCGCCATTACGTTATTGTTTTAATTATCCAATATGAATTTTTTATTAATTTGAGTGTTTGATTAAACTATTTAGATGAATAAGGGAAAAAGCGAACGCAAATAGTCCACCCATGACATCAGCGATAGGAAATGCAAGCCATAAACCATTAGGCCCAATGAGGCTGGGTAAAAAGTACATGAGTGGTAAAAGCAAAACATAAGTTCTAGCTGCGTCTAATAATGTAGCCGGCAATGCTTTTCCCAAGCCTTGAAATAATCCGCTAGACATCATGCAAAAGCTCGCTGTTATGAATCCAGAAAAACAAATAGGCGCAATATTAGCTCCCAGTTTTATGATGTCCGTGTTGCTTGTAAACATTGCCAATAATATGTCTGAATAGAAACACAGTATAATTGTAACCACGACTCCCCAAGCTGCACTCATTGCAATTGCAACAAGGTACGCATGTTTTACTCTTTGATATTTCTTGGCGCCGTAGTTATATCCAGATAACGTTTGTAAAGCGACCATCATGCCTATAATTGGTAAAAACAAAAACATGAAACACCTAATTAATATGCCATGAGCTGCGATCAAAGGCTCTGATATATCAGTAAAGACGGTCGAAATTGAATACACAGTCACTGCAATGGTAATCGAAAAGCCACCATGAGAAAGTAAAACAGGTAAACCAAGGCTTAACATCTTAAAATGGATTTTTAATGGACTAATCAAGTTGTTAAATGAAAACGCAACAGCACTTTCTCCTTTTTTTTGCAGCGCAATAGCCATCATCAAACCCACACTTATTGCAATGATCGTGGCCCATGCTGCCCCAGCGACACCCCATTCAAATACAAATATAAAAAGTGCATCTAAAACAATGTTTAAAATTGATGCTGTTGAAAGCACTTGCATCATGGCTTTTGGATTGCCTGAAGCCCTGAAGCCTTCTGTTAGTTGATTACTAATAAAGCCTATGATCCAAAAAATGATAATAGGTGTAATGTAGCTACTTGCTTGCTCGCGCAAAGTTAAGGGGACTGCGAGTAATTCATAGATAGGATCTAAAGCTAAAAAGCTAGAAAGACAAAATATAAAAGCACAAATTATTGATAATAAGAATGAAGTTGAAAATACAACATCAGCATCGCGCTGCCTGTTCGCGCCAAGATAACGAGCAACCAGCGAAGCCATACCACTTCCAAGCATGGTACTTATTGAGATTAAAAACATTTGAATGGGAAAGACAGCAGAAACAGCAGCCATTGCATTGGCGCCAATGCCTTGAGAAATAAATAAAGCATCTACAAAGCTATACATGCCATTGATTAGCATGCCCAAAATAGCTGGTAACGCTAGAAATCCGAATTGCTTGAAAATAGAACGGGTTATTAAAGGCGAGTGTTTGTTTTGTGATGATACTTCTAGCTCTAGTGTATTTGTGGTCACTGCTTGTACCTAATATGAGTAATTTAGCGCAAGTGTACTCATAAATTTTTATCGTGTAAAACTCTATTCTAAGTAGGCGAAAATAAATCAACACGCTTTTAGCTTATTAATAGGCGTCGGCCTCATTTAAACACTACTTTGTTACAAGAGTTAGGCATTGATAGAGTTTGTTTGCTCAATTGTAGATAAAATTTCAACTCGATAGTTGCTGGCAACTTAACGATTGCTAAATAAACAAATTTTTTAAATTTGAGCAAACGTATTTTTATGAGTTACAACCTGTTTTTGAAACTTGGGAGGTCCAAACTTCTGAACCTATGGTAAGCCGGATGGCATTCGACTTACCTTGATTAAAAATAGTTAAATGCTAATAAAAATAAGTAGTTGTGCGCAAATATAAGCGCCCAAACCAAATACCATATGCGTACAAATACTTTTTAATCTCGCGCGATTGACTGATGGCAATTTTGCTGCAGCGATCCCCATACCAAAACAAGGCTGCATAA
Organism: Pseudoalteromonas sp. J2K-J979; assembly: GCF_058169715.2. NCBI lineage: Bacteria > Pseudomonadati > Pseudomonadota > Gammaproteobacteria > Alteromonadales > Pseudoalteromonadaceae > Pseudoalteromonas > Pseudoalteromonas sp. J2K-J979. Next base: position 618,081 of record NZ_CM200282.1, on the reverse strand, counting down.
CAAAAAAGGGTAGCAAAACTGTCAAAAATGAAAACAGTAAGATCGGAAACAACTCAGGCGTATTTAACTAGTTGGACCCAGTCATATAGATAAATATAAAGGCAAAAATGATACCGATAATATAATGTGCTGACCACCCAATGACTGACTCACCTTTTATTTTTTGTGTTGTGCCAATATTGTTATGCATGAGTTGCCCGCGGGGGATGAATAAAATCCATCGGCCGAGCAGTGCATAATTAAGAGAAGGGATAGCAAAGACCTTTTTTATAAGTAATGCATATAAGTCCATGCTTGCCGTAGCACCAATACCAATGAGTACAATAGAGTAGAAAGTTTCTAGGGTCATATAATATACCTCTGTTGAAAAATTAATCTTACTTTCATAGCATGCCACTTAAAGTTAACTTTAAGTCAAGGTAATAATGAAAGATAAAACACTTGATATTGGTGAGGTTGCAAAGTTATCTGGGTTTAGTGCTGCAACACTCAGATATTACGAACAAAGGGGTCTGATCAAAGCTGTGGCACGTAAAGGTTTACGCCGGCAGTTTGATGGTACTGTATTAGAAAAGTTGACACTGATTTTACTGGGTCGATTGGCGAACTTTTCGCTAGATGAAATATCAGAAATGTTTGGAGATAAAGCGCAGCTACAAATAAATAGAGCAAAATTAATACTTAAAGCGAAGGAAATAGATGAACAAGTAAGGCGCTTGCTAGCCACCCGAGATAGTTTACTTCATGTTGCTGAATGCCCTGCAGAACATCATTTACAGTGCCCTAAATTTAAAAAGTTAATGCGTGTCGCGAACAAACTGAAGTAAAGCAGAGATAACTTAAAAATAAGCCTTTACACTCCAATTTTGTTGTAAGTAATTGTATTAAATTAAAAAATATATTTGTATGGGGCCGCTAATTTTTCAAGTATCGGGAGTGCTTAGCTTGTATCAATAAAGCTTTTTATTCGTAACATTTGCTCGTGTTGTTATCTGATGAATTGATATTGTTGAAAGCTTTAGGGGAAGATCTCTCGGTAAATAAGACAGAGTTTTTTTCTCGAACGAGTTGTTAAAGTCAGTATAAGTAGCTGTTTACTTTAGTGAAGTTAGTTGTCATCATTTGAACATCTTAAAAGCTTTTCATTACTGTAGGTGATTGTTTTCAATTCGATAGGGTCAACTAAGGAGTCGTTTTATGGAGGTTAGTGTTGCTAGTGAAAAGGCAATCTAAGTTTATGATGAGTGCTGGATTGATTGCGGCAGCGTCTGCAATATGGCATTTATTGTGTATTGTTGGCGGCCCTAGCTGGTTTATTTTTGCTCGTGCACCACAACAAATTATTGTTTCTGCGCAACAAGGGACGTTACTGGCACCGATTGGCACAGTGGTTGTTGCATGCTTGATGTTTGCTTGCTCTGTGTTTGCTTTTTCGTCTGCTGGTGTTATTCGACAGGTTTCTTTACTTAAACCTGCTTTAATAACCATCGCTTTCATGTGTATTCTACGCGCTCTTATCGCCCTCCCAACCTTGATAACTCCGACAGGTTTAGATATTTGGCAGCTGGTGGCCAGCTCAGTGTGGTTCTATGTTGGAGTGTGCTTTTCGATCGGTGCCATTGCACAATTTCAATCAGGTAAATTGAAGCAGAATAACGAGAGTTGACCTGATCGGATATAAACGTGCGCTAAGAGCTCATCAAGTTTATTTATTGTCGGCAAGAGCGTATGAGGTGTAAAAGTATATTACGCTAAAAGAAAACTGCATCGCTTTTATCAAGATCGCTGATGAATATGGCTTACTCAAACAATCAGGTGCGCTTATTTGTAATCATGATATGCATGTAGTTGTGACCATTAAGAGAGTTTTAGTTCAGAACCCCTCATCAACGTGCTCAATTGGAAATTAATTCTTCAGACTAATTAACTCAGCTAAGTGATATGCGGCTATTGACTAGTGATACAGTGGATGATGGAGCTGATGGCTGGGGAATTTTTGCCTTGTATTGAATCTATATAGTTCGCAGACTTTTTGGTTACTTGAACGATTGTATTGGTTATATTTTAGGTATATGATTTTAAATCAATAAGATAGCAGGAGTTTTATCGCTGTTATTGTTCAATTTTAAATATTATAAGGATGTAGTATGAGCACTATTGGTAACTTAATTTGGTTTTTATTCGGTGGGATATTCATGGGCATTGCTTGGTGTTTGTTCGGGCTGTTAGCGTTTGTGAGTATTATCGGTATTCCATGGGGAAGAGCGTGTTTTGTCATTGCTGGTTTTTCTTTTTTCCCATTTGGCAAAGAAGCCATTGCCCGTGATGAATTAACGCAGTCTGAGGATATTGGTACCTCGGATTTAGGTGTCGTTGGGAACATTATTTGGTTTATATTCGCGGGTCTTTGGTTAGCAATCGGCCATGTGCTTTCTGCGATTGCTTGTTTTATCACTATTATTGGCATCCCATTTGCGATTCAACACCTTAAACTGGCCGGCATTTCAATTGCACCGATTGGTAAAACAATTGTGCCAAAAGAAGTAGCGGCAGCAGCCCGTAATGCGAATGCGCAAGTCGTGGTCGAAAAAATGCGAGAGCACTGATAACAGGTAAAGCACTGGCATTAGGTTAAGTTGTTTTCTGTAAATTAATGACTTCTCGAAACAGATGCTGACTCACGTCAGACGATGTTTATAAAGTGCTGTATTGTATTTTATTTAACAAAAAAAAGATAAAAATGGAGTGAATATGAAAAAGGTATTATTGGGTTTATTATTAGTGTTGCCATTGATGCTTAAAGCTGAGATCGATAAATCGGCTGTTACGGAGTGGTTAACTGTGATTGATGATGGCTTATATCAACAGAGTTGGCAGGCATCGTCGGGGTATTTACAATCTCAAGTGACAGAGAAAATCTGGGCTTCGAGTCTTAGCTCTGCACGTAGTCAGTTCGGCACGCTTGTCTCGAGAGAGTTGGTTGACTCTAAAGTCGTGTCAAATCTGCCTAAGGTCCCATCAGGCAAGTATGCAGTTATGATCTATAGCTCAAAGTTTACCGAAGGCACTGCCACAGAAACGGTCACGTTTATGCAAACCGAAACGGATGGTCAATGGCAAGCTGCGGGTTATTATATCAAGTAGTCGCGTGGCTTTGACGACATTTTTGTATTGAGGTCGGATTATAGTCATTCTTAGATCGACTTGTTGATGAGTATTTACTTCGCAGTGAAACCCGTTTGCAATCAATGGTGATTTCTTATTTTCGACCTTACTTTAACTTTTTAATTGATACTCGAATTAGCTGTGTATTTAAGCATCAGTTATTGTTTAGCGGCTGCCTCCCTAAGTGACGGGATAAACATAAATAATTATCACAAAGGGAGCACGTATGCTGCTAATAATCAATGAACGTAAAATCGACAACCCTATCGTAATAGCGCTAATGATGCTGGCTGCGCTGTCTTTGGTTGGCGCCGTGATTGCTTTGGTGTTATTCGTTTTATTGCCATTAATCGGGATACTGATTTCTGGTTTGATGGCGCTATTGTTAGTGGTGATCACTCCGATTATTTTATGGTTTGTATTACCCATTCTATTTTTGTCACTTATGAATAAACTGTTTGGCCCGTTTATAAAATAAAAGGGTCAATGACCCCTTCGTATTTAAACATTTAACTCCTGTAGAGGCCGCGAACTTTTTTGCTGGTTTCAATTGCTAGGCAAGTTATCTCATTTCTTGCAAATTCATCAGCTAACCTGATCATTTTTGTATTTTCGCTCACAGGTGCATCTAATCAAGTTTTCGGGTGAAAGTCGCTGTTTCTTATAAATCTTTCGGGCTTGGTTTTACGACTGAGTTGATCGCTTTTTCTTTTATCGCGTATTCATGACTAATACAAATATTTATTGAGTAAGAACTATGCCTCCTTATCATCAAATGCAACTTAGCTATTTAGGTGTGCGGGTATTTTTTACCCAAGTAGCTTGGCTGCAGCAAAGCTTTATTATTTACAGTATCAGCATTGCTTCATTTGTTGCAGGCTGCATCTGGCAACCCCCTTTACAGTTTAAATGATCCAATGAAAATCAAACCTTTACGGCTGTTTAATCGCGTTTTAAAACGTAGTATGGCGGTATGTATTACTTAATTTTATGCTTGTGCCACTTAATCATACAGGAATGAAAATATGAATCGCGTGAATCCAAAAGCCTTGTTACACAGTAAATGGACGGCAAAGCAGCCTCAAAATAAAGAGAAGCATTTTACGATTACAGAAGTTGAATTAGATGAAAATAAAATAGTTATTCGTTGTGTGATACAAGCTGTACTGACTCAGAGTCAATATGAGATCAACTGGCGAGAGCTAAAACAACCTTTAATATGGCGTCAAGGTTGGTGTTAAATAAGCGTAGAACGATACACGTACTGGGTTATTTAGTGATAAGAATCAAGAGGGCAACAGCGCTTGCTTTACAGCAAGCGCAAAACGTGGAGTGACTAGATTACCTGTAATACATCTTTAGCCGCAAGGCGAGATTTAGGTAGTGCGGCATTGTAATCTTCTTCTGGTAGATGATAGCCAAGGGCCAAGGCGACTTCGCACACATAGCCATTTAATTCATCCTTGAACACGTCACTGATGAGTTGTGCATCCACTCCTTCCATCGGTGTCGAATCGATTCCTAAACGTGCCGCTGCATGCATGGTATTACCTAATGCGATGTAGGTTTGCGCTTTCGTCCACGGTGCATTGTTACCATGCTCGTCTGTGTTTAAATCAACGAAAGCAAAAGCGCCAAAGGCCTGCTCGCGATTTTGCTCTTGGGTTCGACCATTTTTAATATCAGCATCAATCACTTTGGCGTAATCGTCGCGGCTATATTTTGGCTGATACGCGAATAAAACCACATGCGATGCTGCTTTTATATGCGGTTGATTAAATTGAAAATTATTAGCAAAGGTCGAGTGCATACGTTCTTTTGCCTCATCAGACTCAATCACCACAAATTTCCATGGCTGTGAATTGATTGATGAAGGAGATAAGCGCATAGCTTCATAAAGGATGGCCAGATCTTCAGCGGCGATGCGTTTGGTCGCATCATATTTTTTTGTGGTGTAGCGCTTATTTAAATCTTGAATTATTGGGTGTGTCATGATGTTTTCCTTCGCGTGTTTAATCGCTTTGACCTATGAATGTTCAGCGTAAGTTGGCTGATTGGTTGTTATAGTAGAGTTTGCTTTACAGAATATAAACTTCATAATGATTGAATCATTATCAAAAAATTTTAGATAATATGCAGGTTGAAGATTTAAAATTAGTGTTGAAAGTGGCTGAGTTTCGTAGCATTACCCACGCAGCTGCGAAATTAGATATCAGAACAGCCACCGCAAGCGCTGCAATTAAACGGGTTGAAGCGGCATTAGGTGCAGAGCTCTTTGTTCGGACGACTCGTCATTTGCGTTTATCGTCCGCCGGTGAGCGTTATATTCCGCAATGTGAGCAAGCACTCGCTGTTCTTGAGCTCGCGAAACAAAACCTTAAAGGCGATGAGGGGGCCATTGAGGGGGAGTTACGGGTGGCGTTGTCTTCGGATTTGGGGCGTAACATAGTGAGCCCTTGGATTGATGAAATCATAGACCGCTACCCAGCGGTCAGTGTTCGTACTCACTTAAGTGATAGTAATATTGATTTTTATCGTGATTCAGTCGATATTGCACTGCGTTACGGTTCCCCCACTGATGCAAATATGTATGGGTTTAAAATTTGCCAAGTGCCGCGTTTATTATGCGCAACCCCTCAATACCTTGAAGAGTTTGGTTACCCGACTCATCCTGATGATTTGCAACATCACCAAGGGCTGTTTTATCAATTGCAAGATAGGATCAATAATGTGTGGCATTTCACCGATGAAACATCCACTTTTAAAGTGAAAATGCAGGGGCGCCGTGCATCAAATGATGGCGATTTGGTGAGGCGTTGGTGCCTTGCTGGAAAAGGGTTGGCAGTAAAATCAGCCTTGGATTTTGCGCAAGACTTATTGGATGAAAAAGTCGTGGCAGTCATGGCAGATTACCCGCATATTAGTTGTGAGTTATGGTTAATTTGTCCAAGTCGACAGTCAATTACACCTGCTGTACGGCTGTTGCGTGATGTGTGCCGACAAAAAAGCAGCGACTTACTCAATCAACTTGTTAACAAAGGAATTATCAATAAACGTGCTATCGAGATGTAGCGCTAAACTTGATGGCAATAGCCAAGCGAGAAAAAAAGGTGAGTACAGGACGTACTCACCTGACCAGCCAAATTAGGGGCACAGCGTGTCACTGAGCAAAGCGGCTGAAAGGTGGCAATGGTGAGTTGCCTTGGGAACGCGTTGAAGTTAGTGCCGGTACCAAAACTCGCTATCTGCTAAAGATGTCATTGAAAAGCCCTGAGCGATTAATAAGTTGCGTGCCGTATGCGCTGCGCATTGCAGTACTTCGGTCGCTTCACGCATAGTCCAGCTGTTATAACGCAGCAGTTTGTCAGTATTACTTAGGTTAAGCGGCCTAATAGTCGGTTTTTTTTGTGACAGTAACGCTTCTTCTAATGCCTGAAAACCGACCGAACCGACTAGCTTGATAGGATGATCAGATAAGAATATCAGCGAAGGAAAACCACGAGCGCCTAAGGCATGCATCTCATGCTGCTCGCGCTTGAAGAGGCTGCTAATTTGCGCGCTATGGAGCAAGGAAAAAAAAGCTTCGGCATCAAAACCAAATGTTTCAACATGACGACGTAAAATCTGTTCATTAGAGAGGTTTTCTGCATGCAGAAACACCCGTTCTCGCATCATGCGAACAAACAGACTTTCTAGACTAGGCGCTAACTGTCGTACCACCAAAGCGGCTTTACATAAAATATATGAATTGGAGATAGGATCATGTTGCCAAACGGAGGGATCAATTGGCTGCTGATAAATCTCAGCTACATGCTGCCAGTGAGGAATAACATCTAAAGGCCCTGAAATTCTATTACCGGCATCACCAAAGCCTTCCCATCCGGGCAATAAACCACCGTGAATATATCGCGTGGTGAATTGGTACTCACAGTTCAAGCGTCGCCACATAGGCTCAATAGCCCAACAATGTGAGCAAATTGGATCGGTGACAAAGATGATATCTGCTGGTTTTAGGTGACTGGGTTGATGCGCTGATTGATTGGATTGGTTCGGCAGCAGACATCCTTGCTGGGTTTCACATTGCATATTATTTCACTCCTAATCGTGAGAGGGTGGCTTCCATTCGGTCAAGGCCTTGACTTAATATTGTTGCGCTGGTGGCAAAGCAAACGCGGATATGCCCATGCGCTCCGGGGCCGAAAAATCGTGGGCTACCAGGTACGACGGCGAGTTTATCTTTTAATAACTCTTGCGTGAGTGCCTCGCTGCTGAAGCCCGTTGCGCTGATATCCGGAAAGAGCAAATAAGTCGCCTGTGGGCTGGCACATTGCACGCCGGGCATGTTATTCAAACGCTCGACAGCGTAATCGCGCATTTTTGTTAAATGAATCATAAATTCATCGACCCAATACCAGCAGTTTAAGACCGCTTCAGTGGCGGCTACTTGTGAGATTGTTGAAACGCCACCTGCAGTTGTCATTACATTAGCTGTGGTGACTATTTGCTGATAATGCTGAGCTGTCGGTGAAAAAATAGCGCCGACTCTTAGCCCTGCCAGAGCAAACGATTTTGAGAAGCCATAAACGGTGATCACTTGTTGCATTAACGCAGGCTCAAGGTGATGAAAGCTGTGCATGGTGTGCTCTGGGAAAACAATATCAGACCATATTTCATCATTAAGGATCATCAAATTATGTTGGTTGGCGAAGTGGGCAAGTGTGGTCAATTCTTGCTTGGTCATCAGGCGGCCAAGCGGATTATGTGGGTTACAGACACCAATTAATTTGGTGCGCTCGCTGAGTAAGTCGCTCAGTGAGTCGAGGTCAAACTGCCCGCGCCGAGGGTCGAAACGACAACGTTTAACATCAGCGCCAGCAGCTAAGACGGCTTGCTCAAATAGAAAATCGACGGGATCAAAAATAATCGCCTCATCGCCAGGTTTGAGGTAGGTTTTTGCCACTATGTACATCGCACTGGCAACGCTGTCGATGGGCAAAATAAGCTCAGGGTTTAAGCGGTAATCCTTTCGATGTGCTAAGCCCTCACTGAGTGCCTGTTTGAAGCTATTGAGTCCTAGATGGGGCCCATAAGAAAATACGCCTTCTTGGGCATAGTCCGTAATGGCTCGGCTAATTTCTGGCGCACAGCGAAAGTCAGGATCGGCGGCTGTCAGTGGGATGACATCGAGTGCGGTTTCAGCCCAACGAAAGTTAAAGGCACGTTGTTTTAAAACCTCGACAGGAACGGCGTCACAATTAAATAACGATGTTTTTTGCATGATGAAGTCCTTGTGACTTAACTAATTAAAACGCGAACGGTACTTTTTGCGCTTGATGATGGGGTTGTAAAAACTCTTCTTGTAGCTCAATACCTTGTTCTAGATACGTATCGGCGATGAGTTTGCGTTTTTTACTGAATTGACTCAGTGCAAGCGGCAGCATGATGAGATCAATTTGCCACAAGGAATTAGCCAGCTCGATTGCATCAACCATGGCTGAGTTCACCCCTTGGCTAGTGAATGGCAACAGTGTGTGGGCAGCGTCGCCTAATAAAACCACGTTACCTCGGTGATATTGGGGAAGGGGGTGTAAATAACGCGTTTTCCACACATGTGAATGATTAAAATTAGTGTATTTGATTAACTGTGGAATTGGTTGAGGCCAATGACCAACAGTTTGTTGGGCAAATTGCCATTTACTTTCGGCGCTTTGCTCAGGTGCGCTAAACATCTGACACGCATATTGGATAAACCACACTAACTTATTGTTTGCCGCAGGCACCATGCCGACGGCCAGGCCGCCAGCATGTTGTTTAAACTTGACGAATGAATGAGATAAACTTTTGACTAATGCAGGATCGTCGATAATCGATACTAATTCATGCACTTTGCCGCCAGTGCTAGCTGCATTTGGATAAAGTTGCTCCCGAACTTGTGAACGGCCGCCATCACAACCCAGAAAAATATCCGCACTAACATGCTGACCATTGGTGAATACGGCGCAGTCAGCTAAGCCATTTTCATGGTAAGTAAAATGAGAAAATTGAGCATCAAAATGTAGCCACTCAGCCGGAATTTTTGCAAGCAAACAATCAACAAATGCTTTGCGTGTTGTCCCGAAACTGTTTGGAAGTGCTTGTTTTTTAAGCGAACGGTTATGATTATCTTTTATTTGGCAGTGATCCAAAGCATATCCGTTCATTTTTGCAGCATCGAGTAGGTCGAGTTCAGCTAAGGCACTTAAACCATTTTCTAACATGATAAAGCCCAAACCTTCACGGCCGCTAATATGACTGCGTTCATAAATATCAACTCGCCCACCGAGTTGTTTGTAATACACGGCAAATGCCAAGCCGGCAATGCCTCCGCCAATTATGACGATCCGTGGTTGCATGGTGCACCCAATCTCTAGCTCTTTACTTAACTTTATATTAACGATTAGATTAAATTTATGTAATATGGGTACATACATAATAGTTATGCAAAATTGCATAACTAACGAGGAGGTAATTGTGGCAAACTTTAATTGGGACGATGTTAAAATTGCCCACCAAGCGGCAAAGCTGGGTTCATTAAGCAAAGCGGCAGAATGCTTAGGTGTGAATTATTCGACGGTACTAAGGCGCATTGAACAATTAGAGAAGTCATTGGAATGTAAGCTTTTTATACGACATCAGCGGGGCTACCAACTGACAGATGCGGGGCAACAACTCCTGAGCTGCTTGCCTGAAATTGAATTGCGATTTGCGCAATTACATACTAATTTGGCGGCGCTGAATAGTGAAATTAAAGGCACACTAAAAATTACCACCTTACCTGAATATTCTTCATTTTTGCATCCGGTTTTACTCAAATGCCAGCAACTACACCCTGAATTGCGCTTACTCGTTGATGTCAGCAACGATATCGTCCCGTTAGAAACAGGGAGTGCACACTTGTCTATTCGTGCATGTGAAGCTGGCGATATGCAAGCGGATTTAATTGCAACCAAAATTAGTTCATTAAATTATTCGTATTATGCATCCAATAGTTATGTTGAACGGCGCGGGTTACCTCAGTCGATTGCAGATTACAAATACCATAGTTGGGTGATGCCAAGCGGGCGTAAAAAAAATATTTCATTTGTAAAAGCGATTAATCAGCAGCTCGATATTCAACAGATTAGTTACCAAAGCAATCACTTTTTTGATATCCAATCGGCAGTTGAGCATGGCATAGGGATTGGACCGATTGATGATAACAAAGTAATGGCCGATAGCCCGTTATGTAAAGTGAGCAGTATTGAATGTAAGAATAATAACTATTTGTGGAGTGTGTTCCATAAAGATTTGCGCGATGACGTCAAAATTCAAGCGGTGACGCGTTTAATTAAAGCGCAAACCAGCCAGTTATAAGCGCTTATTTACGCTGATTTTTTTGATCTTGCTGGTGTTGAACAATTAACTGTTTTGCGAATGGGTTTTGTTGACAAAATGCCTCAGTCGTTGAGTGGAAGGTGACCTGCACTGGGATATCTTGCCACAGTTTAGCTAATAAATACTGACCGATAATATTGCCATTGACGAGATAGTCGACTTGCTTATAACCGCGTTCAGCCATGCTTTGAAACATTTTACGTGCTTCACCTTGGCTTTCGGGCGTACCTAATTGCCAATCATGTAAGTTGACAATGGCATGGTTGAGTAACAGCGTGGGGTGTTTTTGATATTCAGCGAGCATTGCATGTCGAAATTGAAGCGCCCCTTCTTCATTAAACGCATCATAAAGCTCCAAATATAAGATTGGCGCTTCAATGGTGAAACTGTAGCTACCGTGTCCACAAAACATAACTGTTTGATACCTGTGTGTACTGACTCCATGTGTTTAACTTAGCGTTTTGCAAACCAGACTGCAATTTGTTTTAAACATTAACACGCAGGATTGAGTGGTTTGAACACCAAGTTAAAGTTGTCGGTCCTTTAATGGAAAATAATACTTGTATTGTCTTTTAAATAAACTATTATGACGAAGCGTCATTAATGACGCTTCGTCATAATATGCGTTTTGTTAGTGTGCGTTTTGATGTTCAAACGCGTAAGGCTGGAAAAATAATAATGACTATGGTAACTAGAGGGAGGAATCTTGTAGAAGTGAAAAATATGTTTAAATTTTTATGTCAAAGCGATCTCGAGCAATCAAATGGGTGTTTGTTTAAACGCGGGTTTACCCCTAAACAACAGCAAATTGCTGATCGTGAGCATGAACTTTTACACATTGCTAAACACTTGGTGGAGCAAGATGGTTTTAACAACTTCACTATGGATAAACTCACTGCTGCAAGCCCTTACTCTAAAGGAACTATTTACAATCATTTTTCCAGTAAAGAAGATGTGATCACTGCGTTATGTACCAGTGCATTACGCCATGAAATGAGCTTCTTTAAACGCGCGTTAGCGTTCGAAGGCAATTCACGTGAGCGAGTACTTGCTTTGCATATAGCTTACGTAACTTCGGCAAAAGTTGAACCTGTGTTGTTTAACTGTTTGATGACAGCTAAAACCCCCTGGGTGATGCAAAAGGCATCAAAAGAACGGTTACAGGTTCAAGAAGATCTTGAGCAGCAATGTGCACATTTAATTGATGGTGCAATGAGTGCAGCCCTTGCAAGTGGTGATTTGAAGCTCAGTTCGAGCAGTGGTTTGGATTGTGTGTCATTCGTTAATTGGGCTGTGACTTTTGGTAGCATTTCGTTGCTTAGTAATGCCAGCGCTTGTCACAGTATCACGCGAGTCAAAGATCATAATGCATTTTTGTTTAGCATTAACTGTGTACTCGATGGACTTAATTGGCACCCGCTTTCAACTGCTTGGGATTACCAGCGTACTTGGCAACGTGTCGAGCAAGAGATTTTTTCTGCTGAGTATGAGACGTTAAATAAATTGTAAATATTTTAACCTTAAGTGACGTTTCGTCACTTTTATGGAGTGAAGATGGAGACTTTGTCCTTACCCCCTTGGCTCAAACGCCCTGGGATATTTTTATTGTTGTTTACGTTTTTTGCAGTGATTGTGGCTGCAGGCAGTGGCAACTTGAGTTTTCGTGGCGACTACCGCGTTTTTTTTGCCGACGATAATCCCCAATTACAGGCATTTGATACGATTGAACGTACGTTTAATAAAAACGATAACCTTACTTTTATCGTTGCGCCGCCTAATAACCAGTTATTCACTGATAAATACCTCACTTTGATCCGAGATTTAACCGAAGCTGCGTGGCAAGTGCCTTACTCTACACGTGTCGATTCGATCAGTAATTATCAACATACAGAGGCTGTAGAGGATGATTTGTTAGTCGCTGACTTATTGCCAAAATTTGACGTCATCACCTCTGCAGATAGTCAAAAAGCACAGCAGATTGCCTTAAATCAACCTGAACTTCTTAACCGTTTGGTGTCGGTTGCAGGCGATGTGGCTGTTATTAATGTCACAATCCATTTAGAAGAAGCGAAAAAGACGCAGCAAGCGCTTGAAATTGAAAGCTTTAGTAAAGAATTAATTGCTCAGTTTTCGGCCCAATATCCGGAGGTCGAATTCCATCGTGCTGGTATTGTGATGATGAACTATAGCTTTTTCAGCTCAGCACAAAAAGACAGTAGCACTTTGGTTCCACTGATGTTTTTAATTGTGCTGCTGGTGCTGGGGGCCTTGTTGCGTTCGCTCACCGCCATTGTTGCGACCTTTGTGATGCTTATTGCTGCCATCGCCAGTACATTGGGAATTGCGGGCTGGTTTGGTATGGCCCTTAACACCGCATCGGTCAATGTGCCAACCATAGTGATGACGCTTGCTGTGGCCGATTGTGTGCACATCATAGCTTCGATGCGTCACCATCTAAGCGAAGGCCATAGTAAATATGAGTCTCTTGCGTTTGCAATTAAAGTCAACAACATGCCGGTATTTATCACCAGCGCGACCACGGCAATTGGCTTTTTAACGATGAACTTTTCTGATGTACCAGCTATTCGTGACTTAGGTAATTTAACTGCGGTAGGGGTCATGATTGCATGGCTGCTATCGATTAGTTTATTGCCAGCGCTGTTATATTTCTTACCACAAAAGGTCAAGCCTAAAGACCAAAATGCACAAAAAACACAGTTGATAGCTCGGTTCGGTCGGTTTATCACGCACCATGCAAAACCCGTTTTTGTTGTCAGTGCTGCGTTAGTAATCGCTGCGGGGAGCTTTATTTCTAATAATAAAATCAATGATGAAGCTGTGAAATACTTTAATCATACGAACGAATTTCGCCAAGCGGCTGATTTTATGCAAGCACGGATCTCTGGAATGAGCACCTTAAGTGTTGCGATTAATAGCGGCCAAGAAGGGGGGATTAATGAACCTGAGTATCTTAATACCGTTGACCAGTTTAGTCAGTGGTTGCGTGCCCAACCTGAAGTGAATAATGTCGTTAGCATCAGTGATATTCAGAAGCGACTCAATAAAAGCATGAATGGCGATAATCCTGATTTTTATACGATTGCAGATTCACGCCACTTAGCCGCTCAATATTTGCTTTTATATGAAATGAGTTTGCCCTACGGATTGGATTTAAATAACCAAATCGACATAGGTAAATCACAAAGTCGCGTAATGATGGTGCTCAATAATCTTGGCAGTAAAGAAATGATGGCATTTGAGCAACGGATGACAGCATGGCTGACACATCATGCAGGTCAGTATGCATTTTTAACTTCGAGCCCAGACCTAATGTTTGCCCATATCGGTGAGCGCAATATGAAAAGTATGCTGACATCATTGCCGTTGGCATTGTTATTAATTTCGGCGTTGTTGATTTTTGCCTTAAAAGATTGGCGCTTAGGCTCGATGAGTTTATTGCCGAATATTGTGCCTGCTTTGGCTGGTTTTGGTTTATGGGCGGTGATCAGCGGTGAAATTAATTTAGGACTCTCGATTGTGGCCTCGATGACACTGGGGATCATTGTTGATGACACTGTGCACTTTTTATCGAAATACCAATACGCCAAACGCAAGGGGAACGATGCAGTTGCCGCTGTACAATATGCGTTTGTCACGGTAGGTAAAGCGCTTTGGATCACGACCGTGGTCTTAGTGGCCGGGTTTGGCATCTTGGCTATGTCTGACTTTAGGCTTAACTCAGATATGGGGCAGCTGACTGCCTTAGTCATTTCAATTGCTTTACTGGTCGACTTTTTCTTATTACCTGCATTTTTAGTGTTATTTGATCGTACTACACAATCGGAGACGTCTCATGAACGTATTAAAGTTACTGCTGCTTAGTGGATTCATCTTTTCAAATGGGGTGTTGGCAAACACCGATATAGAGCAAGGCGTGAAGATTGCTACCGAACGAAAAGCGCGGGATATGGGCTGGGGCTCATCGGAATCAACCTTGCAAATGATATTGCAAAACGCACAAGGGGATGAAAGTACTCGCCAACTGCGAATTAAAAGCCTAGAAGTACAAAATGATGGTGATAAAGGATTGACTATTTTTGACCAACCTTTAGATGTTAAAGGGACCGCTTTTTTAAACCATAGTCACGTTGATGGTGCCGATGATCAGTGGTTGTTCTTACCTGCACTGAAGCGAGTGAAGCGAATTGCTTCACAAAACAAATCAGGGCCGTTTATGGGCAGTGAGTTTGCGTACGAAGACTTGAGTTCATTTGAATTGAAGAAGTACCGTTTTCGTTTTCTCAATGAAGCGGTATTTGAAACGCAGCCAACGTATGTGATTGAGCAGATCCCGACTGATAAATATTCAGGTTATAGCAAGCAAATTGTATGGCTAGATAAGGCCGAGTATCGCCCGTTCAAAGTGCAATATTATGACCGTAAAAATAGCCTGTTAAAAACACTGACCTTGTCGAACTATCAGCAATACAAGGGACAGTATTGGCGGGCACACTCGATGACCATGAAAAACCACTTAACGCAAAAAAGTACCCGTTTACTCACACAAGAACTGCGTTTTGGCATTGATTTAAATGAGCATGACTTTAATCAAGCCAGCTTACGACGTGCGAGGTAAGGGTGTTGTGTTTATGTGCAGGTTAGGGATTGCAGTACTGATTTCTTGTTTGCTAATCATCCCAGTCCATGGTCATGATCTGTACCATGAACTGGGGATGCAGCAACGGCAATTTATCCATGAAGCGAGTAATACGTTACACACTGAGAGTTACAGCGCAGTGAGTGTGAACAGCTTTTATAGTCACAGTCGCGATAACCACCAGTGGGTAGGTGAGCTGTGGTGGCGTGCTGATCAACGTGACAGCCAACGCAATCATTTAGATTTACGCGAATTATATTGGCTCAATTTTGCTGATCAATATGAATGGCAAGTAGGCATCGCCCGTGTATTTTGGGGAGTGACTGAGTCGGCACACCTAGTGGATGTGATTAATCAGACTGATTACCTAGAAGGTCTTGATGGGGAAGATAAGCTTGGTCAAGCCATGATTCATTTTACCCAATGGGTCGAAAATGGTCAGGTTGAAGTGTTTGCATTACCATATTTCAATGAGCGAGAGTTTTATGGTGAGCATCATCGTTTTGCGTTGCCATTTGAGGTTAATAGTCCAGCAATTTATCAGTCGAGTGCAAAACAGCAGCACCTGGATATGGCACTGCGCTTGTCACAAAGTTGGCAAGCGCTCGATTGGACTATTTCTGGGTTTCGAGGGACCAACCGAGATACACAATTTTTAGCTACAGACAATGGTATGACTCCCTATTATGGCCAAATGGAACAATTGGGGGCGACGGCCCAATACCTGATGGGCGCCTGGATTTTAAAAGGGGAGTTTTTGCTACGCAGAACACTTAGTGATCCCAAAAATGCGATTAAACGCTCGAAGAACCACGCTTATATTACTGGGTTTGAATATAGCCAGATTGGCCTTTTTGGGAGTCGTTTTGATTTAGGTTATTTGTTGGAATATCAATATGACAGCCGACATCGCTCCGAGGTATTGGGGCAAAATGATCTTTTTGCAGGATTGCGTTTAGCGTTAAACGATCCAGATAGTTCTGAGATTGTGTTTGGCGTATTGCATGATTTATCGGATCAGAGTCAGAGCTTACGTTTGGAAGGTACAATGCGACTAGGCGAACAAACCAAATTAGAAGTGGCAGCCTATAACTTTAAATCGAAAGGTGATAATTACTTGAACCAGCTAGAAAACCAAGATGTGATTGAACTCAATTTATTTTGGTATTTTAGCCATTAAGGGAGTTCCAGAGTGAGCGCATTTATTTTATGAATGCGCTTTTTACATGCCACAGCGATGGCATTCATCTAGCGTTACAATTTTTGCCTGTTCATCCTTAAATAATCGCTAGATAATTGGTTAATCGCCATCTAATAAGAGCAAGAAACATGCAACCATTCTCATCATTCAGTAAAACCGTCTTAGCCAGTAGCCTTTTTTTGTTTGGCGGCTGTGTTGTACATATCTCACCGAGTAATGCCAGTGTTGAACGTGAGCAGCAATTAAGTTTAGCTGCGCAGTCAATTAATCAACTTGTCATTGAAGCTGGGGCGGGTGAGCTGACAATCGTTGGCGAAGAACGTGACACTATTTTGCTGGATGCCACCATAGTTACGGTCAATAAAGAGGATCCATTTACGTTAACTTTGAATGCGAACAATGATAAAGCGGTGTTAGTTGCAAAAAATGATGCGTCAATAGGTATGCAGTTTTATAACGGTGACTCTCCGCATATTGACGTTAAATTACGGATACCAGCGCGTTTATTGCTGATGATTGAAGATGGTTCGGGAAACATTGTGATTAATAATATGAGCAATGAGATTGTCGTCAAAGATGAGTCGGGCAACATTGATATCAATGGCGGCTTAAGTCTAAAGATTGAAGATCGATCGGGAGAAATTCAGGCCGACAATATTCAAGGCGATATTTTGATTGAGGATGGGTCTGGTAACATCGAACTTAACCATGTTGCGGGAGCACTGAGCATTGATGACGAATCAGGCGATATCCGCTTGACACACATTAAAGGGGATTCGGTCATTAATGATGGCTCGGGAAATATATCGTTACGCGATGTGTCTGGATCGGCTGTGATTGATGATGGTTCGGGAGATCTCAGTATATCGCGGGTTCAGGGTAAAGTAAGCATCGAAGATGGTTCTGGAAATATTGATGTTGAGCATGTTGCAAAAGCTGTGGTGATTAACGATCAATCAGGCAATATCAATGTTAACCATATTGATGCGGCTGTGACCATAAAAGATGGTTCTGGCAATATTCGTGTTAATGATACCAAAGGTTTAACAATTATCGAATCAGGCAGCGGCGGGGTTAGTATCGATAATATTAATGGGCCGGTTAAATTAGATAATTAAGACAAGGGTTTCGTTCGGTATTTAGGCGGTTCCATTAATCATTAATGAGGCCGCATTGAAGCTACGCCCTTCGATTAATGTCATTTTATTCTCTAACAGGCTCAGAACGGAGGTTAATTTAATAACCCACAGTGAGCCTAGCACTAAAAAATTGGCTTGTTATATGCAGAACTTTTGACTCATTTAAAACGTGTAAAGGGATGTGTATGTTTAATTTAATTATGAGCGGTGAAAACTCTGCTTTAGAGCCACAAAAATCAGCTAAAAAATTACCAGAAGTCAATCATCAAGGAGCATTAACGCCTTTTAATGCTGCCCTGAGACAAGCGACGGTTTTTTCGAAACAAGTAGACGCGCCCACTGATATTTCAGCTCAAGCAAAACAGTCGTATCAGGTCATTAAAACCACAGTTGAACCATCTCAGCTCCAAGAGGCCGCTCAGGGCTCAGAATTTCAGACGATGGCTAAAACACTAGATGCAATAGTCAGCGAACCCATAGATATAAAGATGACGGCTCAAGAAATGAAACGTTCAATTATATTTGCGCGTTTAGGGATTGATTATGAAAAGGTCAAAGAACTCGAAGAGAAAATAGATATGCTGAGTCTTGCCAAGCAAGATGTTGAACATTCTGCAACGCTCAGCTCAGCGGAAAAAAATACTTTGCTGACCCGCATTTCACAAGAAAAACAAGACTTAGAAGAGCAAAAAGAATCCTTACTCAAAGGACATAATGCCGAAGGTGTCGATGCACTTGAACACGTTTTGTATGGTAAAGAAGTGCAAAGTGATGCTTTATTAACAAACCTTCAAATTGCCAGTGAGTTTCAGCTAAAAGTCACCCTAGACTAGCGTTTTTAAGTTTCTGCTTGAATTCAAACGGTTACTCAGCCTGAGTGAGCGTATGGGTTTTATGCGGACGATAGCGATAATGTGGCAGTGATATTACATATTAGCGCAATAGCAGTGCAAGGGAGTCTAAAATTGTGAATTGATTTTAGCATGTTATGTGGCACTAAATTGTAGTAGCTCATATCTGATTTACAGTTTAGATGAATAGGTTTAGACTGTCATCTGACAGGCAGGTGTGAGCGAAAAGCGGTTAGTAATAAATTATAATGTATGAAGTCAAGATTTGACCCCGTTGGTTTCCGACCCCGTTGGTTTCCAGACCCCGTTGGTTTCCATTGGTTTCAGCTGCCTGCTTGACCGGAACTTTCTAATGGGTGACCCCATTGCTCCATATTTAAGCCGGTGTTGAAGAGTCAACAACGGCTTAATCTTTTATTGGTGCGCCGAGATTAGCTTTATTGTCGCCGTTTGAGTAGTAGGTAGCACATACCTGAAAGCAGCAATACAATAGCGCCGCTGCTGCAAGCAACGTAAACTGCTGCTAGCTCACCGAAGTGTTCAACTACTTTTCCGGCACTACCAGCGCCGATCGCAACTCCAATATTGAGACCTGCTAATAGCCAAGTCATTCCTTCTGTCAGTCGTTCGCTGTCCACCACTTTTTCAATGATCGACATGGCGATGATCATGGTCGGCGCGAAGAATGCACCAGCAACAAAGACTGCGATGGCAAGCGTTAAGGTAGAGCCAGAAAAAAGCAACAGGGTAGATAAACCGGTACCTAGGCCGCCAATTAATAGTAAAAAAGGTAATAGTCGGTAGTTTACTTTTATTACACCGAAGAAAAAACCGGCAATGCAAGAGCCTAAGGCGTAGGCCGAAAGAATGATACTTGCGCTAATTGGGTGGTCTATAGCGTTGCTAAAGGCCACGCTAAATATATCGATGCTACCGACGATGATGCCCATAAAAATAAAAAGCAGTGCTATTAACCAGACAGGGGTTTGAGTTATCACGCGACTGCGTGCTGAGGCGTTGGTTGTTGATGGGGAAATGGCCGGTTCGCTGTTAGTAAAGCGCAATAGGCAAATGCAACCTGAAGCGAGTAGCAGCGCTGCAAAGATAATCGCGGCCTGTGGTGCAATCGCGAGATTTAAGCCTATGGCCAGTGGCGGTGCCAAAACAAAAGTCAATTCATCGAGAACGGATTCTAGTGAAAACGCTGTCTGAAGTAGAGGCTTGTCTTCATATAGGTAAGTCCAACGAGCGCGAATCATAGCTGAAATACTGGGCATGGTCCCGGCTAACAGTGCCCCTAAGAAAAGTAACCACGGAGATAGTTTTAAGGTCGCAAAAAGTGTCAGTAGCAAAAGGCCCGATGTGCTAATGGCGGTGGCTATAGGTAAAATTTTACGCTGCCCATATTGGTCAACCAAGCGAGAAGTCATAGGAGAAAGAAGTGCGTAGGTTGCAACAAAGATAGCAGCTACGAGCCCTGCTAACGCGTAGTTTTGGTAGGTGTGACTGAGCATAACGATGAGCCCAATACCGATCATAGGCAGAGGTAAGCGAGCCATGAAGCCAGCTATCGAAAAGCCAATAGTTTCGTCAGCGGCAAAGAGGTTTTGGTATGGATTAGACATAAGGTTACCTTCGATAAAGTTTGATGTTAATAGCTTGTTTTTGTGGAATAATACGCCGCGTATGTATGTAAATGATTTATTCATACGTCGTGTATGTAAGTGATTTTCCATCCATACGCATCGTATGTAAAGCGATAATTTGATATTAATGGAGATTTACAGTGCGCAGAACGCAAGCAGAATCAGAAGAAACAAGACAAGCATTGGTGGCATCGGCCCGTCATTGCTTTGCTGAGCTGGGTTTTACCAAAACCTCAATGGACGATTTAACTGGCAAGGCTGGCTTAACGCGTGGTGCGCTTTATCACCACTTTGGCGATAAAAAGGGCTTGCTCACTGCAGTCGTCGCTACGCTCGATGAAGAAATGGATCAGCGCTTGCAATCAGCAGAATCACAGTTTGAATCCATTTGGAAAGGTTTTTGCTTCCGCTGCGAGACCTATTTGCGAATTGCACAGGAAACGGAGTATCAGCAAATAGTTATTCGAGATGCTCGTGGGGTGCTCGGTGGCGATGGGCGAGATCAAGCCAAGTGCATTGCAACAATGCAACAGAAGTTAGCACAAATGATGGATGCAGGGGTTATTAAAAAAGCAGACGCTGAAGCCTTAGCGTTAGTTATTTTTGGCGGTATCGAAGAGGCTGCTGTTTGGGTTGCTGAAGATCGGAACGATGCACGACGCTTAGAACGCTCGTTGGCAACAGTGCAGCTGTTGTTGCAAGGGCTCTTGGTTTAAGCCTTTTTTGAGATGTCAAGAATGGAGAAGAATGGGGTTAAATCTTGACTTCAGACATTAAAAATCTTCAATGTCCGCTTATGGCTGTCAGATTTGATCGAGTTCTATTATTCGAATCTGACAGATAACGTTAAGACTAACTCAACTAAAAATCGCTTTTACATTGTGATTAACTCATGTGGTACTCGGTAATCACAATGTAATGCAAAGCCATTTTTTTTTGCCATACTATGAAAAATGATGCAATAAAGATTTTTCTATTGGTGGCTTTTAAACGTTCAGTCCTTGGCGCAATTCAGCGCTTTTTTCACTCACGCTATTTACTCTCTTTAAGGGAGTCTTTCATTGCTTTATTGCCATATTTTATCAGTGCAGCCCTTGGGATCTTGCTTTTTAGTTTGGTGAGTAACCTTACCTTGATCAAAGATTTCGTGTCTTTAAGTGAGGTTGTGTTTTCTGCGGCCAATATTATTTTAATGTTGTTTCCAATCATGGTGAGCATCTCGATTGGTTTTCATTTAAGTAAAAACTTAGGAGCAAATGGGATTGTGGGGGCAATGTTGGCGTTGCTCTGTTTTTGTGTTCATAGCCATTTTTTGCAATATACCGATGAGCAATTTGTATTAAACCCTACTGGATCAAGTGCTTATGCCGTGGTGCTTCCTTCACTGACAAGTTGGTGGTTTAGTATCGGGGTTCGATTTTTTAATCGGTTTAGTGGCTTGTTAGGATCGTTGAGTGGTTTTTTAAAAGATAAATTTTTACTCATTTTGCCATTTAGTGCGGTATTTTTTAGTTTGTTTTTAATTATGCCACTTTTTGATTGGGTGGGTGGGCAAATTACACTCGCATTATCTCCTGACATTGAAAATTCGTCGGTGGCCCAATTAACATTTAAGCGAATGTTAGTGACACATTTGCTCTGGTTTGTTGGAATTCATGGCGACAATATGTTTAGTATGTTGTTTGAACAAAGTTATTTAACCCAAGATATTTTACCAGGCTTAAGCGCTAAAACGTTTTATGATGTGTTTGTTTTAATTGGTGGGACGGGATGCTTCGCGGGTTTGATTCTGGCAGCGTTAACGCTTAAAAAAGGCACGCATGAGCGAAATATTGCTCAGTTATCAATTCCGTTCACCGCATTTAATTTTTGTGAAATTATTGTATTTGCATTGCCTATCTTTTTTAATCCTCTTTTGCTGATCCCTTTTTTATTAGCCCCGACCATTAATTTTTTACTCAGTTACTTGTTTTTATCGTCTGGTTGGATTGTTTACGCAGATGTGTCGATTAACTGGATGACACCGACATTAATTAATGGGTATGTAGTCGGTACGGATTTGCGCGCCATGATGCTACAACTTAGTTTAATTGCAATAAATGCGGTTATTTACTGGCCTTTTTTACATTGGAGTGCAAAGAAATCAGACTACCATAGCGCAGTAGAGGCTCTATCGAGCAAGCTAAAATTGTCTGAGCAATTTGCAGAGCACAGCGAAAGCCGTTTTATTTCTCGCCAACAGCAAACTCACGAGTCGACGGTTGAATTACAATCTGTCTTGGCTGAAATATCAGCGGGTGAATTGCAATTGCATTATCAGCCTCAAATCGACTTACAGACTAATAAAGTGAGCGGTTTTGAGGCCTTATTACGTTTAAAAACGAGCGACGGCTTGATAAAAGGTCCTTATTTTTTAACTGCTTTATTAGCGCATCATCAAACTGAGTTGATTGACTTGTGGGTCATCCAGCAAGCGGTAAAAGATTTAGCCGCTTGGCAAGCAGCAGGTGTCACTCCTGTGGTGAGTATAAACTTAAACCCTGATGTGCTAACGAAGCTCGGCTTGGTGCATCAGCTATGTGAGGTGTTTGCACCATTTAAAGGTCAAGTAAAAGTTGAAATTATCGAATCGAGTTACTTAGAAGATCAAGCTTTAGTTGCCCAGCACATCGAGTTGCTCAATCAGCATGGCATCGATACTGTGATTGATGATTTTGGTACCGGGTATTCGAGTTTATTTATGCTAGCGAATTTGCCTGTAAAACAAGTTAAGCTCGACCGCCAGTTTCTGATGCAAATTGAGACGCCAGAAGGCTTATTGCTCTACCAACATGTCACACAATTATTACTCAAGTTAGGTTATCAAATTGTTGCCGAAGGCATTGAGACGCCAGATGAGCTTGCATGGGTGAAGCAACTGGGAATCCCTATCGGGCAAGGTTGGTATTTTGAAAAAGCGTTGCCGTTTGAACAGGTTACGAATTATACAGTGAATATATAGGGAGGTTTTAAAATTAGAAGCGTGTGTTTTTATCCATTTTATTTGTTACTCCAGTGATGTTATCTCTATCAACTGCTTTATCAGGTGTTGTTTTTTTATTAGTCGCTTAATTCTCGAACAGTAATGGCTGATTTTATTATCGGCAATGATCTAGTTGCCGTTAAATACTATAGTACGATCTATTGGTTAGAATAGGCCAGAAACTGTTTTACCTAAGTTGCAGTGCATTCAAGTAAGCAGGACGATGCCTAATTTTTTCTAAGTATCTGAGGGAGTTCGGGTAGGAGTCAAGTAGCTGAGCGTTTTTTACTATCTCTAATAAAAAAGTCATCATAATGTCAGCTGCGCTAAAATGCGCGCCGCAGAAATACGCATGTTTTGACAGGGTCATTTCGATAAACGCTACATCTACATTGAGCTCTTTTCTGATGTATCCGTCCATTGGTTGTGTACCCTCTCGCTTTTCCATCCCCATTAACATGTTTGTAATCAAGGGCAATGCTAAAGACCCTTCTGCAAAATGCATCCATTGCAAGTAGGCATAATATTCGCGAGTCCCTTGCTTAGGTCTGAGTGTGTGATTTCCTTCAGTATCAAGCAAATATTCGATGATAGCAGCTGACTCGCATAAAATGAGTGAGTCGACAGATAGAATGGGGGCTTTACCGAGAGGATGAACTTTGTGCAGACTTGCGGGTGCTAAATGTGTGATGGGATCGCGCTGGTGGTGGACAATATCGTAACGAGTACCGAGCTCTTCAAGCAGCCACACAATGCGTTGTGAACGGGATTGATTTAGGTGATGTAAAGTGATCATAAGCGCTCTTTAGTTTGTTGGAATGATGTTTTTAAACAATCAGCTTGATACGTCAAAGTACTTTGATAGGATCAAAATAAAACTCAGTTGATGGATTTTTAATTATTAGCAATGTAATAGCTGTAGAAGCAATAGGTAAAATAGGCTCTAATACCCCCTTAATTAAACGCATTACAAAAGAGGTAAAAATGGATATTACCCGTATTAATCCGTCCCCCCGTTGGTCTGATGCCACGATTTTTAATGGTATGGCTCATTTTGTCGAAGTGGCAGATGATGCAACGCTGCCAATTGAAGGGCAAATTGCGCAAGTGTTTGCTCAAGCCGATGCGTCGTTGTCGACGGTTGATAGTGACAAGTCACGACTGCTTTCAGTGACTATTTATCTGACTAACTTTGTGCATCTAGCAGTATTTAATCAAGCTTGGGAGCAGTGGTTACCAACAGGGTGCGCGCCAAGCCGTGCTTGTGTGAAAGCGGAATTGGCTGATGAGCGGCTATTACTTGAAATCGCATTTGTCGCCGCTGTGGGCGAAAAATCTAAAACTGTGTGAACAAAATAAAAAGCACAAGATTCTAG
Organism: Pseudoalteromonas sp. J2K-J979; assembly: GCF_058169715.2. Lineage (NCBI taxonomy): Bacteria > Pseudomonadati > Pseudomonadota > Gammaproteobacteria > Alteromonadales > Pseudoalteromonadaceae > Pseudoalteromonas > Pseudoalteromonas sp. J2K-J979. The sequence continues at coordinate 593,611 of NZ_CM200282.1, read as the reverse complement.
TTGAACTAAAACGGATTCATGGTATGTTTCTGTCCGCTAAATATATATAGGAAGCTCCTTATGCCTAAGGCCAGTGAAATCAAAAAAAATAATGCAATTGAGCATAACAATCGTGTGCTAGTTGTGAAAGATATTACCCGTTCAGTACCACAGGGCCGCGCTGGTGGCAGTTTGTATCGTATGCGTTTATACGATGTCGTCACGGGTGCTAAAGTAGATGAAACCTTCAAAGACAGTGACATGCTAAACCTTGCTGATTTAGTTCGTCGTGAAGTGATGTTTTCATACATTGACGGTGATCAGTATGTGTTTATGGATAACGAAGATTACACGCCATATAACCTCAACAAAGACTCGATTGCTGACGAAGTGTTATTTGTAAATGAAGACACCCAAGGCTTACATGTCATCGTTGTTGCAGGTGCGCCAGTTGGTCTTGATCTTCCAGGTAGTGTTGAATTGGTGGTAGAAGAAACGGATCCTTCAATTAAAGGAGCTTCAGCGAGTGCACGTTCCAAGCCTGCTCGTTTAACGACCGGTTTGACTATTCAAGTACCTGAGCATATTTCAACGGGTGACCGCATAAAAATCAACACCGCAGAAGTGAAATTCATGGGCCGTGCATAAGTAACGACCCATTTTCAGCATAAAAAAACCTCACAAGCGTGAGGTTTTTTTATGCTTTTTTTCTGTTATTCGCGATTAGGTTTTTCAGTGATCCATAACTTGATATGACCTTGCACCACAATTGTACCTTGATCATCATACGCTGTTACGGGCACTAACATATCACCCGGGGCCCATTGTTCGGGGGTGACTTGAGCGACGCAGCGAATATCACTTCCTGCTTTAGCGGTATAATCGACGCTCATCCCTTTGGGGATCCAGCGTAAATGTTTTGGAATGGATGCCTCAGCCATGACCCCCATTGCCATTTCTAAGCCATTACAAATGGCAATAACATGAACTGTTTTAATGTGATTGAACACTTTACGGCGTTTTTTGATCAGACATTCGCAGTGATTAACCCGCAAATTAGTGATTAATGGTCCCATTGAGCCAAAGTAAGGTGCCATGCGAGTGATCATCAAGGTAAACACACGTCGTCCAAAAGGAAGCGAGGTGAGCTTTTTGTACAGCGCCATAACTTTGTTGGGTTTGATCTGTGATGTTGTCATCTTAAAACCTATTTGTACTGCGTTTGTTGTTATCTGGTCTGATGAGTTTAGCATTCAAATAATTAAAAAAGCCAGCACCGTTTTAAACCTGATGCTAATGGTTTATCTGTTGTTTAAGGTGAGCAGGTTAATGAGATTTATTGCTTAAACAGTTACACTAGCTTGGTATTAGGCCAATGGTTGGCCTAAACGAGCGTATTTTGATGTTTATGAGCCTAATTCCACAGTCTGACCCTTGCTTTCATCCCTTCGATCAACCCATTGCTGAAATCACTTTGCCAGAGCGTTTCACTTTCGTTTTTTATTATGAGCCACACCCGTTATGTATACTTGCGGCCGAGCAGCTGCAAGCGCAATATTTGAGTTCGCCGACTTGGTCACATAATTTTGGTTTAACTGGGCAGCTTGATGGTGCGATTGGGAAAATGTTTGGGGTGTTACTGGTTCGAGATCAACAAGGGGAAATTGGCTTTTTAGCTGGTTTCTCAGGCAAATTGGCAAACAGCAACCACATTACGGGCTTTGTTCCGCCAGTCTTTGATTTGTTGGATGAGAAGGGGTTTTTTCTGCAATCTCAACCTTATATCAACCGTCTTAACTCGCAGCTAGAAGACTTGCAAAATGATCCCAATCTCACTCGCTTACGTGAGCAATTACAGCAGATCACACAACTGGGGGAAGAGGAGGTAGCTGCGCACAAATCGCTAATGGCGAAAGACAAACAACTTCGTAAAAAACAGCGACTTGATGCACAAGCATTCGAAGCTGAGGCGCTGAATGTTTTAAATAACCAACTAGATCAACGCAGTATTAGTCAAAAGTTAAAATTAAGGGACTTAAAACTCCATTGGCAACAACAAAAAGATGCGGTTAGTTCGCAATTACAGGTCTTAGAGCAGGCAATCGCACACTTACAACACACTCGAAAAGAAGAGTCTGCGGCACTGCAGCAGAAGATATTCGAGCAATATCAATTTTTGAACTGTAATCAGCAATTGAAAAGCTTGGCTGATATTTTTTCGCCTTTGGATAATCCAATTCCTCCAGCTGGAGCTGGTGAATGCGCGGCACCTAAATTATTGCATTATGCATTTAGGCATGGGATGACCCCTTTAGCCTTAGCCGAATTTTGGTGGGGTGCTTCGCCTAAATCAGAGGTTCGTCAGCATAAAAATTATTACCCTGCGTGTATGAGCAAATGCCACCCGATTTTAAACCACATGCTCGACGACATGGCGGTTGACCCCAACCCTTTAATTATTAATCCAGCTAAAGGGCAACCATTGCCGATTATTTATCAAGATGACGATATGCTGGTGGTCAATAAACCTGCAGAGTTTTTATCTGTGCCCGGTAAAACCATCACTGACTCAGTGCAAACTCGAATTGCCCAGTTGTTCCCTAAAGCTACCGGTCCGTTAATTGTGCATCGTTTAGATATGTCGACTTCAGGTCTGATGGTGATTGCGCTCAATAAACGCGCTCATCAACGCTTGCAGCAGCAATTTATTAATCGCACAGTGAAAAAGCGCTATGTGGCATTGCTTGATGGGTCTTTATCAGCGCTACAAGGCGAAATTAGCTTGCCCTTACGTGTTGATTTAGATGACCGCCCTCGGCAGTTAGTCTGTACGCAGCATGGTAAACCTGCGTTAACCCATTATGAGGTCATCAGTAATGAACAGGGCGTAACCCGTGTGCATTTATACCCTCACACCGGTCGTACGCATCAACTTCGAGTGCATTGTGCGCATCATTTAGGGTTAAATAGCCCGATAAAAGGGGATGATTTATACGGTAAAAAAGCGGATCGCCTGCACTTACATGCTGAGCAACTTGAACTTGTGCATCCTATCAGCGGCGCCATACTGACATTTTTCGTGGCGGCCGAGTTTTAGTTGTGTGTTTAAAAAGAGAGCGTTACTTTTTATCATTCGTGGCCTGAAAACGAGTGTCCGCTCTCACTGATTGTCGCAATGGTCTTATCATGCGTGAGGAAAACGCAGGTCGTCGGTGGCGGTTGGAGTGGCGCTAAATTGACTGCTGAATTTCATTTAATTGTACCAAGTGTTTGTTTTGTTGATTTTAAAATAGAGTAATCTGCTAATTGTGATCTTTTATATTTATGTCACAATCAGCTAAAGACTCAATACTGCAAAGGAACGCTTGATGTTTCGGATTTCTCTTTCACTGTCGGCTATTTTACTGACGTTCTCGCCTCTTGTTAGTGCCAATGAAGTTGAAATGATTCAACAGGTTGAGCGCTCTGCGTTTATGATTACTAACTCCAGTTTTGAATACAATGAAGCACAGCCCATTGCTTTTGAAAATCCCTACACTGTGAGTTTATTTAATGCTCAAAATGGTGAAAACAGTGATCGCTTATGGTCTCAAACCAAGTCTATTTTTGGGTATGGTTTAGGTGTAATTGGTTTTATCTATTTGTTGCCTGAAGATGTATCAAATTGGGATAAAGAGGGGGAAGTCTTTCGCAAATGGGGCAGTAATGTCACCAAAGGCCCGGTCTGGGATCGCGATGCAGCTTGGATTAACTACATCGGTCACCCTTATTTTGGTGGCGTGTATTATCAAGTGGCTCGTAAATCAGGTTATCGCCAGTGGGACTCGTTTTTATATGCGCTGACCATGTCGACGTTTTATTGGGAATATGGTGTTGAAGCGTTTGCAGAAGTGCCCGCTATTCAAGATTTAGTGGTGACCCCAGTTTTAGGTTGGGCGGTAGGTGAGTGGGCTTTTCAGAAAGAGCAACAAATTAGGAAAGAAGGTTCTCAGGTTTGGGGATCGGATTTTTTAGGTAAAACCGCGTTATTTTTACTTGACCCTGTCGATGGCCTGGGTGATTCAATTAATTCATTGTTTGATAAACAGATAGTGCAAGCAGGCACTGGCTATATTGGCCCCAAAACTGTGTTAACACCCAATGGTGAGACTGAAACGCAATTTGAATTATCGGTGAATTATCAACTCGGCTCAGGAAAAGCGTATCGTCCGTCTCCTTATACACAAGACTACTTTTCGCATACCCAAGACCCGATTGATACCAGCATCATAGGGCTTGGGTTGGGTACTGGTTATACCCAGTTAGACCCTGAATGGGGGGTTAAAAATGGCCCATTTATCGAAGCCTCGTTAGGACTTTATTTTTCTCGCGCTTTTTCGGCCCGCTTGAGTTATGCCCGGGCTCACCTCGAAGATGTTCATACAGGTGAAAACTTGGCCTATGAAAATTATAGCGTGAATGGACAGTATTATTTCAATCAAGAAGCGCGTTTACGTCCTTATGTGATGGTCGGCATTGGTGAAGAAATGCGTGATCAGGATCGTGACCGTAAAACCGTCACCTCAAGTTTTGGGGTTGGACTTCACTATCAATTCACGAATAAACTCGCGATGCAATCAGAAGTGAAACGCTTTATCAGCACCCGCTACGATACACTCGATGATACAGCGAGTATCAATTTGATTTATCGATTCAATAAAGGTGAATGGTTTTAATGCGCTATTTCGTCATTTTGATTGGGTTGTTGTTAGTTGGCTGTGAGACCATTCCTAAAGAGGCCTCACAGTCTGTTGAATTTGTTTTTTCAGCGCAAGAGCGGCTCAATTGTCAGCTAAAAGGCGAGGTCATCGGCTCGCAAGGAAATTGGCTCAGCTACTGGTTTACTTCCGATAAAGCGTTGGTGCAAGGTATGATGAACGATATGCATAATCAAGCAGTTCGCTTGGGCGCAAACACGGTTGTCTGGCGCCAAACGATGAATTTCAATTTATCCGCTACAGCGATAGGTCAAGCTTATTTTTGCAAAAATATGCATATTAAAGCCCAATAGCATCGCCTTCATTCAAAATATACAGAGGTACAGGCGATAGCATTTGTTCGTACATGTTAAGCAGCCTGACAAGTGCTGAGTGAGAACTTTTGTCACCCATTTGCCATGTCGCGTTACCATACCCCCAGGGGATCATCACCTTACAGTTTAGATCTGCTGCCGCTGTGAGTGCATCTTCGGGTGTGGTATGTACATAACGATACCACTTCGGGTATTGCTCACTATGGTAGGAAGCGATGGGCATTAAACAGACATCGATGTCGCCATAACGTTGTTGGATGTCTTTAAAATGCTGTGAGTAACCGGTATCGCCGGCAAAAAAGAGTGTTTTACCCTGGCTTTCAATAATCCAGCCCCCCCATAAAGCTTGTTCATTATCATTATAAAACGGAATGAGATATCGACTATTGAAGTGATGAGCAGGTACGGAGTGTATGGTGATCCCTCCTTGCTTTTGTTGGCTATACCAAGGCATTTGAGTAATGTTATAGCCTCCATCGGGGAAGTAATTGGCCATATCAAGCGGCACATAATAAGTGGGGCGTGTGCCAATGGTGTGTAAATCAGCTTTGTTAAAATGGTCATAATGTAAGTGCGAATAGAGCACTGCATTTGTTTCTCGCAGCTCTGCATCATTAAGTTGGCTTGGTTTTTGTCGATACAAACCGCCAGTCCATTTGAATGCCACATCAACAGGCCAATCAAATTGATCAAAAACAGGATCGATTAAAATATGCTGGTTATCGGGAGTCGTAATTTTAAAGCTGGCATGGCCTAGCCATTTAACACTAAAGCCAGTGGCCAACTTTGGCGTGATTTGAGCCTCGGTATAGTGGCATTGTGAGGCGGGTTGATTGATTTCACAACTTAGCTCTGGACGGGGACTATAACATGCTTGTGAGCAAGTAACAGGGTAACCTTTATGGCCTTTATGTTGGTTGATGTAGCGGCTCTCTGATTTAAGTACTAAATTGTCCGCTGTCGGGATGGTAGTGATGTGATTGCTAGAGCAAGCACTCAGAAGAGCCACACATACTAAAGTTGAACTGTTTTTTAAAGAAAGCATGTTTAATTTAAGTCTGTGTATTTTTTAATAATAATATAATTTCTAGAGCATATAACCAACCGAGCAATTACAATTAAGTGTTTCCGATTGTTTCTATAAAGTGCTTGGTTAGTTGTATGCGTGCTTAAAACCTTAACACTAAATGGTAAGATAGAGCGTCAATTCCTAAATAGAGATGGGCCATGAGAAGCTATTTTAAAACGCGTTTTTTTTATTGCATGTTGCTTGGTTGGGCTGTGAGTCTTGCTGGTTGTAACAGCATCAATTCGCTGGCGTTGTATCAAGTGAGTGAACACACAATTAATCAACAAGTTGCGACTCAACTATCGAGTCTGACCGATGAACTGCGGATCATGGGGATCCCGGTGACTTTGGTTGTGAAACAGGCACATTTTACCATTGGGCCAGATGGCCGTGATGTGGTTCGTTTAGCGGTTGAAGCACAAGCGAGTGTGAGTATGTTTGGGTTAAGGTACCCAATAATATTGAACTCAGCGTTTGAAGCTAAGCCTCTGTATCGCCAGCAAGATCACAGTGTGTATTTACAACAATTAGTGATTTTACATTCTTCGGTAGAGGCTTCTGGATATAAAGGAAACTTAAAACCATTAGATGATAATTTTCAAGCGCTAGTTGAACAGTTTTTGCAGGCAAACCCAATTTATACCCTGAAAGGCCGTAACTCGACAGAGCAGCTGCTGATGAATATTCCTCTTGATATGCAGATTAAAGCCGGGTTAGTTGAGTTGACGCCCAGCCTTCCTTAATTGGCGGATTGAAGGTTTTATTAAGTTTTACTCCTAAATGAGTCAGCGTCGCCTACACTGGTGAATATTGTTTAATTTTTGTTCGGTGATAAAATGACTCGTTTGATATTAAACTTCTTTTTGCTTAGTGTATTTGCACTCCCCTTAACCGGTCTCCATGCTACGCCATCACTTTGGCATGATATTGAAAGCCGCGAGCCGCTGACACAGATTAATAATGTTAATGTCGCTCCCAAAAAGTACCGCTTGTTAGTCGCCAATATTAGCTCGTTAGAGCAGCAATTATTGGTTTCTTCCAGACTGACTCTCCGCTTACCTATGCCGGATGGTGATTTTCAATTATTTACATTGACGTATGATCCTGTTTATCAAGCTGCACTGGCTGAACGTTACCCATCGATTCGGACTTTTTCAGGTCAACAAGTAGGTGATAGCCGCAATGTTGGCCGTTTTGATATCACCCCGCATGGTTTTCATGCAATGGTCTTTTATCAAGGTGAGTGGGTGATGATCGACCCGCTAATTAAGGGGAATAATCAGCAATATGTCAGTTATTTTAAACGAAACCTCATACAAAATAATGGCCTGCGTTACGATGAAGTGCTTTTGCCACCTAGTCATGGCCATGCGAGTCAGTATCCAGTTTTGCAAGGACGTAACGATACCCTTAAAACTTATCGGATTGCAGTGGCTGCAGCCGGTGAGTTTACAGCTTTTCATGGCGGTACAAAAGAATTAGGCCTCGCCGCTATTGTGACGATTATCAACCGAGTAAATCAAGTGTACGTGAATGATTTTGGTGTACGTTTAGAGCTTGTTGGCAATAATGACAGTGTGGTGTTTACTGATGCTAATACCGATCCCTATGCTAATGATGACACGGATTTAGACAGTAATGAGTCTGTGATGAATTCTAATATTGGCAGTAGCAATTATGATATCGGTCATGTAATGAATACTGGCGGTGGGGGGGTGGCTTACTTAGGCGTGGTTTGCGGTAACCTTAAGTGGGGAGGGATGACAGGCTCAGGAAACCCAATTAATGATGCTTTTTCAATTGATTATGTTGCTCATGAAATCGGGCATCAATTTGGTGGCCAGCATACTTTTAATGGCTTATCAGGTAATTGTGGTACTCGTTCAGCCAACGATGCATATGAACCGGGCAGTGGCTCGACCATTATGGCTTATGCAGGGATTTGTGATGAGCAAAACCTACAAAATAATAGTGACGCTTTTTTCCACTCACATTCAGTCGCACAAATAAATGCATACATTGCACAATCGGGTAGTTGTGCCAGTAGTACTGCGTTGAATAATCCTGCGCCTGTAGTGAGTGCCGGTAACGATTATACTATTCCAGTGAATACCCCATTTGTACTGACGGGATCGGCAACAGATAACGATGCATTAACGTATTCATGGGAACAATTTGACTTAGGCACTGAATCTAGCAGTCTCGCTGAAATGGTCGATGATGGCAGTCGTCCATTGTTCCGTTCGTGGCTGCCAACGAGTTCCCCAGTTCGTTATTTGCCACGCTTAAATGATGTTTTAAATGCCAGTAAAACGATAGGTGAAACCATGGCGGTGACCAATCGTTCGCTCAACTTTCGGTTAATTGCCCGAGATGGTGTGGGCAATACCGCCAGTGATGACATGATAGTGACGGTCACGGCTAATGCCGGACCTTTTAAAGTGAGCGTGCCAAGTCAGGGGCAAAACTGGCTGCATAATACCACCCCGACAGTCACTTGGGACCCTGCAGGCACACACAATGCGCCAATTTCATGTACAGAAGTGGATATTCATGTGTCGTCAGATGGAGGTGGGACGTTTAGCCACCTTATTGCCACAAACACAGCCAATGATGGCAGCGAAAATGTACAAGTTCCGGAAGTCAATACCAATAACGCGCGATTAAAAATCCAGTGTTCAGACAATATTTTTTATGCTGTCAACGCAGGAGCATTTACCATTACAGGTGTGAATCCAGATGCGCAGCCGCCTGTGATTACAGGTCAACAAGCAATCAGTGGTGATGAAGATAGCACCATTGAAATCGCGTTTTCAGATCTCCAAGTGACCGATCCTGACAGTAACTACCCAACAGGTTTTACAATGCTTCTTTCAGCGGGTGAAAATTATACCGTGAGTGGCCAATCAGTCACAGCCAGTGCAAATTTCAGTGGGGTTTTAACTGTGCCAGTGACAGTCAATGATGGTCAACTTAATAGTAATACTTTTAATTTGGCAGTTACGGTTAACCCGGTTAACGATGCGCCAATGATTTCAGCAATTACAGCACAAGTTATTAATGAAGATACTACGGCCCAAATAGGTCTTGCAGCAATCACCATCATTGATAGTGACACCAGCCAAGGGCAACATACAGTGAAGATTGTTGCCGGTGATAATTACACTTTGAGTGGTGCGACTTATACCCCAGCGTTAAATTACACAGGATTTTTAAGTGTGAATGTCCAAGTGAATGACGGCGAGTTAGACAGTAATATTTTTCCGATGGTTGTCACTGTGACTGCCGTCAATGATGCACCGATGATCCAAGATTCAGCGATTATTTCGCTTGATGAAGATACGTCTATTACCATAGATAAAAACTTAATTTCAATTGTCGACCCAGATAACACCTTGGCTGAATTGTCTTTGAGTTTACAAGCAGGTGAACACTATACTTTAGAGGGGAATCGAGTCATTCCTGCTGCGAACTTTAATGGCCAGCTGATTGTTAATGCAACGGTCAGCGATGATGATCTCAGTAGCAATGGCAGTATTACGCTAACAGTCAATGCTGTAAACGATGCGCCAACCGCAGGTAATGATAGTGTGTCTATGGTGCAAGATAGCAGCGTGGTGATTAATGTACTCGCTAATGACACTGATGTAGATGGTGATCCGCTTCAGATCAGCAGTGCATCGACGAGTGGCGCCGGAGCCGTTAGTCATGATGGCGCTCAGGTCTCCTTCACAGCGGCAAGTGGTTTCACAGGAACTGAAACATTGAATTACAGCATCAGCGATGGCCAAGGCGGCAGTAGTAATGCACAAGTTACCATCACAGTAACAGCCACACCGACCCCAGTTGAAAACACTGATCAAGGTGGGGGAGGTGGCAGCTTAGGCTGGTGGTGGGTTAACCTATGTGCTTTGTTGGTTTATCGTCGCTATGCAAACGCAATGAAAAAATAGTTTAAGGGATCAGTATGAAAAATTACGTCATTGTTATTTACTTACTCCTGTTAGTTGGCTGTGATGATCAAGCCGCCTCAAGCGTCAGCGAACCTGCGAGTCCTATTGCATCATTGAATTGGTTAGCAAACGCTGATGTTGATACAGACCTTGAAAATGCGATAGCTGAACAAGACTTCCGGCTTTGGGCGATAGCTGGCAGAGGTATGAAAATTCCGGGCTTGAGCGATGAGCAAATCACACAGGCACAAACCCAATGCCAAACGCGAATGATGCCGGGCATGGGAGATGTGATAACCAACCCTGAACACAAAAAGTGGTGGAACAAAGGCCGAGATTACGCCAAAGCTTATAATGAGCGCATGCTGACATATTGTCTAAAATAGCGCGCATATGGGTTTAACACTATGCAGGCGAGATAGATTCTCGCCTTTTTTATGCTGAATTAACGCGGGTTGAGGTCATGGCAGACTTTATCGAGTAACTCAATCAGCTGATTGATATTATCTTGAGTAATAGTGGGAAATGCACATTTAATCTGTTCAGGAATGACTGCCGCTTGGTGAGCTAAGTCAGCTCCTTTAGATGTAAGTTTTACCACTTTTTGGCGTTTATCGTCTTTATTTGCCGCGATCTGAATCAGATCTTTGCTTTGGATTTTTTTCAAAATCAGTGTCATCGCCCCGCCATCTATGGCTGTTTTTTCTAACAGCGAATGAATAGTCACTTCATCTTGCTGCCATAGCGCCATCATAACCACGTACTGAGGGTAGGTGAGATCTAACGTGTCTAATAAAGGCCGGTATGCCCGTATTAATGCATTTGAAGCCATGTATAGTCGATGGCAGACCTGTTTATCGAGTTGTAACTGTGAATAAGTCATAAGCGTCTCCTTAAAAATATTTTATTTTGTGTGCAAAGTATTTGCAATCATTAAAAATCGGCGTATATTACTTTGCATGCAAAGTATTTTTTTGCTCACTACTCAAAACTCAGTTAATTAAGGAATCACTATGAATGTATTAAATGACGTACTTTATACGGCTACGGCAACTGCAACAGGAGGTCGCGAAGGTTCGGCAAAATCTGATGATGGGCGACTTAATGTGAACTTGTCGACGCCAAAAGGTTTGGGTGGCGATGATGGCCAAGGCACTAACCCTGAACAACTTTTTGCTGCCGGTTATGCTGCTTGTTTTATCGGCGCATTAAAATTTGTTGCAGGACAAGCTAAAATTGCGCTTCCTAAAGATACCCATATTGACTCAGAAGTGTCGATTGGTCCGATCCCTGCCGGTTTTGGTATTGCCGTGAAATTGGTGGTGTCCTTAGGTGAAATGGAAAAAGATCAAGCTCAGGCATTGGTTGAGCAAGCACATCAAGTGTGTCCATATTCTAACGCGACTCGTGGCAATATTAGCGTGGAATTATCACTGAAATAGTCGGACGTTGGTCCGGTTACTTGTTGATCGTTAAACTAACTTGGTAAGTGTCGGCGCTTTGCTCAATACTAAGTAAAATTGATAATCGCTGACATACTTGCTTTATGATAAACAAACCGACTCCATAGCTCTCGCCTTTAGCTGTGCCTTGCAGAGAATCGCTCGGCATAGCTACCTGATTTGAAAAGCAAAGTTTTGAGTCTTGTCGGCAAATATTTAGCACGCCATTTTGGCTATACTTGGCTGCATTTTGGATGATATTGTCGATTAACAATTGCCAAAGTTCGGGGTTGTGCTCTACGGTTCCTAATTGTTCGTGAGGCTGATACTTAACCTGCAACCTGTGTGGGCTGGGTGGCATCCCATGCAAGGTACGTTCAATACTTGCTCGTATATCGATTGTAGCTGAGTCGATAGGCTGATGTTGCCAAAGCAGCAATAAGCGGTGGCTCAATTGTTTCATTTTCTCTGCCGCAAGCTCAGCTTTATAGATTGTTTGCCAAACTTCTTCATGTATATCATCTAGTTGTGCTAAACGTGAAAACGCAGCTTGTTGAATCGCAATGGGTGTACGTAATTCATGAGCCAAAAATTGCAAAAACAGTGTGTGTTGTACAGCAGCTTGCTGTTGTTGGATAAGGAGATCAGCATTTTCTTGTTTAATTTTATTAAGTAGCTGCAAGGGAGTCAGTAATTCACTGAAGCGCAAATTTTTTGGCAGTGGTAAGGGGTTATGCTGAGTTGCTAATTGTTTAATCCAAGGCGTGAAGGTATTGAGTTGCGACGCTAAATGATGGCCTAAAAAGTACAGGTATATAAAAAAGCTCAGTAAGATCAATAAACAAATGACAGTTAACCACTGAGCTTCAGCAATGATCGCCTCATTTTCAAAGTAGTGGAGTACATAAAAAATCGGGGTGTCAGTCTCGGCTTGATAAGGCAAAATATAAACCAGTTGATGGAGGCGCTCGATGAGGTGTACTTCGTTGAGTGGTAATGGGAGATAAGACTGTAATGCTATTGGTAGTGTGGAGGCTGAAAAATAATATTCTTTGATCTCAGGATCAAACTCGATAATTTCATCACCACTTTTATACACCTCACTTAATGTTTGTGCTTCGTAATGCATGTAATAATGGGTTGAATCATCTAAACCAACATAATGGCTATAGGTGAGCAAACAAATAACAATCACGCAGACTAAAATAAAAATGACGCTCAATTGTTGATGTAAAAAGCGTAAAAAAGAATTTTTTTCAGTCACTTAATGTCACTCCTGCGCCTCGATGAGTATGTAAAATCAGCGTTTCTCCATCACGTTGTAAATTATGCCTTAAGCGATTAAGCAAGGTTTTATACTTATCTGTGTTGTCACTTTGATCAGGCCATAATATGGACATTATCTGCTCTTTGGGGACTAGATTTGGGCTGTGATCACTAAGCAGAGCAAGCAATTGCCATTGTTTAGGTGATAAAGTGATCTCCCTTTTTCCACGGCTAATCTGGCGCTGATCATAATCGACCAATAACGTATCGAGGGTAAACTGGCTGGTTTGTTTAGGCTGTTTGACCCGCGTGATAATTTTAAGCCGTGCTGATAATTCAGCCAAATCGAATGGTTTACATAAATAGTCGACCGCGCCCAGCGAAAAAGCGGTCAGCTTATCTTTAATGTCAGTGCGAGCACTGATAAACATCACAGGCGGGCATGTTGCTAATGTTGCCAACTGTTCGCAGACACTGAACCCATTATAATAGGGCATTTCGATATCTAAAATCGCAGCATCGTAATGTTGATTATTTAATAAATTAAGTGCAACCCGACCATTGGGTGCGTAATCACACTCAACACCTTCGGCTTCAAGATAATCAATAATTAAAGTGGCTAAATGGCTCTCATCTTCGGCAAGTAACACTATCATTACACAGGGACTCGATGGATAAACGTTGGCGATAGTCTCAATTGTAGCACTGTTGCTCTTTGAGCCGTTACCTTGCGGTTACCTTAGCTATGTTAAGTTACTCAGGCTTATTTAATTGGGAGTTTAGCAATGAAAACTATGACACACATCGTCGGTGTGATGCTGCTCACGATAACCAGTTTATCGTTAGCCGCATGCACGAAACAATCAAACACAAACCAAGAAAACCAACAGATAGATGCAAGCTCAACGATTGCAGATCAGGTTTATCTCGATGGACAAGTATATACAGTTAATTCAGATCAGCCCTTCGCTCAAGCAGTTGCGGTTAAAGGCAATAAGATTGTTTTTGTCGGGTCGACATCGCAAGTTGAGGCCTATATTGGCGATCATACTAAGGTTTTTGATTTAAAAGGGCGTACTTTGATGCCGGGTTTTCATGACGTCCATATTCACCCTCTCGAAAGTGGCTCAGACAGCACCCAATTTACTTTAGATGAAGCACAAACAGATCCTGAGCGCTTTATCGATCCAATCGCACAGGCAAGCTTGGCATTTCCTGGCACTGCGTGGTTAATCGGCTATGGGCATTCAATTGCTACGTTGCATGACGCCGAGCGTTCACCAAGAGAGATTTTAGATGAAGCGGTCCCCAATCGGCCGGTCATTATCATGGAACAAACATCACACTCTATGTGGGTGAACTCTAAAGCGATGGAATTGGCACATTTAAGCAATGCGAGTCCAGATCCGATTGGAGGAGTATTAGGTCGAGATCAACATGGCGTATTAAATGGCATTTTATATGATAATGCTGGCAATATTGTGATGCAGCAAGCGCTGAATGCCATTGGCCATAATGCAGAAAATGAGTATTTAGGTTTAATCGAATACACCTTACCTGAATTTGCTAAATACGGAATTACTTCCATCAGTGATGCGCGTAGTTATTGGCAACGCGATCAACATTTAGTTTGGCAAAAAGCTGAACAAGCAGAACAATTGACTGTCCGAGTGAATCTTGGCCTGTGGGCTTACCCTGAGCTGAATGATGAAAAGCAGTTAAAAATGTTAGCTGAACTTTATCAAAAAAATGATGATAAATTAGTCAAGATCAATCAAATAAAACTTTACTCTGATGGCATTTTAGTTAATAGCACTGCAGCGCTACATGAACCGTACCAATACGATTTACTCGGCCTGTACGGCAACATAGGTTTGAACTATTTCAGCCAATCGCGTATTGAAAAATACATAAAAGCACTTGAACCGCTGGGATTTGATTTTCATATGCATGGAATTGGTGACCGTGCAATCACAGAGGCACTTAATGCGGTAGAAAATGCTAGCAACGAGCAAGGTCGTCACCGTATTACTCATGTCGAAGTGGTTGATCCGGCAGATTATAAGCGTTTTGCGCAACTAAATGTCACTGCAGATGCACAAGTTGCAGGAGACTTCACCAACCCAGCCCATTGGGCTGAAAACAGTGAGTTGCTTGGACACGAGCGCGCCGACCATTTAGTGCCGATCAAATCACTGACTGATGTGGGGGCTCGATTAACCTTAAGTAGTGATTGGAGTGTCAGCCACTTTAATCCATTTTTAGGTCTTCATAATGCCGTCAATCGTGCGCCAGAGCAGTTGACGCTCGACCAAGCTATTCGTGCCTATACAATTAATGGTGCTTACACGATGAGACAAGAGCATTTGGTGGGGTCAATCGAAGTGGGCAAGCGTGCTGATTTTGTGGTGCTTGATCGGGATATTACCACGACGGCTTTCCAGCAGCTGAAACATACCCAAGTTACGCTGACCGTATTTGATGGTGAGGTTGTGTATCAAATGCAGCCATAATCTAAATATCTGACACCGCATGTTGTATCACTGTGCGGTGTCGGTTGTGAACGGATTTTTATTTTCCACCGTCATGTAGCGAAAAACTAACCATAACGATGCTTCATTTGTGCGACGGAATCTTGAATGATTGTCCGCAAAATATCCAAATCTATGTCGCTTAGCTGCTTAATATAAAGGCACGATTTTGTGTGGCGGTGTTTTCCGAGTAACTCAAGTTGTGGTGTGAGTTGCTCGAATCCACACATAATATAAATTGTTAAATCGTGTTTTCGAGGTGAAAAACCGGTTAAAAACCATTGGTTTTTTCCTGCGCTATTCTGATACTCATATTGCCCAAACCCAATCATATTGTCTCCCCACATCACTGCTGATAGTTTGGTTGCAGCCGTAAATAAAGCCAGTAATGCTAGGCAGTCAGCGCGTCGTTTTGGGTTGTCCAGAGCGTCAATAAATTGTTCGACTGACTGCTGAGTTGGAGTTGTCTTCAGTTTTGTCATATTTTGCTTTTGATACATTTAAGAGTGGTTTAGGTAACAGTGTAGAGTAATTCGGGGATCTTGATTGCGTGAATTAACCGAGATAAAAAAGCCAGCAGAGAGTTGCTGGCTTGGGCGCTTATTGTGATTAGCACAATCGCAATAAACTACAAGGGATAAGTTAAATACCAGACAGAGCATACAGTAGTTAACTGAATCTTCCCTTAACCGAAAAGTTTTTAGCTGTTATTGCGATGAATGCTCGTTGCTTGTTGGTAGCGCTTATGCAAGATATTGACTCGTTTTACATAGGCTTGAGTTTCTGCAAAAGGAGGGATCCCTTGATATTTTTTCACAGCACTTGGGCCTGCATTATAGGCTGCCGTGGCGAGCTTAATATTGCCATTAAACGTATCGATAAGCTGAGCTAAGTATTTCACGCCGCCTTTAATATTTTCACGAGGCATATGTGGGTTATGCACCCCAAGTTGATTAGCTGTGTCAGGCATTAATTGCATTAAACCAATTGCGCCTTTTTTTGAGACTGCGCTGGGGTCAAAAGCGGATTCAGCGTGGATCATCGCTCTAATGAGTGCGACCGGGACCTGATGTTCAACACTGGCTTGAAGGATTTCATTTTGATACTGCAGATTAAACAACTGAGTATGATACCAATCAACTTGCGAGCTGAGATCACAGGCAAAGCATTCAAAAGACAACACATTATATTGCTGTTTCAGAGGTTGCTGGTCAGTAAATGCTATGGTGCCATCAGACTGAATATACTGATACACAACTTTTCTAGCCGACGCTTCACAGATCTGGCAACTTAGAAACAGACTAATTAAAACAAAACGATACATAGTGGCTACTCATTTTTATACCCCGTAATTTTACGTGGCAAGATGATAATGTAAAGGGAACGTGTTTTAGGGAAGTACCGATTCTTGCTCAAATTCAGCTTGTAGAGCTTTGCTTAATGGGGCGACAAGGTGTTGGTTGCGTTGATGTAAAAAATGATAAAGTGGTACTGACAGCAAAGGCGGAGAGAGCTGTTTGACATTTTTGTCAGTAAAAAATGCTAATAATTCAGGTAACACCACAAGCTCAACCCGATCTTTCTCAAGTAATTGAATCACTTGTGCACTGTTAGTGAGTGCTGTGTTGTTCAGGTGATTGTCGAGCTGTTGATCGATAACGACGAATCCTCTGACAGTTGCAATGCGATAGTCATGTATTGCCTGCCAAGAGATTGGTGAAAATTCAGCATGTTTTGAATACGCAAAAACACTCATCACTGTTATTGCAGGTTCTACTTTAATATAGCTTGGGACTATTTGGCTAAAATCTTCAAACCGGACCACTTCACCGTCGATGTTATTGTCTAGGTTATCCTGTCGAATAGCACGCTTTGCTGGCATAGGGTGAATCTTAACTTCACATTCAATGCGTTGGTATGCTCGCTTTAGGCGTTTGATTTCATTTTGTAAAACTGAAATGTCAGTAGGGGCGGCTAAGTTAAGTAAACATTTACCCAAAGTTGGGAACGTCATCCCGAATAGCAAAACAAAACATAAGGTTCTCAACACATTAAATTCCTTTTAACTTTATCCATTAAGTGTACAAAAAGTTATAAAAAAAGCCACTTAGTGGCTTTTTAAAAAGATTTAAACCATATCGCTAAATGGATTGTGTTGACTCAAGGCGATAGGATTGTCAAATCCAGGCAAACTAATTGCTTGCTCATTAATCGTCAGTTCGTTTTCATCAATTTGGCCGTCGCCAAATTTATAAATCAGGTCAAACTGTCCTAAATCAGCTTGCTGTTGATAAGCGGTTTGTTTTAGTTTCACTTGCGTAAGTTTGGTTTGATATTGAGTCATTGCCTCATCACCGTAGCGTTTTGTGAGCATATTGATGCATACATTAGGTGAAAAAACCGGGGCTGTTGCATTATTGCCACCAAACCCTTTGGAGTTAATAAACGCAATATCCATTTCGGCGCAGTCATAGTGTTCTGTACGAATATCTAAGCGATCAGCATAGACATCATCTGCTACTTTATCGATTGTGGTGATCCCAGGCATGATATTGTGACTAAAGATGCCAAGCGCCATCGCCATTTGATCGCCACTTGCAGGCCCGATTGTATGACCAACAAAGGCTTTGGGTGCCGCAACAGGCCAATTAGTGATCTCAAATGCGTTTGCAACTTTGTCGTAAATGAGTGATTCAGTTACACGGTTTTGCGGGGTACTTGAGCCATGAGCCAAAATGAAGCTGCGCTCTTTCACTGCTTCGGGACCTAAAATACTCTGTGCTAACGCGACTGACTTGGCCATAGTGATATAATTGCCGGGACCCGGAGCTGTGATAGACTTTTTAATGCCATCAGCATTGATAAAGACATCAGGGACTCCAGCCATTACTTGAGCGCCTGTTTCTATTACGAGTTTATCATCCATTAACACGACAAATTGCGCGCCTTCACCGATGGTAAATCCACAGTTTTCACCAAATGGACGGCTAGTACGACGGTGATCGGCAGTTTCAGTGCCGTCTAAGCGTTTAAGGCCTTCTTCATTGGCCAAGGCGCTCATATTACCAAAACCTTCGACTATTTCAGGGGTAATGGCTGTTTCGGCACTGCCGACAATCGCCACGCGAATTCGGCCAGCTTGAATATCATTGACCGCGGCGCTTAAGTTATACAAAAACGTTGCACAAGCACCCGAGGCGGTAAAGGTTGTACCGACGTTGCCGGTCACATAGGCATTAATAAAGTCGGTCGACATCGTGTTCAAACCAAGTGCAAGGTTTTTGGTACTAACACGATCCCCTAATAAGCGGCTTTTCATGAGTCCACCAAATCCTTCATCGTGCATTTGTCCTGCGACTGATGCAGAGTAAGTGCCGACTTGATCTGGGTTAATGTGCTGCATGATATCTTGCCAATCAATACCGACCGAATGAATCGCATCACTCGCAGCAAAAATAGTTGCTTGTAAACCTCGTGGCTGATAACGACTATTGTATAAATTAGCGGGCTCAAAACCGGTCGGGAATTGCCCTGCAGCTTTAATCGGGTTATCACGATAGCTATCGTGGGTGACCACTAAATTTTCACTGATTTCTACTTTGACGCGGCCTTTTTCAAGTTCAGTCACGACCCAACTATTTGGCACTGGGGTCGGTAAATCACGGGTACGGGTTTCAAACACGACCGCGCCATCACTTGGGATCAAAGTCATCTTTTGATGGCAATGGGTGGCGTCTGGGTCAAAATGATTTTTTTCGATTTTTCGGATCAAGGTGCCTGCTAAAATTTGCTCACCAAAGGTTGCTTCTATTTGATCTGCATCTACACAGTGACCCGCTTGATCACGCAATTGACCTTCTTGGTAACTGACCAAGTTCATTAATGTGGCGAGGCCTAAAAATGTTTCTTGGCGCGCTTGCGCCGTTAGTTTATCGATAACGATGCGACGAAAGCCTTGATGAAATGAGGTACGGCCTGCGGCATTGATACCGCCCATTCCGACTACAAGAGGTAATACTGACATGATGATCCTCTATTAAAAAGTGTTGAAAACCGAATATGGCGACAGTGTATGCTTATTTTAAGATTAACGATTGGTTTATCTGGCCAAAATTTATGTCATAATGGCCGAATTGTTGATTTAATCTCATTTTCATTACTATGCCAGTGAATAACCAAGAGCAGCAGGTTACTAAAATTGCTTTGCTCGTTTACCCCCATATGTTGGCAACCAGCTTAACTTTACCTTTAGAAATGCTGCGTGCGGGAGAAGCATATGCACTGCGTTATAACTCTCAAGCGGTGACGTTATCGATAGAGCTAGTCGGGCAAACGTTAGCCTGTATAGATTCACGTGCAGGGGTAACGATTAAGCCCGATGTAGCATTAGAGCAGGCGGCGATGGCTGATATAGTGATTGCGCCGAGTTTATGGCGTAATCCCCGGCCAGTGTTACGTACGAACTTAGCATTGGTTGATTGGTTGAAAACGCTCTGGCAGCAAGGCTCAACTCTAATTGGCGTAGGGACGGGAGTTTGTTTTTTAGCAGAGTCAGGTTTGCTTGACCATCATTCAGCCACAACTCATTGGCATTATGTCGAGCAATTTAAGCGTGATTACCCAAAAGTGGTGCTTAAACCTGATTTTTTTATTACTCAATCAGAGCGAATTTACTGTGCGGCGAGCTTAAATGCATTAGCAGATATTGTGGTGCATTTGATTGATCAATTGTATGGTCGCAGCGCGGCTAACCATGTTGAGCGAAATTTTTCTCATGAAATTCGCAAACCTTATGAAGAGCAGCGTTATTTGGAAGGCGCGGTGGATCGTCATCCAGATGAACTGATTGCACAAATTCAGTTTTGGATGCGTACTAATTTATCCTCGCAGGCGACATTAGCACAAGTTGCAGAGCAATTTGGTATCAGCCAACGCACTTTTACGCGTCGCTTTAAAGCAGCCACAGGAAGCCGCGCGACTGAGTTTTGGCAGCAACTAAAAATTAATGCGGCCAAGGAGCTGTTAGGATCGTCTAATTTGTCGATTCAAGAAATCGCCGACTTGGTTGGTTACTTAGATCAAGGCCATCTAACCCGCATCTTCAAGCAAGCATTGGGCGCAACCCCAACTGAGTATCGCGCTATGGTGCGCAAAAAACTATTTAGTTAAAATAGTTGTCTTTTGCTGGTCGTTTATCTCTTAGCTTCTACAATTTAATAATTATTAGTAAGTTGGATAATCGATGCGTTTTATCTGCCTATGGCTGTGCTGTTTTTTTTCTTTTTTATCAGCGGTGAAGGCTGAAGAAGTTTCAGTAGGCTATGTGTATCAGGGTTCACAATATCTCGTTACAGGCCGAAAAGTCAGCGGTGTTTATGTTTTTAATCAGCAGTCCGATCGCGTTATAAAATTGGCCACCCTTGATTGGCCTCCCTACATTGGAGAGCACCTGTGTAATAAAGGTTGGGTGTTTCAATTTACGGTGGCACTGTTGGTAAGCAAAGGGTATGAGGTACAAATTAGCTTTTTACCTTGGGCTAGGGCGGTGCGCGAAGTCGAGCTCGGCCATGTGGATATTTTGTTTCCTGAATATTTTATCGAAGATGCATCGCCATCAGATACTATACTAGGTAAAAAACGCCATCAGTTACTTGCATTATCCAATGAATTCCCTGGCGGTGAAATCGGCTTTTTAAAGCGAAAGGGGGAGCCCGATAAATTTAATGGCAATTTAGCAAACTTGCGTAAAGAGTATATTGGCGTAGTGAGGGGGTATCAAAATACCCCTGAGTTCGACGCTATGATGGATAATAATGAATTTAACGAACTCAAAGTGGTTGATGATCTCCAGCTGATGCGAGTGTTGCATGCAAGGCGAGTCAACTTAATAATTGGCGATCCAACAGTATTGAGATATTCAGTTAGTTATTCAGATTTAAGCCTAGCAGACAAAACAGCACTGCTAAACAGCGTTGAAGAGGTAAAACCGCCTCTAAAATACAACGCCTTGTATTTTGCGCTCAGCAAGAAATCACCCAATTGGCCAACATTACTGCGTGAAATAAACACCGCCCTTTATGAGTTTCAAAATTCAGGAGAAACAGATCGTATCATTCAAGATGCCTCAAAAGCATGTTCATAAGTTAACAGTGCTGATTTGATCAGCGTTTATATCCTCATTTAGGTGAATCATTTCTCCAAAGCGTTTATCTTCTGCGTTCAGCTTGTAATAATAGCAGCTTGTTTGTTGTTGAGATCATTATGAAAATCCTGCATACCTCCGATTGGCATTTAGGCCAACATTTTATGGGCAAAAGTCGGCAAAATGAGCATGATGCCTTTATTGATTGGCTGCTGCAAACTGTGCAGGAGTATGAGGTCGATGCTGTGATTATTGCTGGTGATGTGTTTGATACCGGTGCGCCACCCAGTTATGCGCGTGAGTTGTATAATCGATTTGTTGTGAAAATGAATCAACTTGGCTGCCCGCTCTTGGTGCTAGCTGGTAACCATGATTCTGTGGCAACACTTAATGAATCAAAAGGGTTGTTGGCTTATCTGAATGCGCATGTGATTACCTCTGCATTGGATGATGTTGAACAGCAAGTGGTCGTGATCAACAATCAACACAACCAGCCAGGCGCACTAGTGTGTGCCATTCCCTTTATTCGCCCTAAAGATGTGTTAAAGAGTCAGGCGGGTGAATCCGCTGACTACAAGCAACAAGCACTCGGACGTGCTATCGCAGAGCATTACCAAGCTGTTTATCAGGCTGCAGTCGCGAAAAAAGAACAGCTTGGATTACCCTTACCTATCATTGCTACTGGCCATTTAACTGCAATGGGCGTAACAAGCTCTGACTCTGTGCGCGATATTTATATCGGCACGTTAGAAGGTTTTGCAGCCAGTGAGTTTCCTCCTGCGGATTATATTGCTTTGGGCCATATTCATCGACCGCAAGTTGTCGCCAAATCAGAGCACATTCGTTACTGCGGCTCACCGATAGCATTGAGTTTTGATGAATTGGGCACCCAAAAACAAGTGTTGATTGCTGAGTTTGTCGATGAGCGTTTAAGCAAGATAATGCCAATACCCGTGCCAGCATTCCAAGCAATGGCAGTCATTAAAGGAGATGTGGCGCACATTGCCACTGCACTTGAAGCATATCAATCAGCCAACTGTGTGACTTGGCTGTGTATCGAAGTGCAAACTGATGATTATTTATCCGACTTACAGCAACGCATCGCAGAGCTGTGTGAACATAAACCGGTTGAAGTGTTGCAATTACGGCGTTCGCGAAGCGCTCGTCAAACCGCGCTCACCCAAGAGCAGCAAGAGGTCTTGACTGAGTTGAGCCCGAGCGATGTATTTGAGCGTCGCTTAGCCCAAGAAACGTTCACAGAAGAGTGCGAACCTCGATTGACTCGACTGCGTCAGCATTTTGCGCGAATAGTCGCAAGCGTTGAGCAAGGAGAGCGCGAATAATGCGGATATTAAGTCTACGGTTTAAAAACATCAATTCCCTTAAAGGGGAATGGAAAATTGATTTTACTCAACCTCCTTTTGTCGATAATGGCCTTTTTGCTATCACAGGCCCGACGGGGGCAGGTAAAACCACGCTATTGGATGCGATTTGTTTAGCGTTGTATCATCGCACGCCTCGCCTTAGTTCGATTTCAAAAACCAGTAATGAACTGATGACTCGCGGCACGGCTGATGCATTGGCTGAGGTTGAGTTTGAAGTGAAAGGGGAAGGGTATCGAGCATTTTGGAGTCAACGCCGCTCAAGAGGCAATAGTGATGGCAATTTGCAAGAAGCAAAAGTTGAGTTGGTTAAAATACATGACGGCGATATTTTAGCGTCACAAATCAAGCAAAAAAATCAGCAAATAGAAGCGATTACAGGGTTAGACTTTGCACGCTTTACAAAATCCATGATGTTGTCACAAGGTCAGTTTGCCGCCTTTTTGAATGCCGATCCAAATGAGCGAGCCGAATTACTTGAAGAGCTCACGGGTACCGAAATTTATGGATTGATTTCAGAGCAAGTTCACTTTGAGTTTACTCAGTCTAAACAAGCTTTGGCTGAGCTAAAAGCCCAGGCTCAAGGCGTCGAGCTATTGGATGCTGACACTCTTGAGCATTATCAACAACAGCAGTTGGTTTTAACGCAGGAATTACAGCAAAGTGAAGCGCAGTTACGCGACTTGCAACAACAGCAAACGTGGTTACAGCAAGTGCAGCAATTGCAAGCGCAATTGAGTGAACAACAGCACCAGCTTGAACATGCTGAGCAAGCATTTATCAGCCATCAACCGCAATTACACCAATTAGCCAAAAATGAACCTGCAGAGCAGCTAAGGCCCTTGTTTCAAACATTAAACGAAAAAAAACAGCAAACTCAACACCTCACTGATCAGCAACAGCAGCTACACGCTTTGTCAGTTCAGCACCTACAAGCCGTAAAGGGCCAAGAGCACACACTAAATGCATCCAGTGCGAACCATCGGCAGTTGCAGCAACAACATAATGAACAAGAGAAACTAATAAATGAACAAGTGATCCCACTTGATCATCAAATTAATCAACAACAGCAGTTATTGAGCCAAGAACAACACACTCAGCAGCACCAGCAACAACAGCAAAAACAGCTTGAACATGAGCTTAAAGCGTTGCAGGAAAATAGACAAAGCATACAAAACCAGTTAACAGAGTGTGAGAACTATCTAAACAGTCACAAAGATGATGAACAGATTGCTCGGTTGTTACCGCGTTGGCAAGAGCAGTTACAGACAGTTGAGCACACTCAAAAGCGAGTGACGCACTTAGCGGATCGTTGTAAGCAAAAAGAGCGACAAATCGAACAGGCGACAGAGCAAGTGGACAGCTTCACTGCACAGTTAGCACAGCATCAGTGTAATCAAGGCGAACACCAACAAGCCGTTAATCAACAACAACAACGAATAACAGAGTTATTGGGGGGGGATACGGTCGCTTCTTTGCAACTCGCGGTGCAAACACATCAAGACCAACATGCGCATGCATTACAGTTACCGGCACTGAGCGAACGCATAGTGATCGGGAATATGCGCCAGCAGCAGTTACAACAAGACATCGATCAAGAAACACAAAAAGAGCATCAATTTGAGCAGCAATTAGCTCAATTTAGAACCCAATACAAACTGCAACGTGAGCAAGTGGAATTGCTAGAAAAGTTGCTGCGACAAGAGCAGCATATTGCAGATTTTACGCAGGCAAGACAGCAGTTACAGCCTGATGAAGCTTGCCCTTTATGTGGCTCGTGCGAACATCCACTGATTGCGGAATATCAGCAATTGGATATCAGCGTCAATCAGGCAAAATGCGAACAAGCCAAATTGCAATTAGCGCAGATCGAGAAACAAGCAAATGAAGTCAAAGAGAAAAAAGCCGTATCTCATAGTGTATTAGAAAAAGCGAAGCTGCAGTATCAGGCACAGTTAAACGAAAGCGCAGAATTAACCCTTAAATGGCAGCAAATGTGCCAGCAAGGTGCATTGCAATTACAAGCGATTGATGCAGATGGACTGAATGAATACTTAAGTAAACAAGATCGCATATTACAGGCTTTAAAAGCACAATTGGCTGAGGTTCATTTACAACAAGATGGATTAAAGCAATTAGAAATACAATTAAACAGCAGTAATGATGCAGTTAAGGAGTGGATGCATCAACATGCGCTAGTTCTGCAACAGATTGAACAACATCGCGGGCAATTCAAACAGTTACAAGATGAGCTAGATCAAGAGCAACAGGCTTGTTCAGCGCTTAAAAAACAGGTATCGGCCGAGTTAGGCGCGGTAAATTTGTCCCTGCCAGCCTCAGGTGAAATTGGGTTGTGGTTGCAAACTATGGAGCAACGTGTTCAGCAATTTGAACAGCAACAAGTTTTAAGAAAATCCTTGACTGAGCAAGATCATCAAGTCCAATTGCCTTTGACTCAAATAACCACTCAGTCGACTCAATTAACGCAATTACTGGCTCAAAGCGCAGAAAAAGTCACTCAGCTTCAGGGGGCTTTAACCGAACTGAGCGCGCGCAGGCAACAATTGTTTGGCGATGAAAATGCTGAAGCGAGTCGCTTACAGATGCAACAGACTCTGCAAGCTAGTTATGAGATGTTGGAACAGCAAACCTCACAATTGCAGCAACTGGTGCAACAACAGCAAGCCACTTTAGGTGAGTTAAAGGGCGTCCAGCAGCAGCAAGAGCGCAACGAACAACAGCAAAACCTGCTACAAATACAGTGGTTACAAGCGCTAAATGACAGTGAATTTGACAATGAAGAAGGGTTTGCTGCGGCTTTATTGCCTGTTGAACACAAGCAACAGATCCAGCGGTTAAAGCAGCAGCTAGAAACCGCGCATACGCAGGCTAGGGCCTTGTTCGCACAAACGGAGTCTGTATTATCGCAGCACCAAAATAAAGCCCTCCCGAGTTGGAAAGACAATGAGTTACCACAAGTCGAGCGACTCGTGGCAGATGCACAACAACATGTGAAACAGCTTGTTGAGCAAACAGGGCAAGTGAAACAAGCACTCCAAGATGATGATAAGCGCCGGGATAATCAAAGTCAGTTATTTGAAAAAATCGCCAGCAGTCAAACACATTATGATGATTTGGCGTATTTACACAGCTTAATTGGCTCACTGAAAGGCGATAAATTTAGAAAGTTTGCTCAAGGTTTGACCTTAGATCATTTGGTGTATTTAGCCAATAAACAGCTCAGTCGTTTACATGGGCGATATTTATTAGAACGAAAAGCCTCAGAAGCACTCGAGCTGCAAGTGCTCGATACGTGGCAGGGTGACACTGTCAGGGATACAAAAACCTTATCTGGCGGGGAAAGCTTTTTAGTGAGCTTAGCGCTAGCGCTCGCATTATCAGATTTAGTCAGTCATAAAACCAGCATCGATTCATTATTTTTGGATGAAGGATTTGGCACCTTAGA
Organism: Pseudoalteromonas sp. J2K-J979; assembly: GCF_058169715.2. Taxonomy (NCBI): domain Bacteria; kingdom Pseudomonadati; phylum Pseudomonadota; class Gammaproteobacteria; order Alteromonadales; family Pseudoalteromonadaceae; genus Pseudoalteromonas; species Pseudoalteromonas sp. J2K-J979. Next base: position 567,310 of record NZ_CM200282.1, on the reverse strand, counting down.
TCGAGAAACCTTAGATATGGCTTTAGATGCACTGGATAATTTACACGCCAGTGGAAAAACCATCGGGGTGATTAGCCATATTGACGCAATGAAGGAGCGGATCGCAGTGCAGATTGAAGTGAAAAAACAAACCGGGCTTGGCTATAGTCGTTTAGATCCACAGTTTTCATTTACACAGAGTGACGCATAATATGGTCCAAAATTCGAAAGTGACAGAATCAAAGTGCCACACAGGTAAAGTTTTCGTAATTGGTTTACCGCGAACAGCCACTACCAGCGTGTGTGTCGCGACGTTACAATTAGGATTAACAACGGCACACACGGCCTATGTGTTGAGTGCTTTTGAGCAAGCGCAAGTCATTGCTGATACCCCCGTTTTTTGTGATTACCAAACTTTAGACTTGCGTTACCCTGGTTCTAAATTTATCTATTTAGAGCGGGACTTAAGCAGTTGGCTCCCTTCAATCAAGCAATTATTAATGCGGATGAGTGCCAACTTGCTCAGTGAAAAAGGCGGATTTAATCCGATTATTAAGCGGTGTTTTAAAACTGTTTTTTCACCTTTTACTTTGGAAAATATTCAAAGTGATGAATTTCTCATAGCGCGGTATGAGCAACATATTCAGCAAGCAAGAAATTATTTCAATACCCGATCAACAGATTTTTTAATGATCAATGTTGCCGAGGCTGAGAGCTTTTCTAAGCTGGTGGCATTTTTGGGGTTATCTGACCAACACATGCCAGTTTCAGATTTTGAAAAAATCAATATCGCAGGAAAAGTAACGGCGTGGAATGAGATAAAACACCCACTCAAAATAGCTTCTACCCGTGGTGGTAAAGTCGATAAGTTAGATTTAATCCTTTTGCCAAGCGCTTAAGCTAGGTAAAATACGCGTTTTTGAAGCCAATTGAATGGTTAGCCTTGTTAGATGACGTTCTTTGATAAAGGGGGACGTCGAAGCGGGGATGAGTAATAGAGATTTGAGGCGTTATGTTTGAACTAAAATACCACACCCCTTTTGAATGGACAGAAGCTGTATTGGCGGATTTTGACACGTTTTTACAAGATCATGCTGCGGCGGAAAAAAAGGCCTCAGGCATGGCGGTATCAATGCTGTCTCATTATCCTGATCGCGAAAAGCTGGTGCGCGCAATGACAGATTTGGCACTGGAAGAGCTGATCCATTTTAAGCAAGTCATTAAAATCATTTATGCTCGCGGGGCAATTTTAGGGGATGATAAAAAAGATGAATACATCAGTCGTATTCGTAAGCTGTTTCGCCATGGTCGAGATGAGTTCTTTTTAGATAGGCTCTTGGTCGCTGGTGTCATTGAAGCACGAGGCTACGAACGTTTTTCGTTAGTGGCGCAAGCTCTCCCTGAAGGAAAAGAAAAAACCTTTTATGATGCGATTGCAAAGTCTGAAGCAAAACATAAAGATATGTTTGTTGAGATGGCCTATGAGTATTTTGATAAAACGATTGTGGATACTCGCCTAGAAGAAATTCTGATAGCCGAAGCTGAAATTTGTGCCAGCTTGCCTTTTAGAGCAGCGCTGCACTAAGTTTGTCGATCATGCTTTACCTCTGACTGGCAATCGCATTTTTTGTGATTGCCATTCCCTCCCCCATCAGTTGATATTTGCTCGTATGAGTGCTTCCAGAACGTGTATATATGAATCATGTTTATTAATTCATATATTAAAAAGTTATAACAAAATCAGAAATAAGTACTCTTTTCCTTTAAATTCAATTGATTGAATTAATGAGTGTCATCCTAAATAAAATGAAAGAGTAGCACCACAAATGACAGCGGTGTCTTTTGTGGGTTTGATTTTTAGCTTGATTTATCAGCGTGTTAGTGATTTTACCAGTGTTGTTTAAATGTAATTAATGTAACTATATATTTACAATCATTACGCTGTTTAACTTTTGGGTTCACATTTACTTTACAATGAAAGCACGATTAAATCGGCTGGTCTTATTTTAAAGACACATCAAAATAATAAGCTCAGGGGAAATTATGATTTTAAGAAAATCGTTACTGGCGTGCTCGATTGCATTGATAAGTGCACAGGCTTCGGCAAATATAACCGACTCGACTTTCGCATTAGCGGCAGGCGATCCATTAACACCACAGCAGTGGCATTTACAAAATACCGGCCAATCGGGCTTTTCACTGTCAAATGGTGTTGCAGGCAATGATCTCGATTTAGATTTTGCTCATCTGATGGGAATTAAAGGACGGGGTATCACCGTGTCTGTAATTGACAGCGGTGTCGAAATTTCTCATCCAGACCTCCAAGCCAACGTCGTGGCTGGTTCGCTTAACTTAGGCGATGGTTCTGACTTCCCAACAGATTTAAATGGTCATGGTACATCTGTGGCAGGTCTTATTGCTGCAGTTGAAGGTAATGGGATAGGGGGGCGTGGTGTTGCACCCCATGCGAGTTTAATTGGATTTAACTATTTAGATTTTCAGTCAGTGGCTGGCTGGTTAGTCTCACATGGTTTGTCTGAAGACTTCCGAGCATTAGATCGTTTTACCGATCCGCGGGTATTCAATCAAAGTTATGGCAGCACACCACCGATCCCTCGTGCATACGATTACGTGTCAAATCCTTTTTTAGAGCTGACAGATCAAGTTCAAGCTGATATTTCACTTAATAGTCACTGGGGTCGTGGTGCAGTTTATGTCAAATCAGCAGGTAACTCATTCCGCTCTTATTCAGCGTATTATCAAGGGCTGCCAATTCAAGTTTTGCCTTATGAAGATAGACAGTTTTATAACAATAATGGTTTACCATTTCACAGCGCAAACATCAGTACCGATAATAACAATTATTGGAATTTAGTCGTGTCTGCATTAAATGCACAAGGGCAACTTTCTTCCTATTCATCAGTCGGATCGAGTGTGTTTTTATCTGCTCCAGGTGGTGAATATGGTACGAACTCACCAGCAATGGTGACCATCGACTTAACTGGGTGTGATAAAGGCATGAATGTTGTCGGTGAGCACCCTAATACACTCCATGGTGGCACAGAGCGTGATCCGAATTGTGATTATAATGGCACGATGAATGGCACTTCGTCAGCTGCTCCGAATGCCTCAGGAGCCATTGCCACCGTAATGTCAGCCAACCATGCACTCGATGCACGAACTGTCCGTCACTTATTAGCGCAAACCGCACGTAAAACAGATGAGCATCACCCCGGTGTTGAGCTAGCATTCGAAGACGCTCAAGGGCAGATGGTTAATTATAATGCCGTACCTGCGTGGCAAACGAATGCTGCAGGCTACCACTTTCATCATTTTTATGGTTTAGGTGCCATCGATGTCGATGCTGCGGTGTATAAAGCATTGTTCACAGGCGCCTCTTTACCAGCATTGCAAATTTCTGATTGGGTGAGTGCTCAAGTGAATGCAGAGATCCCCGATGCATCACTCGTCGGTGTGCAAAGTAACATTAATGTTGAACAAGCATTAACTGTTGAATCGGTGCAAGTAAAATTAAATATTGACCATTCGCGTTTACGTGATTTAGCCATTGAACTCGTGTCACCATCAGGTACTCGTAGTGTGTTAATGAGTGCTCGTACTGGCTTACTTGCTGGCAATGATGGTGGCTATACTGACTCGGTGATGTTGAGTAATCACTTCTATGGCGAGCAAGCACAAGGTAACTGGACGTTAAACGTGATTGATACTGATAAAGGCACATCGTATACATTAGGGTATAACCCGTCACTTGGCTTAATTGGTTTTAATAGCCGCAACAACGCAGTTGCCGGCTTATTAAAAGATTGGTCAATTCGCGTCTTTGGTCATTAATTAGGAGTAGAAACCATGAAAGTATTATTTTTTGCCGCAAGTATTATGAGTGTCGGGGTGATGGCTTCTGAACCAACCACGCAAACTTTAGCGAAGTTGAATATTGTGTCTGCTGAGCAATTGGCCCAGTTACAAGAAAATATAAAGGTAAACGGTCAAACGTATACGCGTAAAGCTGCTCCTAAGCAACGCCAACTCAATGCAGATATTGAAATACCGACCAATTTAGTGATAGGCGAAGTGATTTCAAGTAATGATGGCTTTACCCCGTACAAAGTAACAGGTGAGATCATTGTCAAACTTAGTGGTGAGGTTGATTTTACAGAGTTTAATCAGACTCACAATTTATCTATCAAACAAGCTTATCAACATTATTATGTACTTAAAGCGTCAGACAACAGCAATTTGTTAGCAGTGGTCAATGCGTTAACTGCATTGCCTTATGTTGACTCTGCGACTATTGATTTAGCAGATATGAGCGTTAGTACTCACTAATTAAAACGATTAGGATCAAAGCCCAACACTACAGACTCAGGTTAAAGGGTGTTGGGCTTTTTAACTGTTGTTCAAATTCTTCAGCGGTAATAGGTTTTGAAATAAAATAGCCTTGAGCGAAATCACATCCGGCCTGCTTTAAAAAATTCAGTTGATTACTAGTTTCGACCCCTTCAGCAATCACTTTTAGTCCAAGTTTGTGAGACATGACAATGATGGCTTCACACAGTGCTTGATTTTGTAGACTGTTTTCGAGATCACTGACAAAAGCCCGATCTATCTTCAAAAAATTAATATTAAACTTAGTTAAGTATGAAAGAGATGAGTACCCAGTACCAAAGTCATCCAGTGATACTTCAAATCCAGCTCTTTGAAAAGTTTGGAGTCGTTGGCGGATAACACTGGCGTCATCGAGTAATAAGCCTTCCGTTATTTCTAAACAAATTCCTTTTTGGAGACCTAAATGGGCTAAAGTATCAATCCAACGGTTATCAGCATTGGGATCGGGGTTTTGAAATTGCGCAGGGGATTTATTGATACTAATTTGAAAGTCGGGATTAAAAGTGTGTTGCCAGAGCTGCACTTGTTTTGCCGCAGTGGCAAAAATCCAATGACCAATATCAATAATAGCCCCGCAACGTTCAGCTAAAGGAATGAACTCTGCTGGACTGATGGTACCCAGTTCTGGGTGATGCCAACGAATGAGAGCTTCAGCTTTATGAACTTTTCCTGTCTTAAGTGACATGATAGGTTGATAAAGCACTTTAAAGTCATGATCGACAATCGCGAGCCTTAGTTCTTGGGTGAGTTGTCGATTGGTGTTGGCTGTTTCTTGCATTGCTGGGGTAAAGTAACTAAAGCGCTTTCTGCCTTCATCTTTAGAGCGGTACATGGCTTGATCGGCAAATTTCATCAATTCGTCGATGCGATCACTGTGTTCAGGAAAAAGCGTGATACCAATGCTGGCTGAAATGAAGATGGACTCCCCTTGATAGTAAAAAGGTAGTTCGATGGTTTGAATCAGTTTTTGAGCAATTCCCTCAACATTTTCAATTTCACTAATTTGACTAATTAATGCTGTAAATTCATCGCCGCCAATTCGAGCAATGGTGTCAGAGCCCCTTAATATAAGCTGTAATCGTTCAGCCACTTCAACTAGAACGTGATCCCCTGCATCATGACCTAAGGTGTCATTAACTTCTTTGAAATTATCAAGATCGATAAACATCAAAGCGAACTTAAAACCGTGGCGTTTACTTTGGATTATTTCTTGTTTAAGGCGATCGGCAAACATATTACGATTAGGTAAAGTCGTGAGTGCATCAAAATTAGCTTGTTGCCAAATAACATGCTGAGATTGTTTTTTGTCAGTGATATCGCTAATCGAACCGACCATTCTTAATGGGTAACCATCATGATCGCGGACAGCTTCACCAACAATATTAAACCAAAGAGGATTGTTTTTTTGTGTAATGAGCCGGCACTCAATATCAAAGATTTCAAACGGGTCATCTAAATGATTTTGTAACTGATTTTCAAATGATTCAATATCATCAGGGTGTATTTGATCTGTGAGTGATGACCAGCTCGTACCAAAAGCGAGATTGTCAAACCCGAGTAAATCAGTAAATTTTTCAGAGTAATAGACTGAGTCATCGAGAATATACCAGTCCCAAATTCCTGCACTTGACCCTTTAATAGCCAATTGATATCTATGCTGATTTTCTTTTAATAACTGTTGAGCATGGCTCAGCTCTGATACATCTTCAGCACAGCCAATATAGGCGATGAGTTGCGTATCGACAAAAATAGGTTCGGCATTGATGGTGATTTGTTGGATGTCTTGATCTGGTATTTGAACACGAAACGTATAGCTAAAGCGATGACCTTGTTTAACGCAATGGAGCCATTGTTTAATCACGCCCGCTTTGTCATCAGGGTGAAAAAATGCATTGAGTTGTTTGTTAACACATGAGTGACTATCTAAACCAAAGAGTGCTCTAAATGCCTGGTTTCCATACGTGCATTGGCCATTTAAGTTCATTTCGAATATGCCAGCAGGTGCGTATTCAACCATCTGTTGAAATGAAGTGAGTAGCTGAGGTAAGGCAGACTTAAGCACTCGTTTTCCTTTTTCGTTTATGAAATCACACTATCTACAAGCCAACTTATTGTTTCGCTTAGTGTGTTCTTGCATGAATTATCTTAGTACAAGTTTCTTAATTTTAAATAAGCAACTATGTTTAATGATGAAAAAAGCAGTGCGCAAGGTTTGTATTCATAAAGGAATGAGACATTGATTGATAGTAAAAAAGTGATGATTGTTGATGATAGTCGAGTCTCAAGAATGATGATCAAAGCACAATTTTTAGCAAAGCACCCTCAATGGCAAATTTATGAAGCAACCGATGGGCAAGATGCGCTAGCAAAGCTGTCTGATCTAGATGTTAATTATTTTACCATTGATTTAAATATGCCTGGAATTGATGGTTTGACCTTAATCGAACAACTCAAGCGACAGCATTGCAACTCACTTTATGTGTTATTGACAGCGAACATTCAGCAAGCGACTCATGATAAGGCACAAAGTATGGGCGTTAAGTGTGTGAATAAGCCCATCACGGAACAATGCATTGACATTATTTTGGAGTATTTTAATGGGTAACGCACTGCGATTAACTGAGCTCGAACATGATTTATTAGTGGAGTTATTTAATATTGGTGTGGGTCGTGCTGCAGATTCGCTTAGCCAAATCGTGAGTCAAGAAATTGAATTATCGGTACCTTATATTGAACATGTAAGTGTTAATGAGTTATCTGAGCGCTTAGATCAAGGTGAAGATATCTGCAGTGTGTCACAAACGATGGCTGGCAATTTCGAAGCCAATACCATTTTGCTATTCCCTCAAAATAGCTCGATGGAAGTCGTGAGCAAAATGTTAGGGGACGGGTTTTCAAGCGAAACGCTTGCAGAGCTTCATCAAGAAGGGTTCTCTGAAATTGGTAATGTCGTATTAAATGCATGTATTGGATCATTTGCTGAGTCGATTCACGAGGTATTTGAAGTTGGTTTACCGGTTTATCGTATTGGTTCATCCACTCAAGTGATTGATACGGGCGACTTTAACGAAATTTTATTTATCCGAATAAATTTAGTTCTTAGCACTAGTCATGTTGAAGGTTATCTCGTCTTTTTACTCGAACATTTTTCTTTTGAAAAATTAAAAGAGTCATTGAATAAAATTATTATCGGGTTATCTGGAACATGAGCGTCAGTAAGGAGTGTTCTGAAATACTTAATCAGCTTAGCTTGGGCATTACTGTTGTTGATAGTGACTATAAAATTGTGTTCTGGAATCAATGGCTAGTGAGTCATAGTGGGTTTGAGGATAAAATGGTGGTTGGTCAATCGTTGCTTGAAGTGTACCCTAAGTTAAAAGGGACAAGGCTTCACCAGGCACTTGATGCATCCACAAAGCAAAAGTTACCTTCGGTGCTATCCCGTGTTTTCAATCCAAGCCCTTTACCGCTTTACGATAAATCAAATCACCGTATTAAACAAAGTATAACGGTCAAACCTTTTAGTAATTGTCCAAACTGCAGTGTTATTCAAATCATTGATGTGACTTCCTCTGTTGCTAGAGAAAAATCATTAGAAAAGCAGGTGATTGAAAGACGCAGTGCAGAGCAGGCGAAAAGCGCTTTTTTAGCTAACATGAGCCATGAAATTCGCACTCCATTGAACGGGATTATAGGCATGCTGGAGCTTCTTCAGGGCGAAGAGTTACCAGCAAAGTTAATTCAGTATTTGAATATCGCCACAAATAGCGCTGATGCGTTATTGTTCATTATCAATGATATTTTAGACTTTTCCAAAATCGAAGCTGGTAAAGTTGATATTTCGCCCACTGAATTTGAAATTCTGCCATTTTTTCAAGAGGTGGTGAGTGGATTTGCTGTCAACGCTCATAAAAAAGGGATTGAGTTAATTTTTGATGCGTCTCAATTAGATAATACACTGGTGGTGGCGGATAAGCAGCGTTTGAGGCAAATTGTTTCTAATTTGATTAGTAATGCAATTAAGTTCACAGAAAAAGGAGAGGTGGTGATTGAAGCGTATATTCAAAAGATCAGTCATCAACACTTTCAGCTTGTTTGTAAAATTCTCGATACTGGAATTGGGATAGAACCACACATAATCACAAAACTTTTTGAGCCATTTCAACAATCGGACTGCTCGATATCTCGTCGTTTTGGTGGGACAGGACTCGGGCTTGCTATAGCGAAACAGCTCTGCCATTTGATGGGTGGCGATATTTCTCTCTCTAGTAAAGTGGGTGAGGGGAGCTGTTTTGAATTTGATATTCTTCTTCATATTGATGAACAAGCGCCACCGATCCTATTACTCCAAAAAAAGAACTGTTTGATTGCCGAAGTAAACCAGTCTACAAATGCCATTTTGGCCAAGCAGCTTAAAGCATGGGGAGCGAAAGTTAGCCAAGTCAATGATGCAAACAGTTTAGTGAATGCCATCTCAAAATCCACCGATTTTGATTATCTTTTCTTAACCGATGAGATTTTTATTCAGGCTGAAACGGAACTTAAAGCTTGGAAAAATACCCAAACAACTCAACTTGTTATTATGCAAAAAGATTGGCAAACACTGCCAAAAGATGATAAATACTGGCAAGTCACTAAGCCTATTTATAAATCTGATATTCAGGCATTAACACAAGAAACGTTGCAGCCTCCGATTGAAATCAGTGGTGATAATGATGAAAACCCTATCCGAGATCCTATTTTCGCCAGTGAACATATCATCTTGATTGTCGAAGATAATCCTATTAATCAAATTGTTGCCAAAGAATGTTTAAAGCGTTTAGGCTACCAGTTTTCAATTGTTGATAATGGCGAGCTGGCTCTGGATTATTTAAAACAAACGCAGCAAAATGTTGCTCTTATTTTGATGGATTGCCAGATGCCCATTATGGATGGTTTTACATGTACAAGTAAAATTCGCTCAGGAGAATGCGGTGAGCGCTATCAATCAATTCCCATTTTAGCGCTGACTGCCAATGTGATCGAAAGTGAGCGCGAGCGGTGCTTAAACCATGGTATGAATGATTTTTTAAGTAAACCTATTAATTTAGAGTTACTGGCTGTCATGTTACACAAATGGTTAGATCAACGCTGAAACGAGAGTCCGCAACTAGGTCAGCTCTTGCTAGGTTTTAAGGCTGTTGACGACTCAAAGATAATATCAACTGCGCTAAATACTCGATTTTGATGTTTGATAACTGTCGGTAATCAAAATAGGGGCACACGATAACTCGCAGGTCTTTATCAATGGCAAACTCATCATTCAGCCAGACCCACTGGCTGAGTATCTTTCCTGAGCGTTGTAACTCATTGGCATAGGTGCGGCCGCAAATAATATGAAGTATTTCTGTGTTTGAATCGAGTTGGGGGGGACTAAATATGAGCGCCGTTTTACTGTCTGCTTGTAACAAATACTTGTCTCGGTATTGTTGCCATGATGGTGCTGATTGAAACTCAGCAAAATATTGTCCATCGAGGGCATAGAGTAGTTTTGCGTAGACATTAAACACTTTTCGCCAACCATTCCCGCACTGGCTTCCTATATGTGTAATCTCGGAGTGACTGGCACTCAGTAATGTATCTAAGAATATGTAAGGCTCAATCACCGGACGATTGGCAATATACACTGCGATTTTAAAGCGAGGGCAACCCAAGCCAATTGTGTGTGTTGTCATCATAAAAATAAAACGAGCAGTCAAGCTGCTCGTGATTATTAAAAATTTCAGTTAATAATATTTAAGGTCTTGTACTTTACCCCAAAACACCCGATACGAAAACGCGGTATAGAGTAAAATGGTGGGGATCACAACTATTGCGCCCCAAAATAAAAAGCTTAACGATTCTTGCGCGGCAACCGCTTGCCAAATTGTGAGTTTTCCAGGGACGATATCCGGAAAGAAACTAAAGCCTAATGCAAAAAAACTTAAACTAAAAATCACCACGACAGACATAAATGGCTGCCAGCAGGCAAGGGTCGGATGAAGAGTTAAGCGTTTTAGGCTGATAAACGCAAAAACAAATAGGAGCCCGCAAATAATCGGTAAGGGCAAGAGCCACAGGCCGCTTGGCCAACTAAACCATTTGGCAAAAATACTCGCATCCAAGCTTAAATTGACAGCAGACACTAACAAAATACCAAAAAAGCTCACGACACCTGTTTTTTTAGCCCATGTAATGGCACGTTGTTGAAGTTGATGCTCTGTTTTCATCACCAACCAACATGCACCAATAAAACAATAAGCGGCTGCGACACCTAATGCACTTAAACAGGCAAATGCGTAAGCCTGCCAAGTTTGTTCAAAGGCCATAATGTACAATCCCAGCATATATCCTTGGCTGAGTGAAGCAATCAACGACCCAAACTTAAATACTTTGTTCCATGTTGGCTTATGGCTAAATACGGCTTTTGCTCGAAAATCAAATGCCACTCCTCGCATAATTAAACCAATTAGTAAAATAACAGCAGGTAAGTAAAGTGCTTTAAGTACCATGCTATGTGCAGCTGGAAATGCTATCAACATTAAGCCCACTGCAAGTACTAACCACGTTTCATTGGCATCCCAAAATGGGCCAATCGAAGCAATCATAGTGTCGGATTGTTTATCATCCTTCAGCGGTATGAGCATGCCGACACCTAAATCATACCCATCGAGAATGGCGTATAACAAAATTGATAAACCCATCAATGCGACAAAAATAATGGCTAATAGAGATTGATCAAGCATTGCTAGGCTCCTTAATCATTGGTTTTTTTGACTGGAGGCGGTTGTCTTCGGCATCGCTAATTTCTTCGATTTCGACGGCGCGCCGTGCCATATTAAAAATTGTGTGTAAGTAGGCGACCATTAACACGGCGTAAGTGATTAAGTACAAAGTTAAGGAAATCCCGACATTTACAGGGGCGATATCGGTCGCCGCTTCTTTAACTGTGAGTACGCCAGAGACTAAATAAGGTTGACGGCCAATTTCGGTAACATACCATCCAGCTAAGGTGGCGACCCAGCCAGAAAAACTCATAGCCACAGTCACTTTAAGTAGCCAATTGGGCAATTCACCACGCTTAAATAAGTAAAAACATCCGAGCCAAGACACTGCTATCATCAGCATGCCGATACCGACCATAATACGAAAAGCAAAAAATACGGGCTTCACAGGTGGGTGCTGACCTTCAAATTCATTCAAGCCTTTAATTTCGCCATCGAGATCATGAGTTAAGATGAGGCTGGCCATTTTGGGGATGGCGATTTCAAAGTGATTGGTTTTTTGTGTTTCATCCGGAATGGCAAACAATAACAATGGCGCGCCTTTTTCGGTATGCCAAACCCCTTCCATAGCGGCTATTTTTTGCGGTTGATGTGTGAGTGTATTGAGACCATGTAAATCGCCAACAAAAACTTGTAGAGGAGTGAGTACGGCCGCAACCAATAAGCCAATTTTAAGGGTGAGTTTGGGCGCGCGTTTGTTGTCGCCACGCAGTAATCGGTAACTACTGATCCCGATGATAAAAAACGAGGCTGTGATCCCTGAGGCTAACAACATGTGGCTTAATCGATAAGGAAATGAAGGGTTGAATATAATCGCCAGCCAGTCTGTTGGAAACGCGACTCCATCACGCATTTCAAATCCGGTTGGGGTTTGCATCCAAGAGTTGAGAGATAAAATCCAAAAGGCCGACAAACTGGTGCCAACTGCGACCATAAAAGCCGCAAAAGTGTGCACTTTAGAAGGGACTCGGGTTAAACCAAACAGCATAATGCCTAAAAAGGTTGCCTCTAAGAAAAAGGCTGTCAGTACTTCATATCCCAATAAAGGCCCTGCAATATTGCCCACTTTTTCCATAAAACCCGGCCAATTAGTACCAAATTGGAAAGACATGGTAATGCCACTGACAACGCCTAAAGCGAAGGTGAGTGCAAAGATCTTGACCCAAAATCGATAGGCACGCATCCAGATTGGATCTTGGCTAAAATCAAACCGTATTTTGAAATAAAACAAAAACCAACACAGCGCAATGGTAATTGTTGGAAACAAAATATGAAAACTGATATTTGCTGCAAATTGAATTCGCGACAACATCAAGGTATCTAACATGGCAAACCTCCTGCCAGCACATTACACGACGGTATAAAAAACGGCGCTGTTATTTAACAGAGCCGTTTTTTATGAATTTATCTTTTAGGTCTAATACTTTGCCAACGCCTGAACCGAGCTTCATTAGGGTTGTAAGTTTTTCGGGGTTCATCCGTTGTAACTCACTGGCCCATTGGGTGATGGTTTCAAGTAAATCATGGATTTCATGCATTTTTTGTTGCGCAAAGACTTCTTGTTGGTTGGCGGGTTCGTCGAGTAAATTATCGCGTAATAAGGATAACGTAGGATCCATTTCTCGCTTGCGCCGCTCTTCAAATACGCGGTTGGCCATTTCCCAAATACTGCCAGCAGGCACATAATAATCTTTACGATCCCCTGCTTTATGTTGCACGTTGACCAAACGCCAAGACTGCAGCTCTTTGATCCCCATACTGACATTGCCACGAGAAATATTAAGAGACTCAGCAATATCGACAGCGCTAAGCGCTTCTTCACTAATCAAAATAAGGCCGTACATTTGTCCGACAGTGCGGTTAAATCCCCAGCGGCTTCCCATTTCACCACAGTGCATTACAAACGATTCGATTTTTGGTGACATTATCAGCATGATTTTCCATTTCTGAAGTTTCAGTATTTTCTGAAAGTTTAAACCGTTCTTGATTTAGGTCAAGGTTTTTGTCATTTATTTCCTTTAACGCATCAGGCTATTCTTTGGTATTTTACGGTGACAACAGCGTTTTATTGTAAACTCTGCAGGGAGTTATCAATATTTATGTGAACTTCATCTACAATTGTCTAGTCTGTGAAAAGTAAGAGAGAGTGATAAATGCAACAAAGCCGTCTCGATTTTTTGGAAGAAGAAAACAAAAAACTAAAAGCACAGCTTGAGAGCGTCACTTTCGAACGAGATAAATACAAAACGCTTTTTGATGCATCAGCCGATGCTTTGTCTATTATCGATTTAAAGTCAGGGCGATTTGTCGAATGTAATCAGTCTGCCGTTGATATGCATGGCGTGATGAATAAAGCGCAATTTTTAACTTTGAAGCCTTCCGATCTTTCTCCTCAATGCCAGCCTTGTGGCGGGCAATCAGAAGCACTTGCGATTGCTCATATTGAAAAAGCTTTGCATGATGGAAGGGAGTTGTTTCAGTGGACACATACTCGTTTAGATGGCACTACTTTCCCATGTTTAGTCTCTTTAACAGCTATTCATCTGAATGAAGGCAGTTTTATACTCGCGATAGGCCGAGATATTAGCCAGTTAGTTGACACTCAGGCGAAGTTAAATTTGGCACTGACCGATTTGAAACTTTACGAAAGCGCCTACCGACATGAAAAGAAAAAATTTGAAACGTTTGTCGATCTTGCACCCATTGGTATCGCAATTAATTCGTTTGAAAGCGGGGCATTTGTTTACGTAAATCATGAGTTCAGCCGATTTACCGGATACAACGTGGAAGAACTTAACCAAATGGATTACTGGTCACTGACTCCTGCATGCTATCAAGAACAAGAGCAAGCGCAGTTAGACTCGTTAGGTCAGACAGGAAGTTACGGCCCTTACCAAAAAGAATATATTCATAAAAAAGGTCATCACTATCCGGTTTTATTATCGGGTATTAAAATCACAGACGAAAATAACGAGAGCTTTATTTGGTCAGTTGTTCAAGATGTTTCAGTTCAAAAAGCGACAGAAAAGCAATTGGTTAACGCTAAAGAAAAAGCTGACTCTGCAGCTCTCACAATGCAGCTTGCAAACGATTCGGCTGGAATTGGTGTGTGGGAGTGGGAGCTGGCCAGTAACGTGCTAATTTGGGATGAATGGATGTATAAACTGTATGGGGTCTCTCCTGAGCAGTTTTCTGGAGCCTTTGATGCCTGGACAAGCAGTGTTCACCCTGACGATATTGAAGATGCAAAACAAGAGTTATTTTCGGCAATCGAGGCTGGAGGGACATATAACCCTGAATTTAGGGTTATTCATCCTGATGGTGAGATTAAAACAATCAAAGCGAGTGCGGAAGTGTTAAAAGATCCGTGCGGGCAGGCCATTAAGGTTGTTGGAGTAAATTATGATGTGACCGAAAAAGTAACGGCTATGGCGACTCTCGCGCAAGCTAAATTAGCCGCTGAAAATGCAGCCAAAGCGAAAAGTGAATTCTTATCCAATATGAGTCATGAAATTCGCACGCCCATGAATGCGATTTTAGGTGGTTTACAATTGCTTCGCAGTGCAAGTCTAGAAGCTGGGTTAAGCACGATTCTTGATAACGCTACGTATTCAGCTAAAAGTTTATTAATAATCATTAATGATATTTTAGATTACTCCAAAATAGAATCTAATAAGCTAGAGCTAGAACAGGCCCCGTTTGCACTGTTAGAAGTATTAGATTCGATAAAATATGATCTTGATTCTCAGATAAGTAATCGCGGTATCAAGTTTTCTATTGCGATTGAGGAGCATTTTGTTGATGGTTGGTTAGGTGATTTTGTTCGTGTGAAACAAATTTTATTAAATCTGGCTTCGAATGCGGTTAAGTTTACTTATGATGGGCTTGTTCAGATGAAGGTTGGTTACACCCAATTTAATCAGCAACAAGCGTTAGTTATCACAGTTACTGATACCGGAATAGGAATGGATGAAGCCGCACAGCAAAAAATCTTTGAGCGTTTTTCCCAAGCTGATAGTTCAACAACTCGTCAATACGGGGGGACAGGCCTGGGAATGTCTATTACCAGTAGCTTAGTATCTTTAATGGATGGAACTCTCGAATTAACCAGCACCGTCAATAAAGGTACATCTGTTCGAGTGGTTCTCCCTCTAAAACAAGTAACTCTGGCTGCGACAAAGGAGCATGATCAAGCATTGTCGGCTCCCAACTTGAAAGGGAAAAAAATATTAATTGCAGAAGATAACAAAATAAATCAAATCGTTATTCAAACCATGTTAAAAGCTACACAAGCAGAGCTAACGATAGTTGAAAATGGATTGTTAGCCGTTGAGGCGTTTGAAACACACCATTTTGATTTGGTGCTGATGGATATTCATATGCCTGAAATGGATGGCATTGAAGCCCAGAAAAAAATCCAGCTGATTAATCCAGTTGTGCCGATCATCGCATTGACAGCCAATGTGATGGCTAATCATGTAGCAGCATACCTAGAGCAAGGCTTTGTGGCACATATTGGAAAACCCATCGACATGAATAATTTATATCAGGTACTTAAGGCGTACTAGGTCACTTTTAATTTCCTATTAGATGTAGTAGCTCATATCTGATCTGACAGTATATGCAACTAGGTTGAGACTTTATCTGACTGGCAGGTGTGAGCTATAAGCAGGCATTGAAGATTTTTAATATCTGAAGTCAAGATTTGACCCCATTGGTTCATCAGTTCAACTCATGTCAGCACCGTCGTTGCTGCCACCTGTTGAAACAAGTGTTGGCAAAAAGCTCAATGTTAACTTTAGAGATTTCTTTAACCATGTATCGGATGATGCCCAGTTTGAGCTGAGCTTATTAGACGAACAAGGCAATAAACTCGCGACTGCTGCACCGAGAACGATGGCTATGGCGGCACCAGCCGCCGTTCCTACCTTTGCAGTGCAGTCATTATCCCAAGATGCAAGCCCTGGAGCATTGTCTCACAATGACACACAGCCAAATGCTCAAAGCGCAACAGGTAATGAGCAAGACTTAGTCCCTATCAACGACTGGTTAACATTTAATACTCGTTCAGGATTGTTAGTCTCTAATGGTACCCTTGCAGAAAAAGACATCGGCTTTTTTAAATTTGAAGTCACTGTTAAAAATGATCAACAAACAGTATCCACCTCTGGGACGTTAGACGTACAAGAGGAAGTCAAAGTAAGCAGCTTTTGGTATGACTATGATGCAAATAATCAGGTTATCTACGACGCAGTTGCATTAACCAACGGCCGATTTGATATCTCAGAGCAAGGGCAATACATAGAGTACAATGCAACTGGTCAACAGACGCTGACCGTCACTCACCAAGGCGCCTCTAAATTTACCTATAACAGTTTGGGTTTTATGACCCAAATCAGTCAATATTACGATAAAAGCAATGAGTTGAACTTTGCTACAGAGCACGCTAACAGTGCGTGGCGCTTTAAGCCGAGCTACAACGGCCATGAGACAGTCACTACAACCGGGAATTTCTGGGGGGCTGTTAATGAACGTGAATATAATGCCGTTGGTCAAGTCACCGAATCACGCCAGTACACAGCACAAACGCGCAGTGTAATCATAGGTGGTGGCGATCATGATTTACGCAACATTGAACCAGATGGGCCAGCCAGACAAACCACCAATAGCCGCACACTCTTTAGCTTACAAAGCAAAGATGTCACCCAGTTTAGTGATGATGGTCAAGTCCAAAGAGTCACCCACTACGGTGACAATAATCAGCGTGAATATGGCATCAATTATTATTTTGATAAAGCAGGGCGAGTCAGTCGAAAAGTGCAGACGCAATACAATAGCGAAAACAGTAATAAGGCCGACTTTACCCACACATTCACCCATAGTTACCGAGGTGATACCCAGTATCAAGAAAGCGAAATAAAAGGGCGTTCAAACAACACAGACTTTAAATCAGGATCAACAAAAAGTACTTACAATGCACAAGGGCAGCGGACCGCTATCGTGTTCTCAGATGAAGCACAAGGGACGACAGAAGCCCGGTATTTTGACTACAACCAAACAGGTCAAGTGATCCGAAAACAAAGTGCAGAGCAAACATCAGCCCTCACAGGGGAACGCTACAATTGGGTAGATATTCCAGATTTTGATGACCGACATTTGCAAGACCAACCGCAAGTAAATAGTCAAGGTTCATCAACGGGTCACTGGGAGCGCCGCTCAGTAAAGTCAGTGGGGTTTGATGCGCAATCAGCGGTGAACAACCAGTATGTTTACAGCAATGACCAATACATAGGGGAAATGAGTGCCCATCGTACCCAAGTTGCTTCGCAACATTTTGCAGCTCAGAGTAGTACAAGTAGCACTTCATCATCAACTCATCTCGTCAACCAAGGGGACACACTTCGTTCGGTGTCGGTGGCATATTATGGCAGCGAAGACTATTGGTATATTTTGGCCAGTGCCAATAACCTATCTGATGGGGACGAACTCAAAGCAGGGCAAACCCTCGAGATCCCGCATAAAGCGAACAACCTCAATCATTTTGCGAGCTTTATGCCACAAAACCTCGCCGAGTTAATTGGCGACACCACGCCAAACGTACCGTATGCCCCGGCCCCACCCGAGGCCGGGTGTAATGCGGTGGCGTCGATTGTGATGATAGCAGTGGCAGTGGTTGCGACGATTTATACAGCGGGGGCTGCGGCTGGGTACCTAGGTTCGGCCACGGGTGCTTTCTCTGGTGGATTAACGGTACTAGGGGGAGGCGCGACTGCTACCGGAGCGGCGATTGGCAGTACTGCAGCAGCCGGTATGGCGGCCTCTGCCATTGGGGGCTTTGTTGGCTCTGTGGCATCACAAGTGGTGGGTAAAGCAATAGGGGCGATTGATTCTTTTTCATTGAAAAATGCATTGGCTTCAGGGTTAACAGCCGGTGCAACAGCGGGCGTGGGCAACGTATTAGGCGTAGGTAGTACAGTCGCTGAAGGAACCAAGACAATCTTTACCAAAACAGCTCAAACGGGTATGCATGCAGGCAAACAAGTGTTAAATAACTGGGGCAGTGCGGTTATCGGAGCGAGCAGTGCAGCCAGTTCAGTGGTGGCCAATAAACTGGTGGGTAATCGAGCGAGTTTCCGCTGGGGTGATGTGGCGGCCTCGGCCGTGGCATCGGGCTTGAGTGGTCATACAGGTCAAATAGGGCTTGATAATAGCAATCCAGTCAGTGGCATAGTAAACTCGGGCGTGCGTTATGGCGCGGATAAGTTATTTGGCAATCAAGCGAGTTGGAATTTTGGTAACGTTGCGGTCGATGCCTTTGGCAATGCATTGGGGAATTCGATTGTGAGTGGGTTAAGCAGTACACCAAAATCAGCGAATACAGCTACGACAAGTGCAAAACACACGGGCAATACGCAATCTGTTGGTACGACGAGTGGAGCACCTGTGTCACAAGGCGCAGTGGATATTAACCCTGAAAATGCCCTTGAGAGATGGAATAGACTCGAAGCATCGGGTGGCCTTGATAGCTTATCTGATGATGCATATTACAGCCTAGCAACCGCCGCAAATTCAATTGAGAATGCGACACGCCCGATTACATCGTTTGATAGATTCAATCGTTTGGTTAATCATTCAAACATGATTAGGCAGCAGTTAAACAGTGATTTAGCAACGAAAGCACAAAGCGTGCAACGCACTCAATCACTCATTGCTAACAATCAAGCTTGGGTTGATAGAAATACCACCACGATGGGCAGAGTGCCACAAGGCTTTGACCTAGAAAGCTCGTTGATGGGTTCTATTGATTGGGCGGATATGAGTCAGCCGCTAACGCCGGGACCGTGGCGTGAAGAGTATGTGTTTGGGTCTCCAAATACGCAATCAGATTTAACGCGTTACCTAGGTTATACATCACTCATTATAGGTGGATTAGGTTCAGTTCATTCAACTTTGACAGGCATAGCTGCGACAAAGCGTGGTAGTTACGGCTTTGGCTTAGTGCAAAATACGGGGTGGACACTGGCCGATAAAGCGCCACTCTCAACCATTTTTGATGGTAGTTTTGGTCGCGGTGCATCAACACCTCTTAATGGCGTAAGCAATTTTAGCTTTGGCTTTGGTCCTGTGGACGAGATTAAGAGTTTGACGGGGAATATTTCGGGATTAATGGATAGCTCTCTAGCACAGACTTCAGGACGATTGCTAACAGCGGCTGGCCCTATGGTTTCGGGCTTTCAAGCATACGACTACCAATTTAATCAAAAAAACCATAATTGGGACAATCCAGCTAATCAAGCGGATATCGCCAGTAATTGGGGTAAATTTGGCGTTGATAGTACGTTTGCATTAGCTTCTTTAACTGGCGTCGGAGCAATCCCTGCGGGTATCTATGGTATTACAGACTTTGCGCTACAGGCATCTGGTTATAGCTATACCCCGAAATTCCACCCAACAGAAATGGGCGTTGAAAAGAAGAGTTGGACAGGTCTAATGTATCAATTTGGTGACATGATTGAGGCCAACCAAAGAGTTAACCCTAACTTTAAAGTACGTGAATCGGGAGGGTTTTAAGTGGGTATTTTGAGCTTTATTCGTAGCTACTATTTGTATTTTTATTATCAAACATCGATAAACCAAAAAACTGGTAAGTTAGTACCGCCAATGGGGTTTGTTACTGTAGTTCTTCTGGTGATGGTTTTTCATGCTGGTACACTTTTATATACCTTTAACTCTGTCGGTTATAGGTTTATAAATGAAGTACTTACTGGTAAATTGTTCTCATTTCGAGGCGATGTAAACCTGATAATGATTTTGGCTGCTGTGTTTGCCATTTTGCTCACTTATTTAGTCTGTTGCTTCGGGATCAAGTTTGAAGAGATAGAGGCTAGATTAGCTAAAACAAAATGGTTCGCGAAACGCTCAGTATGGAAAATTATTCTACTGCCAATACTGAGTATGACGATGTTTATATTGAGTGGGGTTTTGTTTTATTAGGTGGGGAAGTATCGGCTAGCGGTTAAAGCTAGCCGATGTGTTTGGCAATGCGTTGGGAAAAAACTAGAGACAAAAAACTAGATACCCATAAATATCTCATTGAAAAACCACAATAGTGGGTCTAATTTTAATTAATCACTTCCTGTTTTGGTGGCTCACATGGCACAAGCAAGACGTTCGTTAATTGATTTAGACTCCACACCTTACTATCACTGCATCAGTCGTTGTGTTCGCAGGGCATTTCTAGCGGGGCTTGATAAATACTCAGGTCAAAATTTTGAACATCGACGGGCTTGGTTAGTGGAGCGCTTTAAACGATTATCGCAAGTGTTTGCCATTGATATTTTACGGAATATACGGTGATGTCGAATCAGCAAAATGCCGGGAGCATTATACAACAGCGAAGCTGGTCGTTAGGTGTAAGGTAGGAGCCTGAAATATTACCATTTGGTGCTGAGAGTGGACAGAAGTCGCGCATTAAACTGGTCAAAGGATAAAGTGATAGAGCGCTGGTATCAGTTGTATTACGGCATAATTTTGGTTGACCCCTTCTTAGGGATAGCAGGCGTAAAGGTGAAAAGCTCGATGAAGCCTATATGTACAGCGTTGATAAAACGGTCGAAGTTTGGCGAGCGAGGCTTTATGACATCAGTTGGTATATGCGTAATCTAAACGAGTTCATTGCCAGAGAAGCCAATAAAGAAGATAACTGCACAGGCCGATTATATTCGCAGCCCTCCATGGCGCTCACCCTTTGGGCTGCCTAGCGGCATTAAAATTCATTCCAGATGAATTTTTGGGAGGGGACGCTTCCTTTTAAATTAAGAGCAATCGCAAGCTTTACTCGACGAGCAAGCCGTACTCAGTTGCATGATGTACGTCGATTTAAACCCAATCAGAGCTAGAATGGCGAAAAAGCTGCAAGATAGCGACTTTACATCAATTCAAGAGCGCATCGTACACTACAAAAAACAGTCCACGTCAGAAAAAACCAAACACACTACCCAGCAACCAAAGCAACTGATGGCCTTTGGCAGTAACCAAAACAATCAAACCATTCCTTTTAAGTTATTGGCCTCTTTTATACTAACAGGCTAAAACTTGCCGATTGGAGTGGGCGACATATTGACCCTAAAAAGCGCGGTGCAATTAGCAAAGCTCAACCCAAAATATTAGTCGAGCTGGGTATAGAAACTGCTGTGTGGCTTGAAGCCGTACAAAACTTCCGACGACAATATAGTAACTTCGCAGGTCAACCCAGTGCCCTTAGGCAGTGCGCCCATCAACATCAACAAAGTTGGTATCGCGGAGTCGGTTAGTCACAATCATTAATCTGTATTTAAGTAAACAAGGCATAGGCCTAGTTTTACTAGGCCTGAAAATCGGATATTTCATATCAATTTATATTCACTCAATTCTCACCAGCGGCTTTGTTGGTATAAAGCCGCAATATATATGTCTTTCAAGCAGTCGTTATTCAATCCATTACTCCCTTTGAAATAGATTTTGTATTGTTTTTTAATACAAATTATTTAAAATCAATGAGATATTGATGAGTGTCAAACATTTTTTTTAAACGATTGAATCAAAATAGGAACTCAGTTATGGTTTGCGGATTAATAAAAACAAATTAAAAACGAGTAAATCTACAGGCTCGTTAGATGGAACAAATATGGTTCGGTTTTTATTTCTAATTATTGCGTTTTATTCATGGCAAGTTAGCTCAAATGAAATTTGTGATGCTAATTCAAAAAAATGTGCTCAAGTGGGTAGTGCAGCTGCTTGGATGCTGTCGATTATTGAAACTTCGCAAGAGTCATGTGGCGCAAATAATGAAATAAGCAAATGGTTGAAATCAAATCAGTGGCTAGTTGAGTACGTTAAAGCTAACGAGCCAGAATATGACCATTTAGCTCAAATGCAAAAAAGAACATATTGGAGCTCAAATAATTCAGAGGCTGTCCAACATTGTTCAGAATTAATAACTTTAATTAAAAGTGGCTCACCTCTAAATTCAGAGTTAAGGTAAGTGCCATATAACACATATGAGCCGATCTCTCGTCAATAGGCATTACTTATCTTTTTGATCGCGCAAGCGGTCAAATTCAAATCAATCAACAAATTCATCTACTTCGTCTGTCATTTAGCTGTCAAATCGTCGTGCCGTTAATAAAAAGTATGCAAACACATATAGAGGCTCTCTTAGTGCGATCTTATCGCTGCCAGACGTTTTTCATTCCAGGGGCACTACGACTAAATGGATTTATGAACAACGCTTTTTCTAATCGGCATCACCGCTATACGATGTGTTTTTTATCACTCTTTACTCGACTTATTGCTAAGCGCTTTACGCGCCAGCCTACTTTATAATTGCTCCTTCACATCCATTCGCATCCGCAGTAGGAGATGTTATGAGCGCAAAAAGCAACCCAGACAGTACTGGAAGTCATTCACAAGGAAGCTATCAAGAGTTACACCGTGCAAGTTCTGAATTTAATTCCCGAGATGAATACCTAGAGCACGAATTACAAATAATGCAGCCTAAACGCTGGCGGCCTAATTTGCCATTTAAAGACTACCGTTTTGAATTTGAAGACACCATTGCTGCAATGGCAGGCACAATTGGAAAAATTGTGATGGTGGGGGCAATTGCAGCGACCTTTGCAGCACCGCTTGGGTTAAGTGAAGGGTTTATTTTGGAAAATGTACGCTATGAGCTGCTCATTGTGGCGGTGTTCATTTTGTTATTTTCTGGTTTTTTATTACCCACAGCTAACTTAGCGGGGACTCATGGGCCGTTGATCCCGCTTATTCCTATTGTGGTTGCTGCTGGCGGTCACCCGATGGCCTTTGGATTGTTAATTGGTTTGTTCGGGCTACTGTTAGCCCTCAGTAAAGGCGGCAGTATTTTAGCAAACTTAACTAGTCGAGGTGTGTGCGGGGGATTATTACTGTATCTCGGCTTTATTGGCACAATATCACAAGTCAAAAAACTGTTTGCTTGGGCTGAAGGCATACAGATGTCGCATATTGCGTTTGTGATTATCCTGAGCACTATCGTGTTATATGCGCTCCTTGAACATTTTAAAAAGCGCTGGTTAGCGGTGCCGCTGAGTTGCGTTTTAGGTGGCGGAGTGGCCTTTTTGCTCGGGGCGCCATTTGAGTTTAAAACGGGGCCGGGCTTGCCTAATTTGGACCCGATGTACTGGTGGGGTGAAAGTACCGGGTGGATGCTCGGTTTACCGACTCTGGAAAGTTTTGTCGTGGTATTGCCGTTTGCTATTTTAGCGGTGGCTATGTGGTCACCTGATTTCTTAGGTCATCAAGTTTTTCAAAAAATTAGCTATCCACCTCGTACTGAAAAAGTCCAAATGAATATTGATGATACGATGGCCAGCGCTTCAATTCGCCAAACGTTTGGCTCGCTTTTAGGTGGGGCGAATTTTACCTCTTCTTGGGGAACCTATATTGTCCCCGCGGCGATTGCGAAACGTCCGATCCCTGCTGGTGCGGTGCTGACTGCTTTATTTTGTGTGATTGCCAGTATTTGGGGCTACCCGATGGATTTAGCAATTTGGCAACCAGTGTTATGTGTGGCATTGATTGTAGGTGTGTTTATTCCTCTTTTAGAAGCGGGAATGGAAATGACTCGGGAAGGGAAAACGACTCAGTCTGCAGCTATCGTCGTGTTTTCTTCTGCTCTGGTGAATCCGGCATTTGGGTGGGCTCTGACGATGTTACTCGATAATTTAGGTTTGATTGGATGTAAAGAACGGAGTAAAGAGTTGAGCTCACTGAATCGTTGGATCATTCCGCTTATTATGTTTTGTGTGTTAACTGGCGTAATGGCATTGGTTGGTTTATTACCTGGGATCCCTGCGATTATGCCCAGCTTTCGATAGTGCTTGGATGTTAATAAGCCAGTGGAGCCCTCATAAGCTTCACTGGCTGTAATGGAATTAAGTATTAATACGTTGCAAGCTCGTTGACGATAGTCGCAAATTCGGCACCTTTAAACTTGTCTGCATAATCAGATTGTAGTGCGTTGTATTTGTTATATGCCAGGCGGCTAGCTAAATTGCGACCGTAATCGGCAATTTTGTAAGTGTATGTTTTACTTCCTATACTATCGCGAACTGTATAGGTGCAGTTTCGGAAAATGAATGTATCATCATTATTTTGGAAATCTGGCTCATTGACCAGCGCTAATTCATCATCAATACCGATACTATGAATAATAATCCCATCACAGTTTCCTGTTGGCGGCGTAATTCGGATATTACTACGCACATAACTATCAGCTTGTGAACCTAAACTGTTAAGCGTAGTTTTTAGGTTATTGGCAATACTTTTTACATAAGCATGACTAATGTCACCACGAATTTCTTTTTCTGCGAGTACTGCAATGGTCAATGCAGAGACAAGTGAATAGCTACCAGTGAGTAAATGTGCATTACTGTTGTAGCTTGTTCTATAGGCTTGATGATTTTTTAAACTGGTTGCGTAAGTGACGAGTGCTGGTAGTAAGCTAACATCAGGGTTGTCGTTTTGTGCACTTGCGTGATAATAACCAAGCAAATCATCAAATGAATAAAGGATACTTTTAGCATCTTCGACATCGCTGTTGATCACAACTTCAGTGACAATATCTTCAATTTGACGCAATGAATCTTCATGCAGCATCACATAAGCAGGACCTGAGCTGCCAAAAAGCGCATCTTTTAAAAAAGATTTTACACCATTTTTTATTGCAGACTTTGCACCAGAAAGTATCCAACCGCCCACGGTTGACATAGTGATCGGATCAATCATTTGTGTCGTCATGGCTGAATCTGCGTTCTTTGTTATTTCTTTTAATTGAGTTTGATTGTGCTCAGTAGCGAAAGAACTACCTGAAAATGCTAATAAAATTGCGCTGACGAGCATTGTTTTTTTCATGGATGTTACCTTAGTTTTTGTGAGATTAATTGAACATCATTGTGTAACAATGAATGTACCCATTTTGGCTGGGTGATAAGTTTATACCGATATGGGAAACAAAAAACAAGGGCTGAAATTAAATTATTTTAATCTAATGCGTTGAAATGAGGCTCAGCTTGAGAGTATTCGGTGTATTGATCGTAGATGCATGGCTGTGTATGGCAAAAATTTTTGTAGGGGAGAAAATCTAAAAGCACAACTAGTGTGCTATGAGAAGCAAGGGCAATTGGCTACTCATAGCGTGTTTGATGATGAAGAAGGAGGTGAAGGCTCAGTCGCCTTCTATCAATTGTTCCATATCTAAGCCGGTTAGTTGGGTCAATGTTCGCCAAATATAAAATATAATGGCGACCATCATTATCCACGCAGGGATGGCTATGATGGGGTAACTTAATAGCGTTAGTTGTCCGAGTTGTTCATTAAACTCTTCACTGCCTGTAGGGGCGGTGACTAACCAGGTAGCCAGAATAAAATTCATCACGGATGAAAAAGCAAAAGTGAGGGAGAGGTATAAATTTGCCCGGCGGATCCGTTGTTCAAACTCGTGTGTTTTACCTATTTCGGCTAAACGTTGATTTATTAAATCGGTTCTCATTAGACCTGTGTCGAGTAAAAATTTGCGCACCAATGGGCTTTTTCCATACCCAGATGCGAATACGATGATGCCAAACACTGCGGGCACCAAAGCTTCTTTGATTGCTAACCACTTATTGTCTAATTCAAATAATCCAATTCCACCGGTTAATAGCACACTGACTAAGCCTAATGCGGCAATAAAATTGATTGTTTTGCTTTTCAATAAGTCGTAGGCACCCCAGCCTAATGGGAAGGCCAGCGCAACGAGTAACCCATATAACGGCCCCAGTTGTTGTGGTGAGCTGAACTTCATTAAAATGACAGAAGGCACAACAACACTGAAAATGACATCGAGGAATAAATTATTTTTCTTAGCTGGCATAGTTAACCTTAAAGTAATTGAGATGACGATTGTGCGGTGCTTTTTATGTGGAGTAAATAGCTAGCTAGGAAATAGTCAGTAAAACGGTACGGGATTCGCCCAGCAATTGTGAGCGGTGTAATAGATAGTTACATTTAAAATTAGCGCGATGTTTATTTTGAGTGAACTGCATATTAATTCGTTTGTCTCAGCTGTAAGCGACTAATAAAAGGAGAAATGAATGAAAACTTACCGTACCAAAGCAGTTAAATTATTTAAAGAAAACATCGGCTTTTTAGTCTTTATGTTGGCTCTGTTTGCATCTCGTAGCAGTCTTGCTGATTGGTACACGGTACCAACTGGATCAATGCAGCCGACCATAGTGGAAGGCGATAGGATCTTTGTAAATAAAATGGCCTATCGATTAGAATGGCCGTTCACTGATATTGCTATTGTTGATTTGGCAGAGCCTCAGCGAGGCGATATTGTGATTATTAACTCACAAGCTGCCGATTTGCGCTTAGTCAAACGTGTCGTGGGGATACCAGGTGATCAAATTAGGATGATTAATAACAATTTAGTGGTGAATGAACAGCGGCTCGATTATCAGCCTATAGCAGGTACGCAAAAAATGATAGAAACACTTCCTGATCATGCGCATGCAGTGCAATTTATAGCGAGTGCAAACATGATAGATAATTTTGCAAATGTGACTGTGCCCGCAGGTTATTATTTAGTGCTTGGAGACAACCGTAACCACAGTGCAGACTCGCGTGTTTATGGATTAGTCCCAGCGGCAGAAATTCAAGGTCAGGCCCTGCGAGTGATCACCTCTCTTGACCCGAATAATTTTTATTTACCGCGATCTAGCCGCGTGCTATCAGACTTAATTTAACATTGGTTCGCGCCTTCTTTTTCATGGAGGGCGCGTTTGACTTTAGCTTTGCTAAAGTTTTGCTGATGTGATCAATATTGAATAGCAAAATACGGATTAGATAGGCGGTTATGCGAGATCAGGGAGCTCTCCATCGACTAAAAAAGTGTCGATGGAAAACGTAATGGGCTGGTTTTTATGATAATTGAAGCTAACAGCATGTTGAGTTGTTTGGCATATCCAGTTACAGCAAGTTTCAGGCTCTGCTGATTTTATTACTTCGGGCTCTGCAATCGCTAAGTTTACGCCAGTATCACTTCGCGCTGAAAAATACCGCAATCCATGAGCGTGTGATTGCTCTGTGAGGTGGCGTCCGACAGCTTGACTAAACTGGTAGTCAGTTGGGTGGCGTAATTGTTGTTGGATCTCCACATTGGTGATGTGGCATAAATCGGCCATGTATTGTGTGGCAATGGTAACACTAAACGTCATGTGCTCAGAGTTGACCGCATCAGTATATGGGGTTGCCATATCATGCATAAATTTCAATCGGTAAAATGCGCATTCAGCCAAAACGGTATCGAGTTGTTCTGAGCCATAAAAATAACTGGGCATCTGCCTATTTCCGAATCGGGAGCCATATTTTAATGGTGGATACCGAAAGGGAGTCGAAATTAAATAGTGAAGCTGAACTGTATTTTCTTTATAAGGAGGTTTAGCGTCATCAAGTAGTTGCTCTAATAATGCTTGCTCTTCAAGGTTGTCGACTAAACCTGTGGTTGCGGCATATTGCTGGGTTTCGACTATACGAAATAACCGACCTTGATAAAATGTTAAAGGGGGACACAACTTAATAAATTTTTTCAGCATGCCTAAATTTTACCACGCATGGCATCAAGGTATTCGTTGGTATTGATTAAGCCGACAATACTGCACACATATTGGCTCGGTACGGCATTAAGTGCTTTATTGTTACTGCGAAACCAATGCTGCATAAAGGCAAAATCGCCACCTGAAATGGCATACAAGGAACGATATAAGCGAATAAATTGCAGTTGGAGTTCACCGGTTTTTGACTGTGGAGCAAACCCTTTTTGCTGATTTCTACTCAAGGTTGAAGGATTAACACCAATAATGGCACACTTTTCAGTATTACTGACTTTAAGATGCTCACACGCATTGCTGAATGCTTTCATTAATACTTCTGCTGGCTTTGTTTGAGTCGCTAAATTCATCACACACCTCACCTTGTTTAATACTGTTGATAATAGCGTTTGGGTTGTGCAAATGCAATTTATCATTGTTTTTTTGTGCGTTTGATAAGTTAATTAATCCTGATTAACAGAGGTGATACATGGTTAAAAGAAGACCGATTAAAAAATTATGAACTTATAAGGCGTTGTTAAGTCAGATTATTTATTGATAAAAGTAAGAGGTTAAAATGTATCGTTTTTGTTTAATGGTGACTTTAAGTGTCTGGTCAGTGTTGGCGGTGGCTGCGCCGTCTGAATTTATAAAAGGAAAAGATTATACAGAAATACAGGGGGAGGCGACGACACAACCACAGATACGTGAGTTTTTCTCCTATTACTGCCCACATTGCTATAAGCAAGAACCTTTTATTCAACAATTAAATCAATTGTTGCCTGAGGGGCAAGCTGTTGTGAAAAACCCTGTGGACAATATGCCCGGGCGAGATATTCAAATTGAGCAAGCCTTAATTAAGGCGACGATAACTGCGGATATTTTAGGGGTGGCAGAGACGATGAGTACGGCTATTTTTGATTATATTCATGTTCAGCGCGCATCATTTACCTCTGAGAAAGACATCAAAAACTTGTTTTTATTACATGGTATTGATGAAGCTTTGTTTGATAAAACCCTAACAAGTTTTGCTGTTAGCACCCGTTATGCCAAGATGCAGCGCGCGACAAAACAATTACGCGAACAAGGCATTAACACGGTACCAACATTGATCGTAAATGGAAAATATAAACCTGAAACGCAACATATTACATCACTCGCACACTATAACGAACTAGTCGCGTACTTACTCACTAAGCCAACCAATTAATGTTATGCCTGCGGCCACCAAGGTTGAATAACGCAGCTTGAAAGAGTGGCCTAAGAGAGATTTTAAAGCCTGTATTGAAGGTCTATTAGTCTTTGGTTTCTATGGTCACTTCGATGATTTTACTTGTTTGTGCAAACCATTTTTGTAAGTAAATAGTCCCAGCTACCGGCGCTTGACCGGGTTCGGGGATTTCTTGGTAGCGTACGCTATTTTTGGTTTCTTTTTCGAATTCAAAGGTGACAGTTTTCTTCGTCATAAGGTATCAGCTATAAAAGTTTAATGGCTGTATCATGCCATAAATATTACGAAGAGAAAGGGGGGAACTGTCATTTATCATCCAGATATAACGATAAATGCGTGGGTAGCGGGGCAATCTGAATTAATGGGCGACAATCTGTCAATTGCCGCCCATTAAGATTAGAAGCTGGCTTGAATAGCTAAACGTAAGCTTGTGCCCTCACCAATGGTGACATTGTTGGTACCACCACCGGCTAAGTAGGACTTATCAAATAAGTTTTGGATATTAAAACGGACATTAATATCAGTACTGCTTAAAGCGAGCTTGTACGTCGCGCCGACATCTACACGGGTATAGCCCGATTTGGTGATGGTGTTGGCGTTATCAGCAAAACGCTCGCCTTCGTAAAATGCACCGGCATTGATGGCAAATGCATCATTAAATTCGTAACGAGACCAAAGAGACGCTGACCATTTAGGTGCATCCATTGGCGTTTTACCTTCAAAACGTTGGTCTTTTTCGTATTTTGCATTGAGATTCATCAATGAACTCATTACAAACAGTTTATCTGTCACCGCACCTTGTGCACCGAGCTCAAGGCCTTTATGGCGCTGCTCACCTGCTTGGGTAGTGATAGAGTCAAATTGTGGATGAGCTGTTAATTCAGTCGAAATAAGCATGCCTGTTTTACTGATATCAAATGCAGCTGCTGTTAGTAGTAAACGATCATCAACTAACTGCCATTTGGTGCCTACCTCAAGTTGTTTAGATGTCATGGCATCAAGTTTCATACCGTGATTTTGATCGCGTTCATTGATTAATGTATCGCTACCTTGAGGCTCAAACCCTTCTGAGTAGCTCAAGTAAAATGTACCGAATTCACTTGGATGGTATAAAACGCCCGCTTTTGGAACAAACGATTCGTTGTCTGCGCCTTCTTTGGTTTGTTTGTCGTAACGACCGCCGACAGAAACTTGCCAATAATCGTTGATCGTCATGAGATCTTGAACATAAATTCCGTAATAATCATATTCGCTGGTGTAGAGTGAATCATCGGTTTTATAGCTTACATCAGGGCGAAGAGGCTCTGGTTGACCTTCAATGTATTTAACACGATCAGCCGAAACACGGTATTGGCCGTAATAATAATCCAAGGAATTGGCACCAATTAAAAGCTGATGTTCAATGCCCGCTAACTCAAATTCACCAACAAAATCGATAAAGGCGGTTGTAAACTGCCAATCATCAAAACGATCGTATGGGCGAGATTCATATTCATCCCCTACTTGGTAGTTTTTAGGTTGACGGGGTGCAGACTCGAAACGTTGGCGTTCGAATGTTTGCTCGTTATAACCTAATGTCGCTGTCCAATTGTCACTTAAAATAAGGTTCAAGTCAGCGCCGATGTTTTCAACAGTAATGTCAGTAAATGCCCAAGAAAAATCTCGAATCGTTTTATCGTTTCCAATCACCTTGCCTGAATTATCTAGCCAAGCGCCGGTGTCTAAACCGGCTTTATCATTGGTACGGTCATAATGGACTCGTAGCATAGCGTCTTCAGATAGGTCATAATCGATGACGAGCGCACCTAAAAATCGATCGCGCTCACGTTGTTTACCATTTGGGTATTCGCGCTCAAAGGTCACATCTTGCTTAACTAAAATACCACGATAGCGAAGATCTTGTGCCTCAGTGATTGACCCACCCGCATCAAGCATTAAACGAGAAGAACCAAGTTGATCGACATCCAGTCCTAGATTGAAAGTGGTGTTAACCGTGGGCTTTTTTGTCACCATGTTGACTAATCCACCAGGACCAGATTGACCATATAAAATGCTTGAAGGTCCTTTAATCACTTCAACTCGTTCTAAAGTTTCAATCGGTTGCTGATAATGAGACCAATGCTGGTGGCCATCACGCAAATAACCATTCGATGAGCTTAATCCGAAACCACGCAGGTTAAAGGTTTCACGATTTCGTTGTTTTGAACCAGCCGTTAAGCTTGCATCATTGACCAGCACGTCACCTAAAGTGGTTGCCAGTTGTTCGTTAATAATCGTATCTGGAATGACAGTGACAGATTGAGCCGTCTCAAGTAGTGAAGCATCAGTGCGCAGTGCTCCCTTAGCGTTATCAACTTTGTAGTCATTAAAATAGGTGCCTTTGACTTCGATAACTTCGAGTTGATTTTGTTGAGCGGTAAGAGTGGGGGAGGTGATCACCGCGCCAATAGCGATAAATAGGGCTGAATACTTCATGAAGACTCCGATTATAATGCGGGATAAAAATAATTTCGCGAATCTTAATGATATCGATTGTCATTTGCAATTTGTTTTTGAAGTTTTACCTTTGATTAGCTAATACGCCGGAGGTTCGTAACGCCCTAAGTGTATATTGATAACGTTTGTTCACAATAGTGAGCTTATTGATAACTAAATTTACTAAAAATTTACGTTATGCTTAATGTAACTAAATGTTACTCTTTGTCAGGATAAACACTGACCAGTACTGAAATAAGTTGTTTTAGCACTGTTTTTGAAGGAATTATAATGGATAAAAATCGTTATTTTTATGCCGCCTCTTGTTTAGGGTTGGAAGCAAAACTTTTTGTATTAAGTGCTGATAGTCATTTGTACAGCAAGTACCTGCAAGGTGGTCAACCACACGAGTATAGTGTCATGATTGATCAGGAAACATTTGTCGTTGAAGACTTTAAATGGGCTGATCAGCAAACGTTGATTGAGCTTGACTACGCCACGGCTTTAGTAAAAGCTCGGCTACATCATCAGCATTGGTTCGTCGATTATTTAGAACGCCAGCTATGCCAAATACAAACAGTATGCGAGTAAGGTTTTTTTCGCATGTGTTTATTACTCAACTATCGCTCGGATGTTTAAGCTGCTGTGTCGAAAGAAACGGCACGTTACTGCAATGACCTCTTTGTTACTTATTACATTGTTTTAGCGCTCATTTATGCGATTATGCAACTGCACAATGAATTCATAGGTGCGTAATGAATGAGAGGATAATCACATGACCACTTTGTATATCACAGGTGCCGGTGTCAGTGCGCAAAGCGGTATTCCGACATTTCGAGGCCAAGATGGCTATTGGACCATTGGTAGTCAACATTATACGCCGCAAGAAATGGCGACTCGCGCTATGTATCAGCATAATCCTGGGCAATTTTTAACTTGGTATTATCGGCGGTTTGCAACTTACCGCGATTATGGGCCAAACGAGGTTCATCACTGGCTCAAAGACAAGGCATTAATCACGCAAAACATTGATGGTTTAGATGGTAAGGCCGGCAATCTCGATTATATCTCTATTCATGGTCGATTAGATCAAGTCACGCGTTATCATACTCAAGGTGAAAACGCCGAACGTGTTACAGCACCTTGGCACGAAATAGATGAAAACAATCTGACACAGTCTTTATTAGATGCGTTTAACATCAGCAGTAAAGGCCCTGAGTTGAATGTTTCTTTAAAGCCTTATGTACTTCTTTTTGATGAGTTTTATACTGAGCTGTATCAAATAGAGCGAGCCGAAACCATGATGAAAAAGGCCACTAAAATGGTGTTTATGGGGACGTCGTTTAGCGTCAATATTACCCAAATAGCACTGGATATTGCCCGTTATCATCATATTCCGATTGAAGTGGTTGATCCTGAGCCGTGTCAGATCATGCACCCCACTGTGCAGTATCATAAAATGACAGCCATTGAGTACATACACTTAGCATCCACGCGAGAATAACGCAGTACGCAACAGTAATGTGGTGTGACTCGGTGGCTCGTTGTCTTGAAATGATGGGAAAGGCGTTAGTCCAACAGCTAGTTAAAATAACATCGAGTAGAATCAAACACTGATTTTCAAATTGGCATTACTGTTGTATTGGCCATGGGAGCCAAAGAGGGATGAACGCTGCTCGCTCACTGGTCTCACTCTGCGCCACCGACATCACGCTTTATTCTGTAAATAATTGGTTGATATAAATGATATGTTAATAAGTGATAAGGTGGACACTCCTAAAACGGCGTCTATGCACCAAACTGGTAGTGCTACTCAGTTATACTTGGAGTATTCATCATGATGTGTAGAGTGATTGACATTGATTTAGCAAAATCTGTTTTTCAAGCGTATGGGGTGAATCAACACCTAGCACTAATTTTTAACCAAACGTTAACTCAACGAGATTTTTACTCTTTTATGGCACAGCAGTTGGGCTATGATTACTCCGAAACTGAATCTCCAGAACCTCTAAACTGATTATAACGTCTTTATATTTATTCACTTTCACTCGGCGATTGCTCCTTCTCTATTTGCTCTAATTTTTAATTTTGCTATTCATTCTTTAAGTAAAGCCCATCTTTTGATTGCAAATTAACATTATAATTGCATACAATATCCCAAAATAATTAACGCCTATTTATTATGCTTCTAAAACGCATTGTTACTCTCTGCGCAGGACTATTTTTGGTTGCCTGTAATACACGTATCTCGCCAGTGATCGTTACTGAAACGGTTGCAGTGCAAAGTCAAACTGCGACAGACGCTTGTGCCTTGGCAGGCGCCGTTGACATGCTGGATATAATTGCAAACCAAAAAGTGGATTTGTGGGGGCAATGCCAGCACTACCAACAAGCCGACACATTAGAGCACGTGCTTGATGGACTTGAAGCGCATTTTACAGCGGCTAAATTTACGCCATCGCAGCTTGATGCCTTGCTTTATTATTTGCGTACATACAGTTATTTTGGTGAGTTTGAAGAAGTTCATGAAACGGTTTGGGCTAAGCTGGATGCAAGCTTAACGTTGTTAAGTCAACAGCCCTTTTTTCTAGAAAAAACAGATTCTGCCAGGCGTTTGCAAGAGCATTACGTTGTGACCCTGTATCGATTTTATTATCAAGTGCCCTTTCATACAAAGCTGGCCCCGCATTTGAACACTTTAGCCCTACTGATGGCCACTTATGATGAGTCAATACTAACGAGTGGCTCACAACAAGCGCAGTACAGCGTGTGGGAAACGCTGCGAGCAATCAGTTTTCTGGCTTATGAAGGGCGCTTAAATGATGAAGTGTCAGCCCAATTTAGCGCTAACACGACATTAGTGAACGCTTTGACGCATTTTGCGATGCAGCTCAATCAAGCGGATTGGCGTTTTGATCATGCGTTATGGTCACTGGCTTATTTGCATATATTAATGGATGAAGAGGCGGCTAATAAGTTGGATGAGCAAGTGTGGCAATGGCTCAGCCGAGTTGAATTTTTATCTCATCAACAAGCGCAGTCGCATTTTTCACTTAATTATTTGGCTAACTCGTATCGTGCACAAGATAATTGTGATAATGAATTCAAAGGCCAATGTTTTATTCCTTCGGTTGAACAGGCACTACCTATTAAGCATCACTGTGATGAATCGTTATTCATCTTAGCTGAACAGATGACACCTGAGCAGCTAAAATCGTCGTGCCATCAGTTGTTAGCTCAGCAAGATGATTTTCACCAAAAGCTGGCCACTAATAATCAGCCTGTTGCAAATGATAATAATACGTCACTGAGAGTCGTTATTTTTGATGATTACAGTAGCTATAATCGTTTTGGGCAAATGACCTTTAATATTCAAACGAATAATGGGGGGATGTACATTGAGGGCAATCCCAGTGATCCAAATAATCAAGCGACCTTTTATTCATTCGAAGCGTTCTGGTTACGGCCAGAGTTTAGTGTGTGGAATTTAAACCATGAGTATGTGCACTATCTTGATGGGCGGTTTTCAAAATATGGGGGTTTTGGTCATTTCCCTGATAAATTGGTTTGGTGGTCAGAAGGCATGGGAGAATACATTTCTAAACGAGCAGTAAACCCACGAGCTTTTAAACTTTTACATCAAACAGAGCGCGAAAATTGGCTAAGTTTACGCACTATTTTTGATACCAAATATGGAGATGGCAGTGAGCGAATTTATCAATGGTCGTATTTAGCTGTTCGTTTTTTAGCCGAGCAACATGTGAGTGAGTTGCAATCATTAGCTCAGGATTTAAAAACAGACTTTTTTACCGGCTATGAGCAGACCTTAACCCGTTTAGCTGCAGATCAACAGTTGGGTTTTGAGCGCTGGTTGACTGAACAAAATACACGCTTTATTGCTCCTGAGAACATCACCAAGACAATCAATCGACGACAGTATCGATATTTATATCGCTCGTATTTACAGCCCGATCATTTACCGATAACAGAGAATCATCGGCATAACTTATAAAATGACAACGAAAAATTAAAGCTCAATCTCAGAAATAAAAAACGCCTTGAAAACAGGCGTTTTTTATTTCTGAGATTGTGTCAATTCCTGAAAGTGGTTATGATTCGCTGAAAATATATTATTATCAGCCAAAAGGAATTGCTGTGTATCAAGAAGATACAGATAGTTATGATGTGCCATTTATAACCATGACGCTCAGTTATAAAGCGTTTTTTGTTAATTGTGCCGCATTACAATGTTTGTTTATCGTATTTAGTTTAATCATCAGTTTTGCCGCTTCTTCAACCATGGCGCATATTATTGGCGACGTATTTCGGGGCATTGATGTTGCTGGGTTAAGTCGCTTTTCTTTGCATATGGTCAGCGTGACCTTCATTGTGACTATTTTCTTTGCGGTATTTTTAAAATATAAAAAAATAGATCGTGTGCCTTTATGCTTTTTATCTGGTTATGCAGGGTTAATGTTGCTATTTAGTGCGACTCGGGTTGTTTCATCATTATGGGTTTTTGTATTAAGTGCGCTGGCCGTGATCATTGTACTGTTTATTAACTACCATCGGATTAAACAGCACGCCCTTGAGGCATTTCTTTCAGTCAATCAGTAAGGGGTAGTGATGGCGCGTTTTATTTACTTTTTAGTCTGTCTGACTTTAATTGCAGGCGGCGCACTGTTTGTTTTAAAGCGCCCTGATGGCCAGCCTTGGCTGAATATGAGCGAACCCACCGTTTCTAGCCTCAGCCACACCCTCAAAAATCAGGCGCAACAACTCTCTGGGCAAGTCAGTCGTGTAGCGACAGTTACAACTCAAGCAATTAGCACGGCTTCTGATGAAGACATAGAGGTGTTTCGCTGGCAAGATATCAACGGTCAGTGGCACTATTCAGACACGCCTAATTCTGAGGGGCAAAGTGAAACTGTGGTGCTTAAAGCCAGTGATATAACGGTACTTCCGCCAATGCCATATTCGCTTACATCGGTCACAAACAAAGCGCCAAATGCACAGTCTCAGCTTGATTTTAGTCAGCCTTTGGAGCGAATTTCGCAGGGTCAAGAAACTCTCGAAGGGGCGAAGAGGATTCAACAGCTCGTTGATGCTCGAAAAGAGCAACTTGATCAGCAAATAAAGCAGTCTCAATGAACAATGCTGAATTACACAGGCACCACCAGTTAATAACTTGGCTGAAAGAGAGTACTTTTCATACTGATTTGTTAGCGGCTGTTGCGACGCTGTCGCTCCCGGACTGCTATATAGCTGCAGGGTTTGTGCGAAATTTAGTATGGGATAAAGGTCATGGATATACCGCGCTGACGCCACTTAATGATATCGATGTGGTCTATTTTGATGACTCAGAGAATGATAAAAATGCCTATTTAACCTATGAAGCGCGACTGACAGCACTGCGCCCGGGCATCTTGTGGCAAGTACGCAATCAGGCGGTTATGCATCATCGTAATGGTGATCGACCTTATAAAAATACCCTGGATGCGATGGCTTTTTGGCCCGAATGTGAAACGGCCATTGCAGCGCGTTTGTTACCCAGCGAACAATATGAAGTGGTGGCAGCATTTGAGTTGGCGAGTTTATTTCGCTTATTTATTACCCCTAACCCAGCTCGAAACCCGCAAATTTGTGCAGAACGTATCCAAGCTAAACACTGGTTAAGTCAGTGGCCTAAATTAAGGGTTAGATCCTGTGGCCGTGTGTGATAATCGTGAAGGTCGACCTTAATTAGGCCCTCTTTTTACTGATTATAGAGTGTGGTGAGCGGCAGATTAGTTTGCGTTGATAAAATGACAGTGCTAGAGTTTCAGTATAATAAAATCAGTAGGTTACGGGTAGGCTTTAGTCATTCATACGCTGCCTTAGTACTTCTTTTTTAGGCTTTAAAATGAAAAACTATAAATTAATACCATGCGTGGCATGGTCTGTCGGTTTTGCTTTAGGCTGGAGCCTAATTCACAGCCCTTTTGCAAACGCAGCAGCGACTTTGCAGTGGCAACATACGACTCTTCCTACACAGCCTTCATTAAGAGGTGCAGCAATGCTTGGCGATTCACTTTGGGTCTCAGGTAGCAATAACAATGTGTGGAATAGCCAAGATGGTGGCAAAACATGGCACAATCGCAGCGTACGCTCAGATATAAACACCGATTTTCGGGATATTGCTTTATTTGATAAAAACACGGCCATTGTGATGGGCGTGGGCAATGGCGCACAATCAGCGCTGTACTTGACTGAAAATGCAGGGAACACTTGGCAGCTGCTGTATCAAAATACGGATGAAACAGGTTTTTTTGACTCGATTGCATTTTGGGATCGCCAGCGTGGTTTATTGATGGGAGATCCTGTTGATGGGTACTATGTTGTTAAATACACCCAAGATGGGGGAAAAACATGGCAGCGGATTGCAAAAAATAAATTACCCGCGATGCAAGATGACGAAGCTGCTTTTGCAGCAAGTGGGCATACCCTCATTGTTGGGCCAGCTGATCAAGCTTGGTTAACAACGGGGGGAAAATCAGCCTCAGTGTACCATTCAACCGATGCTGGTCAGCGTTGGGCTCGCAAAAAGGTTCCTTTATTTAATCGTACAGCGACCGCGGGTGGATACGGATTAGCACTCAATCAACAACAGCAATTGTTTGTTGTAGGGGGAGACTATCAACAACGGGATATGACCTATCCTAACATGGCACGCTTTAGTAATGATCGCTGGCTAAGTGTAGCAAGTGGCCAACGAGGCTTGCGCACGGCTATGAAATGCATACCGGCAGTGTGTATCGTTACAGGTAAAACAGGGAATGACATATCGTATGATCAGGGTGATACTTGGCTGCCATTGGTTAATCCTAATCCGACCTTAGCGGGTTATTACACTGTAGCTAGTGATAATCATCGTTTTTTATTTGCAGGGGCTGATGGCCAAGTCGCAGTCGTTAGTGTGACAGAATAAACCTATTCTAAATTCTTAAGTGGCTAGCAAAAATAGACTAGCGGACAAGGGGCTGAGGCTATTAAGATGGGTAAATGTGTGATCGCAACTTATTTAAAATGACCAGACTGGCGGCTTCAATGAGATCAAGCACAGTACTAAAACCTTGTGGCCCGCCATAATACGGATCGGGTATTTCGACAGTTTCTTGCTCACCGTATTGTAAAAATAATGCAAGTTTATAATGTAAATGTGGTGGGCAGATGGCCTTTAAATCGGCTAAATTATGCTTATCAGCTGCTAAAATCAGGTCAAAATCATCAAAGTCTTGTTGTTTAACTTGTCGAGAGCGGATCCCTTCAAAGCTATATCCTCGTTGTTCTGCCACTGTTACAGAACGAGCGTCTGGTGGGTTACCGGTATGAAATCCAATAGTGCCAGCTGAATCAACATCAAGCGCGACACCTTGTTGGTGCGCTAAATGCTTTAACACGGCTTCTCCTGTTGGGGAGCGACAAATATTTCCCATACACACAACGAGCACTTTTAGCATTCATTCATCCTTTTAGTTGGTGGGTGTTACACGATTCATTGTAAAGCTAAATGCTGTGATTTTTGAACAAAAAGATTGATCAATACGCGAGTAATAACAAGCTTCAGCTAAACAAAGAGCTTTAGTGGGGTGTAAACTGTTCTAGACCGCTCTGAGAATAATGGTCGGCGAATAACGCGGCTAACGCCCCATTTTGTCGTAAAAGGGGCATGCGTTGATCATATAATTTTGCCAGTAAACGGCCACGCTTGGTGTTTTGAAATGCTAAGTAAAGTGTCGCAGCTTCATGGACTTTAAAAAAAGCGATATCGGAGTGTTCAGTTGGCCGATAGTTTAGCTGGTAATCAAAAAAAGCATCAATCCTCTTGCCTTGTAGCAGTCGAAAGCCAGTGTCTAAGTCGGATACTAAATAAGGTTCTGAAATAGTATTAAAGAACTGATCAAAACCGTAGCCTTTTTGCCATGCAATCGTTTTATTGCTCAACGAAGCTAAACTGTCAAAAGAGCTGTCTTTGTGTACAAACGCAAAAACAGGTGCATCTTTATCCAATGGCCATTGCGCATAATGGGCTTTTGGGAGGTCAGATTGATAGACACCAATTAGAATATCTGCTTTTTCTTGCTTAAAAAGGTTTAGGCAACGATGGTAATTGGTTATTTCAATACTGAGATCACTTTCATGATAAATGAGGCGTAATAAATCAAAGTAAATGCCAGTGCCATCTTCATTAGTATAATGTTGCCATTTTGTGGCTAAAATGCTGACATCTCGGCCGCTGCTTGAGCAACTCAATGACATTAATAGGGTGCTGATTAAGCAAATAATCAATCGGCGCATGCAACTTCTCAATGGTGACGACTTAACTCAGCTTAGTTTTTAATTTATTTTTCGCCATGTTGACAGGTGGGCTGAATCAGTAACCTTACTTGAGTTGTTTGGTCGATTTTAGGTGTTGTTTTCGAGCGAAATAGACGTTTCTTCGGGGAGATTAGGCACAATCAGATGTTTAAAACCTCGGAGAAATGAAAATGAAGATGAAACGCAATTACCTGCCTTTAACACTTACCCTGACTTCACTATGCTTAGTTAGCGCATGTCAAGCGAATCCTATGGTGACTATGCCTTCAAACGATAGTATCACTGACTTAAAAAGCTGCCCTGTTATCTATGCACCTGCGTCTATAGCCGGCTATACAATGAATTTGATTGTTGACGAACCGAAGTCGAAACCTCAAGCAGGATTTGCGACTCAAGGGGCCATCGCTTTGCGTTTTGATAGCATGCAGAAAATGCACGGTGTGGCTGTGGGTGATGTGGCTCATCACCCCATTGAAGGACAATACTCTTATTATCGTTTAAATGGTACAACCGCAGTCGAACAAGCCGTCGATTTCGAAAAAGGGGCGTACATTACCTATTACCAT
This sequence comes from Pseudoalteromonas sp. J2K-J979, assembly GCF_058169715.2. Lineage (NCBI taxonomy): Bacteria > Pseudomonadati > Pseudomonadota > Gammaproteobacteria > Alteromonadales > Pseudoalteromonadaceae > Pseudoalteromonas > Pseudoalteromonas sp. J2K-J979. The sequence goes on along the minus strand of NZ_CM200282.1, from coordinate 526,842 downwards.
TTCCAAAATGAACAATCAGGCACATTCGAACAAACTTATTCAAGTGGAGCAATTTTAAAAGGTGATTTCACTACCGTGTTAACTGATGATGCGCCTTTGGCACCAATCACGTTAAGCGGGTTAAATGTTGCGTTGACCATCGAGAGCACGGTGTCATCGTTACCAGGGGGTTATCCGACATCAGGGGTCGTTATACAAACTTACCATCAAGATGGTCAATACTCAGCCAAAGGAATAGGCCAAGGTAATATCGATTCAGTGGGCCAATATCAATATCAACGAATTTCTGCCAATACAGCTGTCGAAACTGCGATACAAACCTCTGATTTTTTTACTTTACCTTATACAATGGTGTACACCTTCACATCAGAAAATTCAGGGTACTGGTATCAAAACTTTGCTAATGGCACCATTATTTTTAGGGGACGCTTTTCAACGTTCAAATAAAAGGAGTGAAAAATACGGGCGTTATGAGGTAGATGATATTCATCTTTGCTGATTGTGTTACCGAACGTACACTAGCCAAAAAGGGGAATTAAGTGGAAACAAATATGGAGTGGTACAAAGCGTGGTTTATTTTTTACATCGCGATAGGGTGTTGGACATGTTTGTTTTTGTCTCTCAAGAAAAAGGGTGATAAATCAGTTAAAACACTCCTCATCGGCTTAATTGGTTTACTGCTAACTCCCGCATTAGACACATATATACAACTGGTGATGGGCGATCCCATTGCCATTTTGCAATCCATTCGCTTCAATTTAACTTGGGTTTATGGGCCTGTGATGCTTTTACTTGTACAGCGAGTATTATTGTTAAAAGGAAGTGGGGCGCCGCCGAATTGGTTTGCATTAGGGCACTTTGTGCCTTTTGTTATGGTGGCCACGATTCAATTGAACCAGATTATCTTGCCTGTCAGTGTGTATGTAACCGTGCTGTTTTCACAGGTTTTTGCATATTTGGCGGTCAGTTTGCATCTCTTATTGTCTCACAGGGTTAAATTGAATCGATTAATGCTGGAATTTAGCGACACCAGTTATTTTTGGCTATTGTTTTTAATTTGTGGGCTTGCGGTTGCAATGGCCGTGGATTTAGTGGTTGTGGTGATGATGATCCAACAGTGGCAAGTTGATTTAGATTTAATGAATCTTTTTGCCTGTGGGCTCGGATTATTTGTTTGCGTTATAGCGATCTTGACGGTGATTGATACACCTCTCTTATTCGCCCATACAGAGAATCAAAGCGATGGCGACCATCCAAGCACTCCACCTGTCTCGAGTATTGTGCGAGAGCTTGAGTTAAGTCCGTCCATGGTGATAGAGCTCAGTGACTCCCTACAGCAAGTTATTCAGACACAACAACCTCATCTCGATAGTGATATCTCTTTGGCAAAACTCGCAGAATTATTGGCGATTAGTAGTCATCAGTTATCTGAGTTACTCAACGTACACCTCGATACAAATTTCTATGACTTTTTGAATCAACATCGATTAGTTGCCGCAACAAAGCTGCTAGAGCGCGGCGAAACAAGATTATCGATATCTGAGATTGTCTATCAGTCAGGATTTAATAATCGCAGTACGTTTTATAAGGTGTTCAAAGCAAAGTTTGCGCAAACACCCAGTGAGTATCGCCGCTCATTAATCGCAAAAAATGCGCTAATTTAATCGAGTGAGGTTAAGTTTATGAAGATGCGCCATGCAAAAGCACTGGCGCAAATCGGTGGCTTAGGCGCGAACTTGCCCTTCACCTGATACGAGGTATTTTTCAGTGGTTAAAGACTCTAGCCCCATTGGACCATAGGCATGTAACTTTGTTGTGGCAATACCAATTTCGGCGCCTAAACCTAATTCGCTACCGTCAGAAAAACGAGATGATGCATTGATCATCACCACGGAGGCATCGACTAAGCGCTGGAATTGTGCAGCCCGGATAGGATCTTGCGTACAAATCACTTCGGTATGATTACTACCAAATTGATGGATGTGATCCAGCGCGTGTGACATGTTATCAACTACTTTAATGGCAATTTCAAGATCGAGATATTCTTGGCCAAATTGATCATCGGTCAGTAAAGTAGCATCTTCAAAAAATGCAGCCGCTGTTTCACAGGCATTAATTTTTACGTTATGCATTTTCAATGCGTATGAAGCTAAGGGTAAAAATTTAGCCATAATATCGCGATGCACAATTAAACCTTCTAAAGCATTACAGACACCGGTGCGCTGCGTTTTACCATTGAGCAATAAGTTTATCGCAACTTCTAAATCGGCTTCTTTATCAATATATAAATGACAGACACCTTTAAAGTGCTGGATAACCGGGACTTTACTGTTATCAGTCACAAAGTTAATTAACCCTTCACCGCCACGGGGAATGATCACATCAATATGATCCCGTTGCTGCATTAAATCCATTAATAAGGCTCGTTCAGCACTGGGTATGACAGTCACTAGTGCAGGTGGTAGTTCAAAAGACACCAGCACATCTTGCAGTATCTTTGCGATAGCTTTACTAGAGTGCAGCGCTTCTTTGCCACCACGAAGAATAACGGCATTGCCGGATTTAAAACATAAGGCGGCGGCGTCAGCGGTGACATTTGGTCGAGCTTCAAAAATCATACATACGACACCCAACGGCATCCGCATTTTACTAATCTTGAGACCATTAGGCTGAGTGCCTAAGTCTCGTAATTGACCGACCGGATCGGGCAATACCGCTATGGTTTCAATGCCTTTAGCCATCGCTTCGATACGCTCTTCATTGAGCATTAAGCGATCTAACATTGCAGCGGGTAAATTATCCGCTTCAGCTTGTGCTAAGTCTTTAAAGTTTGCTGCGAGAATCGCGGGCATTTGCTCACGAAGATTCGTTGCCATCGTCCGTAAAATGGTGTTTTTGGTTTCTTCTTTTAATGCTAACAATGTACGTGCAGCCATTGACGCTTGTTGTGATAAGTCGGTAATTAAATTCATGCGTTCTCCAGGACGGCTAAATGTTTTTTTGAGATAATCGAGTGATGCTGTGGTTGAATCGATGAGGATGAATCATCACTGCTATCTTCTTGTTTTATATAATTTAAAAGGCAGCTACTATAATTTGCTGTGGCTTTGGCGACTTGCGTACCATCATCTGTGGTGAGCAATATCGTGTCACCAACGGAAAATTCACCTTTAACAGCAATAATGTCATCACTGGTTAAGACTTCGTTGGTGTCAGTAAAATGGGTTTTGTCTTCATCGATGACGACTTCACCACATGCTTTCGTAGTATGAGTCATCCAATGTTGGCTCGGTTCCATCGGGGTTTCATTTCCAATAAAGTGGCTACCAGGATGTTGGCCTTCGAGCAAACAATGAAATGAGCGAGCTTCAAACCCATTGACAATGAACGTATCGATGCCTTGCGCGGTGGCTTTTTCTGCGGCCTCAATTTTGGTGAGCATTCCGCCTGTGCCAGTTGAACTAATTGCACCACCTGCCATTTGATAAATACGCTCATCAATGGTGTCAATTGTTTGCAACAAAGTCGCATCGCTAAATTTATGCGGGTTTTTATCATATAAACCATCTACATCAGTACACATAATAAATGCATCGGCATCAACAGCTGCTGCGGTCATGGCGGCTAGGTTATCGTTATCACCCACTTTTAATTCTTCAGAGGTCACGGTATCGTTTTCATTTACGATAGGGATGATGCCGTTATCGAGTAATGAGTTTATGGTTTCTTTAATACTGATATATCGTTCTCGGTCACACAAATCAGCATGAGTCAGCAGTATTTGAGCAACAGGAAGATTGATCAGCCTATCCCACATGGCCATCATGCTGGTTTGTCCTGCAGCAGCCATGGCTTTTTTGATAGCAATAGAAGGAGCGGGGTCATTGAACCACTGCCTACCCGCAGCCACAGAGCCGGAAGAGACTAACACCACTTGTTGACCATTGAGTCGACAGCGGTGGATGAATTCAGCAATATTCTTTAAGTACTTTTCACTGCAGCCAGAATTGGCTGGGGCGATTAATGCACTGCCAACTTTAATGACTAAGCGTTGTTTATGTGTTATCGACATACGTCCTCTTTTTTCATTAATGTGAGAGTGAAATACTGGATTAAAAAGCCTCGTAGGCGAAGCTGTAAAAGCTGCGCTGTGTGCTCTATTAGGTAGGTTGGTTTTTTCTTTAAAAAACGAAGAATAGCCGACGCAGCGAAAGAACGCGCACAGGGAAGAAAAGGATAGTCCAATACACAGGCAGCGTAATCTCGTGCTGGTATTGCCCTATTTAAGAGTGTCATTATTTACCTGTTTTCATTTGTATTCAATCGATAAATCGGCTTGTTTAAAACGCAATTTATGGATTGAATATAATTTAATTTATTTTAAAACAATCAATTAATGAATGTTTGCAGAGTATAAATAGAATCAAATTATCGAAGTTAATCATGTTTACCACTAATAATTTGTATTCTAACTATTATATTGAGGTGATATTGCTTAAAGATCAACCCTTAATATTTTGTTTTTATATAAGGTGTTGTTTTAAAGTGTTTTTATTTTTATCTTTCAAAATTGCATGCAAATTTGTTAGAATTGAATCTATTAGAGTTGTACTGAGTTGTAGTATGAAAAAATATGAAGAACTACTGGTTTCTATTCGACAAGTTATTCGCGCAATTGATTTATATTCTAAAAAATTAAGTAAAGAAACTGGTCTAACTAGCCCGCAGTTACTGGTTCTGCAAGCTATTGCGGAGCAAGAAGGTGTGATGGTTAAGCAAATAGCTGAACGAATTAATTTAAGTTCGGCCACGATCACCAGTATTTTAGATCGCTTAGAAGCAAGAAATTTCGTCATTCGAGAACGATCAATCACAGACAAACGTAAAGTCGGTATCACGCTCACTGAAAAAGGTATCGAAATTATTCAAGACTCACCCACACCACTGCAAGAACACTTCATTGCACGATTTGAAGCGATGGAAGAATGGGAGCAATCGCAAATGTTAGCAACGATGCAACGTATGGTCAGTATGATGGATGCTGAAGACTTAGATGCGTCCCCAGTGTTAGAAGTTGGACTTTTGCAAAAACAAAGCCCTGAAAAATAGTTAGGGTACTAATTAATAATGACAACGATTCTGTGTTTTGGTGATTCAAACACTTGGGGGCTCTGTCCGGCGACGGGTCAGCGCTTACCTGCTGAACAGCGTTGGCCGTGTTTGCTGGAGGGCTTACTCTCTCAAGCTGCTGAAAAAGAAGATATTAAGGTGATTGAGGCTGGGCAACCAAATCGTACCTTGATTCATCATTGTTCGTTTTCAGGGTCACAGTCAGGTGGGCACTACTTAGCCGATTTACTGCATCAATTTCGTCCTCAATATTTAGTGATCATGCTGGGCACCAATGATTTAAAAGCAAAGTATCACTATAAACCGCGAGACTTTGTTGGTGGACTGGAGGCACTTTTAAACAATATTTTTAATTTTTATCATGAACACACTCTTGTTTCACCTCAGTTTGTGGTGTTATCCCCATTAGCACCCCTCCCTGTTGGTCATTACACGCGGATTTACGCTGGTGCAGTCGAAAAATTACCTGAAGTGATCGCTGGCTTTAAGCGAGTGTGTGAACAATATCAAATTAATTTTGTAGATTGTAATCAGTATGTTCAAGCCAGCTCAGATGATGGGGTGCATTTGAGTGCAATTCATCATCACCGATTAGCTGAAGTCATTGCGCCGTGGTTTATCCGCAGTATTACTGCTCTATCAAAGTGATAGCGCGAGACACATTTGTTTACGATCCGTTGCTTGGCAGGTTGTTAAAGCTTTGTTAAATTGAATTTGCTTAGAATAAAAAGGAATTCAGATGAATAACGATTTTAAAGGCCTGTGTTTGTTTTTAGGGATGATAGGTCTTGCCTATGTCGCGATGCTCTTGGTGTTATTAGTCTTTACAGGGTTAAAAATTACAAAAAGCATTCTGGTTATTAGTATTTTGTCGACTAGCTTAGTGGTGTTTGGCTTAAAGTTAGATGTAAAAGCGCGGCTTATCCGGATTGTTAAAGCCAAGTTTTCTCAGCAAATCTAATTTGCTAAATAATTCAGGTCTGCCATTGCTTCTGAGCAACAATGAGTACTTTTGTTTGTATAGCATACTTCGTTGGTGATCGAATATTAGTTGCTATTTTAGCAATAAATGAAAGCTTGTTCTGCAGAGGTTTACCTAACGCACGTCGAATCAACATGTTGATTATTAATTAACTCACTTACAATCTTTTACAGCAATATCACATTCTATTGTTGCTAAAATCTTACATTTTCACTAATATTTGCGCCTTTTTATACGCGAAGGAATGCTGCAGTATGCTCATCTATATCGATAATATCTCGCTCTATACGACGGCGAAGACATTATCTGTGCCTGCTCGGCGTTTTTTGTTGCAAGAAGAAGGTCAATTACCTCCTTTGACTTGGGTACCGGCCATGCAGCGCAGACGGTTAAGCTCCTTTGCAAAAATGGCGCTGCAAGTTGCTTATTGTGCAACTTCGCAAGGCACTCATTCACCTCCTGTGGTCTTTGCTTCGCGCCATGGTGATTTACATCGCACCTCGAAAATCATTACAGAGATGGTCACAGAGCATGAGATTTCGCCAACTTCGTTTGGTTTATCTGTCCATAATGCAGTGGTGGGATTATGGTCTATTTTGACTGAAAATCGTCATGAAATGAATGCAATCAGTGCAGGAAAAGATAGCTTTTTAGCGGGGTTGATCGAAACTTGTGCTTATTTGAATACCCACCCTGTTGATTCTGTGTTAGTGATTTATGCAGACCAAGTTTTGCCAGCCCTTTATGATGTCTTTCAAGATGAGCAACAAGTTGATGTGGCTTTAGGTTTTCGAGTTAGTCTGTCTGCGATATCAAATGATTCAAGCATTGCGTTGGATCTTTCGCCGAGTCAGCATCTTGCGCCAGAAACAAATTCGGTACAAGCTCTCCAATTTATCGAGTGGCTTGCCAGCGAACAGCACGTATTACCAATCGGGCATGCAATGCGCTGGGAGTGTCGTCGTGTTTAGTCTTTTAGAACGAGCGTGGCGGGTCGTGGCCACAGGATGCTGTTTTAGTGTGTTTGGCATGGGCGGCGTAATATTAACAGTGATCGTTTTTCCATTACAACGAGTGTATTATCGCAATGAAATCACCCGTAAATGCGTTGCTCGTAAAACAGTTCATTATGGGTTTAAATTTTTTGTCGCTTTGATGTCGATTACCCGAGTGATATCCTTTAGTGTCATCCAAAGGCATCGTTTTGCGCAGTTAAAGGGACAGCTAGTTCTGGCCAATCACCCATCACTGATAGATGTCGTCGTATTGATATCTGCCATACCGAATGCAGATTGTGTGGTTAAAGCGCATTTATTTCGAAACCCATTTATTCGTGGAGTGATTCATTCTACAGGCTACATCAGTAATGAATCACCTGAAGGCTTGTTGCAAGACTGCGAGCAAAGTTTACGCGCTGGGAATAATTTAATCGTATTTCCAGAAGGTACGCGCACCACACCAGGGCAAACACTGCAATTTAAGCGAGGAGCCGCCAATATTGCATTACGATGTCAGGCACCTATTTCTCTTGTCGGTATTTCAATGCAACCGTCAACGCTAACGAAATCAGAAGCCTGGTATCAGGTGGCAAAAAAACGCGCCCATTTTAAAATGTGGTTATCAAATTCAACATTTGACCGCGATGTATTGCCAACAAATACGTTGGCACAACAGGCCAGACAGTTAACACAGAAGCTTGAGGCTTTTTTTAAACAGGAATTAATCACCCATGAGTGACACTTTAAAACAAGAAATTAAACAGCTCATTATCGATTCACTCGACTTAGAAGATATCAGCGTCAATGAGATAGTTGATAATGACCCTCTATTCATCGATGGCCTAGGGCTTGATAGCATCGATGCACTGGAGTTAGGGTTAGCGATAAAAAAGCGTTATGACGTTAAAATTGATGCTAACTCAGAACAAACCAAACAGTATTTTTCCTCTGTTAATGCCTTAGCAGAGTTTATCCAGCAACAAAAAGCGCAGTAGGTTGTAATGAAAAACCAAGAAGAAATTTTAGCGGTCTTAACCACTATTTTAGTTGATGACTTTGAAGTGGAGTCAGAGGATATTCACTTAAAATCGAACCTTTATACAGAACTCGATTTAGACAGTATTGATGCAGTCGATCTTGTGGTTAAGTTACGCGAAATTACAGGGAAAAAAATCGAACCTGAAGTCTTCAAGCAAGTTCGTACAATTGAAGATGTCGTGGTCGAAATAGAAAAACTTGTGGGTTAATGTGCTCAAAATCATCGCCAGTATCGCATTGATAATCATTGGGCTACTATACCCTGCGATTGTTTATTTTGGCCTTGCATACTTTGAACTCAATACTGTTTTAATTGCCTTACTGGGTTTATTGGTGCTGCGTATGATGCTTAGTAAAGGAAAAGTGGCAATCGCCCCTTGGTTTCTCCCAGCATCACTACTCGGTGGAATGTGCTTAGTCGGCGCTATTTTTTGGCAGAGCACTCTGATTGCTTCACTTTACCCTGTGCTAATGAGTACGGTGCTGTTGGTGAGTTTTGGTTATTCTCTGTGGCGAGGTCCAAGTGTCATAGAAACATTTGCTCGGCTACAAGAGCCGCAACTCGATGAACGTGGCGTGTGGTATACACGTAAAGTGACCCAAGTGTGGTGTGTTTTTTTTGTCATCAACATTGGCATTGCTAGTTGGACGGTTTACACCGCCGATCTCGCCCTTTGGGCGCTCTACAATGGGTTTATTTCGTATTGTTTGATGGGCGCTTTATTTGCAGGGGAATTTATTTTTCGTCAATGGTACAAGCAGCGTGCGTCATCATGACACAACCGCAACTATTCCTTCAACCTCAGTTATTTTATCGCGCTGACCATACTACATTGTGTGGGCGAGAATTTGCGATGCAAGTGGGTCAGTTGAGTGCACAGATTGAACAGTTTTGTCATCTGCACCAAATCAAGCAAGCGCTGCTGTATCATCCTGATAGTGTTCAGTTTAGCCTTTGGTTACTTGCGCTGTTGTCAGCAAATATTGATATCGTGCTCCCAGCCAATGGCCAACCGCAAAGCATCAATGATGCTGCACAGTCATGCGATGGGGTGGTGGGACAGTTTACTGATCTTGCGATCCAACACGATTTGACCGCGGCGATCACTGGCCACTCAGTTGCGCGATGTAAAGGCGTTAAACAATGGCAATGGCCTGAAAATAGCAGTCAGAGCCAACTGACTTTTTTTACTTCAGGGAGTCAAGGTGCAGCTAAAGCTATTAAGAAAGCGTGGTGGCAGTTAAATCTCGAAGTCGATACCCTAACGCAGACGTTTGCCCTGACTCACGCAAGCACCATACTGAGTACCGTCTCTCATCAACATATTTATGGTTTATTGTTCAAATTACTGTGGCCCCTAAAAACAGGGGCGCGTATTGTGTGCACTCAATTTGATTACCCAGAACAATTAGCGCAAGCATGTTCAGAACATGAAACAATTACGCTCATTGCCAGCCCTGCTTATTTATCACGGCTTGCCCAGGACGATGTGCTTGCTACGCACGCATGCCATTTAGAGCGTGTATTTTCATCAGGTGGGCCACTTGCCGATGCAGTTGCTTACCAGTTGGCGCGAGATTGGCACTTACCCATCACGCAAGTGTACGGCAGCACCGAAACAGGCGGCATTGCATATCGGTGCTTAACGCAACAGCAATCTGCATGCTGGCAGCCATTCAGTGGTATTAATGTGTCCAATGTTACAAGTAGCCAACAAGTGTGTTTGAATTCAGCGTATTTACCCGAAAAAGATATCTTATTGGATGATTTAGGACGGGTTCATAGCAATGGACACTTTGACTTACTTGGGCGCATTGATCGCACGCTTAAATTAGAAGAAAAACGCGTTAATCTAGATGCTGTCGAGCGCCATATTGCCTCGTTAGCACAGGTTAGCGACGTGAAAGTGATTGTATTACAAGGTACACGTCAGTATTTAGGTTGCGTGATAGAGTTGGCGGATAATAGAGCGTTGCCGCACACTGATGCAGAGAAAAGAGCACTAAATCAACTGATTAAGTCACACCTTTCAATGCATTTTGAAGCTGTTTGTCTGCCTCGTAAGTTTCGATACCTCCCTCATTTGCCTTATAATCCGCAGGGGAAATTAGTGTTAGCTCAATTGGAGAAACTGTTTGAATCAGCTTAATTGTATTACGCCTCAGGTGCTCAGTGTCACGCACCAAGATCCCCTACTTGAAATGGCGTTATATATTTCACCTGAGTTAGATTATTTTAACGGCCACTTTAATGTAGCCCCTATTTTAGCGGGCGTCGTGCAACTTGATTGGGCGGTTAAATACGCGAAACAATATTTAGGTTTAGCTGATTTAGCGGTGCAAAATGTCGAGGTTCTCAAGTTTCAGGTCGTGATCGTGCCTGATATGACCATCAGCCTGAAAATCGAAAAAAAGTCTGAGACTAAATTTTTGTTTAGTTACCATTCAGCACGGGGTCAACACGCATCTGGACGAGTGGTGTTGGGTCACGCGCTATGAGTTATTGTATTATTATTCCCAATTATAATCATCGAAGTGTGATTGCTGAGGTGTTATCTGATTTAAGTCGTTTACAGTTGCCAATTGTGATGGTGAATGACGGCAGCGACTCTGATACCAGTGCCTATTTTAAGACATTAACGGCACAGTTTTCTTGGTTGACCTTAGTTGAGCACAGCGAAAACCAAGGCAAAGGTGCGGCGGTGCAAACCGGATTACGAGCGGCGCAAAAATTGGGTTGTAGCCATGCAATTCAGGTTGATGCTGATGGCCAACATCAATTGCGTGATGTCACGCATTTAATGACGCTCTCGCAACAACAGCCTCTTTGCGTGATCAGTGGCCAGCCTGTTTACGATGAGAGCGTCCCTAAACACCGCTTATACAGCCGCTACATCACGCACTTTTGGGTGTGGGTTGAAACCTTATCGTTTGCGATTAAAGATTCGATGTGCGGGTTTCGTGTTTACCCAGTCGCTACCACCGTTGCGTTGTTAGACACGGTATCGCTTGGTCAGCGGATGGATTTTGATATCGAAATACTGGTGCGTTTGTACTGGCGGGGGGTGGATACGGTTTTTTTCCCGACTCAAGTCATTTACCCCGAAGACGGCATCTCTCACTTTAGACCGCTTGAAGATAACATCGCGATCAGTTGGATGCACACCCGTTTGTTTTTTGGCATGTTAGTGCGCAGTCCAAAATTATTGTTTCGTAAGGTGCGCCGTCATGGCGACTAAACATTGGTCGAAAATGGCCGAAAGAGGCAGTTATCTGGGAATGCGTTTTTTGCTACTCAGTTACCGAGTATTAGGGCGCACAGGGCTATGGATTGTGCTGTTTCCTGTGGTGTTTTATTTTTATTGCACGGGTCGTGTTGCTCGTACTGCATCGCTGGACTTTTTACGTCGTGTTGCACAATGCCAAGGGCAGATCGCACAACCGGGATTTTGGCAGGGGCTTAAACACTTTATGAGCTTTGCGGATTCTGCGTTTGATAAAATAGATGCTTGGACAGGGCGTATTAGTCCCGATGATATTGATTATGAAAACCACGCACTGTTTGAACAGCTACAAAGCAGTGGACGAGGGGCGGTCTTGATAGGTTCGCACTTAGGAAATTTAGAAGTGTGCAGAGCGCTGAGTATGGGACGCTATCAAGTCAAAATTAATGTGTTGGTGTTTACGCATCATGCAGTTGAATTTAACCGTACTCTACAAAAAATCAGCCCCAATGTGAATGTCGATCTGATTCAAGTGACTGACATGAGCCCTGAATTAGCGATCATTTTGCAGCAAAAAATCGACGACGGCGAAGTGGTCGTGATTGTGGGCGATCGGACCAGTGCCTCAGTGTCAGAACGGGTCAGTTATTGTGATTTTTTAGGCGCGCAGGCACCATTTTCACAAGGGCCGTTTATTTTGGCTGCGGTGTTAGATTGCCCGGTATATCTGTTATTTTGTTTGAAGCATAAATCGCGCTACCGTGTGATTTTTGAAGCATTTTCGGAGCAATTGACCTTGCCTCGTAAAACGCGCCAAGCGGCCTTGCAATCGGTCATTCAACGCTATGCAGATCGATTAGCATTTTTTAGTTTACAAGCCCCGTATCAATGGTTTAATTTTTTTGATTTTTGGCAAAAAGACGATTGCGTCTCTCGTGATGATTAACTCGGAGTATTTATTTTAGTGTCTACTTTACCCCCTCTTGTGTTTGGCCAAGGCCGTATTAGTATCGAAGATATCGTTGCATTAGCTCAATCAAATCAAAAAGTGCAGCTTGCAGGCGATGCTGATTTTTGCCAAAAAATTGATGCGGGCGTAGCGTTTCTCGATAGCTTATTAAAAGAAGATGGGGTGATTTACGGCGTCACCACTGGTTTTGGAGATTCTGTGACACGCGGTGTGCCAGTACATTTAGCTTATGAATTACCGTTGCATCTGACTCGCTTTCACGGTTGTGGCTTAGGTGCAATGTTTACTCCTGAACAAGGCCGCGCCATTTTAGCCACCCGCCTGACGTCTTTAAGTCAAGGCTATTCAGGGGTGAGTTGGGCACTGCTTAACTTACTGCGAGATTTTATCAACCATGACATAGTGCCGGTTATTCCTGAAGAGGGGTCGGTGGGCGCCAGTGGCGATTTAACTCCGCTTTCTTACGTGGCAGGCGCACTAGTTGGCGAGCGTGATGTTTATTACCAAGGCGAGATTAAAAATAGCCTCGAGGTGATGCAAAGGCTCAATCTGACGCCACTGACATTAAGACCCAAAGAAGGCCTCGCGATTATGAATGGCACCGCCGTGATGACGGCTTTAGCCTGTTTAGCTTTTTCTCGAGCAGAGTACCTCACGCAATTAGCTACGCGAGTAACCTCGATGATCAGTGCCGCCATGCTGGGTAATAGTCATCATTTTGATGATATTTTATTTTCAGTGAAACCTCACGCTGGCCAGCAGCAAGTGGCGGCGTGGATCCGTGATGACTTAAATCACCAGGGCCATCCTCGAAACGCAGACCGACTGCAAGACCGTTATTCGATCCGCTGTGCGCCGCATATTATTGGTGTGTTAGCCGATTGTTTGCCTTGGTTTAGGCAAATGATTGAAAACGAGCTCAATTCAGCCAATGATAACCCGATCATTGATGGCATTGGTGAACACGTGTTACACGGTGGGCACTTTTATGGTGGACACATCGCAATGGTGATGGACAGCATGAAAACGGCGGTAGCCAATTTAGCTGATTTGGCCGACCGCCAAATTGCATCTCTGGTAGATACAAAATTTAATAATGGCCTCGCAGCAAATTTATCTGACTGTGAAGGTGAGCGTCAGTTTATTAATCATGGGTTCAAAGCGGTACAAATTGGGGCATCGGCCTATACCGCCGAAGCGCTCAAACTGACGATGCCAGCGAGTGTTTTTTCGCGTTCAACAGAATGTCACAATCAAGATAAAGTCAGTATGGGCACCATTGCCGCACGCGATAGCCTTCGTGTGTTGCAGTTGACCGAGCAAGTGTTAGCCAGCACGTTATTAGCTGCCGTTCAGGCGCTGAGATTGCGGTTTAAACACCAAGAAATTGCCCCCGAGTCGTTGTCGGCCCCTGTAATGGCGATGTATCAAGATATTGCAGATTATTTTCCAACTGTCAGTGAAGATCGCCCACTAGAGCAAGCGTTGCGTCGGACCGTAGAGGCAATTCAAACACAACGTTGGGCGTTATATGAATAGCAAACAGGCACTGTTACGTGCGCAAGTCGACATTGAGATCCCTTTTCACGATTGCGATCCAATGCAAGTAGTGTGGCACGGTAATTATGCCCGTTACTTTGAAGTGGCACGCTGTGAGCTATTACGCTTATTTGACTATGATTACGATCACATGCAGGAGTCGGGTTTTATGTGGCCGATTGTTGACATGCGCACTAAATATATTGCGCCGCTACGCTTTCGACAAAAAGTAACCGTGTCTGCGTATTTGAAAGAGTACCAGCATCGTTTAAAGCTTGACTACATTATCACTGACTCAGATTCGGGTCAGGTTTTGACTAAAGGATATACTGTTCAAGTTGCGGTGGCTATCGCCGATCAGCACATGCAATATGTCAGTCCTGATGCATTATTATCACGATTAAAAAAGGTCATTTCACTTGAATAAAAGCATAGTTTTAACGCTGTTAATGCTGCTATCTGTTACTCCTTCATGGGCTGATGAAGGGTTAGACAAAGCGTTAGCCCGCTTTGTTGCCAAAGAAAGTATGCCGCAAAGCGGTGAGTATCAGCAGGCTAAATATTTTAAGTCATTATCTCAGCCGATGCGATCACAGGGAATATTTCGGGTCTCAGCTGATGAGTTTGTTTGGCAGCAACAGACCCCGATCCGCAATACTTTGACTTTGTCAGATGGTCAGTTGATCAATATCGATTATCGCGATCAGCAGCAAATTATCGAAGGAGCCGATCCATTTGTGAGTGTGTTATCAGCGCTTTTAACCGTAAAAACGCAGCAACTAGCCGCTTTTTTTACCTTAAATCAGCTTCAAGCGCATTGTGTTGAGTTAACACCTAATCAAGGCCCGCTGTCTCAGGTATTTGCCTTAGTGACTATTTGCGGGCAAACGCAAGTCGAACAGTTGAGGTTAGACGAGCACAATGGCAACCGCACTGAAATAGCGCTGCAGTTTAAATGAATCAGCCATTTAAGCACTTTCATCGCTGGGCAACAATTTGTGCCATGCTGCTGTGCAGCGTTATGGTCGCATTGCTAATTTTGGCTTGGCAACAAGATAAAATTCAATTTAGCGGTGATATGTTAGCAGCGTTACCGAGTCAGCAACAACGGGATCCTGAACAACAACTTGCCAGTGATGCGTTTTACCAACGCAGCCAATCACGCCTGATATTCAGCATTCGCGGTGAGCACGCACTTCAGGGAGCCAAGCATTTAGCATCAGAATTGACAGCTATCGACGCTCTTAGCCTCGACCAACCCGATGTACCAGAGTTTAACCAGTTGATTGCTTTTTATAGTCACTATCCGGGTGCGCTATCTAGTCTTAACTATCAACAGCAAACGAGCTCTACTCAAGCGGTCAGTGATTACTTTTTCAGCCAATTAACCAGCCTGAATAACCCGTTTGTTTCGGCCACATTAGCAGAGGATCCAAGTTTATCGACGGCGGCATTTTTACAACATACCATGAGCCAAAGTGGCAGTTTAACAGTCGAACAAGGCATGCTTGTTACAGAGTTCGAAGGGCAAAAAGTGGTCTTGCTGCTTTATGATGTTGCCCCGCAGTATCAAGGGATTAAAGCCTCGGTTTTATTGAAAAATACGCTGTTAAAAGCTCTCTCAGCCAGTCAGGCTGCCTTTCCTGTTGCGATTACTCATTCTGGTGTTGTTTTTCATACTGCGGCCAATGCTGAGCAGGCAGAGCATGAAATTACGGTACTCGGTGGGATCAGCGTATTGTTGCTTCTGATCGTTGTGCTGATGGTCTTTCGCTCAGTGACACCGATTATTTTGGCCAGTTTAACTGTCTTGATGGCGTGTTTATTTGGGTTTGTTGCCCTAGTGTGGTTGTTTGATCAGGTTCAACTGCTCAGTTTAGTGTTTGCCATGACATTAATCGGCATTGCAATCGATTATTGTTTTCATGGTTTAGCCGATACCGAACATTCGCAGTCAGGGCAAATCTCCCGCAGTACACAAAAAGCCATGATTTTAGGGTTTAGTACGACGTGTTTAGGTTATTTATTGTTGTGTTTATCACCTTTGATCATCCTAAAACAAGTGGCGGTGTTTGTTATTTTTGGTTTATGTGGAGCCCTGATCGTTGCCTTGTTTGCGCTGGCCCCTTTGCATCAAAAACTCCGTGCCACTCGGTCTCGCCATCCTATTTTTCCCACGATCAAACTAGATTGGCTAGCGAAGCAAGGGCGTCTCCTGACAGGCGTTTTTTTGATACTTGCATGCCTGCTTGTGATGTTGAAACCCATTAATTTTGATGATGATATTCGTTTACTGAACGGTTCACCGGACGCGTTAATCGCCAACGAAAAATATAATTTAGCTGTGTTAGGTAAGTTGTCTCAGCGGTATTATTTAGTGTGGGGGAGTGACTTACAACACGCGCTCGAACAGCAAGAGCAGCTTCAATCTTGGCTCGATACCCATGCTAACTCGGCCCAGCTAGATGGGCTGGCACGTTGGTTGCCTTCGCAGACATCACAACAGAACAACCTGCGCGACTTTGAAAATAAACGCGATAGTGGCTACTTTGCAGATATTTCCGCGCAGTTGGGCTTAGCAATGCCGACAACGACACCGCAGCAATTATTAACCCCTGAGCATTTTTCTAACTCTGTTTTAGGTCAACTTATGCCACTTTATGTGGTGCACCAAGCACAGAGCACCGCTTTATGGGTTGCCCTGAGTGGCGTGAATGATGCAACACATCAGGCATTACTGACCGAGCACAGTGCCGTGCAAGCGCTGGCAAAAAGTAACGAAATCTCCACGGTACTTGGTCACTACCGAGTGCAATTACTGTGGGTGATTGTGGCGATGGTAGTCGCGAGTTGTTGTATTTTTTTCTGGATGTTTGAAGGGCGAACGGCACTGCGCAGCTTCGTGGTCTTTACTGTTTCAGGTTGTTTTACCTTAGCGGTTGCCAATGTCATCCAAGGACACCTCAATGTGTTTAATTTATTATCGCTGATTTTGCTGTTTGCCCTAGCTATTGATTATATGGTGTTTTATCGCAGTCAAGGGCTTAAAAACAGTGCGGTGCTTGCCATCAGCTTGTCGGCTGTCTCTTCAGCCTTGGTTTTTGGCATGCTCATTTTCAGCCAAACACCAGCGGTATTTAGCTTTGGTTTGACCTTAATGATCGGCTTATTGGTGATATACCTGTTATCACCGCAAATGATAGGGAAAGAAGATGCAAACACAACACTTTGATGTGGTGATTATAGGTGCTGGGCCGGCAGGTAGTTTGGCCGCTAGTTTGTTGCATCAAGCAGGCCGTCGTGTTTTAGTGCTTGAAAAAGAACAGTTTCCACGATTTTCAATCGGTGAAAGTTTGCTCCCGCAATCGATGGTCTTTCTTGAACAAGCCGGCTTACTGAAAAGCGTTGAACAACAGGCCGAACAGTGTGGTTTTCAGTTTAAAAATGGCGCAGCCTTTCATCGAGCGGGCATTGATACTCAGTTTGATTTTACCGAGAAATTTACGCCCGGTCCGGGTACGACGTACCAGGTAAAGCGGGCTTCGTTTGACAAAACACTCGCCGATGCTGCCGAGCAACAAGGCATTGAAATTCGTTACCAGCACACGGTTCAAGCTTGCCAGACAAGCACTGAAAAGGCGCAATTGACCGTTTTAGACACTCTAGGTGTGGCGTATCAGCTCGAGGCAGAATTTGTCCTTGATGCTAGCGGGTTTGGCCGGGTGCTGCCACGTTTATTGCAACTGGAAAAACCGTCTGAGTTTACTGAACGCTGCTCGTTTTTTGCCCATTTTGTTGATCGCATTGCTTGCAATGAATTTGACCGCAATAAAATTCTAATCACAGTGCACCCTCAGCACCATGATATTTGGTATTGGTTAATTCCATTTTCTGATGGTACCGCCAGTGTCGGCGTGGTGATCGATCCTGTTCATTTGGCAGGGCAAAACTTAACGCAGTGTGATGAGATTTTGCATCGTTATATCCAACAAGACCCAAATTTGGCGCGTTTGTTGTCACAGGCCGAGCAATCCGTGCCAGCGCGTAAGATTCAAGGGTATTCTGCTGATGTAACCTCGTTGTATGGGCCGCGTTTTGCGTTGCTTGGCAATGCAGGGGAATTTTTAGATCCGGTTTTTTCATCGGGTGTGACGATTGCCCTGCGCTCGGCAGCGTTGATTGCGCCGTTAGTTGATCGCGTTTTAGCGGGTGACGACGTAGATTTTGAAATCGAGTACAGTCACGCGCTCAAAAAAGGGGTGAACTGTTTTAAAACGTTTGTTAAAGCTTGGTATGATCAGCGGTTTCAGGATGTGATTTTTCATCAGCAGCAAGATCACACAGTGAAAGAAATGATCAGCTCGATTTTGGCGGGTTATGCTTGGGATGAAAATAACCCGTATGTTAAGCAAAGCGAACGTCGTTTGAATGTGTTGGTTGAGTTATGCCAAAGCACTTAATTATTGGCGTTTTGGTTTTACTGCTTGGCGCGTGTAGCAGCCAGACAACAAGTCAACAGCCCGTGGTGTTATCACCAGGTATTGCCTTGAGCTTGACAGCGCCGCCGCAAGCATTAGTCGGACAAACAATCCGTCAATTGCTTGAAGTTGACTATCAGGGCGAACAACATTCATTGCTGGCACAGGTACAATTTCAGCCTAATGGCTTAAACTTAGTCGCTACTTCAGTGCAAGGCCTTCCAGTTTTTGAGCTGACGTATCTGGCTGGTCAAGGGATCCACGCCCAGCGTTATGTGCCAGTCTCAGATTTTAATTTTGAGTATATTGTCGCAGATATTCAATTGGCACTTTGGCCTCAAGCGTCACTTAAACAGCGCTTATTACAAGGTGACATACAGACTCGCTCAGACGGTTTTGAGCTTCATGAAAATGGCAACGCAAGTGTGCGCATACAAAAGTCAGCCTCTGTGACCGTCATCCAACATTTAACCCGTCACTATCAATTGACGATTACGACTTTAGAGTAACTATGATGAATGTAGGTTTAGTCGATTTAGGGATTATTTGCACACTAGGCAATGATAAGTCCTCGGTATTGTCCAATGTCACCGATCCCACTTTGCGCCCGCAGATGTGTTTAAGTTTAGAACCACAATTGAGCCTCGATGAGCGAGATTATTGGGTAGGAAAAGTGACTGAATCATTACCTACGATTGTAGAACCAGAATTTAATACGCGAAATAATCAATTGATTCAACACGCTTTTGAACAAATTCAAGCCAATTATCAGCGTTTGTGT
Source organism: Pseudoalteromonas sp. J2K-J979 (assembly GCF_058169715.2). Classification (NCBI taxonomy): domain Bacteria; kingdom Pseudomonadati; phylum Pseudomonadota; class Gammaproteobacteria; order Alteromonadales; family Pseudoalteromonadaceae; genus Pseudoalteromonas; species Pseudoalteromonas sp. J2K-J979. The sequence goes on along the minus strand of NZ_CM200282.1, from coordinate 507,702 downwards.
CAGCAGATTGATCCGCAGCGAATCGCAGTGGTTATCGGCACCAGTACATCAGGGATTGCACACGGAGAAACCGCCCGAGAAAGGCTACAAGCCGATGGACAGTTTCCAGACACATTTCATTACAGTCAGCAAGAATTAAATGCCCCTGCTGATTATCTTGCCCGCATCGCGGGTGCCCATGGAGTACGTTTTGGTATTTCTACCGCCTGTAGCTCAAGTGGCAAGGCTTTATTAAGCGCTAAGGCACTGATTGAAGCCGGTTTTGCTGATGTTGTGTTATGTGGTGGGGTCGATAGTTTGTGTAAAATGACCGTCAATGGCTTTAGTGCCCTCGACTCCACTGCTAAAGAATTTAGTCAGCCGTTTGCTTCTGAGCGTGATGGAATTAATATCGCAGAAGGTGCGGCGCTCTTTATTATGACCCGGAACTCGGCAGCCGTTAATTTGCTCGGTGGTGGGGCTAGTTCGGATGCATATCATGTCTCAGCGCCCGAACCATCAGGCACTGGCGCAATGTCGGCAATGAAGCAGGCTTTAGCGCAAGCAAACCTCAGTGCCGCGGATATTGATTATATCAATGCACATGGAACGGGGACAATTAAAAACGATGCTATGGAAAGCACCGCTTTGGCTGCTATTTTTGGCGCATCAGTCCCGGTGAGTTCCACAAAAGCGTTGACCGGTCATACTCTTGGTGCGGCTGGGGCGATTGAAGCGGGAATTTGCTGGTTATTATTAACAGAGCAAAACACACAAAAACGGTTACCTATGCATTTTGGGCCGATTGACCCTGCATGTAATCAAATTATGTTTAGCCAAGGGCACGCGCTGAATAAGTTGCAGTACTGCTTGTCGAATTCATTTGCGTTTGGTGGCAATAATGTTGCCTTGGTTTTGGGAAATTAAGATGAATCAGTATGCCATTGAGCAAGTATTACCACATGATGCTCCGATGATTTTACTCAGTGAGTTAGTCAGTTACCATGATGAAGGTGCTACGGCATGTGTGAATATTGATTCACATAGCCCGTTTTATGATCCTCAATATGCTGGGGTACCCAGTTATATCGGCACAGAATATATGGCACAAGCTATTGCGGCATATGCGGGGGCCTTGGCACTGGATGAGGGGCGACCGGTTCAGATTGGTTTTTTATTAGGTACTCGTAAGTACCAGACTCAGCAAGGTTACTTTTCTCAAGGCGCCCTGTTACATATTCATGTGCAAAAATTACTCGAAGACGAGTCGGGTTTAAGTGTCTTTGAATGCCGTATTGTGTGTGGTGATTCCACGCTGGCCAGCGCTAAAATCAATGTATTTCAACCCCATGATCCAGAACAATTTTTAAAGGAACAACAATGACATCACGCGTACTTGTAACAGGCTCAAGCAGAGGCATAGGTAAAGAGATCGCACTGCGGTTAGCAAAACAAGGGTATGACATTACATTGCATTGTCGTTCGGGAATTGATCATGCCCAAGCGGTTCAAGCTGAGATCCATGCTTTGGGGCGTGATGCGTCTATTTTGCAATTTGATGTCTGTGACCGTGATGCGGCCAAACAACAAATTAGCAGCGATATAGAGCAACATGGTGCGTATTATGGGGTGATTTGCAATGCGGGTATTACCCGAGATATGGCGTTTCCAGCCATGGAAGGCGATGACTGGGATGCCGTTATCCGCACCGGTTTAGATGGCTTTTACAATGTCGTTCATCCAACAGTAATGCCGATGGTACAAGCCCGTAAAGGCGGACGAATCATCACAATGGCTTCGGTCTCGGGGATTGCAGGTAACCGTGGCCAAGTCAATTACAGCGCAGCTAAAGCGGGGATCATCGGTGCCACCAAAGCGCTTGCTTTAGAGTTAGCCAAGCGAAAAATTACCGTGAACTGTGTTGCCCCCGGTTTGGTCGAAACAGAGATGACCGCCGATTTGCAGTTAGATGAAATGATGAAAATGATTCCGTTGCGCCGCATGGCAACCGTGCAAGAGGTGGCTGGGACTGTGGCATTTTTAATGTCTGACGATGCAGGATATATCACTCGGCAGGTGATTTCTTTAAATGGCGGGATTGTGTAATGAAACGGGTGGTGATTACGGGCATGTCGGCCATTACGGCGCTTGGAGATGATTGGCATACAGTCCGTCAAGGGTTAGAAAAAGCTCAAAACGCAGTTGTAACAATGCCAGAATGGCGGTATATCAACGGGTTAAATACAAATCTTGCTGCGCCGATTACTTATTTTAAAAAGCCTGCTCACTATAGTCGCAAGCAAACTCGTTCTATGGGACGGGTCGCTTTGATGTCGACCCGTGCGACGGAGTTAGCTCTTGAACAAGCTCAATTGCTTGGCCACCCTAGTTTGACTAATGGCGACACGGGGATTGCGTATGGCTCATCGGTTGGTTCGACTGCGCCGTTGATGGCATTTGGAAAAATGATGGAAACTGGTGAAATGACCGGTGTAACCGCAACCAGCTATATTCAAATGATGGCACATACTGCGCCAGTGAATGTCGGGGTGTTTTTTGGTATCAAAGGGCGCGTGATCACCACAAGTTCTGCTTGTACATCGGGTTCACAAGGGATTGGTTATGCGTACGAGGCGATAAAGTTTGGTCGCCAAAAGCTCATGGTTGCAGGGGGGGCAGAAGAGTTATGTATTACCGAAGCTGCAGTGTTTGATACCTTATACGCCACAAGCTGTAAAAACGACACACCAAAACAGACACCGCGGCCGTTTGATAAAGACCGTGATGGTTTAGTCATTGGCGAAGGGGCATGCACCTTAGTGTTAGAAGAATACGAGCATGCTGTCGCACGAGGTGCCACTATCATTGCTGAAATTGTAGGATTTGGGTGTAATTCAGATGGCATGCATGTCACTCAGCCAACGTCGGCGACGATGCAAGTGGCGATTGAACAGGCCATCGATGATGCCGGGATTTCGCCAGAACAAATTGGCTATGTTAACGCCCACGGTACATCAACAGATCGCGGTGATATTGCCGAATCTCATGCCACGTACGCTGCACTGGGTGCCACTCCAATAAGTTCGTTAAAAAGCTACTTAGGCCATACACTCGGGGCATGTGGTGCGATAGAAGCGTGGGCCAGTATCAATATGATGCAGGATAATTGGTTTGCTCCCACCATTAATCTTGAACGCATTGATCCTGAATGTGCTGAGTTGGATTACATACAACACCAGGGCCGAGAAATTAACACTGAATATGTGATGAGTAATAACTTTGCTTTTGGTGGCATTAATACCTCACTGATATTTAAACGTATGAGTTAATACGCATAATAAAAGAGCGATGTTAACTAGTTCTGTATTTTTTAATTAAGCATTTGCAATGATCCGCTCTTAAGTTCTTAATTTGTGGTCTATTAGTCGTAAATTAAAGGGTCACTTAAGTGCGCATTAAGGGATCAACCCGTTATCCAAAAGGAGACGGGTTTAAGCCTTGATAAAGAACCTCTACTTTTTTGGGTTTTGTTTATTTACCTGCCTATGATTTTCCAATCATTCTTACCTAGTCAGATGAACTTATCGCTTAAATTTCTTAAAAATTCAGTGTTCACAGAGTTAATAGTTCGGTTTCTAACCCATTCGCCACCTAATTTTTGGTAGTTTCACAAGGTTGAATTAAGCGCAATGCTCATACTTTATTATTGCGCTAGATGGAATTATTTCTGGTTGTTGAGTGTTGCGTGAATGAAAATTAACAAAATTAGAGAGCTATTTTTGTATGCATACGACTTTAGGGGATGAATTGTGATTTTCTGATTTATATTGCTAAGCAACTAATTAAATGTAATTTTTACTAATTTTATCGAGCTTTTAATTTTTTATTTAGCACTCTAGGTGTCTTTATATAACCTTTGTGTAGTAGCCAATAACAAAATAAAGGTACAGATAAATATACAGTTAGTTTACATTTGTACCTGAAAGTGGCTTTTAGCTATTTTAAAAAATAATTAACAAAAACAATTTCAGGTGAATAAATGAAACGTATATTTAACAAGCAACTTCTTGCGGTCGCTATTCCCGCAATTTTAGCAACAGGTAATGCGCACGCAAATGCAAAAACAGAATCAATTCAAGCATTTCAATTAAAACAAGCTGAGCTAAAGTTAATGGGCCAACCTTTAGGTTCGACTCAGTTTATTATTAAATACAAAAGTAAATTCGCTGAGTTTGATATTCAAGCAGATACGATGGCTGAGAGCGATGTTCAACTAAACGAAAGAGCAAAAGTCTTTGTTGAAAACTTCAGATCAAATAAATCAGCAGATACGCAGTATGTGCGCTCGATGGCGCTTAAAGATCACCATGTTGTCCGTATTGATCAAAAAATGAATGCTGCTCAAGCACAAGCTTATATGCAAGAAATGATGGCGACAGGCAATGTTGAATATATCGAGCTTGATCAAATGTTGCAGCACTATGCAACGCCGAGCGATCCTTCTTATAGTTCTCAGTGGCACTATTTTAATGCAACTGCAGGGATTAATGCGCCAGCGGCCTGGGATCATGCGAGCGGAGCGGGTGTGACAGTGGCTGTCTTAGATACAGGCTATCGTCCACACAGTGATTTAGTGGGAAATATCGTCGGTGGTTACGATATGATCACTCATACGTTAGTTGAAAATGATGGCACGGGTGGCCGTGATGCTGATCCAAGAGATCCGGGTGATGCCATTAGTTTAGGTGAATGTGGTACAGATAATCAGGGTAACCCTGTACCGAGTCGTGATCGCAGCTCGAGCTGGCACGGAACGCATGTTGCCGGTACGATCGCAGCGATGGCTGGCAATGGAATTGATGGGGTGGGTGTTGCATATAATGCGAAAGTTGTGCCCGTTCGTGTTTTAGGTAAATGTGGTGGTTTAACATCAGATATCGCCGATGGGATTATTTGGGCATCGGGTGGCAGCGTACCAGGTGTGCCTGCAAATCCTAATCCTGCTTCAGTTATTAATATGAGTCTAGGCGGAGAAGGGAGCTGTGATTCAATTACTCAAAGTGCGATTAACACTGCTCGTGCTAATGGTGCAGTGGTGGTTGTCGCTGCGGGTAATGACGCAAAAAATGCAAACTATTTTAACCCCGGTAATTGTTATGGCGTAGTGAATGTTGCGGCAACTGGCCCAACAGGGGCGCGTGCTTCTTACTCTAATTACGGTACTTCTATAGATTTAGCAGCGCCAGGCGGCGATCAGCAACGTTATGGCAGTAGCTATGGCGTGCTTTCAACGCATAATACCGGTAGCACGAGCCCGCGCTCTGATTCGTTAGAATTTATGGATGGTACATCGATGGCTGCGCCTCATGTAGCAGGTGTTGCAGCTTTAATTAAGCAAGTGAAACCGAGTGCGACACCGTCTGAGATTGAAAGTATTCTTAAAGACACAGCCCGAACCTTCCCTGCCAGTTGCTCAGGCTGTGGTGATGGCTTGCTGGATGCCGCTGCGGCTGTTAATAAAGCCAAACCAATCTCAGAGACGTTTCTTTTGAATGAAAGCAACGTATCTGGGGGATATAAAAAATACGTATATTTTGATTTTGCCGTACCATCGGCGTCATCCACGGTGACAATCAAAACGACAGGTGGTGAAGGCGATGTAGATTTGCTTATTTATAAAAAAGTAACCGGTGGTTATCAGCTTTTATGTCAGTCTGAAAATGGGAATAATGAAGAGTCATGCACAGTGGATACTTCAAGTGTAAGTCATTTATATGTTGATTTGTTTGGGTTTTCTGCTTTTAGTGGCGTGACTCTGACAGCAAAATAATGACCTGACAGTTAAAGAATAGGTCGGCATCAGCCGGCCTATTTTAGAGGAGGAAAACGAAACCTCAAGAGACACCACTCACTTTTCAAGCCTTGCCGCGTTTCAAATCAACCATAGTGCTTAGTGTTAACAATCGCCTTGAAAATTGACGCTATTGTCGTCCTCAATCAAATTGATTCTTAAACATTTTTTTGTGTAAACACAACCGCCATCGCGAACATATCCCCCACGCTTTCCTGTTCGGCTATCTGAGGCCTTTCGTTCCAAGCAGTGCTGTTCACCCCCAGCCTGAGCCTGACTTACGCGACTTCCTGTCGCACATTATTCATCAACACTATATTTTTCGGCTTGATTAAAGGGTAATTGCACGTTTTTCGGTCTGGCATCTGAAAAACCAAGCGTCAACGTAGGATCGCTTCAATTAAAAGTTTGAGCCTATCACTTTCATTGAGTTAGTTTTCAAAGCTGAAGGTTTAATCTTTCCTCAATTTGCGGATAGCTAAAGGGCTGTAAAGGCTCTTCTTTAACCAATTTATTACTTATTGCTCGGATTATCCCTTTTTATGCAATTGCTTTTGCAAACAATTATCATTTGTATTATATTTCGTTGCGATTTATTAATGACACTTTTTAGGCCCTCTGATGACACGTTGTATATTTAAGTTTAGCGCTCTATTTGTTGCCACCTCGGCAATCATGTCTGGTCATGTTTTTGCTAGCGATGGAAAAAATGAGATTGAGAAAATCCAAGTATTGGGTGATAAACACAGTAATTATTTGGCTGTTGAAGCTGAAACTGCCACTAAACTCGGGATCTCAATTAAAGAAACACCGCAATCTGTCCGTGTTGTCACACGCGCATTAATGGATGATTTTTCGTTAGATGATGTCAATCAGGTGCTTGAAACCACGCCTGGGGTGTCGGTTGAAAAAATTGAAACTGACCGAACTTATTACAAGGCAAGAGGTTTTGACATTCTTAACTTTCAAGTTGATGGCCTTGGTTTGCCGCAAGAGCGAGGTTCATTACAAGGCACACTCGATACGGCAATTTATCAACGAATTGAAGTGGTGATGGGTGCAAACGGCATGATGACGGGAGCGGGTAACCCTTCGGCTACGGTGAATTTTATCCGTAAACGTCCAACTGACAATTTACGTGCTGATGTGTCAATGACTGCAGGATCTTGGTCAAATAAACGCATCGAAGCCGATGTATCGGGGAGCTTTAACGAGGTTGTGTCTAGTCGCGCTGTGGTGGTGAAGCAAAAACGCGACTCATACCTTGACCGTTATGCGGTAGACCGAGATGTATTTTACGGCATTGTGGAGTTTGCATTGACCGATACGACCCATCTAAGTACAAGCTTAACGTATCAAAGTAATGATGCGGACAGCCCACTTTGGGGAGCATTAGCTTTATTTGATAATAAAGGCCAGCCAACAAATTACGATGTGTCGACCTCAACCGCGGCTGATTGGGCTTATTGGAACAATACATCGAAACAAGCATTTGTGGAGCTTGAGCAACTGATTGGTGATGATTGGAGTATCACGGCGCGGTATGCACATACCCAAAATGAGCAAGACTCAAACTTGTTTTATGTGTATGGCACGCCTGATTCTGAAAGCGGCTTAGGCTTAACAGGTTACGCCAGTGATTATCAACTGCGTGATCGTGTGAACTTATTTGATGTGTACGTGCGGGGCAGTTTTGAATTATTTGGTCAAACTCATTTAGTGGCGTTGGGTGCCAGTGAAGCTGACATGTTTTATTTCGACCGCTCACTGTATGACTACCAGACGGGGAATGGTTTTCCACCTATGCCGAACTTAAATGAATGGGATGGTACGGCGCCTGTGCCAACCCTGGTCGATGTCAATCCGGCTGCGCCTGGCTCAGATGTACACAGTGATCAAAGTTCGCAATATGTGTCGGCCCGCTTTTCAATTACTGATGAGTTAAAAGTTCTCAGCGGGCTGAGATATACCCACTGGGAAACTTCGGGGGTCTCGTATGGGAATGACAAAGGCCGAGAGCAAAGTAATACCGGCGCTCATTTTGGCTTAGTTTACACTGTTAATGACGCTATCAATGTCTATTCATCATACAGCGATACGTTCGCGCCGCAGTCTGAAAAAGATGTGACCGGTGCGCAACTTGAGCCAATTGAAGGCGACACACAAGAGTTGGGGGTTAAAGCTGATTTATTTGATTCGAGCTTGATGCTAAACGTCGCTGTATTTGATGCAGAACAAGTGAATGTTGCTGTAGGTGATGTGGCCAATTCTACACCTGATCAAACAGTACATAAAGCGGCACCAGGGATTCAATCTAAGGGATTTGAGGTTGAGCTAAGTGGTGAGCTTGGTTATGGCTTTAGTGCAAACCTTGGCTACACAAACACTGATATTGATGTAGCTGATACAGTCAATGCAGGCAATGCCGAAGCTCAGCTTGTTAAAGACTATACCCCGAAGCAAGTCTTCAAACTGGCAATAAAGCATGAAGTGAACGCCATAGAAGGTTTGAGTTTCGGGATGAACATGCGCTGGCAAGATGAAATAAGCCGTATTCAAAATCCGCAACCGTTAGTCGTTACGAAGCAAAGTGCGTATGCCATTGTTAACTTCATGGCTAGTTATGACATTAACGAGCACGTTAACCTCACGTTTAATGCCAATAACGTATTTGATGAACAATATCTTAACTCATTGTATTGGGCGCAGGGCTTCTATGGTGCCCCGCGTAACTTTGCAATGTCTCTCAATTGGTCATTGTAAATATAGGATGTACTAAGGCCGCATTCGCGGCCTTTTATGGTTATAGCTGAACAATCGGGGCGAAAAATGAAAAAAACACTCCATTTATGGCATCGTTATTTGGGTTTAGTCGTTGCGATTCCGCTGATTATTATCTCAGTTACGGGCAGTATTTTAGTTTTTAAAGAAGAAATAGACCATTGGCTTATGCCTGATCTGGCCGTTGTTGCAGGCTCGCCTGGGCAGCGTATCAGTTATGATACACTGCGAGCGAGCGTCAATACGCATTTGAACGGTTATGAAATAGGCAGTTGGGAAGTATTTGATGATGGTAAAACAGCCGACCGAATCTATGCTCTTAAACAGGGGACTAACGAGTGGTTTAAAGTATATTTAGATCAGTATCAAGGTATCGTGCGTTCAGAGCCTGTGGCGGTTAACCATTACCTGACCGATTGGTTACTCGACCTGCATTATAAATTTTTAATTGGCGATACCGGGCTGTGGGTTACGGGGCTAGCATCGCTTATTTTATTGTTTATGGGGGTATCTGGGCTGATTATTTATCGTCAGTTTTGGAAAAAGTTTTTTACCTTACGCTTAAAAGTAAAGCGCATTGCGCTGTTTAGCGATCTTCATAAACTTGTTGGGATTTGGTCAGCGCCGGTTTTGTTAGTGATTGGTTTTACCGGCGTGTATTGGAATATCTCTGAAATTATTCATCATGAGCTAGAGCACAGTAAAGACGAACAGCATGTCATTACTGGTCGGCTTTACAACCACGAATTATCGCTCGATAAAATGATGGCAGAGGCGCAGCAACAAATGGGCGGATTTAAAGCGACCTACTTGTTGTTTCCGTATGAACCTGAATTACAAATTTCGTTTTTCGGTGAAGTGGCAGATACCAGCTTTGTGACTAGTGAGTATTCATCAACCGTGAGTTTTGATAAACAAAGTGGTGCTCGGTTAACGAATTATGATATTAGAGAAGCGCCGTTTTATTTAGTGGCGGTCGATAGTTTTAGAAAACTGCACTTTGGTTATTTTGCTGGTTTACCAAGTCGTGTTATTTGGTGTGTAATTGGGCTGACACCGCTTATTTTTGCAGTGACAGGCTGTTATATGTGGCTAAAGCGGCGCAGACCTAAAAAGCGATCATCCCGGGTTGCATAGCGTATCTGCTGTAGCACTGTCTATTTGATACAAAGCTAGAATGAACTTTGTTTTTTTGCCTTCATCACTAGATAACAGCTCCTTAAGTACTACTAAAGGGTCACTTTTTAGCACCGTTCAGAAAGCTGAAATTCACGCAGGTGATTAAATTGTAAAGCTAAAATCTGACGGTAAAAAGTGACTATAGTAGGCGATTAGAAAGTATCAATGCTTTGCAACAGGGAAAATAATTGGCCGCTTTTTTAGCGGCTCAGCTGGTTTTTAGAAGCTAATTGAAGCACAGACATGCTTATGTAGGGCTAAATCTGAGTGGAAAAATAGGCTGGGTGTTGACGCAGACACTTATCGCTTTTTATAATAAATATCTGCGCTGTTATTTTGTCTTAATCAATTTATGAGTGGTTAAAATTCATAACTTAAGCCAGCTGATAACTGCCGCGTTCTACCTGCTACCATGCCATCAACTCGGCTAGTTAGATACACTCGGTCGGTGAGGTTCTGCCCATTTAAATACAGTGTGAGCTGCTCTGTCGGCCGATAGTTTAAAGTAATATTGAATACTGCATACGAAGGAATAATGCCTTCTTCACCACTGTCAGATGGCTCGCGTGTATTGGCGGCATCGACAAATTGCTCACTGACATAATTGATGCCAAGACGGCCATCGAACTGGTTTTGTGCGCTTTCAAAGCCAACAGCGAGCGATAACATTTGTTTTGGCGCGTAAGGCAAGCGGTTTCCTACCTCGAAAGAAGCGGTTGAAATGATGTTCTCACCGCTGGTATCAAATACATCTTTTAAGCTGCTAAATTCAGCTATAAACAGATTGGTATAATTACCTTGCAAATAGATGTTATATGGTGTGTTGTAAAGTTCGGCAAAGTCGATTTGTCCAGAAAGTTCGAGCCCAGCTTGGCGAGAACGACCCGCATTAACGTACTGACCTTGGGTCGACTGAATCACAATCTCATCGAAGTCAGTATAAAAAAGAGTGGCATCTAGTTGGGTGGCTGGCAGTATGGCGCTGCGAGTGCCTAATTCATAATTGATACTTTGTTCGGGTTTGGTGGCTAAATATGAGGCATCGGGTTCATCCTCTTCGATGTCTCGGTTGGGCCTCGCTGGCGAAAATCCTTGATGGATCCCGGCAAAAACAGTGGTGTCGGGGCGTAGTTGATAGGTCGCGCCTAAGCCGGGCAATAACTTTTGATAGCTTTGTGTATATCTTTTTTCTGGATTGGTGGGCGCAGCGCCTTCAGTGCGAATGTAATCAGTGGTCCATGTTATATCTTCAAAGCGCAGCCCTGGCGTGATGGTCCAGTCACCCGTTTGAAAGGCATTTTTAATGTAATAAGAGCGTGCAGTAACATCGATTTGAATGTGCTCTTGGTGCCAGCCAGTACGACCTTGGTCTTGATCAACATCAGTATAGGTTTTAGCAAACTCAAGTTGTTGAAACCGTGCGTCATAGCCTCTAAATTGGTGGCGCTGAATATCTTCTTGGTGGTAGCGTGCGCCGATGATGGCTTCGCTGTTTGTGCCTAACCACTGATGATTGAAACTCAAGCGTGGCTCGACTCCCCAATAATTATAATAACGTGGTCGCCAGCGCCCCCCGCATATTTGTGCATTTTCTTCTGTGGCGGGCAGAGCGCGCCGTGCGCCGGGTACATCTGACAGACCTGGAATCGTCGGACAGTATTCAATGGCTTCACCGGGACCATTAATTTGTCTGAAAGATGCGCGTTCGTTGTCGACATGATAAAACTGACTTGATAGTGTCGCTTGCTCACTAATATTAAAGTCGTGGATCACATGCACGGTATCGCGTTGTTGGATAAAGCGATCAATCTTACCTGTCGGTGCCTGAAATGGATTGTCGGCAAATTCGGATTCTGATAACCCTGTTTCAGAGATATTGGAGTCTTCTTCAAATTGTGCGTATCTTGCAGTGATTGTGTGTTGTTCGTTTAGGTTTAATTGGCCTTTTAAAGCATATTCTGTAATACCTAGCTGATGATTATCGCGGATCCCATCACCTTGTTTATCGGTAACACTGAACAAGACGCCACCATGTTCATTGCCTGTGCCAGCACGTCCATAGAAATTACTAAAACCATTGGTGCCCAGTTTAGCGCGCATTGCTGCAGAGAGCCCATCCAAAGAAACCGGGGCCGTCACAAAGTTGATCATGCCTCCGATAGTTTGCGGGCCATAGATGATTTGGCCCGACCCTTTAACTACTTCAATGGCTTCAAGGTGTTCGATTGGTGGCGAATAATGGGCTGACGGGTCACCATAAGGTGCCAAATACAGCGGCATACCATCTTCCATCAGTAATGTTCGCGCGCTGCGCCGAGGATTTAAGCCTCGCATACCAATATTCAAATGGGTCGAAAACACGTCTTCACCCACTACGTTTATGCCTGCAATGTTTTCGAGCGCTTCTTTGATTGAAAAAGGGCGTTGTCGCTCAATTTCTGCACTGTCGAGAGCGACAATTGCCCCTGCTATATTGTGATGATTGGGCGCAATAATATGATTAATGGTGAGCCGTTCAATGCTTGGGGAAGGCTCTGCACCTGATGTTGAATTGTTAGCTGAACTGGCCGCAGATACGCTGAGACTGAAAGAACTGATGATTGCAAAGGCGAGTGGGTTAATAGTCATTATATGTTAGGCCGCTCTATAAATAAGGTGGTAAACAAAGATGAAAGTATAGTACATACAAGTAATTACAGAATACATTACCCAATAGGATGATTTTTCTTAGAATGGAGGGAGCCACGGCCAAACAGAGTTTGGCCGATTTGTTTTAGGCTGGTGTAGACTAATTTTTTAAACGGATGTTGCTTCAAAAAGCAAGATGACAACGTATTAGATTAGGTAAAAGTGAACCTGAATTCATTGCCATCTGTGGTACTTATTAATTGGTAATCTATCGATAAATGTTCGCACAACCGTTTGACTATATTGAGCCCTAAGCCGATCCCTTGGCTGTTTTCTCCTTTAGCGCCGGCTTCAAAAATGTGTGTTTGTAGCTCTGGGCTAATGCCGTTGCCACTGTCTTTAATTGATAAGGATTGCTGGGAATAAGTAATTTCAATTGTACCAGAGTGAGTGTACTTAAATGCATTACCAATTAGGTTGTTTAATAAAATGAGCAGGGGAGACTCGGCAATCGGTGCGGTATCTTGCGGTTTGATGTTAATAACTAACTCGATGGCTTTATCGGCTAAGAACTGGTGCTGCTGCAAAATGCTTTGCTCGACCAGTGGCAGAATACGCGAGTGAGCGGGTGGTTTATTGTGCTCTCGCGCTAATGCGAGCAACGTGGTTAAGCTTTGCTCGATTTGTTGCTGTGCTTGGCTGACTCGTGCTACTAAATTAGCTTGTTTATCATTCAATGACGTTTGTTTTAACAGTGTGATGGCCCCTTGACTAATGGTGATGGGCGTGCGTAATTCGTGAGAAATATCACGGGTAAAAAGCTGTTCGCGTTTAATAAATGCATCGATACGGGCCAAAGCTTGTTCTAACGTGTGCGCAAATGTGCCAATCTCACTGCCTTCAAAACGTTTAGCAAAATCATTTGGGAGTGTATTAACCGGTACTTGCTCTATGATAGTAATTAACTCATCGAGTGGTTTTAATAATCGCTTGGCGATCAGGTAAGCGGCAAATCCCATCACAATGGCGATAAATGTAGCAAAAGCAAAAATGGCCAATAAAAAAGAGAGCAGTTCATTTTTGACACTTCTTACAAATAATTGATTACTGACTTCAGCCAATAAATAACCGTGTTCAAACGGTTTAAGGTGAAAGTATTGCTCATTATTGAGGGCAAACTCTTTTCGATTCGGATGTTTTGCTAGGAACTCTCTTACATTTAACGGCATTGCTGAGTACTGCGGGTAATAGCTCACATAATCGAGTCGAGGCTTAGCGGGGAGGCCTTGTTTTATTTGTGCGCTGATAGCATGACTTTCTGCCTCGATAAACGAACTAAAAAAATGGTCTTCGACATAATAAGCAATCACAAAACTCATTAAGCTATAAAGGACGCTAATGATGAGTGTTAGTCCGACAAAAAAGCCAATGATTTTTGTTCTAAGTTGATTGTTTTTCATAAGATGACTGTATCCGTTGCCGCTAAACAAAAGCCGATACCATGCAGGGTCTTAATTAGCGGTTGAGGGAAGGGTTTATCGACAATTTTTCGCAATTGATACAGGTGTGAACGTAGGGCGTCTGAATTAGTATGATCATCGCCCCAAATTTTATCGCACAGCTCTGTGCGACCCACCACTCTTGGGTTGGCCTGCATTAAAATACTTAAAATTTGCCAAGGAATAGGTTGGAGTGTTAGTTCATGATTATCGCGAGAGACTTGTTTTGTCTGATAATTTAAGACTAATGGGCCAATTTTCAGTGTGGTTTCCAAAGGCTGAGCGTGGCGTTTGGCTAACGCATTACAGCGCAGCCATAGCTCTTCTAAATCATAGGGTTTGGTGAGGTAATCGTCCGCACCAAGCCCAAAGCCGATCCGTTTATCAGCTAATGAATCACGGGCTGTCATCATAATTATGGGAATATAGCGGGCAGACTGCAGGCGTAATTGCTGACAAACGGTTAATCCATCAAGTTTAGGAAGCATAATATCGAGCACAATACAGTCGTAGTAATGTTCAAGGCCCAAGGCAAGCCCCAGTTCACCATTAGGTGCAAAGTCTAACTTTGCACCCTGTTGTTCGAAATAGTCAGCGATATTGCGGCAAATATCTGGGTTATCTTCGATGACTAAAATTTTTAAATCGGTGCTTTGCACAATCACAGCCAGTCAGTTAAATCTTCGATATAGTTTGAGGGTAGGATGTGACCACTGTCAAAGTGAAAATGAATTTTACTTTGACTAGGTATTGCATCAAATAAGGCTTGGTTTTGTGCTTTTTCAGCATACTCATCGTCATTAGCCGTGAATAACCACACTGTGTTATCTGCTAAACCAGTCATGATATTTTTTGGGGCGACTAAGGCGGTTTTATCATCTAGGTGAGGTGGCACAACCGCTGCAACAGCTGCAATTCGTTGATCAACACCGGCCAGTAATAAGCTGGCTTGCCCACCCATACTATACCCAGCAACATTGATTTGGGTGTGATCAAATTGGGGCTGCTGACTTATCCAATCGAGCAATACGCGGTGATCTTTTACGGTATCGCTGATCATCGTCTCATAAGGATCTTTTTTACCAAAGTAATGCAGGTCAATCATTACATCACCAATGGTGTAGTCGAGATCTTTTCGCAAACCATGGTTTCGCGCATCAATGGCAATGACAGCATACCCTTGTTTAAGTGCTTGTTGAGTGATTTTATCAACATGGGTAATAGTGGGGCGATCTTTAAAGCTATCTTGAAACCAACGTATTTGACTGCGCCCTAATGCATGGATCCCAATCAAGACAGGCACAGGCTCAGCTAGCTCTGACGGGGTTTTAGGATACTTTATTCGGCCATTGACTGTTTGCCCATCGAACGTTTTATAGGTGAATTCATAATAGTTTTCCTCAAGTTTTGTTTGTTGCCACTCTAAATTATCGGGCGTTTGATAAGCATAGTGGGCATGGATTTGCTCAGGGGTGACAGGATATGGGCTGAGAGTAAAATTAAAAAACCAGCCGGCACCGGCTAATAACACAACAGCAGCAACGATAAGCATAATACGGACAACCTTATTGTTTATGTATGACATGGGATATTCCTTGTTTGTTCTTTAGGAATAACTTTAACAATGCGGATGTGAAGTGGATGTGAAAAATTATTAATTAAGCTCAGATCTGACTAAGAGATTTATTAAAAGAGTGAATTTAAGTTAATTTAATGAAGTTAACTATTGGGAATACCTAGCTGGGAGGGCTGATTATCCCGTTTTAATATTATTGAGTTTGTGAAGCTTGGCGGTGAATAACCAAAGTAAAAAAGGCCAAGCTCATCCAAGTTTTGGCCTTTTTTACAAGAGGTTAGAAGATAAAATCGACACCAATAGTGATAGCTTCAGCATCACCATGATAAGCCCAGCCCGTTGCTTTATCACCTTGATCAACAAACTGATCGTACTGAATTTTTAAAGATGCACTTGGGTGGAAGTCATAACGAACACCGTAACTTAATAAGTAATGCTCTTCATAATCTTCCTTATTAGGCTGTTTAGTGCGTTTATGATCAGCTTTGGAGTAGCTTACGTACGGATGGAATTCATCCATATTATAAACTACGGAGATCAAATAGGTTGGAAACTCAGTGCCAACAGCATCGTCATAGGTGACCATGTTCATATCAAATAAGATAGTAAACATCGCCAAATCCATTGTGCCACCTAATCCTAAGAACTGCTGAGAAAAAGGAGTGTAATCGGCGATGCTGCCATCGGGCGCGATTGTTTCTCTGTCTCGATCATTTTGAAAATAAACAAAACGAAGGTTGAAAAAGTCACCAGATAGATTCCAGTTTACACCAATAATATCAGTCCAGAATTCATTGACAGCTACAGCGTTGCCACCATAAAGCTTGTCGTAATAATTCATTTCCTTATTATCGTTTGAATATTCATTGCCATAAAATGCACTGATGGTGTTTGAAAAGCCCCCTAATTCAAAGTCATACATTGCTGTTAAACCATTAAATTGAGTGACTTGCCACCAGTATAAGTTTGATGGCGGGCGCATCCAAGGGTAAGCATAACTGACTTCAGAAAACTCCGAAAAATAATACATCGGAATGTTTCTTCTCCCAGCCATGAGTGTCAATTCATTGGTGGCTTGATAGGTGAGGTAAAACCAATCAAATTCGGGCTTAAAGTCATCCGTTCCTTTAGCAACCAGTTGACCGGTCACTTTTAGTTTTTCACCCATGTCAGCCACAACTTGCAACGCAAAAACGGTTTCGGGTTTGAAACTAAAGTCATTGGTATATTGGCCAACATCATAAAAATCAGCAGTAAAAATTTCATCTCGGGTTGAGCCAGGGTTTAAGGGATCGTCGACTGTACCGAGTGTTTTACCGGCAACAATGGAGCCAAAACCTGTAATATTAATTTCTGCATGAGCTTGGCTGCTCAGGCATGCGCCTGAAATAAGCACGGCGGCTAGTGTTTTATTAAACGCTTTCATAGAGGCCTCTAAAATTTGGCAATGACCTTAACGTCATCAGTAAGAGATGAGACATTTACATAGCCAATGGCTCCGGTGTTTGCAGAAATCGTTGATATTATCTCTGTGTCAGATCCGAGCTCCATCGGCATATTACCTTTGCCAGTAAAGACGAGTTTTGACCAGTAAGCGTTCATTTGATTGCTAGTTCGACCTAATACATTTTGATTGAACTCATCCCTTGTTGCCATACTTCTAGCTGCATTCATGGGAATGGCGACACTTCCACCAGGAAATGACTTCATTCGGCCAGTAAAAATTTTTTCTATGGTTGATTTGTCGAGTGAGGCGTTATTGGCCTTATTGACGATAACGGCTATTTCGGCTGCAAATGAGAAGGAAGAGACCGTTCCCAGAAGCAATGATGTGGTTAAGATGCTTAACCGTTTAATATGAGATGGTTTATGCATTGTTAAATCCCCGATGTTAACTCTGACTCCTATGGTCAGAGCGGCTGTAACATGGGTAACTATAGATGTGCGGTTAAAAACTAGCCAACTTAAGGTTTAATCTAAAATAAAATATAAAAAGTGACTAATAAGGGCTGCGCTGATCCTTAAAAAAAACAACTGGGTAATAAACGCAGATCATGCCGTGCAAGGGGAGGCATAAGTTACAAAGTGGCGAATAATTATAAATCAATTTACTGCGCTTTGTTCTATCAGAAATTGATACCATCTATTTTTTATAGTTCGTTGATCTTAGGGCGATCGAATTGCCAAGTTAATGCGTATTAAATTAACCAAATCAGTCTTATGATGAGAATATTAAATGTTAAAAATTATGCTAAATGGTTTGTTACTGCTTGTTTTATCAGGGTGCTCGACTCAGTACCCCAATCAATCCTTGCTTGGCAAGACGTTTCCGGATGTGTCAGGTGAAAGCCTTGAAAAAATTGTAATGAGGCTGCCTAACGATTTTGATCACGATCAGACGTTATTATTGATTGGTTATAAACAAGATAGCCAATTTGATATTGACCGTTGGTTGATTGGTTTGGACATGACAAATACCATTCTGCCGACGTATGAATTACCGACTATTCAGGGCATGGCACCGCGTATGTTTAGTACGTTAATTGATAACGGCATGCGCAAAGGGATCCCAAAAGAAATGTGGGGCGGGGTCATCACCATTTATAAAGACGGTGATGCCGTACAACAGTTTACTGGTAACGAAAACCCGAATAATACGCGAGTGATTTTAATTAACCGAGCGGGTGAGATCTTGTACTTTTATGACCGTGGTTTTTCTGTGGCTGCGCTCAATGAGCTGAAAGCTGTTATTGAGCTGTCATTACTTTCACATTAAGTCAAAGCCCGGTGAGTGGGCTGTATTATTGATGTGAACCGTCTAGCTATTGCATTAACTGTTGCCAACACAACAAGGCGGTTGCCGATAACATCATACCCACAAAGCTGAGGGTGGTGAGTCGCTCTGGCAAGCAGTAAATTACTAGGCTTGGCATAGTTTTAAGCGCCGTCCAGCTAGGGTAAAACCAATCACTGTGACGCTCAAAATCGACCAGCTTTTTCAAGCAAGGACTCAGATACAACATAAAACCACTGATATAGGCCATGACAAATGTAGATGCGCCGATCATCTCAACTAAAGCCATCAACTCTAAACTAATCAATACCTCAGGTCCGGCAACAGCAATTATAATGATCATCGCGATTGCCGACCACGCTCCTTGTTTCGTTGAAGAAAAAAGTCTGTGTAACATTCTGTTTATTCGATTTAAATAGATTAACTTTATGGTACATTCTGTGTGCATAACACTCAACGCATTGATTGTTTTCCTATGATAGTTTGGCTGTCATTACGTTGCCTGATGGCGCTTTATTTATAAAAGTTGATGTGTTGGGTACCGAACTCATTACTCAGTTTACAATTTAAAAGGATGATTATGATGAATAAACCGATGACGATTGCCTCATTTCTGGCTCTCGGGATGTCAGCGAGTGTCTCTGCCGCTTCGTTCACTTTGTCTAGCAATGATATTAAGCAAGGTGAATTTATGAGTAAGGTACATGAATTTAAAGGATTTGGTTGCACAGGTGACGATTTATCTCCTCATCTTAAATGGGAAAACGCCCCAAAAGGCACCAAGAGTTTTGCTATCACTGCCTATGATCCCGATGCGCCTACTGGCAGCGGCTGGTGGCACTGGCAAGTCGTGAATATTAATAAATCAACGTCAGAACTTGATCGAGGTGCGGGCAGCGCTGGCGAAACTGCGAAGATCAGTGAGGCCAATCATATCGCTAATGATTATGGTATCAAAGGGTTTGGAGGGGCATGCCCACCGCAAGGTCATGGTGTGCATCGTTATCAGTTTACTGTCCATGCGTTATCAGTCGAAAAGCTTGAATTACCCGCTGACGCATCAGGAGCATTGGCCGGTTATATGATCAATGCTAACTCATTAGCGTCGAGTACCATTGAAGCTTTATACCAACGAGACTAAACCCAGGTCAACGTGGCTGTTCAATTTCTGAAATGGTATTTTATTATTTTAGGCACAAAATATACGGCTACTTATCGATGAAAGTCGATAGGTAGCCGTCGATGATTTTATATTTATATAAGATGTTGTATTTATTTTAATTTTATTGTTTTTATTCTGCGAATATCAGAGAGTGTACACGCTTTACACTGCGTAATTATTCAGTGGCCCTTAATCATCGTTTTCTGGGCTTCCCACTTTTAGCTATCTTCAAAAAAATAGCGATAGTCAATATTCGCTAAGTGCATATAAAACACAATTCCTTCACCTGCAACACTTTGTAGTTCTAATTCCCCTTGCAACTTTTGTGTAACTAGGCTGTATATAATACTCAGTCCCAATCCTGTCCCCCCTGCACCGCGCTTAGTGGTGACGAATGGGTCAAATACTCTTTTTAACATTGCTTCTTCGATTCCGATGCCATTATCAGAGAAACGAAAATGCAACGCACCGGATACTAATTTGATCAGTACTTCAATATGGAGGGCTTTATCAGGTATTAAGCCATGTTTTAAACTATTGTTGATTAACATGCCTATGATTTGATTAAATGCGCCAATATAACTATGGACGAGCAAATTATCAGGGATATTGAGTTCAAATGTGACATTATGTTTGTTTAATTCATGGTTATAGGATTGGAAAACGCTTTTTATTTGGTCTAAAAGGTTAAACTCCACTAATTCATCGTATTGTTGATGGACTGCGATTTGCTTAAAATTGGTAATGAGCGACGCACAACGTTCTAAATTGGACTCCATTAAGTTTAATCCCATGTCTGCTTCATTTATTAAGGTGTCGAGGTGCTCTTTTTTTAATGTACCGTCAGATAACTTGAGTTTTAAATTTTGCAGTTTATGCCTTAGATGAGACTCTGATGTGATGACAATGCCTAATGGCGTGTTAAGCTCGTGAGCAAAGCCATTGACCATGGTTCCTAAACTGGCCATTTTAGCGTCTTCTACGAGGCGGTCTTGGGCTTTGTTTAACTTGGCGAGCAACTCTTCTACATGGCTAATCAGTTCATTAAGATTATTCGAAAACTCAGTTAATTCATCATCTCCCTTTAAATCAGAACGCAATACAAAGTTATTATCTGTGGTAATTTTAGCCAACAACGAGTTCATTTTAAAAAAGCTTTCGGCAATTCGGCGATGAATTAAGCTAGATAAAATAATCGTGCTAAAAATGGAAACAAAGAGAATGATTAAAGCTGTTATGAGCGTATTGTAAGTGTATTGCTCTAGCGTGTGGTTAATCATTTTACTCAGGCTGGCGGTTTGTTCTTCAATACTTTTTTTGGTGAGAAAATTTTGACCTATCAACCCACTGTGTGTATTGAGCCCTTGCTCTCTGCGTAGAATTAAATATCGTTCGAATGCTTGTTGATAATCGGCTATTAATGTCGCGCCCAGTTGGTTGCTCTGATAGCTTTTAGCTTGATTGATTAACGACTTATGTAACGTTAGATACTGCTCATCAATTCTTAATAAGTAGTCTTTTTCGCGTCTGCGAATTTCAAGTATTAATATTTCGAATGTTTTATCGTTAAGGTTTTGACTGTAGGTTTGCAATGCATGGACAGCATGTCTAAATTTTGCTCTGAGCCCTAATTCTTCTGTAAAACCAATTTCTTTTTGTAAGTCAATGATTTTGTAAAGTGTTTTTTGGTACTCTTTTACTGAAGAATCTAATTGCTCTAATAACAGAATAGGGGTTCGGGTTTTAACTAAACTTTCACTTAACAATATTTTTGTCTGTAAGTAAGTTTGAAAATGTTGCTCGATTTGTTGAGTCGTATCAGCGCCCTTATTGTTTAAAAACTCAGTATCTAACGATGTGACATTATACATTGCTTTTTGTAAGCTGAGTAATTGCTGATGAATGAGTGTGGCTTGTGAATCATTTCTATAGAGAAAAAATGCACAGGTCACAAAAACTATTAAGGTTAAGACACTGAATAACTGGGATAAATGGAGTGAATGCCTGAGTTTCATTGTTAGCCTAATGCGCCTAAATATTTCAGTGTAGGTAAAAACTGCCACATTCTCTATTTGCAAAAAGAATATTTATTGAGTTATTCGTCTCACTCAGTGCCGATCACTTAATTATCAAGGTGATTGAGAACAAGAAAACAGTAAACAGCACGACGCAGAGCATACGTTGCCTAAATGCGTGTTGCTTGGTTTTATAACGTCCTAAACGATGGTTTGCGTGAATGATTGATATCCCTGCACAACCGAGTAATCCAAAAGTCAGATGTGGGGTATTGGTAAATAGCAGTGCGATAGCTGCACAGAGTGTAGTAATAAATAATACGATAAAAAAAGCAGCCGCTAAGGGCTTAGCTTCTAAATAGGTGGTCTGCATCCGTGAGTCCAAAAAGTGTGATATCCAAATCAGGCTTAGATTGTAACTAATAAATTAAAATTGGCGAACTATTAATTATTAAAATTTAGTTTTTTGCATTGCGTTGATCAAACTTCATACAATTAGCTTTAAGAGTTGTTGCCAAGTTCGGTATTAAAGAAAAATATTAACCCATAGTAATTTGATTGGCTTAACAATATTTTAGAAACTGACGGTCTTTTTCTTATTTTTTGAACGGAAGGGAAAACAAACTGAATTTACGTTTTATAAATTTATCAGTACTTAATGTAAGTCTTTAAAGTCATTTCCCAACGGAGTAAGTAGCGAGTCATTTGCGTCTTTCACACTTTAGGGTAAAAGACGCAGGAAATGAATTAAAGCTGTTTTCTACTAAAGCTGAAACCTATTAAAGCGAGGCCGAGTAGAGCAAAACTTAAAGGCTCTGGCACTGATGATGACTTCAAATTTTCTGAAGTTAATGCTTGCCAGTTTTGACCGTCAGCCGTAAAACGAACGCTACTAGGTCCATTACAACAGTTTTCAGCCCAGTAAATTTCAAATGTGTGGTTGCCTGAAGAAATTGAGACATCAGTTGCACTGATGACATCTGCATTAAACCAACTTGACTGCCACCATAAATCATCGGTACGGTTAGTGATGAGGTTTCCATCTAAATAAAAAGCAGCACCAAAACCTGCATCTAACCCTGCTTGAAAGCCCCAGGAGCCAATACTAGCTAAACTAAAATCGAAAGATAATCGATTGATTGCACTATTGCCTGTCTGGTGATTGTTGAAAGAACTTAATGTTTGTGAGTTTATTAATGATGTTTGGTTGTTCCATGAGCTAATGAAGTCAGTATTATCTAAAGTAGAATCAATACTTCTCGAGTCTAAGGTAATTGGAGAGCTTAAGGCTGAAAATGAAGCTACGCTGACGAAAAGACTAGCGATAATTTTTCTTAACATAATGTTTTGGTCCTGTTGATGTAGGCAATTCTTTAACTTTTAAATATTTTGCAATAATCAAGCCAGTATTTTTATTTGTTTTATTTCAATGCATTACAATTATGGTTTTAGTCTAAAGGATATTTGTGTAAAAAAAACCGACGCACTTATTATTCAGATATTGTAAGTTATAATTTCAGCACAGAGTTGTAAATTAGAATAATATTTGTGGTGCAAGAGCTAGGATGGTTGGTTTTAGCTTAATTATACGGAGGGTAGGTGATAAAAAGATTGGTATTAATCTCACAACCATCATCATCAAACGCATTTTTGAAGTTATATGTATTGTTTTTTATTCAATAATTTAATGACGATTTACTTTACACTGTTTGGGAGTTGTAATTTTGGTAGTGGAACTTTTTTTATAAAGCTAATCATGGCAAACGCCTTGTACGCCGGTTTTTATGCAGGTATGCTCTTATTGAGTTAAAGAAGAATTGAGCTTGTATATTCTCATTAAAATCCGACTTAAAGTTTATCGTTGCTGAAAATATAATGCGATTGATCTGTTGCAATGGACTTTACTCAGTCTATTTATATCAATGATCTGCAAGGTAACACGGTTGAGTTACGCTGCCAGCAAGTATTTAATCCCAGTGATTCCTCACACGAATAAGACATACATAATGAATCCAATATTGAAACAAAAAATCATCACCGTTTGTGATAAGAAAATAGCCGCAAAAGGGGAGTCAGTTGGAGTCTCTTTTTACGCATTTTTTGCGAATAAAAATGATAATCCGACATTATTAATGGAAGCAGCTACGTGGTGGATTGAAACCCATCAACTCGATCACTTTGAAAAAGCGGCCAAAATTAAAGCCATGGTTGAAGCGATGTAATGTTTTTGGTCATTGGTCGCTATTTTACGTATTAAGATTTTAGCAGTGATAAATTAGTCATAAGCTTAATAACTAAAAATGCGGGTTGGGAGTGTAATGAGATGGCATACCTAAACGTGATGGAAGAGGATATGTATGTTTGAAAATAAATGGCAAAGTATTAGTTTGATTCTGGGAGTGGTATTTTTGCTGCTTTGTATTGCCTTTATTATTTTTGTCGGCTTTGATTACCCAGTGTTTCTACTGGGGACGTTTTCTGGGACGTCATTCTTCATTACGTATGCAGTTAAGCAATCAAGAGAATTTCAGCTTGCCAATCAACTCACATCATTACTCTTACGTAATCAAAATACCCTCAACATCTGTCATCAGCATGTGTCACCCTCGATGCTCAGCGAGCCTGTAAACATAGAAATAGCACGCATCTCGAAACTGACGGTCCTTGATGAGTATTTAAGTGTGATCTTAGATGACAATGGTCAAGGTTATGACTTTAAACTCAGCGGTGATGCCGACGCCATCAAACTTCGACTCAAAGAATTACTCTCAAAAGAAGAGCTTCAGCACATAACATTGTCTTAATTTGATGTGGACTGAAAATAAGGTTATTGGCTGTTAAACACAAGTAACAGCCATCAAAGGGGTTATTATCTAGAGGTGGTTAAACGCTGCTGCTCTCACACTGTTTCTTTCGTAGCTGGTAGGGAACCAGATTTGGATTCAAAAGCGTTGTTTTAACTATCGGTGAGACGACTTCTGCACTGTCAAAATCTTCTATCCATACCGCCATTTCTGCATTTTTTTCTAACATTTCACTGTTAAAAATGTACTTTCTTCCTGCCGCAAGGTTGACATTGAAGTTCACTACGGCTTCGCGCCCGCTAGCGTTATTTACAGCATCGGACACATTCACCATGACCCATAAATTGTGTTGCCCAGCTGGGTATTCCCGGTTAGTTTCGTGTTCAATCACCCGTTGTTTATGACAAAACAGAAAAATTGATTCACCTCTATTCGGTGTATAATCATGTTGGCTTTTAATGCGAACAAATCCTTCTTTAACATCCGTTTCAATAGGTAAAAGTGAACAACCCGACACAGTCAACGTCAGTGCACTAAGCATGCTAAGTAAACGACCTTTCATCAGTACATCCTTATTTTTGTAAATAATCGGCTAGTAAGTTGTACCCATTAAATTTGTTGTGGTCAAGTTTCATCCATTGAACTCTACTAAAATCAGCATTTTTTAGGAAGTTTGCCACTTTTAGAATGAATTTTGCTGCAGTATGGTGATTTAAACTAATGACTTTTGTCTAAGTCGCTTTCTAAACTGGCTAGGCGTGCTTTCTTTTAGATTTAAAAAACGACGATTAAAATTAGAGATATTTTTAAACCCACACTGATCACTAATCGAGGTAATTGATTGGTTAGTGTTGACGAGCAATTTACACGCTTTACCTATACGAAGTTGGTTAATAAACTCGGTTAATGTGCGCTCCATCCTCTTTTTAAAAAAGCGATGAAAATGATTGGTGCTCATATGTGCCATGGTAGCCAATTGCTCTGCACACAGTGAGTCAGTGTAATGTTGGTAAATATAATCGATTACTTTATCGAATTTATCTTGTGCCTGATGATTGTAGATAGAGACTGAAAAAGTCGCACTCGAAAGAATACTGGTGTGGGTTTCTTTACTCATTGCTCGCAGTAATCCCATTAAACCTAGGTATTGTTCAAAAGGCTCACTTTGTTCTATTTGTTCAAAATACGTTTTAGCAATGCGGGCAGTCTGAGTTGAAAACTTTAGCCCGCGTTGCGCACTAATTAATAAATCTTCTAATACTGCCAGCTCTGGATTATTGAGCACATGCTGACTGAGCCATTTTTTTGGAATTTGTGCCACATGAACAACTTGCTCTGTGTTATCTGAATTGGGTGAGGACTGCCAAGTGTGTGGCAAGTCGGGCCCAAGGATCACTAGATCGAGTTCAGCATAAGGTGCAATGTAATCGCCAATATGGCAGACCCCTTTGCTATTTAGTGTTAAGCAAATTTCGTATTCAGGGTGATAGTGCCAATTAAAAGGAATGAAATCTAAGCTGTATTTGCAATAGCGCCATGACGAGTTGGTATTCGGGATGACTTTTTCGCACATTGCACGCATGATTCGTTCCTTGGCTTGCTAAAAATGTAAATACTATTTGAACAGTTTGTATCAAACTGAGTGATACCTCTCTATTCTCCTTTGGTATTAATCTATCGTTGTTGCGTTTATTTAATGCGCTAATTTTAAGGTTCAGTATAAAAAAATTGTGTGAAATGGATAGATAACTATCAGAGGTTGTGTGCTGCGTACCGTTTTAATACTCAATTTTGGCTAGGTTTAATGTAAATAAAGCCGTGATAAAACAATAATTCATCACTTATAGAGTGATTGATTTTGCTGAAACTTGTAACAGTGTCACCAGTTTAACGATTTACGAAATAAAGAGGGTTGAAAAGTATCAAAATTCCATAGTTGAGTGCCGCACAAGCCCGTTTCAACTGTCAGACTAGACATCAATAGTTTGAGAGCTCCCTCTCTCCTCATTAAGAGTGGTGATTAATCAAATACCCTTGAATCATTTTGTTTGTCTGCCCACAAACAGTTTGCAATCACCACTCTCTTCACTTTTTTAGGAAATTTAGTATGAAAAAAAACTATTTAGTTGTGCTGTTGGTTATTGCCACCTTTTTTGTTATTTCGTTTATAACCAATTTACTGGCACCTATTTTTCCAGCACTTATCCAAAGCTATGACATTGGCTTAACCTTGGCGGGTTTTTTTCCGTTTGCCTTTTTTGCCGCGTATGGCGTGATGTCGATCCCAGCAGGAATATTGGTGCAAATGTTTGGAGAAAAAAGGGTCATGCTGGTGGCATTTTTACTCGCCTTGTGCGGCAGTGGTCTATTTGTCATGTGGCCTGTCTTCGCAATAGCCATGGTGGCCTTGTTTTTAATTGGCACGGCAATGGCGTTATTACAAGTTGCGATTAACCCACTACTTAGGAGCAGTGGCGGGGCTAAACATTTTGCTGTGCTGTCGGTGCTTGCACAGTTAATGTTTGGCGCAGCAGCTACTTTATCTCCTTTAGTGTACAGCGCAATTATTACAACAGACAACGCCAGTACAGCATGGTTGTTACAGTTAGTACCGGACAACATGACGTGGTTGAGCATGTATGTGTTATTTGCGTTGCTGTGTTTAGTTATGTTGGTGGTCATCAGTGTGATGCGTATTGATAGCAACGCCGACCGAACCTGCAGTGAACGCAGCCATTTAAGCCATAGCTTAGTGTTATTTAAAGATGCCACAGTGATTAAGTTCTTTTTCGCCATTGTTGCCTATGTAGCGCTGGAGCAAGGAGTCGCGAATTCTATTTCAGTCTTTTTACAGCGTTACCACCAAGTCGATCCGAGTACGCAAGGCGCACAAGTGGTGAGTCAGTTTTGGCTGTTCCTGACTTTGGGGTGTTTGCTCGGGATTGTTTTATTAAAGATTTTTGATGCAAAACACGTATTGATAGCTTTTAGCGTCGGTGCATTTGCGAGCTTAATGACAGCACTCTTTGCCAATAAAGACCTTGCAATGTTGGCCTTTGCGGGCGTGGGGTTTTTCTTATCCATTATGTGGTCGGTGATTTTTTCGTTGGCACTCAATTCTGTAACTAAAGGTCATGGTGCGGTGTCGGGGATTTTATGTACCGGGATTGTTGGCGGTGCAATCGCTCCGCCTATCGTTGGGGCTATCAGTGATCTTTCGGGCAATTTACAAATGTCTCTGCTGATCCTCTTAATCCCACTTGGATACATATTGAGTGTTGGGCTTTGGGCTAAACCATTGGTAACAAATCATCGGGTTGCGGTTAAAACAGCAGAGAAAACGGCCCCTTTGGCGCAAAATAGTTAATAAAACGCGCTGGGTGTATTTTTTTAGGACAAAAGGGTCTGTAATGTCACAAACGTTATTGTGTGTCGATTTAGGCGGCACCAAAGCATTGGTTGCTAAAGTGTCGGCCAATGAAATTAAAAGTAAGGCATATTTTGATGTCGATGGCGCGGCTACAAAAGAGCAAACAAATCATTTTTTGTGCGAAATCATAGCGCAAGTCATTGATGAAACGTGCGAGGCGATCGTAGTTGGTGTGCCGAGCATGGTGGTGATGGAGACAGGGGAAGTTATTGAAACGGTCAACATCCCTAATTGGAAAAACGTACAGTTAAAACATGTGCTTGGTCAGGCATTTAATTTGCCCGTATTAGTTCATAATGATGCCAACTGCTTTGCAATGGGAGAATTCTGTCAGGGTGAATATGATCATGAGACGAATTTGATAGGGATTTGTTTAGGCACAGGTTTAGGGGCTGGATTGATTTTAAATGGTGCATTATACACTGGCAAACATGCCGCCGCAGGCGAGTTTGGCAGCTTTAGCTACCAACAAGGGATCATTGAACACTTTACCTCAGGGCAATATTTTAAGCGCCAAGGTTTGATTGGGAAAACTATCTATCAGCAAGCACTGAATAGCGACCCACAAGCTTTGCAGCTATTTGACGACTTTGGATTTCATTTGGCCCATGCTATTGCTCATGTCGTGCTAGCGTTTGATCCGGATGTGGTGGTGCTGGGGGGATCTGTGGCGCAATCTGCACCGTTTTTCTTACCCAGTGTTCAGCGGCATTTAGTCGATTTAGTTAACCCTGTTATTTTAGCATCGCTAGATATTCGCGTAAGTGAATTAGGCGACAATGCCCCATTATTAGGCAGTCATGCGTTATATAACAATTATATCGCCAGACAAGTACAGCAAGAGGTGACATATGCGTAAGCAAATATTAGGTTTACAGGCTTTATTGTGCTTAATATGCGTAAAAGTACAGGCAGTGGCACCGACACAGCATGAGTTAGATACTTTGGCTGCGAATTTATCCGTGCACTATGAATTGATTTCAGCCAAACCTAAATCGTGTCCTGCCCCTCATCAAGCGCAATGTTACCTTTCGCGTTTGACGCTGCAAGCCCCCTTTAACGTGAATCGTACTGATTGGGCGATTTACTTTAGCCAACTCATGCCAATCTACCTCAGCGAAGTGGGTGAATTAACCATTTCCCACCTTAATGGCGATTTACATCAGCTGAGCCCAACAGCGGCGTTTGGCGGGCTAACAGCCAATACACCACTGAGTATTGAGTTTTATACTCAAGCCTCGCAAATTACCCGCTCAGAGTTTTTGCCAAACTATATATTGGCCAGCGAAGGGCTACAAAGCCGTGTGATAGCGAGTACCAAAGTAAAGCAAGATCCAGAGACACTATTGGAAACACAGCCGTACCTCGCGCCATTTTTAACCGTCGAGCAATTACATACATCACAGGATGATGCTACGCCTTGGATGGGATCGCAGTATTTATACGACCATTATCAACGCCCTATCTTAAGCGAAGCGCCGTTGAGTTTGATCCCCAAACCGCAGCAACTAACGCGTTTAAAGCAGCCCAAGGTTAATTTAGCGCAAGGGCTGCAGTTCAAAGGCAATCCGACAATTTTAGCGCAGCTGAGTGCGGCCATTGACCGTTTGGAACGACTGGGTATTTCGCAAAATGCCCAAGGGATCCCCGTTGTCATTTCTCTCGACTTAGGGACGCAGGCAAATGAGGCTTACCAACTAACACTTGAATCGTCGCAAGTAACCATTCGTGCTAATGCCACAAACGGGGTGTTTTATGCACTGCAAAGCATTGCGGGATTGGTCAGTTTAGACAACTTAGTGGTACCCGCACTGACGATGAATGATGCACCACGCTACGCCTTTCGCGGTATGCACATAGATGTGGCCCGTAATTTTCGTTCGAAGCAATTTATCCTCGATACGCTCGAACAAATGGCCGCGTATAAACTCAATAAACTGCACCTGCATTTAGCTGATGACGAAGGCTGGCGCTTAGCCATCAATGGTTTGCCCGAGCTTACTGACGTGGGGGCTACTCGCTGTTTCGATGTCACAGAGCAGCAATGTTTATTGCCTCAATTAGGTGCCGGGTTAGATCAAGATGCATCAATCAATGGGTTTTACAGCGCAGATGATTACATCGAAATTTTACGCGCAGCTCAAGCGCATTTTATTGAAGTGATCCCATCCCTTGATATGCCTGGGCACTCGCGAGCTGCCATGATTGCCATGGAAGCGCGTTTTTCGCGTCTACAAGCTCAAGGAAAAGCCAAAGAAGCTGCTGAATATCGGTTAGTTGAGCCAAGCGATACCACTAAATACAGCTCTATTCAACACTATAATGATAATACGTTGAATGTATGCATAGACTCAACCTATCACTTTATAAACAAAGTCTTAGATGAAGTGAAGGTGCTGCACCAACAAGCAGGAGTCGCGTTTAAAACCTACCATATTGGTGCCGATGAAACCGCAGGCGCTTGGGTGAACTCACCCAGTTGCGCAGCGCTTAAAAAGCAACACCCTGAACTTCACTCGTTTAATGGTTATTTTATTGAAAAAGTCAGTGCGATGGTGGCAAAAAAAGGGCTGAAAGTAGCGGGCTGGAGCGATGGTATGAGTGATGTGAATGTGTCAAACATGCCGACACATGTCCAATCGAATGCGTGGGCGACATTGAGTGAAAATGGTCACTCTGTGGCACACCAACACGCCAACCAAGGTTGGGATGTGGTGCTATCGAGCCCAGATGTCACCTATTTTGATTTTCCATATCAATCGCACCCACAAGAGCC
This sequence comes from Pseudoalteromonas sp. J2K-J979, assembly GCF_058169715.2. Lineage (NCBI taxonomy): Bacteria > Pseudomonadati > Pseudomonadota > Gammaproteobacteria > Alteromonadales > Pseudoalteromonadaceae > Pseudoalteromonas > Pseudoalteromonas sp. J2K-J979. The sequence continues at coordinate 477,228 of NZ_CM200282.1, read as the reverse complement.
GGGAAACCACTGGGCGAGCCGCGCGGTCGACAGTCAAAAAGTGTTTGATTTTATGCCTGACAATTTGCCCGCCCATGCAGAAATTTGGCAATCAGTGAAGGCCCATGATTACAGCGCTGATGACCGACAATCTGTCAGGAAAAAGCCATTTTATGGGATACAGGGGCATTTATGGTCAGAGTTAATGCGCAGCGACAGCCAAGCAGAATACATGATGTATCCGCGTTTACTGGCGCTGGCAGAGCGCGCTTGGCATCAGGCCCCATGGGAGCTGGCGTATAACCAACAAGGGGCCGTGTACAACTCTAAAAGTGGTCAATTTACACCAAAAATGCAACAACAACGAGCAGCTGATTGGCAGCGTTTTGCCGCCTTAGTGGGTTTTAAAGAGTTAGCCAAGCTCAGCCATGCAGGACGCTTTTATCGTTTACCGAGTGTGGCTGCGCGTATTGAAAACTCAAAGCTCAATGCATTTACGCCTTATCCCGGGATTGCTATTGAATATCAAGATGAAGACGGACGTTGGCATATTTATGACTCCGCAGAACCACCCACATCAGCTGAAAATGTGAGGGCTGTTGCGCCTATTGGGCAACGAAAAGGACGCGCTTTAGTGGTGGAATAATAAAGTTAAGCAGTATTACCCCAAGCCGTTCGTGCCCTCCAGTGCGAGCGGCTTTTTAGTTTGTTCCATGCGTAATATCCGCTCGGATGAACATCGCACATTTAACAAAGCCAACAAACAGGCCTGCTGTTCTAGCTTTATTTAATGAAGGCAAGAGCACGCAAGTAAACGCATTATTGAGCGCCACCATGCGCATGATGGATTAAGAGAAGAACTGGTCGCTCAGGATATAAAACAAAATTCATCAGCCAAAACTTAATGATAGTGGCTACATTTTCTTGATTTCTTTCCCATGTGCGGGTGTTTGGTTAATGTTTGGCTCGTAGCTAAAAAATGCGCTTAACAGTCCAAAAAGCCGAATTGCTTTAAACTATTTAATGTCGGGGCTGCTCGCCTTGTCGGTTGTTCTTGTTGCTAACCAGATCGTCGAACAGTTCGCATAATAATTCAAGCGGGTTTGCAGCGCTTGGCACGTTTGGCTTGGCGTTGTTTTGCTGTGATTACTTCATTGGTCAGAGTTAGTAGGAAGGGGAGAAAATAAAAACCCAAGCGAACACTCAAACGTGTGCACTTGGGTTAGTCCGTTTTAGGTTTGACTGAGTCTTTTCAGCAAAGGGTTAGCTAAAATAGTGGCCAAGACAATATAACCACACGCACAACCGATTTGGATGATGCGGGCATAAAACTTCTCGTCGGCATCTGATGCGCCGGAACTTGCACCTGCAACCAATATAATCACTGTACCCAGTGCCATCGCATACAGGGGCGCTGTGGGTTTTTCGTTGAAAATCAACAGTGATAATAGTGCTGTACTGAGTGCAAATAACAGCAATAAAAACGAAAAGTTAGGCGCAATTTGCAGTAAATTATACAGTAGCACTGCGATAATCCCACCGAGAGTATTGCCAACTAATAATGCTTTTGAACCCTTAATACCGGCCACTAAATCGGGTTTTTGCGCCAAAATAGCAACAAAAATTAATACCAGTATTGAGGTGTTTTCTGTCGCTAAAAAGAACCCTGCAACAGGCATGATCATCAAGGTGCTGATCAGTGCTAGCTTAATGGCTGTGGGCTTGTTGGGTAAGGATCTATTTTCATCGCTATGGCTTGATTTTTCATGGTGCTGTAAAGACGTCGAAGCATCTGGCTTATCATGGATCAACTCGTGCATAACCAAGGTCAATAACAGTGACATAAAACATGAAAATAAAAACCCATAGGTAAATACTTGGGCTAAGCGAAGATCAATGACGCCTAATACAGGCATCGCAGTTAATCCTACTAACAACATGGTGATCACCAGTTCATTCCCGCCGGAATTATTCCAATACGAAATCCAAAAAATCAATAAGGTGATAATCAGAATAAACACGGCAGGAAAAGGTAATAACATACGTGTTAACAGACTGCCTAACAAAATGGCGATCACCACAATTAAAAATAGCGATGCCAGTTTATTAAATGGCACTTTGGGTGTGTTATTACTTAAGAATTTAGCCACAAATACAGGCATGATGAAAGCAAACGGCCAATTAAAGCCAAATGCAATAGCCACAGCTAACACCACGCCAACAATCAGTCGTAAGCTTTTTATATCGGAGGGGGCCAATCGGCCCACATACTGATTAATAAAGGTCATAATAGGGTACCTTTAAACGCATTGTTGTGTGAATTAATACAAATAAGCCAATTTACTCGTGATCCAGATGGATGCTTTACCTAGCGTGTTTAATATCCAGTTGTCACCTGTGTAAGTAATTACATCGGCTTGGCCACCTTCACGTAATAAGGACTTATTGACTGATTTATCAAATTTAATAATCACGGTGAAACGCTGCGCACTTCTCATCCAGCCAGTTGATTTTTGAGGGGTCGGCAACTCGCCTGGAACACTTTTATCAAAACTTACACCGTAACCGACACTGACAATTTCACCGTTAAAAATATGACCAGGCGCAGAGTCTAAGACGATATCAACAGGGTTGCCTTTTTCAATATTGCCTAAGTTGTTTTCGCGGTATGAGGCTTCAATCCAAAAATAATCAGTGTCAATGAAGGTCATAATTTTGCTACCAACAGTAGCATAATGCCCGACATTAATTTTTGCATAAGAAATGACACCGTCACTCGGGGCTGTCACTTTGGTACGAGCTAAGTTCAGTTGGCTTTGCGATAACGCAGCTAATGCATTTTGAATTTTGGCATTTTTTTGCCCTTCTTGACCGAGTTGTTTTTGAGCTTGTTCATAAGATGCTTGAGTGTTGAGTACATTTTGTTGCGCTGCGGCTAACACACCACGGGCTTGATCTCCTTGTGCTTTTGAGACGACGCCTTTTGCTTCGACAGCAAAAATTCGGTTCGCGTTGGCTTCTTTGGCAATTAAATCGGCTTTTGCTTTTTCGACATTGGCTTTGGCTGCAGCCACCGCCGCGGTATTGGCGCCCACATCCTGCCCGGCAAGCTCAAGGTTACCTTGAGCTTGTTCGAGAGCAAGTTGGTAATCATAATCTTCAATTTCAAATAATAACTCGCCCTGTTTGACTGCTTTATCGCCAGCAATATGGATTTTGCTAATTTTGCCCGGAACTTCAGGCACGATAGGAATGACAAAAGAACGGACGCGTGCTTCACTGGTTTGAGGGGCTAAACGGTCACTGACGACGTACCAAACAAAATAAACTAACGAAATCAGTAAAATCCATTTAGTCAGTTTTTGGGTAAAGTCGGCTTTTTCTGTTTTTACAGGCTCAACGGTGTCTACAGACGTTACGTTTTTTTCTTGATTATCGTGTTCAGTCATACTTTGCTCGTTATTAAATTATTTAAAATGCTAATGTTTATATGTTTGCTCAGCCGTGATGTGCATTTTGCGGGGGAGCGTGTTGCGCGTGATTAAGCCAATCTTGTAGTAATTCGTAGCCTAAAGCTAACAAGGTTGCGCCAATAAATAATCCGACAATGCCATACAGTAACATGCCGCCAATCGCGCCTAATAAAATGACGATCATCGGAATATCCATGCCCCGGCCAAGCAATAAGGGCTTGAGTACTGCATCGCTCATACTGACCACAATACTGAAAATTAAGAAAATAACGGCTGGTGTTGTATCGGCAACCGAAAAGTAATACGCCGCGATAGGTCCTAAAATTAAAATAGGGGGTAATTGCGCGATAGCTAAAATTAACACGGCTATTGCCCAAAGCCCGGCAGCAGGAATATCGGCAATTAGTAAACCAATCCCTGATAAAATGGCTTGAATAACAGCCACACCTAATACACCGCTTGCTACGCTGCGAATCGTGGCGATGGTGGTATTGATGGCTCTTTCACCATTTTCGTTCATTAACCTCCGCATAAAAAGGCTGCACCCTTGATGCATTAGCTCTGACTTAGTCATAAACACGACTGCAATGATTAATGAAATAATAAATTGCAGTATACCGCCACCAATGCCCGCAATAGCGCGAAGTAAGGTGCCAGAAAACTCTTTAATTTCTTCAGAGAACTGTCGTGCGACTTTTTCGAGATCTTTCGAAGCGTCTTGCCAAAGTTGATACATTTTTTCGCCAACTAATGGCCACTCTTTAATTTTTTCATTCGCTTGTGGAATGGTCAAAGTGCCTTCTTCAAGGGCGGTATAAGCATGATGGGCAGAATCAAACGCTGAGGAGGCAATATTGACCGAAGGCACCGCAATCAGTGACGTACCCACAACGGCAATGATAACAGAAGCCAGATTTTTACTGCCTTGGAGGCTTTTGCTAAGTTTGTTATGTAAAGGGTGCAAAGCGACCGCTAAAATGGCTCCCCATAATACAATTAAAAAGAAGGGCTTAACTATCATAAAACACCATATTGCAATCAATGCAATGGCACTGAGTTTAATCGCAACATCAATGATGTGACGATTGGTAAGCTTAGTAGACTCTTCGCTTGTGTGACTCATTTGTATTCCTTACGTATTCCTTACGTATTCGCGTGATTAGCGAGTAATTATTTATTTTTTTTGGATGCTTTTAACGCCGTATTAGACATCAGTGAACCGACCAAGCTGGCGACTAATATTGCCATATAAAATTGTGCGACAATGGCTTCAAAGTAGACTAAAAATCGGGCTAATGGCAGAGTTGGTGAAATATCACCAAAGCCGAGAGTGGTGATCGTGACAAATGAAAAGTATATAAAGTCAGGAAAGAGCTCAAACCATGAGCTGACATCACTAATGTTATTGAACGAGTGCGGAAAATTAAGCTGAAGCAATGTAAATAATACTGCCCAAATTAACCCGATCAAAATATAAATACAAATAGCGCCGAGAATTTTGTTGAGATCAATCTCGCCACTAAAGAGAACTTGTTTTGCGGTGCGCAGAGCCGTAGAGATAAAAAAGCTGAGCAGTAATAATAAATAAAGCTGATCAAAGCCTGCATTATCTAACCACGCACTGATCAGAGAAAATATAACAATGGCTGCAGGAAAATAATACGTTTTACGGAGTACGAAATCATTCGAATCAATGCCCCATACTGCCACCAGCAAGGTAACTATGGTCGCAGACTGCACTAAACGTTGAATATAATCAGTAAAAAACTGTTGAGCTAATGCAGTACCAAGCAACAATAGCACTAGCGCAAAAGTGAGAAATATAAAATTATCTTGGCGTGTAAGTGGTCGCAAAGTCTGTCCTTGTTTCTCTGTGATTGTAGCGATGATGAATTGCGGGTGTGTCGAACATCAAAACCGAATACTAAATTTATATCAGGCTGTCATTGTCAATGCTCTCAGCGTTAGGTTAACGTGCAATAGTTTAGCACTGATGTGTTAATCGTTGAGTTGCTCAAAAAAATCTCTGACTCAGTACAGAAGTCACCTAGATTTACCCACTTGAAATCGAACAGACGTTTTTAGAATAGACAGCCAGATGGCTTATCTTAAGTTAAGCTGCGTGTATTTAAAAGAGAATAAAACGTTTCAAGACAGTGGACAGACCTTGTCATTAACCTTCAGAGTTATTTTATTTAGTAAGGGTGAATCGATAGATAATCCGAGTAATTGGGCACATTGAATGCTGACGCCATCCTAAAGTTTATTTTTAAGTGCAACTAAATAAGCCTTGTTGGCGATTAACTGATTTAAAGTGCCTTCAAAGGTATAAACGCGAGTTAGATTCGGCCAGGTTAACTTGCCTCTTAGTAACGAGAATGAAATTGTTAAGTTTATGATATTAAAATATAAAATTAAACGCTGAATTGGATCGACCGGGCGAGATTTTAAGCCAAGCTTTTTAGCTGTGCGTGGATTCAAAATATAGCTGGTGGCTTTTAGGTGCAATGTGGTTGGTTGCTGTTGCTCGTATTGTGCAATTAATGCAAGCAACCCTTCGACATAACATTTGAAAACTTGCTTTTTTCGCTCAGCGGCAGGCTGATTGAAATTAAGAGTAAAATAGTAATCAAATAAGCTACCACTGTGGAGGGTGATGCGGTTGTTTTTAACTTTTTCGGCAATCAATAATGGCGAGTAATAGAGCAAGCTGCCATTTTTTATCCCACTTGGCACGTCGACAAACGGGGCAAAAACAGACAGTGATAAAGCAAATACAAACAGGCTTAAAAAGACCAGCCCACAGAAGTATAACAAGGTAGCGACACACATATTAAACAGGACAAATATCCCCGCTAGTTTGAGTGTAAAAACAAGCTGTTGGTGCTCACTCAGTAAATAGAATTTGTGTCTCATTTTACAGTCATACCTTAGGCTTCATTGATTAATGAAGGCAGCTCGTCGCATTGCTTGAATTGGCCGATTAATTAAACCGCCACAGTTTGATTTTCTCGTTGGCATATTTGCCTAAATTTCATGCGTTATCAAAGGTATAATACCTCAATCTCAGTCTACTACAAGAACAGTAAAAACGGATGACTCTGTTTGGTTAAATAGTGTGTTAAGCATGGGGATCTTCCATCTAGTGAACTTTTCATCTATGCAAGAGAGCACTCTGAGGTGGCAATAGACATGATATTAATGTGATGAAACGCTCTTGAGGGTCAATCAAAAGCCACACTTGCATGTGCATTGAATGATGGGAGCTTAGTTCATTGTATCAGTCAGCAGTTTTATTGCGTTTTAAAATATTTTTGTGTATTTCACAACAAATTGGCGAAAAAGACGTGTTACGTGGCGTTCTGGCTTGGTTTAACAATGTTTTAGTTGTTTTTGTACATAATTGTTTACTATTTTAGTTGTGTAAGTTAATTAAAAGTTAATGTTAAATTTTACTTTTCTAATATGGGTACTATCTTTTGGGAGTGTTTCAAGGCCCAAAATAGATACGGTTGTGTGTTAATCATTTTTTGTAACGGTTAAATCGATATTGCTTTGGGATCCCTCATCGGGGGTGGCTGTTGAAATACCTTTATTTAAAAACCGACAAAAAGGATAAAACAATGCGTAAATTAAGCACTCTCACATTTGCTATTATGGCTGGCTTGTCTGCTCAATCAGCGAATGCTGCACAGCTGATGTCTGTCGACAGTGATCGAGCCATTGAAGGTCAATATATTGTGGTTTTCAAAACACCTTCCGTGCTCGATATTCAAAGCAGCGCAGCCATTGCTGACTTTGCACGCACACAAGCACAAGATTTAAGCACGCTTTACAATGTGGATATAGCAAGAGAGTTCGGTGGTATTTTAAATGGGGTGCTCGTCAATGCCTCTAGCAAACAAATTGAACAAATGCTCAATGATCAAAATATTGATTTTATTGAGCAAGACCAAATGATGTATGTCACGCCTCTTGCCAGCACCAATGCCAATCAAGCCAATGCCATTTGGGGTTTAGATCGGGTCGATCAAGAAAATTTACCATTAAACAGCACGTACAATTATGAGTTTGATGGTTCAGGTGTCACTGCGTATGTTATCGATACTGGTGTGCGTGTTAGCCATAATGAATTTGGAAACCGTGCCTCACATGGTTATGACTTTATCGATAACGATAATGATGCCACGGACTGTAATGGTCATGGTACCCATGTTGCGGGCACAATTGGGGGCAGCGCATACGGGGTCGCTAAAAATGTCAATATTGTCGGGGTACGAGTCTTAGGCTGTAATGGCTCGGGATCTAATTCGGGTGTTATTGCAGGGATCGATTGGGTGAAAAACAATGCATCAGGCCCTTCGGTTGCGAATATGAGCTTAGGTGGCGGAGCGTCTCAAGCGACCGATAACGCCGTGAATAATGCAGTCGCCGCTGGGATCAGCTTTGTCGTTGCGGCTGGTAATGACAACAGTAATGCCTGTAACTATTCTCCAGCACGGGCCGCAAACGCAATAACGGTTGGTTCTACAACCAGCAGTGATGGTCGTTCGAGCTTTTCGAACTATGGTAATTGTTTAGATATTTACGCACCAGGCTCAAATATTAAATCTGCATGGTATAACTCAGATTCTGCGACTAACAGTATCAGCGGTACATCGATGGCGGCACCACATGTGGCGGGCGCGGTTGCACTTTACCTTGACGAAACCCCGTCGCTAAGCCCATCACAAATTGATGTAATGCTTGGCCAGCGCAGCTCTAAAGATAAAATCTCCGATGCAAAATCAGGTTCACCGAATGAGTTACTGTACACTCTCGAAGGGGGGATCGTGATCCCACCAGAAGAAAACGTACTCAATAATGGTCAAGCTGTGAGCGCATCGGGTGCACAAGGCTCCAATACGTTTTATAAATTAGTGGTACCTGCTGGTAGCTCATCGTTGTCGTTTGATACCAGTGGTGGTACTGGCGATGTTGATATGTATGTGCAAGTGGGCCAAAAACCAACGACGGGTAGTTTCAACTGCCGTCCATATCAAAATGGAAATACCGAAAGCTGTACATTTACCAACCCTCAGGCGGGCGATTGGTGGGTGATGCTCAATGGTTACAGCCAATATAGCGGTGTTAGTTTAGTGGGGAGTTTTGGCACGGGCACAGGCTGTGGCTCTGATTGTTTAACCAATGGTGTACCTGTAACTGGTTTGTCGGCGGGCAGTAATCAAGAGATCGTGTTCACTATTGATGTGCCCGCAAATTCTACTTTGTCAGTCAATATGTCTGGTGGGACAGGCGATGCTGATTTATATGTCCGTAAAGGCGCTAAAGCGACGTCAAGAAACTACGATTGTCGGCCGTTCCTAGATGGCAATAATGAAAGCTGCAGCTTAAACTCTGGCCAAGGTGGTAAATACTTCATCACCCTGAATGGTTACAGAGCGTTTACGGGTGTGAGTATTGTCGCATCGCACTAAATATTCATCTTGAGGCACTTAAGTGCTAAAGAGATCGTTTTAGGCTTCATATATCAACTGTTTGATTGTGAAGCCTAATTTTTTTGCGCTTAAAGCCATAATTAAACTCAGTGCTTGTTTGGTATTAAACGCTGCCAGAAATGCGACCGAAGAGGTGCAAAAAATGCCTGCATCTTACAATTTTTTATCATTAAAACCACTCAAATCACAGAGCTTTTACACCACCTTTTATACAGCGGCTGGTTGTTTAACTGCGCTCAAACTGGTGAGGGCGTACATTAAAATAGCAGCAATCGACACTGTGAGAGCCGCAATTGCGAAGCCATATTGAGTGAGTTCATAATGAGTCAGTAACGCAATAATCACATAACTGAGGCTTTGCACTGAGGTCGAAAATAATACTAGGCCCCCTTCAACTCGACCGCGCTGATTAATAGCAACCGTATGATGAAGCCAATTGGTACGAGTAATGCGATTAAGTGCATTGAAAAACCCTAATAACACAGTAAACATCAGTAAATAAACAGGGCTGAGGGTCAAGGCAATAGCAATGAGTACCAACGCAAGTAGCGCCATTGAATACACTAAGGTCACTTTATGGCTGGTCAGGCTCAATAGTTTACCGATCAACACCCCTGTTAATAATGATCCTAAGCCAAATAGAATACTGTAGGCGGCAAACCAATCACCCGATACCCCAAGCTCAGCAAACCAAATAGGCACTAACTTACTTAAAAAAGTGAGGATCGGATAAGACAGGCAAGACAATAAAATTAATGCATAAAACCGAGGTTGTTGGCTAAAAATGGCTTTGCTTTGCGCCATTTGGCTTACAAACTTCACCTTTTTTACGTCGCGAAGCTGTTGGCGATAGGGCGTGAGGAGATAGCTGATTGTTGCCAGAGCCGATGCGATAGCAGCAAAGGCTGCAAACTCCATCATGCCCCAATATTTTAGCAACATCACCCCCAATGCGCCGGCACCTAAGGTCGTGCTTTGCAATACAATTTCTTGTTTACCAGAAATCGAGGCATATTCATGGCTATCATAGTTTTCTTGGGTAAACGCATTGTTGGTTGACCACGCTAAATTGCTCGACACCCAAAAAATCAGCTGGGCTGCCCCCAGCAACCAATGTGAATCAAGCTCAAGCATGGCAGCCACCATGACCAGCCCAGCAGTGATGCTTTGCAATACTTGCACCCACACTAAAATGGCTTTACGGGAGTGGCGGTCGATCAATGTGGCAAAAAAAGGTGTGAACATAAATGACGCCGCGGTACAAATGAGTGCTAACACGGCCACAAACGTGCCCATGTTGCCAGGCTCCAGCAATAACCAAGACAGCGCCATCATAAATAACCCAGATGAGATGCCATCAAAAAAGCGGCCTGATAAATAGGGGAGTGTTCTGTTTTGGCTAACCATTTCCATTGCTTTTTTCCAACTTAAAAACTTAACAGGCATGCACTGTAAAACCTAAAGTTAACTTGAGGTAAAGGAGTTTTTAAGATAAATAACGATTAAATTGCATTCTTGGGAGGTTGTTTTTGATATTTCACACGCTCAAGCTGGCCTTAAGCTGTACAAAACATAGTGGGTGTTATTTTAAAGCAAGTGGCTAGATTGGTGCAGCTCAATTGATCGAACTCGGATTAACCTTGTTTGGCTCGATCAATTGCGGATTTGACAGCTGATAAGGCTTTTGGACTATTTTTCCAGCAGGTGTTTCTGAGCATCGACGCGACTTTTTCGGCTATTTCAGTGGGCTCATAGCTTGCTAACTGAGAAAAAGAATCGATCCCTATTTCTTCAAAACGCTTTATGACCGTCGGTCCGACACCTTTGACTGCTAATAGCGCGGCTTTTTCTGTTTCACTGAAGGCCATATCTGAACTCCTTAAGGGCTTTAAGCACGATAGCTTACATCCACTTGCTATTTAAACGAAAACTAGAACGCTTAACAGTAATTGAATTGATTGTTAAAGCCAAGTAATGGTTAAAATAGCTCCGGAAATACATCTTTGAATTGCTCGCCATTATTCAACCTTTCTAGCCCAGCGTATAGGTTTTTCGGGTTCATGGGTTCAATCGCTATTAATGAAGCTTGGTAATACCCGACCTCAGTATTTGGGAAGTCGTGGAGGTAAAATAAGGCCTTTATTTTAGCCACCTCATCTTGGTTCACATGGATGTTTTTGTCCAAAAAGGGCTGCCTGTGATCAGCTTTGATCCCTGTCCCTTCAATAAACCAGGCTGGTAATTGAGTAAGCTCGACAAACAGATCCGTTCTATGCCTGACTTCTGCATGGACAAGCTCGTGAGCGATAACATTAACATTTAACCCCTTTGGACCAAGAAATATACATTCACGAAACAAGCCAGAACTTTGCATTCCTGTTGGGTTAAAGCCAAATCTGGCATACGTTTTTTCAGCCGTCGCGATAATTCGAGGGTTAGAAATGGGCGTACCATAAATGGATGATACTCTTGCTGTCGCCTCTTTAAGGCTATTGACTAAGTGGCTTTGTTGTTGATGGTCGATACTGAGATCAATATATAAGTTTGGTGTTGCTTGGGTAAAATGTGATAGTCCAATCAGCTCGCATGCTATCGCGTCTTTTTTGAAAAATGCGAAGGAAGCGATGAGCACTGCAATCAAAGTAAGGACTGCAAACTTAGGTATCTTCATTACTATTCTAACCCTTTATAACAGGGCGTCCACGTGGGCAATGCTCTTCCTACAATATGCAAAATATCTTGCCTTAATTCTGTTTTATTCCAGATAAATTAATCGCTTTATCCCTAGATGTCTAGATCAAGTGTTAACCGGTTTTTGCCGATTGCAAAGCAGTGAAACAAGCTTTATCAAAACTAGGCTTGAGTTACCAATGCTTTTGCTTAAGGGAGAAGCTTAATTACCTCGCTCTGCCAATGCCGAGTAATGAATCTAAGGTGACAAACCGATAACCTTCGTTTTGATAATGCTTGATGATCTTTTCAAGAGCTGCGACGGTATTGCTCCGGTTGCCGCCGCCATCGTGCATCAAAATGACGGCTTCGGGGTGGCTGTAGTGGCTGGCTGCAAACTCAATATCTTGTTGATTCACCACTTGGGTGTGCCAATCACGGGTATCAATAGACCAATTGATGGTGCGCATGCCACGTGCGGCAAGGTACTCGATTTGCTCACCACGAATACGGCCATACGGTGGGCGAAAGAGCCTTGGCGCGTAGCCAATTAAGTCAAAAATAATGTCGTTGGTATTGGCTATTTCGTTTTGCCACAGGGCTGCGTTTGAAGCAATGGTACTGCTGTCAGTATGGCGATAACTGTGATTGCCGATCAAATGGCCTTGTTGGTGAATGGCGCGGATGTCTGCTTCTCGGTTTTGAATGTTCTGACCAAGTACAAAAAAAGTGGCTGAAACCTGATGCTCCGCAAGTATGGCTAAAACTTGAGATGTATAGACAGATGGGCCATCGTCAAAACTGAGCGCCACTTCTTTTTTATCGTGTAACCCATGCAAGTAGTAAGTACTGTGCGCATGCTGTAATAAGTGCATTTCATCGCCAGGGACTTGATCGTATTCGCTGATATCAGGGGTGCGTAGGCGCACGTCACTAACTACTGGCATCAATGGTGGAGTGTCCGACAAAAAAGGAAGGAAAGACTGCAGTGGCAAGGTTGAAACACTTATCAAATCTGCCCCAGGATAGGCCGCTATGGTATGTTTAATTGCGTGTTGCATTAATGCAATGCCAGTGCCTTTAAGTTGATAACTGTCACCAACTAACCAACGAGAATTAAGCTCAAAGAGATTGGTTTGTTCTGTCGTGAGGTCGCTTTTAAGCGCAGTAAACTCGTCAGCTGAAAGGGACAAATTGTCGTAAGGATTATCTGTAGCAAACAAGGTTTGTGCAATTAAATGCCCAAGCGCTTGGCTGATGAGTACATCACTGAGTCGCAAGGGGCTGTTAGCCAATTGCCGATGCCGTTTGCTAAGCAGCAATTGGCTAATAAGGTGTGTTTGCCGCTCGTTATCGTTGGCTGTGTGACTGATTGGCAGGTAAAAATAGTCTGGCTGAGTGTTTATAACAGTTGCTTCATTGTGTAAATGAATTAACCAAGGCAAGTGATGCACAGCAAAAGATTCGTCGAGGGTTTCAAGCTCTGCAACAAAGCTGAGCATGAATGGGGTGTCTGCAGCTAGTAGACTTTCATCAGAGACATAGATAGAAAACTGGCTGTGTGACCAGGGGTGATATGTCTGGCCTGAGACATCAATTGTAGTGGGTTGCTCAACTTCAATCGGTTGCGTTGTGTTGGAAGAGGGGGGGGTGGATCCACCACACCCGCTCAACAACAGGCTGTACACAATAATAATGGTCGAAAAAGCGCGCGCCAATGGCATGGAATGCATCATGATAATCCGTTATTAGCATCTAAAATTTTGTGTTACCTTACTTGTTATTCTGTTGTTTTTCATATGAAAAATATTAACGTTGCCAATCAACTAAGATGACATTTATCTTGGCATGTTTAATAGCGGTGTGTTTTGTTATCATAGCCCCCATAAAGAGCACTATTAAAAGAGATATAACATGGCGGTAAGAGAAATTTTAACGGCGGGCGATCCGCGTTTAACAATAGTGGCATCCCATGTCGAAGACGTTAGTGCCATTCAGCCTTTAATTGATGATTTACTCGACACTATGTATGCCATCGATGATGCAATAGGCTTAGCTGCGACACAAATCGGCAGCGATCAAGCTGTGGTGGTGATCGATATTTCACCTGAACGTAATGAACCTTTGGTGCTAGTAAACCCAGTTGTAGCAAGCGGTGACAACCCCGAAAAAGGCGAAGAAGGGTGTTTATCTGTGCCGAATTATCGTGCGCAAGTAAGCCGCTTTACACAAGTTAAAGTCGTGGCGCAAGACCGGACAGGCAAGGCCATTACCATCGACAGTGATGACTTTTTGGCGATTGTGATGCAACACGAAATCGATCACTTAAAAGGTAAGTTATTTATTGATTATTTATCACCGTTAAAACGCACAATGGCCATGAAAAAAGTTAAAAAAGCAGTTGGGTGATCTATCCGCTCATACTTGAGGGTATCGATTTGGCTTAGACAGATATCCACATAATAAAAATCCGCAGTCTAACTGCGGATTTTGGTTTAATAAACGTCTTAGGGATGTTTAAAAATTACGGGATCAGTTTCCAAGGTCCGCCATTGGCAGGCGCATCACCTTTGGTCCACCATTTAGCTTCGTAGTGGCTGGTTGTTTTTTCGACTGTGACACTAACTTTATCGCCTTTTAAGTAAACCTTATTCGCTTGCCATGCAGCCAGTCCACCAGCTGGTGGCTCAACAACGGGTGGTGTTAAATCTTCTTCAACTACGCGGATCGTTGGCCAACTCGCGTGAGAGCCGTAAAAATTGGTCACACATTTTTCATAATCACCCGGCACTAAGGCCGAATAAGCGGTTTGAAAACCAACAAGTTCGCATTCGAAAGAAAACCCACCAGGACGATCAGCGTAATATTTCCAATTGCCATCCCAGTTTGTATAAAGCACATCGGTTGCGCCATTGAGGTTTAAGCTACCATAAGGGGTTTGTTGGAAGCAGGTGTTTTCTTCGTCGGTTTCAATGGTGATGTTGTAATGGGCTGCAAGGCCTTCCCAATAACGAATTCGGTTAACCGGTTGGCCTTTGTCTTTATTTTGTGAACCACACTCAATTCCACCATTAATTACGTTAATGGTGGTGCCAAAACCGTAACCTATCCCAGCATCTACCTCTCGTTGTGATGGTGTCCAAGTGCGATCGATCACGTGAAGCATGGCTGGTTTTGGTGCTTGAGGGGTTAAGAAAAACCAAATGGCTGATGCTAAATTAAGCCAAGAGTCGGCGACTAGCCCTGGGTTGTTAAGCAAGACAGTGGCATCGCCATCATACATGACCTCAGAAAACATGCCGTAGTTGAAGTGGTATGAAAGCTGTTTTGCACCGCGGCCAAAGTAACCTTGATTTTGTGCACAAGGCCAGCGTTTATTTTGCCAATCATTTTGGCCACAACCTGTTGTGTAGCCGGGTTGACCTTCAGACCAGCCCATTTCACGCACGTGTACAAGGGCTTGCTGCCATTCTTCTAGCCCATTCGGGTTGTCTGAGGTGTTGCTTTTAGCAATGTGCCCGCCGGTTTCTTGCGAAAAATGTGCAAAGGCTGTGATGATCGATTTTTGACAAATTTCATCGGCATTGCGGCCATCCGTATAATCACCACAAAAGGCCGAAAACTTACCTATAGCTTGCAAAAAACGGGTGTAGGTGTATTCAGGTGCCGCCATTTGGGTTAAAAAATCCCATTCAGCTTGCGGAAAAACGCGCTCTACACGCTTTACATTCTCTGGGTTAGTCGAAGCTCCTGGGCGAATGCTCTCAACCACACTGTTAGGACGTGTTTCGAGCGCTTTCGCCCAGATATCGTACATAGGGTTTGGAGTTTTCGCATCTTGCGCGGCATTAATTTGTGCGCGTGACACGATATACCCGTCGGGATTATTCGGATCAACTTGTGGGTTCATGGCGTAACAGTTGGCAGCGAGCGAACAGCCGATTGCTACATTCATAAGATTGAGTTTAAACATAGGAATAATCCTTTTGGTTATATGAGAGATTGAAGACCTTGGGCGTATTTGGTGACATGTGCGCAGTATTTAATGAATAGCATTATTGCCTGTTCAATTAAATGTTCTTTTTACGTTAACCAAATGTGCCTTTGGTGTTACTTGTAAATATAATGTTGATAAATGACATCGCTGTCAATACCTGTTTTAGGGATTCACTCAAATTTTGTACCTGAC
Organism: Pseudoalteromonas sp. J2K-J979; assembly: GCF_058169715.2. Lineage (NCBI taxonomy): Bacteria > Pseudomonadati > Pseudomonadota > Gammaproteobacteria > Alteromonadales > Pseudoalteromonadaceae > Pseudoalteromonas > Pseudoalteromonas sp. J2K-J979. The sequence goes on along the minus strand of NZ_CM200282.1, from coordinate 461,419 downwards.
GATGAATTAGTGGACAGTTTCTGTATTGAATACACTCAATGTAGAGTTTTAGCTCTACTTTTTGCGGGCAAAAACGAAGCCGTCTGTGATTTACTTAGTGGGGAAAGGCAATGAAAATGACGCGCTTGCTCAATTAACGACGTACAGGCTATTCAGCGCGAATTTTTGAGGCCGATGCGCAGTCTAACGGGTTTGATTTAGATTTTATGAACGTTGATGAAAGGTGGGCTTAGAAGTGTCGCAGACAATTTTTTCTTCGCCATAATGATAGATATTATTGACCAATACAAAGGGGCCGACACGAGGGCGCTGGTGGGCACCAAGATAGGCGACAATAAGGTGCCTGATACATTGTAAAAAGTGTTGGTTTCTTTAGCTACATCAATCACTTTTAAGGTTTTTTTTGTCTGATGAGAGCTCACAAACTGTGTTTTGCTTGTGAGATTTAACCGGGTCGGTAATGCAACCAAAAAGTAAGCTAGCTATGACGATAAATAAGGCTAATTTCAGTATAATCATTTCTTTCATTATTTTATCAATGGACCCATTTTTTGAAGATCCATTCACAGGGACCAAGTTTGAAGAAATGTCGCCACAGCACACTAAACACGATGGCAAAGAAGCAATAAATAACAGCAGAGAAAAGCGCAATCTCAATCGGTTGATCATTGAGCAAGTTGAGAGACTCTAATAGCCCCATGCCGATCAGAACATGGCAAAGGTAGAGGGTTAATGACAGTTGTCCTGTTTTACACAAGCTTTGAACGATTCGGGAATGTTGATAGCGTTGGCTGAGCCATAAACATCCTACGAGTACCAATACGGACGAGCTGGCAGCGGAGAACATGTACTGCGGTAAAGGAGGAATAATACTGCTTGTAAACAGTAGTTCCGTCAGATCTTTAGGCCATTGCCAATAGGTTATCGCGCAGTAATTAAGCAACAATAAACTGCCTTCCACTCCAATTAAGCAAAACAATGAGGTTTTGAATAACCATTTTTGTGTACTTAACTGACTGAGCGCTTGTCGGCCTAACCACATTCCAAATAGCATAAAGGCCGCCCAAGGAAAAACAGGATGAAACCCATTAAATAAAAGGTGACGTACCATCCCTGATGGGGTCCATAAATCGGTATATGTCAAGGTTGACCATTGCCAGCCTCGATCATAATCCAATCCAATCAGTAACCCACAAAAACCAAGTATAAAGCAGGCACTGGCGACTAATAGTGCCCGATCAGAACAAAAGCAAAAAATGGCAGCAATGATAAAGTACAGACCGTAAAAGTGCAGAATATCAGCGGGCCAAATTGGAGTGAAAAAGAGGCCAATAATGAATAGAGCAAGTGCACGTTTACCAATTGATATACGCATTGCTTGGTGTGCTTCAACATCTTGGGTTAAACGAGTTTTTTGGCTCATGAGGCTGATCCCCACGCCGGCTAAAATAACGAACAAGGCAGAAGCGCGTCCTTCAAAAAGTTGCGCAACGGTCAGCCATAAATCTGCGCCGTTTTGTGCCCCCATCGCAATTTTAAAGTTGACAATTACCATGCCAAAAATAGCCAGCGCTCGCGCGACATCAAAGCCAAGAATGCGAGGGGCTAGGGTTGAGTGCTCACGATCCATGTTCTGGCCCTAAGTAAAAATTTAAAACAGTGTACCAATCTCAGAGTTTAGAAGGTGTAAAAAAATGTTAAGTCAAAACGCTTAAAGCGAAGCCATACACTATTCATATCACTCCTATTTTTTCACACATGAATACATAGATGCAGCTCAGTTTCAGGTAGGAATCGCTGATTTTGATTCAATAGGACTTTTAGATTAAAGTAGCGCCTGCTCGACCAATTGTTAACGAAGATAGAGGCACTATAGTCTTAATGAAAAAATACGCGTGGCTGCTGCTAGGTATTACGGTAGGTAATATTTCGGCACAAGAAACATTACCTGATACCTTGCTCGCAGAGCGTCAGATGATCATAAAACAAGCCGATAAGTACGATTGGATGCGGCTTAATTCGGGCGAGTGGTTAAAAGGTGAGTTGAAATCTTTGTATGATAAAGAGGTTGAGTTTTCAAGTGATGTACTGGATACCTTATTGATTGCTCGAGAAGATATTTACCTGTTTATTTCTGATCGACAACACAGTGTCCGTTTTAATGATGGAGTGGTGCTTTCAGGAACTCTCAATATTTCAGGCGGGTATGTCACTGTGGGTGACAGCCCTTGGCAATATAGATACCAAGATTTAGTCTCAATCGCACCTATGGTCACTCATGAACTTAGTGCGTGGACTGTCAAAATTGGTTTAGGCGCAAACTTGTCTAAAGGAAATACTGATCAAACTGAGTATTCAGCAAGAGCAGACATTAAGCGTCGTACAGCTTCGAACAAATTTATCGCTGAATTCTTAGGCTATCGAACAACAAACGATAAACAAGTCACCAAAAACAATATTCGCGCCAATGGTTCATTCGATTGGTTTTATACTCAGCAACTGTATTTTCGGCCCATATTCTTTGAATTTTACCGAGATCCGTTTCAGAACATTGCCAATAAATATACGTTGGGTGCCGGTTTGGGTTATTACTTCTTGGATACCGAAAAAACTGAATGGGATTTATCGGCAGGTCCTGCGTATCAAAAAACGCAATTTGATACGGTGGAAGTCGGTGAGCAGTTGAGTAATGCATCAACGTCGTTTTTCATTCGCAGCGACTATGAGTACGAGCTAACCAAAGATATCGATTTTACTTTTAATTATCGTTATACCTTAGCTGAACGAGCCGCAGGTGGCGATGCGCAACATGTTCGAACAGGTTTTGCAATCGAATTAACCGACGCTATTGATGTGGATATTGCCTTAGTATGGGATTATTTAGAAAAACCCATCGCAGATGGCAGTGGTGTGGTACCAAAAAGAGAAGATTATAAATTAATCTTCTCTTTGGGTATTGATTTATAAATGCATGAATTTAAAAGTGCTTAAAGCTTTAATAGCAAAGCCTGTGTATTAATGAGTATGCGTTTATTTTAGCATGGATGCGCAGCGGGGATGGCGCAATAAGTCGGTAAAAATAGCCCATCGCATTGACGTTAGCTGTTGGGCCGTGACTGTGCTTAATGAGGCCACTTGTTGTTGCAGAGTTCGCTCGACATAGTTTTTAGTCATATCTTGACCAAGGTTATAATTGATTACATAACTGCGGTTTTGCTCGATAAACTTTAAGCGTTGTGTTGATTTATGTTTATCCGTTAATGCGTATTTCATCAATAATGCGACAGCTTGAACAGCATCAATTTCACCATCGAGGTAGCGTCTTGCGACCATGTTATCGACGTAACTGAGCGTGTGTAAAACCGCAAGAATTTCGTAATAACGGGTTACCTCTTTCGCATCTAATCCTGCGAGTGGAAACAGCACGTCTTGTTCGAATGCTTGGCGTGTATCTTTATCAAAGACTACCTCAATACCATAATTAGCACTGCCTTCTGCAAGCAAAGAAAGCGGAGAAAATAATGGGTAAATGCTATATTCAACCCAGCCATTTTTCTTATATAAGTTTTGCTCAATTAGACTATTGAAAACGTGATGGCCGGGGTACCCTTCGTGACAGGCTAAGTCTACGGCGCGATCTATATAAATGGGAAAGTCAGTATTGACCTCAATTAAGCTGTAACTGTTGCCTTTAAACCAGTTATAGGCACTCCAAACCTGATCGGAGACTAACTCAACATCAAAGTGTTCATTCTCGGGCAATGAAATAAATAGCCTTGTCAGCTCTCGTGCTTTATCGATGGCCCTGTTAAATACCGTTGCAATGTGCTCTTTTGGGATAATAAATTGGCTGCGATAGGCATTTAAACGCTGGTTTAAATTGAGATGTGTGTCTTTTGTTACCGGTAACAGGGAATCTAGTTGTGCCAGTAAAGAGTCAAAGTCATGCTCTGTGTATCGTGGAGACACGGCATCATACAGTGCTTGTGACTCTTGATCAAAACTCAATGTTTGGCCTTGCAACTGGGCAATAAATGTTTTTGCTGCACGTAAATGAGCGGCTAATGAGTGTATTCGGTAAGCCTCTTTTGAATGCGGTGTGACCATTGAGTGGTCAAGACTTGTCAGATGTTGTAAAAGCGAATTTGCTTCGTGTGAGAGAACCTCTAAAGGCCATTTCTTCGCTGCTAAAGCCCATTCTTCAGGGCCATAAAAAGCATCGACATACCCAAGGTGGTGCTCATTGATATTTAGAGTGAGTTGAACATAAGCCAAAGCAAGATCATCAACAGACATAGCCATTCCAATTTATTAAATTGTCGGCATTATACCTTGCTTTATTTTGCATACAATAGTCATTATTGAGAGGCTGATAACTACCCATGAGAAAATGTGTATCAAGGGTATCGCCATAAACATTTTAGTGATGTAAACGCAATAAAAGTAAGTGGCGGCGGCCACTAGGTACGTAGTTTAAAGGCGGGTCAAGGTTGTTTTAATGCTGCGATTAACTCTGTTTGCGAAAGCCCAATTTCAGCGATATCTTTGGCAAAAAACAAGGTGGTCATACTGGCAATGCGTTGTAATGCTGCAATATCAGATTCTTGCCATTCAATCGCTTGGCCTGTGTGTTCGCAACAGATCACTCCAGCAGGGACAAAGTTGTCGTGAAAAATTAAATCAAGTAGAGAGTAAATTTCCAAGGGAGTAAAATAGCTTTCATTAAAACATTGTGTGACTGCATGTGAGCGGGCATCGCTGGCATTAAGGATGCGATTTTGCAAAATGAAATCAAAATACGGAGTAAAGTGGCTTTTTTGGAGTGTTTGTCCAAATTCAAATACTTGCTGTTGATTGAGACACATTAAGCATAAAATTTCATTTTGTTGCTCGTTAAATGCCCACAAGCTGACCCGATCAGCATTAGGTACTAATTGCTTGATTGCTTTGCAGATTATTTTTAATTTTGCACTGACTGATAACGTAGGTTTACTAAGTTGGATTGTGAGGTTTGCAATATTATCCATAATGACTAAATCGTTATTGTTTTCTAAAGTGTAGAACATATTTCACAACATAGAACAATGAACTTCCATGCAAGGTGGTGTTAGCCGTGATAAACGCAGCTACTGACTTTTATTTTACCCATATATTCTGTAGCATCAGTGCACCTTCATTTTCGTTAAGCACATATTTTGGCTCAATTGTATTTTTATTATTCTGCAATGAATGCAGGTAAATCCACCACGCTTTTACAGTCTTCGTTTAATTATCAAGAACGTGGCATGAACCCCGTGATCTTCACCGCCGCAATCGATACACGTTATGGCCACGGCCAAGTGAGCTCTCGAATTGGATTAAGTGCGAAGGCTGAGCTGTTTTCGCCAGAAAGTGATATTTATCAAGATATTGAATCGCTCCATCGTGGTAAAAAAGTAGATTGTGTGTTGATTGATGAAAGCCAATTCTTAACCAAAGAGCAGGTCAATCAGCTGACTGATGTGGTTGATAAACTCAAAATCCCCGTGTTGTGTTATGGCTTACGAACGGATTTTCGCGGAGAGCTGTTTGTTGGTGCGCAATATTTATTAGCCTGGGCTGATAAGTTAATTGAGCTTAAAACAGTTTGTCATTGTGGTCGCAAAGCAAATATGGTGCTGCGTACCGATGAACATGGTGTCGCTATTGCTGATGGAGAGCAAGTCGAAATTGGGGGTAATGAGCGCTATGTGTCGGTTTGTCGCAAACATTATAAAGAGGCTTTAGATACGTTAGAAGCCGTGCTCAGCTAATTCAATCACCTGATTGAATAATAGTCTGGGTTTTACCATACTGAGTGAGCGGACATTCCAGGAAGGACTCACTTTGATTAAGCGATTATTATGTGTAATAGGCTTGCTTTTAATCCCTATAGCTCAGGCTAAAAATACTGTTTTAACCTTGTCTGTTTCACCAGAAGTTAACACGATTTTTCCTTTATTAGAAAGCTCCGTACTCGAAGCATTTAAACAACTCGGTGTGGATGTTGAGTTTGTTGAAATGCCATCAGCCAGAGCGACGAAAGAATCTCAATTGGGTCATTTTGATGGTGAATTGGTGCGTATTGCTGATTATGATCGGTACGTTACGAATTTAATTGCCGTAGCTGAACCATATGGCGCGATTGAAATTAAAGCCTATGCGCGTAAAGATACGCCACTGAACAGCTATGATGACTTGTTAGCAACCACCGTTGCAACGGCGCGTGGGGCAAGGTTTGTTGCTGATATCCAAGCTAAATATCCTTTTCAAACGATTGAAGTGTTAAAGTGGGAGCAAAGTTTTGTCATGGTCTCTGAAGGTCGGGTCGATGTGACATTATCTACACCAGTTTACGCACAATTGCTGATGAAAAAGTATAATATTGACAACGTCGAAGCTAAATCACTCGTGTTAGGTAATATTGAGTTCTATTTATGGTTAGATAAAAAACATCAAACCATCGCCGATCAACTCGTTCCAATTTTTAAAATGATGAAAGCAGATAAACAGCTAGGCTTATTTTAGCGCTGTGACAATCATCAAAGCGCATTGCGATTACATGAGCGAAGGGCTGCGATTGTTACAACTGTTGAAATAGTTCACTGCGCTCAGCTTGGTCGAAATAACTCCATGCTAAAATTCGACTCACTTTTTGTCCTTGTGCCATATCGATGACTTGAGTATGTTTGACCCCTTGTTTGGCGAGCTGCGCTTGAAGTGGTAACAAATTGTCTTTTTTTGATACTAAGCTTGTAAACCAAATAACCTGATCAGCGAACGGCTGACTTTCTTCAATCATCTTGCTGATAAATGCCAGCTCTCCACCTTCACACCAAAGTTCGGCATTTTGGCCGCCAAAATTGAGTTGTTCACGGGGATTTTTGCCTAAGTTTTTCCACTTACGCTCAGTCCCTTTTTGAGCTTGTTCTAACGAGTTATGAAAAGGGGGATTGCACATTGATAAGATGAATAAGTCTTTTGCTGTCACCACCCCTTCAAAAATATGTTGGGGATTTTTTTGTTGCTTCAATTTAATTTTGAGCTGATTAAAGTTTGTGAGCTGTTTGGCGACCTTTATGGATACTGGATCGATATCAGTGCCAGTAAATTGCCAGCCGTAACAATGTTGTCCTGTCAGTGGGTAAACTAAATTAGCACCTGTGCCAATATCGAGTACGGTAATTTTTTTACCTGTTGGAACTGTATTTTGATTATCTTGGGCTAACAAGTCGGCTAGATAATGAATGTAATCGACTCGTCCAGGAATAGGAGGACACAGATAACCTGTAGGGATATCCCAAAAGGAGATACCATAATGGGCGTGTAATAATGCTTTATTGAGTGTTTTCACCGCCAGAGGATTGGTGAAGTCAATGGTTTGCTGCTGCGCTGGGTTGCTGATGACAAACGGCGAGAGCTCAGGTGTGTGCGTGGTTAAACGTTCAAAGTCGTAACCTAAGTTGTGGCAGTTTCGAGGGTGAAGCCCATGCTTGATACGTGTTGTGTTTGTCATAATAAAGCCAATATTAACGCAAATCGCAATTATACACTGAATTAACTATGGCGCGTATGTAAAAGCCTTTTGGCAGTTGTTTAGGCGGTCAACCTAATGAAGGGTCCTGACGTTATACTCACTAACGACAGGTTGAAATTTAACTTTTTACTGGTACGATGTGTTTTAAAAAAGAGACAATTTAATATGAAAACCGTCTTACAAGAGAGTATTTATCTTGATCTGTTTGAAGATCAGCAGCTTCATTTACGTCGCATTTATAACCCAGAAAATTTAGGACCTGCGGTATTTTTTCTGCATGGGGCGGTTGAAAATGGCAAAATATTTTACACCCATTCAAACAAAGGTCTCGCGCCATTTTTAGCTGAACAAGGCTATCAGTGCTACGTTGCTGATTTACGAGGACGAGGCGGAAGTCTCCCGGCAATTAGCGCTCATTCACAGTACGGCCAAACAGAAAGTATTTTGGAAGATATTCCGGCATTTGTCGCAAAAATTACCGAACATAGCGGATATTTTCCGCAATATTGGGTTGCGCATTCATGGGGTGGGGTATTGATGAATAGCGCGTTTGCTCGTTTTCCACAATGGATTAATCAAGTAAAAGCATGTGCATATTTTGGCACAAAACGTTCTCTATATAACAACCACCCGAGTAAACTCTTTCAGGCGAATTTATTATGGTATTTTTTGGCCCCATTTATCAGTAAAAAGAAGGGATACTTACCTGCTAAAAAATTAGGTTGGGGCTCAGACGATGAAAGTCGAAAATCACATTTGCAGAGTATGCAGTGGGCAAAAATATCACCTTGGGTCGATACAGATGATCAGTTCAATTATGCTGAGGCCTTACGAGACGTCTCGTTGCCCCCGACTTTACATATTGCAGGAGTAAAAGACAAAGCGTTAGCTCAGCCTATTGATATTCAAAAGTTTATTGATGAGTCAGGGTGTGGAAAACAAGTATTAAATATCTATGGCAAGCGTTTTGGCCATCGACACGACTATAACCACATTGATATGTTGACACATGCGATGGCGCATTATGATCAATTTAACGATCTTGTTGCTTGGTTTAAGTCCCACAGTGAGTAATTGATTATTTAAATAACGCAAGTTCAGCAATAAACTCTCGATATTTGGCTGAGCGGGAGACTGAACTTTGGTAAATCGGCTGCCTCACTTGCTGGGCGCTAAGAGTTTCTACGACAGACGAGGATAAATTGTGTGTTAAACACGTATCTTCAAAGTTAAGACCGCAAGCAAAAAGCACGGAGTGTAAAACTGACGTCGGATCATGGATTAGCTGCTCATACTGTAATGTGAGCATGTCAGGGTAGAGGGTGTGCCAATGTCTCATGGTTTGTTGGTAAAAATGGTTGTAGCGTTCAAACTCTCGTAAAGAACAAAAGTAGGGTTCGTTTTCGGCAAAATAATTTTGATAAATAGACCACGCAACATCGGCTGCGTTTCGTTGCAAATCAACAATAATCGCATTTGGAAAAAGCGCTTTAATGATGGGAATCGATTGGAAATTAGCAGGCAATTTATCAATGACGAATTTCTTCCCTTTGCTAAACCTGTTTACTTCTTGAAGGTAATAATTGGCCGCATGTTGGATGATTGATTGATTGAGCTTGTTGAGACATTTAGGGTAGGGCAGCCGTAATTGATGTTGTATTAATTCGCACGCCTGAGCTAAAAAAGGTTGTTCACCAGCATTACTGATGTGGCTATGGCAGTCGAGCATGTGTGCCAATAAACTTGAGCCCGTGCGGGGTAGCCCGACGATAAAAATGGGTCTAAAGGGATCATTCGAATCGTCTCTGTTGCTCTGTTGTGGCGTAGATACGTGCAATAGAGCGTTGTAAAAAGGAGCCATTTGATCTGTCGTAAATTGACAGAGCGAGAGCTGTAATTGGTTCGCATGTGCAAAAAATGCGGCAGCTTGTGAGCGATTTTTCTGTTTATCTGCACAATAACCTAAAGTGTAATGCAAGACGATTTGACCATGAATCGACAGATTTTTTTTCTGCTTTATCTGTAGACAATACTTGAATGCTTGCTCGATGGTTGCAGGATCACTTTTCACTAATTCAAACCAGCAAAAAAGATGGATTTCAGTGTATGGGCTGGCCAATACTTGCTTAAAAAGTCCCTCTGCTGCTTGGGTTTCCCCTAAGATGACATAATGTTTTGCCAAGCGGTACTGAATTTCAGGGTGATTGGCAAAACGTTTGTTTGCATAATCGAGCAAAGTGGTGACATCTGGATAGGAACCAACCGCGTTGAAAGCATCGGCTAGTTGCAACAATGGAGAAACTTCGTTGGGTAATAATTGGCAGGCTTGTTGAAAATGCTGGATGGCTTGATCATACAATAAACGCTGCATTGCGATTGTGCCAAGGCCAAGATGAGCGTAAGGATCGCTGTTATCGTGTGAGAGCCTTTGTTGGTAAATAGCCGCTGCTTTTGCAAGTTGGCCTTGTTGTAATAACTGATATGCGTGTTGAAGTTCTGAGTGTGTCATAATTCGTGATTGTTATTATTTTTTTTATTATGCAATAAAAAAGAGCCCCAGAAGGCTCTTTTTTTCGCTGGCTTACCCGATTAGAAGTTGTAAGTCGCTTTTAAGTAGTAGAAACCACCATTGAATCCGTATGGAGACGTTTCGTAGTATTGACCACCCCAGTTATTATTTGGGATCCCGCCAGATTGCTCTGTAAAGTTAAGCTTTTCCGCTTCTTGATCAAAGATATTCTGTGCACCGACTGATAAGGTAATTGAGTCTGTAACAAAATAGCTAACTTCAGCGTCAACTGTGACAGACGCATCAGCGGTAATGGCTGTTGCATCATAATCTACGTGGACACCTTGATACTCACCGTAGTAGTTAACACGAGTGAACATCGCAAATTTTTCCCAGTCTTGAGACCAAGTCAAAGTAGCACGGTGTTTTGGTAAATCATTTTCTAAGCGGTTAACTTTGAAGTCACCAGTAATGTCTGACCATTTAGTAACGGTTGTTTCATTCCAGTTATATGCCAAGCTGAAAGTAGAACTGCCGCCTAATAAATCATCTGTATAGTTAGCAACAACATCCACACCTTCAGTGGTGGTATTAAAATCATTTGTAAAGAAACTCACTTGCGCCAAACCAGCTACATTAGGGACACCAGCTGCAATTAAGGCTGCTTTATCTGCATCGGTTAACTCAATTTTGTCTGATTGACTAATGCGATCATCCACTTGAATGTTGTAGTAATCTGCCGTGAAGAAGAAATTATCAAATGAGTAAACCGCGCCGAGCGTGTAACTTTGCGACTCTTCAGGTTGCAGCTCTGTACCACCGAGTTGTGCCGAAATAGGGTTGGTTGGAGGTAAAAGTGCAGAATCAACTAACACACCGCTGCTTAAGTTGGTCTGTACGTTACTCACGTTGGCTTGACCTACCGTTGGTGCACGGAAACCAGTACTGATTGAACCACGAAGCGATAAATCTTCAGTTGCATGGTATTGACCCATGATTTTGTAGTTCGTTGTTGAGCCAAATGAATCATAATCTTCGAAGCGAAGGGCAAAACCCATTAAGAAGTCTTCAGTGAATGGCGCTTCAATATCAACATAAGCAGCGTAGTTACGACGCGTGTACTCGCCCGCTGCAGAAGGTTGAAAACCAGGGAAACCATTTGAGCCGATCCCAAAACCTTGATCTGTTAATGGACCTACTTTGAATGAAGGTTCATCACCAGCAATGACTTCAAAGGTTTCTTCGTGCCATTCTAAACCACCGGCTACATTGATATCATCGTATAAATCAGCATCAAAGCCTTTTGATACATCAAAATTGAAGTTTTTCTCAAGTTGAATGTACTTACCTGGGCTGAAATCGCGTGGAGAATCAGGACCTAGTGAAGCATTAAGTGTATTGTAGATGAAAAAACGAGATTCGCTGCGACCCACGTTACCACTTAAATCGTAGTAAACACCTTCGAATGTACCGTCGGTGATTTCACCTTTAGTACCAATCGTCAATGAAGTATCGGTGATGTTGCCACCAAAATTAGGTGTAAAACCACCAGGGATCATTTCGTTAAAGGCAAAACAATTTGGGTTATTTTGCACACCGTCAATGTAATCTTGTTGAGTGCGTACATCTGCATTCACGATTGGAATGATAGGACAATCCATACCGTCACCTATGCCTAGGCCATCATTTACTTGGCCGATAGGACCTGGTGTTAAATCGCCAACTAATAATGTAGCCCCGCCATCGTTTGAGTAAACACCAGGGCGAGTATGTGGGTTACGGTAGTAAAACCCACCACGAACATCGCGCTCTGAATAGTTACCAAACATGTAGAACTCAGAGTCATCAGTTAAGTCTAATCCGACATTACCAAATAGACTGATATCGTCTTTGACTTCAGGAGAACCCCAAATTTGCGCAGGGTCGCCGACACCCGGTACACCTGCATCAATAAATGCTTGTGCATCAGGGCGCTGTGTACTGCGACTAGTTGCATCTGCATTTTTATATTGAAAACTTAAATTAACAAAACCATCATCAGTAAATGGCATACCAACATTACCAGAGACTTCAGTCGTTGTACCATCGCCTTCGTAATATTCACCATGGCGCACGACCATCGAACCGCCTTCAGAGGCATCTTTGAGTACAAAGTTCATGACACCCGCAATCGCATCAGAACCATATTGCGCGGCGGCCCCATCACGAAGTACTTCGACTTGCTTAAGTGCAATGCTAGGAATAACTGAAATATCAGGGCCTTGGGCACCATCATTGATACCACCACCTAAAAAGGCAATTACAGATGCACGGTGACGGCGTTTACCATTTAATAAAATAAGAGTGCTATCTGAAGGAAGGCCACGTAAGTTTGCAGGACGAACTAATGAGGCTGCATCACTAATTGGATTGGTGTGAACATTCAAAGAAGGGACCGAGCCCTTCAAAATTTCAAGCATGTCAGTATTACCTGATTTGCTCAGTTCTTCACCACCAATAATATCGATAGGTACTGGTGATTCACCGATTGAGCGAGGTGCCGAGCGAGAACCAACAACAGCAATTTTTTCGACGTTTTTATCGACAACAGTGGTTGACTCTTCTTCCGCGTATACACCTTGAGAAATTAATAAACCTGCAGTAGCTGTAGACGTAAGAGCAATTTTGATAGCTCTGTTAAGCGCATTATATTTTTTCATTCCAATCCCCAGTCAGAATTATTATTAGATTCTTTCGCTAAAAAATATGTGAGATTTAGCAACAAAGAATTAAGCCTTTAATTTTGGCTTACTCAATTTATACATACAGTTAACATTGATTACAACTTGTAAATTAAATTAATGCAAAACTGTTATATAAATGTTCCGAATCAGTATAGAAGAATTTTTGAACTTTTTAGTAAAATGCTAAGTAATTAATAATTAAATTTTTTATCTAAATTGTGACAAGTGTCGTGTAGGGTGAGTTGCGTGGCAGGGAAAAATTGAGTTAACGAAGAGAGAAAACCGCTTAACAAGGTCAGGAGTTTATTTTTTTAGTTGAGGTGATAATTTTAACTGATTGATTTTCCAATCTTTAAGAGCTTGTTTATATTCATCCCAAACACAGGGGCAGCAACTACCACCTCCGCAGCAATCTCCTGGGCGAGGTTTTTCAGGGGCGGGTGTATTGATTGAGAGAGACATAAATCACTCGACTTGTTAATTTGAACTAAGACTATTATCTAATAAAGAAATATAAAATTATAGAGCCAGCGCAATTACTGTGCGTATTTACAGATTTTTACGCTTTAATGATAGGGCTTTATCTAAGGGTGTGTGACAATAGCGCGATGAAAATTATTTTATTGTTTCATAAATCACCAGTTAGGGTGACAAAAATTACTTATGTAAGAAGCCGGTTAAAACTGCGGCGCAGTATGCTGAAATTAAAAGCGGCACTCGCGCAGGAAAAAGCGGAAACGAAACAGATGTTAGTTGTGTATAAAAAATATACACGTAGACAAGCCACACCCGAAGAAATCAAATTAGCAAATGAGCAATTTCTCGATATCCTTAAAGGTTTAGGGCTCAGTGTGTTTGCCGTGCTGCCTTTTGCACCTATCACGATCCCTATTTTAGTCAAAGTAGGCCGATTAGTTGGCGTCGAAGTCTTGCCGAGTTCGTTTAATAAACCTATCTCAACACCGACAAAGCCACCTGATAGTGATAAACCCTAAGCGCTGAATGATTTTTTACATACCGCTTGAGCGAACTTCTTGGTATGCTGCTTGAAAATCCATTCGAACTTTGAGTGCACTATGAAACAAGCGTTAATTTTTGGCCAACATGGCACCCCACTGCATATTTTCTCTACTGAATCATTTATTACTTGGTCTCAAGCGCAAAGCCAATTTGTGCAAAATTGGCTAAAAGCGACAGGATTCAATGGTCAAGGGGTCGCTCTAGTGCCTACAAACAGTGGAGAGATTGAACAGGTTGTTTATTTTTCTGATGATTTGTCCTCTTACTGGTTATGCGGTGATTTAGTCAATCAACTGCCGACAGGCACCTATTTACTCATGAATGATGATGTGGCTTTGCGCAAACAAATAGCTTTTAGCTGGGCGCTTGGCCACTACAGCTTTGATACGTATAAATCACAAACCAAAGAAAAAGCCCAATTGGTTTTGAATAATCAACACGAAATCGAAGAGTTCAGCCAGTTAGTAAAAGGTATTGCACTAGTGCGTGACTTAGTCAATACACCTGCTGCTGATATGATGCCTCAGCATCTTGGCGAAATCATGCACGATTTAGCCGAACAATTTAATGGCCAATTTAGCGAAGTGGTCGGCGATGAATTACTCGAACAAAACTACCCTACGATTCATATGGTTGGTCGAGCAAGTGAAAACAAACCTCGCCTACTGGAACTTAATTGGGGGCAAACTGATGCACCAAAAGTCACTTTAGTTGGTAAAGGTGTGTGTTTTGATTCGGGCGGGTTAGATTTAAAACCCGGCGCAGGTATGCGTTACATGAAAAAAGACATGGGGGGAGCGGCCCATGTAATCGGTCTTGCATATTTAGTGATGGCCTTTAAGTTACCAGTTTCACTGCGAGTGTTAGTTCCTGCCGTTGAAAATGCGGTTTCAAATAATGCATTTCGTCCAGGCGATGTGATTCAAACACGCTCGGGGAAAACTGTCGAAATTGATAATACCGATGCCGAAGGGCGTTTAGTATTATGCGACGCACTGACTGAAGCACAAGCTCAGGATCCTGAACTTATTATTGATTTTGCGACCCTCACTGGGGCGTGTCGAATTGCATTGGGTACAGAGCTGCCAGGGTTTTTCACTGATGATCGAGAACTCGCCTTAGGGTTACTTGCTTCAGGCTTAGAGGTGGATGATCCTGTTTGGCATATGCCTTTACATAAACCTTACAAAGATTACTTAAAAAGTGATGTCGCTGATTTATCTAATTGCGCGCAAACCCCCTTTGGTGGTGCAATCACTGCGGCCTTGTACTTACAAGAATTTGTCGCACCAACGACACCTTGGGTCCACTTTGATATTATGGCATGGAATAACCGTAAACTAGCAGGCCGACCCGTCGGTGGAGAAGCATTTGGTGTGCGTGCTGTGTTTGAATATCTATCTAAACGATATCAATAAAATATTTTAATAATGTTTGATAAAAAACCTACTCAGGTTTTAAATGAGTAGGTTTTTTTAATGATTCGAGCAATGCATCGACGTTGTCATCATCTAAGTCTGCGATTTGCTCAATCAATAACCGTAAAATGCGCGATTTAGCGTAGCCAGTATGTTCAGCGACATGATTTAGCTGCTCAATATGCTCGGGACTGAGTGTGAACGTGGCATTTTTGAACTTACGCGGCCGCGCGCCTTTTTTACGTATTTGCTGACTTGCTTTGCTTTGGACTTGTTTGGTTTGGCTTAAAATAGACTGCCCTTGCGCATAGGCTGTCGCATCCTCAATAAACTCATCAACATCTATTTTCTTTCGGGTCTGGGCGGCCGCTTTTTTCTTAAGATCAGCTAAACTCATGGGAATTTCCGGGTTCAATTGCTAGCATTTCTTCGGCGATAGCAATGATTTCCTCGGCCGCTTTTCCTTTGGGGTCGATTTCAATCACAGATTCACCGTTTTCTTCGCTATCATCATAAATATTGCGACTATAAGTTATGGCATCAAGCACATTAATCCCGAATGAATCACACACTTCTTTTGCCTCTAAAATTCGGCTCGCTTGGTTTGGTAAAGATGGGCACTGGGTCATCACAAAGGATGCATTGAGTTTGGGGTTGACCATTTTACAGGTTGATAAGATATCTTCCATATGTGGCACGGTTTTTAAATCTCGGCGCTTTGGACGAAGGGGAATTAAAACATGGTCGGCCACCGACATAGCAGCGCGCAATGCCAGATTATCTTGTCCACCACAGTCAACCACTAAAAAGTCATAATGGTTTTCTAAGCTGAGTAAATCATTGCGAATTTTACCGTATAATTGCACGCAATTGATAATGGGTAATTGCGGGTTACTTGAACGTGCTTGGATCCAGTCTGATGTGGTACGTTGTGGATCACAATCGACCATCAATACTGTGGCTTCTTTATATTTAGCGAGGTAGACCGCAATATTTTGTGCCAAGCAGCTTTTGCCACTGCCGCCTTTTTCACCACCAATCAAAATAATCATGTTATTGCCCCTCATTATTTGAAAAAATCAGGCCAATATCAAACCAGCCGTGAGGTTGTTGTTGGACACGAATGACGGTTGCTTGTCGCGACGTTGTGAGGGCTTGACGTGGTTTAAAAAAGACCTGAACAGGTGTATCAATAGCGATGCTTTGTTCTAAACTGAACTTTAGGCCACCATTTGATACATCCACACACATTACATCACGGCTTTGCGGTTGACCTTGTAGATCTTGCCACACGATTGAAATGAGTTCTTTTTCCATATCGAGGCGCATTGAGGAGCGTCGGTCTAAAAAGTCTTGCTCATCGCTCATAACAACTTCTCCATCTTTAAGTTTGTTCGCATGTCTATTAAAAATGTAGCTGATGTTGGCAAAAACACGAATAATCGCTCTGTATAAATATGAAATTAATGCAGTAATAAAAAAGGGTTAGCTGATAAACATGAGTAAAATAAGCGCGCTCTTCGTCAGTGGCTAACCCGATTTTTTTTATTGTTATATCTTAGTTTTGAGTCGAACAACCTTTAATTGCATCTCCTAGTAGCTCAAGCGCGGTTAACTCAGAAGCCGGTAATTTTGCGCTTGGCGGGTTAATTGGCTCAACACGCTCTCCCCATTTGATATAACTGGCCGCCCAAGTCAAGCCTGCTCCAAATGCGGCAGACATGATGTTTGAATTGGGCTGAATGAGGCCATTTTCGACCGCTTCACATAAAGCGATCGGAACCGTTGCTGCAGATGTATTACCATATTTATTGATGTTGACCATGATTTTGTCGTCATCAACCGATAAGCGCTGAGCTATCGCTTGGATAATTCTTAAATTCGCTTGATGAGGAATTAACACATCAATTTCTTCTAGGGCGAGTTCGGCTTGGTTGAGCACATCATCACACGCTTCGCTCATGCCTTTAACGGCGCGTTTAAATATTTCTCGTCCTTCAAATAAAATATCAGAAGGGCCGACAGGTGCTTGATATTTATCAATATCACTGCCGAAGTTGGTAATGTGTAAAATATCACGATCAGTGCTATCACAGCCTGTTTTGGTCGCAATCAGGCCTGTGGCATCTTCGGTTGCTTCAAGCACAACGGCGCCTGCGCCATCGCCAAATAAGACAGCGCTATCACGGCGTGCCCAGTTGACATACCAGGTCATTCTTTCGGCCCCAATTACGACGGCTTTTTTGATCATGCCAGCTTGGATTTGTGCTGTGGCGTTTTGTAAGGCATATAAAAAACCTGAGCAAGCCGCATTGACATCGCAAGCAGCTGCGCCGGTTGCACCAATATTTTTTTGTACCAACGAGGCGGTGTTTGCCACTAAAGTTGAGGGCGTGCAGGTCGCAAGTAAAACGAGGTCAATTTCACTGCCTGACAGAC
Organism: Pseudoalteromonas sp. J2K-J979; assembly: GCF_058169715.2. Taxonomy (NCBI): domain Bacteria; kingdom Pseudomonadati; phylum Pseudomonadota; class Gammaproteobacteria; order Alteromonadales; family Pseudoalteromonadaceae; genus Pseudoalteromonas; species Pseudoalteromonas sp. J2K-J979. The sequence continues at coordinate 443,755 of NZ_CM200282.1, read as the reverse complement.
CCGCACAATCCAGTGCATTTTGCGCAGCTGCAGTGGCGAGTGCAGCAGTGGACACATGGCTCACACGACGCTCGCTGATCCCAGTACGAGAGGTGATCCACTCATCGTTGGTATCAACAATCGTGCTGATTGCATCGTTGGTTAAAATTGCAGGAGGTAAACATTTCCCCCAACCAGTAATTTTGCCGTATAACATGTTGTGTTCCAATGTGTTTGTTGCTGCATCCAGTGTAGTGGAAGTTCTGCATCTTTGATGTGGTCAGAGGAGTTATAGCAAAATAGACCCATGAACTCTAGCGATAATCTCTCATTGCCACTTTTTGTGGCGTTTATCGTTTTAAATGGCTAAATTAGCGCAAACTTTTTTGATTTAACCCAAGCTATGATACTAATAAATGCTTGATGGATTAAAAAAGTATGTGTGATGAGAACAATAATAACAACGGCATTTTTTGCGCTTAACTCTGTTGCTTTAACCTTGGCCTCGGCAGCTTATGGTCAAATCGATACGCTTATTTATGGTGGGACCGTATTGGCTACTCCGGGTGAGCAAGCGTTACAAGCACAAACACTCATGATTGAAAAAGGGCAGATTGTGCGGATTGACTCTGGGTATAAATCTGCAGATGAACTGGGATTGGAAAGTGTCAACATTATTGATTTAAAGGATAGCTACCTTTTACCAGGCTTAATTGATATGCACGTTCATCTTACTTTTGAGCGAAATCCAAACGCAAACCCTCACCAGTGGTTAACGCAAGAGGATGCCGATCAAGCCCTTACTGCACTACCATATTTAGCCCGCACTTTAAATGCTGGGTTTACCACGGTTCGAGATTTAGGGGGCTCATATAAAGTCATTTTCCCTCTTAAGCGGGCGGTTAATACCCACACTATAATCGGCCCCCGTATTTTTGCCGCTGGAGATTTTATTTCAGCAAGCGGCGGGCATGGGGATTTGCATGGATACCGTCACGATGTGACTGAGCTGTTCACCGGAGGCTTAGGTATTTGCAATGGGGCTGATGATTGTCGCCGAGCGGTTCGCGAAGTGATAAAAAGTGGGGCTGATGTCATTAAAATCACTGCCACAGGAGGCGTATTAAGCAATACGGCTGCTGGGGTTAAACAGCAATTTACCGATAATGAGTTACATGCAATTGTTGAAACGGCTCATAGTTTAGGGCGAAAAGTGACCGCTCATGCCCATGGTACCGACGGGATAAATGCGGCGATCCGAGCAGGAGTCGACTCAGTTGAACATGGCTCTTACTTAGATAAAGAGTCAATCAGGCTCTTCAAAAAGCACGGTACGTATTTAATACCCACTTTATTAGCCGGTGCAACGGTCACTGAGGAAGTGCTTACAAACCCGACTATGCCGCCAGCTATAAAAGACAAAGTGAAGCAAGTGGCTCCTTTAATGGAAAGCGCATTTAGGCGTGCACTCAAACACCAGGTTAATATTGCGTATGGCACTGATTCTGGCGTCTCAAAGCATGGCGATAATAGCAAAGAATTTGCACTGATGGTTCAATATGGCATGACTGCACAGCAAGCCATTGTCAGTGCAACGCGTTCTGCTGCGCTCTTACTTGGTCAGCAAAATAAGCTTGGGAGCATAGAAGTAGGTAAGTATGCTGATATCATTGCAGTAAAAGGTGATCCAGAGCAAAATATTCAACTACTCTCAAAGGTACACTTTGTGATGAAAGAAGGGATTGTGTATAAACATGAAAAGCCACATTCCGATTGAACATGAGTTAGCGCATCAATTAATAACCCTCGAATGTGCCCTGTTAAAGCCTAATGTCAGGGCTTCTGAACAGATGCTTGATAATCTCCTTGCGGATGACTTTATTGAGTTTTCCGCGACGGGAAAGTGCTTTGATAAGCAGCATGTACTAGCCCGCTTGCCGGGGGAAATGATGCCTGAATTTCATAATCAAGATTTTGATGTGCGTATAATTCAGGATGGGCTGGCGCAAGTAACATATCGCGCTCGTTTACAACGAGATAAAGAGCCTAGGCCTCAATACTCTAATCGCAGTTCGTTATGGCGTAAAACAGAAGCTGGCTGGCAAATGGTGTTTCACCAAGGTACCCCTTGCGCGGAATTTACCCTGAAAAATAAATGAGTTTTTAAAAAACGGAAAAAGGACAGATGTGAAGAAGTGGTCGTTTAAACGCGGCAGTGCAATGGATAAGTTGCTATTGCTACGCAGTGGTTCGATTATTATCCAGTTGGCGACGGTAATTGGTATTTTCTTTGTAATGGACTTGGCCATTGCAGTGATGCCTATTTTATTAGTGATTTGCGCAGAAACAGTGTTTCATTTATTAAGCATATTAGTGTATCGCCAACGCCATGTGAGTCAGCTTGATTTAGTGTTGCAATTACTGGCTGATGTAGTGTTTTTAACCTTGTTGCTGTCGTTAAGTGGCGGGGCTACCAATGCCTTTGTGTCACTATTGCTGTTACCTATCGTCATCGCGGCGGTGAGTTTACCCACGCGCTGGTTGGCCCTAGTGTCTGTTGCTGCAATGGCAGCCTATAGTGTGATGCTTTTGAAAATGCCCACCCATAGTATGCACCATATGGATATGAACAATCATTTCATCGGGATGTGGGTGAACTTTATTTTATCGGCATTAGTGGTCACGTTTGTTGTCGGCGCATTGGCACGGATGATAAGCGAACGAGAGCAAGCCATCGCCAAGCAGCGAGAAGAGCAGCTGCGCCAAGAGCAGTTACTCGCACTGGGCTTGGCATCGACTCAGGTCACTCATCAGTTAGCCACCCCACTTGCAACGTTACAGTTACTGTTTGATGAGTTAAACGAGCAACAGCCATCCAATCCCGTCGTTGCAGATATGGCTGAGCCTTTACTGCAATGCCAATCGCAATTACGTTCGTTTACCGATTTTGCGACCAATATTCGCGAAAAAAAACCTCAGCACTTTGCTCTCGACAGTTTAGTTATACAGCTTAAAGAGTTGTTTCAGTTGCAGTTTCCGTTGCAACAGTTAGTTGTAGATCCCATCGAATTACCCCCAGTATCGATTCAAGGGGATGGCCTATTACTCCCCGCGTTGTTTAATTTGTTGCAAAATGCCGTGCAAGCAAATGAGCGGACAGATCAGCACTGGGTTGAATTAACTTTGACGTTTGAAGGGCCGCAGAGTATGCAATTTTCAATTCGGGATTATGGAAGTGGGATCTGTTCGCAGCAGTTAGCCTTAGGTGAGCAGCTTCAACCGAGTAAACACGGCTTTGGGATGGCTTTATTGCTCTCTAATGCCACAATCGAACGATTTAAAGGGCATTTATCTTTAACTAATCACAATGAGCAAGGCGCCATCGCCCGTGTTGATTTACCTTTAGTTGTCCCGCAGAGTTCGAAACCGTTCACATCCGCGGTCGCACTATGAAATTGATGGTGATTGAAGATGATCGAGCCTTTGCGAATGCTTTAGTGCGCCGCTTTGCTCAGCAAGGGTTTGAATGTCAGCAAGTCAATGCGTGGTGTGATGCATTGTCTGCTTGTCAGCAATTTAAACCGAGCCATATTTTGCTCGATATGAAATTGGCACAAGAGAATGGGTTGCAATTAATTAAGCCGTTGCGCGCGGCTAACCCGGCTTCACGAATTGTACTCTTAACCGGTTTTGCCAGCATCGCTACGGCCGTAGAAGCAATTCGCCTAGGTGCGGATGATTATTTAGCCAAACCAGCCGATACCCAAACCATATTTAAAGCGTTAACGGGAGCGATGACGTTACCAAAAAAGGTGGGTGACATGATGTCGGCAGAGCGGTTAGAGTGGGAGCATATTCAGCAAGCACTGAATGCCAACGAAGGCAATGTCTCTGCGACGGCACGTCAATTGGGAATGCATCGACGCACTCTGCAACGAAAATTACAAAAAAAACCTGTGCAGCGATGAACGGCACAGGTGTTAGAAATCATCAAGTAGTCTAAAATTGGTAACTCACAGCCACATAGCCATTGCGGCCTATCGCCGTGATGGGCTCACCTACAGCCATCGCATTGCCTGTAGCTCGGTTTAATCCAGCCAAATGTTCATGGTAGGTTTTATCAAGTAAATTACTGATCCCGATACTTAAAGTGAATGCCTGCTGGGTGTAATAATCGACATGCCAATTCAGTAATGCGTAGCCCGCTGAAGTTTTTTCATTATTGATTTCACTGACTCGGGTTTGCTTTTGGTAAGCGGTAATATTGAATTTAGTTTGCCAATTGCTCGCACTAAAATGGAGGTTTACTTGGCCATTGAGTGGGGCAATGCGATATAAATCATCGTTAATATCATCGCGTGTTCCCCTGACATAACTCGCTAGACCACTGAGCTGCCAGTGAGGGTTGACCCGATATTGCCAATTGAGATCCGCACCGAACAAATTGGCATCAATGTTACTGAATACTAATGGAGAAGCATCTCCCATCATATTCGCCACCATTTTTATATGGCCGACTTTTACTGGTGTGCCTTGGATATAATCATCTATTTGTTGATAGAATATTTGAGGCGCGAGGCTAAAGTTTTCGGTTTGATAGTTAAAGCCAACATTGGCTTGGTAGGCGGTTTCTGCCTGAAGATTGATATTGCCAATATAGGTTTTACCATCGGCGAGCCCGCCCGTGGCTTGCATTGGCAACCACAAGTAACGCTCTTGATAGCTAGGAGCGCGCTGTTTTACAGCCAACGCATAATTTAATGATAAAGCGTTCGAATATTGATAGCGACTGTGGTACGAGACGTCAAAAGTGGTGTCGTTCACGGACTTATCAGCCTGATTAAATGCATCCTGTAGCATTTTAATATGGGGCATCATCATCGCCATTGAATGACTGACATCGTGTGCGTCGGCGCTGTTTTGTTTGATTCGCAAACCAAATGTTTGAGTCAGTTCGGCCACCTGATGCTGGTATTGTGCAAAGATTGAATGTCTAATATCGCTGACTTGATTGAAGTTAATAAGCTTAAACATAGGATTATTCGGGTTGGTGATCACTGAATCATGTTCGCTGTTGATACCCTCTATCCCGAACTCCCAATGCTGATTTTTCATGTTCAAGGCGTAGCTGTGGCCAATCATTGTCGCAGTATTATAGCGGTGCATCGTCGGCATGTTGTTCACTCTTAGTGAAAAATTGTCCATGCCGTGGCGTGCATCTTGGTAGCTATAGCGCCAGTTAATCTGCCAATCTTCAAGCTGTGAAACCCCATCAGCAGACCAGTTTATTGAATCGATATAATCAATATCCATCGGTAATGCAGCTGTACCAGAACGGCCGGTTTCGACTTTATCCCATTTGAGTTTGGCACTGTGCCGATCGTTTTCAATTGCCAAGGCTGCCCCCATCATGGTTTTATCATACACACTTGGCACAATGTTGTTGCCAGAGCCGTCAGTATAATCATCGGCTTCTTGATGATTCAAATATGCAAATCCAGCTAGCCCTTGTTGACTGAGATTGATGTCACCGCTCAAGGTGTGGCCCTGTTTATTTTGGTTGTAGCTCCCAGTTATGTGCCCAAAAATATCCAATGTATTGGTTTGGCTGGTGACCTCTGCTGTCTTTAGCTTCACTTCCACAGTGCCACCTAATGAGTCTAAGGCACTGCTAACAGGTGCAAGTGTTCGATAGACAGAAATGGATTCCACCAAGTTAGGATTGACATAGCTTAGTGGTGCATCCATGGCATTTGGGCCTGCACCGCGCATGGTTTGACCTGATAATGTGGTCGCCACGCGATCCCCGTACAGTCCTCGGTATTGCGCAATTCCCGTAATGGGGCCATTGTTATTGCTGTTTGCTCCGGGGACAGATTTTAACCACTGACTAACTTCGGGTGTGTTGACATCTGCTTGCGCCTGTTCAATAGAAAATGCGCCAATAGGTGGGTGAGCCCCTCTGATTTGGATAATTTCAATCCCTTCAACGGTGTTCGCTGCTAACGGTGTACTCGATAGACCAAGCACTGCAGTGTAAATAAGTGACAGTTTCATTATGATTTCCTAAACAATTTAACATTATGAATTTTCACAATAAATCTATTTAAAAACAAAAGGTGAACGTGGAAGTGCGACAATTTGTCGCACCCAAAGAGGTCGAGCTTTAAATTAATTGGTGCACTTTTGGCAATAAACTTGTTTTATTTTGCTCTCAGCACTAATTTTGAAGGAATAACTTACAGTAAAACTCCCCGAATTGAGTGGAGCTATTTTACTCAGATGTGTGTGTTAGGCTTATGATTATAGATTTAGATCACCTTAACTTTGGCGCAATTTTGGTCGCTACGTGTTCTTCGTTTTTATTGTGGGGGCTGTGGTATTCCCCATGGTTGTTTGAAATATCTTGGTTAGAGACATCTGGGTTAACGCCATTTGATTTGCAAAATGCTGATCCCACCAAAGTGGTGGGGGTATCGTTTATTGCCGCTTTTACGATCAGTTGTTTATTTGCCATTTTGATTGGGCCAAGCCCTCATCCCGGCAGTGCGGTTTTGTTTGGTTTTGTTACAGGGATCGGCTGGATATCAACGGTGCTTGCAATCAATTATGTATTTGAACAAAAGCCATTAAAGTTATTTCTTATTAATGCTGGATACCACACCTTTCAATTTACCTTGATAGGTGCTGTGCTTGGCTTTTGGCCCTACTGATCTGCTAGACTGCCGATATTCAATGTTACAGGTCTGATTATGGCAAAACCCAATAAGAGCGGACCGAGTAAAACGGTCGATATCTTTTGTAAAAAATGTAAAGCACCGCTTTATAAATATCGCAAAGGAGGAAAAGGCGCGTTAGTAAAATGCTTTATTGAGCGCATTAGTCAAGATTTTACCAAGCAAGAAGGGATATGTCCTGGGTGTGAACAGCCATTTGCGCGACGTTGCCTAATTCGTGGTGTGCCAGCTTTGAAAATGATGGGAGGGAAAGTTCACCACAAATAAGTGCATGGATTTATAATTGAAGCGAAGAGCTGGTTGAATTACCAATGCGGATAAATGTCCTTATGCTCGCCATGTTTTACTTTTAGAATAACGTGTTTTGTCGAGCTCACACTGATCTCAACTACAAGCTGTTTCATGGAAAAGAAAAACGTCCTCCCCATGGATAGGGCCAGCAAATTTGGACGAATCATAAGCTTGGAGTGTTAAATGACTGATTTAATCTTTGATGTTATCGGAATGTCAGGGACCTTTTTGGTCGTCGGTTCCTTTTTCTTGTTACAGTTAGGAAAAGCCGATCCGACCGGTTTAAAATATAATTTAATGAATTTAACGGGTGCTATCTTATTATTGATAAGTCTCTGTTATAATTTCAATTTAGCCAGTTTTGTAATTGAATTATTTTGGATTGCAGCCTCACTGATCGGCCTGTATAAATATTATACTAAACCTAAGGTGACTGCTTAACTACAACAAGGGAGTGATACTTAGTTATGTCGATTTTCGGTCACTCCTTCCCCTTATTATTTATCTTGTGCTTAATTTGTAGCCCGAGTTACGCCAACGAAGTCAGCAAAGAATCTTTAGAATCCGATCCCTTAGTCGACGTACGTGATGGTATTAATATTCGTATGCAAAGTGCCGCTCAATGGCTAGATGCCTTAATGGCGGATGAAACACTTGATGATAAAGCCCATGCTAAAGGGTATCTCCGCCTCGGTTGGTTGCCGCGAAGTGCTGATTGGAGTAAAACTCAGGTCCGTTTCACAGTGCAATTAAGTCTCCCTAATTGGGAAAATCGCTTAAAACTCATTATTGATAATGACGCTGATGAGTTTAATCGTTTGCCGTTTGAAACTGAGACGCCCTATGCTGGTCAGTCAAACGCTGATGATGAAGTCAATGCCGCCATTCAATATTTATACGAAACAACAAAACACATTGAAATTGATAACCGTTTAGGGATTTCAAGAGGTCAATTATATGGTCGCAGTGCGGCTAATTGGCAACATCAGAGCAGCAGCACTCTTTATTCGGCCTCAATGGGACTTGAGTATTACTTTTCGGATGGCTTTGGCCAATTTATAAAATTAGCGGCAGATAAACAATTTGATCAGAAGTTTTCACTCAACTGGTCGGCTAATTTGCGCAATATTGAATCAGAAATAGACACTGAATTTCGTTCGGGTCTTTATTTAAGTTATTTACCGGATAACAAACGCGCTATGGTAATGGGGATGAATGTTAAAGACAACTTCGATACATTGCGTAGTTATAATCTTTCATATCGATATCGCCAGCAAATAAAACACAGTTGGCTTTTTTATGAAATAGAACCTTTTTTAGAATACCGAGAAGAGTTCGGTTATCGCGATGAAATAGGCATTGCACTGCGTTTAATTGGTTATTATGGTCAATAAAACCGTGTTGTAGGCCGGTGCGCGTCAGGCTGGGCTGTGTTAAAATGCCGCGTTTTTTACTTTTAGAGAAGTCCTATGGCTCATACTGCCCACGCATTACACATCTTGGTTAAACATAAAGAACAAGCCGACGATATCCTTAAACAGTTAAACAAGGGGGCGAAGTTTCAAGTGTTAGCGAAGAAGCATTCAACTTGCCCATCTGGGAAAAGTGGCGGCGATTTAGGCGAATTCAAACGCGGGCAAATGGTGCCACAGTTCGATAAAGTCTGTTTTTCAGGCCCAATACTTGAACCTGTATTAGTGAAAACGAAGTTTGGTTGGCATATAGTTAAAGTGTTGTATCGTACTTGATACCTTGAATTTGCAATAAAAAAGCGCCTTAGGGCGCTTTTTTATTATTGAAAGTGATATTACCCCGTCACTGCCGTCGGTTGGACGTCTAATCCATAGCCAAACATCACCGCAAGGACTAATACGATTGAAGCAGCGAGCATTAATTTTAGCAACAGCGGTAAACAGAAGCGGAACCAATGACCATAAGGTACACCGGCCATTCCTAAAATACCCATCAGTACCGCATTGGTAGGGATAATCATGTTAGAGAAACCATCACCAAATTGATACGCTAACACAGCCACTTGACGCGGCACACCGACTAAATCACCTAAAGGTGCCATTAACGGCATTGTGACATAGGCTTGACCAGAGCCTGATGGAATGAAAGTATTGAGCACTGTTTGAATGACAAGCATACCAATTGCAGAAATTTCAGCGCTTACATATGAAAGTGGTAAAGACATCCCATGCACTAATGAATGAAGGATCTGACCATCTTCTAAAATAAGGGCAATGCCTCGGGCAACACCAATCAATATTGCAGTCGTGACCAAATCAGACACCCCTTCGATAAAACGATTGGCGGTTTCGTCAGCACTTAAGCGCCCTAATACAGCAATAACAGCACCCCATGCAATGAAAACGCCGCCCAGCTCGTACAAGTACCAACCTTGGGTCGCGATGCCCCACACAGCAATTGTTAAGGTAATTATAAAGCTACCTAGAATTAATTTATGTCGAGTTTCAAGTTGGGGGTAGCTTGGTTGCTCTTGACCAGCTAACGGACAAGGTACGCCAACCATCATTGACTTGCTCGGATCGTCAGAGACCTTTTTGGCATATTGCCAAACGTGGTGAAAACCAATTAACACAAACGGTACAAAAATAGCAAAGCGTAACCATAAACCAGAATAAACCGGAATTTCAGCAATTTGTTGTGCAATAAGCACTGTAAAAGGGTTGAATGCTGATACGCCATAACCGATACCATATCCGGCAACAATCATCCCGACAGCCGTCATGGCATCGAGACGCATCGCTTTACACAAGGCCACCAAAATTAACACAAAGGGGATATATTCTCCTGCTGTGCCAATGCTGCTTGAGGCTAAAGCAAAACAGAACACCACCATAAAAATTAGGCGTTGTGGTTTGCTACCATGGCGCTCTAACAAACGACCAATTAACGCATCAACCGTTCCGGTGGCACGAGCAATAGCAAGGACCCCACCAACGATTAATACAAAAAAGATCACATCTTGCGCTGCGGCGAATGCACGAGGAATGGCTTTGAGTAAATCCCAAGGTGTCAAATAATGGCGTTCAGCAACCGTTTGATAGGTTCCTGCAACGACCATTTCACGGCCAGATTCAGTTAAGCTCGTTTCAAAAAAGCCCTGTGGCACTAACCAAGTAGCAAAGAGGGCAACTACCATCATACCGAGCAATAAAATCAAGGTATGGGGTACTTTGAATGTTTGACCCATCGACGTCTCCAAATAAATAAAAAAATTAAGTTATGCAGTTTACGTTATCACGTGTGTCGCGTTGACTGAGTCGTTGCATGGTTTAACGTGCTTAGGCGAGACCAAGTCTTCAGGGGGATTAAATTAGGGGAGGGCACCAATACTTCATGCTTAAAACCTAATCAAACTGCAGTTCTGAGAGACTTTCTGGGGGGCTGGTCGTCGCGGGCAAAAGTGTACCACGCTCATTATTGCTTGTTAAGAAATGAGGTAATAAAGGCAGATTTAAAAGGAAACAAGAAAAAAGCGCCCTATTAGGCGCTTTGTTGTTAGGAGATCACAAAAATAAAACGTTAGTTAATGCGTAATAATTGTTTGGTGTTCCAGAGCGGCTGTTTACCTTCATCTAATCCTTCTAGGAACAAGTAGGTGGCCGAACCTTTTAAACCTGCCAGTTCAGCAGGTAATTGCAGGTTGTAAACTCGCTCGTTACCGTACACACCTACGTATTGGGTGGCTAAAGTGATCGGCTCAACAAATAAACTCGATGCGACTGAAATACGCACTAAACCAGTGTTTTTCATGCGAACAGGCAACAGCAACTGCTCTGCAGTGACAGCCAGACCTGATGCATCTGCAGCAATTGCAGTCCCACTTGCGCGTGCTTTAGTTTGTGACAACAACCCATCCAATACTTTTTCTTGTTGGGTTTGATTACGTGTCACGATATCTGCTTGGGTACGATCTACTCGCACATCGGCAATACAGCCGTAATCTTCAATTAACTGACCTGCATGGTGACCAAAACGCACGGTTTGCATGTAGGAAGAACGGATCGAAATATCTTGGGGTAACGCAGTAAAGGGGGCACCAAAATCAGCTATAAAACTGCTATGACTGCGTACCGACGCACCACCTGCACCTGTTTGCGGATCTTCACCATAAATCACGGCTGCATCATTATCTTGCATTCCACACACAAATAAATCAGTTGCAGAATAGCTGCGAGCATTACTCAGAACGGCCACGGGTTTGCTGTACACTTGTTTAAATGAATTGGCATAAAACGAAGGTGTCAGAGGTACACTGCGTGAGTACTTTGCATCTGTACCAGCGACTTCAGCTAACGCAGCGGCAAACTCAGGTTCGCTTTGTCCATAAGCCGTTTGCGTGTAAATATATTGATTTAACGGCGAATTTAATAAGCGGTAATCGTGGGCTTTGGTTTCTTGTGGGATAAATAATTGCGGGAGCATTTCAGACAAAAAGACATAACCCCCACCATTATTTCGTACATCAATAACCAAGGCGTCGGTGGTGTTTTGAGCGGCAGCGACCACATCACGAATACCAAATAACTCATTGACCCAATTTAGCTGTGGAGCAAAGGTACTGATATTTAAATAACCAATGGTTTGGCCTTTATAGGCCAAGGTATCGAAGTAATACGCACCACCAGCTGCACGGTTATTCGCTGGCCAAGCACTGACTGGCGAAGCCGCAATTTCACCCATTTTTATTTCAGCTTTACGGGCTAATTCAAAGCCATCATAGTAGCTTTGCGTTTTGGCAGAAGCAGGTAAAATTTTCAGTAATTCGTCGGCTTCAGAGTTCAACGTTGATAAATTGCTAGCGCTGTCATTTTGTGCTGTTTCAGAGACATTAACAGCATTGAGTGCCCCGCCAATTTTAACCGGGTGATACAGCAACCAGTCTACGGTAACATCGTACAATTCACCGGTAGTTGCTGACTGAAAGCTAACCGTCACCGTATCATCTTGCGGTAATGTAGTCGAACGATGGCTTTTAAATCGCATATCATTGAGTGTACGTGCAAAACCAGCATACGGGTTCGCCCCGGCACTTTTTGCTTGACGACTTTTCACGGCTTGGGCAATTGGCTGACCCTGATAAGCCACCACTAAATCACCAACCTGTGGAACGGGCTGATCAGGAAAGCGTGCCGCAAACGAGCCCCAAACACTGCTAAGTGCCACAGAAAATTCGTCACCATTGTGGGTGATCCGATCAAAGCTGAAGGGTAAATAGCTTTGATGTTCGCCAAATGGCGCTGGCAATGTGTAGTTTAAATGTAAATCACGTTGCGAAATAAACAGCTGGCTCAGCTGAGTATGTAGTTGCGCAGTCGATAGATTAGTCACATTGGCAGCGATGTCATTAATGGTCTTAATCGGATCTAAATGGCCATCAGCCGTCGGTGAGATTCCATAATATTCGTTTTTTTGATGCTGATTGACGTAAATCTGCTCTAGTACGAGTTGTGCCTGTTCAACTAAGTTGACTTTTTCAGCGTCAGTCAACTCAATAAAACGAACCTGCTCACGCACGTCTTTTAATGGCAACAACTCAAAAGCGTTAACCACTGAAGGCACGGCTAAAGCCAGCGCCAATGAAACGGTTGTTAATTTCATTTATTATTCCCTTGATATATTTGTTGTTTTTGATTTCACCTAAGGCAAGTTAGGCACTAATCGACGTCGAGTGTACTGAAATTACAGCAACAAAAGAGGAACTAAAACGTATATCAGATGAAAAATAAATATAAAAATCGGATGAAAAGCAATCAGTTATAATTTATTTAGTTTAGTTGGACACGTATAAACCAGATAAACAAAGCCCTGAACAGGGTTAAGCACATTGTAAACAAATGTGAATTAATAGCTCTTCATTATTACAAAAAAGTCACGAATAGATGAATAAACTAGGTCATTCGCGAAAGACAATACTCATATTAAATAAACCGCATCATTTGTGCTATCAGAGGGAATAAAACCGTGTGGCTGTGGTTGTTTTACATTCATCGCATTAGGGTGACATTAGAAATTAAAAAAAGTGTTAGTTGTAATCGGATGAACTTAGACTGCTATGTGGCCACTTTTTCCGTTAATTTGGTCTTCGGCTTTAGCTTAGTTCTACAACGGGCTTGTATGACTTAATTACGTTCGCTTTCACTTAGGCCTTTCTACTGCGGTGGCTTTTGATTAACATAGCTGAGGTTATGTTTATTGATTGAATTATATGACAATATTTTTAACGTCTACGCGTGTAGCTAAAGCAGGGGGGGCTTGGGCGGCCAATATGTATTGGTTTTTGCTCAGCGTTGGTATGTTGATCAGTCTCAGCTGGTTGGGCTGGCAGGGAATGAGGTTGCAGCAGTTTCATTTTGATTTTCTTTATGACGTTATGGATATCGCAGATCATATTGCACAGTTTGCGCCACAAAACCGCCATTTTCTTGGGTTTGAGCAGCTGACAAAATCGCAGCATGTTGAGTTGTTTAATGGCATCGTTGCAGCTATTCATCAGCAAGGACATGGATTGACTGAACTGACGTTTACCAGCAGTTATGGTGTGCAGCCTTTGCTGACTGAAGCTGAAGTGGTGCATTTAAAAGATGTCGCGGTTTTAATTTCTGGGTTTAACCTAGTGGCGTTGAGCGGTGCTGTGCTGAGTGTGTTGATGATGAGCGTGCCGCTGTTTTGGAGCCAGTCACGGCCAACAATCGCGCGTTTGCCAGTATTTAATCCTGTTGGTTTGTTTTATGTTTATGGTGTTGTTGGATTGTCTGCGTTACTTTGTTTACTGCTGGTTGGTCCGACGGCTGTTTTTTATTGGTTGCATGAGGTTGTGTTTCCTGCCCAACACCAATGGTTTTTTTATTACCAAGACTCTCTAATGACCACGTTAATGAAAGCGCCTGATTTATTTGGCATGATAAGCCTTGGATTAGTGGGGTATGTGTTGGCTCTCAGCCTAACTTGCCTGCTTGGCTTGCGTTGCTTGCGTACCAAAATGATGGGGTGAGACTGGCTATGAGAAGGCGCATCCCCTTGAATTTTTTTTAGTATCTAGGCGACCAGCCTAAGGAATAACAATGAACGAGATAACAACCCGCCAAGCAGTGATTGATGATACCAGCACTATTTTACGTTTTGTCACTGAGCTGGCCATTTATGAAAAAGCTGAGCATGAAGTATTGGCGACAGCGCAAACGATTAAAGAGAGCATGTTTGCTAGCCAAAGTCATGTGAATGCATTGATTTGTGAATTAAACGGCGAGCCTATAGGTATGGCGATCTACTTTTTTAATTATTCCACGTGGTTAGCAAAACCCGGCTTGTATCTCGAAGACTTATACGTAACAGAAGCACAGCGCGGGTTAGGCGCGGGTAAAGTATTACTCAAACAACTAGCTAAAATTGCAGTCAGTAAGGGCTGTGGCCGTTTTGAGTGGAGCTGCTTAGATTGGAATACTCCCGCGCGCGAGTTTTATCAATCGATTGGCGCTGTAGCCCAAACTGAGTGGATTGGGTATCGGATGTCGGGTCAAACTTTATTAGACTTTGCCGAATAATACCTCAATTATCTGATGGACACTTGGGTTGCAGGCATCATCAAGCAAGTTTTGAGTAAGTAAAGTGAAGGAAGCAATGGCAAAAATAATGAGCTTTAACGCTACAATTGGCTGTTTTGTGTGTACAATTAATAAACGTTATCGCTAAGAACATATCATTATGCTGCGTTTGGGTGTGATCATTGTTGCTATTTTTGCGTTTTTTTTTATAGCTGTGAATTTGGCTTTATTTGAAACAACTGAATACTTGGACTGGTGGAGCCTTGCGGCAGAAGGTGCCATTTTTATCACCTTAGTGGTGACGTTATTATCTTTGGGTCGATTACGGGCGAATCAAGAAATCTACGGATATTTAACACTGGGTTTTTGTCTCATTCTTATTGCGATGTTGACTGATTTTTTAGATGAAGTCTTTAACCACCCGACTTTATTAACGACAATTTTTGAAGACGTTTTTCAAGTGAGTGGCTTTGTGTTAGTCGCCATCGGATTAAAAAAATGGGTGCGTTATAATGTTAAAGTCAATGATCATTTACTGCAACTGGCTCGAGAAGATGGCCTAACAGGCTTATTTGTGCGTCGTTACTTTTTAGAGCTGGCGCAGAAACAGACCGCATTGTGGCAGCGTAATCAGCAAGTTTTTTCAATTTTGATGTTAGATCTTGATCGATTTAAAGCCGTCAATGATAACTTTGGCCATGATGGTGGTGATCAGGTGTTAGTTGCGTTGGCTGGTTTGCTTAAAACCACACTACGTAGTACTGATCTTGTTTCCCGTTGGGGTGGGGAGGAGTTCATCGTGTTATTGCCAGACACTCACTTACCGCACGCCATCGAAATTGCTGAAAAGCTACGAGAGAAAGTAGCAAGCTTAACAGTATCTCATCATCGTCACCTCATCGATTTTACAGTCAGTATTGGCATAACAAACATCGAAGCAGACGATTTAGATGTGCACGAAGTGATTAATCGCGCCGATCTGTTATTGTATCAAGCAAAACAAAATGGCCGTAACCGTTGTGAACATCACTTGGAGGGTAAAGTGTTGTGATCATAACGCATTAAAAAGTCGAGCATTTCTCGACTTTTTAATACAGCTACCCATGGTCAGCCCGTTTTGGCTGAGACCCTAGGAAGTGTGATTTATGCAAAGGCGTCTTGCAAAGGTGGCACAACTTGTTTTTTACGGCTGAGTACGCCGTCTAGCCATGCACGACCCGCTTCAGGTGTAACACCATAAGCACGTTCAACAATATTTTCGTCATCCGATGCGATGAGAATTTGCGAGCCTTCTTTCATAATGTCTGTTAACAACAAAAACACAGAGTGACGATTGCCTTCTGCTTTTAATTTTGCAATGTCGGCTTCTAAATCGGCTTTGATGTCATCAAATACTGATAGGTCAATCACTTCAAGCTGACCAATGCCCACTAGATGACCATTCATGTTGAAATCTTTAAAATCGCGCATCACAAGATCACGTGCAGGGGTGCCTTCAACCGCTGATTTTACTTTAAACATTTCCATACCTAACGCTTTGAAATCGTCAATGCCGGCAATTTCAGCAAGTGCTTCAACACACTTGATATCAGCGGTGGTGCACGTTGGCGATTTGAAAATAACTGTATCACTTAAAATCGCGCACATCATGATACCGGCAATTTCTTTTGGGATCGTAACGTTGTAAAAGTCATACATCATTTTAATAATTGTATTGCTACAACCTACCGGACGGATCCAACACTCGAGAGGAGTCGAAGTGGTTAAGTCACCGAGTTTATGGTGATCAACAATACCAACAATAGTAGCTTCGCTGATGTCATCAGGGGCTTGTGTGATTTCTGAGTGGTCAACGATGTAGACATCTTCGCCAGCATAGCTCATTTTTAGCTCAGGGGCGTCAAAGCCAAACTTTTCAAGAATAAACGCGGTTTCAGGTGATAATTCACCTAAACGAGAGGCGATAGCTGGCTCGCCGATTTGATTTTTTAAATATGCGAGTGCGATTGCACCACAAATAGAATCCGAATCTGGGATTTTATGACCCACTACATACATTGACATATTGAACACTCCAACAAAATTTTGCCGCATTTTAGCAAAATTATTAACTATAAGCCTATAACCAAAAATAAGATTTTATTACCATTTACTCGAAAAACGATTAAGCCTGCCATTTAAGCGGGCTTTTGGTTACACTGGCAACAAGTAAGTAACAGGACAGTTTTATGCGTTTGAGTCGAACTGGTTGGAATAATGTGATCATTTTTGCCATGTTATTGATGATTTTTTTATTTAATGGTTTGCATCATAAGCTTCTGAAATCCGATGAGAGTCAGGCGGTTCAAGCGATTTTCCCAGTCCAGAGTTTTGTGCTGACCATGGCGTATCCAGAGCTGAAAATTGAACGTATAGGCACAACTTGGCGTGCCACCGATTTAATGAAGCTGAATGAGCAATCTCATCAGCCGGAACAGCTAGCGCAATTAGTCTTAAACTGGCAACAGACACACGCACAATTAGTGAGTGATGTCAGCCCGCTGCAAAGTGCCCTTAAATTAAATGGTGCGCGATCTGCTGTGACTGTGTGGTTTGCGGGCCAAGCCCAAGCTTCAGTGTTTCAACTGGTCATTGTCGAACAACACTTTTATTTACTTGATCAACATCAGCAGCGTTGGTTTATCCTTGAGCCTGCTTTAGTTGCGCAACTATTCCCTTTTATGAGTTTATAATCTGATGCCTGAGTTACCCGAAGTTGAAGTCAGTCGAATGGGCATTGCGCCACATTTGACAGGAAAAATTGTCACCGCAGTGAAAATTAATCATCCAACATTGCGCTGGCCTGTGCCAGAGGAAGTGCGCTCAATTGATGGGCATGTGATTCAAAGTGTAGCGCGTCGTGCCAAATATTTATCGTTGAACACCGAGATTGGTTCGGTCATTTTGCACTTAGGTATGTCGGGAAATTTACGGGTGGTGGCAAAAGATGAGCCGCTAAAAAAACATGATCACATAGAAATTGAAATCGAAACAGGCTTAGCACTTCGCCTTAATGATCCACGTCGTTTTGGCGCTTGTTTATGGCAAGCACCGGGGGAGTTGCATAGTGTATTTGCTAAACTGGGACCCGAACCGCTCACCGATGAATTTGATGCGCCATATTTGTTTGCCCAAGCGCAGAATAAAAAAGTGCCCATTAAACAATTTATTATGGATAACAAATATGTGGTGGGAGTTGGTAATATTTATGCAAATGAATCGTTATTTGAAGCGCGCATCCATCCGCAAACGCCATCGGGCATGTTGATATTTTCCCAATTTGAACGTTTGGTGCCAATAATTAAACGCACACTTCAAAAAGCCATTACCCAAGGTGGCACCACTTTAAAAGATTTTGCTCAGTCTGATGGGAAACCCGGTTACTTTGCCCAAGAACTGAAAATTTACGGCCGAAAAGGTCAAGCGTGTGTGGCGTGTGGCAGTACGATTGAAGAGATCCGATTGGGCCAACGCAGTACGGTATTTTGCCCAAGCTGCCAACTCGTGTAATAGAATGTAATACTTTTGGCTGAATCCCTCTTGTTTTTTGTTCGAAATGGGGTCAATATATTGCACCAATATTGCTTTGGATAGCTAAGGTAGATTACAAGGAGGTGACATGAAACAGGTGTTAATGGTATCGGTGATGATGGTTGGTGCATTTTATGCGGGTTATGCCAGTAACTCTAATGCTTATAATTTTACTAATCTACATACCAAGCCAGCGACCCGTGAAGAGGTCCTTGATCATGCCGCGCAAAAACAAGAGAGCTTGTGTTACGAAAAAGCAGGAATGACAGACTCTAACTCGATTTATAAAAGTTGTACCCGCCGTGCTCAAGATTTTACCAAAATGTGTAAATCGCGCATAGCCAAAGATATGCCACGTACCATCTCTTCTGCTGAAGATTTTAAACGATACAGCTTGCGGATGATAAATTGTATTGTGCCGATTAGTTAAAGGCGGTTAGTACTCAGTCGGTCCCTTAGTTCCTGATTTATTCATTTTTGTTCTGCAGTTGTGTTTTTAATTCTCTCCTAGTTTAGTGTTTATGAAAATTTTTTATTATTTAACTCGATAACTTATGCTAATTTATACGAAAAATAGTGCACAACAACGTGCACTGTGGTGCGTTAATTTCAAATAAAGGATGGTGAAATGGTCTGGTTGAATAGACTTTGTATGGGCGTGTTGATGTGTTTGTGGCTCAGCGGATGTCAAGAACCAATCACCCCTCCACAGGCCATTGAAGTGGTAACAATTACCGCTAAAAAGCAACATATCCCTATTTATGGTCATTATGTGGCACGCACTAAGGCCTCTCTCGATGTTGAAGTACGGGCTCGTATTACAGGCTTTGTTGAAAAAGTTGAATTTGTAGAAGGCAGTTGGGTCGATGAAGGTGATTTGTTATACCAAATTGATGACCGACCATATAAAGCGAAGCTAAATCGTGTCGCAGCGGCACTTGAAAAAGATAAAGCTGCATTTGAGAAAGCTAAACGCGATGTCATTCGCCTTGAGCCGTTATATCAGCAAGATGCCGCCAGTCAACTTGATTTCGATAACGCCCTTTCTGCTAAAGAACAAGCTCAAGCTACAGTGATGGCTACTGAAGCTGAGTTACAACAAGCAGAATTGGAACTCAGTTACACACAAATTAAAGCGCCTATCAGTGGTATGATTGGCCGCTCAGAAGCCGATTTAGGTGCGTTAGTCGGCACTGGTGGTCTGTCATTGTTAACCACTATTCGTCAAATCAACCCGATTTTTGTCAATTTTAATATGTCGTCCCTTGATTACTTGAATGCCAGACGGCGCATGACCAGCTTATTAGAACAAGATAGCGCAGACAAAAAAGGCAAGGCACTAGAAGGGTTTGTTCGCATTACATTACCGGATGATACAGAGTATCGCTATTGGGGGGATGTCAGTTTTACCGATCCTAAAGTAAACCCCAAAACAGGGACTTTTCAGGTGCGCGCTGTATTGCCTAACCCTGATAGTGAATTGTTACCAGGTCAATATACAAAAGCACGCATCAAACTGAGTCAACTCAGTGATGTGGTGGTGATCCCAGAAGAAACCACCCAAGCAGAGCAAGGTGGGGTATATGTGATGGTGGTGCTGCCAAATGATACGATTGAGCGCCGCTTTATTATTATCGAAAATTATGGTGAACATGGTCTGGTTGTGAGTTCAGGTTTGAAAGAAGGAGAGCGCATTGTTATTGAAGGATTACATCGCGCTCGCCATGGTCAAACTGTAAACGCTATAGATCAAGCGCAGCACATCAAGCAAAAACAACTCAAGCAACAGGCTTCTCCGGCTGAGCAGTCAGTCGTTCAAGGAGCGTAAGATGTTTTCTCATTTTTTCATAAAACGCCCCGTATTTGCGGCGGTTATTTCGTTGGTCATTGTGTTATGTGGTTTGGTTTCTGTACTGACTTTACCGATTGACCAATATCCAGATATTGCGCCGCCCGCGGTGAAAGTATCAGCATCGTTTCCTGGCGCTACGGCAACGACGGCCTCGGAGTCAGTGGCTGTGCCGCTGGAGCAAGAACTCAATGGCACTGCCAATATGCTTTACATGAGTTCAAAAGCCACGAACTCAGGCAGTAGTAATGTCACCATCACATTTGAAGTGGGCACTGATATCGATCTCGCCTCAGTTGATGTACAAAATACGGCAAGCCAAGCGGGCAGTAATTTACCCGTTGATGTCCAAACGGAAGGGGTTACAGTCTCTAAAGATAGCTCAGTTGAATTACTCAAATTAGCATTAACATCCAGTGATACTAAGTACGATGAAATATACCTCAGTAATTACGCCACGATTAATATAGAAGCTGCTCTCAAACGTATTCCGGGTGTCGGGCGTGTTAGAAACACGGGCTCGCGTAGTTATTCGATGCGTGTTTGGCTTCGACCGGATTTAATGGCGGGATATGGGTTAACAGTGACGGATGTCAGCGATGCGATTAAAGAGCAAAATAAAGAAGCTGCAGCGGGTGAAATTGGCGCACAGCCCAGTGACGACAGTATTAAGTTAACATTTCCTGTTAGCGCTCAAGGGCGTTTTAATAAAGTTGAAGATTTTAAAAATATCATGGTGCGAGTGAGCGCTGATGGTTCAATGATCCGTTTAAGGGATGTCGCTCGCATTGAGCTTGGTTCGTCTGCCTATACATTGCAATCTAAACTGAATGGCGATAATGCCACAATTTTACAAGTGTTTATGCTGCCTGGAGCCAACGCCTTAGACGTGACGAAAAACGTCAAAGCAGTGATGGCCGATCTGGCTCGCTCTTTTCCACAAGGTTTGCATTGGCAAGTATTCTTCGATGCGTCAGAATTTATCAAATTATCGATTTCGGAAGTCATTGTTACCTTAGTCGAAGCCTTGATCCTTGTGATCTTGGTGGTGTATTTATTCTTACAAAATTGGCGCACGACACTGATCCCAGCGATTGCCGTACCTGTATCTATAGTAGGGACCTTTGTCGCGTTAGCGTTATTTGGCTTCACTATTAATACGATTAGTTTATTGGCATTAGTACTTGCGATAGGGATTGTCGTTGATGATGCGATTGTCGTGGTCGAAAACGTCGAGCGCTTGATGAGTGAACAAAAACTTGATGCAGTTTCTGCGACCAAGCAGGCCATGACTGAGCTAAGTGGGGCACTCATTGCGACTTCATTAGTGCTGGCAGCCGTGTTTGTGCCGGTTTCATTTTTAGCTGGGATCACCGGTATTATGTACCGTGAATTTGCCATCTCAATTACGGTTGCTGTGTTGATTTCAACGCTAGTGGCGCTTACTTTGAGCCCTGCTTTATGTGCACTGTTATTAAAAAATGCGCCTTCAAAACCAAATCGAGTTTTCCAGTTGTTTAACCGAACATTAGCAACGTTAGGTGAGCGTTATACCGCGATAGTAATGCTTACTTGTCAGGCTGCAAAGCGAAGCTATTTAGTGTTTATTCTACTGGTGGTTGCCGCTGGGCTGTTATTTAAACAATTGCCTGCGAGCTTTATGCCCCAAGAAGATCAAGGGCGTTTCTTTATTGATGTAAGTTTACCCGATGCCGCAACAGTGACACGCACCAACCGCATAATTGATCAAGCAAACGAAGTTATTCTCGCTCACCCCGCGGTGGCGTTTTCTTTTTCTCTTGCTGGTGAAAATCGCCGTGGTGGCTCAGCGCAAGCCAATGGTCAATTTGAAGTCGTATTAAAATCGTGGGCGGAGCGAGAGCCGAATAACTACACGCTGGATTCGGTGATGGCAGCTATTAATCAGCAGTTACAACGTATTCCCAGTGCTGAGTTTTCGGTCTTTCAACCATCAGCCATAGCTGGAGTAGGGTCAGGCTCAGGGGTTGAATTTGCTTTGCAAGATAGAACAGGAGCCAACTGGGCAGGCCTACTAGAAGCGCGTTCGCAATTGCTTGAAGCACTGAATCAACGACCCGAAATAGCCAAAGCAAGCAGTGCCTTAAAAGGTGAAGTGCCGCAGCTATATTTGGCTGTTGATCGCGAAAAAGCCAAAGCCCTTGAGGTCCCCTTATCGGATGTGTACAGCACAATGAAAGTCCTAACGGGCTCTTCAACCATTAACGATTTTAATTTGTATGGCCGAGTCTATCGCGTAAAAATGCAAGCTGAATCGGCGTTTCGAGAACGTCCAGAAAATTTAAATGAGTATTATGTTCGTAGTGCTAATGGTGCGATGGTGCCAATGAATGTACTCGCTAAACTTGAGCTAGTCACGGGCCCTTCATCTATCAGTCGCTATAACATGTTTACTAGTACAACAGTCAATGTGTCGGCCGCTCCGGGTTATGCAAGTGGTGATGTCATTCGCGCGATTGAGCAAGAAGCTCAACTTCTCCCGCTTGGAATTGGCTATGAATGGACCGGGTTGACTTTACAAGAAATTCGCTCTTCAGGGCAATTGAGTATGGCTTTAGTGCTGGCCTTTGTGTTTGTATTTTTATTTTTAGCAGCTTTGTATGAAAGCTGGACGCTACCACTGGCTGTACTGTTAATTAGCCCCATTGCTATGCTTGGCGCTAGCGCGTTAGTCTGGTTGACTGGCCACGAGAATAATCTCTTCTTTCAAGTTGCATTTATTGCTTTAATTGGCTTAGCGGCAAAAAACTCAATATTGATTGTTGAGGTTGCTAATCAATTGTATCAACAAGGAAAAAGTGCACGTGATGCGGCCATTTTAGCGGCTCAATCTCGTTTTCGGCCCATCTTAATGACGGCAGCCTCATTTATCTTAGGAGTGTTGCCGCTAGTCTTATCTGTCGGGCCAGGAGCCGTCAGTCGTCAGTCGATTTCGATGCCTATTTTAGGTGGAATGGTGTTGGCTAGTTCATTGGGTATTATTTTAGTGCCGTTATTCTTTATTACCGCCGCTCGGTTTGTGAAACAGCGTTTAGTCAACCATGAGGGCAATAATCATGTTTAAACGAGCGACGCAGTTAGTGCTAGTGAAAGCAGTTGTGTGTTTAAGCCTAACAGGTTGCACATTAGGGCCTGATTTTGATGCAGATACGCCATTTGAATCACCACAAATTACACTGCCGGAATCAGCCGCTGAACAGATCACCTTACCTACCTGGCAACAGATTTATCGCGATCCTCATTTACAAATATTGATCTCAAAGGCGCTTGAAAATAATTATGACTTGAAAATTGCTCAAGCCAAAATTATCGAAAGCATGTACAACAACCACATGGCCAAAGCGAGCATATGGCCAAACTTAGCAATTGAGTCGACCTTTGAAAGAAGCGGTAACAATGCCAGCACCGCCAATAATGTTGAATTAAATGGTGTTATTGCCTGGGAACTTGATTTTTTTGGCAAAGAGCAACGTACTAGAGAAGCCTCTTTGGCGCAGTATGGTGCGGTAAAACAAGCTCGACAAGCCATCGAATTGTCTCTCATTGCACGAGTAGCGGAACAGTTTTTTGACTTAAAAGGAATAGAAGAAGAGTTAAGCATCAGTGAAAACACTATCCTAATCCGCAGGAAAGAACTCGATTTAGCTCGGTTACGCAAAAATGCCGGAGTTATTTCAGGGTTAGAACAACGACAAGCTGAGGTTGAGTTAGAATCTGCCAAGGTGAATGTGCCACGCTTAATGCTTGCCAAGCAACAGGCACTGAATAATTTAACGTTACTCGTTGGCTCAAATATCACTCAGGTATCGGGTGGAAACGGTTTGGTGACTCAATACATGCCAACAGAGTTACCTGTTCATGTATCGAGCCATTTGTTAATGCGACGTCCTGATGTACAAAAAGCAAAATTGGAATGGCATGCAGCGACGGCTGAAGTGGGGATTGCTGAAGCAGGGCTTTGGCCTGATTTTAGCTTAACTTCAGAACTGGGTGGACAAAGTGATACATTGAGCAGTATCGTGTCACGCAATGCGTTTAACTGGCAATTGGGTCTTGATATCACGGCACCAATTTTTAATGCAGGAAAAAATAGCGCTCATTTATCTGCGGCCGAACAGCGAGCGTATCAAGCGCAACTTAACTATGAACACAGCGTATTAATGGCTTTGCATGACGTGAGCAATAGTCTAGCTGCCTTTGCAAGTAGTAAAGCTATTTTCTCTGCCCAGCGCAGTTTAGTTTACAGCTCTAAAGAATATTTACGTTTGGCCCAATTGCGTTATCGAAATGGGGTGGCGAGTTCATTGGATTTAATGGATGCTCAGCGACAGCTCTTTTCGGCACAAATCGCGTTGGTTAAAGCTAAAAATGAACAGTTAAACTCACTGACTTACTTGTATAAAGCACTCGGTGGTGGGTTTTAGCCTTATTAATACTCAAAGAAAGCGAGAATAAAAATGAATAGATCTATTTGCATGGCGGCTTCATTACTTTGCATGATGTTATTGACTGGTTGTGATACACAGAATGAAACACATAAAACAGAACTCGCGAATAACGCTCCAAGCAGTTCTGCCAGCTTAACAAAACCAGAGGCGCTTGATAATAAAGTGTCTGCACACAGTGCTGAGCCCGCTGACGTTGTGAGTCTTCCTCTAAAAAATGTGACCAAAGAGCAAGTTGCTCACTTAAAGCAACAAGTGCTTGATTTAATAGAAGTGAAGTCGGCAAACAATGTCGCAGCATGCGCAGTAATAGCGGCAGGTCATAAGTCGTGTGGTGGGCCAAAAGAATACTTAGCCTATTCAAAAGAACAATCGGATGAAACAGCGCTAAAACACGCAGTGAATGCTTATTCACAAGCAGATATGCAGTATCAACTGGAAAACAAAATGATGTCTACCTGCGAAGTAACGCCTAAACAATACCCCGTTTTACTTGACGGGCAATGTGGATTAACACTTGAACCAGCCGCTACCTACTGACCGATGCGGGTTGATAGCTCAGTTTGAAATAAAGATTTACATTTACTAACTGAGCGTGTTTCTATTATGATATGCGTTACGGATCAAAAAAGCGCAGATCACATACGAGAAGGCGAGCTCTTTTTTATATAAAATCGACGTGAAACTGACCGTCGCACTTTACGATAACCATAAAAAGGATTTTTATGTCACAAGCAAAAGTTGTGTTTAGTTGTGCCTTTGCCGGTTTGCTTGGTGGAATAGGCATTGGATGTTGGGCATATGGTTTGTTTTTTATTATTTCTGCGTATATGAATCAGCACGAAATAATGCCTATTGGGTATCTATTTATCTTGTTCGGGTTTATTTGCCTGATGTTTGCCTACATATCAGGTAACAAAACAGCAAAAAATCAATGCCCCGCACAAGCCCAACCTTTAGAATAAACACACCGCAATAAAAAAAGCTAACGTCATGTTAGCTTTTTTTATGTCTAATGAGTGCCGCTAAAGCTCAAATGGGGCCACCCCGATACCACTCATGGTATAGCCAACTTGGGCTATCTCGCCACTCCAGCCTTTGGTTGATAACGTGCCTGTGACTACGATTGCATCATATAGGCTGTCAATTGGTACCCCATCTTTAATGATGACATGGACTATTTGATTCGGTGGCGGAGGGGGAACATGAATACAGGCGCCGAAGAAAGGCACCAGTAAAAACTCAGTAATGTTTTCATCATCTCCTTCTAGTGGGACCACAAAACCAGGTAAGCTGACGAGCTGGCCATTGAGCGCAGGTACAACAGGAGCGTCGAGATCAGGCTGGATCCAGTTTTGCTCAGTACCCTCGTGATTCGCTTGCGTACTGGCTTCAATTTGCACATGGCCTTTGGGAATTAAATCTTCCCAGTAGATTTCTTTGGGCTGGCCTTGAGCCAAGGTGAATGTGCTAAAAATAAGGTTCACTAACAGCACTAATTTAATTACAACAGACGATAAAGACATATATATTCTCATAATTTGATACTCATGCCATCGGCCAACGAATATCGATAAGCCGTCAGAGCAGGAATTAACCCGACACATAATCCGGCACCAATAATACTGGCTATCAGACCACTTTCATAGTCTGATAGCGCACTTAACGAGATGCTGATCCCTGCGACACTTTGTAAATAAGGTGAACAAAGTGCGATCAGGAGGTAAAAGCCAAGAATACCAGCAAGCACCCCAAGGCTTGTTAAAAGCAAGGATTCTAAACTGAGTAAGCTAAAAATATGGCTGGGTCTTGCACCAACGGAACGTAATATCGCAAGCTCCCGACGGCGTTGATTAAGCGTGCTGAGTAAGGTTGTTAACATACCTAATAGGCTGATCACCACCACTGCGATTGAAATAAGCCATAATGCTTTTTCAACAAAAGACAGCATTTGCCATAATTGTCTAAGGGTGAATCCGGGTAAAATCGCCAATAAAGGTTCGGCTTTAAATTGATTGATACTACGCTGAGCTTGTAATGCAAATACAGGGGACTTTAATCCGACTAAAAAAGCACTGATTTGTTTGGGCTGACCGACTAAATCGGTAAGCTGCTCATGCTCATGCTCATGCTCATGCTCATGCTCATGCTCATGCTCATGCTCATGCTCATGCTCATGTTG
The DNA here is from genome assembly GCF_058169715.2 of Pseudoalteromonas sp. J2K-J979. NCBI lineage: Bacteria > Pseudomonadati > Pseudomonadota > Gammaproteobacteria > Alteromonadales > Pseudoalteromonadaceae > Pseudoalteromonas > Pseudoalteromonas sp. J2K-J979. The sequence continues at coordinate 417,089 of NZ_CM200282.1, read as the reverse complement.
TTGAGACGAAGGTGAATCATGAATAGTGTCGATAGCAATAAGTGGAATATGCACGGTTTTATCAACCGGAGTGCCTGTCGCAGCTAAAATGCCCACAATGGTAAAAGGATGCGCATCGTGGTGATGGAAACTGGTATTGCCAGCGCCATGTGAAACCACAATTTCCTGCCCGAGTTGATAACCAAGCTCTTTAGCAACTAAAGCCCCTAACACTACTTCTGTTGGCTGAGCAAATAAGCGACCGTGCTTGATATCGAGCGATTGCTTTTTGGCATAACGATAATGCTCAAAATAATCCAATGAGGTGCCAAGTACAGCGTAACCTCGATGGGAGTCACCCAACGAGATAGGGATCGTCCACTTGACCCCGCGTTGTTGTTTTATTTGTTGATAGCTTTGCCAGCTCACCATATTGGTGGTGTGACCGATTCGAAAAACAGAGGCGAGCAAAAGCTCCGTGGCGCCGCTTCGCGCTCCAACAATTAAATCTGTGCCAGATATTGTATTGCTAAAACTGGCTTTGGCTTCGATGCGAATACGCTCAATACTCAGTAACAACATTACACTGACTGCAATGGTGAATAAACACAATAATGCGCTGCTTTTTCGATTGGCAATACTAAGCCTTGCAAGTTTGAATAAAATCATAGAGCCACTCCTGCTTCAGCCAGGCTGGTTATATCAAGACTGCGAGAAAATAGCGGCGCTAAACTTAAATCGTGGCTGACAAATACAATTGTCGTGCAGTGTTTGTTCGCTTCTTGAAACAATAACTCAATAAATCGCTCTCGATTATCGGTATCGAGTGCCGATGTTGGTTCATCCGCAATAATGATTTCGGGAGCACCAATCAAGGCGCGTGCAGCGGCAACTCGCTGCTGCTGGCCAATACTGAGCGACATAACTGACTGTTGCCAATACGGCTCGGGGAGCTCTAGGGCGGTTAATAATCGTGTGGCACTGTGATAAATTGAGCCATCTTGCGCAATGGCTTGCATGGCGCGTTTTTTTGAGAAAGCAGTGGCCAAGGTGACATTTTCAATTGGGCTTAGATAGTTAATTAAATTGAAATTCTGAAAAATATAGCCTAGATGATCAGCCCGAAAACTGTCGCGTTTTTTTGCGCTTAACTGACTGAATGGCTGACCCAATAAACAGATTTCGCCTCGGCTTGGAACATTGATCCCTGCAAGTAATGAAAGCAAACTTGATTTGCCACTGCCACTTGGACCATAAATAAAAACTTGTTCGCCTTGGGCAATATCCAGTTGTGAAATATCGATTACTGGCTCGCTTTGTTTTGGCCAATGAAATTGAAGGTGAGAAAGAGAAAGCATAACATCATCGTAGGACTAACAATATTGCTACACTATAACATTTAATCAGCACGACCAAGTGTTACACGATAAAACGCAGGAAAAATCGATAGAGTTTTTGGCGGGTGATCTAATCGTTCAGATTTAGCCCCCACTTGTAAAATTATCAGGTGATTTTTATCCGACAACAGCTCGCAGCGATTGTGATTTTGCCCTTGCTGCACTATTATAGCGCCTGAAAAATACAGTAGAAAATCAACCCCAATTTTCTCGTTTTACCTTTTTTAGTATCGTTATACATCTTTTGGAGAGCCAATGAGCACCTATAAAGTATTGGAAGTCAATGATGACTTACCTATTCGCACCCAAGGTAATGTCCACAGCGGAAAAGTTCGCAGTGTTTATTGGTTAACCTCAGCCGACAGCGAACGCTTAATTGAAGAAAAAGGTTACCCCATTCCAAAAGACACGCCGCTTGCAATTATGATCATCTCAGATCGTATCTCTGCGTTTGATTGCATTTGGCAAGGTGAAAACGGTTTAAACGGTGTGCCAGGTAAAGGGATCGCACTTAACTCAGTGGCCGCACATTGGTTCAAATTATTTGATCAATCAGGTTTAGCTGGTAACCATATTGTTGATATCCCACACCCGTACATTTGGATTGTTCGCAAAGCGCAAACCGTGAAAGTAGAGGCGATTGCACGCCAATACATTACTGGGAGTATGTGGCGCGATTATGCCAAAGGCGTGCGTAATTTCTGTGGCATAGATTTACCAGAAGGCTTGCAAGCGAACCAAAAGCTAGACGACGTGCTGATCACGCCTTCAACAAAAGGCATTATCACGGATGTGCCAGAGGTTCCGCCAGTAGATGATGTTAATATTACCCGTGCTAATATCGTCAATAATTTAGCTGCTTTTAACTTTAAATCTTTGGCTGATGTTGACCAGTACGAAAAGCTTCTCACGGAAGGCTTCAAATTGATCAGTGCTCAGTTGGCTGATTTAGGTCAAATTTTTGTCGATACAAAATTTGAATTTGGTTATGTTGATGAAATAGATGGTAGCCAAACACTGATTTATATCGATGAAGTTGGCACCCCAGATTCATCGCGTATTTGGGATGAAGCGGCATATAAAGATGGAAAAATCATCGAAAACTCCAAAGAAGGCTTCCGTCAATTATTGATAAATAATGTGCCCGATAGTGATGTATTATTAAATAAAGATCGTATGCCAGAACGCGAAGCACTTGCACAAGGCTACAAATTGCCTATTGAAGTGATGATGCAAGTTTCAGATACTTATGTTGGTATTGCGAGCAAAATTATCGGTGAGCAGATCGTGATCCCACACGATCCACGTGCTGAAATCATCGAATTACTTGATAAAGAATATGGTTTGATCGAAAAATAAGCTTGTTTATTTTTCACGATATTTGAAAAAAGCTCCGAAGGGAGCTTTTTTGTTCGCAGTGGCATCCTTAGCCAGCTAAGTGTTGAGTTAGCTTAACGGTGTGGTAATCTGTTTTAAGGTGAGGATCAATAATCATAAGCGTTTCTATCTTTTGAGTGTGTAAAATAATAAGGCGCTCGTAGGCACTTTCAAACAGCGAACACATGAGTCATAAAAATGAACTTACCTAAAACTCTACAGCATGCAATTTCCTTTATTATAACAATGTATATTGTGGGGTGTGCTCAGCTTCCTTCCCGAGAGTCAATTAAGCCAAGTTATGCGATTCCCCCAGATTTACCCAGTCCACTCCGTGAGTCTTTAAAAGCCAATAAATCCAATTTGTCTGGGTTTTATCCACTTTCGAACGGGGTTGATGCATTTGCAGCAAGATTGGCCTTGATTGAGGCTGCTCAGCATTCGATTGATGTTCAGTATTATTTATATCACCGCGAGCATACGACATTTTTATTGACGGCAAAGTTACTTGCGGCTGCAGATCGTGGTGTCCGAGTTCGGCTGTTACTGGATGATCTATCCCAATCGGCCAGTAGCCGTGATCTAGCGACTCTGTCAAGCCACCCTCAAATCGAAGTGCGCTTATTTAACCCATTTGCTCATCGTCGATTTCGGGCATTAGGGTTTATTGGCAATTACAGACAACTATCGAGACGAATGCATAATAAAAGCTTTATTGTGGATAATCAGGCGTTTATAACCGGGGGGCGGAATATAGGTAATGAATATTTTTCAGTCGAGACCCATACGAATTTTGCTGATTTAGATGTACTCTGTGTTGGTAATATTGTCCCACAAGCATCAGGTGCGTTTGACTTGTATTGGAACCACCAGTTGGCATACCCAATTGAATTACTGCAAGGCTATACGCACTCAGAGCCTTTAGCAAAGATGAAACACACATTGCGCACCTACCTTGAGCAGAACTCTCAAAGCCGGTACGTTCAGCGGTTACGTGACAGTGATATCATCAAAAAAATAGAGGCTAATCAGCTTGATTTCGATTGGCAACCCTCTAGATTGTTTTATGATCATCCTGATAAGTTACTCAATCAAGTAACTGAAAAATCAGCTAATATGTCGTCGTCATTGTTTCAAAAGATGGCGCAGCCTCATAAAAAAGTGATTATTGTTTCTCCTTACTTTGTGCCCAAAGAACAAGGTGTAAAAATGCTCACCGATTGGGCCCAGCAAGATGTGGATATTACTGTGTTGACCAACTCATTAGCGGCTACAGATGTCGCGGCTGTGCATGCAGGTTATGGAAAATATCGTAAACCGCTGCTAGAAGCGGGCATTAAAATATGGGAGTTTAAACCTGACTACCAAAATGATAAAGACCGAGGGCCGGCTAAGTCACCCACAGGTTCATCACAAGCCAGCTTACATGCGAAAACACTCACGTTTGATGATCAACAGATATTTATAGGTTCGATGAATCTTGACCCGCGTTCGTTTGACTTAAATACTGAGCTAGGGGTGTTGATACAGAGTGAAAAAATGAGTCGCAGCTTAGCGACATGGGTTGAAGAAGAAATGCCTACATATGCTTGGAAAGTGGCTCTGGATAACACAAATAACAACGCACTTTACTGGCTTGATACACGTAATAATCAGCGTTTTGATGAAGAGCCACAAACAACTTATTGGCAACGATTGTTGGTATGGTGCCTCTCTATTTTACCCATTGAAGATGAATTGTAATGTGAGGGTGACGATATTTTGGTGTTACATTGCAATCAGATGGATCTGTCATGCCATTTAAAGAGAGATTAACGGGATTAACCTGGTTCACAGCTTTATTCAAAACCGCCAGCAACAGGCTATATTTGCGCTACTGCTCAAAAAAAACAGACCACCTTACTGATCAGGCTAAGAGACAACAACCCTGTGTGTTCGGCATAAATTAAGAGGGGTTGATATGTTAAGTGGGATTCATCATGTGGCGATTATTTGTTCAGATTACCCTCGGTCGAAATCGTTTTATTGTGATATTTTAGGACTCACCATTGTCAATGAACAATACCGTGCTAGTCGTGATTCATACAAATTGGACTTAGCATTGCCTGATGGCAGGCAACTTGAGCTGTTTTCATTTCCAAAGCCTCCAGCAAGACTCTCGAATCCTGAAGCACAAGGCCTACGACATCTCGCCTTTGTGGTTGAATCTATTACAGCAGCGGTGGAAACATTATGCGCTAAAGGGGTTGAGGTTGAAGCGATCCGCGTCGATGAATTGACCGGAAAACGATTTACATTTTTTAGGGATCCCGATAATTTACCTCTTGAACTTTATGAAAAATAACTCATGTGAAAATATTCGCCTTTCTACTGGGGCTACAAATGTCGGCTGAGAGCAAGCTGCGCAGCTAACTGATGAAATCTTAATCCGCCAGTACACGCTGAATTTTTTGTTTTAGAGCCGGTAAAATATCCTGTTCAAACCATGGGTTGTTTTTTAACCAGATGTTATTTCTCGGGCTAGGGTGGGGTAATATTAGCGTTGTATTATCGAGAGTTTGTTGGCGCACTCGCTCGGTAAGCGTGCCTTTATACGTGCCAGAATGATAGGCTAACGCGTATTGGCCTATCAAGAGCGTTAACGAAAGAGCGGGTAATCGCTCAAGGAGGTATGCGCGCCATGCAGGAGCACATTCTTTGCGTGGTGGATTATCTCCGGATGCTCCTTTACCGGGATAGCAAAAAGCCATCGGCAAAATGGCTAACAGCTGAGGATCATAAAATTGTGCGCTGTTTAAGCCTAACCACTGTCTAAGTCTATCACCACTGGCATCATCAAAAGGCAGCCCTGATTGATGAGCCCGAAGGCCTGGCGCTTGACCGGCAATTAAAATTTTTGCTGCAGGTGAAAATTGAAAGATTGGCTTGGGCGGCAATGGCAATTGCGACGCGCAAATTTGGCAAGCCATGATTTGTTTGGACAGCTCACCTGATGATAGTGTCGGCAAAATGACTGGACTCGCTTGCCTTGTTTGGCTCTCACTGAGGTTGTGCACTGTGAGCGTCTCATCAAAATTAGTGTGCTGCATACATACCTGTTCAGTCTCATTTAAACATCGATTGGCCGACAATTATTATACATAAATTGAGTGAAGAGGTAGACGGAGTCAATATCCACTTGCTTTTGTTCAATACGCCTTTGCCATATCAATTGACCACCGCAGAATAATTTAGATCAACGATGCTGTTAAATATAATAAAACTTCACTGATAAGCATAAAAGCGTGGCATTGTTTGCTGATGAGCTGTGGTAATCTTACTCACTGCCTAGCCACAGAACCAACACTATTTGGTGATGACGTGGCGCTCTTTATTGGGTTATTGATCTCAGAGTTGTGAGTATAACAAACGTGACTTGAAACGATCATTAACAAGCTATTACAGTCAGAGTAAATACATGTTAAATAAACACTGCATAGTAACACAAATTCTCACCTCGTTAACCGAGTTACTCGCCATTGCCAAAGAAGGGGCTGATAATGCTCATGCCGGGGCAATAGATGAGCAAAGTGTTGCCGAAACCCAATACGATACTTTGGGACTTGAGTCGGCATATTTAGCCGAGGGACTGGGTCGTCGTGTTGTCATGTATCAGCAAGAAATAAGCGCCTATCAACAGTTACGAGTGCGAACGTTTAGCGCCGATGAGCCGATTAAACTTGGAGCTTATATTGTGATTCGCAATGAAGAAGGAGCTGAACGCCAGTTATTTTTTGGCCCATGCAGTGGGGGTTTACAGGTTAAAATTAATAATCAGCAATTGAGTGTGATAACTCGCGAATCGCCTTTAGGTAATGCATTATTAGACAAATACCTCGATGATGAAGTGACGCTGATCTTGAATGGGCAATGCCAAGTGTGGACTATAGATGCGCTAAGCTAGTTCGGCTCAATATTGGTTAATAAAGCACGCTCATGCTGTTATTTTTTAACGCTCTAAGCGGTGGGTTAACCGGAATAAGCCAGTTGTTGATGTATTAATCCGCTTTGTTAGCTTGCAAAACCTAGGTTAAAGAAACGGCTATTTACGAACCAATTTTATTCAACTTGTGATGCAATCGCTTATCCTGCATTCAGGCTAGTTAAAAAAATTGGCGCAATGCATCTATAAAGCTTAATTTGATAGGTTGTGCTGTAATTTTGTCAATCAGATAATGTTGATCAGATAGACTCATATAAACAAGCACCTGATGTGGCTCATTACGTAAAAAAGCTTCAAATTCAACAATGCATTCTTGTCCATCACAATGGCTTTGCATTTGGTCAAATGTCGGCGTTAAATCCTGATAAAAAGCGCAGATAAATGCCATCATCACTTGCCAAGGTTGCTCATTGGGGTTGCGCCATAACTTATGTGCTGCTTCTAGCTCATTGGCTTGCAAGAGTGCTTGATGATCAAGGAAAGTTTGTTCTGGATCCGCAGCCACGCTATAAAGTGGCATCAAAATCAACACAATGCTTAAGAGCCAACGAGCCATACAAAGATCCCTTGTTATTATTTGTTCCTTTTTACCATGAATCCGCTTGGAACTCGCCAGCCAATTTTCTATTAGATAGTTAATTTATGTCTAACGACAGCTAAAAGGTGTAAACGAGGAATCGCCCTCAAACATCGTACTCACAAAAAATACTAAACGGCGTGTAGTATTTTTAAACGTGCATGCGTTAAAGTTCGGTTTAACTGCTAATAATCAAATAAAACAGGCACAGCTCAACAGTTGAACATTAACAAATTTAAGTTAAATTACACCTTCCTATGCAATCCTAAACAGAGCGTTTGAAATGTTTAATGCGTTTAAGTGTCGCCAGCACTCTGCTTTCTAATGTTAAAAACCAGCTGTTCCTTTGTAGCAATAGTGTCGGCATCGCTATTTTTTTAGTCGCTAAGCTTTGTTTATAACGGTTGTCGCCAGCCAAAAAGTCATAAGTAGTAACGTCTTTATCTGCATTAAACTTCATCGATAGATAATGGCAAACTAATCCAGGTCTAAATTTGTTTTGCGCCTGATATACAAAACCGCATTGATAAAAATGCACGGTGCTTTGATAGACAAAATTATATAAATAACCAATAACGTGATCGCCGGCCGTTATTTTTAGCAATTGTATTTGGCCATTATCAAATGATCCCCTGATGAGATCTTGGTGAAAGTCGACAAATTGTTGTTGGTCAAACGCGCCTGTTTTATTGGTTGTTGCCCATTTTAAAGAGCTTAACTTGCCAAGTTCTTGCAAAAATGCGAGTGCTTGCCTTTTATCAACTGCAGCGGTTACTTGTAAAGTGCCTATTTTTTCGTAGGCATTCAGTGAGGTTTTTAATTGTTTCTTGGTGTTTTTACTAATCGACTGCCAAAAAGCAGATTCTCCATCTTTGAAGCCCGTTAAATCAGCAAAATAGGTTGCTTCATCGTATAAGCGCGATCCGCCTTTTTGTTTTAACCACAGTAAAGCTTGCTCGGGTGCAACGTAAGGAATAACGACTTCGTGATAAGTATTGAGCAGGGTACTTGACCATAACTCAACATCAATCTGACTTAAATTTGGGCAAACAAAACCGGTATATTCTGGAGTAATTAAATCGAATTTTTCAATTCCTATACCTTGAACTATCCCTCTGTTTAACGATTTTATACCCATAAACTGTCTTGTGCATCGACCAATAAACAATGCGGCAATTGGCTCATTTTTATTGCTCATCAGCCAAAAGTCGATATCTTGGTGATCTGGTAAGTGTTTAAACCAAGTGTTAATCCACTCAACAGACTGAAAATAGCTATGTTCGCTTGTGGCTAATAACGCTTGCCAAGATGCAATGATGAATACTCGGTTTTCTTTTAATGAGTATTTATTTAATACAATATTAGTCATTTTTATGTTTAATACGTATGTTGAGGATAGGATAATGCGTACTTTAAACGAGTGATACTTTTATTATTCTCGATTGGAAAGCGTAACAATTCGAACCGGTGATTAGCTGGAGCTAAATTAATGCCTTCTTCATAAGTAAAAGCAAGTTTATACCCTAAGGTTTGTGCCAAATTGATTGTCTCTTCATTATAACAATTAAACGCACCAACAGGGTAAGCAAGCGAAGTAACCGGTATGTTTAAAAGCGTTTCTAATTCTTCTTTTGATTGGGCAAGCTCAATCTGCTGCGTTTCATTGCTTTCGTGAGATAAGATACAGTGATTGATTGTGTGAGCGCCAATGTCCATTCCAGCTAGGTGCATTTCTCGAACTTGTTCAAAATTCATAAACAATTGATTCTCTGATAACGATTCTGAGTACTGTGTTCCAAGCAGCTCACTTAATAAGGATATTTTGTCATCCATTGATGTGTGGTTATCAGCTTTTACACGCTTTAAAACTTCATTAATCACCGCATTTTTATTTTTGCGTGTTAATCGTATCGGTTTTGCATTACTCGGATAACAGAGCTTTTTATTATCAGATTTTTTTACTAACCATGCGATTTTATCCCACCAAGGTAAACTGCGTTGCCCAACATATCCGGTGGTGATAAAAAACGATGCAGTTAAACCATGTTTTAATAATATCGGAAAAGCCAGTTTATAATTGTCAATATACCCATCATCAAAACTAATTAACGCATAGTGCTTATCTAAAGGCTGGTCATTTTCGAGTAATTGTTGCAACTTTTGTTGGTTAATTACCTCAAAATGCTTTTTATAAAAGATTAAGTGTTGCTCAAAACGGTGCTCGGTACATGAAAATACATTGGCATCGTAACTACATTGATGATGATCGCCAACGCGATGATACGTGAAACAATAAATACCAAAAGGTAAGTTAGACCATTGCTTTTTTGCTTGCCCCAACAGCGTGCGGGTGGCAAATTTTATTTTATTTTTCATTATTATTAGCTTGTATAAAGAGAACTATTTTAAATTAGAGCGCTATTAGAGAGGGCTTTGGTAAGCGGGAGAATACACAAAATTCCTTTTTAACATTTAACTTTAAAATGACTTCGCGACGACTGAAGGCACGCACTTTATAGTATAAAAAACTAATTGTAAAATAACTGTTAAACAATGAGTGTTAGCAGCGTTTAAATATCGAGCAATCAGTACCTAAAAGAATGCTGGTGTTATTGAAATACCATTTAGTTAACTTCAGTTTTAGCTAACAGAGTGGTCAACATTTTCGAACAAAAGTGACCGATTGAGACATTCTTTTACATAAAATTTCTTACCAATTGCAAACCGGTGTGGTTTGATAGGACTTGGTTTGAGAAAACAGTGATTAAATAACATCAACAAGGAATAAACATGAACAAACTCTCCACTTTTGCATTGTGTGGCGCGCTTGCAGGTATTTCATATATGTCTGCGTCAGCCTATGCCGCACCTGTAAATGAAGTCGTGAAAAGTGACATTCGTAGCGCTGAAAATAAAGCGCGCGATGAATTTCGTAACCCACAGCAGACGTTGAATTTTTTTGGCATCAATGAAGAAATGACCGTGGTGGAGATTTGGCCTGGTGGCGGCTGGTACAGTGAAATATTGGCACCTATGCTCGCCGATAAAGGTACTTTTTATGCTGCGCACTTTCCATCAGGTACGGATGTTGACTACTTCAATAAACATTTACCTAAGTATCAAGCAAAAATTGCGAATACAAAAGGCATGGAAAAAACCAAATTGACAGGATTTCATCCAAAACATGCTATTGAAATGGCACCCAAAGGCAGTGTGGATGCGGTGCTAACGTTTAGAAATTTGCATAATTTTTACATGAATGGTGATGAAGCGTTGAAAATGACCTTAGCAGCCTCGTTTAACGCACTTAAACCGGGTGGTGTATTTGGTGTGGTTGATCATCGCTTGCCTGAAAATCTCGATGCAGAAGCAAATCGTAACTCAGGCTATATCAAACAAAGCGTGGTGATTAAAATGGCAGAAGAAGCGGGATTTAAGCTAGTGGCACAATCAAGCATTAATGCAAATTCACTCGATACAGCGCAGCATGAAAAAGGGGTTTGGACCTTAGCGCCCACCTTCGCTTTAGGAGATAAAGATCGTGCTAAATACCAGATAATGGGAGAGTCCGACCGTATGACACTTAAATTTGTGAAACCTGCCACTTTGTAGTTCTTTTAGGACATTAAAAAAGGGAAATCAATTGATTTCCCTTTTTTAATGCCTGTATGTCGGTTTAATTTATCTGTAACGAGTGGGCAGTGCCTGTGGCACCAGAGGGAGGAGTCACCCCTAAGTAATGGCTGACCGTAGGCGCAATATCTATCGTTAAAACAGGCTTGGTTTTTTGTGCGGCCTTCACTTTGTGACCTGCGAATATCATAGGCACACTTTGATCATAACGCCACGGTGAACCATGCGTGGTGGCCACTTCAAGTCCGTCAAAGTCATTAATAAACCAATGCGGTTTGAAAATAACAAACAGGTCACCTGAACGACCATAATGACTATTATATAAAACACTTTGGTTGAGGTGTGTTGCTGGCAACTGATTTGCAAGTGCTTGGGCTGTGCTGACTAAACTATGAACCCCTTCTTGTTGACTTAATACTGCGGTGACTGCCTGCTCAACCTGACTTTGACTGAGCTTATTTGCAGCGATTAATTCATGATTTAAATAAATATAAGGGTGGGTATATTGGCTGATAATTTCACTGCCCACACCCAATTTCGCCCTTAATGCATCAGCGACGGTGTTAGTTTTATAAAAATCTGCATTAATGTAACCGCTCGGTATGTGTTGCTCTGTTAGATACTCAGGCGCTTCAGCCGCCCCATGATCCGCACTGAACACAATTAAAGTGTTAGTTAAACCGATATGTGTATCAATACTCGCTAACAGTGCTGCGAGCGTGCGGTCAAGCCGATAAAGATTATCTTCGCTTTCTAAACTCGCAGGTCCAAATAAATGACCCACATAATCTGTAGATGAAAAGCTGACAGCTAAATAGTCAGTCACTTGATCTTGACCGATTGATTCGGCGGCCAATAACGTTGTGGCAAAATCGAGTGTGAGTTCATCACCAATCGGGCTGGTAGTTAACAAAGTAGTGAAATATTTATTATCCTGTTTTGGGTATTGATGTGGGAACGTGCGGCCAAACCCTGCTAAATCAGTTTCAAAAGCACGATCATCGTGTGCCGCGAGCCTATATTGTTTTATAGGTTGGCTTAACTGCCAGCTTGACTGGCTGTATTGAGCCAATTTGTTACTCTTATTCCATCTTGACACCCACTCAGGATACTGTTGGTAATAATAATTGCTGGTAATAAATTGCCCAGCAGATTTTGAAAACCAAAATGCTTTGCCACTGTGTCCGGCCATTGAAACGGCACCGCGGTCTTTAATTGAGACAGAAAACACTTTACTTTTTCCTGCCCCAGCAAGGGAAATCTCATCTGCTAACGTTGTGCCAATGATTGCAGCAGGCGAGCGGCCATCGCTTTTCGCTGCTTTTTGGGTGCTATCTATTTCATTTTTCTGATCGACTCCAGCATTAGCACCAAGCAAATGATAGGCCGGATCTTCAATGTTGTAGACATTGCGCTTTAAGTGTTTGTCAAACCAAACATTACCAATCATGCCATGTACAGATGGATCGCTACCGGTTGCAAGGGTGGCATGTCCGACAATGGTTTCGGTATTACCATGACGATGGCGGGCATTGGTAAATACCTGTCCCTGCTCATATAAATAACGCAGTCCTCCCGGAGGTAATTTCTCCAGTACCGTGTAGGGAAGATCACTGCGTAACTGATCGACGGTAATTTGTAATACTAGCTTTGGCTTTGCTGGTAGTTCATTTGTGGCAAACATGGGGTGGCTGGTGAATAACAACAACGCGTAACATATAGAATGAGAAAGCTTCATCTTGGCATCCATTTTTGATTCATTAAAATTGAAAAAATACAAATCATTTTGATAGCAATTTTTTAATTTGAGGTTACATTTGTTTCTTTATTGGGGGTGCAAATAGACTTCAGTAACCCTAAGTTTACAATGGTAATCATGTCATAAAATATTATTAAAAACAGCGTAATATTATCTACCTCAATCAATTGATTACGCTGTCATAATTATGCTAATTTCAATTGGGGCTAAAAAGTGATCGTTCTAGTGTTTATACTAGTAATGTTATAGAAATGTAACGGTCGTTCAACCATTAAGGAGATCATATGATCAAAGGTAAACTTGGATTGTCTGTGTTAGGAGCCAGTATTTTGGCTATGTCTAGCACAGCCTTTGCCACCACAGATAAATCAAAGCCTAATATTCTCGCCATTTGGGGCGATGATATTGGGACATATAATATTAGTGCCTATAACCGAGGCGTGATGGGTTATAAAACACCCAATATCGACCGGATTGCAAACGGAGGGATCTTATTTACCGATTCCTACGGCGATCAAAGTTGTACCGCTGGGCGAGCAGGTTTTATAACTGGTCAGCACCCTATGCGAACAGGTCTGACTAAAGTGGGTTTACCAGGCGCTAAAGAAGGGGTGAGTGTTGAAGATCCTTCAATAGCAACCTTGTTGAAGCCTTATGGCTACATGAGTGGTCAGTTTGGTAAAAATCACTTAGGTGACCAAGATGAGCATCTACCAACCAATCACGGTTTTGATGAATTCTTTGGTAATTTGTATCACCTCAATGCCGAAGATGAGCCTGAGCATCCTGATTATCCTAAAGATCCTGAGTTTAAAAAGAAATTTGGCCCTCGTGGTGCGATCCATTCGTTTGCTGATGGTAAAGTGACTGACACTGGGCCAGTTACAAAAAAACGTATGGAAACCATCGATGAGGAATTTTTAGGCGCTGCCCTCAAATTTATCGATAAAGCTCACGCCCAAAAGAAACCATTCTTTGTTTGGTATAACACAACACGTATGCATATTTGGACTCGTCTTAAACCAGAATCACAAGGTGTAACGGGTCAAGGTTTATACGCTGATGGTATGACTGAGCATGATGGTCACGTAGGTCAATTGTTAGATAAAATTGAAGACTTAGGCATAGCGGATAATACGATTGTAATGTACACCACTGATAACGGTGCAGAATTAATGCTGTGGCCTGACGGTGGTTATACGCAATTCCGTGGTGAGAAAAACACGAACTGGGAAGGGGGTTACCGTGTGCCGATGATGGTTAAGTGGCCGGGTAAAATTAAACCAAACCAAGTGTCGAATGAAATTATCAGCACACAAGATTGGTTACCGACTATTTTAGCAGCGGTGGGTGATACTAAGGTTAAACAAGATCTTAAAAAAGGTAAAACGGTTGCTGGTAAAAAATACAAAGTTCACCTAGATGGATATAATTTCTTACCTCATTTCTTAGATACTTCGAAAGAGGGGCCACGTAAAGAGTTTATTTATAGCTCTGATACCGGTGAAATTGTCGGTTTACGCTACGAAGATTACAAATTTGTCTTTCGTGAGCAGCGCGCACATGGCTTAGAAGTGTGGCAAGATCCTTGGGTTGTATTACGTGCACCTAAAATCTTTAACTTACGTATGGACCCATTTGAACGTATGGATCATGAAGGGGCGGGTTATTCACAGTGGTTTGCTGAGCATATGTTCTTAATTGCACCAGCAATGACTGAGGTCGCTAAATTTAAAGCCACCTTTAAAGAGTTTCCGCAGCGTCAAGAACCCGGTAGTTTTGTACCTTAGTTAAATAAAGTGATCATCGTGCCAAAGTACGGTGATCACTCACTCTGATTTTATTATTTACAATGGCCGTTTTTCAGGTCATTGTTTTTTCGTATTTTATTTAGTAACGTTTTATTTTGGTAGCCATGATAATTGCAAAGCGCCCCGTTTTTATTTTATTTGTATTGTGTAGTTTTATTTTTTCTACTTCGGCGCACAGTGAGCCCTCCGACGATTCTGCGTCACTTTCTGAGTTATTTCTGTCGCAAATGATCTGGGTTGAAGGCGGAGAATTTTCCATGGGTAGTAATGATCACGACGCCAATGACCACGAAAAGCCCGCGCATCTTATTTCTCTTGATGGCTTCTACATCGCTAAAACGGAGTTGACGCAAGGGATGTTTGTAAAAGTGATGGGTTGGAATAATAGTTATTTCCAATGCGAAACTTGCCCAATGAATAATTTAAGTTGGTCTAATATTCAAACTTTTATTGGTAGACTTAATCAGTTAACCGGCCAATCTTTTCGGTTGCCGAGTGAAGCTGAGTGGGAATTTGCTGCGCGTGGCGGGGTCCACTCAAAAGGCTATCGTTTTAGCGGCAGTAACGATATTAACGCTGTCGCTTGGTATGCTGCCAATAGTGAACGTAAGAGCCATCCAGTGGCGCAAAAACAAGCCAATGAATTAGGCCTGTTTGATATGACGGGGAATCTATGGGAGTTTTGCCAAGACGATCTGAGTCAAAAAGTCTATCAACTGCGTCAAGGTAAAACCCATAATCCAATTATAATTACCACTGAAAATGATCGACAAAAATCAATGAAAATTCAGCGTGGCGGCGGATACGAATTTAGCCCGTCAGAGTCCTATATTTATCGTCGTGATGGTGCCACAAATAATGTGCGCATGCCTGATATCGGCTTCCGATTGGCGATGAGTAAGGAATAACATGCAGTGTGTTCGTGATGCCGTTTTGGCTTTTTTATTGGTCGCGATGTGTTTATTCAGTGCTTATGCCTTGGCCAAACCAGAGTTTGTTGGTACACAACAATGTGTAGACTGTCATCAAAGTCAGCATCAAGCATGGCAGGGCTCTCACCATGATATGGCGATGAAACATGCCAACGAGCAGTCTGTGCTAGGTGATTTTAATGATGTGAACTTCATTTCAAATGGCATCACCAATCGTTTTTACACAAAAAATAAAGAATATTGGGTCAAGATCACAGGGCCAGATAGAAAATTAACCGACTATAAAATTAGTTACACGTTTGGTTACGAGCCCTTGCAGCAATATATGGTTGAATTCGAGGATGGCCGAGTGCAGTTAATTCCTTTTTCTTGGGATAGTCGCCCGAAACAAGAGGGGGGGCAGCGCTGGTTCAATTTGTATCCCGATCAGACTGAAACTCATCAGACATTTTTTTGGACCAATACAGGGCAAAATTGGAACTATATGTGTGCCGATTGCCATTCAACGAATGTCGAAAAAAATTATGATGTTAACACCAATACCTACAAGACCACGTTCAGCGAAATTAATGTTGGCTGTGAAGCTTGTCATGGGGCAGCGAGTGAACATTTAGCATGGAGTAAACAACCTTCAGAGCATCTTAATCTTGGTTTTGATCGTGATTTGTCGCAAGCCGTGATGCAATGGATTAAAGCGCCTAACAAACAGACCTTGCAGCCAGCTGAAATCAATCCAACTCAGCAAACATTAGTATGTGCCCAGTGCCACAGTCGACATGTTCAATTAGGTACAGATAAAAACTATATTAAGAACAATGCGTTTGGCGATCGCTATTTACTCAGCTTTATTGATTCTCAACTTTATTACCCTGATGGCCAAGTCTATGACGAAAATTATGTCTACGGTTCATTTTTACAAAGCAAAATGAGTCAACAAGGTGTGACGTGTACAAATTGCCATGATCCACATTCGGCAAAATTAAAAATCGAACCTGAAAAAGTGTGCTTGCAGTGCCATCAAAGCGACGCCTATAACACTCCTGATCATCATAAACACCCGATAAACAGCACGGGTGCACAGTGTGTTAACTGCCATATGCCCGAAACCACTTACATGCAAATAGATAAACGGCGTGATCACGGCTGGCATAGCCCTCGACCAGACTTTGCATTACAACTAGGCACCCCAGATACCTGTTTAAGTTGCCATCAAGATAAAGACAGTCAGTGGAGCCTGAGTTTTGTGAACCTATGGTATCCGCAAAAAGACCTGAATGAAGAGCGACCGTTTGCGCCGGTGTTTGCTGCAATAGATCAAGGCTATCAACAAGCTAGCTCCGCGCTTTCTCATATTGCTCAAAATAATCAGCAGCCTGGCATCATTCGCGCATCGGCGCTTGAGCGGATGACCCCATTGAATGATCCAAATACGTTAATAGCCTTAGCACGAGCAGTTAAACATGCCGATGAACATATTCGAGTCGGGGCCGTTCGAGGTTCAGAGTCACTGCCCCCAACCGAGCGCTGGCAATTACTGCAGGTTTTATTATCGGATAAGGTGTTATCAGTGCGCACAGAAGCGGCGCAGGCATTAGCGCGAGATTGGCAAATTTTGACGGCAGCGCAGCAACATGCGCTCAAAGGGCCCTTAGCTGAATATCGTCAGATCCAAGCATTCAACAGTGATCGAGGCTTCGCTCATACCAATATTGGCACGTTAAATGTGTATCAAGGGCGTTATGCCGAAGCTGAGCAAGCCTATTTGATGAGTATTAAAATAGAACCTTATTTTGCCGAAGCCTACATCCAGTTAGCCGAATTACATCGTCGACAAAATAATGAAGTGAAGGTCATCGCGACGTTAAAACAAGGTCAACAAGCGAATCCCGATGCAGATGCCGTATCTTATCAGTTGGCGTTAGCTTATGTAAGAAGCAAACAAACAGAACAAGCGATTGTTGCGCTTAATCAAGCGATTAAGGCGCAATCAGGCAATCCGCAATACCATTTTGTGCTTGGACTTATCACAGAAGCGAACAATCCCATGAACGCACAAATGTCGTTAGCCAAAGCATATCAGTTAAGTGGTAACCCAGAACATCTATTTAGTTTGTGTGAAATGCAAATTCGTCATCAAAACCCCAGTATGGGCAATTGTGTTAAAGAGCTTAAAAACTACGCGCCAGCGGCGGTTATTTTGCAACTTGAGCAACAAATCAATGCGATAAAACAGTCAAATTAAGGACAAATTATGAGTGACAGTTTTCAACAAATTCAGCTTTTAAAACAGCAAATAGCGCAATCAGTGATTGGTCAATCGCATGTGGTTGATTCCCTTTTGTTAGCTTTGTTAACCAATGGAAACGTGTTACTTGAAGGTTTACCGGGTACCGCCAAAACGCGCTCGATTAAAACCTTGGCTAAGTCGTTGTCAGTGTCATTAGGGCGAGTTCAATTTACGCCAGATTTATTACCTTCAGATGTGACTGGTACAGAAGTGTATCAAGAAGTCGACGGAAAGCCGTTATTGACCTTTCAGCCAGGCCCTGTTTTTAATAATTTGTTATTGGCTGATGAGATCAATCGTTCTCCCGCCAAAGTGCAAGCCGCTTTGTTAGAAGCGATGGAAGAGCGCCAAATTACCGTGGCCGGAAAAACCCATCGTCTTCCTGATTTATTTATGGTGCTTGCAACACAAAACCCGATAGAACAAGAAGGAACTTATCCGCTTCCTGAAGCACAAATGGACCGATTTTTACTGAAAATTATTCTTGATTACCCGAATGATGACGCCGAAGCGCAGATTATTAAGTTAGTGCGCAGCGAAGAAAAATCGGTCGCGCAAACCCCTGTCACGATTGATCCAGAGCATATTTTTAAGGCGCGTGAACAAGTGCATCAAATCCATGTTAGTGATGCAATGGTCGATTATATTGTTGCTATTGTCATGGCGACACGTCAGCCAGAACGTTACCCCGATTCACCTTTATCGAATTGGTTAAGCGTCGGATCAAGCCCACGGGCCAGCATTGCTTTAGATAAATGTGCGCGAGCGTATGCTTGGTTACAGCAAAAAGACTTTATCGACCCAGATGATGTTCGAAGCATTGCACATGGTGTACTGCGTCATCGATTAGTTTTAAGTTACGATGCCATTGCTGATGGCATTACTGCTGATCAAGTCATCGATGAAATTTTACAGTTGGTGGCAGTGGCATAAGGAATGAGCCCATGGCCGAAATACACCCTGATATTTATACCAATATTGATGCGCTTAGGCGTTTAAAAGCGCACAGCCACGGTTTTAGTTTTCGCCCCGTCCAGCCTGCAAATAGTGTATTGGCTGGAAAGTATGTGTCTAAATTACGCGGACGAGGGCTCAACTTTGAAGAATTGCGTCATTATCGTCCTGGTGATGATATTCGCAGTATGGATTGGAAAGTGACACGTCGAACGGGTAAACCGCACATCAAAGTGTACACCGAAGAACGCGAACGCAACGTGTATCTGCTCATCGATCAACGATGCAGTATGTTTTTTGGCTCAAAAGGAAAAATGAAGTCGGTGGTTGCCGCTGAGCTTGCGGCGTTAATCGCATGGCAGTGTATAGCCGGTGGCGACCGCGTTGGAGCCATCATTTTTAATGATCAACACACTCATGTTGTTGCTGCTAAACGTAGTTCCCAGCATGTCACTCAGCTTTTGCATGAAGTCGTTAAATTTAATCAGCAATTGTCAGTTGACAAGATTCAGACTAACGACGACATGTTTAACCAAGTGTTGCATAAAATGGCGTATGTGGGCGGTACTAATTCGTTAATTATTCACATTGGCGATGGCAGTGGCTGGAATGAGCGTAGTAATGATTTAATAAAGCGCTTAAGGCAACATCATGAACTCATTGCGTGTGATGTTTTTGATCCACTGGAAAGGCAGCTTCCCAAGATGTCCCAAATGGTTGTGAGTGATGGACAGTTACAAATTCAATTTGCCAGTGATAACGCATCGACGCAGCAAAAGTATCAACAACATGTAGAGCAACAATTAGGAAATTACGCCAAAATGGCGAAGAAGTATCGCATTCCATTAATCGCAATCGATACCTTATCGCCGGTTGAGCAACAGTTGCGAAAAGCAATAGGGAAGAGCAAAACATGAGCGTTCAATCAGGCAGTTGGGGTAATTATCTTTTAAAAGAGTTAAGCGAAACGCCCATCCCACAAAGTATCCCTTGGTGGCCACATACTCTTGGCTGGCAGATTGTGGCTGTGTGTGTGTTGATTTGGTCGTTGAATAAAATGTATCAAAGGTATTTACGTTATAAACGCAATCAGTACCGGCGCGATGCATTAGCTTGGTTCAGACAGCTGCCTCACGAAAGTGCAGAGGCCGTCAGGTATTATCGTTCAATCCCCACTGTGCTACGCAGTGCGGCTTTGCAAGCCTATGAGCGTCGTGCTGTCAGTCGTCTATCAGGTCAAAATTGGGTTGATTGGCTCAATCAACAATGCCCCTCGCCTTGTTTATCTTCACAAAGCGCCGAGCTACTTCATCAACTTGCTTTTGCCCGTTTAGCCGATTATCAACCTGATCAGATCCAGCAATTGTGTCGTGAAATAACCATTTGGCTAACACAGCATCAGGAGGCTTCATGATCGAATTTGCTTATCCTATGTGTTTTATTTTACTGTTACTGCCTGCTGCGGTATTTTGGTTTGTTCCGCCTTATAAAGAAAAAAAACAATCCGTATTTGTGCCCCATTTTCAGAGTTTAGTCGCCGTCAGTGGTCAAACGCCCCAACATGGAGCTGTTATTTTGGTCAGAAAACGGATTCAAATGGTGCTGCTGATTATCAGTTGGTGTTGTTTAGTGGTGGCCATGGCGAAACCAGAAATGGTAGGGCCGGTTGTGACACAAGAAAAATCCGCGCGAGATTTAATGATAGCGGTCGATTTATCCGGCTCAATGGCTGTGGAGGATTTCACTGTACAGAGCGGTGATACGGTTGATCGATTGTCGGCGGTGAAAGAAGTGCTGATTGAGTTTGCCAGTGGACGAGAGACAGATCGCCTTGGTTTGATTCTATTTGGCGATGCGCCCTACCTGCAATCTCCCTTTACCAGTGATTTGAATACGTGGCTGAGTTTGTTAAATGAAGCGAACATAGGTTTAGCAGGTCAAAGTACTGCCTTTGGAGATGCAATTGGTCTTTCAATTGGGGTGTTTAAACAAGCACAAACAAAAAACCGGGTGCTAATTGTGCTGACAGATGGCAATGATACGGCCTCAAGAGTGCCACCCATTGATGCGGCTAAAGTCGCGGCCAGTGAACAAATAAAAATATACACCATCGCAATGGGTGATCCGGCCGCTGTCGGTGAAGAAAAAGTCGATACTGACGTGCTAAAGGCGATTGCTAAGCATACTGGAGGTGAGTTTTATCAAGCGTTAGATCGCGAGCAGCTTCAACTCGTTTATCAACAAATTAATCAACTTGAACCCGAATTGTTTGACTCGCAGTCATTTAGACCGCGTACCAGTATTCATCATTATCCGCTCATTGCTTTTTTCTTGATTTATATTTTGGCACTTGGTTTGGTGAGTGCGCGCGATCGCAAATTGGCTTCTTTAGATCAACAAGGAGTCAATTAATGGATTGGTTTAATTGGGGCTCGTTGGTTCATTTTCATTTTTTGCGTCCTTATTGGCTACTGAGCTATTTGCTTATCTGGGCCATTTTTAGGATTATCAGCCGACGGGATGATAGCTTAGCGCCGTGGCAGGGTGTGATGTCTACAGCTGTATTACAACACTTGACGGTGGCTGGTAATAACCGCCATTGGTTTTCACCGATCCGTATGTCAAAAGTGATTGCTTTTATTGTCCCGGTTGTGTTGGCTGGGCCAACATGGCAGCAACAACCCAGCCCGTTTACAGAAGATCAAGCCGTGTTAGTGATTGCATTAGATGTATCGCAAACCATGGAGCAAACGGACACCCAACCTTCGCGCTTAATTCGGGCAAAGCAAAAAATACTCGAATTACTCGCACAGCGTGGGGATGCGTATACGGCCTTAGTGGCTTATTCAGGTTCTGCGCATTTAGTGATGCCCTTGAGTAAAGATAATGCGATGATCCGACATTTTCTTGATGCGCTCGACCACACCATTATGCCAGTGAGCGGAAAGCGCACCGAGGCGTTATTACCTGTCATTAGCCCGATGTTAGCCAGTACTTCCGTACCGGGAACCGTTATGATTTTGACCGATGGCACCGACCCTTCAGCACAAGATGCATTGACTGATTTTTTTGTACAGCAACCTCATCAGCTATTAATTTGGGGCTTCGGTGAAGACCAAGCACCTGCAGGGAGCGCAATCATTGCAATGCAGAAAACGCAGCTTGAAGCCTTAAGTCAAGCTGCTAACGGGCGTTTTGTAGCAATGAGCCATGATAAATCTGACGTAGAAGCGATGGCACGATACATCAAGCATAACTTAGTGGTCGTCGAAGATGAAAGTCGGCCTTGGTTGGATGCCGGTTATCCTTTGGTCTGGTTGATTGCATTACTGTTTTTAGTCTGGTTTCGTAAAGGATGGACACTGCAATGGTAAGTTACGTATCTCAAGTTTGCACTGCTATTGGTGTGTCGACTTTGATCAAGCAAGTCAGCCAGTTATTAAGCCTTTATAAACGCAAATTGATTGCTGTGATATTACTGGTTATGGCCGCGTTTATGTGGGTAATGCCTCAGCAATTTGTCGATTTATGGCTCACACGAGATCAGCAAGGCGCTGCGTTATTTTTGCTGGGTGAATACACCTTAGCTGCGAATCAATTTCAACAGCCAAAGTGGCAAGCGTTTAGCTGGTATCAGGCTGAGCAATTTGAGCAAGCGGGTTTAATTTATAATCAGTATAAAGATAGCGACAGCCAGCTGGCTTATGGCAATGCGTTGGCGCACGCAAGGCAGTATGTGAATGCCCGTGATGTTTACCAGCAGATTGTCACTGAGCAGCCAGATTTTTCGGCGGCAGCGCATAATTTAGCACTGGTGCAAAGTATTATCGATGAGGTTAATCGGTATTCGCAAAGCCAAAAAGAAGAAGGGGCGAGCTCAAAAGAGTTAGGAGATGAGCCGCAAACCGGTGATGGTGCCGAAAAACAATTACTCAAACAGCAACTTATTGAGCAATACAGCGCTGAGCAATTACTGCTTGATCCTGCGTTAAACGACATGTGGCTGCGCCAAGTGCAAAAGAATCCAGCCCGATTTTTAGCCAATAAATTTCAAGCACAACAACAAGCGGGGGAATCACAATGATGAATATTCTCCGTTGCTTGTTGCTTATTTCACTTTGTTTAATGGGCCGCGTCAGCCACGCTGACTCAATTGAGTCACTGATGGCGAACAATGAGCTGAGCGTAGAACTGACTCTGCGGACGCAAGGAGAGCTCATTGTGCAACAACCTATCGTCTTTGCGATTGATGTCTCAACTAAAAACTGGTTTGCGAAAGGGACACACTTACAGTTACCCCAATTTGATAACCTGATTATGCTCCCTGATGGCGAAATCAGCATTAATAGCAATAAGCAAGTCGATGGTGTCACTTGGGCCAGTCAAATTCGAGAGATAACCCTTTACCCTACCAAGGCTGGCAAATTTGTGTTACCCGCAATCACTGTCCATATTTCGGTTAAAACGGAGCAAGGCACAGCCGAAGGGACCGTTGTCACAGAGCCGATGGCTTTTGAGGTGACGCTTGTGCCAGCACTTAAAGATATCGAGCATTACATTGTGTCTGATCATGTTGAATTACAACAAACTTGGTCAGATCCAGATAAACCTGACTTCTTGGTCGGCGATGCACTGACGCATACTTTATTTTTTAGTGCCCAAGGTGTGCCAGCGATGATGTTACCTGAGCTACCAGCCTATGAACAAACTGGTCTAAGTGTGTATCGTAAACCCCCTGAATTAATAGATAAATCCAACCGAGGCACACGCACAGGTAAACGTACTGATGAGTTTCATTATATTTTTGAGCAACCTGGGCTGTATTCCTTTGCTGAACAACGCTTTTATTGGTGGCACCCTTCAGAGCAGCGATTAATAGAATTAACTATTCCTGCTAAAGAAGTGACGGTTAAAGGTGCGACAGGTTTAGAGCGATTGACTCATCAGTCTGGTACTGTCGTCAATAGGCTCAGTAAGGTACCTATTTATTGGTTATTAATGGCAGTGATTGGTGCGGGGTTATTGCTCACTCTGCTGCGACATCGTTCGCAATTAGTTACAGTTTATCACCGAGTGAGGCAAACAGCGTTGCGTGAGCTTCAAGCCGCCTACCTTAGTGCAATAAATGAAAAAAAATACTTAAGCGCGTTGCAATTATTGTATGAAATCCATCAAATTCCCTTACATGATCGGTACGCTTTAACGGCTCTGTTTCAGGAAAATACGCAACAACGGGCTGTATTAAAGCAGCTTCAGTTACTGGCTTGCGCAGCGTCCGTGCAAGGGCAAACAATTATTCGCCTTGTTGATGCGCAATTATTATTAGTGGCACCGACAACACAAGACAGTAAAAAGCCGATTGTTTTGTTTAAACTCAACCCTTAATTGTATCCCCAACCTCGAGAGACTGGGGCACGTGCTGGTTTTTAAGGTTGCATCATTTGTTTACAATCAGCGATGTTTTCACGGGCTTGATAATAGTTGATATTGAGCCCCAGCAGCTGGGGTAGGGTGGCAGAAATACAAATCGATGACAAGGTTCCCACTACAATGCCGATAAACAGTGCTAAAGAAAACCCTGCTAATGGTGGCCCAGCGAGCAACCAAATTGATACGATGGTCGCAAGTGTTGTCCCTGATGTAATTAAGGTGCGGCTCAGAGTCGAGGCAATGGCTTGATTAATAATCTGCCCCATAGGATCACTGCCATTGAATGAACCATTCGATCGCATTAATTCACGCAAGCGATCCGCGACAATAATCGAGTCATTTAGCGAATAACCGATAATAGCAAGCAAACTGGCCAGCACAGTGAGATCAAACTCGATTTGTAGCCAAGCAAATAAGCCAAGCACCAATAAAATATCATGAAATAAGGCGGCCACTGCGCCAATGGCTAAGCGCCATTCAAAGCGCAGCGCCAAGTAAATGAGCACCATAATAACCGCACTAAACATTGCCAACCCCCCTTGTTCAAATAACTCTGCGCCCACTTGTGCGCCAATAAAATTAGCTTCAAGTAAGGTCAGTTGTGCCTGATTAGCTTGGTTGAGTGTAATAAACCAACTTTGATCTGATTGACCCGTGGCATCAAGGTTTTGCCGTACGATAAAATGATGCTGATCTGAGCTGCTGACAGTTAAGCCTTGTGCTTGCTCGGCGCCTAAGATCTGGGTGATCGAAGCTGTAACATCGCTGCGTGTTAGGGGTTGAACAGATTGAAACTCAGTAATAAACCCGCCATTAAACTCAATACTAAAATTAAGGCTGTGGGTTAGTAAGCCAATACCTGCGAGGCTCATTAAGATCAGTGACAGTAGCAATCCGATAAAGCGCAGCTTGGTTGACAAAGTGTTAGTTGTTAAGCGGTTAAAAATCATCATATTGCTCCAGAATTAGCGTGGCTTCCTTGGCGGGTATTAGCGCCGCGATATAACCAAAAACTTAACGCTTTGGCCACAAACACCCCGGTAAAGAGGCTAGTTAAAATGCCCAAGCCAAGCGTGAGCGCAAACCCTTTGATAGGGCCATAACCAATCGAATATAAAATAACCGCGGTCAGCAAGGTGGTGATGTTGGCATCGACAATCGAATGGAATGCTTTGTTATAGCCGGTTTTGAGCGCCATAAAAGGGCTGCGGCCAAGTTTGTGTTCTTCTTTAATGCGTTCAAAGATAATCACGTTGGTATCGACGGCCATCCCGATCGTGAGGACTAATCCGGCAATACCGGGCAAGGTCAGAACCGCACCTGGCAAGAGTGACATCAGCCCAATCAAGCAGACTAAGTTGAGCATTAACACTGTGTTGGCAATCCAGCCCATTTTTCGGTACCACAATGCCATAAATGCAAAAGTTATCGCCATGCCGAGCGCTAAAGCGGCAAAGCCATTTTCAATATTGGCTTGTCCAAGGCTGGGCCCAATTGTTTGCTGGTGGACAATGGTTACAGGTGCAATTAATGAACCTGCTCGGAGTAATAAAGCCAATTCCTGTGCAGCTTGAGGGCTTTGCATATTGGTAATGCTAAAACGATTCCCAAGTACAGATGTAATGGTAGCGACATTGATGACTTTGCTTTTTTTCACACTGTTGCCGTGTGTATCTTTGTAGTATTCAGAAAACACGGTGGCCATCGGTTGTCCGACGTTCTTTTTTGAAAAAGCGGTCATTTTATTTCCACCGATCCCATCGAGTTGTAATTGCACCGCCGGCTTACCCATTTCATCGCGGCTCGCTTGCGCACCTTGAATGTGTTGACCAGATAGCACCACATTTGGGTTAAGTGAGAGGCTACTGCCATCTTCCAGAGTAAAACGAGTGCCGCCGATTGTTTGCAGTTGATGAAAATCAAGGGAAGCGGTGGCACCAATAATACGTTTAGCTGCAGCGGGATCTTGGACACCGGGTAACTCGACACGAATTTTATGGCTGCCTTGTCGCTGAGTGACGGCTTCGGTGATCCCTAATTCGCTGATCCGTCCACGTAAGGTGGTTATGGCTTGCTGCATCACTTGCTGATGAAATACTTGCTGGGCTTGCGGATTAAAAAACAAGGTGGCGCTGTGGCTATTGGTTGTGCTGCTTAAATCCGTAAACGTCTGCTTTAGGTCATCGATGATTAAATTAAGAGTTTCACTGGGCTGAGTGAGATGGATCACGACGTGTTTGGCTTGAGTGATCTCAACTCGCGCGCCGCGAAGTTTATGTTGGCGAAGGGCGGTTTTTGCAAGTTGCTTAAGTTGTGCGATGCGCTCATCAAGAGCGTGATCACTGTCGACTTCGAGTACAAACAACACGCCGCCATTGAGATCCAGACCAAGCTTGATTGGGGCTAAACCCAGTGCTTGCAACCACTGTGGGCTGGTGGCGTGGCTGACAATTTTTGCTTCGAGATCGTGAGAGTATTGTTGATGAAGCCAGCTTAATGCGGCGGCATTTTGGCTGGTATCACGTAAGCTTAAGTGTAGTGTTTGAGCGGTATGTTTTGCTTGCCTGACGCTAAAACCCTGTTGGTCTAATGCGTGTTGAATCTGTGTCAGTGAGAGGTTTTGTGACTGTGGATTGAGCGCACTGACAACTAGGTTATTTTGTTCAGGATACAAGTTTGGCAGAGCGCATATCGTTAAAAGTAATAGGGTCAGCACCATCACAAAAGTTGGCAGGCGTCTATTTGGTTTCGCGTTGGGTGATCCAGCTTTCTTAGCTGAAAAGTCGGTTAATGTATTCATAATTGTCTCTTTTCGCGCCACCCATTGGCGCACGATAAGCGCAGAGCAAATCGCACGATGGCGGGTGACAAAATAAGGATAACTCACGGTCAATGTGTAGCGTTACTAAGCCACACGGTGAATTAAATCGATAAAATAGTTTTAAAAGAGAAATTAAGAAAAGTAGGTACAGCAACCACGATAGAGTAAATTAGACTCTTGCCAGCCACTAATACGTGATTTGGCATTGCTATAAATATGAATAAACCATAAAGGTATCGGGCGATGAGCTATTAAGCTCAGCATGGACAAAAGCGCAAACACCCAGATGAAAAACTCAATTTCTAGGTAATAAACAGGATTCACTTGGCTTGGGTATAAAAAAGCCGATGGACTCGCAGGCTGATGTTGAGGAATGAGCGCAACAGGGTGGTGTTCGTCAGTGACATCGCTTAAGGCTAATGGTGTGAATGGTTTTGATGCAGTGCTCAAGTCTAAATGCGGTAACGGCTCAGCCTCTTTGAACTGGCTGTGTAGCTGCAAAGCATAGTTGTCACTAAAGGCGTGTTCAAGTGCGGTGCGGTCGCTTATTTGTTCACAAAAGAACAACGTGATCCCCACTAAAATGAGACTGATATAACGCCAAACAGCTTTCATAGCACCTTAATGATTGGTTACCCACAGCAGTAACCGAGTTTGTCAATGTGAACAATGTATTCACTTTAGATGGGGGCAGTTTACAAAGATACAAACCGATAGCAAGTAAAACTTGGGACTTGGGTGGGTCATCAGCAAGCTGGAAGGAATGTTTTCCTCATTCCAGCCTGCTCAATCATTGGTTATTGCTGCAAAATAAACGCTAATCCCGATGTAATCACCGCAACTTGCGCATCAATGCATTCTTGTGGAGTGGCTGTTGCGCTGTCTGGGTAGACTTCTGTGGTTGTTTTGTAGGTCGCATTACTTAACCCACCACAGAGACCCAGTTTAGTTTTGGCGTAGTTAATTACGCCAAACTGTTCCAATGGCGCACCAATAATTTCACCGTTGTCGTCAGCTGGCGCAATATGAGTGACCTTGGCCACACCTGTGATGATGGCGGCTTGGAACTCTGTTTGTGGGTTTTCGCTGTCACCGACGAGGTAAAAGCCGTCGGGAATATTCCAGTTATCATGAGTTTGTGCATCACGGGCGGCGAGTGCCGGGCGAAACTCTGTGTTGTCAGAATCAGTAGTTTCATGTAAATCAAAATGTGCGATTAACTCTACGCCAAGTGCTTGAACCATTTTCATTAATGCCGTTGATTCTTGAGCAGGGCTATTGGCATAAAAAGAGCGATTTGGATCGGTGGCCGTGGGATTCCAGCGGTTTATGGTTTCATATCCCCAAGGGCTAACACAAGGTGCAATCACCAGATTGAAGTCTTGACTGTATTGTGCTGCCGCTGTTTTGGCAAAGGCCAATGCCCCATGAACGCCACTGGTTTCGTAGCCATGCACTCCACCGGTAACCAGTACCGTCGGTTTGTCAGCCTGCCATACTGCCGGTTTGATCACAAACAATGGGTAATGGCTGGTGGCCGGCGCAAGCTCCGGATAAACGAGCTCCCCATATTGTTCAACAGTAAATTCAGAACGCAGTGCATCAATCTGGCTCACAACATCATCAAAATAACTGCGTTTCACCGCTTGTAATGCGAGCCACTGTTGTTTTTCTGCCTCGCCCCACTTTACGCCAGGTGTGCCAATTGTTGTAACTTGAGTCATGTATTTACCTTAAAAAAGAGGATTACTAAAATAATCAGGAAGTAAAAGCCGTGAGAGCCCAGCTTAAAGGGTGTCAAAAGGGATAGCAACGGCTGAGGGTTATTTTGTATAAAATCTGCGATAGACCGACAAAATAATCTTGTTCTAAGCAATAAGAGCCAAATTGGCTCCCAGAGATAACATGAATTCCCCGTTTAAATAATCAGTGATTAAGGCGTCGTCAAAGGAACAACTCTAAATGCCGAAAGCTTAATGTCTGTCGGATGTGAGTGTTGCTTAAGTGCTAACCATAAAGCTTTTAAATCATCTGGATACAAAGGCAAAACAGCTTCTTGATGATGATACAAGCTGCCCACCGAGTATTCTTGACCTTGTTGGTTTAATTCGATGTGTGCTCCCAGTATCGCGGCGATTGGGTGCAGTGTCGTAAAAGTTACGAGCCGTTCTATAGAAGCTAAAAATGCTGACCAGTCTCGTACGTAAAGCCGTCCAGGATAAAAAGTGTCCCCAGTTAACAGAAGTTTGGTATGGGGATCATAGACACTGATCGCGGCCGCTTGATGACCCGGTGTCGGAATAATAGTTAATGTACGCCCACCCAATGATACCGTTCCTGCTGACAGTGGCCAAGCGCCTAAATTGAAGGTATGTGCTAATTGTATTTGGGTGGC
This sequence comes from Pseudoalteromonas sp. J2K-J979, assembly GCF_058169715.2. Taxonomy (NCBI): domain Bacteria; kingdom Pseudomonadati; phylum Pseudomonadota; class Gammaproteobacteria; order Alteromonadales; family Pseudoalteromonadaceae; genus Pseudoalteromonas; species Pseudoalteromonas sp. J2K-J979. Next base: position 387,755 of record NZ_CM200282.1, on the reverse strand, counting down.
AGGGATCACTTTAGTGGTTATTTGCGGTGAGATTGGCCGTATAAACTGCTGATCGCCTGCCGTGTGATCGTCATGATTATGGCTATGTAACACAATAAGCTCCACGGCTAAATCGCCATAAAATTGTTTCATTAGCCGCTGTACAGTTTTACCAAGGGGCATCAGCTGTTGCGAAGAAATAGCACCTGTATCTAATAACAGCGCCCGCTTTGAACCCATCATTAAATACAAAAATGGTGCCTCATAATGTAAACATTTGTTTTGGCGTAAAATAAATGTATCGGCTTGTAACTCAAAGACTTCTAGAGCGGGCGCATCGGTTTGTTCACAATTGACTTGGCCTGCATACCAAGAATGCGTCGCGAGCTTTGCCAGCGACTCAGGCATGGCATGCAAGGGCAAAAGCATCAATAATAAACTTAGCAAAACAGACAATTTCATAACGCAAAGTCCTCTGTTTCTATGTAAAGTAATGTTGATGAGAGACATTGTGTGAGCATGACTCGTAATGCTTGCGCATCATTGATATTCAGATCGTCACAAAACAAGCTCCCTTTATCAGACTTCGCGATGATGCTGAGTGCATCAACACTTGGGGATGGGCCAATTTTGTGTATTAACAAGTCAAACTCGTTATCAAGTTCAACTCGTTCAAAAAAGCCATTTTGAGTGTTTTTTGTTAGTGGACGAATATAAACAGCTCGCTCAAACATTATGGTTCCCTGAGCAATCATCTGGCCACCGCGTTCAAAATGCCCTGCATATAGTTTTGCATTAACCGAGAGGCGTTTAGCGTCCATTAAATACCTTAAATCAAAGACATCCGGTAATAAAGTGAACAAGCCCGCACTATTAATTAGCGCAGATAGCGGCTCGGGTAAAGTGACTTGATAAATAATTTGTTGATCATGAGGTGCATGATACAAAGGTAAATGGCTCGTAAATACCTTACCAGCAGGGGATTGAAACACGAGCATTCCATGACTGCCAACATAGCTGTGATGTGGTTGCTTGCCAGCCGCATGCGCTGATAGTAACAGTACGAAACAGCATACTAATCGATAGAAAAAATACATATTACACCCCTTAATTTTAACGCTGCACAGATGACTCGCCATCGAGTCATCGATACTTTAAACAAGAGTGTACACAGGCAATTGAATCTTTATAATCGATAATAACTCAATAATTGATTCCATAATGGAAATGAAAATGGATATTGAATCGCTGCGTAAATATTTAATAATTGCCGAAACTGAAAACTTGCAGCTCAGTGCAAAGCGCCTCAATACGACAGCGGGCGCATTGTCAAAGCTGGTTCAAAAGCTTGAGGCCGATCTCAATACTCGATTGTTTGATCGCCAAGGCCGTGGGATCGCTCTTAATATACATGGGAAACGATTTGTCTTATATGCCTCTCACCTTGTTCATGAATATCAACAGGTGTGTAGCGAGTTTAAAGGGAGTGCAGCCTTGCATACTTTAAATATTTCAGGTCCCGCGATTTTGACTAATTATTTTATGCCAGTGATATTAGAACATATTGATCAGCCACAGTGTTCAGTGATATTAAATCAAGAATTTGAAGGGGATGCGCTTAACAGTATTAAGGTTGGGCGGTCACACTTAGCGATTATTACTCAAGCAGCCCTCAGTCATAATCAGGCGCGCGAATACCAAATATTGCCACTGTTTCAAAGCCAAAACCGCCTAATGGCCAGTGCATGTTTTCTTGAGCGCTATCAACATCGGCCTCTGATCGAATGGCCATTCGCTTGTCCTACCAGCTCTCCTTTTTGTGGAATTGAACGAGGGATGGGTAACGATAGCTGGTCAGAGCAGCAATATCCTCGCACGATCCGTTATCAAACTAGCCACTTTGAAAACCTCCTCTCTTTGGTCAAACAAGGCTTTGCTTGCGCTTATTTGCCTGATTTCATTCTGACTCACGAGCCAAATTGTAAGGCTTCACCCTGGCAGCCAGCGCAGTCATCGAATGAAACATTAATTTTAATTTGGCAGCCAACACTTGCCTCTGGATGGTTAAACCAACTGACTGACAGGATCTGCGCTTATCGGGGTTGTTGAGCTTAAGTTTTTAAACGCTTAAGTCTAAAAAATTTAGCCGTACGACTGTGTGATAATAAAGGATCTGCGTGCTAACAAAGTTGAAGGCACAGTTGCGCGATTATTGAGTGTAAAGAGCTATTGTGAGTGCTGGCTTATCTCTTTTATGTTTAATCAATCACTGTGATTAGCTTGAATATTCTCATACACCGCAATTCCAGCGGCTCTTTTTTGGGCTGTTGATCTGACTTCGTTAACAGTTTGCGCATCGAAAGTAACGGTTTCAGAGGGTTCTGATTGACCCGAATTTGAGTCATCTGAGCTAGAAGCGTAAAAATCTTTTGCGTCTTGAGATATTTGAACATAGGTATCAACAGTCGTACGCTGTTGCTGATTTTGGTAAACAGCTAAACCAATATCCAGTGATTTATCTTTAATTGCTTGATTAGACGCTTGAATATCTTCTTTATTAATGGGATTGCCAGACTGCTTAGCATCAATCACTTCAATCGCAGTATTGCGTGTTACTGCTTTTTGAACCAAGTGGGCATAATCCCCCGAGTTTGGATTAATGATTGTCATGACTGTCACCAAAGTTAAATACGTTGTTCAATTATAAACCACATTCGTCATTTTGCTTGAACAGTCCCCCCTCATAATGAACAAACCTCTTTGCACATAGACTGTCGAAGTATCTTGATCTTCTAAAATGCGAGGTGGTTACCATTCACCGTCATTTTAATTTTGAGTAAAACATGGAAGTGTGGCGATTTTTTGTGTAACAGCTAACAGCAACCAAATGCGTTTAGTGATGATAGTCGCTTGAGTCTTGATGCATTATGGTTTTCGCTCGTGATAAAAATTAAGCTTCTCTTGCTAAGAGAGCTTTAAAAAAATACACCTCTGTAAATTCAGTCATGCTGGTTGTAACCCATTGACAAATTGTATCTTTTAATGAATTCTTACCTGTGTTGAATAGTAGCAATATAGAAAAAAGCGACATGATAATTTCATTCAAAGAAACGCACGATTTAATGGCTTCAGCTCATATAACCTTTGATAACATGCGCTCCTATTATGTGCACTACGGCGTCAACTGGGAAGTCGCAAAAATCAGCGAGCAAATCGAAGGGTTAGAGAATTGGGACATTTTATATAATGAACTCGTTGTCGGCGCTATTCGATTGGCTTTCGATGAAGCAGGCTGTTATATCCGGGATTTTCAAGTCATTGAGGCCTACCAAAATAAAGGCATTGGGGCTCAAGCTTTGGCTTATGTTGAAACGCTGGCCAAGCAAGCGGGTGTGGGGCAACTTAGGCTGCGGGTGTTTACCATCAGCCCGGCAGTGCACTTGTATCAACGAAGTGGATTTATTCAAGATAAAGAAGAAGATAACTTTTTCTACTTATCGAAAATGCTCTCTTAATGATTTAATTCAATGAAACATTTTATTAAAGTACACTCAGTCTTATTAAGGTTTTAACGTTATTTCTGGATGTTTTTGACATCAATTTTTTTAGGAGTTTATTACTGAATGTTTTCGGCTGAGTTATCAATTATTTTACTTAATCTGGTTATTATCCTCGTGGCTTACTTATCTGTTTATCCAAAGTTGGCAGGCAGTAGTTTTAATAAAATTTCGTTTTATGATTTGTTTACATCCGGTTTTGCGTTTTTCGTAGTTGGCAGTCAGTATTGGGGTTCAGAGCGTATGTTTAACCTCATTATCGGTGAAGTAAACTGGTTTTGGTTTACCCTCGTAACCTTTGCGCTGATTGAAATTCCCACTGCGCTTTGGTATTTCAAAAAACATAGTGTGAAGATTTAACGTTTCAATTTTTTGTTTAGAATTTATAAAAGCGATATTTAAAACAGTACATAAAAAACAACCCGCCGAAGCGGGTTGTTTTTTATGTGTGGATGATTAATCGCTGTGGTTAATAAAACCAATTGATGAGTAATCAGTCACCGGTTTACCAAATACGTACACGTTGATCTTCAGGAAGATACAAGGCATCGCCAGGTTGTACGTTGAACGCTTTGTACCATGCATCGTGATTACGTGGTGCTTGTGCTCTGAAACGACCTGGTGCATGAGTGCCGGCGCGAAGCTGGTTTAACATGCTTTGTTCGGTGCGTTTTTCTTTCCACACTTGTGCCCAAGCTAAGAAGAAGCGTTGATCGCCGGTTAATCCGTCGATAATTGGCGCTTCTTTACCGTTTAGGCTTAGTTGGTAAGCGTGGTACGCCATCGCTAAGCCACCGACATCACCAATGTTTTCGCCTAAGCTGTTACGACCATTGACGAAGTTGCCTTCAATGGGTTCGTACTGGCTATATTGTGCGGCAAGTTGGTCTGCTTTTGCATCGAATGCGGCGCGATCTGCATCTGTCCACCAGTTACGTTGAATCCCTTGTGCATCTGATTTTGAACCTTGATCATCAAAACCATGGCCCATTTCGTGGCCAATTACGGCACCAATGCCACCGTAGTTAACCGCTGGATCAGCATTTGGATCGAAAAATGGTGGTTGTAAAATCGCGGCAGGGAACACAATTTCGTTGAATGAGCTGTTGTAGTAAGCATTCACACGTTGTGGTGTCATGCCCCAGCGATTGCGATCAGTCTTTTGCAACTCTTTGGCGACATCTTGTGCTTGGAAGAACTCACGCATGTTTTTGATGTTACCCATCAAATCATTCTTCGTGATAGTTAAGCCATCAAACGATTGCCACTCATCTGGGTAGCCAATTTTTGGTACGAAGGCAGCCAGTTTCGCGCGTGCGTTTACTTTAGTTTCTGCGCCCATCCAGTCAAGGTTATCAATACGCTCGCCTAAGGCTGTGCGAAGGTTTTCGACTAGCTCCGACATTTGTTGTTTTGATGACTCAGGGAAATAACGGCTGACATAGACTTTACCAATTGCAAAGCCAAGTGATTCAGTGCCCGACATTTGGCTGATCGCACGTTTCCAGCGAGGACGCGGCTCTTGTTGACCACTGAGCTCTTTGCCATAAAATGCAAAATTGGTGTTGAAGATATCTTCAGATAATAAGTCTGCATTGCCGCTCAGTGCATGATAAGTCAGGTAATCTTTCCATACCGTGATATCTTGGTTATTGATCAGGTCAATCATGGCTTTGATTGGCTCTGGTTGTGACACATTAAGTTGTGGCACTTGGTAGCCTGTTTGCTCAAAATACAGATCCCAATTAAAGCCAGGGTAATTCGTCGCTAACTCTGTACGGGCAATTTGGTTAAGGGTTAAATCACGGTTACGGCGTTTTTCTCGTGGCCAATGACCTTGTGCGATTTGTGTCTCAAGCGCTAAAATTGCTTGTGCACGCTCAGTGCCATTTTCAATACCAGCAAATTTAAGCATGTCTGCAATATGAGCAACGTAAGCTGCACGGGTCTTTACAAAACGTTCGGCATCTTCTAAGTAATAAGAACGATCAGGCAAACCTAACCCACCTGCACCTAATGACATTTCGTATTTATTTGGGTCTAGGCGGTTAAACCACATGCCACCGCCAATCGGTGTTTTCACACCATTTAGCCATGATTGACCAAATACAGCCGTCAAATCGTCAGTGGTTTCTACCGCATTGATTTGGGTTAAAAGTGGCTTGATTGGTGTCACACCTAATTTATTTAACGTCTCGGTATCCATGTAAGCGTTATAAAAATCAGCAATCATTTGCTCTTCAGCATTGAGATCGGTCCGCGCTGCGATTTCTTCAATGATAACTTTGACTCGCTCTTCACTGCGCTCAGCCAGACCTGAAAATGCGCCATAACGGGTTTTATCGGCCGGCATGACGTAGTTATCGTACCATGTTCCACTGGCGTACATGAAAAAGTCATCGCCTGGTTTAATCGCTTCGTTACGCGCGGTTAAATCAACACCAAAGCTGCCTAGCTCAGCTTTGGCTGGAGCCGCTGTTTCTTGTTTGGTGGCTTGTTGGGCTGTTTGTTCTGGCTGCGAACAACCAGCCATAAATGTTGCAGCTAAAGCCGCTGCAATTAAGTTCTTTTTCATTGGGTTCCCCTGAATGTTAATTATTATAAGTTAGGTACTGTTATTACCCTGATCAGTTACCTGTCGATTGTTATGGATAAAGCTGATTGAGACAATGCTTTTGAGGTGAAACGCGACCAGAGTAGATAAAGTGAGAGTGGCTTATTGATATAGCTCACCCTTTTACCGCTTTTATTCTTTTTATTTATTCGTTATGAAAGCGAGCGGAAGATTTTGGCATAGGTTTGCTCTGCAATGACCATCGCGACTACCACGACCATGAAGGCGGCAAGTCCGTGCACTGGACCACTAAATAACACGTCATCGCCAAAGGCAATGCTAATGGCTTTCAAAATCACTAATTTAGAGACAAACAAAATGGCCCAAGCAGAAAGCCCGCGGCATAATTTGGCTTTAAAGCCGTTCATATTGACAAAAAGTTGCGACACTTTGTGCTCTAAAATCATGGTGAGCTGTAATAAAAACTGCAATAACGCAGCGGCCATCAAAGTGGTGCTAAACGTATCTATGGTGACCCAATCCCAATATTGATTAAATAAACCCAATACGACTAAATCAATTAACACCATCATGGTGTATTTCATGAAAAGCTTTTGTTTTTGGGAAATTACCGTTCCAAGCTCAGCATCTAATTCTGCATTAAAATCGTGCGCGAGTTTTTTATTCGTCATGACGTGTCCTTTACAAATGGCGTCTTTTGGGTCTGATTAGAAATGTGTGCAGCGCATTCTAACTGTTTCTGTTTTTTGTTCCTACTAAATCGGCAAGTATTGAATAATGTGTTTTTAAGTTCGCTTTTCTTGTGTATGCATTGATTGACAGCATTGTGAGACGTGTTTTTTCTGCGCTTTAATATTGTCGTATGATTTTTTGGCTCAACTTGATAGATAGGGCTTTTTTACTATGCTTCGTTTTGAATTACGTTCTAGCAAATGTGTCAGTTTGTTAGGGTATCTGTCACTAGAAAAAGTGCGACTGGTTCCAAGAATTAAACCAATTTAACTTCAAAATCCTACTTATTGTGTGGTTACTAGGGTAAGATTGACCTTTAAAAAGACAGCTGCATTCAGGCGAGCCTGACACAAATAGCGTGTAAATAATCGAGAGTTCGAGAGGGATGATATGAATATTGTTAAACTGAGCGCGGCTGCGCTTTTCGTTTTATCATTAGCGAGTTGTGGTGGGTCTAGCTCCAACGAAACTACGACACCACCGCCAGTTGTCACACCGCCTACCGCGACCGTGTTAACTGGTATTTTTGTTGATAGTGCTGTTTTTCGTATTGGGTATAAGACCGCATCTGGCGAGGGTTTTACCAATGAAAAAGGTGAGTTTAATTATCAAGAAGGTGAAACAGTCACGTTTTATATAGGCGAAACAACATTTGCTGAAACGACGGCGTCTTCAATTGTCACATTACTTGATATCGCTGGCACGGATGACGTTAATAATGCTCAAGTCGCGAATATGGCAAGGTTATTACAAACTTTGGACAAAGATGGGGATCCGAGTAACGGTATTGAAATTACTCAAGTAGCACAAGATATTGGCCCTGCTCTTGACTTTGATGTATCGATAGAGGAGTTTGCTGCGACGCAAGCTGTGCTCGATTTTATAGCCAATGCAGGACAAGATACTGTACTCACTTCTTTAATTCCTTTGTCTGAAGCCATCGCTCATCTTGCTGCGCAAATAGAAAAATACGGCAATATTGAAGTCGGCGCTCCTGAATCGTTAGTTGGGTCGTGGTTTCTTAGTGATAGTCCAGCGCTAGCTGAAGAACAAGCTGAGAATATATTGTTAATTTTCACTCCCCAAGGCCACTATTATTTTGTTGAACATAACAATCCTACGGATGGTAATGATTTTGAATTTGGTAGCTATGAATATAAAAAAGGTGTCCTTAAATTTTCTGCTGAGATCAATCAAAATACCGAAATTGGGCCAACCAATAGCACAGATACCGCTATATGGGAGCTAAAAGCTGCAAAAAATGAACAAGGTGAAGACACATTTGCGTTTCAAATGGCGGGTGAAACGGGCTTTTTTGAATTTACCAAAGATAGCTTTGGTAATAGTGGTGTCACGGGTATTTGGCAGCCAACCGATATGATAAATAACCCAACGACTGACTTAATTTTGTTTGGTGAAGATGACAATGCAAAGATCTATGTTGCAATGAGTACTCAAGATGTCGTAGGTCTGGAGATAGGTGAATATCTGTATGAAAGTGATGCGAACATATTGAAAGTGTTTCCTAGCACTTCAAGTCATGGCGGCAGTAATATATTAGCGTGGGATGTATTAAATGTATCTGCAGATCAGCAAAAGTTAGCGATGATTGATCCTGCAACGAATCAGTTGGTCATTGACTTACCAAAATATAATAGTTACTCAGCCAATTATCGATGGGAAGAAGTATCTTATCCTGAATGGCTAGCTGAAGGACAAGTTGCGTGTGACTCGCTATCAATGCCTGTTTATCGAGATGTTGTGATGACGGCTTCACAGCAGCACCACCCTTTAAATCATAACCAAGAGACACAAGCTAGACTGGAATTTATTGGTAACCCTATCCCTAATCAAGCTCAGAGTTATGTTTTTAATTTGTACACTTCTGCATCTGGGGAAGTAAACTCTGTAAATGGGGAGTGGACTATTAATCTCGATTTGTATGGCCACGCCGTTTTTGGATCATCAACGCAACCTGCAGTATTTAGCGCAACGACAATTTTGTCTAAACCTGATGAAACACATGTTGATGGCCGATGTCTTGATGTTAGGAAAGTAACAGCAACAGAGACATCAGCGCCGAGCGTTGTTTACAATGGGTTAGGGCGTGCAAACCGGATATTTTAATCGAAAATCTTTATATTCTAGGATGATTTTTTCATAAAGATCGACCTTTTCAAACATGTAATCGAAATGGCCAACTAGTTTGGCCTTTTGTTTGCCTGATTTCTCACCTTTATACACCTCAGCATACTTTTTAAACGATGGTTTTTAGTGCTGATTAAACTTTAGTCTATTTTTCACTGCCGTTAGTCCCTATTTTGTTTTGAAAGTATTTCTATTTTGTTTCCATTTTGTTACTTTTTGAATGTGGAGCACATGCACCTTCATTAGGTATGTTCGATTATTTTGTTCATTCTCATGTGGTTAGCATGCAGTTCTGCATCAATTTAATAACAATAATATGGGAACATTATGAAACAGAAATGGAGATTTAAACGTTCAATGACAGCGCTGGCAGTGGCTTCATGTATGTGCTCGTTACCACAAGCGTTTGCAAATAATGCGTTAGGCTCAGTGTATGGTAAAGCTGAATCAGGCGTTGTAATAACAATAAAAAATGATAACACTGGATTATCTAGGCAAGTTACAGTGGGGGAAGATGGACGGTTTAATATTAAAAATCTTCCGGTAGGGCGCTACTCAGTCGTTGATAGTGCAGGAAACTCAGCGCAAGTAGCAGTTAATGTTGGCACAGGTTCGAATATTTATTTGACTCAAGAAGGACCTGAAAGAATCACCGTTGTAGGGGCAAAAGTAGCTTCGATAGATACCACTTCTGTGGAGTCTACAAGTGTGTTTTCTGCTGATGATTTTGAATTATTGCCTGTTGGTCGAGATTTAACATCTGTGGCTTTACTTGCACCTGGCACAGTAAAAGGCGATTCGGGCTTTGGTAATCTGGCTTCGTTTGGTGGTTCTTCAGTGGCTGAAAATGGCTATTACCTTAATGGGTTTGATATTACTGATAACCGAAAATTATTGTCATTCGCAAATATTCCTTTTGATGCGATTGCATCCCAGCAAGTAAAAACGGGGGGGTATGGAGCTGAGTATGGTCGGTCCTTGGGAGGTGTGGTTAACCAAGTTACTAAATCTGGTACAAATGAATGGCAATTTTCTGCGTCCATTCATACTAACCTTGATGCACTTCGTGCAGAGCCTAAAGATGTTAAAACTCGTAACGAAGATACCTTAGCCGATCCGTATGGTGATCATTATCTAAAGTATCGAAAAGCCAATACCTATGATGCAACCAGTTATGTGCTGACTGCGGGTGGGCCGTTGATTGAAGATAAGTTATTTGTATTTGCCACATTTGAAGGCTTTCACAATGAAGATAATTATTATTACAACGATGAAAGTCTCAATGTAAAACGTAACTCTCCTCAAGGGTTGGTGAAGTTAGATTGGTATTTAACTGACGACCATATTTTTGAATTTACGGGTGTGTACAACAAGAAAATTGAAGACCGAATTATTTATGATAACCCTTACTCAACAGAAGATCCTGATTATCGTGTGACGTATACAGGTCAACATGGTGACGTGCGCCGTGAATTTGAGCGCGAAACTGGTGGGCATATTGCAATAGCTAAATATACAGGTGCCATTACCGATGATTTTTCGTTATCTGTGATGCTCGGGGATTTAAAGTCAGTAAATGATAAAGACTCACCAGAAGTACCCGATGGCATTGATACAAGTTGCAACCGTATATGGGATTCGCGTGACAATGCTCGTGGTCTAGTACAGCGCGGGTGTTGGACGCAAGGGACAGTGTCGATTTTAGATCCCGATACACCAGAAGAATACTCAACCCGAACGGCAATTCGAATTGATGGTGAATATCAATTGGGCGATCACTCAATTCGATTTGGTTTTGATGAAGAACGTCTTTCAAGTGTCGACCGGGGTTGGGTTTATGTCGGGGATGATCGTAAATATTATCGTTATTTTAAAGTTGGAGCGCCTAATCATAGCTTTACTAAAGTTAATGGGGTGGAGCTAGAGCCAGGCCAAGAATATGTGCGAATTTGGGATGGTGCAAAATTTTCAGCCGAATACAAATCGACTAACTCCGCAGTCTATATTGAAGATAGCTGGCAATTTAATGATAATTTAATGTTATATGCGGGCTTACGTTGGGAAAGTTTTAAAAACGAAAACGCTGATGGAGCGGCTTTTGTTGATGCTAAAAACGAACTTGCACCAAGACTCGGTTTCTCATGGGATGTAGATGGCAACTCAGAGAAAAAACTTTTTGCTAGCTTAGGTCGTTATTTTATTCCTGTACCGGGTAATACCAATGAGCGTTTATCAGGCGTGTCTTATCGCGATGTGTCTTACCATTATTTTGATGGGCATGATCCGCGCACTTGGGTACCAAATATTACCGGTGATATTGGTCAAGCGAATGTCGAAAATAAACAATCACCTAATCCTGGTTCGATTGTAGCGCAAGACTTGCGCCCGATGTTCCAAGATGAGTTCATTTTAGGTTATCAGCAACAGATTCTCGATGACTGGACTGTCGGTATCAAAGGGATTTATCGTAAAATTCAAAATGGTATGGATGATTTTTGTAGCCCAGGCGATATCTATCAGTGGGCATTAGATCAAGGTTATACAGATATGGATTGGCACGATATTCCGACATGTATTGTTTTAAACCCAGGCAATGATCTCGATTTTCAAGTTGATACTAATAATGATGATAGCCTTGAGAATGTCGTAGTACCCAATTCATACTTAGGGTTGCCTGAGTATGATCGTGATTATCGGGCCCTCGAATTTTCATTTAACCGAGGGTTTATTGATGGTTGGAACCTTGGCGGCTCGTATGTGTGGTCCAAATCACAAGGCAATGTCGAGGGGTATGTGAACTCTGGTTTAGGTCAAGATGATCCGGGTATTACCCAAGATTTTGATCACCGTTTGTTCCAAGAAAATACGTATGGCTATACCCCGAACGATCGCCGCCATGCGTTTAAGGTCTATGGTTCGTATGAAGTCACTCAAGAAGTGATTTTGTCTGTGAGCTTTAATGCGACATCAGGTCAAGCTAAAAACTGTTTAGGTTATGTCCCTTACGAACAGTTTGAGGGGTACCCGTCAAATACACCCGAAGATATTACCTACGATCGTTTAGCGCGTTATTCTGCGTCATCTTTTTATTGTCGTAATGAAAATGGTGAACGAGAATTAACAACGAAGGGGCAATATGGCCGTACTCCATGGACGTTTAATACTGATTTATCAGTGCGTTATACGCCAGCTTGGGCTGATGATAAATTAGCACTACGTGCGCGCTTGCTCAATGTGTTTAATTCACAGCAAACGGTTGGGTTGGAGTCACAAGGAGATTTTGCGCGAGATTCGACGAAAATAAATCCAGATTTCCATGTGCCACTTGATTTCCAAACACCAAGAAGACTTTATTTATCATTAACCTATAACTTCTAATTGGCCGTAGTGGACAAGCCCAATCGTGAAAATGGTTGGGCTTTTTTTATTGATAAAAATTGGCTTGTTTTAAACTCGCTAAGTCATTAAAGCGTACCCCATGTACTCTCATGATCGGCAGGATTTTTTTACTGATCCACTGACGAATATAAAACGGCTGATTGGGAATAAAGTGATGGATAGTATGCGTCGCACCGAAATTGAAGCAAAACAGCTGAAATGGGGCAAAAAGCCAATGAGTTAAAACATGGGTTTGCTGCAGTAAGTTATTCACACCACCGTAATAGTGCATAGAAGAGGTGATCAAATTTAAACTGGCTGAGCGCAATACATTCGGAAAAATTAAGGTGACCATAACGAGGTTAATCCATGTCATGTTGTCGAGCAACCACTGTGGGTAATTAATTGGAATGGCTAAATAATTGAGTATGTGAAATGCAAGAAACCCATACAAGGTAGCAAAATAGGCGGTAGCAAGCGGAAAACCAGCATTAAAAATAGTCAAAAATTGGAAGCCTTTGATTTCTCTTTGCATTCGCAAGCCAGATATCAACAAGCTAAGCAAGCCATCAGAGACAATAATCAATCGTAAAAATGGGTTTTGGGTACCATTGCCGACTAACCGTTCTTCAATATCTTGATTGGTGCCAGAGACTTTGTGGTGGTGTAAATGGATTTTGCGGCGATACCACGGGTTGATGGTATTAGGGCGCATGCACCACACGATAAGCATAAGTAAATTATGCATAATTGGTTGTTTGCTAAAATATTGCTTATGAATGAGATCGTGTTCCATTTCATGTGAAATTGAGGTCACGATGGCTGCGGCAATAATACATAACCAGGCGGGGATTAGAGCGAAATAATACAGAGTGCCGAGGCCAATTAGTGCAACGAGTGAAACACAAACAATAATGAAACCAAGAGTATTTTGATGCGCTAAAAAAGAATGGCGTGCTCTGAGTGTTTTTTCTTCAAGCTTAATGGCTTTAGCTATGGCTTGAATTTGTTGATTGGTCGATAAAGTGTGCATCAAATAAATGGCCCCCAGTGAAATTTGGCGTGATGATACGGGATCTTGATGTTGAATCAAATGATACGAGATAAAATTCGTTAACTAATTAAATGGGTGGCATCACCAAGTCTATACTTCTTCGTTGCTGTAAATTTAAGAGCTGTTCTAAGTTCTCCCAATGTTTGATCATGAGTGATTCCATCAAGCCTGAAGTGTTCGCTTGGGTCAGAGCCGATTCTAAAAGGGCGTGTAAATTTGGGTTATTCTTTTTGACGTAAATATAAAAATCATTGTGATATTCAAACAGTAAATGCTGTTCGATAGCGAGTTCTGGGTAGAGCCTGTGCTCTTGGAGGATTTCGTTGATTCCCCTTGAGAAATATTCAAAGTGGCGACGGCCGCTGGCCAGCATAGTGAATATTTTACTTTTGTCGCCGCCAAATTCAACGTAGGGTAACTGGTTAAATTGCCACACTGTGGTATCAAACCAGCCTTGACCAAATCCGCCAGTTAAGCCCGATTTAATTAAATCTTCTTTTGTGTAGATATTATCAAACACGCTCTGATGAGTGGGCGAAATCAACAAAACTCGTTTTCCGATTAGCCCCCGTGTTAAGCCCACATTGACACGTAAGTAGTGCTCATCTAACTCGCTCGATTGTAATCGGATGATTAAAGAAAGCTTATCTTCGGTGAGGTATTTATCTTGTCGCTGTTGGTTGAGTTTACCTTGATAATTAATTTTGAGCGGCGTGCCGGCTTCTATGAGCGATTGTTGAATGAGTTCAAAGTAATAACCAAAACTCGCTGGGGTGGTGCTAGCCATTTTTATTTCTGTGATAGGTTGCTGCTTTTGTATTGTTTGGCTCACTGCAAGGGCACAATACAATATTGAAAGCGCCCCAAAAAAAACAGCAAGACTTCGCCTGAGGCATTGTCGTTGCTTGGGTCGTAAAGAAGGAAGGTTATATGGCATACAAAATCATTATCGCTATATTTAAGCTGTCATTATAGCAAAATCTGGCATGACTGCTATGCGCTAAGTCGAGTTATACGCTGTGCTTGATTAGTGAATCGCGGACAATTACTTTTTAGTGCGGCGCTTATTTTAAAGTGCCGTTGTCGTTTCTTGACTGAACACAAAATGGTAATCAGCAATGAATAAAGGTGATGGGCAAGTACTCTTATTGCCGCTTGGATTTGGTTTACGTTAGGGTGCTAGCCTTGGCGCTGAGAATGCGTTGGGAATATTCTTGTGCTGTGACAGTTAATATTACTGATGTGTTGAATCAGCATGTTGGTAAAGGCTGGGAGGTCATCAGTGTTGATTTCATCTCAGCCGTCTAGTTAAACACTACGGATACAGATTAAATAATCAGAGGTTGATATCTTTAGATTTATTAATCGGTACATTAATTGTTTATAGAGGCTGTTCTTGTTGGCATGATGACAACTAAACTATTATAGGTTGTTGTTATGAATAAATTTATTTTATTTCTGTTTTTATTGGTATTATTTTTTGCGGGGAGTGCATTACACCTCAGATCACAGGCGGTTAAAATGAGTCGGTATATTGAGTACGCACACCCACAGGATTGGCTGCGATTTTTATCGACTCGCCATTACAGAGCATCACAGCATTAATGGGCAAGTCTTGCAGCGATGGAAGCGGTGCGTGATGGCCAGTTTGAACAAGGTCAGGATGAGGTGTTTAATGCCTTTAAAATGCAGCTAAAACGTGCGCGGTTTGGACTGTTTCTATCACCATTTTTGGCTTTTTCGCTCAGCGTATTAGTTACTTTTTCTTTGGTTAAACGGTTGTTGTGCTGTCATGCAGGTGTCAACGAAGCAGTCTTGGGGAAGCGATAACGTATTGAACGGAACCTCCCCCTAGTTATAAGAGTTGTTTTAATTATTGAATGGCCAGTAATTCAACATCAAAAATAAGCAAAGAAGCCGCAGGTATTTTACCGACACTGCGCGTTCCATAGGCGAGTTTATGTGGAATAAACAAGCGCATTTTGTCTCCTTCATTCATCAATTGTAGCCCTTCGGTCCAACCTGGAATAACTTGGTTGAGGCCAAAACTAATCGGTTCACCACGCTCAACTGAGCTGTCAAATACAGTGCCATCTATCAAGGTGCCATGATAATGCACTTTGACTTTATTGGTCGCACTGGGTTTGTGTGTACCGTTGCCAGCCGTTAGCAGTTTATATTGTAAACCGGATGGTGTTTCCATGACGCCTTCTTGCTCACGGTTCTCGGCTAAAAAGCGTTGTTCTTTTACAATATTCTCAGCGGCTTGTTCTTTATTTTTTTGAGAGTTTTTAAAAAATAATACGCACATTACAATAATAATGGCGATCAAGATGTAGTTAACCATAAATACTCTTTATTTAGATGTAGAGAATTCTATTTTAAGTGATCTTATCTACAACGTCATGATTTTACGACCAGTGACAGCGCAGAAATCTATGAGTGTGAATAGCAAGAGCTATTTTTAAACAATGTGATGCAAGATCAACCCTATAGTTAGTCGCCAACTTGCACATCTTGCTAAATAGTGTGCAACAGTGAATTACTGTAGCGGTAATTTATCAATATCAGCGATGGCTTGGCGTGGACCTAAATGCCGTGTGAGCCATTCTAAAGTTTGCGATGCGGTGGTGCGAAAAGTAGTGAGTTTTCCGCCGTAAATATTCATTAATTTCGGATGGTTTCTCGGGCTGTGCATTAACGTATCTCGGGCACGTGAAAATGCATGTCCTTGTTGTTTTGGTAAGACACGTACACCACAGAAGGTTTCTACAATGTGTGTAGCGAGTTGCTCGGTAGACCCGATATGTGGAAAATAATGCTGATAAATGGCTAATAAGTACGTTTGTTCTTCCTCGCTGATTTTGGGTTGGTCAGCTAAAGCGGGTAAGCTGGTTTCGGTTGTGCCCACCAGTGTTTTTCCATACCAGGGCATCACAAAAATAACGCGCTCATCTAGGTGAGACTCTAAATATAAAATACCGTTTGGCTGTGGAATATCAAGCAAGAGGTGGGCACCTTGTACCCAATCTATATCTTCACTCAATGCCGATGGGATAACATTGCCTAATACCTGATTCACCCAAGGTCCGGCGGCGTTAATAACCACTTTAGCTTGTGTTTGATAAGTGACGCCGTGTTGTTGATAGGTGACTTGATAGCCATGAAAGTTTTGCGTAATGGTTTGACACTGAGCATGATGTTGAATATCAGCGCCCAACGAAGACGCGCTTCGGGCAACCGCTTGGGTGAGTAATGTGTCATCGGTTTGTGCATCCCAATATTGAAACACAGTGAGTAAATCTGTGGTGTTAAGTCCGGCAAACTGTGACCACTGCGTGCGAGGAATTGTCCGAAAACGCCCTAATTGACTAAATAAACTCAGCATTGAATATAAGCTTAAACCTAGCCTCACCAGCCAAGCGGGTCGGTGACTTGTTTTATAAATTGGGATGTAGAAAGCGACAGGTTTCACCAAATCAGGAGCCAGCCTAAGTAAGGCTGCGCGTTCTTTTAACGCTTTATAAACCAAATGAAATTGGCCTGTTTCGAGATAGCGCAAACCACCGTGGATCAATTTGCTTGAATTAGCTGAGGTCTGCTTTCCGATATCTCCTTGTTCGAGTAGTTGTACATTATATCCTTGTGCCCGAGCCATTTGTGCAATGCCAACACCAGTGATCCCACCTCCAATAATTACAATCTCTACATGTTTAGTTGTCATTTGGCACCTTTTTATTCTTAACATAGCATAAATAATCAGCAATCACCTTGTGTTAATTGTCTCATTTACAATGAGGCGCTAGTCAATTGACTGATGCCGATAGGTTAACTCAATTGAATGAGTAATGTGATTTTTACGGTTTTAAAATACAGCCTTCTTATCGTGACTCATAGATTGTTGTTCGAGTTGAACCTGTTCATCAAGAAGAGGTGTAGTCTGAGTAAAGGGCTCATTATGGCTGATCGTTAAAATCACAAAGTGTGAAAATCTCTCTAGCTAAAAGTGACAAAAAGCTTGAATAACTCATATAATCGCCCCACTATATAATTAATTTGTTATATAACTATTTTGTTATGGGTTTATTGTGAAAGTTCTCTTCTTATGCACCGAAAATTCTGCTAGATCTATTATGGCAGAAGCATTGTTAAAGCATCATGGTAAAGGCGAATACGAGGTCTACAGTGCGGGTACTGAGCCACACTGTGTTGATCGTCGAGCTTTGTCTGCAATTGAACACTTTGGCTTACGTACAGAGGGGTTACGCTCAAAGCACCTTGATGAAGTTAGCCGTATCTACTTCGATTTTGTTATCACGCTTTGTGATAAAGCCGCAAAAGAGTGCGATAGTCGAGTCAATGGTGCGCATTGCCTTGCTTGGGATTTCCCTGAGCCTCGCTCCCGCAAAGAGGGCAATCCGTTTGAAAAAACGCTGCAAGAGTTAAATGAGCGGATCAAAATGTTTTTACTCATTCAGCAAAAGCAAAAACCAGCTCCAATAACACCCACTACTTTTTACAAAGCGCTTGCCGATGACATTCGTTTAAAAACGCTTTTAATCATAGCGGTCGAAGGAGAAGCATGCGTCTGTGAGCTCATGACTGCGTTAGATGAAGAAAGTCAGCCAAAAGTATCTCGTCATCTCGCGCAGCTTCGAAAAACAGGCATTTTATCCGACAGAAAACATCAACAATGGGTGTTTTACTCTATTAACCCAACACTTCCTAAGTGGATGAAACAAACGATTACTTCAACAGTAGTAAACGAACCTATTTTTATTGAACAAGAGTTAGCTAGATTAAACGCGATGGGTGATCGTCCAACCCGTGTAGCAAACTGTTGTAATTAGGAATTTCATTATGGGATTGTTTGAACGCTATTTATCTGTTTGGGTCACAATATCGATTGCCGCAGGCGTGGCACTGGGCATGGTGTATCCGCCTCTTTTTGAAGCAATTGCAAAGCTTGAAGTGGCCCATGTTAATGGTGTTGTTGCTGTTTTTATTTGGGTAATGATCTACCCAATGATGGTGCAAGTGGACTTTTCAACCATCAAGGAAGTTGGCAAGAATCCACACGGCTTAGTATTAACTTTGGTGATCAACTGGCTTATTAAACCGTTTTCAATGGCAGCTTTAGGTTGGTTCTTCTTTGAAGGATTATTTGCCGATTTTGTTTCGCCAGAGACGGCACAAGAGTACATTGCCGGTATGATTTTATTGGGGGTTGCTCCTTGTACAGCAATGGTGTTTGTCTGGTCGCAATTAACAAAAGGTGATGCAAACTACACCTTGGTTCAAGTGTCAATTAACGACATCATTATGATTTTTGCATTTGCCCCAATTACGGGGTTATTGCTTGGGGTATCTGATATTCATGTGCCTTGGGGAACGCTGTTTATATCTGTGGTGTTGTATGTATTACTGCCCTTAATGGCAGGAATACTGACGAGAAAACGTTTAAATAGTTCAGGTCGTGATGAAGCGGCTATCAGTGCCTTGTTAGATAAGTTGAAGCCTTTTTCTGTCATGGGTTTATTAGCGACAGTGGTGCTTTTATTCGGCTTTCAGGCCAATACCATTATTGAACAACCATTGAATATTGTGTTAATCGCGATCCCGCTCATTCTTCAAACCTATGGCATTTTCATTATTGCTTATTTTCTGGCTGTTAAGTTCAAACTTAAACATAACATCGCGGCTCCGGCCTGTTTAATTGGTACATCCAATTTCTTTGAACTAGCGGTAGCCGTCGCAATATCTCTTTTTGGTTTACATTCAGGCGCCGCATTAGCAACGGTAGTGGGGGTGCTGGTTGAAGTTCCCGTTATGCTGTCCCTGGTGGCGATTTTGAACAAAACAAAACATTGGTTTAACGAATAATTAAGAGGGTTTTTATGCCAAATCATCCATATGACACACTCACACTTGATAATGGCGCAAGCTTTATCTTTACGCCTTGTCCCGGAACGAAGGATGTTGATTTAACAACATCAGTCAAGCAATTGAAAAATGCTGGTTCAGAAGCGATTGTCACACTGATGTACGATGCAGAAATGCAGAAAAACGATGCCGAAACACTTCCTGATGTATGTAACGACCAAGGCATCAAATGGTTTCAATTACCTATTTCAGATGACGATGCACCGAATGAGGACTTTGCAGCTGCGTTCAAATCTCACCTTGACGAGATGCTATCTATCTTACGCAATCAAGGCTCTATTGCTGTGCACTGCAAGGGGGGCTCGGGTCGCACGGGCTTAGTGATTGGCATACTGATGTTTGAGTTAGGGTACAACAAGGCAGAGATTATTAACCAAGTACAAAAAGTTCGCCCTAAGGCGCTTACTCATCCTGTACAACTTTCTTTTTTCAATGAGTTTCAAAAAGTAGGAGCTTAACAATGGCAATTAAAATTGGTATTAACGGTTTTGGCCGTATGGGGCGTTTAACACTTAGAGCAGCCTTTGGCTGGCAAGATATTGAGTTTGTACAAATTAACGATCCGGCGGGCAACGCTGAAACGCTGGCTCATTTATTAAAGTACGATTCAGTGCATGGCGTTTGGGCCCATGATGTATCTCATGATGACAACAATGTGATTGTTGATGGACAGATCATTCGTGTGACTCAGAATAAAGCGATTGATGACACCGATTGGTCTGAATGTGATTTGGTCATTGAAGCATCTGGTAAAATGAAGACAACCGAATTACTGCAAGCTTACTTAAACCAAGGTGTTAAAAAAGTCGTGGTCACTGCGCCAGTGAAAGAAGAAGGAGTGCTCAATGTGGTGATGGGAGTGAACGACCACCTTTATGATGCTAATCAACATACCATAGTCACAGCCGCTTCTTGTACGACAAACTGCTTAGCACCGGTAGTGAAGGTGTTACAGGATAAAATCGGCATCAAACATGGTTCAATGACAACCATTCACGATATTACTAATACTCAAACTATTTTAGATGCACCACATAAAGACTTACGTAGAGCGCGTGCATGTGGCATGAGCCTAATCCCAACCACTACAGGTTCGGCAACAGCAATTACTCATATTTTCCCCGAGCTAAAAGGCAAGTTAAATGGTCATGCGGTACGTGTACCCCTTGCTAATGCGTCAATTACTGATTGTGTGTTTGAAGTTGAACGCCCGACTACCGCGGATGAAATCAACACTTGGATGAAAGAAGCGGCTGAGGGCGAATTAAAAGGTATTCTTGGCTATGAAGAAAAGCCACTTGTGTCTATCGACTACAAAACAGACCCTCGCTCTAGCATTGTTGATGCGCTTTCAACCATGGTGGTCAACAACACGCAATTAAAAATGTATTTATGGTATGACAATGAGTGGGGATACGCCAATAGAACGGCTGAGCTTGCTCGCAAAGTCGGTCTATCAATTAAAGGATAATCTAATACTATGAAACGCTTGGCATCATTATCAGACGATATTAAGCAGTATCTTGTTGTAACAGGTAATTATTGGGCATTTACCTTAACCGATGGTGCACTACGCATGTTAGTGGTGCTTCATTTTCATGCGTTAGGGTATAGCCCGCTTAGCATAGCGATGTTGTTCTTGTTTTATGAAATCTTTGGCGTTGTGACTAATTTAGTTGGCGGCTTCTTAGGTGCGCGTTTAGGGCTAAATAAAACCATGAACATCGGCTTAGCTATTCAAATTATCGCTTTGCTGATGTTAGCTGTTCCCGCTGAATGGTTAACTGTTGTGTATGTAATGATCGCCCAAGCGCTGTCAGGTATTGCTAAAGATTTAAATAAAATGAGCGCTAAAAGCTCGATTAAAATGTTGGTAACTGCTGGGCAAGAAGGTACCTTGTTTAAATGGGTAGCAGTATTAACAGGCTCTAAAAATGCTCTCAAAGGCGTTGGCTTTTTTTTAGGTGGCCTACTGCTAACTTGGATATCGTTTAAAGGTGCCATGTTGCTGATGGCTAGCGTATTGGCACTTGTGTGGTGTTACAGCCTTTACGCTTTAAAAAGTGATTTAGGAAAAGCTAAAAACAAACCTAAGTTTACCGACATTTTTTCAAAGAGTCGGGCAATTAATATTCTGTCGGCTGCACGGCTATTCTTATTTGGCGCTCGCGATGTCTGGTTTGTTGTTGCTTTACCTGTCTTTTTATCGCAAACCTTTGGTTGGGATCATTGGACGGTCGGTGGGTTCTTGGCACTTTGGGTGATTGGTTACGGTATTGTGCAATCTATCGCACCTAAACTTATTAAATTCAATGATAACGTTTCTCCTGCAACAGAAACCGTAAAATGGGCAAGTTTATTGGCACTGATCACATTCGGTATTACCTTATCTTTATTATTTAATTGGCAAGTGCAAACTCTCCTCATTGCTGGCCTGATGGCATTTGGCATACTGTTCGCAATTAACTCGTCATTGCACAGTTATTTGATTGTTAGCATGGCTGATGCCGATGGTGTGTCTCTTGATGTAGGCTTTTACTACATGGCAAATGCGATGGGGCGTTTGATTGGGACTGTTTTATCGGGCTGGGTTTTTCAGCTATACGGGTTAGCGGCTTGTTTGGCAATCTCGTTTATATTTATTGCATTTGCGGGGTTAATTTCAACAAAATTAGATAAAGAAGGTCGCGTGTAGAAAAATGGCTAACAGACAACTCAGATCTTGAGCGTAATTTTCATTGAATACGCTGCACTAGACAACCCAGAGAGGGCAGATCTTTGTAAATAAGGTTTTTGAACCGACGAAGGTTGGTTATTTTATTCGGGTGCTTGCACGCTTAGCCCTTTGTATGTCGGCTATGTGTGCAATGCCAACACCGATGAGCTCACTCCAATAATGACAAGTTATACAGTGTTAGTCGTCAGCGACCCTTTTTAATTGTTAACATCATATCAATTCTTACAGTTTAACTTGTGCCTATTGCGCCATAAATAATGGGGTAGCTGTTAATTGCGTGATTCTGATATTTAAACTCGACCGAATGAGTAATGCGATTTATACTGTGTAAATATACAGTGTTTGAGTGTGGTGTTATGCGTGTTATTCCTATTTATATTGAAGCGGGGATCACTGGTTTTGAATCGCCTGCGGCAGAATATAAAGAGCTTGGGTTATCATTAGATCAGTTGTTGATCTCTCATCCAAATGCAACATTTATAGGGTTGGCTTCGGGTCATTCAATGCAAGATATCGGCATTTTTGACCGTGATTTACTGATTGTTGATCGGGCTGAACCCGTTCAGCAAGGTGATATTATTGTGGCAAACTTTAATGGCTGCTTTGTGTGTAAAATTCTCGATAAAGCGAACCGACAGTTATTATCTGCGTCGAGCGTATTTCCTCCTGTGATGCTGACTAGCCATGATGAATTTCAAATAGAAGGTGTGGTGACTCGTTCGATTCGTATTCATAAATCAACCCGAGAGTTGTTAGATTGTTTGCGTTAGTGGATGCCGTGGCTTTTTATGCCAGTGCTGAAAAAGTATTTGATCCCAGTATTCGAAAAAAGCCTGTGGTGGTGTTAACTAATAACGATGGTTGCATTTGCGCGGTGTGTCCCATTGCTCGTCAATTAAATGTGCCAAAATTTTTGCCTTACTTTCAGGTTAAGGATTACTTGGCGCAGCATCAAGTTATTGTGCGTTCATCCAATTATGAGCTTTATGCCGATTTAAGTGAGCGGATGATGAATGTGATTGCTGAATTTGGTGATAATCAGCATGTGTATTCGATTGATGAAGCTTTCTTAGAGTTTAAAGGGTATCAGCATTGTATTTCGGATTGGATGGAATATGGGCAACGTATTCGTAGACGTGTTTGGCGCGAAACAAAGCTGCCTGTTGGTGTGGGGTTTGGCCCAACAGCCACATTAGCCAAAGCGGCAAATCATGCCGCAAAAAAGTTGGAGGGCTTTGCTGGTGTGGCCATCATTAATAATGAAGCCACTCGTAAAACAATTTTGACTCGTATGGCGGTGACCGATGTTTGGGGAGTAGGGCGTCGATTAGGTAAGCGGCTGAACTTAATGAGAGTCGATAATGCATGGCAATTAGCACAGCAGCCACCGAAGCGGATTAGACAACAATTTGGTGTGGTGATGGAGCGAGTGGTCGCAGAGTTAAATGGTGAAACTTGTTTAGGCTGGGATGAAGTCCCACAACTCAAAAAAGAGGTATTTTCGACTCGCAGTTTTGGAGAACGAATAAACGATTATCAAGCTTTACGAACGGCATTGATGAATCATAGTGCAACGGTGGCAAGAAAGTTGCGAAAACAACACTCATTAGCGAAACAATTGTTGATATTTGCGAGTAGCTCTGCGCATCAGGAGCCGTATTATAAAAAAAGCCTCGTCCACCAATTTGAGGTTGCAACAGCGAATACGCACACATTCGCAGAAGCCGTAGATCGTGCGCTTACGGTGATATACCAGCCAAATATTCAGTTTTATAAATGTGGCATTGGGGCGATAGAATTAATTAGCGAGCATTGTTACCAAGATGATTTATTTACGCAACATGATGAAAATGAGCCTTTAATGCGCTGTATCGATGGGATTAACCAACGTTTTGGCCAAGATACGTTAGTTAGTGCATCACAGCAGATGCGGACAAATTGGCATATGAAACGCGACTTTTTGTCACCTCACTACACGACCCGCTGGCAAGACTTACCGAAAATTCAATGTTAACAGCGTGTGTGCTACCAGCTGACTATACTTAAATATTATTCGTGGTTGGAAAACAGAATATGCGCCCATTTATTGTATGTGTGCTACTTGTGTGCAGTACAGCACTGAATGCGTCACCTACATCACTCGCTCAGCAAGTTCATGAAATTACATGGATGACCGAAGACTACCCGCCTTATAATTATATTGAAAATGGACGCATAACGGGGATCACCATAGAGAGATTATTGGCCATGTTTGACCACATGAAGATTAATTTTTCACGTGATGATATTGATATTTACCCATGGCCCCGTGCTTATCGATATTTAGAAAACAAACCAAAGCGATGTTTGTTTTCGATGACTTACACAGCAGAAAGAGCAAAAAAATTTTATTTTGTTGGGCCTATTGTGACTAACCGAATTTCACTCATTGCCCTCGATGATGGTCGGTATGAACAGTTGCCTACTGAACAATTAAAAATAGGGGTAGTAAAAAATGATATTGGTCATATTTTACTGCGAGAACAGGGAATGAGTGATGAACATTTTGTGTTTTTAAATACTGGATTTGAGATGGTGAAAATGCTGTCGCTCGAACGGGTTGATGCAATTGCTTACGGAGAAAGCATTGCTCACTTTCAGTTTAAACGTGCTGGTATCACCACATCGAAATATCATGTGGTCAATGTGTTAAAAGAGTCTTATCTGGGTTTTGCATGCAATAAAGCCGTGGATAAAAGCCTGATAGAAGCGATGCAGCAGGCATTAGATCACATCAATCAAGCCCCTGTACAAACTGTATTCTAAATAAGGCGCACTGGTACTTACGTTCGTGGGACTTGGGATAAGAACACTGGACAGCATTATTACTTTATTTTGCTTGTTGGAGTAAACGGTCTAAATGATTGGCAAAATTTTGTCTGTCCGTTTGGCTTAATGGAGCGGGGCCACCGGTTTGAATGCCACTTGACCGCAAAGTATCCATAAAGTCACGGACATTTAAACGAGACTTTATGTTTTCAGTGGTGAATAATTCACCCCGATGACTCAGTGCTGCAGCTCCTTTTGTAATCACTTCGTCAGCTAATGGGATATCACTGGTGATAACTAAATCTCCGGGCTGGCAGCGCTTCACAATTTCATTGTCTGCTACATCGAACCCTGCACCGACCTGTAATGTTTTGATATATAAAGAAGGGGGAATGTTTAGTGCTTGGTTAGCGACTAAGGTTGTTTCACGTTTTGTACGAACAGCGGCGCGGTAAAGAATATCTTTGATTACTGTTGGACAGGCATCAGCATCGACCCAAATTTTCATAACTTTTTAATGGTTGTGCAGAGAATTCATACAGAAGATCATGCGCTTTGTAAGAGAAATTGTAAAGAAATAACGCGAAACGGGTGGGACAACAAACCAGTCGATTAATAAAACTACTGGTACAATGAGCAGAAATGAAATTTCATATTTTTGTAATATTATCAACAAACAAGCATTAATATAGAGTGTAGCTAATTTAGGTAAGAAACAAGGGGATTTAATTTGGGATACCCTTTGACTGTTCGGCAAAGTTATATATAATGTGTCTTGTCTGAAAGTAAGTCTAGTATTTATGCACACCATTTTGATGTTTTATTTACAGTACCGATGTCCTGTTTTTAAAAAAGTAATGGCAGCACTTCCAGCCGAATTGTCTCAATAATGAGACTTTATTATTTTTGATTTAATAGGATAAGATTATGTCTACAACTACTACTGGTACAGTTAAATGGTTCAACGAGTCTAAAGGTTTTGGTTTCATCGAGCAAGAAAATGGTCCTGACGTTTTCGCTCACTTCCGTGCTATCACTGGTACTGGTTTCAAAACACTTGTTGAAGGCCAAAAAGTTCAGTTCAAAGTAACTCAAGGTCAAAAAGGTCCTCAAGCTGAGGAAATCGTAGTACTTTAATTAGTACTCGACTAAACCAATTGGGTTTAGACCTTCAGGCTTAAATGCTTGAACTAAAAAGGCGATACTGAAAAGTATGGCCTTTTTTGTATTTTAGCTACCATAAAAGAGACGTTATGTTACACATTACCGCGAACATTGTAATTGCCGAGTGGGAATTGGAGTTTTCCGCTATTCGTGCACAAGGCGCGGGCGGTCAAAATGTCAACAAAGTATCCAGTGCCATCCACCTTCGTTTTGATATACAGCGCTCATCACTTCCTGCTTTTTATAAAGAACGGTTACTTGCTTATTCAGATAGCCGGATCAGTAAAGAAGGGGTAATAATTATTAAGGCGCAACAATATCGTGATCAAGCTAAAAATAAGCAAGATTCACTTGAACGATTAAGACAATTGATTAGCGAAGCAACCAAAGTTGAAAAAGTGCGTCGTAACACTAAACCAACACGTAACTCACAAAAAAGACGCATGGATAAAAAAACACAAAAGAGTCAAACCAAAGCCTTGCGCGGTGCAATTCGTTTTTAAAACAAAGGAATAAAGCAGGAAAAAAAGCATAAGTCTGTTAATCTTACACATAGTATAGATTTTTTCATCGAGCCCCAGTATGTGCTGGTGTATTTGTAAGGTGAGTCAGGCTGCGTGTCAGAAACCAAATCAATAATACCCAACCACCTCATTAAAGCCATTATTCTGGGGCTGATAGGTGGAGGGATCAACCTACTGCCATTTTATTTTTTATCAAGTACTGAGTTTCTATTTGGGCAAGCTTTTGCTTTGTATGTCTTGCTTATTTATGGCCCCCGCTATGGCTTTATCACTGGTTTTATCGCCGCTAATTTTTTATGGTTGAAGTGGGATCATGCCTGGCCTGCAATCCCATTTTTAATGGAGATACTCTGGTTAACTTATTTTAGTATTAAACGCCGGCAGCCTTTACTGGGCTGGGGGATTGTCTTTTGGTTGGTCATCGGTTTGCCGATCTTAGCGTTAATAGGATATTGGCTACGCGAAATCCCGCCCTTAGGCTTGTTAACCGCCTTAGTAAAGTACTTATTAAATGCGATTGTATGTTTAGCAATTGCTGATGTTATTGGCTTTTATTCAAAACATTTTTATTCTAATTCTGAATTTAAAACGCCACTCGTACGTTTGTTACGCTATACGGTGAGCGTGTTAGTGGGCTTGTCACTATTAGTGATTACCGTAATTTTAATTAACTATAACCATCAAAATGTAGAAACACATGTCCGTTCGCAATTAAAAGTGAAAGCAAAAGACATTGCGTTAGGTGTTGAACGGTATTTACATGAGCATGTCACAGCAATTAATATCCAAGCACAAGCCGTCGTAAATGGCTTAAATACACAGCAAGCATTAAATAGTTTAATACAATATTATCCTGCTTTTTTAACGAGTTTAGCGACGAATAAAGTAGGGAACGTCACAGCAGCTGCACCTGAGGTTTTTTTAAAGAAGCTTGATGGCCAGCTTCTGAGTGTGGCAGATCGACCTTATTTTATTCAAGCATATAAACATCCAGATACTTATGTATCTTCAGCATTTGAAGGGCGTGGCTTTGGTAATGACCCGATTGTTGCTATTTCAAAAGGCGTTTTTAAAGAAGATGAATTTCAAGGTGTCATAGAAGGGTCGCTAAATCTAGAAGCGTTTGCTGCCTTTAAACCGCAGTTGTTTGATCATAGTGTAGAATTACTGATTATTGATAGCAAAAACCAAGTCGTATACCAATCTAAAAATCTACAACATCAGGTGCTTGATACACTCACAGAAAAAGTGTTAGCTGCATTTTCCAACACCGTAAATAGCCCGATATTTATCGATAATGAAATGAATTCATACTACAGCACCATAGAACACACAGCACATTATAATTGGCAGGTAGTGTTAATGTTAGATAAATCTCATATTGATATTCTAGCTGCGTGGTCATGGTTGAAGGCGATGTTAGTTATGGCATTAGTCACTTCATTAGTGGTTGTGTTTATTATGCGTTTGAGCCGATGGTTGGTCTCACCAATAGAGTCATTGAGTAATCAGATGCATACCTTTGACCCACACCAACGTACACCGCTCGAGAAAAAAACACCGCAAAGTTGGCAAGAAATAGACGCCTTGCATCAACAATTTACACAAATGGCTCAAAGCTTACATATTAGTTTTACAGAGTTAGAAAAATCAAACCATGAAAATGAGCAGCTCAACCACAAGCTAAGTGAATTTAACCATGAATTAGCGATTGAAGTTGAAAAGAAAACCTTTGAACTGATGCAAAGTGTGCAATCAGCTGAGCAAGCAAATAAAGCTAAATCTATTTTCTTAGCGAATATGAGCCATGAGATCCGAACACCGATGAATGGCATTATTGGGATGATCAATATTTTGTTAAAGGACAAACAGTTACCCGAAGATATACAAGAAAAACTAACTTTAACGCATAATTCAGCTCAAGTATTGATGTTGATCCTAAACGATATTTTAGACTTTTCAAAAATTGAAGCAGGGCAGCTTGAATTAGAAAGTAAGCCATTTGATTTAGTTAAAGTGTTTGAAGACTCAGCAAATATGTTTCGCATTTCTTCATTACAAGCAGGGGTGACGTTACAAGTAGAAGGGATGGATTCGTTACCGACCAAAGTAGTGAGTGATTCCGTTCGTTTACGTCAAATTATTACCAATCTATTAACCAATGCAGGAAAATTTACCGCAGAAGGCGAAGTGATCATACGCGCTGCCTATGATAAAGAAGTCTTAACATTCAGTGTCAGTGACACAGGGATCGGTATTGCAGCTGCAAAGCAAAGTCAGTTGTTTAGTGAGTTTAGTCAGGCTGATGTTTCGACCACGCGTGAGTATGGTGGTACAGGACTGGGTCTTGCAATTTGTTTGCGTTTAGCACGACTTTTTGGCGGCGATATTGCGCTAGAAAGCCAAGTAGGAGTAGGGAGCTGTTTCACGGTCACTTTACCAATGAAACAAGCCAAGAACTTACCTGTTAACAGGCTTGAAACAGGAGAATTAAATTTAACAGGCCGGACAATGTTACTTGTTGAAGATAACCCCATCAATCAACTCGTGGCCCGAACTATGTTGGAAGCGGTTGGTGCAAACGTTGACTTAGCTGAAAATGGTGAACAAGCACTTAGGTTACAACAATCAAATGGTTATGAGCTCATCTTAATGGATTGCCAAATGCCGGTGATGGATGGTTATACTACGACTAAAGAGATGCGGCTAAATACTTCAAAATATGGTCATCCCATTATAGTGGCACTCACAGCTAACGCGTTTATAGAAGATCAGCAAGCTTGTTTTGATGTGGGTATGAATGATTTTGTGAGTAAGCCAATAGACGAAGCCGTATTACATAAAGTATTAAAGAAATGGTTAAGTGATAAGAACTAAAACTCGTCAATCAAGCATGAAAAAAGCCGCATCCTGCGGCTTTGGTTACAACTGTTAGAAGGTACAATAATAATTTATTAAATTGATTCTAGGGCAATTTTAACCATTTCATTGAATGTGTTTTGGCGTTCTTCAGCCGGTGTCGCTTCACCGGTAATAACATGATCACTCACGGTGAATAATGCCATCGCTTTTACGCCATATTCAGCTGCTACGCCGTATAAACCTGCTGTTTCCATATCTACCGCTAAGACCCCTAATTTATCTAAATCGGCATAGAAAGTAGAATCAGCTTGATAAAATGTATCGGTCGTAAAAACATTACCCACTTTAACATTAACGCCCAAGTTACGAGCGGCATTCACGCCATTTTCAAGTAAGCCAAAATCAGCAATCGCGGCAAAGTCATAGCCACGAACACGGGAACGGTTTACGTTTGAGTCAGTGCTAGCACCTTGTGCAAAGATCACATCGCGGATCTTAATATCTGAACCGATCCCACCACAGGTACCAATACGGATAAGGTTTTTAACGTTATAGCTGCAAATTAATTCGCGGGCATAAATCGACATCGATGGGATACCCATTCCAGATGCCATGATACTGACGGGTTTTCCTTTATATGTGCCAGTAAAACCGAACATATTACGCACACCTGTGACTTGTTTTGCGTCATCAAGAAAATTTTCGGCGATGTACTTGGCACGTAACGGATCGCCAGGCATTAAAACTGTTTCGGCAAAATCGCCTACAGTTGCGTTGATGTGAGGAGTGCTCATGAAAACTATCCTGTTAATTTGCTTTATTAAGAGATTGAGCGAAACTTTCGCCATATTCCATTGCAGGTAAATCAAACCACTGGGCAAGGGTCTGTCCTATGTCTGCAAAACTGTTCCGTTCACCCAAGTCGATGGGTAACATACCTTTTTGATATGCTAAAACGGGCACATATTCACGAGTATGATCGGTACCTGGCCAGGTAGGATCACAACCATGGTCGGCAGTGATGATTAAAACATCATCCTCGCCTAATAAATTCATCAGTGTTGGTAAGTAAGCATCAAATTGAGCTAATGCTTCGGCGTAACCCACAGCATTGCGGCGATGGCCAAATTTTTCATCAAAATCAACGAGGTTTGTAAACACTATGCTGTTTTTTTCTGCTTGACTAAACACTTCAGTAGTTTTTTCTAGTAGGTTGATTAACCCTGAGGCTTTGTGTTTTTCAGTAATGCCTTGATGTGCATAAATATCTGATATTTTACCTATGCTAATCACTTGGCCACCGGCTTGTTTAAGCTTATCAAGCACGGTTGGGGCAGGAGGAAGCACAGCATAATCACGTCGATTACCCGTTCGAGCAAATTCGTTGGCTGTTTCGCCTAAAAATGGACGAGCAATTACACGGCCTATGTTCATTTCATCGAACAATTGGCGTGCGATTTCACACACTTCGTAAAGCTTATCAAGCCCAAAATGTGTTTCGTGCGCGGCAATTTGAAAGACAGAGTCGGTTGAGGTATAGCAAATAGGCTTGCCGGTACGAATGTGCTCTTCACCTAGTTGTTCTAAAATCGTGGTGCCAGAGGCGTGACAATTCCCTAAAATTCCCGGAATATTGGCACGCTTTACCAGTTCGTTAATAAACTCGTCGGCAAAACAGGGAACGGTTTGTGGGAAATATCCCCAATCAAACAAGACCGGCACCCCTGCCATCTCCCAGTGACCAGACGGGGTATCTTTGCCTGTTGAGAGCTCTTTGGCATAACCAAAAGCGGCAATCGGTGCAGGAGCTGATGCTATTTGACAGACAGTGCCGCTGGCACGCTGACAAGCTTCAATCAAGCCAAGTTTTGCCAAGTTAGGTAGCGCAAGTTTGTGACCAGTTTCACCATGATAAGCGGCAAGCAAATGAGCGAAGGTATTAGCACCTGTATCGCCAAACAAATGCGCGTCAGGAGCAGCACCAATGCCCAAACTGTCCGCCATTAAAATTAATGCTCTTGCCATGCTTATCCTTAAAAGGGAAATTTGCTGTTTGCTTACTGTAAGTAGTTCAGTATAGCTAAAGTTTATTGCTTATCGATTGCAGTCAGAGTCTTGGCACTGACGATAATCATCTACAAAAGAAACTCTTGTCTGAAAGCTTCAATTACATTACTACTTTATGATGTTGTTGATTTTGTCGTACAGGACATTTGTCCTGTTTGTCATGGGGCAAAAACGATAAATTTGCCGCTTTAAAATAGTCAATTGAGATTCTTTTTTTCTTTTTTGGTATTGTTTAGCTACTTTTTGTTAACTTCTCTTAGGTGTGAATACTTGTGACTCGAACTATTATAGCGATTGCTGGTGCATCAGCGTCTGGTAAATCCCTGTTTAGCCAAACAATTTATAATGAGTTAGTTAATGAACTAGAGCCCGGTGCGATTGCAATTATCGAAGAAGACGCTTATTACCGCGATCAGTCTCATTTACCGTTTGCCCATCGTACTCAAACTAATTATGACCACCCAGAAGCATTCGAACACGAATTGATGCTAACCCATTTGAATCAGCTTCGTCAGGGGCAAGCAGTAGAAGTGCCGATTTATGATTATGGTCAACATACGCGCAGTGATAAAACCCGTCGTGTCTCTCCGGCCAAAATTTTAATCGTTGAAGGAATATTATTATTATCAGATCCAAAGCTATGTGATGAATTTAATATTAAGGTGTTTATTGATACACCACTTGATATCTGTTTGATGCGCCGCATGAAACGAGATATGGAAGAACGAGGCAGAAGCTTACAATCTGTCATTGATCAGTATAAATCGACGGTCAGACCGATGTTTTATCAATTTATTGAGCCGTCAAAACATAGCTCAGACCTTGTGGTCACACGTGGTGGCAAAAACCGTGTCGCGATTGACATCATCAAAAGTAAAATAAAACAACTTTTACAACAATAATAATAGGTTTTTATAAATGACTACGTTCATGAGTTTAGTTGGCATTGTATCGTTGCTATTGGTCGCCTTTGCTGCTTCGACTAATCGTAAGGCAATCAGTTTAAGAACTGTGGGTATTGCATTTGCAATGCAGTTTGTAATTGGTGGGTTTGTCTTATTTTTTGAAGCCGGTAAAAATGCGTTGGTTGCCATGTCTGCAGCGGTGTCGTCGGTGATTGGTTATGCCAATGATGGGATTGGTTTTTTGTTTGGTTCGTTAGCCAATCAAGATACGCTAGGGTTTGTATTTGCGATTCAGGTGCTGCCAGTTATTGTGTTTTTCTCGGCGTTGGTCGCAGTACTTTACCATATCGGTATCATGGATTGGATAATCAGAATTTTAGGTGGCGCACTACAAAAATTACTTAAAACGTCACGCACAGAGTCATTATCGGCAACGGCCAATATTTTCGTGGGTCAAACAGAAGCGCCCCTCATCGTGAAACCTTTTATTGCCTCGATGACCAAGTCTGAGCTTTTTGCTGTAATGGTAGGCGGTTTAGCCACGGTGGCAGGCTCAGTGATGGCTGGTTATGTAATCATTGGTGTTGAGTTGAAATACCTGATTGCAGCCAGCTTTATGGCCGCTCCAGGTGGTTTTTTAATGGCAAAAATGATGGTGCCAGAAACTGAAAATCCAAAAGATACGCTAGCGGATATCGATGAGAATGAAGATAAACCTGTTAATGTCATCGATGCAGCGGCATCAGGCGCAGCCAATGGTATGCACTTAGCGCTCAATGTTGGTGCGATGTTACTCGCATTTGTTGCATTAATCGCTTTACTTAACGGATTGTTAGGTGGCATTGGTGGCTGGTTTGATCACCCAACGCTGACATTACAAGAGATTTTAGGTTATGTATTTGCACCAGTAGCATGGTTACTGGGTGTACCGTGGAATGAAGCCATTATTGCAGGGAGCTTCATTGGGCAAAAATTAGTCGTAAATGAGTTTGTCGCTTATTTAGACTTCATTAATTATCGCGATACGTTAAGCGCGCATACACAAGCAATCGTTACGTTTGCACTGTGTGGATTTGCTAACTTATCATCGATAGCAATACTACTAGGCGGACTGGGTGGCATGGCACCTAGTCGTCGCAAGGATATCGCCCGCCTAGGGCTCAGAGCGGTCATGGCAGGGTCTATGGCTAATCTGATGAGTGCCGCCATCGCCGGCTTTTTCCTATCGCTAGGATAAGGTCAGCTATGTTAAGGACATTTAATGACAATTAGAACGATTCCAACATTAGATATATCGCGTTTAAATTCCGATAAAACTAATTTTGTTGCCGAGTTAGGCAAAGGGTACAGTGAGTTTGGCTTTTGTGGCATTGTTGGTCACGGTATCGATACGCAACTGGTCGCTAAAGCATACGAAGCAATTCGTACGTTGTTTGCGTTGCCGCAAGATGTTAAAGAGCAATACAGTGCGATTAATATTGGTGGCGCACGTGGCTACACTGGTTTGGGTATCGAAAAGGCAAAAGATAACCCTCATCCAGATTTAAAAGAGTTTTGGCATGTAGGTCGAGAGCTAGAACAAACGCTGAAAATTGAGGGACTTTATCCCAATGTATGGCCTGTTGAAGTGCCACAGTTTAAAGCGGATGTATATGCTTTATACGAAGCGCTAGATGAATTAGGTCGCCAAGTTTTATCAGCTTTGGCTCTGTATTTAGGCCAAGACGAAGACTATTTTGACGATAAAATTGACCATGGTAATTCGATTTTACGTCCACTTCATTATCCGCCTATTTTAGATGGAGAAACGCCAGCTGTGCGAGCAGGCGCGCATGAAGATATAAACTTTATTACACTGCTTGTCGGTTCTGAGGAGGCTGGTTTGGAAGTCCTCACTCGAGATGGTGAGTATATTCCAGTGACAACAATCCCAGGCACGATTGTTGTGAATATCGGGGATATGCTGCAAAGGTTGACGAATAATGTGCTACCGTCAACAACCCATCGTGTGGTTAATCCACCGGGTGATGCGGCCAAACACAGCCGATTCTCAGTGCCGTTTTTCTTACACCCAAACCCAGAGTTTATGATTGAAACTTTGGCAACGTGTGTGACTGAGGATAATCCTAATCGATATCCACAGCCAATTTCGTCAAATGATTATTTGACTGAACGCTTAATTGAGATTGGTTTAATTAAGTGATCCCGAAAGGGAATGTCTAAGTCTTAAGGGGTTAAGACCGACAAAAAATTTGAACGATACTAGAGCAAAGGGCCTAATTAGGCCCTTTTTTTATCTTTGTTTTTCATAATATATTCAGTGACTCCTAAAAAAGTGAGGCGGGGGAGCATTCACTGCTAAACTTAATTAGGTAAATTTTTTGACAGTTTTTTACTTTTGTTCATTACGCCATCGTAATAATTTCCCATCAACATTTTGTGTTCTTCTTTATATCGACGCAGCTGCGCTTCATATTGCTGGTTGAGTTGATTCGCTTTATCAAAATCATTTTTTAAATGCATTAAATCAGCGGCTTGTTTATTAAATAGGGTGTTTATTTTATGCTGCTGTTCTTCACTAAGCTTGAGCGACTGATGAAGCTGTTGATTGCGTTCATTTAAATCGCGGCAGTGATGATGTAGTACTTTGTGGCTCATTTGTAGCTCTTCGAGCTCATTATTTAATTCAATGTTTTGTTGTTCAAGCTGAGCCTGCTCATGAATGGCCGAGGGTGAAAGATGGGCTTGTTGATTGAGCAGTGTTTCTAATTTGTTGTTGCTTAGCTGCCACTGCTGCTCAACGATATCAATATGCGCTTGTTGCATCTTTTGACGTTTGTTTAGCTGCAAAATATGGTTGTTGAGTGCTTCAATTTGCGTGTTTTTATCATCCAATAGACGCTCAAATGCTGATTCAAGGTGCGGATCCATGCCCATGACTGAATCATGCAGGTGGTTTGCTTCACTACGGTTTAAAGGGGTGTCCATGGTAAATGCGGCTCATTTATAAACAATAACAATACCTTACTTAACTTTTGAAACAATATAATTGATTTAGATCAGGTTTGAGGGTTTTCTAATTCGATACTTGTCAAAGTTTGATCTACTTCAATATTTATAGGAAAAAATTCAAATAAAACGGGAGGTTAAAAATATTTGGTATCAATATTTTGGGTGATTGATGCATGAATAAACGCGCTCACGTTAGATTTTGAGATAACTTACCAACAAATATAATCGCGCACTCACGCCACTAGACAGGCGTAAATACACTATGCTTAAACCTCATAGAATTCAGGATTTTTAAGGAGTGAGGATGGCTGATTGGCAACCTGCAAAGGTCAGCGATGTGACATGGTGGACCAAGACATTATTTAGTCTCACAGTTCAGGCTGATATAGCCCCTTTTAAGGCGGGGCAATTTACAAAATTAGCATTAGATATTGATGGTAAACGGTTTTCTCGGGCATATTCGTATGTTAATGCGCCGCATGATCCGAATTTAGAGTTTTATTTAGTTGATGTTGAACAAGGGAGTTTAAGCCCACAATTATCAAAGCTTAAAAAAGGCGAGACTGTTTGGATCAACTCGCAAGCGAGTGGTTTTTTTACCTTGGATGAAGTCCCCCCGAGTGAACAAATTTGGTTATTAGCCACGGGCACGGCGTTAGGGCCGTTTTTATCTATGTTGCAGTGCACTCAAATATGGCAGCAATATCAGCAAATTTACTTGGTTCATGGGGTGAGAAATGTGCAAGATTTAAGTTATCAGCCTTTAATCTCACAATTACAGCAAGCGCATCCTCAATTAAAGTTTGTTAGTGTAGTGTCTCAAGAAAAAAATAAGACAGGGCTGGAAGGGCGGATCACGCAACGATTAACAGATGGTACGTTAGCGGGTTTTTTCGCCACATCTATGAATAAAGAATGCAGTCAATTTATGGTGTGTGGTAATCCCGATATGGTCAAAGAGGTATGTCAAATATTATCATCCCAAGGTTACTTGCGTAATCGGCGTCAGCAGCCTGGTCACTTTACCGTAGAGCAATATTGGTAATCTGCAATGATCGTGTCTTGCTTAATTAACTGTATGATTGAGCCAGTTTTTATACCAATGAACAATTTCGTTACAGGGTTTTGGCCGACAAATTAAATAACCTTGCAATAAAATAGGCTCGTTAAAATGATTTTGTAGATACTCCAGTTCACAAAATTGCTCAATCCCTTCAGCAACTAAAGTAAACTGTTGTTCTTGTGCAATTTTATTTAGTGACTCCACAATCACTTGAGAAAATTTGTCTGCTTGAATGTTTCTAATTAGGCTGCGGTCAATTTTAATTTCGGTAAATGGCAGAGTTCTAAGTTGTGCTAGGTTGGTGAAACCTGTTCCAAAGTCATCTAAAGACATCGGGTATCCGCGCATTCTCAAACGGTTTAGTGTTTCTAATTGAGTCGTGGTTTTAAGGGCGTATTCTTCGGTGATTTCAATAATAACATGCGATGGGTTTAAACCATGATGTTCACGTAATGCATCGAGTTGGCTTGGGAAGTCTAAATTATCGAGCTGCGTAGGTGACACATTCACCGCTATTTTTAATTGTGAACCAAAACTCTTAGCTAAGTGATGGTAATCTGCCATGGCTTTATCGAAAAGTTGAAATGAAAATGCATCCGTTAAGCTGAATTTTTCAGCGGTTGGAATAAATGATTTTGGTTGTAGCATTAAATGGCTGTGGTCGTTTGTAATTCGGGCAAGTACTTCAACGCTTTCTACTAGGTTAGTTTTACTGCAAATTTTAGGTTGGTAATAGGGAGTGATCTGGTTTTTTTTAATTGCATTGATTAATTCTTGTTCAGTCATTTGCCCTAAATCAAGTGCTTTTTTATCAAGAAATGAATTTAATTTATTTAAAATTAAATTCAGTTTTTGTGCCTCTATAGGCTTAGATATATTGCCGATCAAGTGTGTTTTATTTTCTTTAGCTAGCTCAGAAGCAAGCCCTATCACCTTTTTATCCATTTCAGAAATAATCACCACTCCACCGGTAAAGCCTTGTTGTCCGAGTAATCGAATAAAGGTCATGCCGTCCATATCAGGCATATTGAGATCAGTAAAAACAGCATGGTAATAGTTTAAATCTTGGTTGATTCGTTCAAATGCAGCCTGCGCATCAGTAAAGGTATCGATACTTTGGTAACCAAGCTGTTTAAGGTGTGCTTCTAATACGATTAAGATGGCGGGAGAATCATCAACAAGTGCAAACCGATGTTTTAATCTGTCCATTATAGTGTTCCTTTTTATGTCCCTATCCATAAAAGGTAGCTCTCGCATCTGATATTGCTACTAAAAATGAAAAAAAATCGCGTGATGAATAGGGCAAGGTGAACAAATGCGAGAAAAAGCACTAAACATTGGCTTTTATTTTAAAGTTAAACGGGCTACCTTATAGTTAACAATAAGAAAGGATCAGGTGCTAGTACTATGTTATTTAATGCAAAAATGGTAGATGAGTTAAATTTATTACTGAAATTCCCAGACAATAGCATGATGCAAGGCTTGAAGGTGCACACCGATGCAGAGCCAGCCGTAAAAGAAGCGGCGCAACGTTTATTCGAAAAAGGAATTATAGATCAAGTTGATGGTGGGTATTTAACTGATTTAGGGATTGACTTAATCGAGCATGCGCAGGTGCTTAAATTGGCACTAAGTAAATAATTAAATTAAAAATAACGCCCGACAAGGGCGTTATTTTTTGATGCTCGGCCAAACAAAATCGGATTGACAGGTATCTAAATAGAGTTGTTCAACTGCGGTTCTGGCCCAAGGGGTTTTACGTAAAAACTTCAAACTGGATTTCACACTGGGATCATTTCTAAAGCAGTTAATGTTGACGTTCTTAGCCATTTCAGCCCAGCCTAGTTGTTGCTCTAAGGTGGTAACGATTTTTTCTAATGTGATGCCGTGTAATTGATTATTTGCTTGTGGGTTACTCATAACGCTGTACGGTTGAAAAAAGACCGTAAGATTATACCAGAGCATGCCGAATAAATGAATTGTGCTGGCTTTGCCCTGATCTTGTTTACTGGATGGTAATTTTTTTTGATTGTTTAGTGGGGTAAATGATTTGCCCTTGCTCGTTAATCATTCGCCACGCAAGGCGACCATTACTTTCAAATTGGTTTCGTGCTGTACAAATAACGCGGGTCGTTTCCATCATAATAATCGCTCCCTCACTAAAACGTTTATCTTGATACCAACAGACAGGCTCGATAGCAGCGGGTGAAATAATGACGGTGTCTTTTTGAATGGGCGCACCATTAACCGCAAACAGAATAAAGAATAACACCAATGTGAAACATACTTTCATCAAACACCTCTGTACTGAAGATCACAGCCATGAGAATCACTTTAGCATAATGGTCTGATCACCTACTTATTAATCGCAATCTTTTGACTCAGACCAAAACTCTGTGCAGTATTGGTTCGTTCCAATTAAATGATTGCATAATCAGTGCTTTGGTGTGCCAGCAAGTGTGTTTGTGTAGTCAAAATAACTAAAAAATAAAGCAGCATTAAAAGCTGATTAGGTCGAACATGAAACACTTTCTAACAAAAGCCATTGTGTTGGCACTTTCGAGCATTGCCATCTGTCCTGATGTGATAGCGAAACCGCTGGGTGCAATTCACACTTTAACTGAGCAAGCAAATCAACTCGATATCGTCACGCAAGATAATGAAAAAATAAACATTTCATTTTTACGAGACGATATATTTCGTATTTGGGCCGGAAGCAGTGCCTTAATTGACGCAGAAAATAAAGCGGCCAGTATTGTGCCCAAAAGTGATTTCGGTCAAGTTGCGATTAACGTCACTGAGCAATCAGATTACACCTTAGTGCAAACTAAGGCCTTGTCGTTACGAGTGTATCAGCAACCGCTGCGTTTTGAGCTGTACCGTGCAGACAATGCCACAGTGGTTTGGCAAGAAGTAAAACCAATAGAGCTGACCGAAAAATCAAGTTATCAAACCCTCACTACTCATAAAAATGAGTATTTCATGGGGGGCGGTCAGCAAAATGGCGCTTTCGAGTTTAAAGGTGAGATCCTCGATATTTCTTATTCGGGTGGCTGGGAGGAAGGCGACAGACCCAGCCCCGCACCTTTTTACATGAGCAGTGAAGGCTATGGTGTTTTACGCAATACTTGGAGCAACGGCCAATATGATTTTCGCTCAGATGAATACCTAACTGCCGAGCATCAAGAAAACCGCTTTGATGCCTACTATTTTGTTGGTGATAATATTGCCGATGTATTAGACGCTTACACCGATGTATCGGGTAAAGCGCCACTTATTCCGCGTTGGGCGTTTGAATACGGCGATGCCGATTGTTACAACGATGGTGATAACGTGAAAAAGCCCGGGACAGTTCCTGATGGCTGGAGCGATGGCCCAACTGGTACGACCCCAGATGTAATTGAGTCGGTTGCCAAAAAATACC
Organism: Pseudoalteromonas sp. J2K-J979; assembly: GCF_058169715.2. Taxonomy (NCBI): domain Bacteria; kingdom Pseudomonadati; phylum Pseudomonadota; class Gammaproteobacteria; order Alteromonadales; family Pseudoalteromonadaceae; genus Pseudoalteromonas; species Pseudoalteromonas sp. J2K-J979. The sequence continues at coordinate 347,823 of NZ_CM200282.1, read as the reverse complement.
GCGAACACGACATGCCAGGTGGTTGGATTTTACCCAATGATGGCTATGGCTGCGGATATACCAATTTACCCGAGGTGATCGAGGGATTAAACGAACTTGGCTTTAAAACCGGCCTGTGGACTGAAGATGGCGTCGATAAAATCGCGTGGGAAGTGGGCGAGGCGGGCAGCCGCGCACAAAAACTCGATGTTGCTTGGACAGGCGCAGGCTATCAGTTTGCACTGGACGCGAATCAAAGTGCAGCGCAAGGGATTTTAGATAACTCAGACTCACGGCCGTTTTTATGGACAGTGATGGGTTGGGCGGGTATTCAACGCTATGCGGTAACATGGACAGGCGATCAATCAGGCAGTTGGGATTATATTCGTTGGCATGTTTCGACTTTAATCGGCTCTGGCTTGTCGGGACAAGTGTATGCAACAGGCGATGTCGACGGTATTTTTGGCGGCAGTCCAGAAACCTACATGCGTGACTTACAATGGAAAGCCTTTACACCGGTATTAATGGGGATGTCAGGCTGGTCAAAAGCGGCGCGTAAACATCCGTGGTGGTTTGACGAGCCATATCGTTCAATTAACCGCAAATACCTCAAGCTAAAAATGCGCTTAACCCCGTATATGTACACCTTAGCGCATCAGGCCGAACAAACCGCAGCGCCCATTGTGCGTGGTTTAATGTGGGATCACCCCAATGATCAATATGCATTTACTGAGCAATATAAAAATCAGTTTTTCTTAGGCGAAAGCTTACTAGTTGCGCCAGTGTTTCGTTCGCAAGCGGGCAGCAATGGCTGGCGTGAAGACATCTATTTACCGCAAGGGCAATGGATTGATTATTGGGATGGCACAGTCACAGACGCCCCTAAAGAAGGCCGAGAAATTGATTACCCAGTCACACTCGATAAACTGCCGCTGTTAGTTAAAGCGGGCGCCATTTTACCTATGTACCCAGAAGCTTTATATGATGGGCACGTGGCAAAAGATACCTTAACACTCGATATTTACCCATTTGGCGAGTCCTCGTTCGAAATCTATGAAGACGATGGTCAAACCCGCCAGTATCAACAGGGTGCGTTTAGTAAGCAGCTGATTAAAGTCGACGCACCTCAAAATAAAGCGGGTGATATCACGGTCAACATTGGCGCTGTTAAAGGCCAATATCAAGGTATGGAGACTGAGCGGGTCTATCAGTTACAACTACATACCCGTGTCTTGCCAGACAACGTCGAATTAGACGGCAAGCCTCTAACACAGGTTTCTACACAAACGGCCTTTGAGCAAGGTCAAAATGTCTGGTTTTACGATGCCAACACTCAATTTGGTGTCGTGCATGTTAAAACACAAAAAGTAGCGGTTAATCAGCAGTATAACGTGACACTTCGCGTGAACGATGGGCTAACACTCGCAGCAACACCTGCTTATCCAGCGATGCCCGATTACGGCAATGCGATTTCGGCCGATAGTTTACTGATTTTAAATCGCCCCCTTGAAGAGCCGGGTCACCCGATGGAAAATGCCTTTGATAACAACCCAGATACTTGGTTTAGAACCATCCGCGACCAAAGTTTAAAAACAGGGCCGCATGAGTTTGTACTCGCCCTAGGCGAGCGCCGAATGATTGAAGGCTTTGAGATTGCACCACGGAATGACAAACACTGGAAATACTCACAAGTCAAAGATTACGAAGTGTACTTAAGTGATGTCAACGGCCAATGGGGGGAACCAGTTGCAACAGGCAGTTTAGCCCGTGTACAAGAAAGCCAAAAAGTCACCTTTGATGCCAAACCGGGCAGCTTACTACGCTTTAGAATTGTCAGCACCCACGACCAAGGTAGCTTTGTCACCGCAAATAAAGACGATAAACCGACAGGTGAAGCCTTTAACGCGTTTATTCCAATGCAAGTGACACCCATTGCAATCGGCGAATTTAAATTACTCGAGCAACCACAACCAAAGCGTAATAAACAACGGGTGTATTTATCGGCGGCTGCATGGGATAACGCAACCACCGGAAGCAAAAAAGGCGTGCAAAAAGACAAAGCCTGGCACCCAAATAATACCAGTGCCATGAAAATGAATGGCCTTGGTTTTAACAAAGGGCTCGGGGTTGATGGCCACAGCCAAATTGATTATACCTTGTCGGGTCATTGGCACACCTTTAGAGCTGACGTGGGCATTGATGACAGCTGCGAAGCAGGAGCAAAAGTGAATTTTCAGGTTTATGTAGATAACAAGCTGCTGTTTGATAGTGGCGTAATTACGCCGCCTGCAGTGGTGAAACCAGAGCTTGATATTCGCGGTGTGAAACAGCTAAGCCTGCGCACGTACAGCCAAGCACCAACCCCACACGTTGCTTGTGCCAACTGGGCCAATGCACAAGTGATTGGCTTTGAAGGTGATAAAGTTGGGCAATAAACTCATCATTTAACTGTAGATAAGCCCTTGCTCAATAGAGAGCAAGGGAATTCTATTGATGGTCATTGAGGCAGACAGCACATAGAGTGCGCGTAATTTTTTACCTAAAAATAAGGTATATCGAGGATAAAACTAAAATGGAAATACGATTTGTTGAAGAAAAAACCATTAATGGACTCAGCACACGAACAAACAATGCGACAGAGATGAACCCACAAACGGGAAAAATCGCTGAACTATGGCAAAGGTTCGATCGCACCGTGCCTGTTGATTATCAACAGGGTGAGCGTGTCTATGGCGTGTATTTTCAGTATGAATCTGATTACAACGGTGACTTTACCGTACTAGCAGGGTTTGATGGGGCTGAGTTGCCAAGCGGAGCTCAACTGGAGTCAATCACGATCAGTGAAGGGAATTATCTGGTCTTTAAGCGCCAAGGAAGCATGCCACAGATAGCTATAGAAGCATGGACGGAGGCCTGGAATTATTTCAGCGACCAAAACGTCGCGCATCACCGACTTTATACGACCGATTTTGAATTCTACCCTAATGGCAATGAAATTGAAGTTCACATCGCCATTAAATGAACAACTGATGATGTAGCAAACAATCAGCGCCCGCCCAAAAAGTGGGCCAGTGCATTGTGTCAGCTGAGCGTTGCGATACAATCGCCAATTTAACACAGACAAATAAGTAAGGATGCGTGCGATGGATTGGTTACTGATAGTGGTTGGCTTGCTCATTCTGGTGTGCGTGCTGATGTATGTGATCACACCAATATCCACCTTGTATCATTTTTTACTGAATATTGAGCGTAGCATTGCGCGTTTATACTTAGCGCGTTTACAGGTTGATGAATTCAGCATTGAGTACCTTCGGGGTGGCTCGGGCGAACCATTGTTGCTGCTACATGGTTTTGGTGCAGATAAAGATCATTGGAACCGAATTGCAGGCTACTTAGGCGACCACTTTGACGTGATTGCGGTAGACTTACCGGGTTTTGGCAACAGTAGCCATGAGATCCAACACGATTACGATGTACACAGCCAAGTTAGGCGGCTTAAAAAAATAGTCGATGCACTTGAATTAACGGAGTTTCATCTTGCTGGCAGCTCAATGGGGGGCTACATTGCTGGCAACTTTGCCGCGAAATACCCGAATAGCATTAAAAACCTTTGGTTGATCAGCCCATTAGGGGTTGAACATTCAGATAACAGTGAAATGTTTAACGCAATAAAAGCAGGCCAGCACCCTGTTGTATTACCCCGCACACAATTTGAATTTAAGGCACTTTATGCCCATTTATTTGTAAAAGCACCATTTGTACCTAATGCGGTACTCAGTCACCTTGGCGCAATGGCCAAGCAACGACTTGTGCTTAACAGCAGAATATTTTCGCAAATCCATTCGGTTAATCATGGCGAGCCACAGTTCAATAACCCGCTCGATTGCGTTTTACAGCACTACAACGGCAACGTGTTCATTACCTGGGGCGATCAGGATCGTATTTTACATGTTTCGGGCGCCCACGGACTCAAACAGGTTTTGCCACATGCGCATATCGACATACTTAACAATGTTGGCCACTTACCTATGTTGGAGCAACCATTAAGAACCGCGCAACCTTTTATTTCGTTTTGTGAAGGGGAAAAATAAGGCTATTGCTAACCACTATAAAGCTTTGAAAATGTACTGTTTACGCTGGTATGTTTAGTCGTAAAGGTTTTTTATCGCGACGGTTTTTTTATTTGTAAAAATAAATTAGGTACTTGTAGTTTGGAAATTTCGTCGCGTTTTGTGAGTGTTTGATGATCTTTTTTAACACTGAATGACATAACTTAAAATTTTTTATATTTTGCAGCTCTAGTAGTTAGGCTGTATCTCTTGATTTATGGATAAAATTTGAATACCGTACTGATTTTATTTTCAATATTAAGCTGGCCTTGAGTAATGGATTATCACAATCTGCCACAGCGAGTTCAACGCATATTTAAAAAAGCACCTGATGGTCATTTTACGCTGCCAACTAAGCGTGAAATGATTGGGAAATTCTTCGCGTTTATTTTTCTGGTCCCAGGTATATCCAGTTGTGTGATGAGTTTGGTGACTGAAGGAGGTGAAAGTGTGTTTCTTGCAATCTCAGCTGGTTTCTTTTTAAGCTTATCTCTATCTTTATTTGGGCGAATGAGCCGGCTAGGGTTTGATAGGGAGACTAAACAGCTGTATTTAACAACATCATGGTGGTGGGGAGGTGAGAAACGTCATCCAGTGTCATCCTTTGACACCCTGATATGTGAGTTAGGAAGAGTAGGCGAAAAAGGAGTGTTTCAGGTGACGTTGGTCGATCAGATGTATGAGTTTCAAGGTCACGCAGAAGCTTATGCTTTACTCTTTTTTTTATCGACGCACTATCAAATTCGCGTAGTTGAAACTATCTCTGATTGGCCAAATAAAACGGTCATGGACTTTGGGCAAGCAGAAGAAAAGTTTAGGCAAGACAGCGAACTTGCAGATCTATCCCACGCTAGTAACATTAACTTCAAAGACCCTGTATTTATAGAAGTTTGGGATCGTAAAACGCTGTTTAAATTATTACTGCCTTTTTTTGTTTTTACTGCTATTGCGGGACTAGTTAAGTATGGAGTACTGTAATGTATTTTAAGCAATTATCTGAGCAGTATGCGGTGTATGGACAGTCAAGTTTCGCCAAACTGTTATTAAAAACTTTGTGTGGCTTTTTTTTATTAATTGGAGTAATAAATGTCTTTGCATCAGATAATGCAGACTCGTTACCGATAATGGTTTCGGGATTCATTTGCTGGTTAGGCTGGTGTGGACTGTTTGGTGGATATCGATGCTATTTTGATCTTACAAAACAACGGGTGATATTAAGAGCAAGTAGCCTCTATACAATTTTTAATCGTGAATATTCTATAAACGCTATCAAAGGTTTTAGAGCAATGACGAGTCAAGGGTTTGCACATCACTATAAAGTGTATGTCGTGTTGAATGATGATACACATGTTGCTGTTGCAAATTATAAAGCGAGAGCAGTGGCGATTGAGGATTGTAAAAAAATGGCTGATTTTGTGGGAAAGCCTCACCAGATTAATATCGCACCAATGTAATGAATACAGTGATACTTAAAACGAAGGGACACACAAAGTTTCATTATCGCAATTAAACTAGAGTGCTGCCTTTAGATACACAAAACGCCTCAATTGAGGCGTTTTTAGTTGGGTTTAGAACCTTTAACTTTAAGCGGCGTCGATTTGGTTCTCAGGTGCGGCTTCAATAAAGGCTGGTAAGGTATTACAGTGCTGATAAATGGCTTCAATTTTTGGAAATTGCGTCATATCGACTTTAAAGCGGTGCGCATTAAATACTTGTGGCACTAAACATAAATCTGCAAGGGTAGGTGCGTCACCAAAACAAAATGGCCCAGCGCCAAGCATGGTTTCAATTTTAGCAAAACCCACTTCTATCCAATGACGGTACCAAGTATTTGTAGTGTCGTCGTCTGCACCGAGCTCGCTGCTTAAATACTTTAATACCCGTAGATTATCTATTGGGTGAATATCACACGCGATGGCATAACAAACTATGGGGGCTCCACTTCAACATCGTACAACCTCTGCAACTTTTAACTGCAAGTATTCAAGCACAAACTCAATCAATTAAAGGAGTCATCCCCTTTAATTGATTGAGTAAATAAGAATGAACTAAAGTAGGGAATATGAATCTACTTGGTCGTAAAGCTCATTTCCTTTTTTGACAAGTTTTTGAGCCTCAAGGAAGCGTCTTTTTTCCATTAATTGGTTTGCGAAGTCAAGATATGATGCTGCCAAGCGTTTTTTGATGGTAATGCTTGGCTTAAAATTTGAAGGAAGTAACGAAGTAACCTTATATACCTCTTGATCTAACTCTTGTAACTTTTTATGGTCAGTAATGGATGCAAATAATAATTCAAACTCTTCAAATGTTTTGGCATAGAAAACTTCAGCTTCAGGGTAAGGAAACTTAGCGTTCGGGTTTGACTCAAGTTTTCGTTGGTATGAATTTAATACTACGACAGCACTTTTAAGCTGGCTGCCTTTTTCTAGCAGGGGTTTGGCTTCATCAAGCGAAGTAAAAGCTAACTCACCCACTCGGATTAACGTGTTAATTTGCTCTATATTATGTTGGGACTGGGCTGTATTAAAGTTATCTAAATAGACTTGATATGAATCACTGCTTGGCAAGAATTTATAAGTCTTGTCGATAAATTTTAAGTCGCTAATTAAGCTTTCAATATTATTATTACCTAATTCTTCATAACGACTTTGAGAAAGTAACAATTCTAAATGGCTAGAAAGGGCATCTACAACCGATTTCTTACTTGTGTTTTGAGCATTTAATAAGTGACCTAACCGCATAGAATCAGGGTATATTTTGAGAGCATCTTTCAATTCTTTAATGATTTCATCATAGTTTTTGTATTTGTTATTCCTACCTTTGGGAATTTGTTCTATTCGGTGTTCATATATATCGATTACTCGTTGCTGATGCTGGCGAATTAATCCTTCCTTTAAAATTTCATGCTCAGGGGGAAATAAATCTAATTGAGAAAGTAATTGAGTCGTAGATAGCTTACTTAAGTCTTCGTATTCAGTTAATTTTACATGAGAAGCATTTAATTGATCTTGAAGATTATCTAGAGTGTTATTGAAGCCTAATGTTGTCTGTATAGCTACGGCAATCAAAATTACTGCTGCAGTAGAGCCAAAAAATAAAGGAGTCCGATTTTTATTGAATTGACTCTTGAAAAAAGACACATCCTTTGCGCGATCTTTTTTCATAATAGCGAGTCCTTTCTTTAAAGCTTGCCAGTGAATGAACGAAATGTTTTTAGGCTTTACTAGAGGTGTGGACTTCACTGATACTTCGTTTGCTGCTACACGGTTATATGGATGTTTAGAGCTCAGGAGTTCATAGACAATACAGCAAACAGCATAAACATCATCTTGTTCACAAGTATTCTCATTATTTAATTGTTCGTAGCTGGCATAAGCCGGTGTATATCCAGAGACTGAAGTGTTCGTATCGTCATTTTGTAAAGCGTAGATGTCATGCTGAAGTTTTAGTGCCTGAGCCACTCCAAAATCAAATATTTTAATTTCACCTTGTCGAGTAAGCATTATGTTTGATGGTTTGAGGTCAGTATGAACAATGCCGCAATCATGTGCATAACTTAATGCATCAAAAATTTGATTAATTATTTTCTTTGCACCATTAAAGGGCAGGCCCATTGGTCGAGAACGCTTAATCACATGGTCTAGAGATTCCCCATCAAGCCATTCCATAACAATAAAGTGTCGGCCTTTGTCAGAATCAACGTCATAAACTCGAATTATATTTTTATGTGAGAGCTGTTGCGTTTTTTTTGCTTCACTGATTAGTAATTTTGTAGCTTCCGATAAATCACTAATTTCACTTTGTAGTACTTTTATTGCAACTAAAGAATCTTTGACACCAGCTTTTTCTATATATGTATCTCTAGCTCTATAGACGTCACTCATCCCCCCACTGCCGATTTTTTCTTCAATCAAATAACGTTCTTTGATTAGCCTACCAGTTAAGTCAATCTCAATTTTTGGTTTATTTAATTTTTTTCCAGCAATACATGTTTTATCATCATGTTGATTATTGTCATTTGTAGAAAAATTCTTGTCCATAATAAAAGCTAATCCTTTAAAGTTATTATTTATGAAGGAACATCTAATTGAAAGTTAGTATTGCACTCATAACCTAATTGTTGATTTTTTTGCAATTGTGGTGGTGCTTGTAATGATATTAACTTAGTTTCTTATTTTTAGACATTCTAATTATTCGCTAGTATAAACTGATTTTTTATCATTAATCTAATATATTGACAATGAAGCTGAGTTTTTTTATTCTGATTTTATAAATAGTAGAAGTGAATAATCTAACAAAATAGATTTGGTATTTAAGGATAGAAAGAAGCACAATGGAACTAATGTTAGAGATAGTCAGCTATCATCGCTTATCCCCTGAGCAAGAATCAAAAAAAGTGTATAAAAATACCGAAATCACTTTTGGTCGTTCAGCAAATAATGAATGGTATTTACCTGATCCAGAAAAAGTTATTTCAGGCCTTCATGCAAAAATTGAAAAAAAAATTGATGACTTTTATGTAACTGATTGTTCAACGAACGGTTTGTTTATTAATCGTGCCGTTGAGCCGTTAGGTAACGGAAACGTTTATAAACTACAGAATGAAGATTTATTGACCTTTGGTGATTATGAAGTTCAAGTTTCTATCGAGAGTAAAGGAAATAAAGTCGGCTTAAATACACCTCCAAATATACCAGTGGACGTTGATATTGCTCCAATAAACATGAATTCGGAGTTTGTGAAGTCCGAAAATCTCGCTAATGCAAATTCTAAGCGACAGGCTACAGATTATAAATCGGTAGATGAGCACTTTCAGATGCCGCAGGCTATACCTGAAGAATGGAATTTACCACTTTTGGCCAAGGAAAAATTAGAACAACCTCTTAATGAGTTTAGTCAGTCAGTTGACACTTCGCCTACTGCAGTTATACAAAAAAACGAGAATGACAATCAGTCAATACAAGTGTCAAAGGATGTCTCATTTAGTCAAGTTGCAAAGGATGCATCTTATAAAAAACATGAAGTTAAGGAGAGTAAGGATAGCGAATTACTTTCAGCCTTTTTAGAGGGTATTTCTTGTAATTTGAATTTAAAAGAGCAGCTCACAACCGAGTTATGCAAGGAGTTAGGCGAGAGCTTTAGTGAATTATTGGTCGGTTTGATGTTGTCACTTCGCAATCGCTCAGCGATAAAAAATGAATTTAGAATAAATCAAACTACATTCAAGCACACTGAAAATAACCCGATTAAGTTTTCTGCCTCTATCGAAGACTTAATTCAAAATTTGTACCTTACTAGAAGCAAAAGCTTTTTAGATGCAAAGCGTTCGATTAAAGAAGCCTATAAAGACACAGAAGCTCATGAATTGAGTATTTTGGCTGGGACTCAGGGTGTATTTGAAGGGCTATTAAACCAGTTATCACCTCAGAGTATCATTAACCGAGAGTTTCAAAGAAATGCTTTAGACAGCTTTTTACCTAATCAAAAACAAGCTAAGTATTGGAAACTCTACAGTTTATTACATGAAGACCTAGAACAAGAATCATCAAACAGCAAAAATCCTGTTTGGCACGATGATTTTGTTGCTGCGTATGATAAAAAAATAAAATCTTTATCGTGATTTAAAGGACAACTAAATGAAGACAATAAATAAGATTAAATTTATTTTTCTTAGTGTTATATTTTCAAACATCTTTGGGTGTACAACAATTAATGCAATCATTCCTCCGTCAACAGATTTAAAGTTTACTGTTGCCTCGGACGTTAACCCAGATAAAGATGGGCGAGCATCGCCAGTAGTAGCAAAGATATTTGAGTTATCATCACGGACCATTTTTGACACTCAGGATTTTTTTACACTTTATGAAGATGCTGAAAGTGTATTAGGACCTGATTTAATTAAACGTGACGAGTTAGAGTTTCAACCTCTCGAAATAAAAGACTATAAAATGTCTCTTAATAAAAATACCCGATACGTTGGTATTGTTGTGGCGTATAGAAATATTGATGGGGCTCGGTGGAGATCAGTGGTAGAAGTTGATCCAACAGACTACGACACTGTCGAAGTCAATATTGAAAAGCTAGCAGTTTACACTTTATTAAAAAATAACATCTTATAAAATAAGTGGTAAGGATATCATGAGTGAGTTTAGCCCAGTAGCATGGACAGAGGGCATGTTTCTTCGTCCACAGCATTTTCAACAACAAGAAAGATACTTTCAATCGCAGCTGACGGGTTTACAAAAACGAATGCGCAGCTTTAATTGGGGTATTAGTAAAATCGAAATTCCCCAAGCTGAACTCCTTTTAGGTAAATTTTCTATATCAGAAATTGAGTGTGTTTTTCCAGATCAGACAACTATAAGCTTACCTATTGATGCAGAAGTCCCGTGTGCTAAAAATCTCAGTTCAGAAGCTTCTGAACAAATTATTTATTTATGTATAGCTGAAAATAAAGCAAATGGTTTGAATATCACTTGCGATGATGAACACGGAATAACCAGATATAAACTAAAAGACCAAAGTATTGTTGATATCACAGTTGGCCATGATGCGATGGAAGTGCTGCAAGTATCAAAAATCCATACTCAAATAAAACTAGAGAATGAAGACAGAGCAGGTTTTGTTTCTTTACCTATAGCTAAAGTCGCGGAAGTTACAACAGAAGGTGTCGTGACCTTAGATAAGAATTATATCCCTCCTTTGCTCTCTATTGAAGCTAGTAAACTGATAATAAATAAAGTGAAACATGTTTCAGGGATGATTAAGCAACGCAGTGAAGCGATTGCCATGCGATTAAAAGGTTCAAGTGGTGCTTCAAATGGAATAGCTGATTTTTTAATGCTGCAGTTATTAAATAAATATCAGCCACTTTTTCTACATTTTGATAATAATTTATTAATACACCCGGAAGAACTTTTTCGAACTTTAATTTCTTTTTCTGCTGAGTTAGCAACATTTAATACTTCGACACGATTAGCTCCGAATTTTATAGCATATCAGCATGATAATTTAGCTGCCGTCTTTTCTCAGGTATTCAATACCATTAATCAAAGTTTAAGTTTAGTTTTTGAGCAAACAGCTTTAGAGCTAACATTGGAAAAAAGCCAGTTCGGTATATATTTTACGGCAATTAAAGATAATTCTCTGATCGAAAAAGCGCAATTTGTTTTGGCTGTAAAAGCAGATGTAACGCATGATGAGCTGAGAAGCTACCTACCACAACAAACTAAGATAGGTTCTGTTGAGTCAATTCGAGAACTTGTGAACAATCAGCTACCAGGTATCGGACTGATTTCTTTACCAGTGGCACCTAGAGAAATTCCTTACCATTCAGGGTACCACTATTTCGAGCTAGATAAAAAATCTAACCCTTGGGGTAAATTAGCAAACAGTGGTGGAATCGCAATTCATTTTTCTGGTAATTTCCCTGAATTATCAGTTGAGTTATGGGCTATCAACTCAAATTAAAACTGATAAGGATTATCGAGATGAATGATAAAACGATTGTAAAGCCCCGCCCGGGGAAAAAATCAATACCTAAGCCAAATGCACCTGATTCTCCAATGGCTGAACCGTCTAATAAAACATTAGCTGACTTTCAACCAAAAACGTCTTTTAAGCAGTCCGCAATTTTGACTATTTCTGAAAATGAACTTGTAGATACAGCTGAAACGTTTTTATCTTACAGTAGTCAATTAAGAACTATCACTGAGGTAAAGGATTTACCCTCAATTCGCTTAAGGATTGTTGAGTTCATAAAGAGTTATGAGCAAGTCCTACGACAAAAAAATATCCCACCAAAGACAATTGAGAATGCTCGTTATTGTTTATGTTGTTTTGTTGATGAAATAGTTATGAACCAAACTTGGGGAGAGGCAGGAAACTGGGCGTCTGCAAGTATGTTATCGACATTTCATAGCGAAACTTTTGGCGGTGAATATTTCTACATTATTCTAGACCGTTGTTTAGAAAGCCCTTCTGAAAATGTAGAATTAATTGAATTAATGTATTTATGCTTATCGCTTGGTTTTGTTGGGAAAATGCGTATAGAACATAACGGCATTGAACAAATTGATGAGTACAAAGATAAGTGTTTTAGAATTCTAAAACAATATAAACGAAAAACTGAATTAGCATTGTCCCCAAGTGTCTACAAGAGGGTTATTAAAGGGAACACGTTAAACGAATCATTCCCATTATGGCTAATCGTTTTATTTACTTGTGTCATATTGTCAGTTATTTATATGACATTTAGTTATAAAATTAACAATTACTCATCAAATGTTTATAAAGAACTCAATGCTCTAGTTCCTTGGACTCCCGAAAATACATTATTAAAAAGTAATTTAAGTCGTGATGAAGCTGTGCAATTGCAACAGCTATTGCAGACTGAAATTACAATGAATTTATTAGATATTGAACAATTATCTGATCGAGTTCGGATCAGAATTGGTGCAGGCGTATTATTTGCATCAGGAAGTACTGTCCCTAGAACTGACTTTGAACCGGTACTCGCCAAAATTGCTCGAGCGATAGAAGGGGGGGAAGAAAAAATATTGATTACAGGTCATACCGATGATACTCCCATATTTACTACAAAATACCCTTCAAATTGGCATTTATCTTTGGCGCGCTCAACTGCTATCGGGAATTTTTTAGCCGATAACGCGGCATTAAAGGGAAGGATCTGGCCAGAAGGCCGTGGAGAGTCAGAGCCATTAGTCGTAAATGATTCTGAGCAAAATAAAGCGTTGAATCGTCGTATTGAAATTGATTTGTTATTTTAGCAGTTAAAGGGATTTTTATGTTTAGTTCATTTTTGCAATCAGCTCGAAATATTATCAAATCAAGACCATTTATATTTATATTAGGTTTCTTTTGTTTAGCAATACTTATTTGGTTTATAGGACCGCTAGTAGCCATAGCTGGTTATGAACCTCTTGCTTCAGCTTCTGTTCGATTTTTTGTTGTCTTAAGTATCGGTTTGATATGGGGAGCTCTAACTCTTTTAAATAAGGTGAAAGATAAAAAGAACAACGACGACATGGTAAATAAATTACTCCATGGAAATGAAAACTCTACGATTGATGACCCTGCCGATAGTTCTGAAGAAATCAAAATATTAGGAAATAAAATTCAACAAGCACTCGATATTTTGAAGTCGGCTAAGTTATCGAAAGGAAAAAATATCTATCAATTGCCTTGGTATATTATGGTTGGCCCGCCGGGTTCAGGGAAGACGAGTACGATTCATAATTCAGGACTCAACTTCCCATTGAAGGAGCAAATGGGTGTAGATATGGTCCAAGGTATTGGCGGAACAAGGCATTGCGATTGGTGGTTTACTGATCAAGCAGTATTAATTGACACAGCCGGCCGATATACAAGTCAAGATAGCAATGCAAAAAAAGACGCACGGGCTTGGCAAGGCTTTCTAGGATTACTAAGAAAATACAGACCAAAAAGGCCTATTAATGGTGTAATTATAAATATTGGTGTGTCTGAATTACTTAATCAAACTAAAACAGAGCGCAATATTACTGCACGAGGTATTAAACAGCGTCTTCAAGAACTACAGAATCAGTTAGGAATGAAATTTCCTGTCTACTTATTCTTTACTAAATCAGATCTAATTGCAGGGTTTAATGAGTTTTTTGACGACTTGTCAGACTCTGAAGCTAAACAGGTCTGGGGTGTTACTTTTGAGGTTAACGACTCTGAGGAGCAAAGTCCTGCTCAGCTGTTTAATAAAGAATTTCATCAGTTGTTAACCAATCTAAATGCTAGAATAAATAAGCGGCTTTTACATGAGAGAGATTTAGTCAGAAAAACAGCTATTTATGAGTTCCCTAAGCAATTGCGATTGTTACAAAGCGGGGCTGATGACTTCTTAAAAGAAATTTTTTCGCCCAACGCTTATGAAGATGTACCTATGCTTCGAGGTATTTACCTTACTAGTGCCACTCAAGAAGGGAAGCCGATCGATCAACTCTCCTCTCATTTGGGTATAGAGCCCCAAGATAATAAGTTTGAGCAACCTAAAAACGTACGCAGCTACTTTATTAGGCAATTATTTGAAGATGTGATTTTTCCCGAGTGTGATATAGCAGGCACAAATAGACATCATGAAAAACAAAATTTATTTTTAAGAAATACTATCTTAGGCGTTTCTACCCTTGCAACTATAGCTCTTAGCTATTTTTGGTGGAGTAGCTATTCTTGGAATTCAAATTTAGTTGATAATACAAAATCAGCAATAGATAACTTTTTAGTAGAGTCTGATGGTGGTTTATCTCGTGAGACTGAAATCATCCAACTAGTTAATTCACTATCTTTACTTCGCTCCTTCCCTGTCGGTTATAACAATTCTATTGATGAAACTGAGATTGAGTCTATGGGACTTTATCAAGGCGATAGATTAAAACAGCCTGCTGTATCGGCTTACAAACGAGCATTACAAGCTTATCTATTCCCATATATGGCTAATGCGTTAGTTGAAGAAATGGAAGTTAATTCAAGTCACCTCAATTACTTATACGAAACATTAAAGACTTATTTGATGTTGTATCAGCCACAATATTTTATAAAAGAAGATGTACATGCTTGGTTTGATGCGTATTTAGAGAGGAAAATTCCGGGGGAAATAAATAAAAATATTAGGGTACAATTAAATCAACATTTAGTTTCGTTGTTGGATTTTGGAATTCAAAACCAGTCTATAAATGAGAAAGCTGTAGCTAATGCTCGAGAAGCATTGACTAATTTACCATTAGTTGAAAGAGCCTACCAAAGGCTGAAAAGTGATTATGTACAAAGTAGCATCCCTGATTTCAGGTTGATCGACTTATTGAGTTTAGAATCATTACAAGCATTCCGTTTCCAAAGTGGTAGAGAATTTACTGACGGTATTCCTGGGCTATTTACATTTAATGGATTTCATGGAATTTTCAGTGTTGAAAAAAATAGAATAATAAAGCGTTTAATCGAAGATAGCTGGGTCTATGGTGATGATATAAATAGCCTAAATGATGAAACTAAAACTAAGATTACAGAGCAGCTGGAACAAAAATATATACGTGATTATATCTATTATTGGGAAGATTTACTCAGTGACCTTACTGTACAAACATATTATGACGCTAATTCTGGAGCAGAAATTACGAAATCGCTTTCTGGTCCAGAAGCACCTTTAAAGCAAATAATTCTTGAAGTAAAAAAGAATGTTTCTTTAACACAGGTACCGCTGTCAAATAATCAAAAAGCAGCTGGTGAAGTACTGAAAAGTGCGTCGAATGAATTATTAAGGCAGAAAAAATCCCGAATTGAACGATTGTTGCCTAAAGATGGTATTGATGTAGAAATAGAATTACCAGGAAAGGAGGTCGAGCTTGCTTTCAAAGAGATTATAGAACTTAATTTGAACGAGTTCGATGATGTTCAATTAACCTTAAGAACAATTAATAGGTACCTTGATAAAGTGGCCTATGGAAATAATTTATCGTTAGAGCAAAATTTGAAAAGCTATAAAAAAGATAGTGGAAAATTAGCAAGTTTAAGTGAAAACCTTCCTTACCCTATCTCCAACTGGCTCGAAGGAGTGGCTGAGCAAACAGCTGCAATTACGCGAAGTCATGAAAGTGACCGTTTGAATGAAATTTGGCAAAGCCAAGTTGTTGCGGAGTATCGACGAGCAATATCAGGTCGATATCCATTTAAACAAAATTCAATGACTGAAGTAAGGCTAAAGGATTTTGGTCGATTCTTTGGTTATGGTGGTACGCTCGATGATTTCTATAATAAATATTTGAAGCAACATGTTGATAAGAGTAAAACACCTTGGCGCTTTACTAGTGAAATAGGTATTAGCTATGACATTTTAAAAATGTATCAATATGCAGATAATATTCAGCAAGCATTTTTCGAAGCGGGCTCCAAAAATGTCAAAATTGACTTTAACATTGAACCTGTTTTTTTAGATAAACATATTAACCACTTTTTACTCGAAGTCGATGGTCAAGAGCTTAATTATCGTCATGGCCCGGTAAGAAGTAAGCAATTCTTCTGGCCAGGTGATCCTGAAAATAGTGAAACCCGAATCGTTTTCACTCCACCTAATGGGGGCCGATCAATGAATAATAAATATTCAGGAGCTTGGTCACTTTTTCGCTTCCTTGATGAAGTTAGTCATACACGTCCAGAGGCAAAGAAAGACGGATTATTAGAAATATCACTTAATGGTAATATGGCAAAAGTAAGACTATTGCCAAATAGTGTTTATAATCCATTTTGGTCAACAAGCTTTGCGGGGTTCTCATGTCCAGAACGCCTTTAAAAAGCTTGGCCTATATTGGCAAAATTCCATCTAAAGGTGATTTTATTCAAAGCGAGATTGACAATGATTTTTCTGCGCTATGGAATGAATGGTTACAAAGTATTATAGCGGTGAGCAAAGAGCAATTAGGTTCCCAATGGCTTGATTCATACTTAACTAGCCCAGTTTGGCATTTTGCAATTTCTCCTGGCTTCCACGGTGAAGATGGTTTTTGCGGTACATTAATTCCTAGCATTGATAGTGTCGGGCGACATTATCCATTTACATTGTTGGCAAATCATCAATCTAACCCTGTTACGCTTTGGAAGGATCAAGAATGTTTTAAAATGTTTGAAAGCAAGGTGCTGGAAGTGCTTGATGATGAATTTGATTTAGATGATTGGTTTCTTTCTCTTCAGAAAACGCTACCAATAATTGATGCTCCAACATCAAGCATCAAAATTTGTAGAGGAATTGATAAAAATAAAACAGCAATCGTTCATTTTGGCACTGAGAAAATGAATGAAACTGAAATGCTTCACTCGCAGTACGTACAACAATTTGGCTTATATTCGATGTGGTGGACTCAAGGATCTGATTTGGTTGAACCTTGCTTAATTGTTACCAATGGATTACCTCAAATTAGTCAATTTTCTTCAATGTTAGACGGTAAATGGGAAGAACGTAATTGGCATCAAATTAAAATAAAAAAGGATGTTTAGATGAATTTGACTAGTCATGCACAAACCCACCGGGGGGCGGTGCGCAAAATAAATGAAGATGCGTTATTAGAATTATGTAACTCTAAAATTTGGGTTGTTGCTGATGGTATGGGTGGCCATGAAGCTGGAGATATTGCTAGCCAATTAGTTATTGATAGTATAGAAAATGCTATTGTGTCTGCAGAAGAGCACGTTATTACCCTTAAAATGCTTAAAAATGCATTATATAAAGCGAATTCTGATTTGCAAGAGATGGTGAGCACACATTTTAATGGGAATGTTGCTGGCAGCACAGTGGTCGTACTGTGGATTGAAAATAATCAATACCATTATATATGGGCCGGGGATAGTCGAGGGTATTTGATGCGAGGTGAGACTTTACTTCAAATTACGAGAGACCACAGTCAAGTTAACGAAATGGTTGATGAAGGCATTTTGGCATCGGAAGAAGCTGAGTCTCACCCTTTAGCCAATGTGATTACTCGTGCCGTTGGTGTTGACGACTTATTGGAGTTGGATGTTATTTCAGATAAATTACAAGAAAACGATATTTTTTTATTATGCAGTGATGGATTAAATAAAGAATTAAGTAATCTTGAAATAGAAAAAACGCTCGGTTGCGGAAAAATTATAGATGCAGGTATGGCGCTAATGCATGCCGCACTAGTACGTAATGCAAGAGATAATGTGACCTGTATTTTAGTCAAAAATAATAAATATAATAACATTGAAAATTTAGAGGAAAGTGATCGGACCGTTCCATTGTTTATATAATTTTAATAATGATTTTTTCACATTAGATATTTTACTTTATTTTATATTACTGAATGTGTTATTTTTGGGACATACAAATATTTTTTTCTTATGTTGTAATTTTTACTAAAACATGGATGGTGAGCAGTATATTATGATTTTTAATCACGAATTGATTTCAGAGCTAACTAAACCTTTAGATAGTGACGTGGTTACAGGTATTGACCCTCGAAGTGATATTTCACCTACCTCTAGATATTACTTATTAAAAGATATTCGAAATGTTGCTCGAGCTAACGAACGAAATATATTAATCGAAGATGAATCTATTTTAACAATTGCTCATGAATGGAAACCAATCATAGAGCAAATGCCTGATATACTCAAAAATGAATGTAAAGATCTAGAGTTTGTAGCGTGGTATATCGAAGCTTTATGCCGTATACATGCTTTTTCTGGACTTGCTTTTGGTTTTGAACTTGCTGCTGAGTTAATTACAGAATTTTGGAATGATATATATCCAGCTCCTGATGATGGTGATCTTTCTGAAAGGTTGGCTCCTCTTATTGGTTTAAACGGCATTGATAGTGAAGGGTCTTTGATAATGCCTATCAAAGCCATATACATTACTGATGGATCTAGCTTTGGTCCCTTTTCAATTTGGGAATATGAACAAGCGCTGGATGTTGACCGCCTCGATGATGAAAAACAGCGTAAGAAATTTGAATCAGGGGTGATCCCTCTTGAAGATATACAAGTAGCAATAAGGGAAACTTCAAAAGATTTCTACAAGCAACTTATGCTTGATATTCAAAATGCGGCTAGTGCATTTGCAAAGTTATCAATCGCGATGGATGAAGCAATGAATGGTGAGCCGCAACCGACGAGTTACATCACAAAAACGTTAGAATCATCTATTGCCTCCTTAAAACATCTAACTGCAGACATTCTCGAAGATGATATAGCTCAGGAACTTAGTCCTGATATAGATGAAGTTAGCTTGGATACAATAGAGGCTAATGAAACTTCTGTTCAACAAATTTTAAGAGTTAAAGAAATAAATTCCAGAGAGAATGCGATCGAAACCCTTTCTGAAATAGCTAAGTACTTTCGAACAGCAGAACCACATTCACCGATGTCTTATACGATAGAGCAAGTGATTCGGTGGAGCAAGTTATCACTTCCTGAGTTACTCGAAGAATTAATCACTGATGGCGATGCTAGAAATGGTTTTTTCAAATTATCTGGAATTAAATCGCCCACAGAATAATATCGCACCAACTAATGAACCAAACAATATTGAAAGGAGTTCAAAATGAGTATTCATGACAAACTAAGAAGAGTTAGAAAACCACGCGTTCATATCACCTATGATGTCGAAACTGAAGGAGCATTAGTAAAAAAAGAGCTTCCTTTTGTCGTTGGTGTTGTCGGTGATTTTGCTGGACACAATAAGGAAAGTTTAAAGCCATTGAAAGATCGTCGTTTTATACAGATTGATAGAGATAACTTCAATGATGTATTAAATCGGATGAGTCCAACATTAGAATTAGCAGTGAATAATACATTAGAAGCAGATGATTCTAAGATGAATGTGAACCTTAAGTTTAATTCACTTGCTGATTTCGAGCCAGCAGCGGTTGTTAATCAAGTCGAGCCTTTGAAAAAGTTAATGGAAACACGAAATAAACTTCGAGATTTAATGACAAAAATAGATCGCTCTGAAGAATTAGAAAATATTTTAGAAGATGTATTAAGTAATACAGCAAGCTTAGATAAGTTAGCCAGCGAGCTTGAATTAGAAGGAGATAAACAATGAGTACGGAAGCTTTGATTGCTGAACAAGGAACTGAAAGTGTCGACTTTTCGATCTTGGAGCAAGCGATAGGTGCAACAAAACAAACTGAAACAACACGTGCAGAAGAGTTAATCCGTTCACTGACGGAAGAAGCCATGAAAGGCACTGTTAAGTGGAACAAAAATTTAACAGTGACATTCAATGATGCCATCAGAGTTATTGATGAAACTATTTCTAAGCAGTTGGCTGAGATTATGCACCAAGATGCTTTTCAAAAATTAGAAGGAAGTTGGCGAGGGCTAAACCACTTAATAAGTAACTCGGAAACAAGTGCAACTTTAAAAATTCGAGTGTTAAGTCTTACAAAAAAAGAACTTCATAAAGATTTGAGTAAAGCGGTAGAGTTTGATCAGAGTCAAACATTTAAGAAAATTTATGAGTCAGAATTTGGTACGCCAGGCGGTGAACCATATGGGACAATCGTCGGGGATTATGAATTTACTAATCATCCAGAAGACATAGAAACGCTATCTTTGATGTCGAATGTTGCCGCTGCTGGTTTTTGTCCGTTTATTTCCGCTTCTTCTCCATCACTATTCGGGTTTGATAATTGGAGTGAATTGAGTAAGCCTCGTGACTTAGAGAAAGTGTTTGAATCTTTAGAATACACTAAATGGCGCTCATTCAGAGATAGTGATGATTCTCGCTTTGTTACTTTAACAATGCCACGCGTGTTAGCGCGTCTGCCATATGGTGAATCAACGCGGCCAGTAGAAGAGTTTAGTTATGAAGAGTTTGAACTTGATGAGACTGGAGCACGATCTAAAACAACTGAAAATTCAAAATATTGTTGGATGAATGCATCCTATGTGATGGCTACGAATATGACCGGTGCTTTTGCAAAATATGGTTTCTGTACCGCTATCCGTGGCGCTGAGGGGGGAGGCAAGGTCGAAGGGCTACCGTCACATGTATTTACCAGTGATGATGGTGATCCAGATTTAAAATGTCCAACAGAAATCGGTATCACTGATCGCCGAGAAGCAGAGCTAGGTAAATTAGGTTTCTTGCCTTTATGTCACTATAAAAATACGGATTATGCTGTGTTTTTTGGCGCACAAACTTGTCAAAAACCAAAAATATATGGCAGCCCTGATGCGACAGCAAACGCTGCAATCTCAGCTCGTTTACCTTACATGATGGCAACGTCTCGTTTTGCTCATTATTTGAAAGTAATGGCTCGTGACAAAATTGGCAGCTTTATGGAAGCAGAAGACGTTGAGGCATGGCTAAATCGTTGGATTTTATCTTATGTAAATGGATCAGAAGGCGGTGGACAAGAAATTCGTGCTAAATATCCGTTAGCAGATGCGAAAGTTCAAGTTAAAGAAATACCCGGCTCTCCTGGTTCTTATAATGCTGTAGCGTGGTTACGCCCTTGGCTACAAATGGAAGAACTGACAACTTCTTTGCGTCTTGTTGCAAAAATACCTGAGATAGGTTAAGACCGTAACATGGCCGTATTTAACATACGGCCTTCAAGGATGAATAGTCATGTACGACACCCCTCTGTTCGTTGATGAATCGATTTTTAAGCAAAATAAAAACCGACAGCAGCAAGTTGTAACGCCTACTAAATTATCAAACAGAGGGTTACTTGAGCGTTTTCTTCGTGAGGAAAACCTCACTAAAGCACTTTTAATTTGGTTCGAGCATTCTAAGTATGAACTGATAAATTTTGATCAAGAAACCGTTAAAACCTTAATATTAAAAGCTATTGTAGAAATCGATACGTTAATTGAGAAGCAAATAAATGAGATTCTGCATCATAAAAGCTTCCAAGCATTAGAATCATCTTGGCGAGGTGTACTCTATTTAACAGAACAAAAAAATGCTCACGATAAGAATGACAAAGTTAAAGTTAAATTATTAAATTGCTGTTGGTCTTCGTTAAGTAAAGATCTTAACAGAGCAATAGAATTCGATCAAAGCGACTTTTTTAAGCTTATTTATAACAACGAGTTTGATATGTCGGGTGGAGAGCCATTTGGTGTGTTATTGGGTGACTATCGCATTTCTCACCTGATGACACGAGGTCAGCCTAATAATGATATTGATACTCTAAAAGAAATAGCCCGTGTTTCAGCTGCTGCATTTTCACCATTTATTACCTCAATCTCATCTGAATTTTTTGGTGTTGACCGTTTTTCCAAATTAGCTACCTTTAGTGATATCTCGAGCCAATTCGAGCAAACGGAATATATTAGGTGGCGCTCTTTACGGAAAATGGAAGAGTCACGTTTCCTTGGAATAGCCTTGCCTAACATTTTATTACGAGCGCCTTATCAGGCTGATGGTACACGAAATGAAGGTTTCAAATTTAGAGAAACTATTAAAAATCCAGATGCAGATCATTTGTGGGGGAATGCTGCATTTGCATTCGGGGCTGTATTAATTCGCGCATATGCTGAATCAGGCTGGTTTGGGCAGATAAGAGGTATGCAGCCGGGTTTAAAGCAAAAGGGCATTGTCAGCGATCTACCAATTGCTCGTTACGCCACTGAGTTATATCAAAATAAAAATAAACCTTCTATTAATTTATTAATAGGTGATCGGCTCGAAAAGGAATTGTCAGATAATGGATTTATTCCCTTATCTGCAGTAAGAAATACTGATCATCTTGTTTTTTTCAGTAACTCTTCAGTACAAAAAACAGCAGACTTTACTGATAAAGCTGCGACGGTAAATGCAAAACTCTCCTCTATGCTGCAATATATTTTATGTGTGTCTCGCTTTGCCCACTATATCAAGCGTTTGGGGCGTGAAAAAGTCGGGTCATATTTTACTGCACAAGCATGTGAATCGCATATACAAACATGGTTGCATCAATATACAACAGCTTCAGATTCAGCCTCTGACGAGGTAAGAAGCAAATATCCGCTCAGTAGTGCGAAGGTAACCGTAAAAGAAATGAATGGTAAACCAGGACACTTTTACTCAGTGATCCATTTACAACCTCATTTTCAATTAGATCAAATGGTCTCTAGCATTAAGCTAGTGACTGAACTATCACCTAGAAATTAAAGGATAAGCAATGAAAAAAATTATAGGACTCTTTCAACAAGGTGAATTAAAACAGGCCATTGAATCTGTCGAATCTTATCTTAAAGATGACCCAACTAACGTAGACTATCGCAGCGCATTAATTGAATTATTATGCGTTAATAATGAATTGGAAAGAGCAGATCAGCAACTGAATATAATGGTCCAAAGGCACCCTGATTCATTAATTGGTGCGACAAATCTAAGACAACTTATCCGTGCGCAACAAGCTCGAATTGATTTTCAACAAGGCCTAGCAACACCTGAGATCTTTCATGAGGTAAATCCTCAACTAGCGTCATTTATGCAATTAAGAGTTGAATTAAATGATGGGGAAGTAGCTCAAATTTCAGAAGCAACGAAAAAACTTGAATCAACTCGAATAAACACTCTATTTAATGTTGATGGGGTTGTCACAGAAGATTTACGTGATTTAGACGATTCACTTAATGGTTGTATTGAAATTTTTGGTACTAATGGCAAGTTTTATATTGCTCAATTAAGTGAAATTGAATTTATTGAGTTTAAACCTGCAACATCTTTAATTGAGTATGTTTGGCGGCGTGTTGAGCTAAGTATTAAAGATGGACCATCTGGTGAGGCACACATTCCATTGATTTATGTCGGTAGTGATACAGATAAACATAAATTAGGTAAAGAAACGGATTGGATTGAAACATCTCCTGATGTATTTATTGGTCAAGGATTAAAAATGATTCTAGTGGGTGATCGTGCTATTCCATTAAGTGATATCTCAAGCATCAAGATAGAACAGCCAGAAACAGTTTAATGGATTTTAATATGGCCAATGAGCTGCAGCCATCTTTGTTAGACCGGTTAATCGATGAAGACCCGGGCCAACCAGATAAAGTCAAGATGATAAAAGGAATAAGTCTGCAGCAATTGAGGTTAAATGTTAGGCGAGATCTTGAAAACTTACTTAATGCAAAAATGCAATGGTTGGTATGGCCGAAGGCTTATGCTGAGTTAAATAAATCGTTAATAAATTATGGACTGCCTGACTTTTCTAGTATGCCGGTAGGAAGTTTGGAAGGGCGGCAGATTTTATGTAAGAAAGTAGCCGAAACCATTCGGCTATTTGAACCTCGATTTCTTGAAGTTGATGTCACAACAGCAACTGATGAGCAAGAGTTAGATCGAACATTAAGATTGAGGATCAGTGCTTTACTGTTTGCAGAGCCTGAGCCTCAATACATTACCTTTGATTCAGAGATAGAGCCTGTTCATTTGGGGTTAGTAGTTAAAGAGACAATAGAATGAATGATGATTTATTAAAATATTATAACCGTGAATTAGCATTTATACGTCATATGGGTGCGAGTTTCGCGGATGAATACCCTAAATTAGCCGGCAGGCTCAAATTAAGTGATGAAAATATTGAAGATCCACATGTTTCCAGATTAATAGAAGCATTCTCTTTACTGACAGCTCAGATTAGACAAAAGCTCGATGACAGTTTTCCTGAGTTAACTGATGCGCTACTGGGGCAATTGTATCCTGATTATCAGGCACCAATTCCTTCAATGTCAGTCATACAATTAATTTGCGAAAATATATCAACAACAGGAGTGACCTTACCTAAGGGGAGTAAAGTTGAAACAGTGGTCGAGAACATGAAACCCTGTCATTTTCGTACCTGTTACGAAACTGATATATGGCCAATTAAGGTTTCAGAGATAAAATTTATAAATGCGCCTTTTAATGCTCCAAAACCTATTTGGAAAGATCAGGCTAAATCAGTAATAAAGCTAGTAATTCAATGTGATTACCCTGATGTAGACATTAAAAATTTGGGCTTAAATCATCTTCGATTTTTCTTAAATGGGCAGCCTCATCAAACGTACGCCTTATACGAGTTGCTTTTCAAAAATTGTATCGGATTAGCTATTTCTAAGCCTAATGAATTTGACTGTGTCAAATATTTACAACCGAGGCATTTAGAAGCTGTCGGCTTCGATTTAGAACAAGATGTTGTGCCCTATAGTAAAAAAACACTTTCAGGCTATCGTTTTTTAGTCGAAAACTTTATCTTACCAGAGAAGTTTTTATTTTTTGATTTAAATGATTTAGGAAACTGTTGGGATCAAGTTGGGCATGAATTTGAGCTATTTATTTATCTCGACCAGGCTTCAATTGACCTAGAAAAACAAGTAACTAAAAATCATTTTTTGTTAGGTTGCACGCCAATTATTAACTTATTTGAGCATGAGTTAGAGCCTGTACGTGTAGAGCCTTCAATGTATGAATATAAATTAGCACCGCGTTATTTAGATTCTGAAATTTCGGAAGTAGTTAGCATAACCGAAGTGACAGCCTATGACCCAAAAGATAATAAGATGCTAGTGACGCCTTTTTATGGTCAAGCTCACCCAAAATATATAGATCAACAGAAATTATTTTGGCATACAAGACGTGAACCATGCAATTGGGCTGGAGGTTATGCTGAGCAAGGGATTGATACCTTCTTATCCCTTGTAGACCATCAATTTAAAGGCTTTGATGCTCCTGATGACTATGGAACTTGGTTATTAAGTATTAAAGCTTTGTGTAGCAATCGCAATCTACCTGCACATTTACCTTTTGGTACAGGTGAACCTAAAATGTTTAACCCAGACCGAGCTGATGTGATTAAAAATATTAAATGCTTAATCGCCCCGACTAAGCCGGTTAGAGCTGAGTTTAAAGATTCGAGTAGATGGCAGTTAGTCACACATTTAAATCTTGATTATTTTACAGGTTCAGAAGCTCTTAATAATTTGAAGCAGGTCTTGTATCTATATGATTTCAAATCTGCGCCTCAAAGTAAGGCACTAATCAATAATATTACAGATGTTTCAATTAGCCTTTCTTCATCGAGAATAAACCAAAAAGGGCGAATCAGCTTTTGCAGTGGTAGCAAAATCATACTCACTTTTGCAAATGATGGCTATTCAGGAAGTGGTATGTTTTTTTTCTGCAGTATCTTGGACCGTTTTTTTGCACAATTTGCGGCAATAAATAGTTTTACTCAATTAAGTATGAAATACAAAGGGCAAGATAATATTTATCACTCATGGCCAAGTAGGATTGGGAGTAGGCCTTTATTATGAGTATTGAAAAACTACTCAAAGATCCTAGTAGCTTTGACTTTTATCAGGCAGTTCATACGATTCAAAAGAAATTGATTCATCATAATACACAGCAAAATAAAGTGGGGAATGATAGCTTACCAAGAAATGAATTGATTCGATTCAAAACATCGCAAAATCTTGGCTTTTCAGGTGAATCAATAGAAAAAATTGATAAAAGTATAGATGAGCAGACTCAGATCGAATTTTATACACTATTTGTTTCTTTTATGGGATTAACTGGCCCAAGCGGAGTTTTACCTCAGCACTATAGCGAGTTGGTCCTTCAACGAATTAAGAATAAAGACACTGGAATGCGGGATTTTTTTGATCTTTTTAATCACCGTCTAATTTCTCTGTTTTATCGTGCGTGGGAAAAATATCGATTTAGTGCAAATTACCTCAACCCTGAAACTGATCAATTTAGCCAAACATTACATCACTTGATTGGTGGCAGTCAGGATGAACAATTATATTTTTCAGGGCTATATAATCAGAAGATTAAAAATGCAGAAGGTTTAGTTGCCATTTTACAAGAATTAACAGGCTTTGAAGTTGTTGTTAATCAGCTTGTTGGTAAATGGCAAAACTTAGCAACTTATGAGCAAACACGGTTAGCCAGTAGAATGGAGCCGGAAGGACAGTATGCAAGATTAGGTTTTGATGCCAGTTGTGGAAGTAAAGTCTGGGATATTAACTCTCGAATAGAAGTTATTTTGAAGCCCAACAGCACTGATAATATCACGGCAATGATGCCTCAAGGCCAAGGCCTAAAGTTAGTCCGTCAATCGATCCGTTCATACCTTGGTGAAGCAATAGAATTTACTTTAAAACTTGAAACACAATTAGGAAAAATTCCTAACGCTCAGCTTTCTCGTTCAGCACTACAACTAGGAGCTGGTGCGGTACTTGCCGCCCGTGAAAGCCAACTAAATAACGCTCGTGTACTCACATTAGCACGATAAAAATTAACTAAAAATAAAGGACTAACAAAATGTCAGCAATGTCATTAAGTAAATTAGTTGAAAAACTCAACCCTGTTACGAAATCTGCATTGGAAGCCGCTGCAGGGATTTGCCACTCAAGAAGCCAATTTACGGTAGAAATTGAGCACTGGTTACTGGCTTTATTGGATAAAGAAGCAGATGATATTCGATTGTTATTGAAAAGTTTCTCTGTCGATGAGCAACAACTAAAATCAGCGCTATTAAATTCACTTGAAAAATTAAAGACAGGTAATAGCGCTGCGCCTAGTTTGTCCCCACACATTGTTAATTTATTGAGGCAGACTTGGCTTAATACCAGTATTGAATTTAATGATATACAAATTCGATCAGCATACTTACTTTACACATTATTGAATGATGATGTTTTGTCTAGTTTAATTTCCCGTCAGATTACTGAATTGGATAAAATTGAGCCATCACAATTAATTCACGCTTGGCCGGAACTTTGTTCGCAATCAAAAGAAGGGTCGAGTTTTATTAATCAAGAAACCAGTAATGTCAGCCCATCACTAAGCAAAACACCGAGCCTAGATCAATTTACTCAAGATCTAACTGAGCAAGCAAGGAAAGGAAAAATCGATCCTATTTTGGGTAGAGATAACGAAATTCGTCAAATGATCGATATCTTAACTCGCCGCCGTCAAAATAATCCAATTTTGACTGGAGAGGCTGGAGTGGGTAAAACCGCGGTAGTAGAAGGCCTGGCTTTACGTATCTCTCAAAAAGATGTACCTGCGTCTTTGCAAAAAGTAAGTATTCGTGTACTTGATCTGGCTCTGTTGCAGGCTGGCGCAGGAATGAAAGGTGAATTTGAAAATAGATTGAAGACATTGATTAATGAAGTGAAAAATTCAGTTAATCCAATTATTTTATTTATAGATGAAGCGCATACTATGATTGGCAGTGGTGGCCAAGCTGGTCAAAATGATGCTGCAAATTTACTCAAACCGGCACTTGCTCGTGGAGAGTTAAGGACCATTGCTGCGACTACTTGGGCTGAGTATAAAAAGTTTTTTGAAAAAGATGCCGCTCTTACTCGGCGATTCCAAGTTGTAAAAGTTGAAGAACCTTCAGACTCTCAAGCGATAATCATGATGCGTGGTTTATTACCAGTCATGGAAAAGCATCATAAAGTTCTGATTTCAGATCAAGCTTTGCAATCAGCGGTGACACTCTCTAGTCGTTATATTAATGGACGTCAACTACCAGACAAGGCTGTTGGGCTTCTTGATACAGCAAGTGCAAGGGTTGCAATGAGCCAGGCATCTACGCCTGGTCAAGTTGAAGACTTGCAAAGAAAAGTTCAGCAATTTGAAACCCAAATTAACGTGTTAAAGAAAGAGCAAGCAATAGGTGCAAACCATAAGAAAAAGGTCACGGAACTAACTAAGCAACTTAAAAACTCCAAAGATCAACTCGTGCCTCTTGAGAAACAGTGGAAAAACGAACTTGAATTGGTACGAGAAATATCTAATTTGATTGAGCAGCTTCATAAAGACGAAGTCGAGAATCGTTCTGACTTATTAGATAAACTGACTTCGTGTAAAGCAAGCTTGCAAAGTAATGAACAGCCTATGGTTCATTGGCAAGTTGATGAGCAGTTAGTGGCCGAAGTGATTTCAGATTGGACAGGGATCCCTGTAGGAAAAATGCAACAAGATGAAATTAAAAGTGTTTTATCGCTTCAGGAAAACATGGAAAAGCGTGTTATTGGCCAATCTCATGCATTATCACTGATTGCGAAAACGGTTCAAACATCCCGTGCGCAATTAGGAGATGAGAAGCGACCTATCGGTGTATTTATGTTAGCAGGCCCCAGTGGTGTAGGTAAAACAGAAACAGCACTTACGTTAGCTGAACATGTTTATGGTAGTGAAGACAATGTCACTATCATCAATATGTCAGAGTATAAAGAAGAACATAAAGTGTCTTTATTGCTAGGCTCACCTCCAGGATATGTTGGCTATGGTGAAGGAGGTGTTTTAACTGAGGCAGTTCGTAGAAAACCATACAGTGTTATCTTGTTAGATGAAATGGAAAAAGCACATCCAGGTGTTCAGGATATTTTCTATCAAGTGTTTGATAAGGGGACGATTAAGGATGGCGAAGGTAGAGATATAGACTTTAAAAATACCATTATTATCATGACCTCTAATGTTGGTACGCAAACGACGATGGATTTATTTGCAGATGAAGAAACAGCGCCATCAATAAAAGGGTTGAGGAAAGCGATTCAGGATGACTTACTTGAAGTCTTTAAACCTGCATTTTTAGGCAGAATTAATGTCGTGCCGTATATCCCTTTAACCTCCAAAATGCTCAATGAAATAACCCGTTTACAGCTAGCTAGAATTGGTGTGAGGATTGAAGCAAATTATCAAGCTAAGTTCGATTATTCTGATGATGTTATCGATAAAATCGTCAATATGTGTAACGACGCGGGTTCAGGAGCGAGGAACATCCACAACATCTTGCAAAACTCAATGTTGCCTGACCTTTCTATTAAAATGTTAGAAAAGCTCGCGAATAAACAAAAGACAAAACAAGTTAAAGTCGATATTGTCGATGAAAACTTTAATTATAAAGTATGAACTATTTCTCATTGATGCAATTAATGAAATAATAAGTTGATTTTTTATTTTATATTAGAGTAATTATTTTATTTTAAGGCTTGTTCCTTATTTATACTTTGGTATAATTCGCAGGCCTTGATTGATATAAGAGTTGATTTTTTATTAATATATTATTGTCTAGGTCAGATGTTTAATAAGCAGTTTACGTTAAAGAATATTTAGACAATGATGTCGATTGGCAGAAATTATTGAATCAGCTTGGACTTATCCAAGCTAAATAAGCCTATCCAAATATGGATAAAACAAAACATGGAAAAGGAGCATTATAAATGCAAGCAAATACGTACTTAAACTACGAAGGAATTAAAGGTGAAGCGACTGCAGAAGAGTACAAGGATTTAATCACTGTACTTTCTCTTGATTGGAATGTTCACCGCGAACTTACTTCTTTCACAGGTACTGCACAAGATCGTGAAGCAAGTGCTACTCGTTTAGGCGACATCACTCTTACTAAATTACAAGATAAAGCATCTCCTGATTTATTCAAAGAAGCGACTATCGGTAAAGGTAAAAAAGCGATTTTCCACATCACTAAGCAAGGTGATAAAATCGAAGAAATCATGAAAATCGAATTAACAGATGCCATGATCTCTAGCTATAGCGTATCTGTACAAAATGATCGTCCGATTGAAAACATCACCATCAGCTATACAGAAATGATGATGACTGTTACTCCAACAGATGACAAAAATAACATCACTGCACCGCTTGTATACGGTTACAGTGGCGTTAAAGGTCAACAAATGTAATTTATATTTGTTGATGAGCCCTGAGGAACTTTCCTCAGGGTTTTTTGTTGTTTAACCGTTTTTTAGAGGCATGGAATGCAAAAGGCTACTCAAGATAATAATATCATTCGTATAGATACCCCAGCAGGTAAAGATGCATTATATTTAACGCATTTTGTTGCTAATGAGGCGTTTTCTGAGCTTTTTTCATTCACTGCTTCCATGTTTACGATCGGCACGCAAATCTCGCTGACTGATCTCGTTGGTAAACCAGTCACTGTCTCCTTACGTAATGCTCAAAGCGGTGGTGAGGCTCGTTATTTCCACGGTGTAGTGAGTCATTTAGAATCGTTAGGGCTTCGTACCGCTGATGCCGAAGAAAAAGAAAATTATCTAGATTATCAAGCTGTCATTGTTCCTGCTGCGGCTTTTATGAAAAGACGGATAAACTGTCGTATTTATCAGAACTTATCTGTTGTTGATATCTTTAGTGATTTATTTGGTCAACACAATGTCGCCTTTAGTAATAAGTTAAAGAAAACATACCCTAAATATTTGTATTGTGTGCAATACCATGAATCAGACTTTGATTTTATTGTGCGTTTATTGCAACAAGAAGGTATCTTCTATTATTTTGAACATTCAAATTCAGCGCATACTTTAGTTTTAGCTGATGATATTACCGCTTATAAAAAATGTGCAGAGGGTGAGGTTGAATGCTTTTCTGGACATTTGACTCAATCACATGTTTCACGTTGGCAAGGTGGTTTAAACATGGTGGCAGGTGCGTTCGAACGCAAAGGCTACGATTTTGAAAAGCCAGGACAATTACCAACGGGAAATAAATCAGCCGCGTCTTTACCATCGCAAGCAAATTATGAAGTATTTAGTTATGAAGGCGAGTCTGAATTAAATAGTCGAGCACAGCCAATTGCAAATATGCAGTTGGAATCATTGCAGCGAGATATGCATCAGTCTGCTGGTCAAGGTGATTGTAGGAGCTTTACTGTAGGGCAGTTTTTTACCTTTAAAAAGCATGAAGTTAGCCAATATGAAGGAAAGAGCTTTGTTCTAACGGCGCTCAAAACTACGATCAGTCAGACAAACCAATCTGGTGCGCAGCAATCAGGAGCCGCTGTTTATTTAAATGATTTTCAATGCGTGCCAAAAGAAACTCCTTACCGCCCTGCTAGTCGTATTAAAAAACCCTTAATTCACGGAGTTCAAACTGCCGTAGTAACTGGCGACTCTGGTGATGAGCAGCATATAGACCGATTTGGTCGTGTTAAAGTTCAATTTCATTGGGATAGAGAAGGCGAGTTTAATGGGCAGAGTTCTTGTTGGATTCGAGTTGCGCAAAATTGGGCTGGTAACAAATGGGGAGCATTCTTTTTTCCGCGTGTCGGGCAAGAAGTATTGGTCGAGTTCATCAATGGCGATCCTGAACAACCCATTATCAGCGGAGCAGTTTACAATTCAGATTTAATGCCTCCTTATGATTTACCTGCAAAAAAAACGCAAAGCGGAATCAAAACCAGAAGTACAAAGAGTGGTGGCGCAGATAACTTTAATGAGCTGAGATTTGAAGATGATAAAGGCAAAGAGCTTCTGTTCATTCAAGCGGAGAAAGATCATCATCTTAATATAAAAAATGATCAGAAAGATAATATCGGGAATGACCGTCTCACAGAAGTTGTAAATAACGATACCATCAATATTGGAAAAGATCGTCTAGGAGACGTTGGCAATAATGATTCCTTAAAAGTTGGTAAAGTTCTTAATATCGAAGCTGGTGATAAAATTGTCTTTAAAACAGGTGGAGCATCAATCACTTTGGAAAAAAGTGGCGCAATAACGATTAAGGGAACCGATATTAAGGTGAAGGGTACTGATATCAAAGTTGATGGTACTCAAATAGCGCTAAAAGCTGCTCAAATCAAGCTTAACTAGTATGAAAAGTGGATATTACGGAGTAGACGAACAAGGTAGTCGTTGTCGCGGGCATCATCTAGTGTGTCGCTTTGGTTATGTCTATTTATGTTGCAAATCAGAGCATATTCCAGATGACCCTTTGTTAGGAATGCCTCGAGTTGATCTTACTTGTAATGAAGCCATAGCTGAGCAGTTTTTATGCTCGCTACATCAATGGAAAAATAACCCCGACATAATCGCTAAGTTACTTAGTTATTTTTGCGCTGATGGCTATAGCCAGAGTTTCATCAATGAAAATGACGCGATATCTTTACTTGCATCAGCCATGGCCGATAAAAAATTATTAGTTTTTGCGGTTTAGTTTAAAAAGGAACGTACACAATGGGAATGCCAGCCGCTACAGTCACAAGTATGCATATTTGCCCTAAAGTTAATCCAGGGCCAGTTCCAGTCCCACATGTTGGCGGACCTTGCGTAGTTGGTTCTCCAAATGTAAAAATTGGAGGCCTGCCAGCAGCGCGCAAAGGAGATATGTTAGTTTGCGTCGGCCCACCTGATAAAATTAGTGGGGGTTCATCAAGTGTTAAAATTAATGGTAAGCCTGCAGCGCGTCTTGGTGATAGTAGTTCCCATGGTGGTAAGCTTGTGATGGGCAACCCAACCGTTTTAATCGGTTGAGTCAATTGGTTTTATGGGCGATGTGATGCAACCTCAAGTTCAATACCAACAAACATTAGCGCATAGAATGGCAATGTTAAATACATATCATTGCTTCCCTGCTAATATACATCTCAATAAGCAACAATTATCGTCGTTGTCTCGCTTAATTAAACATCAAAAACAAAACGTCTCATTTTTTCAATGTCAAACAGCTTCTGAATTATTGACGAGTCTTCAAGAGCAAGATTTCCTAAATAACGCAAGCCTTTATGATGTATTACCTTGCGTTATTATTCAATCGGCTATCAATGTTAGAGAGTTTATTGAAGCGGCATATGTTATTGATTACTTACAACCTCTTGCATTTTATCTCATTTATTATTTTGAGCTTAATCCAGATACCTTTTTCCATTTACAGGTGAATGAAGAATACTACGAAGCTTATTTGATCAGTTTATATCTCAGTGGTTCTTTACAGGCATTAGAAAGCTTTCATGCTAATTATAGCAATAAATATGGCTCCACAATTTATATGGATCTATGGGAGAATAAAAAATCAGCGCTGACAATTTATGAGGAATTTGAAAAAGCGGATAAATTAAACTCTACCTTATTTATCCTGTTTGTGTTGTCGCAAGATGAATATATATTTACTTGTATTATCAATAAATTAAGTGGCAAGCCAGAACATCAATATTTGCTAATTAAACTAATGGGAATAAGCGGCTATAGCAAATTTGTCCCATTTTTATCTCAGGCGCTGTTCAATGAACAACTGACGCTCGATGCTTTTGATGCACTGAAAATGTTACTTGGCGAACAACTGGATTCATTTATTCCACTGTCGATTCAATTTGATGAAGATGAGCAGCAAAGACTGGCTTCATTGCAATACTATGGCGCGAAGTTATTGCATGCCTGGCACCAAAGAAATCCGGATCAATTTGCTAATCGAATGTTGGCTGGCTTGCCATTCAATACTGACAATCTTCACTATATTACACGGTACAAAAGTGATCGCCATGGAAAATGGGCGGCGCTTAACTTATTAGCAATCGGAGAGACTCAAAGGTTATTGATACCTCATCATTTTAGGTCGCTAATATGAAACTGGCAATCACTGAACAATGGTTAATGACTGGACTGTCGGACGATACGCTCGAAGCACTGATGTTGCCGATCATCGCAAAAGATCTCAAAGTAATGAAAACGACGACGGGTGAAACTTGCATTCATGCGTTGTTAGATAATTTACCAACAGATACTCAATTAAATCGAGTATCGTCATTAATTGAGGCGGCGATCGAAAACAGTCATATTACTCAATATGATTGCCCGATAGTGTGGTTATTACCTGAACTCGAGTTGCTTGAAACTGGCACAACACAACATTGGTTTAAACATTTTCAAAGGTGTTTTCCACAATTATTTAAACATAAGCCCATTGTTTTTCCTTATGGTCGGGCAGCATTGCCGATCGTAATGCATTCTCTTGATAACATTTTTGCAACCAACCAATGCCAGCAAGTTTGTTTACTTGCTATTGATACGTTGTACCCATTTAAACCATTTAAAGAAAAAGTATCAGACTCATCATCAACAGAGGTGGTGCCAAGTGAAGGGGCTGCGGTTGTTATTTTAGAAAAAAATCAGTCTGGAATTGGCATCGAATTTACCAGCCAAGAGGCAGGGATTCAATCAGACTTAACTAGTCGAATCGAAAGCTTATTCATAAAACAAAAAGAAAATAATAATGCACAGTTAAATGCAATCTATTTGCCGGGCAACGGAGACGAGCGTTTAGTTAATGCTTGGTTAAATGCTTATGAGCAATTGGCAGGTCAAATTTCAATAGACACACAACTGATCCAAACAGGTTTTGCGACAGCTGAACTGGGTGCAGTGACTGGGCTCTATAATTTTATGCACTTATACGACAGTTATTTACATGCACATTGCCAAGGTCATGTTTTGCAACTGGAAGTCTCAGATAGAGTGTACAGTAGTGTTGCTCGTTATACGTGGACAGCGAAGGAATCATAAGAAAAATGGAATTACAACGTTTTAATTTTCATGGACGCAATCGTCATATTCAGCTGTCACTATCTGGGGGACGTACACCACAAGGTTTTTCATCCGTTAAAATTCAGTCTCAAGTTGCTGCCCAACAATTGGTAACTGAAATAGCTCCTCATTTTGCTCGGGATCCAAATGCATTAGGTGCAGCTCGTGCTATTTTATTACAATTAGGTCAAAGTGCTGGGCTTGATGCACGCGCTATTGCAGGGCAATTAACCACTGCATTAGCCTATAAAAAAATTAGTGCTTTTGCAGAAATTGAAAAAGCGAACCTACATACAAGTACACAAACAGCGACGCCAGAATCAGCAAGTTCGAGTAAAAACCAACCTGCTCTTGCTAAGTCCAGCCATGGTCAAGCAGATAACAACACGGTACATTCAGGTGCCAGTGAAAATAAAACGACCACAGATGTGCCTATTGATCAGCAAGAATGTCGTTCAGATCCGGTATCGATGCTGACCGGTGAAGAAATTCTCAAACTTACAGACTTTGAGCTTTCTGGGCTATTAATGCTCAATTGGCATCGTTTATATCGCTCATCTAAAAGTTTGGTTAATTTAGGTTTAGGGTTTGGTTGGCGGCATAGCTTTTCACTTCAATTACTCAGTAAATTTACCCCCCCACCTAAAGTGGGGCCAAAGCAACCAGGTACATATTGGTTGGAATTGATTGATGAAGAAGGTCGTGCACACGCCTTTGATATGGTAAAACGAGGGCAGACCTGCTATCAGCTTTCTTCTGGTTGGTCACTTCATCATCAAGCCGATGGGCGTCAAATTTTAATTAAGCCCGACGATAGTCATTATGCGTTCAAAAAAGTCGATGAAAATTGGTTACTTGAAAGTATTACGGATCATAAAGGCGTTTATATCGGCTTATTTTACGATGATCAATATCGCCTTGCTCGTGTTACCTGCAGCCAAACGCGAGGAATACTTTTACAATATAAAAATAAGCACTTAATTGCCATCAGAGGGTATGTCCTTGATGACAAAGGCACGCGTCAGGTCTCGAAGCAACCTTTAGCTACTTATACCTATAATGATGCGAATCAATTGATCAGTGCGACTGATGCTCAGCAAAGTACAGAGCATTATTATTATTCGGCTCATAATTTATTATTAAAAAGAACACGAGCTTCAGGTTTTAGCCACCATTTTGAATGGCAAGGTGAAAATCAACAGGCAAAATGTGTTAAGCAATGGGGGGATGACGGGCATTATCATTATCGTTTTGAGTATCATGAAGATCACACAACTTGCCAAGATAGCTTTGGTAAAATCGAAACTTTTTACCACAATAGTGCAGGTCTACTGAGTTGTTATATTGACACATTAGGAAATCAAACTCGTTACCAATACAATCAATATGGGCAAAAAACCCACATTGTAGCGGCGAATGGAGCAACCACATATTTTGCTTACAATCACCTGGGGCAGTTAGTCAGTGTCATAGACTCATTAGGTGCAAAAACTCAGTATGGTTATAACCGATTTGGCCAGCGAGTGTTAACAGTTGATCCTCTTGGGCAAAAAACAGAGCGACGATTTGACGCTATTGGTCGCTTACTCGCCATTGAATTTCCAGATGGTACTTCACACACATACAAATATGATGATTTTGGCAATTTAAACCATGAAGTTAACCGCCAAGGTATAGTGTCACGTTATCATCGTGATAAACATGGCGATTTGCTCGCTGTTCAAAAAGGTGAGCAACTTACCCGTTTTAGTTACGATGAACTTGGTCGTTTATCGGCAACCTTAAATGCAGATGGTCTGTTAACACAGTTTACGCGCAATGATAAAGGCTTAATCATTTGTCAAAGCCAATCACATCAAGCCAGTCAAAAAACAGTCGAGCCAGGGCTGCAAACCGTAGCTAAAACTTTTTTCCATTATGATGAAGCTGGGCGGTTAGTGAGTATCGAAGATCCCTTAGGACACATCACTCGATACGAATTTGAAGGTCTAGCACAACCTGCGGCTGCTGTTATGCCCGATGGTAGTTGGCTAGCGTATCATTATGATCGGGAACGGAATCTAACGGGCATTGAGCGCAGTGATGGAGCACACTTTCACCTCCAATACGATGGTCAAGAAAACCCAATAAAACTAATTGGATTTGATGGGCGAGAGCAAGTCTTTGAATATGACTCTTGTCACCAATTAATCTCGGTGTCTGATAGTGGTCGACGTTACGTCAAACTTAAGCGAGATCTAGCCGGACGAGTAACGAGTCAACAAGCGGTTGCGATAGACGATCAAGGACACAGTCAGAGTGTTCAAAATCACTATCAATACGATGCCCTCAATCGCGTGATCAAAGCATTTAATGGCGATAGCCATATTAACTTAAGCTACCATAAGAACGGCCAAATAAGTCAACTTAATCACAACACTGGGCATGTACGTTATCGCTATAATAATTTGGGGCAATGTGTTGGACTCCAAGTTGAGTCAAATGCATCAGAGTCGGGCGCAGATTTACACTTAGAGTATGATTACGATACCCAAGGACGGGTTAATGAAATTCGGTTTAACTCATCGGCTGCGGGCCAAACGCAGTGTATATCTCTGGCACAATATCACTACACCCTCAGTGGCCAATTATCCCGCGCACAGCTGGGTAATGGCGTGTGTTTAAACCAACATTTCGATGCTTTTGGGCGATTGGCTGAGCAACAGTGGCAAAAGCCTGCAACGTTATTGCTCAATCGTCGTTACCAATACGACAGTAGTCATCGATTGACTCAAGTTTTAAGTGACAGCGAACACACATCACTGAGCCCCGATTGCCCTAGCCAGCAATATAGCGAGACTCGCCACTTTAGTTACAA
Organism: Pseudoalteromonas sp. J2K-J979; assembly: GCF_058169715.2. Taxonomy (NCBI): domain Bacteria; kingdom Pseudomonadati; phylum Pseudomonadota; class Gammaproteobacteria; order Alteromonadales; family Pseudoalteromonadaceae; genus Pseudoalteromonas; species Pseudoalteromonas sp. J2K-J979. The sequence continues at coordinate 310,038 of NZ_CM200282.1, read as the reverse complement.
TGAGCTCAGTCAATTAGTTAAAGAGCAGTGTTTTTCAACGCATCCTTTTGATGAGTTGTCAGGCCAATTAGACTCAAATAAACAATTTGAGCAAGGGTATCATTGGGATGCATTTGGCAACCCTATGTCGCCTCACTCGCCCCAAGCCGAGACAGTAAAAACACCGCTGCGCCCAACAGAAAATGTCACTCGAACAGTCACTCAAGCTTCGCATGACACCGTCAAGGTTAACCAAGACCGTTTATTACATGCCTCGGGTTGTGACTATTTTTATGATGACAGTGGTAACCAAACTCGTAGTTGGGGTGCAGGGCTTGACCAGCAACGCCAGTTTGATGGTTTAAACCAACTGACTCAAGTGAACCACAATGGTCAGTTATGTCATTACCACTACGATGCCTTTGGGCGGCGCGTAAGCAAAACCACAGAGGCTGAACACACAGACTTTATTTGGTCTAGCCCCTATGTACAAGGGAGCCAGCTACTCGGTGAATACACACAGAATCACTTTATTTGGTATGTCTTTATACCTGGTACGTTTACGCCTGTCGCGTTGATAAAAGGGCAAGAGGTCTATTATTACCACGTGGATCAATTGGATACAGCCCAATACTTGAGTGATCAACAGGGGCACATTGTTTGGCAAAATGACAACAATGCTTTTGGTGAGCCTCAACGTGGTACAGCATCAGCTACACGTTTAAACATTTGTGTCGACTCTATGCCTGATTCAAATAAGACAAGTGATAACAAGACTTGTGGGATAACGTCGCTACTTAGTAACCCAATTCGTTTTGCGGGGCAATATTTCGATACCGAAAGTCAGCTGCATTATAACCACTATCGCTACTACGACCCCAGTCAGCAGCGTTTTATTAATCAAGACCCAATTGGCTTAGTAGGCGGTATTAACCATTATCAATATGCCCCCAACCCAGTGAATTGGATTGACCCATGGGGCTTGTTATGTAAAGAAGGGCAAGACAAGTTATCAGCCATGCTAGGCACATTAGTCGGTAATGGTATTGACCAAGCGACCAAAGATAAAATATTAAAAAGTGCCATAGATAGTGCCCCTATAACTGACCCAGAAGGTAAATTAAAAGTTCAAAAACCAGATGGAGTGAATAAGTTAAATTATGTCTATACAGCCGAGAGTATGGATGAGGTTAACAACACCATTACGATTCGCCGCAAGATAGGGGAGGAAACCAAAGAAATGGAGCTTTCAACCGAAGAATTTGCGGGTATGCACGAATTCGACGGCAGAGTGGTAAATGAAGAATGGGCGAGTAAAGGGCGCATTAAAGAAAATACAGCCAGAACATTGGTGACGGCTAAAAAGAAAGAAAACTCAGAAACAACGTATCTATTGAAGCCGGAAGAAAAAGAAGCGTTACAACCAGAGCGTGACGCGCGTGATGAGGCCATGAACGAGCGGGACAAGTTTGCGCGCAAGACCGACGGATACAATAAGCAAATCCCGAAAGTGAATGCACAATCAGCCAAAATAGGCGAAAAAGCGGCCGACATGGCTGTTACTGCCACGTACCCTGGGTATGAGCGCATTCACCCAAGCTGTTTAGATGAGTCGACGTCGGTATCAGGTAATTTTGATATGGTGTATCAAAATGCGAACGGCGATGTGATTATTGTTGAGGCCAAAGGCGGCAAAAGCCCGTTGTGTAAAAAACAAATTGGTAAATTTGATTACCAGCAAGGCACGCCCGAATATGCGGAAGCGATTACCAAAAGTATGGAGAAAAATGAGCAGGTAAATGGCAAAACTGATAGGGCTGCAGCATTTGCCATAAAAGAGGCAATTGACGATGGAAATGATGTTAAATATTTACATATTGAAACCCCTATTACTAAAACAAGTACTGGCTCTGCTGTGAGTGAGGTCAAAATTTCAGAATTTGATATTGGTTCATCAAAATATATAGGATAACAAATGAAAGTAGAAAGAAGTCATAAACCTAAATTTGAAATTATACCGTTGGATGAGTGGCTAGAACCTTCAAAGAGAAGAATAAAGAAAATTCCTCTAAATATATTAAAAAGAAGGGATAGTTTATTAAGCTTTTCAGAACTATATATTGGTTTTTCTCGTTGGCTCACTTGGGAAACCCAAACCCCTGAAATCGAAACAGAATCGGCGACAGGGCTACGGTATGCATCAAAAATGTATGCGGCCTTTTTGCAGTTAGCTATGCAGCCCGAGCAAGACCTGACGTTTAAGATATATGATTTACCCGAAGTGACCTGGAATGGTCAAGGTATGTTAGAAGCTGGTCGTGCTCATCCAGGTCAGTGGTTGGAGGCGTATTTTTTAGCCGTGATTACACGTGACACTGAAAGTCAGGACAGTTTAGCGGATTTTCCGGTGTCTATTATGAAACAAAGTGCCACTCAGGCTGATCCTGTTTTATACAGTTTGGTTGAAGTGTTTCAAGCTTACCACCACCGAGCTGCTGATTATCCAAAACGTTTAATCAACACCACGAAAGAGCTGTCAGCAGATGGTGATGATTGGTCACTTAGTATTGGTATGGGTTATTTAGAAACCTTCGCAGCACTGACCACTGATGTCGGGTATGACTTTAACGACACATTGGCGAAGAACCTTCGGATACAAGAGCAATATTATATTAATGAAAACGGCCCTGATAGGGTGCCGGTGGAGTCATTCTTACCCTTACAACTACTTGGTATGGCGTGTATGTGGCATGACATGGGTAATGAGGTCAGTGTTGAAAGTGACTCACTGCCACGGTTTTTAATCGACGGCCGGTATGTTAAATAATGGATGAGCTGTTGACTTAAAGTGAAGGCTTAGAAAATGAACCTCGAGATCGTAGCTGAATATTGGCCTACACAGTGCTTTAGTGTTCTCATGTTGATGGTTTTTATCTTAAAACGTCTACCTAAGCTTGGCTTAACTGATGATAATCATGGTTATTTATTGATGTTCAGTGCGGCGATAACGGGGGTATCAGCATTATTCTCTGTGCACTATTGGTCGAGCCTTATCATTCATATCACCCTGTATATTTGGGGGTGTAGTATGTGTTTAAAAGTGGATGTTCAGTCAGACCCATCAGCAGGTGCGGTCGGTCTTTTTTATGCTTTTATATTAATGATAGGAGTAGGGATTAGTGTCATTGGTAAAACATTTTATACCGCTTTTATTGCTTAGAGCTAAGTTTAAAAAGCCTCAGTGAAACGATGACTAATAAAGGCGTTTTTATTCCAATAACAAATATTCAAACGAATGAGGATATTCGTTTTGGGTGACTATTTTACTGTTTACATAAATAAAATAATGAAGAAGTCCTATGTGGATTGTGTGTTATTAAGCACTCACTCAAAGTTCTCTATTTTGGAACGTGTAGCTCGGAATCTTAACTTATTGTATTAATTTTTAAGTAGATGTGAGTTCAATAATGATAAAGGAGTAACCTATTGAAAATATTTAGCTTTAAAGCGGTTGTAATTTGGGTAGCAGCCATTTTATGTATTTTATTCACAACAACACAGGTTTTTGCAGATATGTTTGGTTTTTCTAAAAAACAAGAATTAGTTTTATCGGCGCCAATATCGGGAAAATTAATAAGTAATGGAAAGCCACAAGTCGGTATTACAGTTAAGAGATCACTGACTTATGGCGATGAATATGTTGATGAAGCATTAACCGATAAGGATGGTCATTTCACTTTTGATAAGAAAGTGATTAAAACTACAAAGCCAGCAAATATGTTTGATAACGATTCGCTCATTCAGCATCTTTATATAGAAGATGGGACGCCTGAAGGTATTATCTTATGGTATGTAATTGTGTCCAAGCTCCATGATAGTGAGACGTTATCTAATCTATTGCAGCAACTAGTTTGTGATATATCCGAAGAGCCTGAAACTTACGATATACCAATTAAAGAAGCACCTGAGCATTTTTTTACTATTTATACAACATGCAAAATTTAAGAATCAATTAAAAGGATGTATATGAACACACTAACACCAACACAAGCAGTTCAACTGGCTGAATTAGCCTATAGAGCAAAAGATATCAAAAGTACCAGTTTACTTAATCGAACGCTTCACCCTTCGCTACGTGGTAATTTTGATTTCTCTGTTAATTCGAGTTCTGTTCAAGGAGTTTCTGGTGGTTTCTTTTCCCACTTATTTGGTTTGAGTACTGGTTTTGGTTTAGTCGGGCATGGCGAAGGTAATTATAAGGGAGATTCCGTAATTGCTATACGCGGTACAGCCTCATTACGTGATGGCTTAACTGATGCCCACTTCGGTCTAAGTGGCGGGGTTACTGGTAAAATGGTCCATGCTGGCTTTAATAAAACGTTTTATAGCATGAAGCCAGCTTTACAGGAGTTTGTAACGGCAAATATAAGAGATAAGATGACAGGTTGTGTCCATATTGTTGGTCATAGTTTAGGGGGAGCGTTAGCTTCATTGTCAGCCGATTGGATAAAAGCGGAATATTCTTTACCAGTGCAGCTTTATACATTTGGTTCACCTCGGGTGGGGTTAGAAGGGTTTGCCAGATCCGCAACCTCAAGAATCGATAAAATTTATCGTTGTACGCATGGTGCAGATCCTGTGACTAAAGTGCCACTGTGGCCATTTACGCATGCGCCATTTAACGGGCAAGAAATTCGTTTAGATAACGGTGAAGGCCTGAAAGGGGCAGCTCATAAGATGGAAGGAACACCTGGTTATGTCAATACCGCAAATAGTAGTGACTGGGGGAGCTTAACTGTTCAAGCAAATCACTTTTTAGGTACGCCCGTTCGGTTGAATTTCGAAGATAGGAATCAAGCGACTTTCAGCGCTCATTGGTCTGATAAATTAAGCGCAGCACTTATTACGTTGTTAAAAGATGCTGGTTATTATAGTGCCGTTGTTGCGCAAGCTGCTGTGGGTACCGGATTAACGTTCTATGATATGTTAGCGCGTACACTTGATAAAATAGCAAAAGCGTCGGCTTCGTTTGCGTCACAAACATTAGGTTTACTCGGGCATATGCTTGTATTCGCAGGCAAAGTAGTGACAACAATTGCAGAGCTTTCATTTAGCTTTATCCGTTGGGTGTTTGACTCTACACTTGGCGCGGTTTACAGGGCAGCTAAAGAAGGGCTGAGTGGTTTAGATTAATATCAGTGCTTTACGTTTAGTTTGTCGAGAGCTCACGATAAAATCAACTTTTGCCGTGAGCGTTATACCACATCTGGATACACATGGAACAATTCATATGCAAAATGAAGATCGTACTCAATTAATCGATTTACTGACAACTATGTTAGAGGATGAAAACCTAATCAATGAGCAATGGCCACTAGTTTTAACTTTGTTGAAACTGGTTAATGAAACAGTTCCTCAAGGTTTCGAAGGTACTGTAGCTTTGTTTAATAATCACTTTAATCGAGTTGAACAGCTTAAAACCCCTAGCATTAAGCAATTTGAAATCGAATCAGGCTTAATTAAAATGAAAATGTATTTTAAACGCCTTGATGCATTAGCTGGTGATTTGTGTTAGTCGGTCAAGTCAACATTTATTAATGATTAGTTATATTTTTTAAATTCAGATTACTCAACTATCTTTTAAAGACTCGTTTCTTTAAGGTGAGTAACCAATGAAGATTAATAATCATTGTTTAACAGTTGGTGTAAAACGTAATTCAGAACGTTTTTTATTAAGTTTTAAAGCTGTTGGAACGTTAACTTGTAGCGATTATGAATTAATCAGTCCTATGCTTTGTTCGCTTTTCCCGCACGCTAATAAAGCGCAGTTCGATGTTCTCCTCGATATCACGCTATTTGATGGTTGGACAGCTACTGCCGCTTGGCATGATTTCGTCGTTGGAGTTCGCCATCGGGCTCAATTCCACAAAGTTGCAATTTATGGTAGTGCAGACTGGCAGCGTATTCTAAGCCAGGCAGGCAATTGGTTTTTAGAAGCCGAAGTTCAATTTTTTGAAAAGCGGGTATTAGCACAGCAGTGGATTGAGCAAGCCGCCAAAACCTAAAATATATTTTCTTTTCTTCTATATATTAGGTATTTAGTATTTTTAATAAATGCTTTAGACTAACTACTCATTTATTTGTGAAAAACTCACAAGGAAGATTATTTTTTATTAGGAGTAATAAATGAAATATCTATTTTCTTTAGCTTTGTTCTTACTTTTGTTGGGTTGTCAAACAACTCAAGAAGAAACGATCGAGGTAACTAAAGTTGAAGCGGTATCAATTTTTAACGAAAATATTATCGCCGATAACGAGATTAAATTAACGGTAGTTTCGAACCCGCAAAACGCTCGCATCAGGATTATGAATATCAAACCTAAATACCAAGACGGCATAATTTTGAAAAAAGGCTCTTATGATATTGAAGTTACAAGCCCTGGTCATGAAACATACAGAAAATGGGTGCAGCTGTCTGAAGCAACGACACTTAATGTTAATTTATCAAAACAGGATGTAACTAATTTATAAGACTTGACTGATTTGATGAAAATGCAAAATGATTGATAAGTAGAAGTTTAAGACGATAAAAAGAATGAATAATTTGTCTGTAACATAGTATTTAAAGGGTTGCTTATTTCAGCAACCCTTTTTGTAACATCTGAAATATAGATTAGTCCTACTGAGCGTCGATTTGGTTTTCGGGTGCGGCGTCAATAAAGGCTGGTAAGGTATTACAGTGCTGATAAATGGCTTCAATTTTTGGAAATTGCGTCATATCGACTTTAAAGCGGTGCGCATTAAATACTTGTGGCACTAAACATAAATCTGCAAGGGTAGGTGCGTCACCAAAACAAAATGGCCCAGTGCCAAGCATGGTTTCAATTTTAGCAAAACCCACTTCTATCCAATGACGGTACCAAGTATTTTTAGTGTCGTCGTTTGCACCGAGTTCGCTGCTTAAATACTTTAATACCCGTAGATTATCAATAGGGTGAATATCACACGCGATGGCATAACACAGATTACGGACTTGCGCTTTTTGCCACGGATCGGCAGGTAGCAATGACGGCGTATTGGGCTGAGTTTCTTCAAGCCACTCTAAAATCGCCAACGATTGCGCCAGCACACCTTGTTCAGTTTCGATCGCCGGCAATAATCCTTGTGGGTTTTTTCCGAGATATTGGTCAGCTTGCTGCTCTGATTTGAGTAAATTAACCGGTATTAACTCATGATCAATATCCTTTAAATTTAACGCAATACGTACGCGATATGCTGCAGATGAGCGAAAATAGCTGTAAAGTTTCATGTCTAACCCTTATGCCTGACCAGTGAATTTCTTTTCGATTTTTTGCCAGCACTTGGCGTAATCTTTTTGTAAGTGGTCGCCTTCAAGTGCGAATTTAGTTGGCGAAATAACATAACGCGATTCGAACATAAAGGCCATGGTGTTTTCGTAACGTTGTGGTTTAAGCTCAGCATTGGAGGCTTTTTCAAATACATCGGCTTCTGGGCCATGAGGCGACATGCAGTTATGTAAACTCATGCCTCCTGGTACAAATCCTTTTTCTTTGGCATCGTAAACCCCTTCAATTAAGCCCATGAATTCACTCATGATATTACGGTGATAATACGGTGGTCTAAAGGTGTTTTCTGCCACCATCCAGCGCGGTGGAAACACAACAAAGTCTAGGTTTGCTACGCCAGGCGTACCCGATGGTGAGGTCAATACGGTAAAAATAGACGGATCAGGATGATCAAAACTGACTGTGTTCATGGTACAAAAACGGCTTAAATCGTATTTGTAAGGGGCGCTGTTTCCTGTCCACGCAACCACATCAAGCGGTGAGTGGCCAATATCACAACGGAATAAATTGCCATTAAATTTAGCTACCAGTTCAAACTCACCTTCAATATCTTCAAATGACGCAACTGGGTATTGGAAGTCTCGATCATTGGCATAGCCATTGGCACCGACAGGACCTCGTTCTGCTAAAACATACGGGTTGCCGTAGTTTTCACAAATATAACCACGGGCGGTGTCATCGAGTAGTTCGACTTTGAATTTAATTCCCCGTGGGATCACGGCAATTTCACCCGGTTTAATCGCCAGCTTGCCACATTCTGTATGCAGCACCAGCGCACCAAGCTGAGGCACGAACAGCAGTTCGCCATCGGCATTGTAAAAGTAGCGCCCCTGCATCGATTGATTGGCTACATAAACATGAATACCCACTCCTGCCTGACCTTGGGCACTGCCGTTGGCAGCCATGGTTTTTAAACCATCGATGAAGTCTGTTTTTTCGCTTGGAATAGCAACCGGATCCCAACGGAACATGGTCGGCGGTGTGATGGCTTCAGTGATTGGGGCGGTGCGAATTAAGCCGTTATCGATGGCCTGATAATCGCCTTGGATCACAGAAGGGCGAATACGATAAAACCAATTACGGCGATTATCAGCACGTGGTGCAGTAAAGGCAGTGACATTAAACTGTTCAGCATATAAATCGTATTTTACTTTTTGTGGACTAAACTGGCCAACAGGCAGGGCACCAGGTAAGGCTTCTGTTTCGAATTCGTTACCAAATCCGGTCATATAATTGAGTTCTGTCATGCTATGGCTCATCTGTGAGTGTCAAGATGATTTGAATATACTCTCACGTGAGAGTATATTCAAGGCTGACCAGCAACATTTTTTAATTATCCAATCTGCACTTTATATAAATGAATACCTTTCAAGTACTTAGACTTTGAACTCATTGACTAACTGACTGAGCTTATGTGACATTTCACTCAGCTCGATGCTTGCTTCTTGAGTATGAGCCGCGCCTGCTTCGGTCTGCTTTGCGATGGTGGCAATCAGTAGCATCTCATTGGCGATATCAGAAATTGCGAGCGTTTGTTGTGTGCTCGCGGTTGCAATGTCGGTGTTGATATTACTCATTTCGCGTACCGCCCGATCGATGTGTTGCAGGGTGACTTCTCCTTGTTCACTAATGGCAATCCCGGTTAACGCCGCTTTTTGGCTGTGATCCATTTGAGTGACCATATTACTAACACCGGCTTGTAATTGACTAATAATGGTTTGAATATCATCGGTTGATTGTTGAGTACGCATGGCCAAAGAGCGCACTTCATCTGCGACAACGGCAAACCCGCGGCCCTGCTCGCCAGCTCTTGCCGCTTCAATTGCGGCATTGAGCGCCAGCAAGTTAGTTTGGTCTGCCACTTGTTTGATAACGTTGAGCACTTCACCAATTTGTTCTGAAGAATTTTGAAGTTTGACAACAGTTTGCTGTGCTTGGCCTACAGTGTCGGCGACTTGACGAATAGCTGTAACATTGTCATTGAGTTGCGTTAAGCCATCTTGTGTCAGTTTGGCGCTGTGTTGGGCATTATTGAGCGCGCAGTGAGTTTGGTCTAACACCTGTTTGGCTGAGTTATCTAAGTCTGCAATTTTCTTTGAAATAGCTTCTGTGCCATGATTTTGTTCAATGATACCTGTCTGAATTTGACTAGTGATACAGGCTAATTCTTCAGCTTGAGACGCTAATGAGTGGGTATTACCGGTTATGGTATGCAGCACAGAGCGAAAATGTTGTGTCATGGCATTAAAAGCTTTGGCCATCATAGTGAGCTCATCTTTACCTGCTGTTTTGAGTGCGATGGTGAGATCTTTTTGTTCTTCAATGAGCGTCATAGTTTGGGTCAGTTTATTGAGTGGTTTGATAATATTGCGTGCGATTAAATTAGACACCACTACCAATAAAAAGATGTATAACATTGCCTCTATGAGGATGGAGATCACACTGTTATTAAATTGTTCTTCCACATCAGCGTAATAAATCCCTGTGCCTATCGCCCATCCCCAATGGTTGAGCTTGTAAATAAATGAGGACTTGCGCTCTTGTTCATTTGAGCCAGGCTTTGGCCATTGATAACTGACAAAGCCTTCGCCTTGTTGGTTAGCGATATTTACAAATTGACGAAATGCTTGAGAGATAAAGGGTTTGTGATGATTGACCATCGATTGCTCATTGAGTGCGGGTTTGATTGGGTGAGTGATCATCTTGCCAGTCTCATCAAACAGGAAAAAATAACCCGAGTCGCCATAACGCGTTTGGTTGAGTAAATCGCGAACTTTTTGTTGCTTCTCTATTACTGTTTTATCGTATTGTCGGGCAATCGCATTGATTTGCGAGGTGAGGGCAGTAATTAAGTATTGGGCTTTTTGCTGGCGCTCATACATAATACTGTCTTTGAGTTTGAAGGCGGCAGAGAGTTGCGTGCCAATGATAATCAGGCAAGCCAGTATAACACTTAACCTTAGTTTGGTAGGGATCAGCAATTTGCCCAGAAGGTGATTAATTTTTATCATATTTTATGTTACTACACGTTACTGACATCGCTGTCATTTTTTCGATGGTGGGCATAGTACCGATCTTGATTGTTAAATAAAGTAAAAGTTGTGCAATAAAAGGGATAATAACAGACTGAATTGCTCTATCTTATTGATAATAACTCTCATTAATATCATTTTGAGAATGTAAACAGTTGTAAAAACGAGCGTTTTGGAATCGTTGTGATTAGTTACAAGTAAAGGGTTTGGCAATGGCGTTGGCAAATGCTACTGTCGCTCAATAAAAAATGAAGAACGGCGTCCATGAGTCCAATGAACACTGAAACCTTAGACTTACAGTCTTTTTTACCTTACCGCTTAAGCCAATTAACCAGTCACGTTAGTGAAACATTCGCTAAGGTGTATCAACAACAATACCAACTCAGTATTCCCGAATGGCGCATTTTAGTTAATTTAGCCCAGCGACCTGCCAGTAACGCGAAAGAGCTTGGAGAGTGTGCGGCAATGGATAAATCGACGGTATCGCGCACGCTTAAAATCTTGCAAGAAAAAGAGTATGTGATTAAACAACCCGACAGCACCGATAAGCGCGCCAGTGTGTTAAGTCTCAGTGAACAAGGTTTGGTACTGTATCAAGAGTTAGTGCCATTAGCCAAAGCTTGGGAAAGCAGCCTATTAGCCGCGCTCACGTCACAGCAATATCAAGAGTTAATGAATACCATTGCTACGCTTGAGCAACGATTAACTATTTTGAAATAAACACTTACCATACTGGTAAACTGATTAAAAGTATGTGCTCCAATAAAAAAAGACCTAAGCATGCTTAGGTCTTTTGCTATTTAAATTGCGTATTTAAATTAGAATGTGTAGTTCACACCAATGCGCATTTGCCATAATGAACCTGAGTTCTTCACGTCTTGCTGAGCATTGTTTTTGTTAAATCGTGTGTAAACAAACTGATTGTCATCGTTCACAGTGCTTCTGATCATACGATTACCAACGAATGCGCCTTCTTTTAACACACCCCAGTCGTCGTTTAACAAGTTACCGACGTTTTTAATGGTGAAGTATGCTTGACCTTTGTGACCGTCCATAAAGCCAGGAATGTCTTGCGAAATACGTACATCAAACTTCACCCACCAATCTGCATTTTGGCTGTTACGATCAAGTGTTTGACCACGTGTTAGGCCTTCTGATTCAATCCATGCATTCATGTCGTTGATTTCATCTTGGCTCATATTGTAAACCACTTTAGGATCATCAACTAGCGGGATGTACACTAACTGACGGCTACCATTCCAGTTGTCATCACCGAAGTTACGGTCACTTCCTTCATACGTATACGAATACGGGCGACCTTCACTTGCTTGACCTAATAAGTTAAAGCGAGTGTTGTAGCCATCGAAGAACTCATGTTTGTAACCAAGTTGGAAAGTAAAACGATGTGGTACTTCGTAATTTGAAGTCGCAAGACCTGGGTTACCAGGGTTCGTGGCTGCTAAATTACCGTAGTTTGAACCTGACGTAGAGCTTGTCATAGGGTTCACGTCTTCAGCACTGGTGAAAGCGTAAGATGCTGTAAAGTTAATGCCGTTCTCGTATTCTTTGCTTAATGCAGCAGAAAGAACCGTAGATTGACCGTCATCACCTTTCACATTCGATAAAATGTATTCACCTGAACGGCCATCTTTACGTTGATAAAGCGGACGACCATCAGGGCCAACATTACCAGAATCTTCAAGGCCGATATCATACACAATAGCACTGTCTTGCTTTTGCGAGTGTAATAAATCTAAGGTAATAATGTAGTTATCTTCAGTGAAGTAGGTACCACCAATCGCGTATTTCCACTCAGAAGGAATTTCGAATCCGTAGTCAATAGCATTTACTGAACCATCACCACCACCAATTGGTGTATTGGCGATTTCATCGTACATTGCTTGCGGCACTTCATAGATAGGTAAACCACCGCCTACCATAGGAGTATTGAATAAATCTACACCACGTTCTTGAAGACCAATTTGTGTCGCACCGTCGTTAGAGTAGGCATTAGATACCCAAACATTCGGGTTACCACCAGAATACAGACCAAAACCACCACGTACTTCTAAGTTTTCAGCTGCTTGCCAGTTGAAACCAAAACGCGGTTGTAATAGATCAATGCCATCCATATTTTTTTGGTTATCGAAGCCGTAACGCTGTTCGAATTTAGCATTGTAGTTTGGCTTGTCATCGCTGGTGAATTTGTCATAACGAAGACCAAAAGTCACACTTAAATCATAATCCATGAAGTTGTATTCATCTTGAAGATAAAAAGTGTGTTGTGCAAAACCAAAGTTTGCCGCTACGTCATCTGGATTGTTTGTGCCAGCAGAGTTGTTGTAATAAACGCGAGCAGCTTGGCCGGCTTCAAAATCGTCGATTGAATCAAAACGGAATTCACCTTGTGTGTGTTGCATAAACAAGTTGAATACGTTGACTTCTTCAAACTCATAACCACCAGTGATTTCGTGCTCACCTAAGTAGTACGTACCGGCAATTTTGAACGTAGTGGTGTCATAATCTAAGTCGTTTGATTGACGCGAGTCATCAGGACCTAAGAAGACTGTTTGGCCGTTGTGGCTAATTTGCACTTCACCAAAGCTGCTGGCTGCATCGAGTGATTCTTGACGCATATCGACGTCAGACTTACCAATGCGTACTTCAGTTGAGAAGTTATCTGTCCAGTCTGAATACACAGAACCGACGACAGACGTGAATTCAACACCACGCTCAAAGAAGTGGCTGTCGAGTGTCACGGCCCAATCGTCTGACTGATTTAATTTAAAACCATCGTTGTAGTTATATACAAGATTTGCACGGTGATCGTCATTGATGTTCCAATCTAGTTTTACAAGTAGTTTTTGGTCATCAACTGGCATGCTTGTTGGTGTTGTACCGGCATCGTAGTTGTATTTGTCTTGTGCGATTTGTACGATACGCGCTAAATCAGCCGTCGAAACAGAGTCATCGGCTGTGTTACCTAGTTTAGGGTAATCGAATAATTCAACGCCCGATAACTCTTCATAAGCAACAAAAACGAATAGTTTATCTTCAATAAGCGGTGCGCCTACTGAGAAGCCATAGCGTTTTTCAGAGAAGTCACCTTGTGGGATGTCTTTACCTTCAATTTTGTCGCCCGTCATTGAGTCATTTGTGTAATCGAAGAAAACACGACCGTGTACTTCATTAGTACCAGACTTAGTTACAGCGTTGAAGTTACACGATGTGAAACCACCATAGTTTACGTCAAACGGGGCAAGTTCAACCGCAACTTGGTCAATAGCATCGTAAGAGAAAGGAGTACGTACAGTTGGATAACCGTTGTCGTTTAGACCGAAGTTATCGTTCATGCGCACGCCGTCAAGCGTTAAGCTGTTAAAACGTGGGTTACCACCACCACACTGGATAGCGTCATCGCCACGGCTTTCATCGATGAAAATACGCGGATCGGCACGAACGATGTCTTTTAAGTCACGGTTGATAGCCGGTGCGTTTTCTAATTGCTCTAAACCGAAGTTCGCAGAAGGGCCTGTGCCACCTGCAAATGAGCTGATAGGGCGACCAGTAACAACAATTTGCTCGATATCTGATTTCGCATTCAACGCTACGTTTACAGGGTAAGTGTTACCAAGTGTTAGGTAGACATCTTCTAACATTGTATCTTCAAATTTATCTGAATCTACGATGACTTGATATGGACCGCCAACACGTAAGCCTTTTGCGCTGAATAGACCTGATTCGTTAACCACTGCATTTTTGGTTGAACCTGATGGTACGTGAATAATAGTAATTTTAGTACCTGCTGCAGGGTTGCCGTTAGGGCCAGTGATTTGACCTTTCATTGCAGAAGCCGTGTCATTCGCCATGGCTGCGCCACTTACACCTAAACAGGCGGTAACAGCAAGTGTTAGCGCCTTTTTGCGTAGTTGAGTTTTCATCTAGTAGTTTCCCGTGTAACTATAGTTTTAAAAGTTAGCTTTATATTAATTATTAACTTCAGTGTGTTGGTTCGTGCCTAAAGCATTCACCAAAGGTATTGCAGCTGGGTCAAATATGGCATTTAACACACCTGCTAATCTAATGCCGCCTTGTAATAAGCGGGTTTTCATGGTGTTACTTTGCTCATAAACATAACTGTATGAGAAGTCACCATCATCAATCTCGTATAATTTCTGGGCAATGTGAAATGACTCAATGACCCAATCTTTTGGCTCGCTGGCTAAATACTCAGCAATCAGCTCTTTGTTATTGGTATCAATAAAGTACGCAAATTCAGAAAACGATAAGTTTTCGCCTTCGACTAAATCTCTATCCCATAAACGATGCAAATTGGTGTCTTTACCAAAGTACTGCACTTTAATCTTGTTACCACCATGGTCATGTTTGCGACCAACGTGCATCGGCTGGTGGATGTCTCCTACTAAGTGCGTTAAAAAGCGAAAGTAAAAACGCTTTTTATCCAGCGTTGTTTCTTCACTTTTAAGCACCGCAATGCTTTTTAGAATCGCTGCGTATGCATCAGTCACTTCGCCTTTATGGGCGGTAATACGATACTGTTTTGGCTTAAACTCAGACACGCTGCTCATGTTAATATAATGCCATTTTCCCGATTCTTTTTTCCAAAATGTATCGGGGTTAGAGCGCATTTCATCCGCCCAAGTGGTGACTTCTGGCAACTTGTCACCTTCAAGTAAATGTCGAATAGCCATTTTTGTGGTATCAGTGAGGTGGTTTTCTGCAATTTGCCCCACAACACGATGACCATTTTGCGCCCAAGCATGTGATTTGCTCACCATACTGAAGGTTAAAAATGTCGAAATTATGACAGTCGCGGTTATTTTTATTGTGCTTTTCATGCGCTCATTTATCAAAGTGTTAAGTATTTGTGTGAGGTAAATTGTCCTTATTTGAAATTAAATAGAAAGGACTCAATAACATTCATAATTACTTGTTAATAAACCTTTTAAAACAAAAGTTTAATTGTTACTGGTAAAATTACCTATTGCTATAAGTAAGAATAATTGTTCAAATGGCAATAGGTTTTTATTAAGTTGGTCAAACCAGTGCGCTTTTATCGTTTTTCAATCTCAAAAATTACAATTGTTACATTTTTGTTTCTATCAATAATAAGTGTTTTTTTTATTTCTGCACGGTTAAATAGCGAGAAGATTAATCCGATCCCTGTGCTGCTCAATGTGTCAACTGTGTGTAAGGTCCAAGCGGCAGGTATAAAAGATACGTTGGTGGTGTATGTGCCCTCTGAAGACTTAGCGCACCAAATAGCAGATAAGCTGTGTTTAAACGATGTCGTCGGGCGTCAGTTTGGTGAGGTTGAAGTGTTTTGGGGCTATAAGCTCAGTGATTCGATTGAGTTTTTAGGCAAAGGCTTTGCTGATTTAATCTTAGCGAAAGAAAACATAGTCGAAGCTTTTATGGTTGAATCGACCTATAACTATCAGGCTGTACTTGGCTATCCAAGTTATCGGGCTTTTTTTATCTCACTGAAAGAAAAACCGAGACTGGATAAAGCCTACTTTCTAGATAAACGGATTGGCTTGCTTGAATACCCGACCAGTCGATCAGGCCATATTTTACCCAAAGCACAGTTAAAAAAGCTTGATTTAAATATAGAGAATTTAGACGTACGTTATGCCAACTCTCACGATGCACTACGCATACTTCTGGCCTCGGGGGAGGTAGACTTGATTTCATCGTATTGGAAAGAAGATGATCAAGAACGTTTTTCCCAAAACTATGTCACGCCCATTAGCGATAATATCAGCGGCAGTAAATGGTATTTAAAAATGGAGCAACGAAATACTGATTTATACTGTGCAGTGCAAAAAACACTGCTGAGTTTGGCACAGCAGCAGATGTCGAGTTATTTCCATCAAGCGCAGAAGTATTCTATCTGCAGTGAAAATGGGTCAATGATGGAGAGCCAAAATGAACAATAACACGAAGTTTACTCTCGCTTTTTTATTTTTTTACCTGCCTTTACAATTGAGTTATAGCGCAGGGGTAGCCTGGGATTATCAGCAACGTAAGCAATCGGCAGTAGAGCAAGTTAAAAATCGCATTGCCTTGGATCTGCCGAGGCTGTCTTTACCCAATGAGCGGTTGCATATTATGGGAAACCCTGAGGCTACCGAGGCCTATTTAACTCAACTAAATGATTATCTTCGCGAACATCGTTTTCCTCTGAGTGTGACGCAATTACAAAAAGTGACAGGCAACGTTGCGAGTCAATCGATGACTGACCCCCATCAATTTGATTTAGTGACCCCTGATAACCATGTCGTCGGCATGGTAGTGTTTGAACCCATTCGCCTTCGCGCACATTTCTCATTGTGGCCACTATTGCTGGCAGGAGTATTAATATGGTTGAGTCGACACCATATTGTTCGTTGGCGTGCGCCAGAGCAAGAAAACCCGGTAGTAAACGAGCCTGTTGTCCCTTTGGTGTTACAGCTTAACTTAAAAGATAAAACCATCGTCAACAGTTTGACCGAGCAAGCTGTGCCGCTGGCCAATAAACCTCTGTGTTTTTATATTGCTCTACTTGAATACTGTTTGAATAATAAAGACGTAACGCTTAACCAAAACAAAGATGTGCCTATAGAGTTAGTTGAGCTCGCTAATAAATATTTCTATCGTTTGGTTGAACTTGGGCACACTGTTAGGAAGCGTCCTAACTTTACCAATAGTTTAGAAAAAACGTTGAGTGAGATTAGGGCGGCATTAGATGAAGTCTTAGCTGAGCACCCTGAAGAAAAAGAGTTATATTACCCACCGAAAGCTCATGGTGAAGGCTCTCGTTCTAAGTTACACCATTATGGTTTAAATAAAGTGATACAAGAACATTTTGAAATAATTGGGCGCTAAACGTGTTACTAAAAAAAAGGGGCAGTATGCCCCTTGATTCTGCTACAGGTATTGTATCTCGCCCTGTGGTGCGTAATCTGCGGCATTAACATGTTGATGTTTGATGAAAAAGTGTTTTAACACTTCGGCATCGGTTGTGTCTGTAGCAACAAAACCAGGATGTTGCTTTAAGCTTGGGTAGCCATCTCCACCTGCCGCGTTGTAGCTATTAATACTAAAACGATACGTTTTATTCAGATCAAGTGGCTGGCCTTGAATGCGGATGTTCTGCGCTTTGCCTTGTACCAGAGTCAGCTCGACACCATAAAATTGGCAATATGCACCAGAATCTGGCGGGAAACTGGCAATAGTGCTTAAGTATTCGGCCACTTCATCACCTTTCATATCAACATAGGCAATGCGGTTTTTAAATGGGTGAACAGAAAGAATATCTTTGTAGTTGACTTCGCCTGGTTTGATTGAACTTCTAATTCCGCCACCGCTAATGATGCCGAAATCACCTTTTACCCGCTCCATTTGTGCTGCAGCAATTAATCGGCCTAGATTGGTTTGTTCAAAGCGGGCGAATTGACGCTCACCCTCTAGACGGCCGGTGAGTGTTGCAACAGCCACTGACAGTTGTTTGTCGCCCTTATCCTGATAAGGCTGTAAGAAAGCCAGCATGTCGGGGTCTTTTGCAATTTCTGCTTGAGCGAGCCCTTTGCTCGTTGAGCCATCGGCATTGACTTTTTCTCGCTGCATATTCACAGGGATCAACTCATAGCTGACCAGCGTTAGTTGCTCATTTTGGTATTCAAACTCAGCCTTACCAACATATTTTCCCCACTCATGTGCTTGCACGATCCAAGTGCCATTTTGTTGATCGGGCTGGCAAGCATCACCTGGCTGAAAATTTACTTTTGCAACATTGGCAGCCTCCATACAAATGGGTTCTTGTGAATGGCCACCGACAATAATGTCGAGCATCCCTGTAGGTAACGAACGAGCTAACGTCACATCACCTGGCGCATTAATACCATGGTTGGCATCAATATAATGACCCATGTGCGTCACCGCTATGGTGATATCTGGTTGGGTCGTCTGGGCAAGTTTATTTAATACATTGGCTGTTACTGAGCTTGGCTCTGCAAATTCAAGGTGGCCAATAAATTCTGGGTTACCAATTTTTGAGGTATCGGTGGTGGTTAAGCCGACTACAGCGATGGTCAGCCCTTGTTTGTTAAACACTTGATAGGGCTGAAAAGCATGCTTGCCTGTTGCTTTTTCAAATATATTCGCTGATAAAAATGGGAAATTAGACCACGCTTGTTGCTTGGCAAGTACTTCGAGTGAGTTATCAAATTCATGATTCCCGAGGGCCATGGCATCATAACCAAGTAAAGACATGCCTTTAAAATCTGGCTCAGCAAATTGCATATCAGATTCGGGCACGCCGGTATTAATGTCGCCGCCGGATAGTAATAACACTGCATGGCCTTGTTGTTCGGCTTGTGTTCTTAATTGTTCGATTAAGGTTTTACGGGCGGCCATGCCGTATTCCCCGTCTTCGTTGTGCCAAAAGCGACCATGGTTATCGTTAGTATGTAAAAGAGTAAAACGTTTGACTGGCTTCGAGGCGACATTTGTCGTTAATCCAGAGTCATTGGCACAGCTTACTAAGCCAAGCAGTGATGCTGTAAATACAAATAAAGGCAGGCGAGTGTGTAACATAGTAAAACCTATTGTTATTAAAAACGACTATTCGGTATATCAAACCAAGTAGCTTTACGTTGCTAATAACAATGTTACTGTAGTTTGTATGTGTATGTTATGACACGAGGGTGAAATAGCTTTACTTGAAAAAAGTAAATTTACTCAATACTTTCGCTGTGTGTTTTAAGTACTCGATGGCGGCGAGCTAACTCATGTTTTGCAAGTGATGCATGTTTATGCTGATTGGCCACCATCCAGTTTAAAAATGAAACGGGTAATTGGCTGTATTGTTGGCCTTTGTGTAAACCAAACTCACAAATGGGTGTTGTTGTCATTATTTGCCCTTGTTCGTGTTATTTTTGAGCTAACTAAAGCCTAAACAATGCTCATTAAGAAATAAAGGGCCGACATAAATTGTTTGTTCTGTTACGTAAAGGTTAAGTTACATCAATAAAATGAAACATTGTTTTGTTATTAAGTGTAATCACGCTAGTTATTTTGGGGCTAAGTCGGTATTCTGCAAAAAAACAACGATAACTTTTTTGATTTAGGGACCGATTTGACGATGCGTTTTACTCAAACTTTACTTGCGACTGCGTTGATAACTGGGGCTTTGTACAGTACAACAGCCGAGGCTACTTTAGTAGAACTCAATACCAACCAAGGGAATATAAAGCTTCATTTATTTGATGAAACTACACCAGCAACAGTGGCCAACTTTCTCAGCTATGCCGAAAAGGGCAGTTATGATGAGACGGTGATCCATCGCGCGATTAAGGGGTTTGTAATGCAAGGTGGTGGTTTCATTTTTGATGATAAACTCCCCTTATCATCCGTTGCGACTGATCCTGCTGTTATCAATGAGCCTAAGCATTCGAACGTTAAAGGCACCATTGCAATGGCTAAACAAGCGAATAACCCGGATAGCGCGACTAACCAATGGTTTATCAATTTAGCCAATAACTCAGCTAATTTGGATGTACAAAATGGTGGTTTCACCGTGTTTGGACAAGTTGTGTCAGCTGATATGGCTGTTGTGGAGGGCATCATGAACCTCACAATTTGTAAAGAAGCACCATTAATTAACTACACGAGTGCGCAATGCAATGACAATGTTGATATTGCAGGCGAAAATTTTGTTAAAGTGATGAGTGTTACTGTACTGGATGATGATCCTGCTAGCGCAACGAATGCAGGCATTACGCCTCTTGAAAATACCTTGATTAAAGCAGAGCCCGCTAAACCGAGTCAATCTTCCGGGTCGGGCAGCTTTGGCATGTGGTTGTTTGGCGTCTTAGGTTTAGTCGCACTGCGTCGATTTAAATAAGTGATTGTCAGCAGAGCGAGTGCGCTCTGCTGATTTTATATATAAGTACTAGTGCAGCATTAATTGCACCGCCATGCCTATCCACCACACAAGTAATACGACTGCACCCACTACAAAACTCTTATAGCGTTTTAGCACATCATTTTGCCCTAAATGGATGACACTGTGGATAATCCGGCTGATGACAAATAAGCTTGCGCATGCCACTGTAAACCATCCGGTTAAATTTAATTGCAAGCACATCAAAGCGGCTACATAAAATAAAACGGGTAATTCAAACTGCGTTAAAAAGTTTCGCCCAGCAGCAATGACTGGTTCAGGAGCACTTTCGAGGGACATGGTTTTGAATGCGCTCATCTCAATTTGTTTGTTTTTTGCGGCCGCAAATCGACGTCTTCCCATGATGATCATCACCACAAGAGTCAGTAATACTTGTATTAGCACCGCTAGAAATAACCATTTTTCCATCATTTATCTCGCTTTTTATTGTTATTAAAAAATGTAAACTCGCCCATAGTACAGTCTTTAGCCATTTCAAGCTAAATTTTAATCGCTATTCACAAACTGTTACAAACAAGCAAAATAAACCGTAGGCAAAGGTGTGCTCCTTTTTTATGATGACCGCATACATGTAATACTCTCATTATTCAGGAACTCCACATGAAAAAAGTGCTCACTCTTAGCGCCATTGCATTTGCTGTTTTAGCAGGATGTAGCTCCACCACCACACAAGTGTCTCCAACAGCGACATTAGTACCCGATACCTTGGTCGTGAGCCCCAATGATAAGCGAGCATATCAAACACTGAAATTAGCAAACGATATTGAAATTGTTTTGGTATCCGATCCATCAGTTGAAAAATCAGCGGCGGCCCTGAGTGTTGGGGTCGGTTTATTACATGATCCGATGACACAACAAGGCATGGCTCATTACCTTGAGCACATGCTGTTTTTAGGCACTGAGCGTTACCCAGATACCAAAGAGTATTCTGAGTTTATGACTAAAAACGGGGGCGCGCATAATGCGTACACCTGGCTTGATATCACGAACTATATGTTTAAAGTTAACAACGATGCTTATGACAATGCGTTAGATCGTTTCGCTGATTTTTTCAAAGCGCCCAAACTGTACCCGGAATACACAGATAAAGAAAAAAATGCAGTGAATGCAGAGTGGTCAATGCGCCGCGAAATGGACTTTTTTGGTCAATTTAAGCTGAGCCGAAATTTGATGGGTGACCATCCGGCTAATCGTTTTTTAATTGGTAACTTAGAAACCTTAGGTGATAAAGAAAATAGCAGCTTGCACCAAGAAACTGTCGATTTTTATAATCAATATTATTCATCGAATATCATGAAAGTGGCGATGATTTCTAATTTACCACTTGCAGAAATGGCAGAGCTTGCGAAAAAACACTTTGCAACAATTGAAAATAAACACATAGAAAAACCCACAGTCACACACTCTCTCGACTTAAGCAAAGTGGCCGGTAAACGTGTTTATTACAAGCCTAATGAAGATGTTAAACAGCTGAAACTTGATTTTACCATCGAAAATAATCAAGCCGATTACGCCGTTAAACCAAACCGTTTTATCGCTTATTTATTGAGTTCAGAAATGCCGGGGACACCTGCGCAAATTTTGCGTGATAAAGGCTGGGTGTCACAATTAACCGCCAGTGCAGCCCCTGATATGTATGGTAACTACGGAAGTTTATCCATTGATTTGGAGTTAACCGATCTGGGCATGACCAATCGCGATGACATTGTGGCGATTGTGATGCAATACATTGAATTAATTCGTACGCAGGGCATTGATGATAAATATTTTGATGAAATTCGCACATCGTTAAATAATCAATTCACCTTCTTAGAAAAAGGTGATGAGTTCGGTTATGTCTCGAACTTAGCAGACAGCATGCAAAAGTATCCGCTGAATAATGTGATCAATGCTGGGTATTATTATGCCAAGTTTGATGCACAAGCGGTGACAAATGTCTTAAACCAACTCACACCCGCAGCCTTAAAAATCTGGTACATCAGTCAACAAGAGCAAACTGATAGCCAGCTACATTTTTATGATGGTCAATACCGCTTAGCTGACTTAACAGCCGATGAGGTAGCGTCATGGCAACAACCAAGTAAAGTCGTAATGAATTTACCGGCCGTCAATCGTATGCTGCCAGAAAACTTTGCGATTAAAACCTCACCTGGTGCTGCGACTACGCCAGAAGTCGTGTTTGACCAAGCAGGCGTGAAAATCTGGCAAGTGGCCAGTGAGCAGTTTGCGCATCAACCAAAAGGATTGCTTAAAGTCTATCTCAACAGTGATTTAGCCGAATCTGGGCCTAAAGCACAGGTGCTGTATTCTATTTGGGCTGATTTATACAATTTGCAGCAAAGCGCACTCAGTACAGAAGCCAGCATTGCTGGGATGAACCTTGGTGTGTCGGCATCAAATGGCTTAACCTTAACTATTAATGGTTTTACTGATAAGCAAAGTGAGCTGCTTACCCAAGGGCTAGCTGCGTTAGACTTGTCCGTTGATCAGCAAGGTTTTGCACAAGCGATTGACCGTTTCAGTCGTGATTTAGCAAATCAAGGTAAACAATTTCCATTTTAC
This sequence comes from Pseudoalteromonas sp. J2K-J979, assembly GCF_058169715.2. Taxonomy (NCBI): domain Bacteria; kingdom Pseudomonadati; phylum Pseudomonadota; class Gammaproteobacteria; order Alteromonadales; family Pseudoalteromonadaceae; genus Pseudoalteromonas; species Pseudoalteromonas sp. J2K-J979. The sequence goes on along the minus strand of NZ_CM200282.1, from coordinate 287,131 downwards.
CAAGCATTTAATGAGTTTAATAACTTAGTATCGAACAACAGTTACTCGAACGAGACGTTGATCCAAACAGCACAAAGTTTAACAGTGGCTGATTTAGAGGCATTCATCTCAGCAACTTTTGCTCGTAACCAGATCCGCAGCTTTGTGTTTGGAAATTATGATCAACAAGATGTCAGCCTGATTGCAAAGCAGTTACAAGCGTTGATCCCAGCTGAGCATCAGGTATCGACTTATAGTCGTGATAAAGCCTGGCTGCCACAAAAAGGTGAAGTGTTTGTTATGAAAAAAGACATCGATGTTGCTGACGTAGCGATTGTTGATGTTGTGTTTCACCCTGAAGCGGGATACAAACAAAAAGCTCGAGCAAGTATTTTGCAAAGTCATTTCCGTACCGTAGCTTTTGATAAATTACGTACCGAAGAGCAGCTTGCTTATGCGGTCGGTGGCTTTGCTCGCCCAGTTGATGAGTTTGCAGGTTTAGGTTTGTATATTCAAACGCCAGTCAAAGGACCGAAGGAAATGCAGGCGCGTTTTGATGCGTTCAAAACGCAGTATGTAGCAGAGCTCAATAAAGTAACTCAAGAAACGTTTGAGCAACTTAAAAATGCAACGTTGGTTGGACTAAAAGAACAACCGAAAAACCTTGGCGATGAGCTATCGCCTTTATTAGGTGATTGGTATCGTGAAAACTTTGATTTTAATAGTCGTGCTCAATTGATTGCTGAAGTTGAAAAAGTCACGTTAGATGACATCAAAACTTTCTACAGTGAAACAATGGGTAACAGTGAAGCGGCACGTATTAATGTACAAATGCGTGGCACTAAATTTAAAGACGCCGACTTTGCAACGATTAAAAATGCGGTAGAAATAACTGAATTATCTGAACTAAAACAACACATGAAATATCAGCAATAAACTATGCTGGGCTGTATGTTGCAGCATGATTTGTTTATTAAAGATAACGTGGCTTAAAGGTCGCGTTGTCTTTTTTTTCAGCGACATTTTTTATTATGTTAAATTGCTACAAATTTAACTTTTTCTGGGTGTAAAACAACAAAAAATATTCATATTCAAGCCGCGGTATTTTCGCTAAGCTCATAGGTCGAAATGAGCGAGCAAGTTGAAGGGTGGATATGGATAAGTATTTTTTGCTAACGGAACGACTTAAACTGAGATTTGTGTCACTAGATGATGCGCCATTTATTTTGAAACTGGTGAATCAATCCTCCTTTAAAACCCATATAGGCGATAAAGGGGTGACGGATTTATTTTCGGCGCAAGAACATATTCACACAAGTTTTTTGAGCCAGTATGAAAAACTCGGGTTTGGTTTGTATCTTGTTGTCTTAAAAGAGACAGGGCAATCAATAGGGGTGTGTGGCTTGGTCAAACGCGATAGTTTTGATTTTCCTGATATTGGTTATGCGTTGTTAGATAGTGCAGCAGGACAAGGTTATGCGACAGAGGCCGCTCAGTCAGTGCTTGAGTATGCTAAGCGTCAGCTAGGGATAAATAAAGTCGTTGCGATTACCTCTGCGGATAATGTTTTCTCGCAGCGGGTATTAACTAAGCTTGGGCTGACATTTAAGAAACAATTGTATGTCCCTGGCTATCTGGGCGCTAGCAGTTATTATGAATAATAATTGTTAGGTGTGCCGCTTAAACAAATAATCGACCATTTATCATCTTTATTTTCACTCAAAGATCTTCAATATTAGACTAAGCAAACATTATCATTAATTTATTATCTTATGAGAATTCAATCAGTTGATGTACTTAAAGGCGTCGCAATTTTAGGCATTTTATTTTTAAATATTTACTCTCATGCTTTGATGGAGATAGGGTATAGCCCTTTTTCTGAGCCGCCACTTTCTGATCAGGTGATTAATTATTTCTCTATTTATTTTTTAGAGGGACGGTTTGTTGGCCTATTTAGCCTATTATTTGGCGTCGGTTTATTGATCCAGTACCAGTCACTTTGTACTCAAAAGCTTGATGCTCATGCTGTGATCAAGTCTCGTTTAACATGGTTATTTTGGCTGGGTGTTGTGCATGGCTGTTTTATTTTTTTCGGAGATATTCTATTAACTTATGCTGTGTGTGCGCTGTTTATTAAGCATCATCTCGATGATTCAGCTAATGAGCTGTTTAAACGCAGTGCTCGATATTTAGCGATAGGCTTTATTATTTCACTGGTGTTTTCTTTTTTGCCAGATGACACACCAGAGCGTTATAGCGAAGAGTTTATTGCATATTATACGACGATGCACAGTAGCTATATCGAACAATTGCTGACTCAAACACTTTACACCGCAATTTCATTATTGACGATCCCGATCAGTGCATTGTGGTGTATTGCGGGGGTGATGTTACTGGGCATGGCTTTGTATAAAAGTCAGTTTTTTCAGCAAGGTTTGCCCACTCACTTTTTATTATTGTGTGTGATAGTCATGGTGTTGCTTTCTAGTCTTGACGGCTACCTGAGATCTTTGGGTATGTCAGGTCGAAATTTGTCGATTTTTAGCGGATTAGCTGGCGCGTTAATTTATGCACATTGCGTCATTTTGCTGTGCAATCGTCGTGAGAACCTTTTAAGTTGGCTGATCCCAGTGGGCAAGCTTTCACTGAGCTTGTATCTATTCCAATCTATTGTATTTGCTTTTATATTTAGAGTGTGGGAACAAACATGGGCGTTGGACTTCACCCGGTTAGATTATCTGTATTGGGTGATGGGTTTTACTGTATTACAAGTTGGTTTGGCGCATGGCCATCGCTACTTTTTTGTGCAAGGTCCCGCTGAGTGGTTGTGGCGAAAACTATATATGAACGCCCCCAATAAAACCGAAAAAGCGGGATAGATCTGCATGAAGTTCACGGTATAACAACCTAGGAACTTCATTTTATCACTTCTTTTACTCTAAGATTGTGACTTTTTCGATGACTATCGGCTCAAATGGTACATCTTCATGTCCGGCAACCATAGTAGTTTTTACTTTTTCTATCTGGGTGATCACATCCATTCCAGCGATCACTTTACCAAATACACAATATCCCCAACCATCATTAGTCGTCGCAATATGATCGAGAAAATCATTATTTTCGACATTAATAAAAAATTGAGCTGTCGCTGAATGAGGTGCATCGGTGCGGGCCATGGCGATGGTGCCAAGAGTATTACTGAGGCCTTTATTCGCTTCGTTTACAATCGGATCACGGGTTGGTTTTTCTTTCATTTTGGCAGTCAAACCGCCACCTTGGATCATAAAGCCTTTAATAACACGATGGAAAATGGTGCCCTGATAAAAGCCATCTTGGCAATACTTTAAAAAATTTTTTGCGGTTACTGGGGTGGTGTTCATATCGAGTTCGATAGTGATATCACCAAAATTAGTACTAAAGGTTATCATCTGTTTCTTCGTTCATATCAAAATTGCCGCTAGTATAACGTGTAGGGCAGGCAATGGTCGCTTAAATTAGTTTAAAAATTGTGTTTTGGCTTGGCGGGTTTGAATAACAGCCTCGAGTTCATCTTTGTCGAGCAAACTATCTGTTGCCATGCCCTCATGTTGGAGGAGCCAGAGTTTTCGTTCAACTCCGCCTGCGTAACCTGTTAGTTTACCATTTGCGCCAATCACACGGTGACACGGCACAATAATTGTTAGCGGGTTGCGACCATTAGCTCCACCGACTGCGCGCACGGCTTTCGGGTTATCGAGTTGTGCGGCGAGCTGACCATAACTGCGGCTTTGTCCAAAAGGAATGGCTGATAAGAGCTGCCAGACTTGTTGTTGAAACGCTGTGCCAATCGGTGCGAGTGCTAAGTCAAAATCGCGACGTAAGCCTGTAAAATATTCAGTAAGCTGTTGAGCTGCTTGCAGTGTATGTGTGTTGGTAAAGGCTGCTTGCTGGGGTTGTTGACCACAAAATATAACATGTGTAAGCCCTTGCTCACTTGCTGCAATTTCGAGTGTGCCAAGGGGGGTTTTTAGGTATTGAACATAACGAAGTGCATGACTCATAATTGGTTCCATAATTGAAAAGTTAAGTAGCTTTGCCATGGTGAGGCTTGGAGTGCTTGAAAGGTCGGCTCTGATTTTTGTAAGGCTTTTTTTACCCCTAAGTCCCCTCCGAGAAAGATATCAGGATCACTTAAACCGCGCATTTTTGCATAATCTGTAGTCCAAGGTCCTATGCCTTTGAGTGAGAGCCAATGGTTACCCTCGTCTGGGCTTGGATGTACTAAGTAATGCTGGGCTAGATTGATGAGGGTTTGTTTGCGCGTTCTTGGGATTTTTAAAAATGCCAGATCACTGCTGGCGATCGCAGCTGGAGTTGGAAATAAATAGCGTTCGTCGATTTTTTCTCCTAACGAGCTCACCAATTGTTGAACTAAGTTTTTGGCCGCATTGACGGATATTTGTTGCCCTAATACTGCACGGATCCCAGCTTCAAACATTGACCAAATGCCGGGTAATCTGATCCCAGAGACAAGCGTGAATTGACTATCGACTGCTTGAGCTAAGTCGGTTTCAATCGCAACTAAATCGGCATCTAAATCAAACAGTCGGCGAATGTTGTCAACTACGGCACTTAAATATGCCAGATCATCAATTTCGATACTCAAGGCAAATTGGTGACTGTTGGGTAAATGAGTTAAGGTAAAGTGACCTTTGGCCTTTTGCCATTCAAAGGTACGGCCGTAACTATGCTCATCGGCCCACTCAAGACCTACAATCAATCGAGCCCGATAAAAGTTAAGCATTTTTTCGACATTAAATGGGGGGCGATAGGCTAAAAGAAGCTGTAAAGCAGCGGTATCAACTGTTTTTTTCATTCTAGTTTGGCTCGGAGTTAACTTTAGCTCATGAATAAAGCAATCATTAAATCTACGGATACTTTTAAAGCCACTGGCTAAGGCAATATCTGTGATCGACAGTTGTGTTTGATGTAATAATTGCTTAGCAAATAAACATTGTTGATATAAAGCATACTTTTTAGGCGATAGGCCAAAATGTTGTTCGAACAATAATCGTAAATAGCGATCGCTGATCCCTAAACGCTCAGCTAAATCAGGGATTGTTCCTTGCTGTAGCGCACCTTGATTAATGAGTTTGATTGCCCGATCTAATGTGGTGTTCACGCCTCGCCAAGCACTTGAGCCTGGTGCACTATCTGGACGACAGCGTAAGCACGGGCGAAAGCCTGCCTCGGCGGCTTGTACGGCTGTTTGATAGTATCGGACATTTTCTTCTTTCGGAGGGGCGACAGGGCAGATTGGTCGGCAGTAAATTTTAGTACTGGTAACGGCAATAAAAAACTGCCCATCAAAACGGGGATCGCGTGCATAACGCGCTTTTTGACAAATTTGAGTATCAAGTTGTTTCAATGAGTGGATTCACATTATGGTATACAGTCTCATCACACTATAACTGAGTCATTTTGAAACACTAGCCATAATCGGCAGTGAAGCTTGATGTGCAAATAAAATAAGCGAGAGATATCTTTTGAGCCTGATTGTGATCGTTGCTGTAAAAAGAGCGAAGGATAAACACTTTTTTTATAGCAACTTAAGTTGATCAAAAAGCGTTTGCAGACTTTTTGAAAATACAGAGCAACGTTTAAAAGATACAAAGTTTGAAGAAATTGCGAGCTGCTAATTAATGGTATAAAAAGTCGGTGAGTGAGCCTCACCGACTTTGATTACATCAACAAATGTATAAGGGAAAGTATTTATCCAAAAGGATAACTGAATTATAACTTATTGAAACTGAATCAAACCTTAATGTAATTTGAGCGATATCGTTCGTTATTGGCGAGGTTATATGTTACGGTTATCGGCTGATCAATTTATTCGTAACTACATCATGAATGACTTAACCCAAGGCTCAATTCCGAAACATTTAATCACCATGGCTGTGCCGATGATGGTTGGGATGCTGATCCAAACACTCTATTTTTTAGTTGATTTATATTTTGTTGGTCAGCTTGGGGGATCTGCGCTGGCGGGACTGAGTGTAGCGGGCAATGCGATGTTTTTGATCTTTGCATTCACTCAAGTTCTGAATGTGGGCACTATGGCGTTGATTTCTCATGCCGTTGGTCGAAAAGATCACGTTGATGCCAATGCCATATTCAATCAGAGCATGATGCTAGCAAGCCTGTTGGCCGTAGTTGTTATGATTATTGGTTACCTCGGAGCGCAGCGGTATTTAATCGCTTTTACATCAGATCCAGATACATTAGTTGCAGGCTTGCAATATTTATATTGGTTTTTACCTGGTATGGCGTTGCAGTTTCCACTGGTCGCGGTCAGTGCGGCGCTTCGAGGCACTGGGATCGTTAAGCCGACTATGTTAGTACAGACGTTGTCAATTATCATCAATATCATTTTGTCACCGATATTGATTGCAGGCTGGGGGGCGGGTGTTGCGATGGGCGTGGCCGGTGCTGGGCTAGCAAGCTCTATATCTGTGGTCACGGCTGTCATTATGTTGTGCATATATTTTGTTAAAACAGAAAAATTTATTTCACTCGCATGGCCTTTGTGGGGCTTAAATGGCCCAATTGTAAAACGATTGTTGGGAATAGGCTTACCCGCAGGGGGAGAGTTTTTCTTGATGTTTGCGTATATGGCGTTAATTTATTGGTTGATTCAAGGTTTTGGGGCAGATGCCCAAGCTGGATTAGGGTTAGGATCACGCATTATGCAGTCGCTCTTTTTACCGGCTATGGCAATCGCATTTTCAGCACCCGCAGTGGCAGGTCAAAACTTTGGGGCGCAGCAATTTGATCGGGTTCGAGATACGTTTTTTTGGTCGGCTATATTGACGTGCAGTATGATGGCTGTGTTGACCTTAGTGTGCATTAATATCCCCCAACAGTTGGTCGGTGGATTCTCTGATGATCCGCAAGTGATTTTAGTCGCCGCTGGTTTTTTGAGTATTATTTGTTTGAATTTTATTCCAACCGGCATTGTATTTACTTGCTCCGGCTTGTTTCAGGCACTGGGTAATACATTACCTGGTTTGTACAGTACAGCTGTACGTATTAGCCTGTTTGCTGTGATCGCAATTGGCTTGAGTCAACAAGGTGACTTTACACTGGAACAAGTGTGGTATGTTTCTGTGGGGACAGTGATAGTGCAGGCAATGATAAGTTTTGTATTATTAAAAAGACAGTTTAAGCTGCGTTTACCTCGAACCACACAAGCGAATCCATTGCCACTAAGCGCTCGCTAATATTTTGATTTTACATTGCTAATATTGATAAAAGCGGAGTCTTGTTATCTATTTGTAAAAGTATTATTACAATTCAAAAAGGTGATTTAACCTATTTTACTTTATTTTTGTATGCGTTACGTTTACGTTAACCGCTCTATGTAGTTGTATGTTGTAACAAGGCGTATTGAGTGAGTAAAAATAAAACAATCGGTAGTATGTTAATAATTGCGGGCACGACGATTGGCGCAGGTATGCTCGCTTTACCTATCGCATCTGCAGGGCTTGGGTTTTCGACGTCAATCGTAGTGATTTTAGCAACTTGGCTACTCATGACATATACTGCGCTCTTAATGATTGAAGTGCACCAACATGCTGATGTGGATGCAACACTCAATACCTTAGCAAAACAGCTCTTAGGCCGTCGTGGACAAGTGCTTGCAAATTTTGCGATGATTTTTTTATTCTATGCACTATGTGCGGCCTATATCACTGGTGGTGGATCGCAATTACAAGGCAATCTTAATAATTGGTTTGCTTGGCAATTACCCCCACAAATAGGGGCTGTTGGCTTCGCTCTATTATTTGGTTTTATTATTACATTAGGCACTAGCACTGTTGATAAAGTAAACCGAGTCTTGTTCAGTGTTAAAATTTTAGTGTTAATTGGCATGTTTTACATGCTGACTCCTCATGTGAAAATGCAGCATTTATTGGAGATGCCTGTGGAGCAAGGATTGATTTTATCTGCACTCCCGGTTGTATTTACTTCGTTTGGTTTTCATGGCTCCATTCCTTCAGTGGTTAAATATGTTGGCAAAGATGTCAAGATATTACGAAAAGTGATGATTACCGGTGCGGCTTTACCTTTGGTGATTTACCTTGTGTGGCAAATTGTCAGCCAAGGGATGATGAGTCAACATCAGTTATTAGGCAGTGAAGGCTTATCGGGATTTATTGGTTCTGTATCGACGTTACTGAATAATCCAGCTATTAGCCAAGCGGTAACTATTTTTGCTGATTTAGCTCTTGCCACCTCATTTTTAGGCGTGAGTTTGGGGTTGTTTGACTTTTTTAGTGATGCACTTAAAAAGTCAAACAGTAAAAAAGATCGCTTGTTAACATCAGTTGTCACTTTTTTACCGCCACTGGGCTTTGCATTATTTTACCCGCAAGGGTTTATTATGGCGTTGGGTTATGCTGCCATTGCGCTTGTCGTTTTAGCTATTTTCTTACCGGTTGCGATGGTTTGGAAGCAAAGAAAAAATCAGAGCATGCCAGATGGGTACCGAGTCGCGGGAGGTACGCCTGCTTTAGCGTTTGTCGCTTTATTGGGCGTGATAATTATTAGTGCGCAGGGATTACAGATGCTAGGCGTGATCCCCGCTGTTGGCTAAATCAAGCAATAAGTGAGGCGTTTTCTTACTTATTATGATCAGTGTTTGTTTAGCTTATGGTGCGTGAACTCAGTGGCGGCTTGGTGTACGACTTGCTGCCACGCTGACTCAAGAGCTTGTACTAAGCCTCGGTAGCCATCTTGTTCTAAATCTATCGATACATTGAAGTATTGATTTAAAAGTACGACATCAGCTAAGCCATTTTTGAATTTTATAATTCGCCACAGGCCTGAAATTTCGGCATTGTGTGTAATACCACCATTAAATTCTGTTAATTCCCACTGTAATTCATAATGCTGCGAGTGGCTTGTAAAAGGTAACGCTGCACGTTTCTTACTAATAAATACGTCAGGTAAAACTGTAGCTAACTGCTGTTCTGCACTGTTTAGTAACATCCCATCGAGTGGTTGATCCCATAAATGATAATGGGCATTACGCATTTGATGCTCTGAATGTTTCATGGCAATGCCTCGATTGCTGATAGCACCAAAGAGAACCGGATCGGCCAATACTAAGGTGGCGGATGTACGATTCACTTCAGGTTGATTGATCGTTGCTGTATGGGAAAATTGGTAATATTCGATTGCTGGGTTTGATCCGCTGCACCCCGAGAGTAACAAAAAGCTGCATGTTGCTAACAATAAACGCAAGTTCAGAGGATTGTTGATCATTTCTTACTCCTTGGCTGTAAGTCATTAGGTGCATTTTTATCAAAAATAAGCATATTAGGTTGCTCGTTTAATGACTGGGTGAGTGGTTGCAACTGCTCAGTTAATTTTTTTAATTCCTCGACTGTGCTATTGAGATCGTGATACATCGGCGATCCCTGTTGATAATCTGCCATCGTTTTTGCAAATTGCTTCATGGTAAGATCAAATTGAGTCATGGACGTTGATACTTTATCGAGGCTGGTGGCAAATTGCGCAGGAATGCGTTGGGTTTTTTGTGCGTTGATAAAAGCACGCATGTCGGTTGCGAGTTGTTGATATTCATTCATGGCACTGTTGAGCTGACTCAGTGATTGCTCGACATTGAGTTTATTAATTTTGGCTAAAGTTTCTGATACTTGATTGGTTAATACTGATAAGCCACTCGAAACACTTGGAAAAACTTGGTATTGCCCTAGGTTTCTTGCCAAATAAGGTTCAGGATCGGAGTAAAAATCTAAATCAACATACACAGCCCCAGTCAAGAGGTTACCCGGTTTTAATGATGCTCTGAGTCCTCGTTCTATCCATTGGTTTGCATTATTTTGCCAAAAATCTTTGGCAACTTTTGCTTGATGATAAATACGTCGATACTCAATTTTTATCATTACTGGCACGGCGGTATTATCGGACATAAAATGAGCCGGTGTGCCATCAACGACTAAAATCGCAGGTGTTTCTACGACACTGCCGACTCGGGTTCCTCGATATTCGACCGGCGCACCGACCTTGAGCCCTCGAATGGATTGTTCGAATTCAATGATGTAATAATCGTGTTCGAAGTAACGTTGTTCTAATGCGGTTTTATAATCATGGCTGAGCGAATAAATATGACCATCTTTGACGATTTCTCCTGGGTTTTCTCGCTCGGGCACGGCAAACGAAATTCCGCCATTCAGTAGTTTACTTAATGAGCCTGTTTTGATGCTGATCCCATCGGCATTTAAGTCGACTTCGATGCCCGAATTTATCCAAAAAACACTATTGAGTGTGGCTAAGTTTTGATAGGGCGCTTTTAAAAACAGACCATATCGCATGGTTTGCTCTTGCCAATCAAAGGTGGCCGTTTCAACTTGGCCTACTTTATAGCCCTTGTAAAAAACACTGGTACCGACATCAATGACTTCAGCATCTCGGCTGAGTAATTTTATCCGACCTCCTTCGATATCGTTAGAAATTAAGGGGGGATCTTCGAGAAGCTTGAATTGGTGAGAAGTAAACTCACTTTTACCGGGCAAAAATTCAATAAAGACTCCAGATAAGAGTGTTGTCATGCCAGTTATGCCTGTTTCATCAATGCGGGGCTTTACCAACCATAGTTTGGCATCTTCATTGAGTAAATGGGCGTAATGCTTGTCTATTTCAGCTCGAGCGATGACACTTTTTTGATCATCAGACAGTCGTGTATGGCTTATTAAACCTATTTTAACACTGCGAACTTTTATTTCTGTTTTACCATTGGTGATCCCCTCCGCTGAGGGCATATTGATGTAAATAGTCTCGCCTTGGTCAATCTGGTATTTGTATAACATCCACATACCGATAAACACAGTAACCAAAGGTAAAAGCCACACGAATGAAAAGCGTTCTGTTTGTTTAATTTCAGCTGATTGGGTCATTCCGTTCCTTTGTTTGAGTATCCCAAATTAATCGAGGATCAAATGCGTGGGCGGCCAGCATTGATGTTATCACCATAGCACAAAAGAATAATGCGCCACTGCCCGGTATGATGGACATTAAATTGCCAAGCTGGACAAGTGCAACCAGAATAATGACTACAAATACATCGAGCATTGACCATTTACCAATGAATTCTGTGATTTGATACAGTCTGGTGGCTTGCTTGAGATTATAGTGCTCTCGGTATGTAACATGAAAGCACAAGCTGGCTAACACGATCATTTTAGCTATGGGGACAACCACACTGGCAATAAAAATAATAATGGCAATTGGGTATGATTCTATTTCCCATAGAATCACAATGCCACCGAGAATAGTTGATGGTTCATCTTGTCCTAACACCACAGTGTGCATGATAGGAAAAAAATTGGCTGGTATATAGAGTAAAAAAGAAGTGAGTAAAAAAGCCATCACACGCTGGATGGATTGTGGGTTGCGAAGGTGCATTTTGGTGTGACAACGCGGGCAACGATTGAGAGTACTCAGCTGGTGGCACACATGGCAAGCTTTCAGTTGCTGTTCAATAGCCCTTGAGTTATTGATCGGGTTAACGAGGGAAAATGCATCGATTTGTTGCCACAGAGATGGGTAATTTACTCTACGCAGACACGCTAAATATAAAATAACAAAAATACAAAATGACCAAAAGCTTAAACCAAAACTGATTTGCGCCATTGCCATGATTTTAACCATACTGATGAGCACACCAATTAAAAAGATTTCAGACATGACCCAAGGCACTAAAGTCTGGGTTAACTTTAATAATTGGCGGCTATAGGCTTTTGGCAGTGCGCTGAGAAGCCCCATATGCATCAAGATATGGCTAAGCAGTACAAATATCGGTAGTAAAATAATACATAAATCAAGTAAGGCACCCAATAAAGGGGTGTGATAATTGAATAAAATTTTTGCTGCATCAAGAAGTGTAATTGTTTGAGTGAGCCCTTGATTGCTAAAAGAAATAAAGGGGTAAAACATCGAGCTTAAAAGCATAATTAAGGCACTAAACGCAAGGGCTACCACTGTGGTATTTTGATGAAAATTACCTCGGGACACTTGATAGCCGCAATGTGGACAATGGGCTCGTTGGTTGACTGCCAAGGGAGGGAGTTCAATCAATAAATCACATTGTGGACAAGCAATCTGCTGTTCCATAGCTACTTATGTTAATTGCGAAAGTCCTAATTTTGCGCGAGTTGCACCCATTTATCAAATAGTTAATGTCAATAAAGCGGTCAGCTAGGTACTTTTAAACGTGAGTTAACCCAAAAAGTGGGAAATCCGCTTAAGCAATCGCGATGAGCGCGATTGCTCTTTTTCATTAAAAACCGCACGTTGTGTTACTTGAAGTTGCGCAGTTTGGTTTTTTAACAATAAAATTTTATTATGGCGCTGCCAAAGTTGTTGGATCACATAATCACCACTTATTCCATGACCACTCATGGTAATATCGACATATTTTAGATTGATGTCTGCTAATGTTAGGCGTGCTTCACCATGAAATTGCGCTTTACGGTGTTCCAGTGCATTGGCACTGATAACAATAACGTCACCCGGCTTCGCTTCATCAGATAATAAAAAATGGAATACAAACTGATTTGAATGGTCAACCCGATAACTTTTCCGTTGATAATCTAAGGTTAACAAAAAAGGATCGTCTTTTTGGTAGTCAAATGCTTTGCCCTGACAATGCGCTACCGCAGGTAATTGTTGTTCTGAAAAACCAATATAACGAGTCACTGTTTTGCCTATGTGAGTGAGAGTGTATTTTCTATACTAATTATTGTGATTTATTCATGTTACAGCATTATGACAATCTGGTCGGTAAATTAAAAATAGACTGATTAATACACTGCGCTATTTACTTATGTTGAACTTAAGGCATATTAATGAGTGAGGTTTTGTCGCTTTTTTTGACAAAACAACTCAGTACTTCATTCTATTTCAGGTAAATGAGTAAGTGCATTGACCACTGTGCTTATAACAATCATCACTCTACAGGCATTTTATGACAGTGTTACGACATTTTTTTTACCGTTTATATCATGCTGGCCTACGATTATTTGTACGTGTTTACCCTTTTCCTCAACCTGCACTTATCCAAGGACACGGTGCGTTCGCGCAGTGGCGCGAGTACTTAATACGCCAACAATATCGACGTGTGCTAATCATTAGTGATGCAACATTGCATGAACTGGGAGTGCTCGAACCCATTCGCCTTTTATTGGATGAATTGAATATTGCCTATTCAATTTTTAGCGAGGTTGAACCTAACCCGAGTATCAACACTATTGAAATGGGGGTGAGTGCATTTAGGCAATATGAATGCGAGGCATTGATAGCGGTTGGCGGTGGCTCAGTGATTGACTGTGCTAAATTGATTGGTGCCCGAGTCGTTAAACCACAGAAGTCTTTATTGCAAATGAAGGGCTTGTTCAAAGTACTCAAATCTTTACCTCCTTTGCATGCTTTGCCAACTACAGCTGGTACTGGTTCAGAAACAACCATCGCGGCGGTATTTACTGACCCTAATACACACCAAAAATATGCTGTATCGGACTTATGTTTGATGCCAAAAGTAGCGGTATTATTGCCAGAATTAACAACTGCTTTACCAGCCTCTTTGACTGCGACCACGGCTATGGATGCTTTAACACATGCGATAGAAGCTTATATAGGGATAAATGGCTTAGTGTTTAGCGATGAACGAGCACTCGATGCATGCGAGATAATTTTTAATCATTTACCATTGTGTTTAGACAATTTGAATGAACGTTGTCACAGAGAGCAGCTATTATTGGCCTCATTTTATGCGGGAGAAGCTTTTACACGGACATCAGTGGGGTATGTCCATGCCTTTGCCCATAATTTAGGTGCCAAGTATGGGCTTGCACATGGGTATGCAAATGCGGTGATATTACCTCATATTTTGCATTGGTATGGAGAAAGCATTCACTTTAAATTATCAAATATTGCCTATAATAGTGGGCTATGTCAGCCGTCGCTATCAATTTTTGAAGCTGCTGTTTGCGTGATTGAACATATTGAGTTACTCAACCGTAAAATGGGTATTCCAGTAGGGTTCCCTCAAATAAAACAAGGGGATATTCCTTTATTAGCAAAACTAATTTTAGCGGAAGCGCACCCAGATTATCCGGTGCCTAAATTTATGGATCGTATTGAATGTGAAAAATTGCTTGTGCAGCTAATGATTCAACCGCACTGAGGACTATTTACTTGTATGAGTAAATGAGCCATCCCAAGGCGAGGCGGGTGGATTGGTTTGGTAAAGTTGACACCGTTCAAGATAAATTTCGATTAGCTTGCTTGGCTGTGATTGATGTAAGGCACTGAATGCTTGGTGCGCAGTTAAAAATTGCATTTGCCAATATAAATTTAGGGCAGCTTCGTATTGGCTAGTTAACTCAGTTAACTGATTGTCGATGAGCTGGATTTCGCCGAGTGGTTCGAAAATGGTTACGGGTTTATCTTTACCTTTAACTTTGACTTTATCAATCGTGCGATACAAAAATTGTGGTGCGGCTAATTTAGTTGATTCGCTGACGATAATATCCACACCATAGACTTTGGTGATCCCTTCTAATCGAGAGCCTAAGTTTACAGTGTCACCCATTACCGTGTAAGCGATACGAAATTCACTGCCCATATTTCCAACACTCATTTCACCGCTGGCGATCCCAATCCCTACTTTGATTTCAGGCCAATCTTTTGCAGTAAACTCTTGGGTCAGTTTATCCATTTGCTGAATGATGTCCAAAGCAGCATAAATAGCATGTGCGGCATGCTTTTCATCGCTGATTGGCGCGCCCCAAAAAGCCATGACTGCATCGCCCATATATTTATCAATAGTACCTTTTTGCTGATGAATACTGTGAGTAATGGGGGTGAGAAATTCGTTCATTAAAATAGTCAGTTCTGTGGGCGTCATTTTTTCTGACATATTGGTAAAATTACGTACATCGGTAAACAACACACTCATGATTCGATTTTCACCAGCTAGTGACATTTCTGCTTGATTAGTATCAAAGTCAGTCACTAATTCATGAGGAATATATTGGCTGAATACTTTGGATAATCGGCGTTTATTTTTTTGTTCGACAAAGAAATTATAATTGAGATGTAAAAAGCCACAGATCAAAATAAAAAATAACGGAGTCGCGAGTGTTAATATTATATTTTGCCAATGCCAAAAATAGATATTAAGCAGAGTGTAAACGGTACTTAGGGTTATTAGAAACAGAGCTGCGCCCACAGACTGTAAGAATGGAAAAATGAAGGTCATCAATAGACCTAATACAAATAAACTAAGTAATTCAATGGCTAAACGATACCCAGGTGCGTGCTTAAAACGTTGCTCAAGTATTGCAGAAACAATGTTAGCGTGTACTTCAACACCGATATAGCTTTTTCCAACAGGGGTTGACCGTAAGTCAAGTAAACCGGAAGCGCTGGTGCCCAATAAAGCGATTTTATCATTAAGTTGGGAAGACGGCGCAGTGCGTGACAGTACATCGGTTGCAGAAACATAAGAAAAGCTTCCTTGCCTCCCCCTAAAAGGTACGTAAATAGAACCTGTTTGATCTACAGGAATAGGATAATTACCTAATTTAATATACTCAAGGGAGCGTCTTGTGGAGTGTTTATTCCCCGAAAGCTGAAACTCTATGGGAGGTAAGTTTAAACTCACCCGCGCTAACTCAAATGCGAGAGATGGATAGATACCGTCTTCAAAATATTGAATTAAAGGTACTTTTCTTAGGGTTTCATCATCTCGAATATAGTCAAAAAAACCGCCATAGCCACTCGCCTGTTGTAGAAGAGGTAAATTACCGGCATAGCCTGTGCCAAAGTACAGATCGGATTTTACAACACTCAACATGTCTAAGGGAGCCAACGGCATAGGCAATTCACCATTTTGCTGTGTATCGTAGATGCTATGTTTGAATACAAAACCCATGACTGCATCACGTGCTATTAGAGATTCACTGAATTTTTGATCATCATCTAAGTCTATGAGCAAATTTTGAAATTGTGTTTGGTTAATTACACCTAGGTTAAGCAAGTGTCGTAGTGTGTTAAGTGAATTGGCGGAGCCTGCTTCTGCGAATACAGCATCAAAGCCAATGCTTTTGATTTGATAATGGTCAAATAAAGTATTGATAAGGTTGGCGAGTTTATCTCTGGGCCAAGGCCATTGGCCTTGTTCGTTTAAGCTCTTTTCATCAATATCGATAATAATAACTTGTTTATCCATGGTTTGTTCCATGGTCATCAATAGTCGAAGATCATACAAATAATTTTCGACTTTTGTAATGATTGACCACTTTACATGACCACTTGTGTGGATAGCTAGCAGGACAAATACAACCGTCGAAATCACGACTCGGGAGAAATATTTTTTTACATTCTCTGCACTCACTTAGTTCATTCCAGCCTGTAATGAATTATCCATATTGGCTTGATGTTTGGGATCACGTTGGTACATCGGCCACGGACTGGTTGATAGAGACTGACCAGTAAGTAAAATGGCATATAATTTACCATCGGTAGACGTGACATACAGTGTGTTGTTGTAAAATACAGGGGCTGTTTTAATGGCTGCTGCTGTTTTAAACTTCCACTGTAGCGCGCCATCATTCGGATTTAAGCTATACACATATCCATCTTCAGCACCAAAAATGACAGAATTGATCACTTCGCCATCAGTTAACAGAATAGCTGAACTGGAAATCAAGCTAGTTATATTACTTTGCCAATTTAAGCTAGATCCTGCGTTGTTAAGAGTATATCTATAAAAATAACCATTTTGTGTGCCGAAATAGATATCATTATCATAGCCAATAACGATAGGGGTGACACTGCTATCAGCTAAAGGAATTTGAACAGTTTGCACAACAATTCCATCGACATTTTCGAAATAAGTCACCAGATCATTACTATCAATGAAATAGCCGGCAGAATCAGTCCCCAGTAGAGATATCCCTGAAGCGACCGGTGCGCTTGGAGACATGAAGGTAGAAGTTATTACCGGTGTGCTTGAAAGCTCAATTTGATTAATTACAGCTGTGCTTGCAGGATATATTAGTTGTGCATTTTCATTTACAACGCCAGGCAAGCCGGTTAAACCGGCAGAGAGCGTATCTGAAAAACTAACATCGCCTATTTGATCGGGAGTACCGCTTTCATCGGCAAGTAATACATAGGTATTATTGCCTGAAGATACATATACTTCACTGTTACTTGCAAGTGTAACAGGGTTTATGACTGGATCACTGGTTGCAAAAGTCCAAAGATTTGCTCCAGATGAGGATAATTTATAAACGGCCCCATCGCCAGCACCGACATAAATATTATCAGTATTATCTATCATCACAGAGCTTTTTACTGCGCCACCTGCGGTATAGCGCCAATTTTCAGTACCTGCAGGAGCGATAGAATAAATTTTATTCCCATCGTTGCCAAAAATGATGTTGCCATTGCTGTCTATTGCGGGTGAGGAGTGAATCGCTTGACTGGAATTAAATTGCCATGCAAGTACTGGGGCATAGACGATTACATCGACAGATGATTGAGCTATGGCACCATCGTCGTCAGTGGCGGTTAATTTGAAAGTCAGGACTTCACCGGAGCTATTCGCTGGAATAGTAACTTGCGTAGATGACGCGTTAATATTACTAATTGTTGCGCTGGTTCCGGCTGCTTGAGTCCAAAGGTAGCTTGAAATTGTCCCGTCGGAATCAGAGGCTGTGCCATTTAATGTGATGATCTGATTACCGATCGCTGTGGTATCAAGACCTGCACTCGCAGTGGGGTTTAAATTAGGGGGCATGATTGTCACTGTAACGGTGTCTGTACCGATTAAGCCCTGATCATCGGTCGCCTTCAGCTGTAATACAAGTATTTCATTTGATTGAACGATAGGAGAGTTAATCGTGGTGATGGCACTTGTAGGAGATGAAAAACTGACAGTTATATTGCCAGAAATTTGCGACCATTCATACGCATTGATTGAGCCATTATCAGATGCTGATCCTGCTAGACTGATTACACGCCCACCATGAATTGATTGATCCGGACCCGCATTGACTGTGGGTGGTGTATTTATGGCTACAACAAGGACTGTAGTATTGGCTGAAGCAGTTAATCCATCATCGTCAGTCACAGATAGCGTAAAGGTAAATGTAGTGTCTTGGCTCACATTTGGTGCGATAAAACTTGCATTAGCAGTGTTTGCACCACTTAAAGCGACGGTCGTACCCGATGTTTGTTGCCATAAATAGCTGCTAATCGTGCCATCTGTATCAGTTACCGTTGCGGATAAGCTGACACTTTGACTTGCATTCACAGTTTGAAAACTTGTTAAAGCTATGTCGGGCGCTTTATTCGGTGGCTCGACGGTGATGTCGACACTGGCTGAATGTGTCGCACCATCATCATCGGTTGCAGTGAGTGTAAAACTGAGCACTTGATTGGTGCTAACAATGGGGGCTGTAAAGCTGGTTGAAGCTTCGGTTGGGCTTGAAAGGGCCACAGAGGGGCCAGCTGTTTGTGCCCACAAGTAAGCGGTAATAGTGCCATCAGAGTCCGTTGCTTGACCGGACAAGATCACTGGCAATCCTGAATGGGTGATTTGATTTTCCCCAGCATCAACTTGCGGGGGAAGGTTAGATGGCTCAACGGTGATGTCGACACTGGCTGAATGTGTCGCGCCATCATCATCGGTTGCAGCGAGTGTAAAACTGAGTACTTGATTGGTGCTAACAATGGGGGCAGTAAAGCTGGTTGAAGCTTCTGTTGGACTTGAAAGGGCCACAGAGGGGCCAGCTGTTTGTGCCCACAAGTAAGCGGTAATAGTGCCATCAGAGTCAGTTGCTTGTCCGGACAAGATCACTGGCAATCCTGAATGGGTGACTTGATTTTCCCCAGCATCAACTTGCGGGGGAAGGTTGGGTGGCTCGACGGTGATGATGAGTGAGTCAGAAGTACTTGCACCTGTATTATCAGTGACGGTTAAGCTAAAAGATAACTGTACCTTTGTTGTGACGGTTGGGGCCGTAAAGTGTGTGGTAAGTGAATTTTTATTGGCTAAAGAAACAACCGTGCCAGTCGTTTGTGCCCAAATTATGGATACTATCTCACCATCTGAGTCAGATGCAGCGCCTTGTAAGTTCACTAATGAATTAGATTCAACAATTTGATCTTCGCCCGCAAAAACAGTTGGAGCTATGATAGGTTTTACGATGACAGAGACATCAGCACTACTTGTTGCCCCTTCATTATCTGTGACGTGTAAGTTAAAAGTTAAATCAGAGATCACACTGACTTTAGGGGCAATAATTTGTGTATTTAAAGATGAAGGTGAAGTTATTGACGCGGCAGGGCCGCTAATTTGTGACCAGACAGAGGAGGAAATGCTACCGTCACTATCTGATGCTTCACCTGTGAGTGTTGCTATTTTCTCAGAATATATAATCTGAGGTGAGCCTGCTGACACGTTTGGAGGAATATTTAAAGGGATAATTGTGATGGTAATATTTTTAGAGGCTGAATCAGCATCATCATCAGTTGCAGTGACCTCAAAACTGATAGGTGTTTTTGTAGTAACCTCAGGAGTGGTGAAGCGGATTGTCGCGCTATTGCTTCCAACTAATTCAACTTTAGGCCCCGCAGTTTGTTGCCACTGTATTTCGGATACACTGCCATCGCTATCTGTGATTGTCGCAGCAATTGAAGCTTGAGTTTGTTCATTGATTTCAAAGCTCTCAGGCAAGGTAATGATTGGGGCACGATTACGAGCTATGATTATTACTTCTACTGTAGCGCTAGACACTGCTCCCTGATCGTCAATGGCATTGACAAGCAAAAAAGCTTTCGAATTAGTCAGCACGTCTGGCGCAGTTAATGTTAGGGTTTCAGTGTGAGTATCTTGCAGCTCTAGTTCTGGCCCACTGGTTTGTGTCCAGTTAATGCTTTCTACTTGACCATCGGGATCTGATGCTGAAGCGGTAATACTTGCTGTCTTAAGTCCCTCAACTTCAAGGGGCTGAGAAACGGAAACAAGCGGAGACAAGTTGGTGATTTGCGGTTGTTGTAAAATCAGTTCATTGACTGTGATAGAGGGCGTTTGTGAAAAATTCTCACTGTTATTGTTTTTGAATCGGTTAATTTGTTCATTTAAGCTGATGTCCTGTGGTAAAGCTTGTTGCTCGCCGTACTTGTTTTCAAACTCAAGGGGGACTCCTTGGTACTGGCCATCAACAATACCATCAGAAAGATCGTGGATAATCGCCTCGATGATTGAAAAGTTTGGTTCGCCAAACCCGAGCTCTAAGGCATAGCGATTGACTAGATTTGCAAGACCCCCTAGTACTAAGGCGTACTGCATCTGAGTGGTTGTTGCAGTATCTGAAGGTGAAAGGGTATCGGCAGGAACCGTGTCGATAATATTAAAACCGAAAGCGGTTGCTGCATTGGTTTGGTTGAGTGTGAGAGTTTGTAAAAAGTTATTACTGGTGCTCTCAGCTTTTGTTTTTGCAATCAAAGCTGTTGAAGCGATCGTGATGGCAACAGATGTTTGATTAGGCAACAACACCGATGTTAGGCCTTGCTCGGGTGTGAAGTTGATTCTACGTTTAAGGGTAATATCTGGCTCTTGATCGGCTTCATCGATGTAACTGCCGCCAAAAGATTTAATTAATCGAGGGGTATCACTTGGTGGGATTGTAAGCGTAAATTCACCTAAGTCATTGGTGGTAGTTTCAAAAACAGGATTAGGATCGCTGATATTCCCACCTTCATCAAGGTTATATACTTTAATCACGGCGTTAATCAAAGCGCCTTTTGCAGCACTGCCGGATATGGTAGTTTCAGTCGCGATCGGCTGCAGAGCGGCCGGTAAGTCTTGAGAAGGACTTCCATCACCACACGCAGTGAGAAGGCCCGTGATGATAGTGATGACTGCTAATTTAAGTGAGGTTTTTAAGGTGTTATACCACATTAGCGCTTACCTATTTTTAAACTTAGGATTAGAGAAAATCACCGTACCCGACACTACGTCTTCAGCAGAAGGATTTTTCAAGCTATAAACAAGCCCTGCAGCGGACGGTAAATTGTCTGCTGTTCTACTTGAGCTAAAAAAGCCACTAAAATGACCACTTCCACCTGAAACAGCGTCAATTTCAACCTGATCATAACGGCCTGTAAATGCATTAAACCCATTACTGATCGAGCCCTGTCCTACAGCTCGCCAAACAAGTCCTCTTATCCCAATCAATAATTCGTTTGTAACGGATTGATTCGTAAAATCTGCGGAGAATGTTGCATTGCCTAATATCCCCCGATCGCCATGATTATTAGTTGGGTCTGTATTACCTATTAAACTATAGCTAACTTGACCTGTTTTGGTTAAAACAACACTGGGATCAAATGATTCATTGCTAAGCCAATGAATACTCTGTTGAGATAAATCTAAAGGTGAGCCGTTAATACTGGCTAAACCATTACTCCAACGACCCCAACGAAAGCCTGATGTTGCATCATAGCCAAGGTTTTTTTGTCTCGCTGAGCCAATTGTTAAAGCCGCGACTTGATCGGAGAGCAATGTATTAAATGCGATTAAGTTTCCGTTGTTATCAAATTGATTATCGTTAGCATCATTAATTGGTTGAGCAATTCCTAAATTGTTCAGAAGTTCAGAAGCGGCAATGACAGCTTGGCTTGATGCGACAATTTCTGGTGCTTGCCCATCATCAATTACTACATCGTCACCATTATCATCTTTTATCACTTTAGTAATGACAATATCACTTTTATCGGGCGTAACGGCGCTCGCAATGTCAGCATTTGATGTCGTGGTAGTATCAGTTGGTTTAGTGATTGGTGCAGACATTTGAAGCGCATTACTCACCGTCGCAATTTCAGTGATTAATGTTTCATCTGAAGATGAGCCATTATCAGCTTCAGCTTCTTCTTCATCTTTTGGTTTTTGCGTAGCGGTTGTTTCACCAAATAAGCTACTCGGTGGGCCAAGTAATTTGACAGGTGTTTTAAAGCGAGTTTCCACGAACCCAGATTCACTGGGATTGAGTAGTAGCTGGCCTACAGAATTATTGAGCACGATGGCACCTTGACTGACCCCAGCATAAAGACCATTTTTAATTGGTTGATTATTTTTGTGATCTAAAGATAAACAATCATCATCGCAATAAAGAATCGTATAATCGGTCCCTCTGATGCCAATGGTAGCAACCGCTGTTTTTACTTGATAACCCGATTTATCGGGTCCAGATGCAACTGCCCCAGTAATTGTTCTAAACCCTCCTTTTAGCAGACTCATAGAGCTTTTAGCTTGGGTTGTAGACACTTGGCTCTGGCCTGAAGAAGCGTATTGATACTCATCAATCGTTAATAGTGAGTTGGCTCTAATTGATACTCTTGCCCCATCAGACATAAGTAGTTGAGCGCGAGACTTATCCCCAGTAATTATCGTGTCACCTTCATGTATTGAGTCCCCTTTATTGGCTTTGATAGTTGTATTGTTCTTAATTTTTACATCACCAATAGCGAAGAGTATTTGCCCTGCGTTGGCGCTAACAAAATCAGAAAAACTAAGACAAAGCACTAAAAAAATGATAGTTGACTTATTCATGGACTATCCTTATTCAAAAATTTTTCGTACAGAAAGGCCAATTTCAGTACGTTGAAACTCGTACAAAGAAACGGTTGACTGATGGTTGGTAATAGACAACCGAGCAGTCATTTGCCACTGTTCGCCCATGAAATTTAGCCAAGTGAGTGCTGCAGAGCCGTTATAACGTTTGTCTTTGCGAACTTCGCCAAAAAAACCGGGCTCGGAATCATAATCTGTGTGGTAAGAAGCTAACTGAAAATTAGCCCTTAATGCGTTGGATAATGGGATCCGATAAAATAACCGCGCACTTACTTTATTATTTGAATATGGGCTGTCTGCTTGTTTGGTTTCATCTGTAGCGACGCCGATTGAAAACCCGACCAGTGAGTTGTTTCTGTTGGTTTTTGTTGAAGTGAGCCACAAAGCATAACTCATGGCATCTTGAACACTTAATTCATCAGCGTAAAGTTGTTCAGCGATACTTAAATGCAAATTAAAACTGACTGTTTGGCTGGCAGCATAGTCAATGCCGCTATGAAGCTCAAGGGAGCGTTGATTATAATGGCTGTCGATTAGTGTGGTGGTTCCTTTTAAAAAACCATAAGCAGAAAAAGGGTCGAATTTGTGATGGTATTGACCATCTAGGCTCAAGTATGTGAGATCGACATAAGTGGCGGAGGGATTGGCTCGATGTCCCGCATTCGCCGATGCGGCAAATCGAGATTGAGAAGTTAAAGGGTGTGAGTAATATGAACCTGCATTGATAGAAGCAAAAGAGGAAGCGGTCTCGATGTTTTTTTCGTCTAATTGAAATCCGTAAAATAAGTCTTGCTCTGTCGACGCATTTGCATTGGTGTCATAACCTAATGTGCCTTCTATCCATGCTGACAGGTGTGGAGTATATTTTTGAGCGTGTAGGTCAATATTAACTAAATATTGTTTGATGGCGCTTTGTGCTGGAGCGGGTGGGTTCTGCAACAGCAATAATTCAAAGTGATGACGGGCGCGCTCGTAATCGCCAGTAGTATAATACGCACGAGCTAATGCCATTCTGGCTCCTGAAAACATCGCATCCATATCAACCGCCCGTTGCAATATTTGAACTGCGATATTGGCGTGTTTGGATTCTAATGCAGCTAACCCAAGTAAGTAATCATATTGTTCATTCCCAGCATAGGTTAATTCATAAGGCAGTAGAAAATTATAAAGAGCCGAGAAATTATTTTGTTGAAGTAATTGATTAGCATGTCGCAAGAGGGCATGAATTGGTGCTTGAGCAGGTTGTTTAGCCCATAAAATATGTGGAATTATGAGAAACGACAAAGCAAAAAAAATGAATAACGGTCGTTGTTTTTTATTGTGCATAGATCAACCTTGTAATAATTAACCATTAAATGGTTCCTTGATAAGGCTAGTCTACAACGTAAAAAAAGGTATATTTCTAGTGTGGATTTTAGAAAAATTTATACGACAATCGAAATTTATCAGTGGGTTGAGTGGGTTAAAAGAGCAAGCCCTCTCATATTTAATGAGAGGGCTTGGGTATCATAAAATTTTCTTTGGCGGTAACGCGACGTTGGCGAAAATTAAACCGGCGATCAGTGACATCAAAATTAAAAATGTTTGTTGGCCTATGTGATCTGCACTGACAAAGTTTTGACCTGATATTAACGAATTTAAGCCAATATAAATCTTACTACCCGGGACAAGTACAATTAACCCCTGCATTGCCACAATAACAGCTGGCGCATTTGCGATACGTGTAAATAAATTACTATACACACCCACAGCAAATGCCCCTACAAATACGCCTAAGGCATAATCAAAGTAAATCGCACCCCACAAGCTTGCACCATAGGCAATGAAGCCTGCAGCTATCGACCAAACAATGTGTTTGGCTTTTGTTCTAAAAATTACAATTAGGCTAGAACATAAAATGGCAATAGCTAACCAAGCTGTCCATTTAGGGATCGGCTCAGGCTTAATAAATTCGACTTCTCCAAACGCAGCTAAACCAAATGCGACTCCTAAAAACGCACCAAAGTAGAGCTTAAATAGCAACATCATTGCATCCATCACTCGCGCAGTGCCAGACACTAAGTGCCGCGCAGATAACTCTGCAAGCCCTAAGGTAAGCGCTAAACCTGGAATAAACACAATAATAGAGGAGAGCACGACAAGCCGGATATTAATCGCTGGATCAATATATGCAGCCACAGTACAGGCGACAAACGCCGATACAATGGCCACTAACGGTTCGAGCATATGTGCCACTCGTTTAGAACGCGCCGACCATACAACAAACAGATACACTAACGTACCTATGATGGCTGACCAAAACACGTCGTTCCAGCTAGTGCCCATTAGCATCGCAAAAGCACCTGATGACATACTAAAAGCAACACCAATACTGACCTTATTGTGCGGGTTTGGCATTTGGTCAATTTCATCAAGTCGTTGATCTGCTTCTTTCAATGTCATCAAACCTTTTGACAGTTGATCAACTAACTCATCAGTACGAGACAAAGAGCCCAAATCAAGATCGCCTGGGTTAACTCGCGCAGCATGGGTGTATTCATCTTCATGGCCATCTGTCCAAATAACAAACGTGAGTGCAGTTGGGATGATAATAAATGATGCTTTAAGGCCTAAAAAAGTAGTCACATCAATTAGATGTGCTTCAAGGCGATAGGCGGGCGTACCATATTTATGGAGCATTTTGCCTAGTTTTACTATGAATTTTCTTTTTTCGGTAAATGTCGCAGTTTTCAACACGGGTTCCAGTCGAAGTTATAAGGTCTAAATTAAGTGTTCTGCCACTAAATTAGCTATAAAAGCTTAAAAAAATAGCAGAACAATTCTCGCTGCGGATTGTAGTGTGATTAATCCTGCTGTCCATGTTTATTTAAATTATTTTAAGATTTAACTCACTGTTTTCCTATTTTTTTCAGTGATCCATTGTGACATGTACTTAGTGCTCGCTAAAGTGTGGTGTTTAAGCATAGCCCCGAGGAAATTTTTATGGCGGTGCTCTGTGACATTCGCACTGATTTGTGCAATCCGTCGGATCAAATGATCACCAAGTGTTTCTGCTTGATAAAAGGTTGATAACACTTTATCACTACACAGTTGAGCATTTTCCCACTGGTTTACATCTTGGTACAGTGCGACTGCAGCCTGCGCAAAACTGACCGGATCATTTTCAATAGTCCCCCCCCAAGGAAGATCACCATGCATACCTTCTGCGCCAATTGACGTGGTTACACTGGGAGTGCCCATAATCATCGCATCAAGTAATTTACCTTTAATACCAGCACCAAAGCGAATCGGGGCGAGGCACACTCTGGCCTGTTCCATCACTTCATAGGCATCTTGTGCCCACCCTTTTATAAGGAACCCCGTTTTTGGATTATGCAAAGCCGTAGCCTTTGGTGGTGGGTAAGAGCCATAAATATGGAGCTCTGCATCGGGAAGTTGTTTTTTAATCAGCGGCCAGATCTGCTGTAAATACAACACGGCATCCCAATTTGGAGCATGACGGAAATTACCGATAGTCATAAAATGTTGCCTTTGCTCAAACGGCCGGGTTTGGGCTGGAACTTTCTCTGCGGCAACCATGAATGGTAAATGATGTAAAATTTGTGCTTCGACCTGAAAAACATCGTTAAGCAGCTGCATTTCAAAGCTTGAAATGATTAAGGATAGATCGCAGCGTAAAATCGCGGCAATTTCTCGTTTAGCGAGATCGCTGTGTAAGTCTGTAGTGGTAAAGGGTCGTTGTTTTTTATGTGCTTGCAATCGTGCATCACGTAAGCACTGCAAATCTTCAGTGTCTAAAATTTTAATTGCATCAGGGCAATATTTGTCCACACGCCAGCCAAACTGTTCTTCCATCATAAAACGATCGAACATCACAATATCTGGGTTTAATGTCGCGATATAATCATTAAAACTATCGCAGTTTAATTTTATTGCTTGTTGAGTGATGCCCTCATCAACGAGTTGAACCATATGCTCAGTTTGCTGCGCGGGGGAAGCAAATTCAACTAGCCAATTTTGCTGTTTAAACAATTTTAGCAAAGACATCATATGGTATCCTGCTGCGGATGAGTTTGGCTCTGGCCAAACATAGCCAATAACAAGCACTTTTTTCATAGTATTTGATTCATTCATTATAAGTGTAAAGTTCTTAACCCGAAGCTCGAACTTTTAAATTCACATCAACTAAGGTCCGAACAGGCGGCTGGGTCCCTTGTAGAATTTCAGTTAAAACTTGGCAAGTTCGTTTACCAATCTCATCGGCATCGATACGAACGGTAGTCAGCGCAGGGCTCATTAAACTCGAATCAGCTAAGTCATCGAATCCAACAATTTTTATTTGTTCACCTACATTGATCTGGCTCGCTTTTAGGCTTTCAATTGCGCCATAAGCAATGACATCACTAAAACACACGACACCTTGTAAATCAGGGTGTTGTTTAAGCAGTGTTTTCATTGCTTCACGGCCTCCTTGACGATTAGTGGGGGCTTGAAGCACAGGGCAGTGGTTTACATCAATATTGGCATGTTTGATTGCACTATGAAACCCGGCTAGGCGCTGATGAAAATCAGAGATATCATCAGTACCCCCTAAAAAGGCAAGTTTTGTTAATCCTTGGCTAAGCAGGTGATTAGTTGCTTGGTGACTGCCTTTTTGATTATCAGGCAAAACACATGGCGCATTCGAGTAGGGGACTTCACGCATAATATTAATGACGGGTAAACCAGAACTGATTAATTGATCAACCCAATTGGTTTCAGTGCCAGGAGCCGGACACATAATGATTGCTGCAACATTATATTCGCGTAAGGTTCGCACAATGTCTTTTTGTCGTTGGTAGTTTTCATCACTATTTATCAGCATGGGCAACATACCAAGTTGATGTAAATGATGTTCTAGGCCAACCGCCAATTGGGCAGAATAAGGGTTGGTTAAGTCATTAATTAATACACCGACAATTTTCGAACGCTTGCTGCGTAATGATGCAGCTTCGCGGTTGTAGACATATCCTAATTTCTCAATGGCGGCGATGACCTTTTGTTTGGTTTTATCAGATGTTTTGTCGCTATCGGTTAAAACCAATGAAACTGTGGACTTTGAGACGCCCGCTTCATGGGCAACATCAAAAATAGTTATGTTTTGTTTAATAGGAGTTTCAGCCATGCTTAGGGGAATGTTGACTTAAAAACGCATAATAACGGATCCGTAGGTTAAAATTCAAATACCTTGTCCCATTGCGTATCGAGAATACGATTCGCTTGGCTTATAGGAAAAGCGTAAAAGAGATCAGCTTGTTGTGTGATTAACCCTAGTCGGGTGAGTTTATTAAGTGCGTCGTCAATTTCAAAATCAATTTCGATCCCTGTTTTTTGTGCAAGCCAAGTTTCAATTTTTTGATCGATTTGTTGCGCGCTCATGCTTTTATTTGCATCAACCAGCACGGTATAAGCTAGGAGTGCCTCTTTGAACTCTTCATCTTGGGCATTATCCAGTAGGTGATGAAAGACCCCTGCATTGTTATCTAAATTTTTTACATACAAGTTATCGGCGAGCGCTTTCATAAACTTTATTTTACGGTTTTTAAATTTACCCCATTCTTTAAAGATAAAACTACCGAAAATGGCACTGCCAATCCCTAAAGCGATCAGCTGTTGCTGGTTTAAAGTAACGGGCTTATCTGATAATCCAAACCAATACGATAGTAAAGCAAATAGCAAGATGATCGAGGCACCCAATTTTGTAATTAATACAATGGCCCCTCCAATAATGGCCGAACCACCAATGACGACTTTATCGATGGGCCGCATTCTTACTTCTGAATTAGGGAATAACATCTCTAAATCAGCTTTTGGTACATTTTGGAACAGTTTTATTATGGTAGCACCCGGTTCAAAACCGAGTAATGTTCGCTTGGAATCGGCAAAATAGGCTTCATCCTTGAATTGGATATACACAGCAACCCGATCATAGTTGGTAAATTTCAGTGTTTGTTTACGCAGCCCCCACCAGGTGCGAATGGTTTCTGTTTTTTGCTGTTCACCACGACGATAAAAGACCACATGAGCAAAATCATCAAAGTTCACTTCCAAGCGCACCTTAAATAAACTTTCTTCGTTAAGTGCCTGAGTTAAATCATTTGCAGTAATTTGTTCAAAATTAGCCTTAGTTAAGACTTCAGTAAAAGCGTGATTAAAAAGTGTTTGCGCTGTTTCTCGCTGTTGTGGTGTTAACGGGTGTAAGTCGCGGGTATCTTTATTTGGGTCAAAAGGGGCGTAATTTTCTTTTAGTGTGTTGAGTAACTGATAATGCTCATAGTGGAGTGTGTGTTCTAACATCGAACAAAATGCAGTGAAGTCATGCAGATGTTCTGTTGGCAGACAATCTTGGCAAAGGGATTTGATATCTGATTTTGTCAGAGGAATAAAGTTCTCGCGTCCGTTTACTTGTATTGTCATTTTAACTAACTGATTAATTTACCTTTGCTAAACACTATAACTAATTTATTGACTTGTTGCAGATGTATTTTCTATAAGGCTCTGCTGGTTGTCCATTATTTTGCAATGAATGAGGCGCGTTTTAAGTGACTCGATAGCGATTTGTTTGATGAGCAAATTTAAACTCATAAACGCTGAAATTGACAGTTGAAGTGGGCCTTGAGTTAACCCTTCTTGCGGGTCAAAAATAGCTAAACCAAATAATGTAAACAAACTAATCAGTAAAATTTCAACTAACTGATTCGAATAGAAGGTGAGTTTTCCTTCGTTTTTGTGATCTTTTTTTATTGAGATGGCGCAGAAAATAGGAATAACCTTAATTTTGAAGATGGCATTTTTTTCTACGTAAGGTTCACCAAGTTGTTCTAGATGGGTGCGTAACTGATCAATCATTTGAGGCCCTTTTTAGTTGGCCGCGAAGTCTAGCTGAATTTAAGCTAAGTGGCTAGTGAGTCATTATTTTAAGTCATGATATAAATGTGAATAACGGCTTCTGTGCACGTTAAAAAGAAATTTTCGTAAGCGTTCTCTCCCTGCTTCTAATTGTTGAAAGCGAGCACTGATAATGTTGTCTTGGCTTCTTACTGGTTCAAGTTTTAATTTCACAGAACCAAGATCGGGTAAATTTATTTGCAGTGATTGCTGATCAAATGAGTGTTGTAAATACTCAGAATCTTGTGGCCTAAGTGTCACACCTGTGCTTGAAAGAGAAAGGACATCATATTTTTGTTGAGTTTGTTCGTCGAAAATGGTGACATTTTCGGGCGCATCAATTCGCCAGCTGCGTTCAATCCCATTAACATCGATGACTTCCGGTGTGCCCAGTTTAGTTTTAAATTCTCCAAATTCATCTAGTTGCAGTGATAACGGAAACCACAATTGATAATGACTGATTTCTGCTAGCAAACTGAGTTTGGCATTTTCTAAAATTGCAGAAAGGTTATTAGGCACTTGAGTTTGTACTGTGAGTTTATGGTTATCGAGATCTGATTGACTATCATTATCTCGAAAAACATGTTTGAAAAAAGCAAGTTCTTCGCTTGAAAAGTCCATTTATGCTATCGCTTTCGTTGTTAAATCTGAAACAATTATAAAGAAATCGATGAAATAGTCTACATTTTGGGCGATAACTGGCTTGATTTTTACCTAAATTTGAACTAAAGAATTGTTAAAGTTAAGTAAGTTATTGAAATATTTATGTTAACCAGAAGGCATAGCCAGAACCGTTTGAATGTCTAAACTGGTTTTATAAGGAATGAGTTCGACTTGTTTTTGGTTTCTTGCGAATACAGCCATTCTATCGGCTAATTCATTCCCTTCAATATTTGCATGACCTTTGACATAACTGACACTGATCTGATCTTTAATGCCTTGATAGAGTGCAAAGCAGTCTTGAATTAGTGCGAGGTTTTTAATTTCTTCACCTTTTCCGCGTGTCCAGCCTTTTTTTTGCCAACCTTGTGCCCATTTAGTAATGCAATCAATTGAATATTTAGAGTCTGATAACACATTTACGGTTAAACCCCGAGCAATAAAGTTTTCAGCCATACGAAAAGCCATTAAGAGGCCTAATAATTCTGCGGTATTATTCGTGCCATTAGCGTTGTATAACCCGTACCACAAATCAGTTAGCTTACCTTGTTGATAAGTCGCGATACCAGTGCCTGATTTTCCAGGATTGGGCGAACAGGCCCCATCACAGTATATGTGTACTGGGTGCGAAGACTGTGGCTGATTGGTTTTGATGGTTGATGACTTGGCAGCCGGGGATGTTTTGGATCGCGCTTTGAGGGCGACACTGTACGGTGCGCTAAATGCTCTTTTTGCTTCGACTTCTGAAGTAAAGCCCATAAATTGGGCATTTTTTTGCCCATCGATTTGTTGTTTTGCATCGGCCCAGCTCTGATATATCCCTGGTTTTAAGCCTTGCCAAACGACATAAAATTTTTTGCTCATTTTGTTCCTATTTATAATAACTGCGTAGCAATACGCTCTAGTAAGTAGGTTTCGCGTTCAATTGATAAGCCTTTTTTATCACTATGTTTGATGATGTAGTGATTATGGGCAATGGCTTGATGAATGTTAATCCATAAAGCTTCCATGCCATTATTGATTTCATGCGCTTCAAATTGTGTGGCAGATAATGTCTGTGCGATTTGGCATACATAGCAGTATGAGTCCATTTGTACCGTTGTGTAAGGAGGTTTATGCCAAGGCCGCCACTCACGAAATAGCCCAAACTCATCAATAATCTGTATATCGGATGCGCCAGTTTCTTCGGCGAGCTCGCGTTTTAAACCATCATAAAGAGATTCCCCCTCATTAACCCCCCCACCAGGTAACGAATAATCATCGTAGCGTTTGGTATAAAGTAACAAGATCATATCACCACGTAAAACGATGGCGCGAGTAGCGATGCGTAATAATGTCGTCGAAGGGTTTGATTCAGCATCGGGGTGGCGAGTTTGTTTGAGTAAATGCATAGTTTCAAAGGTAGTGAACAATCTGGGCAGTATAAATCAAATGAAGATCAGGCTAAAGGGCATTGTTAAGTTGATCATATAGTGTTTGATAAGCTAAAAACGCTTGATGATCGGATTGACTGTGTTGACGGCTTTTTTCGTAATGGTTAAGTAATTTAGTCAGGTATTGGATGTGCATGGTTTTATCTGCTTGCCAACGGTTAAATCCCGTCGCGCTGATCTGGTCTTTTGCGCGTTGACTGACGTGTATTATTTCATAAAAACGTTGCTTTTCTTCAAATAGCATTTCACTGATCAATCCCATCTTAATTTGCTCCAGTGTTTGCCTGAGTTTAAAGGTATGATTGACAGGGCAAAGTAAGAATTCAATATTAATATGAGGATGCGCTTGGCTGATTTGGGTGACTAAATGCGCCGTTAACTCTCCTCCAACTCCTGCAATGACGGCTAAATGGCTATCATTCGGGTATTGCTGGAGCTCGATGGTTGCAACATCTTGACAGTGAACATGCCATGTTGAATTCATAGGCAGCCCGGGTGGGTAAAAGTGCCCGAGTTGTTGCGTTAGTTTGGTCATTATCTCAGGGATAATATCAACAAAGTGGATATGAGGCGCTCGTTTAGATTCGAGTAATCGCGCACCTAAAAATCCATGATCGCAACAGCAGTCCCAAATGTGTTGATAGTGATTAAGAATGAGCTGCTCAATGCATATAATGCGTTTACTGATTTTCATCGTTGTTGGTTCTTTATGTTTATCGCAGCACTTTATAAAAATAGCCAGTTAAATGAAAGAGCATCAGGTTGTTAGCCGACTTTATTTTGTTGCCGGCTGGGTTCAAAGCTATCATAACGGGGGAGTGTATCGTCTAGGTCGTCCCACTCTGCTTTTGAGCTAACAAAATTGTGCGATATAGGCCGAGCTTCAATTGGTGTATCTATTAACCCTAACCTAATGCGTAATTTATCAGGAGTATCGCGATTTGAGCTGTAGACAGGGGAACCACAGCGAGAGCAAAAATGGCGTTCTTTTCCGGGCTTCACTTCATAAGAGCTGAGTAAGGTTTTACCTTGGGTTATGGAAAACTCATTGGTATTGATAAAACCATTTGTAGCGTAAGCTGTGCCCGTAGACTTACGGCATAAAGAACAATGGCAATGAATGATATCTGATATTTCACCGTTAATTTCAAATACAATGGCACCACATAAACACTGACCTTGAATGCACATAATTTTACCATTAGTGGTCTGGATAGTGACGGCAGTATAGATAAAAATCCTAAAGAAGAGAATCGTTCTTATTGTTTTGTAACAAATAATATGAATGTTGACCTTTTTAAACTAAGCTGACTGTAATGACAAATTAAATTCAACTGTTATGAAAATTATCGTTTACTGTGTGTTAACCCTGCTATTGAGCTTTTCAGCCTCTGCCAAAATTAATATCGTGACAGAAATCTTACCTAATTTTCAGTATTTGAATCCACAAGGCCAATTAATCGGTTTATCAACACAGAAAGTAGAGCAAGCATTAAAGCTTGCGGATATTGATTATAGTTTGACGATTTACCCATGGTCTGTAGCCTATAATGCAGCTCTAAGAGATCGCAATACATGTATATTTTCAATTGCCCGAATTGAGGCAAGGGAAGACAAATTTAATTGGATTGCCAAGTTACATAGGTTCAATGCATCTTTTTATGCCCTGGTAGGAAGTGATATTTTGCTCGAAACGTTAGAACACGCCAAAGAGTATAAGATTGCAGTCGTGCGCGACAACTTTAGTCATCATTATTTAAAACATGCTGGGTTTTCTGAGTTATCGAATTTAATCGTCATTGACAACTTTGATAAAATTTATGAGTTAGTGGATACACGAAAGGAGATAATTGAATTATTAGTGTTAAACGAAGAGCAGTTTGATTTTAGAAAGACAGTTGATAAAAGTTTATTAAAACTACAGCCAATTTATAGAATAGAAGCTGCAAAAAGTGATTTATATTTCGCGTGCCACAAAGATATGGAGCCAGAAAAAGTACGGGCGCTTAAAGCTGCCTTTAAACGCCCTTAAGTCAGAGTCAATAAGTTACTTTGATTGTGTCTCTATCCACTCGTTCAATAAGCGCACACCGAAGCCAGTACCGCCACTTGGTACTTCATCTTTAGCTTTACTCGCCAATGCATTGCCAGCGATATCGAGATGAACCCAACGGACATCGCCACTAAAATGTTGCAAAAATGATGCTGCCGTCGTTGCACCCGGACCGTATGAGCCGATATTCTTTAAATCAGCAATATCAGTCTTTAATGCGTCTTTGTAGCCTAAAGGCAAACGCCAGACGTTTTCGTTAACTTGTTTACCTGCATAAGTAAGTTGCTCTACAAGTGTATCATCCTCAGAAAAAATGGCCGCATACTCATTGCCGAGCGCACGGACTTTTGAACCAGTTAATGTGGCAATATCGACCATTACTTGCGGCTTGAAAAATTCTCGGGCATACCACATTGCATCACTTAATACTAAACGTCCTTCTGCGTCGGTGTTGACCACTTCAACTGTTAAGCCTTCAGCTGTTGTAACAACATCACCTGGTGCAATAGAGTGCTCTGAAACCATATTAGCAGCCATTCCCATGACAGCGACGACATTTTTATCGCTCTTATTGAGTGCTAATGCTTTTACAGTTGCAAGGACCGCCGCCGCGCCCGCCATGTCTGATTTCATACGTGCGATTGAAGCGCCTGTTTTCAAGCTGTAGCCGCCTGAATCAAACGTAATACCTTTCCCGACTAATGCAATCGGTGCATCGTCACTGCCTTTGTAATGAGCAATTATGAGGCGAGAACCTTCTTTGCTTCCACGCCCGACAGCCTCAAGTGCACCCATCCCTAATTTTTTCAGATGTTTAGGTTCAAGAACTTTAACTTCAACCCCAAGTTTCTTAAGCTTTAATGCTTCTTTTGCAAACATTGCCGGGGTCATAGCGGAGGCTGTTTCATTGGTTAAATCGCGAGCAAAAAAGACCGCTTTTTCTAAATTAAGTAATTTTTGATAAGCAGCCTTATCTATTTCAGTTGTTTCTGTATCGATAGAATAGTTTTTTTCAACGCGTTTTTTGCTGTGGTATTGCTCAAATTTGTAGGCACGTAAATTGATGCCGTGCGCAAGTTGTGCACCAAATGATGTTTTACTGGCAGTTGTTATATTATCCGCGGCAATATGTATAGTTGCGATCGAATCTTGATTCAGCTTTGCTGATAGCTGTCCGCCCAGACGGGTTACTGCCGCGGTATCTAGCTTGGTTTGCTGACCTAAACCGACAATTACAACACGTTGGTAATCTAGATTAGACGGGGCGATAACTTCGACCTTTTGACCAAATTTACCTTCGAACTTATTCGCAGCGATAGCTTTGCTCAGTTGACCCTTGGTGATGGCATCGAATTCTTTAAATTGTGTACTTTGTTGATCTTCAGATGCAAAGACAACGAGTGAATCAGCTTGTTTAGTGAATTTATTGGTAAAGTGGATAGTTTCTGCATTTGTTGAAATAGTCGTTAAACCGAGCGCTAAACTCGCAGCTAAAAAAGTGATTTTCATGAGATGCCTTGTCTAAAAATGGTAATGCTGATGTTTTAATTATCATTTTATAAAAAGTAAATACAGATAAGACAAGCTGTGGGCAGTATGCGGTGAAATAATTAGTTTAATGTTTAGTTTAATTTAATTTTAAGTTTGGGCTGAGCAGCCGCTCAACCCAAACGGATTATGCGTTTAAGCCAAATGGGTCGTCTAAACTAAACGCAGGCTGCGTAAACCAGACAGGCCCAGTTTCAGATATATAGAAATGATCTTCTAAACGTACACCAAATTGGTGCTCAATAACTAACATAGGCTCATTACTAAATACCATGCCCACACTAAGTGGTTTGGGGTTATTTCTAACCAAATAAGGCCATTCATGGATATCCAATCCACACCCATGCCCGGTTCGATGTGGCAGCCCAGGTAGATCATAATCAGGGCTGAAACCATATTCAGCTAACACACGACGTGCGGCTTCATCGACTGACCCACAACTATGACCTATTTGTGCTTGTTCAAAAGCGGCAACTTGGGCATCTTTCTCAGCTTGCCAAGCTCGTTTTTGCTCATCGGTTGCGTGTCCATAAGCGTAAGTCCGAGTGATGTCGGAGTTATAACCTTGCACTAAACAACCGGTATCAATGAGTACCCAGTCATTTTCTTGCAATATTTGCGCTTCTTTAACACCATGGGGAAAGGATGTTGCTAGGCCAAATAGAACGATACAAAAAGATGAGCCTCCTTTCGCACCAACTTTCCGATGCGCCTGATCAATAAACTCACTGACTTCTCGTGTAGACATACCGGGCTTCAGTATTTTCGCTGCCGCTTTATGAACAGCTAAGGTCATGTCTTTTGCGCGTTGCATCAATGCAATTTCGGCCGCTGACTTTTGTTCTCTACATGTTGCGGTAATGATATCTGCATTGACATAGCTCAGCGATGGGGCTGCTTTGCGTAAACCATCAAAGATAAAAAATGAAGCTGACTCATCAATCGCGACCTGACCATGGTAAATATTGAGTTTGGTCAGGGTATCTGCGAAAACATCGTAGGGGCTTTCATGTTCTTGCCAGCCAATAAATTGACCTTGGATTAACATGTGGTCACGTAATGAACCTTCCTCAAAAAAAGGAGCGATGAAAGCAAGCTCTCCATCAGCCGGAAGTATTGCACCCACCATTCGCTCACTTTTATACCACTTTAAGCCAGTAAAATAATATAAGTTCGTACCAGCATCGAGATACATCGCAGCAATATTGTTTTGTTTCATTAAAGTTTGTGCGCGACTGATCCTTGTTTGATATTCACTTTCCTCAATAGGCTGAATATCTAAGGTCATATCGCTCAAATTTGCTAATTCTTGTTCTGGGGTTGAACCACCTACACCAATAGTCATCTCACACTCCGGATTGTATACAATGTGCAGAACTTATCACGATAGGCGTTTAAAAAAAAGGCATCTACTAGAGTTTGAGCTGAATATTCTAAATATTGAGTGCTTTTCTACGACTTAACTTATACAATTGAGACTATATAACATATTTAATTTGCAAGACGTCACCCTTGCCATTATTGATACTAAACTTGCACAGCTTGGCAAAGGCCCTTTTTTCTTAATGACAGATATAACAACTCATCAGGCTTCCCGCCGACGTTTATTAATTGCACTGGCTATTACCTGCACATTTATGGTCATCCAGTTGTTTGGCGCCTATTATGCTAATTCGTTAGCGGTCTTAGCTGATGCCGGCCATTTATTTATTCATAACAGTTCTTTATTTATTGCACTCATTGCATCTTCTATCGCGGTTAAATTAGCGAAAACGTACCACGATGGTTATCAAAAAGCTGAGTTAACGGGTGGGTTAATTAACGGTACGCTGTATTTGCTAATTAGCAGTTTTATTTTATTTAAAGGCAGCGAGCGGTTTTTCGAGCATCACCATGGTGAAGAGTTAGCTATTAATACGTTTGTTATGTCGAGTGTTGCTGCGATTGGTTTTTTGTTTCATGCAGCAGCTGCTTGGGTGTTATACAAAGGGCGAAAAGATAGTATTAATGTTTATGCGGTATTTCTTCATACCTTTTTTGACTTACTATCGACTGTGTCGACTTTTATCGCGAGCGTGATTATTCATTTCACCGGCTGGTTAGTGGTGGATGTGCTCTCTAGTATGCTGATTTCTGTGTTCGTATTATTTACTGGTTTGAAGTTAATAACTCATTGTTTGAGGGGCTTGTTTTTCGCAAAACCACGTTTACCATCGCTCAAGAAAATAGAAGCCGCAATGCTGAAAATTGAACACATAGAAAATGTACATAACCTAACGGTGAAAGCACTGGATAATCGTTTCATAGTCGGAGCGCATATAGTCTTAAAACACGCTTGTACAATTGAAAAACATGATGAAATGTGCCGCCATGAAATAGAAAAAATATTAAAGCTACAGTTTAAAGTCAGTGAGTCTGTACTTCAGGTCGAGACGAGTGGCTGTCGTCATTAACCGCTCTATCAACTTGCCATATTCATTGCTTATCTCAGTGTATCCTCGTCGAGTTTGTTAATTTCGACACTCGAAAATTTTGATGATGCAGGAATACACTGGTGTATTTTGGCTATATGCTGCTTTTTTTGCTGAGGCCAACTGAATTTGCTTTTTGCTGCGACTTTCGTTGCCGCAATGTTACTATTTATTTTTGTCATTACATCAATGATAGCTTGTTGTTTGTCTGCAATTTCAATATGACATT
Organism: Pseudoalteromonas sp. J2K-J979; assembly: GCF_058169715.2. Classification (NCBI taxonomy): domain Bacteria; kingdom Pseudomonadati; phylum Pseudomonadota; class Gammaproteobacteria; order Alteromonadales; family Pseudoalteromonadaceae; genus Pseudoalteromonas; species Pseudoalteromonas sp. J2K-J979. The sequence continues at coordinate 249,120 of NZ_CM200282.1, read as the reverse complement.
TATAAGGGTATCGCTGCTCTTTTGCATGCGCACAAACTGTGAAAGCCAATATCAATAGAGCGAATGAGTATTTCATAATGTTACCTTTCAATGTTAGCTTTGCTTTATTTTTGCTCTCTGTACAGGTAGGTTCGGTGTGTTTTTAAGCCAAAAAAGCCTGCACCTTGTTGCACGAGGTCAATTTTCCCATCACCATCTAGGTCTGTAGGGACTAGATTATTGACAATCGATTTTGCTTGTACAGTTCCACTGGCATCTTCTCCGGCGCCCACACCAATTAACAAAAATTGACTATTCCCATCATGATCACCAAAAAATAGTTGTGGTGTATCAGGTACTCGATTGCCAACATCTATGGTTAAATTATCGTAGATTTTCGTTCCATAATGCAGATGAAATGCATATAAAGAGCCGCCGCCGCCATCGAGTACACATTGTTCTAAATCATTATTTTCAGAGGGTAAAAAACTGGTGTAATATGCAATACCGCCAACAACGGTTGCTTTTGATAACGATTTTTCACCACTAGCTAGTCGGTATTTCCACCCATTAAATGCTGCTAGATCAATCTCAAGCTCTTTAAATCCCTCTGGATTTGATACGCTATTCGAAAATGGGTCATTTGTAATATCCATCAATTTATCGATGGTAATAACATCAGGAATATCTTCAGTTTTAACAAACGATTTTGTCACTGTGTTTTCATCACGAAGCATAAACAAACCGTCTGATGTATTTCGGTACGTCGGGTGAGCACGATTTCCACTGCCTACCAAAATAGCTTCATAGGGTTGTGTTTTTCTCGCGTATGTCGTGGTCGTCTCGCCATTTTCTGTCACGCTAGTCTTAGTAATTTTACTGAAGTAGGTTCGTGCTACTTCTGGCTGAGAGAAAAAACGTCGGTCATTTGGGCTACTGCTACTACTTAAGCTGGCAAGTTGAATTGTTGTCCAAGGGGCATCTCCATCAAATGGATTAGAACTTGGCATATCGACGCGCCAGACGTCGCCACCAGAATCCGTAAAATAAAGTCTATCGGTATATCCGTCATAATCTGAATCTAAAGTCGCGATATCACTAGGGACACTATGCAGGCCATCAAACTGCTTATTCGTGCCATTTGAACTTGCGGGCGTTAGACTCCATAGCAATGCTTTAGTTTGTGCGTTAACTATAAATAGCCCTCTCCCTGACGAATCAGGTGTGATGGCATCGTTATCTTTATTCAAGTCGTAGCCTGCACCAATGACTAGTACAGGCAGGTTTCCAGCGCCATCAATATCGATGAATGTCACTTTTGGACGTGACCAAGACTGGCCAAGCTCGTTAAAACCAGGATCAGAAGGGGTAAGTGGTGAGCCCCATAGCATAGAGGGAGAGTCCGGTTTAGAAATATCTAGTGCATAATAACTTGAGCCACCTCTTCGCATTCCTATATATGCCCAGACACGGTCACCCGGATCGACCACACCATTATCATTTTTGTCATCAAAGTATACCGCTGGAGATCCATCCATCCCATAGATTTTTTTACCACCGGTGTTGTCACGTAATGTCGCTAAATTTCCATATAATTCATAAGGGATAAATGACCATTCTTCAGATACTGTGTCACCGTTGTCTTTGAACATGTGAACAAAGCCGCCATTTGTCCCAACTAAGATTCGCACGTTCCCATCACCATAATTAATCGCTAAAGGTTTTGAATGAAGTGGATCTGCCATAATATCTTGACGCTTTTCTTGTGTATTCTGATTACCATTGTCATCGTCGACATCATAGCCTTCTGTCCACTTAAATAAATTTGAGAGTTCAGCTTCGCTCGTATTCATAATGGAGGCGAGAGCTGCATCTCCACCAGCGTAAGTGGACGCGTTCGATTTGCTAAAAGTGGGTAGGGGAGATCCTGAACCTATGTTGGTATAAATGGTCCGATTTTGTGTTTGGGTCAGCATCAAGTTAGTGCCACCTGCTGTGACAAGGTTTCCGTCTGCTGCTTCATCACTTGGCAGCCAAAACGTTCGCGCATTTTCTTTGATATTACCTTCATTATTAATAGCGCTTTTGTCATCTTGATCTTTTACTGATGTGCCACTAATTTTTAGTTTTTTGAGGTTCCCTAACCAACGAGCGCCTTCTTGTGGTAAAAACATCGCGTAATAAACAGAGTCTAAACTGCGGGTTCTATCAAAGTTGTTACTGGCTACAGAAGGGGAGGTGAAGGTTGTATTGACTTCAAGAATTTTACTCAAAGCACGACTAAAAGCTTGTGATAATTCGATGGATGACCTAGCTGGGAAGTATTTACCGCCACCTTTAGTAGCCGCTTCAAGTAAGAGTTCTTCGGCATCTTCAGCTCCATCACCAAACCCTATGGTATATAAGCTTACGTTTTGATCGCCTGAAACCTGTGTATTGACATCGTTGTTATTCATCCAATGGGCTAGGTTGGGCAAATAGCTTGTTCTATTACTGTTACCAACTTTAAAACCAAAAGGGGACTGAGCCGTTGTCGCATTACTTGGGTCGGTTTTAGTCGCAATGAGGGTTGATACATAACCATCTGCATCATTATCAACCGTTGGTACACCATCGGTCACCAAAATAACATAAGCATTGCTGCCACACCCTTCTTTAAATGGAGAGATATACTCAGAACCAGACATAATACTGGTGTCATAAGCTGGCGTATTCCCGGTATAACTAAAGCCGCAACTATTTTTTGAACAATTAGTATCCTCTGTGGCATACACGACGCTGCGACCAGCAAAAAAGCGAAATGCTTCAGTGAGCGTTTCACATAATGGGGTATTTGTTTCTGCTTCTATGGCCTGAACTTTAGTGATGACGTCATCATTTTTATTGCCAAAAGGCACAATAATACGCCCGCCATCACGAACGCCTTCGCCTTTGTAATCGAGGTTAAAAATCATTAAACCAAAATCAACAATTGGTGTTGCATTTAATACAGTAGTAATGGCTTCTTGGGCAACGCTAAGTCGCGACAATTCGACAATTTGCTTATCTATGGCATGATACCAACGCAAATAGTTGGGGTGATAAAGCGTGACAATCTGCCCTCCGCTGAAAACATTTGTCGCGCTCGTAACTTCGGCATCTGTAGGGGAGGTATCACCTGTGTAAAAGTTGTTCGCGTTTTTTGATGCACCATTAACGGGTAGGCCTTGCAAAATAGAGTCGGCAGAGGTGTAGGTTGTCCCCCCAATTTTCAGAGACATCCCTGTGTTTTGACCGTTTTTAGCCAGTACATCGTCTAGGCAATCTAGAGCGGAGATAGTGCTTGCGCCGGAGTTTTCTTTTAATTCAACCCAAGAGCCTGTATTGCCTTTAAATTGATGCTCACGAATAAAGCCGGTATAAAAACCATATTTGTTTAATGATGTTTGTGCGGTATCACAGCCGTTTACATTTGAGTGAAAACGTTTAGTGTCGCTATTTTTATCCGTACGCGGAAGTTCATTATCCACCCCACTGCCGATAGTGAAATACACAAAGTCTTCATTTAGAGAGTTATCAAAAGAGGAGACCACAGGATAGACTTCATTGGCATCGTAGCCGGCTACCGTTTCTATTTTTGTATTCATACTGCCGGAATTATCAAAAATAATCAGTACTTGAGGTTTTGTATCAAATTGGACTTTTTTATCTCCGATATACAGTTCAATATCTTCGCTAAATACACCACTTGTGATTAGTAAGCCTGTTAATAATAATCCATATTTTAATTTAGCCATGTTCAACCTCTGACATAGTCGATAAAAAAGCAATGCAACTCTTATAAGTGTAGAAGCATTTAGGTGGCTTGCAATTAATTAGAATGGCTTTAAACAAAGGTGAATGACTACTTTTTCGAAAGCAAATAAGCCAAAAACACTTTTTGAAAATGACGAGAGTTGACAGCATCGATAATGCTGGTTAAGGTTGCGACAGTTTTCTGATAATAAACAGCCTAATGCCGCCAAAACTACCCTACTTAGCACTCATTTTTATGATTATCTTACAATCATTGAGTACTGTTGTGGTAGCAAATCAAGTTCATCAAGATCCTGCTTCTCATCTTGAGCTAGAGCATCGTCACTTTCAGGATGATGTCTTGGCCGATGACCTTGATAACCCAGAGAATCTCACCCATGATAGCCAAGATTGTCACCATTGCGGTCACTGTCATGGCTCCCATAGTCAGTGGAATAGCCACTCAACACACATTTTGTCTCACTTGCCCCAATTTGAACACAAATATTTCTATTTTCATTCGAATAAACAGCATATTAGCCAACACGTTCTGCGCCCTCCAATCGCGTAATTGATCATTATTTTTAGAGTTTAATACTTTTAACTATTTGATTTATTGAGAACGACAATGAGAAAACTTATTTCTATTATTGGTTTGTTGCCAAATGCATGGCAACAATACCAGGACACATTACGCCTGCTTTATACGCACCCTTTTTCAATTGCGTTATTTATTATGGTGCTCACGATACAAAATACTTATGCCGATAGGTCAGATGAGGCGGCTCATGCTCATTTTGATGAAGAGCCGGCTTCACTGACACTCACAGCGTTACAAAAAAAGTTTGCAAACATCTCTGTTCGCCCATTAACGCTTGAACCTTTAATTCACTCATTCACCGCGGTGGGTGAAGTAAAAGCTAATGGTTACCAAAGTTATATCGTTTCTTCACGCACAGATTCAGTGATTATGAAACGGCATGTGGCGCTAGGAGATCATGTCTTAAAAGATCAAGCTTTGGTCACGTTGTTTAGCGAATCCATCGCACAATCACAAGCTGAGTATTTAGTTAATTACGCAATGTGGCATCGTATTCGTAAATTGCCACCTGGCACTGTGAGCGAGAGTGAGCAATTTAGCGCGCAAACAGAATTTAATGCGTCATTGGGTAAACTAAAAGCCTTAGGCTTAAGTGATTCGATGATTACACAGTTAAATAATGGCAATATGACAGATTTGGGCTTATTTACTCTCACAGCTCAACGCTCAGGAGTGGTTGAAAATGATGACTTCTCTCAGGGGCAGCGGGTGGCGGCAGGCGATAAAATTATGGTGCTGTCAGATGAGAAAGAGCTTTGGGTCGAAGCAAGGTTTTCACCCAATTTACCTTTTGGAATTAGCAAAGGAATGTATGCGGATGTGTATTATCAGTCTGAACAATTCTCGGCAACAGTGATCCAAGAGTCTCACACTATTGATCCTATTACACGAACGAAAGTTGTTAGGTTACAGGTTAACAATCAGTCGCATCAATTACACGGTGGTTTATTTGTGAAGGTGGTTTTTAGAGTTGATGAAAAACAAAAAAAACTCCTGATCCCACGTAGCGCATTAACTCGTGCGAGTGATGGTGATTGGCAATTGATCGTAGAAAATAAGCACGGAGAGTTTGTTCGTCATGAAGTCGAATATATTGCTGCGTTTGGCGATAAAGTTGAAATAAGCGGCGTCATTCCAGGGACTCGATATGTCGAGTCAGGAGCATTTTTTATTGCTTCTGAATTTGCCAAGGCAAATTTCGATACTCACAACCATTAATTAAGGAAGTTATATGTTCGCTAAAATAATTCAATGGTCGTTAGTTAATCGTCTTTTTGTGTTGTTTGCTGTCGTGGTTTTAATGGTGTGCGCGGTTTTATCGCTGCGAGAGTTGACCCTCGATGCATTTCCAGATGTCACTAACATTCAAGTAACGATCAATACTCAGGCACCCGGGTATGGTGCACAAGAAGTTGAACAATTAATTACTTATCCAATTGAGTCGGTCATGTACTCTTTAGCTGAGATTGACGAGGTGAGATCAATCTCAAAGACGGGGTTGTCAGTAGTAACCGTCGTGTTCAACGACAGTGTTGATATCCATCAAGCTAGGCAGTGGGTCTTTGAAAAATTGCAAATAGCCAAGAATGATATACCTCTAGAAGCTGGGATCCCAAGCATTGGACCGAATACATCAGGGCTGGGCCAAGTTTTCCAGTACTTACTAATTAACGAAGGCTCTGACACGCTGAACGCTGTTGATTTGCGGAGCATCAATGATTATGTGGTTAAGTTATTATTGATGCCAATTGATGGGATCACAGAAGTCTTGTCGTTTGGTGGACAAGTGAAACAATATCAGGTCTCACTCGATCCAAATAAACTGCTCGCGTATCAATTGACGCAGCATCAAGTTGTGCAAGCCATTGAAGATAATAATCGTAATGCAGGAGGCTGGTATTTAAATCAAGGTTCAGAGCAATTAATTGTTAGAGGGTCTGGTTGGTTTGAATCAGGCCCTCAAGGGGTTGGGCAAATAGCAGACGTGGCTATTAAAACAATTAATGGTACGGCTGTACGTGTATCTGATGTGGCAGAGGTCACAATAGGTGGGGAGATCCGCCAAGGAGCTGTGACGATGACGCAGCGCAGTGCTCAGGGAGGCATTGAGCCACTTGGTGAGGTCGTAACCGGAATCGTTCTTAAGCGGATGGGAGCTAACACCAACACGACGATTGATGAGATTGAACAGCGTGTGGCAATGATCAATCAAGCATTGCCAGAAGGAGTTCGGTTAAAACCTTTTTATAATCAGTCACAGTTGATTGAACAAGCTGTAACGACAGTCGTTGAAGCCTTAATGATTGCAGGTGGGTTTATTACGCTTATTCTTGCATTGTTTCTGATGGATTTAAGTGCGACGCTACTGGTATTGGTTTCGATTCCGCTGTCGATGGCAATGGCATTAATGCTGATGGCTTGGTTTGGTTTGTCCGCCAATTTAATGTCGTTAGGCGGGCTGGCTGTTGCAATCGGTTTATTAGTCGATGGCTCAGTGGTGATGGTTGAGCACGTGTTGAAGCGTCTTCGGCAAACACCTAGTCAGACACCACTTAATTCACTGCAAAAAAAACAGTTAATTGCTCAAGCTGCGCAAGAGGTCGCGCGGCCTATTTTGTTTGCTTCAGCAATTATTTTGGTGGTGTTTATTCCATTGTTTAGCTTCGAAGGAGTTGAGGCGAAATTATTTAAGCCAATGGCTCAAAGCATAGTGTTTGCAGTATTTTGTTCAGTCTTAGTTGCATTAATTGTTGTGCCTGTTTTAGCGAGTATGATGTTCAAAAGTAATAAGTTCCGAAAGAAAAGTCGGTTTGTTCCTTTAAATCAACGTTATCAACAGTGGTTATCTATCTCGATAGCTCACCCTAAAGTGTTAATCGCATCGGTTGTAACAGGAGTGGTAGGCAGCTTGTGGATACTGCTGTCCATTGGAACAGAGTTCGTACCAGAATTAGAAGAAGGGACCCTAAATTTAAGAGTGACGTTAGCACCTACTGCCAACTTAGAGACCGCGTTGGAGGTTTCTACACAACTCGAAGCCCTATTGCTGAGTTTTGAAGAAGTCGATTATGCTGTCAGTCGGATTGGGCGTGCTGAGATAGGAGGGGATCCAGAGCCCGTTAATAATATTGAAATTTATATGGGGCTCAAGCCACACTCAAGTTGGGTTAATGCAGAAAATCGTAAGCAATTAGAAGCATTAATGAAGGAAAAATTAGCCGTGTTTCCTGGTTTAAGGTTGACCTTTTCCCAACCGATAGCGACCCGAGTTGATGAATTACTCTCAGGTGTTAAAGCACAACTTGCGATTAAATTGTTTGGGCCTGATTTAGCTATTCTTTCCGAGCAAGGCGATCAACTACAACGTCTTGTTGCTCGTGTTGCTGGGACGACAGAGGTTAGTCTTGAGCAAACATCTGGCGAAGCGCAACTGGTGATAACGCCTAACCGAGATGCTTTGTATCAATTTGGACTCTCGGTGGCTGATGTGATGTCACTGATCCAAAATGGCATCGGTGGACAGCAGGTTGGGCAAATTATCGATGGCAATGAGCGTTCAGATATTGTTGTTCGATTGGCTAAACCGTATCGTAATAGTCCTGAAAACATAAGTCAGTTAACGATTCAATCCCCTTCAGGGGCGTGGCTGAGGGTGTCTGATGTTGCGAAGGTGAGTTATGAAACAGGGCCAATCCAAATTCGACGGGAGAATGTTCAACGTCGAATAGTCGTTCAAGCCAATGTACAGGGTCGGGATATGGGCAATGTCGTTAAAGAAATACGGACAGCCATCACAGATAAACTCGTGTTGCCAGCTGGATATTATATTGAGATCGGCGGGCAATATGAAAACCAGCTACGAGCGCAGCAACGGCTCATGTGGATTATCCCCTTATCATTGTGTCTAATTGCCGTCTTGTTGTATTTTGCGTTTCATTCTGTAGGTCAAGCATTGTTGATTTTGCTCAATGTGCCGCTTGCGCTTATAGGAGGCGTTTTATCGCTCTACCTTTCAGGACAGTATTTATCAGTACCAAGCTCGGTGGGTTTTATTACCTTGTTTGGTGTTGCAGTCTTAAATGGTGTTGTACTTGTCCAGAGTATCAATCAACAATTAGTTCTCCAAGCGTCAACTTCTGAGGCGATCATTGCAGGGTCAAGTTCACGATTAAACCCGGTACTAATGACTGCGCTGACGTCAGCTTTAGGTTTAATTCCGATGCTTCTATCCGGAGGGGTTGGGGCTGAGATCCAAAAGCCACTAGCGAGTGTGATTATTGGAGGGTTGGTTACATCGACATTACTGACATTATTTGTTTTGCCTTGTTGTTATGGCTTTTTTTCAAAGCATAAAATTCATCAACTAAAAAGGTGCGGCATGTAAATCTGTTGAGTGGTCCTGGGTGAGGGTTAAATCAGGACCACCTAGTTTAAAGACTGTGCTTTTTAAGTGTGTTGTTTGACAAGATAAATAACTTGAGGATGTTGTGTTATTAAGTTATAAACTGACTAATCAGTCAGTTTATATTGAGACAATAAGTGAATACCCAAATCGATCAACTTGAGCAACAATTTAATGAGATGCAATTGCGTGTAAAAGAGCACGGCGAGCTATCGGTTTTAGAGCGGCTTGAGCTACTTACGCAGCTTAAGCAGGCGCTTTTGGCTGAACAAGCCAGTTTGATCAGCGCATTAAATGAAGATTATGGCCAGCGCAGTGATTTTGACTCTTTAATGGCCGATATATTACCGACGGTCAATCATCTAAATTACACATTGAAGAAATTACCTAAATGGGTCAAACCACAACGGCGTCATTCAGGGCTGTTAATGTTGCCATCAACGGTTCGTGTTTATGCTTGCTCTTTGGGGGTTGTAGGTATAATGGTGCCTTGGAATTTTCCAATAAACCTGACTTTTGCCCCCTTGATTTCAGCTATTGCAGCGGGAAACCGTGTGGCGATTAAATTAAGTGAGTTTACTCCTGCGACTAATCAAATTATTGTCAAAGTATGTGCCGCATTAGATGGAAATGTCTTTATTGTTCAAGGCGAGCAGGCTATCAGTGAGCGTTTTACTCAGCTTCCTTTTGATCATTTGTTCTTTACAGGTTCAACTTCGGTCGGGCGTCATGTAATGGCAGCGGCGGCTAAAAACCTTACGCCAGTCACTCTCGAGTTGGGTGGGAAATCCCCCGTTGTGATTGCGCCAGAGATGTCCATGAAACTAGCCGTTGAACGGATAATCTTTGGAAAGTGTCTAAACAGTGGTCAAATTTGTGTTGCACCAGATTATGTTTTACTGCAAAAAGGACAAGAAAGTGCATTTATAGAAGCGTTCCAGCAGACTTTTTCGAGCATGTATCCAAAAGGATTGTACGACAAGGATTATAGCTCTGTGATTAACCGCTCACAATTTGAACGTTTATGTACATTATTAGCTAAGGCCCGCGAAGATAGCGCCATGATTTATTCCGCTTGCGAGCCAAGTATTGACGAGCCTCAACGTCGAATGGTGCCGCATTTAGTCACCCAACTCCCTTCACACAATGACTTATTAATTAGCGAGATATTTGGCCCTATTTTACCTATTATCACGTACCAAGATTTGGACGAAGCGATCGCATACATCAATGCTAGGCCACATCCATTGGCGCTTTACGTCATGTCTTTTGATCGACAAACCCAACAAAGAATTATCTCACAAACACGAAGTGGTGGAGTAGCAATTAACGATACCGTTTTGCAAGTGGCTTTAGAAGATGCACCTTTTGGTGGGGTGGGAGCATCCGGGATGGGGCAGTATCATGGTTTTGAGGGATTCAACACATTTTCTAAATCACGAACAGTGTTTAAAAGCTATCGTTTTAACCCACGATCTACTTTACTGATCCGTTATCGCTCAGTGTTGATGAGTGTGATCAAACGCGTGTTTGTCCGCGAATGAAGTTCGATAAAAAGCAGGCCATTTTAAACGCAGCATTAACGTTATTTGTAAAAAATGGCTTTAGTGCAACAGCGACGGCTAAAATTGCTCAGCATGCAGGTGTTGCCAATGGCAGTATTTTTCATCATTTTCATTCCAAACAAGGGCTGATAGATGCGCTGTATTTAGATTTAAAACAGCAGTTTTCAGCGGCGTTAATGCAAGCGGTGAAAACCAGTACAGACACTGATAAACCAATTAGATTATGGCGCTCCGCGTTGCAATGGTTCGTTAATAACCCAGAAAAACTGTTATTTTTCAAGTTATATTGTGATTCACCAGAGATATCAGCCCAAATCCATGAGCTGGTAATTAAGCAATTATTCGGCTTTTTGTATGACATGATTGAAGAAGGTAAACAGCAAAACCATTATAAATCGCTCGATACAGGTTATCTCGTGCAGTTAATCCAAGGTTGCTTGTTTATCAGCGCTGAATATACATTGAACTCACAAAAAGAGTTAGATGAAAACTTTGTACAACAAAGCTTTGATATCATAATGGCGATACTCAAAATATAAAAGGAGGCGAACGCCTCCTTATTGGTTAAATACGTCTGCCATCATCAATGTACTTGCCATCGATAATCTGCTGGTAAATAGCGTCAGCTTGTTCTTTTGCTAGTTTAACTTCACTCGGTGATAGCTTTCGTTCATCTAATTTACGGCTATCGCTTGCAGCCTTATTACCATTGTACTCAGCAATGGTATTCCAAATGTATGATTTAAAGACGCTTTTCTGGGTTCCAAGACCTTCAAAATGCATCAAAGCTAAATTAAACTGCGCCAGTGTATAGTTTTGCGCTGCTGCTTTGGTGTACCAATCAATCGCCATTTCGTAGTCTTTAATCACACCTATGCCATTTGTATAAAACACACCTAAATTAAATTGCGCTGCAGCAACACCCTTTTTAGCTGCTTGAGTAAAAAGATCAGCGGCTTTTTGGTTATCTTGAGCGACTCCGTTTCCTTCTTGGTAAAGAACAGCTAGAGAAAACATCGCATCTTCATAATTAAGATTAATGGCTTGTTGAAGTAATGATGCTGCTTTTTGATAATTACGAGTAACGCCATGGCCATTTTCGTATAATTTAGCTAGTTCATAAATACCAGGTGCATAATTGTTGCTGGCTAAATATTCAAACTCAGTCAAGGCAGTGGCAAAGTCACCGACATTTGCCGCATCTATGCCTCTTTGTAAGTCTGCAAAAGCCGCACTACTAAAGAAAGCGCCAATCAATATCGTGCGTTTTAAAAGTTTTAATATCATTTTTGGATCAACTGGTTAGAGAACATAGGATAATTTTAGCTTGCAACACTATGCATAGCTAGCAAATCAAACGGATAATTTGTGAGTAACTTTATCAATGCGTAGAAGGGGAGAATTGGAGTGATAAAAATTAAATCTGATAACTGCGATAGCTTCCCTTATCCGATTTATCTTGTTCTTGAGGTAGCCAAACGCCGGTACCCGTTGCTGCAATGTGATTGAGGTTTTGGCTCAATACTTTGTTACCCACATTGCGAGAAGATTCTGGGCGGCTGACTAAATAACCTTGGACACATTGAATCCCTAAATTTTTGACTAATTCAAATTGTTCTGCGTGTTCAATCCCTTCGGCCACCACTTTTAAGTTGAGCTCTTTGCCAAGTTCACTAATCGAATTGAGTATCTTGTTGTATTTAGGGTTTTCATTTGCTTGATCGATAAAAAGCTTATCTATTTTGATAATATCGACAGGTAGTTCAGCCAATGTACTTAACGAGCTAAAACCGGTACCAAAGTCATCAATTGCAATTAATACACCTTCATTTCGGAGTAATTCTAATTGATCAATCACTGCATCAGAAGCTTCAATAAAACAGGATTCTGTGATTTCTAGCATTAAGGCGTGGGCCGGTAAGCCAGCTTTTCCTAACATAGCCATGACCCAATCATGTAATGGTCTATGCTTGAGCTGCACACCTGAAACATTGACTGAAATTCGCACTTTGCGCATGCCAGCGTTAAACCAAGCGGACATTTGCCGACATGCTTCTTGCAAGATCCAATCACCCAGCTCCAGGATGAGGTTTGACTCTTCGGCGATTGGAATAAATTCAGCGGGGGTGATATTTCCTTCGACCGGATGTGTCCAACGCACCAGAGCTTCAAAATAATCAATACTGCAATCTTCAACGTGTACTATGGGTTGAAAAGACAAACTAAAATTTTGACTGGTTAAGGCTAAACGCATTTCTTCGAGTAAGTAATGATAACGGCGCATTTTACTGCCCATTTCTGGTGAGTAAACACGGAAAATGCCTCGGCCATCTGTTTTTGCACGGTACATGGCTACATCAGCCATTTGTAGAAGTGCATAAGGGGTTGAGGCACTGTCTGGAAAAACCGCAATACCAATACTAGCGCCTATCTTTATAATTTTATTGCCTAAAACGAAGTCTCGCTCAATCTCAAATAAAACGCTTTGAGCAACATCCACCGCACGCTCTGCTTCGGTTAGCTCTTCAATAAAAATTGAGAATTCATCTCCGCCTAGACGGGATAAGTTTTGTTCGATTAAATTTGTTGGATTGAGGTGACTTAATTGATGCGTACGAATGACGTTTTTAAGGCGATTGGATACTTGAATAAGTACTTCATCCCCAAAGCTGTGTCCAAAAGAATCATTCACTTGTTTAAATCCGTCTAAATCAATAAATAACAATGCTTGTTTTTTTTGGTTTTGTTGCGCTTGATTTAGTTGTGTTTCGAGGTGGCTTAAATATGCATGACGATCTGCTAAGCCTGTTAACTTATCTTGAACGATGTTTGTTTCTGTTTCTCGTTGGTATTGGGTCACGCGCTCACATAACTGCGTGATTGCTAAATCGAGTTTAACCAAACTCGAAGGTGAATTTTGTTGATTTGAAAAGTCAATTTTAAAGGCATCTAACAAAACTTGAGCTTGCTGGTTAAGATGTTTGAGGGTTTTATGTTGCTGATTTCTTTGCCTGATAGAGAGGAAAACAGGAATCAAAAATGCTGCGACTAAGATTAAAAGTAATGGAATATTGGTAAAAAACATGACTTTGCTAAACAGGGTCTTTAGCTGGATAGCTTGGATGTGAGACGAATCTGATTCAATCACTAAATAAAATTTGTTGTGTCTAGAAATGACATCTGAATGCCAAAATAATGCAGATAATAAAGGGTGTTTACTGGTTTGTGTTGGCGTGGTTTGAACATCGAAGGTTTCGATGTAGCCGGGAAACATATCCTTGTGCAATACCCCCATTCCTTGGGCTAATGAAAGCATAAATAGAATATAAACAAGTACTAAGCTAGCAAGCAAAGTCAATGCTGATTTTAAGACTGTATATTGACTTTTTTTCAAAGCCCCACCTTATGTGATGTAGAAATGGTCATAAGTGTATACACACACGTTGTTATCAGTATAGGTGACAGCTTTCGGCCAGACAATTGAATTTACAAGAACAAAATAATTCGTTTGGTTATTATTCTATGAACCTGCCTAATTTACTGATAATTCTGTCTACTTCCAAATTTATTACTATACTGAGCCATGAAAACAAATTCAGGGGACATGTGAAATGAATTCTATCGTAAAACTATCCACAGTTGCGCTACTCAGTGTCAGTACATATACAATGGCTGATGTATCGAGCACTGTGTCACTCACAAACGATTATCTTTTCAACGGTATTACACAAACAGATGAAGATCCTGCGTTGCAAGCCTCTCTCGATTGGTGGAATGATGCGGGTTGGTATTTTGGAGCGTGGGGCTCCAATGTTGATTTTGGCGATGACACCGATGTTGAAGTTGATTTTTATGGTGGGTATGCATTTGAAATTAATAGTCAAATGTCAGTTGATTTAGGTTTTGCTCATTATACTTATCATGGCGGCGATGATAGCTCTGATATTAATTATACAGAGATTTACTCGAAGTTTTCCCTGTCTAATGCGGAACTAAATTTTTGGTATAGTCCAGACTTTGTTGGCTCAGATGCCGGACATTTTATTGCCATGTTTAATTACAACTTCCCTGTTTCGGATAATTTGAGCTTTCTATTGGGGATCGATTACTCGAAAAGCTTGGATGATGATAAATTTGAGTGGCAACCAGGAAAAGATAATTATGTGCATTATCAAGCCGCTGCAAATTACGCTTGGTCTGGGTTTGATTTTACGTTAGGTGTGCATCAAACAAACTTAGACGCGTATGATGATACAAGTGTCCAGCTAATGGTTAGTCGAACATTTGAGTTTTAATCTGATAAAGGTGCGCAAGCACCTTTTTTATTGTTGGTAGGTTCGGATGATTTGGATATAAGTGATAATCGGTATAGTTGTACGGTTCCGATATTGAAAAATCAGTTTGCTAAACATTTGACTCTGAAATAATGATTTAAAAGAGTGATGAATTCCTTATTATCCCTGTTGTTCATTTCTCGGCTAAGTGTTTGTACGTTAATTAAATTGATTGCTGATATCTTCAGCTATGTAGACTGCTTCTTGACCAAAAAAGGAGGTGGAATGCGCATCAATGATTATTTTTTGATTAGCCGGTAGAGCAAGTTGTGCATTGAATAAGTTAATGGCTTTTTGACCTATCGCTGAACGCGCGCAGGCAATATAACCATACATACTTTGTGAGGCTTCTTCTAGTTTGTGGAAGCTTAAAGCAGTGATCTCCGCTTGGTTTTCGGCTAAAAATGTGGCGGTATATTCAATGATAGCATCGACTTTTTTGAGTACTAACATCTGTCGAAGTCGTTTCGCTGAATCTTTACCCGAAATCCAAACAATCTGGTCATGATTTGTTAGTAAGAATTCATCAATATATTGTCCGTATGCGCGACCTTCGACTGCACCTATCGAGAGGTTAAATTTTTTTAAAGCTTGAAATAGCGAGAGCTGGTTAGGCAAGGTTACTTGTTTGCTGACGGCTAACCTATTGGGTGGGAACGCAGTGATAGGGCTACGAGTAAAAATGCCAAAATGCTCGCGTTCGGGCGTTTTTACTTTATTGTAGAGGCAGACATTGGGTTGATTGGTTAATTCTCGCCACTCTCTTAACCGACTTGCAGGGATAAATTCAACTTCCATTTTTTTGCTTTCAATCAGCGGTTCAGTTAGTTGAAGTAATATCTTAAAGCTCATATCAAGCTCTGTGGCATCTTTTGCTTGAATTACATCAGAAACAATGTTGATCTTTAATGGTTGTGCACTTGTTGCGACACTGAAAAACATAATTAACAACAAACGCATGAATCGCCCTTCACTCGAATACTTATTAGTATTTAAGTGTAGGCAGTTTAATGGAGAAATGTGAATTTATGAGATGTTTAGAGTTAAAAATCTATCCTTTAGCGGTATTGTTGATTTGCTTGCTTTTAAATCAGTTGCTTATTTGGGTGAGTCCTCCCCATAGTGAAATGGTACTCCTCCAATGGTTGTGGCCTGGGCTGCTATTTTGTGGAATCGCACTGCCTGTAATAGGTGTCTGGCAATTTAACCATGCTTCGACAACCGTTGATCCAACGCAACCTTCAAAGAGTCTGTACCTTGTCACGCAAGGCGTGTACGCCTACACTCGTAATCCAATGTATTTAGGATTTTTACTGTTGTTACTCGCACAGGTATGCTGGTTAGGTCAGTTTGTCGCGCTCAGTGGTTGCGTTATTTTTGTTGTCTATATTCAGTTGTTTCAAATAAACCCAGAACAACGGCTGTTACAGCAGCAATTTGGAGACCACTATCGCCACTATTGTCAGAATGTTCGTCCTTGGTTATAACAGTTTAATCGAGTTGTTTTGGCTGTGCTTGACTCGATTTGTCTAGTTGGTATGGTACTTTTATCTGTTTTTGTTGGTGGCTAGGATAACCAAGTATCACATTTAGTTTACTTTTTAAGTCCGGCGCAGTATTTAATTGGCGCATCATTATGCGCCATTGCATGACACTGATTGACCAAGGGTTGTTTGTTTCACACCCGCCAATAATCCCATATTCATTATCTGATTTATCGCGTTCTTCAACAAAAGTACCAAATAGTTTGTCCCAAATGATTAAAACGCCAGCGAAATTTTTATCGATGTACTCTTTGTTGATGGCATGATGAACTCGGTGATGAGACGGAGTGTTAAACACGTTTTCTAATACGCCTAGTTTATTGATGATTTGCGTGTGGACAAAAAATTGAAAGCCTAAGTTAATTGCAACAATGGCGATGATAAATTTAGGGTCGAAACCCAATAAAACCATAGGTAACCAAAAAAGCCACATGCCGACCAAAGGGTAAAAAAAACTTTGCCTAAATGCCGTAGTAAAATTCATTTTTTTTGAACTGTGGTGAACAACATGAGCAGCCCAGAACCAATGAATATGGTGGGATGCACGATGAAACCAATAATACAAAAAATCTTGCAGAATAAACGCGCCAATAACAGTGAATACGTCAAGTTCAATGCTAAACAAAGCATATTGATGAAGCCAGTAGAAAAATGGTAAGAGCACAATTAATGCTAAAGCATCACTTATCTGATGCATTAAAGCTAATGCTATGTTCGCTATCGAATCTTGTAATTGATAATACGATCGATATTGTAAATATTCATACAGAATAAATATAAAAAACAATGGGCTCAATGCTAATAGTAATAACTCAACAGGCATCACACAGCTCCTTTAGTTTACACAGTGCTCGGGTTAAATCTTGGGTGATAATGGCTTTTACTAACCTGCTCGGTTGCCACCATTTCGCTTGGCAATGGATTGAATAGACTAAATGGCACCCTTGCCTAGATGGGGTGATGTGGATCGACGCGCTGTGCTTATCGACCGGCCCCTTACCGGCGATATGATAAATGAGTGAAAAAGGCTCAATTAATTCAACGTGTTCGATGAATCGGTAACCTAACATAGTGACTTGCCTACGAGTGTATTGTGCCGGAGATGGCAGGACACGAAAGGACGCATTGAAAAAGCGATCCAACCTTGAATGGTCAGATAAAGCGTTTAAAACCGTCTTTGCTTCACACTTGAAGGATTGGCTTAGGACAATGTTAATAGTCATCAATAGAACACTCGTAAATTTACTCTGCAATGGGACTAGCATAAAGCGATTTGAACTGGCAGACTTGTGGCAAAGCGACAGGTTTTTGTCTTTAGGCGACAATTGATGAATACGACTTCCGATATTTACTTTGCAAGTGTGCTGCATTACTTAGAAGCTCAAGGGCAGAATAAACAATCTTGTTTAGAGCAAATAGGCTTCACGCAGTTTAATACGCTACCAAAAGGTGCGCGGATCCCATTATGTCATTATCAAGCGATTTTAGAGCTTGGCAAACACGCTTGCCACGATCCATTATTTGGATTCCATTTAGGTCAAGATATCCGAACGGCTGATTATGGTGTGTTGGGCTATTTAATTGAATCAAGTAGTGATCTTTCTGCGGCCATTGACACCTTATTACAATACGATACGTTAGTAGCTGATATCGGCACTGCACAATTTAGCTGCCAAGGTGAGACTGCGTCCATTTGTTGGACCCCTAACCAGCAATGTTCAGAACAAGTTGTTCTTCGCAATATGACAGCGTGGGTAGCGGTAGTTCGCCGTTTACTCGATCCGAGTTTAACGCCAAAGTGTATTTATTTTGTCCATGCTTTCAATGTTCTACAAAAACAACAGTTAAGTGACTGGTTTGGCTGCGAGGTTGTCTCAGGGGCTCCGGTTAATCAAATTAATTTTCCTCACGATTACTTACAAGTACAGTTTTGCAGTGATAACCCTTTCATGCATCAAGCATTGATGCAATTATCGCAAAAGCAACTAGCTGACATTCAAGCTATTCAATCAGTGTCACAGCGGGTTCTCAGTATTCTGATGACAAAGCATGATTTGCAAGGTGTCAATCAAGAACGGATCGCGCAGGCACTGAATTTAACCCCGAGAACTTTGCAGCGAAAGCTAAAATTAGAACAATGTAGTTTTGCTGAATTACGCGATCAAGAGCGCAAAAGGCGATTTGAGTTATTAGTCAATGAACATAGCTTTGGCACCATTGCAGGGTTGTTGGGATTTAATGAGCAAAGTTCATTTAATCGCGCATTCAAACGTTGGTATGGCTGCGCACCTAAACAATTTCGCTCAGAGCATCACCTTGTTAAGACTGATTGAAGTAATGTGCGCTAGTTTTTAAAGCGCATACCGCTTATACGGCTGTTTCTCCAATGCACAACGCTTACATCATCAGATAACGATATCTTGATGGGTAATTTGGCTGTTCAAACATGCTTTTAATGCGGTCAGCGCAAGACGAAGCTCGTGGCAATTTTTTGATGCACATAAACTGATGCGGATAGCTTGAGGAGCTGGAAAACGTCCGATAGCGAAGGATTCTGCAGCACGAATTAACACCTTATTTTTGAGCGCGAAACGTTCGAAATCAACTGCGCGCCAATGCGATGGCAAAACGAGCCAAGCGTTATAACCACTCTGCTGCAAGATAAGTGTAAATCCGCTGAGTGTTTCTTTTAAAATGTCATGGCGTTTTTTCATTTCAACAGCAATTGATTCACAGAGCGCAGTGATTTTTCCTTGCTCTAACCACCGACAAATTAACTCTATTTGCAATGTCGGGACTGTCCAACAATTGGCTTTGAGTGTTAAGCGCATTTTTTCACGTAAAGTTGGATGAGTAATAAGATAACCAATGCGTAAACCACCTGAAAACGTTTTAGAAAAGCTACTAACATACACGGTAATGTCAGGGGCTAATTGATACAAAGACGGCAGCTTAAGCTTCGGAGGCAGGTATTGTACGTCATCCTCGATAATTATAATGTCATGGGCTCGGCACAATTCAATAATCGCTTTACGCCGACTGAGAGATAATTGTACACAGGTTGGATTTTGCACTTGCGCAGTTAAATACAATACCCGGGGGTGACTTTGCTTAATGGCCGCTTTTAATGCGCTTAAGGTGATCCCCTCATGGTCCATTTCTAATCCAATGGCTTTAAGCTGTAACAATTGGCAGCACGCGCTGAACCCTGCAAATGTTAGCCCTTCACATAAGACTGTATCACCAGCTAAACACAGTGTTTGCAATGTTATCTGAATACCGTGTTGCCCACCATACGTAAACAGCACCTGAGATTCATCACAGTTAAATAGGGTGTTTGTTAGCCACGCAGCTAAGCGTTCACGTTGTGATAAAAACGCAATTTCGGATTGATAGCTTAAACATTGTGCGAGGATCGTGGGTTGTTGTGATAACTCATTGAGTCCAGCCTGAACTAAGTCAATCTGATTAAGAATGGGGGCATTGGCACTGCGCAGGTCAAAGTGTGCATCGTTCGGGCTTGTTAATAATGCTGGGTGGGGTTGGTCAGATTTAACAAACGTACCACTGCCAATTTTGGCAATCACGCATCCTCTTCGTTCTAGTTCATGATAGGCGCGAGTGATAGTGCCGACTGTGACGCCCAATTTATACGATAAGATCCGCTGGGGGGGCAGTTTATCTCCTGCAGAGAGACTTCCTGTATTGATAGCGCGCTCAATTGCTGTAGCGATTTGTAGGTATTTTGCTTGTTGTCCTGTAAAGAGCAGATCATCTAAAATTGTCATGAGTACAATAAAATAATTGTCGTAATTGTATCTTAAATATACCATCAATTTATTGGCTAATAATAAAAATATTAACTTTGTATGGGTGCAAATGGAGTTCGTATGTCTGAATTGATCAATTTATGGGGGCCTATTCTATTATTTGGGCTATTAGCGACCATGACTCCTGGCCCGAATAATTTATTGCTGACAATGCAGGGCGCCAGTATGGGGTTTAAAAGTGCAGTGCCGTTTATTATCGGGATTCGCGTGGGCATAATTATTTTGTTTGTCATGATGGCCAGTGGCATGGCGGCTTTATTAGTTTTACAGCCAGACAGTTTACGCATTATGAAATTTATCGGGGCTGCTTACATGTGTTGGTTAGCTTATTCTCTTTTGCAAAATAAACAAATAAAGGCCAATACAGTGCCCGTAGGCCTTAGTTTTAAGCGGGGATTGTTTGCACAGTTTGTTAACCCAAAATCATTACTAATGGTGATGACATGCGTCAGTGCGTTTAGCTTACCTTCGCCGTTGTATTGGGTGTCAGTCATTCAAGCGTGCGTCATTTTCAGTTTAGTTGGACTGATTGCAAATATGGTATGGACGCTGGTTGGCGTCTGGATAAACAGAAGATTGGCGACAGAGTCAGCAAAATATCGTTTTAACTTGATATTAGCAGGATTAACTATGTTGACTGTGATGATGATTTTTTAGCATTGATAAACATTGTCGGAGTATAAAAATGAAGAAACAAAGTAATCCTATTTTTAAGATTAGCGATCAACGCGATGATATGCAGTTAAAGGTGATTCATGAATTTTTAAGTCAATCATATTGGGCTAAAGGGATCCCTATCGATACTGTTAAACAATCGCTCGATGGATCATTATGTATTGGCGGCTTTATAGGCGCACAGCAAATTGCTTTTGCTCGGATAATCAGTGATTTTACGACTTTTGCTTATTTAGCTGATGTGTTTGTGTTAGAGGGGTATCGTGGGCAAGGTTACAGCAAGCAGTTATTAACCCACGTGAAATCTCACCCCAGATTACAGGGGTTACGTCGTTTTATGCTATGCACGAGTGACGCCCAAGGTTTATATCAACAATTTGGCTTTGAAATGGTCACTGATGCAGGAAAGTTGATGGCAATTTACCAGCCTAGTCCGTATCTTAGTATGTGACGACTTTAAATATGGTGAAGAATAATGAAAGAAAAAGAGTTCATTGGTGGCTGCCATTGTAAAGCCGTCCAATTCAAAGTGATGGCTTCGGCAAAACCGGAGGTTGAAAATTGTAATTGTTCAATTTGCAGTAAAACGGGTTTTTTACACTTAATTGTTAAAAAAGAGAAATTTACACTGTTAACCCCATGGGACAATTTGGCTGTTTATCGTTTTAATACCCAAGTAGCACAGCATTATTTTTGTAAAATCTGTGGGGTTAAACCGTTTTATATTCCACGTTCTAATCCTGATGGTATTGATGTGAATGTACGATGTATTGATAATATTTCATTGGATGCTGTTAGCCTAGTCGCATTTGATGGGCAAAACTGGGAGCAAAATGCCCACACCTTAGCCCATAAAACGAATGGCTAAATTAGATTAACGCAGTTGATTACCTTTATTAAGAGCAATGAGTTTATCGAGGATGACGTCACCGGCCATTTTTATTCCATTATGCTCGTATTCAGAGGTTAGCCAGTAGGTTAAATTGGCTACTTTACTGGCACTGGTTAAGCTTAATGTCATATCCACGTACATGTCTTCGCTGTATATCGCCGCGCTGATCGGTACCTGATTGTTCCCCAGGATCTCTAAATCATATAGAGGATGCCAATCTGTTTTGGCGGCTAATAAATCTGCACAGCCTTTCAAAGGCATTAAGTTATTAAATTGCTCAAAGAACCAAGGAAATATCATTTCTCCTGTAAATAAAAAGGGCTGCTCTTTGTGGTAAGTAAATTCTGGCAGATTTTGACGAACTTGCTGTGCAGCCCAATTTGAAGCCTGCTGCTGGCAATAAATTGATTCATGTAACAAAGCAAATAAAGGTTGCGCGTTGTAATCTAGATAGTGAGTGAATTGAGATAAAAACCAAGGATTGATTTGTGTGCCTGAAGGGGTCTGAATCAACGCTTGTTCAAGCAAATAATACAGGTTTTCGGGCCCTTCTTGCATCCCTAAATGAATGCCAAGACTTTGTAACATCTCTATTGTGAGTTTCTCGCCGCTGGCGAGCATAACAGGGTGATGAACAATGTGCTCTGCAAGAGCTGAAATAAGTTGTAAGGCATCGGGAAAACGATTAAAAAATTGCTCATTTTTAATTTTTAGGCGGGCGAAAGTATGTTGATAGACCTCTTTTGGGTTGGCTAATATGGGTGGGATCCCACCGGTAATAAACGCTTGAGTCAGTTCTTCAGGAGCGCGACTGAGATAATGAAAAACACAAAAGCCACCAAATGACTGACCCAGAATGCTCCACTTTGCTTTGGGGCTCAGTATCGCTTTGATCGCACTGGCATCATTTATAATATTATCGGCCCTAAAATTGGCCAAATAATCAGCTTGTTGACGGGGAGATAAATGCGCGAGAGCCACGTAATTTATGGCAGATGACAGCCCTGTACCGCGTTGATCGAGCAGCAATACTCTAAATTCTTTGAGTGCTCGCTTAATCCAACCGCTATTATCAATCGGTCGCTGGGCAGCAAAGCCCGGGCCACCTTGAAAATACACTAAGAATGGCCGTGTTTCAGCGCCGGGATCATTGGCACGAAGCTCGCGAGCAAAAACCGTGATTGCGGCATCTTTTGGTTTTCGATAATCTAGCGGTAAGGTGAAATGATGTTTTATTACTTTCATTCCAGCAAGCGAGTATTCAATGTTCATAAACGGTCTTAACTTGATTCAAGGAGGGCGTAGTTTAAAGGTTATAACCTATTATTCAAAGTTGATAATGGTATTGATTTTTTTACTTTTCTTACTCATTTTTTACAAAAGAGCCAATGAATTGTCATTTACGAAGGTTTAAACACAACAGAATAATGTCAATCGCAGTTCGCATTGCGATTGAGGACTGGGCGAAGAGAGAGGCAACCTATTTATTGGTAAAGGTGCTCGAGCTAACTTGGGTTTAAAGTATCCCTTTAAACGAGCACTTATTCAGCTATGTGAATGAAGCTGGCGAAAGTCAATTGGGATAAATCCGAGGGGGATAGCCTTATTTCTAAGCCTCGGCGACCGCCACTGACATAAATACACGTAAAATTTTGAGCACTGTCATCAATCAGCGTTTTAAGTCGTTTCTTTTGCCCAAGAGGGCTGACTCCCCCTAAAACATAACCTGTTGTGCGTTGCACTTTTTCAGGCGCTGCCATTACTGCTTTTTTTACCCCACACGCTTTAGCAAAGCGTTTTAAATTCAATTGCTGGCATACAGGCAAAATGGCGACCGCCAATTGGCCTGAGTCGAGCTCAACAACTAAGGTCTTAAATACTTGGTTTGGTGATAATTTTAGTTTTTCTGAAGCTTCTAAACCATAAGATTCATGGTCGCTAGCGTGCTCATATTGAAGGATCGTATAGGAGCACTTCGCACTGTCGAGTTGTTTAATTGCGGGTGTCATCAGATGGAACGGTTAAGGATTGATAGTGACAACGTTACGATAATTTTTAGACAGATCAAGCTCTTGCTTATCCTCATCATTATGAGTGTTATTTAGTAATTGCGTGTTTATATTGGGTTTTGCGTAACAGAGTCGTCCAAGTTGGGTGGTCGTGTGATAACCATCTAGCCCTGAAATAGCAACAGTTTGTGCCGCTTCAATATCAATATAACCATCAGGTTTGATAAGCTGCTCATCGACATGAATATCGATAATCTCACCAATGACCAGCTGCGTACCATTCAGTAACTCTTGGCTGCTTTGCAGTTCAACGGAATATTTAATTCGGCTTTGTTGCACAAAGGGAGCTTTAAATTCATTGAGGTATTCGGATGTTAAGCCAACTTCAACAAACTCAGATTGTGATGCATCATAGCGAGCTGATGTTTGATGGCTTTGCTGCCAAATGTCAGAATTAACTTGGTTTAAGGTGTAGACCCCTGTTGCAAGGATGTTGTCTAAGCTATCACGTTGTACTGTGTGTGGGCGCATAATAAAGCCGACTAACGCTGGATCTGCACCTAAATGAAACACGGAACTAATGATTGCTACATTGGTTTGTCCATTTGGGTTGCAAGTGCCGAGCAAGTTGGCGCTTTTAAATCCAGATAAAGAATTGACCAGCATCGCACGATACCGAGAGTCGAGTTGTGAACGTTGAGTTTTGTTTATCATCATAAGAGTCGTCTTTTATAAAAATAGTCACACTAGGGTAGATGTTACCAATGGATGGGTTTTCCCGCCCAATCGATATACGATAAGGTGCCATCAGGAGTGGTATTACTGAGAATAGTTAATAATGAGCGAGCAACAAACTGAGGCGTAAACAATTGCCCCTCAGGCAAGTTACTTTGAAATGGTTTTGATAATGGGGTATCGGTAGTACCAGGGTGAAAGGCGACGAGCTTAATATTTTTTGCTCTGCGCGCGTATTCAATTGCGGCCGTTTTTAATCCCATGTTCAAGGCCGCTTTCGACATTCTGTAGCTGTACCAGCCCCCAAGACGATTATCGCTAATACTGCCCACGCGAGCAGAAAGCACCACGATGTTACAGGGGAATTCAGATTTGCATAAGTTAATTAAATGTTGAACCCATAACATAGGAATAACAGTGTTTGACGTTAAAAGCTGGGTTAACTGATTTTGATTGATATCTTCTAACTTTTTTTCTGGCATAAATTGCTCAGTATGTAATATGCCATTGCAAATAAATACGTCGGAAAAATAGCCGGGTACCTCTTTCAAATCATGGATGATTTTCTGAGTGTTTTGTTCGTTATAATCTGTTTGAATAGCTGTATAACGATAATGTGTGATGGCTTGTGCCTGCCCAGAGACCCCATAAATATGACTGACTGTTTCATCATCTATCAAGGTATCGATTAACGCTTTAGCAATGGCACTTGATGCGCCAATCACCAACACGTGTTTATCTGTATTGTTTTGACTTATCATGTATTTTTCTCTGATGATTTTGAAGCGGGTAGCTGACATTGCCCACTTTGACAACGGCGCTGACCAAGAAGCAAAAATGAGATACGGTAGCGGTGCTTGGCAAAAAACAAATAACACCAATCTGCAATGTGTCGCACTAATGGCCAACGTAAAACAGCCAACCAGTTATGTTTGTTGACTAATTTCCACGCAGTGATGGTGACATCCAATCCAAGTATTACTTGCTTATCACTCCATTGCCCATGCAAGATGGTGTTTGCTTGCTCAGGATCAATATGTGGGTAACGCTGCTGGAAATCTTCTTGATAGATGTCTGCAAAAATAAGTGATTGTTGATGGTTGTAGTGAGCGAGTTTAGTCATTTCGGTCACGCATAAAGGACATGTCCCATCATAAAAAATAGTAAACTGTTTCATTAAACCTCGCTGCTGTATTAATCACTTTAACCATTACGAGTGAACTATAAAATCGATCTTTCTTATTCAATAAAATAGCTTGTCTCAAAAGATAAAGCTCTGTATTTTCGGTTGTATCTTTATTGTTTAGGAATACGGAATGAGTGATTACAGTGCATTAAAGTCAAACGTCAATTTATTAGGCCAGTTATTAGGTAAGACGATTAAGGAAGCACAAGGAGAAGCGGTTTTAGCCAAGGTTGAGCAAATCCGAGCATTATCCAAAGCGTCTAGAAATCAAGAAGGAAACAGCCGCGAAGAATTGATTGATTTATTACATCAATTAACCGACGATGAGCTGTTACCTGTGGCACGTGCCTTTAATCAATTTTTGAATTTAGCCAATGTCGCCGAGCAATTTCATACGATTTCACGCCAAAACGATAAAAATAATCATCCATTAATTGAGTCTTTACAGCAGATTAAGTCCGCCAATTTACCTGCTAAAGATGTACAAGATGCCATACTGAATTTACACATAGATTTAGTTTTAACCGCCCATCCAACCGAAATTACACGCAGAACGTTAGTCAATAAACATCGCCAGATGAATGAATGCCTCGGTGCACTTGAACTTGATAGCTTATTACCTTCAGAGCAAACCTATTTAGTTAACCGCATAGAGCAGTTAATTTGCCAAGCTTGGCATACCAATGAAATTCGCCAGCAACGACCCACACCTGTTGATGAAGCTAAGTGGGGATTTGCCGTGATTGAAAACAGCTTATGGCAAGCAGTCCCAGATTTTATTCGTGATTTTACGGCTCAAGTGGATCAAACGTTCTCCTTTTCTTTGCCATTAAACTACAGTCCGGTTCAGTTTACTTCATGGATGGGAGGCGATCGTGACGGTAATCCATTTGTTACTGCTAGAGTCACTGAAGAAGTGCTTGATTTAGGTCGCTGGATGGCAATTAACTTATATCTACGCGACATTGATACACTCAGCGGTGAATTGTCTATGAACCAGTGTGATGAAGCTCTTCATACATTGAGCCAAGGCGCACACGAACCCTATCGACATATATTAGGCAAGCTCAGAGATCAATTACGTGAAACTGAGCATCATTTAACCGCTAAAGTAAAGGGACATCAGAGCGATGCGCGAGATTTAATTACCGATATCGAGCAACTGCAAACGCCGATTGAGTTATGCTATCGCTCCTTGCATGGCTGCAAAATGGGCCAAATTGCAGATGGTCTGTTGCTTGATGTGCTGCGCCGGATTCATTGTTTTGGATTATACCTGAGTAAATTAGACATTCGACAAGATTCAGAACGCCACAGTGATGTTCTAGCCGAACTCACGACCTTTTTAGATTTGGGCGATTATAACGCTTGGACCGAAGTTCAAAAGCAACAGTTTTTATTGAGTGAATTACAATCAAAGCGGCCATTAATTCCTAAAAATTGGCAGCCCAGCGCCCCAGTGCAAGAAGTATTGGATACGTGTAAGGTTATCGCTAATACGGATCGTCAACGCTTTGGTATTTACATTATTTCGATGGCAAGAACTGTATCAGATGTATTAGCAGTTCATTTATTGCTCAAGGAATCAGGGTGTCCTTATGTGTTACCAGTCGCCCCATTATTTGAAACCCTTGATGATTTGAATGCTGGACCAAACGTCATCGAGCAGCTATTTAATCACCCTTGGTATCTGCAACAAGTGAATAATCAGCAATATGTGATGATAGGTTATTCTGATTCAGCTAAAGATGCGGGCATGATGGCTGCAGGCTGGGCACAATATGAAGCCATGGATAAAATGGTTAAATTTACAGAAAAGCATGATATCGAGTTAATTTTATTTCATGGTCGCGGTGGTACTGTCGGTCGCGGTGGCGCACCGGCGGCACAAGCTTTGCGTTCGCAACCTCCAGGTTCGTTAAAGTCAGGTCTGCGGGTGACTGAACAAGGTGAAATGATCCGTTTTAAGTTTGGGTTACCACAAGTTGCAGAGCAAAGCTTACTATTATATGCCGGTGCGGTGCTTGAAAATAACTTACTGCCTCCTCCAAAACCTGAACCGATTTGGCAAGAGGTGATGGCACTGATCAGTGAGCGCTCTTGCGCGCATTATCGCAGCATTGTGAATGAAGAACCGTCGTTTGTACCTTATTTTCGAAGTGCGACCCCGGAGCAAGAATTAGCGCAATTGCCACTTGGCTCAAGGCCCGCAAAACGTAAAGTTGATGGTGGAGTCGAAAGCTTGCGTGCAATCCCTTGGATATTTGCGTGGAGTCAAAATCGACTCATGTTGCCTGCTTGGCTTGGCGCTCTGAGCGGATTAGAAGCCGCAGAGAGTCGCTTTGGTAAAGAGACGTTAGAAAAAATGAACCGAGACTGGCCTTTTTTTCGTACGCGAATCGAAATGCTTGAAATGGTGTTTTGTAAAGCCGATCCTTGGTTAAGTGAACATTATGATCAACATCTTGTCAGTCCACAGTTGAGTGAGTTAGGCCAGAGGCTACGTACTGAATTAACTCAAGCAATTGACTGGGTAAAAGGATATTGTGATAACCGCACTTTATTGGCTGCACAGCCGTGGGTGCAACAATCGATAGAGCTCAGAAACCCTTACACAGATCCACTGAATGTGCTGCAAGTGGAACTCCTTCGCCGATCGAGAGCCGAACCACATACAGATGATAGTGCTCTCAATCAGGCGTTAATGATTACGATGGCTGGCATTGCTGCAGGTATGCGTAATACGGGTTAAAAGTGAATCACGTTAAATAGTCAGAGCTGCCTAATATGCAGGCAGCTTCGAAACAGAAGGGCAACCATGAGTCAATTTAAACAACTAACACCGCAAGAGCAGTATGTGATTGAACAAAAAGGGACGGAGCGTCCGTTTACTGGTCAATACACTGATTTAATGGCGCCAGGACTTTATATTTGCAAACGTTGCGATGCGCCGTTATACAAATCAGAGCATAAATTCATTTCACATTGTGGCTGGCCAAGTTTTGATGATGAAATTATTGGAGCGGTGAAACGTGTACCTGATGCGGATGGTCGGCGAATCGAGATTGTCTGTGCTAACTGTGAGGGCCATTTAGGCCATGTTTTTGAAGGTGAAGCATTAACGAATAAAAATATTCGCCATTGTGTTAATTCGATATCGATGAACTTTATTTCAGCTCAACATGAATGAGGTGATAGAGGCGAAGTAGTCGTTTAGATATTGATTTTTTTGGAAAACGATAGATTGTTGTGCATCAGCCGCAGTCTTAAAGAGTCGATACTGAATAATAGGCAGTGAATTTGAGTATTGACTCTAAAATGTTTGCCTGTATTATGACCTTGCAAGTCAAAGGCAAGGTATTTGAAAAAATACTCACGCAAAGCTTCAGATCTAAGGGGAAACCTAAGATAGCTGGGCTACCGAGCAACATTGTTACTTTCTCTTCTTTGAATTTGCCATCCACCTTTGTTTTCGTTTTAGAGGTTTTAAGCAAATTATGTCAGATATCATCACCAGTATTAGTTACGATGAATCCTTAAATCTTGTTTTGGTTAAATTAACCGGCACAGCTACGTCAACCGATGTCATTCGAAATTACACTGTCATCACTCGTTATGCACAAGAGCGCCAATGCAGTAAATTATTGATTGATGTGACCGAACTGCGCCATCGCTATGCTGCAGTAGAAGTGATTGATGTAGTGTTAGCTATCAAAGATAAACTGGCCGGGTTTTATGTTGCTCGTGTGGTCGGCTTTGATGGCTATTTACATGATTTATTACTACAAAATGCGAAACGATTTTCATTAAATGCTGAAAATTTCGAATGTTTTAAACAAGCGAAAAATTGGTTAGAAAAAGCGGCATAATTGGTTTAAATACCAGTTAAAATCACATAAACTGTCTGGCCATTTTAAAAATGACAACAATAATATGTGTAAAGAACAAATACTGGCAGAGTCGCTTCTTTCTGAACAGCAATTGACAGAGCTATTCTCACAAGTGAAGGCCAATAATGGTGTGCTTAAAGCCGCCGAAATCGCGCAATGGGTCGTTCAGCTCAATACTAATTCCGATGAATTAATGGCAGCACTTCTTCCTATTGCAGCGAGTTTTTCTCGCGCCGCTATTTCTCAGTTCAATGTTGGCGCAATCGCCGCGGGTGAACCGAATCAAGATGGGTATGCAGATTTTTACTTTGGTGCAAATCTTGAATTTCCTTCCCAGGCGCTTAGTCTTGTCGTTCATGCGGAACAGGCAGCGATAAATAATGCTTGGTTAAGTGGTGCAAACCGTATTTCAAAATTGGCCATCACCGATGCGCCGTGTGGCTATTGCCGACAATTTATCAATGAATTGGCCGATGCAGAGTCATTGATTATTAGTCTGAATGGCGAGCATCACCCATTTAGTGCATTTTTACCTATGCCTTTTGGCCCTAAAGAATTAGAGAATCACAGTGCTCTGATGTCACACCAACCAGCAAGCTTAAAGTTAGTAGACACTAGCTTTAAAGTTTCTCAATTGGTTAAACATGCCGAGTACAGTTATGTCCCGTACACCGGTAATTATGCCAGTTGTATGATTGTTTGCCACGATGGCAGTAAGTTTTATGGCCGTTATGCAGAAAATGCCGCATATAGTCCAAGCTTATCGCCATTGCAAAGCGCAATTAGCCAGCTGGTTTTAGCAGGGCATGAATTTGACCAAACAACCGTTAAGGCTGTTTACCTAGCTCAAATAAAAGGTCAAGAAAATCAAACGGGTGTTGCAAAAGCCGTGTTAGATAGTTTTGGGTTTACTATTCCGCTCTATCTTGTTGCTTTATATCATCAAGTCTAAGGTTGAAAATCAAACATATTAACAATATAGCGGCTTCGATTCGCTTCTTTGTCTATATACATTTGCTGATCGGCTAAATGCAATGCATGGTCAGGATCATCTCCTGATTCTAGGCATTGCATACCAACACTGACGGAGACCATATATTTGATTAACGGCTGATCAAGCTGATGTTTAAATGCCTCTAAATCTTCGATGATTTCACGACTAATCAACACAAACTCATCGCCTCCTAAGCGATAGGCTTTGTCATTTGGATACAGATGGGTGAGAGTGTGCGAGAATGTAGCCAATAATTCATCACCAATATGGTGACCAAATTTATCATTGGCATTTTTGAAATTGTTTAAATCAAAATAATAAAGGTAGGCTTGCTCAAAGTGCTGTTGCTCGAAATGTTCGAAAAAAGCCCGTCGATTAAATAAACCTGTTAATTCATCGTGATAGGCAAAAAATCGTAAGTCTTTTTCAAGTTTTATACGGCGGTCTATTTCAATGCGTAATTGTTCAATCTTACTAAAACGGCTTTTTGCTATCTGAAGTAAACAGTAACAAATTAGGATCAAGCCGACATGTTTAATGGGAGTGTCAATTACATTGATTATAGGGAAGGAGTCGATAAAAAATGCATCAACAATGTCAAGAAACAACCCAAAACTATAGATAGAAAAAGATAAAACAAACAGCGGCTTTTTGATACAGCTACAAATTTCAATAAAAAATGAAATGTAGAGGCCAAACCAAATTACTTCTTCGCAGTCGGCCCAAGATGCACCGAGATTAATTAAAGTAATAAAGGTAATAAGTATGGCTATCCATACAAGGCCATGTAAAAAGCATCGACTCATTAACAATTCCGAGCGGAATGTACTTGTTAATGAGTATAGACTTAAATTATAGGCTTACTGTGAAATTATGTGTTTTGCAGCTTCAAGGACAATTTTGATGGTTTTATTTTCTATCGCAACGTGATCGATAGTCGGGATTTCTTGACGAGTACGATTGACCAATACACCAGCAACACATGCGGCTTTTAAACCCAGTGATGCGCACATGGTAAATAAGGTCGCAGATTCCATCTCATAATTCATTACGCCCAATTTTTGCCACTCATCAAAGCTTCCTTGTAATGATTTTGGCACATAACCTGAGAAAGTATCATAACGTTCTTGACCAGGATAAAAGGTGTCGGAAGAAGCCGTAATTCCAATGTGGAAAGCAATGTTGTGAGTATTGCAGGCATGAACGAGTGCTTGAGTGGTAAAAAAATCAGAGGCGGCAGGGAAGCAAAGAGGCGCAAAATGCTGACTCGCGCCATCGAGTCTTACTGAAGCATTTGAAATTAAAATATCACCTTCATCGATGTGCGGTTGAATCGCCCCAGTTGTACCGATACGTAAAAATGTGTTGACCCCTAGTTGGGCTAACTCTTCGACTGCTATTGACGTGGATGGGCCTCCGATACCGGTAGAGCAGATCACGATATTTTTACCTGATAATTGACCTAGGTAAGCATGAAACTCACGGGTTTTAACTAAACACGTTGAATTTTTAGTTTGTTGGGCGATTCGATAGGCACGATCAGGGCAACCAGGGACAATTGCCAAAGTAGCGCCTTGTAAATCCGTTTTATCTAGACCTAAGTGAAAAACCGTGTTCATAAACGACCCTTGAATGTTAATTGTATTGAACTTGATTAAATCAATTGATGATACATTCAATCCAATATTAGTGAATAAGTAAAAATATAAGTAGTCATTGTTAAAATTTATGATGACTTTCGTACAGGACTAATGTCCTGATCTATCGTCACTTAGAAACTTTGAAGGGGCTTTATCTTGCTTTAAATAGGCGGGTGCGTACTCATTTGATATGAAAATGACCTTTATTTAGGCCAGTTAATAAAAAGGAAGGATCACAACGGCTTGCCAATTTTAGAACATGGTGTGATCCTTAGAAGAAGTATGTGTTTTATTAATTAAACGATAAGTTTTGCGACATCTTCTCGCATTTTATGGGCATCACGTTCCAAATTTTCGCAATTAGATCAGTGATCACATGAATCAATAAAAAGCTGTTCTGCGCAGACCGAAATATTCACTGTTGCAGCTTCGACCCCTTTCACTGTGTACATTTGTTCTTCAGTCGCGCTGGCGATTTGCATCACCATCTGACGAATTTGATCCATTGAGTGCTTATTATCGACCATGCTTGATTGTGAACTGGCAATCGACACATTCATTTGGTCACTTAAATTTAAACTGGTTTGCATCGCTGCTGCTGATTCTTTTACTAATTGCTGTAATGTCGCAATCATTTTTTCTATTTCGACTATTGAAGCTTGTGTCCGTTTAGCTAATGTGCGGACTTCATCGGCAACAACAGCAAAACCACGGCCGGTATCACCAGCACGAGCCGCTTCAATGGCTGCTTTGAGGGCAAGAAAATTTGTTTGTTCGGTAATTTCTCGAATGGCACTGGTGACACTTTCGATTTCACTACTTGCTAGACTTAAGTTTGTCATAAGCTGACCATTATGGTGAGTATGCCCTATTAATATTGCCATATTGTCCGAGGCTTCAGTCATTAACTGGGTACCCTTATCCATGTTCATATCAGCTAACGTAACACTGCTTTGTACACTGGCAGAGTTTTCTGCAATTAACTGCACTGCTTGAACTAGTTCACTGACGGCTTGTTTAACAGCTAATGTGTTATTCTTTTGCTCTTCAATGGCCTGTTGTGAGCGTTTAGTTAGTTCGACAGAGTGATGAGCGCCGAGCTCGACAGTTTCGCCTTTGTGTTTGATTTCTCTGACTATATCGGCTGTTGTGTCAATAAACTCATTGACACAATGTGCTAACTCAGTGATTTCATCTTTGCCCTTTAAATCGATGTGTTTGGTTAAGTCTCCACCACCATGGCTAATATCATACATTTTATTGTTAGCCTGTTTTAGGCGTCGTGTAATACGATATGTTTGCCATAGGAGCAGGCTGGCAATAGCAAAGGTTAATATTCCAGCGAGGCTGAGACCTTTTGTACGGGTTTTGACCAAATGTTCATTAATCGTTTGGTGTAATTGATTCGAAAGCTGACCTAGTTGGCCTTCAAACTGATGGATACTGGCTCTTAATTCACCTCTTAGGCCAGAGTTTTCATTCAAGCCTCGATTTTTTAAAGCTTGAGCTAAATGACTGGCTGCTGTTTCAAGTTTTATTAATGCACGGTCAGACTGTATTTGATTGTCAGAAAAAGCAACCTTGACAGTTCGGTATTGTTCGTCGACTTGGTTTTTGACAGATAAATCTAAACTAGTCAGAAAATCATTTTCGAGTAAGACTAACCTCACCATGTTTGCAATTGCTTGAGTATCACCACTATCGATCACTTGATTTTTGAGTTCAGTCTCGGCTTGATAGAACGCGAGTCTAAGACCTGATCCGGTTGTTAGTCCGATATCTTTATCAATATTCACGAGAGAATTAAATAATTGATTTTATTTCAGTAGGTTAGATTTAGCGATGCTCAGTTGATGTTTTAAATGAGGTGAATAGGAGAGGCGTTTCTCTAGTTTATTCAGACGAGTCGCTAAGAGCGTAGAGCGGTGTTCGAATTTTTCGACATGTTTCACATCTTTTCTTAATAAAAATCTTTCTCGTGCCTTCTTAGTATCAGCATGTCGTTGGTTAGCTTTTTGCTTAAGGTGAGATCATTGCCTAATTCGGCAATGCTACCTGTTTCATACCAAAGCAATCCACCCATACACGCCATTGCAGTTAAAATTAACAATGAGAGTAATAAAAATACACGTTTGATAGACATAACCGCTCCTTGGTTTGGGTGTCATAAAATTGTCATATAAACTCTAGTGTAAATTTTAAGCTCTGCAAATATTTCACAGTAGTAATTATCAGTTAACACAAGTTTATGCAGCGCAATCGCATAGTCAGTCATTTATTGTGGATCGAAAAAAAACGTCGGTTTGACAGCAAAGCCATTCCAGTATATTGCTAAACTAAGCCTTATTTATGCAAAGTATTTTAGTCTCGTGTGTTAGAAATTTTATAAATGGAATAATCATAAGTGACTGATTTTATATGTGTTTAAAGCTTGCTATTGATTCGGGCCACATTTATAGATTGAGCTGTCTTTATACAATCAGTGCAAGATGCATATTTTTTTAATTCTTTTTGTTTTGCATAAATAGTCGAATTAAATCGTACTTTTGAATCTGAGAGTATGTCTAAAATTGGAGCAAGTTATGAGTCGTGATTGGTTAGAAACTAAGAGTAAATTCTCACAGTGTTTATGTCCGCCTGGAAATGGAGTATTTACAGTCAATACTGCACAAGAACGAAAAGCGGCATTACATCAAAAACTATATGGTCAAACTGATAACATTGATGTGTTATGGCAAAAATCGTTAGAGCAATTACCAACGAGTAAACATAAAGCTGCGATACTCGGAATTAGCTCCGATTGCGGTGGCGGTATTTTACGTGGCGCAAATTGGGGGCCATTGTTTTTAAGAAGCACGCTGATTGAGCAGCAACCACAAACAAGTTGCTTTGATTTAGGTGATGTACGTGTCATCCCACATTTATTACATGATAAATATTTAAATGAAGGCACAATCGCAAATTGTCAAAAAGCTTTGTATCAAGATGAAGACTCAGCCTTCTTTGTGAGCCCATTGTCAATCACAGAAGATGTTTGTGATGATTTTTACGCACAATTTCCAGATAAAGGTATTTTTGGGATTGGTGGCGATCATTCAATCAGCTACCCACTAACCAAATCGTACCTTAAAGCAAAACGTGACCGCGGGATCCGCACCGCGATTATTCATTTTGATGCGCATACTGATTTATTGGTTGAACGCTTAGGTATTGATTTGTGTTTCGGTTCTTGGTGCACGCATATACTTGAATTCTTACCGGCACCGCATCATTTGATTCAATTTGGAATCCGCTCAAGTGGTAAATCAAAATCACATTGGGAATCAACGTTTGGCGTTAAGCAACATTGGGCGCAAGAAATCCGAGAGAAAGGGGCACAGTCTATTGTTGATGAAGTGATTGCGCAGCTCAAAGCTGATAATGTCGATGAACTCTATGTGAGTTTTGACATTGATGCACTTGATGCAAAGTATGCTTCAGCAACGGGCACACCAGAATATGATGGCATGACACCAGACGAAGCCATGTTAATTTTAAATGCTCTGAATGCCCACTTCCCGATCACAGGGGCTGATATGATGGAAATTGCCCCCTTTACTGACAGCTCTTTGCAAGGCAAAGTAAGCTCAGAAACGACCCTAAAAGAAGGCGCGGCCCTTTCTGCATTTCTGATAGATGCGATGAATCGATAAGATGAAAAAACAAAGCCCGCTTGTTCAAGTTATTAAAGAGTTATTGAAAACGGAACAGATCCGTAGTCATTACGAACTTGCATATTTTTTGGATGAGCGCGGCTTTGAAAATGTCAGTCAGCCGCAAATATCCCGGATATTAAATCAGATTGGTGCGGTCAGTATAAAGAATGCTCAAGGCCAAGCTGTCTATGTGCTTAAGCGTGAGCTAATTATGCCAACTTTAGAAACAGAAGTAGATGAGCTGGTGGTTGGTGTTCACGCTAATGAAGCCTTAGTGGTGGTTGAAACGCTGCCTGGTGGCGCCGATATTGTTTCGCGTGTGCTTGAAAAACAAAGTAAAAAATTTCATATTCTCGCAGCCATTGCGGGCGATGATAGCGTAATGATCTTACCTAAGTGTACCAATGATATTTTGACTTTAAGTAAAAAAATCAAACTCTTGTTTGATGTCAAAAGCTAATCTAGGCCATACAGTTACTTTAATATTAAAAATCAGCTTGTTATAATTTTTGTCCATGCCTTTGTCTTATTGTTTTTTTCTAATTTTTCTCCCATACTCAATTTGTCTGAATTTAATGGCAAATGTGCCAAATGTGACGCCATTGAGTATTGTTAAAGCCAGTTTTTGCATTGAATGGACTCGGTTACACTTTGGCTCGCGCATTCTTATTTATTATTTCAAGGTTTTTTCATGCGTCGTAATCAAACAACAATCAATGAAGAAGTTGTTTTTAATACCTCAGAACAATTGATTTCTATCACTGATCCCCGCGGTATCATAACTTATGCAAACGAGGGCTTTTGTCGGGTTGCAGGGTATACAGAAGATGAGCTGGTGGGCAAAAACCATAATATTGTTCGCCACCCTGATATGCCCAAAGCGGCATTCAAAGATTTATGGGATTGTTTAAAAGCCGAAAAACCATGGCGAGGTGCGGTTAAAAACCGCTGTAAAGATGGCCGATACTATTGGGTTGATGCGTTTGTCACCCCACTATATGAAAATAATCAGCTCACAGGTTTTCAGTCAGTTCGGACTGTTTTAAAGCCAGAATTCAGGCGTAATGCTGAGCAATTATATGCTAATGTTAATCAAAATAAGTCCTCGTTAATCCCTCATTTGACAAGTATGCATAAGCATATTTTGGCGCTAATACTCTGCGTAACTGCGTTTTATGGTGTATTGCAAAACCCTTATTTTGCTCTGCTATTACCGTGTATCTTTGCAATTATTTACCAGCAGGAGCTGTTTAAAACACCTCAGTACTTTAACCAATTATCGAACCAGTATGACAGTGTTTCCCGGCTTGTATTTAGTGGTGAAGCACCCTATAGCTCTGCTGATTTTCATATTAAAATTAATGAAGCTAAAATTAATACCATTTTAGGCCGTCTTGAAGATAATGCCGCTAAATTACGTACTGCCACCATCACTCTTGAAAAGGCTGCAAATTCGACGATTACAGGTGTTCAAGAAGAGTCTGATCAATTACATCAAGTATCAACAGCAGTCGAAGAAATGGTTGCGACAATTACTGAGGTTGCCGGGAATACAGTTACCACAGCAGAACGCTCTCGCTCGGCTCAAGAGGCGTGTAACGAAGCAAAAACGGCTATGACGCGAACCATGGAGCAAGTGTCTGAGTTAGCTGTAGAAGTTGCTAATTCAGCGAATTCGGCACACCAACTATCTGATGAAGCAGAAAAAATTGGTGGGATCATGCAAGAGATCCAAGGTATCGCGGATCAGACTAATTTATTGGCGCTCAATGCGGCCATTGAAGCTGCCAGAGCGGGTGAGCATGGCCGAGGGTTTTCGGTTGTAGCTGATGAGGTAAGGGCTTTATCGAGCCGAACTCGTAGTGCAACAGAGCAAATTCACACCTCAATTAAAGAGATTCAAAGTACGTTGTTATCTTGGTCAAAAGTCATGGCCGAAGGCAAGCAATCAGCTGAATTATGTGTTGAAGAAACGCGCCAAACTCAGCAAGTGATTGATACTGTCTATGAGTCAATTGCGGATATTTCTGATTTAGCGACACAAATATCTACTGCCTCTGAAGAACAGAGCATGGTTGCCAATGAAATAAGCCAAAATATAATAAACATCAGTGATTTATCTCAGAATAATTTATCTCAAGCTGAACTCCTTCAATTAGAAAACATTAAAATTGAAAGCCAAGCAAAAGAATTTGAATTGATCCGTCGTTCGTTTAATTAATTGGGCGGGTAAAATAATGCCATAGTTATGTTAATGCCGTTCATTGTAAGTGAACGGCATTAACTATTTAATAGTCTGTATTTCAAATGTAGGTGATCACTTACGCGAAAATAGCCACCGTTTGACGCGATAACGCAATCAGTTGCCCGTTTTCGCCCCAAATTTTAGCATCCTCAATTGCGTAGCCGTCTGAGCTATGGTGGGTGATGGCTTCAAATCCGATCCATTGGGTTGGCGCTAATTCTGGCTCTACAAGAAACTCAATATACCAAGACATTGAACTGGCAGGAGCTGGTTGTTTAAACATTTGCAACATAGTCGGTGGCCAAGCGTCGGTTAACGCTAAGATATGAGCGACAGAGAATTGTTTTGGTGTTTGTTTGAATTTCATCCAGCCGCCAAGATGTGAAGTCTCTGCACCAGTAAAAGGCATCGCACCTTGCTGAGGGCTTAAATCAATATGCTGAAAAAATTCAGGGCTCATTCCTGTTTGATAAGGAATAACAAAATCAGGGTTAACTGGCTTAAGTTGACATACTTGATTAGTGTTAACTGATAAATCAGATGCGCGGTGTTTTGCATAGCAAATTTGCGCCATGACACAAGTTTGTTCAAGTTGAATGGCACGAGCCAGAATTTGGCAGCTATTTTTTCCTTGTCTGAGAACTTCTAACTCGATATGAAAGTCAGTGTCAGCTAAAAGAGGGCCGATAAAGTTAGTACTCATAGATAACAAACGAAAATCACTGTTTACTTTTTGTTGTGCTGCGAAAAGTAACATTGCCGCAGAGATCCCACCAAAGGCGGTTCGACCTTGGCACCAGCTTGTAGGAAAGCGCAAGGGTGCTGACAGATCTGGCGCTATTTGCGCTAATAGTTGCTCAAAATGCATAAAGTTAAGTCTTGAATAAAGTATGAAGCCCTTTTATAACACAAAAAATTAAGGTCAGACCAGTTTGTTGGGATGATTAGTCATCATCAATTGGCTTCGATTGATTTAAAAGTGGGCTAAAAGGGAAGATTTGACAAAAAACTCAAACTTTTTAAAAAAAATTTAGTTTCTTCTATTGAATTCATCTCTACCCACCCCTATTAACTAGTCAACAACCGAATTAACAAAGTTTTTTGATGTAGGAGAAGATTCATGGGTAAAATTATTGGAATCGATTTAGGTACGACAAACTCGTGTGTAGCAGTGTTAGAAGGTGGTAAGCCACGCGTAATCGAAAATGCGGAAGGCGATCGTACCACTCCGTCAATCATTGCTTATACAGCCGACGGTGAAACATTAGTTGGTCAACCGGCAAAGCGCCAAGCAGTGACAAATCCTCAAAACACACTATTTGCCATTAAACGTTTAATTGGTCGTCGTTTTGAAGATGAAGAAGTTCAACGCGATATCGGCATCATGCCATTCAAAATTGTTAAAGCAGACAATGGTGATGCATGGGTAGAAGCTCGCGGTGAAAAACGCGCTGCGCCACAAATTTCAGCCGAAGTGCTGAAAAAAATGAAGAAAACAGCAGAAGATTACTTAGGTGAGCCAGTTACTGAAGCGGTTATTACCGTTCCTGCTTATTTTAATGATTCGCAGCGTCAAGCAACGAAAGATGCGGGCCGTATTGCTGGTTTAGAAGTTAAACGTATTATTAATGAACCAACAGCCGCTGCACTTGCATACGGTATTGAGCGTAAGCAAGGTGATAATGTTGTAGCTGTTTATGACTTAGGTGGTGGTACATTTGATATCTCAATTATTGAAATTGATGATGTTGAAGGCGAACAAACATTTGAAGTATTGGCTACCAATGGTGATACACACTTAGGTGGTGAAGATTTCGATAACCGTGTTATCAACTACTTAGTAAGCGAATTCAAAAAAGACCAAGGTATCGACTTAAAAACTGATCCTTTAGCAATGCAACGTGTAAAAGAAGCGGCTGAAAAAGCGAAGATCGAATTGTCTTCAGCACAATCTACTGAAGTGAATTTACCGTATGTGACAGCTGATGCAACAGGCCCTAAGCACATGAACGTGAAATTATCACGCGCTAAGCTTGAGTCACTTGTAGAAGATTTAGTCTTAAAATCGCTAGAACCACTTAAAAAAGCATTAGCTGACTCTGATTTATCAGTAAGCGATGTGAATGACATCATCCTTGTTGGTGGTCAAACACGTATGCCAATGGTCCAAAAAGCCGTTGCAGACTTCTTTGGCAAAGAGCCTCGTAAAGATGTTAACCCAGATGAAGCTGTAGCAATGGGTGCAGCAGTACAAGGTGGTGTTTTAGCGGGTGACGTGAAAGATGTACTATTACTTGATGTTTGTCCTTTATCTCTAGGTATCGAGACTATGGGCCAAGTGATGACAGCATTAATCGAGAAAAATACCACTATCCCGACGAAGAAATCACAAACGTTCTCTACAGCTGAAGATAATCAGTCTGCAGTTACGATTCATGTTCTCCAAGGTGAGCGTAAACGTTCAAGTGATAATAAATCTCTTGGTCAATTCAACCTAGAAGGTATTCGTCCAGCACAACGTGGTGCACCGCAAATTGAAGTAACGTTTGATGTTGATGCCGATGGTATCTTACATGTATCAGCGAAAGACAAAGATACAGGTAAAGAACAAAAGATCACGATTCAAGCAAACTCAGGTTTATCGGATGATGAAGTTGAAGCGATGATCCGTGATGCAGAAGCGAATGCTGAAGCAGATAAGAAATTCGAAGAGCTTGTATCTATTCGTAACCAAGCAGATGCGATGGTTCATGGAACACGTAAGCAGGTTGAAGAAGCCGGTGATGAATTACCAGCTGAAGATAAAGAAGCCATTGAGGCTGCTGTTGTTGAGCTAGAAACAGCCGTTAAGAGTGACAATAAAGAAGAAATCGAAGCTAAAACACAAGCGTTGATGGAGAAGTCACAAAAATTAATGGAAATTGCTCAAGCAAAAGCACAAGCGGGTCAGCCTCAAGAAGGTGAGCAAGCACAGTCATCTGCAAAACAAGATGATGATGTAGTTGATGCTGAGTTTGAAGAAGTGAAAGACGACAAGAAATAAATCGTTTTTCGAAGGGCGCGCAGGTCTTAGGATCTAACGCGCCCTTAGTCTATGTGAAATTTGAGATTATAAAGGGCTGTTTTTACCCGCATCAAGCTTGGGTAATGAGGCATCAAGAGAGCCAAATGCCCTCGGGCTGAGATAGGGTAGAGTTGTAAATTATGTCAAAACGCGATTATTACGAAGTACTCGGTGTAGCAAAAGACGCCAGCGAACGCGACATCAAAAAAGCTTATAAACGGTTAGCGATGAAATACCATCCTGACCGTACAGCAGGCGATAAAGACTTAGAAACAAAATTCAAAGAAGTCAAAGAAGCGTATGAGATCTTAACCGATAGTCAAAAGCGTCAAACTTATGATCAATATGGGCATGCAGCCTTTGAACAAGGCGGTCATGGTGGCTTTGGCGGTGGTCAAGGTGACTTTGGTGATATTTTCGGTGATGTGTTCGGTGATATCTTCGGCGGTGGCGGCGGTCGACGACAGTCTCGCCAGCAGCGTGGCGCTGATTTACGTTACAACATGGAGCTGAGCTTAGAAGAAGCCGTTCGTGGTAAAAGTGTCGAAATAAAAGTCCCAACTTGGGTATCATGTGATCCTTGTGATGGTAGCGGTGCTAAAGCGGGCTCTAAGCCGACAACATGTGGTACTTGTCATGGCTCAGGTCAAGTGCAAATGCGTCAGGGCTTCTTTGCTGTTCAGCAAACCTGTCCTACCTGTAATGGTCGGGGCCAAATTATTTCAGATCCATGTAATAAATGTCATGGTCAAGGCCGGGTAGAAAAAACCAAAACGCTCTCAGTAAAAATCCCAGCGGGTGTTGATACCGGTGATCGCATTCGTTTATCGGGTGAAGGTGAAGCTGGTCTTAATGGGGCTCCAGCGGGAGACTTATATGTCCAAGTTTCTGTTCGTGAACATGCTATTTTTGTTCGTGATGGCAACAATTTATACTGTGAAGTGCCCATTAGTTTCACAACTGCTGCACTTGGCGGAGATGTTGAGGTACCAACACTTGATGGTCGTGCCAAACTAAAAATACCATCCGAGTGTCAAACCGATAAAATGTTCCGTTTACGTGCCAAAGGCGTGAAGTCAGTGCGAAGTGGATCAGTTGGTGATTTGATTTGTAAAGTGGTTATTGAAACACCGGTTAATCTTAATGAACGCCAAAAAGATTTATTGCGTGAATTAGAGGAAAGCATGGGTGGCGACAGTGCAAAAAACCGCCCTAAAGAACAAGGTTTCTTTGATGGTGTGAAGAAATTTTTTGATGATTTAACTAAATAGACTTCACCTACAATAAAAGGCGCTGATAGTTCAGCGCTTTTTTTTTGCAAATTATTGAGTAATAAGTCTATTGAGTTTTATTAAATAAATTTGCAGCATCTAGATTACGTAGTAATATGGGGTGTCAGCGCTGTCATTTGGGGTTTTCTTGCTAGATATTGTAAAAACAAAGCTTATTAAACGGACAAAACTAGATTTAGTCGTGTTAGGGATATTATTCACGCTGTGTTTTATCGTATCCGCACAATTTGATTTCCTTGAATTTGTCTATTCATATTCGAGACAATTTGAGTTTCTTGAATTAGATGAAGTGTTTTCTGCCATTTTTTTGATGGTGTTTTTTTTCGCTATTTTTGCCTACCGTCGTTGGCAAGATACTAAATTAGTGTCTTTATATTGCGAAGAGTTAGCTATGCTTGATCCAATCACACAATTACCTAACCAGCGAGCGCTAGAGCGCTTGGTGGTGCAAATGAAAAGACAAGCTGATTATCCGTGTTCTTTTTTGTTGATTGATATTGACGGCTTAGAAACTTCAAAAAATGAACTAGGCTTAGCAGCAACCGAGCAAATTAGCATCGAAGTCTTGTATAAATTGTCACAAGTACTCGATTGCAATCAAGTTTTAGCTTATCGCAATGGCCAACAATATTTTGTCTATTGCCCTAATCTTGATAAAAAATCAGTAGGGGACTTAGTTGCGAGGCTCAGTGCAATAAACTTATCAAGTCGATACGAGACGTATAGTTGGTTAAAAATAAATATTGTCTCCACAACAATTACGCGCTACACAAACTTAAATGATATTTTTGAATACTTAGATGATGAATTATTGCAAGTAAGGTTGAACAAAGAAACGACTTCGTTAGGAAGCTAAAACTCGTTGTTCTATACTAGTTCGTGGATAAAATCGTATTTTTTACGAGAAAGCTTCGCTAACCATTCCCACCAAAGCTAATTTAATACTAAATAAACCGCTTCTTCAGCCTGGCAACGGCATTGCTCTTCTTGATGTTGAGTT
Source organism: Pseudoalteromonas sp. J2K-J979 (assembly GCF_058169715.2). NCBI lineage: Bacteria > Pseudomonadati > Pseudomonadota > Gammaproteobacteria > Alteromonadales > Pseudoalteromonadaceae > Pseudoalteromonas > Pseudoalteromonas sp. J2K-J979. Next base: position 205,774 of record NZ_CM200282.1, on the reverse strand, counting down.
TGTGAATCGCTGAGGTAAACACATTTGCCAAAGCCTAAGGAGTCACATTTAGCTTGGCAGGCTAACTTTTGAGTCCAGTCTGTGTATTCGGAGCTTAGCAAATGCAAAGAACATAGTGTCATAAGAGAAATTGCAATCGGCTTTAATACTCTGTGTGATGGTTTCATAATAATTACTCCAACAAGATTCATAAATGAAGTACACATAAGACTAAAGTCTAGTATGGAAATCGAAAGTGCTGATAACTTAAAGCGCTAACACCATAACTAATGTTTATATGTGTGCTTCATTTTGGTTCAAGAAAGCACGTTTTCGAGCACTTTCATTGTTAGAGCAGAATATTAATTTAAATTTTATTTTTTAAATTAATGAGTTAAAGGCTAATAGAGTATTGGCACAGAAGTTGATTTACTCTTGTTTTACTTTGGAGAATTGATATGAAACAGTGGTTAGAAATTCCATTTTTAATATACGACTATTTTTATACCTTGTATGCAATTGATATTAGCCAATGGCCTGTAGGCAAAGATGCAAGTCAAGAAGGTGCTCGAGGAAAGACGCAATGACTGTTTCGATAGAGAAAAAGCTGGCCGCAATTGATGAAGTATTAACTAACAAGCGATTGATCTCTGAAGTTGCGGTTGAATTTGGTATTGCCAAACGCAGTCTTTATAACCTTATTCAGGCTAAGCAAAACCCAAATAAAGCTAAATTAAATGTACTAAAGCAGCAATTAAGTGTTATCGAGCAGCAAATTGAGCGAATTTTAATACGCTAATTTTATCATTTCAAAGATAACAAATAATAACTTCAAGGTAAGTTGATATGGCTAGTTCGGCAGCTATTCTTGCTTGTGATTATATAAAATGAATGTAGCTCAATGATTTAACTTGAACCTAAATGAATATTGGCCTAAGTTCTGCGTTTTAAACTAAAGCTGGAGTCATTGTGCAAATTTTCGAGTTACTATCTATCGCCCCATTTCAATGGAGTAAAATTGGCAGTGCGATTTTATGTGGTTTTATTGTTGGCTTAGAAAGGCAGCTTAGGGGTAAACCAGTTGGGATACGTACTTCTGCGCTGATTGTGTTAGGCACATATTTATTTATAGCCGCTTCGAATGCGCTGAACAATGACATGACGGATACATCACGAATTATTGGCCAAGTAGTGACCGGTGTGGGTTTTTTAGGGGCGGGTGTGATGCTTGCAAAAGATGGGATTGTCGTGGGGGTCACCTCAGCTGCAACTATTTGGGTATTGGCTGCCATTGGTGTCGCAATTTATGTCGCTGGAGAGCTGACAGCAATAAAAATATCTGTTTTGGTGGTAGCAATTCTGTATGGTGTCGATGTGATGGAAGAGTATTTTGCCTCTTTGACCCGAGGCGTTCATAGTAAGTTTAATAGTTGGAAAAACAAACATAAATAAATCTTATTTTTAGAGCCCTTTAGGGCTCTTTCTATTAATAATAATCACTCCTATTTTTATCTTTACTTGCTTATTTTATAAACTGTGCTTATTCAGTTTTTAGCTGCTAAACGTTCTAACAAATTCATTTAAAACAGACAGATAACTGCTAAGCTGTTAGTACTAATTAATAGCGTGTCATGCAATGTGCGGAGTTATCATGAAAGGGTCACCTACCATACTATCAATGTTAAATCAGGTGCTTACATCTGAACTCACCTCTATCAACCAGTATTTTTTACATGCACGCATGTATAAAAACTGGGGATTGAGTGAGTTAAATGAAAAATCATATAAAAAGTCAATTAAAGATATGAAACAAGCTGATGATCTTATCGAGCGAATTTTGTTTCTTGAGGGACTGCCTAACCTGCAACAATTAGGAAAATTGCTCATCGGCGAAGAAACTCCCGAGATGTTGCAATGTGATTTGGATTTTCAAACTGACCAAATTGCTCTGTTGCGCTCAGCCGTCGCTTTAGCCGAGCAGGAACAAGATTATGTGAGTCGTGAATTATTGAATGATATTCTCGAATATGAAGAAGAGCATGTTGATTGGATTGAAACTCAACAATCATTAATCAGCAATATTGGTTTAGCTAATTATCTACAAAGTATGATGGAGGATTAATATGAAAGGCCATCAAAATATTATCGACTTGCTCAATAAGCAGCTTACATTAGAGCTCACTTCAATGGATCAATATTTAGCTCACAGTAAGCTTTATGAAGATTGGGGGATCGAGAAACTACATAAACAACTTAGTCACGAATACGAGGAAGAGCTAGACCACGCGAAACAAATTATTGAGCGTATTCTTTTTTTAGAAGGCAAAGCAGATACAGCGTCGCGTGAGCCCATTAACGTTGGTGACAATGTTGAGCAAATGTTAAAAAATGACTTGGCTGCAGAGAAAGTTGTAGCTGAGAGTTTAAGAAATATTATGACGGTTTGTGAGCAGCAACAAGATTATGTCACGCGTGATATGCTACAAACATTGTTAAATGATACCGAGACTGACCATATTTATTGGCTAGAACAACATCTCGGATTAATCGACAAAATTGGTATTGCCAATTATATTCAGTCTCAAATGAGCGCAGGCTCACCGGGTTAATTTAGTTGGCTGAGTTAATATAGAGTGATCTTATTAACTCAGCCTCTGATTAACTACTATGATCGATGACGATTTTCCAGTCCCCCTCAATTTTTTTCCATAGTAAAGTATAAAAACCAGAAACAGCTTCGTTTGCTTTTTTTAAAGTCCATTTTCCTAGTACAAATGCGGTTTGATCTGTTGTTTCTATGGACAAAATTTCAAACTTCAATTGTCCCATCGCTGCCTTTGATGGATAGCTGCGTTGGTAATTATCTAAGGTGGCTTGCCAGCCATATTTAATGCCATTTTTACCAACAAACTGAAGCTCTTCAGATTGCCAGTAACCGGCCATGTATTGTTCTAATAGCCCTTGATTCCATGCATTTTCTTGAGCTTTCATGATCGCTAAAATGTTAACCTTGTCTGGGTTTGCGTACGCGAACAAAGACATGAGCAAAAGAGGTAAAACTAGCAATGTACGTTTGAAAAAAGTCATTGGCATTCTCAATTTAAGAAAAATCACGAGATTGTATTATCAGCTTTGTATTATTTCTGAAATAAATCTGCCGATAAAAATCTACTAACATATTGATATAAATAAAAAATAGAATATTAGATTACATTTTATTAAATAAAATGTAAAAAATATTATTTAGAGTAATTGATCTAATTCGAATTTTGTGACGTAATAGTACTTATTGAATCTGGTCGGATGAGTTGATTATGAGCTTAAGAACTACATTAAAAAAAGTATTACCAAGTATCTCTATTACAGAGCAAGAAGCACTTGATGCAGGAGATGTTTGGTTAGAAGGATCTATCTATCAGGGGAAGCCTGATTTTTCTGCACTACGTGCTGTGCCTAAAGCGGAGTTGTCTGCAGAAGAGCAAGCATTCCTCGACGGGCCTGTCACTGAGCTCTTAGAATTGATAGATGATACAGAAATACAAAATGGTAAACATTTACCAGATTATATTTTAGACTTTTTGAAAAAAGAGCGCTTCTTCTCATTAATTATTCCCAAAGAATTTGGAGGTCGCGAATTTAGCCCATACGCAAATTCGACCATAGTTGCCACTATCGCAACAAAAAGTTCAGGTGTTGCTGTTACTGTCATGGTGCCTAACTCATTGGGCCCTGGTGAATTATTAATGCACTACGGTACTGATGAGCAACGAGCTTTCTGGTTACCACGCCTATCTAACGGCACTGATATCCCTTGTTTTGCATTGACTAGCCCAGAAGCGGGCTCTGATGCTGGCGGCATTCCTGACATCGGTGTGGTCACTAAAGGCATGTATGAAGGAAAAGAAGTACTCGGTCTTAATGTTACTTGGGATAAGCGATATATTACCCTTGCTCCGATTGCGACTGTATTAGGTCTTGCATTCAAAGTTCGCGATCCTGATGGGTTACTTGGTGACAAACAAGATTTAGGCATTACTTGCGCCCTCATTCCGAAGCAACATCCAGGCGTAGAATTGGGTAACCGACATGATCCGATGGGGATCCGCTTTTATAACGGAACCACTCGTGGTAATAACGTGTTTATTCCAATGGAATTCATCATTGGCGGCCAAAAAAATATCGGTCGTGGCTGGCAAATGCTGGTGAGCTGTTTAGGGGCTGGTCGAGGTATTTCATTACCGGCCTTGGGCTGCTCAACGAGTCACGTGGCGTTAAAATCTGCAAGTGAATATGCTGCAGTACGTGAACAATTTGGTTTATCGATAGGTCAATTTGAAGGTATCCAAGAAAAACTAGCTGATATTGCTGGTAAAACATTTTTACAAGAGTCTATGCGAGTTCTTACAACTGAAGGACTAGGTCTTGGTTTGAAACCCTCAGTTGTTACGGCTATTGCAAAATATCATATGACTGAAATAGGCCGCGATACACTTGATTCAGCAATGGATATTCAAGCAGGTAAAGCGATTCAATGCGGGCCTCAAAATACACTTGCTAAAGGATATGTGGCACAGCCAATAGCCATCACTGTGGAAGGGGCTAATATATTAACACGAAACTTGATGATCTTCGGTCAAGGTGTGATGCGTTGTCACCCATATCTTCAATCTATGGTTGAGGCAATTCATAGTGATGAGAAACAAGCTGATAAAGATTTTAATAAAATTTTCAGAAAGACCGTCGGGTACAGTGTCGCAAACAGCTTACGTTCATTCCGTTTAGGTTTAATGCCTTTTACTGCAAGTGCCACGTCTACGTTGGCAGAAGTAAAACCGTATGAAAAATCAGTACAAAAGCTTGCGTCTAAACTCGCAGTCTATGCTGATTTCTCATTATTAGTGTTAGGTGGCAAGCTCAAACAGGCAGAGTTATTATCTGCACGCTTGGGTGATGTGATGAGTTACTTGTATGCAGCGATGGCGTGTATTCGTTTTTATGAGCAAAAAGTCACGGCTGAAGAAAGAGCGCAAGCCGCGCCTTATTTCCACTATGCGACTCGTTGGTCATTAATGAATGCCGAAAATGCTTTATTGGCATTCTTAGATAACTTCCCATCAGGCGCAACACGCAAATTCATGCGCTTCATTACCATGACTTATAGCGCTAAAATGCCAAAAATCTCTGACGATCTGATTCGTGAACTGGCCGAACAAGCTCAACTTGATACAAGTTTTAAGAAAAAGCTAACCCATTTAGTTAAGTCTGTCCCTGGTGATGGTCATTATATTAATGAACAAGCTTATAAAGCGAAACTTGATTGTTTAGATTTACTAAAAACGGTGAAAATGGCGCTTCGTAGCAAAAAAATTCAGTCAGGGGTTCGTTTTTCACAAACTTTAGAAAATGCTTTAGCTGCCAATGTGATCAATGAGGATGAACACAAAAAGCTTGTTGATTACAACTTAAAACGCGAACGCGCAATTCGTGTCGATGAATATGATTTTGATTTGAATATTTTAGCTGAACAATCAGAGCTAAAAGTAGCTAATCAATAATACATTTCAACAATGATTGAACGCTATGGTTGTCGAGTGAAATTGCATAGCGTTATTTCTCAATAGCCTTGCCTATTCGGCGAGGCTTTTTTGATCGCGTAAAGGGGCTTTACACTTGGTTGTCCGGTAGCCTTAGCTTATAATTGACGCTCGATTATGAGGAGGTGTATGAAATATCTAATTTTAGTACTGGCAATTTTTAGTCAATTTTTAGTCGCTCAGACCAATGATTTGTCTTTAACAATGAAAAACATGGGGCTGAGTTATAAAAATGCTATTCAATCGAAGGATTCAGAATCGTTAGAGATTCATCTTAAGGAAATGTTGGTTTATCTTAAGCAAAGTGAAAAATTTAACTTTAATGATAAAAAAACAGAATCTTTAGAAGGACTCAAAAAAGTAGCTCAAATTGTAGAGCAAGCCCAAGCTTTCAATCATGCAGGAAAGTTTGAACACGCCATCACACACCTAAAACCTATTGATAAATTACGAAAGCAATATCATAAATTACATGAACCGAGCTTTTGGGATTTATTGTTTGGTAAATAATAGGCAGCAATTTGTGCCTATTATTTATAGATAGGCTTAGCGCTTTTTCTTTTTTCCTTGCACCGCTTTAAAGCGTGGTTCTGTTTTACAGATCACGTAAACACGACCTTTTCGTTTAACTACTTGGCAATCTCTATGGCGTGTCTTAGCACTTTTTAATGAACTCAATACTTTCATGGTTCTTAACTCGCTAAATTCTTGAAACGACGATTAAACTGAGCAACTCGGCCATCAGACTTGGTCAGCTTTTGTTTTCCAGTATAGAAAGGATGGGATTCGCTCGACACATCTATTGGGTAATATGGGTAAGTTACGCCATCAATATCAATTGTTCGATCTGTCGCGATAGTTGAACCTACGATAAAATATTTATCGATAGCAGTATCATGAAAAGCAACTTGCTGGTAGGCAGGGTGAATATTTGGTTTCATTGGTTTGCTCTTGAGTGTTATAAGATAACATAACTATAAATAACTTATTAATGAGAATCAATATCATTTTCATAAAAATGAAATGAAAACATACGACAATTGTTTATAAAAAAGCGATGAGAATAGGTATTTGGAAAGATTTCAGGTTTATTGCTTTATTCACTTCACAGCTAACTTGACTGTTTTTGCTAAAAAATCAAAAAAGTGTTTACTTTAACAGCAAACAGTGTGTGGAAGACAAAATTAGACTGGCTAATTCATGTAACACTGGTATAACAAGATAAGTAACGCTTGTTAAGGAGCATGTGAGATGGACAAACAAAGTACTGAACTGAACTCGACTTGTTTAGCCGCAATTAAGGCCCAAGATGAAAAATTAGATGTATTTGGTCAAATAAATGAAGCTAACATTTCAGCCGAAAATTTAATTAACCTCTTAGCTCATTATCAATCAATGAGTGAAAATGATGATGATGAAATGGTTGATGCTTGGTTGGATAATTTAAGCGACTTAGACAAAAAAATACTCCAAGCATTTGAAATCAGCCGTGGTCGTTTTGAACACAGCCATTAAGCCTTCAGGCTATATAATTTTATAGTATCGTCTATAAAGCGTTTGCGATAACTGGTTTCGCGTTCATGGGGAGCAAAATGGCTCAAAGACTTATTCAGCTTTTTGATGGCTGTTCGCACCAGTAATTTTTCATCTGCGTCTAATTCTGGTTTACTGTGTAGTTCTGTAATGCCTGATATAAGGCTTATAGCGACCTCTATTTCAACAATTTCCTCTACAAATCCATTTTGTGTAAGCAATCCAAATTTTCCATTTAGAAAATGCTGCCATTGATTTTGAGCGTGCTCTGAAAATTCTTCGTTAAATGATTCATCCGAGCTGATTAAACCTTGCTGAGCCAAGTTATTGAGGTGCTGGCCATATTGGTTTAAAAATAGTTCAAATGCTTTTGAAGAAGTGATCTCGGGTTTGCTATTGATTACTTTTGCCCATTTCACATAGCCCCTAGGATAATAATCCCAATATTCTGTACACTGGTGTAAGCCATGATAAGAGCTGCATTCTATCTGACTTTTTAGACGGTAAGCAGGCTTAGGAAATAACCCTTTTTCTTGCCAATCACTGAGTACTTCCTCATCAATTTGACAGCTCTGAAGCAATGCCGATTGATCAAAATAATAATTAGAAAGGTATTCGATTAAACTCATAATAGACCTATAAGCACACTGTTTTTATATACAGTATTTATTTTGGCAAAGAGGATCATTTTTTACAACTACTATTTGGTCAAATGATTATTTATTTGCTCGTTCGAAAGACTTTTTTGACTAAGGGCTCGGAAATAAAAGTGAACTATGGTAAAACGTGTGCAGTTTTTTATTGGATAGAATAATCATCATGCGCTCAATCGAACAACTTAAAAATGCATCTCTCATCACCGCGATTAAAACACCTTACCTTGAAAATGGCGAAATCGATCTTAAGACTTACGATGCATTGGTTGAAGCTCAAATCTCCAGTGGCGTTGATGGCATTATTGTCGGTGGAACAACTGGTGAGGGCCAGTTGATGAATTGGGAAGAGCATTTAATGCTAATAGCCCATAGTGTGGCAAAGTTCTCATCGCGCCTCATTATTGTTGGCAATACAGGCAGTAATAACACCCGTGAAGCAATCAAAGCAACTGAATATGGTTTTGCAACAGGGATGGATGCTGCTTTACAGATTAATCCGTATTACGGGCGTACATCTTTGACTGGAGTCACTGAACATTTAGCGCGTTTGCTTGAGATTGGACCTGCATTCATTTACAACGTACCGGGCCGTACAGGGCAAGATCTCACTCCTCAATTACTTATTCCTCTGAGTCAACATCGTCATTTTATCGGCATAAAAGAATGCGCAGGCAATGAACGAATTGCAGAATATGAGCAACAAGGTATTGCTTGTTGGTCAGGAAATGATGATGAAGCCCATGATAGTCGGCATCTACATGGCTCACATGGTGTTATTTCGGTTACCTCAAATATTATTCCTTCGGTCATGAGACGTTTAATGGATGAGCGTGATGATGAGCTTAATCAGCAATGCCAAACATTAATGTCGTGGTTATTTTGTGAGCCTAACCCAATTGCGATTAATACCGCTTTGATGATGACATCAGCGGTTAAACCTGTTTTTCGTCTTCCATATGTTCCGCTAAGTGATGAACAAATTGAACGAGGCTTACCACTTATCAATGCGTTTAACTCCGAGCAACTTGTCGGTTCAAAAGCAATTATGCTTAATCAGACTAATTTTATCTTATCGGCTTAAACAATGGGGCATCGCCCCATTTGCAAACACATATTTTTTCAAAAATAACCACGCTTTGTAAAAGATAACTTGGGACACAGACTGATTATTCAAGTATAATTTGCGGCCAAATTTTCATCTTTGCGGTGAAATACTGCGTTAGGAATACACAATGAATTTTAAGTCTTTTAGTTTTGCTCCTGAAATATTACGAGCGATAGATGAATGTGGTTACACAGAGCTTAGTCCCATTCAACGGCTGGCTATTCCGCATATTCGTCGTGGTCATGATGTTTTAGCTAATGCACAAACAGGAACAGGTAAAACAGCTGCATTTGCCCTCCCAATTTTACAAAAGCTAATTGATAATCCTAGCGACCGTATCGCCTCAAATGCAAAAGTGTTAGTCCTCGCGCCGACTCGAGAACTGGCAGAGCAAATAGCGAATAGTTTTGAGCGTTATGGGCAATACTTAGATATTAAAGTTGCGGCCATTTATGGCGGTGTTAGTCACAAAGGGCAGGCCATTAAACTCAAAGAGGGGGCGGATATCATCGTGGCTACGCCAGGTCGCCTTCTTGAGCATATTCAAATGTGCAATGTCTCTTTATCTCTGGTTAACTTTCTCGTTATCGACGAAGCCGATCGCATGCTCGACATGGGCTTTATTAATGATATCAAACAGCTAATGTCTGCTGTTAATGATGAGCGCCAAACATTACTATTTTCAGCAACGTACCCTAGTGCGATGAAGAAGTTTTCTGCTTCAGTTTTGAAACAACCAAAAATAGTACAAGCGACCAAAGATAATACGACAGCAGAAACTGTTCAACACGTCGTTTACCCTGTTGAAGAGCGTCGAAAAAATGAATTACTTAGTGAGTTAATTGGCAGAAAAAATTGGCACCAAGTGCTTGTATTTGTAAACATGCGTGACACAGCTGCGAGTGTCGTTGCAGAATTAAACCAGTATGGCATCACTGCTGCGATGTGCCACGGAGATAAAACGCAAGGTGCAAGACGACGTGCACTACGTGAGTTCAAAGAAGGTAAAGTACGCGTATTAGTGGCCACAGAGGTTGCTGCTCGAGGCCTCGATATTGAAGGGTTAGAACGCGTTATAAATGTAGATTTACCATTTTTAGCAGAAGATTATGTGCATCGAATTGGTCGCACCGGGCGCGCGGGGAAATCAGGTCAAGCAGTGTCATTTGTGAGCCGTGAAGAAGAGCATACTTTAGCAAATATCGAAGCGCTGATAGGTAATCAGATCCGTCGAATTTATTACCCAGGTTTCGAAGTCAGTAACCGTGAATCGTTAATAAAAAACATTAACAGTACACCAGCTCATCGGCGCAGAAAAGCGCGAGTGAACAGTCCTGGCGGTCAAGAGCAAGGTGAAGCACGAATAAAAAATCGAAAGAAAATTTCTAGCGTTCGCGCTGCGGTCAAAAAAAATAAACTGACCTTAAAAAAATAAATGTATTTAACAAGAAATAAAAAGCCCCGATGGGGCTTTTTTTTCATCCTTAAGTATTGAAAGTTAACATTTTGTTTAAGTTTAGCTAATCAATCGTTCCAAAATGCGCTAATTACAATTAGAATGCGGCAGTTTTATTTTCGTAACTTATTATTTATATGGAAATTTATGTTTAATAACAGCAAAGCAGTGGTTATTTTTTCAATCTTATTATTCAATGTTATTTTTAGTGCCAGGGCCGCAGTCCAGAAACAGCACTTTGAATTAGTGCACCAACAAGCAGAAATAACCCTTGATGGCCAACTCACTGAGACTGAGTGGTCTACAGCCACTCATATTCCACTGATTTATCAAAACGAACCCAATGAGCGTGGAGTCCCGCCAGTTAAAACGGATGCGTATTTGTTTGAAGATGGGGAGTATTTGTATGTCGCTTTTAAAGCCTTTGATCCAGACCCATCTAAAATTAGAGCAGCTTTACGTGATCGCGATGATTTGTGGGCTGATGATAATGTTGCTCTGATGATCGATACATTTAATGATGAGCGTACTGGCTATGAATTTTACGTCAATCCACTTGGCGCGCAAGGGGACATGCGTATGACGGACATTAATGGTTGGGTCGAAGATAGCTCATGGAATGCGATTTGGGATAGCGCGGCAGAAATCACTTCTGAAGGATATTTTGTTGAAATGCGGATCCCATTTACTGCGTTACGTTTTCCTAAAAAGGCTCAAAGCCAAACTTGGAGTATAGCTGTATGGCGAAATTACCCGCGAGATGTTTTATATCAGACTTCTAATGTCGGTTTTGACTGGAATATCGTGTGTAGTTTGTGCCAATTTGACAAAATAACCGGTTTATCAAGTGTAACGCCGAGCCGGAATCTACAACTTACTCCAACATACACTGCATTGCGCCATGATGAAAAGCAGCATGTGCCAGGCGATTGGCAAGAAGGCGATTTTGATAGTGAGTTAGGCCTTGATTTACGCTGGGGCGTGACACAAGATGCGGTATTAAATGCTACGCTTAACCCTGACTTTTCAACTGTTGAGGCTGATTCAGCACAACTAGATATCAACACTAACTATTCATTGTTTTATGCTGAGCGACGTGCGTTTTTTCTTGATGGTGCATCTTTTTTCGATAACAATCATTTTGACTTAGTCTACACGCGAAATATTGCAGAGCCAGATGTTGGAGTCAAATTAACCGGTAAAACAAATGTACACAGCTATGGATTAATGCTCAGTGACGATCAAAATACCAGTCTTATTATTCCTTCAAACCAAGGATCAAGGTTGGTTAACTTACAAGAAGAATCTAAAGTCGCCATTGGTAGTTATCAGCTTGATATTGGAAATCAACATACGTTAGGGGTGATGGCTACTCATAGAGAAACGGATGATTATGAAAATTCAGTGCTGTCAGTAGGTGGTGCGTATTGGTTTAACCAAACGGACAGTGTTCAATATCAATTTACTCATAGTGATACTATGAACTCATTGTTTTTACAGAACGCTTTTTATCTAGATGAACATCAAAATGATACTGCATACAAAGTAGAGTTTTATCGTGATAATCGAGATTATGAGCTCTTTGCAAGTGTTGAAGAGGTCGGTGAAGACTTCCGTGCTGATTTAGGTTTTGTCACTAAAAGTGATTATAAAAAATTCCAAATTGGTGGCGGGCAAACATGGTATGGCGATGAGAGCAGTTTTCTAACTTCTTGGGAGTATGAAACTGATTGGGAAAAAACCTATGCGCAAAATGGTGATGATTTAGAAGAAGAAATTGAAATATCAGTGTTACTGGAATCACAGCTACAATCTTATTTGAGACTTGGCTTAATTCATCGAGACGAATTTTATTTTAATGATTTCTTTTTACAAAATATTGCATATTTACAGGCAGGTTTCTCACCGACTAAAGACCTCAAGTTTACCTTGTATTCGAGTCTTGGCAGCAAAATCGATTACAGTAATGCAGTTTTAGGTGATTCTTTCGAGTTTGAGCCAGCGATGACTTGGGATGTAAGTGATCATTTACAATTTGTGGTGTCACATCAATATAGTCAGCTCGAAACTGATAGTCAGCGTGTATTTACGGCCAATGTGACCGATTTACGTGCTTATTATAAGTTTAATATGCGAAGCATGTTAAAGCTGGTTTTACAGTTTGAAGATATTGATCGGCAACAAGCTGCTTATTATTACCCCGTTGATAAGCGCAATCGTGAGTATGGTTCACAATTAGTCTATTCATATAAAATTAACGCTCAAACTTTGTTTTATTTGGGATATTCAGATGCGGGTTATCAGGATGATTCATTACGTCATCTAGAAAAAGATCAACGAACATTTTTTACAAAATTCAGCTACGCTTGGCAAATGTAATATCAACCACCAACAAACGACCTAACAAGGTATTTGTTAGGTCGTTTGGTTTAAAATTCATTAAAATAAAACACTAAACTCCCACCATCGAGTACGCTACCGGTGTGAATATTTATACCAACCCCTAAATTATTAAACCAGGATGTATAAGATCTCACATCAAATAACACACCTAAGCCATATTCATAAAAGTGATCCACTTCAAAAGCGGCTTTACTGTCTGCAGCTAAATCGACCCGATGAGCTTTAATATAAAAAGCAGGTTGAACATCTGTAATAAAACCTACAGCAAATTTAGCTTTCACACCATTAATAAATTGCCAGCCTTCTGGTCGTGCAGTGGGTAACTGCTCTGATTGCGTATAGCTGCGGCCATAAAAATAGCTCAGCTCAGATTTAAATTCATATTTTCCCCATCTGGTAGGCCATGAATAAACGCTGACTACTTTCGGATTGATTAATAGGGCATTACTACTGATATTGGCACTGATATTATTGACAGCTGGAGCCAAGATATTTTTTGATATTAATGAGTTAAATATAAATTCGTTTTCATAATGCATATATTGTAAGTGGATATCGGATTGGATACGCCAATTCACAGAGAAAAATTGAGATACCTGTAAACCCATAGACAGGTTATATAGATAGTCTTTATTACTATCAGCAATCCTATTGAATAAATCGATAGATTGTTTTTTCTCTAAATAACTCATTTGACCGAGTATCGAAAGATTGACCTCGGGTGATAACGGTTCAATTTCAATACTCAATGGCATTGAAAAGACATTTAATTGCTGTTTAAAGTCATTATCGTTATTTTCATTCAAGTGCTTAAAAGTAGGATTTATAAGCGCTTGAGGATCAAAATGGCCATAACCAACTGTGACAGCGTCACTTTGTGTTAGTAAATGGCTTGTTGCAAACAGCGTCTCAAGTTGTTGCTTAACAAATTGAGCAGAATAAGCTGGAAACGTAAAAAAACAGGTAAATACAAAGTAGGGATATCGGATGTACACAATGTAGCCCAGTCATATGGAATGACCTGAGTTTAAATGAAAAGGAAAAAAAAATGCCAGTGAAAACTGGCATTTTTATTAACTAAGGTTGGTAGTAAATGGGGGAATTTGGACCAACAGGTAGGCCTGCAGCAAAGACCCAAATATAAAACAATAGCACCCAACCAAAGAAGAAGACGATACTATATGGCAGCATGGTTGCGACTAATGTCCCTATTCCCATATCTTTTTTATATTTCGTAGCTACAGCGAGGATCAACCCAAAATAACTCATCATCGGAGTGATTAAGTTTGTTACAGAATCACCAATCCTGTACGCTGCTTGAATCGTTTCGGGGGCATAGCCAATCAGCATCAACATTGGGACGAAGATAGGGGCGGTTACAGCCCACTGCGCAGAAGATGAACCGAGCGTTAAGTTAACCAGAGCACACATAAAAATGAATAATACAAAGACTTCTGGTCCTGTTAAATTAAGTGCTTGAAGAAGTGCAGCACCATTTATCGCTAAAATTGTTCCTAAATTTGTCCACTTAAAAAAGGCGACAAACTGTGCAGCAAAAAAAACAAGGACGATATACATGCCCATAGAGCTCATACTTTTACTCATGGCATTAATCACATCAACATCATTTTTCATGGTACCGACGACTTTACCGTATACAAAACCTGGTATACCGAAGGTAATGAAGATAAATACGACAATCCCTTTTAAAAACGGTGAGCCTTTCATTAGCCCTGTTTCAGGATTCAGTAAAATGCCATCATCAGGGACAACCGTCCATGCCAGTAAGATGACCATAAATAATAAAGAGATACCAGCGCAGATCAGGCCTTTCTTTTCAAGAGGTGTGAGGTGCTGAATATTAGTTTGAAGTGGCTCACTTGCTTCATTTTCGTTGTACTTACCAAGGCGAGGTTCAACAATTTTTTCGGTGACTAATGTACCAAGAATTGCGATTAAGAAAGTTGAGATCATCATAAAATACCAGTTAGCTTCAGGACTAACTTGGTAAGTCGGATCAATCATTTGTGCGGCTGGTGTGGTGATACCCGCGAGTAAAGGGTCAATTGTGCCAAGTAATAAGTTTGCACTATAACCACCTGATACGCCAGCAAAAGCTGCGGCAAGACCTGCGAGTGGATGGCGACCTAAGCTGTGAAATATCATCGCGGCTAATGGGATCAGTACCACATAACCTAGCTCTGAAGCTGTATTTGATAAAATTGCTGCAAATACCACCATGAAAGTGACTAATCGTTTCGAAGCGCCCATTACCATACCGCGCATTGCAGCAGATAATAATCCAGAATGCTCAGCTACACTGACGCCGAGTAAAGCAACAAGCACGGTACCAAGAGGCGCAAAGCCTGTAAAATTGGTCACTAAGCCGGTCACTATTTTTTGTAAGCCTGCGGCACTTAATAAACTAACAACTTCAATAATACCGTCTGGATCTCGACCCTTAGCACCTTCAGGGCGAGGATCAATCGCACTTAAGCCAAACCAATCAGCGATGCCACTAAAGACGATAATTGCAACACAAAACATTGCAAATAAGGTAATGGGGTGGGGCAACATATTGCCCAAATATTCAACCGTTGCTAAAAAGCGGTTAAACAAACCGCCGTTTTTTTGTGCCGGTTGAGGAGTACTAACAGCCATAAATCAGCGCCTAAATTCAAAAAATTAGCGAAATCTATCACTTATAAGCCATAAGTTCGAGAAAAATACGATGGACTTACGGCTTATAACGATAAAAATTGATTTGCAGTGA
Source organism: Pseudoalteromonas sp. J2K-J979 (assembly GCF_058169715.2). Taxonomy (NCBI): domain Bacteria; kingdom Pseudomonadati; phylum Pseudomonadota; class Gammaproteobacteria; order Alteromonadales; family Pseudoalteromonadaceae; genus Pseudoalteromonas; species Pseudoalteromonas sp. J2K-J979. The sequence goes on along the minus strand of NZ_CM200282.1, from coordinate 190,275 downwards.
ATTTAAATTTGCCTTGAAATTGAGGAGCTATAAGTGTTTAGCGCGGTAACCCGCCTGATTAGAACTTACCTCATACTCAGTACTCATGAGGTTATCGATAAAGACCCAATCAGTGTTGACTTGCTCAGTCGTGAAAGTAAGAGCCATGTAACCACGTTGACGAATATTACAAAAACGTAAGTCATCAACAAGGAAATTTAAGCCTTTTTCAAATGCAAGCGCATTGGGCTCATCTAGGCCGAGATAAGTTTCAAGTCCCGGAGACGATACAGAAGGTGCGGCAAATTCAAAGCCTATTTTGTCACCTTGACTATCTGTTAGATCACCAGCCCATGCGTTATGAGTATCTCCAGCTAACACGACAAGATTTTTATTATAGGCTTTTGCCGTTGCAAAAATCATCTCTCTTTCAATTGGGTAGCCATCCCATGCATCCAAGTTATAGGGAGCACGAGTGTTAATTCTGGCTAAATCAAATTCGCTCAAGCTAGGATCTTGACCTAATTGTCGGACTCGTAATTGACCCAACTGTTGAAACTGCTCTGCAATTGCGGGACTGGGATTTGCCAGACTTGCCAATAATTCAGCTGGGATTGTCATCCGAGTCATCAAGACTTGTTGCCCTAAAACTTGCCAAACTGAATCAGACTCAACCATTTGACTTTGTAACCAGTTTAATTGTGAACTGCCCAGTAATGCGCGGTTAGGGTTGGATAAATCAGCAATAAATCCAGCCTGATCGATTTGTCCAGTGACAGGATCGATATAATTGTTATAGTCAAGTTGTGGGCTGCGAGCTTCTAGACGAGTATCAAGCATATAGAGCGAGACTAGATCACCAAATTTGAACTGTCTGTATAATGACTCGGTTTCATTTTGTACAAAGGGTCTGATCGGCATCCATTCAAAATAAGCTTGTAAGGCAGCCAACTTACGAGCATGAAAATCACCTTCTCCTTCATTATGATTTTCAGCCCCCTGATGGTGAGCATCATTGGCGACTTCATGATCGTCCCAAATTGCGATTATAGGATGCTGTTGATGGAGAGATTGTAAAGAAGGATCTGTGCGATAATGAGCATATCGTTTACGGTATTCAAGTAAAGAGAAAAGCTCGCCATCATTATCTTCGGGTAACGTGCGGCCTATTGCTTGGGCATTTTCTGTGCCATAGCCTCCCATACCATATTCATAGATATAATCACCAAGGTGGATGACAGCATCGAGATCTGTCTGCTTTGCTATCTCTGTGTAGACATTAAAATGGCCTGCCGGGTAATTAGCGCAAGATACCACGGCGAACTTAACTTGGCTGATCGAGCCAATAGGCAGTGTCGAAAATTGACCTGTTATTGACATGGCTGTATTCGTTTTAAAACGATAAAAGTATTGGGTGCTGGCATCTAAACCGATAGCGTCCAATTTAACGGTATAATCAGCTGTGGCTAATGCGGTAAGCACTTTGTGAATTACAATTGAGCTAAAATCAGCATCGGTTGCAACTTCAAGACTGACCATCACAGAAGAAGGGCTCCCTTCGGGCGTGACTCTTGTCCACACAATCACTCTATCTGCTAAAGGATCACCGCTAGCAACGCCGTGGTTAAACTCAGTCTTAAAATCATTGATCGCCAGCTGTTCGTTCACATCATTATCGTTACAACCAGTCAAAAGTGACGTAGTTGAAACAACCCCAAAACCCATTAGTGAAGCTTTTATAAAATCGCGACGGTTTATTGTTGTCATAGTGGTTACCTATTTTTATTTATCCCGATATTTTGAACAAGCAATATGACATAAATATAAAAAGGTCGAACCAGTCTGACGTAAAAAGACAAAAAAGGGCCTCAGCCCCTAAAAATACTTTACAATGTTACTCAATTCGGTAACGGGTTAACGCAAAAGAAAAATACAAGATACTTGCGAACATGATGACATAAGGCATGCCATCAGTTCCTAATTTTTCCATGGAAAAGCCTATCGCCACGATACCGAGCGTACCGCCGATACTTTCCATTAATGAATAGCCTGCATTGGCTGCGACAGCTTCGTCATCATCGGGGTATTTCTCTCCGACTAGAGCAAGGGATACAGAATAAATTCCAGCGATTACGCCCCCCCAAATGAAGACTAAGACCCAAGCTTGCAGCGGCGTATATATTGCAATTGGCAAGTAAACAGCACACACCATACTGGCAAAAGAGCACCAGACAATAAAATAGCGACGGTCAAAATAATCAGAGAGCCAAGCTATAGGTACTTCTAAAATTAAAGAACCGATCATAAAGGATGTGAGTAGCAAGCTTGCATCATGTAAGCTGAGCCCATTCTTCATACCGTAAATGGTAATAAATGCAGCAACACCAAATTGTGAGACACCTGCCATCGCAATTGAGTACATCGCACCTTTACAATTAACGATTGTTTGCCAGATTGTCGCATTTCCAGAAAATCCGACTTTAGGAATGACATGAAGAAGCGAAATGGTTGGCAGTAATGCCAACGCACTAAGCAAACCGGCAACGACAAACTCTGATGCATTTTCTACAACAGGTTCATGACCGATGATCGGCGTAGTGAAGTTCAGAACATTTTTAGTAAAGTCGGAAAATATCTCAGGATGTTCTTTTAGAAAATTTACAATGACAGGCCCTAAAGCGAGTCCGACTGAAATTGAAGTACTATAGATTGCAATCATTAAGCCCTTATTTTTTTTAAATGGGATCGAGTTTACCCAGGTTTGCAATAAAATCAGTAAGGCATAGCAGCCAATCCCATGTAAAAAAATAGTTGGGATCAATATCTCAAGTGATGAAAAGTAAGGAAAAATTACAATCGTTGGCACTCTGATTAAAGCTGAAAGCAATAAGCCAATCGTGAGACCAAGGCGCCTTAATATGTTGGGCAACAGTAAACAAATCATTAATGAGGCGATGGTTTCAAATGCGAGAGCATTCCCGATAGTTGAATCTGAAAAGCTCAAATTCGCTAAATGTACAGGTACAAGTATGGCTAACATCCCCATAGATGTACTGGCAATAAATGAGCTGGCTACATTCGAAAAGAGACTCAACCCGAAGGATTGGTTACTGGTTTGTGTGATAGCTTCTGCGTGATCTGTCATTGCAAATCCTTATATATAAAATTCTGACAGAGGGTCAAAACCGTTAAACCCTCTGCTGACATAGCTATTACTGTAGGCACCAGCGCAACAAAATAAGAGACTTTGACCAATATCTAGTTGACTACTCAAATGGTGAATATGATTTTTATAGGTCAACATATCACTGCTATCACAGGTAGGGCCGGTTAAAATAGTTGGGATGCGATCAGTGCTATTATTATTTAACTCAACAAGCGGGTATTTAATGTCAGTTGCTTCAAATAGACCATTAAATTTACCGACATCCAAATATAACCAAGTGAGTTCTTGCTCATTAAGGAGGCGTTTGGAGCGCAAAACGATTGTCGTTTTAACGACCCCAGCCTCAGCCACTAAAAATCGGCCTGGCTCACACATAAATTTAACCTGTGTCTGGTTTTTTGAAAAAAGCGCATCAATTGACTTAGTGATTTCTTTAGCAAATGAATCGATATCATAATTAATAGGTTGATCTTCATCAGTTAAATAGCCTGATGCGGGGTATCCGCCACCAAGATTTACAAGAGTTAACTCGATACCAATTTGGCTCAAATCAGACATCAACGACTGTACATCTTCAAGTGCACGTGACCAGGCTTGAGGGTGTTTTTGTTGTGAACCGACGTGAAACGATAAACCATACGGATTTACATTAAGAGATTGAGCTAAAACAAGTAACTCAAACGCGTGTGATTGTGAACAACCAAATTTATTACACAAGCCCCAATGTGCGCCTTTGCCATCATTGATTAACCTACAAACAACATTAGAATTAGGGGCGTGTTGAGCAATTTTAAGTAACTCTTGTTCGCAATCAAAAGCAAAACTAGTGATACCTAGCTGGTGGGCTTGAGCAATATCAAACTCTTTTTTTATGGTGTTTCCGAAATGAATATCGTTTGGGCTGGCTCCTGCCTCAAGGCAGTAACGAATTTCATTAAGACTGGCCGCTTCAAATTTACTGCCCAGCTTAACAAGACGTTTGAGTAGATCCATGGCTGGATTGGATTTGACAGAATAATAACAATGAACAAAAGGCAGCACAGAATTAAGTTTGCGATATTGACGTTCAACAATGTCTAAATCAACTATGAGCGCAGGAGTCGCAATCTCTTGAGAAGCAAAATGAAGAAGTTTATCAGATAAATACATTGCGTTTTCCTACCAAATTGATTTGATAAAGGCTAAAGCGAGATTTATTCTGACTTTTCATTGTGCTTTGCCATGAATTTTTCATAAGCGGCCAGACGTTTTTCATTTACGACTAAGCCAAAGTTTCGGGTAAACCACACAACGGAGCCGATTAAAAAAGCAATAAAAAAGCCGGCAACCATAGTTCGAGTCGTTGCGCGTTTGATCGGAGCGAGTCTTTCAAAATAATTTTTTGCTTCTATATCAATTCCAAGCACACCAGAGAATTCACCTTTAGAATCATAAAAAGGAATATAGCCACTCACAAATGATCCCCATCTATCAGAATACGGTTGCTCGGATACAACAACTTGTTGATGTTTAAGCGCTTTGATTATTTCAGCGCTCGCTTCTGTATATTCATCCATGATATGCGCTTTGTCATCAATCCCATCGCCATCTGCGTCACCTTCAGGGGTGGGATCGAGAATAAAAAAAACTTTGCCCTCTTTTATAATTGCAGTGTAGAGATATTTAATAGAACGGTCGGCTTTTAATGCGGCTTCAAAAGGGCGGATCGAAATTTTATAAGCTTCTGTTTGCTCTTGGTTCGGGTCAATAAAAAGCTTATGTTGATCGCCATCGATAAACGTTGCAACCACTTGCGCAGTTCTTAGTAAGCCCTCTTTAATTTCTCCTTTTTGAGCATTTAACGCATGATGATAGATAAAATAAGTTGTAAAAAAGATAGCTGAAAAGACTGAAAATCCAATAAAAAGGGCTTCAAATAATGGGAATATTCTATACTCTTTACCTTTTAATTGTGTTGTTTCCATATAGTTTAATTACCTTAAAATATTAATAAATCTATATTATATAAAGTTAATTGTTATCAGTGATCAATACTATAGTTCTGTTAGGAAAAGTTTGCCTTTTTATTTGTTGCTATGAGTGATATTTATTTTTGAAGATACGAATTTAGTATTTGAGTTTCTTTTGATATCTGAGTTGATTTTTCTTTGCCAAAAAAACTGCAGATATATTTCGGTAGTCTCTATTTTAACTACTTGTATAAGTTTCCATCCCACACCATTTGGACGAGGTGGTGACTGTGTTAATTCAGCCTGCTCGAGTAAACTAGGTAAGACTTGTTGAGTCGTTGTTACTGTTTCATAATCATAGGTGGTCATATGCATCTTTAATGAATTTTTTGTTGTTTATTTAAACCATAGGCAATCACAGCTCCTCTAGATGATAGTTGTAATTTACAAAAGAGCGACTTGATGTGATCAGCGACAGTGAAAGAGGAAATATTAAGTATTCGTGCAATCTCTTTATTGGATAGGCCTTTAGTTACCTGAATTAAAACATCATTTTCTCTTTTTGTGAGATTGTCAGAGAGTGAGTTGTTAGGCTTTGTTTTCAGCGCATTAATCAAATTCTTTAAAACTTGTGGCGATAAAGCTGGTACACCAAGTTCGAGGTCTCTAAATATTCTGACCAAATGATTGTAACTTTCATTTTGTAAAATATACCCATCAGCTCCAAGAGCTAATATTTCAGTGATTGTCTCTGCGTTATCAAAAATGCTCAAAACAATTAAAGTGGCACTGGATTGGTATGATTTTACTAGGTTAATTTTATTCAATTTCGTAGATGATATTTGGGATAAGCTAAATAATATAATGTCAAAAACATTGCTTTTTAAAAGTTTGTTTACTCCGATAAAACTCGAGAAGTGAATAATACTAGTGTCTGAATATGAAAATTTGAGGGCATCATTAACTCTCGATAATTCAGTTAGATTATCTTCAATAATTAAAATCTTTTTCATTCCTCAACCTTCGGATTCTTGCCCCCCTACAATTAGGGAAGGAAAATAGAAAACCACTATCTAAGCTTAATTCAACTTTAACTATTCTAAATAGTGTTAAACATTACTAGTTTAGAATGAACAATAGGTCAACTGTGTTGGCTGAACTTCATTTTTGTAGTGGTGTTTATTATATTTTTCACCACGGAGGCATTTATGGCATCTCGTTCTAAAGGTGTTGGTTCTGTTGCTCCAAAAGAGCGAATCAACATATCTTATCGTCCAGCGACAGGTGCTGCAAAGGAAGGCATCGAACTTCCCTTTAAAGTACTTGTCCTTGGTGATTTTACTCAAACAAAAGAGTCAGAAACGACAGAATCAAGAAAGTTGGTCAATGTAAATAGCCACAATTTTGACGACGTTATGGAAGAGCTGAATTTGAAAGTCAATTTTAGTGTCCCGAATAAAATGATATCTGACTCGGATGAAATGATTGATATTTCATTAGACATTAATAAATTGAAAGACTTTGAACCCGATCAAATCATTGAGCAAGTTGAAGAGCTAAAAAAAATCCTTGAATTAAGAGAGGCGCTTAAATCCCTCAAAGGTCCCCTAGGTAATTCACCGCAAATGCGTCGTCAAATTCAGCGTCTGCTGGCCGATGAATCGTCGCGAAATGAGCTAAAAAAAGAAATTGGCTTACTTCAATAAATTCAGATTGGCAGGAAACATGTTATGGCAACATCAGCAACAGCAACAAACTCATCACTTATCGATGGCATACTCGCCTTCAGTAAAATTCCTGATGATGAAATCAGTTATTCAATCGCTTCTACTGGAATGCACTCATTATTAACACGCATTTTTGAGCAAGAAACTGATACGAGTGAGCTCAGAGTCGATAAACGATATGTTGAGCAGCTGATCGACGAGCTCGATCGAAAGTTAAGTCTTCAGATGGATGAGATTCTTCATCATCAAACATTTCAGGCTCTCGAGGCTCCCTGGAGAAGCTTAAAGTTCTTGATTGATAGAACCGAATTTGGTGAGAACATAAAAGTAGAAATATTGTCGGTCGATAAAGAAGAACTGTTGACTGATTTTGAGGATGCTGCAGATATTACTGAAAGTGGTTTATATCGAAAAGTTTATACGGATGCGTTTGGTCAATTTGGTGGCAATCCATATGGGGTCATCATTGGTGACTATAGTTTAACGCATGATAACAATGATGTAACACTCATGAGTCATATGGCAAGTATTGCTGCAATGAATCACGCCCCTTTTATTGCAGCAGCTGATCCGAGTTTTTTTTGTATCAAAGACTATTCAGAAATCCCGGATTTAAAACAGATCGAAGCGATGTTTGAAGGACCTCAATATATAAAATGGCGTCAATTTAGAGATTCTGATGATGCAAGAAATGTCGGCTTAGCGATGCCTAGGTTTATGTTAAGACCAACCTATGGGGAGAATATTCCTGTTCGAAGTTTTAACTATCACGAAGGGATCACAAGCCAGAATCAATATCTTTGGGGTAATGCTGCATTTGCGTATGCAACTAAATTGACTGACAGTTTTGCTCGTTATCGCTGGTGTCCAAACATTATCGGTCCTCAATCTGGCGGTGAAGTAAAAGATTTATCGATTAATTTGGTTGATGATAGTGGCTCAGCAAAAGTCGTAGGGCCTGTTGAAGTTCAATTATCTGACCGAAAAGAATTTGAATTATCAGAACTTGGCTTTATTCCATTTACACTTCGAAAAGACTCGGATAGTGCTGTTTTTTTCTCATCTAACTCAGTTCAAATGCCGAAAAAATTCAGTAATGATGACGAAGGTAGACAAGCTGAACTCAATTACAAGCTTGGTACACAATTGCCTTATTTATTCATAGTTAATCGTCTTGCTCATTACATTAAAGTTTTGCAAAGAGAAAATCTAGGTAGTTGGAAAAGTCGTAGTGATCTAGAAATGGAACTAAATAAATGGATTCGACAATATGTTGCAGATCAAGATAACCCATCTCCAGCTACAAGAAGCCAACGCCCGTTAAGAAAAGCCCTATTGACCGTAACTGAGGTAGATACTGAAGCGGGTTGGTATGAAGTGTCGATGGAAGTGACGCCGCATTTTAAATTTATGGGGGCAAACTTTACTTTGTCTCTAACCAGCATGCTTGAGCGTGGGTAATTAGCGAAATGTAAGAAATACATGATAACTATTTTAGAGGAATGAGTAATGCCAACAGAAATTTATATGACAATCAATGATCCTGAAGGGTGTTTAACTGAAGAATCGTGCTCTAAAGAAAGTATAGGATCATTTTTTAAATCTGATCATGAAGAAGAAGCGTTAGTTCTGGCCTATAACCATAAAGTGTCAGTCCCTACAAACTCACTGACGGGTCAGGTAACCGGAACGCGAAAACACGAATACCTTGAAGTGACAAAGTTCATAGATAAAAGTTCGCCGCTGCTATTAAACTCAGTGACTTCCCCGTCTGAACTTGAGGTGATATTAAGGTTTTTTAGAACCCCTGACGAAACGAGCGCAGGCGAACCTGTTGAGTATTATAATATTACTCTTCAACGGGCAAAAATTGTCAGTATTAATACTATTTCACCCAATATTTTAATTCCTGAAAATGATGGCCTGATGCCATTTGAAAATGTCATTTTTACTTATGGTCAGATTCAAGCCGATCATGTTGTGTGTGGTACAACAGCAATAGATGATTGGTCAGGTGAAGGTGAATAAAATAGCATGATTATGAAACTATTGTGTTTACATCGATTTGTGTTGGTATTGATCATAGCTTGTTCTTTAACAGGTTGTAATATCATCCCTTTTTTTGGTGATGATACAGCGACGGATAATGTTAGTCAGGGGCTTAGCTATACAGACCCAGCTCAGAAAGATCATTGGTTAGATAATGCTAAAGCCTGGCGTAACTGGGATATTAACCATCCTAATAATCAATTAGTTGAATGGGTACATAATGAAGCCGGCTTCATTATTACTTTTTCTGCTAGCAGTGAACTCAATAGTTTTAATGATTTGCCTCACATGACACAAATCAAAGTGATTCAATTAAGTGACATCACAGGTTTAACAACTTTATTAAAAACGCAAAATGGTGTTCGAACTGTAATGGTTGAACCATTAGAAATGCTCCCAAATGCGATCTCGGTTGATATTATCAAACTAGCCCCAAGCCAAACTTCGACAATTGAACTGGCTCGTCAGCAAGATGCTAAATTTGTTGCGATTGTCGCTGGTTTTGCGCAATCACAGCCTCAGCAATCGGTAAGGTTAGTTACAATTCCAGTTATCACGATACAAGCGCCTGAAGTTGAAAAATCATGGTTTGATACGCTTACTTTTGGCTTTTTTTCAGAGGAGTCTGAACGAGAACCTGACGTTATACGACCTGCAAACTTAAAAATAGAAAGTAAATTGGGTGAAAGCGAGTTCGAGAAGTTTGAAGCTAAAGCATTTTAAATATAGGAGTGATCTCAGATGGATCCATTAAAATCCTTGTTCTGGAATCAAGGTTTATTTCTCAAGCCTCAACATTTCCAACACTTATCATTGCAAACTTTGGCTCAAGCACAGGCATATAGCTCAATTAAAACAGGTGTGGTATCAGGTATATCTAGTCTTAATATTGACCTCGGCTCTTTGCAAAACGGTGTTGTATTAATTGATAAACTTGAAGCTGTGTTACCCGATGGCACTTTATTAGTTTTCCCTGGAAACTGCACCCTAAACTCCTTATCAATTTCGGCTGAGTTAGCAGATAAAAATAATAGTATTTCTATCTATATTGCCGTTTGTCCAATCTCTATAGACAGCAATAATTTAAGTCATCCTAATAGAGGGATAGCAAGATATATAGAGAACGATGCGATTGAAGTATTTGATTTATTCGATACTGAAGAATCAACTCAATTGACTACGTTAAATATTGATACGGCACTTATCAGCGACAATGAGCTCCCTAAGTTTAAGCATTGCGCCTGTATTAAAATTGCATCAATTTTGAACCAATCGGGCACGTTTATTTTAGACGCGGATTATATCCCTCCAGTTGTGTCGATCGCTGCTTCTGAGGTTTTACAAAATAACATCAAAGGGCTGAAACAAAGTCTATTAGCTCGTTTTGAACAGCTTGAAAGCTTTAGTTCTTTGAAAGGTGGCCAACAAACTGAGCTATCAAGTGCGAGTCTTTCAACCTTAATGGCTTTAAATATCGTGGCGGGTTTCATCCCGCAAGTAACCCATTTTGAAGAGTGTAAAGAGCAATCGCCTCAACAATTTTATATGTTGCTTCGCCAGTTAATTGCTCAACTTAGTTTATTTTCACGAAATATATCAGTCCTTGGGGAAAGTGCTGATGAAGGGCACTCGATTGTGCCATATAACCAGAACAACCTTACGGTCTGCTTCTCTCGAGCATTCAAAATGGCTAGTAAGTTACTCGATGAGTTAACTATCGATCCTGAGTTATTAATAGAATTGTCGCAACAAGGAGAGTCAAAATTTGTTGCCTCTTTATCACCTGAGTTTCTATCGCATACAAATCGCTTTTATCTCAGGTTAAGAAGTAAAGATAATCTCGAAACTCGCGTGGCTGAAATTTTGGAGTATTCAAAACTGGGGGCTGATGGGCAAGTTGATATTTATATTAAAAGGGCATTACCTGGTGTGAAGCTGCATTATTTATCCCGCAAGCCACTTGGCGTAGCCAGTGCCCCAAATAGCTACTACTTTTCATTTGATACCCATACTTTTGAGTGGCAAAAAGTATTAGAAACCACACGTGTCGGTTTGATTTGGCCTGATGGACCAAATGATCTGCAAATCGAAATTATTGCTGTAAAGGGGTAATTCATGAAATTAATAGATGCATTTATCCCAATTTTTTCTGAGCTTTCAACTCTAGATCAAAAACTTGAAGAAGAATCCTCTTTAGATTTTGAACTCTTATCTGAGCAGTTAAATCAACTAATCTCTCATTGTAAAGAGCAATTGTTAGCTGATGGTTTCCAAGTCAGTGATGTTGAAAATGCTTTATTTGCGTTATGCGCACTCATAGATGAAAAAATAATGAACTCACAATGGGCTTTTCGCGAACATTGGGCTAAAAGCACCTTGCAAAAACAATACTTTAAAACTCAAACCGCGGGGACCGTATTTTTTGAAAATTTAGATAAGTTAAATGAGTTTAATGAAGTTGAGCAAAATATTCGTGAAGTTTACCTGTACTGCTTAGCATTTGGTTTCACTGGTTGTTATTTTGATGTAGGTCAACGCAGTCAGTTAGATGAAATTATCCATGCTAATTTTAAGTTGTTAAACACCCATTCAGAGTTGGCATTATTTAGTCATAAAATCCCTCAAAAAAGAAATACATTGGATGATCACCTGCTATTGACGCAATTCAAAGATGACATATGGGTATGGGGGCCTATTGCATTTGTTTTAATTAGTTATTTGTTGTTTAGAAATGAGTATTTGACTTCGTTATCTCATTTAATCAATCAGCTATAAGCCAAGGTTTTGACAATGAAAAGTTTCTTAAAATTTATATTGGTATTGTTTATTTGGCTAATTGTTTTGGGTATTTGTATTGCCACAACGGTATTATTTGAACTTGATATTATGTTGGGGATTTGGACATTTATTGTATTACTTTCAATTTGGTATGGGCTCAAATTAATAGTTTATCTTTTCAAACGATTAGCAGCTAAAAATCGAGTCGAAAAACTCATTAATATTGGCGCTAGCTCATCATCAAAAAAAACAATATCGTCGTTTCAATTTTTATTTAAAAAAGATATAGACAAACACCTGTCAAAAATTCAGGCATTTATAAAGCGCAGTGACATAAACTCAGTTACTACTGTCAAATGGGTAATGCACTTGAAAGTCGATAATCAAGACGGTCAATGGGTCAGGGCGCAGTCTATAAATAAACCAAAGATTCAAGATAGTGTATTAACTGAGTACCCTTACATCGATTGGATCATATTCAATGATTTTATGATGCTTGATGTCGATGCATATTTAATATCTCAAGACAACCCAGCGGCGAAAAGTGAATGGTTGCAGTTATTGAATGGAATAGCCGGGACTAAAAGGGCTTTTCCATTAGACTCTTTGTTAATAACAATTAACGTTAATGCTATTGAAACCATTATTGAGCAACAAAAATTTGCTGACTTAATTAGATCTCAATACGAAGATATTAAGACATATTGTGGTGTCGAAGTTAAAATAAATATTACGTTAATTGGCTTAGAGCAATTAAGTGGGATTGACTCTTGGTTAACTAACTTAGATCCATTTTTAAAGCAAAAAATGTTTGGTTTTATCAATGAACATCACATCCCCACTGAGCAATTAGTTAAAGAGCATTTTTCAGAATTAAAGGTCATATTTAATCAAGGAGCATTATCACATTTAGTAAATCATGGCTTTTCTGTTGAAGCGGCACAACTTCCTGCAAAAGCTAATGAGATTGAACAATCATTATCTCGATGTCTACAACGATTATTTGCGAATAATTCTTTTCAATCACAGCCACAGTGCAGCGGTCTATTCATCGTGATGAAAGAACACAATGTTGACTGTTTTGTCGATGGTTTGCTTGAAGGGAATGCTTTAACTTGGTGTGAAGCAGTTAAGAATAAGGTTATTACACAATCAGATGTGGTAAAACGGAAAAGATATTTGACCTATGCGGGAGCCAGTGCTTTTTTAGTTGGGTTGATTTTTATGACTTTTGAGCGAAATATGGCCACAGTCGACGAAGTGTTTGGAGAATTTAGAAGCCAACAGCTCAATCTTGACTCGCAAACCGGTGTTCTGTCTGATATCACACTTAGATACACAATTATTCAGCAGTTAGAATCCCTCAATATTAGCCATTGGGCACCAACAGGTAGTGATCCGCTTAAGCTGAATTTGATGCGCGCTCATCTGATAAACAAAATAGAGAATGGAATTATTAAGCCTCTCGATGAGAAGTTTACTGCCAACCTACAAAGAAGAGAATTATCGCTGGATAAGCGAGTTGATTATATCAATATTTTATCCAGAAGAATTAATTTAATTAAAGCAGCTCAAAGTGGTGCCAATATTGATGAATTAGCTTTAATGCCTCAGCCGTATGATGCTGGTTACATTAGTGATATTCCAATGGAAATATTGAATCAAATTAATGATGTATATCTTTTACGTTTTTCGCTTATCTCTAACTCAAGTAAATCAATCTATACCACAGGTCTTGAAAATGAAAAACGAGATTACCAAAAGCAGGTTGTTAATCTATTAAGTCAATCAAATGACAATTTGCAGTGGTTAGTCGATTGGGTTAATGAGAATCAATCTATTAAAAACATTACTTTACACAGTTATTGGCAAGGAACTTTGCCAAATATGTCCGAGGTTGAAGTAAAAAGAGCATATACCGTTGCAGGTAAAGAGGCTATTGATAATTTTTTTGACGATATTACACAAGCACTCGGTGATGATAATGATTACCTACTTAAGTATACGCCATTATTTCTTCAAGATTATCGTTTAAATTATTTTGCCAATTGGAGTCTCTTCTTATCTGAGTTTGATAAAGGGCAATTGACTTTAGCAGATCGAAGTCAGTGGCTAAATGTTATTAATAATTTAACGACGAGCCGAAATATTTATTTCAAATTATTGAATGATGCAGACTTTCAATTAGCTGCGTTTAAAGATGAAGCGGATATTCCTAAATGGTTGGAGTTCTCGCTTTATTATCAAGACATGTTGGCACTAAGTGATGATCAAGTTAATAATAACAAAAAGAAAAATGCAGTTTTAACTAAGCTCGCCCTTAAAGTCATCGGCAAAACAGGTGCCGTTGGTAAGGCCATATCAAAGTCTGCAAAGAGTGGTTTAAAAACGCAGAAAAAACTCGATAAAGCAAATGGTTCAGGCCCAGGTCCCTCAGAAAGAGAATTAAATTTACAAAAAGCTGCAACTGAGCTTGATAACTACAAGGCGAAACTTGCTGAAATTGTCTTTAGTGTTGAGTTAAAGCAAGCTTCTTATACAAATATTTCTGGGCTGTATTCAAATAGTGAGAATCCCGTTGCGGCTGGGACATCATTGTCTGCGGTACAGATGAGTTTAGCAACGCTACAAGGTCTGATTGGAAAGGAAGGTCTTGACACTGCGGCATTTTGGAAAGTGTATAAGGGCCCAGTTCGATTAATTGAATCTTTTATGATGAAAGAAACAGCCTGTAAGCTTAACGATTTCTGGCAAGAAAAGTTCTTATTTGAAATCGAAGGAGTCCCTCAATACAAGTTAGATAGCTTTGCTTATGGAGAAACTGGTGTTTTATGGGGAGTGGTCGATAACCATCTCGCACCATTTTTACGGGCAAAACAAGGTGGAGGGTATAGTTACAAACGTTTAAATGATAATTATATTGCTTTAACACCTGCATTTCTCAATTACCTCACTCGCGTTAAAGATTTCGGGATGAGACAAAGATTTGAATCTTTTAGTTTAGATATAACGGCTAACCCCACAAGCCTAAACCCAAGCGCGCTATTGTATGTTAGTCAGACGGACTTGATTTTAAATTGTGCAGCGGGGCCTCAAACACTTGTGAATAATAATTTTATTGTCACGCAGCATTTTGAGTGGGATCAAAGTTGTGGGCCGGTGTCTTTAGCGTTCACTATAGGGAACAAAAAAATAATTAAAGAATACCCAGGCCAAGATGGACTGACACATTTTATGGCGGATTTTAAAACCGGCAAAAAGCGTTTCGAATTAGAAGAATTTCCTGAATCATTTTATGTGCTTGATCAGTTTAAGATCCGCTACCTCGATGTTAGTTTTAACTTAGAAGGCGCAGGTAAGCTCTTATCATCGTTAAGCCAACAACCTCCTAAACCACCAAAGAAAATTGCGCAATGCTGGAAGGAATAAATGGATAATAATCAGAATATTACATTTATTCATAATACACAGGGCAATCTACCTTTTAAGGTACTGGCTATTGCTCCTTTGTTGGCCGAACAAGAGAATGAGGCTCCGCTTAGCCCTTTTGATATTTCAGATGAAAACTTTTCAAAAGTAATGGCAAGCTTAAATATAACAATTTCATTGGATTTAGAGATCCCGCGATTATGTCAGTTATACGGCGTTGAAAATCAGTATTTTACTATCGAGTTCGACATTAATCAGCTAAGCGACTTCTCGCCTTATTTTATTATTATTAATGAGCCAAATTTGGCTGAAATTAATGATCTAATTTCTCAGATCCGCAGTGCGTTACAACTATCTCATTTTCATTTTTATTCAAAACAATTTCATTTTGAACAACTTAAATTGCCATTATTTAATCAGAATGAACTCAAAAGGGCTGAGTTAGAATGCTTAGTCTGTGAGTTAGAGTCAGTTTTATCAGAGGTCCTAGATCATATTTTACATCATCCAAAATGGCAAAAAATAGAATCTGCCTGGAGAGGGATTGCGTGGTTAACTCAAACGACAGCTTTAGCTGCTAATTGCCAGATTGATTGTATCTCATTGAACATTAATCAGCTTCGTGAGGATGTTTGTTATAGTGCTACCGCCTACGACTCCGATTTGTATCAGTTGTTGTATCGGGACAGTTTAGGTCAGTTTGGTGGGATCCCCTATGGTTGCGTTTTACTCGATTATTCATTTTCTCGTGATGGGGCGGATCTAGAATTTTTAAAAAAAATATCTGAGATATGTGCATTAGCACATGTCCCGTTGATTAGCAGCGCCTCAGCGAATCTCTTTGGTGTGAAACAATATCAAGACATTACAGGGCATGCCAATTTAGCAGAACTGTTCTCATCCCCCGTTTATATAAAATGGCGGAGTTACACTGAGTCAATGAGTGCTCGCTATGTGTGTTTAACATTACCTCGTATCATGTTAAGAAGCCCTTATTTAGGGGAAGTCAAACAACTTAGTTGGTATAAAGAGCAGATCGGCGAAAGCTTAGAAAGTTGTTTGTGGGTCAATTCGGCTTATGCATTTACTCACAATCTAATTAAAAGTTTTATAAAGCATGGTTTTTGTAGTGCGATTTTCGGGCAAGATGGTGGGGAAATCGCATTACCGTCGATGACGAGTGCCAGTACAGCATTGCCGATTGAAATGGTTTTTTCTGAATCCAAAGAAGCTGAGCTTGTTAGCTTAGGATTTAACCCTATTTGTAGTCGCTTTTATACAGGGCAATTACTTTTTCAAAGTGCTAATTCAGTGGCTTGGTACCATATTAGCCATTCATTTGGCCACCAAACAGCAACTAGAATGGCAGAAACTCAACTACAATATTTATTTATTGTGTTACGGGTCATTCATTGTTTAAAAATATTAACTCGCGAAAATATCGGTTCATATAATAATCAATTAGAACTGAGTAGTTTTATTAATAATTGGCTGCGTCAGTTTGTTTCCGATGTTGCTGTGCCTACTCAAGCAGTTCAAGCGCAAAGACCTTTAAAAGATGCAACCGTCACCGTGAAAGAGACTGGTGAAATGAATTGGTACGATATTGATATTCAACTTACGCCACATTTTAAATTTCTCGGCGAAACAATAACCCTTGATGCACAACTTAATATTTCAGATAAGGAGCTGTAATGGAATGCTCTGGTTACATGATTATTAATGGTAAAAACCAAGGTCCAATTGATGGCTCATCATTAAGAAGAGATCGTGAAAATATTGTTAATCTCTATTCGTTTTCGCACTGTGTTAGCGCCCCATTTCAAACACAGAAAAATATCTGTAATGGCTCTGTTGTACATAAACCTATCGAAATTATAAAGGAAATAGATAAAAGCACGCCTAAACTGTATCAAGCTTTAGTCGAAAAAGAAGAACTGGATATTGAATTTCAATGGTACCGCTTCAATGAGCGTGGTATTGAAGAACTTTATTACAAAGTACTTGTTACTCATGCCCATCTAACAACTATATCGCCCTTTATGCCAAATCCAAGTCATAA
Organism: Pseudoalteromonas sp. J2K-J979; assembly: GCF_058169715.2. NCBI lineage: Bacteria > Pseudomonadati > Pseudomonadota > Gammaproteobacteria > Alteromonadales > Pseudoalteromonadaceae > Pseudoalteromonas > Pseudoalteromonas sp. J2K-J979. The sequence goes on along the minus strand of NZ_CM200282.1, from coordinate 173,136 downwards.
AGATAATGATAGCGCGAGGTTTATGGAAACGATCATTATCGCTTATCAAAAAATAAAATGGGATTGGGGTCCCCATGGCGATATCACCTTCGAAACCGATTGGCGGAATGACATATAATGTTGCGGTTAACAGAAAAACTCAATCTATTAGATGCACAGCAGAATATGCCTGATGAGCAACCTTTAATATCAGAACAATCAATATGTAATTATTTTGCAAATGTGCTGAATACTCGAATTGGGAGTGTCGCTATTACCCCCCAGACCGGAATGCCGACAATAAATTTAAGCACAGCAGGTAGGCATAATGATGAGTTAATTGATTATATTAAATCTCAGGTTTTAAATACGGATCAGAGGGTTGCGCAATTTGAAACTATAAGTATTGCGAATAACGTTAGTAATGTTTTGTTAGCCTTTAAAGTCGTAATACATTGTTACGATTTAACCACTTTTAAATGCCACATTAAAATTAAGCTCGATAATACAGTTGAGGTTACTTTACTATGAGTTCATTAGATAAGCTCTATCAACAAGAGTTAAAGCTACTAAAAAGTTCGGCACAAGTATTTAGCGAACAACATCCCGCTCTAACTGAACACTTAGCAAGGCAAAGCAACGATCCTGACGTTGAGATGATCTTACAAGGAGTGGCGTATTTAAGTGCTCAGTTTAAACAAGAGATAGACAATGCGTTTCCTCAGGCGATTCAATCTTTATCCCAAGCGCTAACGCCAACCTTGATGCAACCTGTTTCTAGTGCTGCGATACTCTCATTTAGACCAAAAACTAATTTACTGAAACCGATGGTGATAGAGGCTGAAAAATGTTTTGATTCGGAGCCTATCGGTTACAACAATTCTAAGCAAAATTGCCGTTTTACAAACAGTTGGCCCATTGAGGTGTTGCCTATTGAACTTAGCGGTGTCACAACAAAATTAGCGGATAAAACGGATGACTCACACAACCAGCGAGTAGTGCATTTAGATTTCGAATTTGATGCAAGCCGAAATGATATTGCCAATTATGAATTTAGTACACTCAGGTTGCATTTAAATCAAGCATTACCCGATGCAAGTTTATGGTTATTTCTGTTCGCACGGAATGTGAACTCAATCATCATCAAGGATAATGTGAGTGAGCATATTCTTGGGCCAGACGCAGTCAAGTTAATCGGTTTTGAATCACAGTCTAGGTTGTTTAAATACAACGATGCAGCTCCGTTACATCAATTACTGCAAGAATATTTTATATTTCCAGAAAAGTTTTTATGTGTAGAGTTAAATTTAAGTAGCTGGAAACAACGTGCAGGTGTGTCTTTTTCGATTACTGTTGAGTTTGAACAACCCAACTGGGCACTTCCCGATATTGATGTTAATCATTTCCACCTCTACACATCACCAGTAATCAATGAGTTTGAGCATTTTGCAGAGCCCATCACGATATCAGAATTTGAGCATGAATTTCCAATCTTCTCAAAGTTTGATGCTTTATCAGGTGAAATTAATCTAGAAATTGTTGATGTCTTATCAGTGGAAGGGATCCAACAAAATAGGCAATCTAACCGAAAATTTGAAAACGTCTTGCGACCAAAAAAACTCAATTCAGAAAAACCCAACTATCATTTTTATCGTAAATTTGGTGCACAAGATGGCATTATAACCACGTGGCTGGGTCTACACTTTTCTAACAAAAATCCATTGGAGCGACAAGAGGTACTTCGCGCTAAAGTAAAATGCTCCCAAGGCCATTTAGCTGAACAAATCACGTTAGGACAAGTAAGAAAACCAACCAGCAGTAGTCCCGAATTAGTCCACTTTGAAAACATTACGGTATGTAGCGAATTCCAACATGCGCAAGTTGCAACCAAAACCGCATGGCAAGTAATCTCCGATCAAGCGCTGAGCCTCCATGCAATAAAAGATGCAAAGCAGTTAAAGAAAATTTTAACTCACCATATTCCGAATCAAGAAAAATTATCAGCTAAGCAAAAAACAAATTTATTTCGAATTGACGCAATCGAAAGTGTCGAGGTATCTGCACGAGATCATTTTCATCAAGGTGTGATTACTAGAGGGAAAGAAATTCAAGTCGGCCTAAATGGCGAGCATTTTAGTAATATTGGCGATCAGTTTCTTTTTTCTGCAGTGTTAAACCAATTATTTGCGTTAGATACACCATTAAATAGTTTCTGCCAATTAGTGACGATCGACTTGAGAACAGGGGAGAAAATGCAATGGCCAATGCAAATGGGCTCTCTTTAACAGAACGTGAATCACAACTCATTGAGCAAGCGAGCCGATATTCATTTATCCAGGCTTATAAACAATTATGTGATTTAGCGGTGATGCAAAAGCTCGATGTTACTCGAAAGGTCAGAATACGCCCCAATCTAGCCATGTCTTACGCCCGCTCAGAAGTGGTTGCAATTGTTAAAGAAATGCAATCTGAGACAGATTTCGTTTATTTTCTTGAAGTAAATTTAATGGGGTTATACGGACAAAACTCGCCGCTACCAAAGTTTTTTACAGAAGAAATAATCCAAGCACAAAAGAAAGAATTACATGGAAGTCGTATCTTTGTTGATGTGATTCATCAAAGACTTTATCAGTTATATTTTGAAGCTAAAACTAAATATGCAGGCCACTTGCAAAGTTCAGTGCAAAACCAACTATATGAATTTATGTTTTCGATGATAGGTTTTAAAGGTGAGCAATGGTTAAATTACTTTCCTGAACCTGCATTTATTATTAATAACATTAATCTTTTTCGCCACCAAAAAGGTACAGTCAGGGGCCTAAAAAGTCTGCTAAATCGGCTTTTCGAGAATGCAACAATTGATATTTTTCAATGTCAGCAACGCACATTAATATTACCTGTTATCCAGCGTAGCCAATTAGGTGTCGATGCTTCAAATTTAGGTGGCTGTGCATTACTGGGCCATAAATTGAAAGAACAGCAATCAAAACTGGTTATACACATTTCCCCACTTTCAGAGAAATTATTTAATTATTGGGTGAATGACGAAAAACATTGGCAAAGTTTGCAGTCTTTGATTCGTTACTTTTTGGTTCAACCTTTGGTTGTTGAACTCAGAGTTAAAACCGAAAATTCAAAAGGCTATGAGTTGAATTTATCTGGCTCTCAATACACTCAGTTAGGTAAAAACACTTGGCTAAGTGCAAAAAAAGAACATTCACTGATTGAAGCACAGTTAAGGTTGCAATAATCGCTGATGTCGCGTCGAAACTACGACTTGAATAATCGAGACAAGGAATTAAAAAAGAGGATATGAACACAAGACATCATGGCCCAAAAGCAATATCGCTAAAGCTATCGGGGATTGGCCGCCAAGTGCGATATTGACTCTTGAACGGCTAAAGACAAATACTCTATAAAAAAACAAATAAAATAATCACTTAGAACTATACTTTGTTGCGCAGCTCAATTGCGTCAATTGCGGGAGGCGGCAAATGAATCATTACTATTTTACATTTGAAGTGACTGGGCAGGTAGCGGAACTATTTGAAGTTCAATCCTTCCAAGGTCAAGAAGGAGTGTCGCAATTATTTTATTTCGATGTTGATCTCAAGTGTTCTGATATAAATTTCGATGCCGGTGGCGTAGTCAATCAGACTGCTATATTCACTATTTATTTTAATAATCAGCCATTACGTGTTATCCAAGGCATTATAACGCAGTTTGAAGAGAGCCAATATTTAGCAGACGGGATCTTGTTTAAGGCAAAATTAGTGCCTAAAGCGTGGTGTTTAAGTTCTTTTGAATCGAATGAGGTCTATTTAGATCAAACGGTCGAACAAACCATTACCACAGTTCTCGAAGAAGTCGGTCTAACGTCGCAAGAGTTTAGGTTTGATTTAAAACGAACTTACCGCACTTGGCCTTTTAGGTTGCAATATAGTGAATCACATCTCAATTTTTTACAGCGAATTATTGAGCGAGAAGGAATTTTTTATTATTTCGATTCTAAAGAAGACAATACGGTATTAGTCTTTTGTGACAATTTACAAAGCCTCGAAAAAGTTCAAGCAAATCCACTCACGTTTCAGCCTGCGAATATCAGACTCACGGATCATATTGACTTTATTTCTTCTTTTATTAGTCGGCGACAAAGTATTCCTAAAAAGATTATCTTAAGAGATTTTAATGAGGCTTTACCTTCACTGGATGTTAGAGGGGAAATTGAAGTAGATAGCCAAGGGGTTGGCGAAATAAATATTTATGGTTTGAATATTCTCACCCCTGAAGAAGGCAATCAGTTATGTGAAATTCATGCAAATGCGTATCGATGTCATAAAGAGCAATTTATCTTACAAAGTGAGTTTGCGATGATGGCAAGCGGCTTGCTCTTTTCTTTACAATCTCATCCACGAAGTGCATTTAATGAGCCTTTATACTTGATTGAAACAATTAGCCATGAAGGGGCAAACTTAAATGCATTTCAAGCGGAAGAGTCGCAGCCTCTCCCTGTAGGTTATCAAAATACGGCTACGGCTTGCTCGAATCAATTTGATTATGTCCCTTTAAAACAGGCATCTAAACCTGAAATTAATGGCACACTAAATGGCATTATCGATTCAGAAACTGATGGAGAGTACGCAGAACTCGACGAGTTTGGAAGGTACAAAATAAAATTACCGTTCGATCGTAAAGATCGTGACGGTGGGAAAGCCTCACATTGGATCAGAATGATTCAACCTTATGGGGGTACTCAAGAAGGGATGCACTTTCCACTTAGAAAAGGAACTCGGGTTTTACTCAGTTTTATTGGGGGAGATCCGGATAAACCTGTCATAGCAGGCTCTATCTCAGATTTAGGCGAACAAAGCTCGTTAGTCAATGCAGAAAATTCAACAAGTTCGATGATCAAAACCGCGGCTGGCAATAAAATAGAAATTGAAGATAAGCAAGGAAAGAACAGGATAAAGTTAGAATGCCCCACTAACCAAACTTATATGCACCTTGGAGCGCCTAATCATGATGGTTCAGGTTTTGTACTCTTAACACAGGGGATCGAAAGAAAAGATATCCAAGGTGGGCAACGGTTAACCACGCAAGTGTTAGGTGAAAGCGCAACCAGCTCATATACCCTCACCGCACAAGGAGAAGCGACGGACTACTCAGACATTCATCGATTCCAACTTCTCAACCATGCAGGTACATTGGTTGAAACTCTAACTACTGAGATGGAAATATCTGGGGATTATTTGATCGAACGCCGCTGTGGGCCTAAGTACATATTCACGGATGGTAATGAACATGTGTACGGAGGCGGTGATGTGTATGGCTTTGGAAATGGCTATGAAGAAGCCCATTGGCGAGAAGGCGAAAACGGGGGAGTTCACCCTGATGAAGTCTTCAATATTTTAGGTGATAGCGGTGAATCATTCACGCAACAAGATGATGGTTCATGGTCACGTTCGTACAATAAAACAATTCCTGGCTCGCGGCGATTCGCTCCGGGCGATCATCAAATAGAAAAAGTATGGTCCGACACATTTTCTTATCAAAATGGTAATAACTATGCTTGGGGTGATACCTGTGATTATGAATTTGGCAATGGTTACGCTGAAAGTCATGTAGAAACTGATGATGATGGGATGCCTGTAAATGCCATTAATAAAACCGACTGGCCTTATGATTTAGCCATACCTAAAACCTCTGAAGATAACCCGCATTTGGTTGAAGTTGGCGCTATTAATGGTGTGTATGTGAAGTTAGATGGGGGCAGCACTGGGGTTGAGAAAAGTATCGGTAATTCATATGAGTACAGCCATGGAAAAAGTGTATCTGTTAGTTATCGCTGTGATGAAGAAGAACATAGTTATGGCGGAGAAAAATATGAGGCTACTTATACAAAAGATGGAAAACTAGTCGGTTCAGAACACAAAAAAAATGGAGTCTGTACGGAAATAGAACAAACACCTGATGGCGATTTTAAAGAAGAAACGATTTCAGATGTTTCAGGTGTAGGTAAAGTCACCACGACCAATGTATATGCTTATGGATCACCGGTTTCTTATGAAATAGTGAGAGAGCCAGCCCCAGGTACGACGTTTAGTTTTAAAGGAGATGGTTTACCAACCATTGAGATGAAAATGGAAATTGATGTGGGAGCAACAGAAATTTCGACTCACATTGGGGGGATGAGTAACTCGGTTGAAATAGAAGCACTAGGCATGAAAAACGAAGTCAGTATTTCAGGCGCTATCATGACAAACACGATTGAATTATCGGGTTGCCCATTAGAGACAGAGATAAAAACAGGGGATGATGGTTTAGAAATAAAAGCGTGGATAGGGCCGTTAAAAACAGAGATGGAAGCGCGAGCACTTAAACTTAAAGCTGAAGAAGGGATTAAAATGGAAAAAGAAGTCATGTACTTGCTTAATCGCCAGTTAATGCTCGCCAGTCACAATGCAGATCTCACTAATAGCCAATTACGATTAGCGTCTTCTTTACTGACAATATTGAACTAATGAATGAAAATAATAAAGTCGCTCCAAGCGTCATTACTGACTAAAACATTTCAATACAATCATAGGCATTTTTTTGTTTTATCTTCCTTGTGGGGGTTTAGACTCGACACAGGCGAAGCCGTGCTCGAACAAGAACTATGGCAAGCAATAGGCGAGTCTTTAGGAAAAAACACTTTATTAGATGAAGCAATGCCTAAAGATAACGCGGAGTATTTGGTGTTTGGCTCGGCTCAGTCCCCACAATCACAACCCATTACACAGCTTGATGTGGCCATTGAATTTGCAGGGCTAAAAAAACACTTAGTTGTTTATGGTGATCGGTATTGGAAAGGTGGTGGGGCGCTAAGTTATCCATCAATGCCAACAGCCTTTACGGCCATGCCAATTGATTACGAGCATACATTTGGAGGAGGCCCGACTCATTTTAATACCGAAGGATACGGTTGTGGCGAGGTTGAAAGAAATAATGAACAGCTTCATTGGATAGCCAATATTGAATACGCTAAGCATCCAGTGACCACAAAATCCAATGATTATGCGCCGGCATCATTTTTACCCCTCGATCAGTCTTGGCCAATGCGACAAGGCTTGTGTGGCACCTATGATGATGAGTATTTACAAAATCATATGCCCGGTTTAGCGCCGGATATAGATTGGCTCTATTTTAATGTTGCCCCAAAAGATCAAAGGTTTACTGAGTATCTTCAGGGTAATGAACCTTTTTGTATTACAGGAATGCACCATCAAAAAACGATCATTCAAGGCGTGTTACCAAGTATTAAACCCAGAGGATTCATCACTCGAAAACAAGCGACTACAATTGAAGAAATTCATTTAATCGATCACTATTCCCCACCAAAAATTGATCAATTTGAAGAGTTAGAGTTTAAATTAGATACAGTGTTGTTCTTCCCAAATGATAATTTAGGCATTGTGATTCACCGAGCAACAACACAAGTAACGCATCCACAAGGACAAGATATTGCAGGTTTACTTTTGGCCCATCAAAATTTAAGTGAGGCAGATAGAACCGAACAATTTTATTTCCATGATTACTGTAACCGGACAAATCCTGCTTTGAGTTATAAATACTTACTGGATTCACGCTCATTATTACCTGTGAACATTCAGTGCGGTTTTAAAGCATTTCAAGAAAATATTTCAAATGATAATCAATTTGCGGAAAATATGACTGCATTTGCTGCAGGGGAAAAAAGTGACGCAGAGCTTAAAGTGTCACAAGCAATCGATCAGCAGGCACAAGAACTAAGGTTGCTTGGGAAAAATAAAGAATCAGAACAATTAAAAAAAGTCACCCTGACAGGTCAAAGCCCCCTCCCGTTACCTGAAGAGGCAAGTAAACTTGCAGCAATCGCAGATAAGATAATACCGGGTGCGAAAGAAGGCAATATTACAGCACAAAATATCGATTTGACTTCCTTGAATATGGATGCAATGGAAGAAATGAAAGATGTGATGGCAGATATGGCGCAACAAAAAAAACAAGCTGCTATTAATGAGCTAAAACAACAAATTGTGCGTTTAAAAAAAGAAGCGGCATTTGTTCCTGGAGTAGAGGCGTCGATTATTCAACTTGAAAACATCCTTTTAGAGTTAACCTTACCGCCAATGTTACCAAGAGCAAACCAACAAGATATTGCAAAAATAAGAATGGCGATCCAACAAGCCGAACAGCCAATGACAGATTTCCTCGTCAAGACAGACGCAGTGATAGAGCTAAATACTGAACAAAAAGACAAATTGGCTGAATTAAAAATCAAAATAAACTCTCCGGAGATTGAAAAAAAGCTCAATGATGCATTTGATTTTATAAAAGATAGCTATTTAAGAGGTGCGCATTTTATTGAGCATGCACGCTCACCGCATCCAAATCAAGAAACGCAAAAAGTTCAGTCGTTAGTAAATGCACTCAGCAAGAAAGCCCCCATTAGCGATTATGATTATGCTTTTTGCAATATCAATGGGCTGAATTTTTATAGCATGAGTTTAGTCGCGGCTTACTTTGAATTCTCTTGTTTGTCATCTATCACTTTTGAGTTGAGCGATTTACGCTTTACAAATTTTGCACATAGTCATATTTCGAAGTCCTTGTTTAAACGTTGTCAGATGAATTCAGTCAATTTAGGTGCGTGTGAATTTGTTTCATGCCATTTTAACCAGATCCAATTTGATGACGTAACGTTTGCAAAATCTGTGTTTAAAAATTGTACATTTACAGAGTGTACTTTCGGCGAGCGCCAAGATGCTTGGCTAGAAACTCAGATGATTGATTGCCAATTTTCGGATTGTAGATTGATAAAACAACAGTTTATTGAGTTGAATTTACCTAAATGTGAATACATACGCTGTGATTTTAGTGAGAGCAATTTTATCAAACCTGTGTTGAGTCGTAGTGTGTTTAAATCATGCACATTTAATGGTACTAACTTTGTAATGGCGAGGTTAGATCATGTTGGTTTCGCCGATTCAATATTAATAAATACTCGATTTGTAGGTGGGTGCCAAATGCAAGGGTGCAATTTTAATAAAGCAATTGTTCACGAAACAAATTTAAGAGAATGTGATTTATCAGCAGCAACATTTGTTAATAGCGATCTATCTATGACTGATTTTGGTGGTTCCTTATTGAATGGTGCAGATTTTAATCACTGTATTGCAAAGCAAAGCCAATTTTGTGAAGCAAAATTACGTCATTGTAATTTTAAGTTCGCAGATTTATTTGAAGCCAATCTAATGAATGCTGATTTAAGACAGAGTCAGTTCAATAATTCTAATATGTACAATGTAAACTTTTTAAACGCGACGATTGCAAATACGGATTTCACTGGGGCAAATTTAGATAAAACATTGTTAGAAGATTGGAGACCGATTTTTGAATAAACAACTTCTCGAAAAGCAGATAAAAGGTAAGGCGGATGTACCGCCTATGGTAGAGAGTCAAACTTTTAAACAGCAAGACCTATCGAATATCGACTTATCAGGTGGAGTATTTTCAAAATCAGTATTTATAGGCACGGATTTATCAGGGAGTAATTTGTCTCAGGCAAGTTTTGTAGATTGTGACTTTAGCCAGGCTGTTATGACGCATTCACGACTTGATGAAACCAATTTTATGCGTTGTATTTTTAATGATACTCAGTTGCGGCAATTAGCGTTCAAACAGACAAATTTTATTGAATGTAATCTGAGTCATGCAAATTTGACTGAGGCTATTTTTCAACATGTAAACGCTATTCAGAGTTGTTTTAATTCAACAAACTGTTTGGCTGCTAACTTTAAAGAATCAAACTTTGTTGACTGCGATTTCGCTTCAGCCAACTTAAATGCATCGATTCACTTTCGAACTAACTTCATCAATATTCTTTTCTCTGGGGTCAATTTAGATGAAGCAGTGCTTGAGTTAGTCCTTTTTCAAAATGCACAGTTTACTGAATTCGATTTTACTAAGGTTCGGTTTAAGATTTGTCAATTTAGAGAGTCGAGATTAGAAAAATGTAATTTCTCTCAATGTGACTTAACGCAGAGTGGATTTATGGAAGCTGAGCTGACATCTGCTATGTTTACTGAAGCAAAGCTTAATAACACGCTGTTTATCAAAGCTAACTTAACACAGTGTGATTTTAAAGCTGCACTTTTAGAGCAGGCTTTATTCAATGAAGCTAAACTCAATAAAACAAATTTTAATCATGCACATTTAAAGCAAGCACAGTTGGTTAAAGCACAGGTTAGAGGCAGTAATTTTGAAGGTGCAAATTTGAGTTATGCCGATTTCTCACATGCTGATGTATCTTGTTCAAATTTTAAATATGCAGAGCTGTTCCGATGTAATTTGCATCAAATTGTTGAAGATCAGACCAATTGGCAGCACGCAAATAGAGCAGCAGCGCTTGAAACTGATACTAAAAAAGCACAGGCAGAATCTTTTAAAGCCTAAGGTAGGTAAACATGAATCAGCAACATAATGTCGTGTCAATTCAATCGAATGGCACACATATTGACACTGCACGGGTTAAGTTTGTGCAAAGTAAGCACTGTGTACTACAAAGTCAAGAAGGTATTCATCATGCTCAGGTTGCTGCGAGCTGTTTATTGTCGCCTGCGGCTGGTGATTTAGTCTTAATTTGTAAAAGTCTAGATAGCACATTTATTCTTTCGATATTAGAACAAGCGACCGAACATGCACAAATTACCATTACTGGTGATTTAGAGATTGCAGTTAAAGGTCAACTCTCGATTAGTTCTTGTTCTGACCTTCATTTAAACAGTGAAAGCGACCTAAAACAATCGGCTAAAAATCTTGTACAAACTTCAGAGCAACACTCTATGACTGCTGAGCAGCTCAATGTATCAACAATTAGTACCGTCTTTTCAACTAAAGAGGCGCAAATGCATGCCCAGCAGTGCCATTGTTTTATAGATAGGATGTACCAAAAAGCAGATCAAGTGATGCGCTGGGTTGAAACAATTGAGACCGCGCATATTGGTAACTTTGTTCAATCGATTAAACACACTTGGAATGCCCGTAGTCGTCAAACAATTATCACCGCTAAAGAAGATGTCAAAGTGGATGCACAGCGGATACATATGGGGTAGGTATGTTTGCAAAAACTCAAATGGGAGGAATGGATTTTGCGTTCCCTGACGTATGTTTAACACCTATTCCAAGCCCTGTCGGTCCGATACCGACACCGATCCCATATCCCAATATTGCAGTGCCAATGACAGCAATACCAAGTCAATTCAAAGTGTTAACTATGTGCATGCCAAATCATAACTTGATGACGATCACGCCAATGAGTAATGGTGATAATGCTGGGTTGATGATGAATCCCCTATCAGGCATGGTAATGGGGCCACAAAGGAATTTGTTTGGAAGTGTAAAAACATTAATTGGTGGCTTACCTGCAACTAAAATGCTCAGCCCATCAGGGCAAAATGGTGTGAGTCCTGGTGCATTTGGGATGAGTCTAGCACCAAGTCAAATTAAAGTATTAATTATGGCTTAGCGTCTATTAGGAAAGAGTATGAAAATCTCATTTGCAGTAAAACTGGGTATGCTGATGATTGTTTTAATGACAGCCTTAGTTGGCAGTATTTTAGTTTATTTTTATCAGTACTCCTTACAAACACTCCATAATGATTTAAAGCAATCTATAGGAGATGTGACCCGTACATCAGCATTTATATTTAAAGAAGAAGAGCGTGATATTATTGATACGCTAAAACAGCAACTTAATGCTGAACTTTCCGACAATTATCTAGACGTTGTCAATCAATTTAGCCAATTAGAAGAGGGTTCAACAGCATTATTATTGACGGAGTCACAATCGAATAAACTCCAAAACACACTTGATTTCCAATATATCGTTCAACTATTGAGACGAGTGCAAGAAGGGAGTCGTAATAGAATTCGTGCTCTTCAGTTGTTACCGCAAACTAACGTGTTAGATGATAATCCATCTCGGGCTGCTTGGGCTTATTTGATGGTCAAGGTACCAAATGTTTCACCCGATAAGGCGTTAATTTTTCTTGCAGATTCAAATTATGAAAAAGATAATTTTTCAGAAGCAGGCAATCCAATTGGTAACCTCTATCGAGCCCCTGAATTTTTTATTCAACCATTTAAAGGCGAAATAGGGGTCGCAGATAACTGGTATACCGATGAGTTTGGTACTGTATTAACGGCTGTCGTGCCAATAAAATCTGATAGTGGGGACGTTATTGCTATTTTGGGTATCGATTATGATGTAGGAGCATTTCAAGACCGCATCGAAAAACAAAAACGTATTAGTTGGACAGCATTTGCTGTGTCGTTAGGTTTGGCGTTTATCATTACCGGAATAATAACCGCTTGGGTATCAATTCCATTAACAAAATTAAAGTCAGGAGCTGAACAGCTCTCAATGCAAGACTTTAATCATCGCGTGATTATTAGAAGTAACGATGAATTCGGTGTCTTAGCCAATACATTGAATCAGGTCAGCCAAACGCTGGGGGAATTTACCAGTGATTTAGAAGCTATCGTTGCTGAACGAACCGCTCAGCTCACTAAAGCTAATGAAAAAGTCCAGCAATTAAATAGTATGCTAAGTGCTGAAAATAAGCACTTAGGTGCTGAAGTGGATAATTTGCTAGTCTTACGACAAAAATTTATGCCACATATTAACAGCCAATTGAGAATAGGTGATTATGAATTAAGTTTGAATCACCTCGCTTCGCGCAGTGTAGCTGGTGACTTTTGGCAAATTGTTTCTGATAAAGAACAACAAAAAATACTATTTTTTGGTCAAGTTTCAGGAGGAGGATTAGAGACCGCCTCGCTTACATTACAAATACAAAGCTTATTGCAGTACCAAAACGGCAACATTGAACATCGACTTCGAGGAGTCAACCAAATGGTTGTTGAGCAAAGTAAATTGTTAAACTCACAGTTTTTAGTGAAAATGCAAGCCATCCAATTTGATAAAGAAAGCTTAAAAATATGGGGCCAGTGCGAAGATCCCATCATATTTAATCAAAGTTGCGCAAAAGAAGTCACACTCTATACGGATAATTTTGTCTTAGGAATAAACAATAAGCTAGAACTAAAGGGACAAACAATTGAGTTACGAGCTGATGAAAATCTACTGATTTATTCATCGGGGTTTCGACAAGCGCTACTAAAATTATCTAAAAGGCAAGCTGATTATCAAAATGGACTAGAGCTGATTGTTGCATCAGGATTACGAAAAGAAACAGCACAACAAGTTCTTGAAAAATTAGGTAATCAACCTTGGTTTAGTGATTTTCAAAGTGATATTAGCTTCTTAAATATTCGCAGGGTAGGCTAATGGATACGAGTGATGTGAATTTTGAATTTGACAAAAATAACAACCGGATTTTGTTTAGTTCAGAATGTCGTTTATCAAGTATCGCGCAGCAAAATGAAGTTAAAACCATCCTTCATTACTTAACTAGAGAAGATATAAGCGTATTTACAATTGATCTGAGCTTGATTGAGGTACTGGATTTAAGTGCCGAATTATTTATTTATCAACTTCTTAAGTTGTTTAAAAAGAATAAAGATAAACGATTGGTTGTTCGATCGCGTGACGAGAATTACCAGCAGCGGAAACTTATACAAAATATACTTAAAATTGATGGTGGCATTCAATTAGAGTTTACTTGAGCTTTTTATATTTATTTTATAGTTAAAAAACAAGCACTTCAATATATAGTAAAAATTACAAATGTCTTGTACTGTGCTGTTAATCTAAAATTATACTTATTTTGAATAATCACAACTCAAAATTTTAGTATCACTCATTGATTTAATATCGGTTTAAATTGGGTGATGGTAAAAAAGTGCCTGATTAAAGGCACTTTAAATTTTTATGAAGAGTAAGAGAGATTAGTTTACTTTAAAACGCGCAACCAATTGCTCCAACTCTGCGACTTTTTCATCTAACTCTTTGGCGGAACTTGAGCCGACTTTCGTTTGAGCAACGGAATCATTGGCGATATCACTAATGGCTGTGATATCCCGAGAGATTTCCTGAGTTGCGAAAGATTGTTCATCACTTGCAGTGGCAATAGCGTGGATCATGGTATTGGCATCAATGGTTCTCTGGACAATTTTAGACAGTGCTTCACCAGCCTCATTTGCAAGCTTGACACCCACAGCGACTAATTCAGTCCCATCCCCCATCCGAGACACAGCTTGACGAGTTTCATTTTGTATTGAGCTAATTAGCGTGCCGACTTCTTTTGTTGCTTTAGATGTACGCTCTGCTAACCCTCTGACTTCATCAGCAACGACGGCGAACCCTCGGCCTAATTCTCCGGCTCGCGCTGCTTCAATTGCCGCATTTAGAGCCAATAAGTTTGTCTGTTCTGCAATATCGTTAATAACTTTAATAACATCGCCAATTTCTTCACCTCTTCGACCAAGGCTGTCTACTGTGGTCGCTGTCTCATTGACCACTTCAGCGATACGATTGATCCCATTAACTGTTTCTTGCATAAGACGACCCCCTTCTTGGGCCTCTTCGCCAGCCTTTTGTGACGTTGATGCTGCATCAGCACTTTGTGCGGCCACTTCTTTAACTGTAATACTCATTTCTTCAACGGCTGCAGCAATAAGGTGCGCTTTGTCAGCCTGCGATTGACTACCTTGCACAACTTGAGAACTCGATTCTTCGACCTGTGCTGTACTGGCCGCTACTTGATTGGCGACGTTTGAAATCTGCTTGATAAGATCTTTTAAGGAACGTTGCATTTCGTCCACAGAGCGCGATAAATCGCCTAATTCATCCGTGCGACTATCATTAATCAGTTGTGAGGTTAAATCGCCATGCGCAATAGATTTCGCTTTAGCAGATATAACATCAAGCCGTGTTTTTATCATGCTTGATATTTTCCAAGCAACGGTGCAACCAACGGCTAACACGACCACTGCATTAATAAGTAACCATAAAATAACATTGTCGACATTTTGATTTAACGACGCGAGAGCTGACGTTGCATCAACTTCTTCTTCTTTGGCTGAATCTTGCAGTATTTTTTGCAAAGGAGTGACTAATTCGTGCTCTAGGGTGTCTATAAGGGTAATCGCAGCTGCCTTATTTTTTGGGTTGTATTTTCCAAATACCTCTTGAGCCGTCGTTTTTATTTCTTCGTAATAGTCTTCAATTTTTTGTATGTTCACTAACTCATTCGGTTTCTGCTCTAGGGGTTTGATGAGTGTTAGATATGATTGAAAGGAGTCTGAATCTTTTTTAAAAGCAGCTTTTGCATCAGGATCTCCTGCAATATAGGCATTTAATGATGAGAGCATATCGCCAGCTTCATCAACCAACTCAAGATAGTACCTGACTCCCGGTAAGTCATCGTTTAGAGATTCTTGTAAATCAGTGGTTTTATAAGCATCGTTAAATTCTTCTTCTTTTAAGTTATCGAGAAGCGTTTCTAGGGGATGGCCAACATTTTTTGTGAGATCCTTTACTCGTTGAATTGCTGTTTGCTCCCTAAGTGGTGAATATTTAGCAAACACTTCGGAATTTAGCTGTTTAATATAACTATCAGCAAGAGATTCTATTTTGACCATTTTATCGCGATCAGATTGTTTCGCAGATTCTAAAGGTACCAATTCAGAAAAGGCCTTAGCAAAGGCTTGCTTATTTTTAGCAAATGAGACTTTTTCGTCTTCTTCACCATTTAAATATTCCAGTGCATTGGTTTGAATCGCGCTTATTTTGTCAGACACGTTTAAGTAGGCCAAAACACCTGGCACATCATCTTTTGCAATCTCTTGTGCAATTTTTGCAGATTCAGTGACAATTGACCAAACAATGAGGGCGAGAATTAAGGTTATAGCGACTATTGACCCGAATCCCAGATAGAGTGATTGTGATACTTTTAGGTTCATAAGGGGCTCACGTATAAAATGTATTAAAACAATCCGTTACTAAACCGCTTTTTCCATTAGGTTGAAAAACCAGTGTAAAGTATGGTTAAAAAATAACTATTTTGCATAATTAATTAAGTTTTGAATGTGTATAGTATTTTTCGAGATAATCGAGCCATAAGGGACTGGT
Organism: Pseudoalteromonas sp. J2K-J979; assembly: GCF_058169715.2. Lineage (NCBI taxonomy): Bacteria > Pseudomonadati > Pseudomonadota > Gammaproteobacteria > Alteromonadales > Pseudoalteromonadaceae > Pseudoalteromonas > Pseudoalteromonas sp. J2K-J979. The sequence goes on along the minus strand of NZ_CM200282.1, from coordinate 157,040 downwards.
CTGAATGTCATTTATAACAGGTTGAATTGTGTTTATCACATCTTGGAATGATTTAGGGGCTAAAATTCTCCGGCTATATTCATCATGGGGTGTATTGGCAAAAAAAAGCTGACCTTGCCAACTGTTGCGGGTAATTAAATATAATAAAGTTGATTCGCTGACAATTCCTGCATCAGCACGTTTTTTTAATACCATTTCAACGACTTCGTATTCACCAATCGTATCTTCGCGAGTAATTTTACCTGATTCTACTAATGGGTCTATCCCAAAATACTTAAAGCCCCTCACCCCGGCGAGCCGTTTATTTAAAAGTGAGTTTGGATACTCATACTCAATGGGTTTAGTTGCGGATGAAATGACTAAATCTCGGTCTTGATAAAAGGAGGCTGACCATAAAAACAATGTTTCATTTTTATCATTAAACCAAATTGGATTTACCCCAATAACTAAGCCATCTAGTTTATTATTTGACAAATAGCGGTCTAGTCGTTTGCGAGGGAGAAAAACGGTATGGAATTCATACTTATTTTGTTTTAAATTAAGATATGTTGCGAGATCATAATACAGCCCTTTCTCGTTCGCGATATCTACGATAAAGGGCGGTTTTAAATGGTAAGCGTACAAAGTGATCAGTTGTTTCTCAAGCGCATTAATGGCGCTTGAAAATATACATAATACAAGTAGGGCAATTTGTTTCAAAATTAGGCTCAACAATTGATTATTTAATCATGATAGATGAAAATTCATACAAATGAGAGATTTTCATTTCTATATCTTATTATTCAGAGCCTTATATCTGTTACTGCTTCTTTGTATCTTGGCTTAAAATTGAGAGTGCAACGGCTTCGGCCACTTTAATTCCATCGATGCCCGCAGACAAAATTCCGCCCGCATATCCTGCCCCTTCACCTGCAGGGAAGAGCCCTTTAACATTGATACTTTGGAATTCTTTATTTCGTTTAATACACACAGGTGACGATGTGCGGGTTTCAACACCGGTTAGTAATCCATCTGAGCTCGCGAAGCCTTTAATTTGCTTGTTAAAAGCCGGAATAGCTTCACGTATGGCTGCAATGGCGTAATCGGGTAAAACAGTCGACAGATCGGTCAGTGTAATACCCGGTGTGTATGAAGGTTGGACATCACCTAACTCAGCAGAAGTCCGTCCCTTTAAGAAGTCACCAATTTTTTGTGCTGGGGCGTTATAATCACTGCCACCTAACACAAAGGCTTGTTTCTCGAGTTGGCGCTGTAGTTCAATCCCTGCGAGTGGGTGGCCGGGATAATCTTCATCAGGTGCAATGCCTACGACTATCGCACTGTTTGCATTTCGCTCGTTGCGAGAGTATTGACTCATACCATTAGTCACTACTTGTCCGAGTTCTGATGTTGCTGCAACAACGGTTCCGCCGGGACACATACAAAAGCTATACACAGTTCGCCCATTATCACAGTGATGAACAAGTTTGTAATCCGCGGCGCCTAAAATCGGGTTACCTGCATTCTCGCCAAAGCGACATTCATCAATCATAGATTGTTTATGCTCGATTCTAAACCCGACCGAAAAAGGCTTCGCTTCCATATAAACATCACGATTATGGAGCATTTCAAAGGTATCACGGGCACTGTGTCCGACAGCAAGCACCACGTGTTTACTGTGAAGTGTGTCTCCGTTTGAGAGTTTTAACGCGGTAATCTGGTTATGACTGACTTCGATGTCATCCACACGGGTGCTAAAGCGGATTTCGCCACCCAATTCGATGATTTCAGCACGCATTTTTTCAATCATATTAACTAATTTAAATGTACCTATATGAGGTTTGCTGACATACAAAATCTCTTCAGGCGCACCTGCAGCAACGAATTCATTGATTACTTTACGGCCGTAATGTTTGGGATCTTTGACTTGACTGTATAACTTTCCATCCGAAAAAGTTCCTGCGCCACCTTCACCAAATTGGACGTTTGATTCGATGTCGAGAGTACGCTTTCGCCAAAAACCGAAAGTATCTTTGGTACGATCTCTGACTGCTTTTCCGCGCTCGAGAATAATGGGTTTAAAGCCCATTTGTGCAAGTACAAGTCCTGCAAATAATCCGCATGGGCCAAACCCGATGACCACTGGACGCTCAGTCAGATTATCTGGTGCAACCCCGACAAATTTATATGTAGTATCTGGTGCTATCTTTACATGAGGATCTTTATGAAATGACTTTAATAATTGTTCTTCATTTTCTACATCGATATCAAGGGTGTAAATTAATAAGATATTTGATTTCTTACGTGCATCATAACCACGTTTAAATACATTGAAATGACGTAAAGCACTTTCTTCAATACCAAGTTTGCTAATAATAGCGTTAGGAAGCGCAGCTTCGTCATGATCTAACGGCAGTTTTATTTCAGTTAAACGGATCATAAAGTCTCAATCAATAAAGGTGTCTTAGCGCAAAAATGTCGAGCGCTCACAATAGCGATGTATTTTACGTCAACTCAGTACCACTGTCATGGTGCAAGCATGGTTTAAAATAAAAAATCGCCATTAAGCGAGAATATCAGCTATTGTATTTTAGTTAAGGATGCGTATGATCACCCGCTGTTTAAAAGTATGTAAGGCAAAAGGTACAATGGCATTTATCGTTGGAGATAATTGTATTAAATGTAAATACACAGATTGTGTTGCAGTCTGCCCTGTAGATGCATTTTTTGAAGGGCCAAATTTTTTAGCTATTAGTCCAATTATTTGTATCGATTGTGGTTTATGTGAACCCGAGTGCCCTGCGCAGGCAATCTTTCAAGAAGACGCGTTGCCTGAAGATCAACAAGAATTTATTGAATTAAATGCCGAGTTAGCTGAAGTTTGGCCGAATATCACAGAAGTAAAAGCTGCACCAAAAGATGCAGACAAATGGAATGGTGTTAAAAATAAACTTCATTTGATAGAAACATAAATAAAGCGCTAATAGCTTTATTTATGTTCTAAAAATATTATCTAAAATAATCCCTGTTGCCATAGCCACATTAAGAGATTCAGCATGACCGAATGCGGGAATGGTTATTTTATGGCTCACATGTTGTCCAGCATCTGCGCCAATTCCATGAGATTCACTCCCCATTAGCAAAATACCAGGTTGGTTAAACTGAGTCTGATGGACATTCTCTCCACCTAAATATGCACCATATATCGGTTGTGGACTATCAGCCAAAAATTTTGGCAGATCAACTTGCGTGACAGAGACTCTTGAAAAGGAACCCATGGTTGCACTGATTGTTTTCGGATTATATGGATCTGCACAGGCTTCGCTGGCAATAATGTGATTGATTCCATACCAATCTGCAACGCGAATAATCGTACCTAAATTACCCGGATCAGACACTCCATCAAGGGCGATAAGCCACTGAGTATCACTCGGCAACTTCTGAGTCGGTATGTTCACAATCGCGATCGCTGCATTATTACTCACTAAGGTACTGGCCTTTGCCAGAGCCGTCTCATCAGTTTGGATAAAAGGAATGTTCGCTAACTTTTCCTGATGTGTGTGCGCAAACGCTTCAGTGAGAAAAAGAGAGTGGATCACTAAGGGTGTATCAAACAGCTCCAGAACATTTTTTTCGCCTTGAACGAGAAACAACTGATGCTGTTTTCGGTATTTTTTTTGCGACAAAGCGCGCAGTAGCTTAAGTTGATTTTTAGAAATCATGCATATTTTCCAGATAAATTCACCCTCATTATACCAATAAAAGCTTCAAGACAGAAAGCGAAGAGACACGTTTAGCACCATCGATCCGTTGTTGAACTTGATCACACGGTTCCACACATAGCTTTGCGCTTGTTTAACGCATAAAAATTAGAGCGAGTAATCTAATTATCAATAGATTGTCACTCAAAAGTCACACAGAGCAACTAGCATCATCGACAATAAAATTGCTAGCACTTTATCTAAAAAGGAAATTTTCATGGCTCGTATGCCTATAATCCGCACATTATCGCTCTCAATCGCTGCGGTTTTATCATCGCAAGCACAGTCTAGCTCAGCTGATGAAATCGAAGAGGTCTCAGTTGTGGCGAAAAGAATATCGTATTCAAATCATCAAATTGATACGTCCATGGCTCAACAACACAATACAGTTAGTAGTGTTTTAGGTTTGATTGATAATTTACCAGGGATCAGTATTAATGAAGGAGATGCATTTGGTGGCGATGATTGGTCAACTTCAATTACGATGCGAGGGTTTTCAATTGATGGTAATCAGCAACAACTTGGAATGACCATTGATGGGATCCCAAACGGGGGCTCAAATTACGGAGGTGGAGCGAAAGCCAATCGCTATCTAGACACTGAAAATCTAGCCACTGTCGAAGTTGGACAAGGGACGACTGATTTGGCATCGGCATCCTTAGAAGCATTGGGTGGTACATTTAATTTCGTAAGCCGTGACCCATCTCATCAGCAATCCACAACTCTGGCTTTTACCCAGGGCGATCATGATGCCAGTCGATACTTTATACGTCATGAAACAGGGCAATTATTCGGTCACACTCAGGCCTATTTAAGTTATTCGCAAACACAAACAAGTCGCTGGATTGGAGAAGGAAGTAATGGCGGAGCACAGAAACAACATGCGGAATTCAAATTTATTTCTGACTTTGAACGGTTAAGCATTACAGGTCGTTTCTCTTATGATGATGTTGAAGAAGATAATTATAACAGTGTATCGATCTCACAATTTAAACAAAGCCCAGATTGGGATCAACTGACGTGGAATTGGACAGGTGTGCCGCATTTTGATCAAATGTTTGCTGAAGGTTGGTCAACCCTGCGAGAGAATACACTGGCTTATGTAAAGTTTGATTTAGCGCTTTCTCGCACAGCATCACTGACACTGACTCCTTACTTACATAAAAATAGCGGTCGAGGAGATTGGATCCCGCCTTATTTAGTGAACGCTATTGATGAAAATGGCCTTCCAACTAGCATCGGCGGTGAAATACAAAGCAAATATGGCTTTACTGATCCCCAAGGCAATCCGTTAACTCCTGACTCCGAATGTGAGTCGAGCTATGCTTGGCCGTGGGAATCTGGGCCGTTACTGCACCGTGATTGCTACGCAGCTGACGCAGTCCCCGTTATGTCTTATCGCCATACTCATTACAAAAAAGATCGCGCGGGAATGTTGGCTGATTACCAATTCGTGCTCGAAAATCACGATATCAGACTGGGTCTTTGGTATGAAGACGATGAGCGAACAGAGTCTAGAGATTGGCATAAAGTGATAGATGCACGTGTTTATCATCATTTTGATAGCACTCCTTACTGGATACAGTACAAAAATGCCTTTAACACCGACACGCTCAAAGTCTACCTGCAAGATAGTATCACTCTATCAGATTTGACAGTTAATTTAGGTGCTCAGAAATATTGGGTGGATATCGAAAAGCAAGATAAATTTGGTTTCTCTCCTAAAACGACAGTGAATAGTGATTCAGAGGTATTAGTCAGTGTTGGTGCGATTTATCAGGTATCGGATCAACTAGAGATGTTTGCAGGATTTAGTGAGAATTTTGCAGCGATAAAAAATGAAGTACTTGAAAGAGAGGCTTCTTCGTTATCTGATATTAAACCTGAAACAGCCGACAACATTGATTTAGGGATCCGGTTTAATAATTTAGACTGGCAAGTCAGTGCGACAGCTTACGCCATTGAGTTTGATAATCGCATTACATTTATAGCACCTGGCAGTGATACAGGTGGTATTGACTATACAGTTGGCACTAACGGCCAATATATTAATGTTGGTGGAATTGAGTCTAAAGGTTTAGAACTGAGCGCTAAATATCAAGCTAATCAGCACCTAAGCTTTTATAGTTCGTTTACACATAATGACTCAACGTATGTAGGTAACGTACCCGGATTTAAAGCTGGTGAAAAAGTCATCGACTCAATTGATGAGATGTTGGTGCTATCGACTGATTATTCAAAGGGGGATATGCACGTCGGTTTATCGGCTAAATATACCGGAGAGAGGGGACAAGCAACGAGCTATACGTTAGTTGATTTTAATTTAGGTTACAGCAAAGCGATCGATGACGGAATATTCAACTCAGTTGATATCGCTTTTGTCGTCAACAATCTGTTTGATAAGCGTTATTTAGCAACAGGCACTGGCACCGGGGAGACTTACTTTATTGGCGGCCCGCGAACGGCCACTCTGACGTTTTCTGCTAACTTTTAAGTGAGACAGCTCTATTGAGGCCAGTGTGTACAGCATTGGCCTAATTTAACGTGATTCTGTTTGGATACGCTATTTTGTGAAATTTGCTATTTAATCGTCATTTTAACTAAAAACATTAAAAGCGGTGAATAAGTTAAATTGTAACTAACTGTTTATAAAGGATATAATTAATGGCATTTCCCTTGCTATAATCTAGCCACATTTAACTACTACTTTATGGAAAAATTATAAATGAAAGTACGATTACTTCTTAGTGCCTTGGTTGCATCGACCTTATTAAGCGGTTGTGTGGTTGCTGTTTCTGATGGCGAAGTGGATGGTCACTGGGCTTCTTCAGATACCAGTGCTTGGCAAAAAGCACATAAACAGAATAGAGATAAAATCGCCAATTTACAGCTGAGCCAATCTTACCAGACCGTTTTAAATACCATGGGCACCCCAAATTTTTCAGAATTCGTCACAAAAGAACAAGTGAATTACCAAGTCCTTTTTTATGCCACACACAGTATTCATTCTGATGGAAAAATGACTAAAGATGAATGTACACCATTAGTTTTTAAAGATGGAGAGTTAGTCGGTTGGGGTGAAGCGGCCTACAAACCCATTTTATAATAATCGACATAAAAATAGCGCCTAACAGAGTTAGGCGCTATTTTGTTTGCTTCAAGGGAAGTGTATTTGAAGTGGGTTAGCGAGCGTTGGTGCTCTCAAAAATTTTATCCGCAGAGGCAGCAACAAAGCCCGTATAAAGTTCACCATTGGCCATCGGATAACGTAATGCAAACTCATAAAAACAACTCGGTACAGACATTGATTGGTCACTAAATTGCACATCATAATCATCAGCAAGGGTAGAAGATTGCTCTAGTAATACCTCGGGTGAACCTTTTATCTCGCCGCCAGAAGTATTGAGTGAAAATCCAGCTTGTTTAAGAGCATCATTTACACTTTCAATTGTCGAAAAATTAGTAAGCTCATTGATATTCACTGTAAAATGGTTAGCACGATAGCCCCATGCTGACATCCACGCCGCGTATTCGCTTTCAGCTAGCAGTGATTGATAAGTTTTTGAATCAACCTGCCAATGGGTTCCTGAATATAAAAAGTTATCAGCAGCGACCGCTTGCTCGTCGATTTGATCAACCATGCCATGAACGATTGCTTGCAGTTCAGCAGAGCATTGGTCTATTAATAACTCAGAGATGAACACTTTAGGTTGCTTTGGATCACTGTGTTCAAAATGTTTCGCATACAGTTTTTTCGCTTCAAAATGGTATTCACCACACTCTTTATAACCTACGGCTAAAAAATGAGCTGCGAGTTTTTCTAAGCCGACTTTTTCAATGTTGAAAGTACGCAGTGCAATGTGATCATTAATTATGTCGTCTTGCTGAGTTGAGCCGAGTAGTTGATGTACTTTGACTGCAGAAGGGGTGACCGCTAAATAATTTTGCCATAGATTGTCAAATAAAGCGTTTACATCGTTATGCATAATATAAAACCTTTTAAATAAGGTAGGGAGCACCTACCTGATTGTTAATTATTTAATAGCGTGGCTATTATTCTAGTGTTAAACCCGGCGCAAGGTTAGTGGGTAAAGTCACTGACGGTGCTTCAACCGACGAAACGGGGTAAGCACAGTAATCAGCAGCATAAAACGCACTTGCTCGGTGATTGCCACTGGCTCCAATCCCACCAAAAGGGGCCGCACTAGAGGCGCCTGTGATGGGACGATTCCAATTAACAATACCTGCACGAATACGTTTGAAAAAATGATCATAATCAGATTGAGCATCAGCTAATAATCCCGCCGATAAACCAAATGACGTGTTGTTCGCTTCGTTAATAGCATGGTCGAAGTCAGTGTAACGGTAGACTTTCAATAAAGGACCAAAATGCTCTTCATCAGGTAAATTAGTAACAGATGTCACATCAATGATCCCTGGTGTAACAAAGCCGGTACCCGCCTGAAGATGGCGCATTTCGATCAGTGATTGTCCACCCAATACTTGAATTTCTTTTTGTGCCGCGAGCATGCCTAGCGCTGCTTTCTCAGAAATCATGGATCCCATAAAAGGTTGGGGCTCGGCAAACGAATCACCAATTAGTATGTCATGGGTAGCTGAAATTAATTTCGCTAAAATTTGGTCACCATTTGCATCGTTCGCTATGAAAATGCGACGTGAACAGGTACACCGCTGACCTGAAGTCACAAATGCAGATTGGATAATATCGTGTACCGCAGCATTTATATCAGCCACATCCTTGATAATGAGCGGGTTATTACCACCCATTTCTAAGGCTAAAATTTTACCAGGGTGACCTGCAAACTGTCGATGAAGTAAGTGACCTGTATTTGAACTGCCCGTAAAGAACAAACCATCAATTTCGGAATTACCCGCCAGTGCTTTACCTGTTTCAAGCTCACCTTGTACCAGATTTAATACGCCAGCTGGTAATCCCGCTTTTTGCCAAAGTTGAACGGTAAACTCAGCAACCATCGGCGTCATTTCAGAGGGCTTAAATACCACCGTATTACCAGCTAATAGGGCCGGTACAATATGGCCATTCGGTAAATGACCCGGGAAGTTATACGGGCCAAATACCGCGACTACACCATGTGGCTTGTGACGAATAAAAGCTTTTGCACCTGGCATTGGATTTTCGACGATGCCTGTACGCTCTTGATTTGCGCGGATAGAAATAGCCACTTTACCAATCATTGCCCCAACTTCAGTACGGGTTTCCCAAAGTGGTTTTCCGGTCTCTTTGGCTATGATGATAGCCAGCGTTTCGGTGTTCGCCTTTAGCTGTTCTGCAAATGCTTCAAAGATAGTCACTCGATGCTCAAATGAGGTGTCTGACCACTGATAAAAAGCATGACGAGCAGCAGAAATAGCTTGATTAACTTGCTCTGCGTTAGCACCTGCACCTTGCCATAATACTTCGCCATTGGCTGGGTTGAGTGATTGAAAATGAGGACCGAGGCCTTCAACCCATTGATTGTTTATAAATTGGATCGGAAAATTCATACTGGCTCCTAGTTAAATTTGCAAAAGCGAACAAGATCGCCAGAGGAAAGATTCAATGCATCGGCAATTGCTGCAGATACAAATAGTGTGTGGGCATGTGCATCATATTGGACGTGATTGCTGACGGTCGCTCGAAAATCTTCAATGCCATGATTACACACAGCATAGGCACATGCTGTTTCAACGTCTGCGATTTGAATGGGGGCGACGATAGAATCTCTGACCGTTTTAATATTATTAAGTTTGGCTTCGACAGTGGGCCCTGCATCAAAAAGATCAACATAACCGCGATGCTCAAACCCTTCTTTTTCGAGTAATCGTAATGCTGGTTTTGTCTTAGCATGCACTTGGCCTATTACTGCCTGTGCTTCGTGGCTGAGTAAATTGGCATAGATAGGAAATTTGGGCATCAATTCGGAAATAAATACTTTATTTCCGACGCCTATTAGGTGATCGGCTGTTGGGAAATCAATACTGAAAAAATGTTCTTGTAACCACTGCCAAAAAGGCGAATGACCGTCTTTATCAGACACACCTCGCATTTCGGCGATGACTGTATCAGAAAAGCGTTCGGGGTGATCAGCCATGAACAAGAATCGAATGCGAGACAGCAGGCGTCCTGCATGCCCTTTTCGGTAGTCTTCGTGAAGAAACAATGTACAAATTTCGCTTGCACCGGTGTAATCGTTACACATAGTCAATGTTTCGACAGTATTGTACACATTCAGAGTGGGCGAATGATGGACTGTTTTACCACGGTGATAATGGTAAAGAGGTACAGATAAACCAACGGATGCTTCAATTGCTGTGGTGCCAATGATTTTATTTGTTTTGCAATCTTCGAGTACAAACAAGTAACCTTGATCTCCCGGGCTGGTTACAGCTTGTTTAAAGCTTTCTTCAGAGCGGGTAATTTTATTCAATAGGATGTCATCATTCACAGGGAGTGAGGTAAACCCATGACCTGAGTCGATGGCTATTTGCTTTAGTGCTGCAAAATCAGTCTGTTTTATGGGGCGAATTACTTGCATTATTTGACTCTTATTAAAATGGGTGGCGATACGCCACCCACACGATTAGCCATTTACTACGTGTGCGACTGCTTTTTCAAAGCGTGCTAGGCCTTCAATAATGTCTTCTTTAGGGATCACAAGTGAAGGAGTAAAGCGTACGACGTCTGTTCCAGCCACTAAGCTCATTAAGCCTTGCTCAGTTGATGCAACAAGGAAATCACGCGCTCGTCCTGCATAATCAGTATTCAAAACTGCGCCTAGTAACAGACCTTTACCACGTATTTCACTGAATACATTATATTTTTCATTGATTCGTGCGAATCCATCACGGAACATTTGTTCACGCTCTTTCACGCCTTCTAATACTTCTTGTGTATTCACTGTATCAAAAGCGGCTTCTGCAACAGCACATGCTAGCGGGTTACCACCGTATGTCGAACCATGAGTGCCCACTTTTAAATGAGCCGCAATTGCAGTGGTGGTGATCATTGCACCAATAGGAAAACCACCACCCAAGGCTTTAGCAGTCGTTAAAATATCAGGGGTGACATTCAGCCCTTGATAGGCATATAGGTCACCCGTACGACCAACGCCTGTTTGAACCTCATCAAAAATCAATAAAGCATTATGTTTTGTACATAATGCTCTGACTGCTTGAATAAACTCAGAGCTCGGAGAAATGATGCCACCTTCACCTTGTAAAGGCTCCATCATCACGGCGCATGTTTTATCACTGATCAAGGCTTCAAATGCGGCTAAGTCGTTATAATCACAATGTGAAATATCAGCTGGCTTTGGACCAAAACCATCAGAGTAGGCCGCTTGGCCACCAACGGTGACAGTAAAAAATGTGCGGCCGTGGAAGCCTTTATTGAAAGCGATAATATGTGTTTTTTCTGCACCATAAACGTCAAGTGCATAACGGCGGGCTAATTTTAAAGCTGCTTCATTGGCTTCAGCGCCTGAGTTTGCAAAGTAAACCTTATCTGCAAATGTTGCATCAGTGATTTTTTTTGCAAGACGCAGTGCCGGCTCATTGGTCATGACATTCGATAAATGCCAAATCTTCTCGCCTTGCTCTTTTAATGCGTGAACTAACGCTGGGTGACAATGACCTAAGCAATTAACGGCAATACCACCGGCAAAATCGATAAACTCTTTGCCGTTTTGATCCCAAACACGAGAGCCGCTCCCCTTGACAGGGATAACTGCTGAAGGAGCATAATTTGGAACCATAACATCATCAAATAGAGCGCGTGTGACTTGCATATATATTACCTTTTTGTTGTCTAAGAGAAGGTTGAGGTTGGACGGTTTTTGTTCATACTAAAATGCATGACGGGCACCTCAAACACAGCATTATTGTTATTTATTCATTATCAGGCCTGTTTATGTCAAAGTGCAGTGCCAAATTGTAAGTTTTGATAGTATTATTTATCAAAATAACCAATTTGGCTTTCATTATGATAAGTGAGAACGATCAAACCTTACTTTCTTTACTACGAACAAATGCGCGAATGAGTATTTCTGATTTAGCCCGCGCCTTGGGCGTTTCTCGTTCAACTGTACAAAATCGCATCAGTCGCTTAGAACAAACAGGGGTAATAAAGGGCTATGTTTTAGAGTATGGAAATCAATATCTCAGCGAACAAGTGGCTGCGCATGTGTCTATCAAGGTAAAGCAAAAACTAACCACAAAGACCAATCTAGAACTCAAGCAGCTTAGCCAGATAAGTGCACTTTATGCTATTAGCGGTGAGCACGATTTAATTGCGATTGTGCAAGCTCAATCACTCGAACAATTAAGTAAAATTCTTGATGATATCGGTAACTTAGATGGCGTTGAGCGTACGAACTCATCGGTTATTCTAGAAACAAAATTTAAACGCTAGATTTATAAAATTTAATTGTTTTAATTTTATCTTTGTTGCGAAAAAGCTGAGAGTGGCGTTATGGCCATTTTTATTTTTAAGTTTTTGTTTTAATGCTAGTTAACTGGTTTATTTTTATGTTTTAAAACCATAGAAAAACATTTACGTAACAGATGTAAAATCATTATTGCGGTCATTACATTAAATATATAAATGTTTCTATTAATAATATTTATTATATTAATTTAGCATAGTAAATCAGATTTACATTGTCCCTATATAAGGCTACATTTTTGGTGCAAAAATTGCTCACTGCTTATTGAGCGATTGATTTTATGGTTTTTTTAACCCAGTACGCACTACCTTGGTGCGAAAGAATAAATTTATGCACTGTCATGTTGCGTAAATAATCCTGTGGTTAAATGACACCAATCATTTTGCGGTTATTGTGCTTACATCAGCCTAGTGTGTTGTGGTATCAAATGGTTTTTGTAGCAAGGAATAAAGCTGTTTGTCTATTAGGAGCCTGACAATGTTAACTAAGCGTTTTTTCAAAACAAAAGCAGAAGCTGAAGTCACTTTTGAAATAAGTGCCTCAGATGCAAATAAAGTCGCCTTGGTGGCTGAGTTTAACGATTGGCAGCCTGTGCCAATGAAGTTTGTTAAAAAAGAAAAAGTCTATCGCACTAAAGTGCGCTTACCCCTTGAACAGCAATTTCATTTCCGCTACCTGATTAATGAAGAAACATGGGAAAATGACCAACAGGCTGACGCGTATTTGCCCAATTCATTTGGTAGCGAAAATAGTGTTGTCTCGACTGTGCAATGTTAAGTTGCAGGTTGAGATAATCTATGGACGTAATTGAACAATCATTATATTTACATGGTGTCGGCCTGAAGTATCATGGCTACAGCGGTGAAGAAATAACCTTTGAGCAACCACTCAGAGAAGCGGTCTTAAAAACTATGTTGCCCGAGGGATCAGTCCCTTTGGGGGAAATAAACCATCAGCTGGATGTTGCGCCTTGGTTTGAATTGGTGGAAAAAACGGTCTTTTGTTTACAAAATAAAGGCCTAGTGACAGTTAAGTTACCCCCACAATTTTTGGGTCAGACAATTTTATGGCAAGTGCTCGATCACGAGCAGCATCTCATCGCCTCTGGTGAAACATGTAGCACTGAAGAGACAATTTGTGGTGATTATGTTTATCAAGATCAGCGTTATACGGCCCATGAAGTTTATTTAGGTAATTTGCCTTTAGGCTATTTTGAATGTCGCGTGCAATGCCAAACTCAGCATGCGACTGCTCAATTAATCGTTTATCCATCGACTGCTTTTTGCCAACAAGTAAATAAATTATGGGGGTTGTCGTTACAGCTTTATAGCATTCGAACGCGCAGAAATTTGGGTATTGGAGATTTTCATGATCTGAAGCAAATTATCAGACAAGTGGCGTGCATGGGCGCTCAGTATATTTTACTCAATCCATTGCATGCGCTTTTTGATAATGATGTTGAGCGAGCAAGTCCGTACAGCCCTAATGACAGACTGTGTTTAAATCCACTCTACATCGATGTGCAAAGCTGTGAGGACTTTATTGATAATGACCAAGCACAAGCATTTTATACAGATCCACAGTTTCAGCACAGTTTACGGCAAGAGAAACAAGCCAATTACATCGACTATAAACAAGTTTTTGCCGCTAAAACAACGTTATTTAAGTTAATGTACAAACAGTTTGAGCTCAGCGGGAGTGATGAGCGTCAGCGTGCTTTTGACGCGTTTTGTCACACTCATAAAACGGCATTAAATCGCTATGCTTGTTGGCAAAGTGATAATTTGCCAGATCACGCGTATCAAAATCATCATTTCACATTTTACTTACAATGGCTCGCCTCTACCCAGCTTGAAGATGCTCAGCAATTATGCCAAGCACTTGGGATGAAAATTGGTTTGATCCGAGATTTGGCTGTCGGCTGCGCAGCTGATGGTAATGAAGCAATAAGCCAACCTGCTTTATTCAATCAAGGGGTGAGTATTGGTGCGCCACCCGATCCTTGGGCAGAACACGGGCAAAACTGGGGATTGCCGCCAATGGATCCTCAACAATTGAAAGCCAGTCAATATCAGCATTTCATTTCTTTAATGCGTGCCAATATGCGTCATTGTGGTGCATTAAGAATCGATCATGTAATGAGCTTACTGAGATTATGGTGGTGTTTATTAGCGGGGGAACACCAAGGAAAGGGTTGTTATGTCTATTACCCATTTGAGCAGTTGTTGGCGATTTTGAAGTTAGAAAGCCAACTAAACCAATGTGCAGTCATTGGGGAAGATTTAGGGATTGTGCCACCTGAAATTTCACAAGCACTCAGCGATGGCGAAGTTTATTCGAACATATTATTTTACTTCGAAAAAAATCATCAGGGGCAATTTACGCGTCGGGACGATTTAAAGGCGCATGCATTGTTGATGATAGCTAATCATGATGTGCCGACATTTCGTGCTTGGTGGCACAGTGATGACTTAACTTTACGTGCCCAACTCGGTTTATTTGATTCAGCTAGCTCCCAGGAACTCGCCGAAAAAACACGTCAGCAAGAACGACAACGGCTAATCGAGTGGTTACATTCAGAGCAGACAAATAGTGAATTGTCTTTAGATGATGATCATCTAGCAATCTACACTGCACTGGTTACCTTATTGGCGCAGTCGCCTGTAAAACTATTTACAATTCAGTTGGATGACTTAGATAATTGTGATTTACCTGTGAATATTCCGGGTACTGATAAAGAGTACCCAAACTGGCGCAGACGGTTACAACTCGACATCGACCAACTTTTAAGTAACAACCAACTTTTAGCATCATTGCCAAAGTTAAGGGATTTTAAATGAAAGAAGCAACGTTAGTCACTTCATCGGTCAAACCACCGCTATTTGCACAGCAAATAGAAGCATTATCGCAGGGGCTTTTTCATGATCCGTTTTCATTTTTAGGACCACATCAATTATCCGATGGTACGTATCAATTACGTGCTTATCTTCCCGGAGCAATCACCGTTTGTTATGTGGCTAAACAGCAACGGTTTGAATATACCCGAGTTGGAGGCAGTGCCTTATTTATACTCACCTTAGCGGCGACAGATTTTTCGACAGATTATCAATTGAGTATTGAGTATCCGCTTGCCACGTATGTGCAACCTGATGAATACAGCTTTAGCAGTACATTAGATTTACAAGCGATGTATTTATTTAATGAGGGCTCGCTTGAGCAAGCATATTTGCATCTAGGGGCACATTGGCACACAGGCAGCAACCATGTTGAAGGTGTGCGCTTTACGGTCTGGGCACCAAATGCACAAAGTGTCAGTGTAATTGGTGAGTTTAATGATTGGCAGGTGAGCCGGCACTTTATGCGTAAGCACCCCGCATCGGGTGTTTGGGAGATTTTTGTCCCTCAGTTACAAGCCGGACAAGCGTATAAATTTAGTCTGGTTACGGCTCAAGGGGATCGGTTAGAAAAAGCAGACCCTTTTGCTTTTGCTATGGAATTACCGCCACAAACAGCGTCGGTCATCCCAGACAAAGGGATGTTCAGTGCTAAAAAAACAGCTAAACAACATGTGCAAGAACAAGCGCGGAAACAGCAGCGAAATGCGATTGATGCGCCAATTAGTATTTATGAAGTGCATGCGGGTTCTTGGATGCGTGTTCCAGAAGAAAATAACCGTTATTTGAGTTATCAAGAGTTAGCACTGCAACTTGTGCCTTATGTGAAATCATTGGGATTTACCCACATACAATTAATGCCCATTAGCGAATTTCCATTTGATGGCTCTTGGGGCTATCAACCTGTGGGCTTGTTTGCTCCAACCAGTCGCTTTGGCACATTGAAGGATTTTTCGCATTTTGTTGATGCATGTCATAAAGAAAACATCGGTTTATTAATTGACTGGGTACCCGGACATTTTCCGAGTGATCCACATGGTTTAGCTAAATTTGACGGGTCACATTTATTTGAACATGCTGATAAACGTCAAGGTTATCATCCTGATTGGCATACTCATATTTATAATTATGACCGTGCCGAAGTACAAAGCTTTTTACTGTCGAATGCCATGTATTGGTACGATAATTTTGCAATTGATGGACTGCGGGTTGATGCGGTTGCGTCGATGTTATACCTCGATTACAGCCGTCAAGATGGTGAGTGGATCCCAAATCATCATGGAGGACGTGAGAATTTAGGGGCTATTGAAGTATTAAAACAAGTGAACCAACGCAGTTATCAGCGCCACCCGGGGATTATGATGGTTGCAGAAGAGTCGACCGCTTGGCCTGGTGTCACTCAATTCACTGAACATGGTGGTTTGGGCTTTGGTTATAAGTGGAATATGGGATGGATGAATGATTCACTTCATTATATGCAACGTGATCCGCTTTATAGAAAACATCATCATAATGAAATGACCTTTTCGTTAGTGTATGCGTTCAGCGAAAATTATGTGTTACCGCTGAGCCATGATGAAGTGGTGCATGGAAAAGGGTCATTAATTAATAAAATGCCAGGTGATGAATGGCAAAAATTTGCGAATTTACGTGCCTTTTATGCCTATATGTGGAGTCACCCAGGCAAGAAGTTGTTATTTATGGGAGGGGAGTTTGCGCAATATAATGAATGGGATCATGATTCATCTTTAGATTGGCACTTACTTGAGTTTGCCCCGCATAAAGGCATGCAACAGTTAATCGCGCGTTTAAATCGTATTTATCGTGCAACACCCGCTTTATATGAAAAAGATAATCACCCCAGTGGGTTTGCCTGGTTAGATGGTCAAAATAGCGAACAAAGTATCTTTAGTTTTATTCGGTATGGCAAACTCAGTCAATCACCAGTGATTGTGATCAGTAATATGACTCCTGCGAGCTATCAAACTTATCGCCTTGGTGTACCCGAACCTGGTAACTATCGCGTTTTGCTCGATACCGATGATGTGGATTTTGGCGGTTCAGGGTTTGCCCCAAGCTCTCTTTATAGAGCCGATAACGTGGCTTGGCAAGGGCATCAAAACAGTATAGAAATGGATATCTCTCCTTTGGCGACTGTTTACCTAATTAAGGAAGCTTAATGAGTAATGTGTTTGAATTTAGTGCGGGTAAGCCTTACCCCTTAGGCTCAACACTTTGTTCGCAAGGAGTTAATTTTGCGGTTTTTTCTGCTCATGCAACGCGAGTTGAATTGTGTTTATTTGACGCAAGTGGCCACAGTGAAATAGCTCGTTTACCTTTAGTCAAAGGCGAGCAGCATATTTGGCATGGCCTAGTTTGCGGTGCTAAAGCAGGCTTGTTATACGGTTATCGTGTCCATGGCCCTTACATGCCGGAGTTGGGACATCGTTTTAATCCGCAAAAATTATTGATTGATCCTTACGCCCGTTGTTTGCACGGGGAGTTCAATTGGTCAAACTTGCACTGTGTTGAGTTACCCGAACCGTTAGTTGAAAACTCGCTTGTCAGTGAGCTCGATAGTGCTTCTGATACGCCAAAATCTCAAGTGATTGAAATTAAACCTTACGATGGCATCAGGCCCGCGATCAGTTGGCAAGATACGGTAATTTATGAGTGCCATGTACGAGGAGCGACGATCCAGCACCCGCTCATTAGTTCGATTAATCGTGGCAAATTTTTAGGGCTTGCCGAGCCGGTATTTATTGAGCACCTTAAATCTTTAGGAGTGACCACGATTGAGTTACTACCTTGCCATTCATTTATTAGTGAACGATTTCTAGTCGATAAACAATTAAGTAATTATTGGGGTTACAACACCCTTAACTTTTTTACACCACACCGTGAATACCTTGTTGATAATGATGTAAGCGAATTTCAATCAATGGTCAAAACGCTACATCAACATAATATCGAAGTGATTATCGATGTCGTTTATAACCATACAGCTGAAGGAAATAGTTTTGGCCCGACCTTGAGTTATCGTGGGTTAGATAACAGCAACTATTACCGCCTTGATACACAAAACCCACGCAATTATATTAACGATACAGGGTGTGGCAATACCATTAATATTAATCACCCACGGGTGTTACAACTGATACTCGATAGTTTGCGTTACTGGGTACAAGTGATGGGGGTTGATGGCTTTCGGTTCGATTTGGCTCCAATTTTAGGCCGTCAATATTCAGGTTTTAAAACGCGTCATGCATTCTTTCAAGCCATAAACCAAGATCCTACTTTAAGTCAGGTCAAATTGATTGCTGAGCCTTGGGATATTGGCCCTGGAGGATACCAGTTGGGCGGCTTTCCAATTGCATGGCGAGAGTGGAACGATAAATACCGCGATACAATGCGTCGTTTTTGGCGTGGAGATGTGGGTTTATTACCTGAATTTGCTCAGCGTTTACATGGTTCTAATGACTTGTTTGAACATAATGGACGTGGCCCCAGTGCGAGTATCAATTTTATAACTGCTCATGATGGCTTTACTTTGGCCGATTTGGTCACTTATGAGAATAAACATAACCTTGATAATGGCGAAGCCAATAAAGATGGGCACAGTGAAAACTATTCTGCCAACTATGGGGAAGAGGGGCCGACAGACGATATTGATATTCTAGCGATGCGATTACAGCAACAAAAGAACTTATTGTTATCGCTTTTTCTATCTCAAGGTGTCCCTATGTTAGCAGCGGGTTCTGAAATGGGCCATAGCCAACGAGGTAACAACAATGCCTATTGCCAAGATAACGATATAAATTGGCTGACGTTTGAGCCAGACACACGTACTCATTCACTCAGTGTATTTATCAAGCAATTAATCAACATTCGCGAACGGTTTAGTGTCTATAAAAAACAAGACTTTTTGCATCATAACGATGTGGACTTTGCACTAACGTGGTTAAGTTTGCATGGTGAAGCGATGAAAGCGCAAGACTGGACCAATGAATTGAATCAGCAACTTGGTTATTTAATTGAACCACGTCCTCATCTTAAACAACAAGATGCATTACTGATTTTGTTTAATGCATCTAATGATACACAATTTTTTAACTTACCAGCACGAGAATCTATTCAATCTTGGCAGCTCTTGTGTACCACAACAGCTGCGAATGAAATACGTGCTGATTATACCTCATCTGACACAATCGCGGTCTCAGCCAAAAGCTGTTGGGTTTTGTCTGCTGTTATACAGGAACATGTCAATGGCACAATCTGAAAATAAAGTCTGCACAGTTAAGAGTTGGCAAGAAGGGCCACTTATTGATGAAAGCACACTGCAAGAAGATCTAACTCGTCACTTTTATTACACCCTAGGCAGGGATATGGTCGGTGAGTCTCGGTTATATCTTTACCATGCCCTAGCACTAACGATTAGAGATCGATTAGTCGAGCGTTGTCGCTCAACTCGTCAACAACGCCAATCAAGTCCAACCCGACAAGTGGCTTATTTGTCTCTTGAGTTTTTAATGGGCCGTGCATTAGGCAATGCAGTTTTAAACTTGGACTTGGAAGAAAATGTCCGACATGCAGTACAAGAATATTGCACCACTTTAGAAGAAGTCGCTGAGGTTGAACATGATGCTGGACTTGGGAATGGTGGCCTAGGCCGTTTAGCTGCTTGTTTTTTAGATAGCTGCGCCACATTGGGTTTACCGGTTATCGGCTATGGGATCCGTTACGAATACGGTATGTTTAATCAAAGTATTGAACATGGACATCAGGTAGAGCATCCTGATAACTGGTTGCGAGAAGGGCATCCGTGGGAAATAACGGCACCTGAAAATACCCGTAGAGTGAAGTTTTTCGGTCACGTTGAAGTCTATTTAGACAAACAAGGCCGTAAACATCACCAATGGGTGAATACGCAAGATGTGCTAGCCGTACCTTACGATGTACCAGTACCTGGGTATAAAAATGACGTCGTCAATACACTTAGGTTATGGAAGTCTGAAGCCACTGATGAATTTAATTTATCAGAGTTTAATGCAGGAAGTTATACCGAGGCGGTGGCTCGTAAAAATCTCGCTGAACAAATCACTATGGTGTTATACCCAAATGATTCTAGTGAAAACGGCAAAGAACTCAGGCTACGCCAGCAATACTTTTTATCATCGGCCAGTTTACAGGATTTGTTGGCAAATTGGGTCGCGACACATGGCGAAGATTTTAGTGAATTTGCTCAATATAACGTATTCCAATTAAACGATACGCATCCGAGTATTGCAGTGGCAGAGCTGATGCGCTTATTTGTTGATGAGTATGATTTAGATTGGAATACAGCTTGGACGCTCACCACGAAAACCATGGCTTACACAAACCATACTTTGTTACCTGAAGCGCTTGAAAAGTGGTCGGTGAGTTTGTTTTCGCGTCTGCTGCCGCGATTGCTCGAAATTATCTTTGAGATCAATGCACGTTTCTTAACCGAAGTCGCGTGCAAGTGGCCAGGAGACATGCAAAAGCAGCGCTCTATGTCCCTTATTGAAGAAGGTGAGCACCCTCAAGTTCGCATGGCGTATCTTGCTATCGTTGGTAGTTTCTCGGTAAATGGCGTGGCGGCGTTACATACAGAGCTATTAACTGGCGGGCTTTTTAATGAATTTTATCAATTATGGCCTGAGAAGTTTAACAATAAAACCAATGGCGTGACCCCACGTCGATGGTTATCGCACTGTAATCCAGAGCTGGCCAAATTGATCGGCTCAAAAATTGGTGATCAATGGGTCGCTAATTTTGCTGATATTGAAAAAATCAGACGTTATTACGATGATAAAAGTTTTCAAAAACAGTGGCTCAGTGTTAAACAAAGCAATAAACAAAAATTAGTCGACTTAGTCAAAGAAACCTGTGGCGTTGAGTTTGATATTTCGATGATGTTCGATGTACAAGTGAAACGGATCCACGAATATAAGCGTCAATTGTTGAACATTCTTCATGTCATTTATTTATATGAACGTGTTCGTAAGGGGGACACTGATAATCTCACCCCTCGATGTGTGTTACTAGGAGGAAAAGCGGCTCCGGGTTACTTTATGGCCAAGTTGATCATTAAATTATTTAATAATGTAGCTGAAGCAATCAATAATGACCCATTAGCCAAGCCTTACTTAAGAGTCGCCTTTTTACCTAATTATAATGTCAGTGCGATGGAAGTGATTTGCCCTGCGACCGATTTATCGGAGCAAATATCGACAACAGGCAAAGAAGCGTCAGGTACGGGCAATATGAAATTTATGATGAACGGCGCTATCACAATCGGTACTCTTGATGGAGCTAATATTGAAATTAGAGAAGCTGTTGGCGAAGAGAATTTCTTCTTATTTGGCGCCAAAAGTGATGAACTAGAAGCAATCCGTCGTGATTATAATCCAGCTGATATCATTGAATCGAATTCAGCGCTAAAAGAAGTCATGGCATTACTAGAAAGTGGTCATTTCAACTTGTTTGAACCTGGATTATTTCAACCTATTATTGATTCGATCCGAGATCCGCATGATCAATGGTTAGTCGCCTATGACTTTGAAAGCTATATTGAGGCGCAACACAAGGTCGAATTGGCTTACCAAGATAAAGAATATTGGACACGATTGAGTATTTTGAATACTGCCGCAAGCGGTGAATTTTCGAGTGATCGCACCATTTTACAATACAGCCAAGAAATCTGGCAATTAGCGCAACAGTAATAGTACTTATGGAGAAGTTTTTATGCCTAGTTATGCAAATCGTTATATTAGTAATTTAACGCGTGAAACCTATGCGCTGATTTTAGCCGGTGGTCGTGGTTCTCGTTTACATGAATTAACCGACTGGCGCGCTAAGCCCGCTGTGTATTTTGGTGGTAAATTCAGAATTATTGATTTTCCACTTTCTAACTGTATTAACTCTGGGATCCGCCGAGTTGGTATTGCCACACAATATAAATCCCACTCATTAATTCGTCATGTTAATCGAGCGTGGGGACACTTTAAAAAAGAATTAGGGGAATCAGTTGAGATTTTACCAGCTTCACAGCGGTATGGTGATGAATGGTATTGTGGGACTGCAGATGCGGTTTTTCAAAATATGGATATCATTCGGCATGAGTTACCCAAATACGTGATGATATTATCGGGTGATCATGTCTATCGAATGGACTATGGCGCGCTTCTGGCCAAGCACGTTGAAACCGGTGCGGATATGACTGTATGCTGTATTGAAGTACCTCGTGAAGAAGCGGCTGGCACATTTGGTGTTATGACCGTTGACGGTGATAACCGAGTAAAACGCTTTGATGAAAAACCTAAAGAGCCGTCATCAATACCGGGTAAGCCCGATCAGTGTTTAGCTTCGATGGGGAATTATGTATTTAATACCGAATTTTTGTTTGAGCAGCTAAAAAATGATGCTGAGCGTGAAGGTTCGGGGCGTGATTTTGGTCATGATATCATTCCTGCCATCATCGAAGAGCACAATGTATTTGCATTCCCATTTAGCGATCCGAGTCAACATGGTCAACCTTATTGGCGTGATGTAGGAACGTTGGACTCTTTTTGGGAAGCCAATATGGAATTAGTGACACCTGAACCACAGCTTGACTTATACGATGCATCGTGGCCAATCTGGACCTATCAAGAGCAACTCGCTCCGGCTAAGTTTGTATTTGATAACGATGAGCGTCGCGGGATGGCAGTGGACTCTACAGTATCAGGCGGCTGTATTATTTCTGGCTCTACGGTTCGTAAGTCTTTGTTATTTTCAAAGGTTCATGTTCACTCTTACTGTACAATTGAAGAAGCTGTATTGTTACCAGGGGTCATTGTTGGTCGTAATAGTCGGATCCGCCGCGCGATTATTGACCGAAACTGTGAAATACCGGCTGATATGTGCATTGGTTATGATGCAGAGCAAGATATTGCAAATGGTTTCAGAGTTTCTAAAAAAGGGATTGTACTGGTGACTCGTGATATGTTGACCGCATATGCAGCTAAAGTGAAACAAGCTGAGCAGTGTCACGTAACAGAACGCAAACAACCTGAAGTCATTTAACAAATAGGAAGCAGTAACCTAATGCATATATTAATGATAGCGTCCGAAAATGACGCTATTAAGGGAGCTAAAGTAGGTGGTGTGGCAGATGTTGTGCGTGATGCACCACGGGCATTAGTTAAACAAGGCCAGCTAGTTAGTGTTGTGATCCCTGATTATAATAACTTTAGTGATCATTATCGGCTTATTGCTAGCCAGTCGTTTACTGTTCCTTTTCAAGGATGCCAAGAAAAATTGGTGCTCAATGAGCTTGAAGTCGACGAGAGTGCAGTGAAACAGTATGTGCTTTGTCATCCGCTGTTTAATCAAGGTGGCGGGATCTATCTTAACGATAATGACAATCGTCCTTTTGCACGTGATGCCAGTAAATATGCGTTATTTAATGCCGCGGTGGCTGAAGCGTTAGCCTTACGAATTTTAGCTATCCCGGATGTATTACACTTGCATGATTGGCATAGTGCGGTGACTAGCGTATTGATTCATTTCAGCGAACGGTATCGAGCACTTAAGCAGATCAAACAAGTGTTTACAATTCATAATATTGCGTTACAAGGGATACGCCCTTTTTCTCATGATGAATCCTCGCTTGAAACTTGGTTTCCATCACTTAGCTATGATGGACAAGTTATTTGCGATCCGCGTTATCGACATTGTTTTAATCCGATGCGCGCGGCAATTAACTTAGCTGACAAAATACACGTAGTGTCCGATACCTATGCAAAAGAAATTTTGCAACCAAGTAATCACCAACAAGGGTATTTTGGTGGGGAAGGTTTAGAAGAGGATCTCATCCACGCTGCCCAGCAAGGGCGTTTAATTGGCATCATCAACGGGTGTGACTATGAGCAGCCTGTTCAAGACGCTTCAGACTTTGAGACGTTTTTGTCAGATGCACAACGGCATGCTTTACGTTGGCTCAGTAATGATATTCATTTAAAAACAGTCCATTATCTTGCTAACGAGCGGATCAACCAGTGGCGCGATTTGGGGAGTCAGACAGGCCCTTTAATTACATCTATTGGGCGTTTAACTGATCAAAAGGTCCTGCTATTACGCCAAAGCTATCATGGTCAATCTGTGCTGGATGACATGCTAAATGCGTTAGCGCTGGTCAATGGAAGAATGATCATTTTAGGCAGTGGTGACACACAAATTGAGCAAGAGTTCATGAAGCTGATGGGCCGGCATGAAAATATTGTATTTCTCAATGGTTATGGGCAATCTTTAAGTGATAGCTTATACCCTATTGGTGATTTATTCTTAATGCCTAGCTCATTTGAACCCTGTGGGATCAGTCAAATGCTCGCGCTTCGCGCGGGTCAACCTTGTTTAGTCAATTGTGTTGGCGGCCTTAAAGATACCATCAGGCACTTACAAAACGGCTTTGTATTTCACGGCGACTCACTGGATACACAAACAAAGCAACTCAAGACTGTTTTTAGTGATGCTTTAACGATGTTTGTTGAACAGCCTGAGGATTGGAAAAAATTAGTTGAACAAGCAAAAGCAACGCGGTTTAGTTGGTTTGACAGTGTTAAGGGATATATAAACCGTCTTTACTGCTAAACTATGGGCTCAAACGTAACTTTGAGCCCTCTTTTCATCGTATATCTCTTTTATATCGTGTTTTCCTTGTTATGCTCTGTAGTCATGAGTCACAAATTTTGGTTTGTTATGAAAAAATTAGGTCTTCTTTTATTATTCTTCATTGGACATGCATCGAACGCAACATCGGCATTAGTGGCTTCAAATGAACAGTTTAGTCGCAATTATATTGAACAAGCTTTGGTTCGCTATCAACAGGAGGCTGTTGTTGGGGTGTTAGTAAATGAACTGTGGGTCGTAACAACGGCGAGTATGGCGCAGTGCTTCACACCTCAATCAACTTTAGCGCTTGAACAGCAGACGATGGCAATTAAACAAATATATTTAGAGCCCGACTTTCAACATAAACGCGGTCATGATATTGCGCTAATTGAATTATCTGAGAAAAATAATCAACATACGCCGATTGTTCTACAGCAACGTAAAAAAGAACAATCTCTGGTTGCTTATCTCTATACCGGTGAAAAACAAATGGGCTCATCCGTTCAAAATCGTTATTATCAAGTTAACCAGCCTTTACTCATTGATGGCGGTTTATTGAAAGTGAACAACGATCAATCAGCGTCAGCCAAAGCTTTAGCCGACTCACAAGCATTGCGCTTGTTATTTACAGATGATCCTAAAGGAGCGCGACTTCTGGGTTTAACAAATTCACGCTTTGCAACGGAGCAAGATCCCGAATTTACCCGTATCGCGCATTACCACTCTTGGTTAAATCAAGTCATGCTTGGATCGGTATCTTATCGAAGCATTATTGCGACTGAGCTGTTCGCCGGTGGCAAAAGTATGGTGCCAGCAAGGGAAAATTGTACATTCGACTAATCCTCTCGCGTAAGTAAAATCAAAGAGCGAGTCAATGATAGTTCTTGGCGCTCAATATTTGGCAGTATGCTGGTTTTACAATACGGTTTTGTTCCATAAGTTTTGGTGTTTTGCATAGCTGAAATACTCGTGAGGTTGCCAGCACTGCGGGACAAGTTCCATTTCGTCCTGACGCTGTTCAAAATTAGACCAGAGCTGACTTAAAATTTCTTTTAGTCGCTCAGGTGATACTTTTTCAAGCTTTTTTCTATTGGCGGGATAATATAGATTCTGGCTGGCAGGGACCGTTGCATCATCCCCAGACGAAATAAAGGTCAGGTTACGGGTCACAATTCGGCAAATTGGCACGTGTGGATCTTCGGGAAATAAACGATTGACTATCGCATACTCGTAGCGAGGTAAGTCATAGCCGGTGTCATCCTTGGGGATATAAGTCACTCCAAACCCTTGCGGATAAATACCTGTGATTTTTAGCAGGGTATTGACAGCAATTTGACTGTGACTGCCGTGCTCGACACCTTTGTCGAGAATCAAAAAGGCTTTGGGTACTGTGGTGTAGGCGAAATTGAGTTTACTCGACATCACAATTGAGGTGTAAACCTGTGGAATTTTAATCACATTTCCAATGCCTTGCTGCGGATTTACAGCTTTGAGTAGTAAATCTTTAATAAAAATAATTTTTTGTTGCTCTAATTCATCGAACTCTGCTTTTTCTGCTTTTGAATTACCTATGTACTGATCGGCACCGAGACCCTCAATTAAAAAATTAATTGTTTGTTGATAATTTATTTTTAGTAACGCAATTCTGTCGTCATTATTCAGTGCGCGTAATTCATCTAGTTTGCCTTCAGGCCCTTTTAAAATGGCCAAAGACTCAGGATGAAAATTCCCAACATCAAGTAATATAGAGACCATCACAAGAGGGACTTGAATGCATTGTTTAAATTGATCACTGCCATGATTCAGCGAATGATTGTGACACTCAAGGACAAACTTATTTTTAATAAAGCCCTCAGCAAGTAATTGATCAAACAATTTTAAGCTTAAGACTGCGCGATAGAGGTGTTTACTGAGATGGTTATATCTGACCGCTTGTTTGGGTAAGGTTGGGACCAAAAGCAATTGTGCGCCTAAGCATTTGGCAAAGCGCGTATTAGTGTCAGTCAATGAATCTCCATAACATAAATCGATAATATTCAGTGCCACTTCTTTGATTTGGGATAGGCGTTGCAATCGTTGCTCATTCAGTTCTTTTTGTTGTGTTTTGAGAGCATGCTTAGCTTGTTTAACCTTGGCTTCGATGCTTGCAACAGGCTTTGCGGCTTGTTCTTTTTTACTGAGTGCTTCATTCAATACTTGCTGGCGCTGGTGGAGTTGCTCTGCAGTGTGCTCCTGAGCGCTGAAATAAGCAATGGCATGGTGATAGATTGAGTCTTCGAGCGAACTGGTATTGTGAATAGATGTTAAAATCTGTTTGAGAGTCTTAATATACGTTGATTCATTGAAAGCGTTTGATGCCATTGGGTTATTACCTTATTTTTATCACCGTAAAGCATAGACTAAGCTAGGCTGTCTCTCTATGTTAATTTTCTGCTATCGTTGACTCATACAGACACAGGATAATAAATGTTGAGCGAGTGCTTTGAGCACATCTGGATCAGGATGGCTTTGTGAGTAAGTCCGTAACCCATAAATTCCCATGGCAAAAAATTGTGCTAATTCACTAGCCGATTTATCAGAAGTGATTTCTTTATTTTCTATCGCAAGAGAAAACTGCGCAGTGAGCGCTTGTTGGTAGCTGTCTAAATTATCAGTGAGAACAGACATTATTTTGGGATCATGCCCAGATACTTCGCTCAGTGTCTTGGTTAATAAACACACTTTGGAACTATCACAGCGAGTGCATTGATCAACAATGTGATTTAAGTAAGTGGTGAGATTACCTATTACCTGGGTATTGTCAGTAAAAAAACTGAGGAACTCATCATTTTTATCTTGCTGGTACTGAGCAATCGCTTGCAAGAGCAACCCTTGTTTATTTCCAAATGCACAATAAATTGAACCGGGATGCAAACCCGTTGCGAGGGTCAGTTTCTGCATGCTAGTTTTAGCATAACCAAATTCCATGAAAGTTTTCATGGCATGTCTTAATACAGTTTGTTTATCAAATTCGGCATTTCGCATTGGTGAGTCTCTTATGTTAGCAGTGAGACTATACCTCATATTGAATAAACGTTCAAAAAAGTACTTGAACGTTTATTCAATTACAAGTATCTTGAATGAACATTCAATAAAGAGTTGTTCCCATGTCTGATAAATTATTTACTCAATACTCACTTAACTCAGTGGTCACGCTAAAAAACCGCATCCTTATGGCGCCGTTAACACGGTGTATGGCTGATGAAAATTTAGTCCCTACCCAAGCAATGGCTGATTATTATCAAAAGCGAGCAGGGACAGGATTGATTATTTCAGAAGCAACCATTATCCGCCCTGATGGACAGGGTTACCCGAACACTCCTGGTCTCTATACCAGCGAACAAATACAAGGTTGGCGAAAAGTAACTGATGCGGTTCACAGTCAAGGTGGGAAAATATTTGCACAGTTATGGCATGTAGGGCGAGTTGCCCACCCATACTTTTTTGGTGAAGGCGAGGTGCTCGCTCCTTCGGCAATTGGGATTGAAGGTTCGGTTCCCCGAATGAGAGAACTGACATATCAAACTCCGAAAGCAGCAAGCTTGAGTGATATTGAGCAGTTAATTAAAGATTATGCTAAAGCAGCAGAAAATGCGTTAGAAGCTGGCTTTGATGGTGTTGAAATACATGGTGCAAATGGCTATTTGATTGACCAATTTTTGCATTATGCGAGCAACCAACGAAATGATGATTATGGCCAAACGCCAAGTAATATGTCGCGCTTTGCCCTCGAAGTTGTTGATGCTGTTATTGCGGCCATAGGCTGTGAGCGTACAGCATTAAGAGTGTCACCGGGTGCCTATTTTAATATGCAACCAGATCCAAAAGATCGCGAAGTCTTCGATTATTTGTTAACCCAGCTATCAACAAGAAACTTGGCGTATTTACATGGCGGCATTTTTGACGATGCGATGGAGTTTGATTATCTCGGTGGGCGAATCTCCCGTTATTTGCGCGAGCACTACCGCGGCACGTTAGTGGGGGTGGGAGGATATTCACCCGAATCAGCAGCCACCGCAATTGAAAATAATGAATTTGATTTAATCGCAATAGGCCGACCATTGATTGCAAATCCAGATTATGTTGAACGTGTAAAGCATCAGCAAGCTTTAACGCCATACAGTGAAGACATGTTGAGCACATTGGTTTAGTCATTAAATTAAATAGCGGGCATAGATGCATCGTTGCCCGCATTTCCTGAATAAGCCTTAACATGATCTGTCAGATGCGAATAATAAAACTCAACCAAATCTGACAGTCACAGCCATAAGCAGACATTGAAGATTTTTTAATGTATGAAGTCAAGATTTGACCCCGTTCACTTCTTGAAGTCAAGATTTGACCCCGTTCACTTCTACCGTTCACTTCTAAAACTTTAAGTTTCCAATAAAAAATATCAGTGAATTTTGTCCGGTTTTAAACTGTTTGTTATGTATTTGGTTCGCCTATAAACTTGATAAAATTTGATCCCAGCTTAGTAGTTCTACTTTCAAGAACAGGCTTACTTCTGTCAACGCCGTAATCTTCTTGAGTAATAAAGCCCTTAGCAAATAGTTCTTTCCATACAGTATTATAAATTTCGTAATTACCAACCATTTCAGGAATAGCATTTTCTAATAAATCTCTGATAGCACCAGTATTTAAACCTGCATTCCATTTCGGGAATTCATGCTTATTATGTTCTGCCCATTTCATTGGATTATCAATTAAATGTAAAATTTTGATATGCCAAGATGAAAAGGAATCAATAGCTTGTAGATAAACATTTTGCACAACATCATCTGGTGATTCACCCATAGCAGAGCTACAAATGACATTTTTTAAAGCTTTTAGCTTTTCTTGATCATGATTTTTTATTGCTATAGCACTAGCATTTATTAGCGTAGTCATAAACCGTTCATTATTTTGAAGAGTGTTTTCTGTTATCACTCCGTCATCTAACAATTTATTTATAACTTCAGTGACTTGTACCATCCAAGCTGTTTTTCTCTTTAGCATTGGAGGTTCAATTATGGCATTAAATGCTTCAACTGAAGCACCTCCTATTAAAGGCACCATTGATAAGGTTGCTCTAACTATTCTATGAGATTTCTCTGATGATGGCTCTATTATTGGGTCAATCAGTTCTTTATCTATTCTGTTACCCATAACCTAAACTCCAAAACCTGAAAAATACATAACGAGCCTGTAGATTTACTCGTTTTAAATTTGTTTTTATTAATCAGCAAACCATAACTGAGTTCCTATTTTGATTCAATCATTTAGGCTATTTTGAGGTGAGATTTTAAATCGGGGTTTTAGATGGGTTTTCTTGCGGTTTCTGTGGGTGTTTAAGTGTTTCAAGTACGGAGTTCATCAGAGGCCGGCGGGGGTCAACTCCCGCCACTCTTTTCTTGATAATCTGAGGAAGAGCAGAGCCTGTATATATGTCAGTGCTGATATTTTTTAATATCTATTAATTAGAAAACCACATGAGCAAATGTTAACGACCAAAAAGAATAAACGATTTATTTTGCATTTTTTACAAGATAAAAACCAATCGTGCTTGCAAAGCGGGTCGTGTCCATATATGTCATGTATTTCTATTTTTTTCATCGAGCAGTGTAACTAACAGTTGCTCAATATTTTTTACACTGTAGGTGAGTGCGCGTATCAGCTCTACTTGGCTTTGCGGGCTTTCTTCATTTGTTGATTTTGCTGGTGCATTCGCGGTTAAATTATCTTTTTGGGTTAAAATCGCTTCACGAAATTCACTGGCATCTATCACGCCCAGCAATGACACTAATGCGCCTTGGCCTGATTGCCCTGCGGTTTCAAAGCTTAACCGGTACAGGCCAAATAACCGCATCAGCGGGCCTTGGCTTAAGCCGACATCAGTGATTTTTTCAAGCGGTATGGATTTTTCTTCTTTAAACAAAATACCGCGTTTTACGACTAACTTACGCTCAAGTAAGTCTGCTGACATTGCAGCTAAAATTCGCCCTGCTAGTAACCAAATAACGAGACCAACCACTGGCATGAACGGTATGCCAACCATGCTCACCACACATACCACTATGCCAAACGTTAACCAATATTGTTTTACTTTAAGATCGAACGTGGCACTTTTTAAAATAGGATCAGACATACAAATATAAAATACATGACAGCAATAAATATCTAATTGATTTTAAATAGTTTGTATTCAAAAGCAAGACAAAATTCGATATAAAAGGGAATGATGTATGCTATGGATTCAGCGTTAAAACAATTGATGTACGGACTTTTCACTATCAAAACTGATGATGCGTATAAATTGGCTTAAGCTTTTCAGGCATCACAAAACTAGGCGCATGCCTAGCTTGCTTTAATGATGGTTAAAAGGTGCGAGTTAACCGAACCCGCGATACCAATTTTGTTGATGTTGATGGGCACATTGACTAAGGGCACTGGGTTGGTCTGCGTAGTTGCTGTATTGCCGCCTTAATTTTGCACAGCTTCGAGCCAAACGGCGGTTTCTATTCCCAATTCGACCATTATTTTAAGTTGAACCAATGGCAAAACCAATGGGATCAAATCTTGACTTCATACATTGTGATTAATCACTAACTGCTTTTCGCTCCTCGCTGCCTGTCAGATAAAGTCTAAACCTAGTTGCGTATACTGTCAGATCAGATATGAGCTACTACATTTCACCTCAGGCTATCACGCTGCTAATTTTTTAATTTATCAAGTTCGGTCACGGCTTCAATAAACTTACTTTCTAGAAACTGTTTTTCGGTTTCAATTTGCGTCGCTTTATCTTGGGCTGCTTTAACTTGTTGCTCTAATTGATTAATTTTTTCATCAAGTTTAGCGTTACTTTCGACATTATTGATGTTAGATAACTCTTGATTTTTTTGACGTAAGTAATTGAGTTCTTTGCCTTGTTTGGCAAGTTTGGCTTTATAGTCACTGGCAAGCTCGACCAATTGAGTTTGTTGAGCTGAATACCGATTGATTTGTTTTTCGAGCTGCATTTTTTCTTCATCATTTTCCATTTGTGCAACAAGTTGGTCGTTTTCACTGATAAATTGTTTATTTTCTCTTTGTAAGGACTCCACAGCATCATACTGTTGATAAAGTTTTGTTTTTGTATGCTCTAAACGTTTTTTACTGCTGATCAACTCTCCTTTGAGTTTTTTGATCAGTGCATTGGAACGATCGAGCTCTTTTTCGAGTTTAATTATTTTTTCTTCATCTTCTTTATTGTTATTCGCTGATTGGCTTTGGTGTAAGTCTCGCAATTGAGCTTCAAGAATTTCGTGGACATTGGTTAATTGATTGAGGGTTTCCGTATGGCTGTTAACCGATTCAAGTGCTTCATTCACTGATTGTTGGCAGAGGGCTATCTGTTGGTTATTTTCTGGCAGCTGACCGGTTAAGCGATTCACAGCGCTGCTGACTATACGGAACTCTCTGAACATAAATAACAAGATCAAAAACCAACCACTGATTATAAGCAGGCCTAAATCGAATGCTAAAATCTCGAGTACTTTGTCTGGCAGCATAGGCTCTCCGCGGTGTCGTTATGAAACAGCCATAATTAACTGTTTGTACTGAACTTTAGTTTAGCTTGATTACAAAATAGTGCCTATAATCAATATTCAGTACAATTTATGGCTGATCCTGTTAGGAGTTGGTGTTAAGTGAAAATTCTGATCGTTGATGACAGTGTTGCCATGCAAGCAATCGTTCGCCGAGGACTTGAGCAGTTTGGTTACAAACAACTAAAAATAAAACAAGCAAATGACGGGATTGAAGCACTTGAAAAAATCGGTCAATGGCAGCCTGATATTGTGTTAAGTGATTGGCACATGCCAAATATGTCGGGTTTAGAATTATTAATCGAAGTTAAAAAGCGCGAATTACCCATTAAAATTGGCATTGTGACAACTGTGTGTGATGAAGAACGAATTGATTTGGCATTAGAACAAGGGGCGAGTTTTGTTTTAAGCAAACCTTTTGAAGATGACGCATTACACAAAGCGTTGCTGCCATTAATGCAAGGTGCGTTTGAAACTGAAGAAATACTCAATACCCAAACCAGTACAAGTAGCGCATTAGTTTTGCCGAAACTGTCACAATTAGAAAAAGTGTTACATCGCTTTTTACACCAAGACATCAGTTTATCAGAGCTGCCAGTACAAGCGTTTAGCGGTGAAAAAATACCTGCTTTATTAGCGTTATTTGAAGATCTCGAAACGCAAAAAGTCCGGGCTGTTGCCATGTTAGATATACGAGCTACTTGCTTATTCGGCGGGTTAAAAAATGAATTAACCGCTCAAAAAGTAGACCGCTATTTAACCAATAAAATGATCAGTAAGCATATTTTAGATGGGTGTGAGCAAGTGATGCAAAGCAGTGCTTTTGCGTTTTTGGATCGCAAAACGCGGAAGAATTTACGTTTAAAATGCGTGAGCTTCGTACCAAAGACGTTTGCGAAACTCGAAATTTTATACGCAAAACCTGAGTCTGAACGTATTGATATCCTATGCGAGATGCCAGGATATCAATCTGGTATAATGACTATTGTCAGTTCGTAACTGTTAGCCCAAAATTTCTTCTGTATCTTCTTTTATATCAAGATAATCACTTTCGTCCAGTTCAAGTGTCTTTAGAACGGCTTCTTTCACAAATGGCCAATCAGGCGAAGCAACAAAACGTTTTTGTACATGGACTAAATTTTCAGCCATTTTTAATGTAGCAAACGTCAGTTCATCAATATTATTCCAATTTCCCGTCAAGAATGAATGGTCATGATGACGCAATATGATCTGGCAAATGTCTTTAGGTAAATGCCAAGAGGTTGCTAAATAATAGCCAATGACGGCATGATTGGTTTGGTAAGCCAGTTCCTCCCTTTCAATCAAAGAGGTGTGATAGTCTCGATTTGCAGCTGCTAAAACATGAACATAGTCTGGATATTTTAAGGCCATAGCAGGAATTCCAGCATCATGAAATAACCCTACGAGATGTAAGTTTTCAATTGGGACCCGTGATTTTATTTTTTTACCGATGACAGTCGCGATATTTGCAATTTCACTTGCACTATCCCAAAAGCGCTCTAACGAGATACAACATTGTTGTTGGTTGAACGCCTGTTTAATTAAAAACCCTGTCACTAAATGGTTAATGCTGTCTAACCCTAAGAACATGACAGCTTGTTTAATGTCAGTAACAGTTCTTGCCAACCCATAATAGGGAGAATTGATCACTTTAATAACCGCTGCTGCAATCGCGACATCTTCATTGACTATATCTGCAATGTCATTAAGTTCTGGTTCTGGTTGTGAAATAGCTTGTTGTAGTCGCGTTAATAATTCCGGCTTAGGTGGTAGGTTAAACCCTTTACTGAGATCCGACAGTACATTGTCATCAATATCAAACATAGTTTCCCTTGTCGATTTGCTGTGTGTAAATATGAGCTATGCCATAGTTTAGTGATTAATTTACTTTTTAGCACAAAAATAGGTCAATTCATTTGATCTAAGTTAAGTCAGTCGGACATCGATTTATCGTAATTAATTGGCTTAAGCTAAAGCCTTTTCAGTTAGGCTCGTTTACAATAGCGGGGTTTTTTATTCTAGTATTGAGAGTCCTGCATGAGCCAAACTACCCGCCTAAATAAATTTATCAGTGATACTGGTTTTTGTTCTCGCCGTGAAGCAGATAAATATATTGAAGAAGGGCGAGTGACTGTGAATGGTGAAAAGCCGGAGATGGGGGCAAAAGTCACCGATAATGATTCAGTGATGATTGATGGACGGCCGTTAAAAAATAAACCTAAGTTTGTCTTTATCGCATACAACAAACCAGTTGGTATTACATGCACAACAGAGAAAAAAATTCAAAGTAATATTGTTCGCGCGATTAACCACCCAGAACGTATCTTTCCAATCGGCCGCTTAGATCGCCCATCAGAGGGGTTGATTTTTTTAACCAATGAAGGCGATATGGTGAATAAAATTTTACGAGCGGGCAATAACCACGAAAAAGAATACGTTGTTCAAGTCGATAAATCGATTAATAGCCAATTTATAAAAAAAATGGCCGGTGGAATTCCAATCTTAGGCACTGTGACCAAGCGTTGTAAGGTAAAACAAACGGGTGACCGTCAATTTACAATAACATTAACACAAGGCTTAAATCGTCAAATAAGACGGATGTGCGAGTTTTTAGGATATGAAGTGGTCACGTTACAACGTACTCGTATCATGAATATTACCTTAAAAGGGCTCAGACCAGGACAATGGCGAGATTTAACCGAAAAAGAAATGGCCCTGATTAATCGTGCAATAGCAGGTTCAGGCAAAACCGAAGAGCTCTCAGTGGATCCAAACAAACGAACAGATTTCAAAAAAACGACTAAACCAGTGCAAGAACAAGCATCAGAGCCTAAAAAACGTGCTATGAGACTCGACAAACAACAAGTGATAAGAGAGCCGAAAAAAGGCACGTTATCTTTAAAGCGAAAATGATGATTGGTCTGAACAATTAATCACAATTTATTTATCAATCAAAAGGATTTTACATGGCAACCATATCATTCAGTGACGAAAAAAAAGTGCAGTTAATTGATAAGTTGCAGCGCTATTTTGAACTAGAGCTTGACTATGATTTAGGTCAATTTGATGCAGATTTTTTACTCGACTTCATTAGTAAGGAGTTTGGTGCTGTTTACTACAACCAAGGCCTGCATGATGCTCGCAACATCATAGAACAAAAGATTGAACTAATTGGTGAGTCAATTTATGAGATTGAGCAGGTAGAAGGCTAATATTTTTTGCTCAATTCCTATAAGTGAGGTTATTTCTTTTCGATGTACAAAATGACCTCACCGACCTTGAAGCCAAGTTTAGTGAGTTCAGTTCTGTTAAATAAACGATTTTCATCAATTAGATACATCCAATCATCGAGCGTGATTTGATACTCAGTGCCATCAACAGGAATCAACAAATCATATCGCCAATATAAAGCTGAGCCTGAGGTTTGACCTGAGGCTGTGCCAACAACATCGTTTGCAGTCCCTTTGTATTGGCCGTTACCCAGCGCTTCGAGCTGCCAAATTCGGGTGTTTTTTTCCCCATCATCAAAGGTAAACCATTCTTTTATTTCGCCTTTATTGCCGTCCCAACTTGCTTTTAGGTCGACTTCGAATCGACGTGTCAGGGTGCCGCTACGATCTAACACAATACCATATGCAATTAAATCACCCTCGAAAAATGTTTCTAAACGTAAGTTAGGAGTCGTTGTACGGTAATCTGTGAGGTTTTGACTGCTGCATCCGTTAATAATAAAAAGGAAAACTAAAAAGCTAATTAAGCGAGTCATATTGATATTCCAAGTAGTTGTTTACGCAAATCGGGTCGTGTTGTTTTATCTGAGAGCCAAATTGCTAAAAATGCGGGTCCAAAATCAGCATCATTGACGGTACCAATTAACTTATCTTGTTGATAAAAGTGGCTTAAGTTATCTTCTACTCTAATCGTGAGCACGTCATTTTTTTTAATATCCGGCCAAATGGTTTTGAGTTGTTTCAACCATATTTCGATATTTGAATGACTGAGATCAATTTTTTTCCATTGCTGCTCAGTTGCTTCTATTAGATCATCTCTTTTGATGTCTCTTAAATATGTAATCTTAAGTGCTATGGGACGTTGCTCTTTGTTAAAAGAAGAAGATGCTCCATACAACTGAGCTTTATATAAAGACCAGAACAACACCGACATTTCTCCTTCTCCAATTTTAACCAATGAGTCAGTGGGAGAAGCAGAGACAGGATGGGTGAGTAAAATAGCGACCAAGCAGAAAATTACACGCATGATGCTTCCTTATTTTCTTTAATCACTTCCACGGTGCTTACACGACTAACACTGACGGCCAATGGCAGAAGTACAGCCCATACGATGGCAAATGAAATTAAAAAGTAGGTTGTAGACACTGAAGTACCGAATGCACTAAGAGATAGCGCCGCATAATAACTTGCAGGGCCACTTATCGCGCCAATACAAACTAGATGAGGTATCTGCAGCTTTTTCATCCATGAAAAGGAGTGATTAAGAGAAACCGCAAAGCAGCACCATAATAAAATAAGCCAAAATGGCATGAATGTGCTGTCAACGTTTATAACCTGAATGGATATTAATCCCTGATCGGCAAGGCAACCAATAACAGCAACTGCTAACACTTTTAAATCAGCAACTTTACTTGGACTAATCGCAAAATGAGATAAAAGAAGCAACAGCAAAAATGCAGTGGCTTCATCAGTGAAGTTGGCGCTGAGCAACCAACTAACCTGAAAAAAAATGAAGTTAATAACTAAGAACGGTTTCATCGTGTGCGTCTTTATAACTTGGCTTACGTGCAACAATGTGATGTGTACTGATGACTCGCTCGATAAATGCACCTTCACAATAACAAAGGTAATAATGCCACAAACGTTTAAACTGCTCGTCATAACCAAATGATTGAATTTCCTCCCAGTTTTTATTGAACTGTTGGCGCCAATCGAATAGGGTTCGCGCATAATGAAGACCAATATCTTCAATATGATCAACCATCATATTGGTTTGGTTCGCAATGTGGTTACCCATCACCGCGATTGAAGGTAAGCATCCGCCTGGAAAAATATACTTTTGAATAAAGTCGACGCTTTTCCGGTATTGATCGTAACGTTGATCTGCGATCGTGATGGCTTGGATAAGCATTTTCCCGTTCTCTTTAAGCAGGCTATTACACTTACTAAAAAAACTAGGCAAAAAAGCATGACCCACGGCTTCAATCATTTCAATTGAGACTAATTTATCATATTGCCCTTCTAGTAGACGGTAATCTTGCTTGAGCAACGTGATTTTGTTGTTTAAACCAAGATCGTTCACTTTTTGTTGTGCAAACTCATATTGGGCGTCTGAAATAGTTGTCGTCGTCACTTTGCAGCCATAATGCGTGGCAGCATAAATAGCCAAGCCACCCCAACCAGTACCTATTTCAATTAAATGATCATTTGGTTGCAGATCTAACTTGTCACAGATTGTAGCAAGCTTATTTCTTTGCGCTTGGGCTAATGAGTCACTCGGGGTGGTATAAAACGCACACGAATACATCATAGAGCTATCAAGGAAACGCGTGTACAAATCATTACCAAGATCGTAGTGAGCCAGAATGTTCTTTTTCGAACCGCTTTGGGTATTGGCATTTTTGAAATTTAATAAGGCATTTTTTATCTTGGCGACTACGCCTGATTTTTGCTCAAGTTCATCAAGCTGTTTCTGACTGCGGGCAAATACGCGAACCAAACAAGTGAGGTCGGGCGTAGTCCATTTTTGAGCTAAATATCCCTCCGAAGCGGCTATACTGCCGCCTTTGATGAAGTCGATATAACATGTGACATCGTGTATGTGCATTTGCGCTTTAAGATTGGCATTAGTATTGCCAAACACGTGACAGCTAGCCCCTTCATGGATTTCGATGGCCGCATTTTCTAGTTGGTTGAGCAGTTCAAATACAATCTTACGGCATTTGTTATTAAACCAACTGATGTTGCTGTTAAGTGCAAGTTGTTGTGTTTGTTCCATTATTACCTCAACGATGTTGATAAGGGACAAAAGGCACACGTTTTAAAAATAACTTGAGTGCTTGCCAATAAATGCCACCAACGACCTTGAGTGTCATAAAAGGTAAGCTTAGCCATGTCCGCAAAGACGCAAGACTATCGAATGGCTGCTTAGTTAAAGCCATCGTTGCGTCGAAGACTTTTACGTGTGTTTCGTCGTTAGGGTGGTTTTCAATGTGAACGTTTAACTTTTGCGTTGGTAAACTGACCACCCACTTATATTTCATTTGCATCGCCATAAATGGTGATACATGGAATGTCTTTTCGGTCAAGTCGTCACTATTAATATTAACCAAATAATAATGACGTTGATTCCAAGGTGTATTACTTACTTCAGCTAACATCCAAGTGCATGTTCCATCAACGTTGTAGCAATAAAACAAATTAATCGGGCTAAAATAAAGTCCTAAACTGCGGCATTGGGCAACCATCACAACCTTGTGGCCATCCCATTGCCCACCTAAAGAAGACACTTTATTTGCAATACGTTGCTTTAATTCACCCGGTTCACTTTTTAGATAGTCTTTTTCTCGAAAACGAATAGGGTGGTACCAACGGGTGCCAAATAGCGAGTAGGTGTTGCTTAACACTGATAATTCATCGAGGTCTAGGCTGAACATCGAGAGTTGATAACTAAACTGGTGTGATGTGGGACTAAAGCGTCTGTGACGGATTTTCCCTTTGTAAACACCACTTTGGATTGTCATAGCGTGATCCCAAATCGTTCAGCCATCTCGACTGCGCTACGAACGCCATCTTCATGAAAACCGTTATGCCAATATGCACCAGTAAAATGGGTGTTATTTATGCCGCATATTTCAGGGCGGCGTTGTTGAGCGTTAAGGCTTTGATGGTTAAATACAGGGTGATGATATAGAAATTCACCTAAAATCTTGTTTGAGTCGATTTCCTCTGATTGGTTGAGGGTGACACAAAATGTATGCTCGCCATGGATACCTTGGAGAATATTCATGTTATAGGTCACGCAAGCAGGGCGGTTAAGGTGTTCATTAATTTGATAATTCCAGCTTGCCCACGCGAGTTTTCGAACAGGTAATAAACGTGTATCCGTGTGAAGCGTCACGGTATTTTTACTGTAAGGTATATCACCCAAGATGCTATTTTCTGCATCTGTCGGATCACCAAGGAGCGCCAGAGCTTCGTCAGAATGACAAGCAAACACGATTTCATCAAATAAGCGCTGCGAACCGTCAGCAAAGTGAACGGTCACCGTGTTTGACTGGCGGGTCACGGAGCAGATTTGGCTCTTTAATTCGATGTTATCTTTAAAACGCGCGATTAAAGGCGCAATATACTCGCGCGAACCGCCTGGAATAACATACCATTGTGGGCGATCATTAACGTTCAATAAGCCGTGGTTATAAAAGAACTGTACAAAAAACCGTAGTTGAAATGCTTTCATTTCCACTAAGCTGGTTGACCAAATAGCCGCACCCATAGGCAAGATATAATTTTGGCAAAAATAGTCACTAAATTGATGTTGCGTTAGAAAGTCACCCAGTGTGAGCTGAGGTGCAATGTCATTACTCGCGTATAAAGATTTACATTGTTTGTTAAAGCGAAGAATTTCATTGATCAATGACCAAAACTTAGGTCGAAATAGATTTCGACGTTGTGCGAACAAACTATTGAGGTTATTTCCATTGTACTCAAGGCCGTTGACCGAGTTCATTACGCTGAAGCTCATTTCAGTTGGCTGCAATGGTACATCTAGCTGACTTAAAAGCTTTAAAAAATACGGGTAAGTTCGGTCGTTGCAAACGATAAACCCGGTATCTATCGCATAGTTTTTTCCGTCTAGTTCAATGTCTTTTGTGGCAGTATGGCCACCAATGTAATCATTTTTTTCAAATAAGGTGACGTTATGTTCACGGCTGAGCAAGTAAGCACTTGTTAAACCTGATATTCCACTACCAATAATGGCGATTTTTTTCATTATTAACTCATCCTTAATGCGATTTTTTGCCACCATGCATTAGGTAATAATGCCATCAACTTCATGGCAAAAATAAATGCGCGTGGAAAATTAATTTCGTTTTTGTTTTTATCCAACCCTTTACGAATTATCTTTGCAGCTTGCTCGGCCGTAACAATGCTCGGCATGGGGAAGGTGTTTTTTTCTGTCAGAGGCGTATCAACAAATCCCGGGTGGATAAGTGAAACATTGATGCCTCTGTTTTTTAAGTCGATACGTAATGTGTTTGCCAAATAGCTAACAGCAGCTTTTGAGGCGCCATAGGCCTCTGCGCGAGGCAGGGGTAAGAAGGCGGCACTCGAACTATTAAATGCAACTGTACCGGCCGGTTTAAGTAATTTTAACCAAGCACTTAGGCTATTAGCTACCGAGATGAGATTCGCTTGAATAACCCGATTGAATAACGCAGCATCGAAATGAAGTGGATCGTCGATATATTCACAGTTACCAGCATTTAAAATTAGCAGGTCAAGATCGGGTAAGTTTCGAGAAACAATTTTCAGTCTGTCTAGGTCTGTTAAATCACAGATTAATGGGATGACGTTTTTATGATCTTCGGCTAAAGCGTCAAGTCGGGCTTGATTTCTGCCACCTGCAATCACTTGGTAGCCAAGGTTGGCATATTCGATACACAGGGCTCGTCCAATCCCTGAAGATGCCCCGGTGATTAGGACGCTTTTCATTGTGAAGCCTTATTTTTTAACCAACGAACAGATGCGCCAAACACAGGTATATGCTCATAGAGAAGCTGACCTAAATCAAAAAAATCACGGTGAGCAATAACCTTATCATCAGCAGTTTCGAGCCGGGAATGACCGACTACACGGATCGGTCGTCCTGCGTTTAGTCGCGGATGCTGGTATGTCATGGTCCAGTACAAAGCGGCTTTATTACCCGATATAAAACGGTCGGTTATTTCGAAATTGATACTCGTTACATTGGCGTACATGTGCTCGAAATAATCAGTTAATGCACTTCGTCCATCAACCCGATGCAAAGGATCTTCAAACACGACATTAAAATGGTAAATGCTCGCCAGAAGTGAGAGATTATGTTTATTCAAGCGTTGGTAAACATCGACAAAATTATCTAACCAGCGAGCGTGTTCCACGGTATCGATTGTATTTGTTGCTGTATTGACCATTAAGTATTTCCCAGTTGATGCTTATAAAAATCAAGTGCTATTGCTCTTGCTTGTTTGTGCTCAACAATGGTGTCCCAGTAGCATTCTAATTGACCCGTCGCGGTCAAGTACGCTTGTGGGAGATGAATGTGTTTTACTGGTACATCTTTGAGTTCTGGTAAATATTTACGGATGAAAGAGCCATCAGGATCAAACTTTTCACTTTGTGTAATGGGATTAAAAATCCGAAAGTAAGGTTGTGCATCGCAACCCGTGCCAGCAGCCCATTGCCACCCCCCATTATTGGCTGAAAAATCACCATCAATCAGATGTTGCATAAAAAACTGTTCACCCAAACGCCAATCAACTAACAAATGTTTAGTTAAAAAACTGGCCACGACCATACGTAACCGATTGTGCATCCATCCTGTTTTAGTGAGTTGTCGCATTGCGGCATCAACAAGGGGGTAGCCTGTTCTACCTTGGCACCAAGCTGCAAAATAATCGGGGTTATTTGGCCAATTTAAAGCATCATATTTGTATTGAAAATTCGTGTGTTTAATTAAATTTGGGTGATGAAACAATAAATGTTTATAAAAATCCCGCCAAGCAAGCTCGTTAAGCCAACAAAACTTTTCAGCTTTTGGGTCTTCTAGCAGGTGCGGGATGTGCTGCGAAACTTCAAAAACTAACCGTTTGGGACTGATAGCCCCGATAGCGAGATAAGGCGATAAACCTGAGGTGCCTTTTTGGGCCGGAAAGTCTCTGTAAAGTTTATAATCAGCATGTTTTGCGTCAATAAACTCAGGCAGAACCTGGGCTAAGACTTTGTCTGCTAATGGCCACTTGGCTGAGCATTTTTTTGCTGTCGGTATCTCAATCTGAGAAACATTAGTCGGGGCCTCAGTGTTTGTGGCCAACTCAGCTGGGTGTGGCGCCAGCCCGATCCCACTGTCTCTTAGTTTACTCAACC
This sequence comes from Pseudoalteromonas sp. J2K-J979, assembly GCF_058169715.2. Taxonomy (NCBI): domain Bacteria; kingdom Pseudomonadati; phylum Pseudomonadota; class Gammaproteobacteria; order Alteromonadales; family Pseudoalteromonadaceae; genus Pseudoalteromonas; species Pseudoalteromonas sp. J2K-J979. The sequence continues at coordinate 114,502 of NZ_CM200282.1, read as the reverse complement.
ACGCATTTCTAAAAGGGGTGAACACTTTGTACATTTCGTTTTTGCCATTGACGACGAGTCCTTTTGGCACGATTACATCTGCTTCAAACAAGTGCAATGAGATCCCTGACTCAACGACGGCTGAGTCGCGTAGCTGTTCATTGTGTTCGAGCTCAGCATTGGCAAAGACCTGTTGAATTTTCTGCGCGGTGCAATACTGGTTCAATACTTCGACTTGTTGATTGAAATCCGTTGAAACGAATACATCTAAGCAAATATTGTATTCGCTAAGTTGTTTACAGAGTAAATTAAGGTGACGCTCGATAAAATCGATTTGAATTGGCGCTACATTGTGAAGCGCCCATTGCTCGGGAGTGGCGATAAAAAGGGCCCGAGTTGGCCCTGATTGGATTGCTGCTGCTAATGCCGGATTATCATCAATGCGTAAATCACGACGAAACCAAATTAAATTCATCAATAACCATACCTTAGTTTTAAATCCTGCGGATAAGGTGATAAATATACTTGGGCAGCTAAATATTGTTTTGGGTATTGCTTCAGATAATGATTAATCAGTGTCAGAGGCACCAGTAATGGCACAAGACCCGCTCTGTAGTCATCAATTTGCTGCACAAGCTCTTGTTTTTGCATTTTATCTAGCTGTTTTTTAAAGTACCCTTGTAGGTGTTGCAACGTATTACTGTGAGTTTTACGGGTTGCAATGTGTTTTAAGCCCGCCATCAAACCATGAATATAGGCATCCGCCATGTCTTCAACGGGTAAATCAGCACGAGCGAGTAGCTGTCCAAGTGATTTGTAAGTGGGTAAATGGTGACTCATAAGCAGATACTTATGTTCACTGTGGAACGCCATCATTTTATGTTTAGTTAACCCTGAAGCTACTAAATCTTGCCAGTGCCTATAGGTGAAAACACGCATGACAAAGTTTTCACGCAAACCTAAGTCATTGAGGCGACCATTTTCTTCACAAGGTAATAAAGGGTTCGCAGCCATAATCTCTTGTGCGAAAAGCCCAACTCCTGTCGACTCGGAGCTTTTACCATGCTCATAATAAACCTTAACTCGCTCCATACCGCAACTGGGACTTTTTTGACAAAATATAAAGCCACTCAAGTCATTGATGTTCTGAGCTGTGGTTTGGCCGTAGTGTGTTAACGCATCGGAAACATCACCTGACCCATCAGGGCGACTCACCGCAATGACGTCACCTTTCTTAATTTGTCTGATTGTCGGGCGCGGAATAGGCAAGCCAATTGCTACTTCAGGACAAAAAGCACGATATTTTACGTGTTTACCTAGCTCTTCGACGCAGAAGTCTGATTTTTTATGCCCTCTATCAAATCGAACCTGCTGACCTTCGACACAGGCACTGATCCCAAGCGTTATTTCTGATTGCAGTTCTTTCATGGCTAATCCTAATAAATAAAGCTACCAAGGGGGTTAAGGAGTTTAGAAAACCCTTGTGTAAAGTGTAGGGCATCGTCTGCGACAGTAAAACACAAACAGCCTTCGTCAGTTATCGGGTTATGGGTATGTTCACCATTTAGCAGAATAAAATCTCCTTTTACGTATGTGCCCATTTCATCGCGAAAACTTCCCTCTAAGAGCAGAGTTAACTCAAAGCCTTTGTGGGTGTGCTGTGGCACTGAGCCTGATTTATCAATGTGAAGTAAACTTGCATGAAGCGCGCCTTCGTTCAGGTCTATTCTTGCGCGACTTAATTTACCCATTTTGTACCAACCAGACATCGACATAGAACTAAGCGCTCTTGGTAAGGAGTAAACCTGCCCCTTGATTTCAATCTGAGGAGGCTCAACCATCATTGGGGTCTCAATGGTTGCATCATTGCAAATAGCACTTATCATCTGGTCTAAATCAAGCGTTGAAACATCAAATTCAGACGAACAAGTACTTGATTGAGTAAACTGCTCTGAAGCAAGCTGAGTGAGTTTTTCAATCTCTGTCGCACATTTTGGGCAAAGCTGGGCATGCATAGAAATCGCCGCGCTCAGCGAAGCCGGCAATTCACCGTTTACAAACTGACAAAGGAGGTCATGCTCGGGATGAAACGTAATCATTGAATGTCTCCTAATTGTTGTTTAAGTTTGTTTAACGCCAGACGTAATCGTGATTTAACTGTGCCTAGGGGAATATTTAATTGCTCGGCAAGCTGCTCTTGAGATAGCTCTTGAAAATAGACACCTTGAATGACCTGCTTTTGCGCATCAGGTAATAATTCAAGATATTGCGCTATTTGACTTTCCATTAAGTGGTCACTGAACACTGTTTCTTCGACATTTTCGGCTTCGACAATGGGCCAGATATCGTCACTTAAGAAGTCTTCTCGCTGCGAGCGGATTTTGCGAAGCATATCAAACGAAACATTTCGCATTATGGTGTAAACCCAGGTTGTGGCCGCGCCCTTGTCAGAGTCAAATAAGTGGGACTTACGCCAAACATTGCTCATGGTATCTTGCAATAACTCATTGGCTGCAGCTTCTGTATTGAGTTGTTTGATGCCAAAGCGAATTATTTTAGGTGCAAACCACTTAAAAATATGCGCGAATGCCGCTTTATCTCTATTTACAGCGATATCACTCAGCCAATCTTTAAGTTGCTGTGATTCTTCAGGGCTCATAGTTTGATTTCTTTTTTTACGAGTGGTTGTTTGACCCTCGTTTGCGACAGACTGTTGCATAATAATCACATTTTAGTTGAGATAATTACCTATACGGTGAAACTTTTCGATCAGATCACCTATTTTCACCGATAATTAAAGTATGCAAGAAGTTTAGGCAGAGTTCATAGCTATTTGGTTGAATAAATTCGTATTTTTTTTGTATTGATAAGGGTAATACTTCGATGAATCTGGCGCACACCCAATTCGGATTGGCATATTCAAACTGCTTATAAAGCGCTGAAAATTCTGGGTTAGCACTAAAAATAGATTTAAGCTCTTGTGCTAACGCTTTTGATTTTTCACAGAGCTCTTTTTCGGGCCAGTGCTCTATTTGCACAGCGGTTGCTTTTTTAAGTTGATCTTTCTCGATTGTAAAGTCACTTAAGGTAACGAGGTTCTTTGCTCTAACATCAATAGATAACAAGCCATCTTCCAACGTTGAGAAGTCAATAATGTCTACCCAGGCCGCATGAGTAGAGCTGTTGTAAGGCTGGTCTTTGTTGTAAGTCGATAAAGCAAAGCCTTGTTCGGTAAGTGCTTCTTTTACCAAACGTATGTATCGCGGTTCAAAAATTCGAAGGCGGGTGATGCCACCAGGAAGTAAAAAAATAGGTAAAGGAAAAACACCCAATTGCATAGTCAAGTTCAACATAGTGAAAACATATAAGCAAATACGCGGCAATGATTAAAATAGTTCAGTCTATCAGCATGGATAAATCGTCAAGGGTCTTATCGACAATTTATTGGGTGTAGCTTACTTGATCCAAATGTTTAGGCTATAATCCGCCTCCAGCATTTGCGCGTCACACTTAACAGGTAAACCATGACAGTAGAAACCTTTAATCCAAAACAAACCACGACCCTAGAAACACCCGCTAAAACACTTGCAGCTCAGGATGCGTCAACCTCGACTCAAAACACAAAAGCAGGCTCTAAAGTGGGTTTTGTGAGTTTAGGTTGCCCTAAAAATTTGGTTGATTCGGAGCGGATCCTCACACAATTAAGAACCGAAGGGTATGAAGTGGTCAGTAGTTACCATGATTCGGATGTTGTCATTGTTAATACTTGTGGTTTTATCGATAGCGCGGTGCAAGAGTCACTCGATACCATCGGTGAAGCGCTCAAAGAAAATGGCAAAGTGATTGTTACCGGTTGCCTTGGTGCGCGGGAAGATGAAATACGCGAAGTTCATCCGAATGTACTCGGTATTACCGGTCCTCACGCATACGAAAATGTGATGGAGCATGTGCATGAATTTGCACCTAAGCCACCGATGAATCCATTTATGAGTTTGGTCCCCGATCAAGGCGTCAAGCTCACGCCCAAACATTATGCTTATTTAAAAATATCGGAAGGCTGTAACCACCGCTGTACTTTTTGTATTATCCCGTCGATGCGCGGTGACTTGGTCTCTCGACCCATTGGTGATGTTTTGCAAGAAGCCGAGCGTTTAAAGCAAGCGGGTGTAAAAGAGCTGTTAGTGATTAGCCAAGATACCAGTGCCTATGGCGTCGATGTTAAAGGCAAAACCGGTTTTTGGAATGGGATGCCCGTTAAAACTGACATGCTCAACTTATGCCAAGCGCTGAATAAACTGGGTATTTGGGTGCGTTTGCATTATGTCTACCCGTATCCGCATGTCGATAACATTATTCCACTGATGGCAGAAGGGAAACTTTTGCCTTATTTAGATATTCCTTTCCAGCATGCCAGCCCACGAGTTCTGAAAATGATGAAGCGCCCAGGTCAAGCTGAGCGTACACTGGATCGGATTAAAAAGTGGCGTGAGCTGTGCCCAGAATTGGTTATCCGTTCAACATTTATCGTCGGTTTCCCTGGTGAAACAGAAGAAGACTTTCAAATTTTGCTTGATTGGCTTGAAGAAGCACAGTTAGACCGTGTTGGCTGCTTCAAATACTCACCGATTGAAGGGGCCAAAGCGAATGAATTAGCCGAGCCTGTTCCTGAAGAAGTGATGCAAGATCGGTTTGAACGCTTCATGATTAAACAACAAGAAATTAGTAAGAATCGCTTAGCTCAACGCATCGGTCAGACGATGGAAATTTTAATTGATGAAGTGGATGCTGAAGGGGCGATAGGGCGCACATTTGCTGATGCACCTGAAATCGATGGCGTGGTATATCTCAACGGAGAAACAGCGTTGAAGCCGGGTGATGTCGTCAAAGGCGTGATTGAACATTCTGATGAATACGATTTATGGGCAACAATTAGCCAATAAATGTTTGTTTATTAGATTATAAACGCAGTCAGTGACTGCGTTTTTTTGTGCCTATCACTATTGGAATTTCACGATATTGGGGTATTAAAAAAGCCACTCAGAATTAAGTGGCTTTGGAATATTCAGGGAACTTTCAAATGAAAGCGGTAAAGAAGGGGTGTGTCTTGACACGAAATAAACACATTACATCCTGTATCCCTTCTTTACTACTAACACTCTAAAAACAAACTTACTGCCTAATTTTTATCGTTTTAACGTGCTTATGGTTCATAACGATACTAGACAAAATAAGGCAGCAAGTTTAGTTAATTATTCCTTAGAACTCATAACGAGCGGTTAATGAAACATAGCGCGCAGCTTGGCGCCCTGTAGTCATGCCCCAATTAGGATTCGCGACTACATCACCACTTTCATTCGTAGTGGTCCCGTTTTGGTACACAGTTGTTTGTGTGTCTGTATTGAATAAGTTATATACAGTGCCCTTTAACACTAGGTTGTTTTCAAACAAATCAAGTGTGTAGCTTGCTGATAAATCAAACTGAGCAACCCAATCTGTCTTGCCTGCAGTACCACGAGGTGAAGGATTGCCATTTTCATCATAGAATGAAGCACCGTGACCACGTTCTGTATTACTTGGACATGATTCCCAAGGCATACCTTCAGCACACGAATCTACACCAAATGGGTGGATCCCCATTTTGTTAATGGGTTTACCATCAATCAAAGTACTGTTTAAGCCAATCACTAAATCATCGGTTACTTGGTAGCTACCAAATAACTTGAATGCATGACGGCGATCGCTGGGTAGATTACCCGATGCGTGATCTTGTAAACCCGCATAGTCGTACGAGACAGTCCAACCTGGATCGGCCTGATCATCATCATCGTTCACTAAACCAGCGGTATTACCCCACAGGTGAGACCAAGTATACGAAGCATTAATATTAATTTGGTCATTCACTGCGCCATCAAGCGTGAACTCAAGTGCGGCATATTTACGCTCTGACTGAGGTTGAGCAACTTCGTCGGCTGATAAAACAATGTGATCAACATTGCCATCACCGTTGAAATCATAATTCACATCCAACCCACTGCCTGGATTAAATAAAATCCAACCATCAATCCAACCATTCGATTCAATGCCTTGCTTTTTGTACCAATTTTGTAACACAGTTTGTAAATCAGCATCTTCAATAGAGCGTTTTAGTTCGCGATAAATACCACGTACACCAAACGTCATATCTCCTTCGAACACTTCAGTCTGATAGCCAGCGGTAAACTCATCTGAGAACATTGACTTTAAGTTTGCCGAGGCTTTTGAACCCGGCGCACCTTCACCTGATTGTGCTAGGAAGTAATTAACTTGATCGCCACGACTCGGTGAGCCATCGGCATTGATTACTGGGTGGCCATCAATGTCTAGTTCATCAACATTGTAGTACCAATGTTCATCACGACGAGAGCCCCCTTGAACGATGTTCATATTGGCTGAAACAGGTTGAAAATAACGACCGAATGTTGCAAATACTTTGCTTTCGCCATCGCCATTTAAATCATAAATTGCTTGTAAACGAGGCGCGATTTGATTATCAACATCTACATAGCTTTGGCCGTCAGACATTTCATTGGTAAACTGGCTATAACGCACCCCTAGGTTTAACACTAACTGATCGGTCGCCTGCCAAGAATCCTGAGCATAAAATGATAAGGATTTAACATGTGAGTCAGAGAAATCTCGACGAATACGTTGGTCGATATAAGGGGTTCCGGCTGGTAAACCTGATTTATCAGAGCCTGTAGCGGTTTCTACGTACCACCAGCCTTGCGCGCTCCCTTCACCGTTTTGTGTTGATTGATGATCAACATGTGTATCGTAATAATCGACACCAAATTTAAATGAATGATCATCTAAACTCCACATTAAATCCGCTCGGAATTGGTCGCGAGTGAACTCACTTTCAGTGATTCTAGATGAAGTATGGTTTGATAACTGACGGTAACCATCATATAGATATGAGCCAACCCAAGGTAGGGCATCGGCAGCGGTATTAAATGTTTGGTCAGTTACACGACCTGCAATGACTTCTAACGATACATCGTCGCTGAGCAACCCGCTGTATTTTAGACCTAAAACATCTCCGCCGGTTTTAGTTGTCCCTAACGTACCTTCGCCATCACGTTCGTTTGTTTCCCAGTCGTAATCGTACGTTTTGTAAGTATTTTTATTTTCGAAATTGATGCTAGTAAATTCGATAGAGTGGTTGTCATTAATAAACCAGTCTAATTTAGCAAACCAACGATCAGATTCTGAGCGACCATCAGAAAGCGAGTTACTTCCAGCAGCAATATAATCATTACGTTGCGGTGCAAAAAGGGCGTAAACGAATAATTTATCTTCAACTAACGCGCCGCTAGCCCAAACAGATAAACGCTTGAACGTCGCTTCGTCATCTGAGGTGTTCGAATAAATGTCACCATTTCGATAAAATAAATCATCATGATGGCTGCTTAATGATTCTGGATCAATACGGGCTTCGACCCCAAAGTTGAACTCATTAGAACCAGACTTAGATACGGCATTGACAATACCACCAATAGCACTGCCAAATTGCGCCGAGACACCACCTGTTTGAACTTCTGTTTGAGAAATGGCTTCCCAAGGTAATGAGATTGAGCCTAAACCTGTTTTCAGAGTTGTTACATTTAAACCATTGAGGTAATAACCATTTTCAGCAGAAGAGCTTCCACCAATTGATGGCGAACCATTAAAGTTACCACCATTAGTTGCGTTAGTCCCAGGAGCGAGTAACACGGCACTATTAAAACCAGACTCTACAGGCAAAAGAGCGAGTTCTGAATCTGTGATCACGACACCGGCGGTCGATGAGGCGGTATCTATACGTGCAATCGCGTTAGCATTAACAGAAATACGTTCAATATCACTGCCTTCATTGATTAACACGCCATTATAAACAATGGCTGAACCAAGTCTTACCTCTAAGTCTAATTCTTCAACAGTTTCAAAGCCTGGTTTTGAAATCGTCATTGAATACAAGCCGATAGGGAGTTTTCTTAGGGTGTAATTGCCACTCTCATCAGCTGTTACGGTACGCGTAATGCCTTTTTCTTTGTGTTTGAGCGTGATGGTGGCACCAGCAGCATTGATGTTATTTGTGGTACTAATTGTTCCTTTTACTTCACCATTGAATGAATCGTTAGCGATAGCGGGTAGTGTAATTGTACCTAGCATACAGGCGATGGCAGCAGCCGTTGCTTTTAATCTAAAATTGTTTTTATTGTTGGTTGTCATAATGAGTCCTTATTCCCAGAGTTTATGAAATATATTGTATACAATATATTTCAAGTTGAGAATGCTATGTTACTCAAACGTTAAATGCAACTATTTTTTGGGATTTATGGTTGATTTTTTAATGCATCAATAAAAATAATCTGGCTATTAATAAATGAAAATATCTATTTCTGGGTATTTAGATGTATAAATTAATCAGGTTATATAAATTTCAGATGTGTTTAATCTTTTAGAGGTCTTTATACTGTTTTAACAATGCGAATAAATTTTTAAATACGAGAGATAAAATACTTAAAAAAAATGAACCAAAACGGTTCATTTTTCTTGGACGATAGGAAAAGGAGCTGTACTTAATGCGCCTCGTTAGTTTTTGCACTCGTTGAGATATTAAAAAACATGGCATACAACACAGGGACAACAATTAAAGTTAGAATGGTGGCAAAGCCTAAGCCAAACATGATCGTCACCGCCATAGATTTGAAAAATACATCAAATAACAAAGGGATCATACCTAAAATTGTGGTGATTGCTGCCATGGCGACAGGTCTAACTCGAGATACTGCGGAGTCAAATATGGCATTGTAAGACTCCTTACCTTGGCTGAGTTCTAAATTTATTTGATCCACTAAGACAATCCCATTTTTAATTAACATGCCAGATAAACTCAATAAACCTAATAAAGCCATAAAGCTGAATGGGCTTGAAGTGACAAATAGCCCAGCACTGACACCAATCATTGCAAGTGGAACCGTGGCCCAAATGACTAACGGTTTTTTAATGCTATTAAAGAGTAACACCGTAATGGCAAACATTGCGATATACCCAAGAGGCAATGAACCAAAAATAGCTGTTTTAGCTTGCGATGAAGACTCATATTCGCCGCCCCATTCCAGTTGATATCCATGTGGTAACTTGATAGCTTCGATAGGTTGCTTGATTCGAGCAAATAACTTCGCCGCTGTTTCGTTACCTAAAATATCATGATCAGCCATAACAGTGATGGTTCGCTTACGGTCACGGCGCATTATTAAGCTGTCTTCAGAGTGAGTCTCAAATCCATCAACAATTTGGCTAATCGGTATATATACTCGCAGAGCAGGACTATATATTTGTAAGTCATTTAAACTATCTACATGTAAGCGCTCATTTGCAGGCGAGCGAGCAATAATGGGAAGGGTTTGCGTGCCTTCGCGATAAATGCCCACTTGTTTTCCCGATAAGCTGGTTAGTAATAATTGGTCTAAATCAGATTTACTGATCCCCAATCGGCGGGCTTTTTGTTCATTAAATTGTGGTCGGATCACTTTGGTGCGTGCCCGCCAATCATCTTTGATGTTAAATGCTCCTGCGTCATTGGCCATGATGGCTTTAGCTTGCGCAGCAAGCTCTCGAAGGACAACAGGATCGGGGCCAGAAAAACGCGCTTCTATTTTAGCATCTGTTGAAGGTCCGATTTCCATTCGCTTTAACTTAACGTGGGCATCGAGTAAATTTGCTTCGCTGTATGCTCTTAAGTCTGCAATCAGCGGCTCAAGAGAGTCTGCATTTTTAACCCGAATAATTAATTGTGCATAGGCGGGATAGGATTTTTCTGGAGAATAGGTGAGCATAAAGCGCGGGGCGCCTTGGCCGATGGTACTGGTCACATCGACAACGTCAGGCTTTTCAAGTAAATAATGTTCAATCTGGGTGATATCTTGCTCAGTTTGTCTAATATCTGAACCTTGAAAGCGCCAATAGTCTAAATAAAACATCGGAGTGTTGGATGCAGGGAAAAATGACTGCTTTATTTGACCAAAGCCAATAACAGAAATAATGAGTGCAGACAACATGACCAACATTGTTGTTTTGCGATAGGTTAGGCTGGCGGTCAAAAGCTGTTTATAAAGTGTATAAATAAGCCCTTGATAGGGATCAGATGTGTGCTGTGTGTCGGCTTTATCGCTAAATAATAAATGGGCGAAAAAAGGAGTTAAGGTGATGGCCGTAAACCAGCTGAGTAATAACGAAATAAGTAACACGCTAAATAAGCTGCCAGCAAACTCACCGGTCGCATCGGCACTTAAGCCAATGGGCGCAAAGGCAGTGATAGCAATTACCGTCGCACCCAGCAGGGGCCATTTTGTTTGCTCAACAATATCGACAGCAGCTTGAAGTCTTGTCCGCCCTTTTTGCAACCCAATCAATATGCCTTCAGTGATGACAATGGCGTTATCGACCAACATACCGAGGGCAATGATTAAAGCACCCAGAGAGATCCGTTGTAAATCAATCGCAAACAGCTTCATAAAAATAAAAGTGCCCAACACGGTTATCAGTAATATTAAGCCGATTAATAGACCACTTTTCAATCCCATAAAAATCAGTAATACAATGATGACAATTGCGACGGCTTCGAGCAAAGAAACAATAAAGTCATTGACTGATTTTTCAACCTCAACTGGTTGATTATAGATTGTATGTACTTCGATACCATGAGGACGTTGATATTCTAACTCTTCTAAGTGCAAAGCTAATCGTTGTCCAACTTCTACAACATTCACGCCACTGCTAAATGATACACCTAATATCAGAGATTGTTGTCCACCATAATGCATGACATTCGTTGGCACTTCAGCATAGCCTCTACTGACGGTCGCTACATCACCTAAATAAATAAGTTCCGATGCGCCGGGGCTTGAAATCAGCAAGTTTTCTAATTCTTTTACATCTTTGAACTCACCGGTCGGGTGAAGCCTAATTGACTCGCTGCTGACTTTTATTTTACCCGCATTAGACACGGTGTTCTGGCTTTGAAGTAAACTAAATATTTGACTTGCAGAAATACCGAGGTTCGCCAGCTTATGAGTGGAGATTTCAACAAGGACTTGTGGTTGCTGTTCACCGGCCATGACAACTTTACCTACCCCATCGACTAGCACTAGCTCTCGGCGTAAATAATCAACATAATCACGCAATTCATCGTACGAGTAGCCGTCCCCAGTTATTGCAAACATCACACCATAGACATCGCCAAAGTCATCCATAATGTTAGAAGGCATCACTCCTTGGGGTAAAGACGGCGCTAAATCATTGATCTTTCTTCTAAGCTCATCCCAAATTTGTCTGAGTTGCTCTTTTCTGTAGGTGCTTTTCATTTCTACAGAAATTTGTGACATGCCAGGAGATGAGATTGAGGTGACGTAGTCAACATAAGGAAGCTGCTGAATGACATTTTCGATCGGGTAGGTGACTTCTTCTTCAACTTGTTGAGGTGATGCACCAGGGTAGGCCGTAATAACCATGGCTTTTTTTAAAGTAAACTCAGGGTCTTCGAGTTGACCCAACCCTAAATATGAAAAAATGCCGCCAATCACTAATAATAAGGTAAGCATCCATGAAATGACGGTTTTTTCGATAGAGAATTTTGCAATGCTCATGATCAAAGGCCTTTTTCACGTTGCCAAGGACGAACGACCTGATTATCGCTAAGAGAATGAACGCCTGCACTGACAACAAAATCACCCAGATTTAACCCGCCTGTCACTTCAATGCCATTACGATGAAGCTCAGCCGTTTGAACGATGACTTTATGGACTGTGTTGGTGTCAGAGTTGTAGCGCCAAATCGCATTTTCTACTTTTTTAGTTTGCGGATTAATCTCTGAAAAAACAGCTTCAACAGGAACTAAAAAATATGCTTGTTGACCTTTGGTGATCTTCGCTAAATCGATAAAGACATTTCCTGTCATACCGGCCAGTAAATTAAAATCTTCAGGAACAGGCAATGAAAATACAACTCGATAGGTTAACGTATTAGGATCGGCTTGCGTATCCCATTCTTTAATCGTTAAGTCATAAGCTTGATTAGGAAAGCCATCAAAAATTACTTTTGGTTGATAATCTTGTGTTTTATCGACACGTGCCACTACTTTTTCTGGAACTTGTATCGTGACATCCATTAAATCACGTGTTTCTAAGCGTAAGATATTTTGCTTGGCTTGGATGTTTTCAAAATTTTTGACAAATACTTTGGCTATTGTGCCAGTAAAAGGGGCTTTTAATTGTGAGTATTCATAATCTGTTTGTGCCTTGCGCAAAGCTGACTCAGCAACTTGCTTATTTGCTTTTGCTTGATCGTATTCGGATTGACTCGCAATTCCTTTGGCCAATAATGAAGAAGTGCGGTCTAATTGTGATACTGCTAATTCATATCGAGCCTGTCTATCATCGACTTGTAATAAAAAATCCGTAGGTTCTAATTTTGCAAGCAATTGGCCCTTTTCGACTTCTTCACCTGCGCGAATTGGCAAAGTGGTAAGCTCTCCATTAACTCTAAATGCTAAATAGGAGCCTTGATTGGCTTCGACTTCTGCAGGGAAACTTCGCATAGTCTCATGATTTTGATTTTTTACTTCAAATAATTTAACTGGGCGGATTAAAGGCGCAGGTGACGTTACAGGTTCATCTTGACAAGCACTGAGAAAACAGAGCATTAGCGGAATGGATAACAGTTTTTTAGTAAGCATTTTCGGCCTTAGAACGAACAAGTCGGATAATGTAATCACAACTATAGGTTTTTATTTAACTTATAGTTAATTTTGCAGCATAGTAGAGTGAAAAAGGTTAAAATTAAATTTATATAAAGTTATCTTCTCTATAAATAAAATTTATGACGTTAGAGCAAATTAAAATATTAGCGGCGGTTGTTGAACAAGGCAGTGTAAAAAAAGCGGCTGAAGTGTTACACAAAACCCAACCGGCACTTAGTATGTCGATTCAAAAGCTCGAAAATGAATTGGGCTTTTTACTGCTAGATCGCGCTCAATATCGGCTGTGTTTAACAGAGCATGGGGCGTTGTTTTTTCGTCAGGCTCGAGCATTACTCCATGATGCAAATCAATTACGTATTCTAGGTAAACGTTTAGCTATCGGCTATGAGGCGAAATACCGCATTTGTTATGATGAAGGGTGTGTTGACGCCAATATAGACCTCTGTTTGACCCAGTTATTTAATCAATATCCTGCAACTGAATTTCTGATTAACTCTGGCAGTCGTTTTAATGCAATTAATCAGGTTAAAGAGCAATCTGTTGAGCTGGGAATTGGCCCTTGGTTCCATCTCTTTTTGTCTACTGGCCAATATGAAAGTTTTCCTATTGGGCAATTAGAGCTTATCGTCGTTGCAGCTCCTCATTTGTTTCAGTCAACAACTGTCACACATTCACGAGATTTAGAGCCATTTAGCTGCATTAGTTTAAAAGAGAGCAATTTTGAGTTTGATAGTGAGCACCTTAATATCGTCCAGGGTGCGCAAGTGATAAAAACAGATGATTTAGCGATGCTAAAACGCTTAGTGGTTGCTGGTGCTGGTTGGGCAATGCTGACACGTAATGTATGCCAACCATTACTTGATTCTGGTGCGTTAATTGAAATCAAACTAGATGATTATTTGGAATCGATCTGCGTCGAGATCCGTGTTTTTAGAAACAAACACAGAGAACATGGCACTGTTGCGACATCACTATGGCAAAACTTACAAAAACTACAAAAAGCTCATGTGTAATAGTCAATTGACCATGTTCAGGGGCTAAAGTTCTCGACAACTTGTTAACTTACTGTTTATTAGATTAATATATTGGAACGATTGTCTAACTAGGCGATTGTATATTATCAACACCTTAATTTATTGAATAAAAAAGTATTGATGGCTTGTTTTATTGGACTATTTAGTCGCATAATGGCGCCAATTAATCGGTCAGTTATATTACATTTTTATTACAAGTAATTGAACCTAATCAACTAAGCATTTGCGAGTATTTTTTTGAAGTTTTTATTTGCTCTGGGTTGTTTGTTTTTAATGTCTACACATTTTTGTCAAGCCAATGTGGTTTGGGATAAGGAAATCAATCAGTTTAGGACATCTGTAGCAGTAGAGCTCAACGATAATTTGTACAACACATCATTGCTGGCTCGCAAATCATCAGTTTCAAGTGTGCAAGCGAATTTAAATACCCTAAGATTATTTGATGGCTATGGGGTGTATCTTCCTGCGACAATTTCAAGTCGGCATGTTAGTTACGATAGCGATTTAAACAATCATGATTTTATAATAGAGCCACAACTTCATGTCTTTTTAAGTGACAATACTGAAGTTGACGTTCAAATTCGTTACTTTGATGTACTGAAAATTAATGGCGATACTCAAGCAGAATTCTTAACAAGTCGATATCTCGATGAAACATTGAGCAGTGCAGAGCTATCACTCATGCTGGGACGTGCCCAACATGATCAGTTCTTAAACTTTGATCTCGGTCATGTGTACCGCCAGCAAACTCAATCGAGCGGCCAATACACGGATATTCGAACCGATTATATCAATGCACTTTATGGACACCGTTTAACGGAAGACACAGATTGGTTAATTGACGCCAGTTATCAACGAGAAGAACGATCAGCATTGGAGAGCATTTTGTATGAGATTGGCGGGGGCTTTCAAACGGATTTAGGCAGCCACCATCAATTGAAACTGATTTCAGGTTGGTTCGAGCGACGAGGGGATTCACAGAATCGAGGTTTTTATTGGAAAATAGAAGATAATTGGCTGATCAATGAGTTTCACCAAATACGATTGATAACGTCGCAGCGTTCTGAGGTGGCCACGAATGTGACCGCCTTGACACAGCTGCGAACACTGGCAGAAATATATTATCAGTTGGAGTTGAGTCAACAACACAGGCTTCATGCAACCGTCAATTTTAAGACTATCGAGTTAGATAACTCAGCAAGAACCAATAAATCTTGGCGATGGAGCCTACGTTGGCAGTGGAATATTCTTCAAGATATTTCAGCTAATTTATCTTTTAATCAACTAAAAACTAAAGATAATCAATTGATTGCCGACAAAGTACAAAATAGATGGGATCTCAATTTGGAGTATGTATGGTGAGATACATAAATGTTATCCTAGTATTGTGTGTGCTGCACTTTACTCAAGTCAACGCATCACAGTTTAATCAAGCGTATCAACTTGGCGCTGGTGATTCGGTTAATATATCGGTTTACCAAGAAGCAGATTTGAACTTTTCTGGTCAGATAAGCCAACAAGGTAAGGTCGATTTTCCATTACTTGGTAGTATTCAACTGTCTGGCTTTACCCAGCAACAAGCTAAAGCACACCTCGAGCAACTTTTAAAAGATGGTTACTTGGTGTCACCGAGTGTATCTATTAGGGTATCAAGTTATCGACCATTTTTTATTTATGGTGAAGTCCGCAATCCAGGGAGTTACACATATCAACCTGATATCACTTTAGAGCAAGTCATTGCGTTATCTGGGGGCCTTAAAGATCGAGCTTCACGGACTCAATGGCAGATCCAGCGCGGGCAGCAAAAAGCAACGTTTGTTGCACAGGCAGATACGATAATTTTGCCAGGTGATGTAATTAAAATAGAAAAGAGCTTTTTTTAATCGATGAGTCAGGTTACGGGCAGTTTTAAATCCAGTGAGGACGAGATTGATTTTGCCGATCTTATTTCTTTGTTTTGGATAAAAAAATGGTTCATTCTGCTTGTTACTTCGATGGTGTTTGCCATCGGGCTCAGTGTTGTCGATCGGATGCCCAATATATATAAAGCGACCACAACCGTGATGGTTAAAGGCACAAAGGGGAGCAACCCTTTACAGTCACTGGTTCCTGGCATGTCGACAAATAATGAGGATCTCGATACCACCATCAAGTTACTTAAATCGTCACAATTTGCAGATTCTATTGTTGAATCTCTTAAAATACCTGTGCATCTGCATGCTTTTGCTTCTTTTCTACAGTGGGATAGTGACGATTTGCTAAACCATTTATCTATTCAGGTTGTATCAAAAACAAACTTGCTAGAGATCAGTTTTGAAAGTCAAGATGCCGAGTTCACAGCGAGGGTGGCCAATCAAGTTGCGCAGACTTTTATGCAGTATCAGACTCAATTAATGCAGCCCCACACGGCTAAAAATGATGATTGGATCAATAGTAAAATTCAAGATGTAAAAGATGCATTATTAGCTGAAGAAACAAAACTCAATCAATTTAGGCAAACTCATAATGTAATCGATATTACTAGTAGCGTCGCTTTAGCAAAACAAGAAATCGGATTGCTCTATCGTGAAAATCGCGAGTTTAACACTCAGTTGGATGTATTGACTCGATTTGAAAAAAAAGTGGATGCTCTGGAGGGTGACATAGAGCAATTGGTACTTATCAATGAAGTGGCCAGTTACCCGCTGATCAAAGAACTGATTCAGCAGCAAGCTTTACAGCGTGCTCAGCTATCACAGATCAAGTTACGTTACTTAGAAAAGCATCCCGTCTATAAATCAATGGCACTTAAAATTAGTGAAACACACAAACAGTTAGCGATTGAAGTTCACGCTTTTATTGAAACAATGTTAAAAAATAAACTTGATATTGAACAACAGCTAGCAAAATTAGCCAGCAAGCAAGACGAAGCTAACACTCAACTAGAAGCAGCGATTGTTCAAGAACAGGAGTTTAAAAAATTACAACGCTCAGTTGATGCAAACTTAAAAATGTTAGAGTCACTGAGTTCAAAACAAAAAGAAACAGAGCTATTAAAAGATATTAATGATACAACCGATATCATAGTTATTGATCCCGCGAGCGTACCTGCATCACCAATCAAACCCAAAAAAGCTTTAATTGCTGCTATTTCACTGGTGATGGGGATGGTATTAGCCATTATACTCGTGATTGTGATTCATTTTTTTGCCGATGCCCAACGTCGTTATCGACAAATCGCACACCATTATGGATATAAAGTGTTAGGAGAGCTGCCAAAAATCCGGAATAAAAATAAAGATAAAACTCAGCCTATTTTAATGGGGGCAGGGAAGCAGTTTGAAATTTACCAAGAATCTATTCGTTCAATTAGAACCAAAATTTCATTGGATAAAGAGCTGGGTGAGCAAAAAATTATTGCTGTGACTTCTTTGACGCCGAATGAAGGCAAGTCATCGACATGTTTACAATTAGCAAAATCATTTTCTGAATTAGAAAAAGTAATTATTATTGATGCTGATTTACGGGATCCCTCTATTGCGGTAGCGCTAGGTGAATCCCGCCATCGTCCTGGATTGACTAATTTATTAGCTAAAACCCATAATTTTGAACAATGCACTTTTCACGATGAACAAATTAATGCGGATGTTTTACCATCGGGACTGAGGCCAATGAACCCGCTATTATTCTTATCAATGCAACGGTTTGAAAACTTATTAGTCGCACTCCAAAAAAAATATGATCGTATCATACTCGAATGTCCACCTATACTCTCTGTCAGTGACGCATTAATGGTCAGCAAACATGTTGGTGGGTTAACTTTGGTTGTTGATGTGCAAAAAACATCGTTAGCGAAATTTAATCATGATATTGAACTGTTGACTCAATCTGATACGACAGTTTCGGGTGTTATTCTAAACCGGATAAAATACGATAATCAAAACTATTATTATGGCTCGACAAAAAGAAGAACTTGACCCAATTGAGTTAAAACAGGCACAAATTTGGACTATTGTCGGCGCGATTCCACGAGGGAATGTCGCGAGTTATGGTCAGGTTGCGCGTTTAGCTGGCTTACCAGGGTATGCTCGTTATGTCGGGCGATGCTTAAAAGAACTTCCGAATGACTCAATACTCCCGTGGCATAGAGTAATTAACAGTCAAGGTAAAATCAGCTTTGTGAAAGGAAGTGAACAATATTTCAAGCAACAGCAATTTTTGTTGCATGAGGGAGTCAAAGTGATAAATGGACGAGTAAACTTAAAACTATTTCAATGGAAGGTTTAATTATTACAACCTTTTGATTATTTCTGACGACTAATAACAAAACCGATTCAGAAATTCAGAATAATGACTTCAGATATTGTTATATTTTTTATGCTTGTTTCACCTGTGTTCAGTATTTGGGTATGTTACATAATTGTAAAATTTTTAATTGTGTTAATAAAAAATGAACCTGAAAAAGCAATTAGGCCACGCAAAGAAAAAATTAAGAATACATTAATATTGCAATGATTTCAGCTTGTTTGCATACAGTTTGCACCTTTTACAGTAACAGTAGATGACATAAAGGCTATTTTTTACATTTTTGTAAAAAAAAGATACGCAAAAAACTAAAAAATTGAAAATAGCGGTTGCCAAGCCAAAAAAAATGCATAACTATAAGGGCTGCGAAGGCACAATAATAAAGAATAGGAATCAAGAAATGAACAAAGCTCAATTAGTTGAAAAAATCGCCACAGATGCTGAGATCTCAAAAGCCGCTGCTAGCCGTGCGCTTGATGCATTTACAGGTGCTGTTTCAAACTCTCTAAAAGAAGGCAACTCTGTTGCTTTAGTTGGTTTTGGTACTTTTTCAGTGAAAGCCCGTGCAGCACGTACTGGCCGTAACCCACAAACTGGCGCTGAAATTCAAATTTCTGCTGCAAATATTCCTTCTTTTAAAGCTGGTAAAGGCTTAAAAGACAGCGTTAACGTATAATCTACGTTTTGCAGTTAAATAAAAAAGGGACTCGAAAGTCCCTTTTTTATTTTAATTAAGCCCTTAAGCCCTTAAGCCCTTAAGGCCTTATCACCTCGCATAATTCCGACGGCGCCTGATCGAACGACTTCGACGATTTCTGTTTCATTTCGAAGCGTGTCAATAAATGAGGCTAGTTTTTCTGAACTTCCTACTAATTGTAATGAATAACAGGTTTTACCCATATCCAATATAGCACCACCAAAAATATCGACGATCCGAGTCACACCTGCGCGGCTCATTTCATCTGCGGCTCGGACTTTAATAAGCAATAGTTCTTTTTCGATATGATTACTTTGAGTGAGATCTATGATTTTTAATACATCGACTAATTTATTCACCTGTTTAGTGATTTGTTCGATTATACGATCATCCCCAACCGTTGTGATTGTGATACGAGACAATGAGTTATCATCTGTCGTCCCTACTGTTAAACTATCAATGTTGTAAGCGCGTTGTGAAAATAGCCCGACAATTCGAGACAATGCTCCAGGTTCATTTTCTAATAAAATCGATAACACACGTCTCATTATGCTTTTACTCCTTTTTTCAACCACATGTCATCAATGGCGCCTAGACGGATCTGCATTGGATAGACGTGCTCTGTTTCATCGACACAGATATCAACAAAAACTAACCGGTCAGTTATTGCCATTGCAGTAGCAAGCGCATCCTCGAGCTGGTCAGGATGATCAACGCGGATCCCAACATGACCATAGCTTTCGGCTAACTTAACAAAATCTGGTAAGGACTCCATATAAGATGATGAATGACGGCCAGAATAAATCATGTCTTGCCATTGTCTGACCATACCTAAAGACCGATTATTGAGAGAAATAACTTTAACGGCTAACCCATATTGCATACAGGTCGATAATTCTTGGATATTCATTTGAATAGAACCATCACCTGTAACACAAATGGATTCTTTATCAGGAAAGGCTAATTTGACTCCCATAGCGGCAGGTAAGCCAAAACCCATTGTTCCTAGGCCGCCACTATTGATCCATTGCCTTGGTTTATCAAAGGGATAATACTGCGCTGCAAACATCTGATGCTGCCCAACATCTGAGCTAATATAAGCTTCACCATTGGTGACTTTATACAGCGTTTCTATCACTGTTTGTGGCTTAATTTTTCCATCAACTTGAGTGTAATTGAGGCATTTTTGTTCACGCCAGTTATTAATGGTTCGCCACCAATCTTCTTGCGCAGCTCGATCGATAGAGAGGGCACTGTTATCGAGAGCCTGCTGTAATTGTGATAAAACAGTTTTTAAATCCCCAACAACAGGAATCTGTGCAGGTATTGTCTTAGAGATTGATGTTGGATCGACATCAACATGTACAATGGTTGCGCTTGGGCAAAATTTCTTCACATTATTTGTAACACGGTCGTCAAAACGTGCGCCCAATGCCAAAATAACATCAGCATTTGCCATTGCTTTATTGGCTTCAAGATTGCCGTGCATGCCGAGCATGCCAATAAAGTTTGGGTGTATTCCAGAGATCCCACCAAGCCCCATTAATGTATTGGTAATTGGGGCATTTAATGATTCGACCAATTGGGTTAGTTGCGCAGACGTATCTGATAAAATGATTCCGCCACCTGAATAAACAACTAACTTTTTAGCTGATAAAATTGCTTCAACCGCTTTTTTTATTTGTTTAGAGTGGCCTTTTTTACTGGGGTTATATGAGCGTATTGCAATATCATCAGGCATGATAAAGTCAAATTTTAAGGCTGGGTTGAGAATATCTTTAGGTAACTCAACAACGACAGGGCCAGGGCGACCTGTTTTAGCAATATAAAACGCTTTTGCTAGTACCGCCGGGATCTCTTCTGCATTGCGGCAGTTAAAACTATGCTTAACGATAGGGCGTGAGCACCCGACAATATCTGTTTCTTGAAATGCGTCATCACCAATTAAATTACTCGGAACTTGGCCTGCCAATACGACCATAGGAATTGAATCCATATAAGCTGTTGCAATACCGGTAACACAGTTTGTCGCGCCGGGTCCAGATGTAGCCAGAACCACACCTACCTCGCCAGTTGCTCGAGAATAACCATCAGCCATGTGGGTTGCAGCTTGTTCATGACGAACTAAGATATGTTGTACATCGTCTTGCACAAAGAGTGCATCATAGATATCAAGTACCGATCCGCCTGGATAGCCAAACACATACTTAACATCAAGTTCTTTTAAGGATCGCACAACAAGTGCGGCTCCTGACATGCTATTTTCTTCCATCCTCATTCCTCAGTTAATGCAAAAAAAAACCCCGTCTGATTGAGCGGGGTTTTTTGAGATATAATTGACTGCTCAAGTTAACCCGCTGGCATCACCACAGTGACCAGTACCACGAGTACAACTAGAACAACAATATTTAAATTCATGTAATTATTTTTTAATTAATTATTAACACATGTAGTTTTATTGATTTTCAGGCTCAATGTCAAGGGGGGGAATGCATTTGGTTTTCGAATAATTATTCCAAGAAATTTTATTTTTACTTGTTTTAAGCATTTTTTATTCTCAATATTTGTTTTTATGGGTTTTATTAATTAAATCATTGGTATTTGTTGGAGTATATACCTAATTAACTTAGCCGAATTTAAGGTATAAAAAAACCCACATGAAGTGGGTTTTTAACACGCTAGCTGATTATAAGCGGTCAATAACAGCTTGAGTGAAGTCAGTGGTGCCATGGCTGCCACCTAAATCACGAGTTGTTCTGTCACCAGATTTGATTACATCAGCCACCGCTGAGCGAATTCGCTCGGCTGTATCACCCATATCTAGGTATTCTAACATTTGAATTGACGCTAAAATAACCGAAGTAGGGTTTGCTAAATTCTTACCTGCAATATCAGGAGCACTACCGTGTACAGCTTCGAAAATTGCAGCATTTTCACCAATATTAGCGCCTGGTGCCATACCTAAACCACCTACAAGCCCAGCACATAAATCAGATAAGATATCACCGAATAAGTTTGTTGTTACAATGACATCGAATTCTTCTGGGGTCATAACTAATTTCATACACGTTGCATCAACAATCATTTCTGCTGATTCAATATCAGGGTATTGCTCAGCTATTTCACGTGCAACTTTTAAGAATAAGCCCGAAGTTGACTTTAATATATTTGCTTTATGGACTGCGGTTACTTTTTTACGGCCTTCACGACGTGCTAATTCGTATGCAAACTTCACAATTTTTTCAGCGCCTTCACGTGTGATTTTACTCATCGCTTCAGCTTCATTGCCATCTTCAGAGACTACTTGACCTAAACCAGAATACATTCCTTGTGTGTTTTCACGCACTGTGATGATATCAATATTATCATAACGTGCTTTTGTGCCTTCAAATGACTTCACAGGGCGCACGTTTGCATATAAACCAAACTGCTTTCTTAGCGTTACGTTGATAGAGGTAAAGCCTTCACCGACAGGTGTAGTAAGTGGGCCTTTGAGTGTGATTTTATTTTTTTCGATAATGTCTAAAGTGTCTTTAGGCAATAATTCGCCAGTTTTTTCTAATGCGGCGAGACCAGCATCAACAAATTCGTAGTCAAAATCACAGCCAGCTGCAGTTAAAATTTCAATTGCAGAATCAATAATACTTGGGCCGATGCCGTCACCTTTAATAACGGTAATAGTTTGCTTAGCCATTTAAATTTCCTTTAGAAATAAGGGACAATCAGAATTGATATACATCCTGATCGAATTACTATTCAATCGCACTTTATAGCAATTTTGGCGCTAACTTTCCAGATTTAACGTCATAAATAGCACTAATTGCCTAGAAATAAAGCAGTTTAAAAAGCACAACAAGCAGAGATGCCTAGGACATAATCATTTTCTTGCTCTGATAACAATTGTTTGGGGGTAAGTTGAGTTTTGAGTAATGCATTCGAGCGTTCAATTAATGCATTACTCAATGCACATGGTTCTATCTGTGCGCTAAATAATTGATTAATCTGTGAGATAGTAAGGATTAAGCAAGCAAGTTCCTGCGAAACGGTTGCAGGTTTAACGGTCTTAATATCAGCTAAACGAGCCAAAGCCTGATGCCAGCTGCGAGGGATACGAGGAGATAGCTTAATAGTATCAGGCAGCGAAGAATGGGGGGCAAGCATTAATAATGTGCTGATTTCAAGCCTCTGTAGCCCTCTGCATGGAGCAACCTGACTGACATGCCTAATTCTTCCATTATGTTTATTTAGCAGTGCTAATACGGCCTCGAGAAAACAGATGCTCGCGTATTCTACGAAGTCATCATAACCTTGTCGTGCAAAGGCCTCAATCAAAGACACGGTACAGTTGATTTTAGCATGTAAGTTTTTATTGTTAGGGGATCTAAAATCACTAATTTGTTTAAGCAGGGTTAGTTTATGGACAATTAATGGGACACGAGTTGGGCCAAGTAGTAACACTGCATGCTTTAATTCGCTGATTGTTTGCGTGGTTTGTTGCGTTGCAAAGTCACATAAAATTCGCGAAACGTCTGGATCACTCCCTAATACGGATAATAGAGGTTCAATCTGCCAGTGTTGCCGAGCATTTAATTGCTCGATTATATTAATCGGTTGGTTGGAGTCCAATAGGCCAATAGCTGTCGGTTCTATGAAACGCTCGACAACTTGAGCTAGCGGTTTAAACCACAAAGAAAATAGCAATCTGGGATCATAACAACTCTGTTGAGATAAGCATTGATCAGGAATTGATGAAAGTGGGTGCCATTTTCCATCGGCACTCACTACATTCTTATTAAATTTAAAGGTGAGGTGTCGAGCTTTTGGCAGCTGGCACACATACATGAAACGTTCAGTTTGGACTTTAAAGCAAGTGCCTGGCAGCATTTCTGGTAAATGTGCGTTTAACTCTAAAAGTAATGAGCGAAGATAGTGACATTGAAAGTTGAGGTAGCCGTATTGCAAAACACGATGTAAAGGCAGGCCTCGAAACGATTTTGAAGGTGTAACTTTCTTAGCTATAAAATTACACAACGCGATGATTTTCGTATATTGATTATCGAGATGAGATAGTTGATTTCGTGCAAGACGCTCTTGGCTTTGTTTCAAAGTATCCAATACTTCATAAATAATAGGATCTTTGACTTGCCCGGCTTGTAGCAATTTACTCGCTAAATTATAACGCTGAAGCCAGAGTTTTTGGCTCTGCAACGATAAAGGTTCTTGATTTGCTAATAAGTTTGATTCTTTTTGAGCACAAATTAGCTGAACTAAATTACATCCAATTAAGCTATATCTCGTTTCTGGATGAAATTCTAGAGCATTGACTAAGGCAGTACATATTATCGTTTGATTAATAATTAGGTTGGTTGTGTAACCTTGTTTGGCAATATAAAACAAGAGCTGAGCTTGCATTGCCCTGGGATTTTCTTGATAAGCTTGATCATATTGTTCTGCTAGCTTACTAAGTAATGGGAACAATTTTGGCCATTTATCTTTTTGATAATACAAACGTAACACATTATGCGTTGAATTGACGAGTTGTTGTAATTCAGTCGCATTAAAAGAGGTCATATGGCTCCATTCTGATAGGTTGCTAAGGCTCCTAGGCCCCAAGCAATAAGCATTCCGTTTTTAAATAAAATACCTGTGCATTCGTCTTGGGTCGTAATCCCATCAGATTTTACATGTTGAGTACGATAAAAAACAATTTGGTAGGTATCAGTGTGTCCATTTTTAGCAAATGTCAGATCGGGTGAACCTAAATGGTCAAAAACATTATCGATAGTTGTGGGCGTTTTTAAATTTAACTTACTGATAAATCTATTATTAAAAGATTCTCTGTCTCGCCAATTCATAGAAGCAGGATCATCCTGATAAAACACGATGACTAAAGTGGCTAAAATAATGTAAAGACCAATGCCTAATAAAATATAACGAATGATTTTTTTCGTCATTCAAAAAACCTGTAATAAATGGCTTGATTATCTCAAACATTTAAATAATGTAACTATGATATATTAAATCAACCGTTAAGTTTAGTGCCTTTGAATACGAATAGACTTAAGGTTGAAGCCAAGATGGATATCACATCGAAGCGTGGCTAATTGTTTGGATATCACAAAGTCTTCTAAGTTTTTTTCGAGTTTAGAAAGATATCGATTGTCGAGTGTTTTGTCTTTTAATGTTTGCGCCACGCCTCCAAATTGATTAATTATCTGTTGGGCTGTTTTCTTCCCGATCCCTTTTACGCCAGGAATATCATTTGTCTTATCGCCCGCAAGTCCCCACAGTTCTGTCAGCTGCTGTTGTTGAACACCAAATTTTGAGTGACTGATGTTTTTATCCAGATAATGCCCCGCAAAATAATCATAAATATGAATGTGGGTGGCTAAATGAGGAATAAACCCTTTATCGGTTGATACAATTATGCTGTCAATCTGTTGTTGGGCGGCTTTATTAGCTAAAGTGGCAATGACATCATCAGCTTCATCATTATCGGGTGTGAAACTAAGAATGCCTGCATCATTAAAGCTTTGACGAAAAAGGGCGAGTGACGACTTTAATTCTGTCGGCATAGGATTACGAGACGACTTATATTGTGGGTAGTAATGATGTCGCCAGCTTGTTTCTCCGTCAAATACGGCAATCGCATGAGTGGCAGCCGTGAGCTTGACCAGTTTATCACTGGCACGTTCGACACGGCGGCAGGCATTTTTTATTGCTTGATTAGGATCAGGATTCTGCGAGCTATCAACTGCAAAAATGCGCCGAATCAAATTCAACGCATCAATTATCAATAATTTTTGTGGCATTATGTTTTAATTTTATAACAAGGAATGTATTTGCTACCTGGTAACTTCATTCTACCTTGTTCAACGAATGCTTGCAGTAGCAGATCCATGTCTTTCATTAGGCTTTGATCACCCGATAGTAAAAATGGACCATGTTGTTTAATTTCTCTGATACCTTCATCTTTTACATTTCCAGCGACAATGCCAGAAAATGCGCGCCGAAGATTTGCAGCGAGTGCTTGAGGGGCTTGTCCTAGGTGAAGATCAAGCGAGGCCATATTAGCGTGTGTTGGCGCAAATGGCTGTTGAAAATCATTTTCAATTTTAAGCGTCCAATTAAAATGATAGGCATCGCCTTGCTCTTTGCGGTAATCTCGGACTTTTTGCATCCCTTGTTTGAGGGATCTCGCGACAGCTTCAGGATCACCGACAATGACTTCAAATTTTTCTAACGCGACTTTTCCTAAAATCTTTTCAACGAAGCGGCATATTTCATCAAAATAAGCTCGGCTTTCTTTTGGCCCAGTTAAAATAACGGGTAAATGCTGTTTGTCGTTATCTGGGTGTAACAGTATTCCTAATAAATATAACAATTCTTCAGCTGTCCCAGCTCCGCCAGGAAAGATGATAATACCATGAGCAACACGGATAAAAGCTTCAAGGCGCTTTTCAATGTCCGGAAAAATAACCAGTTCATTCACGATTGGGTTAGGTGGCTCTGCAGCAATGATACTTGGCTCTGTTAAGCCTAAATAACGGTTATCGGTGATCCGCTGTTTAGCATGACCGATCGTGGCTCCTTTCATTGGCCCTTTCATCGCGCCCGGTCCGCAACCAGTACAAATATTTAAGCCTCTTAAGCCTAATTGATAGCCAACTTCTTTGGTGTAGCGGTATTCAATTTCATTAATAGAGTGACCGCCCCAACAAACAATCATGTTTGGATCGGTATTAACAGGTAGCGCATTGGCATTACGCAACATATCAAACACGATATGAGTGGTATGTGCGGAATCTTTGATATGTGCTTTTGGAGAATCATACTTACTATTAATGAATAATATATCGCGGATCACAGAAAATAAGTGCTCATGGATACCTCGAATAATTTGCCCATCTACAAAAGCTGATTTCGGTGGATTGATCAGCTCTATTTTGATGCCCCGCTCGCGGCTTAGTAAGTTGATATCAAAATCATGGAACTTATTATAAATTTCTTCGCTTGAGTCGGTGTGGCTACCAACATTAAGTACGGCTAACGAACAATTTCGGAATAATCGATATAACTCTGATGTTGAAGAGCGAGTTAACGAGTCAACTTCGACTTGAGAAAGTAAATCTAAACTACCAATGGGATTAAGCTGTACTAACATGGATATTTCCTTCTATCACTTAATAACTAATTAATTTAACTATAGTTTTTATACAATAGAAGGTAAAGTTTATTTTTTGATGACTAACCGGTCTCGACCCGAATTTTTAGCTGAGTAGAGCGCTTCATCTGCGCGGTCAAACACTTCTTGCGGGCTATCTGTTGATAAGAATTGCGTAGCACCAATAGAAATGGTTATTTGAACACTTTTATCTTTAAAACGAAACGGAATTGACTTAATGCCTTTTCTAATTTTTTCAAGTGGTTGAATTATTTGATTAAGATCAGAGTCCGGCATGATTAAGGTAAATTCTTCGCCCCCGAAACGGGCAATAAAATCCGTTGTTCTAATTGTTTTTTTCAACGCGCTGGCGATTACTTGCAAAGTTTTATCTCCTGCGCTGTGACCATAGTTATCATTAATGCTTTTAAAATGGTCTACATCAATGACCACTAAACAGAGATTTTTTTTAGTTCGTTTAAAGCTTTGGTATTCAAATTCTAAGCGCTCATCAAATGCAGCTCGATTTGGCAATTTAGTTAAAGAATCTTGGAGACTTTTAAACTTTTGTTCGGCGAGTCTGTCTCGGTATGTTTTTGTTTCTTTTTCGAGGATGTCAATGCGCTTTTGCATCACATTGAGAGATTGACTGATAGATTCTCTTTCTTGAATTTCGAGCTCTTCTTTGAGTTTAATATCAAGTGTGAGCGCTTCGAGTTTTTGACCGACTAACTTCTTTAGTTCTGTCACTGAATTTGCCGTTTGTGTTTCATTATTCAGTTGCGTGATTTTATCATCAATCTGTTGGTTCAATTCAGCCATTCGATGCCCGACATCTCGAGAACGATTTACCGAATCTAAGAGAGACTGATGCAGTAGCGCCAATGTTTCGTTGATCGCTAAGAGAAACGTTTGAGCAGACTGTCTTTCTTGTGAGATGGTTGCAACGATGAGCCTGATAATATTCATGCAGCATTCGAGTAAGACAGAGAGTTGGTTATTACTCGCAATCTGGTGCTTAATCCGATCAATTTCTTTGGCATTGTTGCCTTCAAAAGCGAGTTGGCTGGTTAGGTTGAGTAATTCTTGTGCTAATTCAGGTGCTAAACTCTGAGGCTCAGCCTGAATATCACCATGTTTGTTATTCAAAACTTGGTGATAAATATCAACTAAACGCGACAGTACAGGAACAAAATCTTGAGTAGCTTTGATGTCATCTAATTCAGTGGTGAGTAGATTTCGCAGGCTACGTCTTAATGCATCCGGGACTCCTTTAGATTGTTGCAGCCGCTTACCTGCATCATTAACGGTTTGATGTAATTCTCTAATATTGGCCGATTGGCGTAATTCTTGTTGTGCAAGTAGTAAGGTAATCTCATCTAAAAGTGGTTTTAAAATCTCAAAATCAACGCCTTTATTTATGGCTGCCCTAAATTTAGCGAGGCGGTTGTCGAGTTCGAGATCTAATCCTTTACATGTCAGCGATAATTTTGCGACAAATTGAACCAGAGAACTCACTTGACTTTGACGAGCTTGTTCGACGACATCACGATTTTTAACGGCAGATCGTAATTTTTTTTGTAGAGACTCTAATTCGGTTTGATTTGCCACTGATCCAATTAATCCTTTATTACAGCTGATAATTCTATACTAATACATTATATGCCAAAAGAGATAGAACTCCATGCCTTGGGTCAATAAATAGCTGCTATTTACTCGGATGTTTCGCTGACTATGCTTTTATCGAGCTAGCAAATTAAAAATGGAGTTGTTACCCTAGTTTAATACTAAGAATATAGGAATCTAAAGTGGCTAAATTACATTCAATTTTCAATGTGTCCTTGTTAGTTTTTTCGTCTTATCTGCTGGCCGATGTTAATTATCAAATGACAATTACTCAGCCAGAGCATCATTTATCTGATATCCGCGTTAATTTTCCTGCTACGGCGCAATCTTTTTTAGATGTAAAATTACCGGCTTGGCGCACAGGCAGGTATGAAATCCTTAATATGGCAAATGGTGTGCGTTTATTTAGTGCGACGGATAAAGATGGGCAGCCATTAAAGTGGGAAAAAATTGAAAAGAGCACGTGGCGAATTCATTTAACCCGGCCAACAGAAGTCTCGTTGGATTATCAAGTGTATGCCAATGAGCTAGGCTCTCGTTCTAGGCATATCGATGACAGCCATGCGTTTATTGATGCTTCAGGATTTTTTATGTATAGCGAGAGTTTTCGTCAAGAGCCAGTAACAGTCAAACTTAATGTGCCTAATACGTGGCGCAGTGTGTCGGGAATGAACTCGGGTCAAACAGCCCATCAATTTGTAGCTGATAATTATGACGTATTAGTTGATTCACCGATCGAAACAGGTATCAACCAATGGCATGAATTTTCGGTCGATAGCCGCCAATATGAGTTAGTGATTTGGGGGCATGGTAATTATGATGTGCAATTAATGCTGGCAGATCTTAAAAAATTGGTTAAAACAGGGTCTGAAATTTGGCATGATTATCCATATCAACGTTATGTATTTATGGTTCATGCAACCTCTGGAGCACGAGGCGCGACTGAGCATTTAAACTCGACTATTATACAACGCCATAGAGAGAGCTTTCAAAAACGAGATGATTATTTAGGGTTTATCTCAACTGCGGCTCATGAGTTTATCCATACCTGGAACGTTAAAGCATATCGACCCGAAGGGATGGTGCCGTATGATTACATCAATCCAAATTATTCCAAACTTCTTTGGTTAGCAGAAGGATCCACCAGTTATTTAGAAGAGCATGTGTTGTTGCGCGCTGGCATTATGACGCAAAAAGAAATGTTTAAACAAATGGCCAAATCAATTAATCGTCATTTAGCAACACCTGGGCGATTTATTCAATCAGCCTCTGAAACTAGTTTTGATAAATGGATTAATCAAGGCGGCGACCATGGCCGTAACTACAGTACCAATATTTATTCGGAAGGTGCATTGGTTTCGTTTGCTCTTGATATTGATATTTTAAAACGCACAAATGGCGAAAAAAGTTATCGTGATGTACATCAACTACTTTATAAAAACTTTGCTTTGCCTAAAGGGTTCAATGAGCAAGATGTGATTGGCATTTTAAACTCGTTAACAAATGTTGATTACGCCAACTGGTGGCAAAGTCACATCACTGAACCCGCTCAAATTGATTTTGAAGCCTTACTAAATGAGATTGGCTTAGAATTAGTGTACCCTAACGGATACAAAATGATTGCCGATCCACAAATGAGTTTTCACTCAGGTCGTGAACTAAGTACGCTAACAGGTGTACAACGAAATGGTGTCGCTTGGCAAGCAGGCTTAACGACTGAAGATATCATCGTCGCAATTAATGGAAAAAAAGCACCTGCAGATTTAAAAGGCTATTTCACTCAATATCGACCCGGTGAAACAGTTAAAGTCGATTTCTTTAGGCGAGATACCTTGATGACGACGACGTTAACTTTTGCTGGAAAGTCAGACAAAGAAAAGATTATTCAGGTTGTTGCAAACCCTACTGAACAACAAAAAGCACTTTATCAGGCTTGGATAGGTCATTCGTTGATTCTCTAATTTGGAAAATTAAGATAACACTGGAGACTTATCGCCCAGTGTTATCTTCGTAATCTGAATCTGCGCGAGGCATTTTCAAAATTTCATCACGTTGCTTTTGTGTCAATAAGATCCAATCATAAATCTCATCTTCTGTTCGTCCACAGCCCGTACAATAACCTTTGAGTCGATGACACTGGCCAATACACGCTGTTTTTAGTGGAACTGGTTTATTTTTACTCATTTTGATTCTTAATCGTGCGTAATACTTTACATACTAAAGAACTGACTATTAAAAGCAAAAGCTAACTGATACCATTTTCGTCTCGTTTAAAAAAGGAAAGAGCATGCGTTTTTTAATTTTATTTATCTCAATGATGAGCTCAGCCGTAATAGCGAAAGATTTTAGCGGTCTATATAAACAACTTGACCCCTCAGTGGTTATTATTTATTCAGATTCTGAAGCAATGCGGGCCACACCTGGTCGAACAGATTTAGTCACTATGACGTCGAGTAGTTTAGGTACAGGTACGATCATTAATAATGAAGGATTGATACTGACCGCTGCGCATGTTGTCAATAGTGCTGATGAACTGACGGTTGATGTGAAAAATAAAGGAAAATTTAAAGCAAAAGTATTATCGACTTACCAAAGTGCCGATATTGCTTTAATTAAGCTATTAACCCAAGAAAATGATTTTAAAGCTGTAAAAGTGGCGGACTCAGATCGGACAGACATCGGTGAAGAAGTGTTTGTGATTGGCACACCGTATGGGCTGGGTCACACACTAACAGTTGGTCACCTCAGTGGTAAGCGCACACACACAGGCCTTGGAAATCGAGAAATGGAATTTTTGCAAACCGATGCAGCGATTAATCAAGGTAATTCGGGCGGACCTCTGTTTAATGCCCAAGGCGAACTAATTGGTGTCGTGAGTTATATCGAAACGAAATCAGGAGGCAACGAAGGGCTGGGCTTTGCAGCAAGTAGTAATATGGTAAAACGAATTTTAATCGACCAGCCATTAATTTGGTTTGGGATGGAGTTTTCTGTGTTATCTCCGGGCATGGCTGCGGCATTTAATGTGCCACAATCATCGGGATTGCTGGTGGAAAAAGTTGCGAAACAAAGCTTTGCAGATCAAGTCGGTATTAAAGCTGGTGTCGTTGAAGCGACAATCCAAAATCAAACAATTGTGATTGGTGGAGACGTGATTCTAGCGATTGGCCCAATTACGATTACAGGTGAAGAGTCAAATTACGAACGAATAGTCCAATATTTAAACTCAGTGAAAGGCGGGGAGCGGATCCCGTTTAAGTTACTCCGTAAAGGTGCTGTGATAGAAATGTCAGCAGAGAAACCCAATAAACGAATTAAGCTAATTTAATCAATGTTTTTAAACGTAAGTCATTTTTTTGAAAAGTTCACTTGGATAAGTTCGTTAACATTAGCCAATCGAATTCTAATCTGTATGGGGCTTGGTTTGTTGATTGGGGTATTCACTGATTCCCCCTTACCGGCTACCGATACTTTATCTAATGCATTTGTTTTATTATTACAAATGACTGCATTGCCTTTTGTTGCTTTATCTTTGATCAGTGGTGTTGGCTCGTTATCGAAAGAACAAGGGCTTGCTATTTTAAAGCACGGCAGCTGGATCCTCGTTGGTTTGTTACTGCTAACCTTGAGCTTTGTGTTATTGGCGCCGTTGGCGTTTCCTGATTGGATTAACTCCTCTTTTTATAGCGCGAGCATTATCAAAACCTCTGAAACGGTAGACTATGTAAAATTGTTTATCCCCAGCAACCCTTTTGCTGCCTTTGCTAATACGGTTATTCCTAGTGTTGTGTTGTTCAGTGTTTTTATGGGAATAGGGTTAATAAGTCTTCCCAATAAATCGAGAACTATAGATGTGCTCAATGATCTCCAATCGGCTGTCGGCAAGATTAGTTCTTTAGTGATGAAAACCGCGCCGATAGGGGTCTTTTGTATCGCCCAAAAAGCCGCGGCAACCCTCGATGCAGAGGCAATCTCAGGCTTAGTTGTGTATATCTCAGTAGTATGTGTGGTTGTATTTATTACAACCTTTGTGGTGTTACCCGCTGCGGTTGCTACGCTCACACCGGCTAGATATAAGGATGTATTAAGAATATCGCAAGAAGCGATGATAACAGCATTTGCTACGGGTAGCTTTTTTGCTGTATTGCCAGTGATCACGACACAAATCAAAGAGTACATCGAAGATTACTCAAAAACTCAGCCAAATATCGCACTGATCCCTGAAATAATTGTACCGATGAGCTTCAGTTTACCCACGGGAGGGAAATTACTGACGATTGTATTTATACTGTTTGCAGCGTGGTTTTCAGGTGAGCAGATCTTAGTTACTGATTATAACAATCTGATAATTTCAGGTTTGGTTCAGCTGTTTGGTTCGACAACCTTGGCGATGCCTCATTTACTTGAACTATTTAATATTTCGAGCAGTATGTTCGAATTATTTATTATTAGTGACAATTTAATCGTCGGACGATTAGCAGCCTTGTTATCGGTGATGTTCACGGTTTCTATGACGTTGTTAATTACAGCGACTTTAGTGAAAAAGATCACGTTTAAATGGCGCGCATTTTTTAAAGCGATGGTGATTATTCCTATCATTACCAGTTTGTTTTTGTATGCACTAAGTTTCGTACTTGATGCTTTATCACATCGTTATGAAGGCTATGATGCGTTTATTGATCGTGATTTTTTATACAGCCAAGCAGCCCATTTAGAAGTGAAATCGCCACCGAAAACTATTCCAATTATAAAACAAACAGAGACCTTAAAACGGATCCAAGACAGAGGCATTCTTCGGGTTGGCTATTATCGTGATGACTTACCTTATGCATTTCATAATAAGCAAGGTAAGCTAGTTGGCTTTGATATCGAAATTTTGTCGATATTAGCTGCGGATTTAGGTGTGAAAGCTGAATTTGTGAAGATTTATCGCAAAGAAACCGTGGCTCTGCTTGAGCAAGGTTACCTCGACATTGTTACTGGGATCCCGCTCATTCCCGACAACATGCAAAAGTACACGTTAACAGCCCCTTATACAGAACAATCTTTGGCGATTTTAACTCGAGATATGCGTCGTGGGGATTTTATCGATTGGCGAAGTGTCCGAGAGCGAAAAGATTTTATAATCGGTGTGCCTGAATCTTTCTTTTATCAAAGCATCATCAGGAAGAACTTTAAAGCGGGAAAAGTATGGGAAATAAGCAGCCCTCGACTCTTTTTTAGAGAAGATTACCAACATATCGATGCGATGATCTTTGGTGCAGCCAGTGCTTCAGCTTGGACATTGCTATATCCTGAATATACGGTTATCACTCCCAAACCCGTTTTACCGCCGGTATCAATAGCGTTTCCGATAGCTAGTCATGATCCGAACTTCGAGTTGTTTATGCGAAATTGGATTTTGATGAAGCAACGTAATAGTACATTTGATAAGTTATTTACTTATTGGATTGAAGGAAAAAAACCCGACTATGTAATGGAACAATAAAAAAGGGCACTTCGCCCTTTTTTATTAGTAAGTGAAGACTTAATGTGCCGTTATTGGTTGTTGCCCAACTTGGAAACTCGTAGACCAAGTATTGTTTATTTTCGCTAAGGTTTTACCCGAATGGATAGAGACGACAGGCGAATTTTCTCGCCTAAAATTAGTTCTTACTGATTGGGTAGTCGCCAGTTGTTCTATTTCCCAATTATCTTCACTTAAGCATGATTGTGTGAATTCGACAGCTTTTTTGTAGCTTTCTAATGCCTCTATTTGGCTGTTAAAACCTTTTTGACATTGGTAGCTGAGTTGGTTAGTAGAAAATTGCGAAATTTGACATTGGTCACCAACGAGCTGGTACTTGGCATGCCAGATATCAGCATATTTATTTGTTACTTTTTGTGCTTTTAAACCAGTAAACTGATTTTCATAGCCCTTAACTAACGCGTTTAACTTTTCACAGGCTGAAAGATTATCGACTTGCGCTTGTTGATCGGGCGTTAAAGTCGCGCTACAGGCGCTTAATATTAAAAATGAACTCATCAATGGGATAAAACGTGTCATAGATCAACCATCCATAGGAATTTTATAAAGGATATCGAACTCATTCCAGAAAAGCTATTCTCTGATAAAAAAAGAACGAATTGTCATCGTGTTATCTGAACTCGTTCGTTCTTTTTTGTTTAGTCCTATTTATGACGTCGCTGCAGGTTATCGATCACGTGTGTGACAGGAACATCTGCCTTTTGTAATAGAACAAAGAGGTGAAAAAGTAAATCAGCCGATTCATTTATTAACTCTTCTCTATCTTGCTTAACGGCCGCGAGCGCCACTTCTACCCCTTCTTCTCCGACTTTTTGTGCACTACGGCTGATATCTTTAGCAAAGAGTGATGCTGTATAACTTGTTTCCGCCGAGGCTGTTTTACGAGAGGCGATGACTCGGTCGAGTTGACCTAAAAATGCAAAGTCAGGGGCGGCGTCTGCAAAGCAACTTTGCGTGCCTAAGTGGCAAGTTGGCCCATCAGGAGTGGCCAAAACTAATAACGAATCGCGATCACAGTCTGTGTGCACCTCATTCACGTGCAGATAGTTTTGTGAGCTTTCGCCTTTAGTCCAAAGGCGCTGTTTCGAGCGACTGTAAAAGGTGACTTTGTCGTCATTTAAGGTTTTTTCTACGGCAGCTTGATCCATAAAGCCCTGCATTAAAATAACACCCGTCGCAGAGTCTTGCACAATCGCAGGAATAAGCTCAGTTTTTTTAAAGTCGAGAGATTGATAATTACTTATGTCGATTTTCATAGTCTTGTTGCTACCTGATTATTCGCTAAATACTGCTTTAATTCGGGAATGTCGATAATCTTTTTATGGAAAACACTGGCGGCCAGTGCACCATCGACATTGGCTTGTTGAAACACGTCGACAAAATCTTGCATGGTGCCAGCACCGCCTGATGCAATGAGAGGCACATGACACAGGTCACGAATGCTAGCTAATTGTTCGAGATCATAACCATTTCGCACACCGTCTTGGTTCATACAATTTAGTACGATTTCACCGGCACCTAAATCTTGCACTCGCTTGACCCAATCATGGGTGGTGTAGCGGGTGCGAGAAGATGCATTCGGATCACCGGTTAATTGGTAGACCAAATATTGATTAGTGTCTTTATCGTAAAAGCTATCAATTCCCACTACAACGCATT
The DNA here is from genome assembly GCF_058169715.2 of Pseudoalteromonas sp. J2K-J979. NCBI lineage: Bacteria > Pseudomonadati > Pseudomonadota > Gammaproteobacteria > Alteromonadales > Pseudoalteromonadaceae > Pseudoalteromonas > Pseudoalteromonas sp. J2K-J979. Next base: position 78,751 of record NZ_CM200282.1, on the reverse strand, counting down.
GCTTACCAAATTCATCATGTAACTCCTTGATTAAATTTGGATTTGCAATCGCTGGGCTGTTAATACTCACTTTATCGGCGCCTTGTTCTAACACTCGCCCTGCATCTTTGACTGATTTAATTCCGCCAGCAACACAAAATGGAATATCGATGTGCCGAGCGATGGTTTCAACCCACGTTAAATCTAATAAGCGCTTTTCGACACTCGCACTGATCTCATAAAACACCAGTTCATCTGCACCAGCATCACTGTATGCTTGTGCTAAAGGGAGAATATCGCCAATAATTTCATGTTCTTTAAACTTAACGCCTTTGACGACTTGGCCATTTTTCACATCTAAGCATGGAATTATGCGTTTTGAGAGCATGTAATTGCCTCCTCAACACTAAATGCGTTATCTAATAGCGATTTGCCTAAAATGATACCGCTGACACCCAGTGCAGTTAACTTGGAAATATCGTCTAATGAACTGACACCACCGGAAGCTTGAACTTTAATATCTGGAAATTCAGTGAGTAAATCTTGATACAAAGGAAACGAAGGACCAGACATTGTGCCGTCTTTACTTATGTCCGTACATAAAAACTCATTTAGGCCGAGATCTTTGTAAAAAGTAACCAGTTCAAATAATCCATATTCGGCATCATTAATCCAGCCATGTGTAGCTGGAAGCCAACCTTTACTCGTCTTGTTCACATCGAGCGCGATTACAAATTTTTCTGGGCCAAATTGGCTGATCCAACTTTGGACTATTTCGCGTTTCTCTATCGCCATTGAGCCAATCACTACTTGCTTCGCGCCGGCTGCTAGCCAAATGCTGATGTCTGATTCGCTTCGAATGCCGCCGCCGATTTGAAAGGGAACTTTGAGCCCTTCTAATGCTTTTTGAATGTGTTGCCATTGTTTTTTGCTCGGATCACGAGCGCCCTCTAAGTCTACTAAATGTAATTTAGACGCGCCGCTTCCTGCGTACTCGGCTAAACGAGCACTTAATTCAAATGGATAAAATTGCGCAGTATCGTACTTGCCTTGATATAGACGAACAATTCGGTTTTGTAAAACATCTAGTGCTGGAATGATCACAGTTTACATCTCTTTTGGTTGCGGCTGCTTAAATGCGCCATTCAATAAAATTGGTTAATAATTTCGCGCCCACTTTCGCAGAACGTTCAGGGTGAAATTGCATACCGGCATAATTATCTTTGGCCACGATGGCTGAAAAACGATTGCCGTACTCTCCACTGACTAAAGTGGCCTCATTACACCGATGAGCGAAGCTGTGAACGAAGTACACTTGATCTTGATTGGTTAATCCTTCTGTGAGTGCATGGGGGCGCTCGACATTCAGGGTATTCCAACCCATGTGTGGTGATGTTAAATCGCCAGTATTGAGCAATTGTACTTGGCCAGGGATCAAGCCTAAGGTAGCGATATGTCCTTCTTCAGTCGAGTCACATAAAAGCTGCATACCAAGGCATATTCCCATTAATGGCTTTTCATACTCTGAAATTGCTGCTTGCCAGCCACCGTCAATCAGACGTTTCATCGCCACGCTGGCGTGACCGACTCCAGGCAAAATAACGCGATCATATTGGGCGAGTTGTTCAGGTCGATTGATTACTTCAGTAGGACAGTTAAGTCGTTCAAACGCAAAGCGCACAGAGTTAATATTAGCGCAACCGGTATTAATAATAGCTATCATAACATTCCCTTTGAACTCGCTAGCACTTGGCTTTCATCTTTGGCAATCGCCATTCTTAATGCCCGAGAAAACGCTTTAAATAACCCTTCTACTTGGTGATGGCAATTTCCATCGCTGATTGACAAAATTAAACTCAGTGCGGCGTTGTCGGTTAAACTTTTGAAAAAGTGTTCGACCATTTGCACATCCATATCGCCGACTTTTTCTCGAGTAAATTCAGCATTGAGAACAAAAGAAGCTCGGCCGGATAAATCAATTTGAGCTTCAGCTTTGCATTCATCCATGGGCAGGGCAAAACCATAACGCGCAATTTGTGATTTGGTCCCCAGCGCTGTTTTTATTGCTTGGCCGAGTGCAATACCGATATCTTCAACCAAGTGATGTTCATCAATATACAGATCACCAGCGGCTTTGATGTCAAGCTCAATATTGGCATGGGTGCGAATTTGGTCGAGCATGTGATCAAAAAAGCCAAGGCCTGTTTCGATTGTCCCTTTCGCTGGGCTATCTAAGTTGAGTTGCAGCGATATTTGGGTTTCTTTGGTATTTCTTGAAATTGATGCACACCGATTTGGGGTGAGTAAGCGGGTGGTAATCGCCTGCCAATCACCTTGATAAAGTATGCCTTCACAGCCGATATTTTGTGCAAGGCCAATGTCTGTTTGGCGATCACCAATGACAAAGGAACGTGCTAAGTCAACTTTACCTGAGCGCAGGTAGCCTGTCATAAGCCCGGTTTTGGGTTTACGACATTGGCACTCATCTTCGGTAAAGTGCGGGCAAATTAACACCTCTTCAAATTTGATCCCTTGGCTACTAAAAATATCCATCATGTGCTCGTGCGCCACTTGATAATCAGCCTGTGGAAAAGAGTCGGTCCCTAATCCATCTTGATTTGACACGATCACCAATCGGTATCCGGCAGATTGTAATTGCAACAGAGCAGGGATCACCCCTGGCTCTAATTTAACTTTGGCGACACTATCGACCTGTTTATCTTCGATTGGCTCAAAAATTAGTGTGCCATCACGGTCAATAAATAAATATGGAAAACGCATTACGACTATCTCTTATTGTTGATTGATGGCATCGAGCCAAATAGTAACTTGGTCTAACTCGGTTTGATTCCCAATACTGATCCGTAACCAATTTTCTTGACCAAATAATGTAAAGGGGCGCATGATCAACCCCATTTCTTGAGCGACCGACATGACACTGCTTTTAACTAATTTGACTGTGACAAAGTTTCCTTCGCCCGACAACACTCGTTCAATGGCGGTTGACTTTTTGCACTGTGCGATGAGTGTTTGCTTTAACTGATTAAGCTCTTCTACTTGGGTCCGCATCGTGTTAATTGATTCTTTGTCTAAGGCTTGCTCTGCAATGGCAGCGACCACGGTTGATACTGGGTAAGGTGCAATTACTTTACGAATCGGAGCAAGTATTTCTGGACGGCTGAGAGTAAAACCACAACGAAGTCCTGCTAATGCAAATGCTTTAGACAGGGTTCTTAATACAATGACATTCGACAGTTCATTTATAAGGCAGACTGCACTTTGCTCATGGCAAAATTCAATATAGGCTTCATCAACGACTAATAAGGTTTTTGAACTCAATTGCGCGCTGATTTCTTTTATGCGCTCAACAGAGATCATTTCACCTGTTGGGTTGTTAGGGTTACAAATAAAGACTAACTTACTTGATCCTATTTCTTTGACGAGCGCGGCCACGGAGCCTGTCTGAAGTTCTAATTGAGTCAAAGCATTGATTGCGACATCATGGCTATCCGCAGTGACTTTATACATCCCGTAGGTGGGTAAAAATATCGCAATACTGTCTTTTTTTGGCTGACAGAAGGTGCGAATTAATAACTCGATGCCTTCATCCGCTCCACGCGTCATTAAGACATTGTTACAGTCGACTTGTGCATAATCTGCATACGCTTTAATCACACTTTCAGGCTGAGGTTCAGGGTAGCGATTAAGCGACTCGAGGGTGAGGTTTATCGTTTTTACAAAAGGACTTTCATTGGCGTTGAGCCAAGTGTTGCCGGTTAATTTCTCACTTTTTGCAGAGCTATAGGCCTTTAAATTTGCAATATTATCGGGTAGTAGTTGTTCAATCATATTGTTCATTCTTTATTTCTCCAACCGAATACTCACTGCTCGAGCATGTGCATCTAATCCCTCGGCATTGGCCAGAGGTAAGATAGCGCTTGATAACGCTTTGAGACCAGTTTGACTAATTGTTTGTACGGTGTAAGTACGATAAAAGTCTAATAAATTGAGACTTGAATACACTTGGCTATAGCCATAAGTGGGTAAAACATGGTTGGTACCGGACGCATAATCACCTGCTGATTCAGGGGTATAGTCCCCGACAAAAACAGAACCCGCGTTCTTGACCAACGGCACATAGCGTGGCGCATCCTCGAGTTGTAAGATCAAGTGCTCAGGCCCATATTGCGCTGAAACATCAAATGCTTGCTCAATTGAATCAATCAAAATAAACGCTGAATTTGCCAATGCTGCTCGAGCGATATCGGCGCGGGATAGGCTTTTGAGCTGATCGTCTATTGCACACTGAGTTTGCTCAATGATAAGCGGGCAATTACATAATAAGATGACTTGCGAGTCAGCTCCGTGCTCCGCTTGTGATAACAAATCGGCAGCAATAAACTTCGGATCTGCACGTTCATCCGCAATCACTAATACTTCAGATGGGCCTGCAGGCATATCAATTGCGAGCCCCGGCACTTGTTGTGAGACTAATTGCTTGGCCATGGTTACAAAGCTGTTTCCCGGGCCAAAAATTTTAAAGACTTTAGGGACTGATTCGGTACCATAGGCTAGAGCCGCAATTGCTCCTGCGCCCCCAGCTTCTATTATTGTCTTAATACCACATAAATACGCAGCGTATAAAATAGCTGGGTTAATGGGGGAATTGCCTTTGACAGGCGTAGCTAAAACAACCGTTTTTGCGCCACTTAATTGTGCAAGGACACCTTGCATTAACACAGAGGAGGGGAGCGGTGCGCTTCCTCCCGGAACATAAATACCGACCGCTTCAATGGCTTGATATTTTAATTCACACACGACACCTGGGGTTGTCTCTAGTCTAATATCACTCGGTTGCTGTGCGGTGTGGAACTTTAAAATGTTGGTATAAGCTTGCTCAATCGCTAACTTTAGTTCAGGTGCTAATAATGCGCCTGACTGGGCGATTTCATCAAATGGCACCCGTAAACGAGCACTATCACGTTGATCAAATTGTGCAGCAAGCTCGATTAATGCCTGATCACCTTCTGCTTTAACACGTGCAATAATCTGTTGTGTTGCCTCTAAAATGACATCATTTTGACTTACTGCTGGGCGGGTTAGCGCGGCAGTTTGCTCAGTTAAAGACACCTCATTCCACAGTATCATGGGTCTTACTCCATCATTTTTTCAATAGGCATAACTAAAATTGAGCTTGCGCCTAAGGCTTTGAGTGACTCCATAGTTTCCCAAAAGAGCGTTTCGGAACTAACCATGTGCAACGCAACCAGCTCTTCTGAACCAGCAAGCGCTAAAACCGTGGGTTGACCAGTACCCGGTAATAATGCGCAGATTTCATCTAAACGCGCTTTAGGTGCGTGCAACATAATGTATTTGCTTTCTTTAGCTTGCTTTACACCGCGTAAGCGCGGCAAAAGTTTGTTGATTAGTGATAATTTTGCGTCGTCTTGTAAAGCTGGGTTTTGAATTAGACATGCATTTGATTCTAAGATTGTTTCACCTTGCATTAAGCCATTGGCTTCAAGCGTAGCGCCAGTAGAGACAAGATCACAAATTGCATCAGCCAACCCTGCTCTAGGGGCAACTTCAACTGAGCCGGTCAGCATGACCACGCTGGCTTTAATGTTCTCACGGATTAAATATTGCGAGAGAATTTCAGGGTATGTGGTCGCAATTCGCTTGCCTTCAAACCACTGTTTTGACTGCGCGCCCAGCTCTTGTGGCCAGGCTAAAGCTAAGCGACAATAACCAAAATCTAACTTAGCAAGTTTGTTTACTTCACTTGGCAAAGTTTGACGAGCTCGCTCAGCCTGAGCTTCGACTAACACATTTTCACCGACGATGCCTAAATCGCAGACACCATCCATGACTAAGCCTGGAATATCGTCATCGCGAACACGGAGAACATCAATCGGCATGTTGGTTGCGTGTGCGATTAGGCGTTGCTCGCGTAATTCGAGTTTGACACCTAACTGTTTGAGGAGATCTTGGCAGTCTTTCGATAGACGGCCTGATTTTTGAATTGCGATGCGTAAGCGAGTTGAATCTGTCATTTTATCATTTCCTAATTAGTAAAACTAAAAACCCCGAGGGGAACCTCGGGGCGAAATGATTTGGTTTAACAAGACGCTGGAGGTTCCTTTTTAGGAATAACCCCTCAGCGAAAGACCTGAAAGGCTATTCCGATGAATGATGGTGATGATGAATAGTGTTCAGGTTAAACGTCATTGTATGTACTCTTGTTAATAAATGTTTAAGTATTGTTTACTTGCTATATAGATAATCATGCTTTGGCTACGGGTGCAATAAAAAATTTCGTCATTTAAAGAATATGGTATAACTGTCGATAATATAGATTAGGTACACGGTATAATTTAAGGAGTTGTTAATGGATGCGATTTTGCCTTTCTTGCCTCGAATTGCTTATGTAACACCACTTGAAAGGCGTTCAATTATTGTTGCGGGTGTGCAAGATGCGAAAATTAAGAAATTAACAAAAGATTTAAAGCAGTTAGATTTAAAAAAAAGAATGCTCTCAGATGATAAAAGTGAGCCTGATGAACAAGAAGACGAAAAAGGGAGTCACTTAGATACGTGGGCGTAAAGGAATTTGAGCTGGTTATCTTAGTGAGAGTCACGTACTATCCTGTTTTCTTAGGTCCTTACTTAGCTTTTTAATGGCGAATTTAGCAGATGTATTTAGTGCTTCGGGTCCGATGGCACTGCAGATTAAAGGGTACCAACCTCGCCAAGCGCAAATTGATATGGCACTGGCTGTTGAGCACGCGATCAAACATCAGCAGCAATTAGTTGTTGAGGCGGGCACTGGTACAGGTAAAACGTTTGCGTATCTTGCTCCTGCGTTACTCAGTGACAAAAAAGTCATCATTTCTACGGGCTCTAAAGCTTTACAAGAACAACTTTATCATCGAGATTTACCCAAATTATTAAAAGTGCTTACCAAAGGTAAGAAAACGGCGTTACTAAAAGGCCGCGCTAATTATCTTTGCCCACATCGATTAAACCAGCATGTTAGTCATGTGCCGACTGATGACAATGACATCATGCATGAACTTGCTATGGTTGCTAAGTTTGCTACCGAAACTCAGTCAGGTGATATGGCTGATTGTATCGGTATTGAAGAAGATGCCAAAGTGTTACCCTATGTCACTTCGACCGCCGAAAATTGTTTAGGGAAAGAATGCCCAGAGTTCGATCAGTGTTATATAAAAAATGCTCGTTTGAATGCGATTGAAGCCGAATTAGTTGTCGTTAATCACCATTTATTTTTTGCTGATATGGCAGTAAAAGAGGGCGGTTTCGGTGAGCTTATTCCAACTGCAGATGCGTATATTTTTGATGAAGCACATCAGTTATCAGAAATTGCGAGTCAGTATTTTGGTCAGACGGTCAGCACAAAATCCTTGTTTGATCTGATTAAAGATCTAAGGTTAGTGTATCGAACTGAGCTGTTCGACATGATCCAACTCGGTAAAGCACTCGATAAACTCGAGTCCAGTGTCGCGGACTTTCGTCTGCAATTTCCGATTGATAGTATTCGTGCAGATTGGCGTGAAGCGCTCAAAAATCCGAGCATTACACGAGCAGTCGAACGAATCGTCAATGACATCACTTTTTTATATCAAGTGACCAAATTAGCGTTGGAACGCACGGACTCTATTACTCATTTATTCGATCGCTGTGTCAGTTTACGTAAACTGCTAGAAACGATGTTCGACACTAAAGAAGTCGGCTTTAGTTATTGGTATGAAACAACTCGACGTAATGTCAGTTTTCATGTAACGCCGCTCAATATATCAGAAAAATTTGCCCAATTAATCGAGCAATCTCAAGCTGGATGGATCTTCACGTCTGCTACGCTCTCAGTAAACGGTGAATTAAAGCATTTTAATCAAGCTCTTGGTTTAACTCCGAAACAAAGTATCATTGTTGATAGCCCCTTTGATTACCCCAATCAAGCACTATTGTGTTTACCAAGATATTTACCCGAAGCCAACTCTCCTGAAATGGCTCATGCTCTGGTAAAGGTTTCTTTGGCAATGATCAATGCGGCAAAAGGACGCTGTTTTGTATTATTTACAAGTTATCGGGTTATGAATCTGGTTGCCCAAGGGCTGAGCTCGTTGGTCGACTACCCTATTTTCGTCCAAGGTCAAACATCAAAGCGGATCTTGTTAGAAAAATATCAACGTCATGGTAATGCAGTGTTACTCGGCACAGCTTCGTTTTGGGAAGGGGTTGATGTGCGTGGAAGTAGCCTAAGTTGTGTTATTATTGATAAACTTCCTTTTGTTGCGCCAGATGATCCTTTGTTACAAGCTAGAATGCGTGATTGTAAAGCACAAGGGGGAGAACCATTTTCACAAATTCAACTCCCACAAGCGGTTATTACGCTCAAACAAGGGGTCGGTCGCTTAATTCGTGATCAACAGGACAAGGGGGTGTTGGTGATTTGTGATAACCGTTTGGTCACAAAACAATATGGTGGTTTATTTTTAGCGAGCTTACCACCAATGAGCCGGACCCGAGATTTAGATAAAGCCGCCGAATTTTTAACATTAATAGAGTAATATGAGCCAAAATATTTTAGCGTTTGACGCATCCACTGAAGCATTATCTGTAGCTGTTCAAGCGCAGCGTACTAGTTGTCATTTTGAAGAGTGCCCGCAGCAGCATAGTCAAAAAATTTTACCGACAATCAAAGCTATGTTGTCTCAAGCCGCTGTTAATTTAAACGATATCGATGTTATTGCATTTGGTCGTGGACCCGGAAGTTTTACTGGCGTACGTATTGGTGTTTCTATCGCACAAGGGCTCGCTTACGCAGCTAACATACCGGTTGTTGGTATTTCAACTATGCAAGTGATGGCTCAAGAAGCGTTAGAAAAACATGCGGTGGATAATATTTTTGTTGCGATTGATGCGCGTATGTCCGAGGTTTATTTCGCTCATTACCAGCGTGACAAGAATGGCATGGCAAAGCTGGTTGGTGATGAAGCAGTTCTGAAGCCGGGTGAATTGGTGTTAGATGATGTTAAAGGAGTTGCAGTGGGAACAGGGTGGCAGGCCTATCCAGAAATTATTTTGAGTGAGATGATTCGTATTGATGGACAGATTTTATTGCCAAACAGTGAATATATGCTGGTTATAGCCCAAACACAGTTTGAACAGGGCTTGGCTACATCGGCTGAAGAGGCTCAGCCTGTTTATGTACGCGATACCGTAACATGGAAGAAATTACCGGGTCGAGAATGATTGTTTTATAACCTATGTAAAATTTTAAATTGTCATTTATACTTACTAGCGTCTGCAACTTATAGGGAAACGTTGTGAGTTTGATTGTAAATTCAAACATTGATTCAGTTCGATTATATCGGCCTGCCGCAAAAAAGGTGCAGGCTGATCTGCAATCAACAGCTTCCTCAGAATCTCAGCATCAGCCATACATTAGAGCTGACGCAAACACGCTACTAAACTTAACCAAGCAAAATCCCTTTAATGAATCGCACTCAACCATTTATGATCAACCTACACAGAAGATGAGTGCAGCTATCCAAGTTTATAAAACGCTAGCAAACTTAGATAGAAGGGAAGAAATTCAGCAACTTGTTGGTGTCGATATTTATGCATAAATTATCAGGAGACATTGCCTCCTGATTTTTATAGCTTGATAAAGTCGATGAGCGTATTGGCGATATCAGTATTGTTTAGGTGGCCTCTTAATTGCTCACTGCCAGCGCCGTAGGCAAAAACAGGCACATCAATTGCTGTATGACCGCCCGTCGTCCAACCGGTATAACTCTTTTCATTTATAATTGTTCGCACTGCATTAAAGATAGATTCATTATCAATCTTTTTAGCGTTACGTATTATGTCAACTTGGTCAGTGGTTAACGGCCATTTTACATAGTGGTCCCATGTTTGTTTAACATCTGACGTTTGTGTTATTTCTGACGCTAATTTACTCGCGCTGACACTGACTTCTTTAATTACGGATGTATCCCACTTGTATTCGCCATGCGCACCCAGAGTTAATCCTCCTGTTGAATGATCCGCTGTGATGACAAGCAAAGTATCTGGATGTTGATCTACAAACTCTTTTGCTAATGTAACGGCTTGAGCGAAATCGTGCATTTCAGCCATTGCGCACCGAATATCGTTTGCATGTCCACACCAATCGATTTGACTGCCTTCAATCATGGCAAAAAAACCTTTTTCGTTTTGATTAGTAAGCAAATCCAGAGTTTTCTTGGTCATTAATGACAGGTGGTTTTCACCTGAATCAGCTGCGTAACTCATGGCAATATCGGCAAATAAGCCGATAGCAGGTAGTTGACCAATGTTTTGAAGATCAGACAGTTTATCTGTGTATAAATAGCCTGCTTTTTTGAATTCGGCGATTAGGTTACGATCTTCTCGAATGAAATACTTAGTTCCGCCTCCGAGTAAAAGGTCAACAGGGTACTGGCCGTTTATTTTATTATCGATATAGTCATCAGCAATCTCGTTATAATTTTTACGATGAATATTATGAGCCGCAAAACTGGCTGGTGTGGCATGATTTATCTGTGATGTTGCAACCAAAGCCGTTGTCATATTTTTTTGTTTGGCAATTTCAAGCATTGTTAATAACGGCTTTTTATGCGTATCAACAGCAATAGCACCATTATACGTTTTTTGTCCGGTACTGAGTGCAGTAGCGCCGGCCGCGCTGTCGGTAACATAAGTATGATCATCGGGGAAAGTGCGCGCCATACCGGTTAAAAGCTGGTCAAATATCGTTGTTTCGACATCTTTAGTTGCCGGATTATCAGAATAATAACGGTAGGCAGTAGTATAAGCAGGGCCCATACCATCACCAATCATATAGATGATGTTTTTTGGAGAGTTTGCGTAAAGTGCGCTTGAAAATAAACTAATTGCGCCTAGGGAAATCATGTATTTCATAGTATGTTCTTTTTATTAACGACAGGCCATTTTAGGGTGAAAACTCGAGAATAAAAACTAAAAATCGGTAAAACACTCAAAATACCTGCCGAAAAGTTAAGGAAAGTAACATGAGAATAAATCAACTAACCTTTAATACCCCAGACTTAAAGATCAGCGCTCAGCAATGTGGTGATAAAACCGCTGATACTCTACTCGCAGTGCATGGTTGGCAAGATAATAGCGCGAGTTTTTTACCGTTATTCTCTGAACTTAAAGAAATTAATGCTGTCGCACTGGATTTACCTGGACATGGGTTATCTGATTGGCGACACTCGCAGGCGCATTATTATTTCATCGATTATGTCGATGATTTATATCAAGTCATATCACAAAATTATGAAGGTCCCATTCATTTAGTCGGGCACTCGATGGGCGCGATGGTGGTCAGTCTTTTTGCTGCTTGCTTTGCGTCGATGGTTAAATCGTTAACCTTGATTGACGGCGCTGGGTTTGTTACGACATCCGAAAAAGACACAGTAACACAACTGCGACAAGCAATTATAATGAGGGAACGAACAAGACTAAAAAAAACTCAACGTAGTGGCTACAAAAATATTGATGAGTTGATTGATAAACGATTGAAAGTTAGCGATCTTTCATTAGAATCATGTCGATTATTAATGGAACGAAATACAATTGTTGATGGGACTGGCGTAAAACTCACCATTGACCCAAAATTAAAACATCATTCAGGTTTTAGGTTTGACTTAGCTCAGGCTAAAGCAGTTTGTCAAGAGATCCGCATACCAGTGAATTTAATTCTTGCGGCTTCTGGCTTGGAGCAAATGAAATCAGCCTATGAGCTGTTTGGACCTGAATATAAAAAAATAACAGTATTTAATGTTGAAGGTGGTCACCACTGTCATATGGATAATCCCATAGCTGTAGCGCAAGTCTTACAAGGAATCATCACGCCTTTATCGTGAGCTAATTGTAACTTTTAAGCAAATGTGTGATGATGTGCGACCATTTAGAGTAAATACTCAATTGTTTAATCGCCTTAGTTGATTTAAGGTTACTATAATGAATAAAAATAAGAGGGGCTAACGGTGGATAAAATCTGGCTTAAAAGGTATCCCGAGGGCATGCCTGAACAAATAGATCCAAGACACTACAACTCCCTGCTAGACCTATTTGAAATAAGTTTCGCAGACTATGCGCAGTTACCTGCATTTGCCAATATGGGCAAAACTCTGTCTTACCAAGAATTAGATCTGGCGACAAAGAAATTTGCTTCCTATTTACAAAATGATTTAGGGCTAAAAAAAGGCGATAAAGTGGCAGTTATGATGCCCAATTTATTGCAAACCCCTATCGCGATTCTTGGTACCTTAAGAGCTGGTTGTACTGTGGTGAATGTTAATCCACTTTACACAGCGCGAGAATTAGCGCACCAGCTTAATGACTCGGACAGCCAAGCTATCATCATTTTGGCAAACTTTGCTCATACTCTTGAAGAGGTGTTACAAGAGACACAAGTTAAACATATTGTCCTGAGTGAAATTGGCGACATGTGTGGTGGGCTAAAAAAACATTTGGTTAATTTTGTGGTTAAGCACATTAAAAAAATGGTGCCAGCCTTTAAATTACCAAACCCGATTGCGTTCAACCAATTAATGTCTGATGCAGATGAAGGAAAATATCAACGTCCTGAACTTCATCATGAAGATCTTGCTTTCTTGCAATATACAGGTGGAACAACTGGCGTTTCGAAAGGGGCAATGTTAAGCCATGGCAACATGGTTGCAAACCTCGAGCAAGTATCTGGTTGCTTAGATAAAGTACTTGATCGTGGAAAAGAAGTCGTGGTCACGGCACTTCCACTATATCATATTTTTGCTTTGACAGCGAACTGCCTCACTTTCATGAAATACGGAGGCTTAAATCTCCTGATCACAAACCCTCGTGATATGCCAGGTTTTGTTAAAGAGCTAAAAAATAATAAATTCACTGCAATTACCGGTGTGAACACGTTATTTAATGGTTTATTGAATACGCCAGGGTTTGATGAATTAGATTTTTCAAATCTAAAACTCTCATTAGGCGGTGGAATGGCAGTGCAAAGGCCGGTTGCTGAGCGCTGGCAACAAGTGACTAAAAGTCGACTCGTTGAAGGCTATGGTTTAACTGAATGTGCACCTTTGGTAACGATAAGCCCTTATGACTTAGATGGTTACAACGGTTCAATCGGTTTACCAGCTCCGAGCACCGATATAAAAATCATGGGCGAAGATGGCCAAGAGGTTGCTAAAGGTGAAGCTGGCGAATTGTGGGTGAAAGGCCCACAAGTTATGCAAGGCTACTATAAACGACCAGAAGCAACAGCTGAATGCATGAAAGATGGGTGGTTTGCGACTGGTGACATTGCGACATATGATGATGAAGGATTTTTCTTTATTGTTGATCGTAAAAAAGACATGATCATCGTCTCTGGCTTTAACGTGTTTCCAAATGAAATCGAAGAAGTCTGCATGATGAATCAGGGGATCCTTGAAGTTGCTGCAGTGGGTGTGCCCCATGAAATTAGTGGCGAACAAGTGAAGATTTTTGTTGTTAAAAAAGACCAATCTTTAACAGAAAAAGATATAATAGACCATTGTCGAAAAAATCTAACTAACTACAAAGTCCCTAAATTTGTTGAGTTTAGGGAAGAGCTCCCTAAAACGAATGTTGGGAAAATTTTAAGGCGTGCCTTAAAAGAAGCAAGTTAAGAAAAGCCGGCTAATGCCGGCTTTTCTAATAAAAGGGCGAAGATTTGAATTATCAAACCATAACAGACCAGTCAGAACTCAATCAGTACCTCGAACGTATTGCAAAAAAAACCATTCTTGCCATCGATACCGAATTTATGCGTCGTCGTACTCTGTATCCTGAAATCGCGCTTATTCAAGTATATGATGGCGAACATTTAGCATTGATAGATCCGTGTAGTGATTTAGATTTAACGGCTTTTTGGCAGTTGATGACTGAACAGTCGATTTTAAAAGTGTTTCATTCACCCTCTGAAGATGTTGAAGTATGTATCAAACATGGCCAATGTGTGCCTAGCCCGATGTTTGATACACAATTTGCTCTGTCATTATTGGGAGAGCCAAATTGTGTCGGTTTTGCTTCAATGGTTGAAAAACTCCTCCACTTAGAAATAGATAAGAGTGAATCGCGCACTAATTGGTTGCAACGTCCTCTTACCACCAAGCAACTTGAATATGCAGCAGGTGATGTGCTTCATTTAATGCCTTGTTTTGAGATTATTTATCAACAAATAGCTGAACGTGATTTGCTCGAGGTTGTATTAGGGGAAAGCGAATTACTTGTTTGTAAACGTGCGTACCAGACGCCCAACGAAACCTTGTACCTCGAGATTAAAAATGCGTGGCAATTGGCACCATCTGAATTGGCAATTTTAAGAGAGTTAGCGGTCTGGCGCCGTGACAAAGCGCGCAATAAGAATTTGGCACTTGGCTTTATTTTGAAAGAACATAACATGTTCGAAATAGCGAGACGGAAACCTCAATCTTTAACTCAGTTACGCAATGTGCCTGGCGTTGAAGTGATGGAAGTAAATAAATCAGGGAAGGAAATCTTAGCCTGTGTCAGCAAAGGCCAAAATGGTTCACCAGAACTCTTACCTGAAAAAGTCAAAAGACTGATAGATTTTCCACAATACAAACGTTTTGCTAAAATCATTAAGCAGCGGCTGGCAAAAGTTGCAGATGCAACAGGGATCCCGCTGGATGTAATCGCGAGTAAAAAACAAATTAATCAATTTTTATCTTGGCATTGGAAATTATCAGCAGCTGATAAACAAGCGTCTTTAGTACCAGATCTAATGACGGGTTGGCGAAAAAAAATAATTGGTAACAGCTTAGATGATTGGGATAAATAACAAAGGGTTGCGAAAGCAACCCTTTGTTATTGGATGTTATTTACGTTCGTCAGGTAGAGTCACATTAAGCTCTAGCACGGATAAATCGTCTTCATTTTGTTCAAATTGGACTTGAACCTGATCTGAACTAATGGCGACATATTTGCGGATCACATCAAGAATATCTTGTTTTAGTTGCGGCAAATAATCAGGTGTGCCTCGCTGCGAACGTTCATGCGCTACGATGATTTGTAAGCGCTCTTTTGCAACGGATGCCGTTGCTTTCTTGGGTGAGCGAAAATAATCTAATAATGACACACTATCCTCCAAATATCCGTTTGAAAATACCTTTTTTCTCGACGCTTAAAAAGCGAAAATCTATCACTTCTCCAAGCAGACGCTCTATGGCATCTTGATATGCTTGGCCAGCGTCTGATTGACCATCTAAGATCACAGGTTGACCAGAGTTAGATGCATTAAGTACTGCTTGAGATTCAGGAATAACACCTAACAAATCGATAGCAAGAATATCTTGAACATCTTCGACTGAGAGCATTTCACCACGCTCAACACGCTCAGGGTTATAGCGGGTTAACAATAAATGCTCTTTGATTGGATCTCGGCCTTCTTCGGCACGTTTTGATTTGCTTTGTAAAATGCCCAATATGCGATCTGAGTCACGCACAGAAGACACTTCAGGGTTCGTGGTCACAATGGCTTCATCAGCAAAATACAGTGCCATCATCGCACCTGCTTCGATACCTGCTGGTGAGTCACACACGATAAAATCGAACGTTTCTTTTAATTCATTCAGTACTTTTTCAACGCCATCTTTGGTGAGCGCATCTTTATCTCGAGTTTGTGAAGCTGGCAGTAAAAATAGTTTTTCGACTCGTTTATCTTTAATCAAAGCTTGGTTAAGGTTTGCTTCACCGTTAATAACATTGACGAAGTCATAGACTACTCGACGCTCACAGCCCATTATTAAGTCTAGATTTCTCAAACCAATATCGAAATCAATTATAACGGTTTTGTACCCTTTTAAAGCTAGGCCAGTGCCGATTGCTGCACTTGATGTAGTTTTGCCTACACCACCTTTACCTGAAGTAACGACAATAACTTTTGCCATGAGTGTTATCCTTTAACCAATGCGGTAATTTCTAAAGTTTCTTGTTTTAATTGCACACAGGCTGGTAAACCCCAGTGAGCACCTTGGAGTGATTCACTTAACCAGTAATTTCCATTGACTGAAACAAGCTCTGCCTCTAATTTCTGACAGAATATTTGTGCGTCACTGTATCCTTGTGCGCCAGCTATAGCACGCCCTCTTAGCGTACCGTAAATATGAACATTGCCATCAGCAATGACTTCTGCTCCGTGACTCACGGAGCCTTGAACGATTAAATCGCGGTTTTTGGCATAAACTTGTTGGCCAGAGCGCACCGTACCTTGGATGACTTGAGGGGGTAAATACACTTCTTTTTCAACTATTGAGTTGCTAGAAGAGACAGGTGCAGCTGGTTTATTATCTTGTGCATAATTGAGCACGGATAACATGGCCTCTTTTGCCTGAGCATTTTGTCCCTCACTGCCATTGCATATACCAACAGGGTTAAGCTTTAAATCTAATAATATTTGTTTGAGTGCTGTAAAATCGAGTGCTTGTTCTTGTACTGATTGCAGGTTTATAACGATGGGGGCGCCATAAAAAAATTTAGGGGCTTGTGCTATTTTTTCGTCTAATTGTTTGGCAAGAAGGGCACTATCGCTTTGATACAAATGTAAAACCGATAGGGTAAATAAATTGCCTTTTAATTCGAATATTTGTTCTGACATAGGGGCTCTAATGATCCGCGTACCTTTATTATTTAATCGTTGTTTAACGCTAGCGCCGGCCGCAAATTCTCTCACTTTTTAATTCTTCCATGTTATAGTGTCGACCATCTATAAGCAAGACGTAAAAGGCATAGAATGTTAACCGCTGTCTATAAAAGTAGTAAAAAAATTGATACTTATCTTTATGTAGAACGAAAAGATGATTTTTCCAAGGTGCCAGAAGCGTTAATGTCGACTTTTGGTAAACCAATACTCGTGATGGTAATCAATATTCGTGATAGAAAAGCCCTCGGCGTTGCTGACGTTGATAAAGTGCGTGAACAACTATCCGATAAAGGTTTTTACTTGCAAATCCCACCACCAACTGACAATCTGCTAGACCAACTCAGAAAAGAAAATGGAGCAAATCAGCTGTGATAAAAAAAATTGCGTTTTTAGTCTTTAGTGCTGCAGGTTTATGTTTGACAAGTGCAGTTAACGCAGATGAACAACAAGAAAAATTTAATCAATATGTCGTCAAATTAAAGTCTGAAGCTTTAGAAAAAGGGTATGAATCGGCATTAATTGAACAAGCATTCGCGACAGTCACATTTAAAAAGAAAGTGCTTAAAGCGGATAAAAATCAACCCGAAGTGAAAGAGACACTCGAAACCTACCTGCCAAAACGGGTACCAAAATGGAAAGTCGACCGGGCTCGCAAACTGTATGCAGAAAATAAAGTAGAACTTGAAAAAATTGCCGAGGAATTTGGTGTTCAAGCACGGTTTATTGTTGCGTTGTGGGGGTTGGAAAGTAATTTTGGTAAAATTCAAGGTTCGTTCCCAGTCATTTCCTCGTTAGTGACCTTGGCCTTCGATGGGCGACGTGAAACCATGTATAAAAATCAATTGTGGGCTGCGTTAGATATTTTAAAGCAAGGACATATTGATATTGATAATTTCAAAGGCTCATGGGCGGGGGCGATGGGTCAAACTCAGTTTATGCCCACTTCCTTTATGGCGTATGCAGTTGATTATGATAAAGACGGAAAAAAAGATATTTGGCAAAACCAACTCGATGCCTTTGCTTCAATTGCTAATTATTTGAAACAAGCCGGTTGGAATGACTCGTTAACTTGGGGAAGACAAGTGCAACTTCCTGAATCATTTGATGCGCAGTATGTACTTAAGCGTGGTACACGCTCTCGCAAAGAGTGGCTCAACGAATGGAAAGTATCTGAACGTGACTTAAGCAAATGGCAGGCTTTAGGTGTAAGACGTGCAGATGGGACTAATTTACCAGATGTGACGCTAACAGCTGCGCTGGTGATGCCTGATGATATCAATGGACGTATGTATTTAGCGTATGACAATTATAAAGCGTTAATGCATTGGAATCGTTCTTACTATTTTGCCACGTCAGTCGGTTTCTTATCAGATCAAATTGGTTATCCGAAGATTTAGTCTCTATTCATTCAATCATTTTTGCGCCGCTTAAGGCTTTGGGCTAAAATGCCCGCCTTATCGGGGCGATTAGGTTGAAGTAGTATGTTACAAGAGAGTTTCTGGCAACAGAAAAGTTTGTCAGAAATGACACAACAAGAATGGGAAGCCATTTGTGATGGTTGTGGCAAGTGTTGTTTGAATTCATTTATCGACAGTGATGAAGATGAGGATGAATTTACGCCGACAGATACTTTACGCGATGGTGAAGAAGTCATCTTTACAAACATTGCTTGTCAATACTTAGATGCATCAGCCTGTACGTGTACTGATTATATAAATCGACAACGCCTCGTGCCCAGCTGCGTCAAACTCACGAAAGAAAACTTAAAAGATATTTTCTTTATGCCGCAAAGTTGCAGCTACCGACGTCTGCACGAAGGCCGAGGTTTGGCTAGTTGGCATCCACTTCATCATGGTGGCGACAAAACAGTGATGCATGACGCTGGGATCAGTGTGAAAGATAAAGTTGTAAAAGACAACGAAGTCAATTTAGATAACTTCCAAGATTACATTGCTACTTGGCCTACCTTTGATATGGATTAATCGATATGGATCAATGTAAAAAAGTGGCAATAGGGCTGATTAACCCAAAAAGTCCAACCAATGTTGGGGCTGTCATGCGTGCCGCAGGCTGTTACGGTGTCAATAATGTCTATTACACAGGCACACGTTTTGATAAAGCCAGAAAATTTCACACTGATACTAAAAATATTACGGATAAAATACCATTAGTCGGTGTTGAAGATTTACAACAGGTACGCTCATCAACCTGTAAAGTCGTGGCAGTTGAATTAATTGAAGGGGCGACCTCCTTACCAAAATTTACCCATCCCCATGATGCTTTTTATGTTTTCGGCCCTGAAGACGGCTCAGTCAGTAAAGACGTGTTAGCTTGGTGTGACGAGGTCGTATATATTCCCACCATTGGCTGTATGAATTTAGCGGCCACCGTGAATGTACTTTTGTACGATCGACTGGCTAAATCCGAGCACATCGTTGATGGTGATGAGTTGATAAGGCAAAGTCGCGATGCGAATAATAAAATAGTGCTGAGCGACATTAAAAAGTTAAACAGATAGAAAAAGACCACCAAATGGTGGTTTTTCTCTCTCTGGCTGCGATTAATAATCAGATTTAACTTGCTCTTGCTGTGTAGCGACTCGATTTGATAATACGGCTTGTAAGTTATGTAGCAAGCCCGAAGCACCAAATCTAAAATGTTGGCAATTAATCCACTGTTCCCCCATTATTTGAGCCGCTATATGCAAATATTCTTTTGCTTGTGTGAGAGTTTTAACGCCACCCGCCGCTTTAAAACCAACTGGTTTCTGACTTGTCTTAATCACATTGAGCATAATCGATGCGGCAGGTAGAGTCGCATTTATTGGTACTTTTCCTGTACTGGTTTTAATGAAATCTGCACCAGCAAAGATAGCCAATTCACTGGCTCGTTTTATCATTATTTCGTTTTGCAAGGCGCCAGATTCAATAATGATTTTGAGAGTGTGCTGGCCACATACTTTTTTAACGGCTTTGACTAGGGTTGTCACAGCTTGTTCATCTCCCTGTAAAAGCGATTGATAGGGGATCACACAATCAATTTCATCAGCGCCGTTGTCAAGTGCTTGCTGTGTTTGTTTAAGTACAGACTCAAGAGGATCATTACCTTCAGGAAAATTCACTACTGTAGCAACCAACACCGATGAAAGTGCAAGCTGTTCGAGGGTGGTTTTTACTAATGTTATAAACTGAGGGTAAACACATAATGCCGCCACGTTAAACGGGCCAACTTTGGCTTGTTGGCACAGTTGAATAATGCTCTGGTCGGTATCTGTATCATTTAAACTAGTGAGATCGATGAGTTGCAATGCCTGTTTGGCATGTTCATATTGTTCCATGGGTTACCTACTAAACTATAAGTGGTCAGCAGCAAAGCGCGGCTTTTAACGCGGACTTGGTTCCTTGAAGACTTAGCGATTGGCTAATTTAAATCCATTTAAACCAATACAAGACTAGTAGACCTCAAACTGGTGCCAAACACCAGCCTGTGGTTTAAAAAAATCAATCATTAAGTTTGATTTTACTGCCCATAATTTAAAGATCATTGTGTGTTGGAAGCGCAACAAACGAACCATATCGACTGACGGTCACAGCAGCACATGTTGCAGCAAACTCAGCTGCGCGAGTTAGGTGATCGTCTGTCAGATCTGAAACAGAAACAGCGCGTTTATCAAGATAAAATAATACCCCCGCCATAAACGAATCACCTGCAGCGGTCGTATCGCAGGCTTCGATAGCAGAGACATTAATTTGGCGAGTGTGTTGCTGGCTATAAATGGTGATTGGATCAGCCCCATTAGTGATGATGATTTGTTTAACGCCAAGGCCTAAACAGCGTGCAATGGTGTGTTCATCGGTACTGGGTTTATGGCTGTTATTCGACAAAAAAGTTAATTCTTCTTTGGCCAACTTAAGGATATGAGAATGAGATATACATTGCCAGATCCGCTCTGCGGTATATCGCTGGTGAGGCCATAAATTAAGCCTTAAATTCATATCAAAACTAATTAATAAACCATGGCGCTTGGCTAATTCAATTCCTGCTATGGTGGTTTGATGAATACTTTTTTCTGTCAGGCTATTACTACAAAAATGGAAGTAACCATGAGAAGCAAACATTTGTTGGTCAAAATGTTCTGTTTTAAATAATAAATCAGCGGCAGGTGGTCGGTAAAAACTAAACGAGCGCTCGCCCTGTTCATTGAGTGAGACAAAAGCCAGTGCAGTTTTGGCCGCTGAAGTCGCGACACAATACTCAACGTTGACGCCAAAATGAGTAAGCTCTTGATGTAAAAACTGGCCAAACATGTCATCACCTAACATGCCACAAAACGAACTTTTGCCCCCTAGTTTACTTATCCCAACGGCGACATTCGCTGGTGCACCACCCGCAAATTTAGTAAATGACTCTGGGCTTTGGCCATTTGACAAAAAATCAATGAGTACTTCACCAAAACAAATTACACTCATTAACATTTCTCCTTTAATCTTAGTGCTCGGATCACTTCATAACAGGCGCCCATTGTATGATAATCTGTTTTTCCTGCGGGACTTTTTTCGTCACTATAGGGCCGATTATCACGCGTTAAAATGCGGTACCAACCACCATGCTTATGGTCAATCATATGTTGCCACGCATATTGCCAAATTTTATCATACCATTGCCAATACACTGCTTTACCTGTTTCTATTGCCAATAGTGCTGCTGCCGCGATTGACTCAGCTTGCACCCAAAAATACTTATCATCATCACAAATTGTTTTATCGGGGGCAAAACCATAATAGATGCCGCCATGCTCTTGATCCCAAGCTGTATCAAGTGCGGTCAAAAATAAGGCTTCAGCACGTTCAACAAGCCAAACGTTCGGACGATGTCGATTTAGCATGATCAACAGTTTCGCCCATTCCGTTAAATGTCCGGGCTGAAAACCCCAAGGACGAAATAAATGTTTCGGATTATCGATGTTGTAAATCCAATCTACTTGCCAATGTTGATCGTAATGTTCCCACACTAATCCATTGGCCAAGTCTGCTTGACGAACTGTTATGTTGTGAGCGATGAGTAAAGCACGATCAAGATACAGAGTGTTATCTGTGGCCTCATAACAAGTGATCAGTGCTTCACATAAATGCATATTGGCATTTTGACCACGATATGGACTTGTCTGGTAAAAATCATCACTGATTTCATCTAAATATAAACCATGATTGGGTTGCCAGTAGTGCTTTTCTAAAAACTGCCACGTCGTCACGAGTGCGTCGCTTGCAGCTAAAACGCCAGCTTTAATCGCTACAGCATTAGCAAGTAAAACAAACGCCAAGCCATAGCAGTGATTTGTGCCATCAGCTACCTGGTTATTCTCAAGCAACCAAGCAAAACCGCCATTTTCTTGACGATGCTGTTGGTTAAGATATTTCAGGCCGTGCTCGGCTCGCAATTGATAATCATGAATATTAAACTCGCAATAGGCCATGGCGTTATTAAACACAAACCGTGTACTGGATACCAAGTGCCTGGTACTTGAATTGTAAACAGTGCCATCATCTTTAAAAAAATGATAAAAACCACCTTGTTGATCAAGGCTACGTGGATCGTAAAACGCCATAATGGATTGTATATGTTGGCGCAAAAATTCAATGGATTTAAAGTCTGGCATGATTGGCTCAATTTATATCTGATTAAATAAACTATACCTGTTTTAATTTTCTTTTGGAACGATCCATTAAATTAATTGTGATTTTATATCCTTGCTGTGTACAATCGAAGCACAACGTTAATGGAGAGTTAAATGTGAGTGAAGTGAATTTAAACCAGTCTTTCTCAACTGGTGAGGCTCAAGATAATAAAAATTACCTGTTACCGCTAACAGCAATGACGACTTTGTTTTTTTTATGGGGATTTATTACCGTCTTAAATGATGTGTTAATTCCCCGTTTAAAAGCGGTCTTCGATTTAAGTTATACCGAAGCGATGCTAATTCAATTTTGCTTTTTTGGAGCTTATTTTATTGTGTCGTTACCTGCGGGTATGTTGGTACGTAAAGTAGGCTATCGAAAAGGGGTGATTATTGGTTTGACAGTCGCAGCCTTAGGTTGCTGTTTGTTTTATCCGGCTGCAGCTGTGCATGAATATAGCCTATTTTTAGCGGCCTTATTTATCTTGGCTGGTGGTATCACTATTTTACAAGTATCTGCTAACCCTTATGTAGCTGCGCTTGGCCCAGTTGAAACCGCTTCTAGTCGCTTAAATTTAGCTCAAGCTTTGAATTCACTCGGAACAACGATAGGACCGATAGTTGGTGCCGCGTTATTTTTTGGTGGCACAGGTGCGTTGATTAATGAAGCTGCTCAAGCAGATTCGGTTAAATTACCTTATTTAATGATTGCAGGTGCGCTACTCAGTATTGCAATCGTGTTTGCATTTTTAAAATTACCTGAATTACATGAACATCATTCAGATAACAGCAGCCATGAGCCAGAGCGGTCTTTGCTTGAAGCGAAACACTTATTAATGGGCGTGATAGCAATATTTTGTTACGTAGGGGCTGAAGTATCTATTGGCAGTTTCTTAGTCAATTATTTTGCTGATCCTCACATTGCTGGGTTGGAAGAACACGCTGCCGCTAAACTGATTAGTTATTATTGGGGTGGGGCGATGGTCGGGCGTTTTATTGGTGCCTACTTAATGCAAACAGTGAAACCTTGGAAAGTCTTGTTATTTAACAGTGCGATGGTGATTACGCTATTGCTTGTTACGGTTAATACCAGCGGTCATATTGCAATGTACTCGGTCCTTGCCATCGGTTTATTCAATTCAATCATGTTTCCAACTATTTTTACTTTGTCCATTGAAGGGCTTGGCTCACAGACAAGCAAGGGATCAGGTTGGTTGTGTTTAGCCATTGTTGGTGGTGCCATTATCCCACTGGTTCAAGGGTTTATCGCTGATATCGCAGATATTCAGATTAGCTTTTTGATCCCTGCTGTGTGTTATGTGTTTATTCTATGGTTCGCATTCAATGTGACAAAATTACAACACACTTGGCTGCCAGAGAAATAGTATCCACTATGTTTAAAAAGAGTGCGATTTCGCGCTCTTTTTTTATTTAAGTATCTGTAATAAATATCAATTAAATCGATTGCTTCTCAATAATTTCATCTTTTTTAAATCTATGTATTGAATACGTATTCATAATCACGGTACTATTAAATTTATTGGAACGGTCTAATTGGGCTTATAATGAAAATAATACAAGTTTTAATGCCCGTCGTTTGTAGTGCAATCGTATTTACAACTTCGGTTTATGGGCAATCAAATAATAAATGGGTTGATCCTTTTATTGGGACAGGAGGGGATGGACACACCTTTCCTGGTGCTGTCGTGCCATTTGGCATGATGCAATTGAGCCCAGACACCGATACCGTGATGCGAGGGGTAGACCCACAGCCTGAAATCTATAAACGCTGTGCGGGTTATCATTATGATGACGCTACCATTGTCGGCTTTTCACATACGCATTTTAGCGGCACTGGGCACGCTGATTTGGGTGACTTATTAATTATGCCAATGATAGATACTGTACAACTAAACCCAGGTAAGTCGACCGATCCTGATTCGGGTTACCGCTCACGATTTTCTCATGATCAAGAATGGGCCAGCCCAGGTTATTATGCTGTTGAATTACTCGACAGCGAAATAAAGGCTGAGCTGACAACGACAGAGCGAGCGGGGATGCACCAATATACATTCAGAAAAGGCCAGCAAGCACATATTATGCTGGATTTAACTACAGCCATTTACAATTTTAAGCATAAAGTGATTTGGAGTGATATTAGAAAAATAAACGATCACACGCTAGTGGCTTATCGGGCAACGAATGGCTGGGCGAATAATCGTCAAATGTATTTTGCAATCGAGTTTTCACAACCTATAGATAGTTATCAGTTTATCAACCTTGATGATAACCGCTACCGTTGTATGGACTGTCTTGGAAAAGAAAAACACTCAACAATCGAAAACAAACAAGTAAAGGAAGCTGCGGGTAAAGCGATAAAGTTTGTCGCCAGTTTTAATAACCCTACCAAGCAACCTATTAAAATCAAAGTTGGCTTATCTGCGGTCAGTAAATCAAATGCACTAGAAAACTTAAATACAGAAATTCCAGATTGGGATTTTACAGCCTTACGGGCTAGCGCAGCCAAAAAATGGCATCACTACTTAAGCAAATTTGAAGCACAGGGCAGCGAGGCGCAAAAACGCCAGTTTTACACATCGCTTTATCATGCACTGCAAGCTCCTTCGATTTATCAGGATGTCAATGGGGAATATCGAGGTGTCGATGGAGAGATCCATCAAGGCAAAGATCACACACATTATACCTTGTTCTCTCTTTGGGATACCTATCGTGCCCTTCACCCATTGTTAACTTATATTGATCCAGAACGTGTGGGTGAAATGGTGCAATCAATGCTCGATCATTACCAACAGAGTTATGACGATATGCTGCCGATTTGGTCGTTCCATGGCCATGAGACTTGGACGATGATTGGTTATCATGCTGTCTCTGTGATTGCGGATGCGTATTTAAAAGGGATCCGAAACTTTGATACGAAATTGGCATTAGAGGCTGTGTTAGCAACAGCGAATAGTCCAATTTATGATGCAACGTCTGAATATAAACAATTTGGTTATGTCCCAATGGATGTGTTGCCTGAGTCTGTTTCGATTACTCTTGAATATGCTTATGATGATTTCACAATTGCGCGACTACTCGAAGCGATGGGTAAACCGACTGACGCCAAGGCATATTATCAACGAGCGCTGTCGTATAAAAACGTATTTGATAAACAAACGGGGTATATGCGTGGACGTGATAGCAAAGGGCAGTGGGATCCTGAATTTAATCCTGAAGAAGCCAAGTACATGGGGCCATTTACAGAAGGTAATGCCAATCAATATACCTTTTATGTTCCTCACGATGTTCAAGGTTTAATTAATTTAATGGGGGGGGACGATCAGTTTGAACAGCGCCTTGATGCTCTATTTGACACTCATTTATCTGATGAAATGATCAAAGAGCATGAAGATATAGCGGGTTTAATTGGTAACTATGCCCATGGAAATGAACCAAGTCACCATATTGCGTATCTGTATAACTATGCAGGTAAACCTTGGCGTACTCAAGCGCGCATTCGTCAAATTATGGATACGTTATCGTCGGATAAACCCGATGGTTTAGCGGGAAACGATGATGTAGGCCAAATGTCTGCTTGGTATATCTTCTCGGCTATGGGTTTTTATCCTGTTGCACCGGGTGATTTAAGCTATGCCATTGGTGCACCTCAATTGCCCCGTATTTCGTTAACACTACCGAATAATCAGATTTTCACTGTTGTTGCAAAAAATTTTAGCGAGACTCATCAATATATTAAGAGCGTGACGCTCAATGATAAGCCGCTGTCTCGAAGTTTTATTACGCATCAACAGATAATGGCAGGTGGCACACTCGTTGTTGTGATGAGTGACCAACCGAATAAAAATTGGGGTAAAGCGCAGAATCATCGTCCACCTTCAATGAGTACTGGTTTATGAGAGTGAATAGAACTTCCTTACCTTGTTTAAAAGTGGCTTTAGTTGTTGCGGCTCTTAGCCTGTCATTCACCAGTCAGGGCGAAGCTTTGACATTGAATACACTGTCTTTTAATTCAGATATTGCTTGGTTAGATTATCAATTACCGGATGTGCAAATTAAAACAGAAGCTCAGGCAAGTCATCCGGTTTGGCCGTTATTAACGGTGCCATTAATCAAACAGATTAGTTTCAATGTTGCCCGATTACTCTATGATGAAGCGCATTTGGCGCCAAAGCTTCCTAGCCTCAAAATTGTTCTAAGCAGTTTCGATGGGGTGGCGTATAAAAATGGCGATTTTAATGGCGCAATAATTAAGGTCAGTCGAGACTATTTAGAAAAATTTTCACTAAGCCATGATCCAGACGTGCTGACAGAGGAACTGATTGGTATTTTATATCATGAAATTGCCCATGCTTATCAACTCGATGATCATAATTACGCAGAAATAGGCCCAGTGATCGAAGGCATTGCAGATGTAGTTAGAATTCAAGCAGGCTATGTTGAGCTTAGCCATCGAAAAGTCGGTGGGAACTATGATTCTGGCTATAAAAAAACGGCGTTTTATTTAGACTGGTTAATCAAACACCATGATGAGATTTCACTGTCTGTCATTAATCAGCAATTGGATCCGAATGATACCATTAAATGGTCGTGGCAAACCTTTGCAGAGATCAACCAGCTTAATCTCAATGAAAGTTGGCAACAATATCAATTGAGCTTAAAATAAAAAACCGCCGAAAGGCGGTTTTTTTAGGCACACTAAACTGGCTATTAGTTACTTAATATCTTTATGTTGCAATGCCCATAAATGCATTAGCTCTAACGCGATAGATGCACCCGCCAAGGCTGTTAGCTCTGCATGATCATACGCTGGTGCAACTTCGACTACGTCCATACCAACAATATTCACCTCAGTTAATAAACGTAAAACCTTTAAAACTTTATCAGTGGTTAACCCACCGCAAACTGGGGTGCCAGTACCAGGCGCAAATGCCGGATCTAAACAATCAATATCAAAGGTTAAATACACAGGTAAGTCACCGATGGTTTGCTTGATTTGAGAAACTATTTGCTCAGGTGTTAAATCATTCGCTTGCATTGCATTGATGACATTAAAACCATGTTCTTGCTGCGTATAATCGGTGCGAATGCCTATTTGCACTGACTGATGTTTATCAATTATGCCTTCGTTAGGGGCATGATAAAACATAGTACCGTGATCGTAGCGGCTGCCATTGCTGTAAGTATCGGTGTGGGCATCGAAATGGATCAGCGCCATTTTACCAAATTTCTTCGCATGGGCTCGTAACAATGGCAAAGTCACAAAATGATCGCCGCCTAAGCTTAACAGGGTTTTTCCTTGGTCAAGTAAAGCGGTCGCCGCTTGCTCGACTAAATCTGTAAAGCCTTCACAGTCACCAGGGGCATACACTAAATCACCCGCATCGATGATTTTACAATGCTCAGTCAGTGAAAACTGCCACGGGAAGCGTTTGCCTTCCCAAGCAAGATTCACTGAAGCACGGCGGATTGCATCTGGGCCCATACGGGCTCCAGAACGACCCGATGTGGCCATATCAAACGGTAATCCCAACACCACAATGTCTGCATCAGTGCTTAGTGGATTTTGCACTAGCGGCTGACGTAAAAAAGTCATTGGGTTACTGAATAACGACGTTTCTTCACGTTGAAACAGTTGGCTCATTTAATCGTACGCTCCTAAGCGTTAAATATCTTCTAAGTAAGTGTAGCCTTTTAGGCCTAAATCTAATTCAGCTAAGATTGACTCACGCTCGTCTTCAGGTAGCTTGCTTTGTGCCAATTCAGCATACGCTGCACGGAATGAATCAGGGTCAAGGTGAACATAACGCAGCATATCTTCAACTGTGTCACCTTCATTGATTTCGCTAATATGTGCATTTCCCTGATCATCCATGTTGATAACCGTACTATGGGTATCGCCAAATAGGTTGTGCATGTCGCCTAAAATTTCTTGGTACGCACCGACTAAGAAAAAGCCAAGTAAATACGGTGATTCTGCATTCCATTCAGGCACAGGCAAGGTTGTTTCGATGCCTTGTCCATCAACGTATTGATCAACTGTACCATCAGAGTCGCACGTGATGTCCAATAACACCGCACGACGTTTAGGTACCTCAGTTAAACCTGATAAAGGTAAAACAGGGAAAACCTGATCGATACCCCACGCATCGGGTAACGATTGAAATAATGAGAAATTGACAAAGAATTTATCGGCTAATTTTTCATTTAATTCATCAATGATCGGACGGTGAAAACGGTTTTTACTGTCCATTAATTGGCTTAACTCATAGCTGACACGTAGGCTCACTTGTTCAGCCCAAGCACGTTGCTCAAGACCCAGCACACCCATACCGAATTGGCTATGGACTTCAGCAAGATCACTTAAACAGTCATGGAAAATCTCGATTAAGGCACGATCATCAACGCGATTGTTAAGTTGAACCCATGAATGCCACATATTTTTAAGTAAAATCGGGGCATTTGCACCAGGCTCAGTGATGTCTTCTGCTTTATAAGACTCAGTACCAATAACGTTTGAGATCAGCACTGCATGGTGAGCCGTTAAGGCACGACCTGATTCAGAAATAATCATCGGCATCGGTTGGTCGTATTGCTTACAAATGTCACCAATGGTGTAAACAATATTATTAGCGTATTCAGCTAATGAATAATTCATTGAATTACTTGACTGGCTGCGCGTTCCGTCATAGTCGATTGCTAAACCACCACCCACATCCATACACACAAGTTGCGCGCCTAAACGACGTAATTCACAGTAAAAGCGTGCCGCTTCACTCACGCCGGTACGGACATCACGAATGTTGGCCATTTGTGAGCCTAAGTGAAAATGAACCAGTTGCAAGGTATCCGTCATGTTTAATGCTTTAAGCTTATTTAACACACTTAATACTTGAGATGCAGATAAACCAAATTTAGATTTTTCACCACCACTGGCCTGCCACTTACCTTTACCTTGCGATGCTAAACGCACGCGTAAACCAAGACGTGGAGAAACATTGAGTTTCTTTGCTTCAGCTAACACCATGTCTAGCTCAGATAGCTTTTCTAAAACAATGTTGACTTTGTGACCTAGTTTTTCGCCGATTAATGCTAAACGAATGTATTCACTGTCTTTGTAACCGTTACAAACAATGACCGAGCTGGCTTTTTGAGCCATTGCGAGTACTGCTAATAATTCACCTTTACTGCCAGCTTCTAAGCCTAACTGTTTAACTTCATTGTTAGCTTGGCTGGCTAAAATTTCTTCAACCACTTCACGCTGTTGATTTACTTTGATTGGATAAACCAATAAGTATTTTTCTGGGTAATTATACGCAGCTATCGCTTCGTTGAATGCGGCACACAAGTTGTGTACGCGGTTATGGAGTATTTGTGGAAATCTTACCAACGCAGGCAGTGATAACCCTTGCTGTTGAATTTGTTCAGCAATAGAGGCTAACGATACTGTTTGATCTGGCTGTTCAGCATTAGGTGCCACATACACTTCACCTTGATCATTAATACCATAATAACCTTGACTCCAATGACGGACATTGTAGCTTGCGCGAACTTGTTCAATCGCAGTGGTTTTATTCATTTCAATCCTTAATTCTATCGGCGTAAAACGCGTTATTTAGAGCTATTTTAGCTGTGTGTTTTTGCGCATTAGAATTAAATAGCACAGATGAGTCCAACAAGGAATTTTTATCGTAAAGATAAATAAAGTGATTTGTAACTAGGCTAAAATACTGAAGCTTTTATTAGAAGCTAACTGATTAAAATATTAAAGATTTTGGTGCAGCTACCGACATAAATTCATTACAAATTCCATCTTTATTACTTTGATTGAATTAAATCAAGAGTGAGGTAGGATTAAACTTGTAAAATTCAAATAATAATGAGTCTATTCAGGGTGCGTATGTTTCAACAATTAAAATTTACCACAAAGGTAACTCTGGCTGCATCACTGGTACTGGTGTTGGTTTTAGGGTTATTTACCATCAACAACTTTGTGTCGATGCGTAATCAAACAGAGCAGCAACTCGAGAAAGTTTTGCAACAAATCTCTCAATCAGTATCTAATAACATTGCTAATTGGCTCAATTCAAAGTTAGAAATTGTCGAATCAATTGCACTTGCTTATCAGCCAGGCTCGCAAACAGAACAAACGATTAATCAATTAGTGCAGGCTAATCGCGCCGGTGGATTTAAAAATAGTTACGTGGGGACCAGCGAGGGGCAATTTATACTCGATGATCCGACTTTAAAGTTACCTGCTGACTTTGATGCAAGGCAACGGCCTTGGTACCAACTGGTTGCCAATCAAACAAATACGGCGTTTACTGCGCCTTATGTTGATGCAACAACTCATGCACTCATTATTTCAGCTGTGGTGCCTGTGTATAAATCAAATCGCTTTGCTGGGGTCGCAGGGGGAGATATTCAGCTTGATAAAATAACCGAAATTGTCAATAGCGTCGATTTTTTAGGCTATGGCTATGCATTTTTAGTCAATGATGAGAACAAAATACTCATTCATCCTCAAACAAAATATAACGATAAATCACTCAGTGATTTAGTTGGCAAACCATTAGAACTGAAAACTAAATTTGTAGAGTATCAGGTTCAAGGTGACGATAAGTTACTTTCGTTTGTCAAAATAAACGGGATCAATAACGTTGATTGGTATTTAGGGGTGGTCATCGACAAAGACATTGCTTATTCGTCTGTTGACTCATTTCGCTTGATGGCGAGCTTGTATATGTTGCTGGGAATTGTCGCGATTGTTTTAATGATGCAATTTGTGCTGCGTTATTTAATGCGGCCGATGGTCAATGTGACCGCGGCAATTAAAGATATCGCGCAAGGCGAGGGGGATTTAACCCAGCGGATCACCGTTGAAAACAATGATGAGTTTGGTGAGCTGTCGCGCTATTTTAATGGGTTCATCGAAAAAATTCACTCATCGATAACGCAAGTGCGTGATACCACCATTTCGTTAGAGCATTCGGTTGAAACGCTGATCAAGACCACTCAGTCCACCTTAAATATGTATAGCGAGCAAACAAAATCGACCGACAATGTAGCCACTGCGATTGAAGAGTTATCTTCTAGCGCAATTGAAATAGCTGGCAGCGCAGAAAATGCCTCAAAACTGGCCTCTGATGCGAATCAACAAGCAATTGAAAGCCACGATACATTGGGCGACAATATTTCGGCTATTGAGCACCTTTCGAGCAAAATGCAACATGCCCAGCAGTCAATTGATGCGTTAAATAAACACACGGTAAATATTGGACAAATTTTAGAAGTGATCAAAGGGGTAAGTGAGCAAACGAATCTGCTTGCACTCAATGCCGCAATCGAAGCGGCGCGAGCTGGTGATGCTGGACGAGGCTTTGCCGTGGTTGCTGACGAAGTACGCCAATTAGCACAACGTACTCAGCAGTCTGCACAAGAAATTGAAAATACCATTGTCCAGCTGCAGCAAGGCTCGCAACAAGTCGTGGCCATCATGACTGAGAGCCAAAAAGATTCACAAACAAGTGTTATTTCGGCGCAACAAGCGGGTGTTCAAGTGGAGGCTGTCGGGCTGTCAATCAAGAAAATAGACCAAGCAAATCATATTGTTGCTAATGCAACAATTGAGCAAAACAAAACGATTCAATCGTTAGATACCGACATTCATCACATCAGTGATTTAAATGCGCAGGGGCAAAGTAACCTTAATCAGACTTTAGCTGAATGTACGCAGTTGAAACAGCAATTTGATCTGCTCGAAGACATGGTGCTTAAATTTAAAGTTTAGCGTGGGGATTTTCATTAAAAAGCCCGTGCTTCATTGCTGAAGCACGGGCTTTTTAATGTGTGACTCAAGAGAAACTACAGATCACATTTTAGTATTTTCATGGGTTTGTCTGCCTCCATCACACAGCCGCGGGCTTCATCTGTTGCGGCTTTGCATTGTTTGCTCATTTCGCTGTTACTCGGAGCTTGTGCACCGAGTACTTTTTTAGCGTGGGCAACGACTTTATCGCATTCACTGCTGGGCACTGGCGGTGCTTTAGAACACGCAGCGAGTGAGGTTAGCATAACAACGAGTGATAACATTTTAAATTTCATTGGGTTGTCCCTTTCTATGTTTGATGCCTACTAGTGTAGTCAATATTTAACAATCTGTATTTGTTCCTAAAATATTAATTAGTGATTTCTCAATCCGCATTTCATGAATAAGATAAACAGTTATAAATAGATAGAAGTGGCAAAAATAAGTCTAATAAGTGACGATTTTATAGAAAAAAAATGAAACACGTGCAGTTGATAAAAGTACTGGTTTATCAATGTTTAAGGTGAGGATTTACGTTAGATATAACAGAATTTCGACCGTTAAGGCGTCGTCCTTGTGTCTAAAACATGACAGTTGTAATTAAATTGTAGTCTTTGCGCAACATCAGTGTAATTAAACACCTTTAATATCCGCTTCAGAAATTACATTCGCAAACCATTTTGCAATTTATAGGGTAGATATTATGAAGTGCGTTAAGCCACTCTTTTTAGCCAGCGTCATCGCATCGAGTTTGTTGGCGCAGGCCAATGAACTAGATAAAGTGTTGCAATCAAGCGACAAAATCAATCAATCGGCCAGTGCCTCACAGCAAAAAATTGATGGTATTGCCGATACAATGCAAACCCGTTTACAACAATACAAAACCCTGAATAAAGAAATTGATGGTTTAGCTATTTATAATAATCAGCTGTCAAAGCAAGTAAACAATCAATTAACCGAACTGCAAACACTGGCTCAATCAATGGACGAAGTGGCTGTAATTGAACGACAAATAACCCCACTTATGCTGCGAATGATTGCAGGTTTAGAGCAGTTTGTGCAACTCGATGTGCCGTTTTTAGCAAATGAACGCACACAACGCGTCGCAACCTTAAAAACTATGATGGATCGGGCGGATATCGCATCGAGTGAAAAGTTTCGTCGTGTTCTCGAGGCTTATCAAGTTGAAGTCGATTATGGACGCACTATCGAAGCTTACACGAGTTTATTAAACGTTGAAGGTAAAGAGCGTGAGGTGGATTTTTTACGCGTTGGTCGCTTGGATTTAATTTACTTAACGCGTGACGGCAAACAAGCGGGTATCTGGAATAAAGAAACCAAGCAATTCCAAAGCTTACCTGATTCAAACATTAGCCAAATCAATAAAGCACTGCGCATTGCCCGCAAACAACTTGCCCCAGATATGTTAACCCTGCCAGTACAAGCTGCAGAGTAAGGAAATCCATCATGTTTATTAAAAAAATACTCACCACTGCTATTGCCACGGTCACGCTTGGTGCTTCATCGCTTGTTATGGCTGACGATGCACTTGATTTAGATTCGTTATTAAAAACTTTGCAAGCTGGTCAGAGCCAACAAACGGCACATAATACACAGCGCGAAGCAGATTTTATTGCCCGCCAATCAGAGCAAGCAGCGTTATTGAGTCAAACTCGTAACCGTCGCGATGAGATGATTAAAAACTCGCAACAATTAGAAGGTCAGTTTGAGCAAAACGAAATTGAACTGGCCAATGCCACTGAGTTGCTGTCAAAACGAATGGGATCACTAAAAGAACTCTTTGGCGTATTGCAGCAAGTGTCGGGAGATACAAAAAATAAATTCGCAACCTCAGTTGTTTCTGCTGAATTACCTGGGCGCGGTGAGTTTATGGATCAGTTAGCGCAAAAAATGGGCTCGAGCTCAAAACTAGCTTCTATTGAAGATATTGAAATTGTCTGGTATGAGCTACAAAGAGAAATGACCGAGCAAGGTAAAGTTAAGCACTTTACTACCGATGTCATCGTCAGCGGTGGCGATAAAGTCCAGCAAGAAGTGGTACGTGTTGGTGCCTTTAACTTAATCTCAAATGGTAAATACCTCGAGTACAATGCCTATACAGATACGTTATCTGAGTTATCTCGCCAACCTGTCGCGCGTTATTTAGCCAGTGCAGCCGAACTGCAAAATGCCAACTCAGGTTTTGTCGATTTCGCATTAGACCCAACTGGCGGTTCTATTTTAGGTTTATTGGTTCAAGCGCCCGATACCAGTGAGCAAGTTCATCAAGGTGGCACTGTCGGCTACGTGATTTTAGCTGTGGGTTTAATTGGTTTATTAATCTCAATCGAGCGTTTTATCGCCTTATTTATTATTGGTGGCAAAATGCGTCGTCAGCTTAAATCTGACGTGGTTCGCGATGACAATCCGCTTGGTCGGGTGATGAAAGTCAAAGATCAATTCCCGCATGTTGCTTATGACACGTTGGAGCTGAAACTGTCTGAAGCGATTTTACGTGAAATGCCAAAAATTACCCGTAATTTAACGTTTATCAAGATTATTTCTGTGGTTGCACCTTTGTTAGGTTTGTTAGGAACCGTGACGGGGATGATCAATACCTTCCAAGCAATCACCTTGTTTGGTACTGGCGATCCAAAACTAATGGCGGGTGGTATCTCACAAGCATTAGTCACAACAGTACTTGGCCTAGTTGTCGCTATTCCAACTGTTTTCTTATACACCATATTGAATACTCGTTCGAAAAACTTACTGCTAATTTTGCAAGAGCAAAGTGCAGGGATCATTGCTGAGCGCAGCGAAAAAGGAGCGTAATCATGGTCATATTGATTGATGCAATCAATGCGATCCGTGAGTTCCTCGACACAGGTGGCCAAGTGTTACTGGTCATCGGTGTCTTAATCTTCGCGATGTGGTTATTGATTTTAGAGCGGTTGTTGTTTGTGTTTGGCGGTTATCGTCAATACAAAAAACACATCAAAGCAACTTGGTTTAATCGTACTGAACGGAATAGCTGGAATGCAGAGCAAATTCGCCAAGCGTTGATCTCGCGTACCAAGCAAAAGCTCAATCAAAATTTAGCCTTTATTAATGTCATGGTTGCTGTTTGTCCGTTACTTGGATTACTCGGCACAGTGACAGGCATGATAGAAGTGTTTGATGTGATGGCTATTACTGGAACAGGCAGTGCACGATCGATGGCTTCTGGTGTCAGTAAGGCAACCATTCCGACGATGGCTGGGATGGTTGGGGCTTTATCTGGCGTGTTTGCATCGACTTACTTACAGCGTAAGACAAAACGTGAAGCAGAATTACTCGAAGATACCATGATCTTAGATCACTAAGCTAACTGATAAACAATATATTGAGTGGTCAGTGATAGCACTGGTCATTAAAGGAAAAGATAATGAGAGCACCCCTTGCACAAATATTTCAAGAAGAAGAAGCAGAAGAAATCAATATGACACCGATGTTGGACGTCGTCTTCATTATGCTCATTTTCTTCATCGTAACCGCTTCGTTTGTCAAAGAAGCCGGTATTGATGTCAATCGTCCAGAAGCGGCCACAGCGGTTAAAAAAGAGCGCGCCAACATACTAGTGGCAATCTCAGATAAAGGTGAAATTTGGATTAACAAACGCCAAATTGATATCCGTGCTGTACAAGCCAATATCGAACGTTTAAAAGCTGAGAATCCGCAGGGCAGTGTAGTGATACAAGCTGATAAAAAAGCCACAACAGACACGTTAATTAAAGTCATGGATGCCTCTCGTGCAGCGGGTGTTTTTGATGTGTCCATTGCAGCGCAAGAAGCTTAGTTAATAGAGATTGGAGGATCCGATGCGTTATTTACTTGCGTTAGTTATAGCCGCTGCAATTACTTTTGCCCTGTTTTTTGGGATGCAAGCGTTGATCCAAACTGGCGAAGGGGCCATGACTGAGCCCGCCAAAGGCAATGTACTGGATTTTGTTCGGCTGAAAAAAGAAGAAACCGTACAGAAGAAAGAACGTAAACCACAAAAGCCACCGGCACCTAAAGAGCCACCGCCACCGATGGAGTCACCACAAATGGATAATAGCCAAACGGCAAGTGATTCAGCTGGGGTCGACTTTTCTGCAAACGTCGATGCGGATGTGAACTTAGGCAGTGGTTTGGCCCTGGATTCCGGTGACGGTGAATATTTACCCATTGTAAAAGTACAACCTGTTTACCCGCGACGTGCCTTGTCTCGTGGCATCGAAGGCTATGTAATCGTTGAGTTTGTGGTAACGAAAAGTGGCACCGTCCGTGAGCCGCAAGTAGTGAAAGCTGAGCCAGAAAGTATTTTTAACCAAGCTGCAAAAGATGCAGTGATGAAATTTAAGTACAAACCACGGGTCGTCAATGGAGAGGCAGTCGAAGTGGCTGGTGTTCAAAATCGAATTACGTTTGAAATCAGTGGTTAATCTTAACCACTGATTATTTTTACACAATATCATTTATAAATACGATTGTTAGAGGAAAAATGATGAAAACATTCAAATTAAGTGCACTGTATTGTTCAGTCATGCTTACTAGTGTGGTGTTGCCGAGCCTGACTTCTGTCTTACCTGGTATTACTTTGGGTAGTGTACACGCTGCAGAGCAACAAAAAACAGTACGTGTCCCTGCACTACGAGAGAAAGTTTATAGTCAATTAGCCCGCGCGCAAAAATTAGCGGATGATGGCGACGTGCCAGCTGGCTTAGCCGCCTTAGATTCAATTAAAGAACGTGCTAGCAGCATGAATGAGTATGAAGTGGCAATGATGCACAACTTTTATGGGTTTATTTATTACAACCAAAATGATTTAGATAAAGCAATAGCTTCATTTGAAGCTGTGGTTAATCAAAATGCCATTCCCGAGTCATTAAAGTTAAACACTTTGTTCAGCTTGGCGCAACTTGCATTAGCAAACGGTCAATATACTAAAGTTGTTGATTATTTGAATCGGTGGGATGGTGTGAATACTCAACCCAAAAAAGATAGTTACTATGTTTTAAAATCGCAGGCGTTATATCAATCTAAAGAGTATAAACAAGCTTTAGAAAATATAAACTTGGCCATAAACCTAGCTGAAAATGATGGTTTAGTTCCAAAAGAAAATTGGCTCGTTTTACAACGTGCATTATATTACTCGATGAATCAACCTAAGCAAGTAGTTACTGTGCTTGAAAAGATGATTGCCTTATATGATAAACCTGCTTACTGGGTACAGCTAGGCGGTATGTACGGTGAAGTTGGAGAAGATAAAAAGCAATTATCGACACTTGAAACGGCGTACCAACGTGGTTTTATCACTTCAAAAAGTGATATTCGTAGCTTATCTCAGGTGTACCTGTTAAATGGATTGGCCTTTAAAGCTGCGAGTCTAATGAAGCAAGGTATCTCAGAAGGTAAAATTGAAAACGATAGTAAAAACAATGCATTTATTGCAGAGGCGTTAGTGCAAGCAAAAGAAGAACGCCAAGCTATCCCCCATTTTATAGCGGCCGCTGAAACAGAGCGTCATGGTAAATTTGAACAACGCTTAGCTGAAGTTTACCTTAACCTTGAGTTATTTGATGAAGCAGCCGATGCGGCGCGTGCTGCATTAGAAAAAGGCGGCTTGGATCTTGAGTCGAACGCCTATATTGCCCTAGGCATGGCGCAATATAATCTGACAAACTTTGATGCCTCGATTTTAGCGTTTGAGCGGGCAGAAAAATATAAAAAGGCAGAAAATTTAGCCAAGCAATGGATTAAGTACGTTAAGCGTGAAAAAACCAATGCTGAACTACTTAAGACTGCTTATTTATAGTCTTGTATTAAATCTGTCATTTAGTCGTTATATAATTAAATTAACAGCATTATAAAAGTTCTAACAACAATCGTAACCAAAAACCACCTTCGGGTGGTTTTTTATTGTTTTCCCGTCACAGTTTAGCCTTGAAATTGTCATCTTAGTTTTAATTAAATGTAACCCAAACGTCACATTAAACCCTTACCTTGTATCCCAGTTAAATTGCGCTACAAATTAAAATTATATTATGGAGTTAAAAATGAGATTATCTGACTTATTCAGAGTAAGCCTTGTTGCTACAGCCGTTTCTTTAGCAGGTTGTGGTGGTGATTTAGTCGTTAAAGAAGGTGAAACAACCATTAACGAAGGCGATAACATCACCAATATCATTACCAACCCTGGTACAGGCACAGGTGAAACTTCAAATCGTGATGATTCTCAAAATTCAACGACAGGCTTTCCTGTAAATGTTGATAACGCATTGGTTCAAGAGTTAGCAGATGATGTATCGAGCGAATTTCCTTCAATTACAGATAAACCTGTTTATCGCTTAAAAGAAAATACAACGTTTACTGCTAATGCATCGTTAACCAATGATGCACACTGGATTTTAAATGGCCGCACTGCGGTAGGTAACGACCGTGCAGACAACGCTGTGCTTTATATCCAACAAGGTACAACAATCATCGGCGAAACGGGTGATGACTTCTTAGTTGTGCGCCGTGGTTCACGTGTTGAGTCAGTCGGTACTGTTTCTCAACCAATTACAATGACTTCTATTCAAGATGTTACTGCTCAAGAAACTAGTGTCGGTCAATGGGGCGGTGTAGTGCTGCTTGGTAATGCACCAGCTAACTCTTGTGGCGACCAAACAGGTGAAGCAACAGCTGATGAACTTGCTAATTGTGGTGTGGCTGCTGAAGGTGATGCAGGCCAGTTTGGTGGCGATCAACCAGAAGATAACTCAGGTACGTTGAAGTACTTAGTAGTAAAACATGCAGGAAAAGCACTCGGAAATGGCGATGAGCTAAATGGTATTTCGTTTGCAGGTGTTGGTTCTAACACGACTTTAGATTACATTCAAATCCATGAAAACCTTGATGATGGTGTCGAGTTTTTTGGCGGCACTGCAAGCATCTCAAACTTAGTGTTAACTAGCATTGGTGATGACTCTCTAGACTGGTCTTTCGGTTGGACAGGAACTGCAAAAAACGTTTATATCCAACAAGCTGAAGGTGAAGGCGATAACGCAATTGAAGCAGACAATTCTGAATTTGATTCAAATGCTACACCACTGACTAACCCAACGATTGAAAATGTCACCATTGTGGGCGCAAATGGCACCAATGGTATCCGTCTTCGTGCGGGCACGGCTGGCATGCTTAAAAACGTACTTGTAACTGGCCCTGCTACTTACAAAAATTGTTTACGTGTTGGTTCTGATTCTGTTGCAAACGCTGAATCTGGCTTGTTAAGCATTACTAATTCAGTTGTTGCTTGTGAAACACCGAGTAATAACTTTGGTTCAGAAGCGATTAATGGTGGCAACGTTCAAACTTGGTTTGAAGGCCAAGCAGGTAACCAAACATTACTTCCAGGCGATTTAATGCTTGATGATAACGGTTATTTACCACTTTCAGGCTCGCCGCTTGTGGCTGATGGCAAACAAATTGGTGCATTCAGTGCAACGAATAACTGGATGGAAGGTTGGACAGTGGCCATCAATGGTGGTTTCCCAACTGATATTGATAACGCGGCAGCGCAAGGGTTTGCAGTTGATGTTTCAAATGAATTTCCAACCATTACAGATAAACCAGTTTATCGCTTAACTGAAAATACGACATTCATTACTGATGTGACATTAACAAACGATGCACACTGGATTTTAAATGGCCGTACTGCTGTTGGTGGTGACCGTCAAAACAATACCAAGCTATATGTACAAGCTGGCACAACTCTGATTGGTGAAACTGGCGATGACTTCTTAGTCGTACGTCGCGGTTCGCAAATTATTGCCAATGGTAATGCGAATGCGCCAATTACAATGACATCGATTCAAGATGTGTTAGGTTCTGAAACAACAATCGGCCAATGGGGTGGTGTGGTCTTACTGGGTAATGCTCCGGCTAACTCATGTGGTGACCAAACTGGTGAAGCAACAGGCGAAGAATTAGCAAATTGTGGTGTCGCTGCAGAAGGGGATGCGGGTCAATTTGGTGGTGATCAGCCAGAAGATAACTCAGGCGTACTTCGTTATGTGCTTGTTAAACATGCGGGTAAAGCACTCGGTAATGGCGATGAGTTGAACGGTATTTCATTTGCAGGTGTTGGTTCGAAAACGAAAGTTGAATACATTCAAGTTCACCAAAATTTAGACGACGGTGTTGAGTTTTTCGGTGGTACAGTCAATATCCGTAATATCGTCTTAACAGACATTGGTGATGATTCGCTTGATTGGTCATTTGGTTGGACTGGCCGTGCACAAAATGTCTATATCCAACAAAGCTCAGTAGAAGGCGATAACGGTATTGAAGCAGATAACTCTGAATTTGACTCAAATGCTACGCCACTTACCAAGCCGCTTATCTCAAACGTTACGATTGTTGGCGCTGATGGTGCTAACGGGATTCGTTTACGTGCAGGCACTGCAGGCGTGCTTCGTAATGTTGTTGTAACAGGTCCTGATAGTTACAAAAACTGTTTACGCGTAGGCTCTGATTCAGTTGCTAATGCAGAGTCGGGTGAATTATCTATCGAACACTCAGTGGTTGCCTGTAACGCAGATAATAACTTTGGTTCAGAAGCCATTGCTGGCGGTGATGTTCAATCTTGGTTTGAAGGCCAAGCGGGTAACCATACACTTACGGCATCAGCACTTAACTTAGCAACAGATGGTTATACACCAAAATCAAGCTCTCCATTACTCGGTAACGGTATGGATGCATCAGCTCTAGACCCGTTCTTTGCTAAAACTAACTATGTAGGTGCATTTGACGGTGATAATAACTGGATGCAAGGTTGGACGGTCGCGATTAAACCGAGTTTCCCAACAGACATCACTAATGCAAAAGAGCAAGGTTTAGCATCTGATGTGTCCGCAAGTTTCCCAATGATTACTGATAAGCCTGTGTACCAGTTAGCAGCAGATACGGTATTTAAACAAGATGTGACTCTGACAAATGATGCACATTGGATTTTAAAAGGCCGCACTGCAGTGGGTGGTGACCGTACAGATAGTGCAACATTACATGTCCAATTTGGTACGACGTTAATTGGTGAAAACGGTGATGACTTCTTAGTGGTTCGTCGCGGTTCAAAAATCGAAGCCGTGGGTACTGCAACGCAACCTATCGTGATGACCTCTATTCAAGATGTGATGGGTGGCGAAACAACAATTGGTCAATGGGGTGGTGTGGTTATTCTAGGCAATGCACCAGCAAACTCATGTGGTGACCAAACAGGCGAAGCAACTGCAGATGAACTTGCAAACTGTGGTGTGTCTGCAGAAGGTGACGCCGGTCAATTTGGTGGCAATCAACCAGATGATAACTCAGGTACGCTTAAATATGTTGTGGTTAAACAAGCGGGTAAAGCACTGGGTAATGGTGATGAGCTAAATGGTATTTCACTCGCGGGTGTTGGTAGTCAAACAGAGCTTGATTACATTCATGTTCACGAAAACCTAGATGACGGTGTGGAGTTCTTTGGTGGTACAGCAAGCATCAGCCACTTAGTGCTAACCAGCATAGGCGATGATTCTCTTGATTGGTCATTTGGCTGGACGGGTAATGCACAGTACGTTTTGATTAAACAAGATTCATCGGAGGGTGATAATGGTATCGAAGCGGATAATTCTGAGTTTGATTCAAATGCATCGCCACTTACAACGCCAACGATTGCCAATGTCACTATCTTAGGCGCAGCCGGTACTAACGGGATCCGTTTACGTGCAGGTACAGCCGGTATGCTTAAGAATGTACTGGTTACAGGTGGTGAGGGTTATAAAAACTGTTTACGAGTTGGTTCTGACTCTGCACCTCGCGCAGAAGATGGCAGCTTAACAATCAGTCACTCAGTGGTTGCCTGTGAAACAGCAAACAACTTCGGTAGCCAAGCAATTGGTGCGGGTAATGTACAGTCTTGGTTCGAAGGTCAGCAAGGTAACAGTGTGAAAATGGCATCTGAACTTGGCTTATCATCAAATGGGTATATGCCAAGCTCTGATTCAGTGCTATTAGGCGCAGGTTATGATGCGTCTACATTGGGTAGCTTCTTTGATAAAGTCGATTACATCGGTGCGATGGACTCACGCACAGATTGGACTGCAGGTTGGGTGAAAGTAGGTCTTAAGTAACCCCGCTTTAGATGAGGCCAAGGTCAAACCTTGGCTTTTATTCTCAGTTCATGTTTCGGAGTAAATTAATGAATTCTTATAAAACCCCTCGCCTAGCAC
Source organism: Pseudoalteromonas sp. J2K-J979 (assembly GCF_058169715.2). Taxonomy (NCBI): domain Bacteria; kingdom Pseudomonadati; phylum Pseudomonadota; class Gammaproteobacteria; order Alteromonadales; family Pseudoalteromonadaceae; genus Pseudoalteromonas; species Pseudoalteromonas sp. J2K-J979. The sequence continues at coordinate 36,245 of NZ_CM200282.1, read as the reverse complement.
GCACAAAATTAAACCATGCTATCGCTTATGCTTTGCTGGGTTTGTCAACAAGTGCTGTTATTGCTGAGGAAGCAACAGAACAAGAAATTGAAGAAGTTGTTGCAGTCGGTCAACGTTTAAAAGGCAGTGCTGGGGCGGTTCTTCAAGAGCGTCAAAACCAAGCCTTTGTTGCCGATATTATGGGTGCAGACCAAATCTCCCGAACGGGTGATGGTGATGCGGCCTCCGCGCTTCGTCGTATCACTGGCTTAACGTTGGTCGACGGTAAGTTTATTTATGTGCGTGGTTTAGGTGAGCGGTATTCAAGTACCCAGCTAAATGGTATGTATGTACCCAGTCCGGATCCTACTCGCTCAGTGGTGCCTTTGGATTTATTTCCATCAGATATTATCGAAAGTTTAAGTGTACAAAAGTCGTTTTCGCCAGACATGCCTGCTCATTTTGGTGGCGGTAATGTTAATATTCGCACTAAATCAATCCCGAGTGATTCATTGTTTAAAGTATCGGTTGGCGCGAAATACAACACCAATAACTCAACGACCGGGTATTTTTACCAAGGTGGTGATGATGATTGGATGGGTCGTGATGATGGCACCCGCGCATTGCCGCAAGCATTTGTCACAGCTTTTGCAAACGGCGGTATTGAAGGTGATAGCACTACGACACTTTTAGAGCGTCAAACGTTAATGAACGCATTAGATTGGCAAGTTGGCCCAGATGAAAAAGAGGTCGATCCAGGCTTTGATTTTGCAGTGTCATTAGGTGATCGATTCGACAGCGAGATTGGTACATTTGGTGTCTTAGCTGCCGTATCTTATGAAAACGAATGGGAAGTGAACAAAGAAAAAAGCGGCACTAACCTCGGTAGTTTAGGGTGCGAAGAGAAATGCTTTGCTCAATACTACGACGGTGTATCAACGGAACAAAATGTTCGTTGGAGTGGGTCACTCAATTTAGGTTATGAATTTAATTCAAACCATAAAATTGAATTAAAAAACATTGCCTTGCATGATATGCGCGACCGCGTTCGTAACCGTGACTTTTATGATGCCAATGAAACAGAAGAAGGTGTACGTGATTTACGCCGTGTTGATGTGTCATATGAAGAACGTGAAATGTTCTCTAGCCAAATTAAAGGCACACATAACTTTGTTGACATCAACAGTTTGTTTGTTGATTGGTATGCAGGTACGAGCCGTGCAAACCGTAATGCACCTGGCGCTTTAGATGTGATCTTCCAGCGTAACTATGAAGACGGTGTATTTGTCTCAGAACAGTTACAAGATGTCTCAGCAACCAATGTCACCCGTGAATATCAAGAACTTCATGATGATGTAGATACCTGGGGCTGGAATGCCGGCCTACCGATTTACGGCGAAGGTTATGAACTTGAACTAAAAGTCGGCGGTGACTTTTCTGAGAAAACACGGGATGCAAGTAACACTAAGTTTGGTATTGCGCATCGTGCGATCAGTGATGAGTTTAGCTATGGTTCACGTATAGATAGCATCTTTGCCAATGAAAACCTCAGTAATGCTGCTTTTTATACGAGTGCCACAGGTGCTGGCATCTTTGATGACCGTACAACTGATGGTGATAAGTACTCAGCAGCTCATAAGCTTAATGCTTATTACCTGATGGCTGACTACTTCTTAGATAATACATGGCGCTTGACCGGTGGTGTGCGCTATGAAGACTTTGCTCAAGTGTCAGTGCCTTTCAAAGCACACAGTAACCTGTTTGATGCTACAAGCGAAGAAATCCAAGAAGTCGCGATTAAAGAAGATGACTTTTATCCGTCTTTAGCGGTTACCTACATCATGGATGAAGAAATGCAGTTTCGTTTAAATCTCAGCGAAACGACGATACGTCCAGATATGCGTGATGTCAGCTCAACCTTTTTTATCGATCCATTAACAGAGTTTTTAGTGCGTGGTTCGCCGACGCTTGAAAGCTCGAAACTAAAGAATGTCGATTTTAGGTTTGAATGGTATATGCCAACCGGAAATAACGTGTCTGTTGCGTTATTTTATAAAGACATCACGAACCCAATTGAAATGGTCGAACTGGCGGGTGTCGGTGGAGCAGCGCCGCAGTTATTAACTGCTAATGCAGAATCTGGTGAACTCGCAGGGATTGAGTTTGATTTCCTAACCGATTTTAGTTTTATCAATGATGAACTCGCCGCGGTCTTTTTATCGGGTAACTTAACCTTGTCTGATTCGTCAGTAAATTTAGGAATTGATGATACTGATGGCCAAGATTCACTTTTCGAGCAGCAATTAAAAGCCGCCCTTGAAGCGGATACAGTGTCAAATATTGTTACCAACAACGAGCGCCGTTTAGTCGGTCACTCAGAATGGGTAGCAAACTTACAAATGGGTTATGACTCGGCGAATGGTTTACACTCAACTTCGCTCGTGTACAACGTCTCTGGACCGCGAATTATCGTGCCTGGTACACGTGGGAATGAAGATGCTGAAGAAAAACCATTTCATTCTCTTGATTTAGTCTATTCGTATTTTCCTGACTTTAACTCCGCCGTTAAATTCAAGATTAAAAATATCTTAGGTCAAGATAAAGAGATCGAACAAGAAGGCTTAGTGCTTTGGCAACAAGAAGAAGGGACAGAGTTCAGTTTAAGTTATAGCTATGAATTCTAACGAGTCCTGACAAAGAAGTGATAAAAACATCAGGAACAATATAGCCCTGCCAATCGGTAGGGCTTTTTTATGCGGCTATTTGGCTGATAACGGCCAGTTATACATAAAACCTCTATGAAATAATTTAAAGTTAACTTAAAAGCCCTAGTTTTATGGTGTTTGCAATGCTAGATTCTTAAGCTTGGTTTTACCAATTTACCTAAAAACTCACGCAATTCGGGAATTGGTTTTATTATTTTGTTTTTAGGGTATGACATATTATGAAAAAATTAGGATTAGTCGGTTGGCGCGGCATGGTCGGTTCGGTATTAATGGAGCGCATGCAACAAGAAAATGATTTTGCACAATTCGACGTGACATTTTTTACCACATCACAAGCAGGCCAACTTGGCCCAGACATAGCGGGTGATGCTAAACCTTTACTCAGTGCTACTGACCTTGCGTCTTTGGCTCAGATGGATATTATTATCACCTGCCAAGGTGGTGATTACACCAAAAGTGTGTATCCAGACTTACGCGGCAGCGGTTGGAATGGTTACTGGATTGACGCGGCATCAGCGCTACGAATGAACGATGACAGCATCATTGTATTAGATCCTGTTAATCAAGATGTGATCACGCAAGGGCTAGCGCAAGGGGTGAAAACCTTTGTAGGTGGCAACTGCACAGTATCGTTGATGTTATTAGCGCTAGGTGGTTTGTTCGAGCAAGATTTGATTGAGTGGGTCAGCCCGATGACCTATCAAGCAGCCTCTGGTGCGGGTGCTCGAAACATGAAAGAGTTAATTGCTCAAATGGGCGCGATTCATCAATCCGTTGCTGAGCTGGTGGACGATCCGAATTCAGCAATTTTAGAAATTGATAAAATTGTCAGTGAAACCATCGCCGGTGATGAGTTACCGACATCTCAATTCGGAGCGCCATTAGCTGGCAGTCTGATCCCTTGGATTGATGTGCCGATGCCGTCGGGTCAATCAAAAGAAGAATGGAAAGCGCAAGTTGAAGCGAACAAGATTTTAGGAACTTCAAAACAGCCAATTCCTGTCGATGGCTTATGTGTGCGCATTGGTGCGATGCGTTGTCACTCTCAAGCAATGACCATCAAGTTACGTAAAGATATCTCAGTTGAGAAAATCGAACAAATTCTTGCCGAGCATAATGACTGGGTCAAAGTGATCCCTAATGATCGTGAGCTAAGCGCACAAGAGTTATCACCGGTCAAAGTAACGGGCACGTTATCAATTCCGGTAGGAAGGATCCGAAAACTCGCCATGGGGCCAGAATACATCAGTGCCTTTACGGTAGGCGACCAACTTTTATGGGGCGCTGCAGAGCCGCTTCGTCGGATGCTGCGAATTATAGAAAGTCATTAATCGACTTTGTGTTTTGAATAAGCCCAGTTTAGCTGGGTTTTTTATTGTCATTTTAGTTCGAAACAGACAGTAAGCTGCATTCGGACTGGTTTAATCGCACTGATTAATGGCTTTTTTAGGATGATTATGTATCGGATTCTGTCTGTATTTTATTTAATGTGTGTTTCTTCGCCTGTTACGGCTCAAGAGTTGAATGACAACCTAAAACGTTATGTTGAAACGTGGCAAATGATCGATAGTGCGCAGCGCTTAACTATACTTGAATCACTTGTCGCTGAACCGTTTTACTACGATGATCCCACCACTCAACAAGTGACAATTAATTCTGCCAAGCGGCTCAATAAATGGATTGACGATTTTCATGCACAGATGAAATCTGAAAATATCTGGCCTATTTCAGCTCAGTTAATCAGTGAGATTGATAGTCGCACATCTGAATGGGGCTCTGTTTTTCGCTTTAATTGGCGCATTAGCAGCAATGGTACAACTTTAATAGCGGGCACTGATTTTGGTAAAGCAGATAAAGAAGCAAAGTTAACCGAAGTGAACGGTTTCTTTGGTTTAGCAAAACCAATTAAAGAGTCGAACGATAATTAACAACGAGTTAATTTACAGAGTTACTGTATGTGCAGGCCTTCGTTTTTCCGTCGCCCATTTTAGAGTGGTCTTTTACGCCGATTAATTAAGTGTTTCCTGCTTTACCGGAAGAGGCATCATAAACACTGCGCCAACGAAATGGGTTCATTGGCGCAGTTAGCTATGTGCTAAGGTAAGCAGCTTGCGTTAGTAAAGAAGTATCTTACTTCGTAATCTTTACAAGTTGTATTACTACTGCTGCCACCGTTGCTTGAATTCCAACAGGCAAAACCTGTTTGGTTGTTGACTAGGTTTTGTTTGGTTAACAACGAATCGAGTTTGGTGTCTGCTACCCTCGCGACGATGCCTGCAATGTCAGCAGCGTCACAACTAGATGAAATGTTTCCCGCATTCTTATGGGCATTAAATAGTTCGTTATCACCGTTATTGGGTCCATCTATATTAAGCCAATCGGTTGCATATACACCTTGATCAATTAAGGTATTAGCAATTTTATAGACGCCTAATGAATTGATTTCTTTTCCTTCTTGACCATGAAAAGCAAATATTTGCTGCTCTGACGTTGAAGAATAGGTGGTACAACTACCGCTATTTGAACCACCGGAAATTTTCTTACCTGTATTGGATGTTAGCTCTAGGTAATAAACCGTATCATAACCATATTTATGATCATCTTTACAAATTTTAATGTCATCCAAGTACTCGCCTTGACTGGCATCGAATGTCAAGGCATTGCCCCAATTGCCACTGCTACCACCATAACTGACACACAGCTCTTTCGTGCCAACACTCGCATGACTGATAGATTGTTTTGTTTCATAACACGCCTTGATGGCATTGATACGGTTACCAGAGCGGATCTTCACGTAGCTAAGATTGAACCCACCACCAAGGAGGGCTTTACGTTTTAACAATGCAATATCGTTAAATGCATTGCCTTTATTGGTTGAACCAATTTGTTGCTTTTCTACAAATTTCCAATCTTTATATTCGCTTGTATTAGCAAGCCAGAAATCATCGAATGCTTTGTAATAGTTGACCCAGACATCCTCGTTTCTCATATTAATAGCCGCGATAAGTTGGGTATGTTCGTAAGCATTATAAGGCATGCCGAATGTGTATGAACCGCTCAAGCTTGTACAAGCTTCAAAGCCTGATTGCCAATCTCCTTTTGTGGCAGATAATACCCAACTTCTATTGGCATCAACACACGCATGGTATTGGTAGGTTGAGCAGGCTTCATCGATGATACTTTGATCTGAACTTAAGCTTGCACATTCGCCAGATCCATTAGGACGATTGGATTTCCATGACCAAATAAAATCTTCTATCTGTACTTCATTGGCACCATAACCACTGGCGGCACTGGTATTATTGGTTTCAACTAAGGCTAGCTCTAAAATTTGTGCCCCTTTGTTAGCCCACTTTTTAATTACATTTTCGCCGGTTTTTTTTGAATTAGGACCATCAGTATTGAGCTGGGTCGCATCGTCAATGACGACCGTCATATTCCCTGCAAGATAATGGTCCGTTTGGTCTTTATTGACACATTTATCGTTACCGTTTTGGCAAAATGGTTGATTACTATTCAAATTGCCTGATTTATCGAAAGAATCAACGCCAATAAACACTGTGTTCCAAAACTTAGAGTAATTACCTGCATCGTGATGATTGCATAAATCGCTGCTGTCTCGCGGAGTTTGGACCACTGCGACTAGCTGTTTTCCAGCTGCTAAAATATCTTGTTTGGATAGATGAGATACAGGCAAAGAAGCACAGCTTTTATCTTTGTAACCCCAATCAGAAGGCAATAGCAAATAATCACTGATGTCTTTTTGTAACCGTTCACCTATTTTGTTATGCCAATTATTGTGATCATTATGTTTGTAAGCTTCGATTTTGAGCAAAATAACTTCGTCGGGGTTATCTCTTAAAAAATCTTTAATGTCATCTAAACCTTCAGAAAGTTTTGCATGAAAACTTGAGCAAAGGGCTTTTTTGTCAAGTGAATTATGGCAAAGCATAGGGGTCGAGTCGAACGTCCCTTCGGGGTAAATATCAAATTCCATTACGCGGATCCCGCGTTGTAATAAGCCTTTTGGTGAATAATACTGATTGACGTCAGTATAGGTGCCTTTGTTCCAAGAATGGGAAGCATAAGCGTTATGCGCACCAGCCCAGAGCGTTTTAGAAAAAGGTGCAAAGTTATCTATTTGCCCTTGTAAGTCTAATCGTTTTACTTTTTCATCATTGGTATCAATTGCAGCATTAATAGAGCAAGACACACTGAGCGCTAATATTCCAGAAACGACTAGATGAGATATTTTAGCGATTCTATGAAGTGTATTCATTTGAATATTCCTTTGCTTGTAAGTTAAGTTATTCGGTAATTAACGGGCAATTGTTCGCCTGTTTTTAGTTACCACAAAAAACTCTACGTCCCAAAAGTGCAAACAATGTGAATTATCTTGAAAAAGGAACAAATTAAAACAGGTAAACTTCTAAGTTGGTTATGTTACTGATTTAATTTACACTTTAAGCTACGGCCATCTTTTGTATGAGGTAGGTGGAAATGTTGAACAACGAAAACATAGTTTCTTTCTTAAAAATGGATCCCTGGTTTGCTTGTTTGTCTGATGAATTCTCACTTTTTTTAGTGAATTCAGCCAAAGTGCTAAATTATCGTGCAGATCATTATATTTTTCGTAAAAATGAGCAAGACAATGGCTTATTTGTCGTTGTTGATGGCTTAATCAGTATATCTAACATCAATGATCAGGGTGATGAGGCCATTTTAGCTGTACTAAATGCCGGAATTTGGTTTGGGGAGATTTCATTAATTGATGGTTCACCGCGCACCCATGATGCTCGTTGTATGATTGACAGTCAATTATTGCATGTTCCCGCTGAGCTAATATTGACACACTTAGTCTCTTGTCCCTCAGATTGGCAATATCTCGCGCAATTGGTTAGCAATAAACTTAGACGGGTTTTTTCGGCCTACGAGGTGTTGCAAACTTTGCCGGCCCATGAACGAGTACTTCGCCAATTAGTACTATTAGCGCAAAATTACTCTGATCAAAAAGTCACGAGTATTCGCTTACCCATCAATCAGCAAGTATTATCTCAATTGGCTGCAACATCACGACAAACCTGTAATCAAAGCCTGAATAAGTTAGCCAGTTTAAATTTGATTAGTCTCCATTATCAGCATATTGAGGTTCATGATTGTGCTGCGCTATTGCGCCTCATCGATGAGTTGTAATTAAAAAAGGTGACCAACACGATTGTCAGATAAGTGACAGAGTCTTGATCTTGAGCATGCTAAAGTAAACTTATTGTTTATTTAGGGCTTCGCAGATGAAACCACTACAACAACACTTGATTAATTATGCACGTTATCACCGTGATCCACGCAATATTATCACTCATTTTATCGGGATCCCGCTTATTGTTTTGAGTCTGATACTGTTATTGAGCATACTCACGATTAACTTACCTTCTTTTAGTGTCAATTTAGGCTCGCTGGTCGCGTTAGTTTTGTGCGTGTATTACTTAAAACTCGATATTAAGCTGGGTATGGTTATGTCGTTTTTTATGGCGGTATTGTGTTTTGTGGCCAATTGGGTGCAACTGAGTGATCAACCATTTGCTGTTGGAGTAATAATGTTTGTAATTGGCTGGTTGTTCCAGTTTGTAGGACATTACTTTGAAGGCAAAAAGCCCGCTTTTGTCGATGACTTAATGGGGCTTGTGATCGGACCATTATTTGTCGTCGTCGAAATGTTGTTTCTTTTAGGTTGCTTTAAAAATTTGCAATATACAATTGAGCAGCACGCAGGCATTGTTATAAAACAAACTTAATTTTAGTGATATTTACCCCGCAACATATCAAAAAACAGCCTGAAATCGGCTAATAAACTTTTGACCGGCTCGTTGAATGTCGCCGGTTTATTTTTCTCGAACACGAAATGTCCAACCCAAGCAAAGCCATATCCTATCATTGGCAAAAGCCATAAAAGCGAGTAGGTGTGACTGACTAGGCTAACTATCGTTACTAATATGAGGGTCAGCGTCCCAACAAAGTGTAACCAACGGCAGGTTCGATTTTGGTGTTGAGATAAATAAAACTGATAAAACGACGCAAAATTTTTCTCTGATGGAGTCATGTCTAGCATCCTGAAAGTGTCAAGATCCCACCATGCCTTTTGTGAGTGTTTTTGTCTATAAAGATGATCATAACAATATTTATTCGAGTATCTATTGCTGATTTTATTATTTAAAATTGGATTTAGTTGCGTTTGAGTACCAAACTTTGCTTGCGTATATTTTCATTTATCACTGCAAAACGGATTCATAATGTCATTTGATGCATTTTTACAAGATTGGTTTGGTTACACTATCTATTTTGTTGCTTACATTTCAGCGTTAGGTGCATTTGGCTGTAGTTCAATTTTTTGGTTACGGGTTTTAACTATTTTTTCTTCGGCCTGTTTTGTTGTTTATTACTATATTATTCCGGCTGATCCGCTCTGGCTTGATATTTTTTCTGAAGGGGCATTAGTCATTATCAATGCAGCGATGATTGCATTGCTTTGGTATCGAGAAAAGTCGATTCGGTTTACAGAAGAAGAAAAAGAGCTGTATGCATCAATTTTTTCTCGGTTTAGCCCATTTGAATTTTACAAGCTAATTACTGCCGGGAAGTGGCAAACGTTTGAACCGAACGATGTTTTGACCAAACAAGGTAAAAAGGTTCCTGCTTTATACTTTATTTATAATGGTGAAGTAAATGTGGTCGTTGATGGTAAAACTATTGTGCAATTGAGAGATGGTTATTTTGTTGGTGAAATGAGCTTCACGCTCGATCAAGCCGCTAATGCCGATGTTGTGGTAGCGGTGCCCACACGGATTTTGTATTGGCCACAAGATGTGTTACAAGATCTTTTAAAGCGTAATCCTGCAATGAAAAATGCGGTAGAGGCCATGATCACACAGGATTTAGCTAAAAAATTACGCAAAACTTAAGTTATTCAGCTGGTTTCTCTTCTGCTTTTTTTACCCTTATTGTCGCGCCTGATAAATTAATACCATTGAGTGATTTTATGGCAACTTTCGCATCACCCACTTTCGGTAAGGTAACAAATCCAAAACCTTTTGACTGACCAGTTTGTGCATCCAGTACGATTGAACATGACTGAACAGCCCCATACTGGCTAAAAAGTGCGGTTAACTCGGCTTCGGTGACTGTTTTTGCAAGGTTTCGAACTAAAATTTTCATGTCATTAACTTTATAAAGTAAAAAGGGGCGCTTTCGCACAGCTGGCTAGAATAACAGCTCTGCGACGTAGCCCCTAATTGTTTTCATGTTTTAGTAAGCAATATCAACTCTAACGTGTCCAGTTGCCAAATAAACTAATCGAACGGTATCACCGGCTTTAAAGATCATCTGTTTATCATAATCTTGAATTACCATAAATTGACCTTCTTGCTCTGTGGTGATCAGCAATTCGACCAATTGCTCATAAACAATTTTTTGCGCGCGTGATTGTGGTCGTGTGACGTTGCTACCAATCATGGCACCCAGTATTGTTGCCGCGACCTGTCCACTGCCATCCCCAAATTGGTTACCAATGGCCCCGCCTATTAATGCGCCGCCAAAGCGATGCCAGCCGTTAGCATGATCGTACCGAATGTCTTTTTCTGTAATATTTCTGACACTATTAATAGACCCAAATAGAACTTTATCAACGGGGACTGCTTTATTACGCTCATAAGGGTGTGCAATAACCAGAGTTGACAATAATAGTAAGAGTAAACAGGCTAGTTTGTTCATTGAGTGGGACATACGCACCTCTTTTTACCAGCCAATTTTCGCTTTTTGACGTGTTTTTCTGATTTCTGTTTCATCAGCCCATTCTATCAGTCCGCTTTCTAAATCGAGTAAGCGCAAGGTGAACTTGTAGTACACATCAGCCACATCTTTGTTGGTTTTCACTATGCTCGAAAGGTTGCCATAAAGCATATATTGCGCGCCGGTTTGTTTACCAAATGAAGCCGCTTTACTTGGATCAACCATTCCAGAGTCATTTTGAAAATCGAGTTGTTTTCGCACAGCCTCAACTCGTGTCATATCGACAAAACGAAACTTTCCTGAACGGAGTAATTTTGTGGAGATAGAATCGGTCACGGATTCGGTATCAATGTGTTCGCTAGTTTTATTTTTGATGCGCTCTACAAAGACGACGGGGCGATTATTTTGCGTTAAGGTGCCGACAACCGGTGAGAGTAGCATTGAATCAGTCATTTCATTGGCCATTTTTTGCAGATCCGTTGACCCAAAGCTGATGTCTGTAGTTTCAACCGCATTAGCATCGCCATAACTCACGACTGCGCGGTTTGCACAACCTGAGAGTGTCAGTAAGCTCAGTGCAATAGTACTGATTAGGTATGTTTTTTTCATTGAATTTTCCTTTCTAAAAACGTTGAAGTTGCGTCGCCACTTCACGGATGTAAAGTTTATAATGTGACGCTTGCGAATTCTTAGCGAGTCCGGTTAATTGGCTCTGCTGACCACCGTGGAGGTCAAGGGCTTGCCAGTTTTGTTCGCCTGCATCGAGTTCAAAGCCTTGTTTATCAAACCATGTAAATTGATATTGCAGCTTTTGAGATTTATGGTAATCGCTTTTTATAGAGACACTGACTTGCAGATAGTCGCGGTTATAGCGTGCCAAGGCCTGAGTAAGATGTAACCGTTTGGCTAATGACGCATTATCGATTGATAGATATTTCTCAAGTTGTGTCTGATCTAATGATTGTTGAGATGCAGGTATGATCGTAGTGCTAATTCCTGTGGTGATTGGGTTATGGATGCAGCCTAAACTTAACGAACAAAAAGAAGCGATAAACAAGTATTGGTAAATTTTCATTTTAAATCCTTATAAATAATTAGTTTCAATATTAAATAATTGCTCAGCAGTGGAAATCGTCACTAAGGTAATCCCTGAATGATTTGGGTTTAACACAACTGGATGGCTGTTACCTCGATAATGAACCATAAATTGAGTGGTCGTTTCATCGAGTGGGCTAGTTATCAATTGTGCATTAGCGGGCAAAGTTAACCAGCTGCGTGTATCGGCCCGCTCTGATGCGATGTTATAGAGAGTTGCGAGTACATTGCCAACATCACCGCCTTCTTTTGCTAGTTTTTTCCTGACTTGCTCTTTTGCTATTAATCGCGCTGTTTGCCTGACAATTAACGTTGGCATTGTTTCTTTTAAATTGGCCGCAGCCAAGGCTTGGAAATCCAACAAAGGTTGACTACTTAATTGTTGGCCGTTAATTGAAATACTTAATGGAATACTGGCGTTAGAGTTTGAATATGTTGGAATTGCAACACTGTAAAAGCGCAAATCACCCTGACTTGTATAAACGGGTAAATTGATTATTTGTTCTGTCTTTTTTTCAATTAATGATTGTTCAATCAGCACAATTAACTGCTTGTTGGATTGTTTATTGACTGTTTTATCGCGAAAATCGTGCATGCCTAACTCAACCCCTAACCGAGTCACTTGTTGTTGGAGGTAGCTATTAGCAGGGTTAAGAGCGAGTGCTGATTTATAAGAAATAAACGCATTATTCACTTCATCACTGCTTTCGAGTAATACGGCAGACAGTACTGCCGTATAAGGGTTCTCGATTCCTTTGAGCTTATCACCAATTACATGCTCTAATTGTGAGTAGGTACTTGAAAGCGCATCCCAGGCAATGTGTTGCGCCATTTGTTGGTCAACTAAATCAAGATTGTGTTGTTTTAGTGCCCGTTGCTGAACTTGGTAGGCTTTTCTAATTTCAATAACGGCAGACTCTATTTTTTTCAGGTAAAGGTAATTTAGAGCCTGATAATGATGCACCATGACTTGCTCATAAAACGGAATTGAATAAGCGAGTGCAGTATCGTTACTCACTAACGCCCCTAAATGCTGTGATGTGTTGCTTATTTGAATTGAAGCTTTTAAATCTTCTTCTTTAAGCGCTTCAATAACCTTAGAAAAAAGCATCGAACTGGTTAAGTAATCACGTGAAAAATGGGCTGTTTTAGCTTGCTCGAGCAACGAGACCAAATAATTATTTGCACCTTTATTGTGAACCTTTAATGAAGCCAATGCTTGTTGAGGCTGATTGGCATTGATAAGCTGCCGAGGCGTGGTTAATTGTTGGCTATAAGTTGTGAAAAAGTCACCAAACTGCATCGATGTGCAACCACTTAGGGCTAAACAAAGTGTCAGGCATCCAATGTGAAGTAGTTTTAAAACAGGCATACAACTCAAGTGCTATTAGTGATTGATTAATTCTAACTGATAAACCTGAATAGTAGGTTTATAAATGTAGGTAATTTGTAAAAAAGAGTAGTCAATTTAGAGCTTTCTCGGTTCAGATATAAATTATGATAGATCGGTTTAGTGTTAAGTAATATTGATTATTTTATGCTAAAGTTAGCGCCCTTAAATCTGGAGCTTTATATGATCAATAATTTAGTACTGCGTCGTTTACGTTACGCTTTAAACCTTCGTGAAGACAGCATGCAAGCCTTATTTTTACTTGCTGGCCATAAAATTAAGCCATTTTCTATTAGCTGCTTACTGAAAAAAGAAGATGAGGAAGGTTATATTGAATGTACTGATGTTGTATTAGAAAAGTTTTTAGATGGTTTGATTATCGACAAACGCGGTGTGAGAGAAGATCAACCAGAGACTACAAGCGTACCTAGCACTGAACGTGTACGCCTTAATAACAATATCATTCTGAAGAAAATTCGTGTAGCCCTTGAGTTACGTGAAGAAGACATGCTTGAAGTGATGGAATTAGCAGACTTTAGAGTTACTAAAGCTGAGTTAGGTGGGTTATTTCGCAAGCGCGGCAGCCGCAACTTTAAACCGTGTGGAGACCAATTTATGCGTAACTTTTTAACCGGCTTATGCTTAAAATACCGTCCTAAACAGTAATAGCCTGGCTAAGGAAAGCTAATAGCTTTCCTTAGCAACTTGGTATAATTGTATTTTTCTCAATTAATTGGCCACATTCTCAAAATTGCTTAAAGTGAACTATATTCAATACTCTTATACGGAATTGAATCAAATAGGCGGCACTTTATGGCAACGAATAAACCGATTAATCCTCTGTTAAACAAATCCTCACGTACAGCAAAGCCTATCAGTTCTCCATCTCAATCTACCGCGAGTGATGATTTTGATATTATTGTCAAAGAGCCAGCAAAAACAGGCAATTCGGAAGATGAGGTCCAACGGTATTTTACTGAAAAAGACATTAATAAAATCCTGCGAAATCTTGATCAACTTCGTAATGCTATCTACCCAGATCATCAGGTATCAGAAGACAGCACACAGCTCCCGCCTAATTTTCCGTCTGTTTGTTTGATTGGCCTTGGTCGTTGTGGCTCAAATATCGCATTAGATGTTGCCTCTTTGGTTCACGATGCACGAGATTATTATTTAGATCAATATCATGATGACCTATCCAAACTTAAAGAAGCCGAAAATAAACCACTTAAATGGATTCAACGCAGTATCCGATTACAAGCTGCAAAAGTTTTCAGACCGGTTTTTTTAATTGAGCCATTAGTAATGCTTGGTGACTTAGATAAAGATATAGAAGGGCGGATCAGGTTTTCTTCTAAAGGAAGTCAAAATGGCTTTTTGAATAGCTATAACAAGCTACGGATTATGGACTTGTCTGAAGTGCATGCTGGTGGAGCGGGTAATGCGCCGATCCTTGGTCAGTACTTAGCGAAAATAATTCTTAACAAACAAACTGAAGATTTCAATAATGCAGAGTGGAAATCAATTCATTCTTATTTAATTGATTCATGTGGGATCAAAGCAAATCAATCTCGACTTTATTTTTATATCTTTAGCGCGGGTGGGGGAACAGGCTCGGGTATGGCGTCTGAATTTGGTTTGGCGCAGCAGTACTCTTATATCAATAAAACCTTTGATACTAAAATATATAAAGAAACGATCTCTCAAAGTCAGGCTTTTGTATTTGAACCTATTTTTACAAGTGGAATTTGTATTTTACCGAATATTTCTGATCATAAAGAAATGTCAGAAGCACTTCATATAAATGCTGGACGTTTATTGTGTAAATATTTAGCAGAAGAGTGGTGTTTTTCATACGATATGAATGCAGATGATAGCCAAGCGGCAGTAAAGAATCGTTTGCGCCCTTGGAATGCGATGATGTTAATTTCAAACGATATCATGCGCTATGCAGAACAAAGTGATGCAACAAGTGAAATGCAATACATTGATGTAAACTCGATGGAAAAACATGCCAATCAATATATAAGTCAGCAGATATTTAATATTTTAACCGCGCAATCTGTCACAACTGATTATGATCAAGATTATTTCAGACGTGCGGGGATTGATATTGGTGAGACCATTCGTCTTGATGCCAATGATTTATTTATGAGCTTAGCTGGGCCTGTTGCTATTGCTTACGGTGAATCGGTCGTCGAAGATAATGTTCATGATGAAAGTAAAAATAAAGCTGAAGGTGGCAAAGGTACTTTAGATATTGATGATTTGTTTTTCCGTTCGATAGATTTGCCTCATTTTAATAAGCAAACTCAGGCCATTGAAGGTATTAGTTTACTTCCTGTCGAAGCAGAAAATTATAAAGAGGAGTTAAAGCAGTATCTAGAATCTGGATACAAGGCTGAAAACCTTAAAGAGCTCCATTTTTTCAAAAATTGCTCTTCAGTAGTCTCAATCGTTTCGTTACCTAAAGACTATAAGTTGTCTTACCTTGATCTAAATAAACTCAAAATGCATTTAAATAATTTATTTCCTAATACAACACTTAAGCGCTATGCATTAGTCATTGGTGCTTCAGCTAATTTATCGATGACCACATTAATCGCAAAAAGTCCCTGTTTAAGTGATGATTTTTTAACGTTAATTGTTTCTTATATTAAGCGGTGTTTTGCAAAAAATGATTACCGTTTTGACGATACCCTCGATAATGCGATTATTGATTTTATACAAGATCCTGAATTTGATGTGTCAAAGCTCGAAGCTATGTTAGAAGACTTCGAAAACCCAGCTAAAATCCTTGATACGAACTGGTTTGCAATAAAACCTATGTATGAGAAAAAATACAGAGAATTAATCAATCAACCTAATCAGTTTACATCAATTAATGATATTCGTTTATCTGTGGATTGTGTTAAAAATGCGATTCATTATTTAAGAGAAATCTATCGTCATCGAATTAGTAAAACCCAAATTATCTCACTTAATCCGAATAAAATTTCGTTGTCAAATAAGAAAAAATTAAAGCAGAGCGAGTAATGTATTGTTTTAAGGATATTAAAAAAGCAGCCTAAGGCTGCTTTTTTGTTTTTAAATTAAGATTCGAAGCTTGGGCGGCTTCTGTTTTCGCCACCTGCTTTGAAGCTGCGAACTGGTTTTTTATCACCGCGGTCATTTCTACGACGAGGTTGAAATTCGCGACGAGGACGGTCTGACCGGTCTTGGCGTGGAGCGCGTTGACGAAATTCTGCGTCAGCTGCTGCAGCTTGTTCGGCCGTTACTAAGCTCGGTGATATTTTACGCTTGCGTATCAACACTTGTTGTAATTTATCAAAGGCTGGTTTTGGCATATTCTTTGGTAAATCAACGTGTGTATGACCATCGAATAAACGGATTTGACCAATATCGTTGGAATCAATTTTTATCTCGTTTGCAACAGCGCCTACGATATCACCTGGACGCACACCATGTGTACGACCAACGTCAAAACGGTAAGTGTCAAAATCTGCGTTATCACGACGTGGACGTGGTGCACGCTCACGACGATCTCCGCGCTCATTACGGTCACGCGAACGGTCATTGCGGTTAAATTCACGCTCAACTGGGTCAGCTTTAGGGTGGAACGGTAACGCAATTTGGCTTTCGAACAATAAAGCGCTGGCTAATTCAAGTGGTGTAAGACTTGTTTCTTCAGCCATTTTGCTCACGATAGCTTGGAAGTTTTCCAAATCGTTTTCAGCAACAGATTTTGTCAATGCTACTTGTGTGCGTTCAATACGTGATTGACCTAATTCTTCTGCTGTTGGCATGTTGAATGTTTCAATCTTACCATCAGTGATGCGCTCTAGGCGGTGTAAACTACGTACTTCGCGATGTGAGGCAAATAAAATAGCTTCACCTTCACGACCTGCACGGCCGGTACGGCCAATTCGGTGTACATAAGACTCTGAGTCATGCGGTAAATCGTAATTGATTACATGTGTGATACGCGGAACATCAAGACCACGGGCAACAACATCAGTCGCAATTAGGATGTTGATCCGTCCAGTTTTTAATTGGTCAACAATGCGCTCACGATCTTGTTGCTGCATATCGCCATTAAGAGCTGATGCTTTAAAACCTTTGCTAACTAAGTGCTCGGCTAAAACCAATGTATCATTACGTGTACGAACAAAGACAATCATCGCGTCATAATCAACAACTTCAGCAATTCGCTCTAAACCAGCAGTTTTACCAATGCGGCTAACTAACCAAGATTTTTGAGTAATCTTAGGTTTATCTGATTTTACAACTTCAATTTTAACGTGCACAGGATCCGTTAAAAATTGGTTTGTGATTTTTTTAATTGGCGCAGGCATAGTTGCAGAGAAAAATGCCATTTGAGTTTGCTCTGGGATTTGCTTTAGGATCCACTCGATATCTTCAAGGAAGCCCATGTTTAGCATTTCATCAGCTTCATCAAGAACACATGCTTTAAGGTTATCTAATTTTAAACGCCCTTTTTTAATGTGATCCATCATACGCCCTGGTGTACCAACAACAATTTGTGGGCCACGCGCTAAATCACGAAGTTGAGGGGTATACGATTGACCACCATAAACAGTCGCTACAAATAAGCCACGAATATGCTTTGAAAAATCAGTTAATGCTTCAGCTACTTGGATTGCAAGTTCACGTGTAGGGCAAACTACCAACATTTGTGGTTGTTTTAAATCAGCATCTAAACGTGATAATAAAGGCAGACCAAAAGCCGCTGTTTTACCAGTACCTGTCTGTGCTTCACCCAATACGTCTTTTCCAGCTAATAAAGATGGAATTGCTTTTGCTTGAATTGGCGTTGGACTTGTGTAGCCCATGTCTGTAATAGCTTGTAAAACTGGAGAAAGAAGGTTTAGTTGGTCGAAGCGAACTTGTGTCGTATCTGTCATGTATGTCTCTTATAGTATTGAGAACAATGCGTTCTCATTATTGAACGAGGCAAAAGCCCTTAAAAGACATCCCCTTGACCTATCAACAGTCGCACTTCTCACCATGAATAAAGCGAATCGCTCATTCTATAAATGCGTAATCTCAGTCTTGATATGGCAACACATTAAAAATTAATGTGTGCATCAGGCTCTTTAAACCTCGGCTATTTTATCATTTATCTAAATGATACCGACCTTGGCTTAAATAACTGCTTAAAAAATAAACAAGCACCTGTCGGAGTAGGTGCGCACTATACAGGGTTAATTTATAAAAGCAAGCTTGTTTCGTTTACGTTGTGTGTTTTCTTTGCGGAAAAGAATAATATCTGAATTTAGTAAATCACACTCATTAATGCTGAGTAAAATTGAGGTTATAAAATCGGGAATGGTGTTTTAACAATGTTAATAGTGTAGTTTAGATGTTATTGATTATTTAATGTTATATTTTTTAATGGATTAAATAAATAATCTAATTGACGGTCAATATTTAGCCTCTATAATGCGGTCGAAAATTGTTCATCTGTTCAAAGGGTTCTAAATGTTAAAGTCTATAATTGCGTTGTCAGCCGTTGTACTATCATCTCAAGTTGTTGCCTCTAGCCAGCATGATTTTATTGCTGTGAATGAATCTATCGATACACAAATTTGTATTGTTGCTGCCAAACAGGGCTTCAATGCTGCACGTGAGTTCGCAGGTAAAAATGGTCAATACATAAGCCGTTACAATCCAAATTTTTATTGTAATGCAGAGCGTATTAATGTCTTTGCCGCCAACTATAACAACGAAGTTGAACAGAGTAAATCGCCAGTCAAGCAGGTTAGTTTATTTGCCGCGGATGAAAAACATGAATCAAATATTTGTGTTGCAGCAGCAGAAAAAGGGTTGGAAGTTGTAAAATCTAAAACAGACGCCAAACAAATCAAATGTAATGGCGAAGCACTCACTCAATTTGTAAAGCGCTACGCTGACAAAGTGGCGATTTAAGTTAGTCTCAAATAAAAAAACCGACATAACTGTCGGTTTTTTTATGCGTATTTATTCAGAAATACGTCTTAATTTGGCCCAATAAAACCCATCAAAACCAGTTTCTGCTGGTGAAATAGTTGCTTGATCAAGCAATTCAAAATTGGCATTTCTAGCCAAAAATGTTTTGATTTGCTTTTGATTTTCACAGGGCAAAATTGAGCAAGTGGCATAAACAACTTCACCACCTACTTTCAACATTTTTGTATACCTGCTGAGAATGTCTGCCTGTAATGCAAGTAAATCAGGTAGGGTGACCGACATATCTCGGTGCCACTTAGCGTCTGGGTTTCTTTTTAATACACCTAAGCCTGTGCAGGGGACGTCTAATAATAATTTGTCAGCACTAAGCTTTAAGCGCTTGATTGTTTTACTTGAAGTAATTAAGCGCGTCTCTATATTATCTGCGCCAGCTCTTTTGGCACGTACTTTGAGTGTGTCAAGTTTATGTTGCTCAATATCCATAGCCAGTAGACGGCCTTTGCGGTTCATATGAGCTGCAAGTCCTAATGATTTACCACCCGCGCCGGCACATGCATCAATCACTTTTTGTCCAGAAGATACATTAAGTGCATTGAAAATTAATACAGAACCTGGGTCTTGTTGTTCAAAGAGGCCTTTTTGAAATGCGTTACTTTTAAACAGGCTCGAATTAGACGTGACTTCTAAAACATTATTGAAGTTTGGTACATCTATTACGCTGATACCTTCATTTTCCAATTGCGTTTTTAAATTTGATTGATCGATTTTGAGGGTATTAACGCGTATAAAACGACGAGGTGCAGCGGATAACGCGGCTCGCTCAATAGGCCACTGTTCAGCTAATTGGCTATGGCCAAGTGTTTCTAACCATGCAGGGCAGCCGTCGAGTAAGGCGTGTTGGTTTTTTAGCTCATCTATTCGTGTCTTAAACTCACAAACTTGTGGGGCCGTATGTTGAATATGTGCAGGAATGGGCAAATTATTCAATAATGACCAAATGACAAATAGTGCGGCTTGATTGTCAGGCAAATCATCGACAGGGATATTTAGAATTGCCAAATATAAATTTAACTTACGAATAATTCCACCCACTACTTGGGTGATATCTGCGTGTTCTTGACTGTTTAGGTCTAGTTTTTGAAAATGTTGTGAATACGCTTTATCTAAAGGAAGGTGATTTACTGCGACATCTTCTAAAATAGTGATGGCTGTGTGACAAACGCGGGGTGATAGCACAAACTTTGACATGTTCAAAACCTAAAATAAAATACGACGCGATCATAGGTTTTTGACCTTAGATAAGCAAGGTTAATTAAGTTCATTTACTGGTTTATTGGATTCTTCATTGTTTGGCTAGAAATATCTCCTAAACTCAGAAGTATCTTAATTTAGTTTTTGAGTGTATATGAAAGCCATTCCTAGCGAACTCGTCCCCATATCATCGCAGGAAAATGACCATATATTAGATTATATAAAAAGTCATAACGCTGCTGTGTTAACAATTATGTTTACCGATATTGTCGGGTTTACAGAGCTCACCGAAAGGAAAGGAGATCTTTTAGCCAGTAAGTTGCACCTCGAGCATGATCAAATGCTCTGTGACATTATAGAAAATCAACATAGCGGTTTAGTGATTAAATATATTGGTGATTCTGTAATGGCAATATTTTCTGAACCTTCTGTCGCTGTTGAAACGGCCCTCACCATTCAAACAAATATCAAGAAAATTAAAGTTGATGAAGACCAATTGAGCATTCGAATTGGCCTGCATATTGGTCAGGTGTCAGTCGAAAACGATATGCAAATAGATATCTTTGGTCGCCATGTAAATCGTGCCTCACGAATTGAGCACCTTGCAGTCGGTGGACAAATTTTGATGAGTCATTCAGTTTTTGATAGTGCTTGCGGGTGGTTAAAGTCACAACCAAATATTGCTTGGCAAGACCATGGCTTTTATAAATTAAAAGGAATCCAAGAAAAAGTTAATATCTTTGAAGTGTATTTACCCAGCAGGAGTTCACCTTTAAAGCCTAAAAATGGGGCTGTTTATAAGGTTAGTTATTCTTATATACTAATTTTTATTATATTGATTTGTTCTTTATTTACTCATAGCTTATATAATGAGTATGTAGTACCAAAAATTTCCTTTACTTATCAGCCGTCCCAACAACTTAGAGTTATAGATGATGAGATGAATGATACTATTGCCGACCTTGATATAGAAAAATCTAATTTAAACAAAAAGTTAGATAGAGGTGTTTATCTTTTTTATTTTCCAATATCCAAGTTTGAGAGACAGTATCAGGTAGCAGAAATAAACTATGGGATTAACAAGCTCAATAATGATTATAAATCCTGGTCGTTACCTCGTATAAAATTTAATAAAAGTACTGAAGGTATGAGTCAGTATAGTGATGAATTTGTTGTTATATACTGGGTGAATGGTGAAGTTAAGTTAACTGATTTCAATTTATCTTTAAACATTGAAAAGGTTAATTCATCAATAAATTTCTCAATTCAAACCGATAAATCAGGCAATATCGAAAGATTTAACAAGCAAATAGTTCTATCAGATAAACGGGTTTGGCACTTTTCGGATGAAGTAATTTGGCAAGATTCTCTCTTTGAATTAACACTCAAATCATATCAGTCAAATGGGACACTAAAAGGCGAGCTTGTCGGTCAATTCAAATGACAAGCAATATCCCATAATTAAGATTATGTTAAATTATTTTGTTTTGTCACTAATTAGATATCAGACCTTATTTATTTAAATCTGAGGCTCATAAATTTCTTTAATACATTCAGGTTTTAGCATTATATTTTATAATTCAATGTCCAATACTAGACAGTATCGGACTTAAAGAGCATAATAATAAAAAAACAGAATAATTTCATGTTAATTTCGTTAGTCGATACTCTTAAGCAGCTTAGATATCAAATTGCACATTTAGAAGATGGGACTTTACAGTCCGAATATCCACAACTTCATCAATTTGTTTCATCATTAAACGTTTCAATTCCTAGTGTTAGCCATGAACTAAAGTTTTTATATTTGTTTTTATATGTTTATGGAAGAAAGTCTGAATCCACTTTTAATCGATTTAGAAATGAAATTGAAAGGTTGCATCTTTGGTCCTGGCTGCTAGCAAAAAAATCAGTCTTTGATTTAAAACGTGAAGATATTGAAGCATATGTTGAGTTTGTACTTGAGCCGCAAACTAATTGGATCAGCGATTCTGTGCAATGGCGATATAAAGATATGAATGGCCAACGCTTGGCTAATGATAAGTGGCGGCCTTTTCTGCATAAAGAAAACCGAATCAGCCAACAAACTATCTCCTCGTTGTTTACTGCGTTAAATGTATTTTATAAATTCGCTATTCTTGAGGAAAAAACGTTCACAAATTTTGTACCTGTTGTTAAAAAAAATTGTCCTTATTTGATTACGCAATCTCAAATAAATCAACCAGATACACTCAGTGATATTCAGTGGGAGTATGTATTTGGTGTAACAAAAGATTTAGCGATTGAAGAACCAAATCTTGAACGTAACTTATTTACACTTGCTTGTTTAAAAGGATTATATCTGCGGATTTCGGAATTATCAGAACGGCCACAATGGTCGCCTGTTATGTCACATTTTTGGCAAGATCATGATGGCTTTTGGTTTTTACGAGTTATGGGCAAAGGTAATAAGCTTAGAGATGTAACTTTATCTGCAGATTTTTTATTGTACTTGAAAAGGTACCGACTGTACCGCGGGTTACCAAGTTTACCGACAGTGGATGAACCCTTCGCCATAATACATAAATTAAGGGGCCAAGGCGGTATGGAAGTTAGACAAATAAGACGATTAGTTCAACAAAGCTTTGATTTAGCTGAAAAATCTTTAAGAAAAGATGGGTTTATTGATGATGCAGATCAACTCCGTTCAGCAACTGCGCATTGGCTGCGTCATACTGGCGCAACTCACGATGCACAATCACGTCCATTAAAACACTTATCTGAAGATTTAGGTCATGCAAAGTTGGCGACGACTGACCAGATATATATACAAACTAATGTAAAAGAGCGTGCTAAATCAGGAATTAAGAGAAAAATTTAATCGAGTATTTTCATTTTACATGTGCTTTGATTTACATAGTGTTTCCTGCAATTATTTATAAAGTTAATTTTGGTACTTGTTCTTTTTGTAGCTGCACCAGAAGCTGTGTAATGCATCCGACCCAGAAAGAATTCTCTTTAATTATTATTTTTACGGGCTTTCATTACAGCTGACATTAATTCATCGGGCATTAATTTGAATTTTATTTTCTTCACTGCCCTGATCGAATTTCTCGTGGCTATGTGCTTTTTACTAATCTTAGTAAGTATTGTTAACTATGGCTTATCAACTAGGCCAGCCATTGAAATTAGAAGGAAAAAAGCTGAGTAACACTCAGCTTAAATAGTTAGAAACAATTAGCTAAAAATTCTATCGGGTGTTTAGGCTTTTTCTTTTCGAACCGTTTCACTTGGCTTCGACATGAAAAACCTGTAGCGACAATGTTTTCAATAGGATTATTTTCAATGTGTTGCTTCCAACTCATATCATATAGTGACTTTGAATTTATTTGATTTTGTTTTTCATGGCCATAAGTCCCGGCCATACCACAACAGCCAATTGCTGGCGTGACTAAGTGAATACCAACATCGGAAAAAATATTTTTCCAAACGGTTGCTGCACCTGGCAGCGCGGTTGTTTCAGTACAATGACTCAATAACGTAATTTGATCATGTGTTGCCCTTTTAATTTTTGGAAATTGGCAACTAGATAAATATTCATGCGCAAGTAATACCTTAAACTCACCTCGTTGTTGTTTTAAAATACTTACGTACTCATCTCTATAACACATGACTAATGAGGCATCGAGTCCAACTAGCGGAATATTTAACTGACTGACTTGATTTAAAAAATCAGCTGATGTCGAGGCTGTACTGCTAAATTCTTTCAAAAATCCTTTTACATGTTGTGCCTTACCATTTGGTTTGAATGGTAAAACGAATACATTTTTTCCTAACTTTTCAAGTAGAGTAATAAAAGCTGTTACTAACTCAGCTTCATAAAAACTGGTAAAAGGATCTTGGACAATCAAAACGGTTTTTGATTTTTCTTCGTGACTTTGATTTGCTAAATAATCAATATCAAAAATATGTTTTTTATCCATTCGACTTTTTAAGTTTGGCTGACTTAAAATCGGGGTATCTACATACCCTATTGTCTTCTTAATTGCGCTTTGAATAAGAGTATTTTTCAGAAAAGGATTAATCAGCCAGTTTAGCTGTGACATTAATGGAGCTGTTTTTTCAATGTTTGCTACAACATAATCTTTAAGTGGTCTGTTGTACGTGCCATGATAGAAATTTAAAAATCGCGAACGAAATGTTGGCACATCCACTTTTATGGGACAAGCAGTTGTACATGCTTTACATGCTAAACATTCATCCATAGATTTTTTTACTTCGTGATTAAAGTCATAGACTTTAGAGCGCTTATCTAAGGTGTTTTGGAATTTTTTAAACCATGTTAAAGAGCGCCCCGCTAACAACTCATGCTCATGGTCCAGTAAATTGATGCCTTGATCACTTTGTAATCGTAACCATTCACGCATTAAACTTGCCCGTCCTTTAGGGGAGTAGCGCCTATCCCCGGTAACTTTATATGAAGGACACATTGGTGAGTTTTCATCATAATTAAAACATAATCCATTACCATTACAGTTCATTGCATTTTCAAAGTTTGCTTTAACAGTGGTTGGAATTTGTTTATCAAGCCAGGCCCGTTTTTGATCGTCGACACTGACTAATTGATCATTTGATGACAGTGGCGTACAGATTTTTCCTGGGTTTAAGCGGTTAAGAGGATCAAAGGCTGTTTTTATTTTTCTTAGTTGAAGAAAGAGATCTTCTCCAAAAAATTCTGGGCCGTATTCACTTCTATAACCTTTTCCATGTTCGCCCCACATCAAACCGCCATATTTTGCCGTTAATTTTACGACTTCATCAGATAGATTACGAAGCAATTTTTCTTGTATTGGGTCGCACATATCTAATGCTGGACGAACATGCAATACCCCAGCATCAACATGGCCAAACATTCCATAACTTAATTGGTAACTATCGAGCAATGCGCGAAATTCAACAATAAAATCAGCAAGGTTTTCTGGCGGTACTGCAGTATCTTCAGCAAATGCGAGAGGCTTTTGTTTACCTTTTGTATTACCGAGTAAGCCAACTGATTTTTTGCGCATAGCATAAATTTTTAATATATCAGCTTTGTTAGTTAATACTTGGTAACCAATAATTCCAGCTTCTCTATTTTGCATCAACTCATCGAGTTTTTGGCATAAGTGCCCGACTTTTTCATCAATTTCGATTTGTTCTTCGGCGTTAAACTCAACCATGTTTAAACCGAGCATCTCTTTATTTGGGACATCAGTTATTAAGTCCGATACTGAGTGCCATATGAGATCTTCTTTTGCTAAATTAAGAACTTTACTATCAACAGTTTCTACTGAGGTTGCATTTGCGGAGACTAAAAATGGAGAATTACGTAATGCAGAGTCAAAACTATCGTATTTTATATTGATGAGTGTTTTAAATGGTGCGATAGGTGTTAAATTTAACTTTGCTTCGGTAACAATGCCTAACGACCCTTCTGAGCCAGTGATAATACGTGATAAATCGAATGTTTCTAAATCATCGCTTAAAATATGCTCAAGATCATAACCTGTTAAAAAGCGATTCAATCTTGGGAATTTTGATAAAATATCATTTCGCTTTGTTAGGCCGATATTTAGTACCGTACGGTAAATTTCACCTTCAAGATCATTTTTGTCAGCTATTGCATGTGCTTGCTGTGTCGTCATTGCAAAAGTATCTATTTCACTTCCATTCATTAATGACGTTTTCAACGCAATAACATGATCACTGGTTTTACCATACACTAACGAGCCTTGACCCGATGCATCTGTATTGATCATGCCACCAATTGTGGCTCGATTACTGGTAGATAAGTCTGGAGAGAAAAAGAAACCGTAGGGCTTAAGAAAATCATTAAGCTGATCTTTTATTACGCCTGTTTGTACTCGGACCCACTTTTCTTCTACATTAATTTCTAAAATCTCACGCATATGACGTGATAAATCTATCACGATCCCAGGAGTCAAAGATTGGCCATTCGTGCCCGTTCCCCCGCCTCGCGGGCCAAACTTTATGGATTCAAAGTCTTTTTCATTTGCAAGAGCGAGTATTGTATTGATGTCTGTCGATGATTTTGGAAATAATACAGCTTGGGGTAATTGTTGGTAAATACTGTTATCCGTTGCATTGACGATACGCGTCGCATAACTATGATCAATTTCACCAGAAAATTGTGAGTGACTAAGTTGAGTAATGAACTCATAAATTAGCGGAGGTAAAATGTGCTGTTGGCTTATTTTTGCAATCATGACGGTTTAGTTGCTGAGATTTTTTTTTATTATATCACGTTCATATTTAATGAAAATTGAGCTGTTGATGTTTTGTAACAACATTTAACAAACAGACATGACTAATTGGTTATACTCTATACAAGGAGTGAATAATTATGAAAAAATACTTTTTTATTGGTGTGGCCTTATTGTGTTTTGTCTTTGGTCTGATGTTTATTATTGTACCGGGTCCATCTTTGATTTTCTTTATTGCAGGATTATTCTTGCTTTCTTTTTATTACCCAAAAGCGCGAAGGTATTTAAGTCATTGCCAACGATTGCTCAAAGTATCTTGCCAGCAATTAGATAAATTGATTAAGCGTTAAAAAAGGAGCCGAAGCTCCTTTTTATTGATTGCTTTATTTAGCCAATTGTTTTGCTAAATAAAGCCAAGTTTCTAAAACTGTATCTGGATTTAACGAAACAGAATCAATACCCTGCTCTACAAGCCAAGCAGCAAAATCTTCGTGATCCGAAGGGCCTTGACCACAAATCCCCACATACTTGCCTTTTGCTTTCGCACTTTGAATAGCCATCGATAACAACTTTTTAATGGCTGGATTTCGTTCGTCAAATAAATGCGCGATTAATCCTGAATCACGATCTAGACCCAGCGTTAATTGGGTTAAATCATTTGAGCCAATTGAAAAACCGTCAAAATATTCTAAAAACTCATCCGCCAGTAGCGCATTTGAAGGCAACTCACACATCATGATAACTTTAAGACCGTTTTCACCACGTTTTAAGCCATGCTCTTCAAGTAATTCAATGACACGTTTGCCCTCTTCGAGCGTACGAACAAATGGGATCATTATTTCAACATTAGTCAAATCCATTTGATTTCTAACGCGTTTAATGGCTTCACACTCGAGCGCAAAACAATCACGGAAATCTTCAGAAATATATCGAGCAGCGCCTCGAAAACCGATCATTGGATTTTCTTCTTCTGGCTCGTACTGACGACCGCCGACTAAGTTTGCGTATTCATTTGATTTAAAATCAGACATACGAACGATGACACGCTCTGGTGCAAAAGCACAACCTAAAGTAGCTATTCCTTCGACCAGTTTGGCAATGTAAAATTCGACTGGTGATTCATAGCCCGCAATCATGTCATTGATTTCAGACTTGATTGTATCTGACTGGGTGTCGTAATTGATTAATGCTTTTGGGTGAACACCAATCATTCGATTGATAATAAACTCTAGGCGAGCAAGACCCACACCTGCATGAGGCAAGCGTGCAAAATCAAAGGCACGATCAGGGTTGCCGACATTCATCATGATTTTCATCGGAAGCGAAGGCATTTCATCAACACGCGAGGTGATTACTTCATGCTTTAGCTCGCCTTCATAGATGTAACCGGTATCACCTTCGGCACAAGATACGGTTACATTTTGATTGGCTTTGATTAAATCTGTTGCGTTACCACAACCGACCACTGCAGGAATACCTAACTCACGCGCAATAATCGCTGCATGACACGTACGGCCACCACGATTTGTTACGATTGCTGCTGCGCGTTTCATGATAGGTTCCCAATCAGGATCAGTCATATCAGTAACAAGAACATCACCTACTTGTACCTGATCCATTTCTGAAATATCATTTAAGACACGAACAATTCCTGAGCCAATTTTATGGCCGATTGCACGTCCTTCGGCAATCACCGTTGAGGTTTCATTTAACTGATAACGCTCCATAACATTCGCATCTTCGTTTGAACGTACGGTTTCCGGCCGAGCTTGAACTATGTATAACTTGCCATCATTACCGTCTTTTGCCCATTCAATATCCATGGGGCGACCATAATGCTTTTCAATAATCACGGCTTGTTTTGCTAACTCCATGACTTCATCGTCAGTAATTGAGAATTGATTAGAACGAGCGGGTTCTATATCGATGATCTCAACTTGTTTGCCATGGCTTAAATCTGATGAGTACACCATTTCAATTGCTTTAGAACCAAGGTTACG
Source organism: Pseudoalteromonas sp. J2K-J979 (assembly GCF_058169715.2). NCBI lineage: Bacteria > Pseudomonadati > Pseudomonadota > Gammaproteobacteria > Alteromonadales > Pseudoalteromonadaceae > Pseudoalteromonas > Pseudoalteromonas sp. J2K-J979. Next base: position 7,813 of record NZ_CM200282.1, on the reverse strand, counting down.
TCGTACTACAGAGGGGCAATTTTTAGCAAGTGTTGGTTTATGAACATAAAACTCATCTGGGTTAACTGCGCCTTGAACGACCATTTCACCCAGGCCATAGCTTGAAGTAACAAAAACGACATCTTCAAATCCGGATTCAGTATCAATACTAAACATTACACCCGAAGACGCTTTGTCTGATCGTACCATACGTTGAATACCGGCTGATAGCGCAACGCCACGATGATCATAACCTTGGTGTACACGATATGAAATTGCGCGATCGTTAAATAATGATGCAAATACATGCTTTATTGCTGTCATTACTGACTCGATACCGCGTACATTTAAAAATGTTTCTTGTTGACCTGCAAATGATGCGTCAGGCATGTCCTCGGCTGTAGCGGAAGATCGCACTGCAAATGAAACATCTGCATTGTCATCTCCATGCAACGTACTATAAGCCTGTTTGATGGCGCTATCTAGCTCTGCTTGAAATGGTGTATCAATAATCCATTGACGGATATCTGCACCCACTTTCGCCAGTTTATTTACATCATCGACATCAAGATGATCAAGAACGGCATAGATTTTTGCATTTAAGCCTGATTGCTCAAGGAAGTCGTTAAATGCATCAGAAGTGGTTGCAAAGCCACCTGGTACTTGGACACCCGCATTGGCTAAGTTAGAAATCATTTCACCTAGCGATGCATTTTTTCCGCCTACACGAGGGACATCGTGCATGCCTAGGTCTTGATACCAGAGGATATATTCTTGTGAGAGTTTGTTACTATTTGAAATCATTTAATATATTTCACTATATAGTTAGGGGGCTCAAAATAATTTACGTGCTTGTGTAACCATTTTAAACATGCCCTTGTTTTTGAACGGGGTTAATACAGAAATTATAAGTCATGAACCGGCACTTACCACTTTATTACTGTTGAGTGACACAGTTTTAAAAATGACTTTCGTAAATGCCACGTTAATTCTACACTGTGCGACATACTGACGTAAACACACGATGTTGCTTAATGTTGTTGAGCAACAATAAACATGCATATTTGTTGAATTTTTAGGAGCCAAAATGCGATCTGCATTTTATATCTCAGACGGAACCGCGATCACAGCAGAGGTTTTCGGTCATGCCACATTATCCTTATTCCCTGTTGAGTTTAAACATATCACCATCCCTTTTGTTGAAACCGTCGAAAAAGCGTTAGAAATTAAAGCACAGATCAATGCTTGTGCAAAAATTTCAGGCGAACGACCGTTAGTGTTTTATACGTTTGTTAACCATGAATTGAGCGACATTCTTAATGAAGCTGATGCTATTACTTATGATTTCTTAACAACGATTAGTGATAAAGTACAAAGTGAGCTTAAAGTCGCTCCTGTACCTCGGACGCACCGGACTCATAGTATCCATGAAAAAAACTATGATTTTAGAATTGATGCCGTAAATTATGCATTAGCTAATGATGATGGCTCAAATTTAAAAGATTATGACGAAGCAGACATTATTTTAGTCGGTGTAAGTCGTTGTGGTAAAACCCCGACTAGCCTTTATTTAGCCCTTCAATATGGAATAAAAGCAGCAAATTATCCTTTTACTGAAGATGATATGGATGAGTTGAGGTTACCTCGAGCTTTGGTACCATATCGTAAAAAATTATTTGGTTTAACTATTGAACCTGAGCGTTTGGCTGCAATTCGAAATGAACGTATGGCCAATTCGCGTTACGCTTCGCTGCGACAATGCCGGCTTGAAATACGTGAAGTTGAAATGCTTTATAAGAATAATAAAATCCCGTATTTAAGCTCGACGCATCATTCTGTTGAAGAAATATCAGCAAAAATATTGGCTGAAACGGGCTTAGAAAGACGTAAGTATTAAAAAGCACCTTTCGGTGCTTTTATATTTTAGACTTTTTTCCGTGCATCTTTGAGTAAATCAGCAACCAGAAAACCTAACTCTAAAACTTGGTCCGCATTTAGACGGGGATCACATTGCGTACGATAGCGTTGAGCTAAATCATGTTCCGATAAGCCATAAGCGCCACCTGTACACTCAGTGACATGTTGACCGGTCATTTCTAAGTGAATTCCACCTGGATATGAACCTTCTGATTTATGTACAGCGAAGAACTGACTAATTTCACGTAATATATTGTTAAAGCTACGAGTTTTGTATCCCGTGTTTGCTTTTTCTGTATTGCCGTGCATTGGATCAGAGCTCCAGACTACTTTTCTTCCTTCTTCTTGAACTCTTCTAACTAAAGCAGGTAGTTTTTCAGGCAGTATATCTGCACCCATCCGGGTGATCAGTGTGAGCCTTCCTGGAATGTTATCTGGATTTACAGCATCAATTAAACGAATAAGCTCATCTGGATCCATGCCTGGACCAACCTTTACTCCGATAGGGTTTTTAATGCCACGGAAAAATTCGATATGAGCATGATCTAGTTGACGTGTTCGTTCTCCAATCCAGACAAAATGGGCTGAACAATCATACCAATCACCAGATAAATGATCTCGTCGCGTTAATGCTTCTTCATAACCCAGTAAGAGTGCTTCGTGTGACGTATATAGATCGGTCTCTCGCAAAGACGGTGCATTGGTTGAGTTTATTCCACACACTTCCATAAACTCTAATGAATCTTGGATGCGATCAGCAAGGCGCTGATATTTGTCTTTTAGAGGGTTAGCTGCAACAAAGCTCATGTTCCATCGATTCACTTGATGTAAGTCAGCTAAACCACCTTGAGCGAATGCACGTAACAAGTTTAGAGTCGCAGCACTGTGGTGATAAGCAGTCATCAAGCGTTGTGGATCTGGGATCCGCGCTTCAGGAGTAAACTCAAAATTATTTATTATGTCGCCACGATATGAAGGCAAACTAACGCCATCAATGGTTTCATAATCTGTTGAACGTGGCTTAGCGTATTGGCCTGCCATACGTGCAATTTTAACAACTGGGCATTTACCTCCATATGTTAAAACAACGGCCATTTGCATTATTGTTTTAAATGTATCGCGAATATTAGCAGCGTTAAAATCTGAAAATGATTCTGCGCAATCTCCACCTTGCAATAAAAAGGCTTTGCCTTCACAAACGGCAGCGAGCTCTTTGTATAGGCTTCGCGTTTCTTCCGCAAAGACTAGAGGTGGGGCACTATTAAGTTGTTTTTCAACTTCTGTTAACTGAGCAGCGTCAGGGTATTCTGGCTGCTGAACAATTGGTTTTTGTCTCCAACTATTCGGGTTCCAAGGTTCCACGTTAATTTCCTCATTCCGATTACCTCAACCTTGAATTTACAGGTCTGGTTGTAAAATTCAAGGGATAAAAGTAGCTAAACACCAATTATTTGTACCTTCGCTTTGTTTCTTTCATTAAAGGATTGTTCAGGAAGCGAAAATACCCGCATTAAAGTTTCTTTTTTTATCGTAGAGGCATCAGGAACTATAGTATCTATAGCGCCGTTATTCATTATTATTGCACTTTGGTTGCAATTTAAAGCCAAGTTTAATTCATGGTGACATATTATGATGCAATGAAAGTTAGCTTGTTGTTTTAAATATTGATTTAACCAATATTTATGTTTTACGTCTAATCCTGTATAAGGCTCATCAAATAAAAGTATCTGTGGTTCTTCTGGGTTGATGTTTAAAAGTACACGAGCGAGGTGCGCCCTTTGCTGCTCACCCCCTGATAAATTACAAATTTTTTTGGCCATTAAATTAACGAGATCTAACCCTGTAATTACGTCATGGTTAGTCGAGTTGGCATAATCGATATTTTGATGCGCGATGCTAAGCATCTCTTTCACCGTTAAGGAAAAATGAATACTCTGCTGTTGTGTTAAATACCGTCTTAATTGGCAAATTTTGTTTATATTAAATGGGGTCACGGCTTCATCATTTATCGAGACCATTCCTTTTGTTAACGGTGTTAATCCCGAAATGATATCTAGAAGAGTCGTTTTGCCTGCCCCATTAGGACCTAATAAATGATAAAATTCCTTAACCAGATTTAGTGCCTTTATTTCGATTTTAAACTCGTTGTTTACCGTGTACTTTAAATCCTTTATCTCAAGCATACTGGACTCTATTTTTGAAACTCGAAAACAAAATGATTAGAAATATCGGGCCACCTATACAGGTGGTGATAAGTGAAAGGGGTAATTGGTAAACTGTCAAAGTACGAGAAAACCATTCAATAATGACCATGATCATTGCACCATTAATAATGAGGACGGGGATGATCAATTTATTGCTATGGCCAAACAGCAGGCGTGTCGCATGGGGCACTAACAAACCGATAAATGTTATCATGCCACCTAGAGTGACTGCACAAGCGGTCAAAACACTTGCTAAGATTAAATTATTTCGTCTAAATTTGGCTGTATTTAATCCATACAATTGCGCATTTTTGTCCCCTAAATATACCAAATCGAGTTTATCTCTCTTTATAAACACATAAGTTACAATCAATAAAACCATGGAACCGACCACTAACAGCATTGGGTAAGTTACGTGTTCGAAACTGCCAAGCATCCACATACTGAATTGTCTAAGCTGATCATTATTAGAGTAATAAATTAACCAGCTGATGATCGCCGACGTGATTGTTGTAATACAGATACCGCTTAATATTAATGAAGTACTTGAGTAATTCCCCAGTTTTTTCGCTAATTTGAAGACTAAAGATAGCGCAACAATGGCACCTAGACATGCAAAAGACATCATAAAGAACACATCATACTTTAGATTATATGAATAAAAAATCGTAGCACCGAGTATTATAAAAAGAGAACATAATCCACTCACGCCTAAAAGGCTAGGCTCCGCCAGAGGATTTCCTAGTAACAATTGATATAAATGCCCTGCTAAGCTAAGTGATATGCCCACTAAAATAGCTGTAACGACTTTTGGTAATCTGAGCTGTAAAACTATCGTTTTTTCTAAATCACTAATATTGATTAATGGAATCGATTGGATATGAAATCCCCCATGGAAGATGCCTAAGTACATAACGCAACAGAACGATGCTGTAAGTAAGAAAAGAATCTTTTTATGCAATGTCTTATACCTTGAAGATGATTTATTTTATTGTATCAAAATATGGTTCTAATAATACAAACACGGAGAACACATCATACTTTCACCATTAAAATAAATAACCTGAAAACTGAGTAAATACGATAAAAAAGTTAACAAACAAAAAGCTTTGGTGTAGTCTTACAAAAATCACTTATAGTATGATGTGTTCTTTATGGGCTCTAAATTTAATATCCGCAGTCAGTTTGATAGTATCATGTTGATGAAAAATGAATTTATCGACGAATTGAAATCTATAGAAAAATCATATTGTAGTTTTTTTCATATTCCAACTGTACTCGCCAAAGACGAGCAGCTAATTCGTAATGAAATAACTGTGACTCCTTTTTTTGGAGATGTCGCTTTTGAAAAGTGTTGCCAATCTTTAGTCAATGTATATAGAGATCAAGATCATAGTGGCCGAGTGTTGAATCGTTTTCCTGGTATCGTTGTTATCGATACTCCACAGCCTATGAAAGTTATTGAACGCATCAATCAAATTAACCGTGCTAAATTACAGTTTAAAAAAACGATTTTAGAAATTAGTAATAACGACTTAAGGTTTGAAGCAGTTCATAACGCAATTCCTCACGTATTAACTTTGGCCATTTATCGTCAAATTCATTTTGAGTATCAGTCACCCTATTCTGTTCGCTTCACCTGGATGCATAAACATTCTGTAAAGACCTTTACCAAAGAAGAAGCAATTTTGCTTTTAAAAAATTCCGAGAATTATGGTGTAACTAATAAAATTAATGCTGAAGCTTGGCGTTCACTTGTAAACCAAGAAATACTTCGTGTGTCATCATTGTCGGATAAAGAAAAACTTAGAATTCGCAGGCCAACACCCGTTAGTCCACAAGTTAATGTAAGGTTTGATGCCAAGAATCGTTATCATGTCAGTGCAGCGCTACCATTTATTTTAATTAATCCTAGCAAAGATGTTAAATTAGGTGTTCTTGATAATTATCTTAAAAGCGATAGTGATCCAAGAAAAATAAATAGAGAGAGCTTAGTAGAACGTTTGTTTTTACAACGTTACTAAATAAAAAAGGAGTAATTATGTTAAATTACTCCTTTTTTATTTCTATTCAGGTAAGTTATTTACTTAGAGACGATTTCGTCTAACTGATCGCCATCAATAGTTAGCGCTTCCTCAACAATACGCTTCCCACTTTGGATTTCTAAACGCTTGTTTTGTTTATTTAAAGTCAGTATTTCTTCGCAGAATTGATCTGATGGATGCATTTCATAAGTGTAATCCACGATAGTGCCTGTCTTATCATCTTTAACATTAACAATCGTATAATCAGATATAACACCTTTATTTATCAAATCTTTCATTGTGGTGGTCATATCTCTACGCAGTGCTTTTAATTTATTTTCGGTAATTTCATCATTAGCATAAATAGAACCGTATTTTTCCATTATAGAAAGTAAACGAAAATGATGTGTTTTCCCAGGTGCTGCATAGCGCCATAAATGATAAAGTCGAAGCATCATCCAGCGTGATAAACCGCGTTTTAATTCTTGCGCACGATTAAAGTAATAACCTTTATAATCTAAATTATCGATCATGTTATGTACAAATGCATTTAAGCAGGCAACACATTTTACATTACCACCCTGCCCTTTTTTTCCACTAAAATGTAATGAAGATAAAAAGTTCATATTGGACTCATAAAAAGAGTCATCGACATTGGTATTTTGTGTATCTGTCGCCGAATATTTAAAAGATAACTTTGATCCCTGTAATGCTTCAAGTGATTCTTTGATTTGAGGAAATGGCATTGACTGACCAACACCTTTTAATTCTTGTGCTAACTCATTCATCGAAAATACAACAGCGTATTGAATACCTGATTTAAAATTGATTTTGACAATTTTACCTTTTGATGCCAAACGGATTAATGCTCTTTCGACTTTTTCTTCACGATCAGATGGCCAAACTAAAAACTCACGTTCTTCTCCATCTTCACGAGAACTTACAACTGCGGGTGTAATTTTTATTTCACCATCATACTGAATACCATCGATTTTCTCTGAAATCCTTCGAGTAACAATGGTTCTTTTTGGCGCTTCTTCTACAGGTAATTTTTTATGACCAGAGCGAACAAACCGCCCCCATAAATCATAATGATTAAACGTATTCGAGTAAGCTCGTAATGCATGGCTAGAATTTTCAATTGGAACTCTGACATCTTTATTATCAGTAAATAGCGCGAGGCTTTCATTATCATTGGCACTTTCGACACCATGAATTTGCCCTCTTAGCGTATCTGGAAGATTCTCAACTGAAATCTTAACCTTGCTCGACATTGTTTTTTCCGTATAGTTTTTTATGACGAGTTATAACAACACATTCTCGTCAAAAAGTTAATTATTAAAGTTAGTAAGAAAGTGATCTGAAGTTAAAAAAGATCCGAGATCATTCTTTTACTAAGATAAACATGTGTCCAGCATTTGCATGGATGTTGAGATCAGTATTTAACTAAGGAGATGTTTTTAGATCAACTTTATACTAAGTGAAAGCTTGTTTTTACACCATAAATGTCATTACGAGCTCGTTTTCGACTCCTTTTTATTCATTTAGGCTGTTTTAGTTAGTATTATTATGATCTAATCTATCTGTATTCATACATTTACCAGTACGGCTGTGTATAACAGCACAATCCGTTAGTAGAGATCAGATCTTACCTAGGTAAAGATCTGATCTTAATGTAGTAAAAGAGAA
>NZ_CM200281.1:3335000-3625087 GCF_058169715.2 Pseudoalteromonas sp. J2K-J979 | reverse complement strand
ATGATTTTTCATGAACATTTCGATGTAATCGTAGTAGGTGGTGGACATGCAGGCACAGAAGCCGCGCTAGCCTCTGCTCGAATGGGAATGAATACTCTGTTGCTAACTCACAATATGGATACGCTTGGTCAAATGTCATGTAATCCAGCTATCGGTGGGATCGGAAAAGGCCATTTAGTTAAAGAAATCGACGCCTTAGGTGGCGCAATGGCTCAAGCAATCGATAAAGGTGGGATCCAATTTAGAACATTAAATTCTTCTAAAGGCCCAGCGGTTCGTGCAACACGTGCGCAAGCAGATCGTAAACTTTATAAAGAAGCCATCCAACAAACATTACAAAACCAAGAAAATTTAAAGATCTTTCAGCAATCGTGTGATGATCTCGTCGTTGAAAATGATCGTGTTGTAGGTGTTGTCACTCAAATGGGATTACGCTTTTCATGTGGTTCAGTAGTACTAACTGTCGGTACTTTTCTTGGTGGTCAAATTCACATAGGTATGGAAAACTTTAGTGGTGGACGTGCAGGTGATCCTCCATCGATCGCACTAGCTCATCGTTTACGTGAATTACCGTTTAGAGTTGATCGTTTAAAAACGGGGACACCGCCTCGGATCGATGCACGAACAGTTGATTTTAGTAAAATGCAGACTCAACCAGGTGATACACCTACCCCAGTCTTTTCTTTTATGGGAAAACAAAGCGATCACCCAACTCAGATCCCTTGTTATATCACCTATACCAATGAAAAAACTCACGACGTTATTCGTAAAAATTTAGATCGTTCGCCTATGTATGCGGGCGTTATTGAAGGAATAGGCCCACGCTACTGTCCATCAATTGAAGATAAAATCATGCGATTTGCTGATAAAGATCGCCATCAAATCTTTGTTGAACCAGAAGGTTTAACGACGCACGAACTTTATCCTAATGGGATCTCAACAAGCTTACCTTTTGATGTACAACTACAAATTGTGCAATCAATTGAAGGTTTCGAAAATGCACATATTTGCCGCCCTGGATATGCAATAGAATATGATTTCTTTGATCCTAGAGACTTAAAGCAATCATTAGAGACTAAATTTATTGAAGGACTCTTTTTTGCAGGCCAAATTAATGGCACTACAGGTTATGAAGAAGCGGGTGCACAAGGCTTAATTGCCGGTATGAATGCAGCATTAAAAGTTCAAGAAAAAGAAGCTTGGACTCCAAGAAGGGATGAAGCATACGTTGGTGTTTTAATTGATGACTTAGCAACGTTAGGGACTAAAGAGCCCTATCGTATGTTTACGAGTCGTGCTGAATACCGTTTATTACTTAGAGAAGATAATGCAGATCTCCGCTTAACAGCGAAAGGCCGTGAGTTAGGGCTAGTCAATGATGAGCGTTGGGCGGCTTTTAATGACAAATTAGAAGAAATAGAAAAAGAATCACAACGCTTAAAAGATATCTGGATCCATAAAGATCACCCGCAAATTGATGCTGTAAATAGTTTACTTAAAGCGCCTTTATCACGTGAAGCCAGTTTGGAAGATCTGATCCGTCGTCCAGAAGTTAGTTATGCTGAATTAACGAAGATCGAGGGATTAGCTTCTGAAAGCCATAATCAACAAGCTCTTGAGCAAGTTGAAATTCAGATCAAATATGCAGGTTACATTAACCGTCAGCAAGAAGAAATAGAAAAGCAGCTTCGTCATGAACAAACGATTTTACCTGCGGATTATGATTACTCGACCGTTTCAGGCTTATCTAATGAAGTCGTGGCTAAGTTAACAGATGTTCGCCCGCAAACCATTGGTCAAGCATCTCGGATTTCAGGTATCACACCCGCCGCTATTTCGTTATTATTGGTATATCTAAAGAAACAAGGCTTGATCCGCAAACTTGCTTAAATAGTTAAGGCTTAGTGTGTTACTCGAAAAATTAAATAAACTGTTAGCTCAAACTGATATTGAGCTAACTGAGCAACAAAAACAGCAATTAGTTAAATATGTTGAGTTGCTGAATAAATGGAATAAAGCGTATAACCTCACTTCAGTTCGTGATCCAAATGAAATGATGGTGAAACATATTCTCGATAGTTTAGTGGTTGCACCGCATTTAACTGGCAAGCATTATATTGATGTTGGCACAGGCCCTGGGTTACCAGGTGTCATTTTGGCAATTGCGTTGCCCGATACACAATTTATTTTACTTGATAGTTTAGGTAAGCGAGTTCGTTTTCTTACTCAAGTAAAACATGAGCTTGGATTAAATAATATTTCACCTGTTCAATCTAGAGTGGAAGAGTTTCAAGCACCTGTTAAACTAGATGGTGTTTTAAGTCGAGCTTTTGCATCGCTTCAAGATATGGTTGACTGGTGTGGACACTTGATTGATCATTCAGGGCGGTTTATTGCTTTAAAAGGGCAATATCCAAGTGATGAGATTGCGTCTTTACCAAAGCAAATTAAATTTGAAAAAGACATTGCACTCGAAGTGCCTGAATTGCATGCAGAAAGGCATCTAATAATACTAAAAAAAGACTAAGCGTCAGGGGATACTGTGGCAAAAGTCATCGCAATAGCTAACCAAAAAGGTGGTGTAGGTAAAACTACAACCGCGGTTAATTTGGCTGCTTCAATGGCGGCAACAAAACGAAAGGTCTTATTAATTGACTTAGATCCTCAAGGTAATGCAACTATGGGGAGTGGCGTCGATAAATATTCAGACGTTGCAACCGTTTACGATCTTTTGGTGGATGAAAAGCCATTTGATGAAGTCGTTCAAACAGATACATCAGGTGAATACCATTTAATTGCAGCAAATGGTGATGTCACTGCAGCTGAAGTGAAATTAATGGAGCTATTTGCTCGTGAAGTTCGACTGCGTAACGCACTTGAATTGATTCGTGATCGATATGAATTCATCTTTATAGATTGCCCACCGTCATTGAACATGCTTACGGTTAATGCTATGGCTGCAGCAGACTCAGTTTTAGTGCCGATGCAATGTGAATATTATGCGCTTGAAGGTTTAACGGCTTTAATGGATACCATTACTCAATTAGCTAAATTGGTAAATCCAAAATTACAAATTGAAGGTATTTTAAGAACCATGTACGATCCACGCAATCGCTTAGCCAATGATGTTTCTGAACAACTCAAACAACATTTTGGTGAAAAAGTATACCGTACTGTGATCCCTCGTAACGTTCGACTTGCTGAAGCGCCAAGCTTTGGTACGCCAGCCATGTATTATGACCGTTCTTCTTCAGGTGCTAAAGCCTATTTAGCATTGGCTGGTGAAATGTTACGCCGCAAAGAAAAAATAAAATCAGCAGTCGCATAAAAATTAGAGGTAGTGCTAAATATGTCAGCAAAAAAACGTGGGCTAGGAAGAGGCCTTGATGCTTTACTCATGTCATCTAAGCCCCCTTCAGTCGCAGCTGTAGAGCAAGAATCAACCGCCCCACAGCAAGCTGAATCACACTCTGCTGCTGATCAAATCCCCAGTGAATTGCAAAAATTACCCATTGAATTTTTAAAGTCTGGTAAATATCAGCCTCGCCGTGATATGTCCGAAGAAGCACTTGAAGAGCTCGCTGCTTCTATTCGTGCGCAAGGGATTATTCAACCGATAGTTGTACGCTCAATTGCTGAAAATAGCTTTGAAATTATCGCTGGTGAGCGACGCTGGCGTGCCGCTCAATTAGCTGGGTTAGATATTGTCCCTTGTCTTATTAAAGATGTCCCCGATGAGGCTGCAGTTGCGATAGCACTAATTGAGAATATTCAGCGCGAAGATCTTAATGCGATGGAAGAAGCTGTTGCGCTTGAGCGATTATTAACTGAGTTCGAACTCACTCATCAACAAGTTGCTGATGCTGTAGGCAAATCTCGCACTACTGTGACGAATTTATTACGTTTAAATAACCTGAATGATGATGTTAAAAAATTACTCGAATATGGCGATATTGAAATGGGCCATGCCCGTTGCTTACTCGCGCTAACGGGTGATATTCAATCTGATACTGCTCGAGTAGTTGTTGCAAAAGCGTTAACTGTTAGAGAAACTGAAAAGCTAGTTAAAAATACACTCGAACCAACTCCTGATAAACCTGAAGTTGTCAAAGATCCTGATGTTGAACAATTAGAACGTCAATTATCAGATAATTTAGGGGCGAATGTAGCAATCAGCTACAACAAAAAAGGTAAAGGTAAAATGGTGATCAGCTACACGAGTTTGGAAGAATTAGATGGCATTATCGAACGGATTAATTCTGAACAAATAACTGAACAAATAACTGAATAAATATCAGGCTTTATCGGCTGTTTAAGTTATTTTTATTTACTGCAATTATGTATCACTCAAGTTGCAAAACTGCTAGAAATCGGTATAATTTTGCCAGTTTTTTTGTACTCTGACGATTAATTGTCATTCAAACAGGGTTTAGTAATTGGTCAATCATTTAACAAACCGATTTAGAATGGCTGCTTTAAAGTTAATCGCCTTTCAGAGTAGTGTTGCAATAATTTGTGCAGTATTTGTTTTTTTAGGTTGGGGAGTTCTTGCCGGACTGTCTGCTGGTGCAGGTGGCCTTGTTGCAGTACTCCCTAATTTTGTATTTGCGCTCTATGCATTCCGTTATGTGGGTGCCAGTCGCGCAAATCAAGTGTATGCCTCGCTAAAACGAGGTAACGGATTAAAATTTTTGCTAACAATCATAATGTTTGCATTTGTACTTAAGTTTTACTCGGTAATGCTATTACCCTTTTTTAGTGCTTATGTACTGGTGTTATTTATCGGATTGTTCGCGCCCGTTTTTTTTAATCATTAACTTTTGGGATATAACATGGCTGCAGAAGAAGTTACTCTATCTAGCCATATTCAGCACCACTTGACGAATGCTAAGATGTGCTCGACCGACGCCGGTCTAGCCTTCAATAAAGCATGTGCCGACAGTGGGTTCTGGACATGGCATGTAGATACCCTCGCATGGTCTATCGGTTTAGGTCTTTTATTTTTATGGATCTTCCGAAGTGCCGCTACAAAATCAACAACAGGTGTACCTGGGAAATTTCAGTGTTTCATTGAAATGATCGTAGAGTTCGTTGGTGACAACGTTCGCGATACGTACCATGGTAAAAGCAGTCTGATAGCGCCATTAGCCTTAACGATTTTCGTTTGGGTATTCTTAATGAATTTAATGGACTTGATACCGGTTGATTTCTTACCTGCTTTTGCTGGTTTCGTTGGTGAAACAGCATTTGGTATGGATTCACATGACGTGTACATGAAAATCGTACCAACGACAGATATCAACTTAACGGCTGCGCTTGCGTTAGGTGTGTTCTTATTGATGATTGGTTATTCAATCAAAATCAAAGGAATCATGGGTTTCATTAAAGAGCTTACATTGCACCCGTTCAGCACGAACAACAAAGTTGCAATGATTTTCTTAATTCCTTGTAACTTATTACTAGAAACAATTGCATTAGTGGCTAAGCCTTTCTCGTTAGCACTGCGTTTGTTCGGTAACTTATATGCTGGTGAGTTGATTTTCATCTTAATCGGCGCGGTAGGTTTATATCAGCTACCGTTACACTTTATTTGGGCTGTATTCCACATCTTAGTTATCGTTCTTCAAGCATTCGTATTTATGATGCTGACGATTGTTTACCTAAGTATGGCTAGTTCAGACAATCACTAATTTTTACTTTTAATATTTAACTTTAATTTACAATTGAAACTTTGGAGAAAAAAATGGAACAAGTATTATCAATGCCTGAAGCAATTAAGTTTATCGCAGTTGCTCTACTTATCGGTTTTGGTGCTATCGGTACTGCAATCGGCTTCGGTAACATGGGTGGTAAATTCCTAGAAGCATGTGCTCGTCAACCTGAACTAGCTCCTTCACTACAGGTTAAGATGTTCATCCTTGCTGGTCTAATCGATGCTGTTGCAATGATTGGTGTTGGTATCGCAATGGTATTGTTGTTCGTACTTTAATTTTATTTTTTGAACAGCTTACTATTTAAGGAGGAGCGGTTGTGAATTTAAACGCCACTCTTATCGGTGAATTAATTGCGTTTACGGTCTTCGTATTATTTTGTATGAAATACGTTTGGCCACCACTAAACGGTGCAATTGAAGCTCGCCAGAAGAAAATCGAAGATGGTTTAGCTGCCTCTGATAGAGCCGAAAAAGACTTAGAACTTGCGCAAAAGAAAGCTGCTGATCAGCTTAAAGAAGCAAAAGCTCAAGCGGCTGATATCATTGAACAAGCTAAAAAGCGTGCGACGCAAATTGTTGACGAAGAGACTGCTCGTGGTCACGAAGAGCGCGAAAGTATCATTGCTCAAGGTCATTCTGAAGTTGAAGCTGAACGTAACCGTGTTAGAGAAGATTTGCGTAAGCAAGTTTCTACATTGGCTATTTTAGGCGCTGAAAGAATTCTTGAGCGCGAGATTAATGAAGCCGCTCACAGTGACATCGTTGAAAAACTTGTTGCTGAGCTTTAATTAGGAGGGTCTGAGCATGTCTGAATTGACTACTATCGCTCGCCCATACGCTAAAGCGGCTTTTGAACTTGCCGTTGAAAAAGGTGCTGTAGAAAGCTGGAACGAAATGTTGTTTTTTGCTGGCCAAGTAGCCAGCAATGAACAAGCCGCTTCTGTTCTAGCAGGCATACCTACTGCCTCTGAACAAGCTGATGTATTCATCAAAATTTGTGCAGAGCAACTCAACGAATATGGCCAAAACCTTGTTAAAGTAATGGCTGAGAACAAACGTTTAGTCGCCTTACCTGAAGTTGCTGCATTATTTGCTGAATTTAAAGCAGATTATGATAAAGAAATTGACGTGAACGTCGTTTCTGCAACTGAACTGACTGCTAGCAAGCAGGAATCATTGGTAGCGGCACTTGAAAAACGTTTCGCACGCAAAGTTAAGCTGAATTGTAGTGTAGACGCTGCAGTTGTTGGTGGTCTTATTATTAAGGCTGGCGATACTGTAATTGATGGCTCTATTCGCGGTAAATTAAACCGCCTAGCCGTAACACTTCAATCGTAATTGGGAAGAAAGAGCATGCAACTTAATTCCACTGAAATTTCTGATCTGATCAAACAACGTATTGAGCAGTTCGAAGTTGTAAGTGAAGCCCGTAACGAAGGTACAATTGTATCTGTTACAGATGGTATCATCCGCATCCACGGTCTAGCTGACTGTATGCAAGGTGAGATGATTGAGCTTCCAGGCAACCGTTTTGCTATCGCATTAAACCTTGAGCGCGACTCTGTAGGTGCGGTAGTTATGGGTCCTTACGCGGATCTAACAGAAGGCCAAAAAGTATTATCAACTGGTCGTATCTTAGAAGTGCCTGTAGGTCGTGGTTTACTTGGTCGTGTTGTAAACACGCTAGGTGCTCCTATCGATGGTAAAGGCGCGTTAGATAACGACGGTTTTGAACCAGTAGAAAAAATTGCACCAGGTGTAATCGAGCGTCAATCTGTAGATGAGCCAGTTCAAACTGGTTATAAATCTATTGATGCGATGATTCCAGTTGGTCGTGGTCAACGTGAGCTAGTAATAGGTGACCGTCAAACTGGTAAAACAGCATTAGCAATCGATGCGATAATTAACCAAAAAGGTACAGGCGTTAAATGTGTGTACGTAGCGGTTGGTCAAAAAGCATCTACGATTGCAAACGTAGTACGTAAATTAGAAGAACACGGCGCATTAGAAAACACTATCGTAGTGGTTGCTTCTGCATCTGAGTCTGCTGCACTTCAATTCCTAGCACCATTTGCTGGTTGTACTATGGGTGAATATTTCCGTGACCGCGGTGAAGATGCCTTAATCGTATATGATGATTTATCTAAGCAAGCTGTTGCTTATCGTCAAATCTCATTACTGCTTAAGCGTCCGCCAGGCCGTGAAGCATACCCAGGTGACGTATTCTATCTTCACTCACGTCTTCTAGAGCGTGCATCACGTGTAAACGCTGATTACGTTGAGAAGTTCACTAATGGTGAAGTGAAAGGTAAAACAGGTTCATTGACGGCATTGCCTATCATTGAAACTCAAGGTGGTGACGTTTCTGCGTTCGTACCTACTAACGTTATCTCTATCACCGATGGTCAGATCTTCTTAGAAACTGACTTATTCAACTCAGGTATTCGTCCGGCAGTTAATGCTGGTATCTCGGTATCGCGTGTTGGTGGTGCAGCTCAAACTAAAATCGTTAAGAAACTAGGTGGTGGTATCCGTCTAGCGCTAGCACAGTATCGTGAACTAGCAGCGTTCTCTCAGTTCGCTTCAGATCTTGATGATGCCACTCGTGCACAATTAGAGCACGGTGAGCGCGTAACTGAGCTAATGAAACAGAAACAATATTCACCAATGTCTGTTGCTGAAATGTCTCTGTCTCTATTTGCTGCTGAGAAAGGTTATCTGAAAGATATCGAAATCGCTAAAATCATGGATTTCGAAGCGTCATTACTTTCTTATGCAAATAGCACATACGCAGAGCTTGTGGCTCTAATCAACGAAACTGGTAACTACAACGCCGAGATCGAAGCGCAGCTTAAAGAGCTTTTAGAAAAGTTCAAAGCAACGCAAACTTGGTAAGTTATTAATTAGGTGACTTCGGTCACCTAGATTGATTCGGAGATTAGGTCATGGCCAGCGGAAAAGAGATTAAAAGCAAGATCGGGAGTATTAAAAATACTCAAAAGATCACCAGCGCAATGGAAATGGTTGCTGCTTCTAAAATGAAGAAAGCACAAGACCGTGTGGCTTCAAGCCGTCCATACGCTGACAGTATACGTAAAGTGATTGGTCGTATTGCTCAAGCTAATCTTGATTTTACTCACCCGTTCTTAGAAGAACGTGCAGTAAAGCGAGTTGGTTATATCGTCATCTCTACAGACCGTGGTCTGTGCGGTGGCTTGAACACAAATGAGTTCAAGCAAGTTGCACTACAAATCAAAGCGTGGAAAGAAAAAGGTGTAGATGCTGATTTTGCTGCTATCGGCAATAAAGCATCAGGCTTTTTTAATCGTTTTGGTGGGAGTGTACTCGCACAAACTTCAGGTTTAGGTGATGTGCCTTCATTATCGGATGTAATTGGTCCGGTTAAAGTAATGCTCGATGCATACAGTGAAGGTAAAATAGATCGCTTATTTGTTGTTTACAATAAATTTGTTAACACGATGAAGCAAGAGCCAGCGATCGATCAGTTACTCCCTTTGCCAAAAGCTGAAAAAGAAGTATCTGCTCACACATGGGATTACTTATATGAGCCAAACCCTGAAGCTATCTTAGAAGCTTTATTGGTGCGTTTCATTGAGTCTCAAGTATACCAAGGTGTGGTTGAAAATGCTGCCTCAGAACAGGCTGCTCGTATGGTTGCAATGAAAGCTGCAACAGACAATGCAGGCGACCTGATGGATGAGCTTCAGCTTATTTACAACAAAGCGCGTCAAGCTGCGATCACACAAGAAATCAGTGAAATCGTAGCTGGTTCAGCGGCAGTTTAAGCTGCTTTGGCAAAGTTTAACGAGAGGAATAGACATGAGTTTAGGTAAGGTCGTCCAAATTATCGGCGCCGTTGTGGATATCGAATTTCCACAAAATAGCGTGCCTGCCGTATACGACGCAGTCAAAATTACAGATGGCGATTTAGCTGGTTTAACTCTAGAAGTTCAACAACAGCTAGGTGGCGGTGTGGTACGTGGTATCGCACTTGGTACTACTGACGGTTTACGTCGTGGTGCAGCAGTAGAAAACACAGGTGCAGCGATTCAGGTTCCTGTAGGTAAAGCGACACTAGGTCGTATCATGAACGTACTTGGTGACCCAATCGATGAAGCGGGCCCAATCGGTGAAGAAGAGCGTATGTCTATTCACCGTGCAGCACCAAGCTACGAAGATCAATCAAGCTCTATCGAACTTTTAGAGACTGGTATCAAGGTTATCGACCTTGTATGTCCATTCGCTAAAGGTGGTAAAGTTGGTCTATTCGGTGGTGCGGGTGTTGGTAAAACCGTAAACATGATGGAACTTATCCGTAACATCGCAATCGAGCACAGTGGTTACTCAGTATTTGCTGGTGTTGGTGAGCGTACGCGTGAAGGTAACGATTTCTATCACGAAATGAACGAATCTAACGTACTTGATAAAGTATCGCTAGTTTACGGTCAGATGAATGAGCCTCCAGGTAACCGCTTACGTGTTGCTCTAACAGGTCTAACTATGGCTGAGAAGTTCCGTGACGAAGGTCGCGATGTACTTTTCTTCGTAGATAACATCTACCGTTACACACTAGCGGGTACTGAAGTATCAGCACTTCTAGGTCGTATGCCTTCAGCGGTAGGTTACCAGCCTACACTAGCTGAAGAGATGGGTGTTTTACAGGAGCGTATCGCTTCTACTAAGACTGGTTCAATTACTTCAATCCAAGCGGTATACGTACCTGCGGATGATTTAACGGATCCATCTCCAGCAACAACCTTTGCTCACTTAGATGCAACAGTTGTACTTTCTCGTGATATCGCATCACTGGGTATCTACCCAGCGGTAGATCCACTAGATTCATCATCTCGCCAACTTGACCCATTAGTAATTGGTCAAGAGCATTATGATGCTGCTCGTGGTGTTCAAACAGTTCTTCAGCGTTATAAAGAACTAAAAGACATCATCGCGATTCTAGGTATGGACGAATTATCAGATGAAGATAAGCAATTAGTATCTCGTGCTCGTAAAATCCAACGTTTCCTATCTCAGCCGTTCTTCGTTGCTGAGGTATTTACAGGTGCGTCAGGTAAATACGTTTCACTTAAAGACACTATTGCTGGCTTTAAAGGCATCTTAAACGGTGACTATGATACGCTTCCTGAGCAAGCATTCTACATGGTTGGCTCTATCGATGAAGCGATCGAAAAAGCTAAAAACATGTAATTTAGGAGGCTAATATGGCAGCTATGACTGTTCATTTGGATGTAGTTAGCGCAGAAAATACTATTTTTTCTGGTCGCGTAGAAACACTCCAAGTTTCAGGTAGTGAAGGTGAGTTGGGTATTTACCCGGGTCACGCTCCATTACTGACAGCCCTTAAACCAGGTATGGTTCGTGTTGTTAAGCAAAATGGTGATGAAGAGATGATCTACATCGCTGGTGGTACATTAGAAGTTCAACCGAACGTTGTAACTGTACTATCTGATATTGCTGTACGTGCCGAAGATCTTGACGAACAGGTCGCATTAGAAGCTAAGCGTCGTGCTGAAGAGCACATGTCTAAAGCGGATGCCGGCGATTTTGATTACGCAGAAGCTGCAATTGAATTGTCTCGTGCAATTGCGCAGTTAAAAGTACTTCAAACACTTCGCAAGTAAACAAGCATACCGAATAAAAAGCCACCAGCAGGTGGCTTTTTTTATGTCTAAAATTCCACATAGGAGGAACATGAAAAAATAACATATTCGATTTTTTGCTTACAAACAGATTTAAACCATACTTTTTTATGAATACACGGTTGTATTTTTTCGTCATGGAAAAGGAAATAAAGATGAAAGTCGGAACTAAGCTCATTCTAATGATGATGGCTTTAGCGATATTGCCATTAATTACCTTGTCAGCATTACTTGGACAAACCACCATTAGTAATGTTTTAACCACAGCCACTCAAGATAGTGAAAATGCCCTCACTGCTGCGCGCGAGCAGAAAAAGCAGCAGATCGAGAGCTATTTTAAAGATATCGAAAATCAAGCAAGCAGCCTCGCAAATAATCTTATGGTGATTGATGCTGCTGAGCACCTGAGCCAAGCTTTTTTTGATATTGGCCCACAAATATCACAATCGCCACTTCCCCTGTTTTATATAAATACCTTTCAAAAAGAGTTTGAAAAGCGTAATAACAATGTCCAATTTAATAGTCGCGATTTTTACCAAGACGTCAATGCAACCACTCAGTATTGGCAAACACAATATATCGCCAATAACACCCATCCTTTGGGGCAAAAACATCTACTGAATAAGGATGCAAGCAATACCGCTTACTCAACTTGGCATGAGGTATATCATCCTGTATTTCGCGATTATATCGATCGCTTTGGCTTTTATGATTTATTTATCATTGATGCCGCGTCAAGTAATGTCGTTTATTCTGTGTATAAAGAGGTTGATTTTGCGATGCCGCTCAATCAAGGTATTTTAGCAAATAGTGGTTTAGCTAAAGTATATACAAACGGGCTAACCCTCAGTAAAAGCCAAACATACCTGAGTGATTTTTCGCCTTATCTTCCTTCGTATTTAAATAATGCTGCATTTATTGCTACCCCTATTTATAGGGGGAGCGAAGTGATAGCTGTCTTAGCATTGCAAATGCCTCTCAATCGAATTAATACAGTAATGACCAATAACAATAATTGGCTTAATGTTGGTATGGGTGAGTCTGGCGAAACTTACTTAGTCGGGCCAAATAAACGGTTACGCACCGAAAGTCGTTTTTTGATTGAAGATTTCGAAGGCTTTGTGGCTGGCTTGTCACAATCAGATGCCATTACAGCTCAAAAAATTGCAACTAAGCAAAGTGCTATTGGTATCCTTCCCGTTACAAGTGCGGGAGTTGAGCAAGCTTTGCTGGGGCAGTCTGGATTCCAAGAGTACATTGATTATCGGGGTGAACCTGTATTTTCTGCATTTTCGCCTTTGCAAGTTGGCGGAATGACATGGGCGATCATGAGTGAAATTGATAAAAAAGAAGCGCTCTCAAGCGCAACTGTGCTACTTGATAACATAGTGCTAATTGCCTCTTTAGTGACGATAACGATTGCGCTAATTGCACTTTCACTCAGCTGGTTTTTTGCCCGTTCAATCACTAAGCCACTCCAACATTTAATTAATAACTTAAAAGATATTGCCACTGGTGGGGCAGATTTAACGCGCCAGCTTGAAGAAGCTAAGCGTAAAGATGAAATAGGCGACTTAGGGAAAGCATTTAATTTATTTAATATGTTTATTCGCGATCTGGTTATCGATATAAAAAGCACCAGTGAAAACCTAGCTGCGTCATCTAGTCAACTCAGTGGCAGCACTGAAATAGCCATGGACTCAGCTGCAAAGCAAAAAGCCCAGACAGAAATGGTGGCGGCCGCAGTTGAGCAGTTCCATGCGTCAATTCGTGAAGTGGCAATGAATACCGAACAATCGTCAGACTCTTCTGAAAATGCTGACTCGATATCGAAGCAAAGTGCCGAGTTTGCAGAGCAAGCTCGTCAACAAATTGATAAATTAGTGACCGGGGTCAAAGAAGCCTCCATTGCTATTTCAGATCTTAATGATGAGGTGGATGAAATTAACTCGATTTTAGTGGTGATAGACGAAATTGCCGAGCAAACTAATTTACTGGCGTTAAATGCGGCAATTGAAGCGGCACGTGCGGGTGAGCATGACCGAGGGTTTTCTGTGGTTGCTGATGAGGTCAGAAGCTTAGCAGCAAGAACGCAAGTCAGTACCGTTGAAATACAAAATCGTATCAATTCATTAAAAACAGCTGCAGGCACCGCGGTATCGTCGATGGATCATGCAGCCTCAATGGCTGAATCTGGTATAGATTTAGTCTCGCAAGTACGCAATCGACTGGTTGAAGTCTCTAATGTCATCGCCAGGTTATCGTTAATGAACGCGTCCATTGCACAAGCGGCTAATCAACAAAAATTTGCGGCTGACTCTGTATCAGAAAGCATTTGTTCAATTGATGAGTATGCGCAGTCTAATGCTGCCTTATCTATTCAAGTTAAAACCTCATCCCAAGAGTTAAATTGTCAGGCAAATAACCTCTCTAATTTGGTCGGCCGCTTTAAAACTAGTTAAGCATTTTTGAACTATAACCGTGAACAAAGGGTCTGCCACCCCAGCAGACCCTTTTATTTGCTAGTTAGAAAAATAAACTAATTAGCCAATTTATGATAATTGTGGCAATAACAAAAATAGACTTATATCTGTCAGCAATCCTCGTTACAATAGCGCCCATCTTTGCAGTTTGATTCTTATTGATACTAATTAATCGCTTTATTCTTCTATGAGTAAAGGGTTTGCGCACAAGGCGTGGCAACCACCCTGATAAATAGATAAATAGATAAATAGATAAAAAGAGAAGCTGCTGCTTAAAACAAAGAAAAAAGGAAATTGTTTTAATGTCTTTAACTACAGTCATCCTTGCTGCAGGCAAGGGAACACGTATGCGCTCAGCGCTACCTAAAGTGCTACATAAAGTGGCGGGTAAAGCGATGGTGCAACATGTCATCGATAATGCTAAAGCGCTTGGCGCGACCACGACTAATTTAGTCTATGGTCATGGTGGTGAGCTGCTACTCGAACAATTAGCACATAATGAAGCCAATTGGGTATTACAAGCCGAGCAGTTAGGTACAGGCCATGCGGTTGCGCAAGCTGTTCCATATATCAAGGATACTGACACTGTACTCGTGTTATATGGTGATGTGCCACTGACACGTCAATCGACCCTTGAGCGTTTACTTGCTGTTACGCCTAAAAATGGCTTAGCAGTATTGACCGTACATTTAACCAACCCAAATGGTTACGGCCGCATGTTGCGTGATAACGGCAAGCTGGTGGGCATCATAGAGCAAAAAGATGCGAATCCTGAGCAAATGGCAATCACCGAAGTTAATACCGGCATTATGGCGGTAAATGGTGGCTTATTAAAAGGTTGGTTGAGCCGTTTGTCGAATAACAATGCACAA
Organism: Pseudoalteromonas sp. J2K-J979; assembly: GCF_058169715.2. NCBI lineage: Bacteria > Pseudomonadati > Pseudomonadota > Gammaproteobacteria > Alteromonadales > Pseudoalteromonadaceae > Pseudoalteromonas > Pseudoalteromonas sp. J2K-J979. Next base: position 3,610,341 of record NZ_CM200281.1, on the reverse strand, counting down.
GGTGAATACTACTTAACCGATATCGTCGCCATGGCACACGCCGATGGCATTGAAATCACCTCTGCACACCCAGATCACCCAATGGAAGTCGAAGGCGCAAATAATCGTGTACAACTTGCAGGTTTAGAGCGAGCGTTTCAACAATGGCAAGCTGAAACCTTAATGCTCAACGGTGCAACGCTTGCTGATCCGGCTCGAATTGATGTGCGCGGTACCGTAACAACGGGTGAAGATGTACTGATTGATATTAATGTGATTTTTGAAGGCAATGTCACATTAGGTAATAACGTTGTCATTGGCCCGAACTGTGTACTTAAAAACTGTAGCATTGGCGATGGCGCTATCATTAAAGCCAATACCATGATTGAAGAGGCCACTGTAGCCGCTAAATGTACCTTAGGCCCTTACGCGCGCTTGCGCCCAGGCTCTGTGATGGAAGAAGACTCGCATGTGGGTAACTTCGTCGAAATGAAAAAAACCCGTCTAGGTAAAGGCTCAAAAGCCAATCACTTAACCTATTTAGGCGATGCGGAAATCGGCGAAAAAGTAAATATTGGTGCAGGTACCATTACCTGTAACTACGATGGTGTGAACAAATCAAAAACCATTATTGGCGACAACGCCTTTATTGGTTCGAACTCATCATTGGTTGCCCCTGTACACATAGGTGCAACAGCAACAGTGGGGGCAGGCTCAGTGATCACAACCTCAGTGAATGATGAACAGCTTGCTGTCGCCCGAGGTAAGCAACGTAACCTTGATGGCTGGCAACGACCAGTTAAGAAGTAATGTTAAAACAGAGTAAAAAACCACACAATGTGGTTTTTTGTTGCCTTTGTCCCTCAATTAAATAAAAATATGATTTACAAGGACTAAATAGACACATAAAAGGACTTTCTATGTCAGCTTACGCTCGCCGTGCAATTGCACAAAAACAACGACAACATCAAATAAAAGCACTTCTCGCCGGTAACAATCACGCACTTTTACTAATGAATTCAGGCGAATTCGTTGATTACATAATTTCAGTCAAAATGAAACAAGGTAAATCTCGTTCTGAAGCGGTTGATTGGATAGATGGTATATTGGCTGAACATAATTCTATATCTAGTCAATGGAAACGAATTAAAGATCCTTTAAAAACAGGAGCAGGCCTTTACCCTTTATTTGATGATATGTAGTCATTAGCTATTATAGCGGCCGCTATGCAGCGCCAAGGTAATGTTTTCGGTAAGTTTAAAATAAAAATTTATAATGGTTCACCCGCGATCATAATTGGTTCTTATCCCGGCATACGTGCTCATTTGACAGGAACTCACTATTTAGCGAGTAATCCTAAGCTATTCACCATAGGTGTGGGTAAGCTCGAAGCGGCCAAAGCCATGAAAGGTGGTTTTGTTATTAGTTTAATTATTTCAGTAACATTTCATGCAGTCGACCAGCTTTTAAATGATAAAAAAACATGGCATGACTTAGTTGCGGGAATTGCTGTCGATATGGCTGTAGTTGGAGCTGCTATTGCTACGACATTTGTTGCGACTAAAATAGCAACGGCTGTTTTTGGTACTGTGGTAATTGCTTCCGCAACTATACCACTAGTGATTGTTGTAGCAGTTGGTTTTGCTTTTACAGGCTTAACATTATTTTTATCTACAGAGTCGTTGGTGGAAGCGATTGCAGGTGAATTAAGAAAAATAGAAGACGATATTGTTTATGGACTTATCAAAATAAATCAACAGATAAAAGTAATTGATAATAATTATCAAAAAGACCCAGCGGGATTTTTACACTCACTTTTTGGAATACCCTCCTTTGAATTTGGAAAAAGTAAGAGTTACAAATAATGTCTTTATTACATTGGAAAAAAGCGGATAAAAAATTTACAGAGCACACTGTGGAAGAGAGAGTATGTATAGCTATTGGCGTTATTGCATTTTTCTTTTTATCTATTCTTATTGTATATGCGTTTTATTATGGCTTAAAGGAGTTTGTATTTTATGATGAGTCAAAAAGTTATGTGAGGGAAAGTGGAATTATTACAGGTATTATTTTTCTTCTTCCATTTACAAGCTTGATGACTATAGGTGCTCTACAAAAGCTTTTGAACTATAAAAATGAAGACACACTGTGGTTGATGGTAAAAGTTATGCTCTATTGTATACCTTTATGTTTTTTATTAATAATCGCTAGCAGTTTTATCATTGAGTTTAATTTAAAAAATAAGGGGTATAGTTTTTGTTATTGGTATACAAGCCCTTCTTTTCGAGGCCCCGATGTTTGGCTTAAAAATGGCGAATTGTGTTTGCAAGATGGTTCAGTAATTATTAGTGATATAGCAGATTGGTTTGAAATGCATAATGAGCAAGGAATTGAACCGACTCTAAATGAGCTAGAGGCATTTATTAAAAAGACAAGAATGGAAATTGGTAGATAAAGTCTTTTTTCAAATAATGGCGTTGAAATATTTAAAATCGAATTATAAAGACTGAAGTACTGAAATGAAAAACGCTATCTTTCAGATGGCGTTTCTTATAACTATGCTAAAGTGATGGTCGCTTTCTATGTTGGGTGGAATTGAGATGAATAAATATTTATGTGTCGCTTTTGCTGTGATGGCATGGGTGAGTTTGAGTGGTTCGGCACAAGCGAGTTCCTTAGATCCGCACTTGGCAGTGTTTGAGCCTTATCTTGGTACTTGGCAAGCGGATTTTCCCGTACCAGAAGGCAAAGAGCCGATGCAAGATATTAGCCGCTTTGAGCGTGCATTAAATGGCACGGCTATTCGGACATTACACTCGATAAATCAAGGAATGTATGGTGGGGAGTCATTAATTTTTTGGGATAAGAGCCAAGCGAGTGTTATTTTTTATTATTTCACTACCGCAGGGTTTTACACTCAAGGCCGAATAGAAGTGCTCGAAAGTGGTGAATTTGTCGCTTACGAGGCTGTGACTGGCTCTGAAGACGGCATTACTCAAGTTAAATCCACCAGCAAGCTTGCAGATGGAAAAATGCTAGTTGCAACCCAATACTTAAAAAATGGCCAATGGACGTCACCCGAATCACGGACTTACCATAAATCTAACCAAACGGTGCAGTTTCGTTAGATTTTTTCGATAAGTAGTTATTTTACAATAAAAAAATCTAACGAAGTTATCGAGTGTTTTAACAAGCTAGGGTGATCAGTTATTTATTACGATTGGTATTATGGGCTAGCTAATGGTCCGTCAATGTGCCTTATTCCTCTTGAAAGCCTCTTATTTAGAATTCAGACTATCGAGTAAATTGGCAAAAGCATTTGGAACGAGGCCCACATATTCACACAAAGCACGAATATCAGGAAAGAGCACTTGGTTGTGGTGTTCTTCAATCAGTTTGAGTGTTTTTAGTTTATTTAAAATCCTTGAAAGAGTTTCGGCTTTAACACTTATTTGATGAGCGATGACTTTTTTTGAGCAGAGTAAATCAATATAAACCGGATTATTGGGTTGGCCTTGCAGTTTATATTGCTGCGAAAAATACATAATCAATCTTTGTTCTGCACTGACTTGTGTCAGTGTATCAACGGTATCCATCAGTTGTGCAATGCGTTCAGCCATTAAATTCATCACGCTTATGGCTTGCTCTGGCGCTTCTTTTAAAATCTCGAGCAAGACAGTTTTATCAAACTGATAAATAATAGAATCAGAGTGAGCTGTCGCTGTCATCGGATAACTATTAGATGGTAGGAAGATGGCGTACTCAGCCACAAAGTCATTATCTGAAAACACCTTAAATACTTTATCTTCGCCACTGGACATTAACCGTGTCAAATTCAGCTTGCCAGATGCTATCTGATAAAACGATGTCGCTGATTGGCCAAATTCAAACAGCTTTTCACCGGCTTTTAAGGTGTTTGTTTTTGCATTGAGCATGAGCTTTTGCTGCTGCATCGGCGTTAATAATGAAAAAATCGTTCTTTTATTATTCATACATGACCTTTTTTCATTGAAATTGATATTTATCAAGTGCTGAAAGATTGCCTATGAATGATAATGACTATCATTCACAATATCAAAGGCTAATGTTAGATGAACTGGGTTTCTTTAGGCATTCTATTATTTGGGCTGTGCATGTTGAGCGCAGCACCCTCATCCGAGGCAAATACACCTATTCGGTTAGCTGGACCGGCTTCGGTGGTGAGTTATCCTATGATGGTGATGGCAGAGCAAAACGTGTTAGCCAATGCAGGCCACACTCTGGAATTTACGCTGTGGCGTAACCCCGAGCAACTTAGGGCGATGGTGCTCAGTGGGCAAGTAGATATTGCTGCTATGCCCAGTAATGTCGCTGCGACCTTTTATAATCAAGGCCATCAACTCATACTGATGAATATTTCTATTTGGAATATCTTATCGATCGTTAGTCGTGACCCAAATTTGACTCATTTTTCGCAGCTAAAAGGGCAAGAAATCGTGGTGCCCTTTAAAAATGATATGCCTGCCATTTTGATGAATAAACTCGTGCGTCACCACTTTGGCGAAGAGTCAAAGACAGTCAACATACGCTATAGCCGTTCAGTAATGGATGCTGCTCATTTACTCCTGTCTGGCCAAGTCCAGCATGCACTATTAGTTGAGCCTATAGCGGCGTTAGTTATTCATCAAAGCCAACAAACCGCCCAACCACAATTAAAACGCAGCCTAAATATCAGTGAGTTGTGGCGCGAGGGTTTTCCACATAGCCCTAAATTACCCCAAGCTGGGCTGGTGGCAAATACAAGTGTAAATAACAATCCCGAACTACTGAGCACTGTCAACCTTGCGTATCAGCAAGCGGCGTCTTGGTGTAAAGCGAATGCCGGTGCCTGTGCAAATATCGTCAAAAAGCAGCTACCTAACATGCCTGTTGCGGTGCTCATTGATGCCATTCACGCCACTGACTTGAATGTGATGACGTCGCACGATATTCAAAATGAGATTGAAGCGTTTTATCAAATTTTATTAGCGGCACAACCAGAAAAAATTGGCAATAAACTGCCTGATGCAGGTTTTTATTTATGAATCAGCGTTCCTCCAAGTGGATGTCTTTATTTGGCTTAGCGTTTGTTCTGCTGCTGTGGCAATGGTTAGCAACCGTTTTAAGCCCAATGATTTTATCTTCGTTTCATCACAGTGCTGAACAGCTAGTTAAATTGTTAGGTACTCAACAGTTTTGGGCAACGTTAGCCACCTCACTTTGGCGTTTAGTTTGGGCGCTCAGTTTTGCTGCCTTGATTGGATTTATCTTAGGGGTGTTATCTGGGCGTAGACCGGCCTTGAAATACTTTTTAGAGCCGATCCGTTGGAGCTTAATGAGCGTACCGCCAGTGATTGTTGTGTTGTTAGCCATGCTTTGGTTTGGAATGGGCGATCAGATGGTGGTTTTTATTGTGGTTTTACTGCTTGCGCCAAGTATTTACATCCACACCCAAAAGGGAGTCGAGCAAATTGAGCCGCAATGGCTTGAGCTTGCCAAGGTGTATCGGTTTTCAGTGTGGCAGCGGGTAACAAAAATTTATATTCCGGCAATTTCAGCTCCGCTGTGCATCGCTATGGTGACTATTTGCTGCAGTGGAGTGCGGATATTAGTGCTAGCCGAAGTGTTAGGCGCGCATGAGGGGATAGGTTACGAGTTAGCGAATGCGCGCAGTCATTTTGCGATGAATGAGCTTTATGCGTGGGTACTCGTGTGTTTGTTGCTGGTGGCTTGTTTGGAGTTTTGTTTGCTGCGCCCATTACAGTGTTATTTATTGAGGTGGCGACAATGTTAGGACTCGCAGTGAATAACCTTTGTTATGGCTACGGTGATCATACTGTGTTTGAACAGCTTACTTTTCGGCTTGAGCCAGGGCAAAGAATGGCGTTATTTGGGCCAAGTGGTATTGGAAAATCCACGTTATTGAAGTTAATCGCACAGATCTACGCGCCCAAACAAGGTCAGATCCAGAACCAGTTCAAACGTATGGCCTTTGTTTTTCAAGAGCCTCGTCTGTTGCCTTGGCTAACGGTTAGGCAAAACATTGATGAAGTTATGAAAGCACATCAGTTTTCATGCTCTGCCCGACAATCAAGAATCCAAACTTTGTTAAGTACAATGCAATTACAAAACTGTATTGATCATTACCCTCATCAATTGTCTGGAGGCATGGCGCAGCGGGTGTCATTGGCCAGAGCATTAAGTATTGAGCCGCAGCTATTGCTCTTAGATGAGCCGATGAGTGGGTTAGATCAATCAATCAAAGACCAGCTTAGCGCTTATTTGCAATGCCATTTAAGCCCCGACGTGGCGATGATTTACACCAGCCACCAGCCAGCGGATGCTTGGTCACTGTGCAATCGTGCCATGGTAATTAAAGGTGCGAACCAGTGTTTTCAGTTTACCGACTACCAGCAATACCAACAATTTATTCAAGAAAAATCCCTTAGGAGTGTGAGCTAATGCCATATCCCGTGTTATTGACTGTGCACATTTTTGCTGCTGTTACTTTTATCGGCATTGTCTTTTTTGAAGTGCTGATTTTAGAGTCTATCCGGAAAAAATTACCGGCCGAGATCATGTTGCAAGTTCAAACGGCGATTACCACCCGAGCACGTAAAATCATGCCATTTGTGATGTTGTTTTTGTTTAGTTCAGGGGTGCTGATGGCGCTTCAACACTTCCCTGATTTTCGCTTGTTGCTAAGTAGCGCATTTGGTCAGCTGCTCAGCATTAAAATGCTCTTAGCTACCAGTGTGCTGATGCACTTTTTTACAGCCATGTATCTGTCTAAAAAGGGAAAGATGGGCTGTAACCGTTTCAAATATATTCATTTAAGTGTGTTTTGCCACCAGGTGTTAATCATCTTTTTGGCAAAAAACATGTTTTATATCTCTTGGTAATCACAGGATTGTATTTATATGTTGTCTCAGTCATCAAAGTTTAACGTTTCGTTGCTCACAGCCAGCTTAGTAATGGCAAATATGAGCTTTAGCGCATATGCCGATGCAGTGAAAAATATTGAAAAAATAGAAGTGAATGGGCAGGCTTCAAGCCTTACAGAGTCACGTTTTCAAGCTGTAGAGCAGGAGTTACAAACCATTGCGGGGGGCGTAAATTTAATTGATTTATCGGCGCTTCAAGGGCGCCAAGCGACGCTACAAGATGCACTTGGTTTTGCGCCTGGGGTGATGATGCAAAGCTTTTTTGGCGGCAATGATCAACCTAGGCTCAATATTCGTGGTTCGGGTGTACAAAGTAACCCTGTTAACCGCGGTATTCAATTGTTAGACAACGGCTTACCGCTTAATCAGGCTGATGGTAGTTTTATTATCGGGCTGGTAGATACAAAATCGTCAGATTTAATTTCTGTTTATAGAGGGGCTAATGGCTTGCGTTATGGTGCGACAACACTCGGCGGCGCGATTAACTTTTTAAGTAAAAATGGCGAAGCCGCGCCCTCAGCACGAGTAGAATATGGCAGTGATGAACGAGTTGGGTTCCAAGGTCAATATGGGTATGCTGATCAAGGTCGTGATTTTTTTGTTAGTCTAAGTACCGATAAATATGACGGGTATCGTCACCATAGTGGCTCTGATAGGCAAAGTGTGTCTGCTAATTTTGGTGTCGAGCTCAATGAGCAAGTACAAAACCGAACTTTTTTACAGTGGACAGATAATCAATTTGATATTCCATTTGTAGTCCCTAAATCGCGAGCTTTGTCGGATCCGACCCTTGTATTAGGAGATGGCACGACTCCATTAGATAAATTGCTTAACGTTTATGTACGTGACCCACATCGTGATTCGCAGCTGGCGCGTATTTCGAATAAAACAGAATTTCATGTTGGTCAATCAGAGCATGAACTTGGGGTGTTTTATCAGCAAGTAGCCGATACATTTGCAGATCCGCTTAAACATAGCATAACCGATAGCATCGACATTGGGCTTGAATATGCTTTTCATCACCAAAGCCAAGCGATCAGTCAAAACGACCAATGGTTAGTGGCAGTCTCTGCGAATAAAAGTAATTTAGATCGTCAATATCGCGCTACACATGGCCAAACGGGCGAGCTGCTACCTGCATTTGCAATGCTTAATTTGCAGGCGAGCAATCAAATCATCGCGGCGCAGTGGTTAGCTGAAATTGATGAGCATTGGCAGGTTGTGAGCGCTGTGCAGTGGGTCAACAGCGACCGAGATATACAAGAAAACCTCCCCACAGGTGACACCTTAAGCAACAATTATCAATACCTAAACCCTAAAATAGGGGTTAATTATCAAGCTTCACCCAGTATTCGGCTCTATGGCAACATCAGCCAAACAGCCGAAGCGCCAACATTTTGGGAGTTAGTTGAGGCTAACGTGAGTCCTAAAAATGCCGCGGCCGCTACAATTACATTAAATGCTTTATCAGAGCAGCGCTCAACTACGTTTGAATTTGGTAGCCAAGGCTCTGCTGCAGTTTTTCAGTGGGATATATCGGCGTATCGCAGCGAAATAGAAGATGAGATTATTTCAGTGGTCAGTGATTTTGCCGTCAATGGTCAAACAATTAATTACTCAGATAACACCATTCATCAGGGGGTTGAGGCGCAATTATTGGCCTGTTTAGGACATGATTTATTCCAAACCGCGGATCGCATTGATTTAAAGTGGGTGCATAACTATAACGATTTTTATTTTTCCGGTGGGGAATATGAAGGTAATCAAATCGCGGGTTTACCTAAACATTCAAGCCAGCTAGAAATTGCTTATCAAGCGGCGAATGGGTTTTATATTGCCCCGGCGATTCAATGGCAGCCACAAGAAACAGCCATCGATCACGCAAATAGCCAATTTCAGGATGCGTTTACGCTAGTGTCGTTAAAAATGGCGTATCAAATGAGTCCAACTCTGAACATTTATGCGGATATTGAAAACCTGACAGATCGCGTTTATCAGTCATCGTATGTTATTCGAGGATTATCTAAACCTAATCAGCCGAGTTTTTTACCGGGGATAGGGCGCAGCATTAGTTTGGGAGTCAATTACCAGTGGTAGGCACCCAGATCCCGGACCACTTCATCCATTATAAAACCAGTGACACGTTTTCTGAGCATTCCATTCCTAAAACCTTGTTGCACCGACACAACACAAAGGTAGGGGTGTTTGGCAAAATCTGTGTACTCGAAGGTTCACTGCGCTACATCGGTTTTGTGAGCAAACGTGGTGAAATAGAACAAGAACAGATACTTAACGCTGGTCAAAGCTGGGTATGTGCACCGCAGTATTGGCATCAGGTTGAATTGTTGACGGACAATACTCGTTTTTATATTGAATTTTACGCGGCTAAATAAGCGCTTTGTTTTATTTAAATTTTAATGACACAGAAGGAATATAACATGTTGAAAAAAATCACATTGGGCTTGGTTGCTGCGGTTGCATTGTCACATGCGGCATCGAGTCAAGCTTATGAATCCGAGGTTGTAGAGACTTCTTTTTATCGTTTTGAAGTGCCACAAGGCGCGACTACGAATTATGTGAGTGAGGACAATTATTGGCGTGCGGTTAACTACTTAAAACGAAATATTATGACGGTGGTGCCTGAAGGGTTTCCGATCCCACCAGAGTTAATGGTTAATTTAACCAACTTTATTTCACCGATAGTGCGCATTAAACAAGATACGGTCACGAGTTATGCTTTTTCTATTTTACCGCCAGTGCCAGGTGGATCACGAGATCAGCTCATTGCAAAGTTTTTTACCCCAGATGTCATCGGTAAAAGTGCAAGTAAAAACCAACACTTAAAAGTACGCTTGCATAAAGAGGCGGGCTCAGGAAACAGCGTTATTATTTTGCTCTCGGTAGGTGAAGAATACGCACTCAGAACCCCAGAGATGGATCAACTCTCTAATAGTTTTGAAGCGAGAACACCCACACAAGATAAGCTGTGGCAATGTATTTTTAATCCGGTGGCGTGTCGTTAATCACCCTTAAAAAGATACAACTTAGCTTTAAATACAGATAAGTTGTATCGCCGTTATTACTTGATTCGGCTGATTAAGTTGCGCATCACTTTTAGGAACCGCTGAACAGCCGTGTTACTAAACAATGAAAACAATGCAGTGTAAGGCTGCTTTTGTATTTGCTGTGAGGTAAAAGGTCGCGGCATTTTTCCCCCCGCCGCATTTAAAAATAGCTGCTTAATATGTTCATTACGCGTAGCTTGAATGTTTTTACGATGACTTTCTTGAGCTGCTGTGCGCCAATCTTGTTGCTTGATTGCCTGATGTAATTTGGGCCATTTGTGCTGTAAATTTGTCGTCCCAACATTGTAGGCTAAATCAAACAAAGCAATTTGTACTGAACTGGGCAAGTGTTCAAAATCACAACTGTAACCACGGCTACGTTGAAATACATACCGTAACTCTTGATGGAACCCTTTTAAGTGCAGCTGATGAATGTCATTGATGGCGGCTTCAGGTAAATAAAGCTGGCAAAATGCAGCATACCAGTCGGCTTTATAGCCAACTGGCTTTTGTTTTATAGCTTGGTACTCGGCGATTTTTTGTTGTTTAGTTGCAGGCTGGCCATCTGTGATGCATACCATCGGCAAATGTAAAAAGACATCAAGACTGGCGACACAATGCCCAATTCCTATAGTTGGGTAGCCTTGGCAGTCAAGGTAAAGGTGGTTGGTTTTTCCCTCAAAGAGGATGAGGTTATCGGCGACACATTGACGAACGGCAAAGTTGAGAGGCATAACACGCATGAAAGAGATAATATCTGACTATTTTAATTGAGAGCGTGCACGGAAAAACTGGATTTGCGCTGAGATAGCGAACATCAGCGATGAAATGCGTCAATATGAGGCTATTAAAAGCAAGGTGTTTAGAGAATGAACAACTTGTTTTAGGTCGCTATTCATGGCAGTTTGTTTTCTAAGCACATTTATTTAAGGGAATATTGAATGCAGTTCATAATGCAAAGGGTTGATGCATTGACCCACACGCGACTTAACGGCCGTTTTGCTGCCCTTATTCTTTTCGGCAATGGACTATCTCCTTTAATTAACCTGTTTTTTGAGTTGAAAACTAAATGAACACACACTTTATTATTGCTGGCAGCTTAAGTGCGGTGGCTGCGTTATTGCATTTAGGCTGTATTTATTTTGGCGCAGCTTGGTACCGGTTTTTTGGTGCGGGTGAGCAGATGGCGCAGTGGGCTGAAATGGGGCTCTTAAAACCGACATTGATAACTTTGTTTATTTTTAGTGTATTGAGCGGATGGGCTGCCTATGCGTTTTCTGCTGCAGGCTTAATTATGCGCCTCCCTCTATTACGAACCGCCCTGATTTTAATCACCGCAGTGTATTTAATTCGAGGAATCGCAGGGTTTTTCTTCGTTTCTACACCGATGGGAAGAAGCCCTGAATTTTGGCTGTGGAGCTCTGGAATTTGCTTAGTAATTGGTATTATTCACAGCTTTGCACTCATTCAAGCTTGGCCACAATTGGCCTCTGCTTCATCTTCACAATAACAACAAGGCAGCAAAATGACTCAAACACAACTTACAGGCACTTTTCAGGTTACCAATTGGCAAGAAACCCCTTACAGCGAAAGTGATACAGGTGCGAAACAAAGTTTGGCGATTATTACCCAGCAATACACGGGTGATTGGCAAGGCGCCAGTGAACTACGCTATTTAATGAATTATCAGCCTGATGGTACCGCGCAGTTTGTTGGTTTTGAAACGTTTAGTGGCACTATAAATGGCCAAACCGGCACCTTAGTATTGCAACACCAAGGGCTATTTGTCGCGGGTGTGGCAAGCTCTACGTTTAGCATAATTGTAGGCTCTGGCACGGATGAGATGGCTGCTTTAAAAGGTTCGGGCTCTTTTACCACCGCAGAGCATGGCCAAGCCAATTATCAATTTTCTCTTGGCTAATATTTAAGTAAAAACGGCCGTCGATGAGGGAAGATCGCCCTCATCAAATACAGTTACATTTGTTTAAATAGGTGTTGGTAACTGCGGCTCACATTAATACGGACTGGCTGAACGGTTTTAGATGTTTGTTTCAAATAAACAAACAGATAACCCGAAAAATCGCGTTCAACTTTTGCTATTTGGCTAACACGCACAATGCAATTACGGTGCACTCGCCAAAACATATCAGGATCGAGTTGTTCAACTAAGCTGGTGATAGTGGTTTTGATTAAATATTTTTCCTCATCGCAGCTAACCGTTGTGTATTTGTCTTCAGCCAGAAAATAGTCAACCTCGGCAATATCAATCATATGAACTACTTTGTTTTTACTGGCTCTAATCCATTTTAGCTGCATTGAGGGGCTAGTGGTTGGCATGACTTTTTCGAGCAATGCGAGTAACTTTTGTTGCTCAGAGTTGTGATTTTCTTCCGGATCTTGGAGCTGTTTTTTGGCCAGTTGGCTTTTTAATCTTTGAATGGTCTTAATGAGCCTTTCTTCTTCGATAGGTTTTAATAAGTAATCAATGGCTTGATTTTCAAATGCTTCAACAGCATGTTGGTCGTAGGCGGTGGTAAAAACCACTTGCGGTGTTTGATCTAATTCGACAAAGCGTTTACACAAACTAATGCCATCGAGTGCTGGCATGCGAATATCTAAAAACGCGATATCAGGCTGGGTCTCTTTGACCTTTTGCCATGCATCTTCGCCATCACTGGCTTGTGCAACTATGGTTAACTCAGGCCAAAGATCGCCGAGTAAATGAGTTAAATGACGGCGTAATAACGGTTCATCATCTGCAATGAGCGCTGTGTAAACTTGTGACATTAATGGGTACCTCCATATAAACCTTGACCCCATTATCAAGGTACGAGAACGAGAAATTCGCCGCATCACCATACAATTTACTGAGGCGATCTTGAATGTTTTGTAGGCCAATATTATGGCCTTTATGTGAGTGTGATTCGTGCTTTTGGCAGTCATTGTAAATGGTAAACTGCAGTTTATTTTCATGCACTTTTATCGTTAAGCTTAATAAACCGCCATTTTTTAACGGTTCAATACCATGTACCACTGCATTTTCAATTAGAGGCTGCAGTAACATCGGGGGCAACAACATGGTATCGCTGAGCTTTTCTGAAATATCAAACTGGGTCTGCAGCCGATCGCCCAAACGAATTTGTTGGATGGCTAAATAAGCATGGTTAAATTTGAGTTCTTGATTAATGGTCAGCCATTCATCGCGGGTGCGAGTGAGGCTTTGGCGTAATAATGAAGTAAGAGCACTGAGCATTTTACTGGCTGTTTTTGGCTCGATAGTAATGAGCGCTTGGATATTAGCCAAAGTATTAAATAAAAAGTGCGGCTCAATTTGTGACTGTAATAAACGCAATTGGGTTTCGAGTAGTTTTTTATCTTGTTCAGAGCGCTCAAGCGCTGCTTTATCTAGTGCTTGTTGCAATAAATATGACTGCTCATTGCGATAATAAAGATAACTTATGAGCGCGGTAATCACTGTGGTGATCAGCATGATATTGATATACGCATCAACGGGTAAATTGAGGGTTTTGATTTGAAACTGCTTGCTGAGCCAAGCGGGAATGGACGCGCACAATGTTATGGCAAACAAAGAGGCTATCGCATACTGGATAGGGAGCGGTATGTTTGGAAAATACCGAGTTAACATTATTTTACTATAACGAATAGTAAACCCCATGGTGATAGCAATGCTGACAGATAACCAAAGATAGGCAGATAAATCGATTACAAATAAGAGTGTGCCAATTAAACAGCATAGCACTAATAATTTAAGATCTTTTAGTCGTTCTGGGTGTAACTGCACAGTCAGATTCCTGCTAAAACATTCATCGTGAATAATTCCTTGTTCCTTGCATAGTACTTTGTTTTTCATTTGATTTTAACAATAAATTGACATGGTTCATTTCGCCTTTGGCTGTCTTCGTTCAATTGATGAATGGGGTGAGTAACTCACCCTGTTGATTTTTATTCTGCAAGCAACTGCTCGAGATCGCTGCGAATTAAAATTTGCGGATTAAACAGCTTTTCAGGGATATTCATCGCCTCAGTGTGGCGATAATGAATGACGGTTTTGTTATCGGTTTTCATTTGATCATGTAAGGTCATCGCTACCACACGAGTTTCGCCATCACGTTCGCCTCGGGTAAAGGTGGCGGTTTTAGCGAGCATGCCAGAGCGCAGGTATAAATCGGCGCTCATCGGAAATGAATCTTGGCGGTTTAGGGTTAGCTCAATTTTTTGGTAGCTGGCGGCATCGGTTTTTGCTTCAAGAGTAAAATGATGTGTTGCATCAGTGTGTTGCTGCGCAGCCACTTGATAGTGTTTGCTCCAGCTTAATGTTGCAATGTCACCAAGCGCCGCATCACCGAGTAGTTTTTGCATAGGGGTAATGCGAATGGGGCGGCGGCTTTTTGGCATAAACATCCAAAAATCTTTGCCTTTCATTAATACTTTTTGTCCTGCATCAGCTGGCGATTGAAACACTACTAAAGAGCGGTCTTGCGTGCCTGCAAATACTTTATAAAGGCGGGTTTTTTGTAGTTGTTCGGCTTTAAAAACTTCGACCTCACAGTTAATCACCGCCGATTCGTTTTTAACACGATATTGTTCTGCTTTTTCTAAAATTTGCAACGTATCAAGTGGTGCGGCTGCTACTGTGTTGATAGCGAGAGTGCCGATACTTAATAGGCCAATGGTGAATAAGGTGCGCAGGCGTGCTTTTTTAGTTAATTGACTGAAAAACATAATTTTATCCTTTAATGTGAGGGTGTTTGGCGCATGATTAAACATGAGCCAATGCATCCGTAATATTTTTATTACAACCAGTATTCGCTGCTTTTAAGGCTGCTAACATACAAATCACGGTTAAAACGAGGCTGGTGGCAATGGCAAGTGGCCATGAGAACTCAATCATTAACGGGTAGCCTTGGCTGCTCCCTGGTGGTGGTGGCATCTCTAAACCAAAAACCAATAATGCCCAAGTCGTGACACCCGATAACACCACACCTAACACCGCACCCATCAGGCCAATAATGCAGGACTCTAACGCGAAGTTGCGGATGATTTCGCTTTTGTAGCTACCCATTGCGGCAATCGTGCCAATTTCACGAGTACGTTCAGCGACTGTCATGCCCATGGTGTTAGAGATGGAGAAAAACACCACCAAAATCATAATGAAACCGAGTAAACCAAAGATACGATTATATAAATCACGTACTGATTGATAATAAAATGCACGTTGCCACCAAGGCGTGAATAACAGTGAACTATCACGGGCTGCATAGTCGTTTAATTTGCTTTGGGTTTTTTCAATATCAAATAAATACACAGCTAAGCTGCTCACTTTGTCGGTATTAATCAGCGATTTTGCACTTTCAATGTCGATATACAGTTGGCGTTTATCAAGGTCGGGCACACCCGTGGTATAAATGCCTTTTACGCTAAAGTCATAGGCATTTAAGGCGCCTTCAGTGGTGGTGCTGAGTAAGGTGATCACGTCACCCACTTTTACTTTTAAGCTGCGGGCTAACCCTTGTGCTAAGACAACTTGGGGTAAATCTGTTTCATTAATAAAGCTTGATAAGGCGCTGCCTTCGAGCATATTCAAAAATGGCCCTTTGACTCTAAACTCGTGCGCTTCAACCCCTAAGCCAATAAAAATAGCGCTTTTATCGCCGTTCGACACTAAACCATTAAAGTTAATCCGAGGTAAAACCGCTTTTACTTCGTCATCGGCGAGCATTTGGTCACGAATGCTTTCAAACCCGGCTAGGCCAAATTCCATCGGTGCATCTTCTTCCTCGGTATAGAACTTTGGGTGGCTAATGGTCATGTTGCCTTCATCACGCGCGGCTTTTTCGGCCAATGAGTGATAGGTAAATAACGCAAAACCGCTGCTGGTTAAAATGGCTGTCATGGCAATAGCCGTGACTAAAATGGTGAAAAATGAACGGCGACCATTACGCAATACGTTCAAAAAAGCATAGTTTAACCAAAGCATAACGCCTCCGAAGTGTGGTTGTCTGAAACTGGGTGTAAAGGTGTGGTGGTTTGCTCAACAATGTTGCCATCACTTAAGGTTAAAATTCGGTCGCAGCGCTCTGTCATACGGTGATCGTGTGTTGCAATTAAAAAGGTGCAGCCGAGTTGTTTACCTAAATTTCGCATTAAATCAATCACTAAGTGTGCTGTTTCAGTATCAAGATTAGCCGTTGGTTCATCGGCAATAATCAGTGCAGGTTCTTTTACTAAGGCGCGAGCAATCGCTACACGCTGTTGTTGCCCTCCCGATAATTGGTCGGGACGTTGCTTGGCAAATTTAGCTAAACCAACGGCTTCAATCATTTTTGCGACGCGTTGGTAACGCTCGCTTTTGCTGATGCCTAACATTAATAATGGATATTCTATATTTTCGAATGCAGTCATCACTGGAATTAAGTTATAGCGCTGAAAAATAAAGCCTATTTTTTCACGGCGTAATTGGGTTAATGCTTTTTTATTGTGCGGTACCAGCTGGTTGTCGAGGTAAATTTTACCTTGATACTGCGGATCTAACAGGCCGCAGATATTAAGCAGGGTTGATTTACCGCTGCCAGAAGGACCGCATAACGCCACGGTGGTTCCTTTTTCAATCTGGCCTTGTACGCTTTTCAAAGCGTGAACCTGATTGTGAGCAGTACAATAAGATTTAGTTAACTCTTCAAAGCGTAACATGGCTATTCTCCTGCTTGGGCGAGTTCAGTGTTTTGCGCTTTAAATTTCTCAAGCACTGCAATGTGTGGGCCTTGTGGGGCAATGGCGTTTACTTGTTCAATAAAGGCTAAGGCTTGGCTGGTATTGTTTGCTTCGGTTGCCGCTTCAATGGCGCATAAATAAGCACCGACTTTGGCGCGTGCTGGTGCATAGGTAAACTCTGGTGCGCTGACTAAACCTTGAATTAAACCGTAGCCTTGCTCAAAACGATTAAACATTTTTGGTACTTTTATAAAGGTGCAAGCCGCAGTCGTGGTGACTTGAAATGTCACATTCGGTGCTGTATCAGCGCGTTTTAATAAATTGAGTGATTTGTCTAAATGCGCTAAGCCTTTTTCAGCAAATTTCATTTTTTGCCAAGGTTGGTCAACATAACGTGCTTGTGCTGTTTCACTACTGCCTAACAGTGAGTACAACACGGCATCGGTCGTGTCTTCTTTAGCTAAAATTTGTAATGCATCAATTGCGTCTTTATTGGCATTGGCATCGCCGTTTAAGCCAGCAGTGTGTTGCATAATAATTTGCTCTGGAATTTCGACTGCAACACTGGCGAAAGAGAGGCTAATAGCGGCAGTTAAAATTGAAAGGGAGATTGTTTTTTTCATTGTTCGTGTCCTGTTGATTTAGATGTAAACCACGTTTTGTCGTGGTGTTATTTCTGTTGATGAAGTAAGCATAAGAGGAAATGACAAGCGGTGTTGGCCAAGGCGATAAACTGTCGTTTTGGCGGATGAGCTGTCAATATTGGCGATAAAAGGCCGTTACAAAGGGCGGTTTTATCACTTACGGATTGGGTACATTAGGCTTTTTGTTTAAATTGCTGAGTATGAAAGTACGCATAGTGAAAAAATTAAGAACCAAAGTTGTTAGGGTGATCGAGCTAAAAATTAAAAAGCCGGTTAATCAAAAGATTAACCGGCTTAGCGCTGGGAATTGGGTCGATGGATGTTAGAAAACCAAGGTAAACCCAGCATAGAGCGTGGAATCAAAATCGAGCTGTTTATAAATACTGTCGGCTGGGCCTAAATAGCGCTTTAAGCCGAGTTGCGCCGTGTGGCCATTGGGCCAAATATAATTTAATTTGGCATTGAGTGATAAACCTAAATCATCTGGGTTGAGCAATAACGTGAGCTCTGGGCGCCAATTGTTTGCACTATAACGAGCATGCAGCATCAGATTGTTTTTAAATAAATTTTGGCTCGAAAACAATTGTTGCTGCGCTGCAATATAATGACGGCTAAACGGATTACTTGCGTGGGTGGCAACTTGGGCATCAAGGCCTTTTATCATCTTTTTCCATTGGTTTTTTGAGGGTGAACGGCCATCAAACCAATATTCAGCAATAAAAGTCACCCCATACGAAGTGCTAAAATTAACGCCCACTAAACCTTGTAGCGCACCCTGCTGCCAAAGCGATTCAACCGGATTAACAAACTCGGTTGCGGTTAAATCTGGTGGGTTAAATTGCGCCCCCAAATAAGTATCTTGCCAAAGGATAGAAGCGTGGACTGCTAAATGATCGTTGAGTACAGTTAACGCACTCCCACCTATGCGCAGTTTCATATCTTGATCATAATGGGCTAAGCCTTGAAGTTCCCATTGGTCAAAGTAACCATAATAACGTGCGCCGCAACCTAGGCTTTTATCTTGCTGCTGCCCGGCTACTTTGTAAAATGCTTGGCTTTGGTTGCACAAAACGGTCCAAACGCCATCGCTGCTAAACCAGTCTGCGCTGAATTGCCAAGCCCCTGCTGCAACGGCCGTATTGATAGCCAGCGGATCTGTTGGCGAAAATAAATCAAGTGGGCGAAAGCCATAACCCACTCCCCAATCGACCTTTTTTTTACCCAGCGAGAGCTGCCAATCGGCAATCGAAAAATCATATAAAAACTCAGCGAGCTCAAGTTCATGCTCGCTGGTTTGGTTATCACGTTTTTCGTGCCAAGCGGTTGCGGCAAAACGAAATCCTTGATTTTCATAATCAGCATCTAAGGCGACAAAATAACTGTGGCTATCTTCGGCGGCAAACAGCACGCTGTTGGCACTATTTTGCATTTGATTGAGGTTACGCACACTGATATTACCGGTGCTTGCAAATGAGCTAAATGTGCAAAGTAATACGCTTAATAAAATATATTTCATATCGACAACGCCCTAATTTTTGGTGATAAGGGCAGTGTATGAAACGCTGCAAAGCGGCACTTGAACAAGTGATAAAGTGTACTTTTTCGCGATAAACGGCTTGGTTGACCGATGAACGAGCGGTTAAATCTTTAGGCAACTCATTCAGAGGAATGAGTTGCCTAAATTAAGGTGTGAATTAAAACGAAGCGTTGAGTGTTAATTCAATGCTGCGTTCAGCCCCCATCCAACAACGTCTGATATCAACACAGCTGCCAACATAACGTTTGTCAGTGAGATTACTGACAGCTAAGCCCAGTCGATATTGATCGCTGAAATCGTAAGAGGCCGCAAAATCAATCAAGGTATAGGCCGCAATGACATCCGAATTGTGTTTATCGAGTTGGCTTTCACCCACATAACGCAGGCCCCCATTAAGCTCAAAATTAGAGCTGAGGTAGTAATTGAGCCATAAGGATGCTTGCTGTTCTGCAACCCAAATTGGCGTGTTGCCTATTAAGCTAGGATCATTGGGATTTTCAGTGACTGTGATATCTAATTGAGTCACATTGGCGGTCAGATCGACTTGCTCGCCAAGCTGTTGGAAAACGCTAATTTCAACACCTCTTGATTGAACTGCACCACTTTGGGTTTTCTTCATAAAGTCAGGGGTACTGGTAATGATATTTTTCTTATCTAAATCAAAAATGGCCGCGGTGACACGTGTTGTATCAGACTCATTTTGATATTTAACACCGGCCTCAATTTGGCTGGCAGTGGTGGGTTTAAAGGCTTTGCCGGTAATTGAGTCTTTACCGGCTGTGGGCTCAAAGGACTCGGAATAACTTAAATAAGGAGCCACGCCATTGTTAAAGGTATAAATGGCAGCTAAACGCATGCTCAGTTCATTTTGATTGATGTGTGTTTCACTTTCGTAACCGCCTTCATTATCGTCACTGAGGCTTGAAAAATCATCGTAACGCAAGCCAACAATGGCGGTGAACTGATCTTGAGATAGCTCGTTTTGCAGATAATAACCACGCTGTTGTTGCGTGAGGCGACTTAATTGGTGGTACGTATCAAATGGTAATTGGTCAACATCAAATAAATCGTAATTAGGTTGAGATAAATCGATTGCAGGGGTGTTGTTACCAAAGGTATCGTTATACTCAAAGGTAGAATCAAGAGTTTGATATTCGAAGCCGATTAAAAGGTTATGCTCAATTGAACCTGTCTTGAGCTGCCATGCGTATTGATTGTCGATCACAAACCCTTCGATGTCTTCAAGAGTCTGATAGGCACTGCGTTTATAAATTTTATCGCCATCGGCCAACCCTTTTCCGTAAGTGTTACGTAAAGTGGAATCACCTTGGGTGTAGCGGAAATTTTGCAAAAAAGCACTGTTGTCATCAAATTCATGATTGAGTTTGTAGCCCATCATGGTGACTTCGCGTTCAAACATCGTCCAATTTTTATCACCCGCATACGCATTGGAATCTAATTTGCCATAGCTGGCGCTGTAAACTGTACCAACACCTGGGAGAGAGGATGAAGGCAGCATGTCAGGGTCATCTTGATAGTATAAATTGACGTTTAAACTGGTTTTGTCACTGATGGCCCAAGTTACGGATGGGGCGATGAGCGTGCGCTGCTCTTGTGTTGTGTGCTGCTGACCATCGCGACTTCGTGCCAAAGCAATCAAACGATAGTTCGCAGATTCAGACATTGCACCCGTGCTGTCGAGGGCTAGTTCGGCTAAAGCTTTAGTCCCGATACGGGCGCGAATATTATGTTGGTTGTGCGCTTGTGGCATTTTTGCTGTTTGGTTAACCATCCCTCCTGGAGGGGCTGAACCATATAAAACCGAGGTGGGCCCTTTTAGGACTTCAACACTCTCAGTGGCAAAGGCATCAACTTGTGGCGCAAGGTTGTAGGCTAAATTGTATTGTAAAGGCAGTCCGTCATAATAATTTCGATAACTTTCAAACCCTCGAATCGAATATTGGTCAAATAAAGTGGCTACACCGCGGCTTTCAGGTGTTACCCCTGGCACATATCGCAAGGCCTCATTCACGCTATCAACTTGGCGTAGTTGCAATAATTTATTGTCATAAACCTCAAAACTCATCGGCGATTCCATCGGCGTTAACCCCGACTTTGTTCCGGTTGAGCGATAGCTCTTTCCATATATTTCAATGGTCTCTAATTCTTCGGTTGTTTTGTCTTCTTCGGCAAAACACCAAGAGTTGACCATACAAAGAGTAAGAATGGATAGTTTGAACGTAGATTTAAATAACAAGCGACCTCCTAGTCAAGATAAAAAATCAATGGTTGACACCAAAATGGAAACGCGAATAGTATATATTCTCATTTGCATTTGTTAAAGATGTTTTTACAGTTAAGGCGGTAATAGTTATGGCGCAACTCAACGTGCTTCAACCAAAGCAAAAGCAGCTACTCAGTTCTTCCTCCCAACCAAAGATGGTTGATGCGATGTTTAATGATAAAAATTTCGAGTTATTTCAGGAGGGTATAGAAAAAGTTATTGCTGTATTGTCAGAACAAATACATGAAAACCAGCAGCCGTTCAGCGGAGTTTTACCCGATGAGTTAGCGTTATCGTTTCAAGATATAGATCTTGAAAAGCCCCTCAATAATCTTGATGAAGCACTGAGTGAAATTGTAGATCTGTATTTAAAAGATGCTGTGTATTTTCATCAGCCCAAATACTTAGCTCACTTAAATTGCCCTATTGTTTATCAAGCAATTTTGGCGGAATTAATAGCTTCCTCTATCAATACAGCTGTTGAAACTTGGGATCAAAGTGGTGGTGCAACGTTTATAGAGCAAAGTTTAATTGATTGGACGGTGGCAAAGATTGGTTTGGGTGATTTAGCTGACGGTGTTTTTACGAGTGGCGGAACACAGTCAAACTTAATGGCCATGTTGCTAGCAAGAGATTTTCAATGCCAGCAATATTTCGGTGGTATTAATAAACAACAGGGGCTGCCAAAGGATTTCCATCGTTTAAAAATATTCACCTCTCAAGTCAGCCATTTTAGCATTCAAAAAGCGGCGGCTATATTAGGGCTGGGTTATGACGCAGTCGTTAGTGTGCCATGTGATCCATATTTCAGGATGGACACAAATTACCTTGCGAAGGCACTTGAGCGTTGCCAGCGGGACGGTGATATAGCCATGGCTGTAGTGGCAACAGCAGGAACAACAGACTTTGGAAGTATTGATCCACTAGGTTCAGTTGCTAAATTAGCCAAACAACACGGAGCTTGGTTCCATGTAGATGCAGCGTATGGGGGAGGGTTACTCATCTCTCCAAAATATCATTATAAATTAGCTGGTATTGAGCAAGCCGATTCTGTGACCATCGATTACCATAAATCATTTTTTCAACCTGTAAGCTGCAGTGCTTTTTTTGCGAAACAAAAAAAACACTTGTCTGTGGTGACTTACCATGCTGAATATTTAAACCCATTAAGCCAACAACAAGCTGGAGTACCTGATTTATGTAACAAAAGTATCCAAACAACACGTCGATTTGATGCACTTAAATTATGGCTTTCTTTAAGAACTGTCGGGGCTGAAAATTTGGGAATCGCTTTTGAGCAAGTCATGCATTTGGCGCGGCAAGCTTATTTACTGTTAATTTCAGACTCTGAAATTGAGGTTGTACACCAGCCACAACTTAGCACTTTAGTGTTTCGGTATTCGCCCAAAAGCAGTATTGATGAGGAGGTTACAGATAATGCTAATTGTTTTATCCGCTCTCAATTGTCACGTCAGGGGCACGCTCTGATAGCCGCAACAAAAATTCAAGGCCGACAGTATTTAAAGTTTACCTTTTTAAATAACACGACTCAGATCAAAGATGTTCAAGAGGTACTGGGATTTATCAAGCAATATGGTCAGCAGTATTTAGAAAACCACTTTCCCTCACAACCTAAAGCCAGTGCAATTTTAGCTAAGGAGAGAATTAATGCGTGAGCATACTTACGATTTTATTGGAGTGGGGATTGGGCCATTTAATTTAAGTTTGGCGTGTATGTCTGCACCTCTATCAGGGGTTAAAAGTTTGTTTTTAGATAAACAACCGAACTTTAATTGGCACCCAGGCATGATGCTGCCAGATGCTACTTTGCAAACTCCATTCATGTCGGATTTAGTCACTTTGGCCGATCCTACCAGCCCATTTAGTTTTTTGAATTATATTAAACAGCAAGGGCGTATTTATTCATTTTATATTCGTGAAAATTTCTTTTTATTACGCCAAGAATATAACCAGTATTGTCAGTGGGCAACGCAGCAACTCCCTAATGTATTATTTAATTGCGATGTACAACATATTGAGTTTGATGTATCAGCAGATCTATTTGTAGTGCAAACGTCGCAAGGCGATTACTTTGCTAAGCACTTAGTGATTGGCACCGGACCGGTTGCGCGAATCCCTGAATGTGCGAAAGAGTTATCTAGAGATGCAGTTCATTCGAGTCAATATCTTAAACATAAAACTGAATTACAAAATAATAAATCTATTAGTGTGGTAGGTAGTGGTCAAAGCGCAGCTGAAATTTTCTATGATTTGTTACAGGATATCGATCAGTTCCATTACCAATTGAATTGGGTTACACGCTCGCCCAGATTCTACCCTCTTGAATATACCAAACTTACTTTGGAAATGACCTCACCTGAATATGTTGATTACTTCTATCAACTTCCCAGTGAAAAGCGCCAGCAGCTCAATTTAAGCCAGCATAATCTTTATAAAGGAATAAACAGCGAGCTAATCAATAATATTTTTGATTGTTTATATCGCAAACAATTGAGTTATGAGCTTGATGTTAATTTACATACAAATAGTGTGTTATCAGCCATTGAGTACAACCCTCTCGTTCAAGCATTTCAAATGCAATTTCAACACCATGAGCAACTCCAAGAATTTACAATTCAGAGCGAAGGCGTTGTGTTTGCAACAGGGTACCAACCCCAGCAACCTCAATTCCTTAGTGGCATCGAAAACTTGATTGATCGTGATGAGCAAGGGCAATTAAAAGTGGCGCGTAATTACAGTATTGATAAAAAACATAATCGTATATTTATTCAAAATGCTGAGCACCATACTCATGGTTTTGTCACTCCTGATTTAGGCATGGCTTGTTATCGGAATGCTTGTTTATTAAGGGCCATTACTGGGCATGAGTATTATCGAGTGGAGAGGCAAATCGCTTTTCAAAAATTTGCAGCTCCAGGTTCTGGTTTATCAAAAGAAGTAGAGTTGTTTCGCGCATGAGCCACATATTTAAATATTCACTAATTGTATTGACTTTATTTGCTGTTATTTGCGATTCAATGTTAATGCCGTTTTATCCACAGTTTTTCTCCACTGAGTTTGCCGTATCTGATCCTAAAGATATTGGGTTATACGTAGCTTCTATAGGGATTATAGTGATGTTTTTTTTCCCTTTCTGGGCACTGGTAGCAAAAAAAATTGCTGTGCTGCCTTTATTGGTTGTGACGCAATTTGCTGCCGCTAGTTTGAGCATTGCGTGTTACTGGAATGAAGAATTGGTCACTTTTTGGGTTTTATCGTTAGCCATGATTGCTTTTAAAGCTAGTTACCTATTGGTTTATCCATATTTGATGAGTTTTGAAGATAAAAGTAAGTACACCCAAACTATTGGGCTCTTAACTGTAGTTGCTCATTTTGGAGTGATTATTGGTGCTGTCATCGGCGGGAGTGTTTTGGAATTTACAGAGATTAAATATGTATTTTTGATTATGGCGATGGGCGACTTCATCCAGATGCTTGTGTGCTTATTTTTAATAAAGATTGCACCAAAGCTAGCATCAAGTGAAGAAAAACAGACGCAACCTCGGGACAAACAGATTAAAGGTCGGGTGATTTTCTTAGCCCTTTTGATGATGAGCTTTTATTTTAGTGTGTACTTGATAAGACCATTTTTTGCTACTTATTGGCACACTTTAGTTAAATTTGGAGGGGATGTGTTAGCTGGTGTCATCTACGCCTTACCGGCTTTAATGGCATTGATAATGTTATGGAAAAACTACCGAGATCGAACTGCTAAGGAGACACATCGCTTATTTGCTGCTTTGTTGTTGGCGTTGGGAGGCATGCTGTTACAAACATCCTCGATTGTTGGGCTTTTCATTATAGGGCGATGCTTATTTGGGTTAGCTATTTTTGTCATCATGGTGAGATTAGATTTGATTTTGTATCAAATTAGTACTCCTGATTCTTATGCAAGCGATTACAGCAAAGTGCACTTTTTTCAAAATTTAGGTGTACTTATATCTTCTTTCTCAGCTGGCTTATTGGTGAGTTGGCAAGGCTTAGTAATGCCATTTTGGATAGCGAGTTTAGGCTTGGGAATCACATTAATACTGGTGTTCTTTTTTGAAAGAAAGCCATTAGAGCACTTTAAAACCGAGCTGCCAGTTAATTAAAGCGGCATGCACCTTTACTGACAATAAAAGGATTTCTAATGAGTATGCAATTGGCTCATTCTGCGCTTTTTCAGCGTAAAACCTCTTTGGGGATATTTAGTTTTTGTGCTTTCGATCTAGAGCGCGACACTGATTTGTTACACTTGTGGGTTAATCAGGCACATTCCCTATATTGGGGGATGCAAGGGTTTGAGCGAGAGCAGGTTTATCGTGAGTATCAAGCTCTGTGCCAGACAGCAGAGGTATATATTGGCTATTTTGCTGAGCAACCATGTTTTCTAATCGAGGTTTATGATCCTCATTTCGACTCGCTTGCAGAACATTATCAGGTTCAAGCTGGAGATGTTGGTATGCATCTGTTAATTGCACAACCAGAACACAAAATATCAGGTTTTTCGTGGGAGGTATTCCAAACGGCTATGCATTTCTTACTTGAACAACTCCAATATAAACGTGTTGTTGTCGAGCCTGATGTGAGAAACAAAAAAATTCACGCCCTGAATAAAAAAGCAGGGTTTTGTTACCAAAAAATTGTTTATTTAGATCATAAAACAGCGCATCTGGCATTTTGTACCCACGCTCAATTTAAACAAGCCACAAAACAGGAAAATCAGGTCATGCAATATTCAGAGGCTCTCCCAGAGCAAACTGTATCACATTTATCAATATATAATTGGCAGCAGGTCAATCGCGCCTTGATTTGTAAAGCGTTGAGTGAGTTTGCTCACGAAAGGTTAATTCAACCTTTAGTGACTAATGAAGAGGGTGAATGGTTATTTTTTGAATTGAAAACAGATCACAAGGAAGTCCTGTATCGTTTTAAAGCTAAGTTGCTTGAGTTGAACCATTGGCAGATAGAAGCAGCTTCAATAGTGAAGCAGTCACACGACTTACCTGCAGAATTAGATGCGATGGCTTTTATCAGTGAATTACATAAAAGCTTAGGTATCAGTTCAAGTATGCTGCCAACTTATCTTGAAGAGATCGCAAGTACATTATCAAGCAGCGCTTACAAATATGCACAACCATCCTTGACTGCTCGGCAGCTCGTCAATGCTGATTTTCAACAGATAGAGTGTGCGATGACCGAAGGGCATCCGTGTTTTATTGCCAATAATGGACGCATTGGTTTTGGTGCTATTGACTATCGCCACTTTGCGCCTGAAGTCGGAGCACCAATTCGGTTGATTTGGCTTGCTGCACATAAAGCTAAACTGGTTTTCTCGACCACAGCCGATCTTGATTATACCAAATTAATGGAGCAAGAACTGGGTGAGTATCAGATAGAAAAATTTGAAAAAAAACTAAAAGAGAGCCAGCTAAACCCTGAGCAATATTTATTTTTTCCTGTTCACCCTTGGCAATGGTTTAATAAGTTAGCCGTTTTGTTTTCACCGGATATTGCTGAACAGGATTTAGTCTGTTTAGGTTATGGTGAAGATAGATATCAGGCTCAGCAATCTATTCGTACACTTTTCAACAAAAGTGATTCGAATAGGCGCTATGTCAAAATGGCCTTGTCGATTCTAAATATGGGATTTATGCGAGGATTATCACCTGATTATATGAAAGCAACACCTGCAATTAATGATTGGGTTGCTCGTTTGGTGAGTCAAGATCCCTACTTTAGTGAGTCTGGTTTCAGTATTTTGCGAGAGGTAGCGGCAATTGGGTATCATAATAAGCGCTTAGAAGCAGCGACAGAACGCCAAAGTCCTTATCGCAAAATGTTGTCGGCTTTGTGGCGAGATAACCCATTCGTGGGATTAAAACCAAATCAACGCCTAATGACAATGGCGTCGTTTCTTCATATAGATGATGAAGGGGTGGCATTCTTACCTGAGCTAATTAAGGCTTCGGAGGTTGGAATCGAGCAATGGGTTGCTTGTTATTTAAAGAGTTATTTAGACCCGCTGTTACATTGCTTTTATAGACATAATTTAGTGTTTATGCCTCATGGTGAAAATGTAATTATGGTGCTCGACAATTATGTTCCTACACGAGCTATCATGAAGGATATTGGCGAAGAAGTCGCACTATTAGATAAAGAAGCATTATTAACTGATTCTGTGGCACGTATTATCGTCGAAATGGATGATGATCTGAAAATATTGTATTTGTTAACCGATGTATTTGATTGTTTTTTCCGTTTTATCGCTAATATTCTAGATCAACAACCTGATTATTCACAGCAGCAATTTTGGCGACAAGTTGCACACTCTGTCTTGCTGTATCAGCATACCCACCCTGAATTACAAGAAAAATTTATGCAATATGATTTATTTACAGAAGAGTTTGCACTGTCTTGTTTAAATAGGTTGCAATTAACAAATAACAAGCAAATGATCGATATAGCGGCTCCAGCTGAAAATTTAAAATTTGCAGGGGTGCTTAAAAATCCTATTGCTTGTTTTAAAAATTTGAATGTCACTGAGCTGGCTTTTTAAATACCTCAAAAAGCTTTATTGAATAACTTTAAATTAATATGCATGTGTATAGCTTTTTTATGTACAACCCTCAAACAAGGCAAGCTTGGTCGCTTGCCTTGTTTTTGAGGGTTATAGGAGTGCGGGTTTGTTACTGTAGGCTAACACGCGTGCGTTATGGTGTTTGACTAGCATTACACATAGCAGGCTCACTAGGAGTAGGGCTACATTTACTAAAATTACGTCTGAGATTAGGTAATGAGCCATGGAGTGGCCAGATAACCAAGTTACCGCATCATAAACAGGGCAGATAACAAAGAATAAACCCGCGATGCTGAGTTGCTGCAACATGGTTTTTCGTACATGAGAGCTAAGTAGTGCATGCACTAAACAAACGAGCAAGACGCCCCAAAATATGGCTGGTAAAAGACTGACTTGTGACAGTGATTGTGGTGCAAAACGCGCCGCAATAAAGCAACTCGCAACGGCGATTAAGGTGCCACTCGACAGTGCAATTGTCATGGCTTTGACAAAATGCAAACCGCGTTGACTTTGTTGGCGATTTTGTTCGCGCTTTTCAAGCCAGATTAAATTGCCAGTTAAAATTAAATAACAACAGCTTAGCCCTAGTATGAAATAGAGCATTTTCAAGGCATTACTGCCAAACTCTGCTGTATGCAAGGTACTTAATACATCATACGTGCCTGCTGTGGCAGATTGGCTGGGGGCATATTCTTTAATAAATGTGGCATTATTAAGTTGATAAGTGAGGCGGGTAATTCGCTCAAAGCTGTGTGGTTGTGTCAGGCCCACTTCGACTTGCGAGTTGGCATCATTAGGCACAAATATATTGATGAAATACACGTTTTTATCAGGATGACGATGGGAGGCATCAGCCACTATTTCGTCAAGGCGCGTTAAATCAGAAGGCTCCCCTGCTAATTGCGTAATTCTAGGGGGACTATAAAAGTCAGCGGTCTCCATCAGTGCCGGAATATTGCCTTTAAAAACAGCAAAACCAAATCCGGCCTGCAAAATGATACTCAAATTGAACATCACTCCTGTTAGGGCATAAATAAACGTGAAGGGGAGTGCGCTGATGCCAATTAGGGTATGGCCATCAAGGTAAATGTCTTTTCGTCTTGCGGTTCTGTATTGGTAGTAATGGCTGATGATTTTTTTCAATACCAGTAAGCAACCAGATAACACCATGACAAAAAACAATAACGAAATTAGCCCGACGAGTTCAGTCCCACCAGTATCAAGCATTAGGTTGATATGCATTTTGTACAACATATGGCCTAAATAATAATCGGCCTGATCGAGTGAAAGCTGCTCACCCGTGAAAGGATCGAAGCTTTGGTTGATATCAACATGCTCACCTTCTGGTGTTTCTATTTCAAAGTAGCTAACGTAATACGGTTGAGCATCGGTTGGAAACTCGATAAACACGCCATGATCATCAGGGAAAAGGTGCCCCTGTTCAGTGATGTTTTGCGCAATAGTTGCAACGGGTACTTGGGCTCGTTGCTCTGTTAGTTGTAGGTTCGGCGCATCATATTGCATATCCCAGAGGACAACATTTTCGCGGAAAAAAGAGATCGAACCACAGACAAATACAATCATTAAGATGCCTGAAATGATTAAACCAAGCCAAGCATGGGCATGTGTCAGGTTTTTTAAGGTGGATTTATTCATAATGTTGGCCCCGCAGCCAGAAAAAATGTCGCCACAAAAATAGTGATTGTAGGCAATGCTAACTTGGCCGCTCTTAACCAAGCCTCTTTGTGGCTGTTGGCCGCATAACACCAAGTCATTATTCCTGCCCACGCAGTTAAGGCGATAACTAGCGATAGGGCTAAAAATAAGTTAATAAAATTAGGGAACAACAAGCTTAATGTGCTGGGGACTAAGATCATCACCACAATTCCAGCCAATAGGCCGGCAAAGGTTTTATGCCACATTAGGCACCTCCCAAAAGTTCTAAAACAATTGCCAGTATGCAAACAAAAACAGCACTGGCTGCTGCCCAATCGGGTTTGTGATTAAGCAAGAAAACCGGGGCTGGAATAAAAAACATAAAACCCAGCAAGGTAAAGATGAGCGCAAGCGGTAACGTAAATAGTGCCTGGGTAAGCAAGTACACAGTACTGAAGCCCAGAACACACATAGCTAATACCGCAGACCAACGTGGAGGTTGAAAGCCTTGGTTGCGAATAAATTGCTGCCTAGGGCTGGTAGCGTACAGTAACATGCCGCAAAGCCAATAGGCTGGTAATAGAAAGAAAAACCCCATGTTTATATCCTTACTACAGAGTTAAATTAATCTTCTCCTAAATTGACGGTGAAGGTGCTTGCATAGCGCACACCTTAATCTAGGAGGGTGAATGTGTTTACCAGTCAAAAACGCCGCGTACAGTTAAAGCAAATTCTCTTGGTTTGCCTAAACGAGGGTTACGGACGCGATTGGCTACGAAATATTCTTCATCCAGTAGGTTTTTACCGACTAAATACACACCAATACTTTCCCATTCGTAACCAAGTTGCGCATTGACTAAAATGCGGGCATCGTTGTGTAAGTCAAAGTAGATATGGCCTGGCTCTAACCCATCTCGATACGGGTTGGTACTATTAGGGGCTTCACTGGCATAACTGAGGTTTATATCGGCAAATAATCCTTCATCACCTTGGTATGTAATTCCTAAGTTATGAGTATTTTCAGGAGCAGGAAATTGACGACCAGACAGATTAAAGGTGGTTTCGCCTCCACCAGGATTCGGGGTAACGACTTTGAATTGAGTAAACTCTGTACCAGAGTGGCCCAGCGCTAAATAAGTTTTTAAATTGTTATTAATAAGATAATTAAGCTCTAGCTCAAAGCCTTTTACGGTCGAGCGACCCACATTAACTGTCTGCAAGTCGAAATTATTTGGTGATAACTGAACAGACACTTGCTGATCTTGCCAATCGAGATAAAAAAGGTTGGCATTGGCGGTTAATTTACCCCCTAGCCAGCTTGAGCGTACAGAAAACTCGTAGTTATCGGTGTACTCAGGATCGTATTGAAAGACTTCAGATCGAGCCTGATTGACCCCAACCCCACCTGAACGATAGCCTTTTTGATAGGTGAATGTTGAAGTGATGTCATCACTAAAATGGTAACTAACACCTATTTTAGGTAATACAGTATCGAATGAAGCGTCACTTAAAGGAGCTGTTTGTGACGCGTTTTCAGCTAAACCTAACAGTAATGAATTGATCCCAGAGATTAGCGGCGCGATTGCAGCATAAGGAGTGCCAATATAGTGGTTTGCTTGGGGCATTTTATCTTGGTTGAGAATTGTGTATTTCGCATCCGAAGCATTTTCTTGCTTCTCTCGGTCAAAGCGAATACCAGCCAAAATATCCCACTGATCATTTAGATGCCAAACACCGTCAGCAAATAAAGCATAGCTTGTTACTTGACTGGTGCTTAATGAAAAGATTTCAGTTTTGGCTGGGTTAAAGGCATCGTATTGGCTAACAACTAAATCAGCAATTTGCGGGCTAAGTTTATACTGTGCTTGCAATGCGCTACTCGAGAGCCCTAAACGTGCGAGTACATAATTATTAAAGCCTGTGCTGAGTGCCGTCGAATCACCTTTAAAATAATACGCCCCAGCAACGGCACTAAAGTTATCGGATTCAAAATTAATACGAAACTCTTGGGTTAAGGTGTCTTCTTGGTTGTCGTAAAGAGTCGAGCTGCCAGTATCGGTCACAGGCAAATTACTCAACCCTTGTGGATAATCTGAGTCCCAATCAAAGTTTTCAACGACATCTGAATACGTGGTATATGAAGCTAATGAAACGGCTTCATTGAGATGGTAATGCAGTCCAAGAGCGATTAAATCAGTGTGTATTTTTCGCTCACGGGTATCATTGTATTGGGTTACTCGGTATGCAAAGGGGTTGGTACCCGCATCGATTGCTAAGTTGGCATCACCATATTTACGCTCAGCATTCATCAAACTTAACTGGGCAGAAAAGTTTTCTGCTTGGGTAGGGGTGTAAAGTAGCTTGAGGCGATAGGTATGCTCATCATTAAAATCAGAGTTTGAATCATTATAGCTATTGGTGACAGTGCCATCATACCGCTTTTCTTCTGCGCTGATTCTGAATGCAAGTTGCTCTTCAATCAGGCCACCACCAAGTGCGATGCCTGCTTCTTGTTGGCCATTACTGCCCAGAGTTAGTT
This sequence comes from Pseudoalteromonas sp. J2K-J979, assembly GCF_058169715.2. NCBI lineage: Bacteria > Pseudomonadati > Pseudomonadota > Gammaproteobacteria > Alteromonadales > Pseudoalteromonadaceae > Pseudoalteromonas > Pseudoalteromonas sp. J2K-J979. The sequence goes on along the minus strand of NZ_CM200281.1, from coordinate 3,578,321 downwards.
GATATTTACCCTCTTGGTAAAAACTCGGATCTTGAGTATTTAAAATGACCGCGCCAGCGAGGGCATTGCGGCCTTGTAACGTTGATTGCGGGCCGCGCAATACTTCAATCTGTTTGGCATCCCAAGTTGAGAATGAACCATTACGGATCAAGCCTGATGGCAAAGGCGCACCATCAATATATACACTGGCTAAATAGCTATTGCCACCACCAGAGACATTAAAACCATCAATACCACGGATACTAAATCCGTAATCATCGGCATGTGTATTTGCTGTGCGAACAAGCGCATCGGTGAAGGTGTTAATTTGTTGTTGTTCGATTACTTCACTGGTTAGAACCGCCACGCTACTAGTGGTTTCTTGTAAACTTCTGGACACTTTTTGACCGGTTACCATAACTTTTTCAATATTGTCTTTAACAGATGTATCGGTCGGCTCTGCGTATAACTGGTGACTGGCAACACTTAGGGGAATTAAAAAAGAAGTACGTAATGCAAAGGTAAGGTAATTTATGTTCATTAGAGTGTTATTTTACTTCTTGGTTGTTTAGCAAATAAAAATGGTAACAGAAGTGAGGTTGAAAATCATTATCATTTGATTTGGTGGGGAGGTGAAAATGTACTTTTTACTTTCTGATCTTCTTTAGCAATGACGAGACGCGTTATTTACAGAATGATGAGCTATGGCTTGGTGTATTTATGATTTTAAATCATTGAGTTAAAAGCTAATCTCGTTACTTGGTGAGATTAGCTGGGGTGTGCTGTGTTAAGGGGGTTAGTCGCAATAGAACAATGGGCACACCGAACAGCCCCGATAGTGGGTCTTTAATTAACAAGGTTAAGGGTTGTTGGTTGCTTTAGCGCTCTCTTTTGCTGTAGCAGTGATATTTTTATTGGGAGTAAGCTGAGTGTCTCGAGCACTCATCTGGCAATGCTCAACTTCTTTCACTTCACCTTGACCATCGCTGAGGTAACATTGCTCTAGCACTGAGCAATAACAGAGTTCTGTGCTGGTTTTAAAGCGGGCGGTATTTAATTTTTCCCACAATACTTTGTTGTGAGTGGTTTTTGATAAGGTCAGCACAGGGATATTTTCACCACTTGCTAACAAGCGATTGTGCGTGCTGGAGGTCATGATCCAGCCAAATTCTTTAAAAAAATCAATATCGGGCGATTTTTTCTGTAATTCTTTAAGTTGTTGGTAGTAAGTCTGGGTATCAAAGCAACAAGCATCGAGTAACTGATTGATATCTGTATAAGTTTGATCGTGATAGTTAAAATGTACATATTTTATCAGCGCAGGACCCGCTCCTGAATTTTTCAGCGCAAATGAAATTTCTTCGCGTTTTTCGTCTTCATTAAAGTTACCGGTACTGATCTCAAGCCAAGGCCAAGTGGCGGCTTTAACTTGGCGTTCGGCGGCACTGGCTTGAATAAACGTGGCGTAAAAGGAGGCGGCAGAAATAACAATGGCACAAATAGCCAATAACAAATTCAACCGTTCATTGGTAAACCAAGGTTGCTTGGTCTGACTTGCTAAGTCGCTGTTAGGTGCGGCTGCATCAATCGGTAAGTGTTGATTATCCATAGTGATTTATTTTTATTAGTAACGGATGAACAGAACATCAACTATAAAGAATGCTTGCCCAAAAGTGTACTTTATTGTGCCGATCGATTTGCTGGAATCGAGAGGCTGGGGGCGCCGCATTAGTATCTGCGGGAAGTGGGCTGGCTATGCAAACTGCAATTTAAACTGCTCTTTATATCGTCTGGAAAGGTTGAGTTTTTTACCCGAATATAAACTTACTTCGCTGTCACCGCTTGGCAAGGGAGTGATTGATTCAATCGCGTCCAGTTTAACTGCATGACTGCGATGGATGCGGCAAAAGCCATGTTCTTCAAGTTGGTTACTTAGCTGAGTCAGGGTTGCACGCAGTGGATAAATACGTTCACCGCTGTGTAAATTAACATAGTTGCCTGATGATTCGAGCCAATCAATGTCATTGACCTTAACAATAAATTCTTTACCAAGCTTTTTAACTAAAAAGCGGTCGAATTGGGTTGGAATAGGGTCGTCTTCATTGTTGGATAAGGTGGAAGCTTCGCCAATAACTTGGGCAAATAGGTAGCTAAAAACCTTGATCATCACGATAAAAAACACAAATGCCCAAAGATCTTTTCGGTATTCATACACCAGTTCAAACCAACTTAAGCCAAAGTCATAACTGCGCCCTTGGAGCCCATAAATGAGTTTACGCAGCCCGACCATAATGGCAACGTGCAACAAACAGTAAAGTACTGAGGCCGCAAAATAGCTAGCCAAGGATCGCCCAACAGCTTGCCAATTAAAAGGCTGGTGTTTTAATAAATACAGTAAAGCAGGAAAGAGCAGTAAGGTGCTCACCGCACTCGAATATTCCCACACAAAGGGTTCCCACACCATAAAAGGGAAGTTGCCTTCGCGTTGTGCTTCCATAATTTGTGACGTTGCGTTAATGCTGTTATTGATCAGCACATACGTAGCTAAAAAGAAGGCGACATACCAAGCTTGGAATTGCTGAAAATGGTGGAGCTGATCGCTGTTTAATGTTCGCATAACTGACCCGTTCGTCACGTAAATCGAGACCATAAACCGCAGCATAACAAGCTCAGCTTATTTGGCCAAGCTCCTCACCCCTCTGAACCACCGCTTATCCCTATAGATTGTTTTATCAGCTTTTTATGCTGGCGTTTGTCGTTGTTTTCATCAGTATCAAGTCCCTTAATTAATCGTGTGAGAAGAGAATATCATGCTTGCAAACTGCGTAAATGGGCTTAAAAAAATCGTATCACCTTGGCAGCAAATATTTAGCCAAACAGTGACAAGTCCGCCGAGGCGTTTTGATCTCGATTGGCTGAGAGTGCTGGTTTTTGGCTCGTTGATTTTTTATCACACGGGCATGTTGTATAGCCAAAATTGGGGCTTTCATTTTAAAAGCCAATACTTAAGCCAAGGTGTTGAAAATGCGATGCTGTTATTGTCGCCGTGGCGAATGGCGCTTATTTGGTTTATTTCAGGTGCGGCGCTGCGCTTTATTATCGCACGTTCGAGTTTTACATATTTTGTAAGCAGTCGGAGTATCCTGATTTTATTACCGTTGTTAGTGGGTATTTGGTTGGTCGTGCCTGTGCAGCTTTATGCCGAAATGTCGCAAAAAAGTGGTCTATCCCTTAGCTTTTGGCCGTTTTATCGCGCTTTTTTTGATTTGTCGCATCCCCTTTTTATCGATTACCAAGCGGGTATTTGGCCTCATGTTGATGTTAACCATCTGTGGTATTTGCGCTCATTGTGGCAATTTACTTTATTGCTGGTGCTGGCACTGCCTCTCATCCATCGCCCCTGTGTCCAAATGGTCTTTGCGCGTTGTTGCAATCAGCCACTTTATATTATTTTTGCGTTGCTCTTATTACCCCTTTGTGCGTTGAAGTTGAGCTGGCCAAGTGAGACGTTTCGTTACCCCATGGGGGCCTTATTTTTATTGTACGGGTATGTATTAGCCTGGCAGTCAGCGTTTTATAACCAATTACTGCGCCATTGGCGGGGGTTAATGGTGCTGTTTATTGTGGGGTATTTACTGGTGCTGGTTGGGTATCAAACGATTTGGCAAAGCCCGACAGCAGCCCAGTGGCAAATTACCAGCATGGATATGCTCTACACTGTACAACGCTTACTGGGCGTCATGTTCATGCTGGCTTTGGCGCAGCGTTTTTTAAATCACGATCACTCACTATTACGTCAACTCAATGGTGCTGTTTACCCATTTTATATCCTGCATCAAAGCATCATTATTGCCTTAGCGTTTTGGCTGACTCCCATGCAACTTGGCTCAATAATCGAACCCTTTGTTATTATTAGTCTCACCTTTTTGGGCTGTTGGTTGTGTTATGAAATTGTGCGTCGCAGCGATTTTCTCTGTCCACTGCTGGGCATCAAGCCACGTCGTTATTACAGCGCAAAGCAGCGACAAGTCGCAAGTTGGTTTGGATTGGTGCTGATTAGCCCTCTGGTGGTGGAGTTATTGTTTTAACCTTATGAAATGGTGATATGAGTTCTTCTTGTTAATGAATTTCAAGGTGTTTTATAACTTTTTTAAAAAGTTGTTTACATTTTGGGCGCACTCGTTTACTTTAGTTTTGTACCTTAAATGGTGTTTTATAGTTAGTATTAAAGAGAGTGAATATGAAGAAATTATTTATAGCAGCGGCTGTTTTATTAACTAGCAATGCATTTGCTAGTAGCGAGCCGGTAGAAGTAAAACTTTTTAGCTGGGCCTCTGCTGGTTTACCTGTTTCCTTTCCACAAACCTATGTCATTAATAAAGATTCCTCAGTGGCTTTTAGCAAATTAAATTATGGGTCAGAAACAGAATATTTAACTGCATGGAAAAGCCAAACCAAACAAGCTGACCTAAACATTGAAGCGATAAAGAATAGCTTTCCAGAATTATACAAAACGATAGAAAACAAATGGGCCGGCAATGATCAGATAGTGATCACTGTTGGCGTTAATAAATCAGTCGCAGATTGCGCTCCTTGTACGCAGCAGGGTGAGTTATTAGCAAAACAGAATTATTTTGAGTTACCTCATATCGAGGTGATGTTAACAAAGTAATAAAACATCAACAGAAACAAAAACATAAAAAAGGAAAAGTATCATGAAATCATGGTTAAAAAAAGCAACAGCAGTCGCTATCGGTTCAGCAGCGTTAATCAGCGCACACGCAAGTGCAGCAGCAGCTGACGCAATCATTATTATTTGTGATGCAAGTGAGTGTTTAATTATTATCATTCGTTAATCGTAAATTAATGATAGATTAAAAGGGTTATACTCATATCGGTATAACCCTTTGTTAGTTTGAAATAAGGCATGGAAGTAGATGCAGATCCCGCAAGATAAACCAAAATCACCCTTTTCAAAGTTAGTCCTTTTTATTCCCCTTGGTATCTGCTTGATACTTGCTTTGTTTATGTTTTGGCCGACAGGGAATCAAGTTACGATTCAAAGTGCTTATGTCGAAGAAGGCAATATTTCTGAACACATTCCATTATATGGGCGACTCAGAGCTGAAGTGGAACGCAGTATTATTCCTAAAATTTCAGGCGCAGTGGTCAACAAGCTTGTTAGACCTGGCGATATAGTCACTCCGGACTCCGTTATTTTAGAGCTCAGTAATATTAAGATTGAGCAAGAATATACAGATGCGAAAATGGCGGTGATGTCTGTTTTGGCCAACATGAAAGAGTTAGAAAGCCAGTTACTTAGTCAGCAACGTAAATTGAATAACCATGTTGTTCTCGCAAAATCAAAACAGGCTCTGTATGAAGTTGAGCTCAGCGCGAAGAAGAAATTGTATGTTAATCAGGTGATATCTGAATTAGATCTTAAAAAGGCGGAACTGGAATTCCAGCAAGCTCAGCTTGGAGCGCAACTGGGCATTGATGAACTCAATGATTTTTCGCAAATTAAAGAAGCAAAACGTGCAGTGGAAAACGCCCGGTTAGAGCAAGCCAAAGCGCGCTTGGATGTAGCAACAAGTAATAAAGAAAGTTTGCTGATCAAAGCCGGGATGCATGGTGTCGTGCAAAGCCTTGATAGTACGATTAAGGTCGGACAGTGGTTAAATGCCGGTGATAGCCTAGGCAATGTAGCGCAAGCAGATAAACTGTATGCCGAAGCAAAAGTAATGGCGAGTTACGCATCAATGCTTGAGGTCGGCCAGCATGTTACGCTCGAAATTAAAGGTGAGGCTGTTAATGGAGTGGTCAATCATATCGAACCGAATGTGGTTGAAAATCAAGTCCAACTTTATATTGTTCCAGAAACACTTCCCAATACTGCGCGTTTGAATATTGAGTTATCAGGGCGCATCACAGTGATTGATAAAGCCGCTTTAGTGGTTGCGCGTCCAGATTATATTAGCGATAAAAAAAGTGACCAAGCCGTATGGGTCATCGACGGCAATGGTGATGTGCAAATGCGCGAGGCGGTGCTGGGATTGATTACTCAATCACAAATTGAAATTATCTCAGGACTTGTGCCTGGCGATAGAGTTGCGTTGTCTAACGTAGGGTATTTATAAAATGGCGAATTCACAACAACCACTTATCGAATTAAAAGCGCTCACTAAACATTTTGATCCTAGCACCAACAGTACTCCTGTTTTGAATGGAATTAACCTCGATATTTATGCGAATGATTTTGTTGCGATAACCGGTTCTTCGGGCTCAGGTAAATCGACCTTGTTATCGATTATTGGTTTACTCGATACGCATAGCCAAGGCGAGTACTTACTGTGTGGCACAGAGGTGAGCAATTTAAGTCGATATCAAATGTCACAACTGAGAAACCGCAGCATAGGGTGGATTTTTCAAAACTTTAACTTAGTACAAGATATGACGGTACTTGAAAATGTCATGTTACCTCTAACATATCAGGCTCAATTTGATAAAAGTAAGGCCAAACAGGCTGTATTAGAAGCGCTAAGACAAGTGGGTATGGAAGACAAAGTCACGCAGTACCCTTCTAATTTATCTGGCGGACAGCAACAACGTGTGGCAATCGCGCGAGCAATTGTCACTCAGCCCGATTTAATTTTAGCCGATGAACCTACTGGGAATTTAGACAGCGAAAACTCGACCTTGATTTTTGAATTATTACTGTCTTTACATCAAAAAGGCCGCACGATTGTGATGGTCACACATGATGATGAACAAGCTAAAAAATGCCCGAGCCAAGTCATTTTAAAAGATGGCAGCGTTATCGCGAGTAATCACACTGTACATCGAGTTGCTCATGCTGTTTGATTTTATTTATGGGTTACGCAAAACCAAACAAAATATAAAACAGCTATCTTTGTTAGCGATTTGTTTGAGTGTGGTGATCAGTGCATTTGTCATCGTGATGGCTTTGGGTGAGCTAGTACTGGCTGATCGGCCAAAGTGGTTTGAGCAAAACAGTACTTTTTTCACTATGGGAAAAAGCAGTGACAATGGCACTTTAATGCCCGTCGCTAAACGAGACTTAAACCTGCTGGTTGAGCAAAATAACGTGAACGAAGCTGGCTCTGTGGTTTTGCTTTCAACGCCATTGCAAATGAGTGATACGCCGCAGCAACATAGTGCTTCACTTGCAATGTTCAGTGAGTCATTACTCGCGTTTTTACAACCATCGATTCGAGAAACCTTTAATGCTAAGGCCCAGCATGCAAGTGCGTGGGTAACAGAAAGCTTTTGGCGTAAAAACCAGCAAAACTTGCCGAAAATAGGAGACGTTATTTATTTAGGTGAAAAGAAAGTTGCCTATACCTTAGCAGGAATTTTACCTAAATATATGAATCGCTTAGGGAGTCAGTCGATAGACTTTTGGTTAAATGACAGCCACTACCCTCAATTTATCAATATTTCATTGCAGCTCCCTCCGGGTATGGCAGAGCAAGATGTGGCGAATATTCTGGCGGATGCAAGAAAAGAAATCGCCCTTCGCGTTGAAAATAGATACATCGTTATTTCTACTGTGGCCAATGCCGACCCAGAAAAAATACTCACAAGCTTTAATGAAGCTCAAAACCAAGCGCAAGGTTCGACCCAATTTCAGATGCTTGGAGGAGGGTTAGAATATCGGCTTATTTCAGGAGTAGAATTTGCGCCGCAAGTGAAAACTAAGTTAAGCCAACAGTGGTGGGTGCTACTGTTTTTTATCTTAGGTTTCGCGCTGGTGACGTTTTTTAATCTTATCTCGTTTATTTCTGGGCAGTTGGTTCACCGACAGCAAGAACTAACCATCCGCATGGTTTGCGGCAGCCACTTACATGCATTACTCAAACAGTTCTCACTCGAAGCATTGCCATTTTTGGCTCTAACGAGCTTGATCACGCTCAGCACTTTAGGGGTTATTTATAGCCAATTAGCTCAGTCCGACGAAATGATTGAGGTAATTGGGGTGGTATTACCGACTCCAAGTGTCATAGTGGTGTGTATTGCGATTTTGGTATTATTATTGTTTGCCTTTGGCGCTTTTTTAGCACCTTGCCTCAATAGTTTTAAACAAACACTCTTTATTCGCCAAGTAGGTGAGGGAGAAACAAAAACACAAGCAAGGATGCAAACATTAATCGCCGCCTCGCAAATGGCGGTTGCAGGCTTGAGCTTGTTTTTTGTCGGCTTATATTTGCAACAACAATGGCTGCAGCGTGATATTTCAGGCCTAGATGTGCAAAATACCGAATACTCAATCAAGCTCAAAGGGGCGTTATCTGTCACCTCAGGAATGGTGAATGCAACCTTACAGAGCGACTCAAAGCTGGCTTTTTCAGCCAGTAGTTTTATCGACCCAGATACCAGCTATCAAGACATTGAGGTGGTAGGTTCAGGGCCAAATGACAGCCGACGATTACATACGCTACCGATTTCTGATAATTACTTTTCAATTTTAAAAGCGGAGTTTATTCGCTATGGCAAAATTGATGAGCACAGCGTGATGTTAAACCAAGCCGCTTTTAATGCACTAGGCCTAAATGCACAAACGAACCTAGACACGGTCAGAGTCAAATTAAAGGGTAAGTCATACCGGGTGGCGGGCGTGGTGAGCAATTTCCCTCACTTTGGTCAACATAACCGAAACGTACCTTTTTTATATGTTCACTATAAAGCTCACAGCCCGTTTTTAAGTGGCCATTTTATTCGCAGCCAAACCGCGGCGCTGTTTGAGCCTGCCAACTCAACTTTGGTATTACAACCACAGGGCAGCCTTGAATTGCAAATTAAACAATTTGACGCGCAACGGTTATGGTTTATTGCGTTATCGATTGGGTTATTGTTGGTTTTGCTGTGTGCGACGATTGTGACGCTTTATTTCCATTCTAATGCGCGGATTAAAAAAGATTTTGTACGATTTGGTACCTTTCAAGCATTGGGTGTACCTGACCCACATTTATTTAGGTATTGTGTCGCATTATTTAAGGTGCCTTACTTGGTCGCAATAGCCACAACCGTTTGTATGTTTATGATTGGCTTAAAACTCATGTATTGGCCAGCCAATGCTGCGTGGTTTGTGCTGATTGCGATTAGTTTGTTGAGCGCTTTATCGTCTTTGTTGGCCTTACAAGGGTTTCGCACCGTGACGAAACGCCCGATTGCAAACTTGTTAAAGCCATCTTAATCCCCGTACTGCATAGGGCCATTTAATGGCCCTATGCGCGAATCATTTCCCCGCTTTTCTTGGCTGAAATAATAGATTATTTAGCACTAACGTCGCTGGTGAAAAGCGGATAAATTCACCCCCTCACCCAAATACACATCGAAAACACGCACCTTGTGCTTTAGCGAAGTAGATTAAGTCACCGCCGTGGTTGAGCATGATTTGTCGACTGAGGCTGAGGCCGATGCCGGAGCCTTGTTGCTTGGTGGTGAAAAAAGGCACGAAAATCATGTCGACGACGTGTTCGGCGATGCCGGGGCCGCTGTCGCAGACTTCTAGGTAAAATTGTTGGGCGCTATTTTGACCTAAGGTTAAGGTGATGTGAGCGGGTGTATTAGCGTGCAAGACGTCGTTGGCTCTGATGGGCTGAGCTAAGACATCGAGGGCGTTTTTTACTAAGTTAATCAGCACTTGTTCGATTTGTGCGGGGTCGAGCATCACTAATTGTTGACTGTGGATCTGCGCAGTCAGTGTGATGTGGTGATCGAGTGCTTGCTGTTGGTGTAACGCAATCACTCGCTGTAGCATCGGCGTTAAATTTGTCGGGGCTAAGTTAGGTGCAGGAATGCTACTAATTTGGCGGAACCGGGCAATAAAATCGCCTAAATGCTGTGTACGTGAGGCTAACGTGTTAAGTGCGAGTTGTAGATCATGTTTGTCTTCATCATCGCTAAAACACAAGCTTGTCGGAAGTAAGCTGGTGCAGGTGGTGGCCAGCGACGACAGCGGGGTAATGGAGTTGGCTATTTCGTGAGTCAGTACTTTAGTTAAACGTTTGTAAGCTTGCTGTTCTTTATGTTGCAGCTGATCGTGGATTGATTGAATGCTGATCACACGGCGATTTTTACCTTGGATAGTCGCAATACTGAGTTGAATCGACAGGGTGTCTTGCTGTTCGCCACTTTGCCACTGGCTAGTGGTTCGCCGATTGGTTTCGCTGCTGAGCAAAAGCTGGCCGATGACACCCAGTTCGTCGAGGTGTTTTATACTTTGCCCAAGTAGCTTAAATACAGCTGGATTCGACTCAATTACTAAGCCTGAGTCATCACACACCAAGACCGCCAAATCAACATGAATGAGTAAGGCTTGTAAAAATTGTGCTTGTTGCTCGGCGTTAAAGCGGGCGGTTTGCATTTGATCTTTTACTTGTTCGAATTGTTGGCGCATAGGGTGTTGCTGGCTAAGGCCTAAAGTGCTGTCGCCATTCGCTAGGGCTTTGATGACCATTTCGGCTTGTTTTTGTTGGCGCTTAAATAAGCTAAAAATATTCCCGATCAGCGCAATGCAAATCAAGCTCAGTAAAAAAAAGCTCGCAGAAAAGCCGTGTTGCAGCACGAGATACCCCGACAAACAGCTCAAACAGAGTAATGTGGCAAGGTGAATAGCTAAAGTCAGTTGATTTTGCATGGTTATAAGCCGTATTTTTCAAGGCGGCGATACATGGCTCCGCGTGTCAGGCCAAGTGCTTTAGCTGCATGGCTAACATTACCTTGGTGGTGTTTCAGTGCAGCGCGCACTGTGCGTTGTTCTAGTATTTCTAAATCAAAGGTATCGTAGTTGAGAGGCGCTGTTTCGAGATCGCTGGTGCTTTGGGAGTCTTGCTTGGCGACTACCGAGCGGATATCGAGTACCTCTCCTTCGGTTAAAATTACGGCGCGTTCAATTGCGTGGGCGAGTTCGCGCACATTACCTGGCCATGCATACTGACATAAAGCCTGCATATCGTCGGGGTGAATGCTGAGGTTGCGTTTATACTTTTGCCCAAAATGGCTGAGGTAGTATTCGGCCAAAAGAGGAATATCGTCACTGCGCTCACGCAGCGGGGGTAAACGAATTTCGACCGTATTGATTCGATAGAGTAAATCTTGGCGAAAACGCCCTTCAGTGACAGCGTGTTGAAGGTTATCGTTGGTGGCACAAATGAGGCGAATATCAACCGAGATCGCTTTACTGCCACCGACTGGCGTGACTTGACGGTTTTGTAGGGCTGCAAGCAATTTGGCTTGCTGTTCGAGTGGTAAATTACCTAATTCGTCTAAAAATAAGCTGCCTCCGTGAGCCAACTCAAATTTGCCAATGCGATCGGTTTTAGCGTCGGTAAAGGCGCCTTTTTTATGCCCGAACAACTCACTTTCAAATAAACTTTGCGCCACTGCGCCCATGTCGAGGCCGATAAATGTTTTATCATGGCGTTGGCTGGCCTGATGAATGGCATGGGCGGCGAGCTCTTTACCTGTGCCACTTTCGCCTGTTATTAAAATGTTGGCATCGGTTTGCGCAGCTTTTTCAATGGTTTGAAAAACATTGGCCATCGCAGCACTTTGCCCTAAAAAAGCAAAGTTTTGACCGGCAACACTTTGATTGAGAGCTTGACTGAGCCCTTGGGTTTGCCGAGTTAGCTGACCCACTTGCTGTTTATCTTTGGCGTGCGAAAAGCCAGCCGCTACAGCTGCTATTAATTGGTCGTTTTGCCACGGCTTAGCAATAAAATCAGAGGCGCCAGCCTTGATTGCATCGACAGCGAGCTGAATATCGCTATAAGCGGTCATTAACAGTACGACAATACTTGGGTCTTGGGCGATGATTTTTTTTAACCAATAAAATCCTTCTTTGCCGCTGATGGCATCTTGGCTGAAATTCATATCGAGCAAAATAACATCAATTGGGTGTTCGCTGCTTTTTTGTTGAGTGATCAAGCCTTCAATATCAAACGGGTTATCGGTGGTTTTAACACTCTGATAATGCTGCTTAAGTAATAAACGCGCAGCTATCAGAATATCGGGGTTGTCATCGACAATTAAAATTGAGCCAGCTTGTTTCATGCTTTTGTCTGTACCTATGTTGCTATCTAGTTAGCCTACCGCAAAACAGTAGCAAGTGTCCATAAATGGACGATTTGAAATTTAAAAGTGTTCTATTCGTGGACACTTTACATGCTCTGAAAGGCCAGTTTTCATGTAAATCACTGTTATATATGGTAAATAAAAATTGGCACGTCGTTTGTAATACCTATCGGTAATTAGCACAGTGAACTGCATTCAATAGGTGGCAACATGGATAAAAAAATCGAACGCTCAACAACACAAAAGTACTTTAAAAAGAGTGTGCTTGCGGTAATTGCATTGAGTGTCGCGGCAGCTGCATATGGGTTTAGCCAAACAAGCGATCAAGGACGAAGCCAAAATATCGCAGCAAACAGTTTAACGATTAGTACAGTGACGCAAGGAGCGTTTAAAGACGCGCTTAGTCTTCGTGGACAAGTAGTACCAAAAACTAGTATTTACCTCGATACCATTGCTGGTGGCCAAGTTGAAGAGCGCTTAGTTGAACAAGGTGAATTTGTTGAAAAAGGCCAACCGTTAGTGCGCTTAAGTAATACGAATTTGCAATTGGATGTGATGAGTCGCGAAGCACAAGTCACTGAGCAACTTAATTTTTTACGTAATACTCAAATGACGATGGAAACCAGTCGCCTTAACTTACGCCGTGATTTACTCGAAATTGATTTGCAAATTACGCATTTGGCACGTCGTTTAAAACAAACCGAGCCTTTGGTTGCAAAAGGAGTGTTAGCGCAAGAGCGTTTATCCGAACTAAAAGAAGATTCAGCTTATTATAAAGCGCGCAAAGAGTTGACCCTTGAGCGCCAAAAACAAGAAAACTCGATTCGCGCAGTGCAAGTCGCGCAATTGGCAGACAGTGCGGCAATGTTAGAAAAAAACCTGCAATTTGCGCGTAATAATCTTGATAATTTATTAATTAAAGCGCCAGTGGCGGGTTACTTAAGTGAATTGGATGTGGAGATTGGCGAATCAAAAAATCGCGGTGCGCGTTTAGGGCAAATTGATATCCCTAATGAATACAAACTCGTGGTGCGTTTAGATGAATTTTACCTCAATCAAGTGCAGCGAGATATGACAGTGCTGGTTGAGCTTGAACGTGATGTGATTGAGGCCAAAGTGAGCAAAATAGACAGCCGCGTTCAGCAATCGCAATTTCATATTGAGGTGGATTTACCCACCGACACAAACGGGGTGAAGCGTGGCCAAAGTATTGATATTGAACTGATGCTGGGCGAGAACAAACACAATGCATTGTTGTTGAGTCGCGGCGCATTTTTTACTAACTCTGGCGGGAATTGGGTGTATGTGCTGGAGCAAGGCAGCGATAAAGCAATCCGCCGCAATATTCGTCTGGGTAAAAAGAATCAAGACTATTTTGAAGTGCTTGCAGGCTTGCAGGCGGGCGAACAGGTGATTACCTCTAGTTACAGCAATTTTGATAAAGCGCAGCAGCTTTATATCGACTAAATCAGACCTCGTAACGAATAGAACTTAAAACAAATAATTAAACCGAATTAAGGAATAATAGCATGATTAAATTAACGCACTTAAGCCGTGTATTTCGCACACAAGACGTAGAAACAACAGCATTAAATGATATCAACCTCAGTGTCAATGAAGGAGAGTTCTTAGCCATTATGGGGCCTTCAGGGTGTGGTAAATCAACGCTTTTGTCTATTTTAGGCATGTTGGACTCGCCAACAAGTGGGAGCTTTGATTTTGAATGTTGCGAGATAGCCAAGTACAGCGAAAAGCAATTGGCTGAACTACGAAAAGCATCCATTGGTTTTGTATTTCAAAGCTTTAACTTAATCGATGAGTTGACTGTTTTTCAAAATGTGGAATTACCGCTGCAATACCAAAAAATTTCAAAAGCTGAGCGTAAGCAACGTGTTGAAGCAATTTTAAAGCGTGTGGGTATCGATCATCGTGCCGAGCATTTACCGCAACAGCTTTCGGGCGGTCAGCAGCAACGTGTTGCGGTGGCCCGTGCTTTAGTGATCAACCCAAAACTCATTTTGGCCGATGAGCCCACGGGTAACCTCGATTCAAAAAATGGTGATGAAGTGATGGCGATGCTGCGCGAACTCAATCGTGAGGGCACGACGGTCATTATGGTCACGCACTCAGAAAAAGAAGGGGCCTATGCCGACCGTTTGGTTCGTTTGCTCGACGGTCAAGTGATGGTCGACAAGGCAAATTCACAGCAAGCCGTTTCTAGCCAGTTAAACGTCGAGGTGGCGTAATGCTCGCTTTTACTCTACGCACTCCGAGGAACTATGGCACGACGATTTGCGTGGATTTAGTTGGTTTGAGTGCAGTATTTGTTTTCGCCACCTTGGGCGCTGTGATGCTCAAAAAAGATTTCTCTTATGGCGAGTTAAGTGAACTGATTACTGAGTTTGTTGCTTATCAGCAGCTTTTATTCTGAACCTGAGGGTTAGAAGGGATTGATTATGTTTAAAAATTATATCATTACTGCGCTGCGTGCTTTTAAGCAGCAAAAACAACACTTTTTACTGAATGTGATTGGGTTAAGTGTTGGCTTAGCGGCTGCAATTTTAGTGGCGTTATTTGCGAAAAATGAGTTGTCCTACGATAGCCAGCAACCCCATGCTGAGCGAGTGTATCGTGTTGGGCAAGACTTCTCCAAACTCGGCTTAGCTGTGATCCCTATTTTTAATTATTCACTGGGTGCTCAGGCAATCGAATATAGCCAAGTTGAAGAAGTATTTGGTTTGACTATGGTGTCATTGACCCGTGAAGCCATGGTTGATGTGCAGTATCGCGATCAGGGTTATAAACTCAATGAATTATATGGGGCGACATCGAATATTGAGAACTTTATCAATATTAAAACCTTAACAGGTGACTTAAACAATGCGCTGAACACGCCTCACAGCTTAGCGCTCAGTGAGTCAGAAGCGTTACGTATTTTTGGCTCGCTAGATATTATTGGTCAAACGTTGGTGCATGAACAAGGTCAATATACCGTTCGCGCAGTGTTTGCTGATTTACCAACAAACACACATTTTTCGTTTAAAAACTTAGTGTATGTTAAACACGATCCGAGCAATTTGATGGTTAATAGCAGCTATGTGTATGTGCGCTTAACACCACAGGCCGATCCAATTGCATTAGCTGATGCACTTTCTAAGCAATATTTTTATGATGAAATGGCGGGGAAAATTGCCATTGAGCTCCACCCATTATTAGATTTACATTTTACAGCAAAGTCGCCGTTTGAAATGAAAGCGGGCGGGGCTAAGCAAGTTGTTATGATTTGCGCTGGTCTGAGTGTGTTGCTTATTTTGATTGCAGGCTTTAACTTTATCAATATGACTGTCGCGCAATCAGCTAAACGCGCTAAAGAAGTCGGTGTTCGTAAAGCATTGGGCGCAAGTAAAGCTCAGTTAGTGACTCAATTTTTAGCTGAATCAGTATTAGTGTCGTTGCTATCGATGACGATAGCCTGTGTGTTAGTCGAATTTTTATTACCGAGTTTTAATCAACTGGTCGATCGTGACTTACTCGTCAATTACGCCTCTGAATTTGGTTTGGCAATTGTGTTAGTGGCAGTGACTGTCGGGGTATTGGCTGGTTTATACCCTGCGTTATTTATTTCGTCATTTAGCGCTAAACGGGTGTTAAGTGGTGATCTACAGCGTGGCAATACGGCAATTTGGGTACGTAAAAGCTTATTGACGTTACAGGCGTCGCTGGCGATCGGTTTGATTATTGCGTCGGTGTCTTTGTTTAATCAATTAGCGCACTTACAAAGCCTGCCACTGGGGTATCAAACACAGCAACGTTTAGTGATTTCTGAGCTTCCTGTGCAAGAAGCCTTTACTCAACAACCTACCGCATTGGTTAATCGTTTGACCGCAATTGATGGCGTCGAACACGCAACAATTATTGACACCCGGTTAACGGTTTCGATTAATAATACCTTACAACCTATTTGGCCTAATGGAGAGTCATCAGGGGGCATTACGCCTGTGATTGGGTCGGGCTTTGATGTGGTCAAAGGGTTAGGACTGGAGTTATTAGCAGGTCGAGATTTTAGCCGAGAGTTTAGCAGTGATTGGGCTACGCGCACTAATGGGGTTACAACGGTTGGTACGATTATTACTGAAACGGTAGCCAAACAAGCTGGGTATAACAATGTTGCTGACATTATAGGTCAAACCATTAAAGACACCGGGCGAGGTGTGGATATGCGTGTGGTTGGGGTTGTCGCTGATGTCAAAGTGGGCAATGCGCAAGATGCAAACTCTAACATTATGTTTTTATGTGGCTTTAACTATTTAGCTCCAGTGTCTGAAGTTATCTTAACGGTTAATCAACAGCAATTACCGTATATCAAGCAACACGTGATTGCCGCCTTAGCGGAAGTCTCGAATATTTATGAACCAAAAATCAACCTCTTGGCAGACAACTATAAAGCGGTCTTAAAAGCAGATGAGCGAGTCTCACAAGTGGTGCTTATTTTTACTGGGTTGGCAGTCTTTTTAACTTGCTTAGGCACCTTTGGTTTAGCGTCGTTTGCTACGGTGCGTCGTCAAAAAGAAGTGGCGGTTCGTAAGGTTCTGGGTGCGTCGCGCATCAGTATTGTGAATATTTTAGCCAAAGAGTTTTTGATGTTAGTTGCACTGAGTGTCGCAATAGCGTTTCCACTTACTTACATGCTAGTAGGTGATTGGTTGGCAAACTTTAATGACCGGATCGATCAAACTTTATGGGTATATGGTGTCGCTGCGCTGGTTGTTGCGGGTATCACGTGGTTGACGGTTGCAACGTTAGCCTTTAAAGCGGCCAGTACCCGGCCGTCTCTGATTTTACGGTATGAATAATCGTTAGGTTTGATGTGCGCAACGATCTCACTTAGGTCGTTGTGCTTACTAAATAACAAAAGCAGAGATAAGTCATGTTAGGGACCTACATAATAATTGTTTTGAGAGTGATGAAACAACAACGTTTGCATTCTGTGCTAAACATTTTAGGGTTTAGTATCGGTATTGCGGCCACTATTTTGGTGGCCTTATTTGCGCGTAATCAACTATCAATTGATGAGTATCAACCAGATGCGCAGCGGGTTTATAGAATTCATCAAGATATGCGCGCGTTAGGTTTAGCAGTTGATGGGGCAATTAACCCTAAAATGCCCCTTTTGATGAAAGATCATGCCCAAATTGACGATATGATGCTCATTACTGAGAGCTTCTTTTTGCAATTTAGTGGTCACCCGTTTGCTGATATCGTCACTGTCGAGGATCAAACATTTCGTTTGCAGAATTTTTATATAGCGACAAGCAATTTGACGGACTTTGTTGATATCAATGTTGTAGCCGGTGATATCAAACAAGCACTTCAACAGCCTAACCTAATTGCCTTAAGTCAGTCTGAGGCGCTGCGATTATTTGGCTCTGAACCAGCTTTAGGAAAGGTTCTTAGCTATGAGGCGGGAAGCTATCAAGTTGCTGCAGTATTTGAAGATTTAGACCACAAAACACACTTTGCGTTTGATGTTTTAGCCAGTATGCCAAACCTCGAACGAGGCCCATTTGGTAGTCATGTTTACGTGCGCCTTGTGGATGGTGCAAATGCAGTTGAGCTTGCCCATGAGATGACCAATGAGCAAATTAAACGCTCCAATAACGATCGTTTTGCTGAGGTGAGCTTTGTATTTGTCCCATTGACAGAGCTGCACTTTCACACGAATGGCCAATGGGAGATGAAACAAGGTGGGTCTTATTTAGCTTTGCAAGTAAGTGTCGCGTTAAGTGTGCTGTTGCTTATTATCGCCAGTGTAAACTTCATCAATTTTAATATTGCTGGAGCCGCGAAGCGGGCAAAAGAAGTGGGCGTTCGTAAATCGTTAGGTGCGAGTAAGTGGCAACTAACACTGCAATTTTTATTGGAGTCGCTACTCTTAGTCACGTTAGCAGGCTTGATAGCATTAGTAATTGTAGAGATGGCTTTGCCTGCATTTAACCAGCTTGTTGATAGTCAGCTGAGCCTGAGTTATGGGTCAGCGTTTATGGCTTATGTTGTGGCAACTTTACTGGTTATTGCATTGGCATCAGGTTTGTACCCCGCTCTTTTTATCTCTTCTTTTAGCGCCAAGCGGGTGTTAAGTGGTGACTTAAGTCGAGGCCGGTCATCTGCTTATATTCGTAAATTCACATTGTGTATTCAAAGCGCGGTATCGATAGGTTTAATTGGTGCTGTAGTTACTGTGTACCAGCAAATGTCGTTGGTAAATAGCCTCGATGTGGGGTATCAAAAAGATAACCGCTTAATTATTCGTGAACTGCCCTCTGAACAACTATTTGTTAAAAATGGCACTGCATTTTTAAATGAAATTGCCAATTTAGCTGGTGTAAAAAGTATCACTTTAAGTGATACCGATTATGCGACCGATATGAATGGTGGCATGCATTACACTTGGCCTAATGGTGAAACTTACGATGGCATGTTGCCTTCGATTCGCGTGGGGTTTGATGCAGCTAAAACCATGGGACTCACGCTTTTGGCCGGTCGGGATTTTTCCACACAATATCGGGGTGATTGGTATTCTAAAAATGCTGATGGTTCTGCAGAGTTTGGGATTTTAATTTCGAAAAAAATGGCGCTAATGGCTGGCTATAAAAATGTACATGAGGCTGTGGGTGTCAAGGTGACTGTGCCTCGACGGAATTTTACAGCTACTGTGGTCGGTGTGGTCGATGATATCCGTTTAGGGTCTATTAATAAGGCTGAGTTACCAACATCTTTCATTCTGGGCTTTGCAGATACAGATATCAGCAACGTAGTTTTGCACACTGATGACCAAGAGCCAGGGGAATTAATTAAGCAAGTTAATGCTGTGGTGCAAAAGCACTTTAAGCGCAATGATGTCGGCATGAGGTGGCTGGAAGATGAGTTTATGTTGGCACATAAAAATGAATATCAAACCTTAAAGGTGCTTGCAGTATTTAGCCCACTTGCACTTTTATTAACAGGGTTGGGTACATTTGGGCTTGCCTCTTTTGCTACGGTGCGTCGTCAAAAAGAAGTGGCGGTTCGTAAGGTTCTGGGTGCGTCGCGCATCAGTATTGTGAATATTTTAGCCAAAGAGTTTTTGGTGTTAGTCGCACTGAGTGTCGCAATAGCGTTTCCACTTACTTACATGCTGGTAGGTGATTGGTTGGCAAACTTTAATGACCGGATCGATCAAACTTTATGGGTATATGGTGTCGCTGCGCTGGTTGTTGCGGGTATCACGTGGTTGACGGTTGCAACGTTAGCCTTTAAAGCGGCCAGTACCCGGCCGTCTCTGATTTTACGTTACGAGTAACAGATTGTCTGCATTAATGCGCTCTACGTTGTAGGGCGCGCTTTAACCCGCAAAATTTAAATGTCTCTAATTTTGACCGCTGGATTACCAGCCACCACTGTGTTGGCGCTAATATCTTTGGTAACCACTGAGCCGGCCCCAACTACAGCGTTATCACCTATGGTCACGCCAGCAAGAATAATCACACCCGCACCAATCCATACGTTATTGCCTATGGTAATCGGAGCAGCAAAGTTACCTTTTTCTAATCGCTTTGTTGGATTGATAGCATGAGAAACCGCTAAAAGTTGAACGTTTGGGCCAATCAGACAATCTGCGCCAATAGTGATCGCGCCATCAGCGATAGGAGCATCAAGTAGGGTGCAATTGATATTGATGAAAGTGTGCTCACCCACGCTGATATGCGTCCCATAATCGCAATGAAATTGCGCCTCGATTATCACATGTTCACCACAATCAGCAAACAAGGCTTTGACGCGCTTTAAATTGCCTTTACTTGGGCTTTTTGCGAACAGTCGGCATGTTTCATGGCTATGTTTACGAGCATTGATAAGTTCAGGGGTTAAGCTATTAAAAGCGGTTAGATTAGGCATTGGGTTATCATCCACGCATCTGGTCGCGTAATGATAAAGCAAACCCTGATAGTCACCAACTAGTTGGTGACTATCAGGGGGCAATAAACGATAAAAAGAAATTAGTGATTGAGGGGATCTTTAATTAATTCAAGGGTCATTGCTGCATCAGGAGACAGCAAGGACAAATATTGCTCACTATTGAATTTAATAAAGATTTTCTGCCATTTTTGCTGAGAAAAAGAGCCGATGACCATTGATACTTTGCCAAAAATATCTTGACCATCTACGTTTATTTTTACTTGATCACCAATTGAACCCATGTTATCAGGTTTGTTTGGTACTAAAAATGAAAACTCATTGGCACTAGAGTGTTTGAGTAAATAACCTATGGGTTCGTTGGGTTTGATAATGCCATTTTGGCTGCGAGAATGGAAAAAATAGCCGCTGTCTGGGGCGTGGAAATCAATAGCGCGTAAATTGGCAGGATCACCCATGACTTCAAGTGATAATAACGGTTGGTTTTTAACTGCTTTTTCACCTGCTTGCAGTAATTGTTTTTTGACCACCACAGGTTGTGCGATTACTAATGGGTGGTAGTTATCAGCTGAAATTTTTATTTGATTATCTTTTTGAAAAACTAAAGCAATCACTACCGCCATAATTAAGCCGCAGAAGAGTAAAATAGGTAATGTAAGTAATAACTTTTTTATTTTCGCAATGTGACTAGTAGTGAGGTTCATTGTTTGGGGAGCGTAATGCGATTCAAGGGATGCTTTATTGGTAACGTTACTCACAGACATGATATGAACCTTCCTGTTTAAAATATTAACTAATCCATCACAGGGCCATAGCACGAGTGCCCATGCAAAAATAAAAAAAGGCGTAATCCAAAATAGATTAAATGTACGCCAAACTTAGGGAAATCTATGTTCATCCATTAGTGCTATTTTTCAATCAATACATTTTCAATCGCAATTAAAGCGTGTAAAAATTGTTTGAATTAGACCTGTAACGGAAGTTACTTAAAATTAACCTATATAAATATAGGAACAATAATCAGAGTGTGATTTGTTTGTAATGAACGTGTAACTTTGTTGTTTTTCAATTGGTTAGGTGTTTTTTCATTTGTGTTATTGGTGTTAGTAAATATGGGACGTTTAAGTTACTATTGTGTTCGGTTAAATTTATTAATAAAAACAATAATAAAAGGGTAGGAAGTGATTCAAATAGGTCGCTACCAATTAGATGAAGAAGAAATGGTTCTCAGCGGTGATGGCCAGCGCGTGCTATTGGAGCCAAAAGTCTTTGAGGTGCTTACATACTTTTGCCAAAACCATAATCGTTATATTTCGATGGCTGAGTTACACGACACCATCTGGCAAGGCCGTTGTGTGTCGGATGCGGCAGTGCGAAGAATTATTAGTAAAATCCGCCTGTTAGTGAACGATGACCATAAAAACCCTACTTATATTCAATCACTGCCTAAGCGAGGTTATAAGCTAATATGCACTGTAGAGTACGGTGTAGCAGAAGAACCAACCTCACTGCCCACCACGCCTTTATCTGAAACGAGTGAGCACCAACAACAAGCCGAAGAAAATCAGAACCTATTAAAGGTTCAGCTAGATGGCAATATTGAACAAATAGACATAGTCCGTAAAAAACCGGTTTGGATGATCGCAACAGTGGCGATGCTGCTAGTGGCAATGGTTATTTTGCTTGGCCTACTAACTACTTCTTGGTTATTTCCAGCGACGATCGAAACACAAATTGTTAACACCCTGCCTGGTGATAAAATTGCAGTCACGCAATCGGCTGATGGCAGTTATTTGGCCTTTTCGGGCCAAGTGCATGAGGAGTCGGGTTTTCAGATTTACGTAAAACATAAATCTGACTTTGACTTTAAACCGATTACTCAACAAGCGCACCTGCCTGGAGCGCTGGCGTTTTCGGCCGATAATCAGTTTTTGTATTTTTCCGATTCGACGCAGAATAATTCATCACTGAATCGAATTAAAGTGAATGATCACAACTCAAAAAAAGAGGTTGTTGCAGATAACTATGCAGTGATTTCAGATGTATTTACCGCCAGAACTACCAACGATATTTTCTTTGCAGCTAAAAAAACGGTGGAGCAGCCATTTCTAATTTATCAATATGACATGAATACTGGAAATATACGTGCAATTACATCGTCATCCCAAGCAGAAAACTTAGATATTAAAGGTGATATCTCTTTTGATGGGTCCAAACTTGTTGTTTTAAGAAAAAGCCGTTTAAGTCATATCAATGAAATCAGAGTTATAGATTTGAAAACTCAAGAAGTATTATTAAGAAGGCAAGAAAGAACAGGTATTTTTGATGTTGCTTGGCGAGATGATTCGAACCTTTTACTCTTAAAAAGAAAAAAAATCATAACGTTAAACATTAAAAATGGTGACGTTGTAACTGCTCCGATAGTTGGTCAGGAGCTAATAAATCTAGACTCTAGCCATAAGAGAATTATCTCTATTAATTTGGGTGCTATTCAAAAATTATTTATGGAAAAGAAGTTACCATTTAATGTTTTTGAAACTAAGCGTTTGATTCAGAAGGATATTTATCATTTAAGTTACTTTGGAGATAAAAATCTTGCACTTATAAAAGGCAATGGAGTTACTCAGTTAGGTTTTATTGATTTGGAATCTGATAGCTTCGATTCTATTTTAGCAACTGAGTATTCGTTAGCTGTACTAGATGTAAGTCCTAAATATGGTCAAATATTGGTTCGAATCAATCGTCGGTTTGCGTTATTAGATCCAAACAAAGTAGATTTAGAATACATAACTTCTGGTGATGATTTTATTGGTGACGCAGCGTACTCTATGGATGGAAGTAAAGTATTGTTCACTACAAAAAACTTTGAACAATGGAGTGCTTATACGTTTGATTTGGATACTCAAGCTGTTGAACAGTTGATAGAGAATGTTAGGTTTATCAGGCCCTTTAAAATGAATTATATTATTGGTAATCCTGAAGGTGAGCTATTTATCTATAATGAAAATCAGCAGGACAAAGTGCAGCTAAATCATTTTTTATCCAAAGAGCCAAATACTCATTGGACAGTAAGGGGAGATAATGTTTATTGGAGCACTCATGATTTGGTTGATACAACTTTTAATCAACTCAACCTTACAGACCTCAATAACCCTACATTATTAATTCAAGAGTTTAGTTATAATCAAGTCGATCCCGATTTTAATATTGATGCAGGAAATAAGCGTTTTTTAATGTCACAAACAAAAAACATGACTTCAGAAGTAGTAGAATTGATAGTTGATTAGCAGAAAGGTTAGCGATTCATAAAATAACCAATAAGTTTGATGTTAGTTACGCTTTAGTTATTGTTAATTTGACCTTTTACAAATAAATTTAACCTCAGAGATGTTTTTGAATAACAACTTAAAAGAAGGTAATTTATATGCTACACCAAATTATTATTACAGTACTGCTTCCTTTAGTTACTGCAGCTACACCAGTCCCAAATGAGCCAATAGTCGTTGAAGACTCTCAAGTACAAGAGCTTTGCTATATCTCTCCACGTCTTTGTGAAAAGCGTGAGTCAGCATCTAGCAACGGTTAATCTGTTTTATCCTTTATTTTTGAAATCGGCTGCGTAGTAATACGTTGCCTTGTTAAGGCGGTAGCTGCTAAATGTTGCGACCTCCATAGCTCCTTGACGTAGCACTGCTTTAACTAAAACGACTAATGTAATTTTTAATTTACTGATTTGGGTTGTATCGCCTCGCTTTTTGTCAATGCCCATAGCAAAAAGCAACGGAGTGTGATGGGCTTGAATGAGTACGAAGTACCTAAAATTCAGTATTAGTCATTGTATACATCCATCCTACAACGATGTTTCAAATTCAAAGCGCATTTATTGCGCTTTTTTTGATCGTTTGCTTGCCATTTAATTTGTTTCATTTAAACTCTTTTTCTTTCGAATCGAAACTTAGCTATTTCGCTTTGAATTTGGTTCTTATTTTTTGTTATCTGTTCATTGGTGATAGTTGTTATTCTATGACAAAACGAAATACTCAGCAGCGTCGTCATACCATTCTAAGTCGTGTTAATCAGCATGGTGAAGTGAGTGTTGATGAACTAGCCGTCGAATTTGAAACGTCAGAAGTTACGATTCGAAAGGATTTAACCGCTCTTGAAAAAAGTGGCTTATTGCTGCGCCGATATGGCGGTGCGATGGCGCTTCCGCAAGAAATCGTCGCAAAAAGCAACGACAAACGCGACTCCCTTCGCAAAATGGCAATCGCAAAAGCTGCGGCAGCACTGATAAAAGATCATAACCGCATTATTATCGACAGTGGTCGTACAACCGCCGCCTTAATTCCAGAGCTTGCTAGCAAGCGCGGATTAGTGGTAATGACCAATGCTATTAATGTCGCTAACAGGCTGTTATCCCTCGAAAATGAGCCTACTTTATTGATGACCGGAGGCACATGGGATCCGCATTCTGAGTCATTCCAAGGCCAAGTTGCCGAAAATGTCTTACGTTCATACGACTTCGATCAGCTCTTTATTGGTGCAGATGGCATTGATGTTGAAAGAGGCACTACAACCTTTAATGAACTTATTGGGCTGAGCCAAGTGATGGCTGATGCGGCACGTGAGGTAATAGTGTTAGTTGAATCGGACAAAATTGGTCGAAAAATTCCTAACTTAGAATTACCGTGGGGCAAAGTGACCACCCTAATTACAGACAGCCACTTAGCACTGAGCATGCAAACTGCCATTAGTGACTGTGGCGTGCAATTAATTTGCGCAGAGGTGACAGAATAACCTAAATAAAACAATGCATGTGCATGCATTGTTTTACTGAATATTTTAATTAAATCGTTTTTTAGTCTTTGAGCAGCCGACAACACTGCCACTAAAAAACCAAACACATACCGTGCAGGAGAACAAACTATGTGTGGAATCGTTGGGGCCGTTGCAGAACGTCCAGTTAATAAAATTTTAGTCGAAGGCTTGAAGCGCCTTGAATACCGTGGTTATGACTCTGCGGGTGTTGCGCTATGCCAAATGGGCGAGCTCAGTAGTGTTAAAGCTGTAGGTAAAGTGGTGAATTTAGAGCACGCGCTGAATGAAGCGGGCGTAAAAGGCACTACTGGTATTGCTCACACACGCTGGGCGACACATGGTGGTGTAACCGAAGCGAATGCTCACCCACATTTGTCAAATAACCAGTTGGCTTTGGTTCATAATGGCATTATCGAAAACCATGATAAGTTGCGCTCGCAATTAAAAGCAGCGGGTTATGAGTTTTTGTCTGACACCGATACCGAAGTGATGGTGCATACCATTCATCAGTTACGTCAAAACAGCGATTCATTGCTAGCCGCTGTTCAACAGGCGGTTAAGTTATTTGAAGGCGCGTACGGCACGGTTATTTTTGATAAAGCCAATCAAGACGAAATTATTGTTGCGCGTTCTGGTAGCCCGTTGGTCATTGGTTTAGGTTTAGGCGAAAACTTTATCGCCTCTGATCAGTTAGCGTTATTAGCCGTCACGCGTTCGTTTATTTTCTTAGAAGAGGGCGATGTGGCCCGTATTACTAAAGAATCAGTTGAAATCTTTGATGCGCAAGGTCAAGTTGTTGAGCGTGAGATCATTGAGTCAAATATCACGCAAGATAACTCAGGCAAAGGCGACTACCGCCATTACATGCTTAAAGAAATCTATGAGCAACCTGTTGCTGTGCGTAATACTTTGGAAGGCCGTTTAACTGATAACGGTGTGGCATTGGATGCGTTTGGCTCGTTTTCTGATGGCAGTAACCAAAACAAAAACGCCAACGATATTTTTAAAGACGTCAAACACGTGCAAATTATTGCCTGTGGTACCTCATATCACTCAGGCATGGTGGCTCGCTACTGGCTTGAGCAGTACGCAGGTGTCAGTTGTAATGTGGAAATTGCTTCTGAGTTTCGTTATCGCTCATCGTATGTGCACCCAAACAGCTTGCTTGTGACGATTTCACAATCGGGCGAAACAGCTGATACTTTAGCGGCATTGCGTTTGGCAAAAGAGCAAGGCTACATGGCATCAATGACCATTTGTAATGTGGCTGGCTCGTCATTAGTGCGTGAATCTGATTTGGCCTTTATGACCAAAGCAGGCGCCGAAATTGGTGTGGCGTCAACCAAAGCCTTCACGACGCAATTGGTCGGTTTACTGATGCTAACTGCTGCGATAGCACAAGAAAAAGGCCTTGAACAAAGTCATATTGTTCATGCCATCAAAACGTTACCAAATAAATTAGAAGAAGCGCTGGGCTTAGCTGAGTCGATTGAAGACTTAGCCGAAGAGTTTGCCGATAAACATCACGCGCTATTTTTAGGTCGTGGCTCGCAATATCCAATTGCAATGGAAGGCGCGCTGAAACTTAAAGAAATTTCGTACATTCACGCCGAAGCCTACGCGGCAGGTGAGCTTAAACACGGCCCACTGGCACTGATTGATGCTGACATGCCAATCATCGTGGTTGCGCCAAATAACGAGTTACTCGAAAAGCTTAAATCAAACGTTGAAGAAGTGCGCGCCCGCGGCGGCATCATTTATGTATTCGCTGACAGCGACTCAGAGTTTAAATCAGATGACACCATGCGTGCTGTTAATGTGAATCACGTTGATGACATCATCGCACCCGTTGTCTATACAATTCCGTTGCAACTGCTTTCATACTACGTAGCAGTGATTAAAGGTACGGATGTTGACCAACCACGCAACTTAGCAAAGTCTGTAACAGTTGAATAAATTAATTATTTGACTTTTTGTGCTGTAGATTCTGAATAAAGTTGGAAATGTCTAAATAAAGATGGAAACAACTGAATAAAGTTGGAAAGTGGAAGTTCTGATTGAGCTTCCACTATTTCAACTTTATTTTAGTTATGCTATGTAAGTAAAATACTGATATTATTAAATTAGTTTCTCAACCCCTGAAACTTTGCAAATGCTTCTTGAGCATTAGCTTTTCCTTCAATAAAGGTTTCTTGTTCCCAATGAGCGAGTTCTTCTGCTAAAAAGCGCTTTTCATAAGCGTTAGCTTCTTTATTATTGCCTACAGCTAACAAACAGTTGGATAAACTCGCTAATATCCACTTTCTATCACTTCTTTCCGCGAGCTCTTCATCGTCGTCGACTATTTTTTCCAACGATTCTATAATAGTCAATCTGACTTTATATGCTCTCATCCTGTTGTATATGATTTCATTTGAATCATTGCTGTGATCAGCTAGCATATCTAAACATGCGGCATAATTTTCTCCATTATAATAGTCTCGCCTGATTTCGAACCCTCTGCCGTATTGTTTTATTGCTAACTTTAAATCATCAGCATTACGATGGATTTGCCATAACCTTTTATGAATCGCTCCCGTTAACCCACATGTTTCAGGATCATTGGATTGATAAGGAGCCAGCTGTTTAGCTATGTCCAATGCATTCGCTAAAGCGGCTTCTTTGGTTGGAGATTCTGACTTGTAGGTAGCTAACACTAACTTTTGGAGTACACTTGGTTCATGTTGTGCCATTTCAGCTGCGGCCTTATAAAAGGCAATTGCTGAGCTGAAGTCGCTATTATTCAATGCTGTTTTTCCTGATTCCAACAACATATGTAGATGATCACCCTCTTTTTCCAATTCTTCGACTTTTTCTTGGAACTGTTGTTCAGATAGCATGGGATACTTAAGAGCTGGAAGGTATGTATATACAGGACTATCAACTTTTTGTTGCTCATCAAAGGCAGCCAAAATTAAACATTTTAATGCGCTACAAGCCCGTTTAGCCTCTCTTGAGCCAATATCTTTACCCAAATGTTCATACTGGAATGTACTAGTATGGTCAAGGTCAAATGAAAATCTTCCATCTTGTTCTTTCATTATTATTGTTGAACTTGGCTTTAATGCATGCCTCACTCCCAACTCATATACAGCATTTACATTTCCAGTGGTGATGTCTGCTATAACTAAGTCAGCTTGATAAAGCATCATATACATTTCTGTATCAATAATACCTGAATGTACTATTTCATCAGCACGAACGCACTTTAACCCAGCCTCTTCTACGGCGGGCTTAATTATAGCTTCAAAAGTTGCATCTAAGTCAAAAGTCTTACCTAACTCATAGTCTGTCTTTTCACCAAATCCCATTACAACAAAGCAAACTTTTTGATCCATATATTTGTTTTCCTCAATCTAGAGCGTTTGATAAATTTGACCAGGAGACTATTTTTGACGCGTTAAGCCAGCTAGGGATATTCCCGTTAAAATTATCGCCTTTATGGACTGCAATTACTTTCTTTCCGAGAGCATGACTTTTTTCAACTTCCCATTTAACCCATTGGCTCTTAGAAATGTTTTCAGTCAAGTAAACAACTGTTGTTGAAGTTCTGTTTATGCGTTCTGTGATTTTCCGTTTTATGTACTCGGCTACTTCACTATTGTATGCAGCTCTCACTGAGTGATCGTTAAATTCTATATCACTATTTTCATTTTTTGCTTGGCCTCGAAGTAAGTTTACTTCGTTCATATCTTTGGAAGAAAAGCTAATGAATACATTTTTCTTTTTAGGCTGAAGCGCTAACTTTGCTTTCTCTTCAAGTGCTCTTACATTGCCAAGCCTACTCCAAGATCCTGATGAACTGCCTCCCATCTCTATACCTCCATCTCAAATTCTTTACATGCAATACACTTACCGCATGGTTCTAAATTACCTGTATGGCATGAATATGTTTTAGTTATTCCCTTTAATTTTGCTAACTCGATAACATCAGGCTTCATAAACTCTCTTAATGGAGCTAATACTCTTATCTTATAGCCCATTATTACTTCTATTAATTCTTCGGCTTTTTCAAGAAATTCAGTGGATTGGTCAGGAAATAAAGATGTTGATTCATGGAGCAGTCCGATTGATATAGCATCAGCGTTATTTTGATATGCATACGCCGCAGCCGTTAAGAGAAATAGCATGTTTCGACCAGGGGTAAATGCATCATTAACTATATCTAAAATAGGATCTGTCAGCCCTGATTTGATAAGTTTGCCAAAGCCTGATAATTCAGCAATTTCGAATTTATGGACACCAACCGCGGCCAAAGCTTCTTTACAGGATTTTAATTCCGTTTCCCTTGCAATTTGACCGTAATCGATAAATAAGGGATATATCTCTACACCTTCATCTTTTGCCAATTTGACGACCAAAGTAGAATCAAGGCCTCCAGAAACTAATGTAACTATGCGCATTGCGGGGTAAACTCCTTTTTATTTTCAATAACTCTCATAACTACCCATATTGCCCAGTCCAAAAGTCCTATTTTACAATTTAAACCATCAGCATATTCGCTTAATAATTTCTCGTAATATAGATACTTTTTTTTACTAGATATAAATTTTTCTGGTTCGTTATACATTCCGAGTAAACTCATATAGTTGAGTACATGCCTATCAAGAATTGCTAACTCATATGTTGTACCAGAATTTCGTAAAAACATACTTGCTTGTTTTGGTCCTAGCCCTGGCATATTTTTTACTAGCCATTCTCGCGCTTCAAAATGATTATTAAAACTATCAAGTAGCATGCGCAAAGAGCCGGCATGTTCATAAACTAGCTCACTACATTTCGCTAGCTGCTTTGCCTTTACATCATAGAAGCGATGTCGCATGTACTTTTCACCCACTCGAACAGGTGTAATTAATAATTCTTTGAGTTGCACATATAACAATTCAATGTCCGAATATTTTTTGATTAATAAGTTACTTTTGGTAATTTCGTCTGCCATAGCAATTGCTAAACCATAAGAAACTTGGCTACTTAGAACACACGCCGATAGCTCCCACCATAAACGAATTTCACAAGTCGAAGAATCAGATTGGACTTCATTTTCGATGTCAGGATAAATAGCTTGAATTGCATCATTTAACCTTTCAATATTTGTCCTCATATTTTTAGAATTCCATTTAGCTTATTCATTAACTCACTCCATATTGGTTTAGGTAAGTTTTCAGTAATAAATCCTCTTATACTGCCATTTGCCGTTGATTTTCTCAGTTTAGCCATGAAATCGGTATAAAAATCTAAGTTGTGAAAGATGACCTTGGCAATAAATTTTACACCTTCTTGATTTATTGCATCTCTAGTTACAGATGAGTCAGCATATTCAGCCTGATAAGCAAACAAATCAAAATGGTGGAAATGATGAAGACGATGTTGGTCTCTATCCACTACTTTTCTGCACCACTCTAATCCGTCAAAACTGTCAGCACCTGCTGCGATAAAAAATGGAATTACAATCGGGTCTCCGGTTCCTAAAATATGAATTGGCTGGTAATAAGCAAGTGTATTTAATAATGCTCTAATCTTAACTATATTTTTGATGCGTTCCTGTAAACCATCACCTAATTCTCTTTCAGGTATCGCTATTAATGGGGGGCTAAGTCTTTTAGTTACCTCCAAAACAAGTTTAGGTAAGGAATCAAATATGTACTCCCCATCTTTGTTAGTTCTTGCATGGATAATTGGTAAAACGGGCACGGATGTTTGTTGTTGGTCTTTAACAACTGAATTAATAATTTCTGCTGCAAGTTCAGGTATATCTTGCTTTAAGTCGTATTCATCAAAACAAAACATTAAGTCAAATGGTATTGATCTTATTAAATTGTGAAATTTTTCTCTGCACCAAGATTTATTGTTGTTTCGATGCTTTTCATAGCTACCTGAGTCTAATAATATGACTCCACCAGTTTCTTTGTAAGTTACTATATTTTCAATAAATTCTCTTTGATTGTATTCTTCTCTTTCTTCCAAATCGTATGCAGAAACCAATATCGATGGAAATTTAAAAATATCTAAAGCTTCAACCGCTTCATGTGTTGGTAGTTGAGTTTCAAATGATGAAACTGATTGAAAGAGTATCGGAAGAGGTATTTTATCGCTGATAACATGCTTTAACCGCTGTGGGGGGGATTTGGGTGATATTACTTTTGATATTCTAGCTCTTAATTTATTTAATTCAGGATACGTAAGATCACCGTCCCAGTCGATAAATTCGCAGTAACTGATGCTTCGAAATATAAGTGAGATTTCACTTTCATCTATTTTTGCTCCTAGAACAGGTATACCGCAGTCTTGAGCGAATAAAAGTTCATTTCTAAAAATTTGACTCTCTTTTGATTGTTCTGAAAATATAGCAATCAAACATTTAGAAATTTTTATCTCATTTTCAATAAATTCGGTAAAATCTCCAACTGAATAGTAGTCATAAACTACGTTCCATTGATGCTCCAAGCAATCATGCAGTTCTTTTGCAATTGTTTCATTTTTACTTGAATAGGCTATGAAGATATCTGCCACATTAAATTCCCTTTATACTTATTTATTGAGCTGAAGCCCACGCAATCTGGTAGATAGCAGAAGTGAAATCTTGCACAAGAGTGATATTTTCTGGTGTTGAATTGCCTGTAAACCAATCATCGCAGCTTGCATCAAACACTACTATTCTAGATTTATTCTTTTTCAATTGATTTTCTATTGCTATTAGATTTCGAAAAGTTTCCCCTAAAATTAAAATTGGGTTTTTGTATTTCGCTAAATTGTCCAAAGTATCCTCTACCTGAGCAGTGATACCAAATTGTAAAAGCAAATATTTTGCTTCTTCTAAAATATATCTTTTACCTAGACCTGTTTGATCAGCAAATATAGTGACAGGTTGAAATGATTCAAAATTTATGGGAATCAGCTTATCTATTTTCTGAT
Source organism: Pseudoalteromonas sp. J2K-J979 (assembly GCF_058169715.2). Lineage (NCBI taxonomy): Bacteria > Pseudomonadati > Pseudomonadota > Gammaproteobacteria > Alteromonadales > Pseudoalteromonadaceae > Pseudoalteromonas > Pseudoalteromonas sp. J2K-J979. Next base: position 3,546,524 of record NZ_CM200281.1, on the reverse strand, counting down.
AATCTAGGTCTACTCCTCCAGATTCGCAGAAACATGCTACATGTTTTGAAGCTAATTCAGCTGCATGGCTAGGATGTTTCTTTTTCACACCCCAATAAAAAGCAAAAATAGCACTAAAAACATCCCCTGTGCCTATTTTGGTTACTTTGTTTGATAAATATGATGGTATTGAATACTTACTTCCATTTTTTTCCAGAACAAAACATCCCTTAACACCTCTTTTTACTACGATGGCTTCCGCTTTATTTAGCTCCAGCAATTCTTGTGCTTGTGCAATAACACTGTTGGAGGATGTCGAGTGGGCTAACTCTAACTCATTGAGAACAATGACGAGGTTATTAGCTTTAGACCCATTTATTGAATAAATAGCCTTTTGTTTCCATGTTTGAGGGTCAAAAACAACTCTTTTTGCATCTACGACCGCATCACCTTCAATAAGACCGAAGTGAAGGACAACTTCACCGCTAACTTTGATTGAAGACTGAAAATTTTTACTTTTAGATATATGTGGTGTGGATAAAGGATGAAAATATGAGAATGATATTGGATCATCTCGTCGATATTTTTTTACTTCGATAGCGTACTTTTTTTCAAATTCCGCAATATCTGAATCATTGTCGGTATATGTATGAAGTGTTACATCATTTGTGATTTCACTTAATATAGCAGCAGCCCTGCCTCCAGAACCAAATATCTGATCAATTTCTGGAACTAAAGACATTTCCCTGTAGAAGCCACCAACAATTTCCATTTATATCAATTCCATATTCTTTTCATCCTTACTTTCTAACAAATTTTTCAATATTTAACCACCGCTAATTAACCTCGACTTGACCTAATGTCAATAACACGACTGCTTGGTTCAATAAGGGATAAAATGGCTCGTGGTGCATTAAACAGTTCAACGGTAAACTGTTTAATGCAAATTAATATTTGAAAGTTAATAAAGCGACTAACCTAAGAGCAGTCGCTTTTTTATTGCACTTAATGTTCACAAAAAAGCACCAATAAGAGGTGCTTTACATGTTAGCTCTGAGGTACGATTTATGATCGTTTTAACTGGGTCTGTCGCTATAGGTGAAACTTGGTGGGTTTACGATAAAAGTTATTTATCCTTTAAAATTTTTCTATATTCACTTGGTGTTTGACCTGTTTCTTGCTTGAAGGCTTTGTAAAAAGAAGAGCGGGCGTTAAAACCGACCTCAAGGGCGATATCAAGTACGGTATTTTCATTGGCAATTATTTTCGGTTTTGCAGCTTCAATACGCCATTGGTTAACGAAATCAAAAAAGTTAATTGAGAGGGTTTCATTAAGAGTTTGCGAGATATAATTGGGTGAAATGGCGACATGGCTGGCGAGTTTCTGTAACGATAAACTGGCGTCTAAATAGAGCTTGTCGTTTTTCATTACGCGGTTAATTTTATCGGCGATTCGCGCTGCTTGCTCTTTACTTAATGCCGAGCGTTGATACTTCTTTGCTGGCGCGGCGATATTCTCATTTTTACTCTTCTTACTTTCATTGTTTTGTTCAAGCGCTAAGTTGGTGTTAGTTCCATCATCGCTGGATTCATTATTTCGCTCTTTGTCATGACATTGTTCATAGTACTCAGCAAGTATGGGGTTTTGCTGCAAACCAAAATGAGCCAAGCTCCAGATCAGTAATAACGATAATAAGCTCTCGGTGCGTAAGTTAAACAGCAAGTTGTCAAACAGGTTTGAAGAGAACAAGGAAGCTAAAGTAAAGAACCAAGCGCTAATGGCAACAAACATTAACCAGTTTATCCAGTTAAGCTCCTTGTCGTCGTTATTTGAAAAGACATTTTTGAGTTGCTGCCTAAAGGTGATCAGACGGCGAACAATGCGATAAATGGTATATACGCATTGCCCAAGCCAAAGCAGTATGATGATTAATATGCTCACCATTAAGGTAATCGCAAAAGGATCAGCAACATCTGCATCATCAATAAATATTGCCGTGTGCATGTCGTTTGGTAACAACAGCATCATGATACTGATTAATAGCGCTGGCCACAGCAAGATAAAATGACGGGCTTTTTTTGAGTGAAATCGCCAAGGTTTTTCAGCGGTAATGCCTTCTACGTAAAACCATAACGCGGGACATAATACAAAAAGCGCTGGAAAGGCTAATGCGCTATAAAGTTGGTAACCATTGGGGAAATTTTCGCTCACCATAGGCAGCATTGCGAGCGCGCCATTTGCGAGTAGAAATAGCGCCAAAGGTAAGCATATCAGCGATTTTTTTACCCTGCTCAGCAGTATAGGAACACTTAATAAAATTTGTCCTACCATAATCATCGACAGGGTCATTACTATAGGGTCGGTCAATTTAGCTCCTTTTATTTACGCTGCTATATTGTACTTTGGTGTATCTAGTTAACCTATTAAGCACCTGATACTACGCTATTGTTTATTTATGCCCTACAAAAAAGTGTCCGTGCTTCTAGTCTCGGACGATATAACCCCTTATAAAATATATCCTTTTATCTAGTCAGGATAGTCGCCATGCATATTTAAGCGCTTTTTTTTGAAGGCCTGTTAAAGCTATCACTGACACTCCCTTTAAATCACTGCTAAGTGGGTTTTATAAAGATATTGTATATGGAGTTATCAATGAACATAGAGTCTGAATCGTTAATGACAATTAATGATGTCGAAGTAAATAAACGTGGCAAAGGCATACCTTTTAATTGGCCAGTGGTTGGGATGCTACTTTTTTTGACCGCAATCCCAGGCATACCCGCGATATTTATACTCGCTTCCACCACGATAGACTGGTCTAATGCGGCTCTTTTTGTTCATGGTAGTTCAGGCATTTTGTTTTTCTTAACGATGCCATTTCAGTTTTCTCCAGCATTACGGTTGAATAACGTAAAGCGTCATAAAGCAGCAGGGCGGGTCGCTTTGATAGCAGGTTATGTGATGGGGTTATCTGCGATTTGGCTGCATTATGTGTTGTATGGTGGCGTATTTAGTGCACGTTATCTGTCACTTGTGCTCATGAGTATTACTATGTGTTTAGCATTTTCATTCGCCTTACAACATATTCTTAAGGGTAATGTTCAGTTACATCGTCAATGGATGGCTAGGGCGGTTGCAATCACGCTTGCGGCTGTTACCTCGGCATTTGTGGAGATTATTCAGTTGTTGTTATTTGGCCAGTTTGACAATACTTTCGCTGTGGTAAAGCAATTTCAACAAGATTATGGACGACTTGTGGCTATAGCGATTAACGTGGCTATTGTTGAGTATGTTTTTTTTAAAGCGAAACGTAAGCAACTATCACAAGCATTGATAACCGGATAGCTAAAGGTCTTTAATCTGTTCCAAAAAATAAGCATGACACCCAGTGTGTATCGAAAAGCCAATCGAGTGCTTCAATCCCCTCTGTTTTTACATTAATAAATTAGCGGGGAACAATTAACAAACTAGTTCTACGCTTCTTAAAGCGGGGTTTTTGTAATAGTACTAACCAAACTGAGGCGAAATACGCTAAAATTAACGGCTATTTTTTAGCATTGAGCACTTTTGACCCATGACCTCAGCCCCAATCTCCTGCAGCTTTACCGAACTAGGCCTTGTTTCTTCTTTATTAGCGCGACTCACTGAGCTGGGCTACCAACAACCGACCCCTATTCAAGCGCAGGCTATTCCAAGTGTATTGGCAGGGCGTGACTTAATTGCTGGGGCGAATACAGGATCGGGGAAAACAGCGGCGTTTGCTTTACCTATGTTGCAGCAGTTGTCACAGTTACAGGCTAAACAGTCTATCGCGGCAGACCAATCAGGAAATTTTGTTACAGGTTTAGTGTTGGTTCCGACTCGTGAGTTGGCCGTGCAAGTGGCCGATAGCATTAAATCGTATGCGGCGCACTTTAACGGAGCCATAAAAACGGTGGCGATATTTGGTGGTGTGTCGGTTAATAAACAGATGCTTGCACTTCGCGGTGGGGCGGATATTTTAGTCGCGACGCCAGGGCGATTACTTGATTTGATTTCAAGTAATGCGATAAAGCTTGATAAGGTGAGCACCTTAGTGCTGGATGAAGCCGATCGCATGTTAGGTTTAGGGTTTACAGAAGAACTGACTCAGCTGCTGACTTTAATGCCGAAGAAAAAACAAACCTTACTGTTTTCGGCGACTTTTCCGTTACAAGTACACACGTTAACCCAAAGCTTGCTGAATAATCCGGTCAACATTCAAGTACAAAGTGCTGATGCGAGCACAGTTATACAGCGCGTTTTCACGGTAAATAAAGGCCAAAAAACCGAAGTGCTCGCCCATTTAATTGAACAGCATCAATGGCGACAAGCACTGATATTTGTTAATGCGAAAAAGCACTGCGAGCATTTGGCGCAAAAACTCGAAAAGCGCGGCATTAGCGCCAAAGTCTTCCATGGTGATAAAGGTCAATCAGCGCGAACGCGTGTGCTCGAGGAATTTAAAGCCGGAGAGGTGGACATTTTAATTGCCACCGATATCGCTGCCCGAGGATTGGATATTGAAAAGCTACCAGTGGTGATTAACTACAACTTACCCCGCAGCCCTGCAGATTACATGCACCGCATCGGTCGAAGTGGCCGTGCAGGTGAGGTCGGTTTGGCTCTATCGCTGATTGATCACGAAGACACGCATCACTTTAAGGTGATTGAAAAGAAAAATAAAATTCGCTTAGAGCGAGAAGAAGTGGCGGGCTTCGAGCTTGAAGAGTTGAGTGAAGAGGCTCAGTTGGCGCTTGAAAAACCAATGGCTAAACCTGCCGGAACCGGTAAGAAAAAACGTAAAAATCAAATCAATCCCGAAGACGATGTTTGGGCGGGTTGGCGTAATAACTAACCCATAATGTATCTCACTCGATAAATTAATTAGCGTTTATTAAACGCCAGTACGAAGGGGCGCTAGCTCCTTTTTTGTTTCAAAACGCTGTGATTAACAGTTTGTGCTTCTAACTTGGTCGCAAAAGTGAGAGGTTGAGAAAAAATCTTTGTACATTGTGATTCTTGTTCGCAAACAGCGATACTTATTTTATGGAAAAAATCATGCAAAATACTCAGATAAAATGCATTAAAGCGTTTTTCACTGTTCTGGCATTGTCACAAGTGACCGCTTGTTTTGGGCCAATAGAGTCGGATCAAAACAATGTATTGGTTAAGCCAGATGAATCCTCGCAGGCGCTTAGGTTTGCGACTTGGAATGTTGAGCACTTGGCTTATCCTGCAAACTCAGGATGTAAACCGCGTACTTCAGCAGACATCGCTGCATTAAAAGCCTATGCCGCCGAGCTGAACGCGGATGTTGTTGCATTGCAAGAAGTCGCATCGATAAAAGCCGTCGCGCAAATTTTCCCTGCTGAGCAGTGGCAAATTATTTTATCTGACCGCGCAGACAGCGAATCCTATAGTTGCCGCGAAAACGGTAACACATCTACCCAGCAAAAAGTCGCCTTTGCAATCCGAAAGTCGATTCCAGTGCTCAAACAACATCACTACGATGATTTAGCGTTGGGTTTAAATGGCTTACGCTATGGTTTGTCTGTGACGTTAGCAACGGCTGATGGGGCGACGGAAGTGATGAATGTCCATCTTAAAAGTGGCTGTTTTGTTGATGACTACGAAAAAAGCGATCGCAAAGCCTGCCCAACGTTTGCTAAACAAGCTGTTTGGCTAGATAACTGGTTTGAAACAAAAGAAGCCAGCAAACACCCTTACATTGTGATGGGTGACTTTAATCATCGCCTCGCAACAGACAATAACCGATTAATGCAAGAGCTGGCCAGCAATAGCAATGGTTCGGCATCAACGCTTACGCATATCACTAACAAGATTGTGAGTTGCCATCCTCGTTATCCTGCGCCAATCGACCATCTGTTTGCAGGTGGTTTCACTCTTATGCGCGCCGCGAATGTGCAAATGCGTCATTTTGCTGATAATAGCGAAGCGGGAATGTTAAGCGATCACTGTGCGGTGACGTTTACGCTTGAGAATAAATAAACGCGAGAATGGGATATTGGTTGTCGTCGTTGGCAACAGTGTTTGCTCTAAAGCGGGTGAAAGCACTAAAAACCGAAACATCGGCGATAAAACATTTGATGTAACATCGCCGAAAACAGGTTAAACGTCGCAATATTAACGATAAAATGCTTCTACAGTACCTTTAGCTGTCATTAAAAGAGGCTGACCGCGACGATCAAGTGCTTTAGGGGCGGCTACTTTTACCCACCCTTCGCTAATGCAGTATTCTTCAACATCATTACGCTCTTTGCCGTTAAGGCGAATACCGATATCGTGTTCGATCACGTCAGCATTATAAAATGGGCTACGAGGATTAATTGACAGGCGGTCAGGTAAGGCTGGTTTTGTTGTATCGTTCATTGTCTTTATCTGTAGTGAATAAATTGTGCGTCATTGTAGGCAATACTGTTTCTATGCTCAAGCAGTATGCATGCTGCGGCGCGGATCTTTTTAGCCAAGGTTTTTTTCCTGCGCATCCGTCCATGGAGCGCCAAAGGGAAGGTTTAGCCTGAGTTTGACTTAGGTTAAGCGCTTAGCCTTGGGGCTACGCGCAGTAGCGCTTGCGCACTGTTTGGAAGGAGTGGTTTTGCTAGGAAAAACCCCTGCAATTGTTGGCAGTAAAGAGTTTGCAAAATATTTACTTGTTCAATATTTTCAACGCCTTCAGCCGTTACTTTTAAATTGAAGGTATCGGCAATCGCGCAAATGGCTTGTACCAATTGCAACGACTCTTTGCACTGGGCGATATCTTGAATAAAGCTTCGGTCTATTTTGATCCCACTTAATGGTAAGGCTTTTAAACGTGCTAATGAGCTATAGCCGGTGCCAAAATCATCAATGTGGATCCCAAAACCTTGCTCATATAAATAGCTCAGCGGTGTAATAAGCCTATCTTCTTCACACATCATAGCTGATTCGGTGATCTCGATATTGATTTCATGAGGGGTTAGTCCGTGTGCTTGTGTTTGTTTGATGATGTGCCCGACAAAGCCTTCATGCTCTAGTTGCTTGGGCGATACATTGATATTAATGAAAAGATCATTGCGTTGACTTTGTTGTTTGGCTTGCTGATAAAAGCTGAGTGCTTGTTCACAAATCCAATGGCCAAGCTGAATTATTTTGCCTGATTCCTCAGCAATAGGAATAAACTCACACGGACTGATCATGCCCAAAGTTGGATGATGCCAGCGTAGTAGCGCCTCATACCCTAGAACATGATGAGTTGCCCGTGTACAAAATAAAGGCTGAAAGAGCAGAGATAATTCGTTATTAAAGTCGATATCCTGAAGTGCTTTTTCAATTGTCAATTTTCGAGTGACGGTCCGCGCTATGTGACTAGAGAAGATGCTAAAGCCATCTTTGCCAGCTTTTTTAGCTTCGTACATGGCGATATCGGCATCGTGTAATAATTTTTCAGCATCGACGTTGTGACAAGGAACGGAAAAGCATCGCACCCCTAAGCTACCACTGACGGTTAAAGTGTTTTCTTGATAAATAAAAGGTTTTCTAACTTGAATTAAAATGTCTTCACACAAAATTTCTATGGGGTTGGGCAGGAGCTTGGCGTTGACTAATATTGCAAATTCATCGCCGCCTAACCGAGCGATTTCGGAGTAATGGCCCATCAATAATGTTATCCGACGAGCAAATTCAATTAAGAGTTTATCGCCCGCTAAGTGGCCTAAGGTATCATTGATTAATTTAAAGCGATCTAAATCAATATAAATGAGATAAAAGCGGGTATTTGTTTGGGTTAGCGAACGCTTAATTTCATCTAAAAAGCGATGTCTGTTCAGCAGGTTAGTTAAATTGTCGTGTTCAGCTTTGTATTTTAATTGCTCATTAAATAGCTTAATTTGGGTGATGTCAGTTAAACGACCTTCATAAAACCATTTATCGTCTTGTTGGATCCAACTACCATTTTGTCGTAACCAAATGGTATCGCCGTTGTGCTTTTTGGCCAGCCATTCAACTTCGGGATGGGCTTGTTTTTGTTGCATGACTTGCTGCCACTGTGATTTTTGCTCACTGCAGAAGATAAAATCACTCAATATGTGCTCACCATGAGGGTATTGCGCTAAAAGTAGCGTACTAAATGCAGGATTGTGCTCAATTATTTTTCCATCTTGATTCAATAAAAAAAGCCCTTCTTGGGTATTTAAAAAGAGCTTTTTATACTTTTGCTCAGCAGTGAGTTTGAGCTCTAGGGCATGGACGCGTTGATTAGATGATTGCGTAAGCCGTTGGTTGGCCTGAGCTAAGGAGGCGGTGCGCTCGATGACTAGTTGATTAATTTTATCGTTGCGACCATGCAGTGATATCAAGTAGACGAGCATCATAAAGCCAGTAAAAAGTACAATGATAGTAGCGATGATAATCGTCAGCATTCGCTCACCAATCAAAGGGGGGTGCAAACTCGTTTGCGTATAAAGTTGTAATTCGAGCTCTTGGCCAAAAAAGTTAAGTTTGAGTTGCGTCGCCGCCGGTAAGGTCATTAACTCAAAGGCGTTGTTCCAATCTGAGTTAAAAATTTCTTGGTCGTGTTCAAGTACCCGAATATGGTGATGATGTTCAGCAAAAACTTGCTGATATAAACCTTCAAACAACTTAGCTAGTTCGAGTCGGATACCCAATATTACAGAGAGGTCATCTTGGCTGGCGTGATTGAGGAGTAAGCTCCACTGAGCTTGCTGTGTTGGCCAACGAATTGAGCGCACTTTTTGTTTGTTAGAAAGCTGCTGCCATAGTTGCGCATTAATGGCTGCAACTTGACCAATGTTGTGGCCGTATTCAGTCATGGGGGCGGCATTGATAATTGTTAGCAGCGGGTTGTTTAGGTTTTCTGGCAGTGATAAGCGAAAATCAAAATGGCCGCTTTGTTGAGCGATTTCATCAATAAGTGGAATTTGCGGATAGGTAAAGACCACTAACTTTTCGAAACTCGCATCAAAGTTGAGTCCGTGTAAGTAGGGTTCGGCAAGTTGATTGAATTGGCGACTCGTTTTGGTCAACGCATCTTTACCGATCAGGTAACTGTCAAAAGCATATAGCTGATTTGCGGCATGATCTAATGTGCTTTGAAACACCTGAGCATGGGCAATGAGTTGGTTGTTTAATGTGTGTTGTTCTACTTGCTGATAATGACTGTTTAGGCGGTACGCGCTGTAAATAACGATCACACAAAAACTAAAGTAGCACCCAATTGCTAAGCCAAACTTTTTCATTTTCAAATAAAATACGCTCATGATCTAGACTTATTCAATTTCATCAGTATGCTAGTTGCAATTGATAATAATTACTATTTGCAATGAATAAAAGCCATTTATCTCTAATTACCCTCTTTTTACTGCCAACTGCTGAAGCAATAAGCAAACAGGAACAAGAATTAAACATTTATTCGTTCCGTCAGCAGGAAATGATTGCTCCTGTCGTGTCGGCTTTTGAACAGCAGACAGGGATCCGGGTGAATATTGTTCATGGCAAGTCCGAGTATTTATTGTCTCGCTTGGCTGAAGATGGCCCTCGCAGTCAAGCCGATGTGTTATTAACTTCTGATTTAGCACAGCTGAACCATGCACATGCTTTGATACAGCCGTTTGAGCAATTTTCTCTGTTGTCAGATCTCAACCCTGCACTTTATGATCAGCAACGTTATTGGGTCAGTGTATCGATTCGTGGTCGTGCATTGTTTTCGAGCAAAGACACTCGCTTACCCATTCCGCTGTCTTTTTCACAGTTAAGTGAGCCAATGTATCAGGGGCAATTTTGCATTCGTGATTGGCAGCACAGTTACAACACCACCTTGATCCGCACTTTAAAAGCCACACAACATGTAGACGATATCGCTTGGCTTAGTGCAAAGGAATCTTTGTTAGCTAAGCGGCCTTCAGGCGGAGATCGCGACCAGTTAAAAGCCCTAGCGCAAGGGAAGTGTCAGTTTGCTTTAGCGAACCACTATTATTTTGAAATGCTCAAAGCCTCTGACAACAAAAAAGACCAAAAAGTGACCTCTCAGTTGCAGTTGCACTGGCTTAAAACTTCGCAAGGGAGCACGCCTGTTTCGACCACCACAGTTGCGATTACTCGTTATTCGCCTAACGTCATGAATGCCAATCGATTTGTGCAGTTCTTATTGACAGAAACCACGCAAAAAACTTACGCAGACAGTTTGTTTGAGTTCCCTGTTATGGGCTCAAACCAACAGCAGTTTAATCAACATCATCCTCAGCTTATACCTGCTTTGAGCCTCATTAAGCCAGCGCTTAACTTTTAAATAAAACTCAAATACATCAACAGCTAAGTCTGTTGGTGTGTGTGAACTTTTCTTGTTTTTTATTGGTATTCCTTTTATCTTTTGCTCTCGCTGTGTGTTTTTAAAATAAAAAAGGCATGTGAAACCGTACCCGTTTGTTGGTGTCGACTTCGACATTTTCAGGCTTTGCTAGGTGTTTCTAGTCATTTTACGCATACAACCTTGTATTTTTGACTCTTGATTTGGCTAGGTATTATGAAATTACTCCTTGGTTGTTGGTTAGTTGTGTGCTGCCTAACGGTGCACAGCGCACCGAGTAAACAAATAGCGTTGACGCTTGATGATTCACCGCGTGCTGCGGGAGGGTATTTGGCAGGCCCAGCCCGAGCCAAAATGTTGTTATCTGCGTTAGCGATGCATGATGTGCCAGAGGTGGTATTTTTTAGTGTGAGCACCCATTTACAAGGGGAAGGGTTGGAGCGCTTACATACTTACAGTGAAGCCGGTCATCTAATAGCCAATCATACCCACGATCACCCTGACTTTAATACCTTAACATTAGCGCAGTACAAAGCGAATTTTGAGCAGGCTGACCGTGCTTTATCGCCCTTTAAGACGATGACCAAGTTATTTCGATTTCCTTATTTACGCGAGGGAAATACGGCAGAAAAGCGTGATGGCATGCGAAAAGTATTGGCAGAGAATGGCTACCGTAATGGATATGTGACGATTAATACATACGATTGGTACATCGAAAATCAGTTTCAACAAGCAATCGCGCAAGGTACGGATATTGACTTAGCTCGCATGAGTCACTATTACGTCGACATGATGATGCAGAGTATCGAAGCTTATGATGCCATGGCGGTTGAGGCACTCGGCCGTTCACCAAAACATACTTTGCTGATGCATGAAATGGATATTACCGCTTTATTTATGGGGGATTTGATCACGCAGCTTAAGCGTAAAGGCTGGCAAATTATTTCCCCGCTTGATGCTTACGAAGATGAAATCGCGACATTTATCAGTGATGAGGTGCTGCCGTACAATCCCGGCCGAATTGGCGAAATAGCTCGAGCCAAAGGGCGAAGCACAGGATTATGGCCACAAGCTCTAGAAGAAAGCTATTTAGATCAGCAGTTTAAATTACAAGTGTTAACACCGCAGAGTGCTGAACAGTAAACTACGGTCGATATAAAGTGAAATTATTGTAACCGTTTAATTTATATCGTTATTTTTAATTGCTATCATTTTTCAACGGGTTATAAACAATCAAAATAAAAAGGAATACCCATGTTTTCTAATTCAGCTGTTGCGCTCGATACGTTACCCCACCTTAATGAGGTGCAGTTTAGCCCGCTTGACGATAACGCAAAGAGCGAGGCGCTTCTTAGTATCTTTGTTTTTTTATTGCCTTTTTCTGTTGCGGTGAGTTTATTGCTCTGGTTTTTAACCGATGTTCCAAAGGATGTGGTAGGGATTGTGGCTGCAATAGCGGTTGCAGTGAATGTGTGGGTGTTTTTTTATGTGAGCTTGGCCATTAAAAAAACAGCGATCGCGTTAAGGGAGCATGATTTTTTATTACGAAAAGGTGTATTTTGGCAAAAAACTATTATTGTTCCTTTCAATCGGGTTCAGCATATTGAAACCCATCGTAATCCTTTTGAGCGAAAACTTGGGCTGGCGAGCTTAAAGCTGTTTACTGCCGGAGGTATGGGAGCCGATTTAGAAATAAATGGCATTAATGTAGATCGAGCTAGCAAAATCAGGCAATTTATCTTGAAAAAAGAACAGGGTGCAAGCGATGAGTGAGCTTACGCGCGTTGAAACTCAAGGGCAACCTTGGCAAAAGCTCTCGCCTTTGTCATTGGTGTATTTTGTTTTGCACTTTGTTGTGCGTTTTGTCAAAGATGGTTTGCTGAATTTAGCGCCTGCCGGGGTTATTTTTGTTACTCAAGTAGAAAATAAACTTTTTTGGGGCGCGATAGCACTTGGCGTATTTGCGGTTGGGCTGCTTAGTTACTCCGCCCTGTATTACCTTAATTTTCGATTTAAAGTCACCGATCATGAAGTGATTTTGCGTAAAGGTGTGTTCAAAAAAGAGCGAGTCACATTGAATTTCGCCAAAATTCAAAATGTGAATATTGCTGTACCGTTTTATTTTGCACCGTTTAATTTGGTTAATTGTACCTTTGATGCTGCGGGATCTGCTGGGCAAGAAGTGGGGTTACCCGGGATTATCAGCTCTGCGGGGCACTTAATGCGCGAAACGATTTTTAATTATAAGCAACAATATCAACTGAGCGAAACCGAAACGGATCGAGTGGACGTTGAGCAAACTGATATTCAGCCTACTTTTAGCTTAAGCAATACGGAAGTCGCTAAATTTGGTTTGATGTCCTCGATGATTTTTTTGGTATTGGCTGGTTTTGCACCTTTCATCGAACACATTGTGGAGTTTAGTAAATCAAGTTTTGTTGAACCGTTAAGTGCGGTTTTGGGACCAATTATGGGTTCTGATAAGGGGGCATCGGTTGTCGCTGTGGTCGTTGTCATTACTTGCATGATAGCTGTGTTTGTCAGCGCTTCGGTTTTGGGCGCTGTACTTCGCTTTTATAATTATCAGCTATTTGTAGAGGGCGTTAAAATTAAGCGGGTTTCGGGCTTGTTAGAGCGTCATCAAATGTCCATTAGCACATCAAAAATTCAGGCGGTAGAGATAAAGAAAAATTGGGTTGGTTTATTGTTACGTCGTTTTGTTGTCACGTGTAAGCAAGTCGAAAATAGTCAGAACCCTGCGGCAAAAAAAGGGCAAAGCTTAATTGTTCCGTCGTTGAGCAAAGAACAACTAAAGCAAATATTATCGTTTTTTAAGCAAGACTGTACCCCTGGCGCTATTCCTTTTGTTGCTATTCATAGCAACTTTTGGCGAAAGAACTTTGTATTATTTTGTGCCTTTCCTGTGCTTGTTGCCACAACATTACATTACTTGTTAACCAGCCAAGGGGCATGGTGGTTTAGCGCGATCGGGTTACTGCTGGGTTTAGCTCTTTGTATTGTTCGATATAAGCGTTATGGTTTTTATTGCGATGGTGAAAAAGTGTTTGTACGTACTGGATTTATAGGTCATACCGTGACGATTTTCTCGCTATATAAAGTACAGAAAATACAAAAGACCCAAACGCCAATGATGCGAAAAGCAGGGCTGAGTACCTTGACCATTCAATTGGCGAGCGGGCGCTTGCGCGTCCCCTATTTGCCTAATTGTTTAGTGACAGATTTTATCAATTTGGCGCTCTATCAAACAGAATCCAGTCAGCGAAGCTGGTTGTAATACCACGGAGTCATTTGATCCATATTATGTCGAACGAAAAACAACACATAGTCCTGATTACTGGAGCAGGTCGTGGTATTGGGGCTGCAACGGCTAAATTGTTTGCTGCACAGGGGTTTTTGGTGGTGATTAATTATAAAAGTAATCATCACGCAGCAGAGGCGACGGCTGAACAAATTCATCAGCTTGGAGGTCAGTGTATGTTGATACAGGCCGATATTGCCCAAGAGCAGGTGGTTGAACAGTTATTTGCTCAAATTGATCAGTTAAATGGCCGTTTAACTGTTTTGGTTAATAATGCCGGTATCTTAAAGCCTCAATCACGCTTAGTTGATATGAGTGCTGCGCGCATCAATGAGCTCCTGAGTACCAATGTGACTAGTTATTTTTTGTGTTGTCGCGAAGCGGTGAAGCGTATGTCGACGCAATTAGGAGGGCAAGGGGGAGCGATTGTGAATGTCTCATCAACAGCAGCTCGTACAGGCTCTGCAAATGAATACATTGATTATGCTGCTTCTAAGGGGGCGATAGATACGCTAACTAAAGGATTGTCATTAGAAGTAGCGAGTGAGGGGATCCGTGTTAATTGTGTCAGGCCAGGCCTGATTTATACTCAAATGCATGCTGATGGCGGAGAAGAAAACCGGGTCGAACGCCTCAAAAGCGCCCTTCCTATGCAGCGAGGTGGGCAGCCAGAAGAAGTCGCAGAGGCTATTTTTTGGTTAGCCAGTGATCGAGCGTCATTCTCTACCGGCAACTTTTTAGACTTAGCGGGTGGGCTATAAAATGAATGGGCGTTCATTTCACTTCTTTTTAAGAAGGATAGTGATTTTACCGTATGTTGCGATTGCACTGACAAGCTCTTCTTTATCTGCACAATTAATTGTTTCTGAAAACTACCAATATTATAGCGTCAAAGCTAACTCCGTATCTGAATTGGGGTCTTCAGTGAGCCAAGCATCCCCCATTAAAAGTGATGGGGATGTTTTCCACGGCTTAACTGAGTGGTCAATTCGATGGCGATATAATTTTTTGAGGTCGAGGGCAAGTTGTAAATTAGTTCAAGTTGAAACAAATTTAACGCTGGAATACACCATGCCACAATTAATAACGGATGAACCATCAGTAACACAAGTTTGGCAACGTTGGTATGTGAATTTACACAAACATGAGCTAGGCCATGGCGAATTTGCTAAGAAAATAGCTAAGGAACTCAATGATTCTCTCAATCAATTAACTGGGTATGATAATTGTGAGCGGTTAAAAAAGGACGCGAATCAGCTTGGTTATGACTACTTAGCACAACTTGAAGAGCTGAGTGCCAACTATGATAAAGAAACCAATCATGGTGAAACCCAAGGAGCATGGTTATATCAATATTTATTTTGATAGAGGTTATGCTTTATCACTCAAAATGACCCTCAATCACCAAAATTAACCGCTACTCACTTAAGTTAAATCCAGTTGAAAAAGCTGGCCTATTCTTACCTCAACAACGAAGCAACATGCTTCAACACTTTAAAACATAAGTATTTTTAAAACGAGGGAATGAATATGAAAAAAGTAACTGTAGCAGTATTAGCCATCGCAGCAGCAAGCCTTTCAATGGGGGCGCATGCCGCAAACATCGCCGGAACTAACGATAGTATTGAAACGCAACTCTGTGTTGCAGCAGCGTCAGGAAACAATGCAAAGTTTCATCGCGTTGTACGTCAAAGTCAGCAAAGCATGCGTTATATCGCAAAAAGTGTCGAGTGTAATGGTGTTAATATCAAGGACTTTGCAGCAATACATGGTGCTGACACGATTTCATCCAAGTTGACGCGTTATAAAGCTAAAACGGATTTAACAGGTGTCACCGCTAAGCTTTAAGAGCGAATGCTATAACCTGAAGTAAATTAACCCGCCATTTGGCGGGTTTTTTATTGGAGCATCATTCTGAACCCGATTTTAGTGGGCTATAAATCATGATAAAGTGCGACTAAATGTATAAAAAGGACTGAATAATGGCATTGAAAACACTTTTTTTAGCTGGGCTAGCACTGTGCAGTGTGGCCAGTTATGGACATTCGACACTGAATATTAATGATTGGAGTTATGCGACAGATCCTCATGGTAGTACTGCGCATTTTCATGGGCTGAAAGATGAAGCGATAGCAATAGATTTTCAGCGAGTACCTCGTGTTGATAAGCAAAATAATTCATGGGTTGAATTAATATACACGTTACCTGCTGGCGATCTCAGTGCTGCGAGGTCGATAGCAATTCATTATAAAAGTGATCAGCCGTTAATTGTTAAATTATCGCAATCAGATTACGGCAAAGAGGGGGATAAAAGCTATGCTCATTATCAAGCGATATTACCCAAAGCTCCTACATGGCAAAGTCACACGTTAACATTTGAGCAGTTTAAACGCCCAGAATGGACACCTGACACCTCGCCAGATAAAGGCCTAAACTTGGCTAATATCTCTGCTATTTATTTGGTTCCTGCTTTGACAGATGAACAAGGTGGTAAGGCTGAGTTAGCGGTTAAATCCATTACATTATAAAACATCGATGAACAGCTGAGAGCCGTTACTTTAGGCTGTCAGCTCATTTATTTGGTTTGTATCTGCGTTCGTCATCAGTATTTTTTACTAAACAGTCATGGTTGTATAAGTCATTTCGCATTGGGTTATTTGCCTTTTTTCACGACATATCTCCTTTAATCATTAAACACATTGATTGGCTTAAGTGTTTGCTACATTTACTTTAACGATAAAGTAACATTGACTAAATAAGGGGTTGTAGAATGCAGAAACCTTTGAATTGTTATTATATGTTTGCCCTGTTACTGGCTTTATTAGCGATAAATAGTGTAGTGCAACTGCAGCTTGGTTTAGGGGCTGCTTTAGCTTGGGGGAGTGCGATCGTGGCGGGCCTTTCTTATTATAAGTACAGTGCGACTAGTCGGTATATCCATACACAAATCATGCGGTTTTTTGAGAAAATTTAAAGCGCCGAGGGGCGCTTTAAAAGTGATAGCTCAGAGCTAAGGCTGGGCCGCTAAAACTATAATAAATATTATAGTCGGCAATGTGGATATCAAGTTTGGTTTTAGTTTGCTCCATATCAACGTCCACTTGATAATAGTGGTAAGCTGCGCTTAAAGACCAATTATCGGCAAAATCAACTTCTAAACCGGCACGAATGTCGATTAATCCACCTTTAACATCATCCAGTTTCATATAAAAATACTGACTGTGAGCTTTGAAGCGCCAATTTGGTTGAAATTCATAATATCCGTATAAACCAAAATCAGGTAGTGGGGCGCTTAACTTGTTATCGACTAATGCCGGAGTTGAAGTACTACCACAGCGTTTGTCGATTAACTCACTCTCAATACAGGCTGCGATATCCCCTTTGAAGATCGTTTCAATGAGCATGACATGAACGCCTGCCGAAATGCCAAGGGCATAATGGTCGGTTTGTAAAAAGTCATAGCCATAACCAATGCGAGCAATGTCTATGTTGAGTGACGACTGTAGTTTTCCGCCCGCTCGAATGTCGTAAATTTTATCTTTTATTTCGACCTGAAAGGGTTTGGCAATGACAGCTTGTTCGGAGGTGCGGTGTAGGCTTTTCCAGTCGAAGTAAAAGTTATGGGATTGATTATGGCGGTAAGTAAGCTCAAAAAAAGGCAGAGCCTGTGTTTTGCGTAACTTGAGGTCGCGCTCAAAATCTAAGTCAAAGTCTTGACCGATAATAGGGTCTGTAACTGTTATTTGGGAATCGGTTTGAGCATAAAAGCCACCAAACGTTAATTGATATTGCGTTTCTTTTGCTGAGCTCTGTGTCGCGAAGCCACTGATTAAAGTAAGTAAGGTAATAAGGGTCATTTTATTGGGCATGCACAGTCTCTTTTTACGTTATATAAATGGGTATTTAGCAATTAATCGCGAAGCACAACATGAAATAAACATAAATCACTCGTCATCTGTGACCACATTAAACGACAACCTGTGCTTAGTTTCAGTGTACTTTTTTGATTCTCATGAAGCAATGCGACTTTTTGGGGCTGTTTGAATTTTAGTCTATAGTTAGTTGACTGTTACCTATACGTCGATAATACCTTGAAAATCCAACTCGTTATCGTGTTATTTTTTAGCTTAAATGTGTTCGCTGCTTCACCATTGTTTGATGAAGTCCACCAAACAATGGTGAATTTTGGCCAGAAGCAGGGCTTATCTCAAGCGTCGGTTACGGCTGTCATTCAAGATCAACAAGGGTTTATTTGGGTTGGAACACAAGCCGGATTAAACCGTTTTGATGGGTATGAATTTAAGCAGTTTTTTGCCACGCCACATACTGAAAACGCACTTGCAGGGAACTTCATTAATGATTTTTGTTTGGTTAAAGGTGTGGGTTTGTGGATCGGTACCAGTACTGGGTTGAGCTTTTATGATTTTAATCGGGGTGTGTTTCAATCTTACTTGCAGCAGTTTTACCCTGCGATTCCGTCTGATCAGGTTACCAGCCTTGCTTGCGATACACAGCAAGTATTTGTTGGCACTCAAAGTGATGGCGTCTATCACTTTTTGCCACACAGTGAGCAAGTTTCCCCGATATCGTTAGCACAAAAAGGGAAAGTTAATAGCTTAGCTTTTGAAAATGATCTGCTGTATGTCGCTAGTTTTGATGGTGTGCAGGTTGTTCACTTACTTGAGCAAACCATGACTCAGCTTTCTGGCTCGGCGACAACGAGTGTATTGTTAGTTGAAGATAAAATCGTGCTCGGACGGCATGATGGGTTAATTGCAATGTATAGTAAATCTGCACCTCATGCGCGGATTTGGCTGAAAGATCATACTGAGCGAGAAAGTAATGTTATTCACAGTCTGATCTTACATCAAGACCTGATTTGGGTGGGCTCCAATGAAGGGGTGCTTGCAATTGACATGCAAGGTGAGCAACAACATCAGTATCAGCATAATGCCGCCATGATTGATAGCTTAGCTGATAACATGGTGTTGTCACTCGCATTTGATGACCGCGATAATTTGTGGATTGGCTCGGAGTCAGGTGGGCTTAATTTTTTGACTTCTCGAGCAAATAAACTGGGCTATATCAGCCAGTTTCAATATGCACCGGGCCCATTAATTAACCCTGATGTCAGAGGTTTTGCTTCTGATCCGCAGGACCGTTTATGGGTGGCAACGACTCGAGGGATGTATATTTTCGATGGCGCCCTGTTCGTTAAGGCTGAAAAACTTTATCCGCAACTCGTCCCGTTTAGCCATTCGTTTGTTTCTTCTCTTTATTTAGATCAGGATATCATGTGGTTGACTACCCGTGGTGATGGTGTGGTGTCAGTAAATTTAAGTAGCGGTGAATTACAATTGTTTTCATCTCGGTTAAGTAACGCGCCTAGCCTTGATTTTAATCGTGTAACGAAATTTAATGGGCAAATCCTATTGAGTTCCCGCAGTCATAGCGTGTTGTTTTATGATGCGAATGAAAAAAGGTTGCAGCCGTTTTTTTCAGATCAATTAGCAGCGCCTGATCAAGTAACTGACATGTTGGTTAAAGAGGGAGTGCTTTGGCTAGGGACATTAGGTGAAGGCATCTATCGCTTTAAAGATCAGCAGTTATCCCGCTTGACCTCAGAAGATGGCTTAGTCTCAAATTTGATTTTAATGTTAGCAATGGATGACCAGCAGCGTATCTGGGCGTCGAGTGAAGTGGGCGTGAATTTAATTAACTCAGATTTTACCTTAAATCGGGTTTTCAGTCGGCAAGATGGCATGAAAAACGATGCGATCTGGTCATTAGTATATGACAAAAAGAACAGTGTTTGGTTAGGAAGTAGCGGTGGGTTAATTCGTATTAATACGGCCAATTTTAGCTATGAAAACTATGTGCCAAGTGATGGTGCGCAAGGGTTAGAGTACAACTTTGGCGCAGCATGGTTAGCTGATGATGGCCGGGTATTTATTGGTGGATCACAAGGATTTAATCAATTTTATCCCAATGATATTGCTCCAGATTTATCGCCGGCTAATTTGGTGCTCACTGATATCTCTGTTCTAGGGCAAAACATATCCCCTTCCGATAAAGGGGCGTTAATTAAGCAACCCGCTGATCAAGTAAAATCTATCAAGCTTGATTATTATCAAAATATTATGTCTTTCAAATATGCCTCATTGAGCTTTTCGGCTACTGAACAATTATCTTATTTTTACCGAGTGTTAGGTTTATCTGATACATGGCTACAAATGGAGCAAGGGAGTCGTCAAGTTAACTTGTTAAAATTACCCGCAGGTAATTATCAGGTAGAGACCTATGCGATCGATCAGTTTGGTAATCAATCGGACATTCACACTCTATCCATTCATTTGCTGGCTCCTTGGTGGTGGAATAACATCAGTCAGTTTTTCTATTTAGTGTCAGTGCTAATGGGCCTCGGGCTATTTGTTACAAGTCGGCAAAAAGCCTATCGTAAAGTAGTTGCGGATAACCGGGCTATGGCAGAGCTCAAGCAGCGTTTAGAACTTTCATTGTGGGCCAGTGGTGATGAACTTTGGGATTGGGATGTCACTTCGCATCAAATTCATCGCTATTGTGTCACTTCAAGAATTGATTATGGTGACCAAACCGATACCTTTGATATGGCGACATTTAGTCACTTTGTTCATCCACAAGATAGAGCAAAGTTAACTGAAGACGTGCAGCGTTGTATGGAAAATCAAAGTGATGATTATGAGGTGGCGATTAGAGTTAAAGATTTTTTTGGTAATTGGGTCTGGGTGATGGATAAAGGGCGGGTGATTGAACGAGATGAAAATCATAAGCCGTTACGAGTTGTCGGTGCACTCAAAGATATTAACCAATTGAAAATACACGAAAACAATTTGCAAGAGCTTAATGATAAGCTTGAAGCGAAAGTGGCTGCGCGTACTGAAGAAATTTCGAGTAAAAACTTGAAGTTAGAACAAGCGATGTTGCAGCTAAAAGATACTCAAGACGAGCTAATCCAGAGTGAAAAAATGGCTTCGTTAGGTGGGTTAGTTGCAGGGGTCGCTCATGAGATAAACACGCCTTTGGGCATTGCTATTACCGCGATTTCTTACAATCAAGATTGCTTGGCTAGTTTAAAAGCAAAATTAGAAAACAAAGCATTGAAACAGTCAGATCTTGAGCAATCGATAGAAATGCAAGGCAATGGTTATGAACTGATCATGAAGAACCTTGAGCGGGCTAATCAGCTAATATCGAGCTTTAAGCAAGTGGCGGTGGATCAAAGTTCAGAAAGTTTGCGTGAAATCAATCTGACCGAATACTTACATGATGTTGTGTACTCTTTAAAGCCTTTGTGGAATAAAAAAGACATTCACATTCAAATGAATGGCCCAGAAAAGTTATTGTTTACAACTTACCCTGGAGCTTTGCATCAAATATGTACAAATTTGATTAATAACTCGATAATTCATGGGTTTGAGGGGGTAGATCAAGGCAGCATTCGCTTAGAGGTGAGTGTGCTCGATGAAATGATCTGCTTTGATTATTTTGACAACGGCCATGGGATGTCTGCATCAATGGTTGATCAGGTTTTTACTCCTTTTGTGACTTCAAAACGCAGTCAAGGTGGTAGCGGACTTGGGATGCATATTGTGTTTAACTTAATCACGCAGTTATTTAAGGGGGATATTCGCTGCTATTCTTCACCGGGGCATGGGATTGAAGTCAAAATGCGTGTGCCATTACAGTTACCTGAGCACCAAGCTGGCTCAGTCGATTAATTTTAAAGGCTTGCCTCTCCCACTTGCAGAGTAAACTTGTTACTCTTATCTTCACTCTTACTCGGTTTATAGACGTATATAATGCAAGATATTCAACCAATTCTCGACTCGATTAATATACAGGCTCGCCAATTTTTTGGGCAAGGTCAGGTCGCGAATTACATTCCTGCGTTAGCTGAAGTGGCCCCTGAACAATTTTCGATTGCTGTCCATACCGTTGATGGCCGTACTTACAGTGCCGGAGATGACCAAGCTCGGTTTTCCATTCAATCGGTATCAAAGGTATTAACGTTAACATTGGCATTGCGTCATCATGGAGATGCATTATGGCAGCGAGTAGGAAAAGAACCTTCTGGTACAGCGTTTAATTCACTCGCTCAGTTAGAATTTGAGAAAGGGATCCCGCGTAACCCATTCATCAATGCTGGTGCTTTAGTGGTGTGTGATGCATTGGTTGGGCGTGTTTCTGCGCCTGTGTATCAAATGCTTGAAACGGCTCGTTTATTGGCTGGTAATGATAAAATACTGATCAATAAAAAGGTGGCGGATTCGGAATATTTACACCGTCATCGTAATGCTGCGATGGCGCATTTAATGAAATCGTTTGGTAATTTCAACAGCGAAGTTGACCACGTATTGAAGGCATATTTTAGCTACTGCGCTATAGAAATGAGTAGTATTGAGTTGGCAAAAACATTTAGTTATTTGGCTCACCAAGGAGTGTGTGTGCAAAGTGGGCGTCGCATGCTCAGTGCCAAACAGACGCAACAAATGAACTCTTTATTGTTTACCAGTGGCTTGTATGACGCAGCTGGGGATTTTGCGTTTCGTGTTGGCATTCCTGGTAAATCTGGTGTTGGCGGTGGAATCATAGGGATTGTACCAGGTAAGTTTACTGTGTGTGTATGGTCTCCTGCGTTGAATGAATATGGTAATTCGGTGGCTGGCTTACACGCGTTGGAGATGTTGGCTGAAAAAATGAATATTTCGATGCTGTAACGCGCAATGAACATGAATAAAAATCACTGTGTGAACTAAAGCTTGTCGTTCGGGGCGCTAAACGGCACAATCGAAATTACGTTTTGGTACTAAGTCGACTCATTATTTATAGGATGCCTTATGCAATTATCTCCCTCCGTTTCCATCCAACAAACCGACACCGGCCTTGAATATTTAGCCATTGAAAGCGCGCTTTGTAGCGCGACGATTTTTTTGCAAGGCGCACAATTAGCATCGTTTACACCACAAGGCGCAGCGCCTTTAATTTGGATGTCTGAAGATGAAGATTATCAACAAGGTAAAGGCTTGCGAGGTGGTATTCCAATTTGTTGGCCTTGGTTTGGAGTGAGTCAAACGCAGGACTGGCCGATTCATGGGGTTGCACGTACGAGTTTGTGGCGTGCAGAAGAAGTAAACGAATATGATGATCATATCGAAGTGAGCTTGTCGTTACCAATGCGTGCAGTCGATAAAACATATTGGCCACACAACACAGAGTTGAAAGTTGTTTTTCACTTATCAACACAGTTAAAAGTGACGCTCATTAATACCAATTTAGGTGAGTCGACGATTGAATTAACCCAAGCATTACATACTTACTTCCCAACCTCCGATATCACGGCGACTCAAGTTGATGGTTTGCAAGGTTCACAGTTTATTGAGTTTGGAGAAGGACCATTTGCTCAAAATGATGTGGTTAGTTTTGCTCGTGAAACAGACATGGTCTATACCCAAGCCACACCAATGCAGCATATTCGTACACCTGAGGGTACGATTGCTGTGGGTCGAGAGCACTCAACTTCCTGTGTTTTATGGAATCCTTGGATTGAGAAAGCTAAGCGCTTATCTAATTTTCAAGATGATGAATATAAAACGATGCTGTGCCTAGAAGCTGGCAATGTGATGGAAGATAAAGTGGTACTCGAACCAGGGCAAAGCCACCGTTTAAGCACCGTTGTCTACTGGCTTTAAGGCTAGTTTGAGTTGAAAAAAAACCTTCACAGAGTGAAGGTTTTTTTATGATTTAAGGGGGGCTTTTTACCACTACTAAACGTTTGATATCACCTTCGAGTGCCTCCATTTTTGCTATGGTGAGCTCTTCATATGGACTGATATCAAAGTGCCAAATCAGGTTGCCTTGTTTAACCATTTCGACCTGACTCTTGGTTATTAATGGTAGGCGCCAAATAAAATCTTGTTTGGACCATGATGATTGCCAATACAAGGTATTATTTTTAAGTCGAATGTTATGCAGTAAATTGCTTTGTTGGTTTGAGAGCTCAGCCAGTTTTATCCCGGTATTGCTTAATTCATCATAACTATACAAGGTGCGATTTTTTAGTACTAACCACCGCTGTGCAGCAACGTCGAAATACACCAGTTGCGCATCTAAATTTTGCGAGTGGGTCAGGTGACCTTGCAAGTTATAAAAGTGTAGCTGGTGGCCGTCAAATGCAAAAACAATGTCGTTATTAAACCAACCAATATTGCGGATTCTTTCATTGAGCTCGGTGGTAAATTGCAGCACTTGACCTTGCCTATCGTATAGCGCCAAGTCTAAATCTCGATTCGATAACAACATAGATAAATCGGGTCGCCATTCAAGAAACTGCACATATTCATAGCCTTTATGATGAGAGAGCCGCACCACTTGATCATCGGCATGTAAATACACTTCGCACACACCACTGCGGCGTGACATAAAGGCTGTTTCGCCTAAGCGATTACTAACAGGAAGATAGTCGATACTCGACGTCGAAAAAATGGGTAGTTGGTCTTTGTCTCGAATATTCACTTGCCAGCTTTCAATGGCCGTATAAACATCACCTTGTTGGTCAATCGACACATTGGTAAAGAGTCCCTGGGCTGTTTGAAAGACCTCATACTGACGTCCGTCTAAATAAGTGGCGACTAATGCATGGCGTTGACTACTGTCATTACTGATGATGGCTTGAGTGTGCGGATTATACGCTGCCAGCCATACTGGAAAGTCCCAATTCATAACAGTTTCGCCATTGAGCTTGATTAAGCTACTGCTATGGTTAGCGTGATTGAGTAAATAAAATACATCATTATTCCATGCTTTCACCGCTCCTTTATAAAGTGATTGGCGAGGCATTGCGAGTGGGAGTTTGACAAAGTCTTGCTGGCTGATGCGATATAAATATGGGGTGAGCTGGCCTTTTTGCAGTACGCTTAAGACTAATTCATCAGTGTTTTTCCACACAGGGCGAATGGCAGATTCGCAGGCGATGGGCGGTGCTTGATGGTTTTGCGCACCTTGAGGTGTCATGATAAATAGCTCGCATTGGTCTTCTTTATAACGCCAGTAGGCCAATAAGCTGCCAGCTTTTTGCCAGGTCGGAAACGCAACCCGATAAGGCGAATCAAGTTGATGTAAAACTTCACCTTGTTTGTTCGCTATTTGCAGGCTGTAAATGTCTTTCACGTAGGCCATGAGATCTTCCGTGGTGTGAACATCGACATCAGACTCGAGGCCTAAATCATAGCTCACATCTTGCAGCTCATACCGAGGAACTGTTGGCTCACTATCAAAGCGACTGAAAAAAGCATAGGCGCTAAAACAAATAATCAAAGCAGGCACCAGCCATAACCAAATGTGCTTTGGCTCTGCTGGAGGTGAAGCAATGCTGTCAGTCTTTATTGCTTGCTGCGACTTGTTTTCGGTTTTAAAGCTGACGCTTGCAATAAAACAATAGCCTTTTTTGGGGAGAGTTTTGATGTATTTAGGTGAGCGGCTAGAGTCGTTTAATAAGCGACGAATTTTAGTTAATAGTTGATACAAACTATTTTGTTCGACGACAGTATTGGGCCAGAGTGTTTCTTGTAAATATTCTTTACTTAACACCTCTCCTGGGTTGGTCACAAATAAGTGCAAAAGTTGAGAAACTTGCGGCTCTAACTTAGTAATGTTGAGGCTCTCGTTATGCTTGAGCTCATCTTGACTCAAGTCAAACGTATAGTCACCAAATTGAAACTGTGGCAGCCCCTCTTTGGCGAGTGACTGAGTGGGTTCTAAATTATTGTTCGCCGTCATATCACACCTGCTCTGCATTGTTCGCCAAAAATACCGTGATTCATCATAAAGTCAATGTTTATAAGTCTTTACTCAGTATTATTCAGGAAATCATCAGCTTTTTTTTCGTGGTTATTTGCTCTGATAAAGAAAAGTTTTTGAAGGGAAAAATGAGATGCGAACAGGCTTAATTGTACTAGCTTTAGCAAGTGGGCAATCCGTATTAGCCAATGAAATAGTGATTGATGGCAAGCTCGATGAGACAAAATGGCAAACAGCGACGATTTATCAAGATTTCTATCAAGTGGTGCCAGCAACACTTACCCAAACTCAAAGCAAAGTTGAAGGGCGCGCACTAGCTACAGAAGCAGGGATTTATATCGGATTTAAGAACTGGCAAAAACAAGGTGAGCGTAAAAAACAATACAATTTACAAGATGCGTTTATGCAGGCTGATTTTAATCGCTTTGTGATCGATTTTTCGGGTGATGGCAGTGGCGCTTATCTTTTTGCTGTGACGTTAGGTGGGGGTATCCAAGATGCGGTTCTCACTCCTCAACTCAATACTGATTATGATTGGGATGGCATTTGGGAGTCGGCTTTTTATGAGCATGCAGACTATTGGAGTACCGAAGTCTTCATTCCTTGGCAATCCGTTTCTTTTAAACCCAACCTTGCAGATAATGGCCTCGCGAATGTGGGGGTATCATTGCAATTGTATGAACTGGCTACAAACCATATTTATGGCTCTCAGCCGCAAACAACCGGCAATAGTGATTTTTATTTGAATATGCCACAAATCGCTGCTGCCATTCCTAAAAAACAACAATGGGGCTTTGTTCCTTATGTCACACATCAGCAAGATTTTGTGGGTGACAATGATCAGACTGATATTGGCTTTGACTTAGTCTATAAACCCGATCATCACCAAAAGCTGAGTGTGGCGGTTAACCCTGATTTTGGCCAAGTTGATAGCGATGAGCTGGACTTGAATTATTCAACAGTCGAAACCTTAGTGACTGATAAACGTCCTTTTTTTACTCAAGATATTGGAGTTCTGAACGTTAATGCGGAACAAAATACAAAATTAATCCATACCCGACGAATTGGTGCCGGCAGTGATGACGGCAGCAAAATCATCACGCCTATCGATGCGGCAATGCGGTTTGTGCATCAAGGTGAAAGTTGGCAATTTGCAGGGTTTGCAGCGCTTGAAGATAGTCTTGATTCCGATGCAGGTAAAGACTTTTATGTTGGGCGAGCTCGTTATCGCCAAAACAATTGGCAAAGTGGTGTTTTATTGACTCAAACAGATCGCCCTTGGTTAGATCGTCAGGCGATAACAGCGGCATGGGATAGTCAATATCAAAGTGAAACTTGGTCGTGGCAAACCGCTATCTTAGGGTCGGATGTGTCTGTGGACGATCATGACACTCAAGGATATGGCTTCAGTGCCAATGTAAATTATCAATTTGATGCTAATACGAGTTTAAAAGGGCGCTTTTTACGCCTTGATGATCAATTTGATAATAACGATTTGGGGTATCGTCAGCGCAATAATTGGCGCTTTAATGAGTTGTATTATAGCCAGTCAGTCAACTATGACAGGGGTTTTATTAACCGTATTCAACATAACGTGCAACTCAATTACGAGAGCAATGATCGTGGTTTAAAGTTGCCTGCAACCCAATCGTATTGGGCGTCGTTCATTTTAGATAATGGGTCCTCTTTTGATACTGCTTTTGATTATCAAACCTCAGGTTGGGATGATTTGATTGGAGGTGGATTAGGCATGTATGAAAACCGAGGTTTATTAAGAAGTTGGTTTTTTTATGGCAGTCCTTATACAGGGTCGTTCAGTTGGGCAGCTAGTTTTCGCCTTGATGAGGAAGGGATCGATGGTCTTGCACAGCAATATGCAGTTGATATGACGTGGATGCCCCATGAAAATTGGAGCCTAAAGTTCAATAATTTCTATCGCCAAGGCGATGGCATGGTGATTGCGTCAGGGCCGAGTCAAATCACAGAGTATGATCGTCGTTTGTTCCATAATTATATTAATGTGTCTGGTTTACTGAGCGACCAATTAGAACTGAGCCTAATTGTGCAATGGGCGATTTTAGATGCAGATACCAAAACAGTGTACGACATTAGTCAAAATCATCTTAATCCACTTTCTGGAATCGATAATAGTTTTACTGATCAGCGTTTTACTAGCCAAATAAAGTTGCGCTATCGCTTAGGTGCCTATTCCGACATTTACGTTGTATATAACCGAGGTGCGATGCAATTTGATCAAGAAGTGGGTTCAAAAGCATGGCTCAGTGAGCTCAATTCAATGTGGCAACAACGAGACCAAGATCAATTAACCCTCAAAGTCCGTTACTTATTTTAATAACACACCCCCAACCCGCGGTGAGGATTAAACCATTCTCACCGCTTATCAATCTATATTACCGCTTGTCACTTTGTTTTTACCTCGATTTTTTAGTTGGTTAGCATTGCCCTAATTGCTTTTTAAATCACGAGATAATAATGAAAAAATCCCTCATCGCCCTGAGTTTGACATTGAGTTTTACCACACAAGCTCAAACGCACTGGCAAACAATTGAAACAGATAATTTTAAAGTGCACTTTAGTCAAGAGTATCAAGATTGGGCACGATCAGCTGCGAATGAGCTCGAGATTGTCAGAAGCAAAGTGCTGGAACAGCAAAACCGGGCGTTAGAGACCAAAGTTGATGTGTTGGTATTTGATCCACTTAACCGTGCCAATGGTTTTGCCATTCCAGCTAGTAATAATCCGTTAATGGCACTGTATGCCTCTCCGCCACAATCCGATACAGTCATTTCTAATAGCTCTGGTTGGCAGCAACTGCTTGCCCTACATGAATATATTCATTTAGTGCACTTAGCGCAGCCAAGCCGTAGTGAATGGAAACAGACCTTAAGAGAGGTCTCGGGTTTGTATGATGTTGCACAAGGTATGCAAGTACCACGTTGGGCTGCTGAAGGTTATGCGACTTTACTTGAGTCACAAATGACAGGTCGTGGGCGTTTACACGATAATTATGTTGAGGCATTGCTCACCCAATTTGCTAAAGAAGGCATGCTCCCTTCGTATGGTCAGCTCAATGCAGTTGATGGCGGATATATGGCTGGCTCGATGGCCTATTTGATGGGGGTGCGTTATCTACAGTGGTTAGAGGACAACTTTGATAAAGCGACTCTTGATGCTGTGTGGACGCGCTTGCGCGCAGTGGAAAACCGTGATTTTAACCAGGCGTTTTCAGGGGTGTTTGGTCGGTCACCCGACAAGTTGTATCGACGTTTTGTGGCTGAATATACTCATAAAGCGTTAGTAAAAGAGCAAGCTCAAACGGAGTTGAAAACTGATTTATGGTTTGATTTAGACTATGTACAACAAAGCCCAAGTTTGTCACCACAACAGGATAAAATCGCGTTAGTGAGCGTGGATAGAGATGGAAACACTCAGCTTAATATTTATGCCACGGCAGATAACGAGAAGGCAGCCGAAGAATTTAATAAAAAACAGCAAGAAACCTTAGCAGATGACCCTGAAGATATTGTAGATGTCGCTCCGACCGTGTTTGATCGTGAAAAAAAGAAGACGTTACAACAAATTGATCGAAAAGGCATAGTGACGCCACAATGGCTCGATAACGAGACGCTCATCTTTGGCGCGTTTAGCGTAGCGAATAATGAGTTATCAACGCGTCATCAAGATTTATTTCGTTATGACATGACATCAGGCCAAGTTGAGCAACTCACCGAGTTTGCAAATATACGCCGCTTTTCAATTACTGAAGATAAAACGACGGCGTATGCAGAGCGGGCGAAACAGGGTTATTCAGAGTTGGTTAAAGTGGATTTGGCTTCGGGGCAAGTGACTGACATCACTTCAAATGATTTAGCCACTGTGTATGACTTTCCTGTCGTCCAGCAAAATAAATTAGCCTATTTAAAAACAGCTTTAAATGAAAATTGGGCGCTGTGGGTTAAAAATCTTGATGATCAAACAATCAGTCAAGTTCCTATGCCTGCAGGCTATCAGTTTTTATCGTATCCAGCTTGGTCTGCTGATGGACAAAGTATTTTTTATGTCGCGGGTGTGGCGGGCGAAACTAATATCTATCGTTATGAGTTTGCCAGTGATCGTTTAGTGCAATTGACACAAGGGCAGCAAGTCACCGCTTACCCAATGCCGATGCAAGATGGCGGTCTTTTATATCAGGCCGTAAATTCCGATGGCCCTGATTTATATAAGTTAGCCGCAGATGCTGTTTTTATTGAAGTGACTGAGCGGACGACAATGTTAATAGCAGATACTAGCCAAGCTCAAGCACATATTTTGCCTGCTGCTAACGTGTATCAGCAAGCAATTGGTGAGACCAAGCCTTACGACCCAAGCGATCAAAACATCACATTGAGCATAGGTGAACACTATGCCAGTGCATCAACGGCCTTAATCCAAATCGGAGTCAAAGGGGGGGATTTTCTCAACCAATTGACCTGGCAACTCGCAGGGGCATTTGATACAAAAAGTGCCTTATCTGGCGGGTTTGCAGAAATAACATACTCAGCATTGCCGGTAGATCTTAGCGCACATATTTTTAGCTACGATCTTGATGCAAACAAGCAATATCAGCATCAAGATGCAGGTAATGCGCATGTTAAAGCAACGGGTATATACACACAAATGAGTTACCCGTACCGCCATGATCAATTCACACTCAATAGCCATGTAGCATACAATTACAGTGACTATGAGGTGAGTGATGCGATGTGGTTGCGTGCCGGAATAGATCAGCGCTGGCAGCGTGATTGGCAAACGTTTGCGATTGGTCAGTCTGTTAGTGCCAGTGTTTATGAAGGAGATATCGAAGGGGAAAGCTGGCACGGTTATGACTTGGAGGCGAAATTATTTGGTCAAGCGTGGCAGTTACCTATGTACAGTGAATATCAAAAGCGCTCGCGAACTGATAGTCAACTGAGTTTAGGTGGTTTTGAGTCGAGTTTAATTAAAGCGAATGTGCATGCAGAATATGTCATTGCGCCTGAACTGCCATTTTTCTCAGTGACCGGTGAGGAGTTTGAATCATTTTCTGCTGGAATAAGTTATGACCTCGGTGAGCCTTGGTTTTACTATCAACAATATAAGATTAACGGCCAAGAATTTGCTGATAGTTATGGAGTGAAATGGCAAGAGCGAGTCAGCTTTGATTTAGGCCCTGCAGCGATTAATGATTTGAATATTAATTTTGGTGTGGTCAAGGTCGCAGGGGAGACCATCGAAGATGAGATAAGGGGGTGGTTAGGGTTGTGGTATAGTCTTTAATTTTTCCTCACAAACAAACATAGCCGCAAAAGCGGCTATGTTTGTTTCGTCCTGACGGATAAACCGAGGTTATCTGAGCTGTAATGCTAATATCTTTGATTTACGCTGATAGTTGTACAGAGATTTTTTCTTTTCAGGTAAGTCTTCAACACAAGCAAAATCAAAGCCATGCTCTAAAAACCAATGAATACTGCGCGTTGTTAGCGCATAAAGTGTTTGATACCCCAATGACTTAGCTTGTGCAATAATGGTGCGCAACAATACTGATCCCCGATCGGCATCTCGGTAGTGAGGATGAACAACTAAACAGGCAAACTCACCGGCTTGTTCTTCATCAAATGGGTTTAGCGCAGCGCAGCCAATAATTAGTCCTTCCTTTTCGATAATAGTAAACTGCTCGATTTCGATTTCGAGTTGTTCACGAGAACGACGAACTAAATAGCCTTGTTCTTCTAAGGGGCGAATTAAATCTAAAATACCGCCAATATCACTGATCGTGGCGCGGCGTAATACTTCGGCACTTTGCGTTACGATTTGCGTACCGATCCCTTCACGAGAAAAGAGCTCTTGCAACAGTGCACCATCTTGGTGGTAGCTGACTAAATGACAGCGAGAAATACCGTTACGGCACGCTTCAATGCTGGCAGACAAAAATGTTTTTGTACTGGTGCAGGCGTCGTGTTTGTCTTGGTATTGGGCAAGTTTTGCATCGGCATCATCGGGCATAAGCTCAGGAATGACTTCGCCATCTATGTCTAAAATGCCGTTTTCGGCGCAAAAGCCAATCATTTTATCGGCTTTTAATTTGATGGCGACCTGTGTGGCGACTTCCTCTGCCGTTAGGTTAAAGCTTTCGCCAGTCACGGAGGCGGCAATGGGACCGAGCAAGACGATACCACTGTTGTTGAGTTGGCGACGAATGCCATCCACATCAATCCGGCGTACGCGACCTGAATGGCAGTAATCCACCCCATCGGCGACACCTAAAGGTTGCGCTATTACAAAGTTACCACTGACGACGTTCAACTGCGCGCCAGACATCGGGGTATTGCTTAAGCTGGTTGATAAGCGGGCTGTTAAGTCGAGTTGTAACGCCCCCGCCACTTGCTTGATTAATGTGAAAGATTCATCGTCTGTAATTCTGATCCCTTGATGAAACTCACTTTTTATATTGGCTTGTTGTAAGGTTTGATCAATTTGCGGACGTGCGCCATAAACTAGCACCGTTTTAATGCCTAAACTATTGAGGAGCGCGATATCATTGATTATCCTGCGGTATCCTGCATGGTTGACGGCTTCGCCACCGAGCATTAAGACAAATGTTTTTCCACGATGAGCATTCACATAAGGCGCTGATTGGCGAAACCCTTCAACTAACTCTGTGGTGCGACCTGCATTGATAACCATGTAAAGCAAACCTAAATAACAAATGAAATAAAATGCAATAATAGTGAATTTATATTCAGTGTAAAGGGAATTTATTAATTATTGTTCAGCTTGTGCTAATTTGATGTCATCTATAATACAAATCCTTATACTGTTTGAAATTTTTTAGGAACAAGTGACATGAAAAAAATAACTGTTCTTTGCTTAATGCTTCTGAGCTTCAATAGCTTAGCGAATACCGCGCTGCCAAATAATCGTCATATATCGGTCAGTGGTTATGCGCAAATTAAGGCAAAGCCTGATTTAGCCATGATTAACCTAGAAGTGAAAAGCCAACAAAAAACTAGCTTGGCTGCAAAGCAAGAAATTGATAAAAAAGTGAATCTGTTTTTAGCTGGGCTTGAGCAGTTTAAATTAACCAGTGACGATGTGTCAGCGTCACAACTGAGTACTTCGCCCATCATCCAATATCTAGATAACGGTGAACAGCGGGTTGCGGGTTACCGTGCGAATCGTAATTTAAAGATATCGCTCAGTCATATCGATCAAGTCAGTGAGTTAATTAATTTTGCTCTTGGTATTGAAATTGATCAGGTGAATCATATTGAATTTAAATCGTCCGAAGCAAAGTTATTTCAGCAGCAAGCAAGCGCGTTGGCGGTGCAAGATGCTACAGAAAAAGGCCAAGCTTTAGCAAAGGCATTTAATGCTTCATTGGGTAAAATTTATAGTATCAATAGCGAAATTCAAGCGCCACAGTTTCAATATGGACAAAACCGAGCCATGCTTGAAGACGGGATATATAAAACGGCATCACAGCAGGTTGAAGGGCGTTACTTACCTGAAACGTTGACGTTTAGTGCAACTGTCTATGCCGTTTTTGATTTAAATGTACCGTTATAAAAGGTACTGGTTATAGGGTACGTATATGAAATTGAGTAAACGGATTTTATCTGGCGAACTCGTTGAGTTAATTCCTTTGGATAGCATCCATATTGAGCCATTGATTGAGGCGGTTAAAGATGGCGATTTATGGCAAGTGTGGTACGCAAACGTGCCCCATCCAAATGAGATGAAAGATTATGTAGAACAAGCTGTTGCGGCAATGCGCACAGGCAATATTGCGTATGCAGTGTATTGCAAAGCGAGCAATAAATTAGTTGGTACAACGCGCTTTTATGATTTAGAAAGCGCACATCGGCGAACTAAGTTGGGTTATACGTGGTACAGCAAGCAAGCGTGTCGAACAGGGATGAATACAGAAGCGAAATTGTTGATGCTGCAATTTGCGTTTGAAGAGCATAAGGCCTCTGCGGTTGAATTTCGCACTCACTTTTTTAACCATGTCTCTAGAGCTGCGATTGAGCGGCTTGGTGCGAAACAAGATGGTATTTTGCGACAACATCAGATTATGCCTGACGGTTCTGTGCGTGATACTGTTGTCTATTCAATTCTTGATAGTGAGTGGTTGGCTGTCAAAAACAACTTGCAGCATCGCCTTGCGGTAAATGCGAACTAAGTGTGCTTCAGCGGGACCGCAATGTGAAAAATAACACCTTGTGGATGGTTTTCTTTAAATTGGATATTTCCTTTGAGCTGCTGGGTGACTTGGTTGTATACGATGTGGAGTCCTAAGCCTATATTGCCTTGATTACGTTTAGTGGTGAAAAAAGGCTCAAAAATCTTATCTGCCACCTCTTCATTAATGCCCTTCCCATCATCTTGATAGGTTAAAAGTAAGTTGGTGTCCTTGACTGTTAAAGACACCGAAATATTTAACACTGAGTTGATATCATGCCCGTGTTGGAGGCTATTAAGCAGTAAAATATCTAAAATTATATCAAAGCTCATGGCAAAACTGGTGATGGTTAGGGGATGTGGGCAATCAAATTGTAGCTTCACATTGGGGGTATGTTGCTTTTCAAAGAGTTGCAGTTTTTGCGCTAACATCGCTGATAGGCAAAATTCAGAAACGGTTGGGTCAGTATTGGCTATTTGCTTAAATTGTAGGATTAAGTCAGCACTTTTATGGATATTTTTAGTGATGAGCGCTTCACTATTTTTGAGTTGGGTTAGGCTGTTTTTAAGTTTTTCCTTAGATAGCTGATTGGTTTCGACACGCGTAGCAATGTCTTCGATGATATCACTTAATACCGAGGTCGCGGTGACGCATGTACCGATTGGAGTATTCATTTCGTGCGCGATACCTGTGATTAAATTGCTTAAAGAGGCCATTTTTTCAACTTCGACAAGTTTTTCTTGTGTATCAGTCAGTACAGCTAAGGTAAGTGATAGCTCCGAATTGGTAGCCTGCAAGTCGGCAGTGCGACGTTCTACGCGTAACTCCAGTTCATTATTCAGTTCCATAAGTGCAATTTCTTGCTTTTTCAGAGCAGAGATATCTCTTAATGTACCCGAAATTCGAGTGGCTCGGCCGGTTGCATCTCGTTCGACGGCCTTACCTCGGTCGAGTACCCAGACCCATTCCCCTAGTGTATTTTTGATCCGGTAGCTTGCCTCAAAAAAATCACAACCATCACCATTTAAGTGTTGTTCAAACAGTGTTTTAGCACGCTCAAAGTCATCGGGGTGGATATTGCTTTGCATTGCACTCATTGAGCTACCAATTTTATCTTGCGGGAGTGTAGTATTATTGAATGTATTTTCGCGGGAGATAGTTCCTGTCACTAAGTTCCAATCCCATAATTCATCACCACTGCCCCAAAGTGCAAGTTTGAGTCGCTCTTTTCCTTCTTTTATTGCAGCTAAGATAGTGGCATGCGCTTGCTCTTGTTTGAACTTGATCAGTAGGAATGTGCCAAACAACACCGCTAAAAAGATTAACAGACTGACTAACAATAAGGTGTTTTTTTCTGAGGCTTCTTGGGCGAGCTGTAAGCCAGAAATGGTGTTTTTATTGGTTAGAGCTTCAATTTTGCGTTGTTTCTGGTCAACCTCAAATTCGACTTTAAGCGCTCCGGTACGTAATTGTGCTTTTTTACTAAATATCTCTTCATTTTTTACGGTGTACTTTTTGAAAAACATCAAGGCTTGTTGGTAATTTCCCATCGATTCGTTAAATTCGGACAATGCTTTAAATGCACCAAGCAATACGACGTTTTTTTCTGATTTTTCTGCGTACTCAATACTTTGCTGTACGTGTTCTACGGCTGTCGTGTAGTTGCCTTGTGCAAAGCGCAGCCTACCAATATCAAGATGGGTTTCAGCTAAGCGAGAAAGTTCTTGGGTTGTGATGAAAATATTTAAAGCCGCATTGAGGTATTCTTCTGCCTTTGCTAGCTGATTCTCATCACGATATAAGCGCCCGAGGTAGAGATTGGAAGAGCCTTGCAACTCTTCATTATCGAGAATCTCAGCAAGCTCTTTCGCCTGATTAAGGTAATTGAGTGCCTCGTCAATTTTGCCTGCTAAGCGTGAAGTTTCACCTAAATTATTATAAGAAAACACCATCCCTCGCTGATAGTTGAGTTCGGTTTTCAGTTTCAGTGATTTTAGGTGGAGGTCAATTGCATTATCATAATCGCCTATATCCTTATAAATAATCGCGGTGTTGTTATATTGGATAGCGAGCGCTCGAATGTCTCCTAAGTCTTGTTTGAGCATGAGGGCTTCAAGTTGGTATTTTAAGGCTGTTTCGTGATCCCCTGATTTACGGTAAATCGATCCTATGTAGCCTAATGCTTTTGCTGTTTGCAGTTTGTTTTCTTTAAAACGGTATATTTCTAGGGCTGTTAAGTATTCTTTTAACGCTTGATCGAGGCGGGTCATTTGCCGGTACACCGTCCCTTTTCTGGCAATCAGATCGGCCAGCTTTTCTGTTTGGTTAAGTTTTTCTGCAATGTCCATCGCGGCTGATAAATTATCGAGTGCGTTGTCGTACAATCTTAGCTCTAGCTGAATTTCACTTTTCACATCATAAGCTAAGATGTGGACATTGAGATTGGTGATTGCTTTTGCTTGTACCAAAGACTGCTCAGCTAACGATAGGGCCTCGGCATGATTGCCGGCATAATTGTATGCTCTTGATAGATAGGCATAAATCGTTGCTTTTTGTTCAGGCGTTGGGTTGTATTTAAGGGCTTCTTGTCCATACAAAATGGATTTTTGGGCTGAGTAACGTGCGTACTCTGAAAGAAATGCAATGATCAGCGGTAAGCGTTGTTCACCTTGAGCTTGTTCTATTTGTTTGTCATACACTTCAATGGTTTTTGCGGGTAAGCAAAGTGATGTTGCGACAATAAGAAGGCATAATAAGATTCGCAAATAAGCCATCAGTTTCACCTAAAATGCTGCAAAGACACGAAATTATTGTTTAGTATAGTTAAGAAATAAAAACAGCTTCAGTTATCTATAAATTAGATTGCTTTGTGATGTACATTCGTTATTGTGCAGCCATATACTTTTTTGAGGGAAATCGATGCGAAAAAAACTTGAATCGAATTTTGAAGCACTTATATTTTCTGGACGCTGGTTACTGGCACCTTTCTTTTTTGGATTATTTGTTGCGGTCTTACTTTTATTGGTTAAGTTTGTAAAGCTGCTGGGCACTATGGTGCTCAATACGTTTCATGCAACGAATGAGCAAATGCTAATTAACATTTTGACCTTGGTTGATACCGCACTGCTGGCTGGTTTGCTGCTGATTATTATTTTTAGTGGTTATGAGAACTTTGTTTCTAAACTCAATATTGAACAACATGAAGACCGCCCTGCGTGGATGGGGAAAGTGGGTTTTTCGGGTTTGAAAATAAAATTGATCAGCGCTATTGTCGCCATTTCGGCCGTTGAGCTATTAAAAGTGTTTATTGATTGGCAGCATTACACCGAAGAACAACTTTTTTGGAAGGTGTTAATTCATATGGCCTTTGTTGTATCTGGTGTGCTGTTTTCTATAACTGATTATATTAATAGTAAAACACTTAGCCATTAACAGGCGCTCGGTTATTGTGTTATTCATCGCTGTGGCCATGTTCAGTAAATAATAGCTGTGCCCCATCGCCTTGATCGGCGAGAGTGTCATCCTGATTGTAGATGGGGCAGTGATGAAGTGATAAACACCCACAGCCAATGCAGTCGGTTATATTGTTTTTTAACTGGGTCATTGCGATTATTTTTTCAGTTAACATGGCTTGCCACTGAGTAGCGAGTTGTGACCAATCATCTTTTGTAGGGTCGCGCTTTTGTGGCAATGAATCAAACGCGAGTTTGATTTCTTCGAGTGTGACCCCAAATTTTTGCGCTGCTTTGATAATTGCAATACGGCGCATCACCTCGCGTTTATATCGTCTTTGATTACCGTGATTTCGCAAGCTGTGTATCAGGCCTTTTTGCTCGTAAAAATGCAGCGCTGATACAGCGACTCCTGTACGTTTGGCGATCTGCCCCACACTTAAATTAGCTTCATTATTCATATTCTTCTCCCTAAAAAGTTAATTTAGCGAATAAAGCGCTTTACCTCAAGTTAACTTGTGGTTTTAAGGTGTCAGGCAATCAACTTACACAAGGAAAAGAGAATGAAAACGATATTTCAGATCATTAAGCGTGCTTATTTTTCAACACGGGTGCAACAAGAGTTTAATCAAGTGATGGCTAAAAAATAATGGCTCACGTCATCTGAGCGTTTTTCAGTATTTATTGATAAATCGAACCATCCCTGAGCATATTCTTAGCTTGGGGTTAATCTATCCCCATACTTTAAAAAAGCTATCGTATAATCAGGGCTGGTAAAAAGTGTGTTGCTTCCCCTTATTTGAACAAGGAATGTGTATGTCTGATAAGCCCATCAGTGCTGAAAATCCATTTGCTAATTTATCTCAAGTGCAATGTGAGCAGATCCAGCTGTGGTATCAAAAGCATATTTCTGCTGAATTAAACGTCTAGCTCAAAGGTAGCAAGTCGGGTCAAGTGATTGAGCGGAAAATTCAACAAACATTGTCGCAAGCATACTGAAACTTGGAAGACAACAAACCTTTGCCCGCTTCGACTGAGCAAGGGATCAAGCTAAAAAATGCCAGTATGTTGGATGAGCTTAAAGATACACGAGATTTATTTCATAGTGCACAACGAAAAATCACCATTCTAGAGCAGCAATTGGGTGTAAGTAGCGAGCAAATCCAACAGTTAGAAAAAGAAAATAGTGAGTTAAAATCCGAGCAGAGAAGTTACCGAGAACGGTTAAGTCATGTCTTAAGCTGCTTAGAAAAGAAACTCGCCTAAACAGGCTTCCCCCCTATGCATG
The DNA here is from genome assembly GCF_058169715.2 of Pseudoalteromonas sp. J2K-J979. NCBI lineage: Bacteria > Pseudomonadati > Pseudomonadota > Gammaproteobacteria > Alteromonadales > Pseudoalteromonadaceae > Pseudoalteromonas > Pseudoalteromonas sp. J2K-J979. Next base: position 3,508,087 of record NZ_CM200281.1, on the reverse strand, counting down.
GGCGTTTATTGGTGGAGCTCATTCAATTTGCGACGACAAAAACAGATAGCGATGATGCGTTTGACGCTAATGTACATTAAGCCATTAAGCTCTTAAAAGTACGGCCCATTTATTTTGTTTTAGCTGCACTGCTTTCGCTTGCTATCAACACACTTCACTTCTATATTCGCTGATAATTTATTGAAATAAAAAGCGACGTTAATGAAATCTTCAGCCCCCGCAAGTGTGTTTGGTGAGTTGCTAGGGTATGCCCCTGGTCATGTGCCTGTTTATTCCTCTGATTATGAGAGTGCCGATGATAAAATGTATCCAAATCGAGGTGCATTTCGTAGTTATCTTGACGGTATTTATATGGGGTATAAATGGCAGTGTGTTGAATTTGCTAGACGCTGGATGTACATAAACTGTGGCTACATTTTTGATGATATCGCCATGGCGTATGATATTTTTGAGTTACGATCTGTACGCGATGTAAATAGTCAGCATCGCTTGCCCTTACACGCTTTTCGAAATGGCTCAAAACAACATCCTACCGTGGGAAGTTTACTGATTTGGGAAGAAGGGGGGGAATTTGAAGAGACCGGGCATGTTGCGGTCGTTGTTGAGGTTCATGCTGATAAAATCCGCCTAGCCGAGCAAAATGTAGGGCATCAGGTGTGGCCACAAGGTCAAAATTGGTGCCGAGAGTTAAAGGCTAAAGTAACGCAGCAAGGTGAGTACTGGATCGAATGCTCGTACAGTGACGCTACTATTTTAGGTTGGATGATCCAAACAGACCAGACTGAATTTTCTGAGCCGACTCCCCAAGTGGAGAGTCAGCTTTTCAACATTCAGCCTCACCAGAGCCATGACACAGGGCAAACCGCCAAGTCGTGGCTCAATATTGCTAATGATGATGAAGCTGCTTATGTGGACATGATGCAAGGTCATAAATTGACATCCGTCTTAGCTGATCAGCATCGATTTTTTACTGTTTCAGAAACAGGAGAGCAAACCATTGAGCACGCAACTAATGAATTGCATGGGCTATTTATGCATGCCACTGATTATGTGCTGCAGCACCCAGAGCTTTTGAAAAAGTTTAATCTTCCCGATGTGGTTTTACCTAAAATTCGCCAATCTTGGGATAATCGTTTAAACCAATTAATTACTAGCCGATTTGATTTTGCCTTAACTCCCCAAGGTCTCAAAGTGTATGAATACAACTGTGACTCCGCATCATGCTATATGGAAAGTGGTAAGATTCAAGGTAAATGGGGTAAACATTTTGGCGTTAAATTAGGAGTGGATGCGGGGCAAGATCTGTTTAAAGACTTGGTCAAAGCTTGGCGAAAAAGTGATGTTAAAGGCCTCGTTCATATCCTACAAGATGATGAAGCGGAAGAGCATTATCATGCGTTGTTTATGAAAGGAGTCATCGAAGCGGCAGGTTATGAATGTCGAATCATTATCGGCCTTAATGAGCTGCGCTGGGAAGCCGATGGCAGTATTATTGATGGTCAAGGTGATACGCTGAATTTCGTTTGGAAAACATGGTCATGGGAAACGGCTTTAGACCAAATAAGGCAAGAATGTGAGTCTGAGCATCCACAAACTGAAACGTTTGAGCCACTTTGGCAAGTGGGAGAGGTACCTCGTTTGGTCGATGTCCTACTGCGCAAGCATATTATGGTTTATGAACCATTGTGGACATTGATCCCAAGTAATAAAGCGATTTTGCCTGTGTTATGGAACTTGTTTCCAAACCACCCTTATCTACTTAATACTTCGTTTAAGTTGACGGATGAGCTTATGGAAACCGGGTATGTGGTTAAGCCCATCGTGGGACGCTGTGGCTCCAACATCCAATTGATCGATGAAAATAAAAACCTGTTAGAGCAAACAGAGGGGCACTTTGTGGCACAAGACCAAATATACCAACAGCTGTTCGCATTACCGAAAGTGACAGATTATTTCGTGCAAATTTGCAGCTTCACTGCTGCAGGTAAATACGCTGGGTCTGGTGTGCGTGTTGATAAAAATATGATTATTAATGGTAAAAGTGACTGTATGGCCCTTCGCATTGTTGAAGATGAACAGTTTATGGCTGGTAAATAACACTCAGCTTTCAGATTGTCAGAAAAGGGCTCGCTGTGGTCGGGCCTTTTTTATGACGAATTGTTTATTACCCCCTCACACAAACTAAGCAAGCTCAATACGGAATAATTAACCTCATCAAGCAGCCATTAACGCGTTAATCCGCTCAGAAATCGTTAAAATATTTTATCCAGTATTGAGGCTAAATAAGCTAGCTGGTAATTAAAACGTCCGTTGCTATAAGTCTTCAAAACATCAAATCGCAATAGCTGTGAGTTTTACCTGGCGGCGCTAGGTGGGGATAAAATTTTCTGTTTTTTATCGCTAAGTTAGGTTATAAACAAAGGTCATTGTTGAAAATATGCGACATGGCTAGTGATGTAGCGATGATAAAAATAATAAGAGGAAGTAAACATGGCTGGTATTTTATCTCATACCCCAATCTGGGTATATGGGCTGTTTGCAGTGTTGGTATTTTTTGGGGTTAAACAAAGTCGACCGCGCCACGTGTCACAATTAATGGTCATTGCATTGCCAGTTGCGATGTTAGTGTTATCACTAGCTGGCGTACTTTCTGGTTTTGGCATCGCCTTATTAAGTATAGTCTTTTGGTTAGTGGGATTAGTGCTGTCGCAGTTGTTTAATCGGATCTTTAAACTCACCAGTTACGCTGAATATGATTTAAAGAAGGATACCTTTTCGATTCAAGGAAGCTGGGTCCCGTTGTTACTGATGATGATAATCTTTTTCACTAAATACGCCGTGGCTTTTTTGCAAGCAACAGATCACACTTTGACCACCGAACCACTCTTTATGCTGATTGTTTGTGCATGGTATGGCTTACTCAGCGGCTCGTTTTTGGTCCGAGCCATGGGGATTTGGCAAGCTAAACGTCACGCAATAAACGCTGCAAAAGCGGCTTAATTTATTCAAGCTGCCGCTTCAGGCTGAGAAAGAGAGATAAAAAAACCGAGGTGCATGGTATGCGCCTCGGTTTTTTAGTTTTTAAGCCTGCAAGTTTTGTAGGCTGTGGCTTATAAAGTAAGGTGCTTGTCTAAAAAAGTGAGCAGCGTTTCGTAATATCTCTGCCGATGCTTCGGTAAATAGAAACCATGGCCTTCATCTTCAAGTAGTAAGTATTCGTAAGGGTGCGCTTGTTTTTCGAGGGCATTAATTAATGATTCAGCTTGTTCGATAGGGGCGCGCTCATCTTCACCACCATGGACGATAAGGACAGGGCTTTTTAGTTTATCAGCATTAAAACTGGGTGAAAAATTGCGTAATTGTTCAGTATCACTACCGAGCACTTTAGATAAATACCGTTGACCTGAGTCACGCTCTGAAATATCACCTTCCTCAAACATCAGCGGCAAGTCGTAGACCCCGATTACGCCAACTGCGCACTTAAATAAGTCAGGTCGAAGGATTGCGCTTTGTAAGGCGGAATACCCTCCAAAGCTTGCGCCCATGATACAGATATTGTTTTTATCGACGGTGCCTTGTTCAATCAAATGCATAACGCCATCTAAAATATCATATTGGATTTCAGCGCCCCATTTTTGATGTCCTGCATGTTCGAAAGCAAGGCCATAGCCACCTGAGCCCCGAAAGTTGACTTGTAAAACCGCCATGCCACGATTGGCGAGTAATTGTGTTTTAGGATCGAATGACCACCAATCTCTCGGGCCATGTGGGCCTCCGTGCGGTAACACTACAAGTGGTAAGTTTTGTGCTTTTTTTCCATTAGGGATGGTCAAGTAACCATGGATAGTTAAGCCATCTCGCGCAGTGTAAGTAAGTGGTTTCACTTCACTCATTTGCGCAGGGTCTAACTCCTGACGAGAGGACACCAGATACCTCATTTTGTTTAATTTGGCATCATAGAGGTAATAATCACCAGAATTAGTGTCGCTAAAGGCATACACGATACTGAGGTCATTATTGCGTGAATTGCTGACAATTCGTACTTGTTGACCGGTTAGTGAAGCGAGTAAATTTTTTAGACGCTGACTCATCACAGATTGCTTTACTGGTATTATCAAGCCAAATATTACTTGGAGAAACACTGTCATGCTGGCTGATTAGGGTTGATTCTCCTGTTTTGAGGCTGATTTTATAGAGCCCTTCAGGCTCTCCGTGCTTAGACGCAGTAGCAAATAAGTGCTCGCCTGAAAGATCAAAAGTTTGTGGTGTTAAATTACTAAATGTTTTTTCAAAAGATTGATTAAGCTGCCATTTTCCAGATTTTAAATCGCGAACATAAAGCTCTTGATTAATGTAATCTGCACTTGAAACGGCTAACCTGACATTACCCTGTGCGTCGGTTAAATAATTAGCCATCCGCGCAGGTGCGCGAGTAACTTTCTTACGCTTGCCATTAAAAGTATTCACTTTATACACATCAATATATGGTTCTTCTTGGTTGTTCCAAGGAATCGCAGTAACCAAAATGTGTTTTTCATCATCAATAAGTGGATCAAATAAATGAGAGGTCGCTCTGAGCGCCTTGCGTTTTCTAATGTGAGAACCGGTTTGTTGTTCAGGAATATAGCCCACGACATATTGTGGTTGTGTGCCATCCGCATTGACGGCAAAAATTTCACCATAATAAATAGGGTGATTTTGCCAACCTTTGATGTACTCCTTGGCAACAACAACCCTCGAATTGTTTGACCATTGATAGTTGCCAACTTGTGCACTACCAGGGAAATGAACAAGGTATGTAGGTTTTAGGGATTCCCTATTAAGAATGATTAAGGTGTTTTTGCCTTCCTTCCCGGGTGTTTCTTTAGTGATAGCACCGATATAGCGTCCATCGGGTGAAATTTTGACGTTAGAAAAGCGAACATCTTTACTAAATAGCTCGATTGGTAGAACAGAGGCGAAACTGGGTAAGCTTATCAATACTCCGAAGAGAAGTGTGAATATATAACGCATTATTTTCCTTAATATTAATCCATATTATTATGTTTTTATTTTTTCGGGGGTAGTGTAATTTGTTCCTTAAATAATTCCAAGTATTTGAGAGTAGGTAGCGCTTGGAATGAAAAAAACCGAGGTGCATGGTATGCGCCTCGGTTTTTTTTGATGCTAAATAAAATAATGTATTACATCATTTTATTTACGCTTTAAGGGCTTTTTCGATCAGCAAATCAAGGTAAGCTTTATGGGCTTTGGTTGCTTTATCGGCGCCCCACGGTGTGCTGGTATCGGCAATATCTTGAAGTTGGCCTAACGCAGCGGCACGTGCAAGGTAATCATATTTAGATGCTTTACCAGAACCTGCTATCGCGATTAAGCGATTCACATACTCTACTTGTAAGTTTTGGCTGACTGAGTTGCTGTTGCCTTCAACAAAAATACTGGTGGTCAAGTCGTTCATAAATTCAGTGAGGCTATAGGTATTTCCGTATAGGGCCGTATCTGAAATCCGTTGTAAAACATTGGCATGAAGCAATTGGTTCAATGCGTTTGTCTGTAGGCTAAGCAACATTTTGTGAGCTTTAGGATCTTCATTTTTTCCATAATGATTAAAGCCGCGACGCTGCTGTTGCATGTAGTTATACAGCGGTTTCATGTTAGCTAAGGTATCAGGTGCAAAGACCTTTTTCGCAAGGGTACTCATGGCTGCTTTTTGAATATCAGCTGGCACAGGCGTATACGGTTTGACTGAATCATCCGTACCTACCACGTTACGCTCAACATACACACCACCAATGTAGCGAGAAATCACGCCCGCTTGGGTGCGATATTGACCAAACAGCATATTGGCAGAGGTTAATAGTTGTTGATGTGATTGACCTTGTACGCGCGCAGTGTCAATTAGCTCATCGAGCATATGATTGATTAAATCCATGCGATCGCTTGCATAAGCCACGGCGTTAGATGACATATCACCAATCATCACGCGCGGGTCAATATGGCGACCTGGTGCGCGCATATCATCGGCATCGTTACCAAACGCTAAAGCATGTTCATTTGAACGAGATAAAATCGTGTCTAAACGAGCTTGCTCAGCGGCTTTATCGGTTAACGCGGCAGAGTAACCATATTCAATCGCCCAGTCATCGTATGGACCTGGTTTGGTTTGGAAGTAGTCACCTTGAGTTTGGCCAAGCGGCGCAACGTTTACTGGGCTGTAGTCCATCACCGAGCCTGTTAGCACGCCTTGTGTTTTTGATTTGTCGTGAATGTCTTTTTCGTTCCACAAAATTGAAGCTTTCATATTGTGGTTCAGACCTAACGTATGGCCGACTTCATGTAGCACGAGTTGACGCAAACCTTCAGCTAAAATGGCTTTCTTTTCGATGTCAGCGCCCGATGCTAACGTATTGGCCATCATCATATTTTGTTGTAGTTCATGACCTAATGAGCAATGTAGTTGGTTGGCTTGATCATCGGTGTGGTCGGTTAGGCTGGTGGCACCTTGTGAGAATAACGAGTCATAAATCCAACGGTTTTTCATAAAAACAAACTCTAACATGATATCAGAGCCTAAAATTTCACCCGTCAATGGATTAGCTAGCGCAGGGCCATAGCCGCCAAAAGGTGGGCGTGGCGAAGAAGTCCAACGTAACACGTTATAGTTGATATCACCGGCATCCCAATCTGCATCATCTGGTTGGACTTTTACTTCGAGAGCATTTTTAAACCCTGCTTTTTCAAACGAGGTATTCCATGCCAGTACCGCTTGCTCAATGGTATCGCGCCATTCGACTGGCGTGGTGTTTTCTATCCACCAAGTAATCGGTTTAACCGGTTCAGAAACCGCAGCACTTGGATCTTTTTTCTGCAGATCCCAACGCTTGATTACATCTTGATACGGTGTCCAATCACTTGAAGTCATTTGGTCGAATTGGTTGGTAAAGTAACCCACACGAGCATCATCATAACGTGGCTGATAGCTGTTTTCTGGCAGGGCAACAAATGAGTGTTGCACTTTCACTGAGACAGTGCGTGGATCGGAGACTGCACTTGAGCCACGAACAGTGGGGTTGGCGTTACTCATCACATAATCAACCACTACGTCGAGATTATTAGCATAGGTACGATTTGATAAAATACGTGATTTTTTGTCGTCTAACTTACCTGGGTTAAAGCGCTTTTTAGCATTTTTATCATTAGGATTTTTCCAAGGTGACACTTTATGAAGTGCTTCGCTTAAAAATAGTTTATCGACGTTAAACGCAATTTGGCCTTTTTCGGCTTTTTCGATTTTGATGCTGGCTAGCACCGCTTCAGAAATATTGGCGTCGCTGGCTTTGGCGATGGCGCTGTTTTCATCAAATAAGAAACGCGGTGTTTTGCTGATGATATCAATGCGATCAAAGTGGCGGCGAAACTCAATGAGCTTTGTTTCACGATATGAGCCACGAAAGTGACCCGCATCCGTGACACCATCAACTGTGTGTGCAAAATAAACAAACGGTGTATCAAGTTGTGATTCGTTAATCACCATCAAATTTTCGCCCGTTTTGGCATCTTGATAGAGGTTAAATAAACCAGAAAACTCGGTTTTATCTTTGATTAAAGAAGCAATGGTGGTTTCTTTTTTATCTTTCTTATCGGCTTTTTTATCTGCAGCAAGCGCTGGGTTTGATACGCTTAACGCTAAAGTAAGCGCTAACGCGATGTTTGAAATTTTCACGCGCAGTTCCTCGTTATTATTAATAGTGTGTTGTTCATACTTTCAAAATTGTACCTGAACCAATATACGGACAAAAACTCGCTGCGTTAAGTGCACCAATAGCTGTGATGAACGCCTATAGGGTCAAAAAGTGTTACAGCATGTTGCTTGTAAGTGTGATGTAGAGTAGGGCAGAGAGAGAGTTATGGAAAAATTTGAATGAGAGGCGCTTTTGTAACACGGGTGACGATTAGGTGTTACAAAAGACGGCAGTTTAAATGATAGGTGTAGTTTAAGAATTGGCGTGTTGTTGTTTTGCGACAATCACCAACACGATAGCAAAAAAGACTACCACAGCAGGCATAATCAACGCGGTAGTGCCATATACTGCGAGGCTGTCTTGCAATATAAAGCTATGAAAGTTTTGGAGCAACACACCAATCAGCGACAAGCTAAGTAACGGGAAGGCGAGATTTTTACCCAATGCGAGAGCGATAGAGCCGGCTGTACCAGCACACACAGCAAGGGCAAAAGCAATTACGACCCAGCTTGCTGCGTTTTGATAAAGCAATTGCTCAGCTTCAGGTAAGGCGGCGAGTTGTTCTGGGGTGATCGTGATGTGCATGAAAAACGCCATCAAACCGAGTAAGTTCCATATCACCATTATCCAAGCAAAGGGTTTAAGCCATTTAGGAGTGGTACTAGGTACGTTTTGATTATCCATATTGTTCTCTTTGTTATTTTTTAATTGAAGTTGCAAATGGTTCGGTTGATATCAGAGTATATGTTAAAATTATGTAATAGTTAAAGTGTGCTGTATTTTTATGATTACTCTGTTTGGTGGTAGTAATGATTAATGTAAAAAACTATAAGAGTGCAATGTTATCAGGTGTACTTATTACTCCAATGTGTTGGGTTGAAGCCAGTGAACTCAAACCTGAATGGTTATTATCTGCAGGGTGGCAAAGTAAATATGTGACGGAGGGGCGCAATAACTTAGCTGAAGGTGGATTGCGCTATGTGCTAGGTAGTGTGGCAGTTGAGCAGACTGATATACATCTTTGGGTTGGCCAAGGAACAAAAGAACAATATCAAGAAGTTAACCTTAGTGTGGTGCAAAATATTCAGCATGAACATTGGCAAGGGTACGTTGGTCTTGCTCGTTTGGCGTTTACAGAAGTTAATCAATACGACACGGAGTTGTCTTTTGGGTTGGCTTTTTCAAATTATCAGCTGTGGGTCCCGAGCATTGATTATGTGTATTCTACCGAGGCAGAGGGGGGCTTTGTTATGTTGATGGCCAATTTGCAGCCTGTATTGATTAATGAGCAGCTGTCGTTTTTCTCGAGTGTGGGACTAGGTTTAGATTTTGGGTATGCATCTGATCAGCATGATGGTCTCAACCATGCTGAATTTGGCGCTGGTTTACATTGGGCCTTGAGTGACAAAATACATACAGAGCTGACTTTGGGTTATAGCCATCCACTTCAAGATGTTCGACTTGATATGAATCAAAATCAAAGCTGGCTAGCTTTATCATTTAATAGTCAGTTTTAACACGAGACACAGCTCAGTTTGTGAGCATAGTGTTAAACGCACTATGCTCACAAACTGATATCGCAGCGAACATTCTTGGCGCGGTAGCAGCAATAGAAGTTGCGGGGGATGGCGCAATTATGAATAACAACTGCGAGTAGCGGCCCTTGATGTAATTACCCCATGTTTTATCGTTTTAATTTTTCTCTGTCGCTACAGTTTGCAATGCTTGATATTTTGCTTGGTAAATTGTGAGCTTTTCATCGTCGTAAGTGCGTTCTATGGCGGTAGCTAATAACTGGTTTGCTTGTGTTAATTCACCATTTTTATAAGCGATTTTAGCTAATTCAACATAAGGTTCTGGAATATAATGCGCGGCTTTTATTGCTTTACCAAAATAAAACTTAGCATAGGTAATATCTTGATTATTAAGTGCTTGCTGCCCCAACTCTAACCAAGAATAGGGGTTTGGGTCGTTAATATGCGCTATTTGGGTGTTTAAGGTCTGTACTAAGGTTTGGTTGTTTTGACTTTGTGCCAGCTGTAAATAGTTTTGATATAAGTTGATATTGGCTAAGTCATTCTCAACAGCGTATTGATATAATGCAGAGGCAGTATCAGTATCTCCCGCACGGCGATGTAATACTGCTTGTAAGTTAATTAATTCGTTATTGTAAGGGTCATGCTGCATGGCATTGAATAAATATGAAAAGCTTAAATCTAGCTTGTTTTTGACGAGCGCCTCGGCCGCTAAATTAGCGTAATACTTCGCAATTAATTGCGGTCTTTGAGCCTTTTTAGCCCTGACTTGTCCTCGGGTTGGAAAATAATCAATGATAACGCTTTTGGGAATATAAAAGAGGGTGTCCTTCGGTGCTGAATTATCAGTGTTATACACCCGGCTACGTAAATGGCTTGAGCTTAAAATGAGGCTGCCTTTTTTAAAATAGACCGGCTCGTTGATTACGAGTTGGTAATCTATTGGGCTGTTGATTAAATCAGCCAGTGCTGTAGTAAAAACGGCCAGAGAAATACAGTTACCGCGGTTTTGTGCGAAAGCGTCTTGAGCGTTAAGCGTATCGCCGTGGAAAGTAAAGCCGGTGAGCTTTTCATCTAAAAAGTTAAGAATAATGCGCTCATTACTACTCGGAAACTCTTTGCTTTTTTGTAGGTGATAAAAGTTTAAAAACTCTTGTTGTTGCTCTGCTGTTAGGTAAAAAATCTCATTTTCATTAAGGTTGCTGACCGGTGTAAAAAGGTTTGCATTGACCAAGCTGAGTGGGTTTTTAAGTGGTGTAGGTACGGGCGCTTGTGTGCTTTTACATGCTGCCAATAAAGTAAATAGAAGTACGGTAAAACAAATACGCATAGATGTGCTTGCTCCTGCCAAATGATTAAAATCTACCTGCTTTATTAATATTTCACTACTGTTTTGTTTCAAGTTCACCGCGAGTGGCTATCAATTGCTTAAAAATGATCTGAATTACGCTGACAAATGTAACACCTAGTTACAATTGTCAATATCTTTAACTATCATAGATTTGTTACTATCTGAGCAGTTAATTTTTAGGGTGTCACACATGAACAGTAAATGGATGAAAGGTTTATTGCCCTTAGTGGTGTTAGTAGGGTCGATTGGCGTGTTTAGCGGGATTAACGCGACCGCAAACGAAAAAGAAGAAAATAAAGTTGTCGATAAACGCCCAACAGTGAAAATTGAAGCGCTTGCAGCTAGTGATCACCAAGTGGTTATCACGAGTTATGGCGAAGTCAGACCGCTTGAACGGACGCAATTATCTGCACAAGTGTCTGGTGAAATAATCAATTGGCACCCAGAGTTTGTGGCTGGTGGACTCGTAAAGCGCGGCGAGATTTTGTTTAGTATTGAACCAGATAACTATCAAGCTCAAGTGTACTCAGCACAAGCGGAGTTGGCACGTGCACAAGCGGCATTAATTGAAGAGCAAGCGGCCGGTGAAGTGGCGCGTAAAGAAGCTATGCGCTCACCAAACTTGGCGCATAGTGATTTGTATCTTCGTAAACCACAAATTCTCAGTGCGCAAGCTGCGGTTAAATCTGCACAAGCCAATTTAAAACGTGCAGAGCGCGATTTAGATAATTGCCAAGTACGTGCACCGTTTGATGCCTTAGTGATTAGCCGCGACCTAGGATTGGGTCAATTTGTGAGTACGGGTGCACATGTTGCTACGCTCAATAATATAGAAACTGCCGAAGTGCTGATCCCTATTGCTGGGTTTGATAGTGCATTTTTACCGCGTCAAATTAAAGGCCTCAAAGCGACGGTCAGTCAAAAAGGTATCGCTAATATTACCCGCGAAGCGTTTATTGCCCGTGATCTCGGGATCATTGATAGTGCCACACGGATGAGTAATTTAGTGGTTCGCATTGAGGATCCTTATGGATTAACCCATGATGTGCCACCGCTTAAATTCGGCAGCTATGTTGAAGTGAACTTTGCTGGTCAAACCTTAAATCAGATTTACCGTTTACCGCAAGAGCTTGTTAATAACAGCACGGTGTGGATTGTCAATGACGAGCAACAGTTACAGCCGAAACAAGTACAAGTTTTACGCGAAGAAGGTGAGTATTTCTTAATTAATGCCGGTCTCGACAGTCAAGATAAGTTGGTGTTGACCTTACCTGAATACCCACAAAAAGGCATGGAAGTGAAAATCGCCAATGCAGAGGTCAATGCACCGACCCAAACTGATAGTTTATAAGGAGCGCTATTGTGACCATTCAAGCAGCCCCTGAAAAACAAACAGGTATTATCGCGTATTTTGCCAATAACTCGGTTGCGGCAAACTTAATGATGTTTTTCATCATTGTAATGGGAATTGTGAGTTATTTTACGATTCAGCGTCAGATGTTTCCTAATGTTGAAATTAACTACATTAATATCAACGCCTCTTATCCTGGGGCCTCGCCACAAGAAATTGAAGAAAGTATCTTAATTAAAATCGAAGAATCGATTAAAGATATTACCGAAGTTAAAAAAGGAGTGTCACGGGCGTTTCGTAACTCAGGGAGAATTTCTTTAGAAATTAACCCTGATGAAGATTTACCAGAAGTGCTCGACAAAATTAAGCTTCGGGTTGATGGTATTGCGACGTTTCCAGCCGATATGGAGCCGATTACTATTTACCAAGCGGAGTTTCGCCAGCAAGTAATCGAGATGTCTTTAGTCGGTGATTGGCCGCTCACGGAGCTCAAACCCATCGCGAAAAAAATCGAAGACGAACTACTGCAACTTAATAATGTCTCGTTAGTTGATTTAGACGTGCCACTTGATGAAATTGCCATTGAGATTCAGCCAGAAACACTGCGTAAGTATAATCTTACTTTAAATGATGTCTCTGCAGCGGTTCGTCGTTATTCAGCCAATTTTTCAGCCGGGCAGCTTCGTACAGATGCCGGAATTATTTCTGTGCGGGTTGAAAACCAGTTTTATAGTGGCGAAGAGTTCCGTCAAATACCAATCAAAATTGGTGAAAACGGTGCCAAAGTGTTGCTGCAAGATATCGCCATTATTAAAGATCAGTTTACGGAGGGTGAGCGCTACTTTAAGTACAGCGGTCAAAACTCTATTTATATCGCGGTGAAGGCAACCAAAGACCAAAATATGATTCCGGTTGCGCAATCGGTGAAAGATTTTATTGTTGAACGCAACAAAACACTGCCGCCGGGCCTTGAGCTAAAAACCTTGGTTGATATGACTTATTACCTTAATGCTCGCCTCGATATGATGTTAAAAAACCTCTTCCAAGGAGCTGTGTTGGTAATGTTGATGTTGAGCCTATTTTTGCGCTTTAAACTCGCGCTCTGGGTGATGGTTGGCTTGCCTGTGTGTTTCTTAGGTGCAGTGATGATGATGCCATTATTTGGTGTCACGATTAATATTGTCTCTCTTTTTGCATTTATTATGGTGCTTGGGATTGTGGTCGATGATGCGATTGTCATAGGTGAAAGTGCCTACACCGAAATCGAAAAAAATGGCGGAGGAGTTGAAAACGTTGTACGCGGTACTAAACGTGTGGCAACGCCTGCCACCTTTGGGGTGTTGACGACTATCGCTGTTTTTGCGCCCTTTACATTGTCGAGCGGCCCTGAAAGTGCCTTTTTTTACGGGATAGCTGTGGTGGTCATGCTGTGTTTGGTGTTTAGTTTGATTGAATCAAAACTCATCTTGCCTGCGCATTTAGCACATAGCCGATTTGATCCGATCCCTGAAACAAGCTGGCGTGCCCGCTTTAACCGCAACTTTTTTAGTTTCGTCAATGGCCCGTACAAACGCTTTGTAAGTAAATGCACCGAGTGGCGTTGGTTGGTGTTTAGTGGTTTTATTGGTTTCTTTTTAATTAGTATTGCGTTGATCAGTGCCAATTATGTACGCACGGTCCCGACACCCAAAGTGCCGCATGACTTTCCGGGCATTGAAATTGAGATGAATGAAAATGTCTCAGATCAACAAACCATTGATGCGCTTAAAACCATCGAAAAGATTATTTTAGACATTGATGAGCAAACAAAGGCTGAATATGGTCAAGGTATGATCCGCGATATTTTAGCGTTTAACCAAGGGCGTACCGAAGCGCGCTTGCTAGCACCGTTGGTCGATGAGGAATTGCGCCCATTTAACACCTTTGAGTTATCACGCCGTTGGCGGGAAGCGTTACCAGAGATCCCCGGGATGAAATCATTTAGCATTCAAGATGATGTTAATGGTAGTGGTGGTGATGGTGAATTTGGTTATTTATTGTATGGTTCAGATATCAATACCCTCAATGCCGCGGGTCGTCGTTTAATCGATATGCTGCAACAGCAAGAAGGCTTGTACGATGTTAGCTCGACGATCGATCCGGCTAGCAAAGAAGTGCAAATTACGTTGCTGCCGGTTGCGTATGATTTAGGCCTGACCTTGTCATCAATTGCGAATCAAGTTGGCGCTAGTTTTTACGGCGGTGAAGCGCAACGTGTGTTACGAGATGGCGAAGAAGTCCGTGTGATGGTGCGTTATCCTAAATTAACCCGGGAAGCGTTCTCGTCGCTTAAATACACAGTTGTAACCACGCCAAGTGGCCAAGAAGTGATGTTGGGTGATGTTGTTGGATTAGCTGAAAAACCAGGGATTAGTTACATTCGTCGTGAAGGTGGCTACCGTACCGTTTATGTGTATGGTGCAATTGACGAAGAAGTGATTGAACCAAATGAAGTAGTTAAAAAGGTCAAAGATGATTTATTGCCTCAGTTAGCGATTGAGTTCCCTTCAGTGAAAAGTGAGCTCGGTGGTGCTATTGAGGAGCAGCAAGCGCAAGCTAATGAGCAAATGCTGTTTTTCTTAGCGGGCATGATCATTGTTTATATTCTGCTGGCGGTGCCGCTTAAGAGCTATTCTCAGCCACTGATTATTATGTCGGTGATTCCGTTTGGTTTGACGGGTGCGATTTGGGGGCATTTCTTCTTTGGTTTAGATATCAGCATGATGTCGACATTTGGTTTGATTGCCGCTGCAGGCGTGGTGATCAATGATAGCTTGGTAATGACTGACTATGTAAACCAAAAACGCGAAGAAGGCTATGCGATTAAAAAGGCTGTCATTGAAGCGGGTTGTGCGCGATTTAGGGCGATAACCCTGACTTCAATCACCACATTTGTGGGGGTTTTGCCGATTATGTTTGAAACTAGCTTACAAGCAAAATTTGTAATTCCTATGGCGGTCGCGCTTGGTTTTGCGGTGCTGTTTGCCACAATTGTGACCTTAATTTTGGTACCGTGCTTGTACTTAATATTGTATGACCTGCGCAAGCCTTTTAGCTGGGTTAAAATTAAATTATCGCGTAATAAAACTGTTCGCCCGCAAGAACAAAAAGCCTAGCGCTTAGCGGTTATTTTAGCATTGGACAAAAAGCCTGCTCAGAAATGAGCAGGCTTTTTTGTTTGTTTAATTTTTTAAAACGTCAAAGCCATGCATTACATGGCGTTGACGTTTTAAACTAGGGATAAAGGGGGTTATCGCGTATTGCTGGGTCTAAAAAAAACCAAGCGGGCTGTCGGCATAACTTACTAAAAGGTTTTTGGTATTTTGATAATGATCAAGCATCATTTTATGGGTCTCCCGGCCAACCCCAGATTTTTTGTAACCACCAAATGCAGCGTGGGCAGGGTAATGATGGTAGCAATTAGTCCAAACTCGACCAGCCTCAATGGCGCGACCCATTCTATAAGCGAGGTTCATATCTTTCGTCCACAGCCCTGCCCCTAAGCCAAATTCAGTGTCATTGGCAATTGCAATGGCTTCAGCTTCATCTTTAAAGGTGGTTACACTGACGACAGGGCCAAAAATTTCTTCGCGGAATACTCGCATTGAATTATCGCCTTTAAACAACGTGGGTTGTACGTAGTAGCCTTTAGATAAATCATCGCTGATGGCTTCAATGCCGCCACCGGCAAGAACTTGCGCTCCTTCTTGTTTACCGATTTCAAGGTAACTTAAGATTTTATCAAACTGTTGTTGTGATGCTTGAGCGCCGACCATGGTCTCGCTATCCAGTGGATTACCCCGTTTTATTTGCTCTGTGCGTTCGATCACTTTGGCAATAAAAGCATCGTAGATATCTTCTTGAATCAATAAACGCGACGGGCAAGTGCACACTTCACCTTGATTGAAAAACGCCAAGACTGCCCCTTCAACGCATTTGCTAATGTATTCTTCACTTTGTTCCATCACATCGTTGAAATAGATATTTGGTGATTTTCCGCCCAATTCGACGGTAGAAGGAATGATGTTTTCGGCTGCACATTTAAGAATATGCGCCCCGACAGGTGTTGAGCCAGTAAAGGCGATTTTAGCGATACGTTTACTGGTTGCAAGTGCTTCACCTGCTTCTTTACCAAAGCCATTAACAACATTTAATATGCCAGCAGGCAGTAAATCTTCAATTACTTCAATGAGCTTTAAGATTGAAACAGGTGTTTGCTCTGCAGGCTTAAGCACAACGCAGTTTCCGGTTACTAATGCAGGAGCCAGTTTCCATGCGGCCATTAATAATGGGAAGTTCCATGGAATGATTTGCCCGACCACACCAAGGGGTTCATGAAAGTGATAGGCGACTGTTTGCTCATCAATCTGACCAATCGATCCTTCTTGGCTACGAATGCATCCTGCGTAATAGCGAAAATGATCAACACATAAAGGCAGATCAGCCGCTAAGGTTTCACGCACCGCTTTGCCGTTATCCCACGTTTCTGCAACGGCGAGCATCTCAAGATTTTGCTCTATTCGGTCGGCTATTTTTAGTAGTAAGTTGCTCCGCTCTGTTACGGATGTTTTTCCCCACGCTTCTTTAGCTGCATGGGCTGCATCGAGTGCGAGGTTAATGTCTTTATCATTCGAACGTGGAATTTTACAAATAATTTCGCCTGTCACAGGGCTCGTATTGTCGAAGTATTGGCCGTCAACGGGCTCAATCCATTTACCGCCAATAAAATTACCATAGTGTGATTTGAAAGAAACAAGAGCGCCGGGTTGGCCTGGATTTTTATAAATCATTATTATGTGTCCAATTGTGTGTTGTTTGACCTACCAGACTAGAAGCTAACAAAGGCGATAACTTGTCGCTCGGTGCAAAAAACTTGACTGTTTGTACATTTCTCATCCATGCTAGCGACAGGTAACAAAGGAAAAATCCATGCACGTTTTGACCGGAAGTAGCCAACTTAATAATAAAAAAATCAAAACCTTAATTGATAACTGTACGGTGTTTAATGCTGATGACGTGCAGTTGTGTGTGTATGATACTTACGAAGCGGCTAAGGCGGTGCCATTTCGTGCTGAGCAATTGATGTTGTGTGCGATGACTCAGGGCGAAAAAGTGATGCATCACCATAGTTTGCAAGTAGGCCAGCGTTTTTTTCCCGGGCAGAGCTTCATTATTGCGCAAGGTGAACAGGTCGCAATCGATTTCCCTACGGCTAGCTGGCAACAACCAACATCCTGTTTAACCATCGAGATCGACAGCAAACGAATTCAACAGGTCGTTGATAAAATGGCGCTTGAGCAAACAGCTGATTTTAAACAAATGTATTCGACTATGCAGCTGGATAATAGCTCCGCTACACAAGCTTTGTATCACAAGCTAAGTCAGGTTTTTATTGAGGAACCATCAGATAGAAGCATGCTGATTGATTTAGGGATTACTGAACTCATTGTGCGATTGCTACGCTTTAATAGTTCACAGATGTTGTTACACCATGCTCGACAAGATCCTACAGGCTCAGCGTTGCAAGCTGTGGTGCAGTTTATCGAGCAAAATTTAATGCACCCAATCGAAATTGAACAACTGTGTAAAGTGGCATGTATGGGTCGTAGCCGCTTGTATGCGATGTTTAAGCAGCATTTACATTGCACGCCACAGGCCTTTTTACTGCAGCAGCGGCTACAATTTTCGGCAAAAAAAATTAAACAGGGCTTAAGCGTGACACAAGCCTGTTTTGATAGTGGGTTTAATGATCCGAGTCACTTTAGTCGTCGCTTTAAAGCGATGTTCGGCCAAAGCCCAAAGCAATATCAACAAGCATGTAAATAAGCGGCTGGAGTGTTAGTACCCAGCTTCTAGGTTTTCAAACTGTTTCTTTTTTGCTAATTGTTCAGGCGTTAAAATTTGTTCAATTTGCGGTTCAACGGCTTGCATCGGGTGTTCACCTTGAGAAAACTGACGGTGAGCAGTACCAAATGCGCCAAGTTTCACGTCTAAGTTAGCCATGTTTTGTTGGTAGCTTTGTTGGTAAATATCTAAGATGACCTGCTTTTGACTCTCTTGTAGGTCTGGCAACATGGCAAAGTAGCTTTGTGTGCTATAAAACTTTTCAAGTTCATGTTGTTGGATGATTTTCTGCTTTTCTAGTGCTTGATAACTTTCGATTTGTTTAGCCGATAAATATTGAGTTAATTGTTGCTCGAATTGTTGTTGGATTGCATCGCGTTCGAGGTTGATTGCTTCAAGTTCTATTTGGTCTTGTTCGGCGGATAAAAATGGATTGTTATTTGTGGCCATACGTTGGTAATACGGTGTCATAAGCTCGATCTCAGCATTATTTTTGTCGTGTAGCAGTGTGCTGAGTGCGCTTAACTGTTGCTCAGTCAAAGATAAAGTGTGGCTGATTTCTGTGAGAGCAAAATTGACTTCAATGGTCGCAGCTGCTTTTGCAAACTCAAGGCTCTGAAAATGGGTATCGAGAGCCGTAAAGTCGAGTTCAGGAACCGTGCCTGTGGGCTGTTGGCTATCAGCATTATTGTGATTGTTGTCATCAGTCGATTCATCTCGTTCGTGAGAGTGATGCATATTGGCTTTCACGGCTCGATTGCTAAGTGATTCAGACTCAGAAGGTGGATTGACCTCGATGGAGTGAGAGAGCGTTTCTGTTGTTTTGGAGTGAAAAGGTCTGGTGACGTCAGTTGTTGAATTGGCACCCAAAAAAGAAAAATAACTGTAGCAGAGAATAACCCCAAGAAAAAAGCTGAATAAAAGTGAGAGATAGAATTTCATGTTATGAGGCCGCGTTTGGTTATGTACTAATAGAGTGTAGCGCGCGATTATACGCTGACACCCTATTGAAAAGTTGTAATTAATTGTAAGTGCTTACTGATTTTTTACTTGTTCGGGCAGCAAGGTGGGTGAATTGACCTCTTGTGCTAGCATTAACAGATGAGCAGCACTCCAGCTAAAATTAGTTGCACCTTGCATTTGGCCGTTTTCTGGATGGTAATTTTCACGAATCGGCTGCGAATCGAGTAACCCTTCTGCGTGATTTATCAGCCGTGTTAATAGCTGTTGAGCTTGTTGCGAATAGCCATAGTTTTGCAGTGCGATTAAAGCAAAATAGACTTGATCCAGCCATACTCTGCCTCGCCAATAAATATTAGGATCATAGGCAGGGTTGCTCAGGGCTGCGGTTGGAAATGGTACATGAGTATTAAACTCTTTTGGATTGAGCATATTTTTAACTACGCGTTGCGCGTGTTGTGGGCTGGCCACTTTAGTAAACAAAGGAGCCCAACCTTCAGGTCCTTTACCGCGATGACTGAGAAGTTGGCCGCTACACAAGGTGTCGGATGACAAAGTGCTCAGTTGTCGGTCGTAATAAAAGCCAGTTTGGGCATCAAAAAAGCAGGCGTTAATTTTATCGGTGAGTGTGCGGGCATCAGTGTTGAGTTGCTGTGCAAAGCGGGGGTTGCCGAGTAATGACGCCATGTTTGCGAGAAGTCGTTTTTCTTGTGCTAAATAGCTATTGAGTTCAACTGACTCTTGGTTGATTGAGTACCCGACAAGCTGCTGATTATTTTGGTTGGGTAAAAACTGCACTTGCCAGTCTTGACGGGCTTTTTTTAGGTCGCCATGGTGGAAGGTTGTGGCATAACGTGCGAGCTGTTCTGGGTTGATAAAACCAAACCGGGCAGCATTGTCCATACCAGACTCCCAACCAGCACCATGTTGAACAGGGATATCTAACGCTATGTAATTCGCATCCTCTAGCACTTGTTTATACAAGTTGTTACCACTACATTGGTAACGAAAATATTCTGTGGCAGACTCCAGTGCACACTGGCTTAAAGCAAGGTTGGTGATTGGTGATAAGTAATCGACTGTGAAGCGTAATTCGCCTTGTTCATTCGTTTGAAGTGGGTGCAAGGTGGCGCCATATTCAACTAAGCCGTTTTGGTTATGATCGCGGTTGCGATACCACCATTGATGGTACGCGAGCAGTTTAGGAAACATCTGTGTGATGAAGTCTCGATCGTGCGTTTGTTGGTATATTTGCCAAACAGCCCAGCTGGCCAATGGAGGTTTAGTATTGCGTTCATTCCAGTTGCCACCTTTGCCACCACGTTGCTGATCTTTATTATAAAAAATGGCATCTATTACCATGCCTTCATCGTGCGGTCTAATTGGATCATGTGCACTGATTTGATAATCAAACATTGAAATAACGGTCTTTTTAGCTAATTCAGGATCGATTTTGGCCAAGGCATAGGCATGTTTCCATGAATCCCAAGCCCATGCGCCGTTAAACCAGCGGGCTGTGGTCGAAGGGCTGACGATATCGTGCAAAATAGCACCTTGAGGGCTGCGCCAGTTACCCATTAAGGTCGCAACAGCTTTGGTTTGTAACGCGAGGGGGATCTGAGACTGAGGGTTGAGGCGCTGCTGATAGGTTGCCCAGCGTTTTTGTTGCTGGTTGTTTAATTCTGTAATGTTTTTCCAAGCTACTGCGGGCGTCTCATTAGGGTGTTGAATATAGCGTTGTTGAGTATAAATTGTGCTGCTTTGATGGGGAGGGAGCTCCAGAACTGCCTGACTGAGATAGCTGTTTTTTTGTGAGCTGAGCTGCGTCTTAGAACGGATAGAGCGGGTAATTTGATACTGCTCTTGGCCAGAAAACAACATTTGCCAAGGGGCGCTCATTTTAGAAAACTTGACCGTAAGCACGTCGGGTGTTGTGTCAAAATGCATCTGCCAATCAGGATAGCGTGCTTGGTACGTTTGTGTTTTGGAAAATGTCTTGTGTAAGGTTCCTTGCCATTGCAGATTCAATGACAGTGGATACTGAGTGAGGTTAGTAAACTGAGTTTCAATTAAGGCAGTGGTCGAGTTTATAAACTGCAGTGTGAGGGAGAGGTGTAGCGTTGGCCATTTGTAGTGCTGGATAAGTTGGCCAGGCAACGTTTGTATGCTGTGCTTTGCGTTTGTTAGATCAAAACGACGTTGGGTGTCTTGATGATGCAATGAAATTTGCTCGAGTTGCTTGGCGATAAAGATGCCATATTCTTGAGCAATTAACATTGGCCCTGTAAAGCCACCATATTCATTGGTGGTGGCGGGTTGCAGAAAGCCATGCCAGCTACCGAGATCGAAAAAAGGATTAAACTGCTGATTACCATATTGATCAAACTGTTGCATCGCAGAAGGCGAACCGTATCGATTGAGTTGCAAGTCAGCGGCTGATACGAAGGGTAAATAAAGGCACAAGCAAATACGCACAATTAGCAGGGGATATAACGGCATAGGATGCTCAATAGGTTGTTATTTTGGTCTATTGTATGCAATTATAGGGTTGATTCATAGCGTTGAAAGGGGTCATTAGCTGGTTCTAAAGTGTGGTTTTATTTTTGTCGGTAGTATTTTAGTTTGATATTGATGGCACTTAAGCTATGATCTGCGCTTATATTGGCAAACTAATCGAAAGGTTAGGACGCAAAGCTTCCGATCTACGGTCATGTCTTGTTGCATGGCTACGACAGCGGGGTTGCCGCAATGAGTTCTTCATTGTGCCTTCACAGTGCATGCACTGTTAGTGTTTGGTCGCCAAATAAACTCACGTGTTATTAAAGGATTAGAAGGTGTACTTGTATGCTGGCGGCATGTTGCATGAAACAAAATAACCTTAAAAGGTGCTTGTATGGTTAATGTATTGGCAGGTTTATTACCTGGTGATTGGCATATTATTCATACGTTTGTGACGGATTATCGGTTAAATAAAGGTGACAGAGTTCACTTTGCATTATTTGATCAATTAGGTAATTTACCTGAACTGTCGTTTGAGTATGAAGTAGCTCAAGCGAGTGAAGGAGAGCCTCATGTTTGGCCTAAGCTACTCTGCGAGTACATTAATAAACATTTTAAAGTGTTGCAGGCGGGGCGGCACTACCCTGAAATTGGCATCATCCCAAGTTATGGTCAAAACAGTATTTTTGCTTTGCAAGCCAGCGGGATTGTGAGTGTTGATGTTCGTTTTATGCATGCCGATACGTGTAAAGGACAACAAGTCATTTTGGACTCGTTGTATGATTATATTTTTCCTCAATACCGCAGTGATTATCGCGCAGGCGATCGTGTTTATCATCGTAAAACTGATGCCATTTATATGTGTCGGCCATGGCCATATACCGAATTTTGCCGCTTAGGAGGGCACATGGACGAACAGTATGAACCCGGCGTGGGTAAAAATTGGCCGTTAGCTTGGCAGCGGCTAGAGTAAAAATTAATAGCTCTCTCATAATGTTTTTCCCTTGAGTAACCATTTCTATGATGGTTTAGCCAAAGCCCGAGTCTTGATTAACTCGGGCTTTTTTTATGGATTGCGTTAAAATATGCGCCAATTTGATCTTCTGTATGGAAATTGTTTGTGGCTAACCCGAGTATCAGTGCACCTATAGCGATAAAAAAACCGTTTGAAATGTCTCACCATCAGCATACGCGATGCGATAATTATTATTGGATGCGGGATGATGAGCGAAAAAACCCTCAGATTATCGAGCATTTAGAAGCCGAAAATCGCTATTGTGACTCTGTACTTAAGCAACACCAGGTTCTGGAAGATGCGTTATTCAATGAACTTAAAGATCGAATCGTTAAAGATGATAGTACGGTGCCAGTTAAAGATGGGGCGTTTTGGTATCACTCTGAAATAAGTGGTGATGACGAATTTGCTCGTTATTATCGCTCAGAAGATGCCCTCGGGGGCAATAAGCAATTATTACTCGATACCAATGTTTTGGCTCAAGTACATGAATATTACGACTTAGGGGAATTTTCTATTAGCCCCAATGATCAGTTAATGTCGTACTCTGAAGACACTGATAGCCGTCGTATTTACACAATTCGTTTTAAAGATTTAACCACAGATTTGCTGCTTGACGACGTGCTTGAAAACACTGAAGGGCAAGCGGTGTGGGCGAACGATAATCAAACCGTGTTTTATGTAAAAAAAGATCTCAAAACCCTCTTAGGCTATCAAGTATATCGCCATGTGCTTGGCACTAAGCAAGCCGATGATGTGTTGGTATTTGAAGAACAGGATGCCAGCTTTTTTATGGGGCTGGGTAAAAGTCGTGATGAATCATTAATCATGCTTGATTTAGAGTCTACCGAAACCAGTGATACTTGGGTGTTGGATGCCAACGATTGCAATGGCCAGTTTGTGCAATTATGTCCTCGAGAAAAAGGTCATGAGTATGATGCGGATAAATTAGGCGAAACTTTTTTCATTGTGACAAATTGGCAGGCGAAAAACTTTCGTTTAATGACCGCGCACCAATCTGAAATCGGTGATCAGTCTTTGTGGCAAGAGGTGATCGGTCATCGCGATGACATCATGTTGGAATGTGTGGAGTTGTTCGAACGGTATATGGTGGTCACCGAACGCGAGGCGGGGCAATTAAAGTTTATCGTTTATCGTCAAGATGGCACTTCCTTTCCTCTTGAATTCAATGATCCTTGTTATTTTGCAGGCATGGCTGAAAACCCAGAACCAAGCGCGACATGTGCACGCCTATATTATTCAAGTTTAACGACCCCTGGTTCACTCTTAGAGTTTGATTTCGCAACTGGCGAACAAACGGTATTAAAACAACAGCAAGTGTTAGGTGATTTTGATGCAAGTCGCTATCAGTCAGAGCGGCTCTTTATTGAAGCAAGAGATGGTGCGCGCGTGCCCGTTTCGATAGTTTATCGCAAAGATAGCTTTAAAAAAGACGGTACGAATCCATTGTTTCAATATGGCTATGGGGCGTATGGCATCACCATTGATGCGAGCTTTTCAAGTAATGCATTAAGTTTGCTTGACCGTGGTTTTGTGTATGCGATTGCCCATATTCGCGGCTCTGAAATGCTCGGTCGTGATTGGTATGAGCAAGGTAAAAAAGCCCACAAACAAAACACTTTTAATGACTTTATTGATGTGACTCGTGCGCTGATCGCACAGGGATATGGCCATTGCGATAAAGTATTTGCTTCAGGTGGTAGTGCGGGTGGGTTATTAATGGGGGCTGTGGTCAATCAAGCGCCAGAGCTTTATCGAGGGGTCGGTTGTCATGTGCCCTTTTTAGATGTGTTGACTACGATGCTTGACGAAAGCATTCCACTGACAACCAATGAGTATGATGAATGGGGTAACCCGAATGAACTCACTGCGTATCAGACAATTTTAGCCTATTCACCGTACGATAATATATGCGCCCAAGATTATCCAAATATTTTAGTGACTACGGGTTTTCATGATTCTCAAGTGCAGTATTGGGAACCGATGAAGTGGGTTGCAAAAATGCGTGAAATGAAAACGGATAATAATGTTTTAGTGTTTAAAACTGATATGGATGCAGGCCACGGTGGTGCTTCGGGGCGCTTTAAAAGTTTGCGAGAACGCGCACTAGAGATGGCCTTTTTTATCGGTTTATTGGATTAATGTACTAAACACAGACGAACGATATTCGTAAGGCAAATAAAAACCTACAACAAGCAAATTTCATCCTTAATTTAAGCTTTCTCGTTGTAGGTTAGCATCTTACAGAACAAACGGATAATGAGTGTATGTTGCTAGCGATTATTGGCCTGATACCTTGTCCTACCCATTTAATTTTCACCTTGATTAACAGCTCAATATTTAACCTTAACGGTCGATGTATTAGGTAACAGATAAAGCTAGGAAACCTGATATGAAAATCGATACTTATCGGCTCTCAACACAGTTAGCGAAGGATTCGCATACCTATCGTGCAACTCAAACAGAGCTTCAGAGTCGCCCTTCAACATTGTTTGGTCAACAAGGTGTAGAGCGAGGTACACAAACAGCGACCGAGTACACTTATTCAGCGCGTGAATTGGCTGCCCAACGGCAAAACATATCGAGTAATAGTAAGGTAAGTGGCTCGCAAGGCCAGCAAGTTGTTCACCAAGAGCATGAACTCAGCCAGCTTTTTTCAAATTTGATTTCTCAACAGATATCAGTGCGAGCTATCAACTCAGAGCCGGTAAACTCCTCGACTCTGGTCACGCAAAGCTCCACAGGAATAAATATACAATCAATGAGTCACCAAGCTGATTTCACCATGCAATCATATTTTTTAGAATATGAGCAAAGTAGTCTTCAGTTTCAGGCTCAAGGCCAAGTGAGTTTGGCTGATGGTCGGGAGATTGATTTTAATTTTAGTTTGAAGATGGATCAGGCTTATTTTAAGCAAGAAAATCTACAGTTATCTCAGCAAACACAGCCTCTGCGCTACGATCCACTTGTACTGGATTTATCCGGGCAAGGTCCCAAATTAAGTACGGTGAGTTTTGATTTTGATATTGACCTTGATGGGCAACAAGAAACCTTAGCCTTTGCGGCTGCAGGCTCAGGTTTTTTAGTGCTGGACAAAAATCAAGATGGTGACATTAATAATGGCTCAGAGTTACTCGGCGGGTTAACAGGCGAGGCGTTTAAAGAGCTTGCTCATTATGATGACGATGGGAATGGCTGGATCGATGAAAATGACGCAGTCTTTGAACGCTTGCAAATATGGCATTTAGACTCACACGGGCAAAAAACATTGACGCAGTTAGCGCAAGCGGGTGTTGGCGCACTTTATTTAGGCAGTGAAGCCGCACATTATACGCTCAAAGATCAACATAATCAGGAATTGGGCATTATCCAGCGTAGTGGCGTGTATTTACGCGAAGATGGTTTGGCTGCGTCAATGGTGCAAGTTGATTTAGCCGAGCGTGCAGCCACGACCTTTCTGAGCCAAACGACCCCATTTTCTCCAGAGAATAGTCAGTTAACCCGCTTAGAAAAAGAGTCTATATCGCGCTTTACTGAATGGCTAAATGATGAACAAACACTCGGACAGCTCAATCAGATGATTGATGCAGTCAATGAGTTGAGCCACTCCAAATTGGCAGCAGAGCGAGATTTTTTTGCTCAATCAGGGAATGAAGAAAGTCCGATGATAGCCGCATTGCGAGACAGTATGTTGCGATTACAGCAAAGTTTGGCAGAGATAAAAGCGCGAAGTGATGAGGTCGCTGAGCCAGTAGATGCGAAATTTGATCATATGTTGAACTTAGTGAAAATGATTGATGGAGTCGCCAATAAAAAAGATACGTGAAGTAAAAATGGCTGACGCCTTCCTTGTCAGCCATTTTCAGTTGTGTAAGTGAATTTTGGGTGAGAGTTAGCTTACCATTGCACGAGCTGGTGGTAGAGACCAATACCAATGATCACATTAAAAGGAAAGGTGAGACCCAAAGAGCTAAGCATGGCTAAGCCAATATCCGCTTCTGGGATGGATGCTTTGATCGCTGCAGGTGCAGCAATGTATGAGGCACTGGCTGTTAAACTGGCTAAGATAACAATCGAACCTTGTTCTAGCCCAAGAAAAGTACCTACTCCCACGCCGAGCACACCTAAACAAAGTGGTGCGATCAAGGCAAAAATCATTAATTTCCAATGTTTAAGTGGTAAGGGGCGCAAGGTTTGTGCAGCTGTTAAGCCCATTTCGAGTAAGAATAATGCCAGCACCGCTTTGAAGCCGCCCATTAGCAGATCGGTCACTTGTGCACCTTGTTGCGGGCCGTACATAAAACCGATGATGACACCACCGACAAGTAATATCACACCTTTGTTAGTTAAGGCTTCATGCCACAACTCAGCCATCGAGACTGTTTTAGCATCAGGGAGTGCGGCGCTATAACGACGGTACAGCAGTAAGCCAACAATAATCGCTGGCAGTTCCATCAAGACTAAATAAAGGGTAATTTCTGGGTTGATCACTAAGTTGTTGGTTTGGGTGTAAGCTAAAGCAACCGCAAACGTTCCTGCACTGACTGAACCATAATGAGCTGCGATACTGGCGCTATTTGCAAGGCTTAAGCCAATCAATTTTCTAAGAATAGGGAATAAAGTAAGCGGGATCAGCGCACCCAGTAATACGACAGTGAGGAGCTCAGGAAGTAAGCCCCAGCTTAAGTTGCCATGCAACGCCATGCCACCTTTAAGGCCAATGGTCAGCATTAACAGTAGGCTGAGCGTATCATATGTTGCTTTAGGAATACTCAAATCAGAGCGGACAATCCCCGCAAACAACCCTAACAGAAAAAACATCACAACAATATCAGGCATGCGACCCCTCAGAGATAGATAGAAATTAGATGCAGTGTAAGAGTTTTTATCAATTGATGAAAATTAAAACATTGATAACATGTTATAGATAATTATCTATAGGTGTTGCAATGAATATTCGTCATTTAACTTTTCGATTACTGCAAGTGTTTGTCGATGTTGCACAAACTGGTTCTATCACAGAAAGCGCTCGCCGTTTACATTTGACACAACCGACGGTGTCATTGCAGCTAAAACGCTTAAAAGAAGCGATTGGTGAACCTTTATTTGAAAATCAACATAGCAAACTGGTTGTGACGCAGGCAGGACAAGAGTTATACCGTATTTGTCAGCAAACCTTAGCGAGTTTTTCTGAATACAATTCGTTTTTAGGCGCCTTGCAAGAAGGCCTGCGGGGTCGCTTTAGTATTGCCATGGTTAATACTGCACAGTATATCTTGCCCCGGTTACTAGGGCCTTATAGCCAATCGCACCCTAATGTTGATGTGACTGTTGAAATCGGGAATCGTGAGCAAGTATTAAGGCGATTTGAGCAAGGTATGGATGATGTATATGTATTTAGCCACCCACCTTCACTCGAGCATGCATTCGCGGGTCGTTTTTTACGTAATCCCTTAGTCTTGGTTGCTGCGCAGAATCATCCATTGGCGCAGCAACCGAGCCTGCGTTTACCGGATGTGATGAAAGAGCGTTTTTTATTGCGTGAGCCAGGTTCTGCGACTCGGATGCTGTTTGAAAGCTTTTTGCAAAGTCGAGGACTAACCTTAGCGAGTAGTATGCAAATGGCCAGCAATGAAGCGATCCGAGTGGGTGTTAGCTCAGGAATGGGGCTTGCGTTATTGTCGCGGCATGTTTTACCGGCCCACGATAATAGCATTGTCACTTTACCAGTTGAAGGACTGCCCCTTGAGAGCCACTGGTACTTCATAGTGCGCAATGATCGCCATTTATCCTATGCGGCATTGGGCTTTTTGCGGTTTGCCGAGCAAAATTTGGCGCAGTGCCTTGATCCACAATGGGTGAACAATGATTTAGCGCAATTACTACAAGCTTTATCTTCTCAGTCGCGATAAAAGTATAATTAACTGTTCTTTTTGTAAAGCAAGCTTGACTTAATGTATTCGATACGCAATAGTTTAGTCAAGTTTACTTTACTTAAAGGTGTGACTATGAATACAGAATTGAATTGGCAGCAAAAACATAAATACAATACCGTGAATTTAGCTAAGTGGACGTTTGCATGGTTAGTGAGCCTAGCTTTGGTGTCTTTTGGGCCAACATTTATTTGGCAGCAAAGCGTGGTCATGAGTGTGATTGCGTTATTGATGAATATTGCAATTGGTGTGGGAATGATTTTGGCGAATAAGCGTCAGCTGCTTGGGCTAGATGAGATGCAGCAAAAGCTGCAACTGCATGCAATGGGCATTACCTTAGGCTCAGTACTGGTGATGGGAATTGCTTATGAAACCATGAGTAACGTGCATATCATTGCCTTTGATGCGAAAATTTCGCATTTAGTTATTTTTATGGGCTTGACCTATCTGATATCGACCTTTGTTTTACAAAAGCAATATGGTTGTGATGAGGATGAAGAATGAAAAACCGTTTAAAAGTATTGCGCGCAGAACGAGACTGGACTCAAGCAAAACTTGCAGAGCTACTCAATGTGTCTCGTCAAACCGTTAATGCCATCGAAAAAGGGAAATTTGATCCAAGTTTACCATTAGCATTTAAGGCCGCCCGTTTATTTGGCTTAGCGATAGAAGACATTTTTGAAGATGACGCGTAATTGTCTTTACAGGACATGATTATCGGATGAAAGTTGTGTGGCTATTTTTTGTTTGCAACTTATCATCCTGATAACTTTTTCAAATGAACCCACTTAAACGGTGTTTGTTTTGTGTTCATCTCAAAAAAGTTGTCGTTTATTTAAGGTGCGATAGTCTCAAATGACATAATAAAAATTACTGCATAGGCTTTTGTATGTCATCGTCCAAGTATCCACTTATTACTTTACTTTCGGTCACGGTCGGTTCAGTTATATTGAGTCAAAGCCTCTTGGCGAATGAAATGAATTATCGCGATCAGGCCCAGCTTCATCAAATTGCACAGGCTGTATCTGCAGAGCGAATCGGCCAAGATATTCAAACATTAGTTGATTTTGGTACACGCCATACGTTATCTGAGACGCAATCAAACACTCGGGGGATTGGGGCGGCTCGGCGCTGGATAAAAACAGAGTTTGAAAAAATTTCTCAGCAATGCGGCAGTTGTTTAGAGGTGATTGAAGTATCAGATATAATCTCAGGTGAAAAACGCATTCCGAATCCTACCAAAGTGGTGAACATTATAGCGATTCAGCGCGGTGCAGTTGAGCCTAATCGGATGGTGATGATGTCGGGAGATATTGATTCACGAGTGAGTGATGTCATGGATTTTACCCGTGATTCACCAGGTGCCAATGATAATGCATCGGGAGTGGCTGGCACGCTGGAGGCTGCGAGAGTGTTATCAAAGCATCGATTTAATGGGTCGATTGTTTATGCGGCCTTATCGGGAGAAGAGCAAGGCTTGTTTGGCGGAAAAATTCTTGCTGCATACGCTCA
The DNA here is from genome assembly GCF_058169715.2 of Pseudoalteromonas sp. J2K-J979. Taxonomy (NCBI): domain Bacteria; kingdom Pseudomonadati; phylum Pseudomonadota; class Gammaproteobacteria; order Alteromonadales; family Pseudoalteromonadaceae; genus Pseudoalteromonas; species Pseudoalteromonas sp. J2K-J979. The sequence continues at coordinate 3,478,285 of NZ_CM200281.1, read as the reverse complement.
AAAGCAAGGTTGGCAAGTCCATGGCGTACTTAATAACGACATGATTGGCAATATTACGGGTATTAATGGTGTAACCGATAATACAACTGCACGTATTTTTTCTGAGGGCACGCGCGTTACTGAAACGCCAGAGCAAGCAAGAGTGAGGCGTTTTACAGGCGGGGAAGTTGATTCTGCGAGTCGAAATCTCGCTCGTTATATCGATACTATAGCTGATCGCTATATTCCTAACCTCGATACAATGCTGGTTTATCGTCTCGACCGCTTTGGTCGTGGTGGTCATCATCGCCCATTTAATGATGTCGGTTTTGCAGCTGTTAGAATTATGGAAACAAATGAGCATTACGATCGTCAACATCAAGATTTACGCACAGAAAATGGTCGTGTTTATGGCGATACCATCGACGGGGTTGATTTTGATTATGCCGCAAAATTAACAGCCCTCAATGCTGTGAGTATGGCCTCAATGGCTTGGGCGCCAGCGCCGCCAACAGAAGTGAAAATTAGTGGTGCGGTTGAAGCAAGTACACATTTTGCATGGCGGCAATCGAATGATCCAACAATAGCGGGCTACCGAATTTATTGGCGCTATACTAGCGAGCCGCAATGGCAGTTTAGCCGTGATGTTGGCAAGGTTCATAAGGCAACACTCGAAAACATAGTGATAGATAATTACACGTTTGGGGTGGCTGCTGTCAGTCAAGATGGTTTTGAATCGCCGGTGGTGTTTCCTGGTGAAGTAGGCGCGTTTGAGTGAGCCAACAATTTTAAAAGGCTAAACGAGGAGCAAATAAAGAGCCAGTGCTAACCAGGCACTTTGGTATGAATGAAGGGAGGGAGAAACACCTTCATACAGACCAAAAGCCAGAGAGTGGCAGAGCTAAAACTCAGCTTGCTTTATGGGATGCTGAGCCAAATCATGCCTAGTGGGCACAAAAAGCTGATGAGCCAGACCAAAGAGCGCAATTTATCAATATTTAGGTAATAAAAAGTACAAAATAACACTCTCGCAACTAAGTAGACAATAGCAAGTATTTGCACTGAGTTGCCGACTGTATTGGTTGCTAAGACAACCGCAACAGCGAGCGAAAAAACCAATAAGGACTCAAAGCTATTTTGATGGGCAGCTAATGCCCTTGCCCCAAAGCCGGTTAATCGCGCTTGCTGAGCTCTTGGGTGCTGGTTGTCGTAGCCGCCTTCTTTTTGCATCGCATAGGCAACAGGCGCTTTAGCTAAATAAGGGAGTAAAGCGGCAATAAAAGCACAGATTATAATGGTGGTCATGGTTTGTCCTTGGGTTAATTATTGGTTTAACAAAGTCTAATTGCGCTATTTGCATAATTTCATGGTGTTTACTTTTTCAGGGTTAACAACCATCTGCCATGCTAACCCCATATATGAATTATAATATGTTAAATCGGCGTCGCTTATTGGTTCCCATGTGTATTTAGGTGGGTAGAATGATTTCTCATTTTCTGTTTTATGGTCGTAGTAACTATATTGTCGATTAAAGTCACCTTTCCATATTTTATTACCAACCCTCATAGTTTTAAATCCAATTTTTGGCTTGCTATCATGTTGAAATAAGGAAGTGCCAAAACTACAATATTTATATTTAGTTGGTGTGATAAAATCCATTAATGTGGGAGCTATATCAAGATGGCTTGCATTTTTTTTGCTCCAGTCTTCCTTTAAATTATTTCCATGAAAAATAATAGGGACTTGTGTTAGCTCAAATAGATTTGGCTGATTGTGAAGGTACCTTCGGCTATAGTGATCACCAGTAATAATAAATAATGAGTTGGGGTGGTTTTCCTTTGTTTTATTTATAAAGTCACCAAGGATATTGTCTGAATACCAGTGATGACCAAGGGTGTTGTAATCTAGTAAACTATGTAGTGAAGAGTAGTTTTTATAGTATTCTTCCTTAAATTTTTTACTGTTAAACCCTTCTTTTGATAAATCTATATTGTAAGGTGGGTGGTAAGAAGATGTGAGTATTATATTTAAGCTATTATTACTTAGCTTTTCTTCGACCAATTCAAATAGTTGTCTGTCATTTATTCCCCAAATGTCTGAGGATTCTCTTTCTTTTAATAGTTCTCCAGAGTGTAAATGATCAACACCCTGTTCATTCATAAATACACCTATCTTTTGCCAGGACAGTAAGCCCCCATAAAAAAAGTGTGATGAATACCCTAGACTTTTCAATTGTGAAGGGAGTGATAATGGATTCTCACTATTCTTACCTATAAAATGCCTCATATTCACTCCAGAATATGGTATTCCTGAGATTATACTTGCAACTGAATTAAACGTGCTATGAGACGCTGGAGTCGTATTTAAAGTATGGCTGCTTTTTTCGGACAGATTATGATAGGTGTTACTAATGTTAAGGCTTCGATATTTATCCTGTTTTGGCCATGAGTCATAGCTTTCCATTATAATTAAAAAAATATGAGAAGGTCTTTCTAAATTAGAATTTAGAGTTTCTCTATGTAATATAGAGTGATAATTATGAGGTAGTGCATATGGGTTTTGACTCGTGCCACCTTCATTGATTAGCTGTCTATAATCATTTATTGAAAAGTAAAGGCTGTTAATTGGATTTAATATTAAGTTATTAAAAAATGGGTCTGTAGTTACACCTGACCATTTCCTTGAAAGTTCTCGATGGTATATTCCACCTCTTTTAGTTACCAATATCAAAATAAGAAATGAAATTAAAATTAAAATTGCGATTTTTTTGTTTTTTGTTGGTATTAATAGTGTCTGATTTGAAGTTGAAATGACAATTTTTACCAGAGTGAAAATGAGTAATGCTATAGTCATTAAACTTAAAGTTGGTTTGTACTCTTTTATAAAAGTTAATAACGAAGCCCATTTGTCGTCATAGATTCCTAGGAAAATAAAATGATTAAATGTCGAGTTGTATTCTTGTATGTAAAAAATCGATAAGATAGAGGTTGTTACTAATGTGAAATAAAATAATATTAATATTGACTTTGATATTGAAGCTGAAATCTGATGTAATCTAAGGGAGTTTAATATAATGCTTATTATTGTTATTGGTAATGCGATGTAGCTAAAAGTAGCCATATCGAACCTCAAAGACATGTAAAAAAATGATGATAGTATTTCGGGGTTAAGTTCTAATTTAATTTCATCAGAAAAATTAACAATATAAAAAACTCTAAATGCCATTAATACGACTAAAGTAATGAAATAGTGTATTAACATGTTAAAAGCCTCTTTTTGCATATAAAGCAATCTAGAGTCTTTATTATTTATTTTTACAAGTTCCAAGCTTTCAATCCAAGTTTCAAGTTGATATTACTAAATTTTTTATTACTTCTCATCTTTAATGAATTGAATATCGCTAAAGCCAAACTTAGCAAATTCTTGGTCACGAAAATTTTTAATCGCTGCAGAGCCTTTTGAGGTCATGGCGATTTGTTTTTCCATTGCCAAGTAATTACCTAGGTCTATACCTTCAGCAGCTGCGATGGCTTCATACATATCGTGAAATTTATCGTTAGCGAAATTGATTACTTTAGCTTGGTCTTTAAATTTGTAGCTGATCCGGCGTGCCATGATGTCTCTCTATATGCTGCGATTTCAAAGGGGGATTATATCTTTTTTAAAGAGAGATGAAAGAGCGGATAGGCAGACTTTCCTTGGTCTATACTCAAACATTGTTTTAGAAAAAAGAAGTCGGTTATGCAGATTGTTCCGTTGTTCTTTTATTTGATTTTCAGTAATAGTGAAATAATGGCGGATTTAAAAAGGGCTGAAGTCTTGGCTGCAGATAAACCGTCCGAAGCATTATTGCTGTATCAACAATACCAACCACAGCTTCCCAAGATGCCCGCTAAAATTCAGTTGCTTTGGCATACCTCCGCAGCGCGTGCGGCTCTTAATCAAGGAAACCTTAAACATGCTCATCGGATTCTTATAGAAATGCTGCCTAGTTACCAAGCAACCGGTAAACCTAAAACTGATTTCTATTATAATTTAGCCGGTATTTGGTTTAGAAAATCTGGGTACAGTCAGCAAGCATTATGGGCATATCAATGTGCACTTAACGTTGCTACAAATAGTAAAGATCAGCTTAAGTATGCTAGTAATGCCGCCGTTGCAGCGCGTTATATAGGCGATAAAAAATTAGCCATTCAGTATTTTAAACAAGCTAAAGCACTGCTAAAAATACAGCCTGATATAATGATGGAAGCAAGTATTGCTAATAATGAAGGTATGTTGCTACTCAGTGAGAAACGCTATGAGGAAGCGTCGAATTTATTCACTAAAGCGATTTTTTTACGTGAAGGGCAGAATCGAATCAATAGCCAAATTCTTAGTACTCTCAATTTGATGAGTAGCTTGCTGCTTAATCATGATGTAGCTGAATTTGCCCGTTTAGATAAAAGTAAATTAAGCCGGTATCAATTATCATCAGCGCAAAGCACTTATTTAGCTTGGCTCAATGCCGCCTATCAAGTATTAAGTTCACCTAAAACTGTGCAACTTGATCCGCGACTTGTGGATGATTATCTGGCGGTGGAAAATGACAGTATTGTGTATTTAATCGAGCAAATTGCTGTGTTGATTAAGGTTCCATTACCACCGCATCCGGTGAATCAGCAAGATAATCAATTGCGAGATCATCAGTTGTCGGGCTATTTTAATCAATGCCAATTTTTTGAACAGTCTTAAAAAACAATCCTCTAAAGGCAAAAAGTGTGTAGAATAACCGCTGGATAATTTACGTCCAGGTTGCAGTTGGATGCATATCAAATAAAAAAGGAAGCGATCATGAAATTAAAGTTAGTGGCTGTTGCCATGGCATTTATGAGTAGCTCTGCATTTGCAGGGTTTAATTTAAATAGTTTAGTGGATGGCGAAGGGTTACCGAGCTTTACTTCAAGTAAGAGTAAAAGCTTAGGGTTTACCAAAGTGGCTGTGCCTTATGCAAATACAGTCAATTATTTTGGGTATATTGACCAAGACTCTAAACCCGATGAGACTATCAAAGGTAAAGGGGCTTATTATCTGTATATTTGGGTCCCAGCGGCGTTAGATGAATTGGGTGTGAGAATGATTTCACCTGTTGGTGACTTAGCCTCGCCTGAAAAGGACGATTTTGTTCAAGATGGTTTTGAAAAGAAATTAAAAGCAGATAAAGAGCAATGGTTTGATACCTGGATCCGTGTCGAGCGCATGGATGTCATTAGCCCAGAAAAAATAAAAGAAGCTAAATCAGTCTTTAGTGTGCTTGATACAGATGATGATGGTGATGATACTTATGATGAAAAACGCCATGCTAAGTATAACTCACTGGCTCGGATTGAATCACAAGTGAGTCAGCCTGAAAAAGCGTTAGTACGAGGCTTATACCGCGTAGCGTTTACTACCTATAAAACAGGTAAAGTAGAAGGTTCATTTGTGGCGACTATCGGCTCAAATATTCCGGGTATTACTATGGCGGCCTCGTTAAATGAATTACATAAACAAGTAAATCAATAACTTGATTGTTTTGTGAAAAACCTGCTAAGCAGGTTTTTTTTTGCGCGTAATGATACTTTTTACGTGTTAGCAGGCTTGGCAGGATAAAAACTATTTTTATTTCTTGGTGTTCTGTGAGGAACGGGCTAAATTTGCAAAAAAATATTCCATCAGAATGAGAGTGTTAGCATGTGTCGGTTTTTAACTTATTCGGGTCCTGAAACGTTAATGTCACCATTGATCTTTGAAGCTGAAAATTCATTGGTGATGCAAAGTAAATATGCTCAAAAGCGCAAAGTTCCCACTAATGCTGATGGATTTGGCTTAGGGTGGTATGCGTTGCATGACGATGTAATACCAGCGACGTTTGTTAATGTCGATCCTGCTTGGAGTAATCGTAACCTTAAAACGATTGCTGAAAAAGTCCCGACTCGACATTACTTTGCCCATGTTCGTGATGCCTCAAAAGGGATGCCTGTTAGCCAAGGAAATTGTCATCCGTTTCAGTGTATGCATTATTTATGGATGCATAATGGCCGTTTAGACCTGTTTGATAGCTTTCGCCGTGCGTTAATCAACGGGTTGTCTGACCGGGCATTTAACCTTATTAAAGGCAATACTGATTCTGAGCATGCATTTGCGCTGTTTATGGATAAGTTAGGCTTTAAAGAGTCAGCTAGTGCCGACGATCTTGAGCAGGCCATGGTCGAGACTATTCGTGAAATTATGGTGTTGCGCAAGCAAGCAGGAGCAAATACGAACGCGTTTATTAATTTTGCCATCACTGATGGTTTTCATACCGTTGCGACCCGATTTGCGACGTTAGAAACCTCGCAGCCAGCCTCGTTGTTTTATGCGCATGGAGAAGTAACCAAAATAGATGATGTTGTTGATGTCATTTATAGTGATGATCCAAAACGTCAAAGTATTATGATTTGTTCAGAGCCACTGACAGAAGAAGATGCGCAGTGGATTAAAGTCGAGAATAATCACATTGTTATAGCGTATGGCAATACGAAGGTGATGCAAAAGCCTATCGGTTTACCGTTTCAAGCTGAAGTAGCAGTCCCTTAGCTGAAAGGCCTCGGGGTTGCATGCAGGTTAAACCTCACTCCACTGGCGAAGTAAATTGTGATAAACCCCCGCTAAACGAACCAATTCTGGCTGCGATGGATCTGCGGCTGTTAGTGCTTGGATGCTATTATCAAGGTCAAATAAAATTCTGCGTTGCTCATCAAGGCGGATCAAACTTTGAATCCAAAAAAAGCTCGCTAAACGTTGTCCTTCGGTGACTGGGGTCACATGATGTAGGCTAGTCGAGGGGTAAATAACCATATCGCCAGCTGCTAACTTCACACGTTGCTCCCCATAAGTATCTTGGATCACGAGCTCGCCCCCTTGGTAACTCTCTGGTTCACTTAAAAATAAGGTCGCCGATACATCAGTGCGGATTTGAGTGGTTGAATGGGTATTTGAATTGATACGACGAATGGCATTATCAACATGCTCGCCAAACGTACCGCCTTGTTGGTAACAATTAAACATGGGTGGATAAATTTTATTGGGCAAGGTCGCAGCCATATAGAGTGGGTTGTCTGCTAACCGAGCTTCTATAAAACGGCCTATTTCAATACCTATTGGGTCAGTCTGCGGTAATTGCAGGTTGTGCTTGCAGTTTTTTGCTAAGTGACCGGCTGTACTTTGGCCGTCGATCCATTGTGTGCTTGCCAGCATATCACGACACTCAATCACTTGTGATTTGGATAAAACTGCGGGGATTTTTACTAGCATAACGTGCCTTTTTATTACTAAAACAGGCAAAGCAGCACTGCTTTGCCTGTCTATTGAGTCAGTTAAAACTGATAACGTAGGGTGAGCTTCATCGTGCGCGGATTTCCTGGACGGAAATGACCTCTGGCACTGTAATCGGTAATGTATTCTTTATCGGTTAAGTTATCAATATTGAACTGTACAGCCAATTTATCGCTCACATCATAACCTGCCATGACATTTAATAAGGTTTGGCTGCCGCTATCAAAGTAAGCGGTATTTCGACGCCAATAAATGTTACCTGATGAATATTGCGCACCGGCACCTAAGCTCAATTTATCTAATTCATAACTCAACCAGATGTTGGCAGAATCTTCAGGTGCGGCGCTTAATCCGTTCCCTTGGGTATCTGGGTTGAAATCTTTCGTTACCTCGGTTTGTTGATGGGTATAGCTGGCCAGTACACTGAGGTGTTCAGTGAGTGAGCCGCTTGCAGATAGCTCAAGGCCTTTGGCCTCTTGCTCACCCGCTAAGAAGTAGCTGCCATCGTCATCACGGTCTAACACGGTTTTTTCGGTTAAAAAGAGTGCTGCATTTAACTGTAACTGACTGTCAAATAAATCCCACTTGGCGCCTAGTTCATAACTTTTTGCTTCAAGAGGATCGAGGCTTGAGACACTTTTAAGCCCTTCAGCACCGCGACCGCTAAAGGCTAAATCACCGGCAGCAGGATCTTGTGAGTTTGAGATACCCAGATAATAATTGGTTTGCTCGTCTGCTTTATAAGATAAAGAACTATTCCAGCTGAAAAAGTCACTGTCTGCTTTAAGTCCTTCGACTAACAAACGCTCCCAATTACCATCGACTCGATTCCAGGTATAAGCAGACCCTTCGGCTTGATAGTCTTCGTAACGCAGACCTACCGTTGCCAGCCAGTGGTCGTTAAAGGTAATGCTATCGAGTGCATAAAACGCAATCCCTGTGCCTTCAACCTCGGTAGGTCGATTGTAACGGGTGATCGCACCTGTATAGGGCATGTCTGGGCGAGGAGCGTCTAAATCAACATAGTTTTGTTCTAGTTCAATCTCATTTTGAGTGGTGAAACGTGTGGTCGATTCTTGATAATATTCCGTTCCAACCACTAAGTCGTGCTTAATGTTACTGGTTGAAAAGCTGATCACTGCATCAAGCTGAGTGACAAATAATTCATTTTCTTGATCAACAATTTGCACCGGGCGTAAATCTATTTTGTCTAGATAAGTCCGCTCGCGAGTTTCAGGGTCGCGTGTGTTGGCAAACATTGGGCGTGCCAGTACTGATTGCTTTTCGTTCTTAGCTAAACGGGTTTGGCTGTGCAGCATGATATTGTCAGCAAGTTGATGTTCAATTAATAACGTCGCTAAATTGACCGATACATCTTCATAGTCACGTTTAGCAACACCATAATAATTATCCCAATACTGAGTGGCGATAGGGCCTTCTTTATAGCCTAATTGACTGGATACATCGGCACTCACCCAGGGTAATCCAAGCATTGGATCGTTGTTTTGCTCCATCCAGAGAAGATCAGCGTTAATGACCGTTTTTTCGCTTAATTGAGCACGAAATGACGGTGCAATCGCCGTGGTTTGATACTCTTCAACGCCATTATCGAAGGTATCACCGCCTTGAGTGTATAAGGCGTTTACTCGTACAGCAGCAGTGTTATTGATTTGAGTATTATGATCCACAGTTAAGCGTAGGCGCTCTGCATTATCATAGCTGGCTTCAGAAATACTAAACTCGTCCTGCTCAGCACGTTTCGTGACAAGGTTGATGCTACCGCCAGATGACCCTTTACCAGTAATGCTTGAGCTGGCACCTTTGGTGATTTCAACTTGCTCAAAGTTAAACATATCGCGTGAATAACCCGCAATGTCACGAATGCCATCAATATAAATATTGTCATTGGCACTAAACCCACGAATGGTGATTTTGTCATTGGTGGTGACATTTCCGCCGCCGCCTTCACCAGCACCAAAAGTAGAAACACCAGAAACATTGCGTAGCGCGTCATTTAGGCTTGTGACGCCCTGATCTTTGAGCACTTGTTCATTGACTACGGTAATGGTTTTTGGCGTATTCAATAAGGAAGTTTGGTATTTTTCTGAAGATGCTTTCTCAACTTTATAATCGCTTTTTTTCTCTTCTTTTACTTTGGTGGTCGCAAGCTCTTTCACAGGCTCATTGGCTTGAGCTGTAAAGGCCATCGTTGTTAGGCCAACAGCAATAGCCTGAACCATCATTTTTTTATTGAAGGGAAGTGGGTGTCCTTTGGTTACAACGCGCATAGTTTCTCCAAACTCAATTGATAATAGTTATCATTTATATTTAATTTGTTGCGCATCTTAATGTTAATCGTTATCATTTGCAATTATCTAAAATAAAAATAATTTAAATTTTACTTTAACGAAAATTATTAGGCAGGAATTACAGTAAAATGGTGTTAATACAGCAGTTTAGGTTTGTTGGTGTCGTGTGTTTAACAGCAATGATGCTGAGTTTTTATAGCACTTCAACCGATGCGCAACAGAATGGAGGCGTAGTTAATCAAGCTGATCAATTGATTCAACAGTGGCTCGGGCTTTCACAACAGCAAAGTCGTCTACAGAGTGAATGGCGCCAGCAAGAGCCAATGTTAAAGCAGCGGGTTGGTTTACTCGAGCAAGAAATCAAACAGCTAAGCACTTTGGTGGCGGACAACCAACAAAAAGGTAGCGAGGTTGAGCAGCAGCGCGAACAACTGCTTGCCTTGCAAACTAACATGGAGGCCAATCAACAAATAATGAGTGGCTGGTTGAGCCAGCAATTAAGCAAAGTGCACAATATTATTTATCGATTGCCACCCCCACTGGCACTGCAATGGCAAACAGCAATTGATGCAGTGTCTTTAGAGCAAGCCAGTAATAGTGACAAGCTGACGTTGCTATTGAGTTTATTTACGAAATTGAATGATTTTGACCAGCGAGTTGCTTCCTTTGAATCAAAAATTCAGGTTGGCGAACAAGAGCATCGATTGGTGAAGCAACTGTATCTAGGGATTTCTCGTGGCTGGTATATCAGTCTAGATGGACAACAAGTGTTTGAAGGCCTCGCCACAGATCATGGTTGGCAGTGGCGTTCAAATTCCGCCTTACAAGCTGACGATATTCGTGATGCGATTGCCATGATTGAGCAGCGTAAAGAAGCCGACTTTATTCGCTTACCAGTCTCGCTAAACCCAAAAGATCATTTATTACAGTTGGAGAGTGGTCATGAATAAGCGCTGGATTTTACTGTTGGCTTGCCCATTTTTCCTCTGTAGTTGGGGGGGGAAAGCGGCCTTTGCTCAGCAAGATCTGCTCAATGATATTAAACAAGCTCAACGTAGTTTAGATAAAACTGAACAGGCGATCTTTGCTAAAAGTAGTCAGTATGGAGAGCAAATACAACGGTTAGAAACTAAAGTGTTGGCTCTACAGCAGCAAACGGCTGTTGCACGCCGTGCCGCTGATGAGCAAACCTTAAGCTTTGAGCAGTTACAAACCCGTTTGAAAGACTGGCGCCAACAAGATAGTTACCAAAATAATCAACTACAGCGTTTTGCGCAGCAAGTAAAAATAAATAGTCTCACTGCTGAGGCTGATCTAACTCGCACGTTGTCAGCGGTCGGTGCCCACTTTGATCAATTAGTCTTACGTAGCAGCCCGACTTTCCAAGCGCTGGAACTCGCAAAAAATGATGGCCAGTTAACGCAAGTACAAAGCTTATCTTTAGGGCCTGTTCATTGGTATATAGATCCAAAAACAGAGATTGGCGGCCTGTATCAGATGAAAAATAATATCGCGCAAGTGGTATTTGAGTTTGATGGTGCCAATAGTGAGCAGCTAAAGCGCTTACAGCAAGGGGAGGCAGGCAGCGTTTTGTTTGACCCGACTTTAGATCGTGCGCTGACCATCAAAATAGCCGAAGAATCTATCTTAGATCATATTGAAAAAGGCGGCGTATGGGTGTTACCGATTTTGATATTTGGTGCATTTGCTTTGTTCATTTCTTTTGCTAAAAGCATCCAGCTTTGGCGTTTACCTGCAGTTCAGCCAGCCTTGAGCACGCGTTTACAGCATATTTTTGCATTGCCCGATCCCCAACAAGTGAGTGATGAACTTGGGCAGCTGCAACATCAGTTAAGAGAAACGATGCAAGGGCAATTGCTTGATATAACAAGTAAAACGCCAATAGGTCCCAGTCGGGATGATCAACTATTTGCTGCGCTATTGCATCATAAACATCGCTTAGACTACTGGCTCGGGGCGATTGCCATTACAGCAGCTGTCGCGCCTTTATTGGGTTTATTGGGCACAGTGAGTGGCATGATCGAAACCTTTAAGCTGATGACCTTATTTGGGGCCGGCGATCCTGCTGCTGTCTCTGGTGGGATCTCCGAAGCGCTCGTCACCACAGAACTTGGCTTGGTCGTCGCGATCCCTGCGCTGTTGTGCCACGCATTATTATCTCGTCGTGCAAAAACGTATTACGGTGATTTGGAAAGTTGCGCTGTGAACTTAAGCCAACTCGGTTCATCGGCTCATCAAACATTACAGGAAGCAGCATAATGCAATCGTTCGATAATATCGTGGTCTGGGCCATGTTAGCACTGGCTTTATTTGTGTATTACAAGTTGTGTTTATTGATGGTAATTAGGCCAAGCGGCTTGACTACGGCACAGAAGCAGCAGTGGTCACAAACAGTGGGGTGTTTGATTAATGCGTTACCTCTGCTTGGTTTGCTTGGCACTATTATGGGGTTATTGCAGTCTTTTTATGCGATGTCGCTGGGAGACAGTTTTTCGGCCAGTAGTGTGCTTAGCCAAGGTATTGCCAATGCGTTATGGACAACGCAATTAGGGTTAGTTTTGGCGGTGCCAGCTTGGTTAATGCTGACTTATTTTAATAATTTAGTGCAAAAGGCGAGCTTAGCTAATGCGCGCTAATTTAAAAAATCGTTTAGAGCAACAGCAGCAGAATATTGACTTGTCACCGTTGCTGGATGTGGTGTTTATTCTATTGATTTTCTTTATTGTGACGACCGTATTTGTCAAAGAAACGGGTGTTGAGGTCGACAAGCCACAAGCTATTTCGACGGCAAAGCTAGAGCGCAATATTATTATGTTGGCCATCACTAACAATGGTGAAGTCATTTACGATGGCAGTAATATTGGTGTCGCAGGCGTTAGAAATACCGTGGCACAATTATTGAAAAATCGTACCCAACCTGTGGTCATTCAAGCTGATAAATTGGTACCCACCGAGTTGTTAGTGCAAGTGTTGGATGAAAGTAAATTGGCTGGTGCAGCCAGTGTAAGTATTGCGACGATCCCTTAATATGAAACTTAAGCGCCATCATCTTTATGCCGTATTACTGGCCTTATTATGTGTCAGCTCGGCAGTTTCGCTGTTATTTATTAATCAATGGTTTAGTGGACAGGCAGAGCGTACCGTTATGGTGAGAGAGGTTAAAATGGTGGCATTAACACCCCCCCCGCCTCCACCACCAACAACGTCCCAACAAACGCCGCCACAAGCTTTGACATTGGCCATTGAAGGGCAAGGACCGGCGGTGGAAATTAGCTTGGTCACTCCCCCAAAACTGAAAATGGATGCACATGTGCCCACTCCTGAGTTGCACACAGAATCAGATTGGCATAGCCAACTTGATATTGATTGGCAAGCATTTGGCTTAGATGACCTAGATGGATTGCCACAATTATTGACACCGATCAAAGCGTTATTTCCCAATAGCTTGGTGAGAAAAGGGGTGTATCAAGCTGTGGTTAAATTGGATGTGTTTATTGATGAACAAGGCCAGATCAGCTTAATTTCGATTGCACATAACCCACACCCTGAATTAAACAGTGCGATTGAAGGTATTATCAAATCATCACGTTTTAGTGCCCCGAAAAAAAATGGTGAAGCGGTAAAAGCGCGTTTTATCTGGCCAGTGGAATTTAAAAAATCATGAAATTGAATATTATAAAACGATTATTGAGCGCACTTGCGTGTGTAGTATCGAGTGTTGTCATCGCGCAAGGAGAGCGGGTTACCGTAACGTTAGCACCCCCTACATGGGTGTTTAAAGCCGATACCGTGGTCATTCCTAATCACGAGGCTCGTTTAGCGCCACAAGAACAATATCTTGCTGAGCAGCTCAAACCGCTACTGACTAACGCTGATTATCAAGGCGCATTAAAGGTGCTACAAAGTGATCAGAACCTCAATAAAAGTTCTGCATTATGGCAAGTTTCAGGGCAAGTGTATTTGGCGCTTGAGCGTTATGAATTGGCAGAACAAGCGTTATTAAAAGCACTGGAGCAAGATCCTGGTTTAAGCCGTTCGCATCGGAGTTTAGCGGTTATTTACTTGCAACAAAAACAGTATGACAAAGCGCAGCAGCACATTAGTCAAGCGATTGCACTGGGTCATCATGATGCTCAGTTATTTGGTCAGCTTGCTTATATTAATATCCAAAATCATCAGCCTTGGGCGGCAATTAGTGGTTATCAGCGAGCATTATTATTGGAACCAAACAACTCGCAATGGCAACAAGGGCTGATGGCGTCACTCATTCAGTCTCAGCAATATGCATCGGCACACGCATTAGTCATGGACTTAATTGCTAAGGATGAAAACAATGCTAATTTATGGCTCAGGCGTGGGCAAATAGCTTTAAATTTGCAGCAGTTTGAACATGCATTATCAAGCTTCGAAATGGCGATTCGTTTAGGTGACAATGAACTAAACAACCGTTTATTGACGGCTCAACTTCACATTCAGTATGGCTCAGTGGCCCGTGCCAGCACATTATTAAAAGAAGTGTTAGGTCAAGATGCGCTACAGTTTAGTCAATTACACACGACGTTTGCTTGGTTATTACAGCATCATCACTATGAACAGGCTGAGCAACTGCTGACTTCTATTGGCGATGTGGCCTCGTTGACCGTATTTGATCAGAGCCGGTATTATGCTTTTAAAGGGCAGCTAGCCTTTGAGAAAAAAGCAGTCAAACAAGCGTTGAAATGGTACGAAAAATCTTTGTTGTTAGATGGTAATAACGGTGAAGTATTATTGGCCATGGCTAAGCACTTTGCTTTGCAAAATGCTTATAGTCGTGCCGAGTTATACTTCATTCGCGCAGCAGTGATCAATCAGGTCAAAGAACGCGCATTGCTGGGTCATGCACAATTAGAAATAAACCAGCAAGATTATGGTAGCGCGATTGTTTTGCTTAATAAAGTATTAGCACATAACCCCAATCGACTCGATTTGAAGCAAAATATAGCGATCTTACAGCGGCTACAAAATCAGGCTAGTTAATGAAACCATTTCAAACGTTGCCTCAAGACATTGCCTCGCTGAGTGATTACCGTCGTTATGCGGAGCAAATTTTACCTGCTAATGCGTGGCACTATATTGATGGTGGCAGTGGCGATGAGGTGACGGCACTGCGCAATCAACAGGCTTTTAGTCAGTTTAATTTAAAACAGCGGGTGCTGAATGGCATAACACAGGTTGATGCGCGTACACGCTTATTTGGCGAGGCACATGCGTTCCCTTTATTGCTTGCCCCGGTCGCTTACCAAAAGTTGGCTCATCCAAGTGGTGAGATTGGGGTGATGCAAGCTGCAGCAGCGCAAGACATAGGATATGTTTTAAGCACACTGGCAAGCACACCGTTGGCGGAGGTTATTCAATACAAAGGCAAAAACGCCGCTTGGTTTCAGTTGTATATACAGCCGTATTGGTCGCACACTCTGAGTCTTATTCAGCAAGCCGAAGAGGCGGGTTATTCTGCGTTGGTGATTACTGTGGACGCCCCTATTAATGGTTTAAGAAATCGTGAACAGCGGATTGGATTTTGTCTGCCTGAAGGTATAGAGGCGAGCAATATCAAAGGCATGAGTCAGCCAAGTGGCTTTGAGCAATGTTTAGCGGCAGCGCCGACGTGGCAAACGATTAAAGAGATACAAGCAGTCACTCAGTTGCCGATTATTCTCAAAGGTATTACGTGCGTTGAAGACGCATGTTTGGCTAAACAGCTTAACGTGGCAGGGATAGTCGTATCTAACCATGGCGGGCGAGTTTTAGACACCGGTGTTGCAAGTATTAATACTCTGTTTGCGATTCGCGAAGCGGTGGGTCAGCAGATGACGGTGTTACTCGATAGTGGGGTCCGCCGAGGATCCGACGTGGTAAAAGCGTTAGCATTAGGTGCCGATGCTGTGATGATTGGGCGGCCTTTGATGTATGCACTTGCCACTGCGGGCCCGCTCGGTGTAGCGCATATGTTGCGTATTTTGAAAGATGAAATATTAATGACGATGGCGCTATGTGGCTGTGAAAATGTTGAGCAAGTTAATCGTGATATTTTACAAAATCACTGAGCCAAATTGCGCGTTTGGCTCAGATTTGACGGCTCAATTAGTTGTATCCTAAAACACAAACGGGCTCTTTAGTCTCTGGAGTAGAAGTTTGGCCGCTATAAGCTGCTTTTAACGCTTCAAGCTGTTGCTCTTGTGCGGCAAAAAGG
This sequence comes from Pseudoalteromonas sp. J2K-J979, assembly GCF_058169715.2. Lineage (NCBI taxonomy): Bacteria > Pseudomonadati > Pseudomonadota > Gammaproteobacteria > Alteromonadales > Pseudoalteromonadaceae > Pseudoalteromonas > Pseudoalteromonas sp. J2K-J979. Next base: position 3,462,412 of record NZ_CM200281.1, on the reverse strand, counting down.
TTGAGCACTTCGGTGCGGTATTCGCTGCTCGTTTCAAATAAGTTTTGATCGACTAATGGGTAAAAGCTTTCTAATTTTTGGCAAAGTGAAATGTGTACCATAATGACGCTCCTCAGTTATTGACATTTTTAAGTCATTCACCTTTAAACAGTAGCAGATCCTGTGCCACTGTCTAACCAACTGATTTACATCATGATGCTTTTTTTGAAGTGGAATATGCGAGTAAAAATGCAATTTTTTAGTGCAATCAGCATTTATTTTGGTGCACCAACAGTCAAATATGTTGCCAAGGAACTGATTTTTTTATGTTAACCTCGTTGTTATTTTTATAAGAAAGCTGTCATGTCTCTCTCTCCGTTTTCTCAAGCGTGTGAAAATAACAAACGTGCAATTTTATCTATATTAATTCAAGTTCTGGATAATACTCGTCATGTATTGGAAGTTGGTTCAGGCACTGGGCAGCATGCGGTCTTTTTTGCCCAAAACTTACCTCACTTAAAATGGCAAACCAGCGACTTAGCGATTAATCATGACGCAATTAATACATGGATAGCACAACATCCAAGTCCAAACTTATTAACACCAGTTGAGTTAGATGTGGCACATGATTGGCCTGTAACTGATATTGACGGTATTTTTAGTGCTAATACGCTGCATATTATGGCTTGGTCACTTGTGGAGCAATTTTTTGCAGGAGTGGGTGAGAATTTACAGCGCGGTGGGCGCTTGGTTATTTATGGTCCCTTTAAGTACCAAGGACAATTTACCAGTGACAGCAACGCCGAGTTTGATGTGTGGCTCAAATCACATAATCCTGCAAGGGGAGTACGTGATATCGAGGCCATCATTGCTTTAGCAGAACAAGCGGGCTTAGTTTTTATTAGTGATACGGCCATGCCAGCAAATAACCAGTTATTGGTGTTTGAGAAAACGCGCGCTTAACTGGTTTTCCGGGTTTGTTGTCGAAATCTGTCGTATAAATCACGGGCTATTAATCCAAACTGCATTAATAAAAATAAATGAATGAAGGGGCCACACATTAACACTATTCGCGCTTGTCGTTCCATGATATTAGAGATATGTACATTAGCAGTATAAATTAAATAGGTGCATCTTTTTTAAACGGCAGTAAAGTTAGGCATTGCTGCTGGTAGTGGTGTAAATGAGTGGTTTCGCGATCAATAAAGTGACTAATCGCCGTTTTAAATTCAGGATGGACAATGGCATGATTGGAGTAGGTTAATACTGCTGCAAAGCCGCGCATGATTTTATGTTCGCCTTGTGCTCCAGCATGAAAACAGGCTAACCCATGCTTAATGCAATACTCGATCCCTTGGTAATAACACAGCTCAAAATGAAGAAAATCGTAGTGCTCCTTTGCTCCCCAATAGCGGCCAAACAAGGTGTCGTGACTTTTAAAGCTTAAGGTTGCAGCGATAATCTCTTGTTCTTTCTTCGCGACCATAATGACTAATTTATCACGTAGTGTTAGCTGTAGTTGCCGAAAAAAAACCTGATTAAAATAACCTAAGTGACCAGAACGTTTTAAATATGTCTGCTGGTAAAAAACAGTGAATTGATCCATTACCTCGGTCGTAATGTCGTCACCTTCAAGCCATGACACCGAAATGTTGTCAGCCAGGGCTTTTTGCCGTTCCTTTTTGAGCGTTTTGCGTCGCCGAGCAGTAAAGCGATCTAGAAAGTGATCAAAGTCGGTATAACCTTGGTTGAACCATTGAAATTGCACGCCAATTCGTTGCATTGTCATGTAATGGCTGAGCTGAGTACTTTGATCTTGAGGTAAAAAGTTAATGTGCCAGCCTGACCAGGCGTGTTGTTCACACTGATGGTGCAGTGTGTTGCTAATATATTGGATTAAAGACTCATCAAGCTGCTGGCAGCCTATACGAGTACCTGTCACTGGGCTAAATGGCACTCCACACACCCATTTGGGGTAATAAGTTAAGCCATGTTGTTGGTAGGCTTCAGCCCATGACCAGTCAAACACATATTCGCCATATGAGTGAGTTTTCAGGTAACCCGGTAAGATAGCAACAATTACATTATCCTGATAAATCACCAAATGTTGTGCAAGCCAGCCAGATAGTTCATTGGCAGCGCCACTTTGCTGACAAGCCAATAAAAAAGCATGACTGACTAGAGGGTCAGAGTTAAACAAGGTATCCCACAGAGTCGGGTCAATGTTGGCTAGGTCATCAATAAATTGGTGGTGGAGCATGTTAAAACTATCATCTATTTGTTGTATTAAGTGTGAATAATAAACACTTAAAGTTCAGTCACAAGCAATTAAATATCCCAATGCTAGCAAGATTGCTTAAGCAAAGTATATGTAGGAATTAAACTTTAAATTGACTTAAGCAGCGTTTCAATTTTTTTATATCAAGCGGTTTAGCAAGGTGGAAGTTAAACCCGACATCAAGCGCGCGGGCTTTATCTTCTGGCATCACATCTGCGGTTAAAGCAATGATCGGAATATATTGAAACTCTGGGAGTGCGCGGATGAGTTTAGTTGCATCATAGCCATCAAGTACCGGCATTTGGCAATCCATCAAGATTAAATCAAAGTTATGCTGCTGCAAGGTATCGATAGCTTCTTGGCCATTATTTACCAAAACGGCTTCGATGTTTAATGTTCGCAACATTTCTTGAATGACAATTTGATTAACAGGGTTATCTTCTGCAACTAAAATACGCATATTCGATAAGTCGATATCTGGCTCATCTTGCTGAATCATTTGAGGTTCTGTAGGAGTTAAAGTAACAGAGAAGCTGAATGTACTGCCTTGCCCCTCAGTGCTGATTAAGGTGACATCTCCTCCCATCAATAGGCCCAGTTCTTTTGAAATGGCTAAACCTAAGCCTGTGCCACCAAAACGACGGGATGTTGAATCATCGGCTTGGATAAAGGCATTAAAAAGTGTCGCAGCAATTTCAGGTTTAATACCTACTCCAGTATCCTTCACGGATAGGATAAGCGTGTGCTGTGAACTGCTTTGAGAAAGCAATTTCGCTGTTAACATCACACTTCCTGAGTGAGTAAACTTAATCGCATTACTGCATAAGTTTATTAGAATTTGCTCAATTCGAACCGGATCGCCTAAGTACCAAAGAGGCTGAGGGAGTGAGTTGTTCAGTTGCCACTGTAATCCTTTGTTTTGCGCAAGAGGAGAGAAAAGGACGTCGATTCGTTGGAGTGTTGCAAGCATATCGAAGGGGATGTTTTCGAGTTGTAATTTTTCAGACTCTATTTTTGAAATATCTAAAATATCGTTCACGATATTTAGCAATGAACTCGATGAAAGGGCTATTTTGTCAATATAGTCCGCGATGGTGTCGGTATCATTGGTTTTTTTTGCTAATTGAGAAAAGCCGATGACCGCATTGAGTGGAGTGCGAATTTCGTGACTCATATTCGCTAAAAAACGGCTTTTCGCTTTACTCGCTTGCTCGGAAAGTTGTTTTTGGTGCATTAAATCTTTAGTGCGCACCGATACAAGATGGTTGAGAATAGTTTGTCGATTATTCATTAATAAAATCAGCAATACGATAAAAGCAACAATCGCCACTTGAAAGCAAATTAATAAAACAGAAAAATAGTTTGGACCGTGCGCTAAGTAATCGTCTTTAGGCAGAAGATTCATTAACCAAGTTTGTCCTGAGAAATTAAAAGTAAGAGAGGTAGCATTTTCTTTGCCGAGTAACTGCAAGCGTTGCACATCGGAATGAGCTGAATCTTCAAAATTGTCATAAAAAGTGCGATTTTTACCTGGCTCATAGAGCTCGAGATGAAACATTTGTTCTTGATAAGGACTAAGGGCGTTATTAATTAATGTTTTTACTAAAAACACCCCAGTAGCATAACCAATTAATTGTTTTTTATTTGCTGTATTATTGGCACTGCTAGTTAATTGATAGACTGGAGCAAATAATAAGAATCCGGCTTCGGGGGAATCAGATTGCACCAGTTGAATAATCGCGGTAGCTTGAGGGACTCCCTTTTTTTCAGCTTGAGATAACACATGCTTACGTTTCGGGTTGGAGTTAACATTAAAGCCAAGTGCTTTTTCATTGCCTGATAGCGGGCTAATTAATTCGACCACAATATAGGGGTCGTTGTCGGCCAAGGGGTCTCCTTGGATTGAAATAGGGCGTTGATAGTGCTCAAACATGCGTGCTTGGAGGTTTGGTAAGGCGTCTTTGCTGTTAATTGAATTCCAAGACATCGCTTTGATACTGGGGTCATCAGCGATGAGTTGGGTCACATAATTATCAAATATCTCGGAAGTTAATTGAGGACTATATTGAATGAAACTGGCAAGACTATGAATGTGAACAAGGCTATTGTTGAGCTGCCGATATAAACTGTTTTCAATCACTTTGGTTTCACGCTGGCTTAATTTCAGTGAATTGAGTTCACTGTTTTTTTGAAAAATAACAGTAGTAAAAGTCACTGAAATCAGTGCAATGCTCACGGTTGCAACAATGAGCCAATGCCCTTTTTTATTACCTTTAGGTCGAAACCATAAATGATATAAAGCGAACAAAAAGGGAGTGGCGAGCAAAACGCCTAGTGAATCCCCTAACCACCAATTTAGCACGTTTAGCCAATGATGCTCTTGACTATAATTAGGGTTAAAGGTGCTGAGCGCATACACCCCAATATTGGCCGAAATGAGATTAACCCCGATGCCAATGATAAAAATAAAGACTAGAATTTTTAAGCTTGAGGTACTGACCAAAGGGTCACCAATGTACTTGCGTAAGAGTGCCCCCCCAACTGCGGCTTGTAACGATGAACCCAGTGCAATAAGGCCAATCTCTGCACCTAATGGAGTCAATAACAAAGACAATTGAAGGTGTTCATGAGCTGTAAAGTTGAATGTTGCCGAGGCTAAAAAAATGGCCGGTAAAAACCGCCAGCTCCACAAGAACACCCCAAAAAGTGCAACCCCAGCAGGTAGCCAAATCAGAACAACTTGAGATTGTGTTGAAAGCCCAGAAAAGACAGAGCCCGCGTAAAAATAACCGAGCATTAAACAAGTATAGAGCAAGGTGTGCTGATGAAGGGATAGCTTTATTTTTGGCAAGGCTCGCTCCATGTCGTGTACGCCATTTAGTGGGGCACATGCTTTGGTAAGTTTATAAATATAAACCCTATTTAGAGCAGTATAGACTATGTAAGCAGAGGGCCTTTAAATAAATTCAGCGACGTTTAACTTAAGTTGGCAATATCTTTATAAACGCTGGTTTTATCATTGGCAGAGGGGCCTGTTGCCCCTATGAGGCTTAATGTCTCATTTATTTTCAGTAGCCCTTGTTGCGCTGAAGACGAGAGGGATTTGAACTCATCAGAGGCAAAAAACTGACTGAAACCATGTTGTGCGTGTTTCACCTCTTCACTTTGAATCGTTTTGCCTTGTTCGAGTTGCTCAAACAAATTGGCCGTGGTTTGCAGCGGCGCTAGCAATGGATGTTTAGGGTTTTCTTTTTGTAGTTCAGAATGAAGCTCGGTGACAAAGCCACTCAGGGAGGTGTTACTCGCTGGTTGTTCGGTAGATGGATTGTGAGCATTTAAGTGCTGATATTGATCCGCATTAATCAACCCATTTTTATGTAGCTCATTGATGTAGCTTGGCAACTGGTCAAACGATATTTTGTTGTTATGAAAAAACTGTGCATTGATTGACTGTAGTTTTTTGCCACGCTCAGATAAATGAATGTGCTGATTGTTGGTGGCTGAGTTGTGAGGATCTGATTGTGGAGTGCTTTTTGTCGCACGTGTTTGATCCGGTTGTTTGGTTTGCCCGAGCAGAGCAGAGTTAGGGTCGGATGCGCTAGGCTGGTAAGGGTTTATTAAGTTCATAATTGCTTTATTTGGCTAAATATATGCAAAATAAAGCAATTAACGTACCGTTATTTTGAAGGTGTGGTCTGATTACTCTTCGATAGGCGGTGGGGGAGTACATACTTTTCGGGTGCCATCTTTTTTCCAAAAATCGAGGGCAGGGATTTGTATTTCCCAGACTTCATTGGCATTCCACACAAAGGTCCCTTTGTATTTTAATTGAAAGTATTCATCATCGTAACCTGAGTTTTGTCGGGCTGTTTCAAAAAATATATTATTAGCTGGTGGGATAATAATTTCTTGTTGCATCATCGATTTTAACTGGCGTCGGGTGATTTGTTTACAGATGGGGCTGTGTGGATTGTCTGGGTACAAGGAAGAAACAATCGCTTGTTCTATTGATTCTGTTTCGGGGTTTAAAAAGTAGATCCCACTGCCTAAAGGAAACCGTCCGACCATGGCTAAAAATAGCTTACTGTATTGGCTGTCTAATTCACCGTCCACAGCGCTCTTTTTGATGGTATCGTAGGCATCGTAAATGCGGCGATAGTCAAAATCAGGTTTTGTTGAGACCATAAACGATGAATACACCACAGGAATTTTCATTAAACGCTGCAGCTCGGCGTTATCGCGATCTTCTTCATTGAAAAAAGACAGCATAAAGTCGAGTTTGGCTTTTTCGTAGTCGGTATATTCGATTTTTTCTTGATGTGTATTAAAACGTTTAGGCGGAATACCAATACCAGATTTTAAATACATCATCGATTTTTCTTTAATGGTACTGACTAATAAGCTCCGCTCACTTGGGCTTAATAAGCGATAGCGATCGCCGGCAAAAATCTCTTCAACCTCAGGTGAGTAACTGCCAATTGAAAGGAGGAGTGCCGCTTTTGCGATAGGTTTAAGCACTTCTTCACGGTAGGCGGCCATTTCTTCGTTAGACAAGTTGTTTTGTTCGATATCCATAAAGCTGGCTTTGGGATCGGTAAACATGTCATCCATGGCAAGTTTTAAGTAATTGTTTTTAAAGCCATGAGTGATGCGGATTTCTTCAAATAGCGCCACCATTAAACCTGCAATATAGATCGGTTTGAATTTCTCATTGCGCACGCAGCGTATTTTTTCATCAGGCAAGGGCGTGGACAGTACGATCGTGCCTAAAAACTGGCTGAAAATTCGCTGGTTATTGAGTAAGTCGAGCATGTTGTCTGTAAGGTGATCGATATTTTCATAACGCTTTGTTTGCATGGTAATCATCTGTTGACGCAGCGTTTGAAATTGTTTTTTATCGTGTTGCTCGTAGCGATACAGTTGATCTAAGTATTTTTCGGATGATTTTTGCCCAGCAATGGTCGGTAAGTGACCGTGCTCTTTTTTATATTTAACAATAATATCGATTTGTTGCTCATAAGCATTAAGCTTCTTTTTTAGTTTTTTTAATTGATTAATTTCATCGGGGTAAGTGCTAAAAAAGAGCGTTGCGTCTTCAACCACTTTGCGGTGTTGCTGTTGAAATAAGCTAATTTTTTTCGACACCGCACTGGCCATATTAGGAATAGCGGATAAGCGAGCTGTTTGATACGTTTTTTTGTTTTTATTCATACCGCAGGTTGTAATGCCTCTGTTGGAGGTGATGCTGCTGATTAAGCAATTAATGCAAACCAATAATTATCAAGAATAAGGGAAATCAGAGTTATCAGCAAATTTTGTCTGGTTAAGGTATCGGCTGCTTTTTGAGTTTAGTTAGGTTTATTGTTAATTCAACTGATTGAAGAAGAAGCTAAAAGAGTGATGCAGCCAGAGATTAGCTGCATCATAAGTGTGCATTAACTTATGCGACGCACGCGAAATAGTCTGCCTTTGATTTTATCTTCACCAAGCTTACGTAAAGCTGGTTTAGCAGCATCACGCGCGACAGCGACATAAGCAAAATTATCCAGTACGTTGATTTTTCCGACTTGTTTGCCTGAAATACCGTCTTTTGATGTTAACGCCCCTAAAATATCTCCCGGACGGACTTTTTGCTTTTTACCGCCATCGATTTGTAGGGTAATCATTGGGGGTTTTTCTGCAATTTTATCCAGTAGACTGAATGGAGGCAAAGCTGTGATATCAAACTGTTTATCGAAGTATTCTGACACGGCGGCAACACGGTAACTTTCGTTGTCAGTAAACAATGAATGAGCGGTGCCTTTACTGCCTGCGCGGCCTGTCCGACCAATTCGATGGACATGCACTTCAGGGTCTTGAGTGATATGGTAGTTAATCACCATATCAAGCTCATTAATATCGAGTCCGCGAGCTGCTACATCAGTAGCGACCAAGATCGATATGCTTTTGTTCGCAAAACGAACCAATGTTTGGTCGCGCTCTCGTTGTTCTAAGTCACCGTGGAGGGCTAAAACACTAAAACCACACACAGACAGCTCATCAGCAACAGCTTGCGTTTCTACTTTGGTATTACAAAATACCACGCAGCTTTCAGGACGATGCTTGAGCAACAATAAGCGTAACGCGGTCATACGCTGTTTGTTTTGCTCTAGCTTATAAAAGTATTGACGAATATTGACATTGTTATGGCTTGTTTCCACCGTTACTTTAATCGGGCTACGCATAGTGCGATTGGCAATCGACTGAATTTTTTCAGGGAATGTCGCGCTGAAAAATAGCGTTTGGCGATCATGAGGCGTTTGATCGATAACGGCATCAAGTGCTGAAGCAAAACCCATATCGAGCATCCGGTCGGCTTCATCGAGCACGAGAGTATTGACATTATGTAGGTTTAGAGTGCGGCGGCTGAGGTGATCTTCAATGCGCCCGGGTGTGCCTACAATAATGTGCGCACCATGCTCTAATGATCCGATTTGTGGCCCCATCGGCATCCCGCCACATAAAGTTAATACTTTGACATTTGGAATACCGCGCGCGAGTTTACGAATTTCTTGTGCTACTTGGTCAGCAAGTTCACGAGTCGGGCACAATACGAGCGCTTGAATACGATAATTACGCACATCGAGGTTTTCGAGTAAACCTAACGCAAATGTTGCGGTTTTGCCTGAGCCTGTTTTGGCTTGGGCGATAACATCTTTACCTTCAAGAATATGCGGTAGGCTTTGCGCTTGGATTGGCGTCATTGAGGTGTATTCAAGTGACGATAAATTCTCAAGTAACGCAGGTTGTAACTTGAGTGATGAAAATGCTAATTGGCTCAAGGCGGTTATCCTGTATTGATAAGCATGGGGAAAAATTTAACCCTTATTATATCAGAGTTATTGCGTTTACTACGTAGTAAATTTAAGCAAACATAATCAGTCTAAGTTTCTTCCCATTTTTGATTTTATTTTCCCTTTAGAGGGAATGATTTGTCAGTGTTAAAATAACAATTAATTACTTATCAATAACTTAATGTTTGGCACGAAGTTCGCCTAGTGTTATTACTTTTACAGTTATAGCAGTGTTTTTTATGGATATTGATTTAACGCTCAACAGCCAACGTACCCCAGGTCAACGGCATAAAATGATCGCGGCGATGGTGATTGTGTGTTTAGCGCTCTTTGCATATGGATTGAAACAGTGGCTAAGCCCAGTGAGATTATTGGCGTCCTCAGTCCAAATAGCACAGGTTCAGCAGATTGACTTTGCCGTGAAAATTCGCGGGTTTGGTCGCTTAAAAGCTAAACAGCAACGTTATTTAACCAATTCACATATGGCCACCGTCGAAGCTATTCATGTGTATCCGGGCACTCGGGTGACTAAAGATACTGTGATTGTGAGTTTGGCAAACCCCGAACAAATGCAGCGCTTGTCGGTCGCGCGGCTGGAGCTTGCTCGGCAAAAAGCTGTGTATAACGAGCAAGTTATTAACCAAAAAAGTCAACTATTAGAGCGAGAGTCGACCTTAACTTTATTGCAAAGTGAGTTAGAAAATGCGCAGCTAAGAACTGAGGCCGAAAGCAAGTTAATCGAACAAGGAATAGTCTCCAGTTTAGATTACAAGCGTAGCCTTTTACATGTTAAGCAACTTAATCAACGGGTTGCAATTGAACAGCAACGCTCACTGCAATTACAAGAAATGCATCGCGAACGCATTAAAGTGCAGCAAGAGTTATTAAGGCAGTTTGAACTCAATTATGCCATGCAGCAGCAGGCCGTTGACCAGTTACATGTTAAAGCGGGGATCGATGGCATGCTGCAAGAGCTCAATGTTGAAATCGGTCAAAACTTATCCCCCGGTACCCGTTTAGCTGTGGTGGGCTCAGATTCTGCGTTAAAAGCAGAGCTGCTCATTCAGCAGGCAGATGCCGAAAAAATTAGCCTCAATATGGCCGCTAAAGTTAACACGTTTAGTCGAGAGGTTGATGCCTCTGTCAGTCGTATTGACCCCGTTGTGACCGACGGACGGGTGTTGATTGAACTTAATTTACACGGGGATCTGCCAGCCAATGCTCGGCCTGATTTAAGCATTGAAGGCTATGTGATTAGTGAAGTGCTCCCTCGAGCGCTGATCATCAATGTGCCGCATGGCATCAAGGCACACTCTAAAAATACCCTTTTTAAACTTAACCCTCACTCCCATTTGGCTCAGCCTGAAATGATTGAATTTGGTACACTAAGCGACAATAAAATTCAGCTTCTTCAGGGGGCAGCGGTGGGTGAGCAACTGATCATTTCTGATTTATCGAAATGGCAGCATTTGGCAACAATAAAAATTGAACAGGACAGTTTATGAATACCCAGACACTTATTTCATTAAAAAAAATCGCCAAGGTTTACCGCAGTCAAAATGTTGAAACCTATGCATTGAAGCACATTGATCTTGAAGTTAATCAAGGGGATTACCTCTGTATCAGTGGCCCTTCAGGATGTGGAAAATCGACATTGTTGTCGTTGCTTGGTCTGCTTGATAGCCCAAGTGCTGGGCAATATCTGATTAAAGGTATTGATACAGCTAACTTGGATATGGACAAGCAAGCAGAATTAAGAAATTTGCACATCGGCTTTATTTTTCAGTCGTTTAATTTGATTGATGAATTGAGTGTGTTCGACAATGTCGCTTTGCCACTCACTTATCGTGAACCAGCGATGAGCGCTGCAGAGATTGAACAAGCGGTCATTAAAGCATTAAGCGATGTCGAAATGAGTCACCGAGCACAACATAAACCCAACCAACTATCGGGTGGACAGCAGCAACGTATCGCCATTGCACGGGCACTTGCTGGTAGCCCAAGCATTTTATTAGTGGATGAACCAACCGGTAATTTGGATTCAAAAAATGGTGATGCAGTGATGGATTTGCTCGACGCGCTGAATCAAAAAGGCACCACGATTTGTATGGTGACCCATGATTTACGTTATGCAGGACGTGCGACCACGCAACTGAAGTTATTAGATGGCGAAATTATCGGCCACACTACGGCTCGTAACACTCGCCCAGTCGCTGAGGCGGTGTAATATGATCCATTTAGTCAAACTGAAAAGCCAATGCCGCCTTGCATGGGCGATGTTAAAAAGTGCGCCGGGGTTTGTTGCAGCGGTTATTGCAACTTTGTCACTGACTTTGGCGTGTTTATTTGTCGTGCTGAGTTTAGTAAACAGCTATTTTTTAAAGCCTCTGGATGTGTTTGATGAAACCCGCATGGTGGTTGTGGAGCAACAAACGACTTATCAAGATAACAGCTCATCAGGGTTTCAGAGTTATCAATCTATTGTGCATTGGCTCAAGAATAACCAGAGTTTTGATCGGGCATTTATAATCAATGCCGCTGAAAATATTTTTTTAAATTTAGACGGGCAACCAAAAAAGGATGTGCTGTATGTGGGTGGCGAATATTTTGAGCTCTTACATACTCCTTTTTTACTTGGGCATGGCTTTAAAAAGGGTGAAACCTTAGAGGAAGCTGATAATAGTGCGGTCATTTCAGAGAAGTTTTGGAAAGAACATTTTAACAGTGACCCTAATGTCATTGGTAAATCCTTAAAAACAGCCAGTGAAATTGAAGGTGATGGGCATATAATTACAGGTGTTATAGCGGATAATTTCAGTCCACCCTATATGATAAAAGCAGGCTCTGTTGATGTTTGGTATCCTACCAGTTCTGACCGTCGATTTTTCCACAATGATGACTGGCAAAGCCCGTGGACCAACACGTTTAGAAATCTAAAACTGATTGCAGTATTAAATCCGGGCGTCACTAACGAGCAAGTAAAAACCGACTTAAAAGCCCAAATTGATACCATTAAATCTGAGTGGCTTAATAATGGCGGCATTACGGATGTAAACCCCGTTGTTACACCGTATCGCGAAGTTGAACTCGGCAATAATGATCAACTTAGTTTAATGATGCTTGCAGGCGCTGTTGGGCTATTGGTCATCGCGGTTCTAAACGTCAGTACCTTATTTTTCTCGCGAGCGTTAGCACAGAATAAAACCTTGGCGTTACAAGCGGTGCTTGGGGCAAAGCGCCGAACATTATTCCAGAGCTTATTGTTACAATCGTTAATGTTAATGGTGGTCTCCATCGGTGTCGCACTGTTTGTATCTGTGTGGGGGATCCGACTTTTCAAAGCCCTCGCAGAAGGACGCTTACCTCTAGTTAATAGCTTGGCAGTGGATGGAAACTTGGTCATGGTGGCTATAGGTTTGTGTGTATTGCTTGCATATGTCTTTGCCTTGATTACGGCGCGCTTAGTGAATTATCAAGCACTGAATAGTCAAATGCAGCACAGTGGTAAAGGTGGGGTGTCGCAAGTGTCTGGTCGCACGGTTAAAGTGTTAATTGCATGTCAGATGTGTGTCGCGGCATTATTGGTCAGTTTTTCAATGATGGTGCTGGGTAAGTCGACTGAGACCATTAATCGCCCATTAGGCAGTGAGACAGAAAATTTATACTTTGCCCAGCTATTTCAAGCGAATAACCAAGCGACTCTCGCTGAGCGCTATGACAATATAAAGCATTATCAACGTGTGCTGCAAAATAGCCCGGAGATAAAACGCGTTGCGCTGGGGCAAAGCCCTGTGACAGCCAGGCAAAACGCCAACACCATTACAGACATGGAAGGCAAAAGCTCGATTTTTTTTCCCAGTCAGTGGGTTGGGCCTGATTACTTTGACTTAGTCGGCAGCAGTATTCTTGCTGGACGCACCTTCAGTGAGCAGGCGATTCGGGGCGAAGTAAATGAAATGTTAGTGTCGGTCAGTGTGGCAAAGTGGTTGCATCCTGATCTCGAATATAACCAAGTTATCGGCAAAAATTACAAAGGATTAGAAGATAAAGTGTTTGAAATCGTTGGGATCACTGATGATTTTAACCATCCTAAATTTTATGATGAGTCATTTGGGCGTCATATTTGGTGGCCATCGCAACCTTGGAGTTATATGTTTGTCATCGAAACAAATGACAATGCTCAGTTAACGGGCAAGCAAGTGTTGAGTTTGCTATCAGAGGCTAATAGTCATCTGACGTTATGGCAATTTAGAGACTTAGCACAAGAGTATGATAATTTGTTGTATATGAGTCATTTGACGGTTGCTTTATGTGGTACGTTGGCGGTGTTTACTTTGCTGCTGGCTGCCATCGGTATTTTTGGGGTGCTGAGTTATAACTTAGGTTTACGTCGCTATGAATTTGGTATTCGCATGGCGCTCGGAGCTAAAAAAAGTCGCTTAATAAAATTGATGAGTAAAGAGGCGGTTGTACCAGTGTTGCTTGGCTTTAGTGTCGCCATTGTGGTTGTGCTTGGTGGTTATTATGCTTTTCAAGCTCAGCTAAGTCATTGGTTGTTGATGCAATGGCAAATGCAAATTATCGCTTGGGTGATCACGCTAACTATTGCGTTGGTAGCCTGTTTTAGGCCGCTACTGATTTTAATTAAGGCTAAACCTATGGCCTCGCTGCGAAGCGAATAGGCAGATTTTAGCGTTCTTAAATCACCAAACAACACGCATTGCGTGTTGTTTGGTATAGAAAAAGAATAATAAATGGACACTATTTTAATTGTAGATGATCAGGCTGATGTACGTATGTCGGCAACTATTGCACTGAATCAAATGGGTTACCATTGCGTCGAAGCGCAAGGCCCAGACGATGCTTTTGAGGTGTTAGCCCATACCCGTGTCAGTCTGATTTTACTTGATATGAATTTTAAGCTCGATACCACATCGGGCGAAGAAGGTTTGCGGTTTTTAAAACAATTGAGAGCGCACGACATCACTCTTCCTGTTGTCGTGATGACGGCCTGGGCAAGTGTCGATGTGGCGGTGCAAGCAATGCAGTTGGGTGCGGTTGATTTTATTGAAAAGCCTTGGAATAACATGAGGTTGATATCTATTGTGCAACAACAGTTGAAACAGCAACAGATCAACCATGACAATGCTTGTTTAAAGGCGTTACAGTCAGATGTATCCGAGGAGTACATTGCTCAATCTGACCCAATGGTTCGGTTACTCACGCAAGCCCGTCGAGCAGCTAAAACAGATGCAAGTATCTTGATAACGGGTGAAAATGGCACTGGAAAAAGCTTGCTTGCCCATTATATTCACCAGCATTCAGCGCGTCATACGCAACGCTTTGTGAGCATTAATATTGGTGCTATTGCCCCATCGTTATTTGAAAGTGAGCTCTTTGGTCATAAAAAAGGGGCTTTTACAGATGCCAAAGAAGACCGTCTCGGGCGATTTGAAATCGCACAAGATGGCACGTTATTTTTAGATGAAATTGCCACGCTCCCCCTTGAGCTGCAAAGTAAAATGTTACGAGTCCTCGAAAGTCGAGAGTTTGAAGTGCTCGGTTCGAGCAAAACCCAACAAGCTAATGTCAGAATTATCGCCGCGACCAATGCGGAACTTGCGCACTGTATTGAGCAAGGTGAATTTCGTCGGGATTTGTTTTTTCGACTCAATACAATCGAGCTTCACATTGCACCTTTGCGTGAACGACCTGAAGATGTAGAGGCACTCAGCCTGCATTTATTGCAACAACATAGTAAAAAATATCAACGAAATGGCATGTCTTTTTCGCCATCAGCGCAGCAAAACTTAACGTCTTACAGCTGGCCGGGTAATGTACGAGAGTTGAGCCACTGTATTGAGCGGGCGGTGATTATGTGTGAACACAATGTGATAACAGAGAATGACTTATCGCTACAACAAACAGCGGTGTCACCTTCGCCTGAATTACCGCTATTGCCACTTGATGAGCTAGAAAAACAAATGATCCTCAAAGCCATCGCTGAATTTAATGGCAATGTTATTGCGGCAGGCGAGTTTTTAGGGCTCAGTAAATCGGCTATTTATCGGCGTATCGAAAAATTTGCTATAGACCTCAAAGGGAGTGCGTGTTAAATGGCGCGGGTCCACTCTTTCGAGCGGCATTTAATCTTGCTTGGCCTAATCGTGTTAATCGTGCTGATGATAATGGGTAGCTTGCTGGCTTACTCATGGTCATTTGATTGGTTTACCAGTGCGACGTTATTAATGCCTTTTTTTGTCGTGGTTGGCTGGGCATTGTTGCAAGGTTATCAGCGGATCATCGATTTAATTGAGCGAATCGGTCTACAACTTGACGCCTTGCGCTATCAAGAAACCAATAGCTGGCATTTGGCGCAATACTCCAGTGGTCGAGTGGCCAGTTTAAAAGCGGATTTTAATCAAGTGGCAAAAACGATAGCCGACAAAAAACGTGAGCATAACCAAACTGAAGAGTTTGTTTTTGAATTTGTGACCATGCTTGACCTGCCAATTATAATTATTGACCCACACCAGCATGTTTATTTTGCCAATCAAGCGTGTTTAAGCGCCTTAAAGTTAACACAGGTTGAGGGGGTTGACGTTGCGTCATTGGATCTTTATCAGGATGAAATGGGGTGGCACCTTGTGGAAAGCGCTTCTAGAGCTGGGCGGTATCAAATATCGAGCCATCAATTTTGGCGCGCGGGCCGCTGTTACGAACTGCTGGCTTTTTTCTCGATAGAAGAGCAGTTACGTGCAAACGAACAGCGGGTTTGGCAGCGCCTTATTCGAGTAATTAATCATGAGGTCCGTAATTCTTTAACGCCCATCTGCTCGATGAGTCAGTCTTTATTGCAAATGAAAGCCAACGGCCAACTCGGTGTAAAGGATGATTTAGCCTGCGATATGCTGCAAGTGATAGAAAAACGAGCATTGAATTTACTTGATTTCGTGGCCAGCTACAGTGCTTTTTCAAAAGTGGGCACTGCGCAGCCTCAACAAGTCAGTAGTGAGTTAATTAACCAACGTTTAAAAGCAATCTACCCAGATTTAGAAATTAGCTGTCAAGCTGTTATCTATTTTTCTGTCGACATTGGCCAGTTAGAGCAAGCGCTGATTAATTTGATCAAAAATGCTTACGAGGCGGGCGGTCAAACAGTGCCGCAGTTGAAATGGTCACAAGGTATGAACACTGTTGAGATTGATATTATCGACCAAGGCATCGGTATTCAAAACCCAGATAACTTATTTGTGCCGTTTTATACAACTAAGCAACAAGGAGCAGGTATAGGTTTAGTGATCAGTCGGGAGTTGATCCGTAATCAAAGCGGCCAATTAATGGTTATACCTAACCCAGATGGAGTGGGAACTCGGGTTAATGTCAGTTTGCATCGAGTGTAAAATCAAACCAGACCGGCCTGTGTAAAATGCTATCTATGACTATACTCTGATGATGTCATCTTTCGATTATTATGATGAATAAAGTTAAGTTGGTGCATTTTTGTATTTTGTTGCTTGCCTGTCGCTGGAGTGAGGTATCGATCGCTGCGCCTGTGTCACCAGATCGTTCTTCTCCCACTGTGATCATGGCGATGAATGAATGGGCGAGCCAGCGAGTGCTCTCCAAAGCAGTAGGCTCGATGATTAGTGGTATGGGAGTGCAAGTTGAGTATCAAGATATTTCAGTTTCACACCAATGGGGAGCGCTAAGACAAGGCTTTGTTCATATACAAGTCGAGGTGTGGCAAAGCTCAGTAAACGATGCGTTGATGAAAGCGCTTGCTGATAATTGGTTTGAAGATTTAGGCCTGCATGATGCAAAAGGTCGAGAAGATTGGTGGTTTCCCTCTTATGTTTTGCAGTCGTGCCCAAATTTACCTGATTGGCGCGCATTAAATCAATGTGTGGATGTTTTTTCAGAGAAAAAGCGTCGTGGTGTTGGCGTGTATCGCACAGGCCCTTGGAACCCTCACGATGCAGACTTAATTCGCGCATTAAAATTACAGTATCGCATCGAACGCTATGATGAAGCGCGTCCGCTTTGGGCTGCGCTAAAACAAGCCGTTGAACAAGAAAAACCGATATTGTTATTGAATTGGACGCCGAATTGGACTGATGTCAGAGTGAAAGGGCAGTTCGTAGAGTTTCCTAAGTATGAGCAAGCCTGTGAGCTCGATGTGAGTTGGGGGATTAATACACACATGAAATATGATTGTGGTAAACCACCACAAAGCCAGTTAAAAAAAGTTGCGTGGTCAGGTTTAGCTTCGCATTCGTCTTGTGCTTATCAATTAGTTAAAAACCTGCGCTTTACCCGTGACATGATTGCCAATGCTTCGGCATTGATGGTGGCTGATGGTCATGATGAAAATAAAGCGGCCCAACTTTGGCTGAAAATGTATGCCAACGAGGCAGAGCAATGGATGCCTAAGACATGCCCTGCCCCGTAAAGGGGGAAACATTTGCTGAATCTTTAACAAACATGTATAAAATCCAAGCATCAAAGTGTTGATAAATTAAATGAGACAACAATGATTAGATTCGTCTTTTTAATGTGTGTGGTAGGGTTGGCTTTGCCTGCTTATGCTTCAAAACCCACATTGCATTTTTTCACTGAAATCTCACCTCCGGGTAATTACCTTGATGAGTCGGGTATTCTGGTCGGTTCGAGCGTAGAGATGATTGAAGAACTTAACCGCTTGGCTGGCTATCGGGTAAAGAATCATGTGTATCCATGGACGCGTGCTTACCAAAAGGTGCAAAAAACACCCAATGCGGCGATTTTTTCTATCTCTCGCACCCCAGATCGGGAAGAGTTATTTCACTGGGTTGGCCCTTTGTTAAAGGTTAAATGGGTCTTGTATAAACATCGGGATTCAGATGTTTCGATTACCAATTTGGAACAAGCGAAGCAGCTTGCTTCTATTGCTGCAACACGTAACGATGCCAAAGCAGACTACCTATTGTCACTGGGTTTCAAAAATCTTGACCTGTCTGAAGATAACATCGGACGGATGCGTAAATTGTATGCCAATCATAATGATGTGATTTTGACCTCTAACTTAGGCGTAGAGCGCCTAGCTGAGCTTGCTTTGCAAGATCCAAAACACTTAGAGGTCGCACTTGAAGTGAAAGCTAGTGATATTTATTTGGCATTTAATAAACAGACAGATCAGCAAATAGTCGATAAATACACACAGGCATTTGAAATATTACAAGGCTCGCCCATTTATTATGAGATTTTAGTGAAATGGTATGGTGAACAAGCCACGCGAGATATTTATCAAAGCATAGGGCTCAGCTGGGCTTTTACTGAGCGCCATTATCATTAACTTGGCACCTGAGTTATCGTAACGCATCAGCTATGACAGCGAGGAATAATTCTATATCATCCATATCGGTATAAATATGTGGGGAAACCCGAATACCATTGGCTCTGACGTCAACACTAATATTGTGGTGTTGTAACTTTTCGAGCACATCAGGTTGTTGATGTTGAAAATCTAAAATACATGTGCCCGATGCAGATTCTTGCTTTTTTGGCGACACACACCAAGCTGGCAAAGCGGCGTGAATTTTTTCTAATTGTGTGTAATTAAGCTGGCGTACCTGCTTAACCCCAATAGCGGCGAAATAAGCGATGCTTTGAGCTGCGATAGCATAAGGCAAAATCGAAGGTGTTCCTCCCCAAAACCGCAGCGCAGTTTTGTGAAATTCAAAGTGATGAATATCAAATTCAAATGGGTTGCAATGTGAAAACCAGCCGACGTCTTGAGGTGTGCAATGTAGTACTCGCTGCGCATTCACCCATATAAATGCCGCACCAGGTCCGCCACATAGCCATTTCACTGATGACCCAATGACAAAGTCGGCTTTCAATGTGCTTAAGTCTAATGGAATGACCCCAGCTGATTGTGCGCAATCAATTACATTAATACAGTTAAATTGTTGTGAAAGAACAAGGATATCCTGAATGGGGGCGCATTGACCAGTATTTGAATAAGCGTGACTGATAAAGACGAGATCAATGTCATAGTTGAGGTGATGCTGCCAGCAGCTGATATCAGTGAGGTCTGAGCCTTTGGGGATGAAGCGTAATTCGAGCTGGTGGTTCAGAGCATGCTGTAAGGCAAACGCCATACTAGGGAAGTCTTCTTCAGCCATAAGTATGGTAGGTCTTCGGGACTTGAAAGAAGGAATCGCGGTAATTATTTTACACAATGCGCTGGACAAATTCACTTGAGGGCAAAAGTCATTAGAGTGAGCATTAAATAACTGAGCTAATGCAGTTTGAAATTGTGTGATGACAGTCAGCCAGTGTAGCCAAGGATCACGGGTTGATTGTTGCCAAGGCTGAAAGAACTGTTGGTGTGCGATGTGTTCGGCCGTTTTTAGCGGCCGCCCTACTGAATGGCTAAGTAGATAGGGGTGATGATTCAAGGCAAAGTCTTGTTTATAGTCCATGGTGCTTACCGAGCAGCGCTTTTAATGTCTTGAGATCATCGAAGCGAGTTTTGATATCAGTTCGTGGGGCTGCTGTTCGGCGATCTCTGAGTTTTTCCAGTGCGTCAATTAAGGTTGGGAGTGCAGGACCGCTGGCGGTAAGTTTATCTAGGTGTTGAGCAGGTAAGGAGCAAGAAGGCTGGCTGATAAACTTATCGACGAGTTGATCATGATGCTCTGTAGCTGCTTGTCCATGAGCGTGACATAACCGTAAAAATAAACGCACGTTTTCTTGATACCAAGGTTGATGTGCACAGTGCTGATGTTGCAAAAATAGGTCAAGCATACTGGGGCGACGCATGCAGTCACGCAGTGTGGCTTGATCTTCAGGCATCATATATAAAAATTTATCCACTAACATTTGAGAGTAGGCTTTGTCATTGCCAGCGCAGAGCCCTGTGAGTAAATCAATTACATTAATTCCAGCAAAGTCACCGGCATTGGCTCCTCGGTAGACGACACTGCCAACCCGATACGGTTTGTAATACGGTCGGACGCAATAGAAAAAACGGTCAGCATCTAAGGTATGAAAGAGGGTTTGGTTGTGGGTTTGGACTGTTTTTATTGCGGCAATGGCGGTAAGGAGTAAGTCCGCGGTCGCAGGGTGTGATATTCCGAGAGGCTGAATTCTAATCAATGCATCAGCGGCCTGTTTATAGGCTAAAATCCCTTTAGTATTAAAGTCGATAAAAAGGCGTTCATCAGGTAAATGAGTAAAACGTTTATACTCCCCCTCAACAGCTTGGTTGTGTGTAGTTAAATGAGCAGTGGCAAAACGAGGAGTGACCCCAATAGAAGCGCCAATATGCATTGCTAATGTCGATGCCTCAATTAATGGAGAGTGAGTTTCTCTGGAGGGCTCGGTGATTTCATGGCGGCGACAGGCCGCCATATATAAACCCACATTCCCTAGTAAGTTAAAAGCCTGATCAAAGCCTTGATTCGTATTTCCTTCGGCCAATAAGTCATTGATAAAGTGCAGACCTTGCTGCACGAGAGCAAGCTTATGTTTTTCTCCGACAGATTCGACGTTTGCTCGATCGCTTTGTTGCCAATAAAGCTGTTCAAGTTCTGAATTGAGTTCGATAAAGTCATGACGGATCCAATTATCAAATAAATCACTGTGGGAAGTCATACAGTTATAGCTTTATTGCAAAGTATTTAATCAGCATAGCAGAGCTTATTAGAGAGTTTTTCACAATAAGGAAATTAAAATTTATCATTTGGCGTTCAAACACCTCAGCTATTAGAATGGGTGGTGTAACTAGGCACGGCAAGTCTTCACCGACAGAAGAGAATTTAACTGCAGAGGGGCGCTAGGATGAGCACCGTATTCCCTAAAATTATAAACATAACAGAGAAAAACAAAAATGAAACCTGATTGGTGGGCGAGCTTTATTGATTTGAAATCATCTCAAGGTGTTGAAATTAAAAGACAGAAGCTGGTTATGTATTTCTCTAGCTATATTGGGGGGCTCATTTTATTACTGTTTTCTTTACAGCATTTTGAAAATGAAAACAGCTTATTATTCTCTATTTTGTTGACCAGTGCGGCAATAGTTTTAAGTAATGTTGTGCTTTCTCACTTCCATCATTATTTCAAGTTGTCTGTATACATTACCGGGCTCGGGGTTTCTGGATTAGTTTTGGGCTTAGTGTTCACTGGCGGGCACGAAAATACAGCTTTATACTGGCTGTTTCCTTTTCCATTAGTGTATTTCATCTTATTTGGTTACCGGCTGGGACTGGCGATTAACTTAATTTTATTTATTGCTATTTTTCATCTTCTTTATCAGCCGATGTGGTTGGTTGCTGATTACCGTGTTGATGAAAAATCTCGGTTTATCGCTTCTTATTTAGTGACAATGTTTTTGGGGTTTGTTGCTGAATATTTTCGTTTTCGTAGCCACCAGGAATTATCATCGATTAATTTTCATCGCCAAAAACAAGCGAATATGGATCCTCTTACCAAGTTGCCCAATCGTCGTTTTCTTGATTCAGTCTATTTCAATAAAGTGAAAGCTGAGCACTCCAATAGTTTTCCAATGACGGTGATGATGGCGGATTTAGATTTTTTTAAGAAAGTAAATGACAACTATGGACACGATATAGGTGACAAGGTATTGATCCATGTTGCCGATTTGCTTAAATCCCATGTGAGGCATTTAGATGTGGTCGCCAGAGTTGGCGGAGAAGAGTTTTTAATACTATTACCCTACACGCACTTGTCTGATGCATTGAATGTGGCCGAAAAAATTCGCGTTTGTATCGCTGCTCACCCATTCCGATGCACAGAAGATAAAGCATGTTGTATTGATATCACAGTCAGCTTAGGAGTGGCAGAAGCTAAGACCGCTGAACAATTAAATCAGGCTATTTTGTCAGCAGATGAGCACTTGTATTTAGCAAAGCGACATGGTCGAAACTGTGTGAAGTCTCCCATTCACTAAATAAACGGGTTTATGGATGGAGCGATATTTTTGTGGAAACAGCTTGGCATCATTCTCGCCCTATCATTTCATCATAGGCGGTTTCGACTACAAGGTTTACTTGCTCAATTCCTTGAGTCATTAATACGTTTTCTGCTTCGCGCACCGAATTAAACTGTTTCGTTTTCCCATTGCTGTTTTGCAATAAAAAATAGTTGTGTTGTCTATCTTCAGCCCCAACCAGGTAATGGTTACTGTCGGCATAACTCAAAATAATGGCTTGGAATTGATTGTCTTGTAAAAATGACTTTAGTTGATGTATCAGCATAAAAACCTCCAATTTATTGCTTTTTATACGAACTGGAGGTTTATTCGATCATTTTAATGTGCAATCGATTTAATTTAGTTTAAAGCGGTGTATCGATGAGGATAAAGAGTGGGCTAATTGACTGACTTCTTCACTGGTCACTGTCATTCCCTTAGCCTGCTCGGCGTTTCCTTGCGCTGCCGTTTCGGTTTGCGCCATAGTCGAGGCAATATCGGTGCTGAAACCGAGTTGCTGTTGGGCTGCGACAGTGATGCTTTTACTCATTTGATCTATGGTGTGTAAGGCTGCTTCGATTTGCATAATCGCTTGATTTAATTCGACACTTTGTTCTGCACATTCAGTTGCTTGCATTTGCCCTTGATGGATAGCCTGTTGTGCGCCATCGGTTTCCTTTTGCAGGTTGGTGATCATCGCGTGGATTTCAGCGGTACTAGATTGTGTTCTTGAGGCTAAAGAGCGTACTTCGTCTGCCACTACAGCAAAGCCACGACCATGTTCACCTGCTCTGGCTGCTTCGATGGCCGCATTAAGGGCGAGTAAATTTGTTTGCTCAGCAATACTGCCGATAGTATCAAGAATGCTGCCAATGCTGTCACTATGATTGGCTAGACGATTCATTGTCGCAACGGTGGTTTTTAAATTGTCAGAAAGGGCATTAATTCTTTCGCTATTGGCACTGGCAATATTACGAACTTCTTGACTTGATTGAGACGCTGCTGATACATGCTGTGCGCTAGTGCTGGCTTCGTTATGTACCGTTTCAGAGCTATGTTGGATTTGCTCTGCTAAATGTTTGGCATTTTCAACACGGGTAATTTGCGCTGCTGCAGCTGTCGAAATGGTGAGGCTTTGCTCGCTTGATTGACTGGCTGATTGATCGAGCGTAATAGCGTTATGCTCAATTACCCCTAATAATTGAGTGAGGTCATCTGAGAGTTTATTAATATTTGAAATTAAATTACCGAACTCATCATTGCTTCTTTGCTCAAATCGCTGACGTAAATCGCCTGCTGCAATTTGACCTAACGCTTTGTTAACGAGCGCTAGCGGTCCCAGCATAGCCTTTGATGTCACATAAGAAATAAAACTGGCTAACGCGAGAAATACAATCGCGATGACAATAGCTAATGTTTCGCCACGACTGATGGCATTTTGTGCTGCAGCTTGGAGATTTTCAAAGCGCTGATTAGCGAGCTCATTCAGCTTATCAAGAAATTGGTAGCTAGCAGTAAAGTGCTGTTCTGCTTGAAAGTATGCTTGTTCGGCGTTGTCCTTTTGGAGTAATTTTTGCTGTTGCAGTTGATATAATTGACCCGGTTGAGCTAAAGCGTCTGTCAGCGTTTTCATGGCTAGCGTGAAGCGATTAAGTTGTTCCGCGGCATCCAGACCGGCCGCTTGTTGACCCAGATAATCGAAATTAGTTTGAATATTGCCCAGTAAAAATTGTACATCGGCCTGATGGGTGCGGAGTGTTTCGGCGTTTGCCAGTTGTGAGATTCCTCCAAGCGATGATGCGAGAGTAAATAATAAATCGTCGATGCGGATTCCTGTACCGATGACTTCATCTAATAGGCGAGCTTGCCCTTGCGGGTCGATGATTTCTAAATCTAACATGGCACTGCTAGCCTCAATTCGTGCTTGTTCGACCTTTTGGCTTAATTGAGAAAACTGGCCTTGTGCTGCTAGAGCCTGCAACTTAGCATCAAACATGTTTTTTGTATTACTGATATAGGTTTGATAGCTGGTGTGAGCTTGCTCTAGCTCATGACGCATTTGTTGTTGGTCTTGTACCCGAGTTAACAAGTCTTCTGTGTGATGGGTAAATGTTTGCTCGAGATTATTATATGTTTTTTGGCTTTGTGAAAGCGGGGCTTGATTGGATTGGGTGTAAGCAAGCGCTCCCAATTTAACCATTGTTAGCAGTTGGATTTGTAAGGCTTTGCTTTGATCTTGAACCGGAATAGCAATAGTTTTGACGTTATTATTCGCCTGACTTATTTGCCCTAAAGAAATATAAAAGAAACTGCTTGCAGCCACTAATAAAATGGCAATAGTACTAAAGCCAAGCGTGATTTTTTGCCGAATAGTTAATTGTATTGAGCTCATAATCGTTTCTTTAAATTATTGTTAATCTTCTATTTTGGGCAGCAATGATACGCTTTTTTTGAGCAAAAACTCAACTTTTACCCTTTGTACTATTATAGCAGGGTTATTCTGAAAGCTTGGCTCGCTATATTCGTGCTTCAATGTAATGATTTTCCGCACCCTTTTAGCGAATGTTCATTCAAGATTAGGCTGACATGTGTTGAAAATGTTTCTCCACTCATACTGTCTTTGCAAGGGCCTAAAGAGAGAGTCATAATTAACTGATCTTGTTTGTTTTTTGCTCGGTAAATGGTTTGAGTTTTGCTGGTTTGTATCTCTGCATTGGTAAAAAGATCAATTTGTTGGCCGTATTGTGTGGTCAGCGTAATATTTTGCTGCTGTTCAATAGTGAGGTGCCAAGCTGGCTCATTACCAACAGCCCTAAAGTCAGCACCGTTGAGTTTTGCAGCTTGCCAAATTGCTTCGCTTGGGTTGTTTTTACAGTCTTTATAGACAAAGTCACCAATAGAAAGCATTGCGTCGCCTTGATGCTGCCAAAACATCACGTTATCGCGTTGATACTTCACTCCTGAGCCACTTTTCATCCGAGGGAGTTTTAGAGTTTCTTGTGGTAAAAAGAGCCAGATATGATCGTTATCAGAATGTCGTGCAACAAATTCAATTTCAGGTGGGCACCGGTAGACATAAGTTGTGATGGGTGTGTTTACGGTATTTGTGTCATCTTGTTTTGGGCTGGTTTGACAGCCGAGTAAGGTTAGGCACAGTAATGCGAGTAAGAGTGTCAGATTACGAGATTTATTCATGGTGGATTCCTGTCGATTTGATAGGGGGTGTTCAAAAAGTGAGTTAGCTTACTGCTTACTAAATGTTCACTAAAGCTCGCTGATTATCAACGCTTTGTGTATCTGAAATATTTTCAATTATTGGAATATAGGCTTTTTATGGTTGGCGCAAGTTTATTTTCTTTGCTCGACGATATTGCTACATTGGTTGGCTCTTGCCATCCTCAATAAGGTGTATAGGTTTGTAGTTGGTTTAGTGGTTGTTACCTGCATCATGGGCTGTGCAAAAATGAAGGCTACTTGGTTTGTTAAGCTCTAATGCGCTTGTTTATAAAAGGAATTTTTAATTGGTAATTTGCTGACATACACTTGATTTAGGTCTAGTTTTAAACCTGTTGGACCAACAAATAGCGTAGGTGAAAATGAATATAACGTATGTCGGCATTGCAGTCGTGATTGGGTTTGCATTGGTTTATTTATATTTTCGAGCTGAAAATTATCGAAAAGAGCTGGCTACATATCGACGTAAAGCTGATAGTGCGTCAAAGGTGGGGCGTCGATTAGCACAACAAGTCCATGATTTTGCAAAAGCAGATTTTGTGCTCCTTAAAGAACGTTTTACACGAATTCAAACGGGCGGCTCACCCAATATCCAAACATTACGCTTTACGACTATTTTGTTTGAAGCTGCTGAACATGTGATTGCACAAACGAGTATGAATGACAAAACGGCTATCGAAGCGTTTAAAGAGTACGTTAATAAATCAGGTCAATATGGTTATGGTGATTTTAGCCAGTTTTTATCGCAAGAAAGTGAGCATAAACAACAGCTTTGGCAGCGAAATACCCTGCAAGATTACCTTCAATTGTGTAAAGCGTGCCTGCTGGATTTAGAGTCGTGAAAGAATCAGCTTGGTTGGCGAGCAACATGCTGCGGGACAAATAGTAATCACTGTGGTATGATGCCTAGCTAATTTGTCGGTTTGTTATGTAGGACACACTAAAAAATATCAGTAAAAAACGGGCTTTATGTAGTCCATCTCGTCTTTTATCGTCTACGTGTATCTTTTTTCCTTTCGTTTTTGCTTAGTAGCAAACGGACAAATTGTCTTTGCTTTTCAGTGCGTAACGAGTTATTGCGCCGTGTTAAGTCTTTCATTGATCTACGTGAGGTATGAATGGAACATAAAAAATTAAACTTAGTCGCCGCGCTAGTTGCAACAGCTTTAGGCACGTCACTTGTCGGTTGTGCTCACTCTCCATCCATAGATCCTTCACAACAAGAAATAATCAAAAGCCAAAATGATCAACGCCAATACCGTTATTTAGAATTAGATAATGGCCTAAGAGTGGTCTTAGTCTCAGACCACAAAGCAGATAAAGCCGCAGCATCACTCGATGTGCACATTGGCCATATGTCCGACCCTAAAGGCCGCGAAGGCTTATCGCACTTTTTAGAGCACATGCTTTTTTTAGGCACTAAAAAATACCCTAAAGTGGGTGAATATAACGAATATTTAAAAGAAAATGGCGGCTGGTCTAACGCAGGAACTGGGCAAGAACATACGAATTACTTTTTTGAAGTAAACGAAGATGCGTTTGATGAAGCATTGGACCGGTTTGCCCAATTTTTTATCTCGCCGACGTTAGATCCACAATATGTTGAGCGTGAAAAAAACGCGGTTGATTCAGAATACAATATGAAAATCAAAGATGATGCACGTCGTATTCGTGAAGTCCTTAAAGATACCTCAAATCAAGCGCATCCTGCGAGCCAGTTTTCTGTCGGCAATCTTGATACATTAGCGGATCGAGAGGGCAGCCTATTAATCGATGATTTAAAACAACAATACCAGACTTATTATTCGGCCAGTCGGATGGCATTATCTGTAGTTGCAAAAGAAGATTTAGACACACTAGAGGCCTCGGTTCGAGCGAAGTTTTCGCAAGTGCCCACAAATGGCACTGTGTCTGCTCCGTCACAAATGACGCCTTTTTTGCCTGAGCAGCTGGGTGTGAAAATCAATATTGAACCGATGAAAGATACCCGAGCGCTAACGTTGTATTTTCCTGTTCCAACGTCTCAGCAATACTTTAAAGAAAAGCCACTGACCTTAATCAGCGATTTACTGGCTAATGAAGGTTCAGGAAGTTTGTACAGTTATTTAAAGCACAAAGGGTTTATAGAGTCGTTAAATAGCTATTATTATGGCCCTGATGACTTTGAGCAGTTTACCGTAACGATGACGTTAACTGAGTTAGGGCTCGAGCAGTATGAAGAAATTACCCAGGCGATGTTTTCTTATTTACGTTTGATTGCAGAGCAAGGTTTAAAGCCATTGTATTTTGAAGAGCTCAAAGCGATAGCTAAAACAAACTTTGATTTCCAAGAAAAATATTCCGCCGCCAATACGGCCCGCAGTATCTCGTCGCAATTACAATATTTTGCTCCGAAATATGTACTGAGTTCAGATTATATTTATGAGCGTTTTTCAGCTGACTTAGTTAAAGAGTATTTGGCATATTTAACACCAGAGAATATGCGTCAAGTGTTGATCGCCAAAGGGTTAGAAACTAATAAAATTCAGCCTGAATACCATACACCGTATGCGATGGTGTCGTTAACTGAGCAGCAATTGAGCTACTATCAAAGTGATGCGATCAATCCAGCGTTCGCTTTACCCAAAGCGAATCCATTTATTGCGAAAAACTTAGCAATGAAACCACTCGATGCGCATAATGCCATTCCAGAAGTCGTGTTTGAGCAAGCGGGGTTTAAATTATGGCACAAGCAAGATAGTGAGTTTTTAGTCCCCAAAGCTTCCATCAATGTGCAAATTTACTCAGACCTTGCTGGGCTTGATGCAGGTTCTCGTGCGAAGAATTTTTTGTACAATGCCCTGTTAAAAGATAGCCTGAATGAGTTTGGTTACCCAGCAAAACAAGCTGGTTTGAACTACAACCTATGGTCGACAAACCAAGGAATGGGTTTTGGCGTCAATGGTTATGATGAAAAGCAAATCGACTTGTTAACAACAATCAATCAGCGCGTGCGCAATTTAACGATTGATCCAGCGGCATTTGAACTACATAAAAATAGATTAATCCGTGCCTGGGGTAATGCAAAATTTAATCGACCATATTCTCAAGGGTTATCTGTGCTTCGCGAAATTCAGCGCAATCAAATGTATTCACCCGATCAATTAGCGAGCGCCCTGACAGATGTTACCATCACGCAATTACAGTCGTATATTCATGCGTTTCATCAGGAAATTGAAGTCGAAGTGCTTGCACATGGTAATATTCAGCGCTCAGAATCTCTTGCGTTAGCCCAAGATCTCTATCAGTTTAATATGGCTCAAGCGACCCCTAAAATGCGTACTGCAAAAGAAGTGCGCGTAAACACAAGTGGCGACGCGCTAATCCGTGAACTAGATATTGACCACCCTGATTCATCTTTGATCATGAGTTATGTCAATCCAGATAAATCACTGTCAACTAAAGCACAGTATGCATTACTTGGTAGCATTATTAATGCGCCATTCTTTAAGTCAATTCGAACAGAGCAGCAGCTTGGATATATTGTAGCTGGCCGCGCAACCACTTTAGATGATTTATCGGGTTTGTACTTTTTAATTCAATCCCCGAAAGTCGGGCCGGTTGAGCTACAGCGCCGAGTCGAGTTGTTTTTTACGGAATTTAAGTTGCAACTAGCGCAAATGACAGCGCAGCAGTACGACGACTTTAAGCAGGGCTTGATTAAAGATTTATCGGCCAAAGATAAAAACCTCAATGAGCGCACGGCTCACTATTGGTCAGAAATTAATGCCAATGCCGTTAATTTTGATAGTGATGAACAGCTTATCACGCACGTAACAGCGTTAAAACAAGCTGATTTATTGCCAATGTTTGAAACGGCGACACAGCAGGTTAAACCGTTTGTGGTGCGCAGTTTTGGGCAAGTTCATCGTGATAGTGAGGATTTTAAAGTCAGCGAAAGGAGTCAAGGCATTTGCCGTGAAACAGGCTGTTTTGCGACTGGCTTAACGCGCAGTATTAAAATGTAAGCAGCACTAATAATCTTTTGTTTAAATATAAAAAAACCAGCTGAAGCTGGTTTTTTTATAGGATTAATAAGACTTACTTACCACGCATTGCATATGGAGCATCAGCAGCCATAAATGCAAAAATGGCATAGGCGGCAGCGTTTTGTTGCAACTTGTCTGGATCGACTTTATCTAAGGTATCATCAGCCGTGTGATGATAATCGAAGTAATCAGTACCATCTTGGTGTAAATCAAACACAGGAATCGATGTTGTCTTTTTTAATGGGATTAAATCAGGCCCACCACCGGCTTTATTTTTGCCAATATAGTCAATGTTTAGCGGGGCCAATTGTTTTGCTATTTCACGTACAATAGGCAATGAATTAGCTGAAACATTTGATTCAAATGCATACACTACATCGGCACCGAAGTCAGACTCAGCGGCTGCAACAATATTCGTCAGCTCTTTTTTATGTGCTTTTGCGTAATCTTTTGCACCCCACAGCCCGAGCTCTTCGGCTGCAAATAAAACAACCCGAATGCTCCGTTTTGGCCGTTTCACATCACTGATAAATTTGGCCGCTGCCATCGTAAGGGCAACGCCGGCGCCGTCATCGAGAGCGCCAGTGCCAAGATCCCATGAATCAAGGTGGCCACCAATGAGGACGTATTGCTCTGGTATATCAGAGCCATTAAATTGCCCTATAACATTAAAGCCACTGCCTTGACCAAGATCTTCAGCTTGTACATTGATATTCACAGTGACCGGTTTACCTAGTTCAATCAAACGTGCGACTTGGTCAGCATCAGGATTTGCAATCGCTACGGTCGGGATTTTCGCTGTGCCTTCTTGGTAATGGCTGCCACCGGTGTGGGCAAAGCGATGATGCGATGTGCTAACTGAGCGCATCATGTAACCAATAGCGCCTTTTTTAGCCGCTTCTACAGCACCAGAGTTTCGAGCTTGTACGGCGGGGCCATAGCCATTGCCATCGATATGGCGGTTCATACGGTAGTTAATAAAGACTATTTTATCTTTGGCAGCATTGTTTGGGGCGGCTTTTAGCTCTTCCAGCGTTTCAAAAATGATAACAGGTGCTGTGATACCTTCTTTGGGTGTGCTGACACTGTTGCCTAAAGCTGTTAAATGAAGCGGCTGCTCACTGGGAGACATGATCTTTCCTGATTCACTGTAGCGGCGCCAATCTGGGAAATGAGCTGGCTCTAGCCACACCTTATCAAAGCCTAAACTACTGAATTTTTCTTGCGCCCATTTTACTGCAAGCTTGTCATTTTCAGTGCCCGGATAACGGGGGCCGATTTCTGTCGTTAAAGAAGTTAATATTTCATAGGCGAGCGGGCTTTGCATGGCCTGATGGCGAATTTTCGCGACTTGGTCAAGCTGAGTTTGATTGAAAAGCGCTTCGGCTGAAGCGTGCAAACTGAGCCCTGTGAATGCGAGTGAAATCAGTAGTTTTTTCATTATTCCAATTCTTGCGATATCAAGGAGGGCAACATTTAAGCATTTATGAGTCAGGGACGCAAAGAGAAAGCGCTCAGTTGAGCACGAATATTTAACCTTGTTTTAATAAAAATTCAACGATTTGATTCATATCTAAATTGAAATCATCAGGACGAACGCCTTTAACAATATAGTCTTCATCACTGGTTAAATCGATGCTTTTGGCTGCTTGGTACCCTTTTTGATCGACATCGTAAAATGTTTTCACCATCGGCCGAGTCGGATCATCAGCATTGTGTTCTTCAATTATGGCCAGTTTATGTGAGTGTAATTCCACTAATGATCCAATTGGATACACCCCCATACACTTAATAAACTTATCGACCAGCTCAGAATCAAGGTGATTGAGTTTGGCGAGATTTCGTAAAATACTAAATGATTTAATGTGGCAGTAGCCTTCTTTATAGACGCGGTTTGCCGTAAGTGCATCAAAGATATCGCAAATCGATATCATTCGGCCGTATAACGTGATGTCATCAGCGCTGAGTTTGAAAGGATAGCCGTTACCATCGAGTTTTTCATGATGTTGCGCAGCGACGGTTAAGCTCAATTGGCTGACATTGGGCGTTTTTTCGATAGCCTCAATTGAATGATTTACATGAGTTTTCATTATTGCAAACTCATCATCAGTGAGCTTGCCAGGTTTATGAAGTATGTGACTGGGTATTTTGATTTTTCCGATGTCGTGTAAAAAGGCACCAACAGCCAGTTGGTGTGTGGTAGCGGCATCTATTCCTAAATAGCGCGCAAATATGCACATTAACACTGATACCGATACCGAGTGCTCTAATAAATAATGATCTTTCTCGCGGATGTTGATAACACAAGCCAGTGCGCTGGAGTTTTTAAATATCTCTTTCATGGCGGTTTCAGTGATATCTAACACTGGAGCCAGTTCGATTTCGCGACCGCTTTGCACATCATTAAATACTTTGGATGAAATGGCTTTCGAGTCGTCGAAGATCATCTTGGCGCGAAGGACATCGGCTTTGATTAATTGTTGGCGACGAGAGTTTTTATCTGACTTATCACTGGCTAAAGCGGGGCTGTTAAGGGAAGTTTGAGATAACGTTTTATCGGGATCAATTAATACTGTTTGTACGCCTTTGTTTGCGAGTTGATCGATCACATGCTGGCTTTTGATATGGCTCGGTTTAGCAAGATGATAATTCCCACTTTGCTGTACGATTTTGACAACATAATGGCCAACAGCCAATTCGCTAAGGTTTGTTTCTATCATTATTGCGTCACTGCTAGCCTTAAATAAAACCGGATTGAATAGAATGGCGATAGGTACATTAACCTAATTCAAGTTCACAACTAGTCATTAAGCAATAACTAATCAGCAATTAACTCTAAAACTGAGGTGTTGTAGCGTGGCGGAAACAAAAAAGCTCAGGTGCATTTGCAACTGAGCCTTATAAGATTAAATGGCGGAGAAGGAGGGATTCGAACCCTCGATAGGGCTACAAACCCTATACTCCCTTAGCAGGGGAGCGCCTTCGGCCACTCGGCCACCTCTCCGGCGTTTAATTTGTAGAATGTGGCGGAGAGATAGGGATTTGAACCCTAGATAGGCTACAAACCTATGCCGGTTTTCAAGACCGGTGCATTCGACCACTCTGCCATCTCTCCGTGGGTGAAGATAATACTTATCCTCTATGGGCATGTAAATAGTCAAAGCGACTGTTTGCTTAAACTTTGCACAAATAAAGTGATTTTATTGAATTTAATCAGTTTTATATTAAAAATCGAACGATGTGTGGTGATAGAAAAACAAGATAGGTAAAACGAATGCCAGCAAGTTGAAATCATGTCTGGCAAACGTCCATTAATCAACGAGCACTAAACGGTATCCAATGCCTCGTTTCGTTTCAATCATACTCTCACCTTTGCTTTCAATGGTGAGTTTTTTGCGTAATTTACCGATATAGACATCAACTACGTTGGTCATGGGGTCCATTTCCATGCCCCAAACGTTACTTAAGATACGCTCGCGGCTTAAGTATTTTCCTGTATTTGTCATTAATAACTCTAAGATGGCCATCTCTTTAACGGTGAGTGAAATTTCTTCATTATCCAAAGAGACTATGTAACTGGCGCGATCAAAATTTAGCGGACCAAATTCGAGGGTATCTGTATTTTTGATTTCGTTAGGCGTCCGCCGAGTCACAGCTTCAATTCTGGCTAGTAATTCATCGTATGCAAAGGGTTTCGTTACATAATCATCCGCCCCTAAACGTAAACCTTTGATAATATCTTGCGACTCATCCATGGCCGTTAGCATAATGATAGGCACTTGGTTTTTTTTGATGCGAAGTGCTTGGCAGACTTCGAGCCCATTTAAGCTTGGTAACATGATATCGAGCAAGATAAGCTGAAAGTCACCTTCTTGGGCTAATTCAAGGCCTTCTCGACCATCACAGGCTCGAACAATAAAATACCCTTCTGCGCGCAAGCCTCGCTCTAAAAAGCTCGCAACACGATCATCGTCTTCTACTAATAATATTCTCATGCTGTTTCTACACCTAAAATGGGCAACAATACTGTTGCAGTACAGCCTCGACCATGGCTATTGGGCTGTAGTGAAATATGGCCGCCATGACCATCAATAATGGCTTTAGCTACAGGTAATCCTAACCCTGAACCAGGGGTTTGACCACGATTACCACGATAAAAGCGTTCAAAAACTTGCTGCTGTTCTTCTTCTGGGATCCCCATACCTTGGTCTATAACCTTTATAACCATTAGCTCTTCTCGGATCAGTAAATGAATTTCAGTGCAACTGTGGCTGGGAGAATAAGCCAAGGCATTTTCTAATAAAATCATCATTACCTGACGTAAACGGCGTTCATCAGCATCAATAAACGCCTCTTGGCTAGCCAAAGATAGGGTGATTTTTTGCTGCTGAGTGCTGGCTTTGCGTTGGTAGACTTGCAGAATATCACTGAGCAGATTTTTTAAATCAAATTGATGAATGTTGAGTTTTAATTGACCTGCACTTGAGCGGGCAACCAACATTAAATCCTCAATTAAGGCTGTAGTATGTTGGACTTCATCAACCACACGTTGGAGGACTTCTTTATAGTCTGGTAATTGTGCAGACTGGCTGCGTAATAACACTTCTGATTCGCCACGAATAATGGTCAGAGGGGTGCGCAGCTCGTGACTAATATCGGCTAAAAATTGGCGGCGTTGCTGATCGACTAATGCCAGTTTTTGGTTTGAGTGCTCGAGATCGTGTGTCCGTTGTGCGACTTTTTCTTCAAGTGAGCGCTTCGCTTCATTTAATTGCGCTTGTTGGCTGGCTAATTGTGCGGCCATGCTGTTGAGGGCGTCACCTAAATATTGGAACTCGAAGTCACTCAAGGCATTAATTCGATGAGCGAGGTTGCCTTCGCTGTATTGACTGGTTGCGGTATGTAATTGTTTGGTCGCATCGTTAATACGACGCCAGAAATACCAAAACGTCATCAAAGTAAACAAGCTCATTGCTGCCAAAGCAGCAGCGAGTGCGCGATTGCTAAAGTGGTACAGTGTATTCACGTCGTTGCGAATTTGCTGAGCCAACGCTTGTTCTTGAGAAACAGCTTTATCGATTAATTGATTGAATTCAGCGTCGACATTTTGTTTTTGCAATAAATTAAACAGTTGGTTTGCATCGCTCAGTTTGTCTTGTGCGACCAATAATTTTATTTCGTTATTTGTATTGATGATTTGCTCGACTTTTTGGGTGATGAGATCGAGCATTTGTAGCTCTTTATTAGCGCTATCTAAATGACTGAGGGCGATTTTTTTTAATAAGTTATCTCGAACAGAAAATAATGCGGCTCGTAATTGCTGCTCGTTTTCTTCACGTAATTGTGGGGTTTGTACTCGACCTGTGCGCACGATTTCGCCCATGGCTATTAGCTTTTCGAGGCTTAACTTTGCGATTTCGGAGTATTGTGTGAGCACCTCGTGAGTGAGGTCTGATTGTTTGGCGTGTTTGCTGTAGCGCTCTGAACTATCAAAATATAGCCAGCCAATCAGGCAACTAAACAAAAAAATCACACTAAAAGCAAACAATAACTTGTGTGTGAGGCGACTATGGTGATGTTTTTTTTGTTTGGGCTTCAATCTTGGTTCCGCACATTAAATAAAAAACTCGTTACTGCATTAGTGCAATTTGGCGCAGTAACGAGTTGATGGGCAAGTAATAATTAGTTAAATGTTACTTCACCAGTAGCTACGTTATGCATTGCACCGACTACTTTTACTTTACCTTGTTTTACTAAATCAGCAATAACAGGGCTGCGATCTAAAATGTTTTGTACTGTTAACTCAACATTTTTATCGGCAACAGCTTGTACGAATGCTTTGTTTTTAGAGCTGCGTACACCTGGGATGTCGGTTGTTGCGTAAATTGCAGGTGCAATGTTGCTAAGAGTGTGAGTTAAGTTACCTAACTCAACATTGTCACATGCGCCTTTAACTGCGCCACATTCAGTGTGGCCTAAAACAACAATCACCTTTGAGCCCGCGACTGCTGTTGCAAATTCAACACTCCCAAGAATGTCAGTATTTACAAAGTTACCTGCGATACGTGCAGAGAAGATATCACCAATGCCTGCATCGAACACTAATTCATGTGGTACACGCGAATCGATACAACCAATAACAGTCGCATATGGGTATTGGCCGGCACCTGTTGCTGCAACTTGTTTTGCTAAATCACGCTCTACCATTGAACCTGAAACAAAACGCTTATTGCCGTCTTTTAACATTTGTAGCGCTTGATCCGGTGAGATTGCGCTTTGTGAAGCGGCTGTTTGTGCAGGAACTGCAGCAACAGTGCTAAATGATGAAATCGATAAACCTAACCCTAGGCTTGCCGCTAAAACAAGTTTATTAAAAGACATGGTGTGTTCCCCGTTGTGTAACTTTGTATTAAAAAATTAGGTGCGTTCCTGTCCCCTGAAAATACCCCTCAAAATCAATGTGTATATGGGATACATCTACGCATTGAAAATGAGAGGTAATACAGGAACGCGGCAAAAGTATATGACCAAGATGTAAATATAGCTTGTTGAAAGTATTAAAATTTATTAATGGCAAAGTAAACTTATCTTAAATGATCGAGATAAAGTACCTTTTATGGGTCTTTGTTGTGCGAAATGACATAAACTTATAAGCGCAATTGTGAGATTCTATTTATTGATTTTGGACGAGTTAGTCCTTAAATAAAATAATGATGATGTAACCTGTGGAGTATGTGGTGAATGATCGCTGTGGTTGGGTGCGGATTATTCACTCACACGAGATTACATCGTCAAGAAAAGTAATTTTGGTATTACTTTTTATTTGTATTTTACAGCATTCGCCAAAGCAAGCTTTCTACCATAACTATTTAATTTTAAAATTAACTTGGCACGTTTGCTATTGCTTTTAGTTACTTGGTTGATACCTTGATCTTGCGCATTTATATTCATTGATGTCATTACTTTTCTCATATTGGTTGGTTAACTTGTTGACTATTTTGCACACAAGTTCATTGCATTACTAATGAGAATATTTACTTTTTAGGTATTAGAAAATCTAATGATTTTTCGGGTGGTTTGTTAGGTGAATAATTAACGTTTTTTTATGAATAAAAGTCTGTTTTTAAGCTTTAAAACTGCATAAGTAAATCTCTACTCAATAAAAGAGGTCGCATTTGTTACATAACTCGGTATGCTAAAAATGTTTTATTACTGGCTAAGAAATCTAATCGAGTGCAGGCTGAACTTTATTTAATTGTCACAACCCCATTTTATCATGCCCGAAAACGGCATTTACTTAATTGGTTATGCGATGAATTATCAGTGAGGAAGTTGAGTTATTTGCTTTATGAAACTCACTCTGAGCTAAGTGAAAATCAGCGCTATTTTTCTCAACATTTACCTCGTTGTTGTAAAGTGGTGGCTTTAGGGGGGGATGGCACCCTTCATCTTGCAATTAACGCAATGGCTGGTTTTAATGTACCTTTGGCGCTGCTTCCTTGTGGTACAGGCAATGACTTTGCCCGAGGATTAGGTTGGTCTTTGGCCGAATTTAAACAAGCTGTTTTTTCTGAACAGTTTCAATTCATTGATCTTGGTGTGATAAATCAACGGCGATTTATTAATATTGCGGGGGTTGGCTTTGATGGCGCGGTGGTAGCGAGCCAAGGGGGTTATCAGCGGACAGCATGGCCTAAATTTCACTATTTACGGTTGGCATTAAAACAGCTTACTGTTTATAAGGGGGTAAGTATCATCCTCAAGTTAATGGATAAACAATATCGTTATCGTAATTTCATGACGGTGTTTGCGAATGGCCGATATTTTGCTGGCGGCATGAAAATAGCACCGTTAGCAGATCTATCGAACGGGTATATGCATTGTGTGATGATTGAAGAGCTGAGCGTTGTGAAAAAAATACTCTATTTAATGAAAGTGTATTTTGGTGCTCATTTGCGCGCACGTGCAGTTAAAACATGCGATGCAACTATGTTTAAAATCGATGCTGCAGGATTGGCTATAGAGGCCGATGGTGAATTTGTTGGGTTACCCCCGCCACAATTACAGTTATTGCTCATGGTCTTAAATTGCAGATACCGTAAAAAAGGGCCGAAGCCCTTTTGGTTAATGCACTTTTATGGCATTCACTGGGGATGAGCCTAAGAGTGCTTTGAGTTTGTTAACCGGAGTTAGCACAATTGCATTGCCTAATAACACGCAGCTGAAGCCGAGAATCGTATTCGTCGTCCAGATAAACCCTTCAAAATAGGTGCTTAATACCACGGCCACAAGTGGAAAAAGCACAATCACATAACTGGCTTTTTCAGGCCCTATTTCTTTGAGTAACGCAAAGTAGCAGCCAAAAGCAATTACAGTGCCAAACACAGACAAATAAACAAGTGAAATAAGATAGCTCGGGGTCGTTGGGAGTGATACCTGAGCACCGCTGAGAGTGATATAAATCATTAATAAAACAGCACTATAAAACATCCCCCAGGCATTCCCTTGCAACACTGGAATGTGAGCATGTGAATTGCGAACACTGATCATGTTGCCAAGTGATGCGGCAAATGTGCCAGCCAGTGATAAAAGTAACCCGATCACTGCGCCATTCGAAAGCGTTAAATCAGCCAGATCAGCCCAAAACAGTACGACGATCCCAATTACACCCAAGCACGCACCTAAATAAATTCTCAGCGCAATGGGTTTGCCAAAAAAGATCCGTGTATTAATGATGTTCATCAATAACAGTAGTGAAAATGCAATAGAGGTCATGGCTGAAGTTAAGTATGCTTGTGCCCAGTATAGGATTAAATAATTTGCACCAAAGTTAAATACTGCAAGCAGGACAAAGAAGCCATGCTGTTTGAGTGGGTAACGCATGGGCAGTTTTTTGATTGTGCAAAATATCCACATCAACGCAGCCGCGAGTGCAAATCGGTAAAATAACGACACTTCAACAGCAACGTCACCGAGTTGGAACTCAATCGCGAACCAAGTTGAGCCCCAAATCAGGACTGTAACAAGGTAGAGCAAAGTCGTTTTCATAACGTAATTTATCTTTTCAGGGGAGATGGTGGGAAGTTTACCGTTTTTGTGTATAGTTAACATATACAGATAAATGAAAATGTGACCTATACAGATTTGTGCTTATGTCGACTATTGTTAATCGTGAAAAAACAGAATTCTTATACCAGCAAGTGGCCCAGCTCATTCGTGAAATGAAAGCACAAAATACCTTGCAGGCAGGGCAAAAACTGCCTTCTTTACGCAATATGGCCGCAAAATTAAATGTCAGTATTCCAACCGTAAAACAAGCTTATTTAGAATTAGAGCACCAAGGTTTGATAGAGGCTAAGTCAAAATCTGGGTATTTTCTAAAAGCGATGGATTCACAGTTTGAAAAACCAAAACGGCGCCGCTTATCTTCGCATCCCATTGCTGTCAATAAACAATCTCTGATTGAGCAAGTCTATGAAGCAATACATCGTAGAGGTGTTGTGCCTTTTGGTATCGCCAATCCGATCGCGGCCTGCTCAACCGACAAAGCATTAGCGCGTACGATGCGTAGAGTGATGACGATGTCAGGGCATCAAGGCATTAATTATGGTGCAATGGATGGGTTTGCCCCATTAAAAAAGCAACTTATCTATCGATATTTAGATGTCGGTATTGGCGTGGATTTTAATGAGCTAATTATCACGAATGGAGCACAAGAAGCCCTTGCGATTGCGTTGCAATGTGTCGCAAAGCCAGGAGATGTGATTGCAATTGAATCGCCGACTTACTTTGGCATCATAGAGCTAATTGAAAACCTTGGGCTCAAAGCGATTGAGATTCCAATTTGTAGTGAAAAAGGGATTTGGCTTGAGGATTTAAGCAATGCATTGCAGCAACACGCTATTACTGCTTGTGTTTTTTCCACAGCTTTGAATAATCCCGTTGGGTCGTTGATGCCAGAGCAAAAACGTGCTGATTTAGTTGCATTGTTAGAATCCCATGATGTGGTATTGATTGAAGATGATGTCTATGGTGATTTGTATTTTAATGGCCCGCGAGGTAAACCAGCTCAATATTACAGTAAAAAAGGCTTGGTTATTTCGTGTGCTTCGTTTTCTAAAACAGCCGCTCCGAGTTATCGCATCGGCTGGTTAATTGCAGGTCGATATGCACAAAAAGCACTAGGATTAAAACGGGCGTTTAGCTGCTCTTCGCCATTATTAAATCAATGGACATTGTCTGAATTTTTAGCCAGCGGTGAATACGATCGAAACTTGGTTAAGCTGCGGCAAATCTTACGTTCAAATAAAGAACGAATGATTCATTTTGTATTGAAACATTTCCCAGTAGGAACCTGTGTCAGCGATCCTCAAGGAGGATGTGTACTGTGGGTGGAGCTACCCGCGGGCATTGATGCGACAGGGTTATTTCATCTGGCGCTCGCACACAACATAAGTATTACACCTGGGAGTATTTTTTCGGCCAGTAATAAATATCAACGCTGTGTTCGCTTGAGTTATGGTTTACCATGGCACGTAGGCATTGAGCAGGCACTGGTGACGCTTGGTGGACTTGCTGCATCATTACAAATTAAAAAGCAATCGGCCACGTAATGTGGCCGATTGCTGCTTGCTGATGACTGACAAGGCTTGCTGGTGAACACCGTTTATTTTAGTGGTGATTTGCAGCGAATAAATCATAGCCTTTTAGTATAGGTAAGCTTTGTTGCAACGTTTTTTCTGTCTGTGCGAGTTGTTCTATCGAACCACACAACGCATTAGCTCGGGCTTCAAGTTGATGGGCTTGAGCTTCAACTTTTAGTTCAATTTGTTCACCCATACGTGTCATGCGGTTTTCGAATTCTTCCATATTGCCACCTGCACCCAATAACTCTGAGCCGAGAGAGACGAGTAAGCTACCAATTGAATTCATTACGGCTTCTTCCATCGCACGTTCAATTTCTTGATCAAATTGCTCATCGAAATGATTTTCTATGTTGGTAAAATTATGTTGATCAATCACAAACGTCCCATCTTGATAGAAACTCTCATTAATTTTGACCGACACTTCATCCATTAAACGCGTCATACTGTCTGTGTTGTGCAACCCGAAGGCGGTGCTGACTTCATCAAGCGCGACACCTGCAATCTTAACGCCTTCTAAGGCTATTTCGGCCACTTGTGGCATGCTAGTACGTAAGCCTTCAGCATATTGCTGAAGCATTGTTTGCTGAGCTGACGTGACATTTACTTGTTGTTGATTGATGTATAACTGACCGTGCTGGTCGATTTGCATTACTTGGTGTTCATTATTTTCGACTTCAAGCATATTGGGTGTAATTTTTAGGGTTTGTTGAATGTCGATATTGCATGAATCAGATGAAACGGTGAGGTTATTCACATTTGAGTGCGCCATTGCCGATCCGACCATTAAAGCTGAGCTCAGTAAAATAATTGATTTCATAATTGCGAGTCCTGTATTTTGTTCGTTTAGCTGTTTTGTTGTTAGGAGTGTTTCAATATCGATGCCACAAATATTTTAATATGTTTTTCAATTGGTTATTGTTTTTTTAGATAAGCAGGAACTCAATTTAAGTGATGTGTTTGACTACTTTTTAGTTAAATTGGTCATTAAAAACAGTTCGATTTAATATTTTTATCAATACGATAAAAATATTTTTCTTTGCTAATTATTAATTTGGCGCTATTTATTCAACTTAGAAGTTAACTGTATAAATTCCTGTTTTTGGAGATAGGTGTGGGTAAAACGTATTCATATGACGATTTTGATGATGCTTACGATAGCGATGATGATTTTGAGCCAACTAATAAGGCGCAAAACGATAATCAAAAGCGAAAAGTAAAGCGTAAAATCGATGATTACTTAGAGCAAAAGCGTTTAAGAAAGAATCTCGGTGACGATGATTTCGACAGTTACTTAAATGACTAAAATTTTATAGAAAGGGGCTTTAATAGCCCCTTTTTCATGCGCTTTATTTAGCTTTTTGTCACTTGTTTGAGCGCTTGTTTGATGTCTTGCTCTATTTTTTCTGGTGCTGTGGTGGGGGCATAGCGCTTTAGTGGCTGCCCGTCTCGTCCGATTAAAAACTTTGTAAAGTTCCACTTTATCCAATTTCCGAAAGTACCAGGCAATGCACTTTTTAGGTATTGGAAAATAGGATCTGCGTGTTTGCCATTCACATCGACTTTTTCCATCACGGGAAAGCTTACGCCGTAATTAATCAAACAGCCTTGAGCGATATCTTGAGCAGTCCCTGGCTCTTGCTGTCGAAATTGGTTGC
The DNA here is from genome assembly GCF_058169715.2 of Pseudoalteromonas sp. J2K-J979. Classification (NCBI taxonomy): domain Bacteria; kingdom Pseudomonadati; phylum Pseudomonadota; class Gammaproteobacteria; order Alteromonadales; family Pseudoalteromonadaceae; genus Pseudoalteromonas; species Pseudoalteromonas sp. J2K-J979. The sequence continues at coordinate 3,420,783 of NZ_CM200281.1, read as the reverse complement.
ATGGGAAGCCAAGGATCACCAACCCTTGATCTTTATATTGTTGATAAAGAGCTTCTAATCCCTCGTATTGAGGCGTGAGCCCGCATTGACTGGCCGTATTGACGATCAGTACGACTTTGTCTTGATAAGCTGATAAGTCGATAGATGCACCTTGTAAACTGGTACTCTTAAATTGATAAATTGTGGTCATGGTTCTACTTCTTCTTTTTTGATTCTAAGGTGATTACTGAACTTAACTAAAGTGCTGTGTTAAAAATTCGATTAATAAACGCACTCGATGGGGCATCAGGTCTTTTCGTGGATAGACTAACCAGGTGGCGTTGTCGGTGACTTGAAATTCATCCAGCAGTGAACAAAGTTGACCTTCTTGCAGGTAATCTGCGACCAAATCTTTCGCAAGATGAGCGATGCCTAAGCCGGCTAAACATGCATGCATTAACGCATCGCCATGATTACTGCGCCAGTTTCCTTGCACTTTTACTTCTTCAATTTTGTTATCTATTTTAAAACGCCAACGATTACCGATCGCAATGAGACAATTATGATCTTTGAGCTGTCTTGGATGGATAGGGGCTTGATGAGATGCAAGGTACTCTGGGCTGGCAACAAGCGTCATGGCTCGATGGGTCAGTGGCCTAGCGATTAAATTTGAATCTTGCATCCGGCCAAAACGTATCGCCAAATCGAATCCTTCTTCAATTAAATTGACATTGCGATTACTAAAATCCATTTCGATGCTGACTTGTGGGTGGTACTTTATAAATTCGGCCAATAAAGGTGCAACTGTACGTGCGACAAATTCACCTGCCCCGGTAATGCGAATATGCCCAGTTGGAGATTGCTGCTCACCTTGCAGCAAAGCATTGGCATCAAGGAGTTCTTGGCGAATGGCTTTTAGTTTTGAAACATATTGGCGGCCGGCATCAGTGAGATGAATTTTACGTGTGGTGCGTTTGATTAATTCGGTGCCGAGCCGCTGCTCGAGCTGACTGATTTGTCTGCTGATGTGTGAAGTTGACACATCCATCTGTTTGGCTGCTAGTGTGAAGCTGCCGTGCTCAACGACATGAAAAAATTCTTCGATACCTTGCCACATGACTTAATCTTTATTATTGATGAAAACGTGATTTATTAAGTGTAACTCATTTATTGTTGCAGCTGTGCAAAACTGATTCGCATAATTACGTCTTATCATTTTGTTTTTGACAGCTACAATTTGGTTGGAAAAATATCAATACCGTTAAACTCTGAGGATGGTCATGTTAAATTTTAGTTTTGTAAACAGTACGCACATTCATTTTGGCGCCGAGCAAATCGCACAGATAGCCCATGAAATCCCCAAAGACGCCCGCGTATTGCTGACGTATGGCGGAGGCAGTATTAAATCGAATGGTGTGTATGATCAGGTTGTGGCTGCATTAAAAGATCATTCTTGGCAGGAGTTTTCCGGGATTGAGCCTAATCCTAGTTACCAAACCACAATGAAAGCGGTGGCATTGATAAAAGAACACCAACTTGATTATGTTTTGGCTGTGGGTGGTGGCTCAGTGATTGATGGCAGCAAGTTTATTGCCGCCGCCGCGTTATTTGATGGCGAACCTTGGGATATTTTAGCTAAAGGGGCCCAGATTGATGCCGCACTCCCGTTAGGAGTGGTTTTAACGCTCCCGGCAACGGGTTCGGAATCGAACACTTTTAGCGTAGTATCAAACCTTGAAACAAACGACAAACTCCCATTTGCTAGCCCATTAGTGCAGCCAAAATTTGCTGTTCTTGATCCAAATGTGACTTTTTCACTGCCGCAGCGCCAACTAAGCAATGGGATTGTGGATGCATTTGTTCATACAATTGAGCAATATTTAACTTACGATGTGAATGCTAAGGTACAAGATAGATTCGCAGAAGGGCTATTGTTGACCTTAATTGAAGAAGGGCCAAAAGTATTTAGTGACCCTAAAAATTATGAGGTACGAGCTAATGTGATGTGGGCAGCGACCATGGCCCTTAATGGCTTAATTGGTGCAGGTGTGCCACAAGATTGGTCTACCCATATGCTTGGTCATGAAATTACAGCGGTGTATGGGCTAGATCATGCACAAACTTTAGCGATTGTTTTGCCCAGAATGTTGGCAGCGCAACGCGAAGTCAAACAAGGTAAGTTACTGCAATATGCTGAGCGTGTATGGCAGTTAACACCAGACTCAGACAAGCAGTCAGATATTGATACCGTGATTGACCAAGTAATTTTAAAAACAGAAGCGTTTTTCCATAGTGTTGAAATGCCAACTCGTTTTAGTGATTACCAATTAGGGACTGAAGTCGCCGATGTTATAGTGACGCAACTTGAACGCCATGGCATGACTGCATTAGGTGAGCATCAAGATGTTACGCTTGCAAAAAGCAAGGCAGTGCTTTTAGCCAGTGTTTAAATAACATCATGTAGATCAAAACAAAAAACGCCCTAAAACAGATGTTTTAGGGCGTTTTTTGTAGAGTTCGAATGCTAACGCAATAAAAAGAATACAGCCAGTCCTGCCAGTGATGTGTAGTAGATATTGTTTGTTTTGGCTGCAACGGCAATCGCCACTATGGCTGCCGGAATATATGGGTTAGACCATGTAAGGTTTAACGCACCATCTTCTAATAAGACAATCGGCACCCAAATAGCGGTCAGTACTGCAGGCGCACTGTAGCTTAAAAACTGTTGCAGCTTTTGCCCGACAGTGAAGGGTAAGGCGCGATGTAAAAATAAATATCGACTCGTAAACGTGACACAGGCCATTAAGAGGATAGTGATGAGCATAGCGTTGCCTTGTATTTTTTAATTAATTGTTCACAACCATAACCCGCACTCATTGCCAGCAAAGCCGCCCCCACTAGCCAAAGCTCAAAGCCGAGGGATTTTAAGTAGGTTGCTGCGATCCCAGCAATGCAGACCGTGACAAATATTGGCCAGCTTTTAATGCCCGGGATCACTAAAGCAATGAAGGTGGTGGCAATCGCGAAGTCGAGCCCCATATTGGTTAAATCAGGAAGCAAAGAACCTGCGACAATGCCAAGTAACGTCCAGATATTCCAGCAAATATAAAAACTGAATCCGGCGCTGAGTGCGTAAATTAATCGGGTTTTTGTTTGATATGCTTTTCGGTGATGTGAAAAAGCAAAGAGTTCATCGGTAAGAACAAAACTAACAGGAAGTCGCCAGCGCAAAGGTTGTGCAATTACTTTGTGGCGAATACTTAAACCATATAAAAAATGCCGAGAACTAATAATAAAGGTGGTAAATACAATGGTGATTAATGGGGTATTTTGGCTAATCAACTCAATCGCCACTAATTGGGCAGAGCCTGCAAAAACCAGTAAGGACATCAGTTGGGTTTCAAGTGCGGTAAAACCATTTTGAATGGCGAGCGAACCACATAATATGCCCCATGGAATGACAGCCAAATTGAGTGGCAGCATGTCAAAAAAGCCTTTTAAGAGTGCCTTTTTCATTCACCACTCCTTACTGAGCTGGTCTTGAATAGTTGGCTATATCGACCTGGTGTAATGCCTAAATTGGCTTTAAAGTGACGATGAAAATGGCTTTGATCGTGAAATCCGCACGAGATTGCAGTGTCTATCACCGTGCTACCGAGCTTTAAAAGCTGCTTGGCTTGATGCAACCGTCGTTGGATCTGATATGCGTGCGGAGTAAGTGAGAACTGCTTTTTAAATTGGCGAATAAAATGAAATGGGCTCAAATGACATAAAGTAGCAAGGCGTTCTAAACTGACTTCTTGAGTACAGTGCTCATCTAAAAACTGCTGAGCGCGGGTGAGGTTAGCTTTGTGAGGCATAGGTTTAAGTGAGCGTGGTGTGTGTTTACTCGCAAGCATTAATTGCACCATAAAGGTATGGAATAAACTTTCTTTAAGTAAGGTGTTACTGGGCTGAGTTAGTGTTTCTAATAAAACATTCAGTTGGTTCGCAAGCGTTGGTGAATGCCATACGGCTTGATCAAAATATGGCGCGCCACAGCGGCTGCCACTGAGCTGATGAGCCAATTGGTCAAAGTGCTCTGGTGTTGGATACATGGCACGATAAGACCAGCCTTGCTCTGTAGCTGTTTGGCCATTATGCACTTGGTCGGCGTTGACTAAAATAATACTATTTTGTGGGGCGATATGATCGTGTCCGCTACGAAAAAACTTTTGTGCGCCACAATCAATCAAACCTATGGTGTAACCTTCATGGCAATGGCGAGAGAAATTTTGATGCTTAAAACTGGCTTGCAGCACTTCTAAGCCATTTAGATCTGCATGGTAATGGAAATGTGATTGTTCTGAACTCATGCGTACTCCACTCTCTCGATTGATTAGCTGACATTCAGTATATCGAAGCAAATTGACAAAGCTTGTAGAAAATTGCGCAATACGACGAAAATATATGCGGGTTAATCGCGTCTTAATAGGCAATCACAGCAGTTCATGGCACTATAAATACAGGTTTGATGACAAGATTTGAAATATGAATACAGATAACACACAACCGATTAAAGTTTGGGATGGATTTGTTCGCTTTTTCCATTGGGCGTTGGTGAGTTTGATTGCATTACTTTACTTCAGTGGTGAAGAGGGGTGGATGGCGGTTCACTTTATTGCTGGATTTAGTGTCCTTACATTAGTGATTACGCGATTAATTTGGGGGGTAATCGGCAGTGATACTGCAAGGTTGAGTGCTTTATTTCATGGCCCCAAAGCGGTCTGGCAGTCAATCAAACATGGCAAACAAAGCATAGGCCACAACCCTGCAGGTAGCTATATGGTGTTGTTATTTTTTGTTTTAGTGTTGGCTCAAGCGGTCAGCGGTCTGATGACCACCGATGATATTTTGACAGATGGTCCATTGGTATCGGTTGTCGATTCGGCTTGGGTTGAGCAGGCGAGTAGTTTGCATCGTTTGATTTTTGATGGATTACTGATTGCTATTGGCTTGCATATTTTGGCCATTGTTATTTATCGTTTGCGTGGCAAGCCACTGGTTAAGGCGATGATCACCGGCAAAATGAATACCTCGGCTTCGGCCTCAATAAGCGCAGATGCGATCAATATAAAGTCAGGCTGGGTTGCCTTTTTTATCTGGCTGGTTCTTGAAGTCATCATAGTATCAACCTGGGGGCTGGAATCGATTAAAACGTTAATCGGTTAGTGGGTCACCAGATATAAAAAAAAGCGCCTTAGGCGCTTTTTTTATATCTGCATTTAAAGGTTAAGTAATGAGCTTAATCTTTAAATGTTTTGTGGCAATCTTTACAGCCTTTCGCCCATGGGCCAAATGCTTTACCTATGGCAGCTTTGTCGCCAGACTGCGCTGCTACGGCTAGCTTGTCTGCATAGTCTTGAAAAGCGGTCGCTTTTTTCATGAACTCGTCATTTTGTGACCAAACAGCGGCTAATGCACTGGTTTCACCTTTGTCTGTACCTGGGCCAAATGCTTCCCATGGCATTTTTGATAATGCAGCGGCATTGTCGGCACGCATTTGGAAGCGCTTTGCATCAAAAGGGACGGCTCCTTTTAACATGTCACCCATATCGCTGATTTGGACACGGATCATTGAAAAGGCCGCTTGGCGGTATTCAATCGCGTCGGCTGGTTCTTCAAATACAGTGTCTGCCATAGTGGGTGCGCTAAGTAACGCGCCCAATAAAATAAGTGTTTTTTTCATAGATTCACCCCTGAACTAATAATTATTTAATCGACAAACCTTTTTACCCTAAGCGTGTAAAGGCTGCAATAAAATACGTTTAATACATTACCTTAACATAATGAAAGAAATTGTAGTTGGTATTAATCATCAAGGTCGATATGAGTAAATATCATGCCTCTGCGCATTGAGCGAGTTGCGAGAAATACCTCAACCAACAAAGACAGCATTGCGAATATTAACAGTAGCATTGCTCCCACAAAACTAATACCAATTGTCGTGTTGAGGTTCATTTCAAGTAAATGGCTAATAAACAGTGCCATAACAACAGTACACACGAGTAAGGCACTGAGCACACTTAAGCTAAACGAAATATGAATGCAGCGAGCTCGCTTCCAAAGAGCGCGAAGCTCTATTGTCAGCTGTTTTTTAAGAGAATCATCTGGAGTCGTGCGAACTTTTTTTTCGAGCTGCCTCGCCCTGTCTGTAATCCGAGCTAAACGGTTTGATAACACCCCTAACGTGGCAGCGACACCCGTAATTAAAAACACTGGAGCGACCGCTGTTTGGATAAGTTTAGCCATGGTGAGAATGTTCAGAGCATCAGGAGTCATTATATGAGCCTTAGTAAATATCATCCCACTATGCCTTGTTTGTAAGTGGACTGCAATTGAGCTGTTATGGGATGTATTTAGGAGTGAACCTTTTTGAAAACCAATGTAAACAGCGTGTTGTATGTTAATCAGGGGCGGTGTACCTTCGTTTGGCTCAAAATAATAAAATCTTAGGGAATTTATGAAACATTCAGTATTTAAAATGTCTGCACTGTCTGCAGCCATCCTAGTTACGCTGTCCGGTTGTGGTGGCGATAACGATAAAAAAGTCGAAATTAAAGATGTCCCACCTCGTGCAAGCAATGTCGAATTAACTAGCTTGAAGCATTGGGTTCCTGTTCAAGATTCATTAAAAGCCGTTGACTCTAATGGCGATGCGTTAAGCTTTAGTTTTGCTGAAAATGGTCAAGAAGTGATAGGCGTTGAAGGTGTATACCACTTTAGTCACGGCACATTGACCTTGGATGGACGTGACTTTACTTATACCTCATTAACCGGTGAAGATGCATCCATTGACTACACAGTAACAGCAAATGGAAAATCAGCCTCTGCAAAAATCAATATTTCAGGTGTTGCGAGCGATCCGTTAGCGAATGAGCAGTGGCACCTTCGCAATACTGGTCAGCGTGCCTTTGCTCGTAGCAATGAATTCTTAGAAGCGATGGCTAAAATAAATGGCTTAGAAACAGATGAAGAGATTGCAGCCTATAAGCAGTCGCGTCTGGACTATTTTAATGAAAATCTGACACGTGTTGGCGCAGACATGAATGTTGCTGAGGCTTATCAGCACGGCGTTACAGGTCAAGGTGTTATTGCTGTCGTGGTCGATTCGGGTTTAGAAATCCGCCATGAAGACTTAGATGATAACGTTGTTCCTTATCGCTCACTCAATTTTAATCCAGGTGCATTTGACCAAACGGATCCAACAAAACCGGTGCCGGAAGATGGAATTTACCAATCATTTGGTGATTACAGCGATCATGGTACTGCAGTTGCTGGCTTGATTGCTGCTGAAGGTTGGAACGGAAAAGGGGGCCGCGGTGTGGCTCCTGATGCGCAGCTAATCGGCATGAACTTTATTCATAAAAAGACTAATCAGGGCGATTTTACTGTTCAAGCAATTGTTAATGGCCTGCCAGGAAGTGGTATTACTCCTGACGAAGAAGTGTTATTTAACCGAAGCTATGGGTATACGCCGGCGTTGTTTTTACCTGACGATCAAATTGAAGAAATGATGACGTCGTATGCGCCAACTGTACTTCGAAATGGCAAAGGGGCGATTAGTGTTAATGCCTCAGGTAATGACTTTGAATCGGGTCGCCACAGTGATGGTGATTTTTGTAAAATGGCGGGTACAAATGAGTTGGGCTTAGGTTGTATTGATATGAATGTATCAGCATCAAACAGAAGCTTAAACCATGTCACTGTTGGCGCATTAAAAGCCAATGGAAAACGCACCAGTTATTCTACATCAGGCAGTGGCTTATTTGTTACCGCACCAGCTGGTGAAAATGGTCAATGGGAACCTGCCATGATCACCACTGATAATATGACGTGTTTAAATGGCTCATCAGGTTTTCCTTTCTTGAGTTTTATGGATAGCTTGTACGGCCAATTTTGGGGTACTCCAGCAGGTTTTGCATATAGCTATCACTTTTTTGATGCTCCAGGGCACCCACTAAACCCAAGCTGTAACTATACCAATAGTATGAATGGGACGTCTTCTGCGGCTCCGAATACTTCTGGAGTGGTAGCACTTGTAATGGAAGCAAATCCAGCTTTAACAGCACGTGATATCAAGCATGTTTTAGCGTCAACAGCATCACAAACCGATCCTGATAATGCTCCTATTATTCGTGAAACGGCTGATGGCGACTTTACAGCTCATTTAGGTTGGGTTGAAAACGCAGCAGGGTATAAATTTAATAACTTTTATGGGTTAGGTCGTGTCAATGCTGGTGAAGCAGTAAAAATGGCTAAAAACTTTACGTCGCTTTCACCACAAGTACAAAGTGACTGGTACTTTAATGGCCAAGCTGTTGATGTTGTTATTGGTGAAGCTGGCCCTGAGTTTGTATCGGTAGGTGAGTCTTTAGCACTAACTGTACCGAATAACTCAGTTGTAGGTGCAGCGCATACAATGGTGGTTGATGCTGATTTAACGGTCGAGGCGATGCAATTTAGCTTCACAATTGCTAACCCTGAAACACGTTTTGATTACAGTAACGAGCAAATTTCAGGCGATATTCAGTCATCTGCAGCAACAGATTTAGCGATTGAAGTAACGTCACCTTCTGGTACGAAAGCAATCATCTTATCATCGGGTCAGGCAAACTTAACACCTGCAATTGCTAGTTCTAAATACTACTTAAATGGTTACATACATAGCCCAAGTGTGAGCTTCTTATCACATGCGTTTTACGGTGAAAGTAGTAAAGGTGAATGGACGGTTAAAGTGGTTGACGCCGCTAGCCCTGAGCAAATCGTGTATGAAAATGGTAATGATCAATTAAGCGTTGTTTTCCCGAATGAAGCGCCTTCAGTACTTGAAGGTTGGGGCGTTCGTGTGACTGGTCGTGTAGAGTAAGGAATTAAGATTATGAAATTTAAAAATATACTGACTCTTTCGAGTGGTCTAGCTATTTCGGGTATTGCATTTCAATCATTGGCAACAGAACTGCCAGCTGAGTTTAAACGAGATGCTCAAGCGAATGTGAATGTAAACTTACCAACATTCAAAGCAAGTGACTTTAAACATGATAGCCAACTTATCTCTGATGGTTATAAAAAAGTACTTGATATGAAGGCAGTTCCTGAGTTTTTGGCTACTCCAAGCGAAGTGATTGGCAAGCAAGGTGAGTACGCACTTGTAAAATCAGCGCGAACAACTCCAACGACTGAAGAGGGGTTATTTGCAGGAGATGTGATGAAAAATCATATCTCTGGTGGGTTTGCAGTAGTAACTGGCAACTTTGCGGTATTGGTTGATAATCAGGCGAATCTAAACGCATTATTAGAGCAGTTTAATTTGGCTGTTGTGAAAGATCTCAATATTGATGTGGTGATCGTGAAGCCTGTGAGTCAAGTTGATCTTACGCAACTACAAGGGAAAATTGCCGCTTCTGGTTTAGTCACAGCGGTAAAGCTAGAGAAATTAGAAAATCTAAATCAAGCGTTTTAATGGTTTAATTAATTTACCGGTCTGAACCGGCACTTGAAAAGCCCAAAATGGTTATTATCATTTTGGGCTTTTTTGTATTAGGAGTTCAATTATTATTGATTAGTAACAATGTGTTAGATTTTTTATTTTATTACTTATATTACCGCTGTTAATTTAATGTTTCTTTATTGTGTTTTTTTGTCTCTAAATTGTTGCTTTGTGATAGTCGGCAATTATATAGTGGTTACCTGCAAATTATTCTACATATAATTAACAAACTACTTAGGGGTTTAAGTATGTCTCAGGGAATCATGAAAAAATCAGCAATCGCTTTGGCTGTCACTGGTGGGCTATTTGCTGCCAATGTATCAGCTGAGTTAGCACAGGCGGTAGCGGTAACTAAGCACTATTCAGAAACCGCGGTGTCATTACAAGATATTCAAACAAAAGCACCATCTGCACATATGATCGTACTAAAAGCTACCACATCAGTGGATATGGTTAATCAAGGTACATACAGTGCAGCGAAAGGTTCAGCGAGTATCGCGGCGATTGAAATGGCTCAGCGCGAAGTTGCATTTGAGTTATCGAGTTTAGATTTTAACGCTAAAGTGATTGGTCGCACCAAAGTATTGGCATCGTCGTTGATTGTTGAAGCAACGCCAGAAGCGCTTGATGCAATTGCTAAAGATGCACGTGTTGAGCGTGTTCTACCTATGTTTGACAGTGAGTTGCACATTGCTGCATCAGCTGATTACATCAAAGCGACACCGGTTGTAAGTAGTAGCGTTGCGACGGGTGCGACGCAGAAAGTAGCCGTTCTTGATACGGGTATTGATTATACTCATGCCATTTTCGGTGGCGAAGGAACGGTTGAAGCGTATGAAGCCGCGCAATCAGATCCAGCCAGTGTTGCGTGGCCACAAGGCCAAGTGAAAGGCGGTTACGACTTTATGCGTGACGATGCTGACCCAATTGAAAATGATCCAGCGTTTGGCGATCCAGAAAGTGCCCCAACAGGTCATGGTACCTCAGTATCACATTCAGTGACTGGTATTGCGCCTGAAGTTGAATTGTATGTGTACTCTGTGTGTGGCGGAGGCTGCCCAGGTGCAGCACAAGCTGCAGCACTCGAAGCCGCGATGGATCCCAATGGTGACGGTGATATTTCTGACCGTGTCGATGTTATCAATATGTCTCTAGGTGGTGAGTTTGGTGATACGTGGACGGGTGGTGGTACGCAGTATTTAATCCAGCGCGCAGTGGATTTAGGCGTGAACATGGTGATTTCTGCGGGTAATGACGGCGATCATCCATTTCGTATTGGTGGCCCGAGTACTACGCCTAACGCGTTATCTGTAGGTGCAATGACGCATCCTGCGAACGAAATTGCAGCTGGCTCTGGCCAAGTTGCAGGCGAAGAAACCGTTGTACAAGGTGCGAGCTTTGGTCCTCAAACAGCGTTTGAATTTACCAATGAAACAATTGAACTTGTTTATCCAGACATGAACCAAACAGCCTGTGAAGACTTTGCTGATGGAGTTGATTTTACAGGTAAAGCTGTATTGCTTGATCGTGGTGCATGTGCGTTTGTTACTAAAGTACTTGTTGCACAAGCGAAAGGTGCGGCATTTGTAATCATCGCAAATAATAATGATGATGGCACACCAGCTCCTATGGGGGGGTCTAGCGATGCAGTAACGATTCCTTCAGTTGGGATAAATTATGCAGCGGGTATGGCACTTAAAGATGCGGCAGCACCAGAATTTGCATTTAAAGTTGAACTTAAGAAAACAGCCGGTGCTGTTGCTGGTTTCTCTTCTCGTGGCCCGTCAATGGACGGATTATTGAAGCCAGAAATCACCGCTCCGGGTACAAGTATTTTGGTTGCTGCAACGGGAACACAAGATCAGTTAGCGCCAGCGACAGGTACTTCATTCTCAGGTCCTATGACTGCAGGTGCAGTTGCGCTAATTCGTGAAGCATTACCAGATCGCAATGCATTTGAAATCAAAGCAACAATCATGAACTCAGCGAACCTTAACGTGACCAATGAGCCACTTGAGATTAACCCTGAGTCAGAGCTTGCGCCAATTAGTATGATAGGTGCGGGTTTAGTTGATGTTGAAAAAGCAGTCAATTTACCTGTTGCAGCTTGGGTACACCATGCTGAGTTCGATACAAATCAAGCAGCGTTATCGTTTGGTTTAGAAGTATTAACAGAAACAACATCAATGACGAAGACTGTCACAGTTAAAAACTTCTCTAAAGAAGAGAAAACTTACAACTTGCGTACAGAAGCGCGTTACAGTAATGATGACGAAAGCGGTGCACTGATGTGGAATATACCTGCTTCGGTTACAGTACCGGCCGGTAAGTCAGTCAACTTTGATGTAACATTAACAATTGATCCTGCTAAATTACCAGAATGGACATTAGAAAACCCATTCTCTGCAGACGATTTAGCTGCACGTAGCCCAGCATTAACAAGCTCTGAGTTTGACGGTGCGTTGGTATTTGATGATCCGGCTACTGATGGCGACCATGATTTACATGTCGTTTATCATGTTTTACCAAAAGCGGCGACAGCATTAACTGTTAATGCAGAAGTTGTGAATGATAAAGTGCAATGGGTGGTTGAAAATACTGGTTTTACTGATGTTACCCCAATTGCAGAAAACTTAGTGGCTAAAGCTGACGCTGACGCAAGTAAAGATTTTAATATCTTATCGACCACCTTTAATGCTTTGGCATTAGATGGCTGTTCAACTGGGGTACTGGTTACAGCCTCAATTAAGATGCGTGATGCAGTTGCACACTTACGCCAGGTAGGTGCGCAGATGCTATTTGATATCGATAATGATGGTCGATTCGATTATGCATTCGCAAATTACAATGATGTAGGTCGCAGCGCAGCGATTCCTGGACGAAGCCGTACAGTGTCAGGCCCGATTGTTGATGATGTCATCAACTGGACATATGTGACGCCAATGTATCATTCTTCAGGTTCAGATACAGTTACATTCTCTGCGTGTAGCGATTTAATTGGTTTGACTGCTGATCAGCTTGGTTCGCCAATTAATATCCATGCATCTGTTGGTTACCCAAGTTATACGCTAGGTGTTTACTATGAAACAGATAACCTGTCAGGTTCAACGGCTTTTGCTTCACCGACTTCAGTGGCATTACTTAGTACTGCTGACGGGTCAACAATGGTCAATACACTTGCTCCAGGTGAGAAAGCGATTGTGTCTGCAGACAGTAGTTTTGCATTAAACACAAATTCTCTACAAGATATTGTTCAAGTTGTGACAGCGAGTGATTTAGCATCATTACCAAGCATAGCGTCACCAATGCTAGAAGATGCGAGTTTCGAAGTGTCTGAAACTGCAGCTAATGGGACGGTTATTGGCCAGTTAGTGATTAAGGAATCAGCACTTGATTTGGATGTGGTTGAATATTATGTTCATTCACAAACAACGCAAGGTGTAAGTGTTAATAACAACGGTGAAGTTGTGGTGACTGATACTGATTTCTTGGATTACGACAAAGGTGATAAAGAAATTACACTGAAAGTTGTTGCAATCGATAAGCAAGGTAATGCATCAGACGCTGCAACAGTGATGATTATGCTAACGAACGAGTTAGATGAAGCGTCAGAGCAACCAGTTGTGCCAGAGCCACCTAAAGTTTACAAAAAATCATCAGGTTCATTAGGTTGGTTTGTATTGTTGGCCGCACCATTTGCTTGGTTACGCCGCAGAAAACAAAAATAATTGATAACTAATTAATTATTTGAATTAGGCCCATCTTTTAGATGGGCCTTTTATATGTTGAAGGAAATAATTTACAACCATTTACATCAGTCTATAGTATGAATCCTCACTCTGTTCTATGATGAAATTTCGATGAAAAATAAAAATAGGAATGCACTCTCATCATGGCAAAAATTCTACCTTTCTCACTCACTGTTCTTTCTTTAGCGTTACTCAGTGCGTGTTCAGATCAAGCTCCAACACAAACCGCGGCTCAAAAAGAGCAAACGACCGTTGTTGCTAGTTCGCAACAAGTCGTGGCACCTATTGCGAAAAAAGTCCCTTTTGAAATGGAAATACACGGTGACAAACGTGTCGATGATTATTATTGGATGCGTGATGACAAACGTGAAGATCCAGAAATCTTAGCGCACTTGGAAGCTGAAAATAATTACACCGATGCGCAATTAGCACACACCGAAAAACTGCAAGCGAATTTGTTTGAAGAACTCAAAGCACGCATTAAGAAAAACGACGATTCAGTCCCGGTCAAAAAAGGTCAGTATTTTTATTCATCAGAAATGCGCGGGGATAACGAATACCCAATTTATGTGCGTAGCAGTGATGTAAAAGGTGCGAATAAAGAAGTTTTATTGGACGTAAATGAGTTAGCAAAAGAGCATACTTATTATCAGGTTGCCGGTTTAAATGTGAGCCCAAGTGGTCAGTTGATGGCGTATGGTGAAGACAAAGTCAGTCGCCGGATTTATACAGTTAAATTTCAAGATTTAACCACCAAAGCAATGCTGCCAGATGTGCTTGAAGGCACTCAAGGCAGTGTGGTGTGGGGCAATGATAATAAAACGGTTTATTACATCAAAAAAGATCCTCAAACCCTGCTGGGTTATCAAGTGTTTCGTCATACGTTAGGAACAGCGCAAAGTGAAGATCAATTAGTGTATGAAGAAACAGACAACAGCTATTATACCGGCATTGGTAAAAGCAAAGATGGCAGCGTCATTTTCATCAGCCATGGCAGCACTGAATCTGCAGGTGTATCGGTGATTGATGCGAATAGCCCTACCGCTATGCCGCAGCGTTTAGTTCCACGTGAAAAAGGCTTAGAATACGATGCTGCTAAGCTCGGTGAGTATTATTATATTACGACTAACTGGGACGCCGTGAATTTCCGATTAATGAAAGTGCGCCAAGATCAGCTAGGTGATAAAACTAATTGGCAAGAAGTGATCCCGCATCGTGCCAACATTAAGCTAGAAGGGATCACACTGTTTAATAATCATTTAGTGTATCAAGAGCGTGAAAAAGGCCAAACAAGCATTAAAGTGCGTGATTTAACCACGCAAAAAGAGCAAAGTTTATCGTTTAATGACCCTGCGTTCGCAGCTTATATGTATGGAAATTCAGAACTCGATAACTCATCATTACGTGTTTATTACACCAGCATGACGACACCGGGCACACATTATGACATTGATTTAGTCAGCGGCGAAAAAGACCAGCTGAAGCAGCAAGAAGTGCTGGGTGATTTCAATGCCGAAAACTATGCTTCTGAACGTATTTTTATCAAAGCTCGTGATGGCGTCGAAGTGCCTGTTTCATTGGTGTATAGAAAAGATAAATTCAAAAAAGATGGCACGAACCCGCTGTATCAATATGGTTATGGGTCTTATGGTGCAACCATGGATCCAAGCTTTTCAAGCAATCGTTTAAGCTTACTTGACCGTGGCTTTGTGTATGCGATTGCCCATATTCGCGGTTCACAAATGCTCGGCCGTCCTTGGTATGATGATGGTAAAAAACTGACTAAACAAAATACCTTCAACGACTTTATTGACGTCACTAAAGCGCTGACTTCACAGGGCTATGGGAGTCAAAATCAAGTCTTTGCTGTAGGCGGTAGTGCGGGTGGTTTATTAATGGGGGCAGTGATCAACCAAGCACCAGAATTGTATAAAGGTGTGGCAGCCCATGTGCCGTTTGTTGATGTAGTGACAACCATGCTTGATGAAACTATTCCGCTAACGACCAATGAATACGACGAATGGGGCAATCCAAATGATAAAACCTATTACGACTACATGCTGTCGTATTCGCCTTACGATCAAATTAAAAAACAAGCGTATCCAAACTTGTTAGTTACGACGGGCCTACACGATTCACAAGTACAATATTTCGAGCCAGCTAAATGGGTGGCCAAGCTTCGTGAGCATAAAACCGATGACAATAAACTGCTATTTAAAGTGGATATGGAAGCCGGTCATGGCGGGGCGTCTGGACGCTTCAAAGGCTTAAAAGATAGCGCGTTAGAGTATGCGTTTATTCTTGATTTAGCCGGGAAAAACACGCTTTAAAATTTGTTGTAAATTTAGATTTTAAAAAGCCAACCTTATGAAAATGAGGTTGGCTTTTTTATACAAAGTGTATTTGCGCATATCTCTCTAATTTATATTGATGTTCTTTCAATTTAGTTTAAAGTCCCTTCTTTCTGTACCTTTTTTGGTTGTGGTTTGATTGCAGGAATAATTATGAAGTTTTTAAAATTTACTTTTGTAGTGCTATTTATATATATTAGCACCGCCCAAGCTGCTCTATTTAATGAAAATGGTGCTCTTGTTGCTAAAGGTTGTTTGGCATTAGATGGGTATGAAAGAGAGTTATTATATAAGTTACGTGAACTAGTTAGAAGAAAATAGGAAGAGTTGCCAAATTCGAATACAAATAATTATAACGTCAGGAGAGCATGTTAAATGAGTAAATTATTATTGTTAATATTAGCAATGTTTATCGCGCTACTAGCTCGTTACTTTAAGAAAAAGGCTGCTCAAGTTACGACTTTGCTCTTATTGCCTTTTATGAGCATTTACTGTTTTTCACTCATTATTGAACGTATCAATCCGACGCAAAGTAATGATGCGCCAATGGTAATAGTGGGAGTGATCGTTGCGAGTATAATTACTAGTTCTATCGCAACCGTGTTATTTTTTGCAGCTGGTTTCTTTAAAAAGCAATCTGTTTAAAACATCATAAAGACAGCCTAATTTAGAGAACAAACATAGGCTGTCGATTATTTTTAACGGTGCCACTCGTGTATTGTAATATAATCAGCAGTGCTTAATTTATGAATTTAGCTCTTCATCAAGACCATTTCAAACTGTGTGCCTTTGCCTAATTGGCTATACACCTGAATATCGCTATGCAGTAATTTAAGTAATTGCTTACAAATGGCGAGACCTAAGCCGCCATGGGTCTTTTTGCAACCTTGGGCGTTGCTAGCTCGGTAGCGGGCATCAAAAATATAATCGATTTCTTCGGCTTTGATGCCGCTGCCGGTATCACATACTTGCAGTTTTATTTTTTGCCCCTGAGGAGTGACTCTGAGTGTGATGCTGCCTCCTGATGGTGTGTGGCGTAGGGCATTGTCGATTAAATTACTCAGTACGCGTTCAAGTTTGGCAATATCACTTAAGACCATAAAATCACATATGTGGGGCTCTACTTTTAGCGTCACTCCCGCTTGCTCCGCTTTAAGGGCAAATTTAGCCAAGCAATCGTAAATGAGCTCGCCGAGGTTAAAGCGCTCGTTATTAATGGCGACGTGGCCAGACTCAAGGTGCGCGAGTTCAAAAATTTGGTCGATCAGGTTTTTTAGTTGTTTAGCGTTATTGAGACTGATCGTTAAATAGTCAGCTTGTTGTGCGCAGGCATCACTCGGCATGGCTTGATTTAGGAGCTCTAGATACCCTTGCAATGAAGCCAATGGCGTGCGCAAGTCATGCGATAAATGTGCTAATAACTCTCTGCGCTGCGAATCGTTTTGTTTAAGTTGTGTAAGCTGATTATCAATGCGTGTCAGCATTTGGTTTACGCTACGCCCTAATTGGTGAATTTCATTGTGAGTGTGATCAGGCCATGGTTTTAATTTAATTTCACTTAAATCAAATTGGGTTGCTTCGATTTGTATTAATTGCTCGGCAAGTTGCTGGATCGGTTTCGTGAAGGTGCGAAAGATGGCTAGCAGCAGCAAAAGTAAAAAGGTCAAAGCGGCGGCAAACCACATTGCAGTGATCGTTAACGAATCGCTGGCTTGGATCCGACTAAAAATCGTGTCGTAGGCTTCGCCGCCAATAATGATATACAGGTAACCTTGTAAGTGCTTTTGTTGTAGTTCTTCTTCATGGCTATAGACTGGCGCAACCGAAAATATTTTTTGTTTATCGAGGTTGCGTGGATCTTGACCATAAACTGGAAGTTGGTCGCGATGCTCGATGAGTGCCAATAGTGGGACCAGATCGATATCTTTGCGTTTCACTTTTCCTTGCGGGGCTGAATACGTGAGGATTTCTCCACTCGGGTCAACAAAGTAAAACTCAAATGCAGGGCCGAGTACCATTAAGGTGTGAAACAGGTTTTCCAATGCATTGTAATCGTAGACGCCTTCTTTGAGTAATGGATTATCAGCGACTAAATGTTCGGCGAGTTGTAAATGAAGTTTCTGTTGCGCTTGATGTTGAGAGACTTGCTCGAGTGTTTGACTCCAGCTAACAATCAGTATGATCACAGCGCTAAAAATAATAAATAATGAAGCTGCGAGTTTTTGATAAAGAGAAAAGCGATTTAGCATCATATTAGCTCATACAGGTGAGGGTTAATGGGTTGAGTTTATAGCCGACACCCCACACGGTTTCGATCACGGCACCCAGTTGATACGGCTCTAATTTAGCCCGCAAGCGATTGATGTGTGAGTTAACCGTATGCTCATAACCGCTGTGTTGGTAACCCCAAACTGAGTCGAGTAACTGTGTGCGGCTAAACACTTGATTAGGGTGAGAGGTAAAAAAATTAAGTAAATCAAATTCAGTTGAAGTGAGGTTGAGAGTTTCCTGGTGAATGAAAACATCATGTGATTGCTGGTTGATGATTAAAGGCCCTAGTTCAATAACTTTGGCAATGTCAGGTGCTTGGTGTTTGTTTCGTAATAAATGAATATGGCGCAATTGCGCTTTGATTCGAGCTTGTAATTCTCGGGTATTAAACGGTTTACAAATATAATCATCGGCCCCCATTTCGAGGCCAATCACGCGGTCCATTTCCGAACTACGTGAGGTCAGTAATACGATGCTGGTTTCGGGGGAGTGATCTTTCAGTTTGCGACATAAGGTGAGCCCATCCATTTTTGGCAGCATAATGTCGAGCAAGATTAGGTCGCAAGAATGGCTCTGCAAATATTGCAATGCAGATTCTGCAGAATCAACATGGTAGCTATTGAGGGATAACTCATTTAAATGCACTTGTACCAACCTTGCAATATCGCGGTCGTCTTCTACTACCAAAATATGATCTGTCATTTTCCTCACCTTACCGATCTGCGAGGAAGTCACCCAATGTGAGCGACTGCAAGCGGGTGTGCTTGCAGTCGTTTTCCTCGTTTATTGCATCCGAGTTATGGTGATCGCCATCAAGGGATTATCGAACCGATGATCATTATTGAGGACGGAATCAGTTAAACCATCATCTTGGCCAACCACACCAGGGTGAAAGGTCACCATTGGATTGTCGTCACGTGCAGCATTGAAACCTTCACCGCCATCGGCAGGCCCTGGAATGGTACCTGCTTGTTCAGTGTTGGCTTCAGTGCCAGCATCATAGGCCATTGTGCGCAGGTTTAGCGTTTCACCTAATGCTAACTGAGATACATCTATAGCATTAAGACCGGAGAAACCGTCATTGGTATTCACCATCATGGAAACTAAACTGAGTTTTAAGTTTTCAAGCGCTTGTGTCTCGACCATTAACTCGACTTGATTGCCAGGCATTAGCGGGGCACTGTCGCTCACCGAAGCAATCACATTATCTTGTGCAAGTAAGGCGGAGTGGTCACCCGCTTCAGCCATTTGCTCAAGCGCAACCGACGCGGCAGAGCCTATTTGCCAAAATGCACCTTGCTGGTGAAGCGCAATCCCGATGGGTGAAAGCGGTTGCCCGTGGGTGAGGTTGGTGACCGATACTGAAAAGCTATAAGTCATCGCTGTAGGCGGAGGAGGGGGAGTAACGACAACTTGTGGCTTGTTATTATCGTTTCCTCCACAGCCATACAGGGTGATCAGCAATGCAGGTAAGCATAGTTTTTTGAGCGTCTTCATCATCGTGCTCCTACTTAACCGTTACGGTAACTTTAGCGACTGGGTTAAGCCATCTGTGCACGGTATTGTTCAGATCACTATGGCCACCTTCCATCTCATCATCACCTAAGTTTCCGCGGTGAATATGGATTTGCTGGTTTGTTTCTGTGTTTGTGACACCGGTGCCGTTCATTCCTGCACCCATGCCAGGAGCCGCTGGAATACCCGGTGTGCCTGGCGCGCCTGAGCCTTCAATAATTAGTTCATTATTGGCTTCTGTACCCGCATCATAAGCATTTAAGTAAATATCGTAACTTCCAGGCGTAGACGGAATCATCCAGCTATCAAGGCCAACAAAACCATCGTTGGTGGGCAGCATCATGGCTGTGATCGATAAAAATTGGTTGTCATCGCTGGTTTCGAGCATGGCCATGGTCGATTGGGCTGGGGCGAGCAAGCCACTGGCAGGATTTTCGACTTTATTGCCCGAAATGGCGTCGACAATGCCCGATAAGCCAGCAATATTTCCGCCTTCAGCCATGGTTTGCAATTCTGTAGATGCAGCCATTCCCGCAGTAAATAAGTGGTGCTCGCTTGTATGCGCGGCTACAAGTAAAGGGGTGAAGTATATTCCTTGGGTCAGGTTGGTAATTTTGATGTCGAGTGAGGCGGCTTGTGCTTGTTGGCTCATAACAGCAATAAAACCGGCGGCTAAAAATGGGGTGACCTTCATGTTGTTTTCCTTTTAAGTGGGTGTGCAAAAAAGTATGCAAAACAACTATCAAGAAAGGCTCACGGAGTTATCACGTTTTTATCACGATTTTACTTTGATTTAATCACAGGGTTTGGCTGCACGCCACGTCAGGCTGCTGGAGCGACTGACGTGTGTGCGAACTAGATTATTGCCACACTAAATGTTCAATGGCATTGGGCATTTCACCTATCACGGTTTTAACCACTTGGTTATTGCTGTCTAACAGAATCAATCGTGGGACCCCAGCATTGGCAACTAGGTTATAATAACTGCGATCTTCATCACTGATCAGTGGAAAAGTTACTTGATACGTTTGTTTAAATTTTTCGAGGTTTGTTGAATTTTCTTCGCGACCAATACCGATAATTTGTAAGTCTTCATCACTTGCTAAGGGTGAGGCCATAATCTGGCTGATGGTTCGTTGGGAATCATGGCACCAAGTAGCAAAATACACGACCAGCTTTCGCTTTGGGATGGCATTTAAATCGATATTATCACCGTTAATGGTGGTAAATGTGCGCTGTTTAAATGAATCGCCAGCAGCAACATAGGTTTCGTATTTTGACGTATTAATAGCTGGAGAGTTAGGAGTTTGGCTACATGCTGTTAATGTTAATCCTGCCAGTAATATAAGGATTTTTTTCATTGTTAGTGATCGCTTATGGTTATTATTTTTGTTAAATGAGAGAGTACAAGGCTTTTTATACCCGTGTCTAGTTGATTCATTTACTAGTAGACGAGTGGTAAAAATTATCGCACTATCAAATCATTAAAAACCATTGAAAAGGAAGCATTATGGATCAGCAAGAACCCGAAGTGATCATTGTCCAAAAAGAAATTACACGCTCAGAAATCAAGAATTGGAGTATGGCCTGCCACTTAAGTGCATTGGTCGGTTTTTTAATTCCTTTAGGTGCATTGATCGGCCCTTTAGTTGTGTGGTTAATGAAGCGTGATGAAATAGTTGAAGTGGCGGAGCAAGGCCGAGATTCATTGAATTTCCAATTAACCATGTTAATCGCTTATGTGGTGTGCTTTGTGTTAGTTTTTGTTGGAATAGGGTTATTACTGCTACCACTAGTTGGGCTGTTTTCTTTAGTGATGATTATTATTGCAACGGTGAAAGCCAGTGATGGCAAACGCTTTGTTTACCCGCTGAGCTTACAACTAATAAAATAAGCACAACTAAATTCAATTATAAAAAGCGAGTTTGATATACTCGCTTTTTTATGTAGATAAATGTCTATGCCTTACCTTTCACTGTTTATAACTGCTTTTATCGCCGCGACTATTTTACCTAGTGCCTCAGAGGTGTTGTTGACAGGGTTAGTCACTCAAGGCTATCACCTTTGGGGGCTTTTTTTTGCGGCAACAATAGGTAATGTCTTAGGCAGCTGTGTTAACTGGTGGTTGGGGCGTGAGTTTTTACGTTTCAAAGATAAAAAGTGGTTTCCCCTCGATAGTGAGAGCCTTGAAAAGACACAAGCGCGGTTTAAACGCTATGGTACGTATAGTTTGTTATTGGCATGGGTACCGATTATTGGCGATCCGCTGACAATTGTCGCGGGTACTATGAAAGTGCGATTTGATCTTTTTGTGGTGTTAGTCACCATAGGAAAGGCATTTCGCTATGCGGCTGTAATAGCTGCAGTGGTTGGACTTGGGCAGTTATTCAGTTAATTGACACTGCCCTAGATAAGCTAAGGTTATTAAGGTTATTTTTGCCAAGAAAGTGTTAATGACACGGAATCAGCAAAGCGTAAGGCATGGGGTTTATCTACACGAGCTTTAGCAAAAGTCACGCTGCTATGCTGGTGGCAAACTGCTAAAATTTCAGCGACCAGTTTTTCAAGCAATAAAAAGTGGCCGTGCTCAACTAACTCGATGACCGCTTTAGTGACTACTTTGTAATTGAGCGCTTGGTCGACTTCGTCGAGCTCACACGCGGTGTCTGCAGGGTAGTGGATCTCAATGTTGATCACCACATCTTGCTTTTTTTCCATTTCTTCTTGGTTGAAGCCAATAAAAGTTCGTAGCCGCAAATTGGTAATATTAATAATGGCGTTTTGCATCATGATCCTTAGTTTTTCACCAATTGTAAGAACTCATTACGTGTTTTTGGATCTTGTCTAAAGTTACCAAGCATTACGGAGGTTCGCATACTGGAGTTTTGCTTTTCGACTCCACGCATCATCATGCACATATGTTTGGCTTCAACAATAACTCCGACGCCTTTGGCACCTGTTACTTCTTCTACAGCTTTGGCAATTTGATGAGTAAGCTGCTCTTGAATTTGAAAGCGACGGGCATACATATCAACAATACGGGCAAACTTTGATAAGCCCAATACCTTACCATTCGGGATGTAAGCAATATGACAGCGTCCTACAAATGGCAGTAAATGATGCTCACACATAGAATAGAGTTCAATGTCTTGGATTAACACCATATCGTCTGCATCTGAGGTGAACACTGCGTTATTGGTGATTTCAGTGAGAGTTTCTTTATAGCCTTTGGTTAAATATTCCATGGCTTTTGCTGCGCGTTTAGGAGTGTCGAGTAAACCTTCCCGGTTTGCATCTTCGCCAACGCTTTCAATGATTTGCTTGTAACTTTTTTTAAGTTCGTCGTGCATAATAGACTCGTTATTCGATTATTTATTTAAGGTGGCGGCCGCCATCGACTGGTAAAGTTCGGCCTGTTATGTACTGGCTGTCAAGTAATAGAGCCACAGTGTTAACGATCTCTTGGCTGCCTGGCTCAAGGCCTAGAATCGATTTTTTTAAGGTTTTTTCACGGTATTGTTCACTGTCATGCTCATTAAAAATAATTAATGAAGGTGCAATTGAGTTTACTTTCACTTTTGGTGCGAGCTGGGCTGCAAATGATTTGGTTAGATTATCAAGTGCGGCTTTACTTGCAGCATATGCAATGTGTTTTGGGCTGCCTTTTTCGACAACGTAATCGGTTAAGTGGATAATATCACTGTGGCCATTCGATGTATTTTGTAGTAACTCTGTGCAGGCTAAATTGATTAAGTAAGGCACTTTAGCGTGAATGCGCATCATATTATCAAAGAGTTGTGCGTAATCAGGATTGTTTTGTTCACAATCCCAACTCGATGCGTTGTGAATAATGGCTCTGAGTGATGAGGTTACACATTTTAGTTTTTTTATAAAATTTACGATGGATTCATCACATGTAAAGTCTGCTTCAATACATACCGCCCCAGCAGCTTCGAGTTCAGTGATGCTGTTGTGTCGTGTGCGGTAGGTCACAATTATTGGCTGCTTTTGGGCAATAAGCGATTTTGCGATGGCTAACCCTATACGTTGGCCTGCCCCTGTAATTAAAATAGGTGATTGCATTTATGAATAATAACTTTTCTATCTATTTGATTACTATAAACCAAAATGGGTCATTAGTTTATTAGCTGTAATGAGAAAGATACGCCAATGCAGGGTATTTCGATCAATTAATCTTGAGATATCTCTTTGTGAAGGCATCTTTTGGTGAATAGATGTGAAATAAATGATGTAATTTTGTTGGTTAATTACGCATAATGACAGCGGTGTCTTAATCTGGTAGTCATGGTTATCGTGTTAAAAGCAGTTGGTCAAAAGTTAAACCCTAAAATGATACCGATCACCTTCACTTTACTGGTTTATGGTGGGTGGTTGTTGTCTCAAGGGCCGTCATCAGCATTGGCAAATTTTGTTGCGCAAATGAGTGTGGCTTTGACCATGCTGGTAGGGTCATTCGTTGCAGGCGGTACAGCCTTGGGAGGCGGGGCGGTTGCGTTTCCTGTTATGACTAAGTTGTTGGCTATCGAGCCAGCTACAGCCAAAGTTTTTTCATTGGCCATACAAAGTTTTGGTATGACGGCCGCCTCATTAACAATTATTTTTGGCGGGATCCGCTATTATTCTGAAATTGTATGGCGTGCTTTGCTTGGTGCGTTGCCCGGCGTGTTAGTGAGTTTAATTTTTATAGCTGAACATTTGCCACGTTTAACAACTAAAACGGTGTTTAGTTTATTTTTGCTTTTGTTTTCGCTAACCTTATTGCGCTTACATTTTACTCATAAAGGGTTCAAGGAATCTAAGTCTCTCACTCAACCTTATTTGATCATAATTGTCGGTTTTTTTGGGGGGATTGCGAGCGGCTTAGTTGGCTCAGGGGCCGACATAATGGTTTTCGCTTTAATGGTTCTATTTTATAAAAAAGAACTCAAAGCAGCGACGGCAACCTCAGTTCTGATCATGGCAGTCACTTCTATTGTTGGCTCGCTGTGTAATGCTTTTTACCTTGATAGTATTACGCCTGAGATAAGTGCTTATTTACTCGCTGCAA
Organism: Pseudoalteromonas sp. J2K-J979; assembly: GCF_058169715.2. NCBI lineage: Bacteria > Pseudomonadati > Pseudomonadota > Gammaproteobacteria > Alteromonadales > Pseudoalteromonadaceae > Pseudoalteromonas > Pseudoalteromonas sp. J2K-J979. The sequence goes on along the minus strand of NZ_CM200281.1, from coordinate 3,396,321 downwards.
TACCTGTTGTAGTGATTGGAGCGCCACTTGGTGCTTATGTGTGTGCACGAGTCAAATCAGGGACATTACTCAGTTTCCTCTTGCTGCTTATCGTGCTTGAGGTTGGTTTTACCGCTTTAGAGTGGGCTAAGCTCTCAATCATTTAAAGTAAATGAAAATAAGCAATGGGTTCAGCGTAAGTGGCGCAGCTGACAGTCGAATAATATGTCGTTATCCAGTCCTTGCAAACCAAGGCATTCACATTGGGATTCGAATTCTTCAAGATTCGCTTGTGCCCACATAATGTCCGATTGAATGATATTTTCACGGCCAAAACTTTGCGCTCTTTGTAAGGCGAGGACTTCAATCAAGGTTGTCATAGCTGTTCCTTCAAAGTTGAACCTATCTTGCTATACGGTGTTTAAAAAACATACGATCACTGTGTTTAAACACACTGAAAATTAGTGGGTTGCGTTGGCGCGATGAAACTCAATCCGATTACGCCCTTGTTGTTTGGCATTGTAAACCGCTTGGTCAGCTTGCTCGATTAAATTAGCTGGGCTGTCATTTAAGTACTCTGCAATACCAAATGAAGCGCTAATTTTTCTGAGGTTTTTGCCGGTTTTACTGTCTTTGACTGTGAGGCGCTCGATGGCAACCCGAATCGATTCGATAAATTTTTCACAGCTTTTTGGATCGCTATTTTGACTGATGATACAAAATTCCTCACCACCAAAGCGATAAACCGTGTTGAGTAGATTACATTTATCCTTGAGCATTTTGGCGACAATTTTTAACACTTGATCCCCTTTTTGATGGCCAAAGTCATCGTTGAATTTTTTAAAGTGATCAATGTCTACAAAAGTTAAAAATAACCGATTTTGTTTATTTTGGTTTTGACATAATGAATCAATATCTTCATCAAATGAGCCTCGATTGAGTAAGCCTGTCAGTGCGTCATGTGTTGCATCTTGCTTGGTTTTTTGTAATTCAATCCGCAATCGAGAAATTTCTCTATGGGCGATATCGAGCTTAGTTTGAAACATTGAAGCGCTTTGTTGCATGGCTTGTGACTCTTCACTGAGTTTGCAAACTAAGTCAAGAATCGCATCTGTAGAGACTGTGCCTGTTTTCATGTCGGTTAGACTGGTGTTGCATTCGCTAAGCGCATGAGTAAATTCTTTGGTGTGATCGAGGGTATCGATAATATCGGCGTTCATATTTTGCACCAGGTTATCGACTTCTTTGGCGACTTCATCATACAGTTCGAGATCTTTATCAGATAAAAATTCTTCAAATAGTTCACGAGAAAGTGCCGGTGGGCATGTGCCGAAGTTTTTTAAGGCATCATTGAGTTTGTCATTTAAATTAGGATGTTTACCAGAAACATAGGTGTACCATAAAGCATAATTAGCAGGTGTGACTGCGATGTTGTATTTAACCATCAGCGGTACAGCTTTACGAAGGCATTCAGCAGAGTGATTGACTGTATTATATTGTTGTTTATTGATATCCCAATTTGAATTGTTTGTTAACATGACGCGTTATCCTTCTTACAATCAATCCTTACAGTTACTGAGTGTAGTTGAGCCCTGCTTATTGTGAGAATTATTTCCCTTATTTTTATCCAAAAAAAAGCTTGATAGCAGCACTATCAAGCTTTCTTATAGTTAGGACGAATAAAGGTTAATCATAGATCGTTGGGATTGGCTGACGTTTATGTTCAGTTCGGGTGTAAATCTCAATTAGCTTGTCTGCAACCGCATTATCGACTTCTTTCCCTTCAAGAAAATCGTCGATGTGATCATAACTCAGCCCGAGCGCTTCTTCGTCAGCAAGCCCTGGTTTATCGCACTCTAAGTCGGCTGTTGGAATTTTTTTAACGAGGATCTCTGGTGCACCTAGGGAGTGGGCAAGTAAACGAACTTGGCGTTTTGATAGGCCAAATAGCGGTGCTAAGTCACATGCGCCATCGCCAAATTTAGTGTAAAACCCGGTGATGTTTTCTGCGCTATGATCGGTGCCGACTACCAAACCACCGGTCAGTCCAGCTATTTCATATTGTGCAACCATGCGTTGACGCGCTTTTACATTACCTTTCACAAAATCAACAGCGCTTTCGCTGGGTAAAGGTAGTCCAGCTTGATTTAAACCGCGTAATGCTTGTGCATGCAGGCCATCTGCTCCCTCTTTGATGTTGACTGTAATACGCTTTGTAGGCTGAATAAATTCGACCGCCAGTTGAGCTTCATCTTCATCAGCTTGAACACCATAAGGTAACCGCATTGCAATAAATTGATATTTATCGGTTGAGAGTTCAGTGTTGAGTTCATCAACGGCGAGCTGACATAAGCGGCCACATGTTGATGAATCAACTCCCCCACTAATGCCCAGTACCAGCGAGCGAGAATGGGAGGCTAAAAGCTTCGTTTTGATAAAATCGACACGGCGTCTGATTTCAAATGCCGGGTCGATTGTTGGTAACACTTTCATTTCGGCTAAAATATGCGCGCGCATGAGCTCTCCTAATAGATGGGGACAATAAAAACGAGCCAGTATTATCTGGCTTCATGGTCAAAAGTTAAAGCCCTAAACTCAGTTTAATTTGTTCAACTTGGTGTTTTAATTCGGCGATTTCTTGCTTAAGTTCACCGATCTCTTGATGCAAAGCGTGATTGTTTGGATCAGAAATTGGCTCAGCTGATTCAGTTACTGTGTGCGCTGGTGCTGTCTCACTAAACAGCTGACTGTAGCGAGATTCACGTTTCCCTGGTTCTCTTGGATGTTTGGCAACATACCCTTGCTCAATGAGTGTGTTGAGTGCCTGTTCGACTTCTTGTACGTTATTAAACTCAGCTAAGCGATTAGTGCGGGTGCGTAATTCGCCCGGTGTTTGTGGGCCACGTAGTAACATCACACAAATAATGGCTTTTTGCTGTGCAGTGAATTTTAGACTGCCAAATTCCGTATTACAGAAACGATGCGTGTACTTATCGACGCGGCCAGAAAAACCTTCGTCTTTTGTTATAAGTCGACTCATGGCAAGTTCATCGAGTGCATTTTGTACTTCAGATTCAGTTAAGCTGAGCACAGGCTCGCGATTCGATTTTTGATTACATGCATTGGTTAAGCTATTTACCGACATCGGGTATTGCTCGGGAGTGGTCACTTCTTTTTCTAGCATGCAGCCAATAACACGTGCTTGCATTGGTGTGAGTATTAATTCCATCTATGAGGCCTCTTAATGCGTTGAATTGACACTGTAAACGAGCTACAGATACGATGCAATTGGCAAGTGTCAGCTGCTGATAATATTGTTATCAGCCAGAAAATAAAACCCACACAACAGATTAAAATTTCGTCATATTTTGATCATTAAATCTTGGTATTAACATTAAAGGAAAGTGTGTTAATTTGAGTGAGTAATCAAATCAAGATCATAACAATAGATAAGGGAGCGATGATGCTACGGCTATTTAAATGGATAACAGTAGGGCTAATTTTATTAGCTTTGTTAACAACAGCGCTGATCTACGGGGTATTAAGTGTTAGCTTACCTACCTTATCTGGTCAGGGCCAGTCGCAAGGCGTTTCGCAACCCGTTTCGATTGGCCGCGATACATTAGGTACCGCGGTGGTATCAGCAAAGAACCGTGTTGATGCGGCCTACGCATTGGGTTATGCACACAGCCAAGATCGCTTTTTTCAAATGGATCTATTGCGGCGCAATGCGGCTGGGGAGCTCAGTGAGTTATTTGGTCAAGCAGCATTAGAACTTGATAAAAAAATGCGTTTTCACCAATTTAGAAAACGCGCAGATGCAATTGTTAAACAACTTCCACAGCGTGATCAGCAGATTCTAACTGCCTATGCACAAGGCGTGAATGAAGCACAAGCCCAGAGTTACCCAACTTTTGAGTACTTATTAGCAGGTGCTGAGCGTCAACCTTGGCAGCCAGTCGATAGCTTGTTGGTTATTTATACCATGTATCTTGATTTACAAACGGGCAACTTTGAGCGTGATTTAGTATTGGAACTAATAAAGCAAGAATTTGGCGAGTCGATGCTGGCTTTTTTAACTCAGCCTAGCCACTATCAAGCCGCTCTTGATGGCAGTGAAGAGCCGCTTGCCAATATTGCTATCCCAAAGTTAGGTTCGCAGTTGCAAGCCCAATGGAGCGACCTCAAAATAGCCGAGCCATTAGGAGTAGGCAGTAATAATTGGGCTATAACGGGTGCTTTAACTGAGTCTGGGCATGGTATGTTATCGGATGACATGCACCTTTCAATTGCTGTCCCAGTGATCTGGTATCGTGCTCAGCTCAATTATTTAGAGAATAATCAGTCACATCAGATTACAGGGGTAACGTTACCCGGCGCTCCAGCTGTGGTGGTCGGTTCGAATGGGCATGTTGCGTGGGGCTTCACCAATGGTTATCTCGACACCGCTGATTGGGTTAAGCTGGATGATGCGGTAGCCACGTATGAGATTGAAGAGCAATACGCCATTGTTGATGGAACAACCGAAATGGCTCCATTAACTATGAGTGACTACGGCCCAGTGAAAGAAATTAATGGGCAGCGTTATGCCTTGAGTTGGGTAGCGCATCAACCTTATGCAGTGGATATGGAGTTGTTAAACTTAGAGCAGGCTCATTCGGTTGAGCAGGCGCTCGATATTGCAACAACCATCGGCATTCCAGTGCAAAACATGTTAGTTGTTGATAAACAAGGGCAAGCTGCATGGCAGCCTACGGGGGCGGTGCCTGCTCGGACAAACCCGAGCGACGTGGCTGTTAACCCAAGTGAATACTCCTTCTTGTGGCAAGAAGACGCCCGTGACCTACCGCAGGTACTAAACCCCAAAAGCGAAAGGCTGTGGACCGGCAATTCGCGAGTGATTGCAGCAGATCAATTGCCACGATTTGGGGATGGCGGGTATGCATTAGGTGCGCGTGCGGTGCAAATTCGCGATAGGCTCAATGAAAAAGATCAATTTTCAGAACAAGATTTTTATCAAATTCAGTTAGATAATCAGGCGCGTTTTTTAACCAAGTGGCATGATTTGCTTATCAATACGCTAAAGCAACATCCAGAACGATTTGCACGTGATATCAAAGAACTTGAAAACTGGCAAGCCTGTGCCTGTGCAGATTCTGTAGGCTACACGCTCGTGAGGCATTTTAGAAGCCGCTTAACGGATGCCGTATTTGGTGCGGTTGAAAGTGAGCTATCTCAACATTCATTGTCGTTGAGTGCAATTAAAAATAACCTAGAGGCGCCCATTTGGCAGCTTATTGCGGCACAACCGCCAAGCTGGTTGCCGCCAGAATTCGACACTTGGCCTGAATTAATGGTTGAGAGTTATCAACAAATGCGTGATGAGCTCCTCGAGTCCTATGGCCAAAGTAGGCAAGCGTCATTACAGGTTTTACAATGGGGGAAAGTGAATGAGCTGCACATTCAGCATCCTTTTTCGAAGCAAATTCCTTTATTGAGTCATTTGCTTGATATGCCGCGTTATCCTGGGTTTGGTGACAGTTACATGCCAGCAGTACAAAAAACCGGGTTTGGCGCATCGCAACGTCTGTTTGTACAACCGGGTCTTGAAAAAAATGCGATTCTTACTTTACCCGGAGGGCAATCAGGGCATCCATTGTCACCGTTTTATCGGGCTGGGTTTAGTGATTATGTACAAGGTAATAACACACCATTATTGCCAACTGAGGTGATGCATCAGATTACAATCAGCCCGCAGAATTAAACATGGCTGAATGAGCAATATTAAAAAAGGAGCCGAAGCTCCTTTTTTAATGGGCAGAATTTGACACTTTAATTCGTTCGATTAAATCACGTTTGGCACTTAGTTCAGATAAGGCAAAATCGAGTTGTACTAAGACACCTTTAAAACCAGCCGAAGAAGGTTGATATTGCCACTGTTCGAGTGCAACTTTGGCGTTATGGTTGAAGACATTTTGAGGCTCTGCGCCGACGATTGATACATTTTCAACTTTTCCTGCTGCAGAAATGTCGTATTTAAGAACGACTGAACCCTCAACGTTATCTTTGGCGGCTTGGGGTGGGTATTTGGGTTCGATGCGCATAATGGGTTTAATTTGATTGGTGTGTTTAGCGTGTGTTTCGTTTGCATGATCACCAGCAACAGCCACGCCACCGAGTAACCCAGTCACTAAGGTCAGTAGGGCTATTTGTAATAAAGGTTTGTGGGTTGAGCGCGTTTTAATAAAGTTTAAGCGATTTAACATAGTGCGTTTCTCCGTGTAATGGGTATAAGCATAAAGTTGATGTTGGTTATTTTCGATGCTCAGTAACATGGCTTTGCCATAAGCTAAGCGTTGTTCTGGGCTTTTATTGTGTAAAACGGTTTCGTCACAGGCGAGTTCTTGCATGCGTCGATAACTTTGATAGCCCAACCAGCTCAGTGGGTTAAACCAAAATAGGCATAACATGCTGACGGCTAATACGTTAAAAAGCGTATCTTTTCGATGATAATGACAAAGTTCGTGCTCGATGATCATCGCTAGTTGCTGCTGGGTGTAGAGTGACTCGTAATTAGCAGGAAGCACCAGTTTTGGTTTAAAAAAGCCAATCAGTAATGGGCTAGCCACTTGAGCACTTGTGACTATTTCGATAGGTACTGAGAGTGGATAAACCTTACTGGTGGACTGGAAAATAATACGTTGTTTATGGGCTAGTAAGCTCACTAACAAGGTTGAAATCATCCCAAATAGCCATAAAAACCAACTAAATTGGTGGTTAAATTGATCATGACCTTGCTCAGTTAGCATCACGGTGTATTTGGTCAGCACGAAATCAGTTTGTGGTTTGAGTTCGTTGGGCAGGTTATTGACCACTAAAACTATCGGGATGAGAAGCCAAAGTACATAACTAAAGCGCGCATTAAGTTGCTTAATAAAAAAACGCTCGATCAGCAAAAGTAAAATGATGCTACAGCTAAGTACGATCTGTTGATTAAAAAGCCAATCAATCATTTTCTTTTTCCCATTTTGCGATGACTTGCTTAAGTTCGTCGATATCGCGCTGGCTTAATTGTTCTGTCTTAGCAAACCCTGCCACCAAAGGAGCAATTCGGCCGCTGAAGAGTCGCTCAATTAAACTCTGGCTTTCTTTTAGGGTGTAACTATCGCGTTCTAATAATGGCGAATATAGGTAACTACGCTGTTCTTTTTCGAAGCTAATGGCGCCTTTTTTGACCATACGATTAAGTAAGGTTTTGACGGTTTTGTCATGCCAAGGTTTGTGTTGGTTCAATCGTTCAATAATGTCATTAGCTGAGGTGGGGTGGGCTTGCCAAATAGCTTCTAGAACTTCAAATTCGGCTTTGCTTATTTCAATCATTGTCGATCCTTTTAAGTATTACAAGTGTAATTAAATTTAAGATTACATTCGTAATATTAAATCTGCAACTGTTTTTTGCACAATGTTTACACATTTATCGTATTGGCTTAATCTGAAATGGTGCAAATAAGTGCCGACTTGTTTTTTGTGGGAGTCGTTGGTTGATGTACTCACTAACTCAATAGGATAAATAATGATAAAAAAATCACTACTGGCAATGGCGTTAACGACTTTTACTGTAATGAGTTATGCCGACGAAGTTCAAATAAAAACCGAGCAGCTGACTGACACGCTGTATGTGCTGTTTGGTCAGGGTGGCAATATCGCTGCGAGCGTGGGCGATGATGGCATTTATATTATTGACGATCAGTTTGCTAAGTTGTCTGACAAAATTAAACAGACGATTAGTAATTTAAAGCCGGGAAGTGCTGAGTTTGTCATCAATACTCATCACCATGGTGATCATACGGGTGGCAATGAAAATTTTGCCAATGCAGGCAGTCATGTTATTGCCCATGATAATGTTCATAAACGATTAGTCGAAAAGCATGGTGAAGATTCTAACTATGTGCCTGTACTTAGTTTTTCTCATGCTATGAGCCTGCATTTTAATAACGAACATGCTGAAATAAAGCATTTTTCTCATGCACACACCGATGGCGATGCGGTGGTCTTTTTTAATAAAGCTAATGTTGTCCATATGGGTGATATCTACTTTAACTTGGGTGGGTTGCCATTTGTTGATGTAGCCAGTGGCGGCAGCGTTGATGGTGTGTTGGCTGCAGTTGAGGCTGTTCTTAGCCATACTGATGAACAGACAATAATTATCCCAGGGCATGGTCCTGTGAGTAATCAAAAAGAATTAAAGCAGTACTATCAATTAGTGGCACAAGCCAAAGAAATTATCTTAACAGCGATGAAAGATGGGGCCAGTGAAGAAGCAGTGATTGCTGCTAAGCCGTTATCTGTTTTAAATTTAAAGTACAGTAGTTGGTTGCCAGAAGAACGAGTGACAAAACTGTTCTATCAAAGTTTGTCGCAAAAGCCGCACCATCATTAATAAATCAGCCTAAATAAAAGGTCATATAGGCCTTTTATTTTACTTCTAAGACCGTTAATGCTACCAGCAAGACCGTTGGTCATTATTTATATCTCTTCCTTACTTTTTTTGTTACTTTTTATGTAACAAAACAAGGGAGTAAATATAAATGGCGACGAATAATGAATTACCAGACTTAGCTTCTGTTGCAACTAAAAAGAAAGGTACTGTGCTCGGGGTAGTTATTGCCTTAGCTGGGTTAGCGGTGCTGTACCAATCTATGTACACAGTGGATGAAGGCCATGTTGGTATTGTTAAACGTTTTGGTGAAGCGACAGAGCAAGTTAATCCAGGCTTACATACTAAAATTCCTATCGTAGATACTGTGGAAGTATTGGAGATCAGAACTCGTAAGAACGTTGAAAAACTGAATGCCTCCACCCATGAGCAAATGCCGGTGACCGCAGAAGTCTCGATCAACTGGACAGTGATCCGTGAACAAGCATTTGAATTGTTCAAAAGTTACGGCGGCTTAACGCAGTTTGAAACCCGAATACTCGATCCTAAATTGCGTTCAGCGACAAAAGATGCGCTGGCGCGTTATAAAGCAGAAGAGTTGATTCAAAACCGCTCTCAAGTTATCGCGCAAATAGAAGAGTTATTAATAGAAGGAATGAAAGAGTACCCAGTCAAGCTCGATTCAGCTCAGTTAGAGAACTTAGGGTTACCACAAAAGTATATCCAATCGATTGAAACGAAACAGACAGAGAAAAACTTAGCGGCTGCGGAAATGCACCGTTTAGAACGTCAAAAGCTAGAAGCACAGCAACAAGTGAATACAGCTTTTGCACAGCGTGATGCGGCTAAAGCTCAAGCCGATGGTAAAGCGTATGCCATTAAAGCTGAGGCACAAGCTGAGGCTGAAGCAATAAAACTAAAAGGTTTAGCTGAAGCTGAGTCGATTCATAAAAAAGTAGAAGCCTTGAAAGGGTCGAAAGAAATGGTTGAGTATGTGCGGGCTCAGCAGTGGAATGGTCAAATGCCTACGACGGTGATGGGGGCTGATCAGAATGTACTTTGGAGCTTAGATCAAAAGAAAAAGTGACATTCGGCACAGAGTATACAAAACTCTCGATTAGGTGGGGGGAAACCCCCACAATAGGACATTATTCACATCAACGAGGTTGAGATGGCAGCGGAAAAAGTTCATTTAAAAATTTGTAATTTGGCCAAACATCAATATGCAGACATTAAGCAGTTAATGGATGGCGTGTACACTGAGTTAGGTGGTGCATGGCCAATGCATACTATTTCGCATTTGATTGATGAGTTTCCTGAAGGGCAAATCGGTATTTTTGACGATGGTCATCTAGTGGGAATTGCATTGAGTGTACAGGTGGATTACGCCCGTTTTTCGAATCCACATACGTATGAAGATATTGTCGATAGCAATAATAACATTAACTCCGACAGTGAAGGTGATGCGCTTTACGGATTAGACGTAGTAATTGCTGCTTCGCATCGCGGTTTACGATTGGGCCGCCGTTTGTACGATGCACGTAAGGAGTTGTGTCGTCAGTATAATTTAAGAGCCATTTTAGCTGGTGGACGTATTCCTAAATATCATAACCACTCAGATACGATGACACCGATGGAATACATCGAAAAGGTCGATCGAAAAGAGATTTATGATCCAATCCTCAGTTTTCAGTTATCGAATGATTTCCAAGTAAAGCGGTTGTTGAAAAAGTATTTGCCTGAAGATGCGCAATCGGTCGGTTATGCGACTTTATTGGAATGGAACAATATTTTATATGAGCCAATGGATACCGTGTTAGCTTCTTCTAAAACAGTGATACGTGTTGGCGCGGTGCAGTGGCAAATGCGCACCGTAGAATCAGTTGAAGAGCTGCTAAAACAAGTCGAATACTTTGTTGATACTGTTTCTGATTATCAAAGCGACTTTATTGTCTTCCCTGAATTTTTTAATGCGCCGTTAATGGGCTTAACAGAGCAACACTCACAAACAGAAGCAATTCGTTATTTAGCTGAATATACAGAGCTGTTTCGTAACGAAATGTCGCGAATGGCGATTGAATATAATGCCAATATTGTCACAGGTTCCATGCCTTTAGCGGAGGGAGATAAAATTTACAATGTGTCATATTTATGCCATCGCAGTGGTCAAGTGGATGAACAGCGTAAGATACATATCACGCCGCATGAGAAAAATGATTGGGTGATTCAAGGTGGTGATAAAATTTCGGTGTTTGAAACGGATGCCGGTCGCGTCGGTATTTTGATTTGTTATGATGTTGAGTTTCCAGAGTTAGGGCGCATCTTGGCAGAGCAAGGGATTGAAATTCTCTTTGTCCCATTTTGGACAGATACAAAAAATAGCTATTTACGTGTCCGTCATTGTGCACAAGCGCGAGCAATCGAAAATGAATGTTATGTGGTGATTGCTGGCAGTGTTGGTAATTTGCCGCAAGTAGAAAGCCTCGATGTTCAATATGGGCAATCTGCGGTGTTGTCACCTTCTGATTTTTCATTTCCACATGATGGCATTTTGTCTGAAGCAACACCGAATACCGAAATGTTGTTATTTTCAGATTTGGATTTAGATAAGTTAAAAATTCTCCACAGTGAAGGCACCGTTCGTAATTTAAGAGATAGGCGCCAAGAGCTGTATCAAGTGATTTTAAAATAAGGATAATAAACATGGATCAATCTTTACTCGCATCTAATATGTCTGCGATTGTGTTGTTGATATTGGCATTTGTGGTCATTTTGACCGCCATCAAAATTGTGCCGCAAGGGTATCACTATACCGTTGAGCGCTTTGGTAAATATACTCGAACACTTGCACCGGGTTTGCATTTTATCGTCCCTTTTGTGGATGTCATTGGGCGAAAGCAAAATATGATGGAGCAAGTGCTTGATGTCGACCCACAAATCGTGATTTCCTCAGATAATGCGCAAGTGACCACTGATGCCGTGTGTTTTTTCCAAGTGCTAGACCCTGTTAAGTCTTCATATGAAGTCAATGATTTAGAGCGTGCAATGCAAAATTTAGTCATGACTAATATTCGCTCTGTTTTGGGATCGATGGAGCTGGATGAAATGTTATCTAACCGCGATCGCATTAATGGCGCATTGTTATTGAAAATAGATGAAGCAACGGATCCGTGGGGTGTAAAAGTCACGCGAATAGAGATTAAAGATATTGCGCCACCACAAGATTTGGTCGACTCGATGGCACGTCAAATGAAAGCAGAACGAGAAAAACGTGCAATCATTTTAGAAGCCGAAGGTGAGCGAGAAGCAGCGATTAAAGTGGCTGAAGGTGAAAAACAAGCGGCTATTTTAAAAGCGGAAGGACAATTAGAAGCTGCTAAACGTGAAGCTGAAGCGCGCGAGCGGTTAGCAGGCGCAGAAGCCGAAGCAACGCGCCTTGTTTCTGAGTCAATAAAAGAAGGCGACCAGCGGGCGATTAACTACTTTGTTGCACAAAAATATATGGATGCACTGGGTAAGTTGGCTGAGTCGGATAATAACAAAATCATGATGATTCCACTTGAAGCAAGTAACATGCTGGGCTCAATTGCAGGCATAGCAGAAATTGCTAAAGATGCATTTGGCAACAAACAAGGTTAGCCTGGTTAGGAGGTCGTGATGTTTGAATGGTTAGCACATTTGCAAGCGTGGCATTGGTTAATTTTTGGTTTATTACTTTTAGGTGCCGAAGCGCTAGGAACCGCAGGTTTTTTACTTGGCGCTGCTGCCAGCGCCTTGTTAATAACGCTATTATTATTTATAGCGCCAGATTTAACTTGGCAAATTCAGTTGGTGGTGTTTGCATTGCAAGCTGTGGTGTTATCTGTCGTTTATTTGAAGTTTTTTAAGCCGTTTAATCAACAAACTGAAGATCATCAAACGCTCAATCAACGAAGCCAGAATTTAATTGGCAAGCAATGGGTGCTGACTGAGGCGGTGATGATAGGCGAAAATCATCTTCAAATTGGTGATACTTACTGGAAAGTGCTCAGTGAGCAGGCATTACCTGCTGGCACAACCGTGAAAGTTAGCTCAGCAGATGCGATGCGTTTAATTATTACAGCTGTTTAATGTGTTTGTATATTAACAAGAAGGAGAGCCAGTGCATGCACTGGCTTTTTATGTGATGAAAGCAAAAGAAATTAACCAACTTGACCTATCGCGATCAGAAACGCGAGAGATTATCACGCCCTATGCTTTTAAAATTAATGAACATTTATTAGGACTTCCACTTGCAAGCCCTGCTAGACGTGGTTTAGCCATGTTGGTGGATATCTCATTAATTTTTCTTGCTGCAAAACTAAGCGCGGCTTTAATCGCCTTTGTGGCCGCAATGGCCTTTTATCGAGGTACGGCAGAAACATACTTGCCGAAAATGAGTCGATGGGTCAGGCGCAGTTTAAAAATCCTAGCGTCCTGTATTTTATTCGTTGCGAGTTTAAGTTTGCTGAGCGAAGGCATTGATTACTTTGAGGGGCAAAATAATGTAATCGCCACGGGGATCAGCAATGAAGTGAATTTAACTGCGTTTCAAAAAGAAGAGTTAAATAAATACTTAAGATTAGTAGAAGGCGAATTATGTGATGAAGCGTGTATTACGCAGGCTGAAACGGATCTCCTTGCTCACATTCCCGCCTTGGCTAAGTTGGAAAAAAATGAAAATCAGCAGCTCAATTATTTGTTGTTGAAGTTAATCGCCGCGGCAGATAAGCAAGCCTCTATTCCTGAAGCATCGTTGAGTGATGTTTTTAGTGCGCAGTCACCAGAAGTGCCTACAGTCAAAAAGACAGAAAAAGTGAGTTATAGCGTCATTGAATGGGTAAAAGGGGTGATGTCTGATTTGGGGCTTGGACTCGGTTGGGCAGCAGTGTATTTTACTTTATTTCCGCTATTGTGGCGTGGACAAACGCCAGGTAAAAAAATGTTTAATATTCGAGTGGTTGCGCTTTCTGGTGACTACCTTTCTCTCTGGGATGCTTTTGGTCGTTATGGGGGGTATGGAGCGGGTTTTGCGACTGGTTTGTTGGGCTTTTTACAAATTATTTGGGATCCAAATCGCCAAGCTATTCAAGATAAGATTAGCGCAACAGTGGTTATTCATGGGCCTTATCATCAAGCGGTCACGCCTGAAACGATTGCTGCGGTGATCCATGAGTGAGCAAGAATTTTCAGCATCGATGCGTTTGGCAAAATTTATTGCCAACGCAGGTTATTGCTCGCGGCGTCAAGCATCAAGATTAATCGACATGCAGTGTGTTACTGTAAATGGTGCTGTGGCGGATCATATTTGTTTTGTTAGCGATCGAGATGAAATCTGTGTTTCAGGTCAACCAATAAAGATAGAGCGTCAACGTTATTATTATGTTTTTAATAAACCCGTAGGAGTTGACTGTCGATTATTACCAGATGATCCAAGTAGTTTGGTGCAGTATTTACCTGAAGATATTCGGCTTTACCCTATCGGGCGATTAGATAAAGATTCACATGGCTTAATTATTTTGACCAATGATGGCGAATTCTTTCATCACATGAATCACCCAGAACACCATCAAGAAAAAGAATATTTAGTGCAAGTCGAGCGGCCATTGACTCCTTTGTTTTGCCAACAAATGAGCGCAGGAGTCGAGGTGGATGGTCAGCTGACATTACCTTGTACTGTTATTCAGCACAGCAGCGATCAGTTTCGAATTATATTACGACAAGGGCTGAATCGACAAATTCGCAAAATGGCTAGGCAATGTGGCTTTAAAGTGATTGATTTACAGAGGATCCGGATTGCAAATATGCAGCTTGCAGAGTTACCTTATGCGCAGCTACTACGAGTAGAAAAACACCAAATAATAGAGGCCCTGTGATACAGGGCCTCTAGCATAGGAGCATACTAAGGCCCTAGAGCAAAATAAGTAACATCTCTTGCATCATAGCAAGTTAAAAATGAATCAAGTGCGGCATTTTGTCGCAGTTTTGAGACTTTTTAATTTTTGACTGGATTTGCTGGTGGCGCTTTATCGTATTGAGTGAGCTTATTTTGCTTAATCATTCTGTTCACTTTAAATATGTATTGCTCTTTTAATTCAGAGTAATCAATGAGTCCTTTCGCCAAAGCCGTGCCAGTTAGAGGAGCCTGAGTTTCACGATGTGTGAGACGAATATCTCGCATTGGCAAATAAGGGTGATAAGCATTAAGGTTACGCATATATTTACGCACAGCTTCATTAACAGTGCCAAATTTTGCGACTTCATGGTTTTTATCACCATCTCTTGAAGCCGGCACAAATCCACAGCCTTTACTGAAGCACCAGTGACCAAACAAGTTATTTCCTTGCTGAGCAAAACGTGAAGTCCCCCAACCGGATTCGATCGCTGCTTGAGCCATGGCTAATGAAGGGGGGATCACATCGACACGACGCAGCAGTAATGTAAAGAATGCATCACTGATCGGTTGATAATCAATGTGATAGGCCTCAGCATAAGCCATTAATAGCTGAGTTTGTTCTTCAGATAATGAACCTTGGGTTTCAAATTGGTTTTTGAGTTGTTTTACTTCGGTTCGTTGTGCACGGATAAATTGATTTTGCTCGGTAATAATGGGGTGGAGAAAATCAAAAAAGGCTTGTTTTTTTTCTTTGACATCAGCGTATTGAGTGAAGTCAGGTACGGATGTTATCGGCGCTTGGCTAGTTAAACTCAGTGGCGATGATGTTGGCGACTGTTTAAAAGAATAATAGCTTCCTAATATCAATGCTGCCGAGAGGATTAAGCCAATGAGTACATTTCTTTTTAAGTGATTCATAACTTTCCTTATTAGGATAAATGAGGTGGCACTGAATCGCTCTTAAGAAGTGGTTAGACTAACCTAAGAGCGCAGTAAGTATGCTACCGATAATACAAAGTGAACAGTAGTAGTGTGCACACCAATATAAAAAGGTGACTAAAATTAAGTGTTAAATTGACTGATTTTTTCATCAACTGACTCTGTAATATTAAACATCCGAACTTGGTGAGTGTAAATCATGAAGAATCTCGATATGCTCGGCCACTTCATGGGTATCTTCAAAACTGGCAACATGAAACATTGCATCTCCTTCTTGAGTCAGAGGGATATTCTGTTTGCCTATGATGATCCCTGAATGTTTGGCTTTTACTACATCGAGAATATCACCAAAAGGATTACCAATTTCCGCTAAAATTTCGCCTTTTGAGACGCGATCACCGAGGTGTTTTTTATCATTCACTAGCCCACTCGCTGTTGCACGCACCCATGAACTAGATACCGCGATGAACGGTTCAGCTGGCTTTTTAACCTTACGTTTTCTGATCATGCCTAGCTCAGCTAAAACATTAAATATACCTTTAACGCCTGCACTGATTGACAACTCATCAAATCGTAACGCTTCGCCGGCTTCATAAAGTAAAATCTTTGTTCCTTCCTCTGAAGCTGATTGTCTTAACGAACCATCTCTCAGGTTGGCATTTAAGAGCACCGGTACCCCAAACGATTTAGCAAGAGAAAGCGTTTCTTCATCTTCAAGGTTTGCTCTAATTTGCGGGAAGTTACTGCGATTGATAGCACCTGTATGCAAATCTATACCGTAGTCACATTTATGAACTATTTCTTTAAGAAATAGATTTGCTACACGTCCTGCTAACGAGCCTCTCTCTGAGCCTGGGAAAGAGCGATTTAAATCGCGTCTGTCGGGTAGATACCGACTTTGATTTAACACGCCATGGATGTTGACCATAGGAACCGCAATGACGGTTCCTTTTAGGCTTGCTAAGGCTTTTGATTTTATTACTCTTCGAACAATCTCAATACCATTTAGCTCATCACCATGGATTGCACCACTTAAAAAGATGGTAGGGCCTTTACGTTTCCCACGGATAACTTGTATAGGGATAGCGACTTCACCACCGGTGTATAAATTTGCCACTGGTAATTCAATGCGCTTGCTCTGTCCGAGCTTAATTTCAATACCGTTAATTTCGAGTGATGCGTTCATTATTAGCCTTGTCCACGTGTGCGAGTGCTATTAGGTTTAGCTTTCTTTTCAATAAATTCAATAATTAATGAAGCCACATCGATGCCTGTTGCGCTTTCGATACCTTCAAGGCCTGGTGACGAGTTTACTTCCATAACTACAGGGCCACGATTAGAGCGTAAAATATCAACACCACACACATTTAAACCCATTGCTTTTGCTGCATTGATTGCTGTTGCGCGCTCTTCTTTGTTTAACTTTACAATTTCGGCGCTGCCACCACGGTGTAAGTTTGAGCGGAATTCACCTTCTTGCGCTTGACGTTTCATGGCCGCAATAACTTTATCACCAATGACTAGACAACGAATGTCAGCACCATTTGCCTCTTTAATGAATTCTTGAACTAAGATATTCGCGTTTAAGCCCATAAAAGCTTCAATAATACTTTCAGCCGCTTTTTTTGTATCAGCTAAAACCACACCAATCCCTTGTGTTCCTTCAAGTAATTTGATGACTACAGGGGCACCACCGACGTTTTTAATTAGGCCGCTGATGCTGTCAGACGAGTGAGCGAATCCAGTTTTAGGTAAACCAATGCCCTTACGAGATAAAAGTTGTAATGAACGCAACTTATCACGCGAACGGCTAATTGCAACTGATTCATTGACAGAGAAAGTGCCCATCATTTCAAATTGACGCACTAACGCTGTACCGTAAAATGTAATCGAAGCGCCAATTCTTGGAATGACTGCGTCATAGGTTGGCAGTTTTTCACCTTTGTAGCCAACAGAAGGGCTGTTACTGGTCACGTCCATATCACAATGGAGGGTATCAATCACATCGACTTCATGTCCTTTTGCACGTCCAGCTTCAATTAATCGACGCGTTGAATAAAGTTTTTTGTTACGAGATAAAATGGCTATTTTCACAGGTGTACCTACTTATTATAAAGTTTATTTTTAGAGATAACGTTTCGAGCCAGTGAAAAGTCACATTATTTTTTAAATAAAATTATTTATTCACTGAATTTTTGTTAAGTAACCTGAGCTGCACATAAGAAATGGAACTAAATGCCCTTGCGGTGATCAGATCTTTCGACCAAGAAACATAAGATTACCGAGGCAAGGGCATGAATAACTTAGATGCAATTTACGTAGATGTCGATGATTTTTGTTTATTGTTTGAACCTCAATGGCTTAAACACCTAATAGAATCAGGTGAAAAGCAACGCATTAAGCCATCTCGACTATCCTCTAGCGAAGTGATGACTATATTAATTGCTTTTCATCAATCAGGTTATCGCGATTTTAAAACTTACTACACCAAATTTGTTTGTCAGTATTGGCGACATTATTTTCCTGATTTAGTCAGTTATACACGTATGTTGAAGTTACTTCAGGCCACGTTACCTGCTCTGTGCAGCTATCTGAAGCAGCGCTTTGATAAACCAACAGGCATTGCATTTATCGATTCCACTTCTCTCAAGGTGTGTCACAACATGCGTATTCCTCGTCACCAAGTTTTCGCGGGAGAAGCCAAACGAGGCAAAGGAACAATGGGCTGGTTTTATGGCTTTAAACTTCACCTCATCATGAATGATGAAGGGGGTTTATTAGCTGTAAAAGTGACAGCTGGGAATGTTGATGATAGACAGCCGGTATTAGATATGGTTGATAATGTTACAGGTAGTTTATACGCTGATAAAGGTTATGTATCTGCAAACTTAAAAGCGGAACTTGCTGAGCAAGGCATTGATTTTATTACAGGTCAACGAAGTAATATGAAACGTCAGCCAATATCATCTTGGGATAGAGCGATGTTATCAAAGCGTTTCATCATTGAAACAGTTTTCGACCAGCTGAAAAATATGGCTCAAATAGACCACACAAGGCACCGCAGCTGCATCTCATTTATGGTTAATTTAATGGCTGGATTAATTGCCTATACTTTTCAGACTAAAAAGCCGAGTATAAAAGTGACTCGGCTTTAATTCTTATGCAGATCTGAGGTTAAGTAGATGAGGCGATGTGTTGATTTAAAAAGTCGAGTACCCGAGTGTGACGCATTTTAACAGCCGATAATTTCAAGCTGACAATTTGCGCGATCTCAGAAAACTCAAGGCCAGAGCGATACCGTAACAACATTATATTCCGATCTTGCCAATTGAGTTGCTCCAAAACGGAGGAAAGTAAGTGCTGCAAATCCTGTGGTTTAGATTCGATGTGAATCTCTTCCAAATTAAATTCATCATCAAATGATACACGGCTATTTTTACGAATGCGGTCGATACATTCATTATGTGCAATTTTATACACCCATGACCGAAATGATTGTTGCCACTCAAACGATTTTAAATTGAGAAGAATTTTAATTAATACTTCTTGTGCTGCATC
The DNA here is from genome assembly GCF_058169715.2 of Pseudoalteromonas sp. J2K-J979. NCBI lineage: Bacteria > Pseudomonadati > Pseudomonadota > Gammaproteobacteria > Alteromonadales > Pseudoalteromonadaceae > Pseudoalteromonas > Pseudoalteromonas sp. J2K-J979. Next base: position 3,377,494 of record NZ_CM200281.1, on the reverse strand, counting down.
TTCACCTTCGTGTTTATCATTGAGTAGGCGCGCGCAATAGCCCCTAAGTTGCGTCACATAAGGTTGCACTAACAGTTGATAAAAACTTGCATCGTAAGGCAGAGCATCTTGCGCAAGTATAACAAGTTGCTCTTCATTAAATTGTGGCAAATTTAATCGCTAGTTTTTGGTTTTGGTGATATTTTTGTTGTTTTGTTACCCAGTAAAAAAGTATTGGGTATCGTAATAATATCGCCAGATTCCGTGATCACCCGCGAGGTCGCACTGCTGATAGACACTATGTTACCTTCAATATCATCCACTCGGATAAGATCGCCCACTTTGTATAAATCACGTAAATAAACACCCGAAACAATTTCTTTTGACATTGTTTTTGTCCCAATCCCTAAGGAGATGGCGGCAGCTAGACCAACACTTGCGGTGATGACTGAAATAATGGTGTTAAGTAGGCTCACATCAACTTCTAATTGCGTAATAGCTAATGAAAGTGTAATGACAATGATGATGCCTCGACAAACTTCAGCTAAAGAGCGTCCATAATCGATACCTGCGTTTTTGGCAGCAAACTTGGTGCTTTTGAACACAATTTGCCCAACAAAAAAACCAAAAATCATTACAAAAAATGCTGCTAATATTTTAGGTAAAAATAAAGTTAAGGTATCAATTAAGCCTGATAAAACAGTGAGGCCCAAGGTATCTAATGCCGCTAAGAAAAACAGTAAAAAGACAAATGTCGAGAAAAGGGTTGCAATGATTTGGCTACCGGTAATTTGAAAGCCAGTTTTTTGGAGTAACTCGGTTAAACCAATTGCATCGAGCAATCGGGGTAATTGAAATTTATTCAGTCCTTTGGTGATGATTTTTTTGATTAAGAAGGCACATAACCAACCAGTTAAAACTAGAACAAATCCAGCGATAAAATCGGGTGTCGATTGTAAAAAACCCTGCCAGACTTCGTGTAAGGTCGAGATAGTTTTATCTGATATTGTTTGATTGCTCATCGCTTTTGTCCGTATAGTTGTGCTTGTGGAAAGTCGGTTTTAGAAGTTGGGTGAATAAGTTGATAAACACAATCCACAGTGATGTTGTGCCAAGTACGGCTAAATCAGTGACACCTTGATGTTTATTGGCACTGGAAATAGCGCGCTCGATTAAGACGCTGTTTTTGTGGTGTTTCGTTTGTGTTAAGTCGTGTTCGGTGTCTTTACACAATTCTTTTTTAAGTGCTTTTTCTATATCATTCATGCGTGAACTTCCTAACATACAAAATGGTTTGTATTACTATTAAGAATAACGTATTTAGAAAGTAAAAAGTCACAATTAATTGTGACTTTTTACTTTCTAAATACGTTAAGTCGTTAAAGAACTAAAAATCAGAAGGGGTTTTAGATGGTAGAGTACCCAATTGATCAATTGCCAAATTTAATCGATGCGCTTCTACAATGCGAAAATCAAGCGCAAAAGCGAGCGTTACTCGCCGATGCTCAAGAAACATTGTCAATTGAGCATTTGTCTTTGTTATTTGAAGCGATCCCAAAAGATCAGCGGATGGAGATTTGGGCATTACTTGATGATGATACCCAACATGAAATTTTCGTTAATTTGGGTGATGACAGTTGTCGATGGTTATTGCATACCTTAGATGATGCCGATTGTTTCAAATTATTGGATGAAGTCAATGTTGCGGAGTTACTTGAATTAGAAGAGGTCATTCCTGAGCGGTTTATTGAATATGCCAAAAAGCAACTCGATGAAGCGCAAATAAAACAATATGACCTCGCGCAAAAATACTCAGCTGAAGAACTTGGGCATTGGTTAGATTTTGATTTTGTTAAGGTATCTGAAAAGCTCATTATGCCTAGTGTTAGAAAGCAAATCCTCAAAGGGATTCCTGCTTTTACGGATGTTTTTTACACCACCACTAGGCAAGGTCAATTGTCAGGTGAAGTTGCGATTAATGATATTTTGCAAGCTGAAGAAGGGCAAAAGCTCTATGCGATGATTAATCAAGATATCACTACGTTGAATGCGACAGATGATCTGTATGAAGCTGCGGAAGCTGTTATTTTATCGGGACGCGCAGCGATGCCCGTAGTGGATGCGGAGCAAAAACTAATAGGTCGCTTAAGTTTGGCATCAGCGTATCAATTACGACAAGAAGCGATTGATTCAGCCGCGGCAAAAGCAGGTGGTTTACGCGAAGACGAAGACCTGTTTGCGAGTGTCAGAAAAAGTGCGAAAAACCGGGGGATTTGGTTAGGAATAAATTTAGCGACGGCTTTTTTAGCCTCGTGGTTTATCGGTTTATTTGGTGCAACGATTGAACAAGTCGTGGCGTTGGCAGTATTAATGCCAATAGTGGCCTCGATGGGAGGAATTGCCGGTAGTCAAACACTAACGGTCATTGTGCGCGGTTTAGCGCTTGGTCAGGTAACCGACTCTAACCGAAGTGCTTTATTGAAAAAAGAGCTGCGGGTGGGTGCGGTAAACGGTTTTGTCTGGGCGTTGGTGATCGGCCTTCTAACCTTTGCATGGTTTAATGATGCAATGCTGAGTGTAACCATTACGGTGGCAATACTATTAAACCTTATTGCCGCGTCGTTGTCTGGGGTCGTGATCCCATCAATTTTAGATAAGATGAAAATCGATCCTGCTTTATCTGGTTCAGTGATTCTAACAACAGTCACAGATATTGTCGGTTTTGTAACGTTTCTTGGTTTAGGTAGTTTGTTGCTACTTTAATTATTTTTTAATTAGGAAAAACAATGACATTTGAGGTCATGATTTGGTGTGCAATTGCTGTTTGTATTTCACAGTCGGCAATATTTTCTGGCTTAAACTTGGCATTTTTCTCGTTAAGCCGTTTGCAGTTAGAAATGGAAAGCAGTAAAGGCAATGAAGCTGCTAAAAAAGTTATGGCGCTGCGAGATGATTCGAACTTTCTTTTAGCGACTATTTTATGGGGTAATGTGGGTATCAATGTTTTACTCACATTACTTTCTGATTCAGTGCTGATGGGAGTCAGCTCGTTCTTGTTCTCGACGATTGCGATTACAATCGTGGGTGAAATCACGCCACAGGCTTATTTTTCGCGTAATGCGTTAAAAATGGCCAGTATGTTGTCACCGCTGATTCGCTTTTATCAACTGCTATTTTATATTGTCGCGAAACCGACGGCTTTGGTGCTCGATGCATGGTTAGGTAAAGAAGGCATCACTTATTTTGCTGAAAGTGAATTACGCGGCATTATTCGTAAACACATTGAAGCAGAAGAGGCTGATGTTCACCACGTTGAAGGGATTGGTGCGCTTAACTTCTTTGCGTTAGATGAAATTACGGTCACTAAGGAAGGGGAAATAATCGATCCAGATTCAATTATTTCGTTACCCACGAAGCTAGATTTACCGATTTTTCCTGAGCTAACGTTGGCCGCTGATAATGACTTTTTGAGAACGCTTCATAAGTCTGGGTATAGTTGGGTGATTATTACCAATGAAGAAAACTGGCCTTTGCTCGTGGTTGACGCGGATGGGTTTTTACGCGCTGCGTTATTTGAACCTGACACTTTCGACCCTTATCATTACTGCCACCGACCGATAGTTGTTACTGATGAGGGGTTAAGGCTCAGTGAAGTCATTTTGAAAATTCGTGCTAGTCATTCGACTGATAAATCATTTGATGGTGCGATAGATCATGATGTGGTCTTAGTGTGGGCTGAGCAAAAGCGTATCATCACTGGTGCTGATATTTTTGGTCGTTTACTTAAAGGGATGGTTGCGCCCAAACTCACTTCTCATTTAAGTTCGCCAAGTGAGGGGTCAAATAATCAATAGGCTTTAGATATGGCATGGATAGCGTTTACTGTTTTAGCGGCTTTTATGCAGGCGTTTCGTAATGCTTTGCAAAGTAAGCTCAGTGATAACGTCAGTGTTGCGGGAGTAACACTGGCGCGTTTTATTATTGCCAGTCCGATAGCGGGTCTGTACTTATGGGTTTTGTATCAATTAAACCCTGTAGAAAAACCGATATTTAATCTTGAACTCAGTGGCTTTGTTGTCGCTGCTGCGTTAATGCAAATAGTCGCGACGGCACTGATGGTTAAGTTATTTCAACTACAAAATTATGCGGTCGGTGCAGGATTAGCTAAAAGCGAAGCGGTAATGGCTGCGCTACTTGGAAGCTGGTTTTTTGGCAGTAGTTTAACGCTATTAGGTTGGTTTGGTGTTGCGCTAGGGACTTTGGCTGTTTTTATCTTGAGTGGGGTTAAAAGTGTTCGGCAGCTTAATTTTCCCACAGTATTATTAGGGTTAACCTGTGGTACAGCATTTGCTCTGACCTCACTGTGGGTGAGAGAGGCCAGTCTTGCGCTTGATTTGCCATTTCCGCACAGCGCAGCGTGGGTGCTATGGTTAGTCATCACTTTACAAACATTGGTATTATCTGGGTATGTGATCATCACGCAACCACGCACTTTTCGTCATTTACTCAAGTATAAAAAAATGACAGCTGCGGTCAGTCTGACAAGCTGCTTAGGATCGATAGGTTGGTTTAGTGCGATGAGTTTGCAACAGGTTGCTTATGTGAAAACGGTCGGGCAAATTGAAGTTTTTTTTATGCTACTTGTTTCGTTGATATTTCTAAAACAAAAACCGAAAAAACAGGATACGATAGGCTTGTTATTAATCGCAGTAGCGGCGATGTTGGTGATGTTACCTAGTTAGGTAAGAGTCCTGTAACGAGATTTTATGAAAAAGGAGGTCATCGACCTCCTTTTTTATTTGTTTGCACTTAACGGATTAATGTTTCCAATGATACGTGTGTGCTTTTTCTTCCATATAGGCTTCAGTTGCTGAGTGCATTGGCGCAATGTTGCCATTTTCAAAGAAGAATGGTTGACGTTTTCGGTCGTAGTTTCCGACTTCGTTCATGGTTGCAGCATCGTAAATACGGCCATTCAGGACTGTATATGCGACGTTTTCAGATTGACGAATATCGTTCAATACATCACCTTCTATGATTACTAAGTCAGCCAGTTTCCCTTTTTCGATGGTGCCGATATCGTTGTCTAGGGCGAGGTATTTTGCTCCATCGATGGTCCCGCTACGCAGTGCTTCCCAAGCAGAGAAACCGCCTTGCGCCATTGACCATAATTCCCAGTGCGCACCTAACCCTTCTCGTTGACCATGCGCACCGATATGAACAGTGACGCCTTTGTCACGAAGCTGTTTGGCTGATTGCGCTGCATTGATATGGTTATAGTGGTGTTCTGGTGCCTTTTCGCGGCGGATTGAACGCGGGTTAAGGATGTACTCTGGTACGAATGATTTTAAACGCTCATTTTTCCAGACTTCGGTGGTGTTGTAGAAGTAATCTTCTCCTTTGATACCGCCGTATGCAACATTAAAGGTCGGTGTGAAACCTGCTTTAGTCTGGCTCCACATTTGTACAACGTCCGAGTAAATATGTGGGATCGGTAGCGCGTGCTCTAGACCCGTGTGACCATCAATGATCATGTTCATGTTTTGTTGGAATTTAGAGCCTCCTTCTGGCACGACCATGATTTCCATTTGTTTGGCCGCTTCTAGGACTTGTTGACGTGTATCTCGGCGTGGGTGGTTATAACTCTTAACTGAGATAGCACCTGCGTCTTTGAGGCGTTTTACGTGGAATTGCGCATCTTCAAGGTTGCTGATTGGAGTTTTATAACCCGGTGCGTGACCAGCGTATAAAATGCGACCTACAGAATAAATACGTGGTGCAACCGTTAAACCTGCACGTTGTAGCTCTGCCATTGAGAACACTTCGTTTGAATCATTTGAAGGGTCGTGAATGGTGGTGACACCAAAGCTGACATTGGAAAATTGATTCCAGTTTTGCTCAGGTTGTAAGTTACGGCTGCCGTAACTGCCATGTGCATGTGCATCCACCAGACCTGGGATCACAGTTTTGCCTGAAATATCCATGACTTTGGCTTTTTTAGGGATCGTTACATCGCTGCGTGTGCCGACGGCAATAATGCGGTTATCCTCAATCAGGACCACGCCATCATCAATGATTTCTTGCTCTTGGTCGGCATTGCGCATGGTCACGATTTTACCACCCACTAAAGCAAGCAAGCCTTCTGGTTTATCAGCTTTTTTATCGAAACTTAAATCAATGCCTTCGGCGGTAAGTTCGCTCACATCATCTGCAGCGCCCTTTAAGAAGGCGAAGGTATCCGTCAATTTGCGTTGATAAAGAGTAGGGCCAAATGCCCAGGTTAACGCGCTGCTGTCTGCTTTCCAGTTTAAGAAATCGCCAGAGTATTTAGAGACTTGTTTAACAGGCAATGACTTGGCACCTTTATTAATCGACAGTGTTTTACCTGTACTAGTAAAGGGGGCTACAAAGGTATTGAAGTTTTCAATAAAAGCCACATATTGACCGTCTGGTGAGACTCGGTAATCAAAGATGTATTCGCCTTTGAAATGAGAACGTTCTTGCTGGCCGTTTAGGTCAACCGATTTTAACTCGCGGCTTGTTTCACCACTTGATACATTGAAGTAGATACGATTTGCATCGGCGCCAAAGTGCGGGTTATCCCCTTTTTTGGTTATACGTTTATGATTTTTACCTTTACGATCCGTTAAATAAATGCCAGGGTCCATCGACCAATCGCCACTAAGTAAAAAGCCACCCGTTACTTTTCGATATAAGATTTGCTTGCCATCAGGAGAAAAGCTTGGGTTGATATAATGTCCGGGTTCTTGTGAAATGACTTTGCTTTTACCACCTTTGGCTGAAACAACGCGAACAGCGCCTAAATCTTGATCATCCCAACTTGTATAGACAATGTATTTTCCGTCGCGTGAGAAGCTAGGGTAGAACTCAAAATGATCATTTTGCCTAGTCAGACGCTTAACTTTACCTGACTTAATGTCTTTGGTGTATAAATAACCTAATGCTTGAAATAGGGCTGTTTTTCCATCGGGAGAAATTTGCGACCAGCGCGCTAGTTTGACTTTAAATGTATCGGGTGCAACGTCTACAGCAAATTTAAGTGCAGGAGTAATATTTTTTTCAGCAACGACTTGTGTTGAGATAACCGATGATTTTTTACTGGCGATATCGACTTTATGAAACAGACCCGCAGACCAAAACACTAACGCTTTACCGTCTGGAGTGTAGGCAAATGCTGGGGTGTTCCCTTGTGCGCCATTGGCTTCTTGTAAGTCACGGTCAAGACCGGCAACAATTTCAGTTTCAATACCAGATTTAAGATCTTTGATATAGAGTGCACTTTGCATCTCTGTACCATTTTCAACGCGTTTCACAAATGCAATCGAGTTGCCATCAGGGCTAGGTGTAGGGCGGATTGCGCCACCTGAACCGCGGATAACCGTTTCTTCTTCACCGGTCGCGAGATCCCATGAGCGAATTTCAAAGACTGAGCCAAGTGCGTTTTTATTATATTGCCATGTCACACCCGCAGTTGCGTCGACTGAATAATAGATTTTCTTACCGTCTACAGAGAAAGCCGGTTCAGCGACATTCTTTTGAGACTTTTTACCGTGTAAGCGATCACGTACTAAGACACCTTTACCACCTGAGATATGGTACATACGGATTGAACCACCTGGGATGGTACGCCCGGTGACTTGACCTTGCTTAACGGCAATGTATTGGCCATCGGGTGACCAAGCTGGGTTATGTAACAGATTGTGAGATTCATCTGATACTTTACGCATGTTGTCGCCATTGACATCCATCACCCAAAGGTTTTCAGCACCTTCTCGGTCTGAGATAAATGCGATTTTGGTACCATCGGGAGAAAATTTAGGTTGGAAGTTCCAGGCGCGATCATTGGTAATAGCCGTCGCTTTACCGCCTGAAATAGGCATAGTATAGATATCACCGAGCATATCAAACATGATGGTTTTTCCATCAGGACTGACGTCGAGGTTACTCCAGGTGGTTTCTGTGGTATCGATGGTGATGGTTTGTTGTTCGCCCGGTGGGTTGAGTACATCCCACTTTTCTGAAGCGGTGTCTTTTGCTGTGACGTCTTCAGATGCAACGCTCATTGGTGCGGCACTGGAGAGTGCTAAACCGATAGCGAGTGCGAGGTGAGTTTTGATAATTTTCATGCTAAGTTGCCGTTGTTTTTATAGTGTGGCTTAGCATGGCTAAAAATGCGCACTAAGTCGAGTAAGCGCGATAAACAGCCGATAATTTACGATAAACAGCTGTTTATTCAATGAAGGCAGAGCGTACTAATCAACAAAGAATGATACATGATGACCTTGCATGTTTGCTCGAATAAATTGCTGGTTTTGCCACATCAATAACTCACCTTTTTTTCCTTGTTTGATAGAGCTATCAATGGCGAGTACTTTATTGTTAAAACGAGTTTCAAGTTGCTCAAACGAAGTGTGCCCCACCACGATGCGTTTTGCATTAAGTGCGTGGAGAATATTTTCTACATCAGTTTGTTGTAACTCAGCATCACGAAAGTAACCACGATACCAAATTGGGCCGGTTGTGGCATGAAGCGCAACCTGAGTTGAGTTATTCAACATGTCTTTTTTGCTCAAACCAATAGTGTCACGAAAATGTTGGTTGGCTTGCTCGAGGCTTAAATTTAAATCAATAAAGTCTTGGTGAATACCACCATGTAAAAACACTAACTGATTGAGCTTAATTATCGTTGCTTTGCTTCGTAACCATTGGCCTAGCACGGTATGAGCAGAAAATAAGCTTTTGAGGTCTGTTTTCATTACGGCCAGTGTAGAGACATATTTAGGGTGCAAGTAGCGTTCATCTCCTCTGAGCACCATGTATTCGTGATTTCCTAATAGGTAATGGACTTTTCCACCGACTTTTTCGGCTTGCTGTTCGAGCTTATAAACTAGCCAAAGTGCTTCGGTGACGGTGTCACCTCGGTCAAAAATATCACCAGTAATGATTAAATGGCCTTGGCCAAACTGCCAATTAAGGTGCTCATCTATTACTTTATTGTTCTTGAGTAAGTCAATAAAAATAGATACTTGGCCATGAATGTCACTGATAGCAGCCCATTTCTTGACATCAGTATAAGTATCTTTTTCTGCAATGCTAAAGTGTTCAGGGATTGAATATGGCCCTAAATAGGGGGCGACTGTGAGTTGGTCTTGTTTTACATCAAATTGCATTAGCCGTTCTTGCTGATAAATAAGATACGGACCATCATCAAAGCGCTCATGGGCACAGAGGCTTAGCGTAAACATCATCATGATGATAAATATGGTACTGAGATATAAATTGGGCATACAAACAATCCATGGAGTAATTAAAGGTTGATATCATCAGAACGAGCGACAGAACTCAAATCTTCTTATGTCTTTTTAGTCTCTATTTTTTCTAAAGTCGTAAGAATGGGGCTTGTAGGGATGATGGACACTTTATAAGGTGAGCTATTTAGTGGTGTCAGATTCGTGGTACATACAGATTTAATTATGGAGATCTTCATTTTAAGTCTTGCGGGTAGAAGCGATGGGCAAACCGTTTAATGGTTAGCACTGTTTTTGAATTTAACGCAAAAATGGTAGCTGTTGCTTCAGCCCTGTCACTTATGACCATCTTGCAATTATTTTCTAAAAGGGAAAAACGGGCCGGTATTTTTATACCTACCCGCTAATCGTTATAAAGTGCTGCGCACGTGCTTTAAGTATTGGGCTAGACTTTGTTGCCATAATTCAACCGCGTGCTCTAAGTTAATACTTAATTTGTTGTCGAGCAGGCGTCGCTCTAATTTTTTTAATTCCATCCCATACAAGTTAAAACCAAGCTGTAGAGCGGTGCTGGCTTGGCGATGTAGGATCTTAATGCATTGCTCAGGATCAGCTTCTATCAGCTCTTCACATCGCTTGAGTTTACTTCGTGCCGATAACACAAATTCATTATAGATGGCGGATAATTCATTATCATCGAAGGTACTCTCTAAGGCTTGTGCGGCGCTGGTATCGTATAAAATAGCATTCAGGTTTAAAGTATGAAGAGGTACAGGGGCTTTTTGAGAGTCAGCTAATGCTTTTCGTAACTTAGCTTGCTTAATGGGTTTGGCTACGACGTTTTTAATTCCTAGTTTTAGGTATTCTTCAATTTCATCGGCACTGACACTGGCAGTAAACGCTAAAATAGGAGTGCGCTGGTTTTTATGCTCCAATAGTTTTAAGCGTTTAATCACTTCTTGGCCGGTAAAGTCAGGCAGATTCATATCTAAGAGCACTACATCAAATTGATGTCGCTGCATTAAGTCAATAGCACTTTGCCCATCGTTGGCTAATTTAACTTTGTGCTCATCTGCGGCCATGAGTTCGATAGCAATTTTTTGGTTAAGAGGCAGATCTTCAACTAGTAAAATTGACAGACCTGTTAGGTAGTGACTTGATTGATGGCGTTGCTCCACCAAACTTAATTCGCCTAAACCAAGAGTCAGCGTAAAACTAAACACACTGCCTTTCCCTAATTCACTGTTAATCTCGAGTTGGCTTCCGAGTTTAGCTAAAATACGGCTGGTGATGGCTAAGCCTAAACCTGTCCCCCCTTTGCTTTTACCTGTATTGTTTTGAAAATAGGGCTCAGTGAGGTACTCAATCTCATCAGCTTCGATCCCGGGTCCGCTGTCGTGGACAGAAAACTTGAGGGTGTGCTCTAAGGCTGTCGATCGAATGAGCTCGACTTCCATTCTCACTTCCCCTTTATCGGTAAATTTAATCGCATTATTGAGTAAATTGTGCAGTACTTGCCTCAACCGCTGTTGATCGCAGTAATAGCATGACTTTTCGGGTAAATTGAAGTTGAAATTAAACTCGATCCGTTTTTGTTCCGCGACCGGGTTTGAGAGCAAACAAATGCTTTCTAGGTAAGGCTTTAGTTCAACATCTTCTTCATTGAGGTTGTCTGAGCTTTGATCCACAGTGGCAAAATTGAGGACATTATCAACCAACACATTTAAAGATTCGGCTGAATTGATGATAGCTTCACAATAACGTTTATTTTGTGAGTCACGAGTTTGGTGCATGATTAATTGTGCGCTGCCTAAAATTCCATTGAGTGGTGTGCGTATTTCATGGCTCATGGTGGACAAGAACAGCCCTCGCAGTTCTGCATCTTTTTGGGCTTTTTCGGTGAGCTTTTTTAGATGTTCTGAACGCCGCTCATTACACAGCGCAGCTATTCCTGTGGCATAGAACATTGGAGTGACAATGCCAATGAATAAAATAGCAATACTGAACCAGTTATTTTTGATTATGGCCGATGAGTCTAGATCGCGTAACCAAAGGCTGCGAATTGTAAATACAGCGATCAATAAACTAAAATGCAGCAAGTAAATAATGCTGGCATTGGGGTAGCGTTTTAATGCGACTTTGATAAATAGATAGCTTAGGAACAAGCCTTCAAAAACGCGCTGTAGATCGTAAATGAGAATTCTCATTTGTAGGCTTTCACTGAAAAATAAGCTCCAGCTAATCACCAGTGACAGCAGTACTGTTAGGTATAAAAATATCCGTAAACTGAGTTGGTTAAATTCAAAAAAGCGATAGAGCGCGAGGGCTTGAACTATGGATGCCGCAAAAAGTAAATTATAGCCTATTGCTAACCCTATATGGTTAAAATGACCATGCTGGCTATGAGTAAAAAAACCAGTTAAGGCTGCCAGTACAAAAATAGGATAAAAAACGTAGAGTAGAGTCCCGGGTATATTTTTGTTTGCTCGCCACGTTAAGAAGTTAAGTAAACACATTACGGATGTGATACAAAAACTCGTATAAAAAAGTGTTTTGAGATCAAACATTACGGGGTCCTACAATATTTATTGTCTTCATCATAACAAAGAAATTCATGAGACAAGAAGGTGTAAATGGATTTCGCGCAAATTTGCTCCATATTAGCTAATATCAACGAATGGTGAGTGAATAGATTTTATGCATCTGTGGATAAATAAGGAAGGTAAATTGCGATATTTATCTTTGGGTGTTGCATTGATGATGATTTGGGAGAGTAATGCGTACTGCAATGAACGCACATTGCCGCGTTTACAAGTCGTCACAGAAGAGTGGCCCCCATACAATTACACGAATCAAAAAGGACAAGTGGTAGGGCGTGCTACTTCACAAGTTCGTCGTTTGTTAAAAGCGGCCCACATCGATTATGAATTACAAAGCTATCCTTGGCCACGCTCAATACAGCAGGCGAAAAACAACTCAAATACAATGATTTACTCTATCTTTCAAACAGCTGAACGCTTAGATGATTTTTTATGGTTATGCCCATTGCTTGATAGCCCAAAAATATATTTATTTCGTTTGCTAGCAAGGCATGATTTAGAGTTTTCCTCAATTGAACAACTCTCTGGGCACAGTGTGGCTGTTGTTAATGATGATGTTACTGATCAGTATTTTAAGCAGCAGTTAGGGGGGCTAGATATTCATGTTGATAACTCTAGTTTAGGTGATGTCAATTTTAGAAAGCTCGTGGCTGGTCGAATCGATTTTATGGCTTCGACAGAGTTTACTATGTTAGAGCATGTAAAAAGGAATCATCTCGATAAACATGGAATTGTTGCGCAAATACCAATACTGAGTGCGGTGGAAGAACCCTTATGTATGGCCTTTAATAAACAGACCGATCCTCGTATTGTTGCAAAAATAGCTGAGGTTATGAGGTGGCGTTCACTAAAGTAAAAGCCAAGAAAAAGGCACTATCTCTAGTGCCTCCTTAAGTATTGGGAATGTCATTATAAAAAATAGCATTCCTACACAAAAAATCAATAACATTTATTTAACACTTTCTATGGCGCTGTAAAGCGTAAATTCTTTTTGGTGGCGACGTAAGTTGTTAGCGATACGAGTAGCGGAATGTTCCGTGGCAAAATCGTATAATGAGAGGCCATTACAGTAGATATTTTTTATGGCTTTATTGTACGATAACCTATTTTCTTTCAAGGTGTTATAAAGCTTTAGTGGTTTGTTGCTAGCTACAGCCATACATACTTCAGTCGAAATGCTGGTATCTGCAGCTTTTAATGTACGGGTAGTATGAGCTTCTGAATTGAAAGTAATCATCAGTGCTGCTGCAGATAAACAGAATACGAGTCGTTTCATAATAAAAGTCCTTCTTTGTGCGCTAGTAAAATAAGTGGTTTGTACTGAGTTAGAGAATAAAGTAATAACTTTCATTTTGTGTATCAAAACAAAGCGAGGAAGTAACAAGCTGTGTGAGCGGTGGTTCAAAGAGGCTAATAATTTGTTAGCACATTAGTTTCAATTTGTTGGACAAATATGTCCCTTGACATACTTTTTTAAGCGTAAGCGCACTATATTTGCCGCTTAAATCCATTCCATGTGGTAGAACGAGGTTGTACGTTAATTGAACAATACATGTGTTAAAATCTTGTAGCGTTCTTCCCAGGCTTGATGAATGTTTTTTTGTTACATTTGATATCAGTTAAATCAGGCATTTATTTAGATATAGAATGATTTAGTGCTGGTCAATCAGAGGAATTTCATCGTATGGTAGAGCGTCTACAAATAGTTTGGGTACAAATATGATTGTTCAACGTGCTTATTTAAATGATGTCGATAAAGTTGCTTATTTATTTGATCTATACAGACAATTCTATCAACAGCCTTCAGATATTAGTGTTGCTAAAGCGTTTTTAACTGAGCGGATTGCAGCGCATGAGTCGGTTATCTTTTTAGCGAAATCAGATCAGGACGAGGCATTAGGCTTTGTACAGCTTTATCCCTGCTTTTCATCCATTTCAGCTAAGCGTAGTTGGATCTTAAATGACTTATTTGTGGTCGATTCAATGCGAGGTAAAGGGATTGGTAAGGCCTTGCTTAATGAAGCAAAATTACTCGCTCAGCAAAGTGGTGCTCAGGAGTTGACATTGCAAACACATGTGTCTAATCAAGAAGCGCAAAAGTTATATGAATCTATAGGTTATGTAAAAGAGACGCAATTTTGTAGTTATTATTTACCTATTTAATAGAGTAAAAGCGCTCAAAGAGCGCTTTTTAACGTAACTCGGTGGGGATGTTTTGTTGGGCCCAAGAGAGTAATTCAATCCTATTTCGACATTTAGTTTTTCTAAATGCGCTATACAGGTGTGTTTTAACTGTATGTGGACTAATGCTGAGCTCATCAGCTATCTCTTTATTTTTACAACCTTTACTCATTAAAACAATAATCGCTCTTTCACGTTTGGTGAGGTTGACCGGCTCGGCGAGAGTGTCTGTAAGTTGAAGGATATTGTCTTTATTAAAATGCAATAATCGGCTTAAGACATTACACATGATATTTCGGCGATACCAAAGCTGGTTATCTAATAACAAGCGGATCCCTTTCATTACAACATCAGCATTGTCTGTTGCATAGAAAACACCACGGATCCCACTCAGAAGCGCACGGTTTGCCAGCTCGGTATTCTCATTGATGTTGAATAAAATTATATCGCAGTCAACGGTGAGTACACGTAAATGAGCTTGCAATTGCTCCCAAGCATTTTCAGCACTGGCTTCAATAAAAAGAAACTTTGTATGTGCTGATATTGAACCAGGATCTTCTCCATGAGCAACTTCAATGCCTTGAGTCTTTAATAAAGGCGTTAAAACATCTAAACCGAGGTTGTTGATTGGATTGGGTTCTAACAGGATAAACGCAGAACTTTTCATATAGATTGTGTCCTAGCCAAAATCAAACATGGCATTGCTAATAATTAATTGATGCATTAAGTACTTCAATCCTAACACAGGAATTGATTATTTTGTATTGCTTTTTTTTGTTCAGCTAGTACTTTTATACTTACCTAACGAATTAGGTATTTATTTCATTCTATCGCTAAAAGGGGGCCAGCCTAAAGCTTTACCTGCTAGCATATGTAAATGAATGTGATAAACCGTTTGGCCACCATCCTCATTACAATTCATCACAACGCGATAGCCACTTTGCGCAAAACCGTGCTCTTTTGCTAGGTGTGCTGCAACACTATAAAGCTTGCCGATTAAAGCATGATCATCAGGGGTGATGTCATTGATAGTTGCGATGGCTTTTTTCGGAATTATAAGTACGTGAAAGGGGGCTTGCGGGTTGATATCGTTAAATGCCAATGTCTCGTCATCTTCATAAACAATCGTGGCAGGTATTTCTTTATTTATAATTTTCGTAAAAAGAGTGTCTGTACTCATGTTGATTCTCCGAGTTAAAAGTTTAAAAATCATAAGTGATCAAAGAGTAAGTAAAAAGCATTTTTGTGAGTAAAACTCGTTATTTAGTCTAATAAAGCTCAACTTTAAGCTGTGATTTATGTTTACTTCAGCTAGATTATTTTAAATAGATAATAATAAAGGTGAAGGAATGAAATTGTTAAGTGGGCTATTTATTGGAATATTTTCTACATCCATTACTGCAGCAACGTTTATTGTACCTGATGAATTTCAATTACTAAGACTGAATGAGGAGTCGATAGAAAAGTCTTGGTTTAGCAATACCAGTAAACTTGAACTCTCGGTGGGGGAGCACTTAATAAAGTTGAAGTACCTTGATGTTTTTGAAGAAGAATATGATCAACATGAAGTGGTAGAATCTCAACCGTTTTGGTTACGTATTTCTATTGAGGAAAGTCATCAAGAGTTGATTGTGGAATTTGAACGACCTTCAACGATCGCTAAAGCAAAATCATTTTCTCAAATAGAACAAAAGCCACTCTTTATAGCTGGGAAGCCGTTAGTTGTTTATACAAGTTTGCCGCTACAGGAGTTAATGGATAGTCACGCGATGGGTGTTGGCAGTGAGGATAAGCGTCAAAGTTCAAAACCTGATAAATTTGTTATAGACGAAAACATATCAGTCACTCAGCCAAGTGCACTGAAAATGCTCGAATTTTGGTGGTTACAAGCGACACCCGAGGAGCAGAAAGTATTTTTGCATAAGGCAAAGCTCGGGAATAAGTAAAAATAAAGGCAGATTACCTGCCTTTATTTGTTTTAGATGAGAATTAGCGATTACTCAAAAAGTGCATCGATAGTTCCCTGAGCTAATGGGTGATAAGTATTACGCGCTTTGCGATAGACGCTTTCGGCCCATTGTTTTTTATCATGTTGGATCAGCTTTTTATACAAAGGCACGATCAGTTTACGTCGGCCAATACCTGATAAGTGTTGATCAAGTGCAGGATAGATTTCATTGTAGCCATTTCCCACAGCCAGCATAAACCAAGCAAATGCTCGCTCGGCATTGGTTGATTGAGTTAAATTATAAGCATTATCTAATTCAATCATTTTATCGATGGCTAAATCGCGAGGAAGATTGTTGATGAAGTAAAGCCATTCATGGACTGTCCAGTTGTCGGTTGGTAGAGCTGCTGCCATGATCTCGCCTTTTGTCCACAAAGTTATCTGAGTATCAACTTTCTCAAACGCATCTGAAGTTGGAGTTGGGGCATCGGCAGGTAAGCCTGGTTGGTAAATCCACTCTTTTGCTTTTTCAATAGACACAATCCCTGGGTGTTTACTGAGTAAGTTTTTATCTAAATATTCTACGAACTCAGCGGTTGCGAGTGATTTGAAAGCATAGGTATTGAAATAATCTTTAACAAAAACATCAAAAACCTCACGGCCAAATTGTTGTTCTAGGTAAATTAAGAACAGTTGCCCTTTTGTATAAGGAATTGAACTAAAGGCATCGTCAGGATCACGACCGTTTAATTGCAGATTTAAGCGTGTATCGGGCGCATCAATAGTTTTTAGCTGAGCTCGAAGACCCGCAGCGTCTAAAGCTTGTTCCATTACTGCGCGGTCGCGACCAAAGACTTCTTCCATAATGCGGTTTTCAACATACGACGTGAATCCTTCGTTTAACCACAAATCTTCCCATGTGGCATTGGTGACTAAGTTACCTGACCATGAATGAGCTAATTCGTGAGCAATTAGATTGACGAGGCTTTTATCGCCAGCAACAACTGTCGGGGTAATGAAAGATAATCGTGGATTTTCCATGCCGCCAAATGGAAAGCTAGGTGGGAGCATCAGTAAGTCATAGCGGCCCCATGCATATTCACCATACATTTTGTTGGTTTTGTCGATCATCGCTTGGGTATCATCAAATTCAGCAACCGCTGCGTCAAGAATGGTCGGCTCAGCATAAATAGCTGTCTGATGTGACATTTCTTTGTATTCTAGGTTGCCAGCACCAAAGGCAATCAAATAAGGCGGAATGGCTTGTGGCATATCAAAATGGAAATCACCATCTTTGAATAATGCATCTTTATTATCTGCACTCATTACGGCGCGGACATCTTTCGGTGTTTGGATCCGTGCGTTGTAAGTGACACGCATGGCTGGCGTATCTTGAATTGGCATCCAACTTCTGGCGTGGATCGCTTGTGATTGACTATACACAAACGGTTGTGTTTTTGTCGCTGTCTGCTCAGGTGTTAACCATTGAAGGCCAGAAGCTTGAGGTAATGAATTATAGTAAACACGTACTAACTTAGCTTGTTGTGCTAATTTTATACTTAGTTTTGCACCTTTAACATCATCACGTTTAGCTAAAGAAAAGGGGGCAGAGTGCCATTTTTCATCTGACCCTTTATACATTACCTTATCAATTTCTAAATCGCGGGTATCCAGAATAAGCTCTGATGCGTTGGTGTTTTTCCAACTAAGGGTGTGCTCGATAAAGCCTTCGAGTTCCTTCGCTTCAAAATTAATCGCCACATCAAGGTAAACATGAGTTGAGATCACTTGGTCTAAATTAGCGTAGCTGTGTTGATCTTCAGCTAAAGCCGTAGCGGATTGGCCAAGCAACAGCGCAGCCATAATTGAATTGAGTTTCATAGGGTCCTTGAACGAGAGTGAGAACAAAGCTCTACTATATACCACAGCTTAAGCTTTGCGGTAAGATATTGACCATTAATGCTATCGAGGTTTATCCATTGCCATCGCTTCAATCTCTTCATACTTTTGCTTTGCCAGCTCGTGCTGAACATATCATTAAAGTGACTGACCCAGTTCAACTCACAGATATTGATTTTACGATTCCATTTGTGGTGCTCGGCGAAGGAAGTAATACACTGTTTTTAAATGACTTTTCTGGTCGGGTGATTCAAATTGCTAACAAAGGGATTGGGATTGTAGAGCAGGAACATGAATATCTGATTAAAGTAGCGGCAGGGGAAAGTTGGCACCAATTAGTATGCCACACATTGAAACAAGGCATCTCGGGTTTGGAAAATCTTGCGCTGATACCCGGATTATGCGGCGCTGCACCAGTGCAAAATATTGGTGCGTATGGTGTTGAGCTCAGTGATTTTTTAGTGAGTGTTGATGGCTTTGATGTGACTACTGGGCGGTTTAGAACGCTTACAGCAGAAGCGTGTCAATTGAGTTATCGAGATTCAATCTTCAAGCATTCATTAAAACAGCGTTTTATAATTACAGCCATTCACTTAGCTGTCAGTAAAAACTGGCAAGCGAATTGTCACTATGGTCCACTGAAACAATTGCAGGCTCCAACGGCTCAACAGGTATATGATTTAGTCGTTAAAACGAGACAAGAAAAATTGCCCGACCCCAAGCGGATACCCAATGCTGGAAGTTTTTTTAAAAATCCTCTCATCTCGACAGAGCACTTGGCGCGTTTAAAAAAACTTTTTCCGGATATCGTCGCTTTTCCTGTGACCGATGAACATGTGAAAGTGGCTGCGGGTTGGCTTATTGATCGGGCTGGCTTAAAAGGGCTCAAAATTGCAGGAATTGAAGTGAACCCTCAGCAAGCCTTAGTTTTGTTAAATCATGGAGGCAGTAGCGGTCTAGATGTATTAAAAATGATTGAGCGTATTCAGCATGATGTATTTGCACTTTTTGATATTGCACTGCAGCACGAGGTTAGGTTAATTGGTTCCCAAGGCGAAATTTTGGTTGAGGTAAATGATGAAAACCTTACAGGGTAATAAACAAGCAATCTTGGATGCGTTACAGCAAGGACAGTTTGTATCAGGTGAGGTCTTAGGCGAGCAGCTAGGGATTAGTCGAGCCGCTGTTGCGAAACATGTTCAATCGTTACAACAAATAGGGCTCGATATATTTACGGTGACTGGCAAGGGATATCAGCTCAGCTCTATCTTGTCATTATTGGATAAAACCAAAATTGAACAATGTTACCAAGCAGAAAGAACTACGCGTAAGGATGATGCTCAGTTCGAAGTCTTTTCTATTATAGATTCAACAAATAGCGAGTTAATGCGTCGAATTGTTGCCAATCAGCACGTATCAAATGGAACTGTTGTGGTCGCGCAATGCCAGAGTGCTGGACGTGGCCGCAGAGGAAGGCAGTGGCAGTCGCCTTTTGGTGCAAACCTTTACTATAGCTATTACTGGTTTTTAGATGATGGTTTGCAAGCTGCAATGGGGGTCAGTGTCGCTGTGGGCTTGGCTGTATATGATTGCTTAAAAAACCTTTATGGGATTGATGTATCACTGAAGTGGCCAAACGACATCTTAGTCGCAGAGCAGAAACTAGCAGGGGTGTTGGTCGAACTTGACGGGCCAGCTGAAGGGCCCTGTAATCTCGTCATTGGAATTGGCTTAAATTTGGCGATGCCCGATAGTGCAAGCGAGCAAATCGATCAGGCGTGGACAGATTTACGAGCGCTAGGCGCACAAGTTGATAAAAATATGCTCGTGGCGAGCTTAACGCAGGCATTAGAAAAACGCTTAGAGCAGTATCGACAAACAGGTTTAACTGAGATGCAAAAGCAATGGAACCAAGTTCATGCGTTTCAAGGACAGTGTGTGGAATTAATCACAGGGCAAAGGCGGTGGCAGGGGATCTGTGAAGGGATTGATCCACAAGGTGGAATTAAAATTAGACAAGATGGCGAGGTGAAAAGTTATTTCGGGGGGGAAATCTCACTGCGGAAGGTGAAAGTATGATTTTATTAATCGATGCAGGTAATACTGCAATTAAATTAGCTGTAAGCGATGAGCACAGGCAGCCGATTTTAATCAAATTGGCGCAGGTGTGTTGGGCAAAAATTGATTTGGTTTTGTATAGCAGCGTTAAGCAATCTATCGAGCTGGTATCAATCTTAAAAACGGCACAAGAATACGATATTGAGGTTTGTCAGGCAAAAGTAACCAGCCAGCTCGATGGGATAATATGTGGCTATGAGCAATATCAAAACCTAGGGATTGATCGCTGGCTCACCGCAATAGGTGCACAAGATGTTTACCCAAATGAAAACTTAGTAATTGTTGATTCAGGAACGGCAACGACAATTGACTTTATATCTTCAGAGAAAAGGCATCTTGGCGGTTGGATTATCCCGGGGTTGGATTTGATGGTTGAATCAATTTCTAAACGTGCACCTAATGTTTTTACCCACGCGGAGGTGGGATTTGAAAATAACATCGGCAGTAATACTCCGAATGCGTTACATAATGGATGTTTTGTGAGCACGTTAGGTGCCGTGGCTCTGGCGCAGCAGCACTTTAAAGAGTGTTGTCGGGTTATTTTTACCGGAGGGTATGGTTTTTTACTGCATAAGTCATTTGAAAATAGTGAGTATATTGAAAAGCTCATTTTTAAAGGGCTGCTTGTTTGGTATAAAAAACAAGCATAAAGGACTAAAAACCAGCGTTTAGGTTAAAAGTTATTCACTCAAGCGTAAAAAGTTAATTTTTTTTAATTTAATGGTTGCATCCCCCTAAACGTTGCTCTAGAATCCTGCCCCGTACTCAAGTAGTACAGCGTGCCGACTTAGCTCAGCTGGTAGAGCAACTGACTTGTAATCAGTAGGTCAACCGTTCGACTCGGTTAGTCGGCACCACTTTCTTTCGAGGCCGAAAGAAAGCTGAAACAAGAATTTTGTGGAGGGGTTCCCGAGTGGCCAAAGGGATCAGACTGTAAATCTGACGGCTCAGCCTTCGGTGGTTCGAATCCACCTCCCTCCACCACTTATCTTGACGGGTCTTGCAGTAGTTAAGAACTAGGTTCCTAAAGCGGGCATCGTATAATGGCTATTACCTCAGCCTTCCAAGCTGATGATGCGGGTTCGATTCCCGCTGCCCGCTCCAGTTTCTGGTGTTGCTGATATAGCTCAGTTGGTAGAGCGCACCCTTGGTAAGGGTGAGGTCGGCAGTTCGAATCTGCCTATCAGCACCAGTCACATAAGAATCCTTTCTTCACTCCTTCATTGATTTGTCAAAATAATATTCAATAATGAATAAGCTTACCACCGTAAGCGTTAATCTGTACTCTTAGACAAAACTTATAGGTTCCGTCATGGCAAAAGAAAAGTTTGAACGCGTAAAACCGCACGTAAATGTTGGTACTATCGGCCACGTTGACCACGGTAAAACAACTCTAACTGCAGCAATCACTAACGTACTTGCCAAAGTATACGGTGGTACTGCTAAAGATTTCGCATCAATCGATAACGCTCCAGAAGAGCGCGAGCGCGGTATCACAATCAATACTTCACACGTTGAGTATGACACACCAACTCGTCACTACGCACACGTAGACTGTCCAGGACACGCCGATTATGTTAAAAACATGATCACTGGTGCTGCTCAAATGGACGGTGCAATCTTAGTAGTTGCAGCGACAGATGGTCCAATGCCACAAACACGTGAGCACATCCTACTTTCTCGTCAGGTTGGCGTACCTTACATCATCGTATTCATGAACAAATGTGACATGGTTGATGACGAAGAGCTACTAGAATTAGTAGAGATGGAAGTTCGTGAACTTCTTTCAGAATATGACTTCCCAGGTGATGACTTACCACTAATCGCGGGTTCAGCGCTTAAAGCGTTAGAAGGCGAGAAAGAGTGGGAAGACAAGATCATTGAATTAGCAGAAGCACTAGACAGCTACATTCCAGAGCCAGAGCGTGATATCGATAAGCCATTCATCATGCCTATCGAAGATGTATTCTCAATCCAAGGCCGTGGTACAGTAGTAACAGGTCGTGTAGAAGCAGGTATCATCAACGTAGGTAACGAAGTTGAAATCGTAGGTATCAAAGACACAGTAACAACGACTTGTACTGGTGTTGAAATGTTCCGTAAATTGCTTGACGAAGGTCGTGCAGGTGAGAACATTGGTGCATTACTACGTGGTACTAAGCGTGAAGACGTTGAGCGTGGTCAAGTATTATGTAAGCCAGGTTCAATCAAGCCACACACAAAATTCACTTCAGAAGTTTATGTACTTTCTAAAGATGAAGGTGGTCGTCATACTCCGTTCTTCAAAGGTTACCGTCCACAGTTCTACTTCCGTACAACAGACGTAACAGGTAACGTAGAGTTACCAGAAGGCGTAGAAATGGTAATGCCTGGTGATAACATCAAGATGACAGTAGATTTAATCTGCCCAATCGCGATGGACGAAGGTTTACGTTTCGCAATCCGCGAAGGTGGCCGTACAGTAGGTGCTGGTGTTGTAGCAACTATCGTAGAATAATGTCAGTTTAAACTGAACATTAACAAAAAAGGCCGCTACAGCGGCCTTTTTTAATCACATCACAGAAATAATTAATTCTTTTGTTATCTTTGTTTGAAAAGTGAACAGGTGGAACCTGTAAAGGTAAGTGGTTGTTCATGCTACGATAACTGAAATAATGAGTAGATAAATTGTGATAAAGGTAACTTGGGATGCAAATAAATATAAATAGATAATCATCATAGCTGGTGATTTTTTATCACATTACCTTTATAATGCCGCAGTTTTTTGCGACAAACATCTGATGATGTTCAACGTCAGTATGATATACTGGCACAGAATATATTTTTTAATAGAGTAATATAATGGCAGATTTATCGAAATACAGAAATATTGGTATTTTCGCGCACGTTGATGCGGGTAAAACCACTACTACTGAGCGTATCCTAAAACTTACCGGTACTATCCACAAAACAGGTGAGGTTCATGATGGTGAATCTACAACTGACTTCATGGAACAGGAAGCTGAGCGTGGTATTACTATCCAATCAGCAGCAGTAAGCTGTTTTTGGAATGGCCACCGTTTCAACGTTATCGATACTCCTGGACACGTTGACTTCACAGTAGAAGTTTACCGTTCACTTAAAGTACTTGATGGCGGTATCGGTGTATTCTGTGGTTCTGGTGGTGTTGAACCTCAATCAGAAACAAACTGGCGTTATGCGAACGAATCAGAAGTTGCTCGTGTTATTTTCGTAAACAAATTAGACCGTATGGGTGCTGATTTTTACCGTGTAACACAGCAAGTACGTAAAGTACTTGGTGCTAACCCATTAATCATGACGTTACCAATTGGTATCGAAGATGAGTTTGTTGGTGTTGTCGATGTTTTAACTAAAAAAGCATACGTATGGGATGACTCTGGTCTTCCTGAGAACTTTTCTATCGAAGACGTTCCAGCAGACATGGTAGACAAAGTTGATGAATACCATGAAATGCTTATCGAAACAGCTGTAGAGCAAGATGATGATCTAATGGAAGCTTATATGGAAGGTGAAGTACCTTCTATTGAAGAGCTGAAGCGTTGTATCCGTAAAGGTACGCGCACTATGGACTTCTTCCCTACATACTGTGGTTCGGCATTCAAAAACAAGGGTGTTCAGTTAGTTCTTGACGCTGTTGTTGATTATTTACCATCTCCTACAGAAGTTGATCCTCAACCTCTTATGGATGAAGAAGGTAATGAAACTGGTGAACATGCGATCGTATCAGCTGATGAAACATTTAAAGCATTAGCATTTAAGATCATGGATGACCGTTTTGGTGCATTAACTTTCGTACGTATTTACTCAGGTAAATTAAACAAAGGTGACACCATCCTTAACTCATTCACTGGTAAAACAGAGCGTGTAGGCCGTATGGTTGAGATGCAAGCTGATGACCGTAATGAATTAACATCTGCGCAAGCAGGTGACATCATCGCAATCGTTGGTATGAAGAATGTTCAAACTGGTCACACATTATGTGATCCTAAACACCCAGTTACATTAGAGCCAATGGTTTTCCCTACTCCAGTAATCTCGATTGCTGTACAGCCTAAAGATAAAGGCGGTAATGAGAAAATGGGTATTGCGATCGGTAAAATGGTTGCTGAAGATCCTTCTTTCCAAGTTGAAACAGACGAAGAAACAGGCGAAACTATCCTTAAAGGTATGGGTGAACTTCACTTAGATATCAAAGTAGATATCCTCAAGCGTACTTATGGTGTTGATTTAATCGTAGGTCAGCCTCAGGTTGCTTATCGTGAAACGATTACTCGTGAAGTTGAAGATAGCTACACGCATAAGAAACAGTCTGGTGGTTCTGGTCAGTTTGGTAAAATCGACTACCGCATCAAGCCAGGTGAAGTTGCTTCTGGTTTCACATTTAAATCAACAGTTGTTGGTGGTAACGTTCCTAAGGAATTCTGGCCAGCAGTTGAGAAAGGCTTTAAGTCAATGATGCAAACGGGTGTGCTTGCAGGCTTCCCAGTACTTGATGTTGAAGTAGAGCTTTTTGATGGTGGCTTCCACGCAGTGGATTCATCTGCAATCGCGTTTGAAATCGCTGCTAAAGGTGCTTTCCGTCAATCAATCCCTAAAGCGGGTGCACAACTTCTTGAGCCTATCATGAAAGTTGACGTGTTCACGCCAGAAGATCACGTTGGTGACGTAATTGGTGACCTTAACCGTCGTCGTGGTATGATGAAAGACCAAGAAGCTGGTTTAACGGGTGTTCGCATTAAAGCTGACGTACCATTATCAGAAATGTTTGGTTACATCGGTTCATTACGTACTATGACTTCAGGTCGTGGTCAGTTCTCTATGGAGTTCTCTCACTATGCACCATGTCCACAAAATGTGGCTGAGACAGTGATTGCAGCAGAAAAAGAGAAAAAAGCAGCTAAATAATTTAGTTGTTAATTAGTAAAAAAACCCAATGTCTATGATGTTGGGTTTTTTTATGTCTTTAGCCGCTGAATTACAAAGAATGAGAGTATAAAACCGGATAAAAGTGGCTTTGATCAAGTTTTACTCTTGTTTTCGTTGGTGTCGTCAGTATAATGACTTCCACTTTGCAGGGGCGTAGTTCCAATTGGTAGAACAGCGGTCTCCAAAACCGACGGTTGGGAGTTCGAATCTCTCCGCCCCTGCCAATTTCAAAGACCAGTCTAAAGCTAACAAGGTGTTGAAGGTTAGCATGTTATTAAGTTTAGATTGAATGGATTAACCCTGTCAGTGACGGGGTTGTTGTGTCTGTAGTTAAGGTGAAAAAAATATGAGCACCAATGTTGAAACTCCATCTAGCTCGATGGATGCGTTAAAATGGCTTATTACTTTTGCATTACTAGGTGGTGCGGTTGTTGGTAATTATGTTTACGAAGATTTTTCTGTATTAACTCGAGCGATTGGAGTTGTTGCTGCAATAGGTTTAGCGCTTGCTACCGCTGCGCAAACAGAAAAAGGCCGTACCTTTATTGCTTTTGCTAAAGAAGCAAGAATTGAAGTCCGAAAGGTTGTTTGGCCTACCCGCCAAGAAACAATGCATACGACATTTATAGTAATGATAGCGACAGTTGTAATGGCATTAATCCTTTGGGGTCTTGATGGCGCATTATTTAGAATTGTAGGCTTTTTAACTGGCTTGGAGATCTAATCCCATGACGGATGAGAACAAAGAAATAAAGTTACGCTGGTATGTAATCCAAGCGTTTTCAGGATTTGAAAAACGTGTTCAACAGACGATTAATGAGCATATTCGTATTCAAAATCTTGAAGAGTATTTTGGCGAAGTCTTAGTTCCAACTGAGGAAGTCGTTGAAATGCGCGCGGGTCAAAAACGCAAATCTGAGCGTAAGTTTTTCCCGGGTTATGTACTTGTCCAAATGGACATGAACGATAAAAGCTGGCACTTAGTCAATAGCATTCCGCGAGTGATGGGATTCATTGGTGGTACCTCGGATCGTCCAACACCAATTAGCTCAAAAGAAGCTGATCGTATCTTGAATCGTTTACAAGAAAATGAAGATTCGCCTAAACCAGCGACATTATTTGAAGCCGGTGAAGTGGTTCGCGTTACTGATGGCCCATTTGCCGATTTCACCGGTGTGGTTGAAGAAGTCGATTATGAGAAGAGCCGCGTTAAAGTTTCGGTACTCATTTTTGGTCGCTCTACGCCTGTTGAATTAGAGTTTGGTCAGGTTGAAGCAGATAAATAATTAATACTGAGTAAAAGTATTGAAAAAGGCCGTTGGTTAACTTATAATCAGCGGCCTTTTTGTGCTTAAAGCATGAAAAGTTTTTTTAATCTGGGAAGCCGCTTGAGTACGCGTCCTCGCGCGCACAAGGCTAAGACCCAAATAACGAGGTATTTTCAATGGCTAAAAAAGTTGAAGCTCTAATCAAGCTACAAGTTGCAGCTGGTATGGCTAATCCTAGTCCTCCAGTAGGTCCTGCACTAGGTCAACACGGTGTTAACATCATGGAATTCTGTAAAGCGTTCAACGCACGTACAGAGTCTGTAGATAAAGGCGCACCAGTTCCTGTAGTAATTTCTGTTTATTCAGATCGCTCGTTTACGTTCGATATGAAAACTCCTCCTGCTGCTTACTTACTTAAGAAAGCTGCTGGCATCAAGTCTGGCTCTGGTCGTCCAAACACAGAGAAAGTGGGTACTGTTACTCGTGCTCAACTTGAAGAAATCGTTAAGACTAAGCAAGCTGATTTAACAGCTGCTGATCTTGAAGCGGGTGTTCGCACAATTGCAGGTTCTGCACGTGCAATGGGCTTGAAGGTAGAGGGTTAATAGAAATGGCTAAACTTACTAAACGTATGCGTGTTATTCGCGAAAAAGTTGATGGCACTAAAGAGTACGATATCAATGAAGCAGTTACATTATTAAAAGAATTAGCGACAGCTAAATTCACTGAAAGTGTTGACGTTGCAGTAAATCTTGGTATTGACGCTCGTAAATCTGACCAAAACGTTCGTGGCGCAACAGTGTTACCACATGGAACAGGTCGTGATGTACGTGTTGCTGTATTCACTCAAGGTGCAAATGCTGAAGCTGCAAAAGAAGCCGGTGCTGAATTTGTAGGTATGGATGACCTTGCTGACTTAGTGAAAAAAGGCGAAATGAACTTTGACGTTGTCGTTGCATCTCCAGACGCTATGCGTGTTGTTGGTCAATTAGGTCAAATCTTAGGTCCACGTGGTTTAATGCCAAATCCTAAGACTGGTACTGTAACTCCTAACGTTGCTGAAGCTGTTAAAAACGCTAAAGCTGGTCAGGTTCGCTATCGTAACGACAAAAACGGTATCATCCACACTACTATCGGTAAAGTGGACTTCGATACTAAACAGCTTCAAGAAAACCTTGAGTCTCTAATTGTTGCGCTTAAGAAGGCTAAGCCTGCTCAAGCTAAAGGTACTTACGTGAAAAAAGTAACTATCTCTACAACAATGGGCGCAGGTGTGGCTGTTGACCAAGCGACTTTAGTTACTCAAGTAGTTTAAGTTGTTTACATGGCGCAAAATTTAAACTATAATTTTGCGCCATTTTGTAGGAAAGTTCCTACATAAAGAATTCGGGTTGAAGTCCATAATTTCGGTGCGCCCTTTTAGGGTAAAGCGATAAATTGGGCTTCCGTCCAAGACCGTAGGTGTCGCTAATTTTAGCTACTTAATTGTCCTACGTAGACGGTGTGAATCCCCAGATAGATTTTTCCTAATCTTCTGGCTCTCGCCGTAAAAAGCATCTTCTTCTAATTTATTTAGTTGAAGTAGAGTAAACAGGGGATTTTCCCCTATTAGAACCAGGAGTAACACCCATGGCCATTAATCTTCAAGACAAAAAAGCAATTGTTGCTGAAGTCCAAGAAGCTGCCAAAGGTGCTCAATCTGCAGTAATCGCAGATTCTCGTGGTGTAACTGTTGGCGCAATCACTGCACTTCGTAAAGAAGCACGTGAAGCTGGCGTTTGGATGAGGGTTGTTCGTAACACTCTTGCTAAGCGTGCGGTTGAAGGTACTCCTTTTGAGTGTTTAAGTGAGTCATTAGTTGGTCCTAGCTTAATCGCTTTTTCTTCTGAGCACCCAGGTGCTGCAGCGCGTATTTTTTCTGAATTCGCAAAGAAAAATAAAGATTTTGAGCTTAAATCAGCCGCTTTTGATGGCCAAGTTGTTAACGTAGAAATGCTTGCTAAGCTACCTACTTACGACGAAGCAGTTGCACGCTTAATGAGCGCTATGAAAGAAGCGTCTGCCGGTAAATTGTGTAAAACAATTGAAGCAGTACGTGTACAAAAAGAAGAGCAAGCTGCTTAATTTTATAAGCAATTGTTTTTTATTGGTGTAATATATTTTTTAGAGTCTTATCGATAATCATAAGATTCATATAATTAGGAAATTTGAAATGTCTGTAACTAAAGACCAAATCCTTGACGCAATTGCAGCTATGTCTGTAATGGAAGTTGTTGAACTAGTTGAAGCAATGGAAGAGAAATTCGGTGTAACTGCAGCTGCTGCTGTTGTTGCTGCTGGTCCTGCTGAAGCTGCTGAAGAGAAAACTGAATTCGACGTAATTCTTACTGCTGCTGGCGCTAACAAAGTTGCTGCGATCAAAGCTGTACGTGGTGCAACTGGTCTTGGCCTTAAAGAAGCAAAAGCTCTTGTTGAAGCTGCTCCTACTCCAATCAAAGAAGCTGTTTCTAAAGACGAAGCTGAAGCTCTTAAGAAAGATCTTGAAGAAGCTGGTGCTACAGTTGATATCAAGTAATCTAGCATTTGCTAGGTTACCTGCCTGATTTATCAGGCAAGGGCTGGTGATTATTTAATCACCGGCCTTTTTGCGCTGTAGAGTGATGTATTCCTACAGAGCAAAATCTACTTAATAAAATAATGGTTTTATGCCCTTATAAGTGAAATTTATTGTTTTATTGTAGTAGTACATAAAGTTGTAAATATTCTTGGCATAGATGCCAGTTAGTCTGCTCTGCATTGAGCAGGTAGGGTCAAAGATCAGCAAGCTGAGGAACCCCATGGCTTACTCTTATTCTGAAAAGAAACGTATCCGTAAGGATTTTGGTAAACGCCCACAGGTGTTAGATATACCTTTTCTACTGTCAACGCAGTTGGAATCGTTCAAAAAATTCTTGAGTCCGGACGCTGAAGGCAACCACGGTTTGGAAGCAGCCTTCCGTTCCGTATTTCCTATTAAAAGTTACTCGGGTAACTCTGAGCTACAATACGTAAGTTATCGTATTGGTGAGCCAGTATTCGATGTAAAGGAATGTCAAATTCGCGGCGTCACTTATTCTGCACCACTACGCGTTAAGTTGCGTTTAGTGTTGATGGACAAAGAAGCACCCGGCACAGTAAAAGACATCAAAGAGCAAGAAGTCTACATGGGCGAAATTCCGCTCATGACAGATACAGGTACTTTTGTAATTAATGGTACTGAGCGTGTTATCGTTTCTCAGCTACACCGTAGCCCTGGTGTATTCTTTGATAACGACCGCGGTAAAACTCACTCGTCAGGAAAGGTGCTTTATAATGCACGTGTTATTCCTTACCGTGGTTCATGGTTAGACTTTGAATTTGATGCAAAAGATAGCTTATACGTGCGTATTGACCGTCGTCGTAAGTTGCCAGCAAGTATTATCTTGCGTGCTCTTGAATTCTCAAATGAAGAAATGCTCGAGATTTTCTTTGAAAAGACTGCATTCGAAGTAGCTAATGGTAAAGTGTTGATGGAATTAGTTCCTTCGCGTTTACGTGGTGAAGTTGCGCAGTTTGAAATCAAAGATAATGATGGCGAAGTTATTGTTGAAGCCGGTCGCCGTATTACGGCAAGACATATCAAGCAACTTGAGAAGCAAGAAGTTACTCAGCTTGAAGTGCCGCATGAATACATTATTGGCCGTGTATTAGCGCGCAATTATATCAGCGAAGAAAGCGGTGAAATCATTGCAGAAGCCAATGCTGAGCTAACGCTAGAATTAATGGCTGAACTTGTTAAAGCTGGTTTCAACCGTATTGATACGCTTTACATCAATGATGTAGATAGCGGTGCGTACATGTCAGATACGTTACGTATTGACTCAACGACAAACCGTTTGGAAGCACTTGTTGAAATCTACCGTATGATGCGTCCTGGTGAGCCACCAACGCGTGATGCAGCAGAAGCTTTATTCCAAAACTTATTCTTCTCTGAAGAGCGCTATGACTTATCGACTGTTGGTCGTATGAAGTTCAATAGCCGCGTGGAACATCCTGAAGGTACAGGTAATGGCACGTTAAGTAAGGAAGATATCGTTGCTGTTATGAAAGTCTTAATTGATATTCGTAATGGTAAAGGTGATGTGGATGATATCGATCACTTAGGTAATCGTCGTATTCGTTCTGTGGGTGAAATGGCTGAAAATCAGTTCCGTGTAGGTTTAGTTCGAGTTGAACGCGCTGTACGTGAACGTTTAAGCTTAGGTGATCTTGATGCAATCATGCCACAAGATTTAATCAACGCTAAGCCTATTTCTGCTGCGGTTAAAGAATTCTTCGGTTCATCTCAGTTATCACAGTTCATGGACCAAAATAACCCATTATCTGAAGTAACGCATAAACGTCGTATTTCAGCATTAGGTCCGGGTGGTTTAACTCGTGAACGTGCTGGCTTTGAAGTGCGAGATGTACACGTAACTCACTACGGTCGTGTGTGTCCTATCGAAACTCCAGAGGGACCGAATATCGGTCTAATTAACTCTTTATCTTGTTATGCCCGTACTAACGAGTTTGGCTTTTTAGAAACGCCTTACCGTAAAGTAGTTGATGGTGTTGTAACAGATGATGTTGATTACCTTTCTGCAATTGAAGAAGGTCGTTTCGTTATCGCTCAGGCGAATGCAAACTTAACAGATTCAAACGAATTTGAAGATGAGTTAATTCCATGTCGTTTTAAAGGTGAATCAACCTTTATGGGACGTGCTGATATGCAATATATGGATGTATCACCACAGCAGGTAATTTCTGTTGCGGCTGCACTTATTCCATTCCTTGAACACGATGATGCTAACCGTGCATTAATGGGTTCAAACATGCAACGTCAAGCAGTACCTACACTCATTGCGGATAAGCCGCTAGTTGGTACTGGTATTGAATTAACTTTAGCGAAAGACTCAGGGGTAACTATCGTTGCGAAGCGCGGCGGTCAAGTTACTTATGCTGATGCGAGCCGAATTGTTGTTAATGTTAATGAAGGTGAGCGTGTACCTGGTGAAGCAGGTATCGATATCTATAACTTAACTAAATACACGCGCTCGAACCAAAATACATGTATTAACCAAAAGCCAACAGTCATGGTGGGTGAGCCTATTACCCGCGGTGATGTGCTAGCTGATGGTCCTTCTACTGACTTAGGTGATCTTGCGTTAGGCCAAAACCTTCGCGTGGCATTCATGCCATGGAATGGTTATAACTTCGAAGATTCAATCTTATTATCAGAGCGTGTTGTTCAAGAAGATCGTTTAACAACGATTCATATCCAAGAACTTCAGTGTGTTGCGCGTGATACTAAGTTAGGTTCAGAAGAAATCACTGCCGACATTCCAAATGTTGGTGAATCTGCTTTAGGCAAGCTTGATGAGTCAGGTGTTGTTTATATTGGTGCAGAAGTGAAAGGCGGCGACATCCTTGTTGGTAAAGTGACACCTAAAGGTGAAACACAACTAACTCCTGAAGAGAAGCTACTACGTGCTATCTTCGGTGAAAAAGCATCAGACGTAAAAGATAGCTCTCTTCGTGTACCAAACTCTGTGACGGGTACGGTTATCGATGTTCAAGTCTTTACACGTGATGGTGTTGAAAAAGATAAACGTGCGCTTGAAATTGAAGACATGCAACTTCGTGAAGCGAAAAAAGACTTCAATGAAGAATTCCGTATTCTTGAAGCGGGTGTAGTTGCTCGTGCACGTCAATTATTAATTGGTGCGGGCATTGATGAAGAAAAACTAGTTGGTTTATCTTCAGAGAAAATCCTAACACAAAGCTTAGCTGATGAAGAAAAGCAAGCTGAGTTAGAGCAATTAGCTGCTCAATACGATGAATTAAAAGCCGAATACGATAAAAAGTTTGAAGTAAAACGTCGCAAAATCACACAAGGTGATGATTTAGCACCTGGCGTACTGAAAATTGTAAAAGTGTATCTTGCTGTTAAGCGTCGCATCCAACCGGGTGATAAAATGGCCGGTCGTCATGGTAACAAAGGTGTTATCTCGACAATCGTACCAGTTGAAGATATGCCTTATGACGAAAAAGGTCGCGGTGTTGATATCGTACTTAACCCGCTAGGTGTACCTTCACGTATGAACGTCGGTCAGATCTTAGAGACCCACATGGGTCTTGCTGCTCGCGGTATCGGTGAACGTATTGATGACATGATTAAAGAACAGCGTGAATTACATGAATTACGCGAGTTTATCCAAAAAGCATATGCTTTAGGTGATTGTCGTCAAAAAGTGGATATTGCAAGTTTCTCTGATGATGAAGTTCGTCGTTTAGCGCAAAACTTACGTGGTGGTTTACCAATTGCTACTCCAGCATTTGATGGCGCGAAAGAAAGCGAAATTAAAGAGATGCTTGAGCTAGGTGGTTACCCATCAAGCGGCCAGGTTACATTGTTTGATGGTCGTACGGGTGACAGATTTGAGCGTGATGTAACGGTTGGTTACATGTACATGCTGAAATTAAATCACTTAGTTGATGACAAGATGCATGCGCGTTCTACAGGCTCATACAGCTTAGTTACTCAGCAACCGCTGGGTGGTAAAGCGCAATTCGGTGGACAGCGTTTCGGTGAGATGGAGGTATGGGCACTTGAAGCATACGGTGCTGCCTACACACTTCAGGAAATGCTAACTGTTAAGTCTGATGACGTTAATGGCCGTACTAAGATGTATAAGAACATCGTAGACGGTAACCATCAGATGGAACCTGGTATGCCAGAATCGTTCAACGTATTGTTGAAAGAGATTCGCTCACTAGGTATCAACATCGAGTTGGAAGAAGTATAAGTCAGTTACTGTGCCTTAAAATAGGCACAGTAAATCGACTCATTGAATGGGGGGGCGTATTCGCCCCCAAGATTAACCTCCGACAGGAGAGCTAAGGTGAAAGACTTACTTAAGTTTCTGAAGCAACAAAATAAGACCGAAGAGTTCGATGCGATTCGAATTGGTCTTGCTTCTCCAGATATGGTTCGTTCGTGGTCATACGGTGAAGTAAAGAAACCTGAGACAATCAACTACCGTACATTCAAGCCAGAACGTGATGGCTTATTCTGTGCCCGTATCTTCGGCCCAGTTAAAGATTACGAATGTTTATGTGGCAAATACAAGCGCCTTAAACACCGTGGTGTGATTTGTGAAAAATGTGGTGTTGAAGTAACGCTTACTAAAGTTCGTCGTGATCGTATGGGTCATATCGAATTAGCGAGCCCAGTGGCACATATTTGGTTTTTAAAATCATTACCATCGCGTATTGGTTTAATGCTTGATATGACATTACGTGATATTGAACGTGTACTTTATTTCGAATCATTTGTTGTGACTGAACCAGGCATGACAACACTTGAGCGCTCGCAACTTCTTAATGAAGAAGAGTACTTAGATGCGCTTGAAGAGCATGGTGACGAATTTGAAGCTAAGATGGGTGCTGAAGCGGTTTTAGATTTGCTTCGTGAACTAGATCTTGGTCAGTTGATTGCTGAAATGCGTGAAGAGTTACCAACAATTAACTCTGAAACTAAGCGTAAGAAAATCACTAAGCGTTTAAAGCTAATGGAATCATTCCATCAATCAGGTAATAACCCTGAATGGATGATCATGACGGTGTTGCCAGTATTGCCACCTGATTTACGCCCATTAGTACCATTAGATGGTGGCCGTTTCGCGACTTCAGATCTGAATGATCTATACCGTCGTGTGATCAACCGTAATAACCGTCTTAAGCGTTTACTAGACTTAGCGGCACCAGACATTATCGTACGTAACGAAAAGCGTATGTTACAAGAAGCGGTGGATGCGCTACTTGATAATGGTCGTCGTGGTCGTGCAATTACCGGTTCTAACAAACGTCCTTTAAAATCACTTGCCGACATGATTAAAGGTAAGCAAGGTCGTTTCCGTCAGAACTTACTAGGTAAGCGTGTTGATTATTCTGGCCGTTCTGTAATTACAGTAGGTCCAACACTTAAATTGCATCAGTGTGGTCTTCCTAAGAAGATGGCACTTGAATTATTTAAGCCATTTATTTACGGCAAATTAGAATTGCGTGGCATGGCTACGACAATCAAAGCTGCGAAGAAAATGGTTGAGCGTGAAGTACCTGAAGTGTGGGATATCTTAGATGAAGTTATCCGTGAACACCCTGTACTACTTAACCGTGCACCGACACTTCACCGTTTAGGTATCCAAGCATTTGAACCTGTACTAATTGAAGGTAAAGCAATTCATCTTCATCCTTTAGTATGTGCGGCCTATAATGCCGATTTCGATGGTGACCAAATGGCGGTACACGTACCGTTAACATTGGAAGCACAGTTAGAAGCGCGTGCGCTTATGATGTCGACGAATAATATCTTATCACCTGCAAATGGTGAACCGATTATCGTTCCATCACAAGATGTTGTTTTAGGTCTTTATTACATGACGCGCGATCGCATTAATGCGAAAGGCGAAGGTGCAGTTTTTA
This sequence comes from Pseudoalteromonas sp. J2K-J979, assembly GCF_058169715.2. Taxonomy (NCBI): domain Bacteria; kingdom Pseudomonadati; phylum Pseudomonadota; class Gammaproteobacteria; order Alteromonadales; family Pseudoalteromonadaceae; genus Pseudoalteromonas; species Pseudoalteromonas sp. J2K-J979. The sequence goes on along the minus strand of NZ_CM200281.1, from coordinate 3,342,744 downwards.
AAGATCCAAAAGAGGCTGAAAAAGCGTACAGAACAAGTACTGCAGACTTACATGCTCGTGTGAAAGTCCGTATTACAGAAACAATTACTGACGTTGATGGTAATTCAGAAGATCGTATTTCGATTTATGACACGACTGTTGGTCGTGCAATATTGTCATTGATTTTACCTAAAGGTATGCCGTTTGAATTAATCAACCGCGCGATGGGTAAAAAGCAAATCTCTGGTTTGTTAAATGAGTGTTATCGTCGTCTAGGCTTAAAAGATACAGTTATCTTTGCTGACCAAGTAATGTATACCGGTTTCCATTATGCAATGAAGTCTGGTGTATCAATTGGTATCAATGACTTAGTTATCCCGCCAGTTAAAGGTGAAATGATTTCTTCTGCTGAAGATGAAGTAAATGAAATCAATCAACAATTCCAATCTGGTCTTGTAACTGCGGGTGAAAAATACAACAAAGTTATCGATATTTGGTCTCGTGTAAACGAAAACTTATCTCGCGCGATGATGGACAACTTATCGAAAGATACTGTTATTAACGCGAAAGGTGAAGAAGAGCAACAAGATTCATTTAACTCTGTATTCATGATGGCCGATTCTGGTGCTCGTGGTAGTGCTGCTCAGATCCGTCAGTTGGCGGGTATGCGTGGTCTAATGGCACGTCCAGATGGTTCAATCATTGAGACGCCAATCACCGCAAACTTCCGTGAAGGTCTAAGCGTACTTCAGTACTTTATCTCGACGCATGGTGCGCGTAAAGGTCTTGCCGATACAGCACTTAAAACAGCTAACTCTGGTTACTTAACTCGTCGTTTAGTTGATGTTGCACAGGATTTGGTCATTAACGAAGATGATTGTGGCACTGAAGATGGCTTAACAATGAAACCGCTTATTGAAGGTGGTGATGTTGTTGAACCGTTACGTGAGCGTGTTTTAGGGCGTGTTGTCGCAGAAGATATTCTTAAGCCTGGCACAAACGAAGTATTAGTTGAGCGTAATGTGATGCTTAACGAAAAACTGTGTGACCTATTAGAAGATAACTCAGTTGATGAAGTGCGCGTACGTTCAGTAATCACATGTGATAATGACTTTGGTGTTTGTGCTAAGTGTTATGGTCGTGATCTTGCTCGTGGTCATCTGATTAACGCTGGTGAATCTGTGGGTGTTATCGCTGCACAGTCAATCGGTGAGCCAGGTACACAGCTTACGATGCGTACATTCCACATCGGTGGTGCTGCATCTAGAGCGTCAGCTGAAAACAGTGTTCAGGTTAAAAACCCGGGTACATTGAAGCTACATAATGCTAAATACGTACTCAATACAGATAGCAAAATCGTGATAACTTCTCGTTCGACTGAGATCACTATTATTGATGATCACGGTCGTGAGAAAGAGCGTTACAAAGTACCTTACGGTGCTGTGCTTTCTGTGCAAGATGGTGCGTCAGTTGCTGGTAACGATATCGTTGCAACATGGGACCCGCATAGTCACCCAATCGTTGTTGAGCGTGTATCAAAAGTAACGTTTAGCGATATTGATGATTCAAATACTGAAGCGCAAACTGATGAGCTAACAGGTCTTACTCGTGTTGTTGTAAAAGACTTATCAAAAGTTAACGCAAAAGAACCTAAGTTAATCATCGAAAGTGAAGAGACGGGTTTACAAGAAACACGCTTACCTTCATTTACCACCATTGAAGTAACTGATGGTGCAACGGTTAACCCTGGTGATGTTTTAGCTCGTATTCCACAAGAAGGTTCGAAAACTCGTGATATCACGGGTGGTCTACCACGTGTTGCTGACTTATTCGAAGCACGTAAGCCAAAAGAGCCAGCTATCCTTGCTGAAATCACGGGTGCCATTAGTTTCGGTAAAGAAACTAAAGGTAAGAAACGTTTAGTTATTACTCCTGCTGAAGGTGATCATTACGAAGAAATGATTCCTAAGTGGCGCCAACTTAACGTGTTTGAAGGTGAGCAAGTGTCTAAAGGTGAAGTTATTGCCGATGGTCCAGAATCACCTCACGATATCTTACGCCTTCGTGGTGTAACTGATGTTGCAAACTACATTGTTAATGAAGTGCAAGATGTTTACCGTCTGCAAGGTGTAAAAATCAATGATAAACACATCGAAACCATCATTCGTCAGATGCTTCGTAAGTGTTTAATCATCGATGGTGGTGATACTGAGTTCTTGGCCGGAGAGCAAGTTGAGGTTGCACGTGTAAATATTGCAAACCGTGACTTAGAAATTGAAGGTAAGATCCCAGCTAAATATGAAATCCAATTAATGGGTATCACTAAAGCATCACTAGCAACAGAATCTTTCATCTCGGCTGCATCATTCCAGGAAACAACTAGAGTCCTGACTGATGCCGCTGTAAATGGTAAGAGCGATGAGTTGCGCGGTCTGAAAGAAAACGTAATCGTGGGTCGTTTGATCCCTGCCGGTACAGGCTTTGCGTATCACCAAGATCGTATCAAGCGTCGTAAAGAGCGTGATAATGCTTCACTCGTTGAAGAGCAATCAGTTAGTGCAGAAGAGGCAACTCAAGCATTGACTGACGCATTAAACGCTGACCTGTCTGGTAACAACTAAGCCAAATAATTTAACATTATGGCCACATATAGCAGTTATATACTGCTATATGTGTTGTTATGGTTGACAGGTTAAACTTTGCTCATTAAAATTCCGCCACCCTTTATTTCGCCAGAGAAATAAAGGGCGGATTTTTTTTTCAGTAGATATTAATTAACTAGGAGCTATTTAATGGCAACTATCAACCAGCTAGTGCGCAAGCCACGTCGCAGTAAGGTTGTAAAAAGCAACTCTGCCGCGCTAAAAGCTTGTCCGCAAAAGCGTGGAGTATGTACTCGTGTATATACAACTACACCTAAGAAACCTAACTCTGCATTACGTAAAGTAGCGCGTGTTCGTTTAACGAATGGTTTCGAAGTAACATCTTATATCGGTGGTGAAGGTCACAACCTTCAAGAGCATAGCGTTATCTTAATCCGTGGTGGTCGTGTTAAAGACTTACCAGGTGTACGCTTCCACACTGTTCGCGGCGCATTAGACTGTGCTGGCGTAAGTGACCGTCGTCAAGCTCGTTCTAAATATGGTGCTAAACGTCCTAAGAGCTAATGGTTCTCCGTTAGTAAGGCCAAGCACTTAAGAAATAAATATTTGTTTTGGGAGTCGCTCAAAAAGCGAACCTGAAGATAACCGGAGATTAAAAATGCCTAGAAGACGCGTTATAGGTCAACGTAAAATTCTACCAGATCCTAAGTTCGGATCAGAACTTCTTGCTAAATTCGTCAACGTTTTAATGTTAGACGGCAAGAAATCAACTGCTGAAAAAATCGTATATGGTGCGCTAGACGTGGCTGCTGAGAAATCAGGCAAGTCGCACCTAGAAATCTTTGAAGCTGCACTTGATAACGTACGTCCACAAGTCGAGGTTAAATCTCGTCGTGTTGGTGGTTCTACATATCAAGTACCAGTTGAAGTACGTCCAGTTCGTCGTAATGCATTAGGCATGCGTTGGATCGTAGATGCTGCGCGTAAGCGTGGTGAAAAATCTATGGGTTTACGTCTTGCTCAAGAAATGCTTGATGCGGCGGACAATAAAGGCACTGCGGTTAAGAAACGTGAAGACGTTCACCGTATGGCTGAAGCGAATAAAGCATTCGCTCACTACCGTTGGTAATCTGCCTTTAGTCTTTAAGAGGATATTATGGCACGTATAACTCCAATTGAGCGTTACCGTAATATTGGTATTTGCGCCCACGTAGACGCGGGTAAAACAACTACCACTGAGCGTGTACTTTTTTATACCGGTCTTTCGCATAAGATTGGTGAAGTACACGACGGTGCTGCAACAATGGACTGGATGGAGCAAGAGCAAGAGCGTGGTATCACGATCACTTCTGCTGCAACCACGTGTTTCTGGAAAGGCATGGATGGGCAATACCCAGACCATCGTATTAATATTATTGATACTCCAGGACACGTAGACTTTACAATTGAAGTAGAGCGTTCGTTGCGTGTGCTTGATGGTGCTGTCGTTGTTTTGTGTGCTTCATCTGGTGTTCAGCCTCAAACAGAAACTGTTTGGCGTCAGGCTGATAAATACGAAGTTCCGAGAATGATCTTCGTAAATAAGATGGACCGCGCAGGTGCCGACTTCTTCCGAGTCGTAGAGCAGATAAAAACGCGCCTTGGAGCTAACCCTGTACCAATTCAAATGGCAATTGGCGCAGAGGAAGACTTCAAAGGGGTCATTGATCTCATTAAGATGAAAGCTATTAACTGGAATCATGAAGACCAGGGAATGACTTTTACTTATGAAGAAATTCCAGCAGACCTTCAAGAAGAAGCTGAAGAATGGCGTTCTCATTTAGTTGAGAGCGCGGCTGAAGCTACTGAAGAGCTAATGGATAAATACCTCGAAGGTGAAGAGTTAAGTGAAGAAGAAATAAAAGCCGCTATTCGTCAACGTACGTTAGCAGGTGAAATAGTGCCAATGACATGTGGCTCTGCTTTCAAAAATAAAGGTGTTCAAGCTGTACTCGATGCAGTGATTGAATATATGCCGTCGCCAACAGAAGTGAAACAAATTCAAGGTATCCTTGAAGATGACACTGAACAAGAGCGTCCGGCGAAAGATGAAGCTCCATTTTCGGCTCTCGCCTTTAAGATTGCAACAGACCCATTTGTTGGTACCTTAACTTTCTTTAGAGTTTACTCTGGGATTGTTAACCAAGGTGATGCTGTTTATAACCCTGTAAAGGGTAAAAAAGAACGCCTTGGTCGAATAGTCCAAATGCATGCAAACTCTCGTGAAGAGATCAAAGAAGTTCGCGCTGGTGACATCGCGGCTGCTATCGGTCTTAAAGACGTGACCACAGGTGATACTTTATGTTCTCCAAATGCAATTATTACACTAGAGCGAATGGAATTTCCTGAGCCTGTAATATCTGTAGCGGTAGAACCAAGGACTCATGCTGACCAAGAAAAGATGGGGATCGCGCTAGGAAAACTAGCTGCAGAAGATCCATCATTCCGCGTTCATACGGATGCAGAATCAGGTCAGACGATCATCTCTGGTATGGGTGAGCTTCATTTAGATATTATCGTTGATAGAATGAAACGTGAATTCAGCGTCGAATGTAATGTCGGTAAACCTCAGGTATCTTATCGTGAGACTATCCGCTCATCAGTCGAAGTAGAAGGTAAGTTTATTCGTCAATCTGGAGGTCGTGGGCAATTTGGTCATGTATGGCTTAAAATTGAGCCACTCCCGATGGAAAATGATGACTCCCCAACTTACGAATTCGTTAATGAAATCGTAGGTGGCGTTATACCAAAAGAATATATACCAGCGGTAGACAAAGGTATTCAAGAGCAAATGCAAAATGGTGTACTTGCTGGTTTCCCTTTACTGGGTGTCAAAGTTACGTTATTTGATGGTTCATTCCACGACGTAGACTCAAATGAGATGGCATTCAGAATCGCAGGTTCTATGGGCTTTAGGAAAGGTGCGCTTGATGCAAGTCCTGTATTGCTTGAACCAATTATGAAGGTTGAAGTAATCACTCCTGAAGACAACATGGGTGATGTTGTAGGCGATTTAAACCGTCGTCGTGGTTTAATCGAAGGCATGGAAGATGCGCCAGGTGGATTGAGACAAATCAATGCATTAGTGCCGTTATCTGAAATGTTCGGTTACGCAACGGATCTTCGTTCTGCTACGCAAGGCCGTGCTTCATATGCTATGGAGTTTGTGAAGTACAGTGAAGCGTCAAAAAATGTAGCAGACGTAATAATTGCAGCTCGCGCTGTTAAGTAATTTAAGTTCGGTCCGATCTGTTTGGATCGGACTTTAATTTCTTTTATAGGAATTTTTTAAGATGGCAAAAGAAAAGTTTGAACGCGTAAAACCGCACGTAAACGTTGGTACTATCGGCCACGTTGACCACGGTAAAACTACACTAACTGCAGCAATCACTAACGTACTTGCAAAAGTATACGGTGGTACTGCTAAAGATTTCGCATCAATCGATAACGCTCCAGAAGAGCGCGAGCGCGGTATCACAATCAATACTTCACACGTTGAGTATGACACACCAACTCGTCACTACGCACACGTAGACTGTCCAGGACACGCCGATTATGTTAAAAACATGATCACTGGTGCTGCTCAAATGGACGGTGCAATCTTAGTAGTTGCAGCGACAGATGGTCCAATGCCACAAACACGTGAGCACATCCTACTTTCTCGTCAGGTTGGCGTACCTTACATCATCGTATTCATGAACAAATGTGACATGGTTGATGACGAAGAGCTACTAGAATTAGTAGAGATGGAAGTTCGTGAACTTCTTTCAGAATATGACTTCCCAGGTGATGACTTACCACTAATCGCGGGTTCAGCGCTTAAAGCGTTAGAAGGCGAGAAAGAGTGGGAAGACAAGATCATTGAATTAGCAGAAGCACTAGACAGCTACATTCCAGAGCCAGAGCGTGATATCGATAAGCCATTCATCATGCCTATCGAAGATGTATTCTCAATCCAAGGCCGTGGTACAGTAGTAACAGGTCGTGTAGAAGCAGGTATCATCAACGTAGGTAACGAAGTTGAAATCGTAGGTATCAAAGACACAGTAACAACGACTTGTACTGGTGTTGAAATGTTCCGTAAATTGCTTGACGAAGGTCGTGCAGGTGAGAACATTGGTGCATTACTACGTGGTACTAAGCGTGAAGACGTTGAGCGTGGTCAAGTATTATGTAAGCCAGGTTCAATCAAGCCACACACAAAATTCACTTCAGAAGTTTATGTACTTTCTAAAGATGAAGGTGGTCGTCATACTCCGTTCTTCAAAGGTTACCGTCCACAGTTCTACTTCCGTACAACAGACGTAACAGGTAACGTAGAGTTACCAGAAGGCGTAGAAATGGTAATGCCTGGTGATAACATCAAGATGACAGTAGATTTAATCTGCCCAATCGCGATGGACGAAGGTTTACGTTTCGCAATCCGCGAAGGTGGCCGTACAGTAGGTGCTGGTGTTGTAGCAACTATCGTAGAATAATAGTTAACTTTTAGTTAGTTATTGATAAAAACCGAGCTTATGCTCGGTTTTTTTATGTTTAAATAATTTAAGACAGCGACACTGGACGCGCACAAAGGAGGTTATAGTATTTTCGTGGTTGGAAATTCAGTAAGAAGTATAAAAATATCATAAATAAAGACTGCAGAAGATTCATTTATATTTGTGGCTAGGTACAGTAATAGGTTAAAAGCTTTCTTTTTGAGCTTTTCGTACTAATTTCGCCCTAAAGCGATCTTTTTTACATTTTTCTGCAAATAACCCTTGCCAAAAAAGTTAGCCGCCCTATAATGCGACCCCACTGAGACGGCAGACAGCAACGCTTAGCGAGGCGCAGGTCGAATCAGAGAGTTAACTAAAACTTAGTTTGGTTTTGAAAAGAATTTTAAATTAAGTGTTGACTTGAAAAGTGAAACGTTTATTATGGCGCTCCACTTCGCAGCAAGCTCCTAGAGTTGGCGCTGCAACGTTCTTTAACAATATAAAGCAATCATCTGTGTGGGCACTCGTACAGGTTGAGTTCTAACAGCTAAGTTACTTAGGTAGCGAAGCAACAAATTTAGAGTCTCAATTTAGTAAAGTGAGTGGCTACACAGTCATAAACAGAATTCATTGAGCAGTCGAAAG
>NZ_CM200281.1:3280000-3332500 GCF_058169715.2 Pseudoalteromonas sp. J2K-J979 | reverse complement strand
GGCAGGTTGAAGGTTGAGTAACATCAACTGGAGGACCGAACCCACTAACGTTGAAAAGTTAGGGGATGACTTGTGGCTAGGAGTGAAAGGCTAATCAAACCGGGAGATAGCTGGTTCTCCCCGAAATCTATTTAGGTAGAGCCTCGGACGAATACTTACGGGGGTAGAGCACTGTTAAGGCTAGGGGGTCATCCCGACTTACCAACCCTTTGCAAACTCCGAATACCGTAAAGTACTATCCGGGAGACACACGGCGGGTGCTAACGTCCGTCGTGAAGAGGGAAACAACCCAGACCGCCAGCTAAGGTCCCAAAGTGTATGTTAAGTGGGAAACGATGTGGAAAGGCCCAGACAGCCAGGAGGTTGGCTTAGAAGCAGCCATCCTTTAAAGAAAGCGTAATAGCTCACTGGTCGAGTCGGTCTGCGCGGAAGATGTAACGGGGCTAAACATACCACCGAAGCTGCGGCTGCGTACTTATGTATGCGGGGTAGGGGAGCGTTCTGTAAGCCGTTGAAGGTGAACCGGGAGGTTTGCTGGAGGTATCAGAAGTGCGAATGCTGACATGAGTAACGATAATGCGGGTGAAAAACCCGCACGCCGGAAGACCAAGGGTTCCTATCCCATGTTAATCAGGGTAGGGTGAGTCGACCCCTAAGGCGAGGCGGAAACGCGTAGTCGATGGGAAACGGGTTAATATTCCCGTACTCGGCATGAATGCGATGGGGAGACGGAGCAGGCTAGGCAAGCATGGCGTTGGTTGTCCATGTGAAAGTAAGTAGGTTGAGAACTTAGGCAAATCCGGGTTCTTAAGACTGAGATACGAGACGAGCTACTACGGTAGTGAAGTTGTTGATGCCATACTTCCAGGAAAATCCTCTAAGCTTCAGTTCATGCTGAATCGTACCCCAAACCGACACAGGTGGTCAGGTAGAGAATACTAAGGCGCTTGAGAGAACTCGGGTGAAGGAACTAGGCAAAATAGTACCGTAACTTCGGGAGAAGGTACGCTGCTGACGGTGATAGGACTTGCTCCTTAAGCTGTTGGCAGTCACAGTAACCAGGTGGCTGGGACTGTTTATTAAAAACACAGCACTGTGCAAAATCGAAAGATGACGTATACGGTGTGACACCTGCCCGGTGCCGGAAGGTTAATTGATGGGGTTATCTTCGGAGAAGCTCTTGATCGAAGCCCCGGTAAACGGCGGCCGTAACTATAACGGTCCTAAGGTAGCGAAATTCCTTGTCGGGTAAGTTCCGACCTGCACGAATGGTGTAACCATGGCCACGCTGTCTCCACCCGAGACTCAGTGAAATTGAAATCGCAGTGAAGATGCTGTGTACCCGCGGCTAGACGGAAAGACCCCGTGAACCTTTACTACAGCTTGGCACTGAACATTGAACCTACATGTGTAGGATAGGTGGGAGACTTTGAAGCAGCGACGCTAGTTGTTGTGGAGTCGTCCTTGAAATACCACCCTTGTAGTTTTGATGTTCTAACGTAGGCCCCTAATCGGGGTTGCGGACAGTGCCTGGTGGGTAGTTTGACTGGGGCGGTCTCCTCCCAAAGAGTAACGGAGGAGCACGAAGGTTTGCTAAGTACGGTCGGACATCGTACGGTTAGTGTAATGGTAGAAGCAAGCTTAACTGCGAGACGGACAAGTCGAGCAGGTACGAAAGTAGGTCATAGTGATCCGGTGGTTCTGAATGGAAGGGCCATCGCTCAACGGATAAAAGGTACTCCGGGGATAACAGGCTGATACCGCCCAAGAGTTCATATCGACGGCGGTGTTTGGCACCTCGATGTCGGCTCATCACATCCTGGGGCTGAAGTCGGTCCCAAGGGTATGGCTGTTCGCCATTTAAAGTGGTACGCGAGCTGGGTTTAGAACGTCGTGAGACAGTTCGGTCCCTATCTGCCGTGGGCGTTTGAGAATTGAGAGGGGCTGCTCCTAGTACGAGAGGACCGGAGTGGACGAACCGCTGGTGTTCGGGTTGTCATGCCAATGGCACTGCCCGGTAGCTACGTTCGGAATCGATAAGCGCTGAAAGCATCTAAGCGCGAAGCGAGCCTCGAGATGAGTTCTCACTTGGAGTTTAACTCCACTAAAGGGCCGTTGGAGACTACAACGTTGATAGGTAGGATGTGGAAGCGCTGCGAGGCGTTAAGCTAACCTATACTAATTACCCGTGAGGCTTAACCATACAACGCCAAAGTGGTTTGTATGAAGCACTGATAAATAAGCAAGAAGTTAGATAGACTGAAGTAGACAATTTTAAAATCAGCCTTCCGAATTTAGTTTTACGGCGAAAGCGGTAAAGCGGCAAAATTTTGCTTGGTGACAATAGCGTTTTGGACCCACCTGACTCCATTCCGAACTCAGTAGTGAAACGAAACAGCGCCGATGGTAGTGTGGGATTACCCATGTGAGAGTAGGACATCGCCAGGCTCCTATTAAGAAAAGCCCGACTCAATGAGTCGGGCTTTTTGCTGTCTGAGTTTTTATTTTAACTATCTGTTTGAGAAAGTCGATAATATATTGCGCTTTCATTTACCCTGTATATAATTACAGTTATCTTTACTGTATGGAAATCCAGTGTATGCGTCCACTTACAAAACGTCAGGCTCAAATACTAGAGCTAATAAAGGTATTTATTAAAGATACAGGCATGCCTCCTACACGCGCTGAAATAGCTAATACGCTAGGCTTTAAAAGTGCAAATGCAGCAGAGGAACACCTCAAAGCCCTTGCAAAAAAAGGCTTTATCGAAATGGTGCCTGGTGCAAGTCGAGGTTTAAGGTTGGTCGAAGATGATGAGCCTGAACAACTTGGTTTACCACTAATTGGTAAAGTTGCTGCTGGTGAACCTATTTTGGCTCAAGAACATGTAGAAAGTCATTACCAAGTTGATCCGATGTTATTTAAACCAGCCGCAGACTTCTTGTTAAGAGTCGATGGGATGAGCATGAAAGATATTGGTATTATGGATGGTGATTTGTTAGCCGTTCATCGATGTGCTGTTGCACTAAATGGCCAAGTTGTTGTTGCTCGTGTCGGCGAGGATGTGACGGTCAAGCGTTTTGAGCAAAAGGGCAAAAAAGTTTACCTTCATGCTGAAAACGAAGAGTTCAATCCGATAATTGTTGATTTGTCTGAAGAAGCTCTTGATATTGAAGGGCTTGCGGTTGGCGTTATTCGTAATGCTGATTGGATGTAAAAAAGATGTTAATGTTATTTTTGTTTCGATTTATATTTAACAATCTGATTTAATTGTATTTATTTTAGTGCGCTTGTCGCACTTTATTTTTTATTGCTATATTTCTCACCCCCTTTCTTGCTTAACACTCCATCCTTGACTAGTTTTCAACTACAGCTGATTGAAAAATCATCTATTGGATTCTAGTTAATAATAATAATGAAGAAATAATTTGGCGTGCTTAAATTTCTTCACTAAAGGAGTGTGTTATGGGTAAGGTCTTTATGTCCTTGCTCGTTATGTTTGTTACATCGTCTAATGTTTTTGCACAAAGCAAATACAATATGACTACAGGTGTAACTGACATCAGCGAGAATGTTTATAACCTACATATGACAATTTTTATAATTTGTTGTGTGATAGGAGTTATTGTCTTCTCTATTATGTTTTGGGCCTTATTCAATCATCGTAAGTCTAAAGGTGTGACTGCTTCACAGTTTCATGAAAGCACCAAAGTTGAAATATTATGGACCGCCATTCCATTTTTGATTCTAATCTTAATGGCTATTCCTGCGACGAAAACCCTTATTGCGATGGAAGATACATCTAAGGCTGACATTACCATCAAGATAACGGGGTCACAGTGGAAATGGCACTATGAGTATATCGAACATGACTTAAGTTTTTACTCCATTTTATCTACACCACAAGACCAAATTAATAACCATATAACTAAAACTGAAAATTATTTACTTGAAGTCGATAAACCACTGGTTATCCCAACTAATCGCAAAGTTCGTTTTTTGATGACTTCTGATGATGTTATCCACTCATGGTGGGTCCCTGATTTTGCTGTTAAAAAAGATGCGAATCCAGGTTTTATAAATGAAGCATGGACTAGAGTAAACGAGCCTGGAATATACAGAGGTCAATGTGCTGAACTTTGTGGGAAAGATCATGGCTTTATGCCAGTGGTGGTCGAAGCCGTCGAGCCAGATGCTTTTGACTCTTGGCTTAACAATGCGAAAAAAGAAAATGCGCAAGCAGCTCAAGCTGATCTGAAGCTATTAGACCAGACATTATCAGAAGAGGAGTTAATGACATTGGGCGAGCAAGTTTATATCGCAAGTTGTGCAGCATGTCATCAGGTTACCGGTTTAGGTCTAGGTGGCGTATTCCCTGCGCTCAAGGATAGTCCTATAGCAAAGGGCGATATCATTGATCATATCGACATAGTTTTGCATGGTAAACCAGGTACGGCTATGCAAGCCTACGTAAAACAACTTTCTTTAAAACAGCTTGCAGCCGTTATTACCTATGAGCGAAATGCCTGGGGAAATAATACTGGGGATCTTGTTCAGCCAAGTGACGTAAAGAATAGAATGAAGGAAGAATAATAATATGACCGCGCTTACTCATGAACATTCGGATTCTCACGCTACCCCAAGTGGAATAAAGCGTTGGCTATTTACAACAAACCACAAAGATATTGGCTCATTGTACCTTATCTTTTCTTTGGTTATGTTTTTAGTCGGCGGTGCGATGGCTATGGTTATCCGAGCTGAACTATTTCAGCCTGGATTACAGTTGGTTGAACCTGATTTTTTTAACCAAATGACAACAGTACATGGACTCATTATGGTTTTTGGCGCTGTGATGCCTGCTTTTACGGGGTTGGCAAATTGGATGATCCCAATGATGATTGGCGCACCAGATATGGCGCTTCCTAGAATGAATAACTGGAGTTTCTGGATACTCCCTTTTGCATTTTCTATTTTACTCATGTCACTTTTTATGGAAGGTGGTGGACCTAATTTCGGTTGGACCTTTTACGCACCTCTATCTACAACGTATAGCAATGATAGTACAGCATTTTTTGTGTTTGCTGTTCACATTATGGGGATTAGTTCTATCATGGGGGCGATTAATGTCATTGTGACGATTGTAAATTTGCGCGCTCCAGGCATGACGTGGATGAAATTACCATTGTTTGTGTGGACTTGGTTGATCACTGCTTTTTTATTAATTGCTGTGATGCCTGTTTTAGCAGGAGCAGTAACAATGGTTCTCACGGATAAATATTTTGGGACTAGCTTCTTTAATGCTATGGGTGGCGGCGACCCAGTCATGTTTCAACATATCTTTTGGTTTTTCGGTCATCCAGAAGTGTATATTATGATTTTGCCCGCTTTTGGTATTATCTCTTCCATTGTTCCTACTTTTTCTCGTAAACCTTTGTTTGGCTACGCTTCAATGGTCTATGCAACTGCCTCAATTGCGTTTTTATCTTTCATTGTATGGGCTCACCATATGTTTACCACGGGGATGCCTTTAGCTGGAGAGCTATTTTTTATGTATAGCACGATGCTGATATCGGTACCTACAGGTGTTAAGGTCTTTAACTGGGTCGCCACTATGTGGCGTGGTTCAATTAGTTTCGAAATCCCGATGTTGTTTAGTATCGCTTTTATTGTGCTATTCACAATAGGAGGGTTTTCAGGTTTGATGCTGGCAATCACCCCTGCAGATTTTCAATATCATGATACTTATTTTGTTGTTGCGCATTTCCATTACGTTCTCGTAACTGGTGCTGTTTTTTCTATCATGGCAGCTGCGTATTATTGGCTGCCAAAATGGACAGGCAACATGTATCACCAAGGGTGGGCACAAGCGCATTTTTGGCTCTCACTTATAAGTGTTAATGTACTTTTCTTTCCTATGCACTTTGTTGGTCTAGCTGGTATGCCAAGACGTATTCCTGATTACGCTCTTCAATTTGCTGATTTTAATGCAATCATCAGTATTGGTGGTTTTGCTTTTGGTCTATCGCAGCTACTGTTTGTATGGGTTGTGATTAAGTGTATTAAAGGGGGAGAAAAAGCGACTGCGAGAGTATGGGAGGGTGCGCATGGACTCGAATGGGAAGTGCCTTCACCAGCTCCGTATCATACGTTTGATAAACCTCCGGTTATAAAATAATGGCTTCTTTACATAATAAATTGTTATTTAAGCTGCTGATTACATGTGCGGGAATGTTTGCGTTTGCATTTGCTCTCGTCCCTCTATATGACGTGTTTTGTGACATTACTGGATTGAATGGCAAACCGTCTTTAGAAGAGGCAGAGCAAAGCGCGGAGATTGATAATAAACGGTTAGTTGATGTGGGCTTTATTACTCATATTCAGGGTTCTGCTCCATTTAAAGTATCAGCTGAAACTCAGCGAATTACAGTCCAACCAGGAGCGATGCATAAGGTTGTATTTAAGGCTAAAAATATTAGTGATACAGATCGTGTTTTACAGGCGGTTCCATCAGTCTCCCCAGGCTTAGCAGCTAAATACCTCCATAAAATTGAGTGTTTTTGTTTTAATCAACAGCCCTTATCAGCAGGTGAAATGGCGGAGCTTCCACTTATGTTTTATGTTGATACAGCGTTACCACACAAGTTTGAAGAAATAACTTTATCCTATACTGTTTTTGATATCAGCGAGCAAATTCAGCAAGCAGTAACTGCCTCAACTAAGGAGACTGTGAATGAAACCAGAATATGAAACATATTACGTCCCATCACAAAGCCATTGGCCGATAGTCGGTGCAGTTGGGATGTTTTTTATCGCGCTTGGTGCAGCGAGTACGGTCATCAATTCGACAAAAGAAGAAGCGTCAGGGTTAACTCAGTATCTGCTATATGTAGGTATAGCGACCATCATTTACATGCTATACGGTTGGTTTAAAAATGTGATTGATGAGTCTGCTTCTGGGCTTTATTCGAAACAGATGGATCGCTCTTTCCGACAAGGTATGAGTTGGTTTATTTTTTCTGAGGTGATGTTTTTTGCTGCATTTTTTGGGGCTTTATTTTACGCCCGAGTATTGTCAGTCCCTTGGTTGGGTGGGGCCAGTAATAATGCAATGACCCATGAACTACTTTGGCCGACTTTTGAGGCTGTTTGGCCTTTAGTGACAACGCCAGCAGGCGAGACAACTCAGGCAATGCCATGGACAGGTTTACCATTGATAAATACCATTATCTTACTAACTTCATCAATAACGATTCATTTTGCTCATCAAGCTTTAGAAAAAGACAATCGCACTCAATTAAAACTTTTTTTAGCTCTAACGGTTGTATTAGGTGTGATTTTTTTAGGCTTACAAATAGAAGAATATGTTCATGCATATCAAGACTTAGGGCTGACTCTTGATGCGGGTATTTATGGAAATACCTTCTTTTTATTGACAGGCTTTCATGGCTTGCATGTAACTCTAGGTACGCTCATTTTATTTATTGTGTTATTACGTATTTATAAGGGGCACTTCACTTGCGAGAACCATTTTGCTTTCCAAGCTGCGGCTTGGTATTGGCATTTTGTGGACGTAGTGTGGTTATGTCTGTTTGTGTTTGTTTATGTTTTATAAATGGATTTTGATTAGGGCTTATCCAACCCAAAGATATCGCGGCTAAAATACCGACTAAAATTAAAACAGATGTAAATACACGCCGACCTAGGTATTTGGACATTGAAGGTGCTTTTGGATCGGCGCGTATCATTATTAGCAGTGCTTTAAAAAGACTAAATAGAATAAACAATAATAACAAAATAATAATTAGCTTGATTACCATGGGCTTTCCAAAGGTGTTTATGGATATAAGATTGCTTCATCAGTCATTTCACTTCTCATTTATAGCACTATTAATCACTTTATTAATAGCCTTATCTTGTGGTGGACTTGCTAGGTGGCAATATTATCGCGCATCCGAAAAGCAACTGACATTGAATTACCTAGCAGATAAGGCAAGTTTAGGGGAGTTGAAGTGGGAAGCTATTCAGTTGATGCCTGCAGATTGGAATAAAACAGGGCTCATTGTTCATCTGAAGGGCTCTTTAACTCAGAATAAATATTGGTTGTTAGATAATCGGGTACTCAATGGTCAGGTGGGATATGACGTTTTGGCTATGATAGAAATAGCGAATGAACCTAAAAAACTGCTAGTAAATTTGGGGTGGATCCCTACTGATTTTAATCGAAATTCCTTACCGTCTGTAGAGCTTCCCGATACAGATATCAGCATCAGAGTTCAAATTAAACAAGGAGATCTCGCTGGTTTTTATCTGGCGCATGAGCAAGAAATATCACTGTATTGGCCAAAAAGAATTCAATATATTGATCTTGATAAACTGGCAAAACAATCGAGCGAACTCTTATTACCATTTATGGCATACGCTGAAGAGTCAATTCTTAACATTAAGCCACATTATAAGCCTGTAGTGATGACTCCACAAAAGCATAAAGCTTATGCATTGCAATGGGGTTTAATTGGTATAGCGGCAATAATAGTTTTTGTGTTTGCATCAAAAGTAAGGGACAGACATGAGTAAAAAAGTGGTGGTTTATTTATTCTGTATTTGTTTTATCACCCCAATTATCAGTGCTTTTTTATTTCTACAAAGTAATTGGATCCCTCAGTCAACAGTCAATAATGGTGTGCTAGTTAAAGAAAATATCATAATAAGTGATTGGCAAGTTCCAGAAAGGAAACTTTGGTCTATTGCCGTCATGGCGCCAGAAGGATGCCAAGAGCAGTGCTCATTGGTGGTTGATTCAGTTAATAAAGTTCATCTAGCATTAGGAAAGCATAATGAGTATGTAGGTGTAGTTCTCTTAAGTAATGAACAAACAATAACTAATAAAGTTGAGGTAGTTCAAGCACCATTCCGTAATTTAAGTGAAGGCTCAATTTACTTGGTTGACCATATGGGGTTAATTGTTTTGGAGTACCCACTATCGAGTGGCAGTGGTGAAGAAGTCGTATTTAAAGGGTTACTGACAGATATTAAGAAGTTATTGAAGTTTGCGCGAAGTAGTTAAATAGGGATCATTAACATGATAAAAAAATATAAAAAATTAGTGTTGATTTGCTGTTTATTTTCAATCTGCGTTGTTGGCTTAGGTGCATATACTCGTTTGAGTGACGCAGGGTTAGGCTGCCCAGATTGGCCTGGGTGTTATGGATTTTTGAGCGTTCCACACCATGAAATTCATGCTGACATCGTGGCTGAAAATTTCCCAGGGATGGTAATTGAAACGGCAAAAGCATGGAAAGAGATGATTCATCGTTATTTTGCGGGTGCATTAGGGCTTTTTATTTTGGCTATTGCTATTTGGGCCGCGCACATTAATAAAAAAGAACTTACACCGCTGCGTTTGCCTATTTTTTTGGTCTTACTTGTAATATTTCAGGCTACGCTTGGGATGCTGACCGTCACGATGCAATTACAGCCATTAATTGTTATGGGGCATTTACTTGGTGGGTTTGCTATTTTCAGCCTGACAGGTTTGCTTTATCTGCGAATAACTAGTCAATCTATACCGGGCGGCGATGCAGGAGCGAAGCGATTTGGAAGCATGTGCATAATTGCTCTCTGGGTGTTGATTATACAAATCGCTTTAGGAGGTTGGCTGGCTGCTAATTATGCTGCTCCTCATTGTGCTGATTTCCCATTATGTGGTCCCGATACCTTGGTGCGTTTTTCATTTTTTGATGTCTTTCACTTACCGTTGGCGCAAAGTACTTATGAATATGGTGTTCTATCGGCAGATAGTCGGATGTCAATTCATTTTCTGCACAGAATTTGGGCTGTAATTACAAGTGTTGTGATTTTATTAACGTTGTTTCAGTTATGGCGAAATTGTTACTCAAGGAAAATAAAGGATTGTGTTTTAACCGTTCTGATTGCATTGAGCGCCCAATTATCTTTGGGGGTTTTATTAATTATGTGGCAATTCCCAATCTCAATTGCATTGGCGCATAATATTATGGCTGCTTTTTTGCTCTTAAGTGTTGTTCGTCTGTGTTATTACGTTAAGTCACGTTGTTAGAAGGGGATATTTGATGGCTGCAATATCGTATAGTGAAAAAGTAAAAACAAACATCTATCAAGTTATTGATTTAGCAAAAGATTATTTGGTGCTTTGTAAAATTAAAGTCGTTGCATTATTGGTTTTAACAGCGCTCGTAGGAATAGCTCTGGCGCCAGAATTAATCTCTAAAAGAACACTTTTTCAACAATTTATGAGTTTATTTGGTATTGGCTTACTCGCTAGTAGTGCCGCTGTTATCAATCATGTTGTTGATAGTGGGATTGATAGCGAAATGGCTAGGACTCGCCATAGACCTTTAGTTAAAGGGCGAATATCAGAAGTACATGCAGTGTTATTTTCTATCTTAATAGGCACTGTTGGATTTTTCGCTTTATGTATTTTCTCAAACGTATTAGCTGCTGTTTTAACTTTATTGGCTTTAGTAGGGTATGCTTTTGTTTATACAATGTTTTTAAAGCGAGCGACACCACAAAATATCGTAATCGGTGGGTTGGCAGGAGCGATGCCACCGTTACTAGGTTGGGTGTCTGAGACTGGCCAACTAGCAGCAGAACCTTGGTTACTTGTAATGATTATTTTTACTTGGACTCCTCCGCATTTTTGGGCGTTAGCTATCCATCGCAAAGATGATTATGCAAGGGCTAATATCCCCATGCTTCCTGTTACTCATGGGATCGATTTTTGCAAAACATGTGTACTATTATACTCAATCCTACTTAGTGTGGTTTGCGTTATTCCATATTTAATCGGTATGTCAGGTTGGCTATATCTGGTTATCTCCATTATGTTAAATGGGGTGTTTATCCTCAAGGCCATCCAATTGAAATGGTTTGCTAATCAAGGGACTGCAATGAATTTATTTAAATATTCAATTGTGCAATTGATGTTATTATTTATAGGTTTATTTTTAGATAAATGGTTCCTTTAATGAAAAAAATTGTTTTAATTCTAACCTTATTGCTTTTTCTTTTGGGTTGTAAAGAAGATGAGATCAAAACAGATGCGTTGGTCTATGAGCAACCACGAACGCTTAAACCTTTTATTTTGATAAATAAAAATAAAGAAGAAATTAGTAATGATGCGTTTTTAGGCGGGTGGAATTTATTGTTTCTTGGTTACACAAGCTGCCCAGATATCTGCCCGATGACGCTTTCAAAACTAAAATATGTAAAGTCGTCACTTCAAGGTGAATATGACATTAAAGTTTGGTTAATATCGGTTGATCCAGCTAGAGATACAGCAGAAAAGTTGCGCCAATATACCGATTATTTTGATCCTGAATTTATTGGTGCGACTGCGGAGCATAAAGCTCTTTTCCCCTTCGTTAGAGATCTCGGTTTAATGTATGCGATGGCAGATGAAAATTTAACAAATTACAGCGTTGATCATAGTGCTTCCATAGCGTTAGTTTCGCCAGAAGGGAAATTAAAAGCTATTTTTAAACCTGAATTCAAAGCCGGTGAGATCCCCACCATTAATACAGCTTCTCTAATTACTGACTTTAAACACATAGTAAAATAAATTAACCGATTTCACTGCTTGTTACCCAGTTAGGAAAGTTTATTTCTAACTGGGTTTTTTGTTCCTCTTCAAAGCTAATCTTCTAATTAAATTAAAAAAAGCATGCCTAAATGTGGCAAATCGGTTAACTGCGGCTAAGCTTTTTATTAGATGATATCCAAGGATTGAACATATATGTATCAGTTGCCAGAAGAGCTTGTGATTAACAATATCAGTACTTTCTATCAATCAATAATTGGCTTGTTGAATGATGGTGGTGATATTGTTTTAGATATCAGCAAGGTTACTCAAGCTGACACTGCTTCAATACAAATGTTATGCGCTCTTCAAAAACATTTGCACTCCACAGATCATCACATTCAATGGCATGGTAATAGTAAAGCGTTACTATCCTCAGCTAAGACCCTAGGGGTAAATGAGTTTTTATCACTTGAACACGTATAAATGAGGTCGATATGAAAAAAATCTTGGCAGTCGATGATTCTGCGTCAATGCGTCAGATGGTTGGCTTTACGTTAAAAAAAGCAGGCTTTGATGTTACAGAGGCTAAAGATGGCAGTGAAGCTTTAGCGATTGCTAAGCAAAACTCATTTGATGCGATTATTTCAGACGTCAATATGCCGATTATGGATGGCATCACTTTGATCAGAGAGTTAAGAGGTTTACCTGAATATAAATTTACCCCGATGTTAATGCTGACGACAGAATCAGGTTTAGACAAAAAGACAGAGGGTAAAGCCGCTGGCGCCACAGGTTGGATTGTCAAACCATTTAACCCAGAGCAGTTATTGGCGGTTATTAAGAAAGTTATTCGTTAACAAGGAGATGTTATGAGTATCGATCTCAGCCAATTTTTTGAAGTTTTTTTTGAAGAAAGCTTTGAAGGGTTAGATAGCATGGAATCAGAGCTGTTAAATTTACAGCCCGGAGATCTAGACTCAGAAACTATCAATACTATTTTTAGAGCTGCTCACTCTATTAAAGGTGGCAGTGGTACGTTTGGATTTTCTTCAGTTGCTGATTTTACACATGTTCTTGAAACTTTATTAGATCAGATCCGCGATGGCCGGCGTGCACTTGAACCGGAACATGTGAACCTACTTTTACAGTCTGTAGACTGCCTTCGCTTACTTTTATCTGCTCTGCAAGCTGAGCAAGAACCTGATTTATCTCAATCTATTGCTTTAAGGCAGGAGTTTGAAAGTATACTTAATAATGAGCAACCCTCAGCTCAGTCTGCCGCACCTTCAGTGCTTTTGCAACAAGCTCAAGGCGGGCCTTCATCACTAGACACTTTTGAGATCATATTTAAACCACTTCACCACCTGTTTAAAACAGGAAACGAGCCTTTATTTATGATTAGTGAACTATCAGAACTGGGTCAGCTTGAAGTAAAAGCAAATCTCGATGGTATTTTTGATATTCATGATATGCAGCCTGATGATTGTTATCTCGCGTGGACTTTTTATTTAGAAACGACAGAATCGGAAAGTAGAATAAAGGAAGTGTTTGAGTGGGTTGAAGATGATGCAGAAATTTCTATTACGGTATGTGGTGGGTTGTTTGAAGATGATGATCAGGTCGAGGTACCTGTAGCATCAGTTCCAGAAGGAAAGTCACAGCCAACGAAAAAAACCGAAGGCAAAAAAGAAGTTAAGGCCGAAGTTGAAATAGCTAAGCCTGTCGCAAAAACAGCTGAATCTACATCAATTCGAGTCAGTATTGATAAAGTTGACTCCTTGATCAATATGGTTGGTGAGTTAGTGATTACACAAGCCATGCTAACTCAGCTTGGTGAAGGTGAGATGACAGATCATAAGTTGATGGCCCTTCAAGAAGGATTAGCGCAGCTTGCACATAATACTCGCGATCTGCAAGAGAGTGTTATGCGGATCCGAATGCTTCCAATTAGTTTTGTTTTTAGCCGATTCCCAAGACTAGTAAGGGACACATCGCAAAAATTAGGTAAGCAAGTTGAGCTTAAATTGCTTGGCGAGCAAACTGAATTAGATAAAACAGTGATGGAGAAAATTTCTGACCCAATGGTTCACTTAGTTAGGAATTCTCTAGACCATGGTTTAGAAAAACCAGATGTGCGAGAAGAGGCAGGAAAAGATCCTGTAGGTAAGGTCACCCTGAATGCTTTTCATCAAGGTGGCAACATTGTTATCGAAATCATGGATGATGGTAATGGCTTAAATACCCACAAAATCCGCAGTAAAGCCCTCCAAAATGGCCTAATTTCAGAAACTGATGAGCTTAGTGATGACAAAATAAATGAGCTTATTTTTATGCCTGGTTTTTCAACAGCTGATGAAGTAAGTGATATTTCAGGGCGCGGTGTAGGGATGGATGTCGTTCGAAGGAATATTCAAGCTTTAAATGGATCGATCGAAGTCACTTCAGAGCAAGGGGTCGGTTCAACATTCACTATCCGCTTACCGCTAACATTAGCTATTTTGGATGGTCAGTTAGTCACGGTTGGGCAGCATACTTATATCATACCGCTAATTTCTATTGTTGAATCTCTGCAAGTTGATATCAAAAAAGTGAATAGTGTCGGGGGGGGATTAGATGTACTCAGACTTCGTGATGAATACGTCCCTATTTTACGTCTCCATCAAATTTTCAATCACCGTGGTGCCATCGAAGACTTAGAAAAAGGGTTACTTGTTGTTGTTGAAAGTGATAACCAAAAAGTAGGTTTGTTAGTCGATGATCTTTTAGCTCAGCAACAAGTTGTTATAAAAAGTTTAGAAGCTAACTATCAAAAAGTTGAAGGAGTATCTGGTGCGACTATCTTGGGTGATGGGCGAGTCTCACTGATTGTTGATATTACAGGCCTTATTAAGCTTGCTGGATTAAAAAAAGCAGGAAGACAAGAATTAGTGATTGATGGTGTGGAGGCGCATTAAATGGATGATTCTACTTTAGAGTCGGATGCATTATCAAAAGAAGATACGTCAATTCGTCAGTTTCTAACTTTCATTATGGATGAAGAAGAATATGGTGTGGATATCTTAACTGTACAAGAAATAAGAGGCTGGGAAGAAATTACCGCCATTCCGAATTCTCCTTGTTATGTAAAAGGCGCGATTAACTTAAGAGGGACTATAGTGCCTATTATCGACTTGCGATTACGATTTGGTTTAAAAGTCGCTGACTACGGACCTTTAACTGTCGTCATCGTAGTTAAAGTAGAGCTTGCGCAGGGAGCTAAAATTATGGGTTTAGTAGTAGATGCGGTATCAGATGTTTATAGCATAGCGGAAGAGCAAGCAACGGATGTACCCGATATTAACCGCAGTGACAATGCAGAATTTGTTCATGGCTTAGTTAATGTTGGAGAAAAAATGGTCGTGCTACTTAAGTTAGAGCGCGTACTAAACCTCACAAATGAAATAAAACAAGAAGTTGTTATTAATTAGTTGATCTTTCCGCAAGGGGGCAAGATGGAAACTGTCAATTCAAAGGCAAAAGTGTTGAATAAGCTGCTGATCGCGACCTCGGTTGTATTGATCTCATTTATTGTGAGTTTGCAGCTTGCTGGTGTGGTAATGGGACAATCATCAATTATTGCAATACTTGTATTCAGTATAGCTACGGTTGGTGCAATGATGTTTTTGTATAAAACAGTTGAGCAAATTACTGAAAAGCTAGGCGTAGTAGAAGAGGCTATTCCACTTTTGAAAGAGAAAGATTTCGAATCTTTGAGCGAGCTTAACCACAGCCCATTTCCTGCTTTTTTTAAAGCGATGAAACCATTCTGCCAAGTTATCGCTGATAAACCGAGTGATACAAAGGCATCAGTTGAAAGTTTGTTAAAAGCACTAGATGTTTGCCAAGCAAATGTGATGCTAGCAGATAGTGACTGCACGATCACTTATGTGAATAAATCAGTTGTAAATATGCTGCAAAGCAACGAAAGCCAATTGCGAACAGTCGTTCCGAGCTTAAATGTCTCTTCACTAGTTGGGACATGCGTAGATCAATTCCATAAAACACCCAGTCATCAGAGAGGTCTATTACAGTCCTTACAACAGCCATATAAAACTAAGCTTGAACTATCAGGCCTTACATTTAGCTTAATTGCAACTCCTTTGTTTTCTGACGCTGGTGAGCGCCTAGGCACGGTCGTTGAATGGCAAGATCTTACCGAAGAAGTTGCAGCACAAAATCGCGAGCAGGAACTACTTGCTAAGAGCGCTAGAATTTCAAGCGCATTGGATGTTTGTCAAGCAAATGTGATGATGGCAGATAACGATTTAAATATTGTTTATATAAACCAAGCTGTAGAGGAAATGCTGCGAGGAAATCAAGAGAAGCTCAGAACGGTTCTACCAAAATTTGATATCGATAATGTAATAGGCACGTGTATTGATGATTTTCATGTCAACCCAGCACATCAAAGAGGGTTACTCAAATCGCTTAACTCTGTGTATAGAACAGACATTAAGGTAGCAGGTTTTACTTTTGGATTAATAGCGACTCCCGTATTTTCTGATGATGGAGACAGATTAGGTACTGTTGTAGAGTGGGATGATAAAACTGAACGCCTAAAAGCTGAATCATTGGCTAAAGAAGAGGCAGCGAATAATGCTCGAATTGCTAGTGCACTTCAAGTTTGTAAAGCCAATGTAATGATGGCGGATGCAGATCTCAATATTGTTTATACGAATAAAGCAGTAGTTGAAATGTTAAGCGCTAATGAGGCTCAGCTTCGTACTGTTCTACCTAAATTCAGTGTTGCGAACTTAATTGGAACTTGTGTAGATGACTTTCATAAAAACCCAAGTCATCAGCGTGGAATGCTGGAAAAATTAACTACAACTTATACAACAAACTTAGAGTTGGCAGGGTTTACGTTTGGCCTGACAGCAACCCCAGTATTTTCTGAAGATGGAAGTAGATTAGGAACGGTTGTTGAGTGGGAAGATAAAACCGAGCGGTTATTCCAGGAGCAACAAGCAAAGGCTATTGCGGAAGAAAACTTAAGAGTAAGGCAAGCGCTAGATACTGTCGCAACGAATACTATGATTGCTGATGCGACAAATACAATTGTTTACATGAATAAAGCCGTCTTGAATATGATGCAAAATGCGGAGAGTGATCTCAAAAAAGATTTACCTAACTTCGATAGTCAAAAGCTCTTAAATGCAAATATTGATCAATTCCATAAAAACCCGTCTCACCAGCAGGGGATGTTAGATAAATTAAAAACGACCTATAAAACAGAAATCGAAGTTGGAGGACGTACCTTTGGATTAATAGCTAATCCAATACGTTCAGATGAGAATGTGCGGATTGGGACCGTAGTGGAATGGGTTGATCGAACTGCTGAGGTCGTGATTGAACAAGAAATAGCAGAGTTGATTTCTGCCGCAGGTCGAGGGGATTTAAATGCTCGGATTGAAGAGCAAGGCAAGGATGGGTTCTCGTTAAATCTAGCGCAAGGGTTAAATACTTTAGTTGATATAGTCGATGATGCCGTCTCTGAAACTGCCAAAATGCTTGATTCTATGGCTCACGGAGATTTAACTCAGCGTATCGAAAAAGACTATCACGGTTCATTTGATAAATTAAAACGCGATATTAATACTACGGCTGATAAGTTGACAGAAGTTATTGATAAAATTAACTCTTCTTCTAATTTAGTTGCAAGTGGTGCGGAAGAGATATCTCAAGGAAATGCAGATTTAAGTCAGCGTACAGAAGAGCAAGCATCCTCTTTAGAGGAGACTGCATCCAGTATGGAAGAAATGACCAGTACTGTACGGCAAAATGCCGATAATGCGAAAATTGCCAATGAGTTAGCGGCTGATACTCGTGATAAAGCATTGCAGGGTGGAGCAGTGGTTGAACGAGCGGTATCGAGTATGGCTGAGATCAATGAGTCGAGTAAAAAGATTTCAGATATTATTGGAGTCATTGATGAAATTGCATTTCAAACTAATTTACTCGCACTCAATGCTGCAGTAGAAGCGGCTAGAGCGGGAGAGCAAGGTCGAGGTTTTGCAGTGGTTGCTGGTGAAGTCAGAAACTTAGCGCAACGCTCAGCAGCTGCTGCAAAAGAAATAAAAGAGTTGATTAGAGACAGTGTCAGTAAAGTTGAGGATGGTACACTTTTAGTTAATGAGTCAGGCAGCACACTCCAAGAAATAGTCGCAGCGGTGCAGAAAGTAACTGAAATGATCGGTGATATTTCTACAGCTTCAGAAGAACAAAGCTCGGGCATTGAGGAGGTCAATAAAGCCATTACGCAAATGGATGAGATGACACAACAAAATGCCGCTTTAGTTGAACAAGCGTCAGCTGCGAGTGAGTCGATGTCAGAACAAGCAAATGGAATGAAGCAACTATTAAGCTTTTTCAATATAGTGGCTGGCAGTCAATTAAGTGTTGCCACAAAAATGGATTATCCAGCTTCAAAACCACAACGTCCAGCTATTCCAAGTCGTTCGTCACGGCTGAATAGTCCTCCTGTAGGCGATAACTTCGTTGATTCTTCTGAGGAGTGGGAAGAGTTTTAAGCACTGAGAAATGATTTGCCCATCCAAGTGGTGGGCTTTTATTTCTGTATCTGGACAGAAAGGACCAAATTGTGGCGAAAGAATTTTTATTAACAGATGATGAGTTTAAACAGATTGTCGCAACGGTCTATAAAGCATGTGGCATTGTTCTTGGAGAGCATAAGCGAGAAATGGTCTACTCGCGTTTAGCTAGACGAGTCAGAAAACTAGGGTTTGATTCTTTTTCATTGTATTTGAGCTATTTGGATTCGCATAAAGAAGAGGAGTTCAGCCACTTTATAAACTCAATAACAACGAATCTCACATCATTCTTTCGTGAAAATCACCATTTTCAATTCTTAAAAGACACGATTATTCCCGAATTAATTCAAAAAAACCAAAAGATTAAGCGAATCCGTATCTGGTCTGCAGGCTGCTCTACGGGTGAGGAACCTTATTCGATAGCGATGACTCTCTCAGGCTTATTTCCAAGTAATTGGGATGTGAAAATTTTAGCAACAGACTTAGACTCAAATGTATTACAAAAAGCGAGTACAGGTGAATATTCAGCTTCATCAGTGACAGGTTTAGATAAAGTTCATTTAGAGAATTTTTTTCTAAGAAGTAAATCAGCTGATGTATACAAAGTTAAAGACCAAATGAAAAGCAAAATTCATTTTAAGCGTCTAAATTTATTGCAGGAATGGCCAATGAAAGGCCCTTTTGACCTCATTTTTTGTCGAAATGTGGTTATTTATTTTGATAAACCGACAAAAGAAAATTTGTTCGACCGTTACGCTGATATTCTTGCTTCTGATGGCTACTTATTTTTGGGTCACTCAGAAAGTATGGGAAAAGAGCAAAAGCGATTCAAAAGTTTAGGCAAAACTATGTACAGGAAGGTATAGCTTGCACGAACATTTTAAACCCGTCTTAACAGGCTTTGAACACGTTAAACGATATTGGGATCGACAACGTGATCGTGTCGTTGCGAAAATTTTGCCAGGCGAATTTTATGTGACTAAACAAGATGAAGTAATTTCAACGGTTTTAGGCTCATGTATTTCCGCGTGTATTTATGATTATAAGATGGGTATAGGTGGGATGAATCATTTTATGCTACCAATCAAAAAAGGGCATGCGGGAGATTTTGAAGACCCACTCAGTTGTCGCTATGGAAACTGGGCGATGGAGTTTCTGATTAATGAAATTTTGAAAAATGGTGGGAGCCGTGACAATCTGAAAGTTAAGTTGTTTGGTGGTGGTAAAATCATTAGTTCAATGACAGATGTTGGTGAAGGTAATATTCGCTTTGTCTCTGAGTTTTTGAAGCAAGAAGGTTTAAAAGTCGAGTCTCATGATGTGGGTGGGCCATGGCCAAGAAAAGTGTTGTTCAACCCTACAACAGGAAAAGCGCAAGTTAAAAAATTACGCAGTATGCATAACGATACAATTAAAGAACGCGAAATCCGTTACTTTAGTGAAATTGAACAGCAAAAGTCGCATACAGATATTGAGCTATTTTAGGAGTGAAAAATATGATTCGGGTATTGATTGTTGATGACTCTCCTTTAATTCGTGCTTTAATGACACAAGTCCTTGGGCAGGCAAATGATATTGAAGTTGTCGGTGCAGCTGAAGATCCTTTTCATGCAAGAGAGTTAATTAAATCGTTAAATCCGGATGTGCTAACTCTGGATGTAGAAATGCCTAAAATGGATGGTATTAGCTTTTTAAAAAACCTTATGCGATTGAGGCCTATGCCAGTCGTAATGGTGTCAACATTAACACAAGAAGGCGCACCAACTACATTAGAAGCTTTAGAATTAGGAGCGATAGACTTCGTAGCTAAGCCAACTAAAAATGTAGCAGCAGAGCTCAATGCGTATGCTGAAATTCTACACGATAAAATTCGTGCTGCAGCTAAGGCTAGGGTCCGAATTTATTCGCCAGCTTCGACTGCTGCACATGCAAATAAAGTCAATGCACCTGAAAGTTTAGAATTTAAAGTGAATCATTTAGTTGCAATTGGAGCCTCTACTGGTGGTACTGAGGCAATCAAAGAAGTATTAATTCGTTTACCCGCACATTTTGTTCCCGTTGTTATTACACAGCATATCCCACCAGTCTTTAGTACGTCATTTGCTGAGCGGATGGATAGAGTTTCAAAAATGACAGTGAAAGAAGCACAAGATGGCGATATTCTGAGAGCTGGTTTTGTTTATATCGCCCCAGGTGATTTTCACTTGAGATTACAATCTGAAGGTTCAAAATTAGTATGCCGGTTAGATAAAGGTGCACCAATTAATCGTCACCGCCCTGCAGTTGATGCTTTGTTTAACTCTTTGGTAAACATTGCCCCGAAGAAAACGACCGCGATTATTTTAACAGGTATGGGGGCCGATGGTGCTAAAGGGTTACTGAATTTGAAAGAAGCCGGGGCCACAACGTTCGCTCAAGATGAAAAAACATCGGTTGTATGGGGGATGCCCCGTGCGGCGGTTGAGCTTGGGGCTGCAGAAAAAACAGTTCCTTTAGAGCAGGTTGCAGATGTTTTAATGCGCTCAATGATTAAACGCTAGCCATCAGGTGTTGCAACTACGACCCAAGGTTGTGAAAACCAGTAATAGCGACCACTTTTTTGTTTTGATGGCGCAGTACAATTGTAACGTGTCCGGCCTTTTTTAAGTGGTTTTACAGCTTTAATTGTTACGTTTTTTTTATCTTCACTCCATTGAAGCTCAGCGCTGTTCCCTCCAGAAATAAAACATTGAAATTGATTAGGAGAAAAATCAAGCTTTGAAAAGTGTAGTGTAATACTAGGGTTTTGCATCTTTGTCACTGAGTCCGCTGCAATTTTTTGACTTAAAGGAAAGGCAAGGGAATTTAATTTTGTCGCTAATGTAGTTAGCTCGCTGTAGTTTCCTGACGCTGGGTATCTAGGTAAGCGTGTAAAGTCATTCGTACTTGCAAGTGCGCCTGAGTGCTGACCAATGCCGACAAACCCAATCTCTTCAACTAAGTTTTGTAGGTCTAGACTGAATTCACCATAAGGGTACGCAAGGTATTTAAAATTGTGCCCGGTCTCTTCGGCGATGCGTTGTTCGGACTCGAGGATGTCAGTGCGTATCCGAGTCAACCAATCTGCATCAGATTCCCCAACCTGTTTAAGGTGCAGATAATCATGCGAGGCACTGTGATTGGCAATGGTGGCTCCATTTTTAGTTAAAACTCTTAATTGCTCCCATGACATTACATGCGCTGCTTTTTCATCTATCAACTTGGGGTTTACAAAGATAGTGTATGGAAATTGATACTTTTCCAGCAGCGGAGCTGCATTCTCGTAGTTATTCTGAAAACCATCATCGAATGTGATAGCAACGGTTTTATCACTGAGCTTTTTGTTTGCTTGAAGAGCGGTTATTAATTCTGGAAGTGAGACAACCTCAAATTGATTGTTCCGTAGATACAATAAGTGTTGTTCAAAATCAGATGCACTAATGCTGGTTACTTTTGGTAAAGTGTCGCTGACATGGTGGTATTGTAAAATAACGGCAGCAGTCACATTGAGTGGTAATAATACAAAGGTAGCAAATATTGCATGATAAAACTGTTTAAAACTGATTGGCAGCATCATAAAAGCCTATTGTTTCTCGCTTGGCCCATGATCTTATCAAATATTAGTGTTCCACTGTTAGGATTAGTCGATACAGCCGTCATAGGTCACCTTGATAATAGTTCTTTTTTGGCGGGGGTTGCGCTGGGATCAATGTTAATCAGTATCGCGTTTTGGCTGGTGGGGTTTTTGCGGATGAGCACTACAGGCCTGATAGCTCAGGCTTATGGTGCGAATGATGTAAATCGCCAGATGCAAATTCTTAAACAGGGATTAGCGATAGCATGTGTCTTGGGGGTGATTTTAATTTTATTATTCCCCATGTTTCAGCTTCTTATTGTTGAGCTTTTCAAGGCCAGCCCTCAAGCAATTGAGCATGCTAAAAGCTATGTGGCTATTCGTTTGTTTAGTGCGCCAGCAGCCTTAATAAACTTAGTTTTATTAGGGTGGATGTTGGGGATGCAATTTAGCCGAGGCCCTTTCTATTTAGTTTTATTTACCAATATAACCAATATTATTCTAGATATTGTCTTTGTGGTTTTGTTCCAATGGCAGGTCGAGGGGGCTGCACTCGCTTCAGCGATCTCTGATTATTTAACCTTGTTTTTTGCTTTGTATTTAACTAATCAAGTGGCAAGACAGCATGGTTATAACCTCAAGCGATCGTTGCAAGTGCCGCTTTCGAATGTTTCGGAGCTACTACAAGCAAATGGTAATATTTTTTTACGTTCTTTGTGTCTGCAACTTTGTTTTGGATTTATGACTTACTATGGTGGTGTTATGGGCGACCACTATTTAGCGGCTAATGCAGTTTTGTTAAATTTTTTAATGTTAGTGAGCTTCGCGTTAGATGGAATTGCGTATGCGGCAGAGTCTAAAGTCGGCCATGCCAGTGGGCAAAAAAGTGTAGGAGACATTCATATTTGGGTGCGGGTTAGCGCATGCTGGGGCATTGTATTCGCAGTGGTTTATAGTCTTTTCTTTTTAATTTGTGGCGCTAGTTTGATTTCACTTTTGACTGATATTCCAGTAGTGAGAGCTACGGCTATTTCGTATTTACCCTGGCTGATTTTATTGCCGATATTAGCTGCAATGAGCTTTATCTTCGATGGAGTGTTTGTTGGCTTAATGAAAACGAAAGTAATGAGAGATTCAATGGCGGTTTCTGCATTATTTGGCTTTGCTGCGGTTTTTTATATACTTAAAGATCAAGGAAATCATGCGTTGTGGGCTGCAATGAGTTGCTTTATGCTTTTAAGAGGAGTCACACTTATTTTTGTGTATAGTCGTTTGTCTCGACAAGGTCATTTATTGAAATAACTTGCGAAAAACGGTTAGCAAATAGCCCAATATACCCATAAATTGCAAAAAATAATGCCGGCACTAAAATGACTAAACCAACGAGTTGGTACAAAGGTTCTTCAAAGTAGCCATATATGATAAATACAGCAGAAAGTATAAATAGACACAAGCCTATCAAAAAGCGTTTTAAGCTTAGCTTGGGCGTACTGCCCAAGCGGTAGATATAATGCTTAACACGCACAAGTTAGTCGCCCATGATTAGTAATAAGAGTGATCGCCATGATCATGGTCGGTAATATCTCTGACGCCTTTGATTTCATCAAACTTGGCTAGCATTTCTTTTTCAATACCATCTTTAAGCGTAACGTCAATCATTGAGCAACCATTACAGCCTCCGCCAAACTGGAGTACAGCAATGCCTTCTTTAGTGATCTCAACTAGGCTCACCTGACCACCATGATTCGCCAACTGCGGATTAACTTCAGTTTCGATCATATGCTGAACGCGTTCTGCTAGTGATGCATCATCTGATAGTTTTTTCGCTTTGGCATTCGGCGCTTTGAGTGTGAGCTGCGAACCCATTTTATCGGTAACAAAATCGATTTCGGCTTCACTTAAAAAAGGTGCGCTTTCGGCATCGACAACGGCGTTAAAACCGTTAAATTCTAAATGAATATCAGTATCTTCGACTGCATCGGCTGGACAATATGAGACGCCACATTCTGCTTTTGAGGTGCCAGGATTAACCACGAAAACGCGGATATTTGTGCCTTCAGCCTGATCGGCAAGAAGTTTAGCAAAGTGACTTTGAGCTGTTTCTGAAATTGTGATCATAAGAGACGGTATAGTTGACTAAAATACTCAGGTATCATACTCCGCTCATCCTATTCTCGCTAGTGCTCACCGAAAAAAGTTGGTAATAAAAGTGAGCAGTGTTAATTTTTAGACATCACTAAAATTTTTAAATGACCCTCCTATGCGTTTGTTTCAATTTATTATTATAACGATAGCAAGCCTCGTAAACAGTTTGCATGCTAAACCGATAGATTTTTATTTCCCAGCAGATACTGTATTTAATCCTGCGATTCCTACGCCTGATAAAGTATTAGGCTATGAAGTGGGCGAATGGCATGTTCGACATGATCAGCTGGTGAAATATTTACATGTGTTAGCTCAAGCGAGTAACCGGGTGAAAATACAAACCATGGGGTACAGTCATGAACAACGGCCATTGCTTTTATTAACAATTTCATCTGAAGACAAAATGGCTAATATTGAGCAAATACAAGCTGCTCATGTGAATCGCCTTAATGCAAAAAAGCCAAATAACTCAGGTCCGGCTGTTGTGTGGATGGGTTACAGTGTTCATGGTAACGAATCCTCAGGTAGTAATGCTGCCCTACTTGTCGCATATTATTTAGCGGCCGCGACCGGCCCTAAAATTCAGCAATTATTAGAGAATACAGTTATTTTATTAGACCCATCATTAAACCCTGATGGGCTAGCTCGTTTTTCTCAGTGGGCAAATATGCATAAAGGTTCAGTATTGAACCCAGATCCTAATCATATAGAGCACAACGAGGCATGGCCAAGTGCACGAACCAACCATTATTGGTTTGATTTAAATCGTGATTGGTTATTGCTCCAGCACCCCGAATCTAAAGCTAGAATAGCGCAGTTCCATCAGTGGAAGCCTAATATATTGACGGACTTTCATGAAATGGGACCACATAGTACTTTCTTTTTTCAGCCAGGGATCCCAAGTCGAAAGCACCCGCTAACCCCGATTGAAAATGTCACTTTGACAGAAAATATTGCCCAATTTCATGCAAAAATGCTTGATGATCAACAGTCCTTATATTTCACACAGGAAAGCTTTGATGACTTTTATTATGGTAAAGGTTCGACCTATCCAGATATCAATGGCAGTGTTGGGATTCTTTTTGAGCAGGCAAGTAGCAGAGGGCATCAGCAAGAAACAATCAATGGTCTGCTGACATTCCCACAAACAATTAAAAATCAGTTGATCACTTCTTTATCAACATTTGATGCTGCAGTAGTCAATAAAGGTGCGTTGTTAAATTATCAAACAAACTTTTATGAAAGTGCGCTAATTGAAGCTGATAACGATTCTTTCAATGGCTACCTTGTTGATGGCTCTGAAGATAGCAGTCGTGCACACGCGTTCCTCTCAATCTTAAAGCAACATCAAATTAATGTTTATCCACTAACAAAAGAATTAAGTGTTGATGGGCAAGTTTACCCGGCACGAACCAGTTATTATATTCCATTTGAACAATCCCAGTATCGATTGATCAAGGCTATTTTTAGCGAGCAAAAAACTTTTGAAGATAATACGTTTTATGATGTGTCTGGTTGGACGTTAGCACATGCATTTAATTTACCATTCAGCGCACTTGACACAAAAAGAGGACTAAAAACTACGTCAATCGAATGGCAGTTGAAGCCGATTGAACCGATAGATATCTCACCTGGTAAATATGCATATGCTTTTGAGTGGAATGATTTTCTAGCACCTAAATTACTCAGTTCACTTTTAGCTAAAGATATTAAAGTTAGGGCCGCTTTAAAACCGATGACCGCAAAGACCTCTTTTGGTCATAAGCAACTAGCCGCAGGAGCAATTGTGATTCCTGCAGGGTTGCAAACAACAAATAATTGGTTTGAAGATCTGCAACGTTTAGCATCTAAACATGCGATCCCAGTGATGGCAATTGAGTCAGGCTTAACACCAAGTGGGGTTGACTTAGGTTCTCGACAGTTAGTGCCAATTAAGGAACCAAAAGTTTTGTTAGTTGGTGGTGAGAGAACCAGTCAATATGAAGTGGGTGAGGTTTGGTTTTACTTAGATCAACATGTTGGATTAGCACCTACAATCATTGATTTGGCAGACTTAGGTCGTGTTGATTTATCACGCTATAGCCATATTATTCTGGCTGATGGACGCTATAGTAATGTTGTCGATTCGGTAAAAAATAAAATTCGCAATTGGGTAAAGCAAGGCGGGGTGATATGGGGTCATAAAGGAGGGGCAAAGTATCTGGCTCAAAATAAGTTGTTGCAAGCAAACTATATTTCTAGCAAGGATATGGCCGACAACTTTAGTCGCGAAGGGTTGACTTACGGCGATAAAGACTCGTTAGCAGGTCAGCAGCGTATTGCTGGTGCGATCTTTAATACTCAAATTGATCTATCACACCCTCTCAGCTTTTCGTTGCAGCGTGATACCTTACCTATGTTTAAAAATAGTACTTTTTTACTTGAGCCTATGGATGTACCTTTTGTAAATGTCGCAACCTATCAATCTACGCCATTATTGGCAGGGTTTGCAGATGAACGCAACGTGACTCAAATTGCTGGTGGGCTTGCTCTTGTTGCTCATAATTATGGACAGGGACGAGTGATCGCGATGACAGATAACCCTGTATTTCGTGGGTATTGGTATGGTACGAGCCGACTATTGAGTAATGCGCTATTCTTTGGGCATGCCTTTAGTGCGAAAGCAGAATAATTAACTTTTTAAGGGGGTAATGCTGGTTGCCCACACGCTGACATGGGTTGCGCCAGCTTGCTTTAAGCAATCGGTTGCTGAATTGATCGTTGCACCCGTCGTGATGACATCATCAATGATGATGATCTTTTTTCCGCTAAGGTTTGAAGTACATTTAAAGGCCGATTTTAGGTTTTTTCGTCGCTGCTGTTTAGTTAAGGTTGTTTGGGCTTGGGTGGCTTTGTTTCTGATTAAAAGCTTATTAGAAACAAGCTGCTGGGGGAGAATTGATTGCCAAGCTTGAGCAACTTGATTAAAACCGCGCTGTTTAAATCTGCTCGGGTGAAGAGGTAAAACAACAAAAAAATCGGGCCACTCAAACCCTTCTTGCTTTATAAGTTCGGCTAAATGCTTGTCAATCAATTGCATCAGCGCTGTTTTATAGTGGATCTTGTCATGAAACTTTAGCCCTGTAATCCAGTGCTCAACTGGGGGCTTGTACCATGATAGAGCAAATAACGAATCAAAAGAGCATGGGTCAAATAACCCAGATATATCAGGTCTATGGAGTAAATTTCTTGATTCAGGCAGTGCGATTGTATCGATGTCATTTAGACAATATTTACACAGCTGTTGGTTGTTTTGCAATTCACTTTGGCACAGCAAGCACCGAGTGGGGAAAAGCCAATCAAAAAATCCTGAATACATCGATCATTCCTTTGTGATTCACAGTCATTTAAAATGGTGCACTAATTAATAGCAAAGGCGTTAATAAATGCAAAAAGAATGTGTGTTACTACACGGTTGGGGAATGAATCAGGGAGTGTGGAATCAATTATTACCTAAATTGGCGTCTATAAAGTCTGACTATGCTTTTAAAGCTCTTGATTTACCCGGCTTTGGAGAAAATGACTTTTTGCCCGAGCCTTATTCATTAGAGAGTATTGCGAAAAGCATTGCCGAAAAGTTAGCTGATCAAACATGTATTGTTGGATGGTCTCTTGGTGGGCTCGTGGCATTGTATATTGCAAAACATTGGCCTGAAAAAGTGTCAAAGGTAGTCTTGGTGGCATCGTCACCCTATTTTACTCAATGTGAGGGCTGGCCAGGAATTAAAGTTCAAGTATTAGAAAATTTTGTTGTTCAACTACAGAATAATACACAAAAAACAATTGAACGTTTTTTGGCTATTCAAGCATTAGGTAGTGAGCATGCCAAAGAAGATATTAAGACTTTAAAATTAAGTATTAATGCTTTACCAGTTCCTAACCCCGAGGCATTAAACGCGGGCTTAGCCATGTTACTAAATGATGATTTGAGAGTTGATTTTTCGATTTTAAAACAACCAATTTATGGTATTTTTGGCCGCTTGGACTCACTTGTCCCGCGGGGGGCGATTGATTGCATGCATGAGTTGAATCCATATTTTGAGAGTCAAATTTTAGATAAAGCATCACATGCACCTTTTATTTCGCATCCTGATGAATTTATAACTGCACTGAAAAGGTATGTGTAACATCAGCTTAGCTTTTAAGCTTGTGTTTCCAGCTGGTTATCCTTGTTATAAACTTTATTTTGTCTGTTTATTGAGCGATAATGAAAGTGTAATCCACAGGTCATTTGGAGAGTTATTATGAATGTTAACTCCGCTTTTAATACCGGTGTTCAAGGCTTTA
Source organism: Pseudoalteromonas sp. J2K-J979 (assembly GCF_058169715.2). Classification (NCBI taxonomy): domain Bacteria; kingdom Pseudomonadati; phylum Pseudomonadota; class Gammaproteobacteria; order Alteromonadales; family Pseudoalteromonadaceae; genus Pseudoalteromonas; species Pseudoalteromonas sp. J2K-J979. The sequence continues at coordinate 3,304,287 of NZ_CM200281.1, read as the reverse complement.
ATAGTGCTAATCAAGGTGTTGAGAAAGCATCCCTTGATATTAGCCGAGCCATAACTGAACCACAGCGCACTGAATCTCAAACTTTGCAAGCGGCACCACCTGAAGCTGCGACAGGGCAAGCGCCGGCTCGTGTTGATGAGGCTGTGGTCAATTTAAGGGTTGAGCAATTCAATGCACAAGCAAACACGCGAACCATCCAGACCGCGGATGAGGTGCTCGGTACATTAATCGATGTTAGAGTTTAATTTTGAACATTGTAACTAGCTACCCAACGATTAATCTTAACACTGCGAACGTTCAAACCGAGGTCGCGAAAAAAGATAATCAAAATAGAGAGTTAATTCCTCAAGCAAAAGAGCTGACGGCTATTTCGCCTGAGGCGCGCTTGGTTGCGGACACTGAAAAAGCTAAAACACCAGGCTTGTCTGTTGCGTCAAATCAAGAATCTCTTAGCCCTGATACTGATAAAAACGAATCGAAAACGATTAATGCTAAGCAAGAGCAAAGCCCTGAACAAGGTGAGCAAAACGCAGAGCAAGAAAAAGAAGAGCAACAGCAACAAGCTCAACAGGAAGTGCAGCAAGAGCTAGAGCAAAAAGAGTTAGAGCAGATCAAGCAACTTAAATCTCGAGATTTAGAGGTGAGAGCCCATGAACAGGCACATGCCGCTGTGGGTGGTAGCTATGCCGGTTCGCCAAGTTATGAATATGAAAAAGGCCCTGATGGTAATCGCTATGCAGTTGCTGGTGAAGTGCCTATTGATGTATCGGAAGTGCCTAATGACCCACAGGCAACTATTGAAAAAATGCAGCAAGTTCAAGCAGCAGCGTTGGCACCTGCTGAGCCTTCTACACAAGACCGTAAAGTTGCTGCTCAGGCTGCGCAGATCTTAAGCAAAGCAACTAGTGAGTTGCTTCAAGAGCAAAATAAAGCTGAAGAATCAAAAGAAGATCCTACAGAATCTGAGCTGCAAGCATCAAAAAACACGAGTCAAGATAGCGAAACAGACTCACCCGCTAAGGCGAGTCGCTCAACTGAGCTTGAGGAGTTTTCAGCTATAATGGAACAAACAAAAGTTCCGCGAGACCCTGAAATCGAACAGCGTGCAGAGCGTATTGCTAATCACTATTTTTCTGCGACTGCACCACACACTCCTTCTCAATTCGCTCGTCAAATTTAAACGTTACGCGATAGGCAGTAAGTCTCGATAGTCGGTAATGCCTAAAAACTCCATGGTTTGTATTTCTTGTTTTTGACTATCGGGGTTTGCAACCGCAAGTAAATGAGCGACGCCAAATTCTTTAGCTGCCCTTAGAATTGTCAGACTATCGTCGACAAATAAAGTTCTTTGAGGATCAAACCCGATTCTTTTCTGTACATTTAACCAAAGATCTTGATGCTCTTTTGAGACTCCAAATTCATGGGTAGAAATGAGTTTATCGAGGTATCTATCAATGTTTGTACGCTCTACTTTTAAACTTAGGCTATCAGGGTGTGCATTGGTCAACATGATTAGCTCTTTTCCTGCCATTTTTAATGCAGTTAAGAATTCAGGGACGTCAGGGCGGATACTAATCAAATGTTGTATCTCTGCTTTTAGCGCGACAATTGGCAGGTTGAGCTCTTGTTGCCAATAATCTAAACAGTACCACTCTATTTGCCCTTCTACTTTTTGATATTTTGCAAATAGCTCAGCTTTTGCTTGTTCAAAACTGATCCCTTTTTGCTCTGATATCTTTTTCGGGATGAGCTCCAGCCAAAATTGATTATCAAAATGAAGGTCGAGTAAAGTGCCATCCATATCTAATAATACGGTGTCGATTTGCTGCCAATTTAACATAGGTTTTTAGCCATAAAACTATTATGATTAAGATATTAGCAGCATGATAACAAAAGAAGTGTGATGGCACAGAAAAAGGATCACCCGTTGCCAGAAATACTGGCGACATCAAACATTGCTCAGAGCCGGTTATTTACAATAGAGTCATTGGATTTAAATTTTTCAAATGGCCAACGTCGCCAATATGAGCGGATTAAGGGGTCTGGTCGTGGAGCGGTGATGATTGTGCCAATTACTGCAGACGATCAGCTTATTTTAGTGCGAGAGTATTGCGCTGGTACCCATGATTATCAATTAGGTTTTCCTAAAGGCTTAATTGACCCTGGTGAAACACCTATGGAAGCTGCAAATAGAGAATTAATGGAAGAGGTCGGTTTTGGGGCGGAGTTATTCCAGCCTTTAAAACAAGTGAGCATGGCACCAAGTTATTTCAATGCAACTATGCACATTTTAATTGCACAAAATTTATATGAAGAGAAACGAGAAGGTGATGAGCCTGAGCCTTTAGAAGTCGTGTACTGGCCCATTGCTCAATGGCCAACTTTACTTGAACAGGCTGATTTTACTGAAGCGCGAAGTGTCGCTGCTTTGATGATGGCAACACATTATTTTGACAAACTAGGAGAATAAGATGAAGTCACTCCTTGAGCCTTGTATTACCTTAGCGGAGCAAGCAGGTAAAGCCATTTTAGCTATTTACGATTTAGATGATATTGGTCAACAAGAAAAGGGTGATCATACTCCGGTGACAAAAGCAGATTTGGCTGCAAATGAAGTGCTTGTGGCGGGCCTGCAATTACTAGCGCCTAATATTCCTATTATGTCTGAAGAAACGCCTATCCCTCCTTTATCTCAACGTAAAGATTGGTCTCGTTATTGGCTTCTAGATCCGATGGATGGAACCGGTGAGTTCATTCTAAAAAGTGGTGATTTCGCAGTAAATATTGCATTGATAGAAAACAATAAACCTGTTTTAGGGGTGATACACTGGCCGACTAAAGGGGTAACTTATTTTGCTGCTGATACTCATGGTGCATTTAAGCGAAAAAATGGCCATGATAAAGCAATTTCAGTTGCAAAGCCTGATAATTTAACTTTAGCTGTCAGCCGAAGGCAAAAGCTAGAAGCTGTGAGCTGCTTTATCGAAGCGCAATTTGATACTATCCCATTGGGCTCTTGCTCATTGAAAGCATGCATAATAGCTGAAGGTAAAGCTGATTTCTTCATGCGAATAGGTCCTACAGGTGAGTGGGATACTGGCGCATCACAAGTAATCATTGAGCAGGCGGGGGGCTCGATTGTTGATGCAGAGTTTAACCCTCTTTCATACAATCAACGAGAATCTACTGAAAACCCTGATTTCATTGTTATGGGGCACCCTGATTGGGATTGGTCGAATTTGATAAAACCCCACCATCGTTGATAAAAATGTGATTTTTAGCGGCTTAGTTAAATTTAGCTTGCATAATCTTAGTTTTTCTATATTATAGCGCTCTCTCTTAGGGAGGAAGTTAATAAATCTAAGGTTTACTTAATTTTACTTTTTTAGAGAAGGGCTTTTAAGTTGTTGATTTAAAGCTTTTTTACAGGCGCGGGATGGAGCAGCCTGGTAGCTCGTCGGGCTCATAACCCGAAGGTCGTCGGTTCAAATCCGGCTCCCGCAACCAATTCTTTGGTTACTGTATTCTGCTGTTAAGACAGAATTAAAATAACTCTTACATATTCAGGCGCGGGATGGAGCAGCCTGGTAGCTCGTCGGGCTCATAACCCGAAGGTCGTCGGTTCAAATCCGGCTCCCGCAACCAATTCTTTGGTTACTGTATTCTGATGTTAAGACAGAATTAAAATAACTCTTACACATTCAGGCGCGGGATGGAGCAGCCTGGTAGCTCGTCGGGCTCATAACCCGAAGGTCGTCGGTTCAAATCCGGCTCCCGCAACCAACTGAATGTTAAAAATCTTATCAACACTTCCTTCCTTTTAAAGATCTATCTGCCGATTCCTTTACTTGCTATGCTTAATAATGTGATGTCAACCTGACTAACTTCAAATAAGCATGGGAGAGAGTTTGCTAGTCATTTATTTATTAATTTTTGCTTTGTTTGGTATGACTGCGACTTATTTCGTCCGGTTTTTTTATAGTTTTTGGTTGCAGCAAAAGATTGAGCCAAAGTGGTTAATTAGAGCAACAGCGTGTGTGTGCATGATCGGTTTGAGTTTACTGGTTATCGTGTTGCTTGAACAGTAAAAAGCCGCATTAGTGATGCCGTTAATTTGACAGCACTGAATGCGGTATGCGGTGTTATTTTTCGTTTAGCCAAATCGCCACTTGTTTAGCGAAATAGGTGAGGATCCCATCAGCACCAGCCCGTTTGAATGCAAGGAGTGACTCCATTATACACGGGCGTTCAGCTAACCAGCCATTGTTAATCGCTGCCATATGCATGGCGTATTCACCGCTTACTTGGTAAGCAAAAGTCGGAACACCAAATTCATCTTTGACTCTTCTGACGATATCTAAGTAAGGCATACCTGGTTTGACCATGACCATATCGGCTCCCTCTTGTAAATCTAACGCTACTTCACGTAATGCTTCATCTGAATTGGCAGGATCCATTTGGTAAGTTTTTTTATCAGCCCCTTTTAGGTTACCAGCTGAACCGACGGCATCTCTAAATGGGCCATAATAACTAGAAGCGTATTTAGCGGAATAAGCCATGATTCGAGTATGGATAAAACCGTGTTCTTCTAAAGCCTCTCTGATGGCGCTAATCCGACCATCCATCATATCAGATGGGGCGACAACATCTGCTCCAGCTTGTGCATGAGATAATGCTTGCTTAATTAAGATATCGACAGTGGTATCATTGATTACATAGCCTTCGTCATCGATGATGCCATCTTGACCATGAGTCGTGAATGGGTCAAGGGCGATATCAGTTATCACCCCCATATTTGGCACTTCTTGTTTTAATGCACGGACCGTGCGTTGTGCTAACCCCTCTGGGTTAAATGCTTCTTCTGCAAAAAGTGACTTTTTATCACTGGGGGTTACTGGAAAAATAGCAATAGCTGGAACGCCAAGCTGTTCTAGCTCTTTTGCTTCTTTGATGAGTAAATCAATTGAAAGGCGTTCGATACCAGGCATCGAATCAATCGCTTCACGGCGATTGTTGCCATCAAGAACAAAGACAGGAAAAATGAGATCATTAACACTTAACTGATTTTCGCTCATCAGTCTGCGTGAAAAGTCATCACGACGCATTCTTCGCATGCGAGTGTATGGGAAAAGATCTAAACCAGATTGTGACATATGAAATCCTACTCAGATTGATTTGGAAAAGGGGATTGAAAGCTGCATACTTGATCTCGCCCCTGATGTTTAGCTTGATATAATGCCTTGTCAGCAAAAGCGGTATATTGACTAGGCTCTTGATCGCGTTGAGCGATAGCGCTAAATACACCGGCACTGATGGTCATGTTAACGACGCCAGCGACGGTTTGTACTGGTTGAGCGCTAATCCGTTGTCGGATGGCCTGTGCAACTAACATTGCTCCTTTAGTATCTGTATTGGGTAAAATAATGGCGAACTCTTCTCCACCATAGCGACAGACTTCGTCAGACGGGCGTTTTAAACAATACTGGATGCTATTTGCGACAAAACGAATTGCATCATCACCGGCTAAGTGACCAATACTGTCATTTATTTTTTTGAAGTGATCGATATCAAGCATAATCACTGCAAGAGGTGTCTCTTCGCGGTGTGAGCGCCTAAACTCCATCGTGAGTTTTTTATCGAAATAACTGCGATTACGGATCCCGGTTAATGCATCAAGGGTATTTTTTTCTTCTAACTCACGATTTTTATCTTCTAACTCGCGTAATGTAACTTGTAACTCAAATGTATGCTCTTGGATTCTACGTTCTAAATCCTCTTCCATATCTTGCTGTAATTTTATGGTTTCAAGTTGTAAATTGTCTTTAATTTTGGCTTCAGCAAGTAACTTTTGCTGGCGATGCATTTTGAAATCTCTACGATCAATAAATTGCTGAATTAACAAATATGAAATTAGCATACTGCTGATTAAAAAAGTCCCTATTAACATTTTTGCCATCTCGGGAAGAAAAGCATCATGACCATTGAAAACGGCCAGACTAAAGATAACCGCAAAAAGATAGCTCGCTAATGAGACTGCAAGCAATCGTGCATAGTGGTGTTGTTTGAAAACTAAGTAAGCACACACTATGAAGCAAGTTGCTAAGTTAATCGCACTTGCGTATAAGCTCAGAGCTAAGCCATTGGCATAGCTCATCCAAGGTAAAAATAGTAAGGCAATACAGCAGCTGACAAAAATAACTCGTAGGATACGCAGTAACTTTTTAAATTCACTTTTGAGTTGAAGCAGCTTTTCAGTTAACTGGTTAAGTAAAAGCGTGGCGGATAAAAAGAGTAACGCAATATTGATTGTTTGAAACCATTGGTTATTAAAGTTGAAATAACGATAACTGAAACCGAGTACTACGGTAAGTAATGCCCAAAGACTGGCAATATAACATGCGCCAAGCAAAAATCGCGATTTACGTGTGAGTGCAAATAGCAAAGCGTTACTAAAAACAAGTGCAAGTAAAAAACCCAAAAATATCCCAGTAATTAAATTGTTTTTACTTTTACTTTGCACCATAGCTTCAGGAGTCCACAGGCTAAGTGGTAGCTTGATGTTGCCTTCGCTGTTTATTTGAATAAAAAATTGGTCTGCAGATCCTGCTTTAAGGGTGATAGAAAAAATGAGTGCTTCATCTTTGATCTGCCTATTTATAAGCGGCTCACGGTCACCGATGCTGTCAAATTGATGTATCGAATCTAGGTGAGATTGAAAAAGTGTCACGCTATCAATTAATGGATGGGCAAGCAGCAGGTAGAGTTGCTTGTCGGTATTTGTTGGGTTTGTAAGTGAAAAATAGGCCCAAGTTGTCTGATCTTGTAAGCCTAAATTAAGCGCGCCATCTGTTGATTGCAGCCAAGATTGCCTATCGAGATGAATAGCCTCATTGATGGTGGCATTTGATTGGGTATAGTAAAAATGAAGTGGCTTCGCAGATGAAAACTGGTGATCAATAATTAGATCTGCAGCAGATCCGATTGGCATAATGAATATACAAACGAATATACACACCCAATAACGAGCCAACATTAACAGTCTTGCTCCAATTTGAATAAGCGCTGGGTATTAGCATAGGTTGTTTTAGCAATATGTGCTGAGCTGCACTGCTTTAAATGTGCAATCAATTCGCAGATATAGCGTAAATATGCAGGTTCGTTACGATGTTTTTTTGGCTTAGGTTGGATTGTTCTGGGGATTAGATAAGGAGCATCAGTCTCGATCAAGAGGCGATCATCCGGAATATACTGAATGAGTTGTTGTAACGGTACGCCACGACGCTCATCGCACACCCATCCAGTTATGCCAATGTAGAGACCTAAGTCTAAATAACGTTCAAGTGCGTGTTTGTTACCCGTAAAACAATGAACAACGCCAGAGATTGAATGCGCTTTTACACAATGATGCAAAGCGTCACTGGCATCTCGCTCATGCATATATACCGGTATGTCGAGTGACTCAGCTAGAGACAATTGCGCGTCAAATACCAATTCTTGCTGGGCTGGTGAACTTAAGTTACGGTTAAAGTCGAGACCACACTCACCAATAGCTTTACACCAAGGGTTGTGTGCAAGTAGCCGTAATTGCTCTATAAAATCATCAGCTACATCATTCGCATAATGAGGATGCACCCCGGCAGATGCAAACAGTTGGTACTGCTGAGCCAGTTGCAGTGCAATCGTGCTTTGTTCGACATCCGTACCAATCACCAGCATATTGTCGATGTTTGCGTTGCGAGCTCTGGCGATAATATCGGGTAAATCAGCCAAAAATTGATGGCTAGTAAGATTTACCCCTGCATCAATGAGTTTCTCGTTCATTATGAGGTGCGTTTTACCCGGATGCTTTTGTTCTTATCTACAATTTTGAGTAAGAAAGAGTTGAGTATTCCTCGTGAAATAATCACCGTTTGTCCAGCTTTAACTCTAAAACTATCTGTGCCTAATTGACGCCAAACCTGACCATTATCAAGAGTTAAAATCAGCTCTCCTCTGGGGGCCTTTTTTACCGTTGAAACTACAGACACTAATTCTTGAGAATCATCATCTTTAGCAATATTTTTGTGCTCAAGCCCAAACTCAGTGTTCGTATTGTTATGTTGCTCAACTTCTTTTTCTGGCGTTATCGGCACAACAACATTTTGAGGTGCTTGGATTTTTGTTGGCTCTACACTGTTTGTTTTAACAACGGGAGGGGTGACCTCTTTCTTTTTATTGAGTGAGTCGACGGCAGCGTCGTAGCACATTAAACGATGTAGGTCATTTTCAACGGCTCGGCAATTTTCGATTGTGCTTGTTGCCAGTGCGGCTGTTGAACATAAAGAGAGTACAGATAAACTAAGAATTATTTTTTTCATTTTTATTCCATTTCTTCAGTTTCTTGAGGTTGTGGCTTTTTTGAATAAAAAGAAGCCAGCACTAAGCCTAACTCAAATAGGGCAAGCATGGGAATAGCCAGCAATGTTTGTGATAGTACATCCGGAGGTGTTAAAAACATGGCAACAACAAACGCACCGACGACGACATAAGGGCGCTTTTCTTTTAAGTTTTCTATCGTGGTTACGCCACTCCAGCAGAGCAGCATAATCGCAACCGGGATTTCAAAAGCGATGCCAAAAGCGAAAAAGAGTTTGAGCACAAAACTTAAATAACTACTAATATCAGGAGTGAGTGTCATGACCTCTGGGCCAATCCCTGTAAAAAAACCTAAAATTATCGGAAATACAACAAAATAACAGAATGCTATTCCGCCATAAAACAACAATATACTCGAGATCAGAATCGGGATGAGCATTCTTTTTTCAGTTTGGTACAGACCTGGCGCGATAAACCCCCATATTTGGTGCAAAATAAATGGGAAAGAGAGGAATAACGCAGCAAATAAAGTCAGTTTGAACGGTGCAAAAAAGGGGGCTGTGACATCTGTTGCGATCATACTGGCATTCTCAGGCAAGTGCTGGATCAGCGGGTCAGCAACGAAACTATAAATATCGTTGGCAAAGTAAACTAAGCTTAAAAATATTAGCAAAATAGACAAAAGGGCACGCATCAAGCGATTGCGAAGTTCTACTAAATGGCTAATAAAGCCGGATTGGGCCGCTTGGCTAGTCATCTTTTTTATCTTGTTCTGAAGGGGGAGTCGGTTTGAAACTATGAGTAACTGATTGTGCAGCTTGGTTTAGTTCGTCTAATGAACGTTGTAATTGAGGAGATAAATTCTCCATGCCTTGCTCTTCGGCCTTTTTGAGATTCTGATGTAATTCATGCACTCGGAGCTCTTCGTTGACTTCTGCTTGAATGGTATTGCCAAATTGCTTTACAGTTTTAAACCAGCGAGCAACAGTTCGAACTGCAACAGGTAAACGTTCAGGGCCAAGCACAATTAAGCCCACGACAAAAACAACAACCAGCTCCCACATTCCCATGTGTTAGACCTTATCCTGCTCTTTTTGAGTATTGACTGCTTTTACTTCACCTTCTTTTTGTGTGACGTTGGGTGTTTGCGTGCTTGAGTCTGGTGTTGCATTCTCATCTGAGACGGCTTTTTTGAAGCCTTTTACTGCATTACCTAAGTCGCCGCCGATATTACGTAATTTTTTCGTGCCAAATAGCAATACAATGATTGCAAGAATAATCACTAACTGCCAAATGCTGATGCCGCCAAAACCCATGATGTTATCCTCTAAAAATTTTGATTATTATACGCCCGAAATATGAAAAATCAGTAGTGTTAATTTGTGCAATGTGTGATCTGTTCACGTCCCAATTTATTTAAACTTCATCATTTGTTTTTAACCACGCACCTAAAGAGAAGCCAATTGAACAGGTTAAACTAATGAGTGCAATTACAGGCTGTTTCTCAAGGTAAAATAAACAGGCGGTCAGAAAACTTGTGCATCCAAATAGCCCAAGCAAAATCGGCTTACTTGATGTCGGTTTGCGCTCTGAGGTGCTCGCGTGCGGGCGTTGGTTATTTTTCAAAGAGTTATAAATAAGATCAGGAAGTTCAGGAAGCTTTTCTCCCCAAAATGGGAGATTAGCTTGGATATGCTTGAGGACAGCCATCGGGCCTACTTGGTCTTTCACCCACTGCTCTAAAAATGGTTTAGCTGTTTTCCATAAATCGAGCTGAGGATAAAGTTGGCGACCAAGCCCTTCTACATAAAGTAACGTTTTTTGAAGTAAAACAAGCTGGGGCTGTACTTCCATATTGAAGCGTCGCGCAGTATTAAATAAATTAACCAGTACATGGCCAAAGGAAATTTCGGCTAAAGGCTTTTGAAAAATGGGTTCACATACTGTGCGAATGGCAAATTCAAACTCTTCAACATTGGTTTGTGCAGGGACCCAGCCAGAATCGACATGCAGCTCGGCCACTTTTCGATAATCTCGATTAAAAAAAGCGATGAAATTTTCTGCCAAATATCGTTTATCTTCTCGGTTAAGAGTGCCGACTATACCGCAGTCGATACCAATGTATTTTGGGTTGTTGGGGGTATCGTAGGAGACAAAAATATTGCCAGGGTGCATGTCTGCATGAAAAAAGCTGTCTCTGAATACTTGGGTAAAAAAGACTTGGACACCGCGCTCAGCGAGCAGTTCTAAGTTTGTCCCTTGTGCTTTTAAGGCTGCTAAATCAGATACAGGGATCCCGTAAATTCGTTCCATTACCAATACGTTTTTACGACTTAAATCACTGTAAATATAGGGGATGTAGAGGCTTTCTGAGCCTTCGAAATTACGTCTAAGCTGGATTGCATTAGCGCCTTCTCGCATTAAATCTAACTCATCTAACAGTGTTTTTTTATATTCTTTAATCACTTCAACGGGTCGTAAACGTTTACCATCTGGTAGTAAGTGGTTCGCTAATTTGGCCAGATCGTGCATCAGTTGTAGATCGGCATGTATTGTCTTTTCTATATCAGGACGAATGACTTTAATCACAATATCATCAGTTGAGCCATCGTCTTTTAATAATTTAGCGCTGTGAACTTGTGCGATTGAAGCTGAAGCAAGAGCGGTACTTTCGAACTCTACAAATAACTCATTGATGCTTTTAAGCTCAAGAGCTTGCTCGATGATAGCTTGTGCTTGGGAGCCAGAAAATGGCGGTACTTTATCTTGCAATAAGGCAAGTTCTTGCGCCATTTCTACTGATAGCAGATCTTGGCGAGTAGAAAGCATTTGGCCAAATTTAATCCACACAGGCCCTAAGTGCTCTAATGCTAAGCGCAGCTTTTGGCCATTTGGTGTTGTTTTATGTTGGTTCTTAATCCAAAAAAAACACCAGCGGAATCCTTTTAAGTACCAGGGTTGCCATTTCTTGGGGATAAGGGTGTCTAAGCCAAAATATAATAAAGTGTGGATTATTTTGTAAAGTCTGGCTGTACGCACGGAAAGGTTATCCTTTTACTTGCTTGAGTAAGTTATCAATACGAAGTTCTAAGTGTGCGCATTGAGCTTTCAATGCACGGTTTTGCTCTTTGAATTGAGACAGCTCTATGGGGTGTATGGCGACCTTTAATTCATCTTGCATGAAAGAGGTCAGAGTGCGCTGACACTTTTCAAATGAGGTGTTTGCTTGTTGTTGGGTTTTAGTTATCAAACTAAATAGCTTATGACTTGCAGCATCTCCTAAAAAGTCAGATAAATGTTCTTCCCAATCAATATTAATTTTTGAAAAAGCACCGCTATAGGCTTGTGCAAGATGTAAATCACCATCTAAATCGAGTTTATTTTCTCTGATAAGTTGCGTTATTTTATTCGCTTGTGAAAGCTGTTGCAGGGTTGCCATATCTGAGCTTATTACACATTCGGCGTGGTGTTCGTCGGTGCAAAATATTAGTATTTTCTCACCGGTATAAGTGAGTGAAAAAGCTTGTTGCCAGTCGCGTACTTCAATTAACAGCGTCTTGTGTTTAGTCGGCTGTAATAAGTGATGCAATTTATTATCCAGTTTAAATACTTGGTTTATTGCTTGCTCAACAAGGGCAACTAAAAATTGCGAAAGCATAAATGGCAATCCTAAAATTTGAAACCTCGGTGCAATGCAACGATCCCGCCAGTTAAGTTCTGATAATTTGTTTGTTCAAAGCCGACATCTTCCATCATTCTTTTTAGCGTGTCTTGATCGGGGTGCATCCGAATGGATTCTGCTAAGTATTGATAAGATTCGCTGTCATTGGCGATCACTTTACCCATGGTCGGTAAAATATTAAATGAATAAAAATCATATACTTTAGCTAATGCTTCTGAGCTAGGCTTCGAAAACTCTAAAACAAGTAAGCGGCCGCCGGGCTTTAAAACGCGATACATAGATGCAAGTGCTTTTTCTTTATCTGTTACATTTCGTAGACCAAATGCAATGGTGATGATATCGAATGTATTATCAGGAAACGGCAGGGCTTCAGCATTCATTTGAACGTATTCAATATTGCCGACTAACCCTAAATTGCGTAATTTCTCTCGCCCAACTTTGAGCATAGAGTCATTAATATCACCTAAAATAACTTGTCCTGTTTCGCCAGTTATTTGGCTAAACTTGGCGGTGAGATCACCAGTACCGCCAGCTAAATCGAGAATTTTATGGCCTTTACGCACACCTGAACTTGCGATGGTTTGTCGTTTCCATAAACGATGTATGCCCATCGACATTAAGTCATTCATGACATCGTACTTGGCTGCAACCGAATGAAAAACATCAGCAACTAAGCTGGCTTTTTTTTCTGCTTCAACGGTTTTATAACCAAAGTGAGTGGTGTTTTCTTGCTTGTTATCCATGGTTTTTCTCTGTATTTAGCTGCCTAGCTAGTTTACTTTATTGCTTGGCACAATACCATTAACTGATCAGAGACGCGTACTGATTTACCTATAAAATTCCACATTTTAAGGCGATTCATTTTATACCCACTAGACTATGGATAGAGTGTATTTATGTTACTGGTCTTTTTTTGGAGGGGCTATGGGTCTTGCGCGTCATTTGATGAGTGTTTTTAGTTTATTTTTATTGACCTTGTTATTTCTCAGCGCGTGTCTGATTATCTTTTTAGCGCGCTACCACGTTCAGCAACATAATATTGTGCAAACGCAGTTTATTGCGAACATGATAGTCAACCAAGTGCAGCATAGTATTGAAGATGAGTCTACAACTGATATAGCGAGTGTAATTAACGGTACAGCCTCAAAAGGACCGGTAAAATTATTGTCGCTAACTGACGTATCCAATGATCAATTAATTCATCAATATTACCAGCGGAGCAATCAAAGTTCAGGGAGACTTGAGGGGCTTAAATTCTTAAATCTAATCTCTCCACCCATTAAAAAGCCATTTACTACCCGCTCAGGAATTAAATTCGTTTTAACAATTCAATTGCAAAATGTCAGTCTCACGCAATTGGCAACTCAAGTAACGGTAGGGCTTTTTACTGGCTATGTACTATTAACTATTTGTTTGTCTTTTTATATTCGCCGCTTTTCGCGTTCGATTACACAATCATTATCAGCGATAGAGTCTCAATCACATGCTGTCACAAATAAACACTTTCCCGTCCTAAAGCCTATTAAGAGCGTTAAAGAAGTAGAGAGGCTTGTGCAAGTTCATAATGATATGACTGAGCAGGTGAAATCGTTTATAAATGAATTGAGTGAGCGACTCGAAAATGCCAAAAAGTCGCTATACAAAGATGAGTTAACACAGCTAGGTAATCGACGTTTGTTTATTGCCCAGTTAAGCCAGGCGTTATCTGAAACAGAAGCCCATAATGGTGCGTTAGTATTCATTCGATTGAATCAGTTTGAACTTATTCGTCAACAAGAAGGATTCAATATAGCCCGCTCTCTTCTTGAAGATATTATTCATACCAGCCAGTTAACACTTAAACAAGATGCAAATTTTGAATTATATAGAGTCAATGAGTACGAATTTGCAAGCATCTTAAAAGATGTATTACAAGATGATGTGATTGATCGCATTCATCAATTAGCCGCTGAATTTACAGAATTACAAAACCGCTATCAACGCAAAAAGCAAGTCTTGATAGGTGCAACTGTATTTCAGCCAAAAGAGTCCATCTCAGATATCTTAATTCGTGTCGACGATGCATTGAGTTTGGCAGCAAAAGAACCTCATTTGTACCATTTTAATTGTGAAAATAGTGAGTTAAGTAAGGTTAGCTCGCTACTTAAATCACGCACTGCGGTATTAAACGTGATTGAGGGGGCGAGTTTAAATTTCTGTCAGCAAAGAGTGATGTTAGCTGATGAGATAAATAATATGTTTGCAGAAGTATTGAGTTCATTTGAATATCAAAATCAAGCTATACCTGCTCGGTTACTTCAAGCCCAGGCTGAAAAATTTCACTGTGTCGAATATTTTGATAAGCGAATCATTGAGATGGTGAAACAGGCTTATTTGAATAGCGAACTAATTTTACCAGTCAGTATTAATTTATCACCTTATAGTATGTTAGATGAAAAATTCAGTGGTTGGCTGACTGAATTATCACATTCATATGGCGACTTTTTTAGTTCTGTTATTTGGGAGTTTGATGAGGCATCCTTAAGCCAAATTCAAAATGCGACTGCGATCGTCCATCGTCTCCAGTCAATGGGCAGTAAAGTTGCAGTCGACCATTTTGGAATGGGGGACAATACTCTTAAAATGCTTCGTATGTGGCATGTCGATGTCATAAAAATTGATGGCAGTTTTATTCATGATTTGGATGCCGATCAAGCAAATTGGTCTTTTTTAGAAACAATCGTGCAATTAGCGCATAGCTTGGGGATTACAGTTGTATGTGAGCAAATAGAGACTGATAAAGAAGCGCGTTGGGCAAGACAGCTCGGGATGGATGGGCTACAAGGGTTTCAAATAGCTCATCCAATGACTAATTTTAATTTAAAGAGTTAACAACGGTATTACGGCCATTGAGCTTAGCTTGCTGTAAGGCTTGTGAGGCATGAGTTGTTAAGTGGTTGATGTCTTCCTTAATGGTATTTTTTGCAACACCAACAGAAACGGTGATAGTTGGGAGCCTTTTTCCACTACGCGAGCTTATAAAGCGGAGTTTTTCTACGCCTCCACGTATTTTTTCAGCTATTTCACTGGCCGTATTGATGTCAATATCGGGCAAAAACACCATGAACTCTTCGCTTTTTGTTCTGACAGGTAAGCCGCTTTCAAGAACATAAGATTGTACTTTTTTTGCTACTTTACTTAAGACGATGTCGCCAATAAGGTGCCCATATCGACGATTAAATTCGTTGAAGTGATCAATATTGATGGCGATCGCACATAAAGAGTGCGAATCTTGTTGCCATAATGTGATTTGCTGATTTAAATATGCATGCTGATATAGGCCAGTTAAAGGATCGCTATATCGTTCTTTTTTTAGCTCGTCTATTTTTAGTTGAGCTTTGAGCGCTTCAGCTTGTGCTTGGAAGATGCGCTCTTGAATTTTGAGTTGCTCAGCTTTTAGTTCGTAGCTTGCTTCGATTAACTCAGAGATAACTTGACGTGATTGGGCTATATTGGTTTCATCAATGGCAACTAAACCCGAATCTAATTGAGCCAAGTATTGGTTTACCGACTCAGCGCTGTCTTCAGTTGCTTTACTGACTTGTTCAACCACGTTCTTCGTCCCTTGTAGCAACGCATCGTTGCTTTTTGTATCAAATGATAAATACTCATTAAACCAAGACTCCATCAAAAAGTTGTCTAATGAAATGTTATTGGCAATATTTTTATCGATGATATTGGATAATGCTGCTTCGGTGTTGGACACATAAGCATAAGCAACATGATAATTAGCAGGGATCGGAACTAGGTTATGACGTTCTAAAAAAAGACAAACTTGTGTCATTTTGTCTTGGGCTATGGCCATGGAATCATGGTATTTCATAATCAACACCGAGAGAGAAATAGCGATAAATTTAAAAATGCTCAACTTCCGTATCACGAAAAGACAAGCCTGATCCTTAGGCTGTGCCTGCATTTAAAAACAAATTAGCCCGATTTGAAACTGTTTTAGATGAATATCAATCAAATTCATACTTAAGTGGGTAATAATGATGCAATCTAGTGATGGTTGCTTATAAAGGTTGCCTAATTGTTACTTAGATTGAGCGTATTTAGTTGGCAATTTAAGACCGCTGGGGTAGCCTCGTGGAATTAAAAATAAAATGAATACCATAATGAAGAAATCACTATTAGCAATGGCGGCTGTATTAGCTTTAACAGCTTGTCAGTCTACGACACGTAGTGCAGACCAATCTTTTGAAGAAGTTGCACAACAAGTTATTGATTTTAGAAATAGTCTTGAGACTTCTGATGAAAAACAACAACAAGGATATTTTCTAGCTGACTTATCGGCTGATTTTTTAGCGCAGTCCAATCAGCAACGAATCATGTTTTTACAGCAGCTTGATGATCTGAATAAAGCAGCCTTAAGTGCTGAGAATCAAATCAATCTGGCAATTCTAAAAGCGCAAATACAAAATAATATAGATGAATATCGCTTTAATGCGCATATGATGCCATTAACTTCGGAATTTGGTTTCCATTCTGAACTCTCGTTTATTGTTGCACGCTCTGACTTTTCTTCTCGTGATGGTATCGAGTTATATTTAAATCGTTTAGCGGATGTACCTCGTTTCTTTAACCAAAATATCGGCTGGATGAGAGAAGGGATGAAAATTGGCTTCACTCAACCGCAGGCTGTATTGGTTGGTTATGAATCTTCAATCAGTGCGTTGATTAATGATAAGGTTGAAGAGTCTGACTTTTTTGCCCCACTAAAAGAAAATAAAGCATATATATCCGATGCAGATTTTTCTGCATTACAGCTGCGAGCTAAACACATCATTTCTGAGCAGGTAAATCCGGCTCTGCACAACTATTTTGATTTTTTTGTGAATGAATACTTTCCTGCGGCAAGAAAAAAGATCGGAATAATCTCGACACCAAATGGCCGGGCTTTTTATGAAAACCGCGCAGGGCATTACACTACGACAGATATGTCGGTTGCGCAAATCCATCAATTAGGCTTGGATGAAGTGGCGCGTATCAGGCAAGAGATGGAAGAGGTGATTACACAAGTAGGCTTCAAAGGGAGTTTTGCTGACTTTGTAAACTTTTTGCGTACCGACGAACAGTTTTATGCAAAAACACCCGAAGAGCTGTTAAAAGAAGCCTCTTTTATAGCTAAAAAAATGGATGCGCAATTACCTAAACTATTTAAATATTTACCAAGAACCCCTTATGGTGTGGCTCCGGTTCCTGATAGTATCGCGCCAAAATATACAACAGGCCGCTATGTTGGCTCTAATCGAGATGATCAACCCGGGTATTATTGGGTGAATACCTATGGCTTAGATAAGCGTCCACTCTATGTACTTGAAGCACTAACGTTACATGAAGCGGTTCCTGGTCATCATTTACAAATTTCTTTAAATGCAGAATTAGATCACTTACCTAGTTATAGACGCAATTCATATATTTCAGCGTTTGGTGAGGGGTGGGGGTTATATTCTGAATGGCTCGGACTAGAAGCTGGTTTTTATCAGGACCCATATAGTAACTTTGGTCGCTTAACTTATGAAATGTGGCGTGCGGCTCGACTTGTGGTTGATACAGGTATGCACATGTATGATTGGAGTCGTGAACGAGCAATGGCATTTATGCAAGAAAATACAGCACTTTCGCTACATAATATTAAAACAGAAACTGATCGCTACATCTCATGGCCAGGCCAAGCACTTTCTTACAAAGTCGGTGAGCTAACAATCAAGCGGTTAAGGAAGCAAGCCGAGCAAGCTTTAGGGGATAAGTTTGATGTACGTGAATTTCATTACGAAATACTGAAAAATGGTTCTGTTCCACTCTTTATTCTTGAGCAGCAAATAGCTTTGTATATTGAGAAAACAACATTGCTCTCTAAATAGAGTCGAAAATAGGCTGCTCCGCCTTACTCAAAAAAGCTTGAAATCAAGTGATTTAAATGAGTTCGGAGGTACATTCGAAGCAGCCAAGCCCCCGATACTGTTATCGTTGGCGGCTTTGCAATCATAGGTAAAACACCCTTAGATCAATAGCTTTGCGTCCTTAACTTTCATTAAGTTTGCCTTTGTCGAACTTTCAACAGTTCAACATTGAGTTTAGCTGTTTAATGCGGTTGTGTCATTAGTGCTAGGGCTGTAAGCTTTCTAAAATGTAATGGATCATGTTGTTATATAAGTATATGCAACATCTTCTGCCATCGTAGGCAGTTATTTTTATGAGTCACTAAATGAGTATGATATTAAAAAAGCTGGTGTTAGTTGTAAGAACGCATATTGATAAAGTGAGCTGGCAGTTTGTTATGCTCGCTGTACTCGGGCATTTATTATTAACATGGGTTATGTTAGTCATTGCAGGTGAGACTGAGTTAACTAAGGCTCAACATTATATTTATTATTATATTGTGACAACATCGACTGTAGGATATGGTGACTTCAGTCCATCGACAGATTTAGGCAAATGGTGTGTTGCATTATTTCAAATACCTTTTGGTCTTGCATTATTTGGGGTCTTTCTTGGGAAGACTGGGCAATCAATTACACAAACGATTAAGCGCTCTATGACAGGTGAAAACAATTTTAGCCATTTTGAAGACCATATTATTATTTTTGGTTGGCATGAAACTCGTACAAATAAAATTATTCAGCATATTTTGGCTGATAACAAACGTTTAGAACGACGTATTTTATTAGCTGTCACAGATGATATGCATCATCCATTTCACAACAATCCTTATGTTGATTTTGCTAAATTGACAAGTTTTACTGATTTGCACGAATTAGAGAGGGTTGCAATTAGTCAAGCGGATAAAATTATTGTTGATGGAACGGATGATAATCAAACTTTTACGACATCTCTGCGGGTGAGTAAACTAGTAAAGCCGCAGTGCCATATTAGTGCATACTTTATCGATGACTCTAAAATTGAGATGCTGCGAGATCATTGTAAAAATGTTGAATGCAGTAGCTCTAAATCAGCAGAGATACTCGTTCGTTCAATGCAAGATCCTGGTTCAAGCAGAGTACAAGAAGAGCTATTGTCAACTTTATATGGGGATACGCAGTTTAGTCTGGTTATTCCTAATGGGGTTAATGGTTTGACATTTTCAGCTATTTTTCATTATTTCAAAGATACACATGATGCAATCGTATTAGGGGTGGCCCACTCAAGAATTGCTGATCAGTTAGAGTTGAATCCACCTTTAGGCTATACAGTGAGTTCAGGGGATATCTTACACTATATAGCACCAGAACGTGTATTAACGGGTGAAGTTGAATGGAGCAATTTAATTAAGTAGTTACCTTAAAGTCAGAGTTGGGTTTAAGTTAACTTCACCTTCGAAATCAATCGTGGCAAATACAGTATCACATTGAGCTACTGCTAAATGTGTACCTGACTCAGCGCGAGTAAAAGCTAACTGGTATCCATATTGATTTAGCTTATTTAAAGCAAGTTTTTGGGCGAGCGTTAAAAGATCCCAAAATGCATCAAAGTTGAGTGTGTCATTTCTGCGCTCTTGGTGTGGTACGTTTAATAAAGCGGACATGCTATTCCCTGAAATTTAAAAGTTCGACGATATTTTACGTTAATTTCGTAAATTACAAATCGGACTTGTATCTAATGTCACTTATATTATTGACCACAACATAATGATTATCAATAATCACAAATGTGACCGATTCAATGATACTTTTTAATACAGTTAAATGATGTTCGAATTGAGATTGCTCAGTCATTAATGCTTGATTGGCTATGCTCACTCACACCTATAGTTCAGAGTACATTAGCTGATGGAAGCAACACACAACTGGCGTGAAAAACCTAAAATAAAAACGAACAATGCTATTCTAGTTTAGGTTTTTCTTTATTCAAGTATGCACCGATTATATGGTCCCAATGAGTTTTTTCGAGAGGGATAATCGAAAGCCGACTTCCTTTTTGAGTTAACTTAAAGTCATGTAGGGCTTTATCAACTTTGAGCAAAGCTAGCGGAACTGGCTTGATAAATTTTTGGTCAAATTGGACTGTGACTTGATACCAGCGAGGATTAAGCTCTGATGATTTTGAATCAAAGTATGGGCTTGAATGATCAAATTGTGTTGGGTCTGGGTGTGCGCTTTTTATGACGGTCGCAATGCCTGCAATAGCAGGAGTTTTGCAGCTAGAATGATAGATAAACACTTCATCATTTACTTCTACATGATCGCGTAAAAAATTACGAGCTTGGTAGTTTCGAACACCCTCCCAATCAGCAATATCTTGTTTACAAAGATCATCAATGGAAAAAACGTCAGGTTCTGTTTTGAAAAGCCAAAATGCCATTTTTCGCCCTAAGTTATAGATTGTGCTAGTTTTAGTAGCAGCGTATTGAGTAGACTTGATATATTAAATTTACCATGATTAGTAAAGTGAAACACAACTATGAGCCAAGTACTCGATGATTTACTCGCATTATTAAAATTAGAAACGATTGAACAAGGGATATATCGTGGGCCAAGCCAAGATTTAGGTTTTAAAGCTGTTTTTGGTGGGCAGGTAATGGGCCAGGCGCTTTCAGCTGCAAAAGAAACAGTTGTAGAAGATCGCAAAGTCCATTCTCTTCATTCTTATTTTTTACGTCCAGGAGATGTTACAAAGCCTATTGTTTATGACGTTGAGAAAATCCGTGATGGTAAAAGTTTTAGTACACGTCGAGTGAGTGCGATTCAGTACGGAAAACCAATATTTTACATGACAGTCTCTTTTCACTGTGATGAACCAGGAGTTGATCATCAAGCTGCAATGCCTAATGTACCTGGGCCAGAAAAACTCCGCTCATCATTGGAGTTTTATCGTGAGAATGCTCATCTTATCCCTGAAAATATTCGAAACAAAATTATTTGTGAAAAGCCGATAGAGATGCGACCTGTCAACTTTCAAAATCCATTTAAACCAGAAGTGACTCACCCTGAGCGCTATGTTTGGTTTAAAGCCAATGGTGAAATGCCGGCTGACCCACGTGTTCACAAATATTTATTAGCGTACGCATCTGATTTTGAGTTCCTACCGACAGCTTTACAGCCTCATGGATTGTCTTTTCTTCAACCCGATATGCAGGTCGCAACGATTGATCATGCCATGTGGTTTCATCGCGAGTTTAGAATGGATGAATGGATTTTATATGCGGTTGATAGTCCAACAGCAAGTGGGGCTAGAGGGTTAGTAAGAGGGCAGTTCTTTAACCAGAGTGGTCAGCTTATCGCCTCTACAATGCAAGAAGGGGTGATTAGAAATTACAACACTGCTAAATAGCAGCGTTGTAATTTAGTACATCTTGTTCGATAGAAACGAGGATTTGTGGGTTGATTAATGAGCTAATTGTTTTGTCTAATATGGCTAGCTGTTCAGTGGCATCTAAATGCCCTTGATCGTTAACAGTAATGAATGAAAGGTCTTTTAAGGTTGAAACAAAACTAGAAAGGACTTTTTTATCATAAAATTCAGGTGTTTTAATATCGTGAAGTTTACTCAAACGGCTTGCATGTAATTGGCTCTTTAGTTCTAAATTGGCGCGGTCGATATGTTTTTCATGATCTAAAACACCGATAACAACGGCGTATCTTTGTAGCGTACAATCAAGAACTTTAGCAAGTAAAGATAACTTAAAGTAACTCTTGCTTTCTGAACTAAGAGAAATACTACCTTGGGGATCAATAACAATTAGGTTTTGTTTGGCGAAATGCGTCAATATACTTTCAATGTAATCGCTTTCTAATTCTTGCATAAACCATTCAGCTGCAAATAAAGGATAAAGGATCTTTGTTAAATCAATACAAGCTTGCTGGCTGGTGTGCCTGCACCTAAGAATATGAGATGCTAATAAACTAGGGACAGCAAATAAGTGGATGATATTATTTCGATAATAATTCAATAGAACTTTTTCATTCTCAGCAATTTCGACGATTTCCCCTAAAGGATCTGAAACTAAATTGACTTTAGAGAGCTTGACGGCATGTGTTAATAACTCGATGGCAGAATTACAGGGTTGAGAAATATCTTTACTATACGGAGCATCTAAATTGAGGGCTTGATAAAACTCTATTTGTTCAAGGGTTTCTTTTTTGTTTAAGGCAAGTTTATCTGTCATGAGTAAGACCATTGCAAGCAAATTAACACTATTAAGTGCTGCACTTTTATTAATGTTTATCATAACTTGATCTGCAATATTAGCCACTTGTTGACCTAACCATTGGGGCTTTTGAACCTCGTACGGATGAATATTATCTCGCCAATCACCCTGGTGATTATTTAGGTACTGGTTTATATTGATCGGCTCCCCAAAACTGACGTAACCATGACCATAGTTTTTGAGGTTTTTAATCGTTTTGAATATTCCTGATACAGATTCTTTTGTCTTTGAACTGCCTGCTAATTCTTTTAAATAGGTATTTACTTCCATCACATGCTCATAGCCAATATACACAGGAACTAACGAAACAGGTCGTTCAATTCCTCGCAGCATTGATTGAAGAGTCATTGCAAGCATGCCTGTTTTAGGAGGAAGTAAGCGACCTGTGCGGCTTCGACCTCCTTCAGTGTAAAACTTTACAGAGTAACCTTTAATAAACAACTGAGATAAATACTCTCGAAATATAGTCGAATAAAGCTTATTGCCTTTAAAGGTCCTACGAATAAAGAAAGCCCCTGAACGCCTAAAAATCGGACCTGCAGGCCAGAAGTTTAAGTTTATACCTGCAGCAATATGGGGGGGAACTAGACCTTGATGAAAAATGACATAGGTTAAAAGTAAGTAGTCCATATGACTGCGATGACAAGGTACATATATTATCTCATGCCCTTTATCAGTAAGCTCATGGATCCTTTGTGCGTTTTTAACTTCTATTCCATTGTATAGCTTTGTCCAAAGCCAAGTTAAAACCCTATCACCAATTCCTATCATCGCATCGTTATAATTAGCAGCGATTTCATTTAGTAATGTCTGAGCATTTGCTTTTGCCTGAATGGGAGATAGCTTTTTAACTTTGACCTCATCTTCAATAGCATTCTTTACACTTGGTGCTGCAAGCAAGCTTTGAAATAACACTTCACGTGAAGGGAGTTTAGGACCTGTGGCAGCAAGTTTTTGACGTTTAAAATGAAAGCGAGCAACTCTTAGTAAGGTTTGCGGTAATTCATCAGATTCAGCACGTCTTCTCATTAAAGTTTCTAAGTCGAGAGGCTGACTAAACTTTAGCAAGTTGCCACGACCAGAAAAGAGCACGACAAAAAATTTCCGTAACCAACTAGGCGCTAAAGAATGAGATAATAATGTACCAATACCCGCTTTTTCCTTTCCAGGGTTGCGACCCCATAAAATAGTAACGGGGATGATTTGAATTTTTAGGTCTGGGTTTTGCTTCAAGACATCGAAAATTGCTTCCCCTTGCTTTAATGCATTAGTTGCATTGGCATGATTAGAGAAAAGAGGAGTAGGATTTTGCAAAGCGATAAAGCGATGTATAGCAAGATCATTATGAAAGTGCTCATGCTTTAACGGATTGGGTAGATTTAAGTCATCACAGCATTTGGCCAAAGCAGCTAAATCAGCGGCTGAGTTTAATCGGCTTATATAAAATGTAGGCAGGGTTGGATCTAAGTGGTATTGGCTAATGGGATCATTAGGCAGTAGTTTAGTTCTTACAAAGAAGCGGTGTCCTAACTTTGCGAATAAATTGATCATGGCTGTGACAAACTTCATAAATTTACCCAAATAATAGCTATTAATAAATAGTACAGATCCAAATACTGGCCTGACCACATTAAGAATGATCGCACACCCACTTATATAAGCAAAACGAAAAGCACCATATTAATGGGATAAAGTGTATTTTTGGAGAGTTTTAGGTCATTAAATAAACATAAAGAGTGTATTTTATTCAGTGAAGTATTTATTTTGAAAAAATAAAAAAAAAGGCTTGATCAAAAAAAGGATCTCCCTATAATGCGACCCCACTGAGACGGCAGACAGCAACGCTTAGCGAGGCGAAGGTCGAATCAGAGAGTTAAATAAAACTTAGTTTGGTTTTGAAAAAGAATTTAAAATTAAGTGTTGACTTGAAAAGTGAAACGTTTATTATGGCGCTCCACTTCGCAGCAAGCTCCTAGAGTTGGCGCTGCAACGTTCTTTAACAATATAAAGCAATCATCTGTGTGGGCACTCGTACAGGTTGAGTTCTAACAGCTAAGTTACTTA
>NZ_CM200281.1:3057500-3277500 GCF_058169715.2 Pseudoalteromonas sp. J2K-J979 | reverse complement strand
GAAAATCTATAGTAAGTGAAATCGAGTAGGTCGGGACACGTGTTATCTTGACTGAATATAGGGGGACCATCCTCTAAGGCTAAATACTCCCAACTGACCGATAGTGAACCAGTACCGTGAGGGAAAGGCGAAAAGAACCCCTGTGAGGGGAGTGAAATAGAACCTGAAACCGTGTACGTACAAGCAGTAGGAGCCTACTAGTTAGGTGACTGCGTACCTTTTGTATAATGGGTCAGCGACTTATATTTTGTAGCGAGGTTAACCAATTAGGGGAGCCGTAGGGAAACCGAGTCTTAACTGGGCGTATAGTTGCAAGGTATAGACCCGAAACCCGGTGATCTAGCCATGGGCAGGTTGAAGGTTGAGTAACATCAACTGGAGGACCGAACCCACTAACGTTGAAAAGTTAGGGGATGACTTGTGGCTAGGAGTGAAAGGCTAATCAAACCGGGAGATAGCTGGTTCTCCCCGAAATCTATTTAGGTAGAGCCTCGGACGAATACTTACGGGGGTAGAGCACTGTTAAGGCTAGGGGGTCATCCCGACTTACCAACCCTTTGCAAACTCCGAATACCGTAAAGTACTATCCGGGAGACACACGGCGGGTGCTAACGTCCGTCGTGAAGAGGGAAACAACCCAGACCGCCAGCTAAGGTCCCAAAGTGTATGTTAAGTGGGAAACGATGTGGAAAGGCCCAGACAGCCAGGAGGTTGGCTTAGAAGCAGCCATCCTTTAAAGAAAGCGTAATAGCTCACTGGTCGAGTCGGTCTGCGCGGAAGATGTAACGGGGCTAAACATACCACCGAAGCTGCGGCTGCGTACTTATGTATGCGGGGTAGGGGAGCGTTCTGTAAGCCGTTGAAGGTGAACCGGGAGGTTTGCTGGAGGTATCAGAAGTGCGAATGCTGACATGAGTAACGATAATGCGGGTGAAAAACCCGCACGCCGGAAGACCAAGGGTTCCTATCCCATGTTAATCAGGGTAGGGTGAGTCGACCCCTAAGGCGAGGCGGAAACGCGTAGTCGATGGGAAACGGGTTAATATTCCCGTACTCGGCATGAATGCGATGGGGAGACGGAGCAGGCTAGGCAAGCATGGCGTTGGTTGTCCATGTGAAAGTAAGTAGGTTGAGAACTTAGGCAAATCCGGGTTCTTAAGACTGAGATACGAGACGAGCTACTACGGTAGTGAAGTTGTTGATGCCATACTTCCAGGAAAATCCTCTAAGCTTCAGTTCATGCTGAATCGTACCCCAAACCGACACAGGTGGTCAGGTAGAGAATACTAAGGCGCTTGAGAGAACTCGGGTGAAGGAACTAGGCAAAATAGTACCGTAACTTCGGGAGAAGGTACGCTGCTGACGGTGATAGGACTTGCTCCTTAAGCTGTTGGCAGTCACAGTAACCAGGTGGCTGGGACTGTTTATTAAAAACACAGCACTGTGCAAAATCGAAAGATGACGTATACGGTGTGACACCTGCCCGGTGCCGGAAGGTTAATTGATGGGGTTATCTTCGGAGAAGCTCTTGATCGAAGCCCCGGTAAACGGCGGCCGTAACTATAACGGTCCTAAGGTAGCGAAATTCCTTGTCGGGTAAGTTCCGACCTGCACGAATGGTGTAACCATGGCCACGCTGTCTCCACCCGAGACTCAGTGAAATTGAAATCGCAGTGAAGATGCTGTGTACCCGCGGCTAGACGGAAAGACCCCGTGAACCTTTACTACAGCTTGGCACTGAACATTGAACCTACATGTGTAGGATAGGTGGGAGACTTTGAAGCAGCGACGCTAGTTGTTGTGGAGTCGTCCTTGAAATACCACCCTTGTAGTTTTGATGTTCTAACGTAGGCCCCTAATCGGGGTTGCGGACAGTGCCTGGTGGGTAGTTTGACTGGGGCGGTCTCCTCCCAAAGAGTAACGGAGGAGCACGAAGGTTTGCTAAGTACGGTCGGACATCGTACGGTTAGTGTAATGGTAGAAGCAAGCTTAACTGCGAGACGGACAAGTCGAGCAGGTACGAAAGTAGGTCATAGTGATCCGGTGGTTCTGAATGGAAGGGCCATCGCTCAACGGATAAAAGGTACTCCGGGGATAACAGGCTGATACCGCCCAAGAGTTCATATCGACGGCGGTGTTTGGCACCTCGATGTCGGCTCATCACATCCTGGGGCTGAAGTCGGTCCCAAGGGTATGGCTGTTCGCCATTTAAAGTGGTACGCGAGCTGGGTTTAGAACGTCGTGAGACAGTTCGGTCCCTATCTGCCGTGGGCGTTTGAGAATTGAGAGGGGCTGCTCCTAGTACGAGAGGACCGGAGTGGACGAACCGCTGGTGTTCGGGTTGTCATGCCAATGGCACTGCCCGGTAGCTACGTTCGGAATCGATAAGCGCTGAAAGCATCTAAGCGCGAAGCGAGCCTCGAGATGAGTTCTCACTTGG
The DNA here is from genome assembly GCF_058169715.2 of Pseudoalteromonas sp. J2K-J979. NCBI lineage: Bacteria > Pseudomonadati > Pseudomonadota > Gammaproteobacteria > Alteromonadales > Pseudoalteromonadaceae > Pseudoalteromonas > Pseudoalteromonas sp. J2K-J979. Next base: position 3,275,060 of record NZ_CM200281.1, on the reverse strand, counting down.
AGTTTAACTCCACTAAAGGGCCGTTGGAGACTACAACGTTGATAGGTAGGATGTGGAAGCGCTGCGAGGCGTTAAGCTAACCTATACTAATTACCCGTGAGGCTTAACCATACAACGCCAAAGTGGTTTGTATGAAGCACTGATGAATAAGCAAGAAGTTAGATAGACTGAAGTAGACAATTTTAAAATCAGCGTTCCGAATTTAGTTTTACGGCGAAAGCGGTAAAACGGCAAAATTTTGCTTGGTGACAATAGCGTTTTGGACCCACCTGATCCCATTCCGAACTCAGTAGTGAAACGAAACAGCGCCGATGGTAGTGTGGGATTACCCATGTGAGAGTAGGACATCGCCAGGCTCCTATTAAGAAAAGCCCGACTCATTGAGTCGGGCTTTTTGCTGTCTGCGTTTTTATTTTTGTAGAATGCAGCAGTTTAATCTTTAGATATTTTCAAGTGTACTGCAACAGTTTTTCAGCCTAAACCAATACTATATTAAACATGTTTATCTCTTATCAAAAGTTGTTAACTAAGGTGGATGTTGTATTGTTCAGCTTGATCCGCTAGTTAAAACCATTATAGGTTTGGTGAGTTTGCCCAGTGAGTGATTATTTATAGGCTAATGGTGTTTGAGCATCATGAATTCGAAGTAACGAGTCTAGCCCATGGAAAGATGGGTATTGGTAAAGCCAAACCAAGTAAATATTGCTGCGTGATACCGAACAAAAAACCTGATATGAAATCAGGTTTTTTGTTCGTATATAGTTTAAGTCTTCATTGTTACTAATAATTCTCGACTATAAGTTTTGTTTTGGTTTTTTTGTCGCTACTTTCTGAATGATCAAACCTGTGACGATGAGTGCGAGGCCAACTGGGGTGGTAGGGTGAATTTCTTCGCCTAAAAAAGTATAAATAAAGACTAGAGATAAAAATGGCGAGATAAAGATTAAGTTGCTCACTTTCGCAGTGTTTTCCGCCTTTTTCATCGCAATTAACCATAAAACAAATGTAATTCCCATTTCAAATAAACCGACATAAAGAGCCGCTAAAATGCCTGTTGTGCTTGGCATCAGCCAAGCAGATTGCCAACTCATTACTGCAGCAATTAAAGGTAGGCCAATTGTAAAACAGATAAATAGGCTGATAATTGGTTTATCGGTGTTTTTAGTATTAAAAATCCAATAGAGAGCCCAAAGCAATGTGCTTAAAAGTGCGAGTGAGACACCGAGCGGACTTTCAAAATTTAGTTCTGTAATTTGGCCTTTAGTACTAATGATAAGTACGCCAAAGTAAGCAAATACTAAGGATAGAATATCTGCTTTTCTAAGTTTTTGACCAAGTAATGGCACAGCTAAAATACTCAATGTAATAGCCCAAGTATAATTGAGTGCTTGAGCTTGTTGTGCGGGAAGTAGCTCATAGGCTTTAAATAAAATTAGATAATACAAAAAAGGGTTAATACTACCGAGTTTCAGGTATCGCCATGGATGAGCTTTGAATGAAGGCACTACTAATAAATATTGCTTTTCTTTAATCAAACAGCAAGCGAGAAAGCTCCAACTGAAGAATGATGCAAAAAAAAGCAATTGTAATGAGCTAAGTTCGCTTAATGCAAGTTTGAAAGCGGTCGCGACAGTTGACCAGAGTAATACAGCAGCTAAGCCATAATAAATCGCGTGACGTTGGTTTTTAATCATACTTGTTCGATTAAAGAATACACATATTTAAAAGGGCGCTCAAAATAGCATATTTAGCTATTAATGACAGTAAACAATATACAATTTTATTTACTGTTAGATTGCCCTTTATTGAATGCAGTTTTTCTAATTATGCTGAGTCTTTATGTTGCGAGATGTTGATTCAATCTTTACTGGTACAGCTATTAATATTGGCGTAGACTCGTGCTTATGAAGATTATTCAATATGTCATTTATTTTCTTGTCTCATTAAACATCGGCTTTGCTTCACCAGCAAGTGCTGAGGCACAAGGTTGCCCGATGAATCATGAAATGATGCAACAAGAACATGTAAAAGAGATGCCTACGTCGACTCATGACTGTTGCGATGAACTTCAGCTGCCTTTGATTAGCCATGATTGTGATGGTGACTGCGCGCAGTGCCAAACACATTGCCACATAACCTTCGTTATCTTGCCGGTAAATTTACAGCTTGATGGCATGCCGCATTTACAAGATCAACATCTCTACACCCTATTCCATTACCCGAAACCACAGCAAAGCTGGTTAATCCCCCCAATCACTTAATAAATATTTTTGCAAGGTCCCACCCATCCACCTAGTTAGGTGGTGTATTTTTATTTATTGAGAAAGTGAAATGAAATTATTTACATTAATCCTATTGGTGTTTTTGCCGACTTTAATTTGGGCTGATTCGACACAAGTTAAACCAGAAAACTTATTTAGTACCGTAAAAGAAAGCCATTATGTATGTCCAATGCATAGTCATATTGTTAAAACTCATCCGGGTAAATGCCCAATTTGCGGGATGGATCTCGTGCGAATAGACAACCAGACCGAAACTGATAGTAATGATGTGAGTGTCAGTGTATCTGGTCAGATGCAGCAAAGCATGGCGTTGACAACAGCGAAGGTGGTTAAAAGTACACTATGGCGTTACATTGAAACTTTTGGAGAAATTAACTATGACGAAAATGGAATTCATCACATTCATCCTCGTGCATCTGGCTGGATTGAAAATCTCCAAGTGAAGACATTAGGGGAGGAAATAAAGAAAGGCCAGCTGTTATACGAGATATACTCACCGGATTTGGTCGTTGCGCAAGATGATTATATTTCGATGTTTCAAAATCGCCAGCAAGTTACAGAGCAGTTAAAACAAAGAGGGCGTACACGCCTAAAATTATTGGGTATGGCGGACAAGCTTATCGACCAGCTCGAAACACGTAAACAATCTTTCTTTCAAGTACCCTATTATGCACCGTATGACGCTGTTGTTACAGAGTTGAGTATTGGTGAAGGAATGTTTGTTAAGCCTGAAAATCGCATGATGACGTTATCTGATTTGGATCGGGTATGGGTGCTCGCGGATGTTTTTGAACATCAAATGGATTGGGTTAAAACAGGAAAATGGGCTGAGTTTGATTTACCTGCCATCGATGTTTATGGTGCAGAGGGACAAATTGAATATATCTATCCAGCATTAGATGAAACAACACGTACATTGAAAGTCCGCTTGGCACTCGATAACTCCAATCATTTATTTAAACCTGCAATGATCGCTAATGTTCGTATTTATGGTGGGCCTAAAAAAGATGTATTAAACATTCCAGTAGAAGCGCTAATTAGAACAGAAAAACAAAACCGAGTGATTGTAAAAACATCAGACACGGGTTTTAGTGCTGTTGAGGTAGCAATAGGAATGATCACCCAGGGGCGAGCTCAAGTGATTTCAGGGTTAAAGGAAGGGGATGAAGTCGTGACTTCTGGTCAATTCTTAATTGATTCTGAAGCCAATATTCGCTCAACCATTTTTAAGATGAGCACACCAGCCCCCACCGCGCATCAGCATTAAGGACTACCAATGATTCAATCAATTATTAGCTTAAGTTTAAAGCATAAAATGTTGGTCGTCTTGCTTGCGATATTAAGTGTGGTACTGGGGGTTAAAGCCATTAAAGATACTCCACTTGATGCTATTCCTGATTTATCTGATATACAAGTTATCGTAAAAACGAGCTTTCCTGGGCAGGCAGCACAAATCGTTGAGCAGCAGGTCACGTTTCCACTAGCAAGTAGCTTAATGGCGGTTCCAAAAGCGAAAACCGTTAGAGGGTTTTCGTTTTTCGGTGATTCATATGTCTATATTATTTTTGAAGATGATACCGATTTATACTGGGCACGTTCGCGTGTGTTGGAATATTTGAATCAAGTCTCGGCAAAATTGCCTCAAGGGGCTAAACCTGTACTCGGGCCAGATGCATCCGGGGTTGGCTGGATTTATCAATACGCACTTAAAGATACCAGTGGTCAACATCATCTGGCAGATTTAAAAGCATTGCAAGACTGGTTCATTAAGTTTGAATTGCAATCAGTGGCTGGTGTCAGCGAAGTGGCGACTGTTGGCGGAATGGAAAACACTTATCAAATAGTGATCGAACCTCGAAGATTGATGCAATATGGTTTGACTTTAAGCCGAGTAAAGCAAGCTGTAGAGCAAGCAAACCAAGAAGTCGGAGGCTCAGTATTAGAAATGGCTGAAGCTGAGTATATGGTTCGTAGTCAAGGTTATTTAAAGTCACTTAACGACTTTAAAAAAATTCCATTAGGCCTAATGAGTGAGCAAGGAACCCCATTATTGCTAGAGCATGTCGCCACGATTCGGATGGGGCCACAAATGCGCAGGGGAATTGCTGAACTCAATGGTGAGGGCGAAGTTGTTGGTGGAATAGTCGTCATGCGTCATGGCGAAAATGCGCTGAAGACGATTGCAGCAGTTAAACTAAAATTGGCCTCACTGCAAGCTAGTTTGCCAAAGGGGGTTGAGCTGGTGCCTGTGTACGATCGTAGCTTATTGATAGAGCGTTCTGTCGACACACTCAAAACCAAATTGATAGAAGAAATTATTGTCGTTGTACTTGTTTGCTTTATTTTTTTGCTTCATGTGCGCTCGACACTTGTCGCGGCTATTTGTTTACCTATTGCAGTGTTGTTAGGGTTTCTTGCAATGCGTGCGATGGGCATTAATGCCAATATCATGAGCTTAGGAGGCATAGCAATTGCTATCGGTGCTTTAGTCGATGCAGCCATTGTCATGGTTGAAAATTTACACAAACACTTAGATGAGCATCAACAGCAGTATGGTCAGCCAGCTAAGGGGGTTGTGCATTGGCAGTTAGTAAAAAATGCTTCGCTTGAAGTGGGGCCGGCTTTATTTTTATCGTTGCTGTTAATTACCTTGAGCTTTATTCCGGTGTTTTCATTGGAGGCTCAAGAAGGAAAGTTATTTGCGCCTTTGGCTTACACAAAAACCTTCGTGATGGCCGCTGCCGCTTTATTATCAATTACGTTTGTTCCAGTCTTAATGGGTTATTTAGTTACAGGTAAAATTCCTAAAGAAACCAGTAATCCAGTTAATAGGATACTTATTTTTCTTTACAAACCTGTGTTAAGAGCTTGTTTAAAAGCGCCTAGGCTAGTTGTGTTATTTGCAATTTTGATTGCTATTTCTAGTTATTATCCCATCTCTAAAATGGGTTCTGAGTTTATGCCTGAGCTTGAAGAAGGCGATTTATTGTATATGCCGACGACTTTACCTGGAATTTCAATTGCCGAAGCCGGGGAAATTTTACAACAAACCGATCGGCTAATAAAAACCCAGCCAGAAGTGGCGAGTGTATTTGGGAAGGTCGGTCGAGCAGAAACGGCCACTGATCCAGCGCCACTCACTATGCTTGAGACGACGATTGCGCTAAAGCCAAAGTCTCAATGGCGAGAAGGGATGACACTCGACAAAATAATTGAGGAGCTCGAGAATAAAATTACGTTTCCAGGATTAACCAATGCTTGGGTTCAACCGATCAAAACCCGTATTGATATGCTCTCAACAGGGGTTAAAACTCCTGTAGGTATAAAAATATCAGGGCAAGATATTGCCCAAATAGAAGCAATAGGGCAGAAAATTGAAGGCATATTATCGCCATTAGTCGGTACTCGTTCTGTCTACTCGGAGCGTTCACAGTCGGGCCGCTATATCGATATTATGCCAAGAAGATCAGATGCAGCGAAATATGGTTTAAGCATCAACGATATTCAGCAAGTCATAAAATATGCGCTGGGTGGCGGAAATATTGGTGAGGTGATTCAAGGTTCAGAACGATACCCAATCAATTTACGTTATCCGAGGCGATATCGAGATCAGTTAGAAAATCTAGCCCGTTTGCCCTTTGTAACACCAACGGGAGCGTGGGTGACACTTGATCAAATTGCAGATATCGCAATTAAAGAAGGCCCGGCAATGATTAAAAGCGAAAATGGTCGGCCAATCGCATGGACATTTATCGATTTAGCCCCAAATGTGGTGATTGGCGAATATATTGAGAGTGCACAGCTTTTACTGGATGAGCAGCTCGAGTTGCCAGCAAAATACACCATTTCATTTGCAGGGCAATTTGAATATATGCAGCGTGTTGAAGCGAAGCTTCACTATGTAGTGCCGATAACTTTGTTGATTATTTTTGTGATTCTACATCTGGCTTTTTCATCGGTAGCACAAGCGATGTTAGTGATGCTGACTTTGCCTGTGGCTCTTGCTGGATCAGTGTGGTTTGTATATTACTTGGACTATCAGTTTTCCGTAGCTTTAGCGGTCGGTATGATCGCGCTTGCTGGAGTTGCGGCTGAGTTTGGTGTGGTTATGTTGATTTATCTGAATCAGGCGATGAAACAGCATTCATCTGATATCACAACGGCCATTGAAGTCGGAGCAGTGCAACGAGTCCGGCCAAAAGCAATGACAGTCATCACGATAGTCGTCGGATTGTTGCCTATTATGTTAGGAGTGGGAACTGGTAATGAAGTGATGCAAAAAATAGCTGCGCCAATGATTGGTGGGATGATTCTGAGTCCGCTTATCTCTATGCTGCTCATTCCTGCGGTCTTTTATTTACTTTATCGCTCACCTTCGAGCAAATAAATGCATTTAGCCAGCTCATTGCAGAGCTGGCTAAATGCGCTTGGATTATTCTAAACCGACTGCAAAAGTTAAGAAGATAGAGCTACCTAGCTCATCGACTTCTTGATTGTTATCGAACTTAATGCTGTGCTCTGCGTGAAGTAAGTAACGTCCGGCTTCAACAGGAGTAAACTGCACCATGCCTTGCGCGTCAGATTTTAATGATATTTTGTTAAGTTGATTGCGGTAAAGTGTGCCGTCAGCAACGATTTCAACTTCTAAATCCTCTACCGGCTCACCATTGTAAGTGAATTTTAAAATCGTAGGTTCATTTTGCACAATATCAGCTGGATGTGTGATCGGTGTGAGCTCGAGGTATTGACCTGAAGGTGCTAATGTATTGCGCGTAGCGCGGTTAAGCGTGACATAAGTTTCAACTCGAGATACAAACTGTTTGGTATAAAAATCATAGGCACCTTTAGGGGCCTCAGCTTGCGTCGTCGCTTTATCTGCTCTTTGGCGTTTAACACCTTCCTCACCTTTTACTTTGTAGCGAGTAAAGCTGCCAGCTTTAACCGGATATTCAAACTTATACGTACCATCGTCGGTAAGTTGATAATCAAATACAGATTTGCGTTTAGCGGTGTAAATAGATGCAGGCTTATCTGTTTTACCGTTTGGCGTTTGAATGATTACCGCATCAGCAGAGAAAGGTTTATCGTATTCAAAAATTTGATTACTTGCACTTGTGTCGGAGGTCACCCATACCGATCCTTTATCTGATGAAACGTTAAAGTGACTCGGCAAAATCCAGCGATCATGCGCGTTTGCTTGGCTGCTAATCAGAACGAATAGGGGTAAAATTAAAGACTTTTTCATGGGGATCCTTATTGATAGGTAAGTGTGATAGTGCCAGTTTCAGCAGTGGGTGAAATTTGAGCATTAAAAGGTTTATTGAGAGTAAATGGGTATTTGACTAAGTTTCGCCCACCGTGTTCTCTAACAACTTCTACAAGTAATGTATAATCGCCTGGTTTAAGTGGGCTGAGATCTTGCGATAAACCATTCCATGACAATTGGTATTGGCCTGCAGGGCGAGTTGCAGATGTCATTGCATCAACTAGTGCCTTGTCATCACGTCCAGCTTTTCGCCACCATCTGCGAATATCTTTAAGCCATTTAAAGCCTTTATCTTCTCGCCAGAGTGCAACTGTGGCTTGATGTTTTGCTTGGCTGTCTTCTACCCAAACTGCGACATAAGGGCGGTGATATTGCCCTTGTGTAATTTCAGGTAAGGTCAGGTCGATGTTCATTTGCATGGCGCTGTTGGCATGAAAACTCATACCTAAACACCAAAAAAAGATTAACGAGAGTGAGGGTTTCATGTTGATTTCCTAAGGGGTAAAAATAAAGAAAATTGCTACGCAGCAACCAGAAGCCAAGCTCATGTAAAAAAGAGATTTCTTCATTCTTCGTTGCTGGGGGATCAAAAGTAATGCGCCAGTAATTGAAAATAACAGCATAAGTACTGCTGAAATATCTAAGACCCAAGACCATACAATACCGCTGTTCCGTCCTTTGTGCAGATCGTTAAGAATAGCGATAGCACCGTAATCTATAGACTCAAAATAACTTTCACCTTCTACTAAATCGATTAAAAGCGATTTGTAAGTGCCCGGGCCCTTATGGACTAAAGAAATTTCTTCGTCACTAATTTCGGCTTTACTAAAATCCATATTGAACGTACTGGCCACATAATGCGACAGCGCTAGAGGTTGCTCTATCGCTGGTAAAGACACTAAATATGCTGGCAAAGACACTTGCTTTGTATGAGTGACACCATCACTGTTAAACCACTGTGGGTGATTGAGAGTAATGCCTGTGATTGCAAAAAAGATCATCATCATTAACAGCGCCATCGAAACATAAACATGAATAGCACGCAAAAGGGTCAGTGTTTTTTTACTGAGTTTAAATTTGTTTTTGGACATGTAGGTTTAGCTTCTTGGGTTGAAATGCGTGTGTTGCTCAATGGTTAGGCTGTATCCAATTCCTCTGATGGTTTTAATTATTCCTTTTTCAATTCCTTCGGCAGCCAATTTTTTGCGAATGTTCGAAATGTGCATGTCTAAATTGCGATCTAAAAGATTGAATTCTTTTTCAAGCACGCGCTTTTGTAAGACAGCCTTACTGACAACATTGTTTTTGTTGGCAATCAAGCAATCAAGCAATCGTGATTCTGTTAGGGTGAAAGGACATTGCTGCAGCTTAGCTAAGGTGTGCAATGTAAAATTATCCTGCATGATAATCTAACTGATAATTATTTTTATTTGATTGTATTGTTTTTTATATGTAATTGCATGCATTTTTTTATTTTAAATTTAAAAAACTCACTCTAAATTTCTGCAAACAGTTCTAAATTGAGAAAATGAAAGGTGTTATTAACCAACTGATTTTATTTAATTTATTTCATTAGGGCTTTTAAATGTCAATCGGCGCGAAAATCGCCATACATATCCACTAGAAATCAGGTCAAGATCTGCTAAGCCTAAAGGAGGAAACTTTATCAATTACGGGTGATAAAAATGAGTAAGCACAATCAAAATAAGGGAATTTTGGTCTGCGATAGTGACGCTGTGAGCTTAAATAATACAGTGAAATGCTTGCATTATATTTGGTCCGGGCATATCGAACAGTCAACAACACTATTGCGTGCACAAGAAGTGCTTGCAAACCATGAACAGTTGATTGATATCTTTATTGTCGCTTTGGCCGAGTTTGCTCATATCGATTTGGCTAGTTGGCTGTTAGGTACAGGTTTCAAAGGTCATTTGGTATTGATTAAAAATGAAGATGACACTTTGCCTAGTTTTATACCAAGTGAACAACTGACCACGTTACAGCGGCCTGTTAAATTAACAGACTTTACAAAAACGTGCGCAATAGAGGCCAGTTGCCGATCAGATAAAGCATTTGATGCATCTTTTTTGACTGAGTTACTTAGCAGGCGCGATGCATTGTCAATCGAGTTCCAACCACAATATTTAGCTAGAAGTGAAAAATTATGGGGGTTTGAGTGTTTGACGCGTTTTCAACACAACGGGCAAAAATTTGATACTAAAAAAGTCATCGATGCTTTAGAGCTACATGGTTTAATGGATAAATTTAGCCAAGTGTTTTTTAAACGTTTAACCGAGGTTTTACCTGCCTTTACACAAACTCGGCTGTCGCTGAATTTATCGCTTTATAATATTGAAAAGTATGATTTGTTGGGGGTGGTTCAGAAAATGCTCAGTGAAACGAACATTTCAGCAGATAAAATAACATTAGAATTTAACGCCTCGGCTTATTTTTCTTCATCTGCTCAGGCTATTACATTGCTATGTGAGTTAAAAGCATTGGGGTTTGATATGGCTATTGATGGTTATGAAGGTGATTTAAACAATCTTAAAGGCCTTCCCTTAATGATTGATGAAGTGAAGTTATCGGTCAGCCATGCGAGAAAAACAACAGGGGGGTTTGTGCTGCCTGATTTAGATAATATTATCCCCATCTCAAAAAATATAGGAACGCGCATCGTTTTTGCAGAGATAGAGCAATATCAACAATTTAAACGAGCACAAAAAATGTCTTCGGAAGCCATTTTACAAGGGTATTATCTGGCTCCACCTGTCGGCTTAAATGAGGTCGCAGAGCTACAGATACATTAACATTCGATGACTATTTAAACTTTAATTGTTAAAACTAAGTTTTGTCATTCACATGACGTATCGTTCATATCCAAGCTAATATAAATTACGGCTTGGATAAATAATCCTAAATCAGCAGGTTTTTTGGCTGTTATTTGTTATTTGTTTCATTGTTAAGTTATTTATTTGAATTTTTTATGCTTGATTTGCGGTTCTTTGAGTGTTAAAAAGTAAGCATATTATTTAAAGAATACTAATCGCAATGCACATTAAGCAATTAAACATACTAAAAATTGAACTCTTACTCCTACATACCGGGACTGGGGTTTAATTGTATTTGCATTGAGAAAAATACGTTAAAAACCCCGCTCAAGTCGGGGTTTTTTTATGCCTAATGAAAGTTAGATAGGATTAAGTTATGAGCGACAAAGTATGGATTTTTGACACCACTTTAAGAGATGGTGAGCAAGCGTTAAAAGCAAGTTTAACTGAAGATGATAAATTACAGCTCGCTCATACCATCAGCAGACTCAATGTTGATGTAATGGAAGTGGGCTTCCCAGTTTCAAGTCCTGCCGACTTTCGGTCTGTGCAGAGAATTGCCACCGAAGTGAAAGGCCCCATTATTTGTGGTTTGGCACGGGCGGTTGCTAAAGATATCGAAGCTTGTGGTGAGGCGTTACGTCCAGCAGAGCAAAGTCGTATTCATACTTTTATTGCCACCAGTCCACTTCATCTAGAGCATAAGTTACGCATGAGCTTAGATCAGGCGACTGAAATGGCGGTGAAGTCGATTAAATTGGCGCGAAACTATACCGATGATGTTGAGTTTTCGTGTGAGGATGCAGGGCGTACACCACATGGTGACTTATGCCGCATCGTTGAGCAAGCGATCAAAGCTGGTGCATCGACCATCAATCTACCAGATACAGTGGGTTATGTGACACCAGATGAATATGCAGCGATGATCCACCATTTGATGAACAATGTGCCAAATATCGATCAAGCACGCCTCAGTGTACATTGCCATAACGATCTAGGTTTAGCGGTTGCTAATTCAATTGCAGCGGTACAAGCCGGAGCGCGTCAAATTGAATGTACCGTCAATGGGATTGGTGAGCGAGCGGGTAATTGCTCAATGGAAGAAGTGGCGATGATCTTAAAAATGCGCCAAGACCATTTGAATTTATACACCAATATTAACTCCGAAGAAATTTATCGTGCTTCGCGCCAAGTTAGCCAAATTTGTAATATGCCGGTGCAGCCAAATAAAGCCATAGTTGGCGAGAATGCGTTTGCGCATAGTTCAGGCATTCATCAAGATGGCGTGCTCAAAGCGCAAAACACCTATGAAATTATGTCGCCAGAAACGGTCGGTGTACCAAGTAATCAACTGAATATGACCTCACGCTCTGGTCGCCATGTAATTCAACATCGTTTGAGTGAGTTAGGTTATCAGTCGGGTGATTACGATATTGAAAGTTTGTATGAAAGTTTTTTAGCCTTAGCTGACCAAAAAGGCACAGTCTATGACTATGACTTAGAAGCAATGATCCATTTCAATAAGATCACTGATAAAGATGATCACTATCAATTGGATTTTGTTAATTCCACTTCAAACTCTCAATCAGTCGCCAGCAGCACCGTAGGGTTAAGTATTGGTGGCGAACAAACTTCTGAAGCTGCGACAGGTAATGGGCCCGTCGAAGCCTCTTATAAAGCAATCAAGCGGATCACTGGCATGGATATCGAAGTGATTGAATATAACTTAGATGCAACGGGTGCGGGTGAAAGCTCTTTAGGTCAAGTCGATGTGATTGCAAAGTTTGATGGCAAGCTTTATCACGGTGCTGGTTTAGCCGCTGATATTGTTGAAGCTTCAGTGCGCGCTATGGTGCGAGTATGTAACTTAATTTATCGGGCACAGCAAGTGTCAGATATCAAACAACAAAGGAAAGCAGGATGAGTCAATCAAATTATAATGTCGCTGTACTAGCCGGTGATGGTATCGGCCCTGAAGTAATGGCTGCGGCGAATCAAGTACTTGATGCTGTGTGTGATAAATTTGGTTTTTCTTTAAACCGTACCGCACATGCCATTGGCGGTGCTGCGATTGACCAGTTTGGTCAAGCTTTACCTCAAGAAACACTGCTAGCATGTGAGCAGGCCGATGCCATTTTGTTTGGCTCAGTAGGGGGCCCTAAATGGGAAAATTTACCGCCCGCTGAGCAGCCAGAGCGTGCTTCTCTTTTACCATTGCGTAAACATTTTGGCTTATTTTGTAATTTACGACCTGCGCAATTATTGCCTGCATTAAGTGCTGCTTCTCCGCTTCGAGCTGATATTAGCGAACAAGGCTTTGATATTTTATGTGTTAGAGAATTGACCGGTGGTATCTATTTTGGCGAAAAGGGTCGCAGTGGAGAGGGAGAGGCTGAAGCGGCGTTCGATACTCAAACTTATTCGCGCAAAGAAATCGCACGTATCGCACATTTTGCTTTTAAAGCAGCGCGTTTACGCGGTAATAAAGTCACCTCTGTGGATAAAGCGAATGTCTTAGCATCGAGTGTACTTTGGCGTGAAGTGGTGACTGAAATCGCACCACAATACCCAGACGTTACTTTAGATTATATTTATGTCGATAACGCGGCCATGCAGCTTGTTAAAAACCCAGCTCAATTTGACGTATTACTGTGCGATAACTTATTTGGCGATATCCTGTCTGATGAATGCGCCATGATCACTGGTTCTATGGGATTACTGCCATCGGCCAGTTTGAATGAATCAGGTTTTGGTTTATACGAGCCTGCAGGCGGATCAGCGCCAGACATTGCGGGTAAAGGAATCGCAAATCCGATAGCGCAAATTCTCAGTGCTGCATTAATGCTACGTTATTCACTAAAGCAAGAAGAAGCCGCGCGCACCATTGAAAAAGCAGTCGCAGAAGCCGTTGCGGCAGGGGTAGGCACGCCAGATATTTACCCACAAGCAGGTTACACCACATCAGATGTTGCAGCAGCAATTGTGGCTCGTATTTAAATTCATTTAGTAGCACTCACCGTCACCGAGTGCCGCGTTAAAGAGGTAAGCATTGTGGCTCACACTTTATATGACAAAATTTGGCAAGCACATAAAATAGCAGCGATTAATGAACAAACAGATTTGCTGTATGTCGATCGCCACTTAGTACACGAAGTAACATCACCGCAAGCATTTGCGGGCTTAAGAGAAAAAAAACGACTCGTTCGTCGTCCAGATAAAACCTTTGCTACGATGGACCACAACATCTCGACGAAAGAGCGTTCACTGGCCGCAGCCAGTAAAGTTGCGCAAAATCAGTTGAATGCGTTGACCGAAAATTGTAAAGAGTTTGGCGTGCCTTTATACGATTTGAACTCAATTAATCAAGGGATAGTACATGTAATGGGCCCAGAGCAAGGGATCACACTACCTGGTACAACGATTGTATGTGGTGATAGTCATACCTCTACCCACGGTGCATTTGGTGCGTTGGCTCATGGTATTGGCACATCGGAAGTGGAGCATGTATTGGCCACTCAAACGCTACAGCAGAAAAAAGCCCGCTCATTAAAAATTCAAATTAATGGTTCTTTAAAGCCCACAGTCACAGCAAAAGATTTAATTATGGCTGTCATTGGTCGATTAGGCACGGCTGGTGGTAATGGTTACGTTGCTGAGTTTTGTGGTCAAGCTATTCGTGAGTTGTCGATGGAAGCGCGCATGACCTTATGCAATATGAGTATCGAGATGGGCGCCAAAGCCGGGTTAATTGCCCCCGATCAAATTACCTATGATTATTTAGAAGGTCGGCCATTTGCACCCAAAGGTACGGATTGGCATGCAGCGGTTGCTTATTGGCAAACTCTAAAATCAGACGATGATGCAGAGTTTGATCATGTAGTGGAATTTGAAGCTTGTGAGATCCAGCCTCAAATCACCTGGGGGACGAGTCCGGAGCAAGTGATTGGTGTGGATGGCATTATTCCAGATCCAACTTTAGAGCCTGATTTGATTAAAGCTGATGCGATTCGTCGTGCGTTAGCGTATATGGATTTAACGCCTGGGCAAAAAATATCAGATGTAAAAGTTGATACCGTATTTATTGGTTCATGTACTAATAGCCGCATTGAAGACTTACGAGCCGCAGCTGCGATTGTGCAAGGAAAGCAAGTTGTAAATGGCATTGAAGCACTGATTGTGCCGGGCTCGGGTTTAGTTAAAAAACAAGCCGAAGAGGAAGGGTTAGCCGATATTTTTAAAGCCGCAGGGTTTGAGTGGCGCGAACCGGGGTGCTCGATGTGTCTGGCAATGAACGATGATCGACTGGAAGCCGGTAAACGTTGTGCGTCTACCTCAAATCGTAATTTTGAAGGGCGTCAAGGTCGCGGTGGTCGTACGCATTTAGTTAGTCCAGCCATGGCTGCCGCAGCAGCTGTATATGGGCACTTTGTTGACATTAGAGGAGAGGCGTCATGAGCGTATTTCATCAAGGTTTATTAGCACCTTTAGATAAAAATAATGTCGATACCGACCAAATTATTCCAAAGCAGTTTTTAACTTCGACTAGTCGTGATGGATTTGACAAGGCACTGTTTTATGATTGGCGCTACCTAGATAATGGCGCGCTCAACCCTGAATTCATTCTAAATGAACGCCGTTATCAAGGAGCGAGTGTCTTACTAACTCGCGATAATTTTGGCTGTGGTTCTTCTCGTGAACATGCGCCTTGGGCATTAAAACAATATGGTTTTGAAGTCATCTTGGCTGAGAGCTTTGCTGATATTTTCTTCAACAATTGTGCTAATAATCAAATGCTCGCAATTGCTTTACCGTGTGAAGTGCTTGATCAGCTCTTTGCATTAGCACAGCAGCAAGAACTACACATTGATGTCGACTTAGCCGCGCAAACATTAAGAAGTGCTGCGTTTGCTGATATTCATTTTGAAGTGCGAGCCGATATTAAGGAGCGCCTGTTAAGTGGCTTGGATTTTATTGGTGTGACAGAAACTCTGAATGCTCATATTCAGCAATTTGAAGATCAGCTTAAACGTGATCGCCCTTGGCAGTAATTCGCACATATTAAAATAGTTTGTTAAGTTAAAAGGCCGAGTTATTATACTCGGCCTTTTTTGTTTTAACCGAGTTACCCGAGGTGGGTTGTAAATGGATTCTATGTTTCATTGGTTTGATTTAATCGGTGTCGCTGTTTTTGCTATTTCAGGTGCTTTAGTCGCACACAGGAAAAAACTCGATGGATTTGGCGTGGTCGTGCTGGCTGCCGTAACTGGAATTGGTGGGGGAACCATTCGTGATGTCATCCTCGATGCCCCAGTTTTTTGGTTACATGATCCGAGTTATTTGTATTCCATTTTAGGTGCATCGTTTTTGACAATACTTTGGTTAAATAAACGCGGTGAGATGCGTAAAATTATTATTGAGAGTGCTGATGCGCTGGGGTTGGCGTTTTTTGTGGTGATGGGGGTGCAAAAGGCGCTTGATTACGGCATGCCCGATATTACAGCGGTAGTAATGGGTGTGATAACAGGTTGTTTTGGTGGCATGATCCGAGATGTGCTTGCTCGTTCAACTCCAATGGTGCTTAAAAGTGAACTGTACGCGACCACCTGTATTTTAGGTGGGGTGGTTTATACGCAGAGTTTAAACTTCGGTATAGCTAAAGAAATCGCAATGATAGCAGGTATGTTGGCGACATTATCTTTAAGGGCTGCGGCAATAAAATGGCGCTGGAGCTTACATGTTTTCAAATATCCAAACTAAACTTGGATAACGTTTATTAAAAAAAGGACAGGGAATGTCTTTAGCTCGTATTTTTTCTCGTGCGCAAGTTGGGATTGAAGCACCAGAAGTGATGGTCGAAGTCCATTTAGGAAATGGCTTACCCTCATTCAGTATTGTCGGTTTGCCCGAAACCTCCGTGAAAGAAGCCAAAGATCGCGTCCGTAGTGCACTCATTAATTCACAATTTTCTTTTCCTGATCAACGTATCACAGTTAACCTTGCTCCAGCAGACTTACCTAAAGAAGGCGGGCGGTTTGATTTAGCCATTGCGATTGGTATTTTAGTCGCGTCAGAGCAGCTTCATTGCCCCGATATTAGCCAGTATGAATTTTTTGGTGAGCTGGCTTTAAGTGGTGAAATCCGCGGGGTTCCTGCTATTGTTCCGAGTGTTATGGCGGCGACTCAAGCCAAGCGCTGCTGTGTACTGGCACAAGTGGATGATCCTTTAGCAAGCCTTATTGATAGCGCTAATCGAAAAGCCTGCGTTAGCCTGCAACAAGTATGGTTAGATTTAAGTGGCCAGATGCCGTTAGCGCTAAATTGCACGTATCAACCTGATCTTGCAGAACAACCCGATAGCAGTGATGATGCCTTCGATCTCAATGAGGTGAAAGGTCAGCAGCAAGGTAAGCGTGCGCTAGAAATTGCCGCTGCAGGACAGCACAATTTACTTTTTGTTGGGCCTCCGGGCACAGGAAAGTCGATGTTAGCGCAGCGAATGACTAGTATTATGCCGCCGATGACAGCTGATGAAGCACTTGAAACAGCGGCAATTTATTCTATTACCGGGCAAGCGATAGCTTTAAATAATTGGCGAAAGCGGCCTTATCGGAACCCGCACCATACCTGCTCTGCGGTTGCGCTGGTGGGGGGATCGTCTAATCCTCGCCCTGGCGAAATCAGCTTGGCACATAACGGGATCTTATTTCTGGATGAGTTACCGGAGTTTGAGCGCAAAGTGCTCGATAGTTTACGTGAACCTATGGAAACCGGTAAAGTGGTGATTTCACGTGCGGCAAGGCAAGCAGAGTTTCCGGCTAACTTTCAACTGATAGCGGCATTGAACCCTAGTCCGACCGGTTGTCACACCGATAAACGTTCAACGCCAGACCAAGTATTGAAGTATTTAAGTAAAATTTCAGGTCCTTTTTTAGATCGGATTGATTTGCAAGTGGAGTTACCGCGCTTGCCTGCCTCTCAACTCCAAAGCCAAGAATGCAGTGAATCAAGTGCTGATGTACGCTCGCGAGTTGCTAAAGCGTATGAGTTGCAAATGAAACGCCAAGGTAAACTCAATAGCCAGCTAGGTAATAAAGAAATAGCCATGTATTGTCAGTTAGGCTCTGCAGAGCAAGCATTTTTAGCACAAGTGAGTGAAAAGCTCGGATTATCGCCCCGATCGTATCATCGAATCATAAAAGTCGCGCGTACGATTGCTGATTTATCTGCCCAGTCGCAAATAAATTTGACTCATTTGAAAGAATCGATTGGTTATCGAGCATTAGAAAGGCTTTTAAATCAATTATCTCAGTATTAATGATAAGAGTGGTTTGCACCTTAATTTACCAACTGTTAACATGCTATGAGTTGAGTAAAATAAGGATTGTGAGATGAAAAGGTTAGCGCTTTTAATTAGTTCAGTGTTAAGCATGTCAGCATTTGCTGATGCCAATAAAGCGATGGATCTTTACCTCAATCAAAATTATCAACAAGCCTTTCGAATTTTCCAAGATACCGCCCACTTAGGGCATGCTAAAAGCCAGTTTAATATTGGTGTGCAGTATTTGCGTGGCCAAGGCGTGAAAGCGGATCCGGTAATGGCGTATAGCTATTTAACCTTGGCGCTCGACAATGGATTTAAAATGGCTCGTCAAGCTAGAATGTCAGTAATGAAGCGGTTGAGCCCCGAGCAGCTTACGCAAGCCGAAGCCAAGGCAGCACAACTCATTCAACTATACGGTGCCCAAGGCAGTGATAACTTAGATAATAAATTCTCATCCGTGCGTAGTCACAATCCGACGCCTAAACGAACCATTAATCCAGATGCTGAATACCCATCAGGGTTAGCCCGTGATGGGGTGCCAGGTTTTGCTTCATTCATTTTTGATATTGACCGTAATGGTGTTGCCCGTGATTTGGTATTACTTCAGTCATACCCAAGCCCTGAATTCGCTGAAAGCGTGAAAGAAAAACTCGAAAATTCCCGTTACCAAATTTTAAAAGTAGGCGGAACGCTGCGCACGTTTAGTAATGCTCAATTTAGTGGTCTTTTCAAAAGCAATGTCTTACCACCAGAAATTAAAGCCAGTATTTCGACTAAGCAAAAGCAACTTGTTGGGCAAGCAAAGTCAGGAGATATCAATGCGCAAGCGGAATTAGCCAGCTTACTTTCGTTAATGAGTGATTTGCCTGAACATGTTGCCGCACTACCTAAAGAACGAGTCATTGCATCTGCAACGCCACCGCAGCGTGTTTTTTTAAAAGAGGGCATGATCCCATCTTTTGAATATCAGCCTGAGTTAGCCGGACGTTTTCATAATTTTAGCTACCTAGTCTGGTTAGATTCCTCTGCTAAAATATCTAGAAAAGTATTGCATTCAAAGCATCCCGTAGCTGAATCACTCAAGTTGAATGCGGAAAAAACATTGGATAACTGGCAGTTATCATTTATAGAGCCACAAAAAGCCACGTCAGAGCAGGGGCCTTATTTAGTTGAGTTTTTCTATAACAATGAACCGCGCAATCAGCGCTTTTCAAATTACCTAACCCGCAGTCATGCAACGATTAAGTCGATAATTAATACCCCGAAAGAGCTTTTAGCAGATTATTGGCGTAAAGAAGCGGCTAAAGGTGGACATGCTGAGAGCCTATTCTTACTCGGTGCAAACTGTAATGTGCCACTATTGAGTATCGCGGCGGAAAATGGGTATGTTCCAGCACAAGTTCAAGCCGCAAAATGTCTTTTACATGATCAAAATTTATCCAGTGATGCACAGAATCAAGCGAAAGCTTGGTTAGAAATGGCGGTTTCTCAAGGTAATATGATTGCTAAGCGAGAGCTTGCTGGGATTTATGCGCGAACTTCCAATATGAGAAGTGATTTAGAGTTGGCGATTAGTTTAGGTGAGCAAGTCATCGATGAGCAAGATGATCCGTGGGCGTTAGAGTATATTGCAGCAGCGTATGCCAAGTTGGGACAATTTGATGAGGCGGTTGATAAACAAAAACAAGCAGTGAAACAAGCATGGAGTAAAGACTACTTTATGGAGCCCTTTGAACAGCGCTTGTTATCTTATGAGAATTCAGAGCTTGCACCTTGGTAATTTTGTCGGAGAATACGTTAGCCTAGCCATTAGGCTAACGAGATCATATAACCTTTACCGCGCACAGTGACTATGCGCTTTTGATCTTTTTCATCACTCAGTTTTTTACGCAAACGACCAATCAATACATCAACAGTTCGATCTGCTGGGCTCCAATCTGTTTGACCAATTTCTTCTGAGAGTTTTTCACGCGAAGTGGCTTTACCTGCATTCGAGATTAGGCAAATTAATACTTTATGCTCAGCTTCAGTGAGGCGCATTTCTTCGCTGTCACCACAGATTAAAGTGCGATGCTCTGGGTGAACTTTTATGTCGGCGTATTCAATGTAATCATCTGAATCATCCTGGGCTTCGACCACAATTCGCTTACATAAAGCGCGCATACGCAGCTCTAATTCCAGTAAATCCACTGGTTTGCAAATATAATCATCAGCCCCTTGAGCAAGGCCTGCAATGCGGTCTGATTGTGAATCACGGCTCGATAAAACAATAACGCCAATATCAGTTAAGGTATTGAGTTCTTTGGCAAGGAGTAAGCCGTCTTTTTCAGGTAGGACAATATCAACAATGGCCAATTGAATGGCTTGTGAAGGATCGCTTTGTCGGCTTTGTACTATGTCCATCGCGTTTGCACCCGTGATGTCGGTCACAAAGCTAAAACCACTGTCGTCAAAATGTGACTCAATGCGCTTAACTAATAATTCGTCATCTTCTACTAATAAAACTCTAACCGTCATTTTATTTTTTCACAATTTTTTTGGCCGCCAATACTACCATCAAACTATCAAGTTGAGAAAAGGAAGGCGATACTAATTTTGTATGTAAATGTAAACACAACAAGTAGATAGGAGCTAACGTAACATTAGCTCCTTTTTTCATCTATTTATTAGAATATAGACTATTCCACCACTGTGGTTGATCTTTTAACTTAGCATCAAAATAGGCAAGCATAGTATTCCACCAATGGAAACGTTGCTCGCGGGTAATAATTTGATGATCTGCGCCTTTGTATTCAACCAGTTCAACATCCTGATTTAGGAGCTTCAGTGCCGTGTACATATTGTGACTTTCGCCTTTAGGCACATTCGTATCTGCATCACCGTGAATTAATAACAAAGGCGTTTTCACTTTATCGGCATGAAAAACGGGGCTTTGTTGGCTATACAAAGCTGAATTATTCCATGGGAAGCTGTTTTTAGATGCTTCGCCAGAATATAAATAGCCCCACCATCCTTGCCCCCAGTAAGAGGTAATGTTTGAAATACCGGCATGAGCAATGGATGCGCTAAACATATCAGTTTTAGTGGCGAGTAACATGGTCATAAAGCCGCCATATGACGCACCTAAATTACCGACTTTTTTGTTATCGACAAATGGGTAAGCATTCAGAAATGCCTGTGTCCCTTGCATAATATCTTCTGCGGTGTGTTCGCCCCAAGCGTTGACGTGTTTGGCTGAAAACTCTTGGCCAAAACCTGTTGCACCTGTTGGTTGTACTACATAAACGACATATCCATTGGCTGCCCAAAAGTTAAATGGGTAGCGACCTGTGAAACCACGGGTAACAGGAGACGTGCCGCCATAATAATAAACCAGCGCAGGGTATTGCTTGGTTTTGTCTAGGTTATTAGGCAAATATACACGGCCATTGATTTCCACACCGTCTTTATTGGTGAAGTTAAACTCTTCGAGTTTTGGAATGTCAGTATTGGCATAATACTCATTGGCTGAATCCCATAACGTGCTGGCTTTATTTTTTGTGATAACAAGAGATTGCAATCGTTGTGGCTGGCTGGCATTGGTGCCGGCTGCAATTAAGTGAGGTTTTTTGTTATCACTGACACTAAAGCGATCAACAACGTCAAGTTGCGTTTTCAGCTTGGTAAAGCGAGTTTTACTTTCATCATATAAATACAGCTGTTTGGTGTCTTTTTCAGTAACGCTCAAAACTAAGTCGTCATTGCTAAGTGGCGTAATGCTGGCAATGGCTGGATCAAAATTTTTCGATAGAGCGGTCACTTGTTTACCATCAAAGCTGACAGAGTAGAGTTGCCCATCATAGTTATTCGGCAATAAACCTTCTTTTATTGCCAGCCCAGCGCCATTTTTAAACGCTGGACCTGCAGTGATGTATAAGCCGTCATCATGGTATTTAGCTTGATTAAAGGTACGATACTGACCAATTAAGGTTTCTTTGTTATCAGCTAAGTTAACTTCAACCAGTTCGGTGAGCATATGCGGAGGTGCAGCGTAGTCTTTTAAATTTCGGCTTAATAAAACGCTATTACGCTTACTGTCGAAATCTTGTAATGAGTGACTGTGTGTTGCTGGGCTAATTTGGCGCGCTAATCCTGAGTGAATATCAAGTAGGTACACATGATTACTATTACGCGCATACGACCAACGATCTTCTAACCCTTGATAATGCTTGGTTAAACCTGTATTGGCATCTGCGGCTTTATACCATGAGAAAATAAGTGTGTTGTTGTCAAAAAACTCAAAGCCACTGGCGCCGTCAAGTTTATCGCTCACGATTTTACTGTGTAGGGTCTTTCGGTCGAGCATGCGTAACTGACCATCAACGCTATAAATGAGTTTTTGATTATCAGGGCTCCATGCAAAGCCACTCGCATTGGCATTATCCCAGCTGTATCTGACTTGATATTGCTGATCGCGTAGCTGAGTGGTACTGATTGCTTTGTCGCCGCCTTTATCACTGTAGTGACTGGTGGTGATAATCATTTCTTTACTGTCTGGAGATAAGCTTAAGCCCGTGATGGTTGCGGCATCAAAAAGCTGTTGTGCGGAGAGTGTGGTTATTGCCTCAATGAGCTGAACGTTGTCGTGCTCAGCTTTACCTGTGAAATCGATCTTCACTTTTTTCCAATCAGCCACTTGTTCAGCTAGGAGCACAAATTGATGCTGGCCAGTTGCTAAGCTCACTTCGAGTTTATCTTTGTTTAAAGCATGGCTTTTACCATTGATAAAGAGTGAAGCATTATCAACTCCGTTAAAAGTCAGTGTGCCTTGGGTAAAACGCTCAACAGAGACATTAAACTTCAGGGCTTGCAAACCTGCCACTGTGAGTTCATTCACTTGATCGAATGGTTCCCAAGTTAACGACTGACCAAACACTGTCACTTTTTTGCTGTTACTGCTTAGTGTGGCAGCAAAATTAGCGAGAATTTCTTTTTGTTGGGCTGTTTCATAAGGCTTGAGTGCATTTTTTTCTGCAATCGGGCCTAAATAATTAATGTGTTTTTTATCTAATTCAACGGCTTGAAGGTTCGCACTGAATGCCACTGCACATGCACTGGCTAAAATTGTTCTTAACATCGCTTAATTCCATCGTTTCAATTGACTCTAATATAAACATTTTTGCTTTTGGACGGCACCTTTGTGCGATAAATAGAGCGTTAAATCCGACTATTTGTGACCTCCTCTAGATTTGATAAGGGATTCATCTGGTCAGTCCAGCTTGGTGTTATTAAGATGTAAATTAGTTTTCGTTTAAATAAAAAATCCTATTAATGGCTTTAATTGGATATAAATAGCGTTTGTAGGGGGTGATTTTGTGTTAAATGCTAAGATTCTGCATTTTAAATGCATTAAAATCCTCACACTTAATTGAGCCTTGTGATAGGAATGTTATGACCCTTTTAAACAACCAGAATTTATTACAGTTACGCTTTTTAAATCAGCAGACCATAGCGCAAGTTAAACCCTCATTCGATGAGCTGCCAACGAACCCTTATGCAGATGGCGCATTTCGTCTTCGCCGTTATTCTGTCATTAAAATGATTGATGGCCAGCTAACATTACAAGCCGCTAAAGCATTTGTGCAAAATGATGACATAAATACCTTTCAGGGTAATGTTGAGCGTGTCTATGAAAATTTATCAGAGCAGCTGCTGGCTACTGAGGGTATGAAACATATTGTCAGCGAATTTTGTCAATTGAGTAATATAGCTTCTGATTCTGAAATCGAAATTCATCAGTTTAGAATGCTCGCAATCGATAGCGACACACCACCGGCTCCTGAAGGGATCCATCAAGATGGGTTTGATCATGTTTGTGTTTGCGGTGTCTCCCATGAAAATATCGAAGGTGGCGAGTTATTAGTGTACGAAAACCGTGATGTGGATCCTTGTTTTAAAATGGCTATTAAAGATGGCATGTTTGCACTGATCAATGATCGTCATGTTTGGCACAACGCCACACCGATGAATAAAATTGATGCTGATAAAATCGGCTATTTAGATTGTTTTGTATTAACAGCTTAAGAGACTCAGTCAATGAATGTAGCGGCTTTACGTAAACAGTTTCCGGCTTTAAATCAAAGCATTAATGATCAAACACCGATTTTTTTTGATGGCCCCGGTGGCTCTCAAGTGCCACAGCGTGTGCTCGAAGCAATGAATGCTTACTTAGGGTTTTACAATTCAAACTTAGGTGGGGCGTTTTTCTCAAGTGATAAAACCGTTGAATTAATGCAACAGGCGCGTCAAGCGGTTGCTGATTTGCTCAATGCGCCGAGCTCAGATCAAATTGTGTTTGGCGCCAATATGACCAGCCTGACGTTTAGCTTTAGTCGTGCGATATCACGAGACTGGCAAGCAGGTGATGAGATTATTGTCACTAATGCTGATCATTTTTCGAATGTGTCGTCGTGGCAATTGGCCGCTGAAGATAAAGGCGTGGCAGTCAATACAGCGCAAATAAATGAAGCCGATTGCACCTTAGACTATGCACATTTTGAAAGTCTACTAAACGAAAAAACCAAATTGGTCGCTGTCACTTATGCTTCAAATACAACAGGCTCAATTAATGACATCAAGCGTATTGTTGAAGCGGCTCATCAAGTCGGTGCATTAGTCTATGTAGATGCCGTGCATTTTGCCCCGCATGAGCTGATTGATGTACAAGCACTTGATTGTGACTTTTTAGCTTGCTCAGCCTATAAATTTTTTGGCCCACATGTTGGCATTGTGTATGGTAAACGTGAGCACTTAGAAGGGTTTACACCTTATAAAGTTGAGCCTGCCAAAGATGTGATTCCAGGTCGCTGGGAAACTGGTACGCAAAGTTTTGAAGGGTTAGCGGGAGTTGTGGCTGCGATTGACTATATTGCTTCCATTAGTCAGTTACCTCAAAGCACGCCTAGACGACAGCGATTAGTTGATGCCTTTGCACTGAGCAAACAGCATGAGATGACTTTAAGTCAGCACTTTTTATCGCGTTTAGCACAGTTCCCACAGATTAAATTATTCGGTATTAATGATGAATCGAGGCTCAATGAGCGTACACCCACTTTTGCGCTTAGGTTTGCGGATCATACCCCCAATGAAGTGTCGCGCTTTTTAGGTCAAACGGCAATTTGTGTCTGGGATGGCCATTTCTATGCGCAAGGCTTGTGTCAGCAACTTGGTGTTTTAGAAACCGGTGGTGTTGTGCGGATTGGTTGTATGCATTACAACACGGTGGCTGAAATCGATGGTTTGTTTGATAAACTCGCTGAATTATTGAGCTGTTAACCAACGAGCGATTGTTCGAACTGAACAGATAAAGGTTGGTGTGACTGATACGACAAGGTGGCTATAAATGCCACCTTGTTTGGCTGTCAGTTTGTTAAATAATGAGAGACCACAAGTGGTTTTTAATCTGGTTTAGGGAACTGGTTCATCTTCACTTTCGGGTAAATATTCCAGTAATTTACTGTTCAACATTTTAAAGTTGATAGGCTTGAGCATGTAACCGGTAACGCCTGCTTCAATGGCACTGAGAATATTGACTTGCTCTGAGTGTGAAGTCAGCATAAATACATCGGTATTCATTAATGATTCGGTTGTCCTGATTACCTTTAACAAATCTAAACCTGATTTACCTTCCATTTCCCAATCCGTTACCACGATATTAAATGGGTTATCTTCTTCAGCTGCCGCGAGTAGCATTTTAAAGGCTTTATCGCCATCGGGTGCCGTGTCTATTTTAGAGAAGCCAATTTCGGATAAAAGCTTTGAGGCCACGCCTAACATGGATGGGGCATCATCGACCAATAAAATCCGGGGCATAGATTGAGTTGCTTTTTTTTTCGAAAATTTATCGAGCTGATGTCTGAGCTTGTTTAAGGCTGAAACGTAACTGATCAGGTTTTTTTCTGTCTCTGCACGAGCTTCATCATTTTCACTTGTTTCAAGCTTTGTGCGATGATTCTTTATTTCTGCAGTTAAAAGAGCCGAGGTGAGCATGCATTCTTTTTTCGTAAGCATTCGTTTTATCTCAATTATTTAATGACGATTATTTATTTCGGTAGACCCTGTATTAGAATTAAGCACAGATTGACGGATACGCAAACTTCACGTAAAGACTTAAGTAACAAAGACATCAAGCGCAGCTCTTTTGGTTGAAGGAAGATAAAATTACCGCATTTAATAGTAAGCAGCGTTTATTGGCTCGGGCATTAAGTGCTGTAACCAAAAAAAGTGCTGTTGAAACATCCTGTTACATTTACCTCGTTTTATTTCTGTTTTGGTTACGTGATGATACAAGAAAGCCCCAAAAGGAAACAAAATGCTCTTTTTTTCATTGCAACAGCAAATGTTTATTTCGCCTGCGCAAGACTCGCAGTGTCAATGTGGTCATTCCTCAGATAACCTATGTTTTACTTGGATCGATTACGTTAGTTTTGGCATCGTGCCTATTTTTCCTTATCGGTTACGTCGCAACAAAGCTTGTTTAACTTGTCAAAAACAGTGGTTATCTAAAGGGAGTGCAGAACCCTTCTCTTGGTGGAAAGTTGCTTTTAAATGCAAGGGTTTAGTGGTTTTATTTATTGCACTGATGCTTGGTTATATGCATTTTAAAGCTGATAAAGCACGGCAAATGGCCCTTCTCCAATCACCCCAAGTACATGATTTTTATTTGATAGATTATAGTTTGTTCCGCAATGAGAGTTTTTACCAAAAGCAGTTTTTAGTGGCAAAAGTGGTCGCTGTCGATCATAGCAAGGTATCAATTTTGCTCGCTAATTATCGATATCAGCGCCAAAATCAGGTGATTAAGGCTATTAAACTCGATAATTTAATCAAATCTGATTACTTCAGCACAGAACGAGAGTTTGTTTCGCGTGATACGCTGAGTGAATTATTAGAGCAAGGAGCGATCTATCAAGTGCTACGTGCTGAAGGATTAACTTTATTTGGTGGTATCGTGGAAATGCCAAGCCGGCCAGAGCCACTTTATAAAGGCTTTAAACAAAATAAAGCCAATCAAGAAGGACTTTATTTATACCAAGAAGGGTTATTCGAGGACGCTTTAGTTAAATTCACAGAAGCTGCAGAGCAAGGTGATATGCATGGTCAAGCAAATCTTGCGGATATGTACCGCGATGGTCAAGGTGTGGCAGTTGATTTGTCTCAAGCCCTGTATTGGTTTCAACAAGCTGCAGCGCAGGGGCATCAAAAAGCGCAAATTCAAGTGACAAAACTGTGCGATGAACATGCGCTGTGTGGATCGCTCTAACGGCTATTTTTGCTCGTGTGGCTGACCATAAATCTGTTCTGCCCGATTAAATAACACCCAAGATGTAAGAATGTATTTGTCGTTAGATTTAGGCACACAGCCCCTATGGGTATGCGTGAAATATGCGGGGGCGATAACCATATCACCTTTTTTAGGTTTGATTTTACGTTCCTGATAATAAAACTCAGTTTCACCCCCTTCTTCGACATCATTCAAATAAAACATAAATAACAAGATGCGGTGTAGTGCTTCGTTGTGCCCAACTTGTGGGTAAACTTCGCTGTGCCAGTAAGGGTAGCCGCCTTCGGCAACTTGATATTTTTGTGCTTGAATATTACCTAAACGAAATAACTGGGGTACCAGTACATGTAATTGAGGCTTGCCAACTTCGGCGAAGTTTTCAACGGTTAAATCGACAGGCTCGCCGGTTTTAGGGTGATAAACTTTTAAACCAAACGCACCAATTAAAATAAAAAAATGTTCTTCTAGGTAATTAAATAAGTGTTTTGCGGTGGTTTGTTGAATATGCTTTAGTTGCTCTGCATATTCAGGGTGCATATTTAAGTACAGATCGCGGCTATTTTTTTTTGCTAAATCGACACCGCCGCTGGTGGTACCGGGTTTTAAATGCGGGCTTTGTTCAAATAATTTGATAAAGTGCTCACAAAAGTCAGGACTTAGCGCGCCATCATAAATTCGGATAAAGTCCGTCATGGTCGTTCCTTATAAGGATTCTTATGTTTATTGAAAAAATCGCCCCTCGATTCTCAGAAACGGATGTTTTAGGGCATATCAACAATACCGTATTGCCGGTGTGGTTTGAAGCAGCACGTGTGCCTATTTTTAAGTTTTTCACTCCAAACCTCGATCCGCATCAGTGGCGTTTGATTGTCGCTAAAATTGAAGTCACGTTTAAAGGTGAGCTTTTTTATGGCCAAGAAGTGGAAATTAAAACCATGATAGAAAAAATTGGCGGTAGCTCATTTGTCATTGCTCAACAAGCTTGGCAGCATGGGAAATGCTGCGCAGAAGGCAAAACAGTGATGGTGCGCTATGATTTTGCGAACAAGTGCGCGCAAGTCTTAAATGATCAAGAACGCGAAGCTTTATCTGAACATTTAATCTAAATAAAGCGGCACTCGCCGCTTTTAGCTTAAAATTGAACCTGCTTAACGGTATACCCTTGTAACTTTAATAAATCTAAGACGCTGTTTTTTCCTGCCAAGTGGGCTGCGCCAACAAGAACGAGCTCTTTATCTTGGTTGCCAAATAATGCTTCGAGTTTTGGTAACCAA
Source organism: Pseudoalteromonas sp. J2K-J979 (assembly GCF_058169715.2). NCBI lineage: Bacteria > Pseudomonadati > Pseudomonadota > Gammaproteobacteria > Alteromonadales > Pseudoalteromonadaceae > Pseudoalteromonas > Pseudoalteromonas sp. J2K-J979. The sequence goes on along the minus strand of NZ_CM200281.1, from coordinate 3,246,764 downwards.
TCACGATTGCGCTGGGTAAACATGATATCGTATGTTTTAGGATCGGTTTGTTGCATCTCAGTGGTCATCAGATACTCAATGTCACTTAAGTCTCCCGAGCGCCAAGCGTTAAGCATTTTTTCAAAGCTTGCTTTAAAGTCTTTCATTTGTGCCAAATTACTTTTAATAAAAGCATCGGGATTGTCTTCCCCAAAAGCGGAAAACAACGAAAGTTGAAAATCAAGGCTTTCTAAATAGAGTGTTTTTTTTCCGTCTTGCTTCGCTAAGCGAGCAAAATAGGCATCGACACCTTCTCCTTGCAATTGGGCTTTTTGAAGCTCGAATGTCAGCAGCATCATAGTGACTAATCCTGGTTTAAACTGCTCAAACATTGCAAGATCAACCCCTAACTGGGTGAAATATTGACTAAGTTGTTGGTGGACCTTTGGAGATAAGTGGCTTTTTAGCGATTGCCCTGCAGGGTAAGTGAGTGATTGCATCATTGTTAATTGTGCTGTGGCATCGTTTGCATCAGGTAGTTGGGCTTCGAGCATTAGCACATTGGTCTTTTTATAAGCTTGATCAAACCCTTTTGGTAACGGAAACTCACTGGGAGGAAGGACATGCACAGTGCCGCCTAAATAAATCGAATCACCATTTTTACTAACCTGCCAAAGCGAAGTGGTTGCAGCCAGTGCAAGGTTGCTTAAACTGAGAATGCTGACGGTAATGGCCAGTGTGAGGTAGGTAATCCATGTCGTTATTTTGTTCATCATTAAACTCTTTTAATTGGCTGGAAAGGCTGGCGAAATGCATTTTTTCACCGTAAATTGATAACCGTATAGGGCGGTATCACTTTTACTAATTTCAACAATTTCATAGTCATTGAGCTCGACTACTTTTACGTTTTCAGGCAGTTTGCAGCGAGAGTACTCATCTGCCTCAAGTTCATAAATAAATTCAGCAATTAACCTTTTGGCGATGCTCGGGTAATTTTTAGTGAGATCAATGTTAATGCTGGAGTCCTGTGGACTATCGGCATTTTCATCAATAATACCAATCGATAAGGTTTGATTTTCATTATTTTGGCTGTTTGTCTCGCTCGCTGTAGGGGATGGAACTAGGTGCCCTTCGTTAAACCCTTCCTCAACACCTTTAATAAATGATTGTGCTTGCCGGTTTAATCCGACATCAGAGAGTGCCACCACTTGGACGAGTAGCACCATAGCAACAATAAAGCGTACTAAGGCAGTAATCAATGGGTATTCGCAGCGGCTAATTAAACGCACGCCTTTTAAACCAAACGGTTTGAGCAATAAGATAGCCATTAGATAAAATGGCATAACAATTTGAAATAAGAGCAATAATATAAAAGAAATACCAATGATCCAACTTGGTAGAAATAATAAAATGGCAAAATTATGGCCGTACGTGAAATGCGTGGCCGAGACGGTGGTGATTTCGTTAACAATGCCTGAAGCGCTGACCAGAGAAAAATTAGCAATAATGGCATAGACCAATAAGATCAACGCTTTGCCTAAGATGGAATCCCAGCATTTTACAAAGCGCGGCCAAAATTCGATACATAGCGCCATTGCTGCAGGAATACTGACTAAAACTAGGTTTTCGGTGGGGAGCATTAAGCAGGCTAACAAATAAAAGCGTTGTGCTGTGTTGAGTGAAAACCAGACTTGTTGCAATTTTACTTTTAAATGAGCGAGGCGATGACTAATCGGGTTATTTAAAAAAGTAAGTCGTTCCATGAATACTCCAAAACAAAACCTCTGCTAAAGCAGAGGTTTAAGGTATCGGCCTGTGTGTGATGTCTCGCATTGTGCAACATCTTCGGGGGTGCCCGCAATGAGAATTTCACCACCACCGGCACCGCCTTCAGGGCCGAGATCGACAATCCAATCAGCGGTTTTAATCACGTCTAGATTGTGTTCAATAATGACGATGGTATTGCCGTGATCGCGTAAGCGCTGCAGTACCAATAGCAATTGTTGAATATCATGGAAATGCAAACCCGTGGTTGGTTCGTCAAGAATGTAAAGAGTTTTGCCAGTATCTCGTTTCGAAAGCTCTCGGGCTAATTTGACTCGCTGCGCTTCACCACCCGATAGTGTGGTCGCTGCTTGTCCGAGGCGAATATATGATAAACCCACGTCCATTAAGGTTTGTAGTTTACGGGCAATGGCAGGAATTTTATCAAAGAAAGCGTGGGCATCTTCAACAGTCATTTCGAGCACTTGGTGGATATTTTTACCTTTATAAGTGACTTCGAGTGTTTCTCGGTTATAGCGTTTACTTTTGCACACATCACACGGTACATAGACGTCAGGCAAAAAGTGCATTTCGACTTTGATTAAGCCATCGCCTTGACACGCTTCACAGCGGCCGCCTTTAACGTTGAAACTAAAACGACCCACTTTGTAGCCACGAGAACGAGCTTCTTGCGTACCTGCAAACAATTCACGGATGGCTGTAAAAATACCGGTATAAGTTGCAGGATTTGAACGTGGTGTGCGGCCTATCGGGCTTTGATCGATGTCGATTACTTTATCGAAATGCTCGAGTCCTTTTACTTCTTTATGAGGTGCAGCCTCGGCGGTGGTTGCGCCGTTGAGGGCCGTATGGGCGACTTTAAATAAGGTATCGTTGATTAAGGTCGATTTACCTGAGCCGGATACGCCGGTAATACAGGTCATTAAGCCAAATGGAATGTGTAAGTCGACATTTTTTAGGTTGTTACCCGTAGCGCCGAAAACTTCGAGCCATTTGTCGTTGGTTGGATTGCGCACTTCGGGTACGGAAATTTTTCGGGCACCACTTAAATATTGACCGGTGACGGATTTTTCATTAGTCATAATGTCATCCCGAGTGCCTTCGGCTATGACATAGCCACCATGCACACCTGCGCCAGGGCCAATATCGATGATGTGATCGGCTGCACGAATCGCATCTTCATCGTGCTCAACAACAATTACAGTGTTCCCCAAATCGCGCAAATGAGTAAGGGTACCAAGTAGGCGATCGTTATCGCGTTGGTGTAAACCAATTGATGGTTCATCAAGCACGTACATTACACCGACTAAGCCTGCACCAATTTGGCTGGCGAGACGAATGCGCTGGGCTTCACCGCCAGAAAGCGTATCAGCACTGCGTTCAAGTGATAAATAATTTAAACCCACGTTGACTAAGAAAGATAAACGCTCACGAATTTCTTTTAATATTTTTTCGGCTATTTGGCCTTTTTGACCTGTCAGTAACAAGTTTGCAAAAAACTCAGTGGCTTCGCCTATGCTCATTCGCGTGACATTGGGCAGGTTTGTTTGACCAATAAAAACATGGCGCGCTTCTTCTCGTAAACGCGAACCATGGCAGCTCGGGCAATCTTGACTGGTTTGGTATTTGGCCAAATCCTCGCGCACAGAGCTAGATTCAGTCTCTTTATAGCGGCGGTTCATATTATTGAGCACACCTTCAAAGGTGTGATTTCGCACCACTACATCGCCACGATCATTGCGGTATTGAAATTCAATCGCTGTTGTTCCTGAGCCTTCAAGTACCACGCGCTGCGCATCTGCGGGCAATTGATTAAACGGGGTTTCGATATCAAATTTATAATGGGTTGCCACAGCTTGCAGCATTTGGAAATAATACAAACTGCGTTTATCCCACCCCTTGATTGCGCCGCCAGCAAGGCTCAATTCGGTATTTTGGACTACGCGGCTTGGATCAAAATATTGACGAACACCTAATCCATCACAGCTCTGACAGGCTCCCGCAGGATTATTAAATGAGAAAAGTCGCGGCTCTAAGTCGACCATGGCATAACCACAGGTCGGGCAAGCAAAATTGGCAGAAAAAATGATTTCTTCGCGTTCAGGTTCGTCCATAAAGGCAATTTGCGCTACGCCATTAGAGAGCCCTAATGCGGCTTCAAACGATTCAGCCAATCGCTGTTGTAAGCCATCTTTGACTTTGACGCGATCGACTACCACTTCAATGGTGTGTTTTTTATGAAGTTCGAGTTCTGGTGGATCAGATAAATCACACACTTGACCATCAATACGGGCGCGGATGTAACCCTGTGCAGCAAGGGACTCAAGGGTTTTAACGTGCTCCCCTTTACGTTCTTTGACCACAGGAGCAAGAAGCATCACTTTGGTATCGGCTTCAAGTGCCAGCACTTGGTCAACCATTTGACTGATCGTTTGCGCTGCAAGCGGTAGATCATGGTGAGGGCAACGCGGTTCGCCAACGCGGGCAAATAATAAACGCAAATAGTCGTAAATTTCAGTGATTGTGCCGACAGTTGAGCGCGGGTTATGCGACGTTGATTTTTGCTCTATCGAAATAGCGGGTGACAATCCTTCAATATGATCGACATCAGGTTTTTCCATTAGCGATAGAAACTGACGTGCATAGGATGATAAGGATTCGACGTAACGTCGCTGTCCTTCAGCATATAAAGTATCAAAGGCTAAAGAGGACTTTCCTGAGCCAGATAACCCTGTAATAACAATGAGTTTATCTCTAGGAATGGTGAGGTTGATGTCTTTAAGGTTGTGGGTACGAGCCCCTCTTACTTCGATATTATCCATGAGTTCTCTAAATCTTGATTGTACGGTGGCTGATTTACGTTCGATCAGGTTTAGCTGCCAGTATCGCATACTTTGAAAAAAAGTTGAGCACTGTTTGTGGTTTGGTGTTGTGTTAACGAAATGGAATAGTTTTACTTAGATAGATGCACAGCGTGTATAAAATAAGGAAATAAGGGGATCATTTTTAGCCTCAAACCGTTAATCCGTTTTAGACGGGATCGAATTATCTGTGTTAATATAGCCGCCCTAATTTTTGCACAAATTGAACACGCGACTAGGTGCTATGTCTTCATCATCACTCAATCATTTAGAAAAACGTACAGCGGTTTCTTTGGCCAGTGTTTTTGCATTTCGGATGCTGGGTTTGTTTATGCTCATGCCTGTTTTGGCAATTTATGGCCAAGAGTTAGAAGGCTTTTCTCCGCTATGGGTCGGGCTAGCGATCGGTGCTTATGGCCTGACACAAGCATTGTTGCAAATCCCTATGGGGTGGTTATCTGATAAATTTGGGCGTAAACGAGTCATTGTTGCTGGTTTATTAATGTTTGCTTTGGGTTCATTAATTGCTGCTATGGCAGACTCTATTTATATGATGACACTGGGGCGCGCTTTACAAGGCATGGGGGCGATAGCCAGTGCTGTATTGGCTTTAGCTGCTGATTTAAGTCGTGATGAGCAACGCCCTAAAGTCATGGCTGTAATAGGAATGTGTATCGGCCTAAGTTTTGCTTTTGCGATGCTATTGGGGCCGATGATTGCAGCTAGCTTTGGCATTAGTGGTATTTTTTGGTTAACAACCGCTTTAGCGTTGTGTGGAATTGTGATTGTACTGACAATTGTCCCAACAGCGGTTAACCGTGCTCCGAAAGGTGAGACGTTAGCTGTGTTCAGTGATATTAAAAAGCTGATTAAAAATCCACAGCTGGCACGTTTAGATATCGGAGTGATGTTGTTGCATTTAACTCTAACCGCGGTATTTGTGGTATTGCCTAGTAAGCTGATATCAGATGGCTTTGCCGCTGAGCAACATTGGCAGCTGTATATTCCGGTTTTGGTACTGGCATTTATTTTAATGGTGCCAATTATGATAATTTCTATTAAAAAAGAAAAAGAAAAACAAGCATTTATAGCTTCGATTGCATTGTTGGTTGCGAGCCTAATGACGTTGACTTTGGCGGCAAATTCAGTGTGGGGCATTGGTATTTCGATGCTTGGTTATTTTATCGCTTTTAATTTTTTAGAAGCCACGATGCCCGCTATGGTTTCAAGAATGGCACCAGCCAATCAAAAAGGTTCAGCCATGGGGGTGTTCTCATCAGGACAGTTTTTTGGTGCGTTTTTAGGTGGGATATTGGGCGGTTTTATTGCCTCGGTCGAATCAGGGCAAGCAGTGTTTGCCGCAGCTGCATTGATTGGGGTAATATGGTTAGCTATCGCTTGGGGCATGCAGATCCCGTCACGAAGTAAATTAATTAGTTTACTTACTGACATTGATACTGAGCAGCAAGCTGAAGCGCTTGCAGCTCGACTCGTTGACCTTGAAGGCGTCATTGAGGCAACGGTGGTGTGGGAAGAAAGTCGCACCTATTTAAAAGTAAATGATAAAACGTTTAACCTGGAACAAGCTCGTCAGGTTGCTGGTCTGAATTAAGTTTAAAGGAGAGGTGCCATGGCACGCGGTGTAAATAAAGTTATCTTGGTAGGTAATTTAGGCCAAGATCCAGAAGTAAGATATATGCCAAATGGTAATGCGGTTGCTAATGTGAGTTTAGCAACAGCAGAGAGTTATAAAGACAAAAATACCGGCCAAATGGTAGATAAAACTGAATGGCATCGTGTGGTCTTTTTTGGCAAGTTAGCAGAAATTGTGGGTGAGTATGTTCGTAAAGGGTCACAAATTTACGTAGAAGGTAAATTGCAAACACGTAAATGGACTGATAAAGACGGGCAAGAAAAATACACCACGGAAATCGTTGTTGATGGTTTTACTGGTCAGATGCAAATGCTTGGTGGTCGCAATGATGGAGCACAATCAGGTGGTTACCAGCAAAAACCACAGCAAGGCGGTTTTGCACCTCAACAGCAAGCTCCGCAGCAAGGTGGATTTGCGCCGCAACAACAAGCTCCGCAACAAAGCGGTGGATATGCGCAACAAGCTGCTCCACAACAAGGTGGCTTTGCACCGCAACAGCAAGGCGGCTTTACACCACAACAGCAAGCACCTCAGCAAGGTGGATTTAATCCACAACAAGGCCAACAAGGTGGCTTTGCACCTAAACCACAAAATGCCCCTCAAGGTGGTGCTTCAAATCCAATGGAACCTCCCATCGATTTCGATGATGACATTCCATTCTAATTCAAGACAAAATATTAATACGGTGAGTCACGTGGCCTATGCCGGTATTGATAATTGAATTTAAAGCCCCATTTTATTGGGGCTTTTTGATATTTTGAGGTTTTAAATTGATGTTTGAATCATTGCAGTTGCTATTTCAACGTATTGATAATAGTAAATTATTTCAGTCTTTTGTGATTTTCGTTATTGTTGTCTCGGCCATAAGTGTGGGTGCACATACTTATGCACTCCCTGTTTGGTTAGAAAATTTATTGTTGGTGCTAGATCGTGCTATTACGCTCTTCTTTTTAATTGAAATTATCATTCGCTATATGGCTTCTAAAGGGTTTAAAGCGTTTTTCTCTAAGGGGTGGAATATTTTTGATGTGGTCATTGTGGTGGGCAGTTTAGTACCACTCGCTGGTTCTTCAGTCTTTATTGCTCGTTTATTACGTATTTTCAGGGTGTTGCGTTTGGTTTCAATGGTGCCGGAACTGCGAATGTTGGTTAATGCACTCCTTAAGGCAATCCCTCGTATGGGCCATATTGCATTACTCATGTTTGTAATTTTTTATATTTATGCCGCAGTAGGCAGTATGATGTTCAGCCACATCAATGAAGAATTATGGCGCGATGTGTCGATTGCGATGTTAACACTGTTCCGCATTGCGACTTTCGAAGATTGGACGGATGTAATGTATGAAACGATGGCTGTGCACCCTTTAAGTTGGCTATATTACTTAACCTTTATTTTCTTAACTGCTTTTATTTTCTTGAATATGATGGTTGGAGTTATATTAGAGGTGATGAATAATGAGCATCAAGCATTTGTTTCTGAGCAGACTCCAGATGGAGATAAACCGGCGACTCGCTCTCAACTTGATGAACTGCAAAAGCAAATTGCTCAGTTGAGTCTGCACTTAGAGCAGAGACAGTCAAAATAAGCACTTTGAGCTATGCAGTTTCTTTACTGCATAGCTTGTATTCCTTGCGATTTGAACAACACTTAATGCAGATACTGGCTTATTCTGCGTAAGGTTGTTAATGAAATTCATTTCTCGTCGTTATCAATCCATTTTTAGTTATGCGTTAGTTGCAGGAATATGCTTTTTCACTTTCATAAGTAATTACCTTCTTTATAGTCATTTTCAGGGTCAAGACCAATTAGCCATTTCTGTATTGCTTGAACAAGGCGCCTCGTTAACAGTTACTGAACTCGAAAAAGAGATCCTTTCTTATGACTTTGTATTATTAAGCGCTAACGCAGGTTTAGAATCGGCTCAAATCGGAAATATTCATTATAGTAATGGACTTGGTTTTTTAGTCCCTCCGGTTTGGCTGAGCAAAAGCTATTACTTTATTTTGTTGAATACTGTGAGCATTGGGCTCTTTTTTATGTTGGTGGTGTACATCAAAGCACAACAGAAAAAATTTAAAAAATCAGTGCAGCTTATTAAAGAATCGGCAAAACCGGTGAAATTTGAACGCTTACTCCCCCCTTATCAGGTTGACGAGTTTCCAAAACCTGCATTTGAGCCTTTATTAAATACAACGTTATTAGGTTTAGGTGAAGTTAATTATAAAGCGTTTTTAATTATTGAATATCGCCAGGCCAAAACATTGACCGCATCGCAAACAAAGGCGATGTGTTTGCAAATAAAGCAAGCAATAAAAACACAGTTTGATGGTATGAGTTTAGTGTCAATGAAGTGTCTACCCTCTGGCCGTATAACTCTTACATTAGCGAAAATTAGCTTAGTGTTACTGAATAATATTGAAAAGAAATTGCATGGTTTAATTTCGCATATAGCGGGAGGGTATAACAAAGAGTTGTTAGGCGCAGATGTGAAACTGGGCTTGTGCAACTACCGAACTGAAGCCCATGAAACGATTGATCAAGCATTGGTTTATCAGTTGGCTGAAGCTGCACTAGCGGTTAGCCGTACTAATTCGTGGCAACATTATTATCGCTTGACCTATAACCATACCCATAATCACTTGTTAACGCTTTGTGCTAAACAAGTGATGGAAATCATTGATAAAAAGCAGTATTTATTTTTGTTTCAGCCCGTTTTTTCTATTGCGGATGGTGAAATTTTACAACATGAAGCGTTGTTGCGGTTAAGGCATAAAGAATTAGGTTTGCTGTGTGCCAAGCAGTTTTTGGCGAGTGTCGTATCTTTAACTGATCAACGGGCGTTAGATTTAAAGGTACTGAGCAATGCAATAAAAATTATAGAAAATGAACCTGGATACAATCGAGTGAGTATTAATATTAATCATGCGAGTTTGCTTGATGTGTCTCATTTAAGTCAGTTGCTAAACATGCTCGCTACTGAGCGTGTTGAACACCGTGTGGCATTTGAAATAAGTTTACAGGATTTATCAGGGCAATCCATCGAATTGTTAAAAGCAATTCAGCTATTAGCGCAAGCTAAAGTAGCGATTGTGCTGGATAATATTGAGTGTGAGTTTAAATATAAGACCCAATTGACCCAGTTAAATGTGATAGGGTTAAAACTGGATTTGAGCTTGATACACCAAATTGAACACCATGTATTAAAACAACATAGTGTGAAAAAAATTATTGCAGTGGCACTTCAGCAGAATATACCAGTGTATGCCACTGGCGTTGAGTCTAAAGCTGAATTAGATATTTTAACTAAGCTAGGAGTAACGGGCGCACAAGGGCATTATTTTTCAGAGCCTTTGCAACAATTAGCGTTATTCAGTCAGGTTTAGATCCGTTGGCAATATCTCAGTCCTGCTAAGCCTTGTAATCCACCAGTGTGTATTGCGCATAATTGACTGCCAGATTTGAAATAGCCTTGTGCAATCAATTGAAATAGACCATAAAACAGTTTGCCACTATAGATGGGCTCCAGTGGCAAACAATAGTCGCTCCGCATTTGTTGGCAAAACTGCCATAGTTCAGGAGTGAATCGTCCGTACCCACCTCCGTGATAATCAGTGATTAAGCGCCAGTTTGACTGTGCGTGTGCCTTAGGGCTTAGCGTCTTGATTGTCTCAATTAAATAATCAGCTTGTTTTAAAACAGCTAAACCTAAAACGTACTGCTCATGATGTGCGCCTTCGATTAACCCTGCAAGAGTGCCCGCACTGCCAACTGGTGTAAGAAGGTGATCAAATTGTGGGAGTGCAGCTGCCAGTTCCTTGACCCCTTGTATCGCAAAGTGGTTACTGCCACCTTCAGGAATAATAAAGACAGGTCCAAATTGCTCTTTTAGTTGCGATAGATATTCTGGTGTATTGCGTAATCTGTAGGTCTGTCGGTCAATGGCGTAGCATTGCATACCGCATGCGCGTAAAAATCGGATTGTCGGGTTGTGATGATCGAGTTCTGGGCCTCTGATTATCGCTGTAGTTTTAAAGCCAAATATTCGTCCTGCTGCGGCTAATGCATGTAAATGATTAGAAAAAGGGCCACCGAAGCTGAGTAGATGTTTATCGCCCTCATTTTGTGCTGAGATTAAATTATATTTAAGTTTTCGCCATTTGTTGCCGCTAATGATGGGATGGAGCAGATCATCTCTTTTCACGCTGAGTGTTACGTTATGGTGTGTTAAGAGAGGATGTTTAAGTGTTTGTAATGGGGACTCTGGAAGACTAATATTCATTAATTGCACTGACTCTGGATGGCTTAATGCACTTAACACGGTAATAAACTTGCTAAGTGTGCTAAATAACTGATAATTTAAGATATCAGCATATTTTATAATAATTATATGATAAAAACTCTGCTAAACCGCTTACCATTTTTGAAGATCAATAAACATCCTGAAGCGATGGTTGGCTTGGTTGTTCAACATCTACAAATCAGTGCTGTGTGTTTAGTACAAACACAAGAACAATGGGTGGTTGAACAAAAAGTTACTGAAACTTTTCAAAGTGAGGCTGATTTACTCACAGCCATGTCTGACTGTTTGCAGCAACTCAATAAATATCAGGGGCAATCGGCAGTGGTATTGCCTAGCCATATGTATCAATTAGTGCAGATAGATAAACCTCAGCTGACAGAAAGTGAAATTCAACAATCATTACAGTGGATGGTGAAAGATTTAGTCACTATTAGCCCTGCAGATATTGTTGCTGACTATATTGATAACCCCATTAAACAAGGCGCTTTAGAAAAAATAAGCGTTTTTGTGAGTAACCGCAGTTTAATTTCGCCACTAATTGATGTGGTGAACCAATCTGATGTGCCATTAGCTTTATTGACTTGTGAAGAAATGATTATAGCAGCCTTAGTGGGGAGGCAAAGTGCTGCGAATTTGATTATTTGCCAAGAGAGTGGTCAAGAACCTAGTTTATTAATTATTCGAGATGGAAGTGTTTTGTTTTCTCGTCGCTTACGTGGATTTAGCCGTTTAAGTGACATGAACTTAGAAGACTTAGCTCATGGGATGTTAGACTCGCTCAGTTTAGAGGTGCAGCGTTCAATTGATTTTTTTGAGAGTCAATTAAAACAACCACCGTTGAAGTCGATTTTAATTCGTTTACCCAGTGCCTGCTTAGCTGACATTGTGGCGCAATTAGGTCAATATTTCCCAGTCAAAGTGCATGTTTTTAAATCTGAGTTACCAATATGCCAAGGGCATGAAGACTTGTATCATTTTGCAATTGCCGCAGCGGCGGAATTAATCGAGGGTGGTAATGAAGAGTCGCATTAATCTATATTTGCCTGAGCTAAGACCTCAAAAAGATCCGCTTTCTCTTTTAAAGTTATTGATTATTTGCGCTGTTGTATTGGTCATTATGTCTGTGATGAGTTCAATATTAACAACTCAGGTTTTAAAGATAAAAAAAGTACACAAGGCTGAGCAAGTGATCGCTGATCAGCAACAAACATCATTAAGCCAGCTTCAAGCTCAATTAGATGAAAAGCAAAATAAAAGTAAATTAGCTCAGGAGCTCAATATTATTGAAAATGAAATCGAACAGAAAAAACTAATGTTTGATTTTATTTCGCAGCGTAGTGAGGCTGATGCCGTTTATTTTGCGAATGTGATGACTGATTTAGCTCGTTTTCATGATAATCGTATCTGGTTAACTGAATTTAAGATTAGTCATGGCAATGTTAAGTTGGCAGGGGTTGCGAAAAACGCAAGCGCGCTGCCACATTGGTTGGATAACTTAAAACAATCAGACTTTTTTTCTGGTCAATCATTTTCAGTGATGGAGTTTGAGCAACAAAATGGCGCTGCATCGTTTACAGTTGCCGGTAATGAGCATGAGGCTGAGCCATGAAAGAGCAATGGATAGCATGGTCTGATAAGTTTTCGCAGTTACAGTTAAGAGAGAAGTATCTATTTTTAGGTGTTGGGTTGTTTTTGATTTGTTATCTGTTCGGCTTTTTTCTGATCAATCCGATGTATCAAGAATATGTTCAAACATCAAAAAGCTTGGTGGTTACTAAGCAGGCTATTGAAAATAATCGTCAACAAATAGAAATGTTTGAAAATGCTTTACTACAGGATTATACCAGACAAATACGGACTAAAATTGAAGAAGCTAAGCAGCAATTAAGTAAAGTTGACCAGCAACTACAGGTTTTTAGCCAAGGGTTTATTCCTCCTTATAAAATGGCAAAGGTGCTGAAAAAAATATTAGTAAACAACAGCAAAGTATCGCTAGTGTCATTTAAGTTGGAACCCGTAAAGAGTATTACGGTGGGTGAAGGCGAACAGTCCGTTAACGTGTTTTATGAGCACTCTATGGTACTTAGTTTACAGGGCGACTTTTTCTCTCTTTTGAAATATGTTGAACAGGTTCAAAATGTGGAAGAAAAGTTATTTATCAAAGATTTTGAGTACAAGGTGCTAGAGCATCCAGATGCGCAACTTACATTAATTATTGCAACGGTCAGTGCTGATGAAAAATTTATTTCTATTTAGTGTATCAGTCATGTTGTTGATGTCAGCTCCATTAAGCGCACAGAACTTAGCTGATCCTACGCAACCGCGCTTTTTATCTCAAGGAGTGGGCAAGCAGCTAGTCAATAAAGGCAAAACGACATGGCGGCTTGAGTCTTTGATACATCATAACGGCCATTATAAAGCGATTGTGTCAGGGACAATTTATCAGCAAGGGGAACAGCTAGGTGACTATGTGGTCGCTAAAATCACTCAGCGTGCTGTTTATTTAACTCGTGGTAACGAACAACTAAAATTAGAATTATATCCTCATGAAATTAAACGTTAATCAATCATTTAAGCTTGCGAGTGCCACTTTACTTTTGTCATTTCTCTCGGCATGTGAATTGACAGAGAAAGAGCAAGATATTCGCCCTCATATCAGCGAAGAACTCACAGCTGATCCACAGCAACCTCCCATTGAAACACGTTCTAATGCGATGCCTGACGGGCTAACGGCTGAATTGCTCTCGTCGGTGAATTCAGATTTATTTGCGCCAAATGAATTACAGCTAAAGCGGTTTGAAATAGCATCGAATGAAATTGACGTGCGCAATTTCTTTACCAGTCTTGTAGATGGTACTCCTTACAGTGTGGCACTGCACCCTGAAGTCGAAGGCAATATCAGTTTGAACCTGAAAGATGTCACAATCGACGAAGTGATTAAAATTATTACTCGGATGTATCCACTTGATGTCTTCCGAGAAGGAAAAATTATTCAGGTGTTGCCTGCTCGAATGCGAACAGAGTCGATACCAGTCAATTATTTGATGATGAAGCGAACGGGTATTTCGACTGTCAGTGTGGTTGCTGGTGGCGTAAGCCAATTTGATCAAGGCGGTAATGGTGGTTCTTCAAACTCTGGTTCACAAGGGTTTAACCAAAATAATAGTAATAACAATAATGGTAGTAATGGTAACAGCATTGGTGGCGGCAATAATATGCAGATCAATGGTGCCAGTATTCAAACTTCTTCAGAGTCTGACTTTTGGACCGATTTGAAAAAAGCACTCGAATCGCTCGTTGGTAAAGACAAAGGGCGATATATTATCGTCAGCCCGCAGGCTAGTTTAGTGACTGTACACGCTTTACCAAGCGAAATAGCGGCGATGAAAGAGTTTTTACGCCAAAGTGAAGAAAGCCTGCAAAGACAAGTGATTCTTGAAGCTAAAATTATTGAAGTAACTTTAAAAGACGACTATCAACAAGGTGTTAATTGGAGTGAAGTGCTAGGTCATATAGGCAGTACAGACTTTAATTTTAGTACCTCGGCTGCAGGTCAAATCGGTAACACGATTTCTGCGGGTTTGGGTGGTATTACTAATGTTGTTTTTAAAAATGCAGATTTTTCAGGTGTTGTAAATTTACTTTCAACACAAGGCGATGTGCAAATGTTGTCAAACCCGCGCGTGACAGCAACAAACAATCAAAAAGCGGTCATAAAAGTTGGGCAAGATGAATATTTTGTGACCGAAGTCTCTAGTACAACGGTAACGGGCAATGCGACAACCACGACACCCGAAATTTCTCTGACGCCATTTTTCTCGGGGATTGCCTTGGATGTTACTCCACAAATCGATAAGTTTGGTTCGGTTATTTTACATGTCCACCCATCGGTCACTGAAACGGAAGAGCAGCGCAAAGTAATTACACTTAACAATGAAGAGTTTGTTTTACCGCTTGCACAAAGCAATATCCGAGAATCAGATACAGTTATACGAGCGGGTAGTGGTGAAATAGTCGTCATCGGAGGGTTAATGCAAACCGTGACCAGTGATGAAGAATCAAAAACACCGTTGCTCGGAGATATTCCGATGTTAGGCAACTTATTTAAAAGTGTTCGCAAACGTCAAAATAAAAAAGAGTTAGTTATTTTAATTAAGCCCACCGTTGTGATGGCTGACACCTGGCAACAGCAACAGCAGCGCTCAATGAAGCTGCTTAAAAGTTGGTATTCAAATTAAATGTATTTAACGTTTTTTTCTTTACATGAAATGCCATTTTCGCTGACGCCGAATACGCAGTTTTTTTGTGCTTTAAAACCTCATAATGAAGCCATGCAAGTGTTACTTACAGCATTGAAAATGGGAGAAGGGTTTATCAAAGTAACCGGGGAGGTCGGCACAGGTAAAACCTTATTATGCCGCAAGTTACTTAATAGTTTACCAAGCGACGCTGTTGTTGCTTATTTACCTAATCCTTATTTAAATCCTGATGAGTTGCGTTGGGCATTTGCAACAGAGCTTGGGCTAACCAACGATTCAAATCTAGATCAGCAAGCACTGACCCAAAAAATAGAGCATAAATTGCTTCAGCTACAAGGGGCAGGGAAAAGCGTTATTTTGATCATCGATGAAGCGCAGAGCTTAAGTTGGGATGCCTTAGAAGCGTTGCGCTTGTTTACTAATTTAGAAACAGAAAAAAAGAAGCTCTTACAAGTGGTTTTATTTGGACAACCCGAACTTGATCAACGCTTGTCTCATGAACGTGTACGCCAGCTTCGTCAGCGTATTAGTTTTTCATATCAATTACGGCCAATGACCAAAGCTGAAGTGGTGTACTACATAGAGCACCGCTTGAAAGTGGCGGGAGCGACTAAAGCCTCACTTTTTAATCAACGCTGTGCACTAGAGATTGCAAAAGCAAGCCGAGGGATTCCGAGATTGGTTAACTTGTTATGCCATAAGGTGCTGTTACAGGCTTTTGGTCAAGGTGAAGAACAATTGACGATAAAGCATGTTAACCATGCGATTGCTGATACAGAAGATTGTACGCAAACATCATCACATTTTAAGTGGGGGCTAATGGCAAGCGGTTGTGTTGTAGTTGCGATAGCAGGTCTTTGGTTTTGGAGGCAAATGCTATGAGTGTGATTAATAAAATGCTCAAAGATATTGAGAAACGCGAAGACACGACTCAATTGCCAATTGGGCCGACAGTTGAGGTGGCGAATATTGTCGATACACAACTCTGGATAAAAGTGGGTCTTCTCGGGACGTTTTTATTTGCTTGTTTAATTTTGGCCTATTTATTTATTCCAAGTAAGCTTTCAGAATCATCTAAAGTAATTGGCTTATCTCAAGCTGTGCAGCAAGTAGCACCCAAGACTTTAGCGAAACCAGCCTTAGAAGCGGAACAATCAGAACCGGCTACATTAATATTGTCATCCAGCAAGGTAGAGAAAGAGCCTAACCATACTGTAGTGCTCGAAACTTCAGATGTGCAAACCAACTTGAGCTCAGCAGAACAGATTGTTAAAACGAAAAATGTACCAACTGTGCCTAGCAAAGAAAAACAGACCGCGGCCATTGCAGCGCACATTCAACAACTTACGCCGCAACCCGAAGCTCGCATTCAAGTTACTCGCCTAACTACAAGAGAACGGGCTGAAGAGTGGTTTACTCAAGGAAAAGAGTCTTTCAAATTTGGTTTAGTCGATGATGCGATCCGAGATTTAGATAAATCGTTAACACTGATGCCCATGCATATCGATGCCCGAAGTTTATTGGCAGCAGCTTATTATGGTCGGGGACAATTAGCCCAAGCCGATGCTATTTTAAGGCATGGATTATCACTGAATCCTGATGTGATGCGCTGGCGTATTTTATTAGCAAAAATTCTAGTCGAACGGCAAAGTTATGAGTCAGTAATGTCTATTTTAAGTTCTTCTTATGACGCTCATGCGAATATAGATTATTGGATTCTAAAAGGTACAGCTGCACAGCAATTGAATGAAAACGCGATTGCATTGTCTAGTTTTCGCAAGTTAACTCAGCTTCAACCCGATCAGGCAAAATGGTGGCTTGCATTAGCCAGTTCTTCTGATGCGGCTGGAGAGCAAAGTAATGCACGACGTTTTTATATGACGGCTTTAGAGTTAGGGGGGTTATCTCCAAACTCACGCAGTCACGCTGAAAAACGTCTTGAGTATTTAGGAGGACGATTATGATTCGACCAAGGTTGAAAATGCGATTGGGTGATTTGCTTGTCCATGAAGGCATTATTGAAGAGCATCAGTTGTTAGCTGCTTTGCAGGCGCAAAAGTCCTCAGGTCGTAAGCTAGGATCGACATTAATTGAACTGAAAATGCTGAGCGAGCCACAACTTTTGCGCTTTTTGGCTCAGCAATTAAATGTCCCATTTTTGGATATCTCTCAGCAGCGTATAGCCCCTGAGGTTGCCAAAATATTACCCGAAGTGTATGCCCGCCGTTACCGTGCTCTTGTGATTGAAGATCGTGGCGAATCGATCTTACTAGGGATGAGTGATCCCGCTGACTTAAGCGGCCTGGATCAGATCGCGCCAATTATTGCGCCTAAGCAAATCGAATTGGCAGTGGTTCAAGAAAGTCAAATGATGGAAGCATTTGATAGTTTATATCGTCGTACTCAAGACATTGAAAACTTCGCTTCACAGCTTGAAGAGGAATATCAAGAAGGTGAAGACTTTGATCTTAATGCCCTAGATGATGATGCATCCGATGTCACCGTTGTTAAATTACTGCAATCAATTTTTGAAGATGCTGTGCAAATGCGCGCCTCCGATATCCATATTGAGCCTGATGAAGGGTTACTGCGTATTCGTCAGCGGATCGATGGCATTTTGCATGAAAATACCCTTGACCAAGTTGCGATTGCAGCTGCGTTAGTTTTAAGACTTAAGCTTATGTCAGGGCTAGATATTTCTGAAAAACGAATGCCGCAAGATGGGCGCTTTAATATTAAGGTTAAAAATCACAGTATCGATGTTCGTGTGTCGACGATGCCAGTTCAAAATGGCGAGTCTGTAGTAATGCGATTGTTGGATCAATCTGCTGGATTACTGACTTTAGATCAAACAGGCATGCCAGCAAAAATGTTGCGCAGAATGCGTGAAACCCTAAAGCGCCCGCATGGCATGATTTTGGTTACCGGCCCGACAGGTTCAGGTAAAACAACGACGCTATATGGTGCATTAAGCGAACTCAATCAGCCGAGTACAAAAATTATTACTGTTGAAGATCCCGTCGAGTATCGTTTAAAGCGGATTAATCAAGTGCAAGTTAACCCTAAAATAGGTTTGCACTTTGCAAACGTATTGCGTACCACGCTTCGACAAGATCCTGATGTGATTATGGTTGGGGAAATGCGCGATCAGGAAACGGTCGAGATTGGCTTAAGGGGCGCATTAACCGGCCATTTAGTGCTTTCTACGCTGCATACTAATGATGCAATTACCAGTGCGATGCGTTTAATCGATATGGGGGCTCCTTCATATTTAGTTGCGAGCTCATTACGTTCTATCATTGCCCAGCGATTAGTGCGACGGATATGTGAAAATTGTCGCACAGAATACACACCAGATACGCAAGAACTCGCCTGGGTGAAGTATTTAAAACGAGGCACGGCAGAACCCTTAACTTTTAGTGTTGGTAAAGGTTGCTCAACCTGTAATTACACCGGTTATAAAGGGCGAATTGGTGTTTTTGAGTTGTTAGAAATGAATGAGCCCATGATGGATGCCCTTAGAGCTGCTGATACACAAGCTTTTGCACAAGCTGCTAAAGATAACCCTGATTTTGAACCGCTGGCATTGATGACACTTGATTATGCAGCACAAGGGATCACGACACTGGATGAGGTCTTTAGGGTTTCAGAAGGTCTACCTGAAATAATAGGTAATTAATCGTCGATGCCAATGTTCAAATATCAAGCTAAAGATCGCCAAGGAAAGTTACATCAAGGGGTGGTTGAGGCTAGCAATCAAACAGCTGCAGCGGATTCGATCCTCAAGCGAGACTTTATTCCTATGAGTATTGTTGAAACTAAAGGCGATGGTGATGCGTTTGATTTCATGCAGTACTTTGAGCCAAAAGTGGGGCTTGATGAACAGATTATTTTTTGCCGGCAAATGTACTCACTGCTTAAGGCTGGCATTCCGATTATTCGTGCAATAGTTGGCTTGGCCGATACCACCACCCATAAACGCTTCTCTGAAGCACTCAATGATTTGGCTAAACAATTAGAACAAGGCCGTAATTTATCCAGTGCAATGGCTAGCCACAAGAAAATATTTAGTCGCTTAATGATATCGTTGGTCGTGGTGGGAGAAAGTACCGGTAAGCTTGAAGATGCATTTTTACAGCTGGCAACATATTTTGAACGAGAGCAAGAAACCCGTAAACGAATTAAATCGGCGATGCGTTATCCCACCTTTGTGATACTCGCATTGGTTGCGGCGATGTTTATTTTAAATATTTTTGTAATTCCGACTTTTGCCGACATGTTTAGTAAATTCCATGCTGAGTTGCCTTTAATGACCCGCATATTGATAAATACATCTGATTTCTTTGTAAATTATTGGCTTTTATTGATTATCGCGATGTTAGCGAGCGCTTTAGGTATCCGAAATTATATTCGGACATCAGCGGGGCGTTTGAAATGGGATCGAATAAAACTAAAACTACCTTTAGTAGGGTCAATTATAGAGCGTTCACTTTTAGCTCGCTACAGCCGCAGCTTTGCCATGATTTTAAAAGCAGGGGTACCTATGACGACCGGGCTAACTTTAGTGTCTGAGGCGGTTGATAATAGCTACATGGAGTCTAAAGTGATCGACATGCGCCGTGGGATTGAAAAAGGCGAAAGCTTGTTACGGGTCTCGCGCAATAGTGGCTTGTTTACACAGCTAGTTTTACAAATGGTCTCCGTAGGTGAAGAAACGGGTCAAGTGGACGAATTACTCCAAGAGTCAGCTGAGTTTTATGAGCGAGAAGTGGATTTTGATTTAAAAAGCCTGACGGCCAAAATAGAGCCCATTCTTATTTCTGCCGTGGCTGTGATGGTGTTGGTTTTAGCTTTGGGTATTTTTACGCCAATGTGGGATATGATGTCTGCAATCAAAGGGCGTTAATATGAAGCGAAGTGATAATGACGAAAAGCAAACGTCAAATGCTAAGCTGTATTATGTGGTTATTTTATTGATTATATTTGCGATTTTTTTTGGTGCTTTCGCAGATAAAGTGACGTCATTGATGGAATCAATCGATGTCGTTAATCGTGATAGGTCTGTAGCTGAGTTTCAACAGACAGTGAGTGCGATTCGAAGTAAATGGTTGCAAGCTAAACGCGCGAGCGTCACATTAGATATTGTTGAAGGGAGTCAATTAGATAAAAAGGGCTCCATAAGTTTTCGGGTCAATGAGCGCGGTTATGTGATTGGTTTACTCGAAGGAGAGAACTTTAACTGCCAACAGTTATGGGTGAGTGTGCAATCGCAGCCATGGAGTGTATCTTTGTTAGCGAATGTCATGCAAATTAAAGGAGAAGCCGTTGGTTGTCGATACAAAGTGACTGAGCACCACTTTCTAGTCTATGACAGTGTTGCTGGAAATGTATTTTTATTACCAATACCGTGAAAGTAAGTTAGAATCTTCTAAAGAAAGTAGAAATAAAAGTAATTTAAACTAATAACTTATAATAAGTAATTGAACTAAACACAGTCTTTAAGTTAGATTTAATATAAGACACTGTATTCTATTAATAGGAATGTTATGAAAACAACGAATAAACAATCAGGCTTTACCCTTATTGAGTTAGTCATAGTCGTCATTATTCTTGGGTTATTAGCTGCAACCGCATTACCGCGCTTTTTGGATGTAACAGAGCAAGCAGAGGATGCTTCTGTTGAAGGGATGGCAGGTGGTTTTGCTGCGGCGGTAGGGCTTGTGCGCTCTCAATGGGAGTTAGATGGACGTCCGCAGGGTACAGGGAACGCAGCATTTATAACTTATGACACAGTAACAATTGGTATTGATAATTCCATAGGTTACCCGACTACAGACAGCACACAGACAGATACTCGAGCTAATCAAATGAATGCTACAAAGTGTAAGCAAGTATTTGATACTATTTTACAAAGTACACCACCTAATACGACTAGCGCTGTTTTGACTGACATTCAAGCAAATCGCTATTTTGTCCGCGCAGATGGTGCAACAGATACATGTATCTACTACTTAAGCAGTTCAATTGATACCACAATTCCACCGAATGGACCCTTACCTGCAGCAGGAAATTTTAGAGGCTTTACATATTTGCCTTCAACAGGACAAGTCACCGTTTTTAATCAATAATTAGTAACAGTTAAATTTTAATTAGAGGTCGTTATGAATAAGAAGCAACAAGGTTTTACTCTGATCGAATTGATCATTGTGATTGTTATTTTAGGTATTTTAGCTGTCACAGCATCTCCTAAGTTTTTAGACATTCAGGGCGATGCCCAAGAGTCAGCTCTTCAAGGTGTTAAAGGCGCGTTAGATGGTTCAATCAATATCGTTTATGGTAAAGCCGTTATAGCAGGCAAACATAAGTTAGCGGCGCAAACAGTAGAAGGGATTACGACAGACTTTGGTTACCCTCAAGCTACAGAAGCAGCGTTAGAAGCTGCGATGGAAATAAACTTGAACGCTGATGGAATAAATGGGGACTTTGATTTTAAAGCGACAGCGGCAGCTGGTGGTGCAGCGGCGAAAATTGAAATTTTTCCAAACGGTTTAACTGCATCTGATGACACGCCAGCAGGCACTTGTTATATCACCTATACAGCAGCTTTAAACGCAACAACTAAAGCGACTGTGACTGGTACATATACAGGTTGTTAGAGTACCAATGAAAGCTCGCGGCTTTTCGTTAGTTGAGCTGATCATTACGTTAGTTATTTTGGGCACACTGTCGGTGACGGTGCTGCCCAAATTTTTTGGTCCAAGTATCTTTGATTCTTATACTACTCGCGATCAAGGCCTTTCGGTATTGCGCACTATGCAACTCCGTGCCATGCAAAATACTGGTGCCACTTGCCATAAAATTATTATTACGCCAACTTTAATGGCTCCCCCACCTGTTGATACATGTACAAATACAGCAGATAAAAACAATACCGATTACTTAGTTGTTGAACTTGATGTTGCACGAACGGATGTCCGATTTGTAACAACCGATACCAATAGCAACTCATTTACTGTGATAGAGTTTGATAGTTTAGGGCGAACAAACGCAAGCCCAAGTTGTGACAATGGATGCCGTATCGATATGGGTGAAGCTGACATCTGTATCAATAGTGAAGGTGCGATCTATGGCTGTGAATAAGCATCAAAATACCGGATTTACCTTGGTTGAGCTGATTATCGGTATCGTGGTACTGACTACATCTTTGACAATTATTACAGGTTTGCTTGCCCCTCAAGCTAGGCAGAGCGCAGATCCCGTCGTACAAATCAGGGCGACTGCATTAGGCCAAGCGCTGATGAATGAAATATTAGCTAAGTCGTTTGATCAACGCTCGCAGCGCAATTCACCTTGGTTTCGATGTGGTGAGCAAGCAATTATGTGTACTGAATCTGTTAGCTTTGGTCCTGATTGTGTCGATGCCACACAAGCAGCGCCTGCTTGTTCTGGTACCAGCATAGAGGATCGTACGACATTTAATGATGTTGATGACTATCACAATTTATCTTTAGGCTCTGATGCTGAGTTTGCCGCTTTCTTTAGTCTTCCTGATGATTATTACAGAGGGTTCAGTTTATCTGTATCAGTTGCTTATGATGATAATTATAACAATACAGGGAGCAGTAGTAGTAAAATAGCGAAGTTAATCACTATTGAGATACTAGCCAGTAATAACCAGTTGTATCAGTTTTCTGCGTATAGGGGGAATTACTGATGACCAAAGGGTTTACATTAGTTGAGCTTATTTTAGTAATTGTGATATTGGGCATTATCTCTGTTGGGACTGTGCAGTATTTGAGCTTTGGGGCGCAAATTTATGCAGATAGCACTGAACGTGACGAAGTCGTGTCTCAGGCTCGTTTTTTAATGACGCGTTTGAGCAAAGAGTTACGCCATGCTGCACCTGGTTCGGTGAGGTTAAGTTGTACGAACCAACCGGGAGATCTTTGTATTAGCACACAATGCTTAGAGTTTGTTCCGTTTTCAAGTAGTACTATTTACACCAATAACTTACCGATGGATACGTCTCAAAGTGGTGAGATGACGGTCGTTGATGCAGCGCAAAGTCCAAGCGTTAATGATTGGGCCAGTATATATGCGTTAACAGCGGATGATGTGTTTGACCTCTCGCAGGGAAAGCGTCGGAGAATTATCCAAGTAACGGAAGAAACAGTCTCGACAAAACCAGATAAGTGGCAAGTTGACTTTGGATTTAGTGCTAGCTCACCAGCTAAACGTGTGTATGTTTTACCAAGTAGTGGGCCTGTGTCGTTTTGTTTAGAAGATAAAAAAATATATCGTTATCAAGGGTATGGTTTTAGTAATACTCAACCTGTTCCAAATATCGTCACTCATACATTAAATGGAGTCCAAGGGAACTTTTTAGCTCAATATATTCGAAATACGGTATCGTTGAACCCTGTATTCAAATATGAAACGGCGAGCTTAACCCGTAATTCGATCGTTAATATTCAGGTTGAAATGGGGTTTTCAAATTCAGAGCCAGTATCATTTAACCATGAGATCCATTTGCCTAATGTGCCATAATCAGACTATGCATTATTCAAAATTGCTCTCTAAGCATCGTGGAAGTATGTTACTGACAGCAATGTTTATCGCTATATTAATGCTGGGTCTTGGGTTGGCAATTGTGAAAATCATGTCTAACTCTGCGAATAATAATGCAGTTGAATATTATGGTGCTCGAGCTTTTTTAGCGGCGCAAAGTGGGTTGGAACGAGGTTTGAATGAGATGTTTCCCTTAGGAGGGCCTTCTGGATCAGGGAGCTGCCCAATGACAACAAATTTTGATTTGACTTCACCGGCCTTAGCAAACTGTCATGTCGTATTAGCGTGCGAGCAAGTGGGCCCAGTGGACGATTTTAATCTTTCGCTTTCTCAAGTGACTGTTTACCGGCTTACAAGTACAGCGACGTGTAAAGTGAATGATTGTGCAATAGGACAAGCTTGTCGGAAAGACTTTTGGCAAACTCAGAGGGCGTTAAGTGTTGAAGCTAAAACGATTAATTAATCTTTCATTGCTCATTTTTTCGAGTTTAGCTAGTGGGCTCCTTTTTGCATTGCCACAATGTGATGCATTATTTCCTTCAGGTTTAGCCACTTTTAATAATCAGACAATTACCTTAAGCAGCGATGTGACTGTTGTAAATTCAAACCCCTTAACAACAGTCAATATCAGCGCCCATTCGAGTGCTCGCTGTGATAATGCGACATGTACAGCTACCGGTACTAATTCTGAATTAATTGAGCCTTTTAGCTATCCCCCGGCGAGAGTGGTCGGTAATAATCGACGCATAGAAGGGGAGTATTTCTATAATGGTGGTGGAGGGTTATCTGCTAACCCAAATCAAACCTTCAGAATTAGAGAGGACTCGAGAATTTATTCATTCGGGTCATTTATTATTAACAATAGTATTAATAATCAAAATGGAGCCTTTGATTTATTTATTTATGTTAATGGTTCACTTTCAATTAACAGTGATGTGGTGATTGAGCCTAATGTTTTTATTTATGCAACAGGCGCAGTAAGTTTAGGTGAAAATGTTCAAATCACTGGCAGTGTTGTTGCTGGTGGCGGGATTAATATAGCGCAAGACGCCACGATTACTTATTTAAATCCTGGGTCAAGTTGGGCTGTTTCTCCTCATTGTGATGATGTGCCTGCGGTTGTTCATGGAGGTGGTGTTGCCAATGCGCATTATCCACTTGATTTGTGCTTTGATGTGGGCAGCTCAACGGTGACAGATTTGATTAATGGTTACCTGGGACAATTATCTAATGTTGGAGAAAATAGTAATGGTGTGATCCATTACAGTGCTGATATGAGTGCTGATACCAGTAGTGATTATCTTGCTTTTCAAGATGTAGACATGTTGCAAGGAAGAAGTAGTTTTGCGGTCTCTATGTGGTTAGATTTTTCTGATACACAAGCATTGCAGACGGTGCTTGCCGCAACGAACCCTGCCAATGGTTCGGAATTTAAAATTGAATTAAGACAATGGCAAAATTCTTTTTATCCGCAAATAACTTTGAATGGTCAATCATACTGGTACTTCAATCCAATAAGTACAAATGGATGGCAGCATTTAGCTGTGTCAGTCGAACAGCAAAATGTGTGTATTTATATCAACGGCGCAATATCGGAATGCACCGACTTAACTGCAGGCCCACTTTCAATCAACCAAATGACATTAGGTCAAACGATTTCATCCAGTGGGGTGATCGGTGGGCAAAACTATATCGGCTTTATCGATGAAGTGGTCTTTTTTGATGATTCACTTTCTCTAGCTGAGGCGGCATTTGTTTTTGATAATCAAAGTGTAGGAAATAGCTATGATGGTACTACAGCACATCAAGCGCCAGAATGTTTGATTGGTTGGTATCAGTTCGAAGATAACTTAAATGATTCATCTCAAGAGTTAATCAATAATTTAACGGGGGTTGGCACGTTAACATATAGTCAGACCAATCCTGATCCTGCTTATACAGAAGCACCTGACAGCACCTGTAAGTACCTAGAATTAGATGGTAGTAGTTATGCTCGAGTCAACGATAGCAATGACTATAACCAAGAAAAACTAACCGTCAGTGCCTGGGTTTACCCAACTAGAGAGCAAAATGAGTTGCAAACTTTGGTTTCAAAAGATGAACACTTTGAGTTTCATATGAACAACCAAGAGCGACTATTTTGGTGGTGGACTAATGATAATCGGCAATCCCATACACTGACGAGTAATGTCCCTTTAAGTTTAAATGCTTGGTCTCACGTGGCGGTCACATACCAAGCAGGCGCGCAGCGTATGTATATCAATGGGAATTTAGTCGCATCAAGTAGTTGGTCCGATGGCTTATTTGAAACACCGTGTGACTTTTATATAGGAATTGATACAGCAACAGCAGGTAGTAACTCATGTGGCGGCGTACTGAATAACCGCCGTTTTAGAGGGAAAATCGACGAAGTAAAAATATATGCAAGTGCATTAACGCAAGTAAAAGTACAAGAAGATATGCGAAAAGTTCATGCATGCAGCCTTAATCCGTCTATAGATCATTATCGGATTGAGTTGGCCAGCGCGGCAGGGTTAACCTGTGAAGCGACGAATGTTGTACTCAAAGCATGCGCAGATGCAACATGTACAACGCCATATGCAAATAATGTTACCGGTCAAATCGTAGCAACCCCAAATACCCACGCTACTTGGACGCCATCTGATGCTTTTTCATTTTCCGATCAGACTAATTTAGCGATTAATTACCTGCAACCACAGAGTGTGGTTTACACCTTGACGAACTTGCAGCCGACATCAGATGTACGTTGTTTTATAGCTGGGAGTGAAACATCGCAGTGTGCGACTGAGTTTAAGGACTCTGGATTTAAGTTTGTGAACGGTAATGATAATAGCTTATTACCGAACCAAATTGCTGGATATGATTTTACCAGTTATTTAAAAGTTGTTGAAAAAAATACCACGACTGGCGTTTGCCAGTCGGCATTGAGTGGGCCTGAACAAGTGCAGTTGAAAGTAAATTGTACGACGCCCAGCGCATGTAGTAGTGATAGTGCGATGAATTTCCAGAGTAATGGGGTCAGTTTAAATGACTCAACGTTTGTGACAGTGTCAGTTAATTTTGATCCCTCAAATAACAATTTGGCGATGCTTAGCAATGTTTATCCTGATGCTGGTGAAATTAGTCTTGATGTGCAAAAAGCGGTTGCTAATGGCGCTGTGCTGCAAGGCACGTCAAACGAATTTGTAGTGCGACCTGATCGTTTTGAATTTAGCCTAGAAGATGGGCACACTCCCTCTGATAATTCATATGCAGTCGATGCAAGTAGTTCTGTTTTTAAAAAAACCAATCAAGCGTTTCCTGTGACGATTGCTGCGGTTAATAAAAATGGTGTGACGACACAAAACTTTCATTCATCCGATATTACTCCAGGTTTGCTTAGTCTGAATCATAATTTGGAGTTTCCAAATGCTGGAGAGCTTGGCAGCTTTAGTCCTGACGCAACCGGTGTTGTGTTTAATAATGGCGAAGCTGCGTTTAATGCAACTTGGAGTGAGGTTGGGATCATTGGCTTAGATGCAGCTGTTGCTAGTGCAGGATATTTAGGACATGCAGATGTGATAAGTGGTGGCGTTGATCATGTCGGGCGTTTTGTTCCAGCTGCATTTTACCTTGAAAGTAGCTCTGTCGAGCTAATAGCTATGTGCAGCTCGAAGTTTACTTATTTAGAGCAGCCTTTTAGAGCGGCGTTTAAAGTTAAAGCACTTAGTGATGCTGCAAATAATATATTGGTGACCAAAAATTATACGAGTACACTTGCTAAAGCTGATGTGACAATGAAACTAGAAAATAATGAGCTTACTCCTCAGTATAAATCTCACAGTGATTTCGAGGATAGCAGTAATGTAAGTCGCTTAGTGGATAAAGCAGATCAAGGTAGTTGGATTTCAGGTGAGTATCTACTGGATCAAAGTGACTTTGTACTTAAGCGAGACTCAGTCGTCGATGGGCCATTTACAGCTGTGCAGTTTGTTATCACGGTTCAAGACAATGAAACCTCTTCATTCACAGAGTTGAAGGGGCTGGATGAAGATTATGAAACAAATGACTTCGGACAACCATGTCATTTAAATGTGCCCAGTACTTGCAACAGCGTTAAGTTGAATGAAGATCCGCTTGAGTTTAAATATGGCCGTTTGGTATTAGAAGATACGTATGGGTCAGCATTCAATCCAACACAAATTCCTCTTAAAGCAGAATATTGGGATACAACACAATGGCGACTTAATCTAGATGATAACTGTAGCGTATACCAACAAAATATAAGCCAAATATCACCAGTAAGCCCCACGCTTTCTTTTTCCCTTCAAGGAGTAAGTCCTTATGAGCTTGTTTCGGGGAAATATAAGGCCGGTCAAGGCATCTTTGTGACCCCGCTTTCGCAAGACCAAGGAGGTGTGTTTATTTTAGAGTATGCCAGCCCGCCTGTATGGCTGCAGTATGACTGGTTAGGTGATAACTCTCAGCTAAATCCACGAAGCCAAATTCAGTTTGGACGATACCGAGGGAATGACCGAGTGATTTATTGGCGTGAAACTAATTAAATCTCGTGGTATAACTACATGCTAGCTAAAATTAATTGAAAAATTGAACAATGCTTGTATTTTGCCTTGCAACTCCATAGCATAAAGGGCAATTTAGAATAAAAAACAATAAGAACCAAAAATCGGCCGTTTTGGGAATGGAATGTATGCGACTAGCTCCTTTATCTATATTAATATCAATCAGTTTATTAGCATTGAATGTTCAAGCTCAGGATGGGAATACAGTTTCTAGTATTGAATCTGATATCTCTATTAAGCAAACTGAATTTGACAACTTTACAGATGTACTAGAAAAGCACTTAAAAGAAGAGAGTCAATTGCAGCAGCAATTGGATCTGCTAAGAGCCCGTTCAAGTAAGCTTGATAAAGAAAAAAACCAAGCGCTTGATGCAATGAATGATATGTATCGTCGTATGATTGAAGATCCTTCTATCGATATTGGCGAGGCGAAAACGCGTTATCAAGATGCAATTGGACAGCATAAACAGAATAAAGATGATATCGCGCTGCAATTGTCGGCGATAGCATCTCACCGTAAAGAAATAGAAAAAATACGCGTATCGAAACATGCTCTTTTGAACGTTTTAGAAGGCCTTAAAGAGCAGCGTAATACCGCGAGAATTGAGCGCTTACGCAACGAGTTTACTCGAGAAGGCACCGTTGAGGTGACTCACACAGTTAACTGTAAACGTACCGAAACGTTAGCAACCTGTGAGCAGCGAGGCCAGCATTTAGGGTTACAAAAAGCAACCAAGCGTTTTATGGATCAAATCTTTGCTAATCTAAGCGAAATTAGAACGGTTGAACCCAAACGAAACATGGCAGGAGCGCAAGCGCAAGTATTAAGTAGTCATGTTGTGTCGAGTGAGTTTAGTGGGCAAGGAAACTATAACGTTAACTTGAGCGTTGCAATGCGAGGTACGGTTAATAATGGCCGGTTATGCCAACTATTAAACTTAGACAATCGTTTTTGTGGTGAATACGGCGCGGCTTCTATTGGGAACACTTATCAGCAAACTGTCGGGCAAAGTTACTCAGTTCCAGTCGTAAGCTTTAGCGATATGCCTGCTGAAGCATCGCAAGAAAGTTACGCGCAACCTCAAATCTCTGTATTACCGAAGCCAGAACAGTCACTTCGCCATGAATTAACATTGCGCTCTAATGTATTTGATGATGAAGTGTTTATCGGTGGCGTCAGTTATGGCTCGACTAAGCTTCAAGTTGAATTGCCACAAGGTTTACATGAAGTTGAAATCCGTAAAGTGGGTTATCAGCCATTTCGCCAAACGGTCAATTTACGCAGTACCCGCACCATTCGTGCAAACCTTCGCAAAGAATCTTCTGAACTCACTCAGGTCGTTGCTGCCCCAGCTGTATTGAATGCTGTTGCAGATACTTCATCTGATATGGTGGTGATCCCTGCGGGTGAATTTGAAATGGGTGATTTAACCGGAAATGGATTAGCGAATGAGCAGCCGGTAGCAAACAAAATCCTCAGTGATTCGTTTGTGATGCATAAAAAAGAAGTAACAGTTGGGCAATATCAGACATTTATCGCTGAATCTAATTACACCACTGAAGCCGAGACTGGTAAAGGTTGCGCATATTACTTAAATGGTGAGCCTGTATGGGAACCTGGATTAAACTGGAAAAGCCCAGGTTATGAACAAAGTGATGATTTTCCGGTTGTTTGCCTCACGTATAACGATGCAAAAGCATTTGCTGATTGGTTGACCACTAAAACAGGACAGCAATATCGTTTGCCTACTGAGGTTGAGTGGGAATATGCAGCGCGTGCGGGGTCTAGTAGTGATTATGCTTGGGGAAATGATATAGGCAGTAATTTAGCCAATTGCGGATGGTGTGGCAGTGCATGGTCGAACCAAAGTGCTGCACCAGTTGGTTCGTTTCAACCAAATGAATACGGCTTATACGATATGGTTGGCAATGTTTGGGAGTGGACCCAAAAAACGGCAGCACAATCCGATGTTGCTGTTCGGGGTGGGGCATGGAATTTTGCACCGAGTTTAGCTCGCTCATCCACACGCCTTATTTTATCGACCGATTTTAGGGCCAATTATATTGGCTTTCGACTAGTCAGAGAACGCTAAAAGACGGGAGGCTAAGCCTCCCGTTTCTTTTTGTTGCGATTGAGCACTCATATTTCAAAAAAATAGTGTTAACTTGGTAGTAATTCTTGCTGATTTAAAGAGTCGTTGGTAGAGTTAGCGCAGACACTAAGAACAAGAAAATACAAGGATTAGCCAGTTCCATGTTTAAAAAACTACGCGGTATTTTTTCAAATGATTTATCCATAGATCTGGGTACAGCCAATACGTTAATTTATGTCAAAGAGCAGGGGATTGTTCTTAACGAACCTTCAGTGGTTGCAATTCGCCATGACAAACCTGGCGGTCCAAAAAGCGTCGCTTCTGTTGGCCATGAAGCGAAACAAATGCTGGGGCGAACGCCGGGCAATATTAAAGCAATCCGCCCGATGAAAGATGGGGTTATTGCAGATTTTTATGTAACTGAAAAAATGTTACAACACTTTATAAAACAAGTTCATAACAATAATTTCTTGCGTCCAAGTCCTCGAGTATTGATTTGTGTTCCTTGTGGCGCAACTCAAGTTGAAAAACGAGCCATTCGTGAGTCAGCCATGGGTGCTGGAGCACGAGAAGTCTATTTAATTGAAGAGCCAATGGCTGCGGCAATCGGTGCTGGTCTACCCGTTTCTGAAGCAACGGGCTCTATGGTTGTTGATATTGGTGGCGGTACCACCGAAGTGGCAATTATTTCGCTTAATGGAATTGTCTATTCATCATCAGTGCGTATTGGTGGTGATAAGTTTGATGAAGCGATTATTAACTATGTACGTCGTAATTTTGGTAGTTTAATTGGTGAAGCAACGGCTGAGCGTATTAAACATGAAATTGGCTCAGCGTTTAAGACTGATGATATCAAAGAGATTGAAGTCCGAGGTCGTAATTTAGCTGAAGGTGTACCTCGCTCATTTACGCTTAATTCGCATGAGATTTTAGAGGCATTGCAAGAGCCGTTACAAGGCATTGTGAGTGCTGTTATGGTGGCACTTGAACAGTCACCGCCAGAGTTGGCTTCAGATATTTCTGCTCACGGTATGGTATTAACAGGTGGCGGAGCATTACTAAGAGATCTTGATCGCTTATTAATGGAAGAAACAGGGATCCCAGTTGTGGTTGCCGATGATCCACTTACATGCGTTGCGCGTGGTGGTGGTAAAGCACTCGAAATGATAGATATGCATGGTGGTGATGTTTTTAGTTACGACTGATGAATTTACTTTTTGGAAGAAGCGCACCTTTACATCTGCGATTAATTATCGCAGTTGTTTTGAGTGCGGCTTTAATGTTTGGCGATCGTTATACTGACGGTGCTTCAGCCATTCGGACCAGTCTCAATACCATTGTAAGTCCGCTGTTTTATTTCGCGAATCTTCCCTACGAACTTTTTAGTTGGGGATCGGAAAACTTGCAAAGCCGCCGATCTCTAAATCAAGAAAACGAACAACTCAAAACTCAGCAACTGCTACAAAGTGAACGACTGCAACAATTTGCTTTTCTTGAGCAAGAAAATCGTAAGTTAAGAGCTTTGTTGGGCTCATCAAAAGTACAAGAGAATAAAAAGCTCGTTTCACAAGTATTGTCGGTTCATTCCAATCCATATAGCCATCAAGTGGTCATTAATAAAGGGTTACTTGATCAGGTGATTGAGGGTGTCGCTGTGGTTGATGAAATGGGTATTGTGGGTCAAGTGACGCAGGTTGGGAGTACCACGAGCCGGGTATTGTTGATGACTGATATTATGCATGCAACTCCGGTTCGAATTTTGCGAAATAATGTGCGTACTGTGGTTGAAGGTATCGGTAAAATTAACCAAGTTAAGCTCTCGCATGTACCTCACAGTATGGATATCCGGATTGGTGATATCTTATACAGTTCGGGTTTAGGCGGTGTTTTTCCTGAAGGTTACCCTGTCGCTACCGTGACTAAGATTACTCGAGATGAAGGGCAACCTTTTGCTCAGGTGTTTGCAGAACCCGTGGCGCAATTAGATCGTATACGTTTACTGGTATTGCTATGGCAATCTGATGAGGCCGAATTAAATGACTAGTCGACATTTTTGGCTGATCAGTTTTTCAATTTTTTCTGCTTTAGTGATGGCTTTGGTACCATTGCCAATTGCGTTTGAAGCTTTTCGGCCTGATTGGGTTTTATTAGTGCTTATGTATTGGTCTATTGCGTTACCGCATCGGGTCAATATTGGAGTCGCTTGGTTAACTGGTCTACTGATGGATTTAGCTTTGGGTTCACCACTTGGCGTGCATTCGATGGCCTATTCGATTTCCATTTACATAACAGCCAGTAATTATCAAAAAATTCGCAATTTTTCAGTATGGCAGCAAGCTTTTTTAATCGCCTTATTTTTAGCGCTTTATCACTTGATTCAATTTTGGTTAAGCCACTTTCTGATTGATATTTATTTTTTACCGCAATACTTATGGCCCGTGCTAACAGGTGCACTTTGTTGGCCATGGATATTCTTGTTGTTGCGTAAATATCGACGTAATTTTAGGATCCGTTAATGCTTCAACCTATTTATTTAGCGTCAGCTTCACCTCGTCGTCGGGAACTCCTTACTCAACTTAATGTTGAGTTTTTGCAATTTAGTGTCGACGCGGATGAATCAGCTTTACCCAATGAAACTCCTCATGATCATGTGGCGCGTTTAGCTCAGTTGAAAGCACAAACAGGGGTGGAATTGGGGTATGATGATCGCCCTGTTTTAGGGTCGGATACCATTGTCGTAGTGGATAACCTTATTTTAGGTAAGCCAAAAAACCAGCAAGATGCAGCGAAAATGATGGCGTTGTTAGCTGGAAAAACTCATCAAGTCATGACCGCTATTTCAGTAGCGAACAGTGAACTTGCTTTGACAGATGTTGTGGTCACGGACGTGACGTTTCGAGCTATATCGGATACTGAAGTTGCCGAGTATTGGCATTCAGGTGAGCCGCAAGATAAAGCGGGTGGATATGGTATCCAAGGGTTAGGTGGGCGATTTGTAAGCCAGCTAAATGGGAGCTATTTTGCTGTTGTCGGTCTACCCTTATATGAAACTGAGCAATTGTTACTTCGCTTTGAACAGACATCATCATTGGTAGGAGCTAAGTAATGAGCAGTGAGTTATTAATTAATGTCACGCCAAATGAAACACGGGTAGCGCTGATTGAAAATGGTGTACTACAAGAAGTTGAGCATGAACGAGCTGGAAATTTAGGGATTGTCGGTAATATCTACCAAGGTAAAGTGAGTCGAGTCTTACCGGGTATGCAAGCTGCATTTGTAGATATTGGTCTCGATAAAGCTGCTTTCTTACATGCTTCTGATATCGTCAATAGTGCCTCAATTGTTGAGGGTGTTGATGAGCAACCAATAAAAAAAGTTCAAGATATTCGTGAGTTAGTTCGTCAAGGGCAGCACATTCTAGTGCAGGTAGTTAAAGATCCGCTCGGTACCAAAGGAGCGCGTTTAACCACTGAAATTACTATTCCATCACGTTATTTAGTTTTTATGCCTGATGCAACACATGTTGGTGTGAGTCAGCGAATAGAAACGGATGAAGAACGAAAACGCTTAAAAGAGATTGTCGCCGAATACAACGATGAAGAAGGCGGTTTTATTGTTCGCACTGCAGCGGAAGGGGCGAGTGAAGTTGAACTCGCCCATGATGCGAAGTTTTTGAAAAAACTGTGGCAAAAAATTGTCACTAGACGCAAAGCGGCCCGTAAAGAAGTTTTACTTCATGGTGATTTGACCTTAGCATTTCGTACTTTACGAGATTATGTCGGTGAAGATATGGAGCGCATCCGTGTTGACTCAAAACTTGCCTTTATGGAACTCAAAGAGTTTACTGAAGAGTTCGTCCCTGAGCTGACCCCGACCTTAGAATATTACCCAGGTGAGCGACCCATTTTCGATCTTTTTGATGTGGAAAATGAGGTACAAAAAGCCCTTAAACGTAAAGTTGAATTAAAGTCTGGTGGGTATTTGATCATCGATCAAACCGAAGCGATGACGACCATTGATATCAATACAGGAGCTTTTGTAGGCCATCGTAATTTAGAAGAAACGATTTTTAATACCAATACTGAAGCCACTCAAGCAATCGCCCGTCAATTACGATTGCGCAATTTAGGCGGCATTATTATTATCGATTTTATCGATATGACCACAGCAGAGCATAAACGTAGAGTGTTGCACTCTCTCGAGGTTGCTTTGCAAAAAGATCGTGCAAAAGCGAATATCAATGGTTTTTCTGCACTTGGTTTAGTTGAAATGACTCGAAAACGTACCCGTGAAAGCCTAGGGCATATCTTATGTGGGGTGTGTCCGGTATGTGACGGCCGCGGAGCGCTTAAAACAGTCGAAACCGTTTGTTATGAAATTTTACGTGAGATAGTCCGAGTCAATCGAGCGTATGCAGCCGATAAATTTGTTGTATATGCCTCGCAGGCGGTCAGTGAAGCATTGTTGAATGATGAGTATCACAATTTGGCTGAACTTGAACTATTTATCGGTAAGCCTATCAAAATACAGATTGAGAGTTTGTATAATCAAGAGCAATTTGATGTGGTAATGATGTAGTGCAAAAAATTTCAAAGTGGTGTTTTTTTTGTTTGAGAAAAATTTGGCAAGTGACAGCAATCACTTTGGTGTTGCTGGCTGTACTGCTGTCCATTTTGAAATACAGTTTACCTTATGCTAACCAATATAAATCAGACTTTGAGGCGTTAATTGCTCAGCAGTTTGGAGTCGAATTGTATATTGGCCGTATTACTGCTGCATGGCAAAATACAGGACCAGCACTGGTATTGGAAAATATTTCTTTCCAACCCAACGACATTGCCCCAGTTGATTTGTTGATCGCTGAAACTCGATTACATATTAATCTTTGGCAGTCTTTGCTCGATCGTCAAGTCCGTTCAAGTTACTTTGTTTTAAACGGGGTGACAGCTTCTGTTAATACTGCTGAGTTACTTAAACAGCAGTCTGAGAAGACAGATGTGAGTGGCTCTTCTGAGCTCGATTTAATTGAAGGACTATTTCTCGGTAATATTGGGCACTTTGCTTTAGAAAATAGTTTATTAGAAATCTATTTACAAAATGGCCAGAGACGGTCCATCGCGATAGAAAAAGTAAGTTGGCAAAATAAAGATCAAAAACACCAAGGGCAAGGTCGAATTAGTCTGCCTGGTATCGCTGAAAACTCCTTAGATGTGATTTTCGATTTATATGGCGAGCAATTTTCCACTGCTTTTGGTGAGCTATATATTGCCGGAAAAGCGTTGAGCCTTGCGCCTTTGTTAACTGAAATTACACCAGAGCATATAACTAAACTCAAATCAGATGTTAATTTTGAATTATGGGCGCGAATTGATGAGCAAATGGTTAAGTCATTACAACTTGAATGGCAACCAAGCAGCCTTGCTTGGCAATACCAAAAGCAAGAACAGCGTTTAGCAATTGAATCAGGAAGCCTTCGTTGGCAACCTAAATCAGGTGGGTGGCAGCTCGATAGCTCACATTTAAAGCTCAGCACGAATCAAAAAGCGTGGCCAGATTTAGGGGGGCACCTAGCGAAATCTCCACAAGGTTTTCAAGCACAAGTCAGTCATTTAAATTTGGCTTTACTCCGTCAAGTAGCGCAATTTGAGCCGAGCAATAGTTTACAAGCAATCATAGCCCGTCAACCAAGCGGTATGCTTGAGCAAACGTATTTGCGATTTAAAAATGAATCGGATTGGCTGGCGCACCTAACGGGAGCCGAGCTCGGTTGGAATAATGTGGATGATATTCCGGGCATGCAAGGCTTATCACTTCAACTAACCCTTAGCCCAAACCGAGGTCGAGTCGAAATAAGTGGCGAAGACAATTATTTATTAACGGGTAATATCTTTAGCCAAGCGATTGCTTATCAGCAACTGAATCTAGATTTTGATCTACATAAGCAAATAACCGGGTGGCATGTTAAAAGTGACAATATTTGGTTACATAATGCAGATTTATCATTAGGAGCTGAGCTCGCTTTATATTTGGGCCAAGAAAAAGAAATTGATTTATATCTTGAATTGATGGGCCCGAAAGCGACATTCGCGCGGCAGTATTATCCGCGAGGTTACATGCCTCAAGGCACAATTGACTACTTAAATGGCGCCATAAAAGGTGGACAAGTCGAAAAAGCGCGATTGTTATGGCAAGGCCTGCTCACGGACTTCCCTTATACAGACAATAACGGCAAGTTTGAGGTACGTGCTAAAGTGATTGACGGAGCGTTTAAGTTCCAGCCAAATTGGCCCACCATAACTGATTTAGTCGCTGAGTTGGTGTTTACTGGCGAGCGAATGGATATTTATAGTCAGCAAGGGCAACTGGTCAATTTAGCGCTCGGCCAATCAGTCACTGTTAGTCTTGCTGATTTGGCCAATGCATCGTTATTAACGGTGGATATTAATACACAGACACAAGCACAAAAATTGGCTCCTTTCTTTGATGAAACTCCATTAGCAAACCCGTTAAGTTCAGTGTTAAACATTGTCCAAGGAGAGGGGGTCGTTAAAGGTAATGTGCATTTAGCAATAGGTTTAAACAATCCGCAAGTCATCGCAAGCGGGACTGTTGACCTCAATGCGGCAGATATATATATCAGCCAACCTGGATTACCTTTAACCCAAGTGAAGGGTAATCTTAGATTTGAAAATGATCAGATTACATTACTTGATGCCACTGCGAATTGGCTGGGTTTACCTGTAGCGTTTTCTGTCAATGGAGAGCAAAAGGGTAAGGAGTATCAATTAAATGTAGGGTTGCAAGCAAATTGGCCTGTTGAGCAGTTTATTAGTAAAGGCAGTGGTTTACTTTCGGGTTATTTGACAGATCAGTTACCTTTGTCAGCTAACTTAGATCTAACTTTTCCAGAGTCAGGGTTTAATTATCAAGCGACGATACATTCAAACCTTGAGGGATTAACCAGTTTATTGCCCCCGCCGTATGCAAAATCATCGGATCAACAGTGGCAATTAAATGGCACTATTATTGGTGATGAAATTTCAAATCTCATTCGAATAGGTCTCGATGACAAACTATTTTTCAACGGCTTTTTAGCTAATGATACAGGTAAAATTACTCGAGCCCATTTAGTGGTCGCGCAAGATGATTTAGGAATTAATCAACAAGATTTTGATGTCACTGTTGCATTACCTCATGCAAATTTGAACCAGTGGATCCCGTTTATTGATCACTTAATAGAAATGAGTCAAGGCTCAGAGCAAGGCTCGTTTATGCCAAGCTTAGGTAAAATTCAAGGTAATGTTGGAGTTGTCGATTTATCTGGGATTGTTTTTAACGAGTTGGATTTTAAGTTAGATAATTTTGACCAATCGACACAGTTAAAGCTGATGGCAAAAGAGCTGCGTGCTGAGGTGAGCATGCCAAAAGTACTCGCCCAGCGCCCAATTTATGTAGAAGCAGATTATTTGAGGATTAATTTACCAAGCACTGAGACGCCACAACCACTAGATACCAATACAGACTGGTTAAAATCACTGCCCTCGATTCGTTTTAATTGCGCGGATTGCAAAGTGGATAACTATCAACTCGATCAAGTGATTTTAAATTTAGATCCTGGTGAAGATGGTATTTTAATTAGTGATTTGATTATTGATAAAACAGAGCATTCCTTGAATGCAAAAGGCGAGTGGCGTGCCGGTAAAACCTCGATATCAGGGCAATTTTCGAGTAATGATATTGGTGAGCTGTTTGATGAATTTGACTTAACATCATCTATTAAAGATTCTCGTGCACAAGCATCGCTGAATCTAAGCTGGCTAGGAACGCCTTATGAATTTAATACCGCAAGTTTGTCTGGCGATTTAAAGCTTGATTTAGGTGAAGGGCATTTAAGTGAAGTCAGCGATGGCGGAGCGCGGGTGTTTTCATTGTTAAGCCTCGATTCTTTGGTGCGTAAGCTGAAGCTAGATTTTAGAGATGTGTTTGCTAAAGGGTTTTTCTATAACAGCTTAAAAGGAAGCTTGCAGATAGAGAAGGGCATAGCCCGAACTTCAGATACTAAGATTGATGGTGTCCCTGCAGATATAAGCATACAAGGCTATGCAGACCTTAACACTAAAAAGATTGATTATGATCTGGCTGTAGCCCCAGAAGTGACATCAAGTATTCCGGTTATTGTTGCTTGGATGGTGAACCCAGTCACTGGGCTGGCGGCGTTGGCCATTGATAAAGTCATTCATTCTGCGCGAGTTATTTCTGAGATTAACTTTAAAATTAACGGCACGATGGACGATCCAATCGTCACCGAGCTTGGAAGAAAAAGCCGTGAAGTGGCGTTGCCACAGGCTGCAAACGAGCCAACAATGATAGAGAATCAGCCATGATTATCGCATGTCTGCAAATGACATCGGGCCCGGATGTGTTACAAAATATCGACGAGCTAAAACAGCAATGTTTAACCTTGCCGACTGAGCGACCTTTGCTGCTTTGTTTACCCGAGGGTTTTGCCTGCTTTGCTGGAGCTGCTGATGCAAACCTGCAGTTAGCCAACAGTGGGCAAGCTGAGCAATTGATTGAACAGTTAGCGGCACTCTGCGCACAACACAATATTTGGTTGTCAGCAGGAACACTCCCTCTATCCGCTTCTAATACGCAGCATTGGGCGGCTTCTTTGTTATTTAATTCGCAGGGTGAAATCGTTGGTCGTTATCACAAAATGCATCTGTTTGATGTTGAAGTGGCTGATGGCACAGGTCAGTATCTTGAATCGCGCTATACCGCGGCAGGAAAGGATGTGGTGGTCGTTGATTCTCCTTTTGGCCAGATCGGGCTTTCTGTTTGTTATGATGTTCGTTTTCCTGCGCTATATAATAAAATGCGCGTACAAGGAGCTGAAATTTTGTTGGTGCCAAGTGCATTTACATGCCCGACAGGTGAAGCTCACTGGCATACACTCTTGCGTGCTAGAGCGATTGAGACTCAATGTTACGTTGTGGCTGCTGCGCAAGTTGGCGATCACGGCCATGGCCGTCATACTTATGGTCACAGTGTTATTGTTTCACCTTGGGGCGACATCGTGGCAGAAAATAAAACACAACGTGGTTTAATTTACCATACCCTAGATAGGACAATGCTAGAGCAAGTTCGAGCAAAAATGCCTATAATTTCACACACTAAGTTCACATGTGAGTTAAAAAATGAATTCTGAAGTCGAAAATAACCTGTTAAAAAATAGTTCGCTATGCCGTGAAGACTTAGAAAAAACCTTAGCGTTTATTCATCAGCATCAGGTTGACTATGCAGATTTATATTTTCAATCGAGTTATCACGAATCATGGATGTTAGAAGATGGCTTAGTTAAAGAGGGCTCCTACAATATTGAGCGCGGCGTAGGGGTGCGCGCGGTGAGTGGTGAGAAAACCGGGTTTTCGTATTCTGATGCGATCAATTTAGAGGCACTTAATCAAGCCGCAGCAGCGGCAAGAAGTATTGCAAAAGCAGGGCAAAATAAAACCGTACAAGTTTTTTCTCAAATCGAAAGCCCATTACAATTTGCTGCTGCAAAACCTATTTCAAGCATGTCGGATGACAAAAAAGTCGAATTACTCCGAGAAATTGAGCAATATATTCGTCAGCTGGCCCCAGAAGCAAGTCAAGTGGTGACGTCTTTATCTGCCGTTTATGAAGAAGTACTGGTTGCAGCCAGTGATGGTACGTTTGCTACTGATCAGCGCCCTTTAATTCGCTTAAATTGTTCGGTGTTATTAGAAAAAAATGGACGCCGTGAGCGAGGAGGAGCTGGTGGTGGTGCACGATTAGATTACGGATATTTTTATGAATTAGACGCAGGTAAGCCGCGCTGGATGGGATACGCAGAAGATGCTATTCACCAAGCTCGAGTTAATTTGGATGCGATTGATGCGCCAGCAGGTGCAATGCCAGTTGTGTTGGGTGGCGGTTGGCCGGGAGTGCTGTTACATGAAGCTGTTGGTCACGGTTTAGAAGGTGACTTTAATCGAAAAGAAGCGTCTGCATTTAGTGGTCGAGTGGGAAAAAAAGTTGCTTCGCAATTATGTACTGTGGTTGATGATGGCACACTCGCAAATCGTCGCGGCTCTCTTAATATCGACGATGAAGGGACGCCAGCAGCTTATAATGTATTGATTGAAAATGGTATCCTCAAAGGTTACATGCAAGATAAACTCAACGCCCGACTGATGGGAGTGGCTCCAACAGGAAATGGCCGTCGCGAGTCGTATGCGCATTTACCTATGCCTCGCATGACTAATACGTACATGCTTGCTGGGCAAAGTAGTCAAGAAGAGATAATTTCAAGTGTTAAAAAAGGCATTTTCGCTGCTAACTTTGGTGGTGGGCAGGTGGATATTACTTCAGGGAAATTTGTCTTTTCGGCTTCCGAAGCTTATTTAATCGAAAATGGTCGAGTTACACAGCCAATTAAAGGGGCAACCTTGATTGGGAATGGCCCAGAAGTCATGCAGAAGATCTCCATGGTGGGGAATGATCTTTCGCTAGATAAGGGCGTGGGGGTCTGTGGTAAAGATGGGCAAAGTGTCCCTGTTGGTGTCGGACAGCCCAGCTTACGCATTGATGAATTAACAGTGGGTGGAACGGCTTAATTGCACGTTTAACTCAGACCCTAGATCTTAATGAGAAACGGCCGTAAATATCGGTCGTTTTTTTGTGGGATTTATTTTGTAACCAATATAGTACAAGGGTTATCTCTTTTGTTACCATATGATTTTTAAATAAAAGAGAGTCAAAATGTGGTATCGATGGGGATGGACGGGTATTAGTTTCTTGAGTTTATCTGCGTGCGTAGCCCCAAGTGTGCCAAAGTCAAAAGGTCAGGTATTACCAACCCAACAGCCTTCTAAGCAGTCTATTTCTAAGCCGAAAAAGAGCATAAAGGTGGTGTTTAAGCCATCTAATTTAGTTGTGTTGCCTGATACGTATGCCGCACAGCAGCTTGGTGCGATAAAAATGGGGTTTATCGCGACTGAGGCGTGTTTAAGTTCGGCACAACGTGTGCATAATGTCCAAAATAAGTTGATTAAAGAGCTCAAGATACAAGCGTACAATCTTGGTGCAAATGCGTTGGTACTCGAGCACTGTAGCCAACTGCGCAAGAGTGGCTGCCAGCGGCAATTGAGCTGTGAAGGCGTGGCCTATAGTGCGAGTGTAGTGCTGTAAAAAAAGCCGCTATTGCGGCTTTGGAGACTCAGCTTGATTGGGTGTATTAAACATCAAGCTGCGAATTCAGTTGTATT
The DNA here is from genome assembly GCF_058169715.2 of Pseudoalteromonas sp. J2K-J979. Lineage (NCBI taxonomy): Bacteria > Pseudomonadati > Pseudomonadota > Gammaproteobacteria > Alteromonadales > Pseudoalteromonadaceae > Pseudoalteromonas > Pseudoalteromonas sp. J2K-J979. The sequence continues at coordinate 3,205,390 of NZ_CM200281.1, read as the reverse complement.
TCCATCGTGCCTAATAAGATAGTCAAAGGCACCTAAGCTGGCTGTTGCACCGCTGCCAATCGCAATAATAATTTGCTTGTATGGTGTATCGGTGACATCTCCAGCTGCAAAAACTCCAGGCATAGAAGTTGCGCCATGGTTGTCGGTTATTATTTCCCCTTGTGGAGAAAGTGTCAGAGTGCCTTTTAGCCAGTCTGTATTAGGCAATAAACCAATTTGTACAAAAATACCAGAAAGCTCAAGATGGTGTGTTTGTTGCGTTGCGCGATCAAGATACGCTAAGCCAGTGACTTTATTACCATCACCTAAGACCTCAGTCGTTTGTGCTTGAGTAATAATGGTGATGTTACCTAGACTCCGTGCTTTTTTTATCAATACGGCATCGGCACGCAGTTGAGCGGCAAATTCAAGAACAGTGACATGATCAGTGATATTGGCTAAATCAATCGCAGCTTCAATGCCTGAGTTACCACCACCTATAACGGCGACACGTTTTCCTTTGAATAAAGGGCCGTCACAATGAGGGCAATATGCAACGCCGTGTCCTCGGTATTCTTTTTCACCGGGCACATTCATTTCACGCCACCGCGCACCTGTTGCTACAACAACTGATTTAGCCGTTAGCTGCGCGCCACTTTCTAGATCAAGAGTCAAACCGTTTTCAGCTCGCAGCGCTTGGGCTTTTTGGTGTGTAATTAAATCAACATCATAATCGCGAACATGTTCTTCAAGTTGAGCAACTAATTGAGGGCCTTGAGTTGCTTTTACGGACAAAAAGTTTTCAATACCTAATGTTTCAGTCACTTGACCACCAAACTTTTCTGCTACTAGGGCTGTTTTGAGACCTTTACGCGCAGAATATACCGCTGCCGCTGCACCTGCTGGGCCGGCGCCTACAATAAGCACATCGTATTGCGATTTCTGATTAAGTTTCTCAACGGTTTTTTCTGCACTGGATGAATCGACTTTAACTAAAATATCAGTCATAGAAATGGCTCCTTGGCTAAAAGGTTGACCATTTAAGTACACTGCAGGCACAGATAATATGTTGCGTTGCTGTACTTCATCCTGAAAAAGAGCGCCATCAATCATGGTGGCTTTAATTTTTGGGTTGATTGCTGCCATGCTGTTTAACGCTTGGACTACACCTGGGCATGTTTGGCAACTGAGAGAAATATATACCTCAAAGTTCAATTCCTCTTTAAGAGATTGAATTTGAGCGATCTGATCGGCCTCTAATTTGCTGATATGGCCACCACTGTGCAAAATGGCCAAAATTAAACTGGTAAACTCGTGGCCCATAGGGACACCCGCAAAATTAATTTCACTGTGTTGCCCTAAAACCGAGAGCATCGGCGCGCGTCGATCAGAGTGCTGTGTTGTTGAAATTGAAATGAATTGAGCTCACTGAGCTCCGTTGCTAATTGTTGTAGTTCAATGGATTTTTTACTCTCATCAAGATTAATCACCAATTGAACAGGGTGTGAAATAGCCGAAAAATGAGTTTGAAGTTGTGATTTTATCTTAGTGTCTAACATGATGACCTCCTTGAGAGAAAAAGCGCAGCCAAGCCAACTTGGCTGCATATGTTAAGTTAGATTTTGCCAACTAGATCTAATGATGGAGCGAGAGTTTCTTCGCCTGGCTGCCATGATGCTGGGCAAACTTCGCCGTCATGGCCGGCAACATACTGTGCTGCTTGAATTTTACGAAGTAACTCAGTAGCAGAGCGGCCAATGCCTAAGTCGTGAGTTTCGATGATTTTTATTTCACCTTCTGGATTAAGTACAAAAGTACCGCGAAGTGCTAAACCGTCTTCTTCAATCATTACGCCGAAGTTGCGTGTGATGCGTCCTGTTGGGTCGCCAATCATCGGGAACTGCACTTTTCCGATTGTGTCTGACGAGTCATGCCATGCTTTGTGTGCAAAGTGGGTGTCGGTTGAAACCGAGTAAACCTCAACACCAAGCTCTTGCAGTTTTGCGTAGTTGTCAGCTAAGTCACCTAACTCAGTAGGGCAAACGAAAGTGAAATCAGCTGGGTAGAAAAACACGACTGACCATTTTCCTAATAAATCTTGCTCAGTAAGGGCTTTAAAATCACCATTGTGATAAGCCATAGCGTTAAATGGTAGAAGCTTTGTATTGATTAAAGTTGTATTCATTGTTTTATCCTTTTCAAGGTTTATTAAATTGTGAAGCAGTTGTGCTGCTGTGATGAAAAGAATATGAGATTTAGTTTGCTTGGTAAAATTGATTGATTGAATCGTTGTGTTCTAAAAAATTGATGGTTTATAGCGAGAGTGGCTAAATAATGGCTTCTTTCTGGTCAGCTTGCTTAAAAATACTATACTTACAAAACCAACCTGTTCAAAAAATACTCTTGGCATACTTCTTGTTTAATAAAATGAGAGTGACAATAAATTGGCCAAGTGGAGGCAATATGCAAATTAACAGTGAATTAATGACTGGCGTAACTGCAAGTCAAGAGACAAACCAAGAAATACTCACCATGCTAGGTATGCAAGAGCATCAGGGTGATATTCAATATCATGTATATCATACGATTGCGGATGACAAAGAAGTGTATTGTTGTTTATCTGGTGGGGTGGTTGAAAATAATGAGATTATGTTTACACCCATCGGTTTAGGCGCGTTTGAAGCGTTAACACGCATCAAACCTGAGCAAGAGCAATATTTTGCAGAAGAACTTAAAATCGAGAATGGCCCTATTAAGGACCAAATAGAAGAGATCTTAGCGAAAGTCCCAGAGCAATCAAAAGTTTGCTTTATTGGTGATATGACAGGTGATTTAAAAGAGTCGATTGCAGAGCTGTTTCCTTTAGCGCTGAACTAATGTACCTTAAAAGCCTGCACTGAAAACGGATCGTTGATCCGTTTTTTTATGCTTAGAATTGACGGATGCTTATTTATTCAGAAGCTGTTAAGTTAATTGAGTTTATAGTATTGATAAGATTTAAAGTGATTGGAGATAAACATGACAGGTTTAAAAAAATTATTCTGTGTGATTGCGATGTCTAGCCCATTTTTTGTTAATGCCGGTGAGGCGTCGGTCTCTTGGGGAGATTTAAAAGATTTCCGAGATGTTAGACCGAGTAATGAAGTACGTGGTTCTTATCACAAGCGTATTCAAAGCCAGTTTGAGAAGCACTTTATGAAATTATCTGAGCAACTACCTGAAGGATATAAGTTGGGGGTTAAAGTAACAGATATCGACCTAGCTGGTGATGTGAACTTTTCTGGCAGTCGCGAGCTACGTATAGTGAAGCCCATCTTTTTTCCTCGAGTTGATTTTAATTATGTGCTGACTGATAGTGCTGGAAAATTGGTTGATAAAGCTGATGTATCACTTAAAGATATGAGCTTTATGGATAAAACTAAACGTGGTAGAGACGAAGAGTTTTATTATGAGAAGCGTTTGATAACCGAGTGGTTTGATGCGGAACTTTTACCTAAAGCTCAATAACAGCTTTTTAGCTCTACAACGAAATAGCGGCACTTATAACAGTGCCGCTATTTCGTTGTAGAGCTTAGTTGCTTGATCTGTATTGAGCTGTCCTTGAGTACTCGATTGCCCAATGGTTGAGCTGACCCTAACAACTTCATTACCTGGTTCTGAATTGTTGTCATTGGTTGAAGAGGGTATTTCTTGGGGGAGGCGTTGTAAATCACTCGCTTGTTCAGAAATGGAGACTGTATCAGTAGTTAATGATTTGGAGTCCTTGAGCGAAGTGGTAACTTCATTCTTAACGAGTGACAAACGCTCAGAAGTGACGCTTTGTGCAGTGTTGCTATTAGGAGAAATAGAGGTGTTCATTTGAGCCTCCTACACGAATTAAGACTCTCGTATAAGTGAAGCTAAGTATAGGCAGTAAATGTCATTACTGCCATGAAAGTTCAAAAATAATCATAGACCCGTTTTAAAATCACTCAGCAGACGGTGTAATTGTTGTAATTTCAATACCGCAGTTTTTAACTGTTCCTGATCGAGCATTTCTTGCTGGCTCAATGCTTCGACATCAGTGGCAACATCAAGTACGTAGGGCTTAAAGCGTTTGGCTTCGACGGTAAACGCTGAATCTTTTGCAAATAAAGCTGCAAACTTCCCTTTACCTTGTTTTGCAAGCTCATCTAATTGTAGGTCTGCGTCTAACGCTTGACGATAAACAATCTTTAAATTGTTATTTAACTGCTCAATGATGGAATCCATTATTAACCCTAAAGTTTGTTTGAAATCGGTCGCTATAATAAAGGTTAAGAACTAAAAAGTCAGTGTGATATGAATATTAATTCAAATTCTTTGGTACCGATGAATAACTCTGAAGGAGCGGCAGTTTATACCGCAGCTTTGAGTAAATCTCACCAGAAACTTGAAGGTCAAGCGGCTCTGGCTTTGCTTCAAGCGTCAGCTCAGACAATGGCTAATATGCCAAGTAGTCCACCTTCAGCAACGCTCGGTGCAAATGTTGATGTATGGGTTTAGTGTATTAAAGTCCTAGATCTATCGGTGTTTTACTTTTTTCCCCCCCTATTTCTCTCACTAATTTTGGGATCAAAAAACCAGGTAGTTGAGTTAATAAATCTCTCATTAATTGTTTTGCTTGTTCGTCAGTTATTTCAAAATGGCTGGCGCCTTCAACCTTATCTAGTAAATGTAAGTAGTAAGGTAGTACCCCCGCACTAAATAACGCTTCACTTAGCTCGACTTGCGAGTTAACGGTACTGTTTATATCTTTGAGCAAAACAGCTTGATTGAGCAAAGTCACATCTGCGTGTTTCAACTTTGCGAGCTTGTGTTTTAGAGTTGTATCAATTTCGTTGGCATGATTGATATGCGTGACTAATACGGTCTTTAAGCGTGTTGATTTGAGTAGTTGGCAAAGCTGTTCTGTGACGCGATTAGGTATGACAACAGGAAGTCGTGTGTGAATTCGTAATCGTGTCACTGAGCTGATTTTTTCTAATTCACTGATAAACCAACCCAGTTGCTCATCATTAGCCATCAATGGATCGCCACCGCTTAATATCACTTCATTAATTTGCGGGTGAGCAGCGATGTAATTAAGGGGTTCTTGCATCGCGCGTTTGTTCAAATGGTTATCCTGATACGGAAAGTGACGTCTAAAACAATAACGGCAATTGACCGCACAACCAGTCCTAAAAATAATCAGTACCCGCGAAGCATATTTATGGAGTAAGCCTGGCACTTCATTTTGTTGTTCTTTGAGTGGATCGGCGCTATACCCCTCTTTTTTAAGAAACTCTTGGCGTAATGGTAGTACTTGCTGCAATAAGGGGTCGTTAAAATTTCCCTTTTCCATTTTGGCAATAAAGGGAAGGGGGACTCGCATAGCAAATAAAGAACGTGCCTCAGCATCTTCTAAGTACATATTACTGTCAATATCGAGCATTTCTAATAGCTTTTTAGGCTCAGAAACAGCTAAACTTAATTCTTTTTGCCAGTCAGTATGCAAATTTGCTTCAATTGTTTGTATCATAGGCCGGTATATTACTCGAATTTTATTGATAGAGGACACGATGGCGAATTATAGCACTAACGAATTCAAGGCTGGTCTAAAAATAATGATGGATGGTGAGCCATGCAACATTTTAGAAAATGAAATGGTTAAACCTGGTAAAGGTCAGGCGTTTAACCGAGTGCGGATCCGTAAATTGATCTCTGGTAAAGTGTTAGAAAAAACGTTTAAGTCGGGTGATTCTGTCGAAGGCGCTGATGTCATGGATACCGATTTAGGTTACCTATACACAGATGGTGAATTCTGGCATTTCATGAACAATGAGACATTCGAGCAAATTGCAGCTGACGAAAAAGCTGTAGGTGATAATGTTAAATGGTTAGTCGAAAATGACGTTTGTACAATTACGTTGTGGAATGGCAGTCCAATCGCAGTGTCTCCACCTAACTTTGTAGAATTAGAAATCACAGAAACTGATCCAGGCCTTAAAGGTGATACCGCAGGTACAGGTGGTAAACCGGCTACTTTAAGCACAGGTGCAGTGGTACGTGTACCATTATTCGTGCAGATTGGCGAAGTGATTAAAGTTGATACTCGCAGTGGTGAATATGTGAGTCGCGTAGGTAAATAAACCTCATTATTTGATATAACAAGTCCCAGCTTTGGCTGGGATTTTTTATGGAAGCAGTTTATGCAGCAATGGCAACCAAGTAGTTCAAATCAGCATTTACGACAGCGTGCAGCGATTATCCGTCAAATTAGAGAGTTCTTTTATCAGCGTAATGTATTAGAGGTCGATACTCCGCTCCTTTCTCAGGGGAGTGTTACAGATGTGCACCTGAGTAGTTTCTCTACAGAATTTGTAGGGCCTGGATTTGCCCAAGGTCTGACTCTGTATTTACAAACGTCGCCAGAATTTGCTATGAAGCGGTTATTAGCCGCAGACCTTGGCGCGATCTACCAACTGTGCAAAGCCTTTCGCAACGAAGAAGCGGGTCGCCACCATAACCCTGAATTTACGATGCTTGAATGGTATCGGCCTGGGTTTGATCACTTTGATTTGATGGATGAAATTTCAGAGTTGCTAACCGTGGTATTAGGCACAAAAAAGGTCGAGCGCCTCACTTACAAGCAAGCGTTTGAGCACGTTTTAAATATTGACCCTCTTAGTGCGGATTTGGCTCAATTACAGCAGATATGCCGAGCACAAGGTTTTGCTGAAATCGCTGAAAATGAAACAGATCGCGATATCTTGTTGCAGCTGTTATTCTCCATGTGTGTCGAAACACAAATAGGGCAAACAGTCCCGTGTTTTGTTTATCATTTTCCAGCTTCACAAGCGGCATTAGCAAAGCTATGCCCAGAAGATAATCAAGTTGCTGAGCGATTTGAGCTTTATTATAAAAATATGGAATTGGCCAATGGGTTTCATGAATTAACTGATGCCGCCGAGCAACTAAAGCGTTTTAAGGCCGATAACACAAAACGCCGTGCTGCTGGAATTCATGAAGTGCCGATTGATCACAACTTAATCGCAGCCCTTGAAAGCGGTGTAGCACCTTGCGCAGGTGTGGCCATTGGGGTCGATCGGTTAATAATGCTCGCATTAGAATGTACAGATATCAAAGAAGTATTGAGCTTTGATGTGACTCGCGCCTAGTACTCAAGAGCAGCAACAATTTAGATAAACTGTTGCAGCTCTTGTTGTGTTTCACTTGTCTTTTTCATCAGGAGTTGGTTATCTGCCACTGTAGCCGCGATTTGTTGGTTGGCCTCTTGACGTAATGAGACTATTTGCTCAACATGTTGGTGAGTTTGATGTTGAGTTTGTTCTAGTAAATGAACCGCATCGACAATGTTTTGCAATTGTAGTTGGCTATTTTCAAACTCAATGACCATCTCATCAAAGACAGCTGAAGTATCAGCGATGGCTTGCTCGGCCCCACTTGATTGCGCAATTAACTTTTCTGACTCTTGATTTGTTTCACTTACTAGATGATTCATTTGATTGATAAATTCACTAATTTGACGAGTTGCGTCGTTTACTTTCACTGATAATGTACGGACTTCATCCGCGACGACAGCAAATCCTCGACCAGCTTCACCAGCACGAGCGGCTTCAATGGCGGCATTTAATGCTAATAGGTTGGTTTGGTCTGAAAATTCTTCAACCATTTTCAAAATACTGCGAATATTTTCTGAGTTTTGTTTTAAACCCGCAATGGTTTGAGAAAAGCTGTTTAACAATAGGGTAATTTGACTTACTTGGCTGACAATACTTTGCAATGAATGCGCAGAAGTATGAATACGGGCTAGATTGGCTTTGTTCGTACCGAAGACTTGATCTGTATTGCCTGCAATTTGTTCGAGGCTTTGAGTGACATCAGCGGAGGTTGCAAAAATCGCTTCGCTCACTTGTGTTTGTTGTTCGCCAAGTTGCGCAGTAATAGCCATGGATTCATTAACACTTAAATTACTTTTTGTGGCCGACTCGGCTGTTTTATAAGTATTTTTTAAAATGCCCGATAACCGTGAAACAAACGTATTGTATTGCTCACTCAGCTCTCTAAATTCATCAAAAGTAAATTGAGGTAAATGGCTGGCAAGGTCGGCTTGTTGGTTATTTATGTTCTGTAGAGCGTCTCGCATGGCTTTAATTGGGCGAACAATTAAGAATCGTAAGTAAAAAAGAGTGAAAAAGAAGACACCACCTACAAGTGCGCAGAGTAGCCAAAAAAGTACCATAGATTCATTTTGTTGACGTAAAGAATCGTACAGCCAGGCTAGAGTAATGAGTTGGAAAAAATAAACAAAACTCAGATTACCAAAGATTTTTCGTGAAAGGGTGAAAAAAAAAGTTTGTTCTATCTTTTGATACAAATTCATAAATCCCGTTGCCATTTCATTACCTATTTTTACTAAAACAGAGATGTGTATTTAAAATAGTTCAATCTCATCGTCTTGTTCATCAACAGACGCTTGATGCAGGCTTAATGCTTCATCAATGCCTTTTCCTGACATAATGGCTTGATGGATCACATGTTCAGATGCCATCGAGTAGCTGGCTAGAATATGAGTGCGTAATTCTAGCCATTTATTATCATCGGCTAAAGTACCATTATCTTGAATTAATTTACCGAGTAAATCCAAATTATCAATGACATGGTTCAATTGCTGAGAAAGGCGGTCATAAAACTGGAAGGCAATGATACTTTGCGTTACTTGTGTGCTCATTATTTTATGTAGAGCTTCAATTTCTTCATCACTAGAGAGATCTAAACGTTTAACAATTGATTCTAATTGTGGGCACAAATTGACTAAATTTTGAAAGCTATCTGTCAATTGAGAAACATCGGTATCACTTTGTTGTAAACTGAGTTTCATTTGTGCTCGGCAAAGCTGAAGAAGGCGGTGTGTTTCTAAACGAAAGCAGAAATCATCAAGCTCATTCATTTAAACTCCAATAAGGTAACCCTCTTTATTTTGAAGGTTTTAATGCATTGAGTTTAAGTATTAGCCATGCTTAGTATTATTCAAGTTAGTGAGTTCAATAAATGATTTAGTCTTGCTGGGGAAATTACTGAATATGCCATCAATCCCTAATTGGTACATACGTTTTACATCGTCATACTTATCAACCGTGTATGCGTAAATCGCAAGGCCTCGCTGGTGGGCATCTGCAACAAATTCTGCATTCACAAAATCTTTATCGACATGGACACTATATGCATCTAATTCACTGGCAAACTGAGCATAACCTAGAGGGAGCGAGCTGGTGAGGGCGCCTATTTTTACCCAAGGTAGTTGTTGCTTAATTTCTTTCAAGTGGTGGTGATTAAATGAGGACACCAGTAAATTTTCTTGGCTAACTAATTGAGCATCAACAGCAGCCAATAATTTATTAACTAATACATCTAAATGAAACGTATTTTTTAGTTCTAAATTCAGTATGACTTGGTTTTGAGTGCATTTTATAAAATCATCTAAGGTTGGTACTTGTTGCCCTAAACCTGCATCGAGACTCTTGATTGCTTTTAGAGAGCTATCACTCACTCTACCGGTGCCATTGGTGGTTCGATCAAGCCATGCATCATGGATAATGACATAATCATCGAGGCAACTTTGAACGTCAACTTCAATGCCACAGACACCAATTTCAAGGGCGCGGCGAAATGCGCTTAGCGTGTTTTCAGGGTGATTGCCACTTGCACCACGGTGAGCGAACACTTTCATCATCTTCTTTTATTCCTAGAGACTGACCACGTTTCATAAAATGCAGCGCTGATAACTAATATGCCCCCGACAATTGTCTGCCAATTAGCTTGCTCTTTGAGGATTAAGAAGGCGAGCACGCTACCGTATAGGGGTTGTAAGCAAGAAATTAGCCCTGCGGTTGTGGCAGACAAGTTTTGAAGGCTAGCAGCAAATAATGAGTGCGGCGCGGCGGTAAATACGATGCCGACAAGCATTAAGAGTAGCCAGTCATAGTTCGTAACATCACTTGGCGGCACTTCAACAAATAAGCAAAGCATCAAACAGGCCACTAACGTTTGGTAAAGCATAGTATGAGGACCTGAATATTGAGAAAAATAGTTTTTATGTAAGATGTTACGTGTGGCAAAAAAGAATGCGGAAATGACGCCAAGCATAATACCAAAAGTAACATCGTTGCCTAAATCAGCACTGGGGATAAGCAAATAAATACCGACAATCACAACCGCAGCGCTTAATAAATCACTTAGCCGAGGAGTCGATTTATTTACTAATGGTTCTAAAAAAACAGTAATAACAGGGTAACTAAAAAAGGCAATCACCCCCACAGTCACACCAGCTAACTGCATCCCTCCAAAGTAAGTGATCCAATGTAAGCCAATGATAATTCCAAGTAAAATAGCGATGCCATAGTCTGACGATGAATTGAGCTTGATTCTTTTTTTGGTGAGCCACATTAAAAGCATTAGGCTCACGCTCGCGATAGCCGTGCGATAAACCGTAATATCAATTGCGGGTAAGTTAATGAGTTTGGCGAATAGGGCAGTGCCACCAAATAAAAAAACGGCAATATGTAAAAAAAGTAAGCTTTGCTGTTGAGCGTGCATGTTAGCTATCTAATTGAAGTCGTTGATATCATCTTATCATCTAGTTAGCTGAACCCAAGCTGTTTTATGACATTTGTCAGTACAATATGATGACAGTTATGACTAACAAGAACTGCTATGAGTACTGATAATCATCTTACTTAGTTAAGGAGAGTTAAGATGAATCAAATCGCGTGGGTGTGTTTGTTAATTGCGGGTCTATTGGAAATTGTTTGGGTTATCGCTATGAAGTACTCCGATGGATTTAGCAAGCTTGGGCCATCTGTTGTCACGTTTGGCGCCATGTGGTTGAGTTTTGCGTTTCTATCTTATGCACTGAAAACTCTTCCGCTAGGAATAAGTTATGCGATTTGGGTAGGAGTCGGTGCGGTAGGGGTTGCTATCGTTAGTTTTACTTGGTTTAAAGAGGCGATGACATTCGGTCAGGTTATATGTATCGCCTTGATCATTATTGGGATTACTGGTTTGAAGCTAATGAGTAAAAGTTAATAGCTGGTATATGTGGTGCTGTGGTATTTTTATGTGAGGCAGAGATTTTGTTTTAACTTTCTGCAATATATAGGATGAGTAACTGACTATGCAAAATTTCAATCAAAGCTTAGCCGATGATGGAAACCCTTACTGGTATTGGGGTTCATTGGTTTTTTCTTGTTTTTATTTTTTGCCTTTAGCATTCAACTGGTCGCACTTTGATGCAATCGGGCTCGCCTTAAATATTGTTATTTACTGTTTTTTCTTAGGTTTTTATAGTTGGGGCGTATACTGTCGCGGTACGAAAGCGTCTATTCCCATCGTGGGAATTCTTATGGTATCTGTTTTTGGGTCGGTGGTGACACCAGGTACACAATCCTTCTTTGGATTCGCGGCTTATTTTTGCGGGTTTAACTTTAGTAAACGCCATGCTTGGCAAGGTCTTGTTGGTGTAGTACTGAGTATTATCGCTGCGGCAAATTTATTTATCATTAATGATACTCCTTTCCTTCTTTCGTCCTTGCTTGTGAGCATTGGTTTATTCTTTTTTGGTATGACTGAGCGGCAAACTCGGATCCATAAGTTAAAAGAGGCTCAGAGTGAATCGCAAATTGAACAATTAGCCGCCATTGCAGAACGAGAACGCATAGCACGTGATTTACATGATTTGCTCGGCCACTCTTTGTCTTCTATAGCATTAAAAGCCGAGTTAGCTGGAAAGTTTTGCCAAGCTAATAAGTTCGATTTGGCACAAACTGAAATAAATGCCGTAGCTGAACTATCACGCCAAGTACTCAGTGAGGTTAGGCAGGCTGTTTCTGGGCTGAAGCTCACAGGTTTAAATGATGAATTGCACAAGCTGCGCCTGCAATTAGAAAGTGAAGGTTTTGCGGTTGAGGTTACTACCAAAGGGGTTCTTCGCGATGCTAAATTAGAATCGGGCTTGATTCTGATTTTAAGGGAAGCAGTGACGAATATTTTGCGTCATAGCAATGGTCATACCGTCACGATTAATGTTGAAAGCAAAAATAATGAAGTAAATGTATCGATTGCTGATGATGGTATCGTAGAAGAATTCATTAGAGGTAATGGGCTAAAAGGCATTGAAGAACGCTGTCAGCAATTTTTTGGCCGTGTTGAAATTAACACTGTTAATGGGATGACGTTGATGATGAGCTTAAAACAAGGAGCACGCAGTGATTAAGGTGTTAGTTGTCGAAGATCAGGCTTTGGTTCGAGGTGCAATCAGTGCATTACTCGGGTTGGATGAGACAATTACAGTCGTTGGAGAAGCCGAAAATGGCTTGGATGCGCTGATAAAAATTGAAACGTTACAGCCAGATCTTGTTTTAACGGATATAGAAATGCCCAAATGCACGGGCATCGAACTGGTTGAAAAGTTGGCCCACTCTCATCCGGATTTAAATACCATAATAATGACGACTTTTGCTCGAGCTGGATATATTCGCCGAGCATTGGGGGCGGGCGTTAAAGGTTTTGTGCTTAAAGAAGCGCCCAGTGAGTATTTAATTGAGGCGATAAAAAAGGTAATGAAAGGGCATAAGGTTATCGATCCTGAGTTAGCCATAAATGCATTGGATGATCGTGATCCACTGACAGAAAAAGAGCGTAAGGCATTAAAATTGGCCGCAGATGGATTAAAAACAGCTGAAATTGCCGCTCAGTTGTATTTATCTGAAGGGACTGTTCGTAATTATTTATCTGAAGCTATTTCTAAACTTAATGCGACTAATCGCGTAGATGCTGCGCGTATTGCAAGGCAAAAAGGCTGGCTTTAAACACAGAAAATCAACTTGCATATGCGAAGTTATTTTTAACGAAAGCGTGTAATCAAAGAGAATAAATAAGGTTGGATATTTTACTATAGATAAGAAAGAAAGTGGTGGAGCTAAGCAGGATCGAACTGCTGACCTCCTGCGTGCAAGGCAGGCGCTCTCCCAGCTGAGCTATAGCCCCACATTTCCTTCTTTCGAGCGTTGCTCGAAATCGGGGTGAATAATAATGACGTTTATAAAAACCGTCAAGCCGTTTTTAATCCAAATAAGTAAAAAATATTAAAATAACGTTTGTTCGCTGTTTTTATGTACAAAGTTATGCAGTTCTCAGGGCAAAGCAAGCTATGACTGATAACATGTGGTAGGATTTTGCAATATTACAAGGATATCTAAGCGTCGAGAGGGATGGGTTATCAAATATTTTATTATTTTTCTCAGTGTTTTATTAACTGCCTGCGTTAATAACGTAGAGCCTGAACCTTTTATAATTAAAAATCAGAAGTTTGCTTCAGCGACCAGTGAATCGGGTGACAAACTTTTTTCGTTTTTGGTGTCGGTTAAGCCAACGTCAAGTGAGCTGATTAAGTTTGATAAAGACATGACCCGCAGCCAATACAAAAAAATGATGAGTCGAGATGTGTTTGATGATTCGCCTGAGCTAAAAATGCAGCTGGAAGATGAAGCTGTTCTCTTACTCGAAAAAGAATTGAAAACGCAAAAGTACTGTGAGGCAAAGCATACGATTGAGGAAGTGTTGTGGCGAGAATATAGTGTTCGCTTAAGTGGCCGCTGTTTAAAGTAATATCATTGATATGCAGCCTATCGATCTAGAATCTTTCTTTGAACAGCAGCAATTTTATTGCGAAAAAATAGTTCACCCGCCGTTAGCTGATTGTAAGCAAGCTGATGTTTTAGCGTTGAACCGCCCCGGAACTCGATTAAAGAATTTGTTTTTGCGTGATAACTATGGTCGTGAGCACTTTTTACTTATTACGCGCCCAGACAAACAAGTTGATTTGAAAAAGCTGTCGAAGCAAATAGATCAATCACGACTTGGTTTTGCTTCAGCTGAACGTTTATGGCGCCATTTAGGTGTTGAACCTGGGTGTGTATCGATGCTGGCGGTGTTGAATAATTCGAGCAAGTCGGTAATTGTATTGCTCGATACTGAGATTTGGCACAATAATGACTTATTTCAGTGTCATCCTTTTGTGAATGACCGAACTTGGATTGTCGCGAAATTGCAGTTAGAGCAAATTTTTACGCTTACAGGTCATGTAGTTGAGGAAATTTCTGTGCCTGAGCGTGCACTGTAAATCAAACACCCTCCAATCATACAAATAAACATAATAGCGAGTAAGAAATAGTTCCCTCCCCAATGCTGATATATTAACCCAGGCAAATAAGAGCCTAACGCTCCCCCACTGTAATAAAAAGAAACATAGACGCCATTCGTAACACTTGGGCTGGCGCGACTTATTTTATTTATTAACGGTGCTGCCGTGGAATGAATGATAAACATTGCACCGCAAAAGAAGGTAAATGCAAACATAAAGCTTATAAAATGAGCCGGAACCATTAATAAAATTGAAAAACTATAAAAGATAAAAACACCGGTTAAGAGCTTAAAAGTATTTGTACTGATCTTGACTAGCCAAGGGCTTAATAAAGAGGCGAGTGCGCCAAGCAAGTAACCAATGTAAACGAAGCCAATTTGCTGCGTACTTTGAATATTAAAATTATCCCTAAGTATAAAAGGTAGATAATTTAACATAGCGGTGAAGCAAAAAAACATACAAAAAACCGCGCTGTAAGTTTTTAGCATTATTGAGTTATTAATGTCTTTTAAGTGGGCTAAAATGGAACTTGTTGCCTGTATTTTAGGTTGTTTACTCATGCCCGTACATCCCGCGAGCGCCAGTAATGAAAAAGCAATGACGGTATAAAAATCCTGCCAGGTAAAAAATTCAGCGAAGCTGGCTGAAATGACTCGGCCAAAAAAACCACCTGCAATGGTGCTGGCAATATACATGCCCATTTTTTTTTGCAACTCATAGCCTTTGTAGCGGGAAGCGATATAGGTTGTCATGGATGTCAAAGCTGCGGGAAGTATTAACCCTTGGCAAACACGAATAATAAATAAATGATTAAATTCAGTAATAAACGGGATGAATAGGCAGCTTAAACCCAAGCCAATCATACTGAGTTTGAGTATCTTTAATGGGTTTTCTTTGGCAAGTAAAACACCATAAAATAATGGTGCAATCGCCAGTGGTATCATGGTGGCGGTCATTAAGCTGCCAGCAGATGCCGCTGATACTTTAAATTGCTCACTTAATAACGGCATAAGAGGCTGCGGAGCATACAAAACAAAAAATATAACCACAGAACTAATTAATAACTGATAAAACGGCATAGCAGCCCATTTGATACATTGAAAGTGAAGGTTTTTGCCATTATGCCTCGAGATTTGTTCTTTAGGTTGGATTTTGATCAGTATTTTATGAAAAATCGCCGATATAAAGCTGTTCATTCGCATAGAGCATTATTAAAATAAACGTCATTAAGATGTTGATGAGAGACGGTTATGGGTTCATTACAAGATCAGCTACTAAAATCAGGTCTGACGACTGAGCATAAAATGAAAGTAGCTAAAACTGAAAAACGCAAACAGCAAAAAAAGAAGAAAAAAGGGGCAACTAGCAACCCTTCAGAGCTAGAAAAACACATTCAAAAAACACGTCAAGAGCAGCAGCAAAAAGCGGAAGAACTCAATAAAGCGAAGTTAGCCGAGCAAAAAGATAAAGAGCAAATAGCTCGTGTGAAGCAAATTTTGCAGCGTAATAATCAAGACAGTATTCGCGGAGAAGTGACTTTTAATTTTACCTACTTAAATAAAATTAAAGAGTTAGATGTCAATGCGGTTACTCAAAAGGCTTTGGCGGGTGGCCGTTTAGCAATTTGTGTTTTTGAAGACAAGTTTTATGTGCTAGAAGATGAACCAGCGCGTAAAATTGCTGAAGTTGATGAGAAATACATTGTGTTCCATGTCACCGAAAACGAAGAAAAAAATCAAGATGATCCGTATGCTGATTTTGAAGTACCAGACGATCTTATTTGGTAGTGAGCTGTATTAAGAGGGGGAGTTAAACCAGGCTCCCTGTGCTTTGGTAGTACTTATGATTGATGGGCGTTTTATATCGTTTTTCTATACCAATAGAAGCGTCTTCACATGTTAAGTTGGTATTTTTTGTATAGTTTTATTATCTATGCTTAACTGTGTTTTAAGTATTGGACTACACTCTAATACATCATATTTCCGTCAAACAGAAGAGTAAAAAGCAATGAAAAAAATGACAAAAATTTTAGCGGGTACAGCTTTTTCCTTAGCTGGTTTAGTGTCGCAATCTGCTGTTGCAGCAGATGGTGCCGCGCTATACACATCTAAAGGTTGTATGGCTTGTCATGGTGCTGATGGTAAAGCACCAATTATGCCTTTGTATCCAAAACTAAATGGCCAAAATAAAGAGTATTTAGCTGCGCAAATGAAAGATATTAAATCAGGTGCGCGTGCTAATGGCATGTCTATAGCGATGAAAGCCATGGTTGCTAATGTCTCAGATGACGAGATTGATGCAATTGCAGCGTATTTGGCTGCAGTAAAATAAACGCTCACACCATAAGTATATATAAAGCCGCAATTGCGGCTTTTTTATTGTCGAAGATCATTGAATCCACACATTTCTTAATTTAGACTTCTACACTTCTATTTAAGGTTTAGCAATCACGTTATAATCCTTACAAGAATAATCAGCAGAACGAGAACAATTTATGTTTGAATTACCTGAATTTAGTTTAAAAAACAAAGTGTCAGAACAAGAGTGGCAGTTGCGTGTTGATTTGGCTGCTTGTTATCGTTTGGTAGAACATTTTGGTTGGGGTGATTTAATTTATACGCATTTATCAGCTAGGTTGCCGAGCACAGATCATTATTTAGTGAATGCATTTGGGTTATCATTTGATGAAATTACGGCCTCAAATTTAGTCAAAGTTGATTTAGCTGGCAATGTAGTCGATGAGTCTCCGTATACGATTAATCCTGCTGGATTTACCATTCATAGTGCGATACATGAAGTGCGAGAAGATGCACATTGCGTCATTCATCTACATACCAAAGAGACCATCGCGGTTGCAACATTAAAAGAAGGGCTACAGCCTTATAGTCAGTACTCGATGTTTTCGCTTTCATCACTTGCTTATCATGATTATGAAGGATTGGCGGTGAATGATGAGGAGCGTAAACGTTTGCAAGATGATTTAGCTGATAATAATCACATGCTGTTAGTGAATCATGGTGGCTTAACGGTTGGGCCGACTATTGGCGATGCGTTCATGCGTTTTTATGATTTACAAAAAGCCTGTGAAGTACAATTGTTATTGCAATCGACCGGTCAAGAAGCAACTCGTGTTCCAGAGCCTATATTAGATAATATCTATAAACAGGCCAAAGTCGTTCATAGTGGCACGACCGGAGGCCAAAAAGCTTGGCCAGCTATGCTCAGAAAAGCATACCGTTTAGATCCGAGCTTTGTTGCTTAGTTAAATGACTCAAAGCCTTATTTTTTAAATATCACCAATTGGAGTTGATATGAAAGTTAATCGCGTCGAAGTGTTTGATATCCATTGCCCAGATCGCCCTGCATGGACCCCTGTATTTGTTCGTATTCATACTGATGAAGGTATATCAGGTGTCGGTGAAGCAGGCTTAGCCTATGACTTAGGTCATAGTGCCGCTGCTGCAATGATTAAAGAAATGGCAGATGCCTTTTTAATTGGTCATGACCCATTTCAAACTGAAAAGTTATGGTCGCGTATGTTGCGTGAAAGCTTCTGGGGGTTAGGCGGTGGGCCGGTGGTGTACGCTGCGATGAGTGCGATTGATACCGCTTTGTGGGATATCAAAGGTAAAGCGTTGGGTTTACCTGTGTATCAACTACTAGGCGGCAAAGTTAATGATAAACTGCGTACGTATGCTTCGCAGCTTCAATTTGACTGGGATGACGAATTTAAAGCTTTGGTTCAACCGCAAGAATATGCTGAAGCAGCGTTAAAGGCGATTGCGCAAGGGTACGATGCCGTTAAAGTTGATCCGATCCAATATGATAAACACGGAAATACTTATTACGATCGTACTAATATTATTTCTCGAGCAGAAATGAAGCTATATCGTGCCCGTATGCAAGCTATCCGCGAAGCGGTTGGAGATGAAGTCGACATTATTTTCGAATGCCATAGCTTACCTGGTGCAACCTCAGCGATTCAAATAGGTGAAATTGCCGAAGAATTTGATTGTATGTATTACGAAGAGCCGGTGAATTATTTGAACCATTCTTTGCATGCCAAAGTCGCCGATAAAGTTGCGGTACCGATTGCGGGTGGCGAACGTTTATATAACCGTTGGGGCGTACGTCCATACTTAGAAGATCAGAGTATCGATGTTTTACAACCAGACTTAGGTTTGTGTGGTGGTTTTACAGAAACGAAAAAGGTATGTGACTACGCTGATATTTTTGATGTGCGTATTCAGGCGCATGTTTGTGGTGGACCTGTCGCAACAGCGGCCTCACTGCATTTAGAAACAGCCATACCAAACTTTTTGATTCATGAGCATCACACTTATGCCATTAAAAAGTGGAATAGAGAGCTATGCCTACAAGATCCACAGCCGAAAAATGGCTTCTTTGAAGTATCGGAAGAACCAGGCATTGGGATTGAGCTGAACGACGAAGTCGTCATGCGCTCTCAGCGCGTAGAAATTAAGTAAAGATTTCACTTTGTAAAAGCCAAACCTAGCGTTTGGCTTTTTTATGCTAGTTGGTAAAGACGCTGCGCATTACGGTAGCTCATCAAAGCCCATGCGTGATCAGGTAAGGTTAGTTCAGAGTAAAGTTGCCATAGTTGCTGGTAAGATTGACTCAATAAACAAAGTGGAAAGTTACTGGCAAACATCAGTTTTTCACTATCCATAGTTTGTAGTAGTGCATTGGTGACCGTTTGCACCCATGCTGGCATAAATTGCCTTTGTGCCATCTCAAAGCCACTGATTTTTATCCATAGATTATCGAGCTCTTTTAGAGAAACAATTGCTATTTGCCATGATGTAAAAGAATCAGGTGTCACTAAGCCACAGTGATTTATGACACATTGCAGTTTTGGCAGTGCGACGCAATAAGCGTGTAACTTTTGTGTCGTTGCTAAATTCGCTATTTCAAATTGTGCTTCAAAGATCAGTCTTTCTTGCGCTAACAGTGTTAAGTTTGTCAGTACATTCGGATGATGTAGCCTTATTGCTTCATTACCCTCGGTAATATCGCGGATCCCTATAAAATTATCATGTGCTTTGTAGCGTGTGATTTTTTCGTTAAAT
The DNA here is from genome assembly GCF_058169715.2 of Pseudoalteromonas sp. J2K-J979. Lineage (NCBI taxonomy): Bacteria > Pseudomonadati > Pseudomonadota > Gammaproteobacteria > Alteromonadales > Pseudoalteromonadaceae > Pseudoalteromonas > Pseudoalteromonas sp. J2K-J979. The sequence goes on along the minus strand of NZ_CM200281.1, from coordinate 3,186,100 downwards.
AAAGCGGGCGCAAGAGTGATATCGAGATAGGCGATGGCTTTATGAGAAAAGCATTTGACTGTATCGCTCAAAAAAGTGAGTTCACGTTCCGGGTGTTCGTTATCAAACCCAGCTTCAATATGCACTACGCCGGCTATTCGTAATGCAGGGCCTAAAGTGAGATTGATATCAGACACGTTTTTTTGAATGAGGTGTTTATCAGGCCAAAAAGGTGGATGTGTGCTTTTTAGCCAATGATAGTCACCCTGCTCAAGTGCAAAAAAATGCACGTGAGGATCAATGATATATTGATAATCCATTTTTTTGGGTTGCTTATTGTGCGGTATATCCACCATCGATCACCTGTAAACTGCCTGTGATAAAACTCGCTTCATCAGAGGCCAAAAAGGCAACTAAGTTAGCAACTTCTTGAGGTTGACCTAGGCGACCTAATGGTTGCAGAGCCGCTTCTTCTTGGTGAACTTTAGTTTTATCTGCACCTGAACGAGCACAGTATTTATCAATGGCATTATGATATAGCGGTGTTTCTATCGTGCCAGGGCAAACGGCATTGGCGCGAATATTAAACGCGGCATAATCTAGCGCTGTAGTTTTTGCTATGGAAGCTAATGCTGATTTTGATAAGTTATAAGCAAAGGAGTTTGATTTAGCGATGAGAGCTTGATCAGAGGAAATTAAAATGATGCTGCCGGAGCCTTGTTGCTTCATTGTTGGTAGGCACGCTTTAATTGCAGCGTAAGCACCTTTAACGTTAAGGGCAAAAACACGATCTAATTCTTCTTCGCTGGTATTTTCTATATTGGCACTCATATGAATACCGGCATTAGAGACTAAGCAGTCAATTCGCCCAGTCTGAGCGACAATTTGCTGAATACTGCACTCAACTTGCGTCATATCACTGACATCACAGTGGATAAATTGACCAGAATGACTCGCACTGATATCTAGATTGAATACCTGAAAGTGTTTAGCCAGTAGGGTTTCGACAATGGCAAGGCCTATTCCTTTGGAACCGCCTGTAACAACCGCGACTTTTTTCATTTTTTTTCTCTGCAGTAAGACTTAAGCCAGCATACACGATACTGGCTCCAAGAATGCGGAATCTAGTGCCCACATCCACCTTTACCATGCACGTGACCATGGCTTAGTTCTTCCTCAGTTGCTTCACGTACTGATGCAATTTCAACTGCAAAAGTCAGTGTTTTTCCTGCAAAAGGATGATTTAAATCGCAATCAGCATTAAAGCGACCTACTTTAACGATGGTCACTTGGTGGCGACCTTGATTAGATTCGACGAGCGCAGTCATTCCTGGCTTCCATACTTTTGCACCTTGGAGATGCTTAAGAGGGATGCGCTGGATTGCATCGTCACGGCGCTCGCCATACGACTCCTCAGGGCTAAGGGTCACTTCAAATTTATCACCGACTGATTTACCTTCAATAGCACTTTCTAGGCCAGGAAGCATCGCACCATGGCCATGTAAGTAAGTTAAAGGTTCGGATTGCGTACTGCTTTCAATTTCTTGACCGGCTTCGCTTAGGGTGTAATGAAATTCGACTACCGAATTTTTGCTAATAGACATATTAATTCTCTTCGTTGGACAGGAGCGTAGTGTACAAGAAAGCCCAAAAATAACGAAGTCTCTAGCTTGGATTTATGCTGGTTACCTTTTGTAATAATAATGTTGGGTCAGTCAGGAGGCTTTTTTGTGTTGGCGGTTCAGGCGGTGAACTTAAAGGTGATTGCTCTAGCCAAATAGTGAGTGTCTTGCCTAGCTTTAATGCGGCTTGGCTATTGAGCTGATTCCATTCTGCAAGTTCTCGATGATTGACATTATATAAGCGGCTTATTTTCCAGAGGGTATCCCCGGGCTTAACGGTGTAGTTAACACTGACTTTGATCTTTTCTGGTGGGGCGCTTCTCATTATAAACGGACTAATCTGATAGTTGATCGTCAGTGGAATGGGTTCTAAGGCTGGAAGCTTTAACGTTTGACCTATTTTGATTACGTCAGAGTTGAGTTGGTTAAGCTCTTTAAGTTGCTCAATGGTCGTATTAAACCGCTTTGCGAGTTGATAGAGCGAGTCTTTTTTCTGCACTTGATAATGGTCGATGCCCAATATTTCTGAGTGATGCACGTATCGTTGGTCAAAATAGCGTGCTTTTTCGATGGGGATTTGTAAGGTGTACGGCCCGTTTTCTGCGCTTTTTTCGCCTAAAATGGCGGGATTGAGCTGGTAGAGGGTTTTCATATTTGTTTTAGTCAGTTTCGCGGCGATTAACATATCAAACTGTTGGCCAATATCGACCGTTACTGTGTTTGCTTTATTGGCAATAACAGGCCACTTTTTTGCCCCATCTTTTTTCGCGATTTCGACTAATGCAAATAACCTTGGTACATAGTTCGTGGTTTCTTTTGGTAATTTTAGTGACCAAAAGTCAGTGTTTTTTCGCGCTTTACGATTTTTTTTAATCGCCGCTAAGACACGACTTTCGCCACTATTATAGGCAGCAATGGCCAATAACCAATCGTGATTAAACCTTTTATAGAGGTATTCGAGGTAATCAAGGGCGGCATGGGTGGATAATTGAGTATCTAAACGTCCATCGTACCAAGTCTCACGGTTTAATTTAAAGTGCTTGGCGGTTTCTGGCATCAATTGCCAAATGCCAGCCGCTCCCTCACTGGAATAGGCCTTAGTATTAAAGTCGCTTTCAACAATAGGTAAGAGAGCTAATTCAAGTGGTAGCTTGCGTTGTTCGATTTCTTTAACGATATGATAGAGGAAAGGTTGTGCTCGTTTTGAAATGGTATCCATGTAATTAGGATGCTGACGATACCAATTGATCCGCTTTTTGATTGTGCTGTTACTTGGCACCGTTAATTTGAATTGCATTGTTATGCGCTGCCACAAGTTACTCACCTCATAGGGCCGAACTGTTTTTATTTTTGTTACTTTAGTTCTAGGAGGTTTCGCTGTGTCAGTCGGTGAAGTGACAGCGGGCATTGGCATCTTTGGTGGCACAAGCATAGCAACTCTTTCGGGTTCTAAAGTTGGCTGAGTCGTTGCGAGTGAAGCATCATGAGTCGATTGTGTGCTTTGGCATGCAGCAAGTGAAATTAAACAGAGTACTAAAGTTAGGTTGTGTCGCATTTGTAGCAATTGAGTCATAGGAGAGTACTTCTTTTGGGCATTGCTAGCTTAAGGTTAGTTTAAAACAGGGCAACTTTCCTTTTTGTGTTGATATAAAGTATGAATGAATCGTTAGGTTTTTGTATTCGTCAGACTTTTATGTTGTGAATATGCTTGTTTTAATCCAGCCTCAACAAAAATTTTATAAGCCTTTTCGTCCAAGGGAGTGTTAACGAGCTCTGTGGATGGTACAAATGGAAAGCTGTCTAACATCGTTTGTTCATCGAGATTTTTGTTAACTGCAGCTAAGGCGTGGTCATTTATGGCGTTTAAAAATGATAGGGTTATCTTAAGTTGTTCTTTGGAAGCGCGATCACCGTGACCCGGGATCAGTATTTCGATAGCGGAACTCAGAAGGGTATTGAGGGTTTTAATGGTTTGCTGAACGTTGGCATCACCAAGGTAGGGAAGTAAATCACCAATGTCTGAGGCAAGTAATGTGTGAGAATGCGGTAGATACACCATTAAATCTCCGTCTGTATGCGTCGTTTTTGGCTGGATTTGAATAATTAGCTCACCTAAATCAAGTTGAGTGTCGGTGCTGATCGCAATATCAGGAAGGTTTAGTGTGAGTGTTTGCCAACGTTTTAAGCGTCGTTTAGCTTGTTGTAACTTTTCTTGCCATTCACTTTGGAGTGAGGGCTCAAGGGTTTGTAAGCGCTGCTCATTGAGAGAGATTGATTGTTGGTATGTCGTCAGCTTTTTTTCAAGGGCTGCTTGGTAAACGGAGAAGGTCTCTTTTAGAGTTTGGTGGGTGATCAGTTTTGCAGTTGGGAAAACTTTTTGTAAAACGGCCATGCCTAATAAATGGTCATCGTGATGATGGCTTGCAATTAAGTAACAAACGGGTTGTTTAAAGCTTTGTTTAATCTTTTTGGCCATCATTTCGACTTGATAAAAATCGCCGCTGGCATCGAAAATTGCGAGGCATTGCGTACCTGAGATGATGACTTGATTCGAGTCAAAATACTTGAGTCTCTCTGCTTGTTGCACGAAGACAGTATGGTCATCCAGGGAGTGCCATTGAACATCGGCTGAACTAAGAGAGGAGTTAAGCATCAAAATCACAGCTGTGACTCTTAAAATTAGATGGGCCATAGCGTTATTCAAAAAAATGTAACATGGCAAATGGTGAACTTGCCAGTACGAGTGGCAGTACAATAAAAAGCGCGGCCATGAAAAAGTACAAGGTTAAGCGTTTCGCATCTTGATGTTTCAAGCTCAACAATGAATAACCGAGAAAAATACAGCCCATAATGAGCACGGCACCAAATAGTTGCAACTTACGTAGATTAGCCGCTTCTTTGAAATTAAGTAAGTGGGCAAAAAAAGTGGCATCTTTGAACAAAATGGTCAGTAAAATAATACTGACCATAATGAACTTTATACCTAAGATGCGTTTAGATGAGACCATTGATTAGTAGAGAGAAAGAATAAGTGATTCTTTTTTAAACTAATTGAACAATAATTACCAGTAAATAATCTGCCAGTATTATTTATTTAAGATGATCAGTCAGAGTGCAAACGAGGTTAGCTAAGTGCTGATTGTGTTGTGATAACGCGGTATTAGCGACCATTAATTCATGGCTTAAATTGAGCGCGACCATTAATAAAGCACGCTCATTGTTGCGGATCCCACTACGCTGCTTGATTTCCTCAACTTTATCGTTAAGTAAACTGGCTGCTTGTAAAAGGGCATCTTCTTGGCCTTCAGGGCAAGCAAACTGATGCTGCTGGCCCATTAAGTCAACCACGATACCTTTCGGATCGGTGGCAGACATTAGTTAGCCTGTTGTGCGTTTTGTAGTTTAGTTAACAGGTTTTCTAATGTATGTGCTGCATGCTTTTGCTTTTCATCGCTTTCTAGAGCTTCAAGCTGCATGGTTTCATTCTCATCAATAAGTTGCGTGTTTTGTTGCTTTAGATCCACAACCTGTTGCTTAAGGGTGTTATTTTGCTCGATTAATTGGTTGATCAGTTGTTCGAGTTGGTGAAGAGTGTTGTCTGACATAATGCGCTCTTTAAACTGGTTATAATAAAAGTGCAATTTAATCTAAATAAGCAGCGAATACTACAGCTATTGCCTTTAATCCATGGATTATTAGTCTTTTTTTTGTAACCCAACCTCAACTTGGTTGATTTCATGATAAGAGAGTGGGAGGCGAGTTTTTTTTGGTTGATAATTGCCCTCAGTAATATGCTTATTTTCATTTTAGCCGTCGTTTCTGACATTTATTTGCTATTGTTTTGACCATGTGTTTCACTGCGCAAAATTGATTTTAAGATGGGGTTTGATTGTGCTGAGCTATCGTCATTCTTTTCACGCAGGTAACCCTGCAGATGTCATTAAACATTTGGTTTTGCGGGAGGTGCTTGAGTACTTAACGCAAAAAGATAAGCCATTAGATTATATTGATACGCATTCTGGTGCTGGGTTATATGCACTTGCCTCTGAAGAGGCGCAAAAAACGCAAGAATTTGAGCAAGGCATTGCAAAACTTTGGCATTATCAAGGAGTGAATAAAGCCATTGAAAAGTATGTCGGCTTAATTAAAAACTTTAACTTAGGAGCTGATAGCCTAACATGTTACCCCGGTTCACCTGCGGTGGCAGATGCTGTCTTAAGATCAATCGACAAATCTTGGTTATTTGAGCTTCACCCGCAAGATATTAAACGCCTTGATGAAAACCTTAATCGCAAACGAAATGTGAAAGTAAAATTTGAAGATGGTTTTAAAGGGCTGATTGGATTAGTGCCACCAGCTTCACGTCGTGCTTGTGTTTTAATGGATCCTCCATATGAAATAAAGTCTGATTATGACAAAGTTGTCGATACGATTTTTAAAGCGCATAAACGTTTTTCAAGTGGCACTTACATGATTTGGTATCCGGTTGTACAACGCGAACGAATTGATCGTATGGAGCAACGCCTAGCTGATTCAGGGATCCGTAATATTAGTGTTTTTGAGTTGGCAACCAGCGCCGACAGTGATGAATTTGGTATGACGGCTTCAGGAATGATCGTAGTCAACCCTCCTTGGACACTTAAAAAGACGATGGATGAAGTTTTACCAGAGCTGGTTCAATTGCTCAGTGATGAGGATGGCTTTTATCGTTCAGAGCAGCTCGTAGTTGAGTGACCATTAACGTGGCAAAGTAGCTTCCAGAGCTTGGGGGGAAAATTAACAACTCACTTGACCAATTGAATTTCTATGGTGATTCTGAACTACTTATGGAGTTTCAAGTAGAATTGACATCGTCTAACTATGTCGCAATTCCAAAATAGAGTGAGCTAATTCCTGATCTTAGAATCAAGACTGTAAAATACTTTTTACGTACGCTGAAGAAAAGATAAGGAGATTATTTTTAGAAACGATGCCATTCACCTAGAGTAAATGGCATTAATTAACTTCGAGGCTTTTTATTCATCTTCGAGTATCGGCAAGTCTAATCCCATGCTTGTCATAATTGCGCGCACTTCCGCTGGAACATGCTCAGGGTTGTCTTTTCTAAGATCTTCATCATTTGGCAGCGGTTGGCCTGTAAATGCGTGCAAAAATGCTTCGCAAAGTAATTCACTATTTGTGGCATGGCGAAGATTGTTCACTTGGCGACGAGTACGCTCATCTGTTAATACTTTTAACACGTTTAGCGGGATAGATACGGTGATTTTTTTCACTTGCTCTGATTTTTTACCGTGCTCTGCGTAAGGGTGAATGTATTCACCATTCCATTTTGTTGCCATAAGTTTAGATTGCCTTTTAATAACTGCGTGCCTGTTTGCCAATGAATTAGTCTGAAGATAAAAATATTATCTATAATTTTTAGTTATTGGCTTTATCGTGGCGAAATTTTATCGGTTTAAAATATATAGTCAATTATCATTTATTTAGCTATTTAGACGTATAAATGTTTTGACTTCTCGACCTGGGTGCTCTAACCTTTTAGACGTCTAAACATCTAACTGTTTGCAGGTTTTAAAATGAACAAAGCTAAAAAAGCGACAATCGCAGTCCGTAAAGGAATTGAAGCCGATAAACATCATGGCGCAGTTGTTCCTCCTCTTTTCTTATCAACGACTTACTCTTTTGCTGATTTTGATACTAAGCGTGCTTACGATTATGGTCGTAGTGGTAATCCAACGCGCGATATTTTAGCTGAGACGTTGGCTGAGCTTGAAGGTGGGGCGAAAGGGATCGTCACTGCAACAGGGATGGCGGCAGTTCACTTGGTAACTCAACTATTGTCTAGCAATGACACGCTTGTGATCCCACATGATTGTTATGGTGGGAGTTATCGCTTATTTACAAGTTTAGAAAAACGCGGACTCCTAAAATTAAAGGTGGTTAATTTTACTCTTGATGAAAGCTTTGCAGAAATTGAAGCGCTTAAACCTAAGCTGATTTGGATTGAAACACCTAGCAATCCATTACTCAGGTTAACTGATATTGCCAAAGTGGTTGAGACGGCAAAAAATAGTGGTGCATTAGTCGCTGCGGATAACACCTTTTTATCTCCAGCTTTACAAAACCCAATCGAATTTGGCGTCGACATCGTTGTACATTCAACAACCAAATATATTAACGGTCACTCTGATGTGGTCGGTGGTGCAGTGATTGCGAAAACTGCCGAGTTAGGTGAAGAGCTTGCCTGGTGGGCAAATAATATTGGCATTACTGGTGCGCCTTTTGACAGTTACTTAACACTGCGTGGCATCCGTACACTCAATGTTCGTATTAAACAACACGAACAAAATGCATTTTTAATCGCAGAGTATTTAGAGCGAAGCCCTTACGTCAAAAGCGTGTATTACCCCGGATTAGAATCACACCCTCAGCACGCATTAGCGAAGCAACAGCAACGAGGCTTTGGTGGCATGGTGAGTTTTGATATAAAAGGCGATATTAACGATGCAGCACGGTTTTTAACAAACTGTGAGCACTTCACGTTAGCTGAATCTTTAGGCGGCGTAGAGAGCCTTATTTGTCATCCTGCAACTATGACACATGCCGGTATGGATCCTAAAGCGCGTCTTGAAGCTGGTGTGGGTGATACACTTATCCGTATTTCTGTAGGGATTGAAGATGCTAATGACCTATTGGCAGATCTTGAGCGTAATTTTGAACAAGTTCGCCCAGGAGAAAATCAACCAGCATCCCGTATTGGTGAAACTTCAGACAACAAACAAACAGACGATAACTGTGCTAACTTTGTTAGCCCTGCACATGTCGCATTATGGTAATTAAAATGAGTAGAGCAGTTCATAAATTTGGTGGGTCGAGTTTAAGTAGTGCTAATCGTTATCATGCGGTTGCAAATATTATTCTTAGCCAAGCATCTGAAGGAGATGTTATTGTCGTCTCGGCAGCAGGTAAAACAACGGATACCTTAGTTAAACTTTGGCAAAGTTACGTGCAACAAGATCAGCAAGGGTTAGCAGATATTTTAGCACTGCTTGAGCAGCATCAAAGTGAATTAATACAAGAATTATTAGTTGCGCCATTTCAACAACCTGTCCTTGTGGCATTGGCCAGTGAATTAAGCGAAATATCTCAAAAAATCAGCAATGCACACCTACAAGAAGCGCAACTTTTAGCGCATGGTGAACTATGGTCTGCAAGGTTGCTGGCTCACTATCTCAAGCAGCTAAATGCAAACGCGCAAGCATTTGATGCAAGGCAGTTACTCACTTTGGTTGATGGCCAGCTACAGCATGATAAAAATCAGCAAGCATGTCAGCAACTAGAATTAGCGCAGTACAATGTTGTTACGGGTTTCATTGCTGCGGACGAAGCAGGGAATACAGTGACGCTAGGGCGAAATGGCAGTGACTACAGCGCGACGTTGTTGGCTCGCTATATTGATGCACAGAGTGTGTCTATTTGGACTGATACTCAAGGAGTCTTTTCGACCGATCCTCGTAAGGTAAAACGGGCGATCCGATATGGAAAAATTTGCCGTGCTCAGGCTAATTTACTCGCTCGGCTTGGAAATCCTGTGCTTCATGCTAAAACCTTAACTCCGCTCAAAGGCACTTCGATTAAATTAGTTGTTCGCAGCAGCTTTGATAGTAGTAGTGCTGCAACCGAAATCGTCACAGAAGGGTTAGCGAAACAAAAACGATTTATAACGAATCTTGATAATTACGATCTCTTAAAAGTAGCTGATCTACATGAAGGTGAAGTGGGTGAATTAAGCCGTGTTATCCAGCATGCATTACATCATTTCACGCAGGGTGCAGACACGTTTTTATTGGTCCCTGCACAACATAGCAATCAAATCTCAGCGTTGCTTTCTGGGCGAAGCAATTTGGTGGAGTCAAACGTATCAGGTATCGCAATAGTATGTGAGCAAGGGGCAGGTCATGCACTAGCAACACAAGCGAAGGCAATTTTAGCCGACAATAATGTTACGCTACGTTTTGTGTTTTCACATGATGAATACTGTATTTTATTATGTGAGCAGCCACTCGATACAGATAGGCTAACGATTTTACATGATCAGCTTGTCAGTGTGTCACAAGAGCTTGCTGTTGTTGTAGCTGGTTTAGGCAATGTGGGCGCTGTGTTTATAGAGCAGCTTGAAAAACAGTTGCTTCGCTTAAATCAATTGTTACCAGTTAAATTAGTGGGGCTGGTTCGTAGTCAGCATATGCTATTTAATCCAAGTGGACTCAACCCCGAAAATTGGACTGACATATGGCAAAGTCAGTCAGTTGCATTTGACAGTGCTGAATTGGTCAATCACTTAGCTGAATTAGATTACGAGCATAAAGTCGTCATCGATATTACAGCCAGTGAATCGTTTAGCCAGTTATATCCACAATTTGTTGATGCGGGATGCCATTTAATTTGTGCAAATAAGTATGCAGGTACAGCTGAGCTTACTTGGTATCAGGCACTACAAGAAAATTTAAAACTGCGAAATTTACAATGGCGTTATAATACCTCTGTCGGAGCGGGACTTCCGATAAACTTTGCTTTGAATGACTTGCTGAATTCAGGTGATAAAGTCGAACGTTTAACTGGGGTTTTTTCGGGAACTCTTTCGTGGTTATGCGCACATTATGATGGCAGCCAGGCATTTTCTGAATTGGTTATGCAGGCTAAAGCGATGGGTTATTCAGAACCGGATCCCCGGGAAGATTTATCCGGCCGTGATGTACAGCGGAAATTATTAATATTGGCTCGAGAACTTGGATTAACGTTAAATCTAGATGATATTGAATTGAGCCCGTTGATGCCACAGGCATTAATTGATGGTGATTGGGATTTCTTTATAAATAATTTAGCGCTACTAGATGAATATGTAAGTGAACTAGCCGCTCAGGCGGCGGCACAAGATAAAGTGCTACGCTATGCTGCAGAGCTTGAATTAACCGCAGATAAGTGGGTGGCCAAAGTAGGGCTCAAGCCAGTCGTAAAGGATGATGCACTCGCAACTTTAAAACCGGGTGATAATATTTTTGTTATTAATAGTCAGTGGTATCAAGACAACCCTCTTGTTATTCAAGGTCCAGGAGCTGGTAAGGAAGTGACAGCAGCGGGTATCCACTCAGATTTATACTGGTTGAGCAAATCGTTAGCGAAATAAGGCCTATGCAATTAACTCATTGATTGAGATGCAAATAGCCCGCTAATAAAGCGGGCTTTTTATTATGACTCTGAACTAACAGGCGTTCGGCTGACTGGTTCCTTTAAAATTGACATTTTCGCAGGTTGCATTGCTACAATCATATCGCCGGTTTCAGGCGAGCGCTCCATATTAGGTGTAAAAGGAATTAACTGAATATCTTCTTCACTATCGATGCGTAAGATAAACAATGGGACTGCTTCTTTGTTGATTTCTAAATAGTCATGCCAAGAAAAGGCTTCGGCAATTTTGGTTGCACTTACTTTTCCGCCCTTCGCAATCATGCTACTTAATCGAGCATAAGAAGCTTGATCGCCAAACAAAATTTGTCTCGACAAGAACGTTGCGCTGTCTTTATTTGCCTTTGCATGTACATCAGAAGATTTAAGCGAGTAGACATTTTTCTCATCGAGCATGTGAGAAAAGTACTGAACACCCAGTGCATTGTGGTGGCGATTTGGTGACAGTCCCAACACCGTTTTTAAATTCGACATAGGTAAGTAGCGCTCAGCGTGCTCTGATTGCGGATTACCATAATAACAAGATAGTCCATCCATTCTTGCCATACGACAGTTTTCCCAAGCAGGATCGGAAAGATACACATCAATCTTTTGATCTTGGAGGCCTTTTGCAATCGCACGAGCTAAATGGTTTGCACCAATTATTAATACAGTAGATGGCTTGGGTTGACGCATTCTTAGTAATTTAGCAACCGGGACAGCGGTCAGGCTTTGTAAAACAACAGTCACTATAATGACGGTAAAAATTATAGGGACTATTTTTTGAGCATCAGCAATGCCCGCTTTTGCCATACTTAGTGCGAAAACAGAGCCGACGGCTGCAGCAACTATTCCTCGAGGAGCGATCCACGCTAAAATAGCACGCGCACGCCAAGGAAGATCTGAGTTATAGGTTGAAACTGCGATACATATTGGTCGAGCAACAAAAAGAACGATTAATAAAAAGATAACGACACTTGGGCCTAACAGCATTAAGTCTGCAAGTTGTAAACGCGCTGCCAATAAAATAAACAACGTTGAAATTAAGATTTGAGATAAATCTTCTTTAAACTCTAAAATAGAGTCCAGTTCAAGATCGTCTTGATTCGCTAAGTAAATACCAAATACAGTTACAGCTAAAAGGCCAGACTCATGGCTTAGCGCATTAGACACACTAAAGCTGACTAAGACTAAAGCAAGTACACCAAATTTATGTAATTCATAAGGTAGCCATTCTCGGCGAATGAGATTCGTCGTAATGAGTCCTGCAGCAATACCAATGGATAAGCCAACACCAACGGTTTTAATTAATGCCACGAGCGTATGACTGAATACACCACTTTGCCCTGCTAGCATGACAGCTTCAAATACTAAGACCGCGAATAAGGCACCAATAGGATCAATGACGATGCCTTCCCATCGTAAAATTCTATCGACTTCAATAGTCGGGCGCATCGTGTTAAGCAAAGGTGCAGTAACCGTGGGGCCTGTCACAACCAACACCGCTCCAATAACAGCGGCCACTCGCCAATCAAGCTCGAGTAGTAAATAACAGGCAAAGCCAAGAATAATTGCGGTTGCTATCATGCCTATCGAGCATAAGTTGCGCACAACCTTGCCGATCCCTTTGAGTTCTTTGAAGTGAAGTGTTAAGGATCCTTCAAATAAGATAACCGCTACAGAAAGTGATATGACGGGAAAGAGCAAATCCCCGAATATTGCATCAGGATCAAGTACTGAAAACACCGGCCCTAAGAGCAAGCCAGTTAGAAGTAGAAAGAGGATAGCAGGAACTTTTACAGTCCAAGCAAGCCATTGTGCTAATACAGAACACAATGCAATCCCAGCAAGGTAAATGGCAGACATTAAAACTTACACTCCAAATTAATATACTTTGAATATAGACGCAGATGATAGGGCTGCGAAAAATATGGGAAAATAATTACTTCAGATAACGTTTTAATGCAATCGAAAGTCACATTACTTAGAAGAATAAATTGTATTTTTACTTAAAAGCCACTTTTTGCGTGATTAATTCCAATATCGCCACCCTTTGAGGTAATAGTATAAAACGTTAGGCTCATCAAGGGTGCTGATTGCTTCTTGACCGGATTGCAAATCCGTAGGGAAAATAAACAATTGTGGTTCTATTTTGGGTTGATAAAAGCGCGTTGTTAAATCACGAGTTTTTGGCGGAAGACAACGTTGCTTACAGGCCATGACAAATCCCCATTCACCAAATGAGGGCACATTGACATGGTAAGGCGCCACACGGGCAAATTGCGCAGCGATAAGAGTATTATTAATTGACCAAAAAGCCTGCTTAGCAAAAAATGGGCTCGTAGCTTGAGTGACCAAAATCCCATGATCGGGTAGGCGCTTTTTAAGTTGCAAGTAAAACTGTTGACTATACAAGCGTGCTAAGCTGATTGTTTTTGGATCGGGTAAATCGATAATGATTAAATCAAATAAGCGCTCGGTTTGCTCGGTATACACATACCCATCAAGATGCAATATTTCAACTTTTGGGCTGCTTAGAGCGCCCTGGTTTAATTGGGTTAAATAGTGGTTGTTTTTTGCGAGCTGCGCGACAGCAGGATCTAAATCGACTAAAACAATGTTTTCTAAAGAGGGGTATTTAAGTAGTTCTCGCACAGCTAAGCCATCCCCGCCTCCCAAAATTAACACGGTTTTTGGCTTATCGAGCCTAGCCATCGCCGGATGCACCAGCGATTCATGGTAGCGGTATTCATCAATTGATGAAAATTGTAAGCCGCCATTGAGGTAAAGACGGACATCGTCTTTGTTACGTGTTAGCACAATTTGTTGGTAGGGAGTCTGCTCAGAGTGAACAACATGATCTTCATACACTTGGCTATTCCATAGTTTATTCAACTGATGACTGGCAATAAATGTCGCCAGTAAAATAGTTGCCACGACGATTAAAGCCAATTTGAGCACTTTTTTACGTGTTACGTTAAAGTGATCAATAAAGTACCACAGCAGTACCAGTGCGATTGATAGATTCATCAGACCGAAAGCGAGCGACGTTTTAAATACACCCAACCAAGGTAAAAACAAAAACGGAAATAACAACGTTGCTAATAACGCGCCAAAATAGTCAATGGAGAGCACATTAGATAGGTTTGCTTTGAGTGTATAATGTTTCTCCATCAAGCGGCTTAGTAATGGAATTTCTAACCCAATAAGGATACCAATTACAGCAGTGAGAAGGATTGAGCACATTTGCAGTGGCAAGCCGAACGCATAGGAAAAATACAAAATAGGCACGCTCATGCCACCCAGCAAGGCTAAAGCTAGTTCAAATCCAATAAATAAGCTAAGTAAAGAGCGGTCAGGCACCCAACGCGATAAATATGAGCCGACTCCCATAAAGGCCATATAAATACCAATGGTGAGTGAAAACTGCGTAATGCTATCGCCAAGAAAATAAGCTCCAGTTGTTGCGATTAATAGCTCATAAATGATCGAACATAAACCGGCTACAAAAATACTAAATAGCAGGATATGGCTTTCACGCAGCATTACTTGCCGCCTCGAGCGCCACCGGTGCGAAACTGTGCACTTGAGATACTGTGTTCACGTAATTCTCTGTCGACATAAATATGGCTGTGCCTATATGAATAACTAAGCCAATTTATTTCATCATCATCGTCACTGTAAGCCCATACACTGGTGAGCATTGTGGGGATTAAAAAGAGCAATAAAACCGGCCAGACTTTCATTGGGGCCGTTTTCATTGCATCCAGTTGTTTAACTGAAAGGCGCTTGATTGGTTTATATTCTAACGTATCTTTTTCTTGTTCATGACGATGAATAAAAATCAGCAGACAAAAGCCTACCACTAAGCCGCTGAGCCAGAGGATGATATTCATCTTACCTGCATCGCCGCGGATTGCTAGAATTCGAAAGCGAAAGGAAGAGTTTTGACTGGCTTGTTTACTCGATGAGCTGTCAGTAAGAAAAGCTTGGTACAGCCCTTTCTTCGGAAAGCGTTGATCTAAATGAACTTGAGTGTGGTATTCCGTCCAAGAACCATCTGAGTCACGACCACTTTCAGCCCATAGCTCATCAGTGTAGGCAAATAGATACTTACCTTCATTATCATATATCTCGATATCAATACTTTTCCAAGAGTTGAGTGGTAAATGGCCTTTTATTTCAAATCGCATCATTTGACCATCGCGATTTACCTCAAATGGGTAGGGCGTATCGAGATTACTGTAACTGGCACTATCTGCATAAGGCTTGGCATTCTCGGGTGAGGCCACATCATTATCAATGATCCACGCACAAATAAAAGTCACTATCGCGATGATAAAAAGTTTTACTGTTGTCATTTTGATACCTACAAAGTAACAAGAATGGCGAGAGCGATACAAATTGCTAAGCACCCTTCAAGGACCGCAACGGCGATATTGCGCTCTGCAATAGCGGTATCAAGCACAATATGAGGCAGTAATACTTTATCTAACAGTAAGCGCATAAATGGCAGCACGATAAATGCAATTGCGCTATCAATCGCAAAGAGGGTTAGACTATGCTGCCAAGAGATAAATTGGCCGCTCAGTGCGTGAAATAAAATGATACCCACAGCGATTAAGGTTGCAGAAAAACTTACCGCAGCTGCTAAATTTTGTTGCTGAAGTTGTACTTGCAAATCAAAACGAGTTAAGAGGTCGTATAGCCTTGCAAAGACAATTAATAAGGCTTGCCCAAATAAATAAAAGATAGCGGCAGAGAGCCACGTTCCTTCTCCAGCTAACGCGCCACCAATCAGTAAACTACTACTTAAGTAACTCGCAGCTTGCGCAATGCCGGTGGCTAAATTTTGTTTATCGATTAATTGCTCAGTGTTGCAAAAGGCATGCAGTAAAAACTTATCATTAATCCAGCGTGATAAAACCAGTAAAGCCATGCCTAATACACTGTAAATACTCACGTTGATTAAATCATTGAGTAAACCTTGGCTTGGCCCTGCTAATACACAAAAATAAATAATGCTGACAGCAAATAAATAGCCAGAAATAGATATAGCCAACGAGGTATTCTGATGTTCAGAAAGTTGCTTAACTGTGTCATATGGCGTAGTGAGATTGTAAACCCACTTAGCAACGAGTAGCACTGCGATAAACAGACCTAAATAAGCACTGTTTAATAAGTAATTATCTATATAAATATCCATATCTATGATTCTTATGTTATTTTTCGCAAGATAGTAACATAAGTAGAAACAGAGACAAATAATGAAAATCGAGCAAAAGTGAAACTAAGGAATAAAAATGGTATCCCCTCCCAGGCTCGAACGCTTATATAGGGCTAAGATATTTCAAGTTGATTTCGGTGACTGTCCGTCCGCTCCGTTGAATCCATTGTAAAATGGGTATCTTGGCCTTAAAAATTAGTTGGTGTTACTTTGTAATTAAATGCAACCGCAAGGTTGTATTTAATATTGCGAGTCTTATCTATGCATTCCACTATATGGATCTTTGCTTACTTTTGTAAATGACAAGCAACTTTGCTGTTGCTTAGCAATCATTGACAAAATCGCTCATCTCCATAAGTGTTCAGCATGAGCTAAGCCACTCCCCCAGCTGTTTCACAGCAGCAGGATTCCTATTTTTGGGTTATCTATTTGAGTTTTTATTAGTTAGTGGGTAACACTTATTCTGTTTATGTGGCTTTTGCTATAATTTATTAGGTGAGGAGGCTATTGATGAAACAGTTAGACACAAACTATCCATCGCTATCAGATATTGATATCGACTTTGAGTCTGAACTTGAACTCTCGCCAGAGTCTTCTTGCGAAGATAAGTCTTATACGCTTGATAACCATCCGTTTTATAGTCAGATTCGCACAGGAAATTTTGATATACCTGATGATGTTAACGAATCGACCGAAATGGAGAAAGGGGAATACTTGTTCAATTTAATAATCCAAACACCTTGAAACAGGCTTTGGCAAACATTAAGCTAGAGTCGCTAGTCTTGCACAAAGATGTTGAAGTGCTGCTGAGTAGGGTATTAACGGACTCTAGTGTGACTAAAGAGCAAGTATTGGATATGCTTTGTAAATATAATTCGAAAAAACCTTAACTCAAATTGTCAGATTAAATTCATTAGAAGTAATTGCAGCCGTTAATTATAGAGGCCACCATCAACTTTGTAAGTGAGCCAACCCCAGTAATTTTTGTTTTTTAATATTGGAAGTATTCTAACTGCTCTTACCTAAGAGCAGCTTGTTCTTCAAAAGATTGTAAATATCCCTTGTGACGTTTTTGATGCCATGTACGCATATTTTTTGACATTTGAACTGCTTGTTTTTGCAAAGCAATCGCTTTTTCAAAGTCATAGATTGTGGCATAAGCATTTGCTAGGTAATAGGTGACATAAGCATCATCTGGATATAACTTCCTCATTTTTTCAAATAAACTAATGGCCTGTTGTGGTTCGCTATTTAATAAGTGATTTCCTCGATTTCTGAGAGAGAGCAAAGGTGAAACCTCAAATCCATACTTTTCTTTGCTCAACCACTCATAGTGTTTGACGATTGCTTCTAGACCTTTCTTGGCTATTTCTGAGTCTGGATCTAAGCCATTGTGGATATCATCAAATAAAAGCTCAACCCCCATTACTGTTGCGACTAGAGGCATTGACATGTGGTAATGCTGTTTTAAATTTCGCTTATGAACATCTAATGAAGCTGGAGTGTTTTCGTTGATCATACGTAACAACTGCTCATAAGAATCTATCTGATGGTCTTCTTTGACTGATTCACCTGTCGTGATTAACAAAAAGCGAGGCTTTCTATCTAGTTTTGCTAATTTGTCCTTTGCGTTTGATAATATACCTGCGTAATTATTTTCAAGTTCTGGACTTATCACAAAATAGGCATTAAACAGGTCAGGTTTGTTCAGAAGAGATGATAGTGCAATACTGCCGTTGCGACGAAAGCCACTAATAATGCGGAAAGGTTTAGTTCTATATTTTGCATCTATGGCGGGGAAAAGTTTGGATTCGAAAAAATCCAACATAGGGGTACTTTTTCCAGTTACATCAAACAATTTGCCTACTGGATTTCCGATGCTAGGTGTAACTATTATGGTTCGGAGCCAAGGCCACTCGCCATTGTGACTCATCCAATCATGCATACCACTTAGATAGGTATGTGCATAATGATGAAAGTCAAATAATACAATGTAGGACTTGCCAATATCGTTTTTATAACCAGCCGGAAGGTTTATATCAAATGAGAGGTGTTCTTCAAAATTAGGGTGAGATAGAGTAACCTTCTCTTGTGTGCCCTGAGCTATGGTTGCTGTACTGAGTAAAAATGTAAATAAGATCCATATTTGTTTTATATACTTCAATTTCATCTTCCTTAAAATAATACTTTCGTCAATCATGGCATACAACTTGACGGTTTTGGGGAAAATCTCGATGTACGGTAATATCGCTTATCTAAAAGCAGAAATCCAAATCATAATATAAACACTAATGTTCGACCCAATATCTGATTCGAGCAAGCATGTATCTTGTATCTACTGGCCGCGTATACCAATTTATCTAGCTGTTTGGCTCAAACACTTAAATGGGATTCTAACAGCTCAAATTTGACTGCGTCTAAGGCTACTTTATATTCACCTGCAATTAATGTTAGCTTTCTATAGCGGGTAATAGCAGTGTAAAACATGCTACTGTCTAACACTTTGCTGTTTTCGATAGCACAAACGATTGTTGTATCGTACTCAGAGCCTTGTTATTTATGAGTGGATATCACGTAAGCTAACTAAATGATTTTAGTTAGTGGTTAATTACAACGAAAGTCTTTTATAGTGGTGGCCCCTCCCAGACTCGAACTGGGGACCTAACGATTATGAGTCGTGTGCTCTAACCAACTGAGCTAAGGGGCCATTTAGATGCGTTAATCATAAACTGACTAAGCGGGGAGCAGTATAAAAATTTTTACTTCGCTTGTCACTATCAAAAAGCGTAAATCTATGAATAAGCAGTACAACTGCTTATATAGTGTGCAGTGTTGGGTGTTTTCTGACTCTTGATATAAAATTAAGCCCATACCTGGCTGATAAATGATAGTTGTTATGGGTTGCGATCTTACATAAGCTATGGAAATTTGGTGAAACGATAAGGCTTAGGGTTGAAACCATGAGCTATAAAAAAACCAGTACACACTGGTACTGGTTTTTACATGAAACTTAGAAAATAAAATTAAAGGCCTAATTTTTTCTCTAAATAATGGATATTAGTGCCGCCGTTTTGGAAGTTTTCATCCGCCATAATGAGCTTGTGAAGAGCGGTATTGGTTTTAATACCATCAATAACAAGTTCATTAAGTGCATTTTTCGCACGTGCAATGGCAACATCACGATTTTCACCATAGGTGATTAACTTACCAATCATTGAATCATAATGAGGGGGCACAGTGTAATCAGCGTAAATATGTGAATCCCAACGAATACCTAAACCACCGGCTGGGTGGAAGCGAGTAATTTTACCCGGAGAAGGAATAAATGTTTCAGGGTCTTCGGCATTAATTCGGCATTCAATTGCATGACCACGGATCACAACATCGTCTTGAGTAAACGATAATGGTTGGCCAGCCGCAATTTTCAGCTGTTCTTTGATTAAATCGACGCCTGTGACCATTTCGGTTACTGGGTGCTCAACCTGAATACGGGTGTTCATTTCAATGAAATAAAACTCACCATTTTCGTATAAGAACTCAAATGTACCAGCGCCACGGTAACCAATTTCGATACATGCACGAGTACAACGCTCGCCGATAAACTTACGCATTTCAGCTGTAATGCCTGGTGCAGGTGCTTCCTCGACAACTTTTTGATGACGGCGTTGCATGGAGCAATCACGTTCACCTAAATGAACGGCATTACCTTGACCATCAGCCAACACTTGCACTTCGATATGACGTGGGTTTTCTAGGAATTTTTCCATGTAAACCATGCCATTGCCAAAGAATTGCTTCGCTTCTTGTTGTGTTAACGCAATTGAATCAATTAGTTCAGCTTCGCTACGAACAACACGCATACCACGACCACCACCACCACCGGCAGCTTTGATGATCACTGGGTAACCGATGCGTTTAGCAATCTGAATGTTACGATCTTTATCAGCGGTTAGTGGGCCGTCAGAGCCAGGTACACACGGCACACCAGCTTTGCGCATTGCTTCGATTGCCGCGACTTTATCGCCCATGATACGAATGGTGTCGCCACGAGGTCCGATAAAAATGAAACCACTTTTTTCGACTTGATCTGCAAAGTCCGCATTTTCAGATAAAAAACCATAACCAGGGTGAATTGCGACTGCATCGGTTACTTCAGCCGCAGCAATAATGCGCGGAATATCTAAATAACTTTCAGAAGCAGCTGGTTTACCAATACAAATGGTTTCATCAGCTAAAAGTACGTGTTTTAAATCTCTATCAGCTGTAGAGTGAACCGCTACGGTTTTAATACCGAGCTCTTTACAGGCGCGCAATATACGAAGTGCTATTTCACCTCGATTTGCGATAACTACTTTATCTAACATAGAGTTGGCCTTCTAAACTTGCTCGATTATTCAATGATGAATAGCGGTTGATCAAATTCAATTGGATCTTCGTTTTCAACCAAAATAGCTTTAACAACACCCGATTTATCAGCAACGATTTGGTTCATCATTTTCATTGCTTCGATAATGCACATAGTGTCACCAACATTGACTGAAGAGCCAACTTCTACATACGATGCAGATTCAGGAGAAGGTGAACGATAGAATGTACCCACCATTGGTGATTTCACTGTGTGACCTGTTTCAACAGGAGACGCTTCAACTACTGCAGCCGCGGCTGGAGCGGCAACAGGTGCTGGTGCAGCGTATTGTTGCTGTGGTGCAGCAAATACTTGAGCGTTACTGAAGTTACTACGATTAATGCGTACTGACTCTTCACCTTCAGTGATTTCAAGCTCAGCAATACCTGATTCTTCAACAAGTTCGATTAATTTTTTTATTTTGCGAATATCCATCGAATACCCCGCCTTTGGGTTAGCAATTAATAATATTAGTTTTGTAATTGGTTAACGGCAGCAGTTAATGCCATTTGGTAACCCATTACTCCGAATCCAACAATGACGCCTGAAGCAATATCCGAAAAGTACGAATGGTGCCTAAAGGCCTCACGTTTGTGCACATTAGATAAGTGCACTTCAATAAATGGTATTTCCACACTTAATAATGCATCCCGAAGGGCGACACTGGTGTGGGTGAAAGCTGCTGGATTGATAATGATAAAATCGATCTGACGCCAGGCTGAATGAATTTTATCGATCAACTCATGTTCGGCATTACTTTGTAGATGCTCTAACTCAACATTGAGTGACTCCGCTTGCTGAGTTAACAATGCCACAATATCTGCTAAGCTTTGAGAGCCATACGTTTGTGGCTCTCGTTTACCTAACATGTTTAAGTTTGGCCCGTTGAGGACTAAAATCTTAGATTTTGCAGTCATTATGCGTGAACATCCTTTAAAGTAAGCCAAATAAACTGTTTTCTCTTTTCTGTGCTTTAAATTATGTTTTAAAGCAGTAAATAGCAACTTTTTTTCACTTTAGCGCACTATTATAGAGCGTTCGAAGAAAATAGCAGCAAAATACTGGTCTAATCAGCCAGTAGGCGTTTGTAACAAAAAAGCGACTCATTGAGTCGCTTTTTTGTTTATAGGTTTTGCAAATGCCGTAATTGTTTGAGATGTTGACTAAACTCGGCCGCATTTAGAAAGCCAGTTACTCTTTGTTCGGTTATTTCATTACCTTGTAGGTCAAAGAATAAAATGCTCGGTAAGCCAAAGACTGTAAAGCGTTCCATAAACTGCATTGTAACCTCGTCAGACTCAGTAAGATCAGCTTTAAGTAACATGTAATGCTTAAACTCAGTTTGAACACGCTCGTCTGGGAAAGTCTTATGTTCGAACTCTTTACAGGCGACACACCACTCAGCATAAAGGTCGAGCATCACAATTTTGTTTTCCTGCCTTGCTCGAACTAACATTTCATCAAGTTCAGCAAGATCTTTAATCGTAGTAAATGTACCCGGTTGGTTATTTATTTGTAGTTGTTCCGTAGCTTGATTAGGAATATCCGTTGGAAAAAGTTGGTTTTTCAAAACACTCAAGCCAGTAAACGCAAGCACAAATGCGCTAGTGCATAAGATCGTTTTAGCTTTGGCTGATTGCGTTTGTATTTGCCAGTAATAAAGATAAATAGCAGTCGCCATAAAGAGCAGCGCGCCTAAGGTGAGAATAATCTTAAAGTCGACAATACGCTCGAGTAGAATAAGCGGCACTAATAACATAATAAAGCCGAACAAAGTTTTGACTTGGTTCATCCAAGCTCCGGCTTTAGGGAGTAACTTGCCGCCAGATGTACCCATAAGTAGGAGCGGGACACCCATACCTAAACTCAATACATATAATGTTACGGCCCCAAAAACGTAATCGCCACTTTGTGCTACATATAATAAAGCCGCAGAAAGAGGAGCGGTGGTGCAAGGTGAGGCGATTAATCCAGAGAGTATCCCCATTAAAAAGACCCCAACATATTGGCCATTTTTTTGCTTGTTACTCAGCTGGGTTAGTTTTGTCATCCATGAGTCGGGTAATTTGATGTCGAAGAAACCAAACATCGAAAAGGCTAGCACTACAAACAAGATGCTAAAACTAATTAATAAAATAGGGTGCTGTAAATAAGCGGTGATATGGCCACCCAGTTTTGCGACAACGAGCCCGAGTGCTGCGTAAGTAATGGCCATACCTTGTACATAAACAAACGATAACATAAACGCTTTTTTAGTTGATAGCGTGCCTGATTGCCCTGCGATTAAGCTGGATAGGATCGGGAACATCGGAAAAACGCACGGAGTGAGTGCTAATCCTAATCCAAGAAAAAAGAACACAGCTAAATTAGTCAACAAGCTTTGCTCGGCCAAGCGTTCAGTCAACGAGGGGGCTGTGCCTGTGTCAGTATTTTTTGGAGTTGATGCATTAACAGTGTTTGTATTTAAAGGAGTGCTAGTGTGATAACTAACTAGCGGAATGCTGATAGTTTCGAGTGGGTAACAAAGGCCTGCCTCAGCGCATCCTTGATAGCGGATTTTTAGCTCGGCCCCTTCGTTAATTTCGTCAAACTTAACTACGGTCACAAACTCATCAAAATACACTTCAGTTTTACCGAAATACTCATCTTCTATCATTTTGCCGTCGGGCAATTGGGGCTGAGTAAAAGTGGCCTCTTTACCTGCAAGTTGTAGTTTTTTCTTGTAGAGGTAATAGCCGTCGGCAATATCGAAAGCAATAAATAATTGATTGCCTTGTTGATCGAAGTCCAGCTTGAAAGCTTGATCAACTTTAAGAAAAACCGGCTGATCTTTATTTATGAGATCGTCCAAAATATTATTGGCCTGAACAGCAGAAAGCCAAAAGAGGCTCAAAATAAGTACAATAATTCGCATTAACTGATTACCTTATCAATCCAGTTAAAATAGTCGGGGTTACCAGCAATAACAGGAATCGCCTGAATCTCTGGTACGTCGTAGCTATGATGTTGTTTTATTAAAGCAATCACATCATTCACTTTAGTTTGTTGTGTTTTTATGATCATTTTACTTTCAGTACTGGTTTCTAACATGTCTTGCCAAATGTAAAGTGATTCGACCTCAGGCAAAATGTTAACGCAGGCGACAAGTTTGCTTTGCAATAAATGCGTTGCAATGTTGCGTGCTTCAGCTTTGTTTGTACAGGTACAGAAAATTAAACAATATTGTGACACTCAAACACCTCGGTAATACGTAAAAATAACTGAACTAGATTGCTCTTTTATAACGTACTTTTACTTATAAATCAGTAAAAGAGGATGTTCAGCGAATAACATATGTCGTGATGGGGTTACATCGCAACGTGTTCACTTGAAATAAGACCCGACGATCCCCATTTAACTTTCATATTTAGAAAAGAGAATCGTTATGTTTAAAGCCCTTTTTATATTATTTATTATTATCCCAATTATTGAAATTGCATTATTACTTCAAGTCAGTGAGGTTATTGGGGGCTGGAGCACATTAGCATTGGTGATTGCGACCGCATTTATCGGCGCTAAATTAGTCAAGCAGCAAGGCGTCAGCGCATTGCAAAATGCGCAGTTACAGATGGCTCAGGGACAAATGCCTGCGAACGAATTGTTGGCCGGTGTGTGTATTGTTATTGCAGGTGTCATGCTATTAACTCCAGGTATTATGACCGACGTGCTCGGTTTATTATTGCTTACACCTGCGGTGAGAAATAAGTTAGCTGCACAGCTTGCTAAAAATGCGCAGGTTAAAATGTCAGGCCAGTCGCAAAGTTTTTATTACCAAAATACGTCTCAGCCAAATACCTACGAGGCTGAAGATTTTAGAGAAGTACCTGAACAACGGCTTGAATCAAACGATGCGTTAGAGGGTGAGTATCAGCGTAAAGAATAATTTTTAATTTTTTACTTGGGATTTGTTTAGTCAATCCCCATTTATGAAGTCATATTAAACCTTAGTTAATTTTTTCTGAAACAACAGAGATAGTTAGGAGAACAATCCAATGAATATTCGTCCTTTGCACGACCGTGTAATTGTTAAGCGCTTAGAAGAAGAAACTCGTTCTGCAGGCGGTATCGTACTTACAGGTTCTGCGGCTGAAAAATCAACCCGCGGTGAAGTGGTTGCTGTCGGTAATGGTCGCGTGTTAGAAAACGGCGAAGTCCGTGCGTTAGAAGTAAAAGCTGGCGACACCGTTTTATTTGGTTCTTATATCGAAAAGAATGAAAAAATTGAAGGTCAAGAGTACTTGATCATGCGTGAAGACAACATCTTAGGTATTGTGGGTTAATTTAATCCAAGCCTATCAGCATATTTTAATGTTTTTACGAAAATAAAGAATTTAGAGGAATTAAAAGATGGCAGCAAAAGAAGTTTTATTTGCAGGTGATGCACGTAGCAAGATGCTAGCGGGTGTTAACGTATTAGCAGATGCAGTTAAAGTAACACTGGGTCCAAAAGGTCGTAACGTCGTAATCGATAAGTCATTTGGCTCACCAATCATCACAAAAGATGGTGTATCAGTTGCTAAAGAAATCGAACTTGCAGATAAGTTTGAAAATATGGGCGCCCAAATGGTGAAAGAAGTTGCTTCTAAAGCCAATGATGCTGCGGGTGATGGTACGACGACAGCAACGGTTCTTGCTCAATCAATCGTTAATGAAGGTTTAAAAGCTGTTGCTGCAGGCATGAATCCAATGGATTTGAAGCGCGGCATCGACAAAGCCGTGATTGCAGCGGTTGCGGAATTAAAAGCTCTTTCTGTACCGTGTGCTGATGCAAAAGCGATTGCACAAGTGGGTACTATTTCTGCAAACTCTGATACTGAAATTGGTGAAATCATTGCAACTGCAATGGAAAAAGTAGGCCGTGAATCAGGCGTTATCACGGTTGAAGATGGTCAAGCATTAGAAACTGAATTAGATGTTGTAGAGGGCATGCAGTTTGACCGTGGATATTTATCTCCGTACTTCATCAACAATGCAGAAAAAGGTGTGGTTGAGCTAGATAACCCATTTATTCTTTTAGTGGATAAAAAAGTATCAAATATCCGTGAACTCTTACCAACACTTGAAGGCGTAGCAAAAGCGGGTAAGCCGTTATTAATTATTGCTGAAGACCTTGAAGGTGAAGCGCTTGCAACACTCGTAGTGAATAACATGCGCGGTATCGTAAAAGTTTCAGCAGTTAAAGCACCTGGTTTTGGTGATCGTCGTAAAGCGATGCTGCAAGATATTGCAGTATTAACAGGCGGCACAGTCATTTCTGAAGAAATCGGGCTAGAACTTGAAAAAGCGACATTAGAAGACTTAGGTACTGCAAAGCGTGTTGTGATCACTAAAGATGATACAACTATTATCGATGGTGCAGGTGAAGAAGAAGGCATCACAGGCCGTGTTGCTCAAATCAAAGCGCAAATCGAAGAAGCAACATCAGATTACGACAAAGAAAAGTTACAAGAGCGTATGGCTAAGCTTTCTGGTGGCGTTGCAGTAATTAAAGTTGGTGCTGCGACTGAAATTGAAATGAAAGAAAAGAAAGATCGCGTAGAAGATGCACTTCATGCAACTCGTGCAGCGGTTGAAGAAGGTGTTGTCCCTGGTGGTGGTGTTGCACTTGTTCGCGCTGCTAGCAAGCTAGCAGAGCTTCGTGGTGACAATGAAGATCAAAACCACGGTATCAAAGTTGCGCTTCGTGCAATGGAAGCACCACTTCGTCAAATCGTGACGAACGCAGGTGACGAAGCATCTGTTGTTGTAAACAACGTTAAAGGTGGCGAAGGTAACTATGGTTATAACGCTGCAAGCGGTGAATACAACGATATGATCGAAATGGGGATCTTAGATCCAACAAAAGTGACGCGTTCAGCATTACAATTTGCAGCATCAATTGCGGGTCTGATGATTACCACTGAAGCGATGATTGCTGAAATTCCACAAGATGCTTCTTCAGCTCCAGATATGGGCGGCATGGGTGGTATGGGTGGAATGGGCGGCATGATGTAAAATCATTTCTCGTTTATAGAAACGCATTCAGTTTCATTGACGTTTAAAACCCGAGCAGTAATGCTCGGGTTTTTTCTTGAGTCAAATAATACAACCTCAAAAGTGGCGATTGAGCCTTTATCGTGGTAATGATGCTAGATAATAGTGCTTGAAACCGTTGAAATAGGATGTTCTCATAAGGTACTACTTTGATTATTTATAAAAATATCATTTCCTAAATGACAATCTATAAGTCCGAAAATTGGACGTTTAATTCAGATAGCCAAGAATTAACCTACAGTGATGGACGCATATTACAGCTTCCTTCTCGATTAAGCGCATGTCTCTTAACGTTAATCTCTTCTGCAGGAAAAACAGTTAGTTATGATGAGTTGTTGCTAAAAGTGTGGGGAACGACTCATAAAGATGCAAGTACCATCTCATCGGTTATATCTGAATTAAGAAAAATCATTGGCTGCGATAAAGCCCAAAATAAGCTCATCGTGACTGTGCCTAAGCGGGGGTATCGTTACTCTAAACCTGTAAGTGTTGTTGACGATGGACAATTGTTGATAATTAGTGACGAAAAAGAGCCCGACACAAACAAATTAGATGAAAACCCATTCGAGTTTCGTCAGGCTTTACAACAACCTAATACCTTAAACCTTTCACTTCAAGTGGATGCGAATAGTAAAACCTTCAGGCTTAAAAAAACGTTAGGGTTAATTGCGTGTGTAACTTTTTTAGCTCTGATTATTATGTTTTATCTCATTGGTAATTCTTTAAATAAAAGCTCTCCAAAGGTGGATGGTGCTTACTTACTCAGTAATTATGAAGTGCTTTCTCATGAAGGTGGCAGAGAAAATGAATTTGATGTGAGTCGAGATGGGCGTTGGTTAACTTATGTAAATAAAGGTAAAAATGTTCAACCTTCCTTAATTATTCAAGAGTTAAACTCAGGTCAAAAGCAGATATTGACCGCGAGTGGTGATTATTACTTTGGTTCTCCGGTTTTTTCTAATAATGGGAAACAAATTGTATTTCATAAACAAACAAAACAGCGATGTGAGGTTTGGCTCGCTGATTTTGGGGACTTTAAACTTGAATCGAGAAAAACCCGTAAGCTAACGAATTGCGGCAAAGGAGGCTTTTGGTCAACAACCGCATTTTCCAACGATGGGAATCAGGTTTATTTCTCGCGGGCTAATGAATTAACCGATCCTTTTAAAGTTTACCAACTTGATCTGAGAACTGGATTTGAGCGTAGTATTACCTCGCCAACAACTTCAGGGCGGGGGGATTATGGTTTTTCAGTATCGCCTGATGGAAAGTATTTAGCTGTTGTTAGAAATGTACTTTGGCAAGAAAGCCATATTTTATTAACGAATACGCAAGATAGCCAAACTCAAGTGGTTCTTGAGCTGCCTTACTTGATTGCTAAGGTGGGCTGGTGGGACAACAAGCACTTTGTGTATTGTGATAAAAACGAGGGAGTATGGTCTTACAATGTGGCCCTTAAACACACCACAAAGTTGGCTCAAATAGATTTCTCCTGTAATTATCCTGTTGTAGCTGTAGAGCAGCTCTATGCGATTAAAAAAGTTAGCATCAAAAATGCTATTTGGTCTTTATCCAAAAATGAGTTCGATGAATTTACCATTCAACCACTAATAGACAGTCCATATTACGATTTTAATGCGATGTTCGGCCCTGAAAATAGTGTGTATTTTCTTTCAGAGCGCTCTGGTTCAAAGCAGCTTTGGCAACAAACAGAGCAAGGTTTTCAACAGCATAAACAGGTGAATTTGCCCGAACATGCCAGAGAACTCGAATTTTCAATAGAAACAAATACTGTGTATGGATTATCTGAGAAGCGTTTGTTTCGATATGATCTCAGCTTGAATGAATTAGAGTGGCTCTCGAAAGAGCAGCATGAAGTTTTTAATTTTAGTATTTCTGACGCTGGAACGTTGCTTTTTTCTGAGGGTAATAACGAGTACTGGAGCTTGAAATCACTAGATTTGTTTACGCTTAAAATCATCAATTTAAATATAAACGCATTTTCTGCACGGCAATTTAATGGGGCTCTATTTTTTAGTAAGTTTCATGAAAAAGGGCTCTGGAAAAAAGATCTAAAAACAGGGACTGTAGTTAAAATTTTTGATGAAATTAATATAAAGTTTAATACCTTTTGGGATATTTGGGACGATAGCACCCTTATTTGGGCAACTGATAATCAATTTAAAATATTTGATTTGAATGCGGCTAAGCAGCTTGATAATAACTTAGCTTTCGATGGCCATGTTGGATTTCTTAAATGTAGCTCAGCGCGTTCAATGTGCACATTTTCGTTTCGTGAAAGAGACGAATCAGAAATAGTTAGATTTATTCCATAATTTAACCTTCTGAATTTGTTGGGTATATTTAAACTTTGTTTTTCCAAGGAATTTCCAAAGGTTTTCCTGAATTGTTTTTTGTTCTTTTTAAGTATGATTTTTGGCAGACAAAAAATTACTGATAAAGGACATTTATGAACAGATACACTGTGTGGGCATTAATCGTTTTACTATGCTTTTTTAGTACAAGCTCGCAGGCAAAAGATCGCTTATCTATGATGTTACAACCGCATCAAGTGAGTGAAGATTTAGAGCAATGGCTGTTATTTCTTGACAGTACACATCCGCAACTTTCTTACACTGTTAACAATGTTGATGCTTTTTATACTGAGGTTGAACAGCTAAAAAAAAGCATTTCTAAACCGATTTCTGTACGTGATTTCTGGAAAAAGGTCACCGTTTTTAATTCAGTATTAAATGATGGCCACACGGTGATTAAATTACCTAACCTGAAAGTATTCGCTAATCAACACATCGAAAGTGGCGGTGGGCTATTTCCGTTTCAAGTCATGTTTGATCAAGAAAGATTGCTAATCAAGTCAAAACCAGATGGTGAAGAGACCGAATATAGAGGAAATGAAATTACCTCTATTAATGGTCAAAAAACCAAAGATTTCCTTCAACCGCTTTTAGAAAGAACGAATGGGGATAGTGTTCGCTTTAGAAGAGCGTTATTGCAAAGGCATTTAGCTGAATACATTTGGTTATATTATGGTGACATTGAGTCATTTGACTTAACGCTCAGTAAGTATGGTCAGCAGCAAAGTAAAGCTTTCACTTCAAGTCGGGTGAAATTTAAATTAAAGAAGACTTTTTCTGAAGAGTTCAAATTTGAGATTTTAGATAAAAATAATGCGATCATTACGCTCAATACCTTTAGCTGGGGTGCAGACTATAAAGATGTGATTGAATTTTTACACCATGCATTTGAGCAAATTCAGCGCAGTCACATTACGCATCTCATCATCGATGTACGTGAAAATGGTGGTGGTGACGACGCGATTTGGATTGATGGTATTCTACCTTTTATTGCTGATAAAACTTGGAGAACTGGCAGTCATAATAAATTTAAAGTTTTAACAGGTCGGGCGACTGAAAAGCGTCAAGTTGGGGATGTTGTTGAAAGCGAAAATAGCTTTAGACAAGTGAATGCTCACGTTAAAAAGTTTACAGGCGATGTGTCTGTTTTAATTGGCGCTTTTACGTATTCATCATCAATATTATTCGCGAATGTCATTCAAGATCATCAGTTTGGCGTGCTAGTTGGTGAGAAAACGGGTGGGAAAAGTGGTCAAACTGGCGGAACAAAAGCGATGACCTTAACTCACTCTCAACTAAAAGTAGTCAGCCCATTTTTCTATTTAGAACGGCCAAAAGGTGGAGACAATCATAATCCTGTAGAGCCTGATTTAGTGATTAATTACGACAAGACTATTCCTGTACAGTTAGTGAATAAGTTAATTAACCTGCGTAATGCACAGCCTAGAGAGGTTTTTTAAAGTATGAAATCCTCAGTATGCATAAGTTTATGAAAAGCATATTAATGGAGATTTAATGCAAAAATGTAGAAGAGCATAAAAACCCGGTTTAGCGGGTTTTTATGACGTAAATAAAGTGCAGGTTTTAACATTAATCATTTTTTATAAATCAACCTCAGCGTGTCGAGGTCAGTGATAGAGCGATTGTATGTTTGACAGGTGCTCATCAAAACAGCTCTTCTTCAGTTTCGTTAGTTTGTTCAGGCTCACTTACTTCAAAGATAGCGTCATTATTAGGTTGAGCGTATTGCGTTGGTACGGTTGATTTAGTGAAATATTCAAAACCGCTAGTGTGATCTGTTTTTTCACTTAATAGACCCGTTGCATAGTCGATTCTTACTGATACAAGCCCATCAGGCTGATAAACGGGGGCGCTAGGCATGCCTTGCAGTGCAACTTCCATGAACGCTAACCAAGCTGGTAGAGCTGTTTTTGCGCCTGATTCTCCACCAAAGGTTTGATCTTTTCCGAGATTGCTATTGTAGCTAGTTCGGCCAAGAGGGATGCCTGGGCTATCAAAACCAACCCAAGTAGTGGTTAAAAGGTTGCGATTAAACCCGGTAAACCAAGTATCAACCGCATCATTGGTTGTACCTGTTTTACCTGATAAATCATGGCGTTTGAGCTTTTGAATTCGCCAACCAGTGCCGCGCCATGATGTTTTATGTTTCCAGCTACCACCTCCCCAAATAGCACTTTTCATTGCATCGGCAATTAAAAATGCATTTTGTGATGAGATAACGCGTGGTGCATATCTAAAGTTGGCGTTTTCATTGATCTCTTCATCGCTACACTGTGCGCATGCAATGGCCGGTTGTGCAACGACCAGTGTTTCATCATTCGCATCATGTATTTTTTCTATGAAATATGGATTGATAAGGTGCCCACCATTTGCAAAGGTCGCAATACCTGTTGCAAGCTCAAGTGGTGTGAGCGCCATGCTACCAAGTGCCAAAGATTCATTGCGCTGAATATCTTGCGGTTTAATGCCAAAATTAAGCAGGTAATCTGCAGTCTGGTGAAGACCCACGCCCCTTAACAATCGTACAGAAATGACGTTTTTTGATTCGGCAAGTGCGCGCCTAACTAAAATTGGCCCGATATAGATTTCAGGATTATTTTTTGGCCGCCATGCCGTACCGTTACTTTTGTCCCATTTATTGATTGGGGCATCATTGACAATGCTAGCTAAGGTATAGCCATTATCTAGCGCAGCTGAATAGACAAAAGGTTTTATATTTGAGCCCACTTGGCGTTTAGCTTGTGTGGCACGATTGTATTGGCTTTGCTCGAAACTGTAGCCGCCAACAATGGCCTCAATGGCACCATCTTGCGGGTTTAATGAAACAAGCGCACCGGATACTTGCGGAATTTGCGACAATTGATATTGACCGGTTTGAAGTGGTTTTAGCCAAACAAATGCACCTGGGTGTAAAATATCCGAAGTTGTAGAAGGAGCTGAACCTTGCTTTTTATTACGTAAATAAGGACGAGCCCACTTTAAGCCATCCCAATCGATAGTGACAAATTGACCGTCTTTGAGCAAAGCGGTCATGCTTTGTTCAAATGTTTCGGTAACTACCGCCGCTTTTAGATCATTAATTTCTTGCTTCTCGGAAAGGAAGTCTAAAATATCGCTTGGCAGCCAGCTATTGTCAGTTTCTGAATTCCATAAGTATTGTTCTGGGCCGCGGTAACCATGGCGTACATCATAACGCTCTAAGTTTTCAATGACCGCTTTTTCGGCTGCCATTTGGGTGGTCGAATGAACTGTAGTATAAACGCGGAATCCTTTATTATAAGCGTCTTCAATACCGTATAAGCGAACCATTTCAGCTCGAACCATTTCTGATATATAAGGAGCGGATACTTCAATTTCAGCACCATGAAACTTGGCTGTAATTGGCTCTTGGATGGTTTTTTTGAAAAGATCTTCAGTAATGTATTTTTCGTCTAACATTCGCGCCAGAACGATATTGCGACGTTTTTTAGCTCTTTGCGGATGACGAATAGGATTTAAAGCTGAAGGTGCTTGCAAAAGACCTGCGATCATTGCGTGTTGCGCAAGTGTTAATTCACTAATGTCTTTACCATAATAAACTTGTGCAGCAGCACCGGCACCAAAAGCACGGTTGCCAAACTCCATTTTATTTAAATACAGAGTCAGAATTTCATCTTTTGTCAAAAGTTGTTCTATATGAAGCGCGATAAAAATTTCTTTTATTTTGCGTATATAGGCTTTTTCTCGAGTTAAGAAGAAGCCACGCGCGACCTGCATTGTTAAAGTACTTGCGCCTTGTTTTTTCTCTCCAGTTGAAATAACAACGATAGCGGAGCGTAAAATACCAATCGGATCGATGCCTGGGTGGTCATAAAAGCGACTATCTTCCGTTGCGATGAGTGCATTGACGAGATCTTGCGGGATTTGTTCGCGCGTTAATGGGATACGGCGTTTCTCGCCGAATTGATTGATTAGCTTGCCATCTTTACTGAAAACTAACAGTGGAGATTGCAGCTGTACATCTTTTAAAACCTGGACACTTGGAATGTCAGATTTGACGTAATAGTAAAGTGAAACGATCCCTAAAATACCGACAACGGTACAAATGATAAGAAAACGTAAAATGTTTTTAAATAAAGTCACTTAAATATCCTTCAACAGACTCCCATTTAGGTTTTAACACTGGTAGTATATCCTGATTAAAAAATGAATAAAATTTTTTCGCTAGATTTTATAAAGTTATTATAATTATAAAAAAATAGGGATAGCGTTAGGGTTATGTTAACAAATCTAATAAAAAAGCCAGTGGTATGGATGGTAGGAATCGATATAGGTTCACACTCTGTAAAAGCTGTCTTACTCAGCCAAAAAGACGCTCACATGCGCCTTGAGGCGATAGCAATTGAGCCAATGCCTAAAGGTGCGATGGTTGAGCGTTCAATCCAAGATATCGAAGCTGTCTCTCGTGTAATTAGCAAAATTCGCAAAAAAATGCCTAAAAGTGTTCAGCAGGCAGCAGTGGCGGTGTCTGGTCAAACCGTTATAACGAAAGTTATTTTTATGGATGTTGCGCTTTCTGATGCTGAACTCGAATCCCAAATAGAAATTGAAGCCGATAGTCTTATTCCTTATCCGTTAGATGAGGTCAGTTTGGATTTCGAGAAGCTTCATATTAACGAAGCTGACCCATCAAAAGTAAATGTGCTTCTTTCTGCCGCTCGGACTGAAAGCATCGAAGCTCGAGTTGGTGCAATTGATGGCGGTGGGTTTATGCCCAAAGTCGTCGATGTTGAAGCGTATGCGTTAAGTCGAACAATTGATCTGTGTTATTCTTCTTTACCGGATGATGCCCCCAATAAAACGGTTGCCTTCATCGATGTTGGTGCCGCGATGACATTGATTAGCGTGGTGCAAAATGGTGACACTGTTTATACCCGAGACCAAGTATTTGGTGGTGAGCAATATACAAATACAATTGTATCTTATTACAACAAAAGCTTTGATGAAGCTGAGTTGGCCAAAATAAGTGGTGACTTGCCTCCTAACTATACGTTTGAGGTATTGGCGCCATTTCAAACTGCATTTTTGCAGCAGGTCAGGCGCGCGGTACAAATGTTTTTAACAACTAGCGGAAAAGACCAAATAGATTACATTGTGTTGTCTGGCGGAACGTCTTTAATTCGTGGCCTTGATAAATTGCTCGTGGATGAATTAGGAATTCACTCAATAATTATCGATCCTTTTAACCAAATGGAGCTTGCTCCTGGTGTTGACAGAGAGCTGTTAGATAAACATAAAGCGCAGTTGGCTGTCGCGACTGGCTTAGCGTTAAGGAGCTTTTCATCATGCCACATATAAACCTCTTACCGTGGCGCGAAGAGTCACGTAAAGAAGCACAAAAGCAATTTTTATCGATTTTGTTTTTGATCACCTTGGTGTCATTTGGATCGATGTTTGCTATCAGTATGGTCTATGGCTCAATGAAAGAAGGGCAGAATGTTCGAAATAACTTTTTGTCAGCTGAAATAGTCGTTCTTGATAAACGAATTGCTGAAATCAAAGAGCTTGATAAAAAGAAAGAAAGCCTTCAGCAACGTATGCGCTTAATCGAAGAATTGCAAAGTAGCCGAAATTTGGGTACGCAAATTATGGATGAGTTAGCCAAAATGGTACCGTCAGGTGTTTATCTTACTAGCTTAGAGCGTCGCGATAGAGCCTTGCAAATCATCGGTAAAAGTGAGTCTAACAACCGTTTGTCATCTATGTTACGTCAGTTAGAAAACTCATATTTATTTGAAAGACCTGTCATGCAAGATATTACCGCAGCAGAGCAGCAATCTCGCTTATTAAGTGATTTTAATATGCAGTTTAGTGTTAAACCATTTGAGCAAATCGGTGAGGGCGAAAAATGAAAATAGATTTAAATGCCCTCAATGAGATCGATCTGAGTGAATTAGATCTTGAAAACATAGGCTCATGGCCCCTTGTTGTGAAGATTATCACCGGCATTATTACTGCGGCTGCAGTGTCTTTACTCACTTATAACCTTTTTGTGTCAGGTGAAATTGAAGGGTACGATCGAGCACTAGAGAAAGAAGAAGAGCTTAGAACTACTTTTCGAGTCAAATATGCGGTTGCGAGCAACTTAGAAATTTATAAACAGCAAATGATCGAGATGGAGGATAAGTTTTCTCAGTTGTTGAAACGCTTACCGACATCGAATGAAACCCCAGGTTTGCTTGATGACTTATCTTATGTTGGAACCACAAGTGGCTTAACATTTAACAAGATTGGCTGGTTACCGGAGATTGAAAAAGAATTTTATACTGAACTACCCATTAAAATCGAAGTGGTGGGTAGTTACCATGAGTTTGGAGAGTTCGTTAGTAAGGTTGCACAATTACCTCGTATTGTGAGCCTTCATGACTTCAGTATAAAATCGAACGGTGATGAACGACTACAATTTAGTGTTGTAGCGAAGACTTATCGTTATGAGGAGGCACAATAATGAAAAAAATCATGTATATTGTGTTACCTTTAGTGTTAACAGGTTGTTTTGATGATATCACTGAACAACAAGAATTTATCAATCAAGTACGTGCGGGAACAAAAGCAAAAGTAGAACCTATCCCAGAAATAACTAAATTTGAGCATTTTGTTTATAATGCTCAAGAGTTGCGTAGCCCATTTGTGGCTCCAAAGCCTGAGGTTATTCAAGATAATTTGCTGCAAGTGCAAAATTGCCTGCATCCAGATCCAAAACGTAAGAAGGAACCATTGGAAGGTTATCCGCTTGATAACATCGCAATGAAAGGGACGTTGGGGAGTGGAATAAACACTTGGGCGTTAATAACTGCTTCTGATGATACTTTGTACCGAGTTACTCGTGGTAATTACATGGGCTTATATCATGGTCGAGTATTGCAGGTTAAAAGTAGTTATATAGAATTATTAGAAATGATACCTGATGGTGCAGGATGTTGGAAAGAACGCCTGACAAAAGTAGAAATAGTGGAGGCGGGCAATGCATCCCAATAATAAAATAGGGCTTAATTATATGCACAAGGGAATAACTAAGTTGAATCAACGACTATCAGCAATAATTTCATTATTGTTTTTACTGATGGCCACTTCAGCAAGTGCCGTGCCTTTGTTATACGATGTACGATACAACCCGCTATTAGAGGGCGAAACAGAAATTGAATTTGTGTTCGATGAAGAGATCTATATTGAACCAAAAATTCAGGTTTTTAGTGAGCCAGCTCGTATTGAGTTATTTTTTGATGAAGCAGATTATGAAGAAAATTTAACCGAAGTATTAATTAATAAAGCGGGTGTTAAAAGAGTCACTCATGAATTTCAAAATGATGGCTTTAAGGTTACTATTTATTTAGACCACCTAAAAATTTACCAGACGCGTACGGATAAAAATTTATTTTATTTACACGTATCAGATAACCCAACACAAGACGTTGCAGAAACAGCCTCTATCGATGATTCTCAAACTTACATTAACAAGATTCAAGCTGTTGATTTTCGCCGCGGCGAAAAAGGTGAAGCCCGTATATTGATCTTCATGCAAGAAAATATGGCTGCGATAGATGTTAGTGAACAAGCAGGTAAAGTGGTGGCTGTTTTCCACAATACGGACATTCTTGATGATCTTCTCTATCAGTTAGATGTAATGGATTACGGTACAGTTGTTAGCACGATTGAAACGTTTAAAGACGGGGCTAATAGCCGTATCGTGATCGATACAACGAGTGAATTTGATTACAACTATCAGCAGTTAGATAATATTTTTACGTTAACCGTTGAGAAAGATACATCTAAAAAGAGCTTCTTAGGTGATGGTAAAAACTACCAAGGCAAGCCCATGTCACTTAATTTTCAAGACATTTCGATTCGTTCGGTATTGCAAATTATTGCTGACTTAAATGGCTTTAACTTGGTAACCAGTGACTCAGTATCGGGTAATGTCACTCTTAGACTAGATGGTGTTCCATGGGATCAAGCCCTTGATATCGTGCTTCGAGTAAAAGGTTTAGATAAGCGCATGGATGGATCAATTTTGATGGTTGCTCCAACAGAAGAGTTAGCAGCAAGAGAAGCGAAAGAATTGCAAGCTAAGCAGGCCGTTGAAGATTTAGAGCCACTTTATAGTGAGTATATACAACTCAATTATGCTAAAGCTGAAGAGTTCTCAGGTTTACTTACCTCACAAGGAAACTCTATTATTTCTGCTCGAGGTGCGGTCTCAGTAGACCCACGTACAAATACTCTCTTAATTAAAGACACAGCCAAGAGTATCGAAAATGTTCGTCGTATGGTCGAAACATTAGACGTTGCGGTTAAGCAGGTTGTGATTGAATCTAGAATGGTCACAGTACGAGATAATGTCCAAGAAGATTTGGGAATACGTTGGGGATTTAGTGATCAGCAAATGACTGATGGTATTGCAGGGACTATTACTGGAGCTGAAAAAATATCTAAAGGCATTATTCCATCTTTAACAGAGCGCTTAAATGTTAACTTACCTGTAAGTAGCCCAGCTGGTAGCATCGGGATGCATGTTGCAAAACTCGCTGATGGTACGTTAATCGATTTAGAATTATCAGCTCTTGAGCAAGAGAATAAAGCTGAAATTATCGCAAGCCCGCGTATTACTACGGCAAACCAGAAAAAAGCCAGAATTGAACAAGGTACTGAAATTCCTTATGTTCAAGCTGCTTCGAGTGGTGCAACAACGGTAGAGTTCAAAAAGGCAGTATTAAGCTTAGAGGTAACACCACATATTACGCCTGATAATAAAGTGATTTTAGACTTAGTTATCACGCAAGATACACGAGGTGATACAGTGCAAACACCAACAGGCCCTGCCGTTGCGATTGATACGCAGCAAATTCAAACGCAAGTTTTGGTCGAAAATGGCCAAACAGTGGTGTTAGGTGGGATTTATCAGCAGCAAATAGTTAGTAGCACTAAAAAAGTGCCGCTATTAGGGGATATTCCTTACCTTGGTACCTTGTTTAAGTCGACAAGCGAACTAAATGAGAAAAAAGAACTACTTATCTTCGTTACACCAAAGATTTTAAAAGACTAACGAAAAATAAAAAGGCCCATATGGGCCTTTTTATTTCATTTCACTTGAAATACCTATTCGAATACTGAGATAATCAGCCCCTTAATTTTTGGGGCCAGCTCAGTAGGCGGGGTTTATTTTAAATTTTAGAGTTCGATTGTACTAAACAGATATGGCTGAAAAACGTAATATATTTCTAGTGGGTCCAATGGGTGCAGGTAAAAGCACTATAGGTCGTCATTTAGCAGAGCAACTACACCTCGAATTTTTCGATTCTGATCAAGAGATCGAACGTCGTACAGGTGCAGATATTGCTTGGGTTTTCGACATCGAAGGTGAAGAAGGTTTTCGACGTCGTGAAGAAACTGTAATTTCTGATTTAACTGAAATGCAGGGTATTGTTCTGGCAACTGGCGGTGGCTCAGTTATCAGTAAAGATGTCCGCAATAAGTTATCAGCACGTGGTATTGTGGTTTACCTGGAAACTCCAATCGAAAAACAAGTCGCTCGTACTCAAAGAGATAAAAAACGTCCTTTGTTGCAAACAGAGGAAGATCCGAGAGAAGTGCTCGAGCGATTGTCAGAAGAACGTGTTCCTTTATATGAAGAGGTTTCTGATATTGTTGTTCGCACAGACGAACAAAGTGCAAAAGTAGTTGCAAATCAAATTATTGAAAAACTCGATTTTTAAGAGTTAAAGGAGAAATACGCTTATGCTTGAATTGACCGTTAATTTAGATGAGCGTAGTTATCCAATCTATATTGGCCCCGGAATTTACCAGTCCGGGGTTGACCTTTCTAAGTTCATTCAAAGTAACAGGCCGGTTGTTGTTACAAACAATATTGTCGCGCCGCTATACCTGGACACACTTCTAGAGCAGCTAGCGTCATATAACCCATTACATATTGTTTTACCTGATGGTGAGCAGCATAAAAACCTTGCTTCATTTGAGTTAGTCTCAGCGTTTTTGCTTGAGAATAATTGCGGGCGTGATACGTGTTTAATTGCCTTAGGTGGTGGAGTGATAGGTGACCTTACGGGCTTTGTTGCAGCTTGTTATCAACGGGGTGTTCCATTTATTCAAATACCCACGACACTGCTCTCTCAGGTTGACTCTTCAGTAGGGGGGAAAACAGCGGTCAATCATCCGCTAGGCAAGAATATGATTGGTGCTTTTTATCAACCTGACATGGTGCTGATTGATACGCTCAGCCTTTCAACATTACCTGCTCGTGAATTTTCAGCGGGAATGGCTGAAGTAATTAAGTACGGTTTAATTTATGACACTGAGCTATTTGAATACTTAGAAAAAAATGTCTCTAAATTGAAAAGTCTAGATAATGACGCATTGCAGCATGTTATATACCGCTGTTGTGAAATTAAGGCGTTGATTGTCGCTGAAGATGAAAAAGAGCAAGGCGTTAGAGCATTGCTCAACTTAGGGCACACCTTTGGCCATGCAATTGAAGCTGAAATGGGCTATGGGCAGTGGCTCCACGGTGAGGCTGTTGCTGCGGGTATGATGATGGCATGTCAATTGAGTGAAAATAGAGGGAAGTTGCAACCAGTTGAAGTGACAAGAGTTCAACGCTTATTGGAAAGTTTTGACTTACCTGTTTCGTTTCCATCAGATGTGACATACGAGGCATTTATTAAGCATATGAAGAAAGATAAAAAGAATAAACAAGGAACGATTCGATTTATCCTACCAAAATGTTTTGGTCAGTGTGAACTGGTTTCTGATGTTACTTTGAATGAACTGCAGGAGCTGATATCTCCTAATGCAAGCTAAGATTCTACCTAGTCGTCAGGCATTGGTAGATCGTATCGAGCTTCAATATGAGTATGGTCAGCCAATCATATGTTTACTCGGCCAGTCAGGTATTGGTAAAAGTTATTTACTTGAATCTTTTGTCTCAGAAAAATATCAAAATCATACAAAATCATACGTACAACTAACGGCTAAAATGACTGATATCTCAGTCATGAACTCAGTCCTCGAACAATGTTTTTCCTCCCCTTTAATCGATCAAACGCTTAGTTTCTCAGAAAATTTTAATGAGTTATTTCAGCACAGAGATGCCCAATATCTTTTGATAGTGCTAGATAATGTTCAGCACAGCAGCGATCTATTGTTAAATGAATTTGAGTTGGTAGCTAAGCAACACTCTCAATACGTTAAGTTTTTATTAGCTGCAAATAAGCCAGTTCCAATAGCCTCAGCTACTCACATCCATTTAGAGCCAATTAGTCCAGATGAAAGCCGACAATTTTTAGCTATGTACTATGACGAGTTACCACATCGTTATGATCCTGTTTTTATCAGTTTTCTAGACTCTGCAAACGGCAATCCAACATTGCTACTAGCTTGGCAAGACTTTCAGAGCAAACAAACTGAGGCTGCAAGCTCATCGAAAAAGCATGTTTACGTAATAGCAATTTCAATACTTTTGATTTTCTTACTTGTTATTTCAGCTTCGTTTTATGTTTTAGTGTTGAAGAATCAAAAGCCTGTGTTGCTAGAAGCAGAAGAACAAACTTTAAACCCCGTACCACTGGTACTTTCTACTGATAAGTTTTCAGAAATAACGACTTCAGCAGGGCTAGTTGATGAAAAAAAACCAGAGTCAATTAATGCCAGTGTCAGTGATGTAAATGAACTTTTGCAGTTAAATACTGAACGCTTATCTAATAAGCAAGAGCCTTTTACTTCTACTCTGCCAGAAAACAAAAACTCGACTCAAGCAATCTTAAATGAGCTGATGGCGAATAAACTGCAGTTAGTTGAAGAGCCAAATATTGAAAAAGAATTCAGCTCTGATTATAAACCCGAAAAAGCGATAGAATTATCAACACCTGTTGTAACGGTAGCTTATGATAATCAATGGTTTGTTGAGCAATCACAGCAGTTGGTCATGCTACAGCTTATAGCGGTGAGTGATGAAGAAACATTACAGCAGTTTCTGATGAATCACACACTCAATCAGGTTAGAATATATCAAACACAGCGAAATAATGCGCCATGGTGGGTGGTGACGATAGGGCCATACCAAAATATCACGCAGAGTCAGGAAGCTAAACAACAGCTAGAAGCTAGTTTATTGGAATTGGCTCCCTTTTCTAAAACGATAAAAACGATACAAGCAGAAATTGCTCGTTTACAGCCTAACTAAAAAAGATTGCAAATTAATAAATGAAACAAAAAACTCGCGCTTTTCTAAAGTGGGCCGGTGGAAAATACAGTTTAGTAGAAGAAATTGCCAAACGCTTACCTGAGGCTGATACCCTAATTGAACCTTTTGTAGGGGCTGGTTCTGTATTTTTAAATACAGACTTTAAGCATTATATTCTTAATGACATCAATGCAGATTTAATTAATCTTTATAATGAATTAAAAAACGAGCCAGATGAATTTATTAGTGATGCACGTAAGCTTTTTGTCGATTTAAATAATCATAGTGATGCTTATTATCAATATCGCGTTCAGTTTAATGCATGTCAAGACGCCTATGAGCGTGCAATCTTATTTTTATACCTTAATAGGCATGGCTACAATGGCTTATGTAGATATAATCTAAAAGGTATTTTTAACGTGCCTTTTGGTAAATACAAGAAGCCATATTTCCCTGAAAAGGAGCTGTACTTCTTTTCCGAAAAGGCTCAAAAAGCAACGTTTACCTGTAAGAGTTATTCTGATGTATTTCAGGATCTCCCTAGTTCTTCTGTCGTGTATTGTGATCCACCTTATGTGCCTTTGAGTAAAACAGCTTCATTTACTTCGTATGCAAAAGGCGGATTCAGTTTAGATGATCAGGCTCAGTTAGCTAATCTAGCTGAGCAAAGTGCGTTTAGGTTTAATACTCCTGTACTAATTTCTAATCATGATACAGTTTGGACAAGAAAAATTTACGCTCAGGCATCACTTGATATGATACAAGTAAAAAGGACGATCAGTCCTAAAGGCGGTTCTAGAAATAAAGTGGATGAGTTAATGGCTTTGTATAGTAAGTAGTCAAGCTAGAATAAACTGAATTAATAAATAGAGAGAAAAGATAAAAATAGTAAGGCAGATCATGCCTACGGCGATTAATGTAACCGCTGAATGTTCAGTGGCATCGGATTGTCGCTTTCTTTCGCTTTGCACTCCAAAAGCCGCAGCTGCAATACTCTGCAAAATTGAAAGGATATTATTCAATTTAGTTTGTTGGTGTAAATTGCGCTGATGATGGTGCATCTTTTTCGGAATGACTCAGTAGCTCTAACAAATCCAAATAATGAAATTGAGCGCTTCGGCTGTCTCCTTTGAGCCAGGAAAACCAACTTTTATTAGAAGCATTGTCTAAACGACATTGTGCTAAAGCGCGGTTATACGCATATTGGTTCGAATAATTACTCGTACAGCTGCATTGTGTATTTTGAGAGGTTGGGGTGGTAATCACAGAAAAAGTAGTCGCTGAAAATAAGGCTACAGATGATGCAACCAACATTCGTTTTGTTCCCTTAACTATCATAGCTATTCCCCTTCGTATAAAACGTGTTCAAAGCTTAATCAAATAAAGGGTAAAAAACAAGAAGAATGATAAATAATATATATGCGAATATAAATAATATTAATCATTTGTTAAATGTTTGTAAAGGTGAAATTCAAAATAAAATAGTATACATTAGCAACCCTATTATTTGAGAGGTGATCATGTCTAAATTTCTAATTGCACCATCGATTTTATCAGCAGACTTTGCTCGCTTAGGTGAGGATGTTGACGCAGTTTTGGCTGCAGGAGCTGATGTTGTTCATTTTGATGTGATGGATAACCACTATGTGCCCAATTTAACAATCGGTCCTATGGTTTGCCAAGCACTTCGAGATTACGGTATTACAGCACCTATAGATGTGCACTTAATGGTTAAACCTGTAGATAGCTTGATACCTATGTTTGCAAAAGCTGGGGCGAGTATTATCACGTTTCATCCAGAAGCGAGTGAGCATATTAACCGCACTCTGCAACTAATTAAAGAGCAGGGATGTCAAGCTGGTTTAGTATTAAACCCAGCAACACCACTTTCTTATTTAGAATATGTGATGGATAAACTAGACGTGATTTTGCTGATGTCAGTTAATCCTGGTTTTGGTGGACAAAGTTTTATTAATCAGACCCTTGATAAACTTAAACAAGTCAAAGCCCTGATAAAAGCTTCGGGTCGAAACATTCGCTTAGAAGTAGATGGAGGGGTGAATGTTGCAAATATTAAAGAAATTGCCGAAGCGGGTGCTGATATGTTCGTCGCGGGCTCGGCTATTTTTAATCAACCCGATTATAAGGTTGTCATCGATCAAATGAGAGCGGAATTAGCACAAGTCAAATAAAAACGCGTATTTCACTTTGCTGATGGCTAACAAAGGATTAAAATCCTAGGTAATCAACGCATAGTTAAGTACGATTTATCATTTTAAAGAGAGAAAAACAAACATGAGTAAACCTGTTGTATTAAGTGGCATTCAGCCAACTGGCGGCATGACGATTGGTAATTATATTGGTGCAATTAATCAATGGCTGACCTTACAACAAGATCATGATTGTTTTTTCATGTTGGTTGATTTGCATGCAATCACCGTGCGCCAAGAGCCTCAACTGTTGAAACAGCGTGTCCTAGATGGTATTGCTTTATATACAGCGTGTGGCATAAACCCTGAAAAGTCGGCATTATTTGTTCAGTCTCAAGTGCCAGAGCACGCTCAATTAAGCTGGGTACTTAATTGCTATGCACAAATGGGTGAGCTTAACCGTATGACTCAATTTAAAGATAAGTCAGCAAAAAATACCAATAACATTAACGTTGGTTTATACAGCTACCCAGTGTTGCAAGCAGCAGATATTTTACTGTATCAAGCCGATCAGGTGCCTGTTGGTGAAGATCAAAAACAGCATTTAGAACTAACACGTGATATTGCTAATCGTTTTAACAATATTTATGGTGATGTCTTTAAAATTCCTGAGCCTTATATTCCTGAGTTTGGCGCGCGAGTGATGAGCTTGCAAGATCCGACCAAAAAAATGTCTAAATCAGACGAGAATCCGAATGGTTATATAATGCTGCTAGATGAGCCGAAAAAAATAGAGAAAAAGCTTAAAAAAGCAGTGACGGACTCTGATGAGCAAGCGCGTATCTATTTTGATCCTCAAGAAAAAGCCGGGGTATCTAACTTATTAACGCTATTATCCGTTGCAACTAAGCGCTCTATCGAGCAGTTAGTTCCTGAATATGAAGGGAAAATGTACGGTCATTTGAAAAAAGATACTGCAGATGCTGTTGTTGCAATGATAGAGCCCATTCAAGCTCGTTTCCATGAAATTAGAGAAGATCAAACTCGACTCGATCAAATTATGCGCGCAGGTGCGGAAAAAG
This sequence comes from Pseudoalteromonas sp. J2K-J979, assembly GCF_058169715.2. Taxonomy (NCBI): domain Bacteria; kingdom Pseudomonadati; phylum Pseudomonadota; class Gammaproteobacteria; order Alteromonadales; family Pseudoalteromonadaceae; genus Pseudoalteromonas; species Pseudoalteromonas sp. J2K-J979. The sequence goes on along the minus strand of NZ_CM200281.1, from coordinate 3,141,707 downwards.
CCGGCGAAAGAGCAGAGAAAACACTAAAAGCCGTTTATGATGCGGTTGGGTTTATTCCTCGTCCGTAATCAATATCGTTGTTATTAAGCCAGGCAACGCCTGGCTTTTGTTTATCAGAGAATTATTTATGTTGTTAATGATCGATAACTACGATTCATTCACCTATAACTTGGTCCAGTACTTTCAAAGACTTGACCAACATGTTGTGGTTAAGCGCCATGATGAAATAACAGTTCATGATATTGCTAAGCTTAACCCAGATCACATTGTCATTTCCCCAGGCCCTAAATCCCCTTCAGAAGCGGGTGTATCGCTCGACGTTATCAATAAATGCCGTTTCGATTACCCTATTTTAGGAATTTGTTTAGGGCATCAGACCATCGCGCAAGCCTTAGGGGCGAATATAGTGAGAGCCAAAGAAGTAATGCATGGCAAAACGTCTGTCATTAGACATAACAACTCGGGTGTATTTGCAGGGCTGAATAATCCTTTGACTGTGTGTCGATATCATTCGTTGATTGTGGAGCTGAACTCGCTTCCTGCGGAATTAGAAGTCACAGCTTGGGTCGATCATGAGCGGGAGGTTGAAATTATGGGGCTTAAACATAAATCGCTTCCGCTAGAGGGAGTTCAGTTTCACCCTGAAGCGATTTTGACTGAGTCGGGCTTAGCGCTATTATCTAACTTTATTAAAACGTATTCATAGCAAGCAAACCTTTTTTAGAAACGCGACGTTTTTTATCAATTCGCATTATCGATTCATCCATACTTTGACTTACAAATAAGTGGCCCTGAGCTAGAATGAAGAGGCTAAATACTGATTTTGCCCTAAAACTAATCATTTATTTGAAAATAATTGCCGTATATTAATGCAGTATTCATTTGGAGAGTTAAATCTATCTAGGATAGCGCCTAAAAGGCTTTTGCATGGAATGGCTTAAATACTTATGCATATTCACTGAAATATTATCTTAACCCTTGAATATAAAGGCGTGTAGCGTTTTTTGCAGCAAGACATAAGCGCTTTTTTTTGAAATAATGGTAATCTAAATCTTGTCTTTGATATCAGAGACGGCGTACAGCTAATGATAAAAAATCATTTTATTTATCGAGTTTGTACTCACTAATAGAGGAAATACAATGACTGTAAATCGCGAATTATTTGACGAAGTAATGGTACCTAACTATGCCCCATCAGCGGTGATCCCAGTCCGTGGTGAAGGCTCGCGAGTTTGGGATCAAGCCGGTGATGAATATATCGACTTCGCGGGCGGTATTGCGGTTAATTGTTTAGGTCATTGTCATCCAGCGCTTGTTTCAGCATTAAAAGAGCAAGGCGAAAAGCTATGGCATGTTGCCAACGTAATGGCGAATGAGCCAGCTATTCGTTTAGCGAAAAAATTAGTAGATGCCACTTTTGCGGATAAGGTTTACTTTGCAAACTCAGGTGCAGAAGCCAATGAAGCGGCACTTAAGTTAGCTCGTCGTTGGGCTTTGGATAACCATGGTGAGCAAAAATCTCAGATTATTGCATTTAATCAAGGTTTTCACGGTCGTACTTTCTTTACTGTCACCGTTGGTGGTCAAGCTGCATATTCAGATGGCTTCGGTCCAAAACCAGGTAATATTGATCACTGTGCTTACAATGATTTAGCTGCGTTTGAAGCGTTGATTTCAGATAATACGTGTGCTGTGATGTTAGAGCCATTACAAGGTGAAGGCGGGATTGTCAGCCCGACGGCTGAATTTATTCAAGGCGTTCGCGCTTTATGTGACAAGCACAATGCATTACTTATTTTTGATGAAGTGCAAACTGGTGTTGGCCGTACAGGTGAACTTTATGCTTACCAAGGATTAGGTGTGACACCGGATATTCTAACGACAGCTAAAGCATTAGGTGGTGGCTTTCCTATCGGTGCGATGATCACTACTACCGATATTGCTAAACACCTAAAAGTCGGTACGCACGGCTCAACTTACGGTGGTAATCCACTCGCATGTGCTGTTGCTGAAGCGGCATTTGATACAGTCAATACACCGGAAGTACTTAATGGAGTAAAAGCGAAAGAAGCTTTATTCCGCGAATTGCTTGAAGAAGTGAATGCTAAATATAATGTATTTAGTGAAGTCCGAGGTAAAGGTTTGTTATTAGGTGCAGTCGTGAACGAGCAATATCAAGGTAAAGCGCGTGACTTTATGTTGGCGTGTGTTGCTAATGGCTTAATGGCGTTGGTTGCAGGCGCAAATGTGGTTCGTTTTGCTCCTTCGTTAGTTATTCCTGAAGCTGATATTCGTGAAGGAATGGCGCGTTTTGAAAAAGCAGTCGCTTCAGTCGTAAACGCTCAGTAATTATCCTATCTGTGGGTAAGCTTTCTTGTTTGCCCACATTTTACCGTCACTTACATATAAGGGAGTAAGCGCCATCATGATGATCGTTCGCCCTATCCGAAAATCAGATTATGCTGAATTGCTAAAAATCGCGGATGAATCTGGCCATGGTTTTACTTCATTACCTGTTAATGAAGAACTACTAACAAAGAAAATAGCCCGTTCAGAAGCTTCATTTGCTAAACAGGTCGCTCAACCAGAAGACGAAGGTTACTTATTTGTACTTGAAGATACTGAAACTGGTTTAGTTGTCGGCACTTCTGCAATTGAAGCCGCAGTGGGTCTTGATGATGCTTTTTACCATTACCACTTAAGCAAAGTGATTCATTCATCACGTACGCTCAATGTTTATAAAGCGGTTGATATTTTAACTTTGTGTAACGATTACACCGGAGCGACTGAGTTATGTACCCTGTTTTTGCGAGATAAATTTCGTAAAGGTGGTAATGGAAAATTATTGTCAAAAATGCGTTTCATGTTTATTAAGGCGCATCAGCAACGTTTTGCAGACACGGTATTGGCTGAAATGCGTGGTATTTCTGATGACAAAGGACGTAGCCCATTTTGGCAATGGCTTGAAGAGCATTTCTTTTCAATGGACTTTCCAACGGCTGATTATTTAACAGGGATTGGTCAAAAGGTGTTCATCGCTGAGTTAATGCCAAAATACCCGATTTATGTGAACTTATTGAGTAAAGATGCGCAAGCGGTTATTGGTAAAGTGCACGATAAAACGCGCCCGGCTATCCAGTTACTGAAAAACGAAGGGTTTACCTTCAATGGGTATGTCGACATTTTTGATGCGGGTCCAACGGTTGAAGCGAAGGTTGATAATATACGCACAGTTCGTATTGCACAAAAGCGCAAAGTCGTGATTGGTGACAATCAAGGTGGATCTCAAATCATGCTGTCCAATGATGGTTTAGTAGAATTTAGAGCAACTTTGGCAGATCTTTCTGTTGAATTTAATACCGATACAGTGGTTATTTCTCAGCAAATTGCCGATGCTTTACTCGTTCAAGCTGGCGATACAATTAGTATTGCTGAATTATAAAATTAATGGAGAATTGAGATGTCTCACGCTGCTCAGTTTATTAATGGTCAATGGGTTGAAGGCCAAGGTGAATTATTTAGTTCCCTGAACCCGGCAAAAAATGATGTGATTTGGCAAGCCAGCGCAGCCGATGCCAGCCAAGTAGATATCGCTGTTCATTCAGCTCGTGAAGCATATTACCTTTGGGCAGATTTAAGCTTTGAAGAGCGGCTAACTGTGGTTAAGCGTTTTGCAGAGCAACTTTCGGAGAACAAAGAGCAATTAGCTGAAGCAATCGCACTAGAAACGGGTAAGCCGTTATGGGAAACCGCGACAGAAGTTGGCGCGATGATAGGCAAAGTTGCAATTTCTGAAAGAGCATATTTAGAGCGCACAGGGACGGTCGAAAACCCTATGCCACAAGGTAAGGCGATTATTCGTCATAAGGCTCATGGTGTTGTTGCTATTTTTGGCCCGTATAACTTCCCCGGGCATTTGCCTAACGGACATATCGTGCCTGCGTTATTGGCAGGTAACACAGTGGTTTTCAAGCCATCTGAATTGACACCAATGGTTGCTGAGCTCACCTTGAAACTTTGGGAAAAAGCAGGCTTACCGACAGGTGTGATAAATTTGGTTCAAGGCGAAGTTGAAACGGGCAAAGCTTTAGCGTCTCATCGTGGTATTGATGGTTTGTTCTTTACGGGATCTTCGCGAACAGGTCACCTCATTCATCAGCAATTTGCTGGTCAGCCAGGCAAAATATTAGCGTTAGAAATGGGTGGTAATAACCCATTGATCGTCAAAGATGTTGCAGATACTAAAGCTGCAGTGCATGACATTATCCAATCGGCGTTTATTTCAAGCGGCCAGCGCTGTACATGTGCACGTAAACTGTTTTTAAGCCAAAATGAGCAAGGTGATGCGATTTTAGATCAGCTGATTACTGCAACTAAAGCGATTAAAGTGGGTCATTATAATGATGAAGTGCAGCCGTTTATGGGATCAATGATTTCAGAGGCAGCAGCGCTTTCAATGGTTAAAGCACAGCAAGAGTTGGTGGCTTTAGGTGCTAAGGTATTAGTTGAGTTACAGCATACAGCTGGAACGGGCTTTGTAACTCCTGGCATAATCGATTGTACTGACGTGGTTAACTTCCCTGATGACGAGCATTTTGGTCCGTTGTTAAAGGTATTCCGCTACACTGACTTTGATGCAGCGATTGCCAAAGGTAATGATACTGATTTTGGGTTATCTGCAGGCCTATTAAGTGATAACGAGGCTGATTACGAGCACTTTCTACGTCGTATTCGTGCTGGGATAGTAAACTGGAATCGTCCTATCACAGGAGCATCAAGTGCGGCGCCTTTTGGTGGCATTGGTGCATCAGGTAATCATCGAGCTAGTGCATTTTATGCCGCCGATTACTGCGCTTATCCGGTTGCTTCGGTTGAGCTTGAGCAGGTCAGCATGCCTGCGACGTTAAGTCCCGGTTTATCGATATAAACCCATGATTAAAAAGCAGCGAAAGCTGCTTTTTTTGTAGTTAGATTTCAATCAGTCAGGTGCAAAGCTAATAAAGCCTTGTGCCTAGTATTTCATCAGGCTTTCTGCTTAAATAATGGTATTGCATTTTATCAAAAAAGAGACAGGAACCATTATGGTGACTAATACGCCAGGTTATGATGAGCTCATCATGTATTTGACTCAAAACTTATCTATTTTTGAGAAGTCAGGAGAGGTGGCTAAGGGAGGAAACACGGTGATTTCGTTTATAGAAGATGATATCGCCGAGCAAATCATGACTTTTTGTCAGCAACATAAAGGGCTCACGACAGAGCAGCGCAGCTTAATTGTGAGAGAAATAGATGGCATCGTTTATGATTTACAAGAAGTGCTCTCAGGTGTCATTAATCAACCTGTGACGGTTGAGCAAAAAGAGTTTATTGATGAATTTGCTGGACTTGTTAAAAACCTCTTTGACTCTGCATTTTCAAGTGCTGGAAGCTAATTGGTCTTTTTTATCTTGCACTCTGATGGTAAATCCATACACTTTGCTTGGGCAATGAGCCATAAAAATAACAAGTGGAGAAAGACATGCAAGCGAGTGTGAAATGGGTCGAAGGGGATACATTTATAGGGTTATCGAATTCAGGTCACAATGTGGTCTTTGATACGGGATCCGATAGTGCTGCACCTAGCCCGATGGAAATGGTACTTATGTCTGTTGGTTGTTGTTCTTCAGTTGATGTTGTGAGTATTTTAAAAAAATCGAAGCAAGATGTTAGCAATGTAGAAGTAAAACTCACCGCTGAACGCGCAGAAACCGCTCCTAAAGTGTTTAAAAAAATCAATCTTCATTTCATTGTTACAGGTCGAGATGTCTCTGATAAACACCTCGCTCGTGCAGTATCTCTATCTGCAGAAAAATATTGTTCAGTTGCATTAATGCTTGATAAAACTGTTGATATTACTCACAGCCACGAAGTTGTTTCTCTCTAGGCAAAAATAAAGCTTTGTCATGAGGGATTATTCGTATAAAATCCGCAATCTTTTTTCATGCTGCTTTGCGCAGATTTACTCAGTCAGATATGAGGGTGGTTTATCGTGAACGAACCATTTACAAAACTTAAACTCCACGGTTTTAACAATTTAACTAAAAGTTTAAGCTTCAGTATTTACGACATTTGTTACGCAAAAACTGAACAACAACGTAAAGAATACATTGAGTATATTGATGAACAATATAATGCCGACCGTCTGACTGATATATTAGGCGAAGTGGTGGATATTATCGGTGCAAACATTCTGAATGTGGCTCGTCAAGATTATGATCCACAAGGCGCTAGTGTGACTATTTTAGTTTCTGAAGAGCCGATCATTAATGATGTCGATCAAGATGAAACACCAGGCCCTTTACCTGACTCAGTGGTTGCGCATTTAGATAAAAGTCACATCTGTGTTCACACCTATCCAGAATCTCATCCGCATGATGGTATTTGTACGTTCCGTGCAGATATCGAAGTTTCAACCTGTGGAGTTATTTCTCCTTTAAAAGCGTTAAACTTCTTAATTCATTCTTTAGAGTCTGACATTGTAACGATTGATTATCGTGTACGCGGCTTTACACGTGATGTTGATGGGCAAAAGCATTACATTGATCATGCGATCAATTCTATTCAAAACTTTATGACTGAAGATACGCAAGATGCGTATCAGATGACCGATGTGAATGTGTACCAAGAAAACTTATTCCATACTAAGATGATGTTAAAAGAAACCGATCTTAATATGTATTTATTTGGTATGACAACCGACGACTTAAGTCAGGAAGAAGAAGACGAAATACGGGCAAAACTAACGCGCGAAATGCAAGAAATCTTCTACGGGCGAAACTTGCCAGATCCGATTTAAATAAGCCTTTGACATAAAAAAAGCTGCATGATTGCAGCTTTTTTTATGTCAAATTCAGCGTGATTAGATGGGTAACTGTGAAGGCTGCAACGAAGCAAGACCGCGTTTTTTATTGATAATATCTTCGATTAATGGACGTAGTAGCAGCTCCATGGCTAAGCCCATCTTTCCTCCAGGGACCACCATAGTATTGCGGCGCGACATAAAACTGCCATCAATCATTTGTAAATAATATGGGAAGTTCACATCTTCAATCCCTCTAAAGCGTATTACTACAAAACTTTCATCTAATGATGGAATATCTTTAGCACTAAATGGGTTAGAGGTATCAACGGTTGGCACGCGCTGAAAGTTAATGTGAGTGCGAGAAAATTGTGGCGTAATGTGATTAATATAATCATCCATACTGCGCACGATAGAGCCCATCACAGCCTCACGAGAGTGGCCGCGTTCATTCGTGTCTCGAATGAGCTTTTGGATCCATTCAAGGTTGATGATGGGAACCATACCAATGAGCAAATCAACATGTTTAGCAACATCATGGTTCTCGTCAACGGCTGCGCCATGAAGGCCCTCATAAAATAGAATGTCTGTATTGGCATCCAAATCCTGCCAAGGTGTGAATGTACCTGGTAATTGGTTGTAGGGCACCGCTTCATCAAAGGTGTGCAAGTAACGGCGAGATTTACCTTCGCCTTTGGCTGAGTAAGTGGAAAATAACTCTTCAAGAGCACCGAAGTCGTTGGCCTCTGGGCCAAAGTAGCTAATATGACGGCCGTCTTGTTGGGCTTCTCTGATTTTTTTGTCCATTTCAGGTCGTGTATAACGATGGAAACTATCACCTTCGACAAAAGCGGCTTCAATATTCAAACTACGAAAAATATGTTTTATCGCGTTAGTCGTGGTCGTTGTTCCTGCACCTGATGAGCCGGTGATGGCAATGATAGGATGTTTAGCTGACATAGTAGCACCAATTTATTTGATACAACGTTTATAAAGCTATGAGTTAGCAAGGTCAAGAGGGAGTGCAAGAGATGTTGGGTAAAGGCTACCCAACATGTGTTAGAAAACTTAGTAAAGGGTGATTGGATGTGATTATTTAAATGCTTTGGATATGGATCGCATACATTACTTTTTTACGTACTTAGTTAAAATAACAATACGCTGTCCTTCAACACGGCCTTCAATGTGTTCTGGATTGTTGGTGAGACCTATATTGCGTACAGCTGTGCCTCGTTTAGCAACTAAGCTGCTACCTTTTACGTCTAAGTCTTTAATGAGGGTGACTGTATCGCCAGCTAGTAAAATCACGCCATTACTATCGACATGTGTAATAACATCCGATTCAGCGACTATTTTTTCTGCCCAGGTTCTGGTGTCGTCTTCTAGGTAAAGCATATCAAGGAGATCTTTAGCCCAGCCTTCTGTTGTAAGGCGATTGAGTATTCGCCACGCCATCACTTGAACCGCAGGGGTTTGGCTCCACATGCTGTCATTCAGGCAATGCCAGTGATTAATAATTAAATCGGTATTTTTTTCTATCTGATCTTTACATACCAGACAGGCGTAAATGCATTTATCTGAATGTGCTTCAGCAACAGGAGGGACTTCATAAACAGATAGGTCGTGTAACGAGCCACACAGTTCACATTTATTATCACTACGTTCTATTAAAGCTTGTTCAATACTCATTGTATGCGTTCCTGGATTTTTAAAAGGCGACATTATACTCCTAGACGGGTTAAGTGCGAGTCACACAGCCCCATTCCCTGATAAAAAGTAAGGTTGCTACTTTTCTGATGGCGCAAAAGGAGCGCTTGAAGGAGAGGCCATAATTTGTAAGTAACGTTGCACGATCACATCAAGAGTGCCCTGTTCGAGTAAATGATTCAGCGCTTTATTGAGTTGTGGTAACAAGTGTTGGTGCTCATCTCTTAAGCGAAGATGGACATACCCTTCAGAATGAATGGGCCCCAGTTGAATTGGGATATTTAATTTTCTCGACCAGTATAAAGCGGGTAAGTCACCAGAAATACCTACGTCGATACGATCTTTGTACAACGCTTGAATAATTTCTTTTTCAGATATCAAGTCAAAGCGAAAAAACGTATCGTCATCATGGTAAAAGTAGCCCCTTACTGTGCCTATCGTTTGACCCCGAATCGACTTGATGTCTTTAAACATTCGTTTCTTACTCGGCAGATAAATTAAATGCTCGGTCATTTTTAAAAGCGGGTCAGAAAGAATAAAGCCTTTTGGAATTTGGTGGTTTTTAAACCAACTAGGGCTAATTATATCAAAATCGAGCTCACCTCTAGAGAGAGCCAACTGAGTACGTGCAGGAGGGAGAACAACCGCCTCACCTCGTATATTTGCTTCTTTTAATAATAGTTGGATGAACTCAGGAAAAATACCAGGGAAATCTGGGTCATTGTTATAGTATGGAATGAGGCCGTTTGATGCACTGAGATCATATTTCAGACGTACGTCATCAGCAGGAAATGCGCCTACGCTTATCGAGATTAAAAAAAGTCCTAGCCAATGTAATTTAAGCATACAGCTTCCGAAAGGTACCTTGTTATTAAGAGTGACCTACAATGCAGATAAACTCAAAAAATAGAGGCTATTTTCTATAAATAGAGTCTCTTTGTGAAATTATGCCTGGTATAGACTAGAGTTAAGTCAAGCAATGGGCAGAGTCTTTTTTCTGTTGTTATTGATTTATTGAGATGAGATATGGAAAACCCTTTAGACGTAAAAGTTCCCGAAATAGAACAACAATTTATTGCACGACAAGCAATTTTTAATGCCGAGAGACAGCTTTATGCCTATGAATTGCTCTATCGCGATTCAGCAGCTAATTTTTTCCCTAGCCACCTGACAGATGAACAGGCAACAGGACGAATGTTTTTTGATGCATTACTGCTGCATGGGATTGATAAACTAACGAATAACCAACGAGCTTTTATCAACTTATCAACATCAGGGTTAATTCTTGAGCTTCCTAATTTGGTGTCACCAAAGCAAGCAGTGATCGAAATTGTTGAGCGGACGAATGAGGTCGAAAAGGTCAGCGGGTATATCGAACAAATGCGAAAAAAAGGCTACATCTTTGCCCTTGATGATTATGATGGGGATGAGAAGTGGCAGCCATTACTGAGTCAAGTGAACTATATTAAACTTGAAGTTGAAACGCCGCTCATGCGCACGTTACTACAAGTAAAAAGGCTCAAGCGGCTCTATCCTAAAACAAAAATAGTTGTTGAGAGGATTGAAGATTATCACACCTTCGCAGAGCTGGTTAAAGTTGGGGTTGATTTATATCAGGGCTACTTTTTTGCAAAACCAGAAATGATGAACCTAAAAAATATCACGCCACTCAAACTAGTCGTCATTGATTTGATGAAACTAGTGCTTCAAGATAGCCTTGATTTTACGCAAGTTCAGAACAAAGTAGCGCGAGATATTAGTTTAACTGCACGGGTGCTGAAAATGGCTAATGGCGCGTGTAAATCTGCAAAGTCTTCCATTAGCTCATTATCACAAGCGATTATCTATTTAGGCGAAGATTTAATTCGCCAATTTATTACAGTCCTGACATTAAGTGAATTAGGGCAAGATAAACCATCTGAGTTGACCAAATTAGGCTTAACTCGGGCTCGATTTATCGCTGATATGCTAGAAGAGCATGGCGAAGAAGTGATGAACACGGGATACTTAGTGGGGCTTGTTTCTGTACTCGATGCAATACTCGATAAATCCATCGCGGAAATCTGTGAAGAATTTTTGCTCAGTGAAGCCTGTGTATCGGCATTGCTAGACCACAGTGGCTCCATCGGAAAAATGCTGATGCTAGTAAAAGCGATTGAAATTGATGATCATGAACAAATGATCGCTGCGTTTTTACCACAAAAGCCAAGCTTTCGTCATATTGGTAAAACCTACGTCGCAGCCTTGTTATATGCCGATGACACGTTATCATTTATTCGGTGAAGCAAACTGTGCGATTAATTGAATGATTAAAGGGTTGCCCTTAATCATTCAATTATAATACTGCGCTTAGCGCATAGTCACAAACTCTTCTGAACCTGTCGGGTGAATGGCGACAACTGAGTCAAAATCAGCTTTTGTTGCGCCCATTTTCATTGCGACGGCAAAGCCTTGAATCATTTCATCGACCGCAAAGCCAATCCCATGTAAGCCGACAATTTTCTCGTTCGCACCTTGGCAAACAAGTTTCATTTTACAAGGTTGACGATGTTGAGTCACAGCTGTGTACATCGCGGCAAAGCTCGACGTGTACACTTTGATATCATCTTGACCATATTGTGCAATCGCTTGTTGCTCGGTTAAGCCAATAGTGCCGATTGGCGGGTGACTAAACACCACTGTAGGGATCAAGCTGTAATCCATTTTTGCATCAGGCATCTCAGGGTTAAACAACCGTTCAGAAAGGAGGCGGCCCGCTTTGACAGCAACAGGTGTTAATTCGACTCCACCTTCAATTATGTCGCCAACAGCGTAGACATTTTTAGCAGTCGTTTGCTGGTATTCATCGACTTTTACATAACCGTGTTCATTGAGCTCAACCCCCGCAGCTGCAATGTTGATGGCGTCTGTGGCAGGGTGGCGACCTATCGCCCAAATTACTTGGTCAACAGTATGCGTTTCGCCGCTTTCAAGGTGCAAAGTAACACTCCCGTCAGACTCTTTGGTGAGTTTACTCGGGGTTGCATGTGTGTGTAAGGTTGGCCCTTCAGCAGCCATGACTTCAGTAAGTGTGTCGACAATCAGTGGATCAAAACTGCGCAGCGGTGCATGTTTACGCACAAATAAATGTGTTTCAGTACCAAGGCCATGTAATACACCCGCGAGCTCAACTGCAATATAGCCTGCACCGATCACTGCAACGCGCTTTGGTTGTTCGGTTAATTCAAAAAATCCATTTGAATCAATACCGAGTTCTGCGCCAGGAATGTTTGGAATACTTGGGCGACCACCCACAGCCACTAAAATATGATCTGCTGTGTAGTGTTCGCCGTTTACTTCGACGGTTTTGTTATCAATAAATTTGGCAAATCCATTGATCACAGTCACGCCATTGCTAGCGAGGTACTTGTCATAACCTTGATGAATTCGACCAATATAAGCTTGGCGGCTTTCTATGAGTTTTGACCAATTAAAGTTTTTAATTTCAACGTCAAAGCCATAATCAGGTGCATACAGCTTTATGGCTTCAGCGACTTGCGCGCCATGCCACATTACTTTTTTAGGGACGCAGCCAACATTCACACAGGTTCCACCCATGTGTTGTGCTTCAATGAGGGCGACTTTGGCGCCACGCATGGCTGCTCTGTTGGCTGATGCGATACCACCGCTACCACCACCAATTGCAATATAATCAAAATGTTGTGCCATTTTGTATCCTTAACCGTTGAATGTTATTCGCTTTAGCATAACATTAAGTAAATAAAAGAAAGAATAAATTAGGAGACCTATGTTTACAGATAAAACATTCACATTTCTCGAACAGTTAGAACATAATAATACCCGAGATTGGTTTAACCAGCGAAAAGATCACTACGAGCAATACGTGAGGGAGCCCGCACTGGACTTCATTCGCCAAATGCAAGCCCCTTTGGCTGAGATTTCAAGTCACCTCGTCGCATCCGATAAAAAAGTAGGCGGAAGTTTAATGCGCATTCATCGTGATGCGCGCTTTAGCAAAGATAAGACCCCTTACAAAATAAATGTCGGGATCCAGTTTCGCCACTTTATGGGGAAAGATGTACACGCGCCGGGATTTTATTTCCACCTTTCAAATCAGCAATGTTTTGTCGGCGCAGGCATTTGGCGGCCAGAATCCAAAGCGTTAAATAAAATTCGCCATTGCATTGATGAAAACCCCAATAGCTATAAAAAAGCAGTATTTAATTCAGAGTTTCAATCTGCATATGTAATGTCAGGGGACTCTTTAAAGCGCCCACCTCGAGGGTTTGATAAAGAACACCCATTGCTCGAAGAGCTCAAACGCAAAGATTTTATTGCAATTAGTTCGCTAACGTCACAGCAAACCTGCTCTAGCACGTTGGTTGAAATGGCAGTAGAGCGCTACAAAAAAGCCGTGCCTTTAATGAGCTACTTGTGTTTTGCCCTTGAGCAACCCTTTTAAGAGAGTTGTTTTTTTTTCTTTAGCCCCAACTTCATCATTAATGCACGTTAACGCAAAGAGACTAAATATGAGTAACCCACTGATCAACCTTGAAGGTTTACCCCCGTTTTCACAAATTAAACCAGAGCACATTGTTCCAGCACTTAAACAAGGAATCGAAAAATGTCGCACGACCATCGATGAGGTTTTAAACAACGAGATTTTTACGTGGGACAATTTTATAACGCCTTTAGAAGAAGTGGACGATCAGTTATCGCGTTTATGGTCGCCGGTATCGCACATGCATTCTGTGGTTAATAGTCCTGAGTTACGAGAGCAATATGATTTATGCTTGCCACTGATATCTGAATATTCGACTTTTGTTGGTCAGCATCAAGGTCTATATCAGGCTTACCAAGCTATTTTTGATTCGGCTGAATTTACGTCACTTTCCACAGAGCAGCAAAAAGTTATCAATAATGCGCTGAGAGACTTTAAGCTATCAGGAATTTCACTTTCTGCAGATAAGCAAAAACGATATGGTGAAATCAGTCGTCGCTTATCTGAGCTTGCGGCTAAATTTGGCAACAATGTCATGGATGCAACACAAGCATGGCAAAAACATATTACTGATGAAAGCCAGTTGAGTGGCTTACCAGAATCTGCATTAGCACTGGCGGCGCACACTGCGCAAAGCAAAGAGCTGACAGGCTGGGTGTTTACATTAGATTTTCCGTCATATTTACCCGTCATGACCTATGCGGACAATCGAGAGCTCAGAAAAGAAACCTATGTTGCATTTGCAACACGAGCTTCAGAGCAAGGTCCTAATGCCAATGAGTTTGATAACTCAGCTATCATGGATGAATTATTAGCGCTGCGTCATGAGCTTGCTCTGTTACTGGATTTTTCTAATTACGCTGAACTTTCTTTGGCGACTAAAATGGCGCAAAATACACAGCAAGTTTTTGACTTTTTAGATAATTTAGCTGAGCGCTCAAAACCACAAGCTGAGCAAGAGTTAGCTGAAGTAATTGCGTTTGCAAAAGAGACCGCCAATCTTGATTCACTCGAAGCATGGGATTTAGGTTATTTTAGTGAAAAGCTCAAACAGCAAAAGTATGCAATTTCTGATGAAGTATTGCGCCCGTACTTCCCAGAAAATCGTGTCTTAAGTGGTTTATTTGCCACAGTGAAACGCTTGTTTGGTATTGAAGTGACAGAAGTTAAAGGTATTGATACTTGGCACCCTGATGTTCGTTTTTTTGAGATTTCCGATGAACAAGGGCAACATCGAGGGTCATTCTACCTTGATTTGTATGCGCGTGATAACAAGCGTGGCGGAGCATGGATGGACGATTGCATGGGGCGCAAAGTTCGCGCCAATGGGCAATTACAAAACCCTGTCGCATATTTAGTCTGTAATTTTAATAAACCCGTAGGCGATAAGCCTGCATTATTCACTCATAATGAAGTGACGACGTTATTCCATGAGTTTGGTCATGGTATTCATCATATGCTCACGCAAGTAAAAGCAGGCGCAGTATCGGGTATCAATGGGGTTGCTTGGGATGCGGTTGAATTGCCCAGTCAGTTCCTTGAGAACTGGTGCTATGAAGAAGAAGCGTTGGCGTTTATTTCTGGCCACTATGAGAGTAACGAGCCACTTCCTAAAGCATTGCTCGATAAATTGTTGGCGGCTAAAAACTACCAGTCAGCCATGCAAATGTTACGTCAGATAGAGTTTTCTTTATTTGATTTTCATATTCATGCTGACTTTACTCCTGAGAAACAAAGTCATATACAAAATACGCTTAATGCAGTGCGCCAACGTGTTGCGGTGTTTAAAGCACCTGAGTTTAATCGTTTCCAGCATGGGTTTAGCCATATTTTTGCGGGTGGTTACAGTGCTGGTTATTATTCGTATAAATGGGCTGAAGTGTTATCTGCCGATGCGTTCTCTCGCTTTGAAGAAGAAGGCGTCTTTAATGGCCAAACAGGGCGAGACTTTATGCACGCCGTTTTAGAGATGGGTGGATCAAAAGAGCCGATGGAGTTGTTTAAAGCCTTTAGGGGACGAGAGCCACAAATTGATGCATTGCTACGCCATAGCGGCATAGCAGCATAAAAGACCGATATATGAAAAAGCGCCATTTGGCGCTTTTTCATTTTCAGGGCAGACTAACCGTTGATTTGCTATAAAAATTTTTCAAACATCTAGTAGCGTACTATGCTTTTTAAACGAAATTAAATGCCAAGCCGTTTTTAAAAAAAGGAAGCGCTAGTATGTCTAAATTGGTTCTCGCGATTGATGATGATAAGTTTATTCGAAACTTAATCGAACAAACCTTATCCGATTATTGTGAGGTAATTCAGGCCGAAAATGGCGAACAAGGGATCCGCGCAGCGATCCGTCATAACCCCGATATTATTTTACTGGATGTTGAAATGCCGGGTATGACAGGCTACGAAGTGTGCCAACAACTAAAAAAAGACAGCTCAACCAATGAAATACCTGTGATGTTTCTATCGGGCCGTGGCGCGCTTGAAGATCGCGTGAGAGGGTATAACTCCGGTGCGGATGACTACATAGTGAAGCCATTTGCTAAAGATGAATTATTGGCGCGAATTGAAGTGCTCTATCAGTATCGGCAGCAATCAACCCGATTAAAAAATCACGTGGCTCAAGCTGAATCAACAGCTGAAATGGCATTGACTGATTTTAGTGATATGGGGCGAGTTATGCGCTATGTTGGCCAAACTTACAATGCTCATTCATTAGAGCGATTAAGTGACCATTTTTTTGAATTTTTTAATCCGCTCGATTTACAGGTTGTGGTGGCTTATTGGTATAAAGAAGGGGCTGCGTATTTTAGTAATCATGATGCGGTGTGCCCTCTTGAACAAGAGTTACTCGAAAAGTGTCAAGATAGCGATCGTTTTATCGATTTTGGCGCGCGGACAATCGTTAATTATCCCAAAGTATCGCTATTAGTGAAAAACATGCCGCTTGATGATGCAGCCACGTATGGCCGTTATAAAGATTTATTCCCACATGTATTAGAGGCAACCAATGCCAAAGTAATGTCGATGGAAATTAATGAGCTCATTATGGAGCAGGCCGACGAAATTACCGAAACATTTAACTTGGTTGATAGCACATTACGTACTCAAGTCGAAAAAGTCTATGCTCATGGGCAAGTGTCTGTTGATATGGTTAAGGTGCTTTACAGTAACTTTATTAAAACTATCCCGACACTTGGTCTTGAAAGTAAGCAAGAAGATCTCGTTTTAAACTCTGTTAAGCACACAATGAAAGAGTTACAGGCGCATTTAGAAATGACTCAACAAATGCGATCGTCTTTTAATGATGTGATTGCGTATATGGAGCATATCATGGTGCAACGAGCGCAAATGCTCGAACAGTTTTCACAATTACACCAAGAAGAAACTGTTAACGAAGTGACCTCTCAAATCGACATCGAATTATTTTAATCAACTACAGCAGTTTTTTATCGCTTTGGGTATAATGCACAGGTCCACTATTGAGAGAGCCGTGCTTTGATTATCCACAGCCCATTTGCAGAACTTCGCCCTTATCTAAATAAAATAGAGCAGCAATTTAACTTAGCTGCTTGGCACAATCCCGATAATCTCTTTGAGCTTCATTACGATGAGCTAGGTTTAAGTCTTTATAAAACAGATGAAAAAAAGCTTGGAGCGATCCGAGTTGATTTTGTCACGGGTGCGGCGGCCCACCGGCGCAAGTTTGGTGGCGGAAAAGGCCAAGCCATCGCGAAAGCGGTAGGGTTAAATAAAGGTGTGACACCCACAGTGCTTGATGGGACCGCAGGGCTTGGACGTGATGCTTTTGTGCTTGCTGCGTTAGGTTGTAAAGTGATTTTGCATGAACGTAATCCTATTGTGGCTGCACTCTTGTATGATGGTTTACAGCGCGCGTATCAAGATGCTGAAATTGGCCAGTGGATGCAAGAAAACATGCAAATGGAGTTTGGTAGTAGCCATCAATTGTTACCTAACTCATCTCATGTCATTGATGTGGTATATCTCGATCCTATGTACCCCCACCGTGAAAAATCAGCATTAGTTAAAAAAGAAATGCGGGTTTTTCAAGATTTGGTGGGTCAAGATTTAGATGCAGATGCCTTGCTTCCTGATGCGCTAGCGTTAGCGAATAAGCGAGTGGTAGTAAAGCGCCCTGATTATGCGCCAGATTTAAATCAACAAAAGCCATCAATGGTGATAGCGACCAAGAAAAACCGTTTTGATGTCTATATCAAAGCGGCAATGACTAATTAATAATTTACGATTAATTAGTTAATTCAGTGGGTTGCGACTTGAATGTTGCGTTAACTCACTTTGTCATAAATATTCAATAAAAACGTCATGCAAAACAGGTACTGTCGGCGCGATTAGCTAGCCCATAGGAGCTTATGTAATGCGCGTTTCTTCTTTTACTCGATTGCTTGCGGTACTTTTGCTCAGTGCCAGTGTTATTTTGGCCGTCACTTTATTTTGGGCTGTGTCGGTACAGCAGGCCTTAATGGCTCAAACTCAGTCTTACAACACCGTTAAACATGCGTTAGTGGTGAAATTATCTCGTCAAATAGAAGATTACTTGGTATCGGGTGACAGCCAAGAACTCAGTCAAGCACAAACGTTAATTAGCAAAATCGAAGCAGAACAATTAGCTAGCTTGCCAATGGCACTGCAGCAGCAATTGACAGCACAGTTTGCGGTTTTGCAACAGGGTATCGAAACGAAATATCGGGCGTTAGGTAAATTATCAGGAAATGAAAACGCCTTGATTGATAACGCTATCAGGCAAATGTCAGGCAGTGCAATCGCGTTGACAAACTACGCACAAAAAACAGCCGAAGATAAACAAGCCTTAGCGAACAAATACTCAGTGTTAGCTGCCGATTATGCTGCGCAGACGCTAAATTTGGCTATGTATAGCCATACTCTGAATCAGGCATATTCGATTGAGAGTGAAAATAACGTAAAGCAGGTGGTGCAGTCGTTAAAAATGTTAGCTAACCAGATTCATGATTTACCTACCCTCAAACTGTATTTAGAGAATGACGAGGAAGATGCCCTGTTTTTCGATGACGAAAAAGAGGAATTATCAGATGAAATTAAAGCCGAACTGAGTAGCTGGCCGAACCGGTTTATTCGTGACTTAAGGAGTACCGCCCAGCAAGCAAAAGAGCGCCTTGAAGGGATTGATGCACTGCGCCAAGAAATCGCGGAGTTGGCCAAAACGGTGCTGGTTGCAGAGAAAAACTTACTGACTGAGCAGCAATCTACACAGCAGCAAGTGCTGCTGATTTTTACGGCTAATATTGGCGGGCTGTTTATTTTAGCGATTGCTGTGTATTTTACCCAGCGCCAACAGGTGCTCAATCCACTGCGAAATTTACGTAATGCATTTAAAAGCTTACTCGAAACTAGCGAACTCAAAGCGCTCGAAAACAGCCGTGCTGATACCGAAACAGGTGAAATTACTGCGTACTTTAATCAACTGATTGAGCAGCAGCGAGTGCAATTGGCTGAACGTGAACAGATGTTAGGGTTGATCAATGAGTTTATGCAAGACATGAATGATAATCTCAATAATATTAGTGGCCATTCACACCATACCTTTGATCAAGTTGAGCGCAATGAAGGCTTATTAATTGATATTAAACATATGGCGGAGCAACTCAACCAAGTGAACGCCAAAGTAGAAAACAATGCACAAAATACTTTTAGCGCGATGGATCATAGTCTTGGATATGCGCAGTCAATGTTGGCTGCGAGCTCTTCGACGCACGTTAAAGTTCGCCAAGGTATGGAAAGTTTAAACGAATTACTTAAAGGTGTGTCGGATGTGCACAATGTGGTTGATGTCATTCAATCAATTGCAGAGCAAACAAACTTGTTAGCGCTCAACGCGGCGATAGAGTCCGCTCGGGCGGGTGAACATGGCCGAGGTTTTTCTGTGGTCGCAGATGAGGTGAGAAAGTTAGCCCAACAAACTCAAAGCTCATTAGCAGATATTAAAAGTCAGCTCGATTTATTGACTCAAAGCTCGCAGCAAGTCTCAACACAAATTAACGCGCTCTCGGAAGATTCGCAAAGCCAAACCAGTAATGCAGAGCAATTGAAACTAAACTCAGAGCAAGTTGCGATCAATGCACAGTCAGCCAGTCAAGTCGCAAAAGATGCCAGCCAAGTAGCTGCTAATCAGCATAATTTACTCGAAAACTTTTCCAGCGCTATGGGGCAAATGAAAAGCCAGGTCACTCAAGCAAATGAGTTAGTCGGACAAGTGCAACAAAGCTTGCAAAAACAAATGCAAAGCGTGCGACACAGTTTAGGGCTCAATTAATGCCGAATATCGTGAGAGTCACTGGCTTTTAGCACGCTGATGGGTTACAAGTAATGAGTTGTACTTAACAAATTAAATTAAGGAACTCAGATGATTACAGTAGGACAGTCACTTCCGACACATGTATTTAATGTCTTAACCGCCGATGGTATGAGTAATCCAACCACCGCAGATCTGTTTGCAGGAAAAAAAGTGGTCTTATTTGCTCTGCCGGGCGCTTTTACTCCAACTTGTTCGGCAGCACATTTACCAGGTTATGTTGTCTTGGCAGATGAAATGAAAGCCAAGGGAGTCGACAGTATTATTTGTTTATCGGTTAACGATGCATTTGTGATGAAAGCGTGGGGTGAAAGCCAAAATGCAGAGCAATTGATTATGCTCGCTGATGGTGATGCCAGTTTTAGTAAAGCCATCGGTCTTTCTCAAGAAACCGGCGCCTTTGGTGGGACACGTGCATTACGTTATGCCATGATTGTTGATGATGCAGTAGTGAGCTATTTAGCTGTGGAACAAGGCAAAGAATTTGAAGTATCAAAAGCTGAGCAAATATTGGCGCAACTTTAAATGCGAACTTGGTTCGTAATGCGAATTACAATCAAATAAAATCAGCAAAAAATATTAAAAATCAAGTTAATAGAGCAATCAGTTAACTTGATTTTTTTTGTTAGATCACCAACAATGCACCCTCATTTTTTAGAGGAGAATTTTCATGCTAGCACCTACTATGGTCGAAAAATTAAACGAGCAAATTAACCTTGAGTTTTATTCTTCCAATTTATATCTGCAAATGAGTGCATGGTGTGAAGATAAAGGGTTTGAAGGGGCAGCAGAATTACTTCGCAAACATGCACGTGAAGAAATGGATCACATGAACCGCCTATTCACATACGTGAGTGAGACGGGAGCATTGCCAATTTTAGGTACGGTTGAAGCGCCGCCTCATGAGTTTTCGAGCTTAGGTGAGATCTTTAAAGCCACTTACGAGCATGAATGCTTGATCACCAAAGAAATTAACGAACTGACTCATACCGCATTCACTACACATGACTACTCGACCTTTAACTTTTTACAATGGTATGTGGCAGAGCAGCATGAAGAAGAAAAACTATTCAAAGGTATCATCGATAAAATTGAATTAGTTGGTGAAGATGGCAAAGCATTATTCTGGATAGACAAAGACTTAGCTGAACTTGCGAAATCAGGTTCAACTTCTATTATGGATCCCGCAGCGTAATGCGGTAAAATCGCCATTATAGAAAAAGGATGCATCGGCATCCTTTTTTTATCGGCTAGATTTTGCGACACAGTGAATAGGGTTTTTTATAATGCAAGAATTTGATGTAGTCATTATCGGTGCAGGGGCGGCGGGATTAATGGCTGCTGCAACAGCCGGATATCGCGGACGATCAGTGGCGGTACTCGATATGGGCAAAAAGCCAGGGCGAAAAATTCTTATCAGTGGTGGCGGCCGATGTAATTTCACTAACGAAAATGCCCACCCAGATAACTATCTATGTCAAAACCCACATTTTGTGAAATCATGTTTAAGTCGCTATACCCAACATGACTTTATTGAGCTGGTGGACAGACACGGTTTGGCTTATCACCATAAAACTTTAGGACAACTGTTTTGTGACAATAGCGCACAAGACATCGTTGATATTTTACTGACTGAATGTGAATGGGCGGGTGTTCAAGTAATGCTGCGTTCAGAAGTCTTAGCCGTGAGCAGAACAAATGCCGGTTACCAAATCAGCACATCGGCAGGCAGCTATCAGTGCCAATCGCTCGTGGTGGCATCTGGCGGGTTAACTATGCCGAAATTGGGAGCTTCCCCAATCGGTTATAAAATTGCAGAGCAATTTGGTCTAAACGTCTTACCAACCTGTGCTGCACTGGTGCCGTTTACATTGCATGATCACGATAAACAACGTTTTGATGGACTCTCAGGAGTGAGTGTTGATTGCTTGGTGAGTAGTGAAGAGGGCACGCAATTTCGTGAAAATATCCTGTTTACCCACCGAGGTTTATCAGGCCCGGCTATTTTACAAATATCCTCTTTTTGGCAAGCTGGTCAGGCTGTGATCATTAACTTATTGCCAGAGCTGGATTTAGCTGAACACATTCATCACTTACGTGAACAACAAGGGCAAAAATCTTTAAAAAATATCCTTAGCACTTTGCTACCTAAACGTTTGGTCGAGGTGATGATAAAACATCATGATATTCCTGATAAAGCATTGAATCAGCTAACTCATAGCGAAATAGATGCGTTAGCAATTTATATTCATCAATGGCACATAAAACCTAATGGCACAGAAGGTTATCGTACAGCCGAGGTAACTTTAGGAGGCGTCGATACGAACGAGCTTAGCTCAAAAACCTTTGAAGCGAAAAAAGCCCCAGGCTTGTTTTTTATCGGCGAAGTCATCGACGTGACTGGTTGGCTTGGCGGCTACAACTTCCAGTTCGCCTGGAGTTCAGGCGTCGCCTGCGGCGGCGCTGTTTAGTTTTAGTTGCTCAGAATGAAAACAGATACTTTCAGAACTAAACAGGCACAAGTGTTTATTAAATAGATACAATCTGGCTTGTTTTAAGTAAAGAAGTGCTATTGTTTATAGAATAGCTGCCGCAACGTACAGCTTTATGTTAATGCTGGTGTGTTGCGGTTTTCAACGAATGAATTTGCTCAGGGCTAATACAGCTAATACCATTACGCAGTAGCTCCAAAGTCTCGGTAATCTATACTCGCTTTACCACCTCGGCCCACTACCTTATAAATACTGCCACTTGCTGTTTTAAGTAAACTATGTTTCAACAATGCCACATTAAGTTTGATGGGCAATCCAAACTTAGCTTTTGAAATCAAACTGGAAAAACCGAGTTTCCGCTAGCAGTTAATTCAATGGGCGCATTATTTTTTCACCACTTTCAGTGAGATCAATTAGCTTGTAGTCTAAGCCCACAGTTGCCTTATTCAATGGCTCAGTTTTTTCAGATGTTGCTAAAATGACTTGCTGGTTATGTTTCTTAGTCTCTGACGCTTTCTTTAACAAAGAACTAAAACTCACGGGGTCTGCATCTTGTTGCCTCGGCTCATCAAATATTAATAGTCCGGGGTGGTTCATTTCATATTCGCGTGAAAGTTCTAGCATACTCAATAAGTACCCCCAAATAATTCTAATACCGTCACTAGCCGAAGTATCAAAACCTAAGTCATAATTTTCGAGTGTTGGTAAATATGAATCAAAAGAAATATTTAGATCATTTGGCGAAAAGCTACTAAAGCCATATTCTTTCTCGTGTGATATCAGAATTTCTCTCAACCTGTATAGTTTTTGCCTGTCTAACTTTGTTAAACCATCTTTAGGGATGTTGTTAATTGATTTTTCAGTAGAAATAATCTCCCGATGAAGTGCAGTTATTTTTTCCTTAACCTGTTCTCTAAAAACTCTTACTTCTTCAAGCAGTTTAATTTGCTCTTCAAGCTTTACTTCTTCACGAATAAACTCTTCTAAGTTAGTCTTACTTACATCAGTTATACTTTCTTTTAACCTCCGTATTTCAGCTTTGCAATCAAATAAATCATTTCTAACTTCATTAACAAATTGCTGTTGTTTCTCAAACTCTTGTGTCGAGTTATCGAGGATAAAAGTAAAAGTTTTAATTTGATTTTTTAAGAACACCAAACTTTCATCTGCCGACATTACATCATGCTCGACAATATTTGGTAATAGAGCATCGGCAACAGGTTGTTCACACGCAGGGCAAATCCCTTCATCGATGCTAAGACCGTCAAATAAAGCCAATTCGTTGACTTTTTTAAGGTCCTCATATTTCCGCTTATTTTCGTTAAGTGAACTCAGTCGAGTACTAACGGAAGATACATTAGTTGCCAGAAACTGAAGTTTTTGACTTGCTTCGTCAAAATTATCTTGGGTGACTTGCTGTTGTATTTCTTTATCCGCAATCTTCGATTTCACGCGTGACACATCAAAGTCATTCCCACTTTCTTTAACCCGCTTACTTTTAGCTTCATCCAAGGCTTTTTGTTTAGTTATTAGCAAGTCATCTAATAAAGCTCTTTTTTTATCAACAGCTATCTCAACTTCAATCGAATATTGCGAGAACTCTTTATGAGGATGTTTTTTTAAACCAACGACTTCACCCCTAACTAACTTAGCTTTATTACTAAGCTGCATATGCCACTGATGCCAATATCCCAGCAATTTCTCGTTCTTCATTTTTAGTTTTTGCTTTTTAACTAAAAGATCATGAACACCTAATTCCATTATGAATTCAATAGCACGTTTTCTAACATCTTTGATTTTAAAATAATAAGGTAGAGTGGATTGAATTCCTGTCCAGCCTCGCTTTTGTTCTACGAATAATAACGGGAAAATAGTGGACGGATATAGTAAGCTTTCACCACCGTCAGTTTTGGGCACGGTAGGTAATTTCCAACCAATGAATTTACATAACCAAGTATAAAACCCTTTTTCACTGCTCGTATCATTAACTTTATTTATGTAGTACTTTTCGCTTAAAACTGGGGAAAAATTATCAATACTTCCTTGCTGAACTTTTACTATATTTGTATCGCAATCAAATGCATGAATATCCCGTTGTAAAGTGTATTCTTCATTACCATTTGATATTTGCAAAAACACTTCGGAACTAACAACTGAATAGCTTTCTCCTTCAAAAACCAATGTTTTATTCATAACAGGAGTAAACGGAAAACGACTCGTCGCTCCAATACCTTTTTCCATACCTAAAGCGTAAGCAATGGAGTTTAAACACGTTGATTTACCGTGAGTGTTATCCAATCGTATTATAACTAGTCCTTGTTCGAAGGTAATATCTAAACCGAATGGCCCACCATCCATTGCTTTAATTTTTACAAGCAGACGCTTTAAACTCAATGACATATTTATTTCCCTTCAAGCACTTTTTTTACTTTATCTTCAGTTAACGCCTGTTTTAATTTTTCCAATACTCTTTTTTCACAACTAAAAACATCAGCTTTATTTAATTTGTTTGCTATTTTGATACCATCTTCGGTCAGAAACACTCTGTTATTTTCAATATTAAGCAACTTGGAATACAGTGCATAATCAATGGCCTTATCCATTGCCGGGTCTAAATTTATAAACGGGCGTTTTCCCTGTCCATTTTCTATATACGCAAGATAACTTTGAACATGTTCTTCATTTTTCAATGCCCAATTAACAATGTGTATCTTGTTTCTAGAAGCTTTATTCCCTCTACCAACTAAACGTAAAATGAGAAGTAATAACGAGATCCGCCAATTTGGCCTTAAATCACATGAAATAAACTCCTTTCTTTCACTGATATAGAATGGCTTTTTAGTAACCAGTTGTTTCAAGTCCATTTTAAAACCTCAAGGGGCATTCTATTAACCAACCAGCAATAACACCTGCACACATATCTGAACGAGTACCACCAAAAAAATTAGGCATTATTTCAGCTAAGTCATTTTCAAGTTGCTTAAGATTTTCTTCTAGAATTTCTGCCGGAGCTTTACCTCTGGCAAACAAAGAAATTCTCTGTTTGAGTTTTTGTTTCCGTGCATTTACGCAATCAATGACTGATAAGTGTATCTGTGGATAATCCCTTTCTAAGATGTCCAGCATGTTTTGGTAAGTCAAATAAAAGTTTGAGATTGCTAACTTTTGATTATCTATTTCTTTTAAATCACCATCAGCTAATATCTCTAATTTAGGATGTAAGTCGGCTAAAAAGCCGACTTGCTCGCTAATCCAATCAGCTAGGTCAGAATCAGAAATATCATCAACATGTATTTTTATTTGGGTAAAGCAGTTTATCAAATTTTGCTTTTCTACTGGATAGTCTTCATCTGTTTGTACCGAAACCCTAAAATCATCGTCAACGAAACTCAACCCTAGATTCCTGACTTCACTAGTTTTCTTCGCAATATATTGAGCGAGTAATTTATTAGTATAACGCGGTGTAGCTAGAATCCACGACTTAACTTTTATTCCATGATTGTCAAAAATATCTTGCCAAATATCAGCATTGGTCGCTGTCAGCTTCTTCAAATCATTATTGATTTTGTCTCTTTGACTTTCATAAAGTTTTGTTGCTGAATGATTTTTGTCTGGGAAATAGCATTGGAATACTTTTCCACAGGCAGTATAACATTCTACCCCCCAGTCCCCTTCATTTTGATCAGGGATGTCAAATACGTTCTCTTGACCGTAACGATATTTAAGCAAAGATTTAAAATAAGTTTCCCAAGATTTAGGATTATTTATCTCTTCAAATTGAATTGCCATTTTTATTATTCTTTTTCCCTAAAGTAGCGACCACTATATAAGCTAATTCCTTTTTTGGAAACCATGCTTTTAGTTTGTGATATCACTGATAAATATTGAGCAAATTCTCCGTCTTAAAGGAAATCCAACATGAATTTATGTAGTTCTTCATTATTTGAATTTATTGGCGTTGCTGAAGTTTCCAATAACGAACTTACAACATACGAGTAAATGATACCGGAACATGTTGAAGCAGTTAGGTATGCGAGCAAGCATGGGTGATGTAGGAGCTTGTTGGGATAACGCTGTTGTTGAAAGGTTCTTTGGTAGCTTTAAACATGACTTTTTGCTAAAAGTGGCTCAACCAACTCGTGAACATATGAAAAATGATGTTGCTGAATATATGAAGTATTACAACCTAGAATGGCTGCACTCAGCTAATAACGATCAGTTACCAGTAGAGTATGAAAATTCTTTTTGAAAAGTGTCCGGCTGGAGTTGACCAAAACACCTTTGACAAAGGCTGTATTACGGACGTTAGGAAAAATTTAAAAAAGAAAAGCCCTCAATTTTGAGGGCTTTTGTATAGGTTGGTCGGGTCTACTTGCGGGACTAAGCACCAGTCCAAATAGGCGACCATTCTTTCGGTACATTAGCTGCCCCTTGAGCAACTAATTAAAATTCGTGTAGTATCTGCATTAAAATTGTAGAACGGATAAATAAAAATAACAATGCGGACAGACAAGGCAATTCTAACAAAGGGATTTTCAATAGAGCAAGCTTTTTTTCTAGACTGTTGGTATAACATGTCCCATGAAATGTCTCTTGATAGTGAGAGAGCTACGTTTTCAAACCCTATTCGGGGTATTAGAGAGTTATTATCACTGTATGAGGTGGGTAATAACTTTGGAGCCGCAGGCAAAAGAGTATTAGTTGGGGCTGAACTATCCGAAATCTTAGAAAATGACCTTGTAATAAACAATTCAACATACAAAGGCATAGCCCAAAGGCTTATTACTTTCCTAAACGAAAAATCCAACACGGGTGGAGACCCTGAACAATGCCGCATCAATAAACGGAGTGGTTTGGTAAAGAGCTTGTTGAGAGAGTTAAATGAGACGTTAAGTCAGAATTATCTGAAAGACTGTTTAAATGAAATTAAATCGGAGCTTGCATCCTTTGAACTAGGAGCAAAAGACGAACATTTCAAGAAAATCATATCTTTGACGAACTCTGTAATGGGAGCATTGGCTGCTAATGGTGCAGGAATGCAAGAAACAAACGCTTTTTATCGATTTATTTTAATGAAACAAGGTGAGAGCACCTTTGAACAAAGATTTGAGCGTTTGCAGTCTGCGGCATTAAGTCCAAATGAAAGTTACGAACTCACCTTTAAAATTAGAAGCAAAGCATTGGTTGATATGCTTGAAGGACAGGGTCCAAGTATTAATTTTGGTCCATTGAACATTACTCCAAAGGATGGGCGAATTTTGGAGTCAAAATGTACTTTAGAAGCACAATCTTTCACGATTGCAGGTGCTAAATCATACGACTTGCTAGTAGAGTTTGTAGACGCGCTAAGCTATACGCTGGGCAAGCAGGAAATTAACATAGAGACTAATTATACAGCGAAATCGTTATCTAGAAACCAAACGAAAAGCTTCAAAATCCATAGACCAATACCCAACCCCAATTATGAGTTTGAAAAAGAAAAGTTTTTAAATTTCTGTCAGAGTATTGAGTCTAATAATGACGATGCTTACAAAGGGATCAAAGACAATAAAATCTCTGCCGCATTTAGATTGTTGAGAGTTGGAACACTGTCAACTAGTGTAGAGTCCAAATACACCAGTTATTGGACCGCCTTAGAATCTCTCGCTAGAGACGTGTTTGATCGTCAAGGTGGAGATGATGATAGAGTAATTGCGGCTACATTACCTTGTATAGCAATAGACTATGTAACAAAGAAATTACGCTCATTTGTCAGCGCCTTCCACAATATAAACAAAGTTGACTTTGAAGTTGAAGGAGGAGAATCCTTTACATTAAGAAATATGGGACCCGCGAATTTATATGACTTTTTAGTAGAAGAAGAAAAACGTGAAGTGTTAATAAATTCGGTAGATGAATATCCATACTTCCAGTTTAAACTGCGGAATTTTTCAGAATTTTTTTCTTCTTCACTTAAAATGCACAATAGAATCGAAATGCACGAAAGGAAAGTTAGTCAGCACCTTAGACGGATATATAGGGTGAGAAACTTGATTGTTCACGATGCACAAAATATAGAAGGATTAGAGCAATTATGTGCTCACTTAGAGCATTACTTAAAAGGCTGCCTCAACACAATGCTGGAATTAATGGCCGTTAAACCTACGATCCATACTCCAAGGGAGTTTTTCATTCGATATTCAGATTTAGTGGATGAAGTCAAAGAACAACTAGATCCGTCCTCAAAAATCAAAAGTGAAAAAAATCGCCTAAAAGAATCTGAAAGGCTTAAGGGGGAAAACTATAGTGAACATAGTAAGCTTCGTGAGTTGGTACTAATACATCAATGATATGGGATAGAAAGAGATCGTCTGAACTTTACTCATTTTAACTGAAACGAATTAAAAATTAATCATAGCTGTATTCTGCTGTAAGGCGCTAAAATAAAGGCTATTCGCTGCAGTTCAAAATTCGATGATTTTTAGCAACGAAGGAATCTAGCTTTAGACCTCCACAATCTATTCGCTAGAATTCCTTTCAGTCATTAGTTTGTTTAATTCGATTATAAATGAAGACAATTCGAATTAAATGGGACAACTTTGAATCATATAGAGACCAATAGCAGCATAAAGCTTAGCAAAAGCCTATATTGATAGGCGAAAGTATCATTCTGAGCGACCAACCTGTATGTAATAAATGTAACCTACTGTATTGCTCCGTACCTACATTTTTGACACTTTGCTAAGCGAGTATAATTTAATCAGTTTGATGAAGGGGTATCACATTGACTGAAACTCAAAAATATCTTAGATGATTGCTCGATGCCATAGCGATAATTTTTGAATTCACAGTATAATAGGGTATTCACTTCAATCTTTGCCTATTGTACTTAATTAGGTGTGATTGAATACATCATTTGTAGCTAGGAAAACCATGAAAAAGACCTTTGTATTATCTCATCCAAAAATTAAGCTAGAGCGTTTGGTTGATTCATATAAGTTTGAAGCCAAAAAATATATCAAACGTGAGCGTAATAAGCAGTTGCCTGAGGGTGCAGATTTTTGGGATTTTGATTGTCGCTTTGGTCAAACTGAAGACACAGCTGAAGATATCCGCTTGTCAGCGATCAATAAATGCATTGATCACATTGTCAGTGAGCAGCACGAGTCATTTTATTTAGAGATTTTAGCTAAGCCAGGTTTCAAAAATATTGATTTCGGTGATGACGAATAAGTTACAAGCTTAAAATCTAACAATAAAGCCACGTTATTTAGCATAGGGTGGCTTTTTTGTTTGTTCGATTACAGTATTAGGCAATATATATTTCGAGTTCGTCAGCTGTTGCGGACATGCTTGGCAGCGATTGTGCTTGCAAACCCTTACCTTCTAATGCACTTCTTAAAATAGCCCGGTTGTAAGCTCCGATTTTCTCATCGTGTAAATAGTCATTAACATCCATCCAGCGAGCATCGGCAATTTCACTCGTTTGCATCACGATTTCATGATTAAGCGGGGTCAAGCGGCATACGATATAAATATTCGAAGTGTTAAATTGGCCTTTGTGATAATGACGACACCCCAGCACACGATCAAATTGAGTGTGGATCCCTGTTTCTTCAAATACTTCACGTATCACACCGGATTCAATGTGCTCTTTTGGATCGAGCATGCCGCCTGGGAACTTCCAGTTGTGTGGATGGGTGTGAATATGATCTTGCTCACGGATAGTGAGTAATTGCTGCTTATTATTGATAACTAATCCGCCGACGCCAATCGTATGGGTCGCAAAGTGAGGGATCAGTGCATTAGCTATTAGGGCTTTGGTAAATGTGAAACCTTGTTGATTACTGTGGTGGTTCGCAAAACCCGCGGCAAGAACACATGGAATTAAATGCGCTTGGGGTAATAAAATCGTTAACCATACCGTTGCATGACCCTGATCTTTCCAGTAATCGAGGGACTGCTGTAATTGTTGAGTAAACTCTTCGGGTGAGTCTGGTAATTGCTGGCCATCAATGATCATGCCGTTGTAGGGGTTAGTACGTGCATGTAAATAAGTCATGTTAACTTCGGTTTAGAGCGGATGGTTATAAAAGTAAAATACAGACCTTTTAATTTTATTTCAATGGGATAGATGCTTAGAAAGCGAGGGTGGTGAAATTAATTAGCCTGATCCTTCCTTTAATATTCGGTTAGGAAAATACAACACAATTGCGCCCTTGTTCTTTTGCTTGGTAAAGGGCAGCATCAGCTTGCTCAATAAGCTGATTTAAGTCCTTTTGCGCATCAGGAATAATCGTAGCAACTCCGATGCTGACGGTCACAATTGAACTGGAAAGGGAATTACGATGTGGAATTTGCAGTGCTTCGACATTTTGCCGGCATCGCTCGGCAATAAAGCTAACATGATTTGAAAATGGCAGTAAAATCGCAAACTCCTCACCACCATATCGCGCGACTAAGTCTGAAGTACGAGTCACGCAGTGGTTGAGTGCTTGTGCGACTTCTTTAAGGCAAACATCACCCCTGACATGACCATAGGTATCGTTAAACAGCTTAAAGTGATCGATATCGAGCATGAGCAGGGTTAAGGGGGTTTTCTCTCGGCGTGCTCGAGACCACTCGTTTAGTATTGTTTCATCGAAATAACGCCGATTTGCAATACAAGTGACACAGTCTGTTCTGCTTATGGTTTCTAAATCTAATTTTGATTGCTCAAGAAGCTTGTTTTTTATAACTAATATATAGCCAAACATCATAATTAACATCACAAACATCAGGCTAATTAAGCTGGCAATATAGGGTATCGGCGACGTAGCTTGCATAAAGTAAGCTTCATTCGGCGTGGCGATGAGAGTCCACTGACGTCCATGAATAGATTTGAGATTTTGTTTATATTGCCAATTAGTTGCAGCTTGTATACTTGAGGAGCTAGAGTGTGAAAATAACAGCCTTTTTTTGGGGTGCGTGGAATCAAGTAGCTGAATATTAAAATAAATAGAGTCAGATTTGTTGAACACTTTGGTGAGTACATCTTCAAATAAATACGCGCCAATAATGAGGCCCTTAGTTAATTTTTGGCGTTGCTCTGTGGTAATGGCCGTGTCTTTATAGACAGGTAAAAAAACTAAAAAGCCTTTTTGTTCAGCACTAAATTGTATCAAATTAATCGGTCCCGTAGCTCTTGGAAGGTTTGCTTCGATCGCTAAATTGAGTGCCGTTGCCCGCTCACTTTCAGACAATACATCAAAACCCAAGATTAACTCATTTTTTGGTTTCGGCTGAAAGTACATAACTGGAAAATGAACTGGGTGGGGTTTTGAGGGGAGCATCAGCCCTTGGCTATGCTGTTGGGTAATTTCAAAGTGAAGGTGGGTTTTGCGCATTGTATCGAGAAACTCATTACGTTTGCTTAACTCGACTTTGGGTGCCCACTCAATGGTGAGAATGTCAGGGTGGCGGGCTAAAATAGCTTGTGTGAAGTTATTAAATTCGTCTTCTGAGACAAACTTTGAGTTATCAAAAAAGCCTTTAATAGCATACAAACCTTCAAGCTTAACAGACATTTCTCGTTCAATATTGGCTGCTTTTTCATCCATTTTGTTTTTGAATTCGAGGCTGAGTGCTTGCATTTCATATTGATAAACGGCCCAACCTATTGCAATCGAAAAACACACCCCCAGGCAGGCAACAATAATGAGTGTGATAATGTTGGTATTTTTTATCAATGAGGTTTCCTGCCCTGCTTAACATAAATTTTTAATGGGTTGCTGTTAAGGATAGTCGGGCAAGCTGTGATACGCATTTTAAATGGCTTGATAAATTTGTTCTAAGGTCAATCCGTAATAAGCTGCAATTAGGCCAGGTCGCTGTATTTTATCATCTAAGATTAATCCTTGAGCCTGCAAGTTTTTCCTGAGTTGCAGGAGTGTTTTAGTTAAGTTATGTTGGGTGATCGTTGCGATCTTTTGCTCGGCTTCCATTAAGGCCAAGAGGGCGTTGAATTCATGAGGTGGCAGTGCTGTAAATCGTTGATTGACCCGCAAATACACTTCTAAAGGGGTGAGATTTTTACAGTCGCGTTGACTCAGAGCTTGCGCTAAGAACTCGTTGGACTCGAAAAGTAACAATGAACGTAGGTAGTTAAAAGGAGGCGTTTCGCCAGCTAATAAATAGTGAACCACATTTCGTTGTTGATGATTTGTTTTGGTGAAATGATCACGTAATTGCAATGCCGGAGTAAAAAAGCTTAAGGCATCTGCGCTATTGATTTGTATAATGAGAGAGGCCGGCAAGCCTGCGCTGTCTATGAATTTGGTAGCAATGTGCTGGTAAAATGCAAAACCGCTTATCGATTTTAAACTTTGTTGGTACACAAAAGCTAATAAATCAATTTGTTGTTGTTCATCACAAGCCTGATAATGGCTTAATAATTCCTTAAAGTTTTGCTGCGATAAGAGCTGAATCAATGTTTGGATATGGGGCTGCATCATTAACCTTTTTATTGATTGGTATCATTATTATATTGATTAATGACATAGCGTTCAGCCTGATTAAGCATACTGCTTAATTCACCACTTTGAATGAGCTGTTGGATTTGTTGATCAATCAATAAGCTCAGATCTTGATGTTTTTCGTGAAGGTAATGATAGAGTTTTAGGGTTGCTAAAGGTTTATCCATGGCGCGAATGTTATTAAATTGATGATGCTGAATAATCACTTTCCCATCAAGGGTATTAGTGAGGGCAACGTCAATTTTACCTTGCTCGAGTAGCTCAAACATCAACACGGTACTATGTACATCATAGATATCGGAGAGGT
This sequence comes from Pseudoalteromonas sp. J2K-J979, assembly GCF_058169715.2. Lineage (NCBI taxonomy): Bacteria > Pseudomonadati > Pseudomonadota > Gammaproteobacteria > Alteromonadales > Pseudoalteromonadaceae > Pseudoalteromonas > Pseudoalteromonas sp. J2K-J979. The sequence goes on along the minus strand of NZ_CM200281.1, from coordinate 3,108,996 downwards.
CTGCGGTAATATTATTAGTGTGTTTAACGCCGCGAACGCGCCCAATTCGCAGTGGAGCTAAATCACTGACAGAGTCAATAGTCAGGTTACTATCGGCACGGACAAATGCCATTGTTTCTAGGTAGTAATAGGGAGTTGGCACTCTGATAGATGTAGGGTTTTCATCACCGTAACTCCAAATTCGCATGATTTCACCATCATAAATTTCTGCATTGACTACGTATTGCGCACGGTTTCCTGGTAGAGGGGTTATGTCGATATCAATGGCAATTTTCGAGTAAATCTGTGGGAGCACAAGTCGACCGACTTCTTGCTCGAATAAGTATTCTATCGATGCAAACTTATAATGATGAGTCAGCTTAGCGTCGTTTGCTTGACTGCCAAAGCATATTAACAACAGTAAAATCCGTAAAAACACAATTTGGTAATCTATTGATTAGTGAAAAATCAATTATAGTTAACAAACTGTTATATAAGCCAGTGATATTTGAATCTCGCCAGAGCGCTCTAAACAGGGGGCTCTGGCGATTGAGTTAGCGAGGATTAATTGTTAAAGGGGCAAGTGTAATCGTGGCATTACTACTGGCACCACGATGACTTTGATAAGTCTGCCCTTCAAATAAGGTATAAAATACATCGACGTAATCATCGTCATTGGTAAACCAACCATCAGGCATCGCTTTTAGTAACTCATTAGTTAGCTGAGGAATAATGGCATAACCTTGCACTTGAGGGTCAGGGATGGTTCGCATAATTTGCACGGCTATTTCGAGTAACTTTGATGCCAATGTTTTGTAATTGGTATTGTCATCTTGTTCCATTAATAATAAATCGACTGCTTGCCAACGGTAACGCTGCCAATGAATGATCACCTGATTAGGGTAGTAGTCGGTTTTGTCGTGATCCAGATACGGTAAATCAACGATATCTAACACAGGCGTATCGCGACTGGGATCGATACCTGTGACAATACCGTATACCTCGGCCGAACCAGAAATCCACGGCTCTTGGTCGTTATTTAAACGAATTTTTTTCAGTACACTGGTCGACAAGGGTTCAACATTACTGATAGCTTCATCTTTGGCAATAGGTTTTGATGCGCCATTAAAAATGCGCTTCATCACTGCAAGACCGGCATGATGGGTTTTGTCTTGGTTTAATTCAATAATGAAGGTGGGTTGAGAGGGGAGTTCGTCAACAGAAAGAGTATGAACTTGGCCGCTTTGATCAAAAGCCTCAATATGTGTCCAGTATTTGTCATTTCCCTGTGGCGCAAAAGCAAAAAGTGGCGCGTTCCCTTGTTGCCAATCAGCCAGCATATCACTATGTGCTAAACGCATTTGTAATAAATCTGGCGTATTTGTCGGCAGGCCTTTTAGATGATGTAACGCTTGATTTGCTAACGGTAAATCTAGCTGTTGCGTGATATTTAAATGAGCGAGCTCATCAGCGCTGAACACTAAGTGGTAGTGGCTGAGTTGTTGTTTGAGTGTCGGTTCAATCGATGAAAAGTTCAGTGCAATTTTTTTTGCTAACGTCCGTTTGACTGAAGAAACGGATTGGTATTGCTCTTGTTGTGTTAACTGCTCGAGTTGGGAGGGCGTCAATTGCGAGATTGTTTCGGACGCACTGACTCCTAAACTCGTGGCGAGTGTCAATAAGGTGGCGAGGGTAGCTATTTTTGTTGTCATAATTATTCCTGTTTATTGATTGTACCTATAAATAAAACAGTAATTAGAGTAATTATTCAAGTTAAGAAATTAAAAACAGCCTTTTTTATTAGAAATATGCAGCATTAAATGGCCATGAGATAGGGAAAGCATAACTTGTCCTATCTCTATCACTGCTTATTACGTGTTGGCTGCCAATGGTTTTACTGTCTGACGGGCTCGTTTTTTGGCTAATAATAAATAAGCTACAGGCACAAAATAAAATGATAACAATGTTGTAAGTACCGTTCCCCCCGCGATGGCAACCGCAAAAGGAGGCCAAAATCCGCCACCGGCTAAGATCAAAGGCAAAAATCCACCGACTGTGGTAATGGTGGTTGAACTGATATGACGAGAGCAAGTCATGACGGCGGCAACGATTTTATCTTTATCGGCAGAGGCGTTGGTGGCGTCCAGTTCAGATAAAATTACAATAGCAGCATTGATCGCTAAGCCCATTAATCCTAATAAGCCAATAATCACAGTAAAGCCGAATGGGTAGCCGCCCAAAAAGACACTTAGTAAACCAAGCATCACAGCTTGTAGTGCATTAATTAATATTAACCCAGTGGTGGTAAATGAATTAAAAGAAATCACTAATACAGTGATCAATAACACGAGGATAATCCCCACTTGGCCAAGCAGTTTACTGACCGCTTCATTGCGCTTTTGAGATTCCCCCCCTATTTCGAGGCGATAGCCATGTGGTAAGACAAAATTAGAATTCTGCAGTGTTGCGTTAACCTCATTGAGGACTGTTTGCGGTAGCACGCCGGTGACTAAATAAGCCTCAATTATATTGACGCGTTCACCATCACGACGGGCAATTGAACCGCGCGAGGCTTTAAGTGTCGCTGCAGCGTAAGATTCAACTAAAAGAGGCTTTTCAGATAATAAAGGTGTCGTAAATAAGGCGCTGATGTCATCACGGGCTTCATCTGCAACTCTTACCCGAACAGGTACGGTTTCAGTGTTATCAATAATACTGCCGGCGACCACACCATTAAATTGCTGCTGCAACTGCATCGCCATATCGGTTAAGCGTAGTCCGGCATGATTAAGGGCTGCTTCATCAGTTTGAAGCCAAAGCTTGGGGGAGCCAGAAAGTAACGTGGGTCGAGTATGCGTAATATCCTGATGGGCAATGAGTTGAGTGCGCAAGGTTTGGCCAAGTTCGCTCAATGTATCGAGGTTTGGCCCATAAATTCTTAGTTCAATGGGCGCATTAAACGGGGGGCCTTGTTCGAGTTTTCGTACTAAAGTTTGTGCATTGGCAAAGGATTGATCAAGATCCTGTTGTAATTGGGTGATTAACTGATTTGCGCGGTTAAAATCGGTTACTTTGACAAGTGCCTGAGCATAATTATTGGCGCCACGGTTCCGTTGCAGCATATTGTAATAAAAGCTTGGAAAATTAGTACCTATCATCCAGTCGAGTTTTTCGATGCCTGAATACTGGCGGATATGTTGGTCCATTTTCACCACCGCTTGACGGGTGGCTTCGATACTTACTTGCGGGGCAAAATGCACTTCAATGTGAAACATATCGCGATCGGATGGTGGAAAAAACTGCTCTGTGAGTTTGCCTGCGCCAATAAAGCCTGCCACAGGTAAAATAAAAACTAATAATAAGGTGAGCGCTGGTTTTTTTAGGCTTAAATGGAGAGTTGATTCAAAGCGTTGACTGAGTTGCGGCAAATGAATTCCGGAGTAAAAAATTCCCGAGCGGTTATCATTTTTGATGAATCTCCCAGCAAACACAGCCACCAATGTATGAGAGATCAAATATGATCCAATTAAGGCAAAAATAACACTCAATGCAATCCCGCCAACAAACTCTCCCGAAGGTCCTGGCATCAGGACAATCGGTGCAAATGCCAAAATGGTGGTCAAAGTTGAACCAAGCAGAGGTAACCAAAAGTGCTGAACAGCTTTTTGCACAGCCGCCAAAGCACGCTCACCTCGTTGGCGTAAACGCTGCACAGCATCGGTAATGACAATTGCGTTATCAACCATAATACCTAAGGCAACCACCAGTCCGGTTACTGACATTTGATGTATCGGTAGGCCATACATATGCATGCTGACTAAGGTGAATAATACCGTCAAAGGTAAAGCCGTACCGACAATCAGTGCCGCTTTAAAACCTAAGGTGACTAATAATACCGCCAAAATTATTACAAATCCCAAAGCGATATTACCCAGTAAATCACCTAATCGTTTGTCGGTGTAACCTCGCTGATCAAAAATGGTCTGTAGACTCAATTGCGCGGGTAAATCTGTGGAGAATTGCGCTAGAACGGCATCAATTTTGTCAGAAAACTTATCAATTCTTAGGTTTGGTAGCATTCTGATTGCAAGGTAGATCCCTGGTTGACCATCGATCAATGCAATTTCACGGACTGGCGTGGTGATAGTGCGTTCTATCGTTGCTAAATCTGTCAGTTGATATTGCGCGGCATGAGTGTTTGAAGTTAACACAATTGCCCCAATGCGGGCGATGGAGTCTAAAGCGCCTGAGACTTCTATTTGCATTTGGCTGTGTTGGTTGGTCAAGGTACCGGAGGCGACCTTGGCATCGGCCCCATTAATGGCAGCATGAATTTGGCCGAGAGAAATGCCGGCTTGGCTAGCCTTATTTGCATCCACAGACACTCTTATTTCTTCAGTGTTGAGTCCAAAAAAGTGTACTAATTCAACTCCTGATACATTACGAAGTTGATTTTGTAATTCTTTTCCGTAGCGGTTTACTGTCGCAATGGGCGTCTTATCATCAGGGCTACTTAAAGAAACTATGCGGGTATAGGCATAACCTCGTTCATCATCAAGCAACGGTGTCGCGGCGTGGTCGGGTAATTGGCTACGCACATCAGAAAGCAGATCTCGCATGCGAGACCACACAGGATCGGTTTGAGTGATCTCGTCGTGTAACTCGATGGTGATCACCGATAAGCCCGGACGTGAAATAGAAGAAATGTGTTTAACTTCCGGTTGTGATTTTAATCGTTGTTCTATTTTTTCGCTAACTTGCACTTCAACGCGTTCAGCGCTCGCACCGGGGAGTGCAGTGCTCACAATAGCGTGACGATTGGTAATTCGAGGGTCTTCACTTCGTGGTAAGCCACTAATTGCTGCTAAGCCGCTGACAATTAATAATGCAACGATGAGGGCTTGAAAGCGACCATGTTGAAATAAGTAGCGGATCATCACAGCACCTTCGCAGCGTGTTGCTCAACCACATTAACGGCAATATTGGCTGATAACTTGTGCATTCCATTAGCCACAATTTGATCACCATTTGCTAGTGGTGCGGCAATATAAGCATAGCCTTTTTCGGCATAAAAAAGCTGTACAATCACTGGCTTGAGTACGTTATTTTTGATGTGATAAATCTGCCATGTACCACGCACCCCATCAGCGAGAGCATCGAGTGGTATCCAAAACCCCGGCTGCTGGTGGTAGTGTTTTAGGGTTAATTTTGCTAGCTGTCCTGCATAAACCTGACTTGTGTCTGGCAGCGCAAAGCGTGTAGTGAGGGTTTGAGTTTGCGGGTCAATACTCGCACCTTTGCTTAATACTCGGCCATTAAAAGTTTGCCCTGCAATGGTGATAGGCATGGAGTCGGTAATTGCCGCTTGCAATGTCGGCGGGATCCCAATACTAACTTGGCTATGTCTGTCTTCAATTAAGCGCACAATTGGCGTACCGGCGATGACATTTTCACCTTGGGATACAAATCGCTGGCCCAGAACGCCGTTAAAAGGGGCAAGCAGTTGAGCTTTGTTGATTCGTAAGTTCACTTCGCTCAAATTGGCCAACAAGCCTGCGAGTTCAGCTTCGATCACCGCAATATTGGTTTTGACTTGATCTAATTGCGCAGCAGCAGAGTAATTTTGTTTATCTAGCTTACTCAAACGATTTCTTTCGAGTTCAGCTTGTGCCAGTTGTGCGAGGGCTTTTTGTTGGTGTGCGGCTAGCTTTTGTTGCTCTATCACTAAAAATTCGGTGTTTTGCTGGGCGATTACTTGACCTTGTTGTACCGACTGGCCCTGATCTAATAATACTTTTTCGATTTTACCTGAAAACTCAAAACTTAAGTGCGCATCATGTTGTTTGATTACTTGACCACTGAGCTGTCTTGCTTGGAAATATCCCGCTTCTTGTTGCACTGTATAGGCGGCAACATGAACGAGGCTGTCAGCCTGATTAAAAAAAGGTAAAATGAGTAACATTGAACTGAGCAGGTATTTGAGCATTGAAATATCCGTTTGGTAGCGATTGCAAACTGTTTAATCGTTTTACAGCGAGTCACACTATTTTTATATAGTAAAAAAGCGTTTATTCTTGGTTGAAAAACAGGTTAAATAATTAAATTGGACTCGTGAGTCTAATTTGAATAAATATAAATCAATCAAACTAGACTGTCTAGTTTGATTTGAGGTAGTGATGGAAATAAATACTCTGAGTCGTTCAGAACAAAAACGACAGCAAATAATTGGTGCTGCAACAAAATTGTTTATGGAAAAGGGCTTTGTTAACACCAGTATGGATCAAGTAGCCAAGCTAGCAGAAGTGTCGAAGCAAACGGTTTATAGCCATTTTCAGGATAAGAATAATTTATTTGTAGAAACAATTACCGCGCATTGTTCTTCATCGAACTTACGCAAAGAGTTGTATCGCGATGATCAAAGTGTGGCGCAAAATTTACTCCGGATTGTGACGAGTTTTATTGAACTGGTATTTTCTCCCGAAGCGTTACGTGTGTACGATACGTGTGTGGCGCATAAAGAAGATCATCCGGAGCTAGGCACGCTATTTTTTGAAGCTGCCCCTAAGGTGGTGTTACAGCAGGTTGCGGCATGTTTAACTGAATTATCAGAAAAAGGCTTATTAAAGGTCGCAAACCCTCAATTTGCCACCGTGCAATTGTTAGGAATGGTGCAAGGTGATTGGAAAATGCGCCATGCTTTAGGTGTTGTAAAAGCCCAAGATGTACCAACCTCTGCTTATCTCGAGGATTGTGTGGCGCGTTTTATCAAAGCGTATAGCTAACATCACCGACACGGGTAGAAAATAAAATTAGGTGTTAAATTACTGAGCGGCTTTGTGGGGAACGGCATGTTTTCTTATTATGTTTATAAGTAATATTAAACTTATTGTTAGTAAAATTAATGCCCACATCAGCTCGCTCTTCCACCAATATTTAATTTTTGACGCGATATGATGCTCTATTGCAGTAGATATTTGGCTGAGCATAGCTTCGCTGAAATGTATTTTGGTTCTTAACTCACCCTCTGCGCCTTTGTTTTCATCGATTCCGAGCGACACCTCTAATTTAAAAAGTTGATAAATAAGATCTTCGTACTTAAAAAAAAGCTCAAGCCCTTCATCGGGAAGCGCTTTTATAAGTAAGCTTTTTAGTTGTTCAAAATCAGCCACACTTTGTTGGGCACGAAATTGGGGTTGCAATAAATCATAACGAATGGCATCACTCAGTTTATAAAACACTAAACGAGCATCGGGTTGTGTTTGTAAGGCGTTGGAAATATCACTTGAGCGTTTTTCGATGGTTTTCAGTAGGTTTGATTTTTTCTGGAGTAATTTAGCAAAACGATGAAATGCTAATTGGTATTCGAGTAAAGAGCTTTTAACCGCAGCTAGCTTTTTACTTGAAAAGTCGATGTCAATTAAGTGGATTTTTAGTGCAGATAAATTATTTATAATGGTATCCATCGCTTGTTGATGTTTATCTAAATATTTATCTTGATGGCGCAGCATAAAGTCTTTTTCGTGGCGACGTAGGGATAATAGGTTGCTATTCAATACTTCTGTTTTTTCTGATGCGTTTAACAGTTGGGTAAATTGAGTGTTCAGCCAATACGCCGAAAGAATCAGGCTAGCCATACTCAGGATGATTAAACCTGTCACTAAGTACAATTTATGAGTATATGAAGAGTCATTCATCATTTATATTATTTTAAAATTAAGAAGCTAATGCTTAGTATAGAAGCAAAAGCATCGCCGACATGTGTTTTTCATCTTCAGTAGTCCCTGCTTACGGGTAAGTGACACTGATAGAAATGGGTCATAAAACGATTAATTAGGCTTTATGTCATCAGAATATTTGGCAAGACCCACGGAACGGAAAAAACAGTAGGGTTAGTCAAATAAGTCAGTATTACTAAATTAGTGACCAGAGTGAGCCAAAAGACAACCCTAAACCTAGGTTTACTTGATTTATGGCGTAACAGTTGTTGGGCTAAGGCCGCACCAGGCCACCCTCCGCAGAGAGCTAACATATGCAGGGTACTTTCTGGGATTCGCCAAAGGCCCTTTTTTGCTTTAAGTTTATCTAGCCAATACACGATAAATGTCACCCCACTTAATACTAAGTACACCGCGGGCAGTAAAATTGGCAACAGCTTAAACCAAGCGGCGAACAACATTCCAATCAACATACTGTTGGCAAGATACACAGAAAATTTAGCCATCATTATTCACTCCGACAAAAGAGCCCCATACGAAAGCTAGGTTGTTAACATGGCTGATTTGCCAGTGGCTTTTGGTTAATTGGGTTGTCATTGTTTGTTATTCAACCGTGCGATTTTCACAAGTTTGTAGTGCATCTTGATGTTTTTTGTCTTCTGTTAGTACATATTGCAAGTCGGCCATGCGTTGGCGTACGGCAATGCCATAGCTTTTATCGTCTCCCCAGATATCAGCTAGAGCATGTAATGACTCGTTATCATGCTGATTAAACAATTCACCAGCCCGCTCAGCTGCTTCATGGCAATTACCTAAAACTTTGAGCGCATCCACACCTAAACTGAGGGCCGAATCAAATGTTTCACGTTTGAAATGGGTCACGCCAAGTTTTAGGAGTTGATAAGCGTGGCGACGGTCAACAGCGCGGGCGACAATTTTGAGTTCTGGAAAGTGCTTGTGTACCACTCTGATCATTTCGAGGGTTTTATCTGGCTCATCAATGGCAATCACCAATAACTTGGCCTCGGCGGCGCCTGCAGCGGCCAGTAAATCGAGGCGCGCAGCATCGCCATAAAATACCTTATTGCCAAAGCGACGCAGCAGCTCAATTTGACTTGGACTGTGGTCTAAAATCGATAAATGGTAGCCCTGCGCACTTAATAGGCGGCCAATTATTTGGCCAAAGCGCCCATAGCCGGCAATGATTACACTGTTGGTGGTTTCGATTTCATCAATGTTATCTGCGCTTGCAGCGGATTGGTTTTGTCGGCTGATTAATTGCTCATAGCCAATTAAAAGCAATGGCGCACATAACATTGAAATCGCCACGACGAGGGTGGTTATTTTTCCTTGTAGGGGCGTTAAAATAGCTAAATTAGTGGTCAAAGATAATAATACAAAAGCAAATTCGCCTCCTTGCGCTAAGGCGAGGGTGAATAATAGCTTTTGCTTTTTAGCCATTTTAAAACAAAAAGTTAACGCATATAAAATCACAGCTTTGACGCTAAACAACCCGACAATTAAACCAATAACTAACGCGAATTCATTAATTAATAAATTAAAGTCGATCGAGGCACCGACGGTTATAAAAAACAACCCAAGTAAGAGACCTTTAAACGGTTCAATATCGACTTCGAGTTCGTGACGAAACTCACTTTCTGCTAATACGACGCCAGCTAAAAAAGTTCCCAGAGCGGGTGAAATCCCTATTTTTTGCATGATCAGCGCAATAGCAATCACTAGAAAAAGTGCAAAAACCGTAAATATTTCTCTCAGACGTGTTTCGGCAATATAGCGAAATAATGGCGCTGATACATATTTACCAGCCAAGATAATGCCTGCTATTACCAAAAGTGAAATAGCTACTTGGAGGTAAACAGGGAAATGTTCAATGAGGTTGCTATGACTGGGGTCGACCGGCATTGCACTGGGTGCAAACGCCAACAGTGGTACTAACGCTAAAATAGGGATGACTGCGATATCTTGAAACAATAAAACAGCAAACGCATTTTGGCCTGCTTCTTGTTTTATCCAGCCTTTTTCTGTCAGTGTTTGGAGCACAATGGCGGTTGAAGAAAGGCTTAGCATGAGACCGATCGCCAATGCAGTTTGCCAGGCCACTGCAAATACCCCATACACGACGGCAAAAATAGCCAAAGCAGTGAGCACCACTTGCAGCCCACCGAGCCCTAAAATTGCGTGCCTGAGTTTCCAAAGCCGCGAAGGTTGCAGCTCTAAACCAACTAAAAATAACATCATCACCACACCAAACTCAGCAAAGTGCATGACTGCTTGTTGATCGCCGACAAAGCCTAATAGAAATGGACCGATTAAGATCCCTGCGAGCAAATAACCTAGCACAGAGCCAAGCCCAAGGCGCTTTGCTATGGGGACTGCGATGATTGCGGCAGCAAGATAAATAATGGCCATTTCTAACATGGAGATTCCAAATTTTAGTGGGTAAGAGGCTAATAATATGGCAATTAGAGAATGAATCTAGGGATTTTAGTGATTAATATGTGATTCACGCGCAGGTTTAACACATGCCAAGAAGGTGATGGTATCTGAATTGTGATGTGTTGAATCTTATTAAGCCCAGAGTAACTCTGGGCTTAATAAGAGATCTTAAGGCTGTTTTTTAAGCTGCGCTTGTTCTTTTTTATACATGATGATGCCTGAGACTAAAACCGCAAAACTCACCACAGCAATAATTATGGTTGCTAGTGCGTTGATTTGCGGGCTGACACCTAAGCGTACACTGGAGTAGACCACCATAGGTAATGTGGTCGAACCTGGCCCTGAAACAAAGTTAGCGACCACTAAATCGTCCATCGATAAAGTGAACGCCAATAGCCAGCCTGCGGCCAGTGCGGGTGCAATGAGCGGCAGTGTAATAGTAAAAAAGACTTTGAGCGGTTTGGCACCTAAATCTAAAGCAGCCTCTTCAAAAGAGCGGTCCATATTTTTCAAACGACTACGAACAATCACAGTTACATAGGCCATCGAAAAGGTGCTATGGGCTAAAATGATAGTCATCATGCCGCGATTTTCTGGCCAGCCAAACATATCTTTGAGTGCCACGAATAACAGTAACATGGATAAGCCGATAATAATTTCGGGCATCACCAACGGTGCGGTAGTCATGACCTCAAGGGTTTGCTTTCGTTTTGATTTAGGAAAACGTACTAAGGCAATGGCGGCTAATGTTCCGAGTACCACAGCCAACCACGCATTAAAAAATGCAATTTTAATACTCAGCCATGCTGCGCTGAGTAACGGTTCGTTGTTGAATAACTCCACGTACCATTTAGTGCTAAACCCTGCCCAAACAGTGACTAAGCGGCTTTCGTTAAATGAATAAATAATTAGGCTGAAAATTGGCGCATATAAAAATGCAAAGCCAATTAATAATACGCAGATTGATAATACTTTTGTTTTTTTCATTTAAATATCATCCACTACTTTTCGTTCATAATTTTGCATGAAAATGAATGGAATTATCAGTGCAATCAGTAATACCGTGGTTAACGCCGATGCAACTGGCCAATCTTTATTATTGAAAAATTCAATCCACATCAGTTTACCAAGCATTAATGTATCAGGCCCGCCAAGTAAGTCAGGAATAACGAACTCGCCCATTACCGGAATAAACACCAGCATCGAACCAGCTAAAATGCCCGGCACTGATTGCGGTAAAGTGATGGTGAAAAATTGGGTGATGGGTTTAGCTCCGAGATCGGCAGCAGCCTCAAGTAATGAGCGGTCGAGTTTTACTAAGGTTGCATACAACGGCAAAATAAAAAATGGCAAATAGCTATACACAATGCCGATATACACTGCAGTTGGGGTATGCAGTATTTCCAATGGTTGGTCAATTATCCCTAATGACATAAGGGTGTTATTGATGACTCCATTACTTTTTAAAATGCCAATCCACGCATACACTCGAATTAAAAATGAAGTCCAAAACGGTAAAATAATCAGCATCATTAAGGGCATGCGCCATTTTTTATCGACCGTGGCAATTGCATACGCCATAGGAAAGCCAACTAATATACACAAAATTGTCGAAATAAATGCGACCTTCAATGAACCGAATAACGCACTGAAATACAGTGAGTCCTCAAGTAAGAGTAGATAATTGGCAAAGTTTATTTTCAGCGTAATGAGACCGTCTTCGACATCACGGATTAAGTCGAGGTAGGGTGGCTGAGCCAGCGCTGCTTCGGATAAGCTAATTTTGAGTACAAACAAAAACGGCAATACAAAAAATAGGGTCAGCCAAAGTGTGGGGATAGCGGTAATGATACTTTGGCTACGCACCTTTAGTCGTGACAGTGACATCATAGCGTTAAAATCCCACAGCTGTATGGTGACCAATTCAGTGAGACGGTTTGATCCCAAGTAAAGGGTTGCTCTGCAAGAGGCTGAATATTCGATTGAGTAAATTTGATCCGCTTGCCGCTTTCAAGCTGAGCATGGTAAATCGAGACATCACCTAAATAAGCGATTTCTTTAATTACGCCAGTCACCGCATTGGGTGAATCGGTTTCACCTTGATGCACTTTAATTTTTTCTGGGCGCACCACCACACTGACTTCCATTCCTGCCACAAGAGGCTGGCCATGGCTGACTTGAATGTCACAGCCAAGATCATCACAGTGAAGAGTCACGATGTCTTCATCTTGCGCAATCACAACGCCGTGAGTGATATTGGCCAAGCCGATAAATTTGGCGGCATAGACCGAAGAAGGAAACTCATACATGCGTCGTGGTGTATCAAGTTGCTCTATACGTCCTTCGTGCATCAAGGCGATCCGCGTTGACATTGTCATGGCTTCTTCTTGATCGTGAGTCACCACGATAAATGTAGTCTTAAGGCGCTCTTGAATATTCACTAACTCAAATTGTGTTTCTTCGCGCAGCTTTTTATCGAGTGCACCTAGGGGTTCATCGAGTAATAAAATTTTAGGGTGTTTTGCTAGTGAGCGCGCTAAAGCAACACGTTGACGCTGGCCGCCAGAGAGTTGATCTGGTTTACGATTGGCGAATTTGGTTATTTGTACCAAAGCCATCATTTCATTCACCCGCTCTTTGCGCTCATGGCGGGACATTTTTTCTTGTTTTAACCCATAGGCGATATTGTCGGCGACCGTCATATGAGGGAAAAGAGCATACGATTGGAACATCATATTTACAGGGCGCTCATAAGGGGGTAAATCAGTCACATCTTGGCCATCGATGATAATTCGGCCGCTACTCGGGGTTTCAAAACCCGCAAGCATCCGCAGTAGTGTGGTTTTTCCACATCCAGAGGCGCCGAGTAACGAAAAAAACTCTCCTTGGTGGATATCAAGGTTAATATTATCGACCGCGTAAGTGGCGCCAAAATTTTTAGTTAAGTTTTGAATTTGAACGATGGGGACGTCAACAGGCTCAGTTTGAGTCATTGGCATGCGTACCTTTATGATAAATTAAACCATTTCGGCGCTTTGCGCCGAAATGGTTGAGTGTAGTTAAGTAAAAGCAAAATTACATATTGGTTTTAAGTCGGGTCCACAAGCGGTTGAGGTTACGACTTTCTTTGTCTGATGGGCTATGTAAGATCACGAGCTTTTCTAAAGTTGCTTGAGGTGGATAAATGCCCGGATCGGTTGAAATCTTTTTATCTACAAGTTGATCAGCTTGATTATTGGCATTGGCATAAGAGACGTAGTTTGTCACTTGTGCAATTTCTGTTGGGCGCATCATGAAATTAATAAATTGATGAGCAGCCGCAACATTTTTTGCATCTTTTGGAATCGCCATTACATCAGTCCACACAACGGCTCCTTCAGCAGGGGCTAAATAAATAATCTCAACGCCATTATTGGCTTCTTCAGCGCGAGCTTTAGCTTGGAGTACATCACCAGAATAGCCATGTGCAACACAGCTATCCCCATTGGCTAAATCATTAATGTATTGAGAGCTATGAAAATACTTGATGTGTGGGCGAATTGTTTTAATGGTATCGGCGGCACGCTCGGTGGCTTTTTTGCTAAAGTCAGAAGGATCATTGCCATTAAAAATACGTACGGCTGTAAATACTTCAGTTGGGTCGTCCATTAAAGACACGCCACAACTTGCTAATTTAGCGACAATTTCAGGATTAAAAAGCAGTTGCCATGTATCAAGTGGCATGTCATCACCTAAAATCGCTCTGACTTTTTTCACGTTAATGCCGATCCCGGTTGTTCCCCATAAATAAGGGACTAAGTGAGTATTGCTCGCATCTAAATCAACAAGTGAATTTAAAATAATTGGGTCGATATTGCCTAAATTAGTTAAAAGAGACTTATCGAGCGGTTGATAGATGCCAGCTTTAATATGCCGTCCCGCAAATGGACGAGAGGTTGGAAAAACCAAATCGTATCCACTGTTACCAGCAAATAGTTTTGTTTCTAAAATTTCATTCGAATCATACACATCGTACGTCACTTTAATGCCGGTTTCTTTTTCAAAATTTGCGACTGTGTCTGGAGCAATATAGTCAGACCAATTATACAAATGCAATGCCTGATTTTCAGCTGCGATACTCGCGAAACTGAATGATAAACAGGTCGAGATTGCGGTGACGACAGCCCCTGTTTTGAAAAAAGAATGTAACATGGCATAGCTCCTGTGAGTGTTGATGCTAGCTTAATCGAGAAGCTAATTGGTGGTTTTTGCATCAAAAATATATTTTAGGAGGGGAAATATGACAAAAAAAAATAAAAATGGAAAGTAAATAAATCATCACAATAATGAATTATTTTTATAGTGAAAATAAGCTGCGTTAGTGATTGAATTAACTTGTTTTTATAGGAGGTTTAAAGTGGTAGCTCTAAGAGTGTTTTTTCACTGAGAACATAGGCGAAAAATCCGTGAGAGTGTCTATTGATTTGTGAATAAATAGCTCGATGAATCAGCAGGCTAAGCAATGATGGCTTCGCTTAGCCCACCACTCACAGTTACTGAATAAACTCTGAGATAGTCGTTAACATATGCGAGTAATAAGGGTTAAATGTCAGGCGTTTCATCGGGCTGAACGCTGTAATATTTTCAGCGGTAGTCTCACCTAAATTGATATCTAACTGTGTTTTACAAGCTTGGTATAAATCTGGTTTGGCTAAGTAGTGGCCGCAATTGCGATACACGCCATCGACTCCGTAATGAGGATTACTTGGGCTGTTAGTTGGCGATGTGTGAGCAATATTTTTCACTTGCGCACAGAGGGCTATTTGCTCGCAATGTGGGATCTGTAAGGTTTGAGCAGGATCGAGCAAAGCTTGCGCTGCAGTGCGCTGGCCATAATAAATGACTTTATCTTGTTTATTGTTTTTCCGGGCAGGATTTTGGTACCAAAACTTAGCTAATTGCAAACTTGCGCGCGTCTCGATGGTTTGATCGACCTCACTCGCGATGAGTATCAGAGGGATATCATGCCGATTTAATGCACTAAAACGCTTTTCTCCGATGCGATCCATGAGGGTATTCACTTGTGCCCCGGCATTAAATGAAAACGACTCATATTTTGCAAAATCCACATCCGCGTCTTTATCGAGCCACGTCAAAAATGGAATGGCGGCAATGTATTTGGCCAACCATGCTTGATCACTTTTAGCCTTAGAAGCGGGTGACCACATTAGCAGCCCCTTAATTTTATCGCTCACATGAGCTTGGTGCATTAAATGATCAAAAATAAGGGCTCCCCCCGTCGAGAACCCGCCCAGATAGACGTGTTCGAAATCTGCAAGGGTTCGCTCAATGGCGTAGCGTGCAGCTTGTTGCCATTGTTTGACATTTACTTTGGCTAAATCCGCAGGGGCCGTGCCATGGCCGGGTAATAAAATGGTTCTAACATTAAACCCTTGCTGGTAAAAATACCCTGCTAAATCATGAAATAAATAAGGCGAATCGGTTAAACCATGGATGAGTAAAATTGCTTTGTGGTTAGTCGGTTGGCGCAGTTCGAATGGGGCGACGAGATCACTGACGACTTGCGCATGGGGGACGCGCTGTTGGGCTTGGGTCACTGGGGTGGTAATTGGGCAAGGTCGCTGTGCATGGGGGTTACGTGCTTCAATGAGTGCTTTGGTGATATTGAGGTACTCACTAAAGGCCAGTGTTTGCTCATAGTGGTATTCAGGTGAGCTTGATTGCACTGCTTCCCGATATAGCCCCTGTTTTTTGGCTTTGAGAATATGTTGGAAGTCGTGATTGATGGTTAAACACGTATGTGTGTCTGGTGTTGCTTGGCTATGCAAAGTCGTTAGGCATAAACAAAGCGCTGAAATAGCGTATAAAATGGGGTGTTTCATATTAATAACATCCTGTATTTAATCGGGTTGAGTGCGTTTCAATTGTTCAAAGAAAGAGACTTGCCATGGCCGCATTGCCATCAGCAAGCCCACATGTTGCCGCTTAGATAAAGGCAAATGAGCATCTTCATTGTTGAGTAATGCGACCTCTTTTGTTAATTGGTTTAGTTTTCGCTCAATGATGGCTAATGAGCTTGAAGAGTAGCTACCTCGTAAATAAAAACGAAAACTAGTGGGTTGCTCAAATGTATCATCCATAAAGGTACTGATGACTTCTCGCTCCATAAACTTGGCTAATGGTCCACCGGGGATCCAACGAAAATCTTGAGCAATACGAAGTTTATAATGATTGTTAGGTAATAAATCGATCATTTTTAACTTATCAAGCTTGGCAAGTAATTGAACGCATTGATATTGATTGATTTGGTATTGCTTAATGATTTCGTCAAATGGCCAACCATCGCGTACACACACCGCAACTAAAAATAATTTCGGGTCATCGATTAGCTCTTGTTCTTGTTCGAGCGTTAATTGAGTCAATTGCTCGGTGTGTTTTTCAGCTAACAAGAATAAGTCGGATAAATTAATGTGGATTAACTGACAAATTTCCTCGAGTCGTTCGAGTGTAAAGCTCTGCGTCGCAAAAATACGCTTTATATTGGCTTCGCTCATTGCTAATGCTTGGGCAACATCTTTGTAAGTCAGTTGATGCTGCTTTAGCAAGTTTTTGAGGGTTTGATTAACGTGTTTGATTTGACTCATATAGAAAAACCGGCTCCAAGTATAGGATTACTATACTTGGAGTTTCTGTTAAGTAAACAAAGTCGGACGATATTTACTTAATATAACAAACCTTTATTGTTACTCAGCTTTAAATAATTAAGGAAGCATTATGAAAAAAGTTACATCAATCATCGTTTTAACAAGTGTTTTGTGTTCGGTTAATGTGTTTGCATCTGAAGCTATCACGCACAGCGGTCAGGCAAGTAAGCATTCTGCATTAGCTGCAAGTAAAGGCGCTCAATCTGTTGGAAAAGTCGCGAGTGTTGCCGTTGCTGTGCCTGCAGTGGTTGTGGGAGCTTCGGCTATGGCTGTAGGGAGTGCGAGCGTCGCTGCAGGTCAAAGTATTCTGGATGCAACCGTGAGTAAAAAGCCGTTAGTGATCACCGACAAAACACTCACAGCCGATTTACCACCGAATCAGCAGATCGCAGCTAAAAAAAATGAGCAAGCCAATGAGGCTTAACTTTTTCTTAAATAAATGCCTCATACTTCTGGCGATTGCGTTGTCGCCAGAAGTATTGGCTGGCAGTACCGCCAAGCAACAGGCTCATTTTTCGCCAGAGAAAATAACGATGTTTGCTAAGCAGGTTGAACAGTTTGCAGCGACGCAAGGTGCACGGGCATTTATAATTGCTCGAGTCGGGCGGCCAGAAAAAGAGTTGCCCAAAGGGATCGTTTACACACACACTGCGGTGGCTATTTATTCAGACATTACATTAGCGAGTGGTGAAGTGGTATCGGGTTATGCGATTCATAATTTATATCAAACAGCTGAAGATACAGCGCAAAGTGAACTTGTCATAGATTATCCCGTTGATTTTTTTTGGGGCGCGCAGCAGCTAAAAGCGGGGATTCTGATTCCCACTGCACAATTACAGCAACAATTAATTGAGTTAGTGGCGAGTGGGCAGCATCATAAGCTGCACAATCAACATTATTCCGTTATTGCTAATCCGTTCAATCGTCAGTTTCAAAATTGCACCGAGTTTACTCTGGATATGATAAATGCTGCGATTTATCAAACTCAAGATATCAGTAAGCTCAAAGTAAATGCTAAAGCGTATTTTAAGCCTCAAGTAATCAACACTAACCCTGTTAAGTTGATGCTAGGTTCGTGGTTGTTAGATGAAGTGAGTACAGATGATCATGAGCGGCAAGTAAAAACAGCTACTTTTTCGAGTATAGTTTCTTATCTAAAAAGTTATCAATTAAGTGACATGGCGGTTCATTTTAGCAGTGAAACGATTGATGATATTTAGGACATTATTTCGTACTCTAATTGCATTATCTTTTGTGGTACAGTGACATAGCTTATATTCAAAAGGAAGAATAATGCGTTTACTGATACTGATTTTAGGGTGTTTTTTCTCTGCACTGTGCAATGCAAGTAGTGTGACTCATACTCCTATTGTGGCCGGGGTGACTATCAGTCATCAATCGACCATTTTTAACGACGAGCGCCGTTTTATGGTGGCCTTGCCAGAGCAATATTCTTTAAATCAGCGCTCGTACCCGGTGTTATTTGTGATTGATGGTGATTTTCAGTTTCAGCATGTGTCAGCCACGGTTCATAATTTAGCGCGAATGGGGAAAATAGCCCCGATGATTGTCATTGGTATCGCGAATCAAGGGAATAGCGATTATTTAAAAAGTAATACTTGGACAAGTGAATTTGAAGGGGGTGAGTTTGGTGGCGTGGTGTTATTTCAACGCTACTTAAAAGAAGAACTTATTCCGTACATAGAGAAAGAGTATCGTGTTAGTCGTCAGAGGGCGTTAGCAGGGTATTCTTTAGGTGGATTATTTGTAATGCAGCAATACATTGCTTCTGAACCACTGTTTAATGCATTTCTCGCCTTTAGCCCGAGCTTGTGGTTCGATGAATATCGGTTTAAATCCACACTTGAAACTTTTTATGCTTCTCAAGGTATCGGTCAAGGCCCTTTGTTTATTTCGTTGGCAAATGAACAGGGGATGGGCATAAAACCGATTGTGGAAGTTTTGAAAAACAAAGCGCCTAAAAAGAGTCCCCTTTGGCAGTTTAAACAATACCCCAATGAAACGCATTACAGCACCGCTTTACCCGCTTTATACGATGGTTTAGTGTTTTTAATGCCCAATTATTTTATCGATTTAGATCAGATGATGACTTTTAAAGGGTATCAAGCGTTACTCGATGAGTTTGCTAAAAAATCGACGTTGTGGAGTGGGTTTAATTTTGGTTGGTTACAAAGTTACACATTAAGTAAGTATTTTTTTGCTTCTAAACAAAGTGAACATATACCAACAGCATTAACTTGGGTTCAAACACATTACCCCGAATCGTACCTTGAAATAGCCATCAATTTTGCATTAGGGTTTAATAAAAAACAACAGCCAGAACAAGCGCGAGATCTATTACTCAGTGTTGAAAATGAAGGGAAGCTTCACCCCAAATGGCATTATCAATTAAGTTTGAGTTATCAAGCGTTGTCACAGACTGATTTAGCAAAACAGCATCATCAACTTGCATTGCAATTGGCCAGTACCCATCAGTTAGAAAGTTGGGAGTACTGGGAATTGTCGCCCAATCACGGGTTTTAATCGGAAGGGCTTCTTTAACGGTAATAGTGGGTAATAGCTTAATATGATTACGCCACTATTATAGGCTAGATCTTAGATTACTCTCACCTGGTTCCATTTAGGCCTTTGTAAATAAAAATTGGATCAAAATTGTTCAATTCTATAAAATGCCCCCCATATTCTATGAGGAAAAGTATGTTTAAACAAAAATTAGCATTGATAGCCGCCGCCGTAGCTACCGCAACAAGTAGTTATAGCGCTTCTGCTGATGACAGCGCTGACATTGAGTTGCTGTCTAATGGTTATGCCGTCATGGTTTGGCAAAACTTTGTAGCCCGATCAGGTTCGGGTAATGGCGTCATTGCCGCTGGCAATAACATTATGATTGATTACGATACGCCCAGCTTCGAAGGCAGGCATGGTGCAACTCAAAGCAATGGTGGTTATTCACTTTCAGCTGGCGCACTGACGACCACTGAAGCGTTGGTTGCAGGTAATAATGTTGTATTTGGTGAAGGTTCTTTATTCGGCAATATTTATGCTGGCAATAGTGTTGATTTGGCCAAAAACTATGTGTTAGATGGCACAAAACAGAAATTCGAAAATGTTTCAGACGATGACCTGCCATTTGACTTTGAAGATGCTGAAGAAGATGCCAAGGAACTAAGCCAAGAGTTAAATAAAAAAGACGATACTGGCACCGTGATTTTAAAATCAAGTGCAGAGCTAGTATTAAAAGCCTCAAATACTAATAGCGACATCCAAGTTTTTACTATTGATGGTGAAGATGAGGCAGGTAAAGCATTTGATCTCGCAAATATTCGTTCTATTTACCTTGAAGGTGTTGAAGCAGACACGACTGTTGTGGTCAATTTTAAGGGTGAACATCCGCAATTGAGTGGTGGTCTACACAGTTTTATTCCAGAAAAAACCATATTTAATTTCGCTGAAGCAACCACGCTAAACATCACCAGCTTTATTGACATTTTAGGTGTAGTCTTGGCTCCTGAGGCTGATATTGAGTCATCATCTGGTAATGCTTATATGGCCATTATTGCTAAAAGTTTAGTTGCGCAAGGAAGTAACGGCGCGCAGTTAACACTTCGAGGTGGAGTGTTCAGTGGTGATTTATCGTTAGATGACGATGACGATGACGATGACGATGACGATACAGGTGGTGGTGACACTGGCGGCGGTGATACAGGCGGCGGTGATACAGGCGGCGGTGATACAGGCGGTGGTGACACAGGCGGTGGTGATACAGGCGGTGGTGATACAGGCGGTGGTGACACAGGCGGTGGTGATACAGGCGGTGGTGACACAGGCGATGGTGATACAGGTGGTGGTGACACTGGCGGTGGTGACACAGGCGGCGGTGACGGTGACACAACCAAGCCGCTAGCATGTAATGGCCTTTATGGTGTCAGCGGCCGTGATGGTAAGCCGATGGTGTATATCGATCTCGAAAAAGGGATTGTCAATCAACCATTTGATTTTGATGCGCCCAATCATAAGTCAGATGCGTTAGCTTACGATGCAATTAATGATCGCTTGTATTACATCACTAAAACTAACGGTGCACTTGCGCCTAAGGTTGCTTATGTTGATATGCAAACGGGTGCTGATGTTGAGTTAGCAACTATAGGTGGTGGTTATCGTTTAGTTTTTAGCCCAGATAGCTCACGTTTATTTGCTTCAAGTGGCCGTAATATCGTAGAGGTTAATCCTGCTACTGGTGCTGTGATCAGTACGATCAAGCTAGCTTCAAATGATGAATCAATTACATTTGGTATGGGTGATTTAGTTTTTATTAATGATGACCTATATATTGTTACGAAAAAGCATTTAGTATTGGTTGACCTTGAAAATAAACAGGCCAATGTACTGGGTAAACATGGTATTGATGGCGCAACGGGTGCAGAAGTTGATAGCAACGGGCAATTGCTGATTTCAAAAATTAACAGTGCAACATCACAAACAACGATTTTTAAAGTGAATCCGAACCAGTTAGCAAGTCAGCCTGTAGCAATCGCGACAGTTGATTATGTCATTAATGACTTGGCGTTACGCGATTTTGCTGGGCAAACCTGTGATACGGATGTGGTTGATCCTGTTGAGCCGACTAAACCTTCAGTATTAGCTATTGAAGCCAGTGCTGATCGTCAGCTTGAAGGTGAAGCACTCATTGCTAAAGTAACATTAACAGGTGAAGAAGAAGCGCAGCTGACAATTAACTTAGCATCTAATTCAGCTGATATGGATGTTGATTTCTTATCGGCAGTGTCAGTTTCTTTTGATAATGGTCAAACTTGGCTAGATGATGTGGATGCCAAGCAGGGATCTGTCACCGTGCCTAAAGGCGTGACTTCGGCTCTTATTAAAGTAGTAACACTTACAGATACAGAAAACGAAGGGGATGAAAACTTCCGCTTAGCGGTCGCTTTTGCTCATGCACCTGATATCACAAAAACAGCGTTATTAACAATCGTTGATAAACCAGTTGGTGGTAACAATGGTGGTGGAAATAACGGTGGTGGAAATAACGGTGGTGGTAACACCTGTGATATGCCGAGCGTTTCTTTCATAACTGCACTATCCATTTTCAATGGCGAATATACTCAGGATTCAAAAGCATTCACTTATGAAGGTGGCGAAATGCAATTTGAGGTCGGTTTTGATCGCCAAGCGCAATGTAATGGAAATTATCAGTTTAATTTAAATGACATTGAGACTACACAAGGTGTGGACTATTCGGCACTTGTTTCTGTTACATCACTCAGTGGTGGTCAATGGCTCAATAATGTTAATGTTGCTTCAGGCTCGGCATCTTATGCAGTGCAAGAGGGAGACGAAGGCTTTATTGTTCGTGTTAAGACGCTAGCGGATACACAAAAAGAGCAAAACGAAGTCTTTACTTTGTCTGTTTGGAGTCATTCAGATCAATCGGATGTGAAGTATAAAGATCACTCGATTGAAAATAACGCGGCTACAGATGATAACGGCAACCCAGGCACGGGCGGTGGAGGTTCAGGTTCAGGTACTCCTAACCCTGGTACTGGCAATCCAGATCCAAATAGTTGTGCATCACAAGATGACATGCCAGCGATGAAGTTTATTACTGCATTGTCAGTTGATGAAGGTCGCTCGTACACCAAAGAAGGTGGCCAAATGGAGTACTACGCTGGTTTTGCAAAAGAAGCGAGCTGTTCGGGTACTTTCTACTTTGAGTTTGTCGACAGACACACAGTGAAAGGCGCTGATTATTCGACCTTGGTTGATATTGACACTTGGGACAACCAAGCGAAGCAAACAGGTGTTGATGCTTCGGGTATAGCCGCTGTGCAGGTTGTAAAGGGCACTGCAGGTTTTACGATTACGCTCACAACGTCTACCGACAATGAAACTGAAGGCTTGGAAGAGTATTTACTTCATACATGGCGTAAAGATGATAAGTCAGATCTGTATGTGAAAGATCATACGATTATGAATCGTTAATCGAGATAGTTAAGATTGAAAAGCGGCTTAATTAAGTCGCTTTTTTTTGTGTTTAATAGTTAAGTACATATACTTCATATATGATTTATATATAAAGTGTATTTATGGGTATTATTAAAGTTTCAGACGAACTTCATCAAGAAATTAGAAAAGCCAGCACTGTGATGGCGCGCTCGATCAACGCCCAAGCTGAGTTTTGGGCCAAAATGGGCATGTTAGCCGAGCTCAACCCTCAGCTCACGTTTAATGAACTCATCTAACAAGAGCTTGCGAAGGTAGATTTGCATCCACTGTCTAATCAAGCGCAGCAATCTGATGAATGAAGTGATTATTAAAGATGAAGCACAAATAGCATTGATGCGTCGCTCAGGCCAGTTATTAGCGCAGGTCTTTGCGCAACTCGATGGTGTCGTTACTGAGGGTATCTCAACCATGGCGATTAATGACTTTGTTGAATGCTTTATTGTCGAACAATTAAATGCGCGTCCGGCTAGTAAAGGTCAATACGGCTATCAATATTCGCTCAATACCTCGGTAAATGAAGTGGTGTGTCATGGTGTTCCGAGTGAAAACCAGATCCTACAGTCAGGTGATATAATCAATATTGATATCACATTAGAGAAAAATGGGTTTATATCTGATTCGAGCAAGATGTATTTAATCGGTGTCTGTCAGCCTAATGCAAAGCGATTATGTGATATTACTTATCAAGCAATGTGGCAAGGAATAAAACTTGTCAAACCAGGAGCTAGACTTGGCGACATTGGTTATGCAATCGCCAGTTTTGCCCATCAACAGGGCTATAGCGTAGTAAAAGAATATTGCGGACATGGTATCGGTGAACAAATGCATGAAGCACCGCAAGTATTGCATTACGGACGAATGAATTCAGGGTTAACGCTTAAACCAGGTATGACTTTCACCATTGAACCCATGATCAACGAAGGTAAGGCTAAAGTGAAAAGTTTATCTGATGGTTGGACTGTGATTACTGCAGATAAAAAGCTTTCTGCACAATGGGAACATACAATTTTAGTCACCGAGAGCGGTTACGAAGTGCTTACTTTACGCAATGAAGAGCAGGTCTCACCCATTCACTAAAGTTAATAATTCAGCTGCACAGGATTTAGTTGCAGGTATTGATGGTGGGTTGAACCGTTAAAAAGAGTTTTTAACAGTGACCAGCCATTGTACCGAATCGATATTGTCTTGTGGGTTAATCGGCATGGCTAAATCGAGGTGGATCACTGTTCTGGCATTGGCTCGACTTGGGGCTAGTCTTAATCCTATTCCGATGTTTTGTAATACATCGTCGTTGCCAATCAGCTCAGAGGATGGCGTGTGTTGATACCATGCATGGCCAATATCGTAAAATGCAGCTCCGCCAACTTTAAAAAGTTGCAGCAAGTGATACTCCCAGTAATAACGCTTTTCCACACTGAATAATACGCTTCTATCGCCGGATTGATAATTGAGTGGGTAGCCCCGTAAGCCTGTTTCTCCACCAAGGGAAATTTGCTGGTCAGCGGTTAAGTTTTCACCTAAATGAATGCGGATCATCGAATACCAAGACTCGGTTAAATCAGTATTGAGATTTAGCTGAACTGACCCCGATAATACGGCATTTTCTAAAGCGTTGTGTTCTAAATTCCAATAGCCGCGTAAACCGCTGTTAAATCGCCATAAGGTGTGGGTGTCTTGAAACAAGGCTTTGTTCATTGATGCTTCGTAAATTATGCGGTCATCATCATTGCTTAATTGCTCAGGCGAGTAGCCAATTCGAGTATGAATATCCCAACCAAGATTAAGGTCTTCGGTACGGTGGATAGAGTCAAAGTTATTAACTTTAACGTAATAGTCTTCAAGCCAATGGCTGGATATCCAAGGAAAAACAAGCTTCCTGTCTTGTGCGATGGCAGAAACTGAGGAGTCGATTTCATTAAACTGATGGTCTTCAACTTGAATTCCTACACTAATTCGACGGATCCATTTGTCTAATTCAGACGATGTGGCGAAATAGGCGGAGTTTACTTTGGAATGTTGTTGAAACTGCGAAGCAACAATGCCATCTCGGTATAAAGATTCAGTACGATCATTAGCGTAACTGAGTACGCCATAACTGTATGGGGTTGTCACTGAATAAAATGGCAAAGAAAAATCGAGATAGTGGCGTGCACCATCATCGTTATCACCGTACTCAAAACGTCCCCGGTAGCGACTGCCAAAAATATTTGGATCTTCATAAATAAAATTATAACCAGAGCGTTCTTCATCCGAGTTGTAG
The DNA here is from genome assembly GCF_058169715.2 of Pseudoalteromonas sp. J2K-J979. Taxonomy (NCBI): domain Bacteria; kingdom Pseudomonadati; phylum Pseudomonadota; class Gammaproteobacteria; order Alteromonadales; family Pseudoalteromonadaceae; genus Pseudoalteromonas; species Pseudoalteromonas sp. J2K-J979. Next base: position 3,083,839 of record NZ_CM200281.1, on the reverse strand, counting down.
GTCATGGACAAACGCTTACCCCAACCAAATAAATTGGTATCCCTAAACCCTAAACTGGAGCTATTTTGCCCACCGGTACGGCTAAAGTCGATTTCTGGCATTAAAGTCCAAAGCTCTCGTGTAATGACCGTGACATCGACTTGGTCTGCGCAGGTTTGCTCTACTTTGATTTGTGCATCGTAAAGGTAGCGCTGATTTCTCAATAGACGTTCAGATTCGAGGATTAATTTCGGATCATAATGATCGCCAGCTTGAAACAGTAAAATGTTTTCAATCACACTTTCATCAGTGACAAAATGGATTTTGTTGGCAAAGTTGAATAGTGCGTTATCTTCGTCTGGATTATTGGGGTTAAAGATATTTAGGCGTTTAATTTTGACCTTAGAAACGGTCATTCCTGGTTGGCTTTTTGGCAGAGGTGCTGGGTTATCAATTTGGTAGCGCATTTCAAATTCAGCAAACTGGGTTGTAGGGGCTTGCCATTGACAGCTTTGATCAGTCGCAAAAATAGCATCGTCTGCTGAAGGCAGTTCGTCGGCCGAAAATACATGGCCACAATATGCGACTAAAGTAACTGTACTAATTGAAATAAAAAGAGTTTTCATTGATCACCAATCAAGAACGCTGTCTCTTTAGTCTATATCAACTCCCTCTATACTGCTTAAATATTTAGCGGGTTTTGGGCTTAAAATATTGCATAATCCACAGTTAGAAAGGCTTTCAAGCTGAAAAATTTATTTGCTTTTAAATGAGAATTTGACATAACTCGCTTAAGAGCTCTTCAGCAAATGCCCCTTCGCCAGAAATCCAAATACTATTACTGTAATGCTCGAAATTGAGGTTGAAATGCTCTTCTTTAAAGCGAAATCGTTGTAAGTGGCGATCGGCCCCTTGTTCAAACTCTTGGATGTTAATTTGCGGGTGATGCAAATAAATACTCGCCCATAATTCAAAATCGTGATCTTCAGGCATTGTCTCTGGGGTGATGATCAACACCTGATGCTGCTGATCATAATTTATTTCAGTCATGATTAATCTCTAGAATTTGACGCGTTAATTTATTAAGTACCACAAAACGTTCGATAATGCTGATCGCCATCAACGGGGAGATCTTGATATTGCTCAGTTTGTTGCATTTGCTGATATGGGTGCAGAAGAACAGATAAAAAGGTTTCAATGTCACTTTCATTGCCTTGTTCATACTGGGCTAAAATAGCTTCAACATGATGGTTTCTTGGGATCACCACAGGATTATTCTGCTGCATCATTTGATAGGCTTCAGTGTCGCAAATGGTCGCAGCGCCTAGAGCATGCTGCCATTTTGCAACCCAGTCACTGAGCGGCGCAACGAGTGCCACCGTGGCCTGATGATTAATTATTAAGCCTAAATGATGAAATGTAAGCGTATAATCTAGCTGGTGGGTGTGCATTAGTTCGAGCAACTCTGTACTTAATGCCTCTACGTCAGCAGAAGTGCGCTTAAAACCTAATTTTGTTGCCATCATGGCATGAAAGGCTTGTTGATACTGAGTGCTCATGGCAATGATCAGAGGTTCAACTTTGGCTACAGCAGTGTCTTGATCTTCATCAATTAGAGGTAAGAGCGCCTCTGCGAGTCGGGCCATATTCCATTGTGCAATTGGCGCTTGATTGGCAAACGCATACCGACCCTTACGGTCAATTGAGCTGTAAACTGTACCAGGATGATAAACACCCATCATGGCGCATGGGCCAAAATCAATGGTTTCGCCACTAATGGAGGTGTTATCCGTATTCATGACCCCGTGTATGAATCCGACCCGCATCCATGCAACAATTAAAGAGACTTGTTTGTTAATTACGCGCTCAAGTAACTCGACAACACGCTGTGCACCTGTGGTTGTGATACCCGGATAATGTCGGGCAATGGCATAATCGACCAGTTCATTCAGTGCAGTAAGGTTCCCTTGAGCAGTAAAATACTGAAATGTGCCAACTCGGATATGACTCGCTGCAGCGCGAGTGACGATAGCACCGGGTTTTGCGCCTTCGCGATAGACAGGCTCACCACTTGCTACAACGCCAAGGCAGCGGGATGTTGGCACACCTAAAGCATGCATTGCCTCACTCATGATATATTCGCGTACAGCAGGCCCTATCGCACAACGGCCATCACCCTGACGAGAAAATGGGGTAGGGCCCGAACCTTTGAGTTGAATATCCCACTGATGACCCTCTTTGTCGGTGATTTCACCGATTAAATGTGCGCGGCCGTCACCGAGTTGTGGGTTGAAATGACCGAACTGATGGCCACTGTAAGCTAAGGCAATGGATTGTGCGCCTGGTGGTAATTGATTGCCTGAAAAATACTGCGCTAATTGCTCTGTATCGTTACAGAGTGAATCTGCTATCGCTAATTGCTCAGCCAATGGGCGGTTCCAAAGTAGCAGTTTGGGCTTAGCTACTGGAGTGGGCAGTACAGGTTGATAAAACACAGGATCAAGCTTGATATAGGTGTTATTGAATTTCATCTGGGCACTCATTGAGTCAATTCACTCTATGATAAACGATTTATGTTCTGTGCAGTACGAAAGCTATGAAGAAAATGATCGTGAAAAAGTCGATGTTTATTGCGCTAACGCAAAGTTAGGGTGGTAATAACCGATAAAATCATCTTAACTAATTAAAAAAATAAGAGAAGTTACCATGATGAAAACGTTATTTTTAACGGGCATAATTGTATTTTGCAGCTCAGTGCATGCAGGTGATATCGATCAAGGTAAAGCTAAAGCGGCAATGTGTGCAGCATGTCATGGAACCAATGGAGTGAGTTCTGTCGCGCTTTATCCTAATTTAGCGGGGCAAAAAAGTGCCTATTTGGCGAAACAAATGCGTGACTTTAAATCAGGAAGTCGCAGTGATGCGATGATGAGTGCCATGGCTAAACCGCTTAGTGACGCTGATATTGATAATCTCGCAGCGTACTTTGCCTCTTTGCCTGCTGCAAAGTAGTCTAAAGCCTAAAATGAAGGCAAAATCACTTGGTTTTGCGTTTATTGCTGGGTTAAATATGCGCGGATTAAACTCATAAACTCCGAGCCATATTTAGTCAGTTTAGTAAAACCGACTCCTGAGACGTGAAGAAATTCAGCATCGGTTGTTGGCATAATTTGCGCCATTTCTGCCAAGGTTTTATCGTTGAAAACCACATAAGGGGGCACGTCATCGGCATCCGCGAGCTCTTTTCGTAGCGCGCGCAGTTTGGCGAATAGCTTTTTATCGTAATTAAATTGCGCCAGTTTATCTTGGTAGACGTGTTTCGCTTGTAAGCGTGGTTCGGCTAATTGCAGTTGGTATTCACCGCGTAATACAGGGCGTGCGGCTTCTGTCAGACGCAAAATAGACCCGAGTGTAATGTCTTGCTGTAACATCCCTTGGTGGACTAATTGTCTTAAAATACTGAGCCAAAACTCAATACTCTGTTCTTTACCGATCGCAAATGTGCTGAGTTCATGGTGATTGTTATCACGGATCCGAGCGGTATTGGCCCCGCGTAACAGCTCGACAATATAACCCATGCCAAATTTTTGTTCTGCACGATACACACAAGACAACGCTTGCTGTGCAACGACGGTGCCATCAAATTGCTTGGGTGGGTTGAGGCAAATATCGCAGTTACCACAGGCTTCACGTTGATACTCAGAGAAATAATTAAGTAATATTTTCCGTCGGCAGGTTTGTGCTTCAGCAAAGCTGGCCATGGCATTAAAGCGTTGTTGTTCGACTTTGCGTCTTTGCTCATCTTCGATGTCTTCAAAAAAACGCTTTACCCGTGGAATATCTGCGGGATCAAAATACATGATGGCTTCAGCAGCTAAGCCATCACGGCCTGCTCGTCCAGTCTCTTGATAATAAGACTCGATATTTTTGGGAATATCATAATGAATAACAAAGCGGACATTGGGTTTATTGATGCCCATGCCAAATGCAACAGTGGCTACTACGATTTGAATATCGTCTTTAGCAAATGCATTTTGGACAAAACTCCGCTGTGAGTTTTCAAGCCCTGCATGGTAGGCCGCTGCGTTAAATCCGGCTTCGACTAATTTTGCGCTGATATCATCGACGCGTTTGCGACTGGTGCAATAAATAATGCCACTTTGCCCTTTTTGCTGGCGCAAATAACGCATTAATTGCGATAAAGGTTTGAACTTTTCTTCGAGGGTATAACGAATATTAGGTCGATCAAAACTGCCAGTATAAATATAGGGGTGGTTTAAATTCAGCTGTTGGACAATGTCATGGCGTGTTGCAGTATCGGCAGTTGCTGTTAATGCCATTATCGGGATGGCGGGAAAATATTGCTTAAGCTGTTTGAGTCGAAAATAATGTGGGCGAAAATCATGCCCCCAGTGGGAGACACAATGCGCTTCATCTATCGCAAATAAGCTGATGGGTAAATGATGTAAGCGCTCAATAAAGTCGTGTTGCAAAACCCGTTCAGGAGCAACGTACAGCAACTTAATTTTACCCGCATGCAAATCTTGATAAATAGCCATGCTTTGTTCGCGGGAAAGACTTTGGTTTATACACTCTGCCGCAACACCTAGCGCGTTAAGTTGAGCAACTTGGTCCTGCATCAAGGAAATCAGTGGTGATACTACGATAGTGATCCCTGATAACGCTAGCGCAGGGATTTGATAACATAGTGATTTTCCTCCACCCGTCGGCATGAGAACAAGCGTATCTTGGCCTGCAATGGCGGCTTCTATTACGCTGTCTTGTCCTGCTCGAAAGGTATCGTACCCAAATACTTGTTTGAGTATTGAATAGATATCCGTGGTGGACTGTTCGGTCGTGGGTGTCGTTATCATCGCGGCATTTTAGAGTTTTTTTTCTCGCTTGTCTGCATTCCTTGCTCGGAATTGGTCGGGTTTATTTTTTGGTAGTATTTCATTAGTGCCTTTTTTTGACACTGTCGAATAACAATGACAGCGAAGTAAATTTAGCGATACACGATTTTTAAGTTAAATTTATTATTTTGAGTCCAATGGTGCCTGAATTTTAAAACTTACGTTAAGATGGCGCACCGTTTTTTATGGATTTGTAATTGGATGTCGATTAGTTCAGAGCAAAAACAAGGCATGATGTTTGCGAGTGCGGCTTTTTTAATGTGGGGCCTAGCGCCGATTTATTTTAAGTTGCTCGATAATGTAGCTGCGATGGAAATTTTAGTTCATCGCGTTGTTTGGTCTTTCCTTTTTTTATTCGTTATTGTTGTGACTATCAAAAAATGGCACACGGTCGTCAATGTTCTAAAGCAACCTAAATTAGTCTTTATGTTGATTGTTACCGCAACTTTGTTGGGATTTAACTGGGGGTTGTTTATTTGGTCAGTCAATAATAATCACATGCTCGATGCCAGCTTAGGGTATTACATCAACCCATTATTGAATGTATTACTCGGCTTTTTATTTTTAGGTGAGCGTTTACGTCGTTGGCAAGGTATCGCAGTGACATTAGCTATTTCGGGGGTGGTGATCCAAGTGATTAGCTTTGGATCGTTTCCTGTGATTGCTTTTTCGCTGGCGGGTTCATTTGCTGTGTATGGATTGTTACGTAAAAAGCTGGCCGTAGATTCTTTACCTGGGTTATTACTCGAATCGCTTATTTTATTGCCTGCGGCATTGATCTACTGGTTTTATTTTATGCAATCACCGACTGCTGATTTATCGTCAAATACGTGGCAATTAAATGTTTTGTTAGTCAGCGCGGGTGTTGTGACCACATTACCGCTATTGTGTTTTACGGCTGCAGCAAAGCGTTTGCAATATACGACTTTAGGCTTTTTTCAATACATCGGCCCAAGCTTGATGTTTTTATTAGCAGTGAGCTTTTATGGTGAAACGTTTAGCGTTGACAGAATGGTCACATTTGCGTGTATTTGGGGAGCGCTCGCATTATTTAGTTGGGACTCTTATCACTTTGCAAATAAAGCTAAGCGGCGTGCGCTGTTAGCAGGTGAAAACTAGCCTTTACAGTTAATCGCTAATGACAATATTACGGCCAGATTCCTTGGCCGTATATAAATGTTTATCGGCCACTTTTAAAATTTCATCGACTCGTTCGCTCACTTGATAGGTGACGCCAATTGATAAGGTAAATTGGATGTTATCTTGACTAAAAGAGGGACTATGTTCTTCCACTGCGAGTCGAAACTTCTCTAATTGTTGTTGTGCTTCTTGGTAGGTATTTTCAGCAAAGAAAATAGCAAACTCTTCTCCGCCTAGTCGGGCGACTAACGCTTGGGTAAAGTGCTGTTTAAAAAAGTCGGCTAATCCTTTTAATACTTCATCTCCTGCATCATGGCCATAGTTATCATTGATTGCTTTGAAGTGATCGATATCGATCATGGCGAGTGTGATCCCTTGCTGTTCCTCAAAGCGTTTTGTGAGTTGCTCTTGTACTGATTCGAAGAAATAGCGACGATTGGGTAAGTTTGTCAGGTAATCACTGTTGGCTTGTAAGCGTATAGTCGCAATCGCTTCGAGCATTTCAATGTTTTGACTAAGGCGACAGTAAAATTCTTCAGGGTGAAAGGGTTTACTCAAATAATCATTCGCACCATTTTTTAAGAATTTCGCTGACATTTGGTTGTCTTTTGTACTCGAAATGCCAATCACCGCTAAGTCTTCATTACTGTAAATTTGCCTGATTTGAGAAGTGAGGGTGATGCCATCCATATTGGGCATTTCGTTATCTGTGATGACGACTTTGATATCTTTATAGGCTTCAAGTTGAGCCAATCCTTCTATACCATCTTTTGCAAGGGCCACTAAGTAATTATGACGTTTGAGTAAATTATTTAAATGATTACGAGTAGCGCCTGAGTCATCGACCACTAAGATGCGAACATGTTCATTCTTCGGCAAGCGGCGCAGTTGTGTTTCAAGATAATGATAAGCTTGGCGGTTCTCTTTGGTAATATAATCGACGATCGGGTAACGTAAGACAGTATCGCGAGTTTGAGCATCGATCTTGCCTGTCATTACGATGGTTGGAATATCGGCCCCAATCGTGAATGGAATGGCTTCTCCTGTGGGTGCATCAGGTAAGACATAATCAACCACGGCGCAAAAATAGTTGTTATTTTCAATGAGAGTAATGGCTTCAGCCAAAGAAAAGGCGACATCGACATCAAACCCTATTTTTGTTCCTATGTGCTTTTGCACCTTTGCGATAGATTGATTATCTTCGATTATTAATAGCTTATGCGGCACTTTAATCCCTTTTAATTACGCGAAAAGTAAAGGAAAGTAGGTATTAAAAAGTTTAGCTGAGCTTTGATAATTTGCTGAATTTTGTTGAGTTTTTTATAGGGTAAAGTAGAAAGTGCACGCGTTCGGTGCACCAAAGTGTGGATTATTTCTCGTCTTTTTGCGCTAAAGAGGCTTCTGACGTCGGTATTTTTATTTTTTTAGGTTTGTCAAAAATACCTAAACGGATGCGAACAAAATGCAAAATCTCTTTTGCGACATCAATATCAATACATGACTCTAAGCCCTCAAAACCAGGTGATGAGTTTGCTTCACATATTTTGTAGTGGCCGTTGTCAAAGAGTAAATCAATCCCTGCGATATCTAAATCTAGTGCATGAGAGGTTTGCAGCGCTAACCATTCTATTTCAGGTGTAATAACAAAGGGGCTTGCACTGCCGCCATTACTGACATTAGCTTTAAAATCGCCATCAACGGCTTTACGCTCAAAACAGGCAATCACACGGCCGCCAATCGTAAATACGCGTAAATCACGACCATGACTGTTACTTATGAACTCTTGCAAAATGATATTGGCATTTTTATTGGTTGCCTCAATCAATTGCATTAAATCGCGAAACTCACTTTTACTTTTTGATAAAAACACCCCGCTGCCTTGTGATCCTGAGAGCGTTTTGATGACCACAGGAAAGCCTAAAGTGCTTTCAACTAAATCAACATTGACTGGAAATTTCACCAACATTGTTTTAGGTGTCGGGAGGTTTTTTTCCGCTAAGATTTGTTGTGAGTACAGCTTATCCTTGACGGTTTCGATCGCGACAGAATTGTTAACACAGTAAACCCCAAGACGCTCTAAATGTCGGATGATAGCTAAAGCGAAATAGGTCGTACCCGCTCCCATCCTAGGCATTACGAAATCGGGGAGTTTGACGTATTCACCATTGATCATGATACTTTTATCGTCTTCTCGAGTGACCGTTAAATCAAATTGGTCCGGTGAGTAAACGTCTAGTTCAATTCCCGATGCCTTAGCGGCCTCTACGAGGCGTTGAATTTCATAAGACTCTGGTTTCAATAAAGTGGCAGAGTCTTTATAGATTATCCAACCGCGCATTAGAATTCCTCAATCTGTCTACCGTAGCTGATTTCGCTACCGGTATTTTTCGATTTGCCAAACACGGTATGAAAACGTGCAGGGCTCGTTGTTAATTTTAAATATTTAAGCCACACCTTTTCGGCGATATTCTGTGCTTCACTATGCCCTTGCATTACATTCAGAAAGTGAATTTGTAAGTCGTTGATAGGCTCGATTGTGTTGTTATATAAAGCTTTTAAGACCACACCATTGTTTTCTAGGATTTGCGCTTCTAATAACGTAAAGTTACCACTTCGACTAAATCCTCGAGGAAAGTGAGCATCATCAAAAAAAAGTTGATCAGATGCAAATGCGCGCTTAATCGCTGTAATATCTTGGATAGACATACAGGCTCCTTTTGGACATGATTATTCGACGCGAGCTTATACTAAGATTTGTGTTATTTTAAACAAAAAAGATTTATCGTGAGGATAAGTAATTGGATATAGATTTACTTAAAACATTTATGGAAGTTGCTAATACGCGCCACTTTGGCCGTGCGGCTGAAAATCTCTATTTAACTCAATCAGCCGTGAGTTTTCGCATTAGGCAACTGGAGCAAACACTCGGTGTAAATCTATTTTTAAGGCAGCGAAATAATATCCAACTCACAGCTGCAGGTGAACGCTTACTTCCTCATGCCAACCTTATTGTTACAGGTGTTCAGCGAGCAAAAATTGATGTCGCACTTGCTGAGGGAATGAATAAACAGGTTTCGTTGGCAGGTACGCCAAATATTTGGGATGCCTTCTTGCAATTTGGGATTACAAATATTGTTTCGGCAATGCCTGGTGTGTCGTTAGTGGCTGAAGTGAAAGCTCAACAAGAAAGTACGCGATTGTTGTTAGAGCGTACCTTAGACATGGCTGTGTTATTTGATCCGCCCAAAGTGGATGAACTCAAAGTTGAACGTATTTGTGAATTAGCGATTATTCCTATAACCAGCTTTGATGACTGCGATGCGATTAGCTTTTACGAAAATCAATATGTTTATGTCGATTGGGGAACCGCATTTTCATTGTGGCATGCTGAAGTAGCAGCAGGTAAAACATTGCCCTATGTCCGGACAAGTACCGGCCGGATCGCGTTAGATTTATTATTACAATGCGGGGGAAGTGCGTTTATTCCTGAAGCGCTAGCGAAGAGTTATTTAGAGTCAGATGTTTTAAAACGGGTGGATGGCATTCCAGAAACATCACGAGACATTTATATTGCGTATCACAAAGATAACGAACAAAAAGAGTTTATTGAAACTGTGGTTGGTTTGTTGCGCGCCTTAAGCCCAAAAGCGGCCAAATCGTTGAAGGCGTAAAGCTGTGCAATTTAGGTGATCAATCTAAAAAAAGCGGCTTAGCCGCTTTTTTTTAGATTATAACTATTTACCAAGTAATTTGCATACGAGCAGCAACAGAAGTCGCATCATACTTAGCGAATTCATCACCGTCGCTTGAAACAACATTAAACATCGCACGCATATTGTTGTTGATGTAGTAGTTTGCGCCGAGTGTAATCGAGTCAACTTGGCCACCCATGATAGCTGCGTCTTTGTCGTTTAGATCAAGGCTTGATAGGCGAGCTGCGATTTCCCAAGCACCATTTTTACCCGGCTTAACACGCTTAAATTTACCTTGTTTTGTATTGTAAGGGCGTGTTGAGCCATCTAGCAGGTAAGAGGCTGATAAGTAATAGCCATCGAAGCTACTGTCGTTGTTTACTGATGAATCAACATCAGCATTGATGTATTCACCTAAGATAGTCAGTGAACCAAATTTCATAGCTGTTTCAAGGGCGTACATATTATAACCATCAGCAGCTAAGCTTGATGTATCAACAATACGCGTATCAGCTTGATGTGATTCTGGACGTGAGCGAAAGCGCACTGAAGCTCCATCAGATAATTGACGTGTTGATAACGATGCACCAAAAGAGATTAATTGGTCTTTATCGATAACAGGGGCGTAGTTAAAGCGGCCGTTAAAGCCAAGCTCTTCATCACCTGCATTGTCTTTGTTGACGTCTTGTCCATAAATACCATAGTTAAGAGACCAGTTTTCGCCCCATTGACGAGCAGCAATACCCATCGCACGGTTTAAACCAAACGCTTCAATAATTGAAGAACGTTCAATAAACGTCACGTCGTTTGAACTTGTTTGCGGCTCCATGCCAAATGCTTCGATTTGGCTACCGATTAAAATTTCAGTATTGTTAAAGCCGTTATAGCTGATATACGCATCTTTCACTGATTCGCTCGACATAAAGTCATACTGTAGTTTGTAGCCCCATTGAGCCATTTTACCGTTGGCTGCAAAGCGTGCACGGCGCACTTCTGTGCCATTATTTAAATCGATATCATCACTGCTAAATGCGGCTGCATCTAATTGGATTCGGCCATTAAATTTAAAGCTGTACTGACCGTCGTCAGATTTAACTTGAAAACCGCCTTTAGTTGATACTTCTGCAGCGTAAAGGCTTGACGTTGCTAAAATAGCTGCGGTCATCGTAGACAGTTTAATTAACTTGTTCATCGCTTGGTTCCTAACTAACAATTGTAAAGTGAATGACTCAATTTTATCTAGGCAAGTGCCTGTTTGATGCGAGTATGTTAATTTCGAAATATTACTTAAATATTACAATCGACTTGTTAGAGTCTAAATAATTAAATATCACTGTCACATTAATTTTAAGTTGTTGTTTTTAATTGTAAAATTATTTTTTGTTTTTGTCTCATTTTTGTCATTGATTTGTATTTAAATATTCATATATCGATTGATAGGCTGTATTTAGGTCAGGCTTGCGCGTAGTGTTCGCGTTGTGCGAGCCAACGAGTAATTAATTTATCGCATAATTCTGGGTGACGAGAAAGGAGAGATTGAGCCATGGGTCGAACATGTTTGACGAGTGCTTGATCGCGGACTAAATCGGCAATTTTAAATTCAGCCAGACCCGTTTGTTTACTGCCTAACACTTCGCCAGGCCCTCGAATTTCTAAGTCTCGTTGCGCAATCACAAAGCCATCATTACTGTCGCGTAAAACACCTAGACGTTTTTGAGCCGTAGCAGATAAAGGTGCGTGATAAAGCAATACGCAGTGAGAGGCTATTGAGCCTCGGCCAACACGACCTCGAAGTTGATGTAACTGCGCAAGCCCAAGGCGCTCAGGGTTTTCAATGATGATTAAACTGGCATTGGGCACATCCACCCCGACTTCTATGACGGTTGTGGCGACTAAAACGTGGATTTTTCCTTGCTTGAATTCGTCCATGATCTGCTGTTTTTCAGCGGGTTTCATTCGCCCATGGACTAAGCCTATTGTAAGTTCGGGCAATAAAACACGGAGCTCTTTGGCGTTATCTTCTGCAGCTTGACACTGTAGTACCTCTGATTCATCAATTAAAGTACACACCCAATACACTTGGCGCTGCTGTTCAGTACAGGCTAGGCGCACTCGCTCGATGATTTGATCACGACGACTATCAGGCAGTGCAACCGTTGTAATGGGGGTGCGGCCCGGAGGAAGTTCATCAATAATCGAGGTTTCTAAGTCAGCGTAAGCGGTCATCGCCAAAGTGCGTGGGATCGGCGTTGCGGTCATCACGAGTTGATGTGGGTAGCATTCGCCAAAACGGCCTTTTTCACGTAATTCGAGCCGCTGGTGCACGCCAAAGCGATGTTGCTCATCAATGATGATCAACGCTAAGTTAAAAAATTGCACCTGCTGCTGAAATAAAGCGTGTGTGCCAATAATCATTTGTGCCTGACCGCTGGCCATATTCGCTAATGTATTGTCACGCTCTTTTCCCTTGGTTTTACCTGCAAGCCATGCGACTTCTATTCCGAGGGGGATTAACCATTGTTTGAAACTTATAAAATGTTGCTCAGCTAATATCTCAGTGGGGGCCATCAGCGCCACCTGATATCCTTGGCCAATTGCAGTTAATGCGCTTAATGCGGCAACGAGAGTTTTTCCCGAACCAACATCGCCTTGTACAAGGCGCATCATGGGATGGGGGAGGCTTAAATCGTGTTTTATTTCTTGCACAACTCGTTGCTGAGCCCCTGTTGGTGAAAAAGGTAATTGAGTTAAAAAACCTTGCTCGAGTGTTGAATTGGTTTGTAAAGCCACAGCTTGATGAGCCTGCGCTTTTTGGCGCAGTTTTAGTAAGCTCAAGTTTTGGGCTAACAATTCTTCAAGAGCTAAGCGCTGCTGTGCGGGGTGTAGCCCAAGAGCAAGTTGCTCAGTACAGGTATCGGGGCTTGGGCGATGAAGTGTTAAAAGAGCCTGTTTGAGTGTCAAACCGGCAGGTTGATAGTCGCTGGGCAACAACTCTTCGATGTCATACTTCTCGAGTAAGGCAACTGCTTGTTCACTCAAAGCACGTAAAGATAATTGCTTCAACCCCTCTGTTGTTGGATAGACAGGAGTGAGCGTATCGCTGACGGGGCTTTGCTGGTAATCGTCGAGTAAGGTGTATTCAGGGTGCGCCATTTCGTAACCATATTGGCCTCGGCGCACTTCACCAAAACATCGGATGATTTTACCCGTGACTAAGTTATTTTTTTGCGCGGCCGTAAAGCTAAAAAATCTGAGAGTTAGGCGACCGGTTCCATCGTTGATTTGGCAAATCATCATGCGCCGTTTACCAAAAGTGACTTGGCTGTTTTCTATTTCACCCATCACACTTTGGTGGTTGTGTGCTTGCAATTCGTTGATGGGGTAAATACGGGTGCGATCTTCGTATCTGAGAGGTAAATGAAAAAGTAGATCTTGCACAGTATGAATGGCTAATTTGGCCAAACGCTGCGCCATTTTTGGCCCGACACCTTTTAGCTCAGTTATTGGATATTGGCTTAACAGAGGTTGTGACAAGGGAAGCTCAACTCTTTCATTTATTGGATTTTTTCAGTTTACTTGTAGTGCTAGATGGCATCAAGCATGTTTTAGTTTTTGCCAAAATACGTCATCGGCAATTATTTCGCCTTGCTCGTCGAGGGCTGGGTAGGGTAACGACTTTTCGATACATTTTTGGGCAATAATCGGATGGCAACCTTCAAATAGCATTTTATGTTTGATCGCCGGATCAAGCATATTGCGCTCAAACAAGCCTGCTTTTTCGCGTTGGTTTTGTGCTTCAAATAAGATCAGTGCTGCAGCAACAGATACATTTAAAGATTGCGCCATGCCTTGCATAGGAATAATGATACTTTTGTCGGCATGAGCCAGTGCGCGTTCTGAAATGCCGGTTTTTTCTTGTCCGACAATAATGGCTGTTGGGAGGGTGTAGTCTATTTCACGAAAATCAACAGCTTCAGGGCAAAGGTTAGTCGCTAAAATCTGAATCCCTGGATTTTGCGCTCGAATGGCTTCGATTGCGTTATCGATATTTAAATGCAGCTGCGTATCAATCCAATTTTTACTGCCCCCAGAGGTGTTATTGGTCAGCCACTTTTGGTTTTCTGGCCAGACAGCATGGACATGATGGCAGCCAACCGCATCAGCTGTGCGTACTATGGCCGATAAGTTGTGGTGTTTATGAACATCTTCCAAACAAACCGTTAAATCTGTTTGACGACGATCTAACACGCTTTTGATGCGGTGATAGCGTTTATTTTCCATCGAATTCTCTGTGTTTTCTAACTATTTTACCGATTATAACAAGTAAATAGGCCATCGCGGGGTGTTTTATTGCCAGCGAGGGCGGTTTGATAGTGTGCGACACTTAAGGCATGACTGCGCGGTAGATTGGATTTTGCAATGAAATCAGAGTTTCGGTTGATTGAATAGCATCAATGGCCTGAATTTTACTGATCAACACGGTTTGCAGGTGATCAATAGAGCGAGTCATCACCTTTATAAAAATGCTGTAGTTGCCTGTGGTGTAGTAGGCTTCGACGACTTCTTCAAGTGCTTCGAGTTTGGTGATGGTATCGGGGTAATCTTTCGCATTTTTTAAATTTATGCCTATAAAGCAGCAGACATCATATCCTAAATGTTTGGCATTGATGGCAACTCGAGTCCCCTCAATAATCCCGGCTTGTTTCATTTTCTCGACTCGAACGTGAATCGTTCCAGCACTGACTGCAAGATTTTTGGCTAATTCGGCATAAGGGATCCGTGCATTCTCCATTAATGCGTGAAGAATGGCACGGTCGAGATTATCGATCTGATAATTTTGCATGGAATAAAAAGCCTTTTAATAATGAATTGTTAATTATTGGTTTATTTTATTATCGATTCTTGTGTAGTAAAGTTCTTTTTGTTGCGGGATATTGAAATAATTTGGTATTTGTTTGAGGATAATAAGCATTGAGAGCGGTTTTAGTTACAAATCGTTCGTTTAATTCGACAGGTTTTGGGAATGAGGATTATCAAAATGTCAGCAACATACATACAAACACAGCAACAAATTAGTAAAGCGAAAGCATTATTCGCGGCGCAGTTAGAAAGTCAACTAGGGTTGGTTGAGGTGCAAGCGCCAATCTTAGCCAGAGTCGGTGATGGTATTCAAGATAACCTCAGTGGCCACGAAAAAGCGGTGTCTGTCCAAGTTAAAACATTACCAACAGAGCAATACGAAGTCGTGCATTCATTAGCAAAGTGGAAACGTAAAACATTAGCTGATTACGGTTTTGCTGTTGGTCAGGGGTTGTATACCAACATGAAAGCGCTGCGTCCGGATGAAGATGCACTAAGTCCGATTCACTCTGTGTATGTTGATCAGTGGGACTGGGAGAAAGTCATTTGCGCTTCGACTGAACGAAGCCTTGATTTCTTAAAGCAAACTGTTGCTATTTTATATCAAGCAATCAAGAAAACAGAATCTCAGCTTGAAGATTTATATGGGCTAAAAGCGTTCTTACCATCTGATATTACTTTTTTACATGCTGAGCAATTGGCACGCGAGTATCCAGACCTTTCAGGAAAGGAGCGTGAGCGAGCTGTTGCAAAAGAATTTGGTGCGGTGTTTTTAATTGGAATAGGTGGGAAACTGAGTGATGGTAAAATTCACGATGTTCGCGCGCCGGACTATGACGATTGGTCGACGCCGACTTGTGATGAATTTGCAGGTCTCAATGGCGATATTTTAGTGTGGAATCCTGTTTTGGAGGATGTATTTGAAATTTCATCTATGGGTATTCGAGTTTGTCCGCAAGCATTACAGCGTCAACTAGCAATTACAGGAGATCACGACAGGTTATCACTTGATTGGCACCGTCAGTTACTTGCACAGGCGCTCCCGCAAACAATAGGCGGAGGAATTGGTCAATCACGCTTAGCGATGCTGTTATTACAAAAGCAGCATATTGGTCAAGTGCAAGTCGGGGTGTGGTCTTCTGAGGTGAAGTCTGCATTTGCTGAAATATTGTAATAAAAAGCGCTGATAGCCTAACCTTGGCTCTTGGCGCTAATTTCTACATGGATATTATTATCTTTTAAACTGACGCGACATGCTGGGTAAGTGCGAGTTGTTTTAAGGGTTTTATTGAATAACTTAAATTCAACGCCCGGATGTAAGGTTTGGCTGACTTTGATGTCGCTATGTTCCAGTAAATAATGCAGTGCATCATCGAATTTTGAAAGCAGCCCTTCAATTTTCTCTGATTGCATCATCCAGTGCTTGTTGGCCGCATCAATTTTCGCTTGTAGGACTTTTTTTTGCTGACAATCGCTCAGTCGATCTACCGCAACTTGTTTGGCGGTTAATTCAAATAAGTGGGTGTCAGCAGCAGTTAGTTGATCGAGCAATGCTTCGTGTTTTTCGATCAATTGATGGCCGGCTTGCATTAATGAAATTTCAATTTTAGCGGCTGATTCTGTACCAATTTCTGCAGCTATGACATGCTTTGCATCTAAAATTTTCCCTCCGATTAACTTGCCAATGCCTTTGCCTTTTTTACCTTCAGCGATTTTTATTGAGTTTTTGGCGGTCATCTCACAATGACTTACTTGGCGGGCAACAGTGATGTTATTAGCACTTAGACTGGCATATTGAGCGTGACCTAAAGTGAGATCTCCTTGACAGTTTACTATGGTAGTGAGGTGGTGATCATCATGATCCATATGACCAATGATGCCCCCTTTAACTGAGATATTACCTTGCGCTGTGATCATCGCCCCATCCACAGTGCCTAGAATATTAATATCTCCTTTCGCGGTGACCTTCATGCTCGGATCAACACCTTTAGTAATTAAAATGCTGCCATCAAAGTCGATATGCCCCGTTTTGACACTCACTTCATCAATCGTGAAAATATCATCAACACGCATGCCATTGGGAATGTCGATAGGCACCCCGTCACAGGTGGCGATTAATGCATGGGGATTTTCTGCGGGAATCTGTGTGCCTTCTCCGGCAATGAGAGTTACTCCTTGACCAGGTATAGGGGGCAATGTTTCACCGATAACATTAAACCCTTCAGAGCCTTGGGTTTCGGGTATTATTTTGATGAGCGTTGTCCCTTTGGTAACACTGGCTAATTTACCAAAATCACGTAAGTCGACTCGTCCATTTTCGAGCTCTTTAGGTTGGTTTAAACGTTCGGATAACGTTGTGACGCTTTTTTCTAAGCTTCCATTTTGGCCATGGGTGGCAGGTCGTCCAACGGCAATAGCTTTGTGTGTTTTTTCACCTGGACCGAGTTCAAATTGTAGTGCGAGCAATGATTCAAGTAAGGCTTGCTTATAACCTCTGCTCACTCCTGATTTAACTAAAAGGGCTTTTCCTGCCTCAAGAGACATCATTTTTCCGCCCTGTGCTGTTTGTAAATAGCCAATCGCACTCATCTTATCATCGGCTATCTCAATCTCTAAAGTGGCATCGGTTTTGGTTGCAACATGCAGGATGTTGGGCTGCGGGTTTTGTTTAAAAAATGCTTTAATTGTTTCGGCATGAATAGCAAAATCAGCGTATTGAGAAGCGGCCAGAGCCTCTTCAACAAATGATGCGCTGGCAGGTGTACCATAATTGGCTAAATCTAGAAAAACCTTTCCTTTGTTATCAATCGTAAACATCGCACTGCTTTTTTAGATATGTATGTTATGAATGTATGATATTTAACCTTTTTTGCCTAGACGAAAATAAAAAAAAGCGCAAAATTTGCGCTTTTTTATATGAATGATGGTTAGTTTGTGGAAGGTAATTCCATAATGCCATCAATTTCAATCTGAACGCCTTTTGGTAACGCTCTGACCCCAATCGCAGCACGTGCAGGGTAGGGGGTTTTAAAATATTGACTCATGACCTCATTGACGGTCGCGAAGTTTGATAAGTCAGTTAAGAAAATATTTACTTTCACCATATCTTGGATCTGCCCGCCAGCTGCTTGACAGACCGCGACGAGGTTTTTGAATACTTGATGCGTTTGCTCAGCAAAATCTTCTGAAATAACTTCCATTGTTTCAGGGACTAGTGGGATCTGGCCTGAAAGGTAAACAGCAGTTCCTACTTTCACAGCTTGGCTATATGTGCCGATTGCGGCAGGAGCTTGATCGGTATTTATGATAGCTTTTGTCATTTTTGTATATCCTTAAATTCGGTAATTATCGTTTACGATAGACTTTTTGTACGTCAGGCATCACTCTGATTTTTCGCATTATATTGGCAACATGTATGCGATCTTTTACAGTGACTGACAAGTCGATGACGTATAGGTTACTTTCTTTTTCATCGGTGGCTATTTCGACAATATTGGCTGCAGTCGATGCTACAACACTTGTCAGTTTAGCCAAGGCCCCTTGATGGTTAATAATTTCAACTCGTAAGGCGGCGATGTATTCTTTTTCGGGTGCATCTTCCCAGCGTACGACGAAGAATTTTGCTTTATCGTTCTCCCAACCTCGAATATTTTTACATTCATGGCGGTGAACGGTGAGCCCTTTACCGTGACTAACATGAGCGACGATGTCATCACCTGGAACTGGTCGACAACATTTCGAATAACTGACGAGCATTCCCTCAGTACCAATAATAGCTGCTTTGGTTTTTTTGGTGAATTCATCTAAGTCGGCATTATCTGAATGCAATAACCGCTTGGCGATTAAAATACTCATTAAGTTACCGGTTCCAATCGCACCCAGTAGTTCCATCATGGTTTTTAGGTGATTTTCTTCTAACACGCGTTGAATATTTTCATCCGGTAAATCTTCTAATGATTGTTCACCCAGCGCAGACTCGAGCAAACGGCGACCTAAGCTGATCGCTTCTTCTTCTCGTTGAGTTTTCAAATAGTTGCGGATCCCTAAGCGCGCTTTACCTGTCACAATGAAATTGAGCCAAGTGGCATTAGGATGTGCGCCAGAGCTGGTGATGACTTCAATAGTTTGCCCGGTATCGAGTGGGCGATTTAGAGGATGAGGCTTTCTGTTTACTCGAGCGCCAACACAGGTATTGCCGACATCGGTATGCACAGCATATGCAAAATCGACCGCTGTGGCGCCCATTGGGAGCTCGATAATGCGCCCGTCCGGTGTAAATACATAAATTTCTTCAGGGAAGAGCTCTGTTTTAACATTTTCTACAAATTCGAACGATGACCCGGCACTTTGCTGCAACTCAAGTAAACTTTGCATCCATTGACGTGCTCGTTGTTGTGCGGTGTTACCTGAGTTATCTCCAGCTTTCTTATACATCCAGTGAGCAGCCACTCCTTTGTCAGCCATGTGATCCATTTCGTGGGTCCGAATTTGGATTTCGACAGGAATTCCATGTGGACCGACTAACGAAGTATGCAGCGACTGATAACCATTGGTTTTTGGCACTGCAATATAGTCTTTAAAGCGTGTTTCAATTGGTTTGTAAAGGTTGTGCGCAACTCCGAGAGAGCGATAGCAGGTATCCATTGAATTGACATTAATTCTAAATGCGTAAATGTCCATTACTTCATTAAACATCAGCTCTTTGTTGAGCATTTTTTTGTAGATACTGTACAAGTGCTTTTCACGACCGCTGACTTCTGCTTCTATACCTGACTCAGCCAAGCGCGCGATAATCTCGCCTCGGATATTATTGATTATTTCTTTACGATTTCCGCGAGCTTTTGCAACTTCATTTTTTAATGCTCGATGACGCATTGGATAGAGTGCTTGAAAGCCTAAATCCTCTAATTCATTCTTGATATCATGGATACCCAAGCGGTTGGCAATCGGTGCATAAATTTCTAAAGTTTCACGGGCGATACGGCGGCGTTTTTCAGGGCGTAGTGCGCCTAATGTGCGCATATTATGAGTTCGATCTGCCAGCTTGATTAAAATAACGCGGATATCTTGCGTCATGGCCATGATCATTTTTCGATAGTTTTCGGCTTGAAATTGTTTTTTATCTTTGAAGCTAAGTTTATCGAGTTTACTGACGCCTTCAACTAATTCAGCGACTGTTTCACCAAAAATTTCGGCTAAGTCTTCTTGGCTAAAATCAGTGTCTTCAATGACATCATGCATTAAAGCAGCCATTAAAGTTTCATGATCGAGTTTCATACTGGCTAGAATTTGTGTTACTTCGACAGGGTGGGTGATGTAAGGTTCACCACTGGAACGCGTTTGACCTTCATGCGCTTCTCGAGCAACTACATATGCTTTTTGCACCAGTTCAACATGATCTGGTGATAAATATTCTGAGATTTTCTTTTTTAAACCTTCAAAAAGATACATTCACGCTCCAATGCTCTAGAGAGGTGGGGAGATACTTGTTTTAGGTAACAATATACGATGAAAAAGGAGGAATGCCAACGCCCTTATGGTGAAAGGACGCCAGCATTTATCTATGGAAGTAATAGATTACTGGTTGCCACCAACGATAGCTGCAACCGCTGCTAATTCTGCAGCTTCTTGACTATGTTGTTCTTCAAGTTCAATGTGATCCATTGAGACATTATCAACATAACCCGCTTCGATTTCGCGAAGTGCGATAACAGTTGGTTTGTCTGTACCAGCTTCAACCATCGGGTTTTTCCCACCAACCGAAATTTGGCGGGCACGACGTGCCGCAACCAAGATTAAATCAAAACGGTTGCCAATTTTATCTACTGCATCTTCAACAGTTACGCGAGCCATTATGCACTCCCAAAATTTTAATTAAGCAAAAGCGTAGTTTACTTTAAGCACCCCAATTAGCCAAGATCTAATCAGTTATATTTCGGTTACTTGTCTACACTCGATGGCTTGGGTTAAAAAACTAGTCTTCTTTGAGTAAATCATGAAGCAATTGTTGGTGCTTAATGGCTTGATTTTGTTGTTTCAAACGTTGACTCAACACAATGGTTTCAAGCTCGACTAACGCAGTATCGAAGTCATCATTTATGATCATATAATCATACTCATCATAATGTGAGGTCTCTGCTTGTGCTTTGGCCATCCGTGAAGCAATGACATCGACAGAATCTTGGCCTCGATTATTGAGGCGGCTTTCGAGCTCAATTTTAGAGGGAGGAACAATGAAAATAGTTTGTACTTCAGGCGCTAATTGACGAACTTGACGTGCGCCTTGCCAGTCGATATCTAAAAAAACATCAATGCCACTGGCGAGTTGTGCTTCAATCGCTTGCTTTGATGTACCGTAATAGTTTTCAAACACTTGAGCCCACTCAAAAAAGTCATTTTTATCGATGAGTGCTTTAAAGGAATCGATGGTAACAAAGTGATAATGCACGGCATTTTCTTCACCAGGGCGAGGTTGGCGCGTTGTATGAGACACCGAAACTTTCATATCAGCGTGACGCTTTAATAAGGCTGTGATTAAGCTTGATTTTCCAGCACCTGATGGTGCTGATAAAATAAATAAATTTCCGCGAACTCGGTTCATTTAACATTCCTAAAGTCTGTATTGATGTCTTTTGCAGTGCAAAAATTGTAAAAAAATTATGAAAATGTTCATTTCTATTGGCAAATTATAAGAAGTTGCTAGTCATTTAGATAGCTTTTCATGTTCGAAGTGTGCAATGCTGATGTTTTAAAAAGTAACTCAATTTTTATTTTAGTCTTTTTAAAACGGAGTTAATCTCTGTTTTTTAAACAAAAAGGTCTGGTGGTTTATTCGTGTAATTGATGTTGCTCAATGATGTTTCGGACTGCACTTTCGGGACTCCGCGAGTTAAGAGCGTGATTCTGAGTTTATTGCCTACATTCTTTGTAAACGAGTTTTATTTCGTCAGCAATGCTTTGGATTAAGAATTTACATTGTTTTTTTTGTTGTTTAAGTGCGCAGCCTTCTAATTGTTGCAGTAAATCTGCCGTGATCTCTGCGCCGATGGCTTTTGCTGAAGTTTTCAAAAAATGAGCACTTTCTTTTATTTCATCAAATTGGTCATTATTAAACTGGCTGACTAACGTCTTCAAATTACTTTGCGCTTGTTGTAAAAAGCGCATTTGAAATTTAATAAGCTCATTGGGATCATCACCTATTAAATCTATTAATACTTGTGTATTAAGGGTTTTTAGTTGCGTCATATTTTAAGAGTACCATTTATTTAGGGTTTTTCTTAAGCTGTCTAAGGTAATGGGCTTGCTTACAAAATCGTCCATACCAAAAGAAAAACAATATTCTTTATCACCTTTCATTGCGGCGCCCGTCACGGCGATAATCGGGATTCTATTGAGTTTAAGCGCCGTTTCGGATTCACGAATTTTCTTTGTCATATGGTAGCCGTCCATCTCAGGCATATGGCAATCAGTTAGGATTAAGCTATGTTTGCCTGATTGCCAATTATCAAACCCTTCCTTGCCATTGTTTGCTATTTCGCATTGATACCCCAGTTTGCTCAATTGTTTAGCGATGAGTTGTTGATTCACTATATTATCCTCTACAAGTAGGATGCCTGTTTTTACAGGGTTTGAAATATGTTCAGTCGGGTTTGGTGGCAAGTCCTCAAAATCGAGGTCGAAATTTAAGTCTAGGTCGAATTCCTCAAGCTTTTCAATCGAGTCTGTATTTTTTCCACAGTGATTTAAAATTGCACTCATAGATACGATTGTTTGAGGGTGAATCGTATAGATATGAGAGGTTAGTAACGCACGTCGGCTTATTTCAACATTTGTTTGGTTTGTAAAAATGATAAAAGGTTGAGACAGTTCCTCGACAAACTTAAAAGATTCAACCTGACTTTCTAGGTCAGGAACAATAAAAACAAGCAGTCCATCTTCCTTGGATGGAGAGTTATGAGGCAAGTATTGATGGTGAATGTTGTCACAGAAACGAGAAAGGAGCCTACTAATATGGAGTGTTTGTGTTGGGGTTTCTTGATTAAAATACACGACAGTCATTTTTTCGCACAAAATGCTTTTTTCTGTTGGGAGTTGAATTGATGCGTTTTGCCAAATAGGGAGTTTTATTGTGAATTTGCTGCCTTCTCCTACATGGCTGGTTAGTTCAATCGAGCCACCCATCATATCTGCGAGCTTACCTGAAATGGCGAGACCTAAGCCTGTCCCCCCGAATTTTCTTGTTGTTGATTTTTCTGCTTGTATAAAAGGGGTGAAGAGTTTTTTTTGTGTTTCTTTGTTTATGCCAATTCCGGTATCGTTCACTTCATAGATTATTTCAAATAAGCTACTTTCAATTTGTCTCCAGAGTATTGAAATTGTGACTTGTTTAAGGTCTTTTTCATTTCCTGCGGTGAATTTAACGGCATTACTGATTAAATTGATCAGTATTTGCCTGATTCGGATTTCATCACCAGATATAATTGGCGGCATTGAAGTGTCTTCTAACACTATCAAAGTCACACCTTGGTTGATGGTGGTTGATTCATATGTTTTTACTATGTTGTGAATCAATTGCTGATGATTAAAATCAAGGGTTTCAATTTCTAACTTTCCAGATTCTATTTTATTTATATCTAAAATATCATTGAGAATATTAATCAGATTGTGCGCAGAGATAGAAGCGGTGTTGATTAATTCGCTTTGTTCATAATCATTGATCGATAATGACAGAAGTTCTAATGAGCCAATAATGGCATTCATTGGTGTTCTGAGTTCGTGGCTCATCATTGCAAGAAAATCGGATTTTATTTTACTGGCTAATTCAGCTTGCTCTGTAGCTTGGGTTAACCTTGCCGTTCTTTCTGCTACACGGGCTTCGAGCTCTTGGTTGAGCTGTTGTAATTGCACATGCGCTTGGCAAATCTCAGTTTCATCCACACAAAAGCCATCAATTCGATAATTTTCTCCGAGCGCATTTTTACCCACGACTCCTTTTGCTGAAACATAAAAAATTTCTCCAGAGGGGAGTACTCCTCGATATTTTTCGTTGAATTCTTGGCCTGTTTTTAGGGAGGCTTCGAGTTGGCTGAGTACTTCAGGTATATCTTCAGGATGGACGCGTTCAGCCCATTTCTCTAGATGGCCAATATCGTCATCTTGTAGGTGAAAAATATCGTTAGTGAGTTTGTCCCAGTCCCATGTCCATTCGTTACCTGCTTTTGAAGCGCGCCAGGTTCCTATCTTACCCGCTTGCATGGCTAGGGCTTTACTTTCGTTTGCATCATTTAGTGCAATGACCATCTCTTTTTTCTGATGACAATTTATTAAAGTGCCGTAAATGTGACTTTCACCTGTCGCTCTTTCTACTAATTCCCCCCTAAGTTCAAACCATTGAAATGCATCATCAATAAAAATTCTGAATTCAAAATGAAGCAGCAGTCTAAATTCAAGGTGGTTATCGAAGAAAACCTCAAAGAGCTCTTGATCCATAGGATGTACTCGTTTAATGAAGCCTTGCCACGTTAACTCTGAATGTGAGTCTAACCCAAGTAGATCTTTTGTTTTTTGCGAAAAATAGGTGTGTTGACTGAGGATGTTGTAGCGCCAAATACCAATATTGGCACCACTTACAGCATTTTGAAGCAAGCTGAATTCACTTTTAATATTCTGACTAATTTGATTAGAAATGAGAGATGGCTCGCTAATTTCATTGACTGTTACTGTGATTACCGTCCGGCTATTTATTTTCTTGGTATCAACCACATTAAGTAAAAAGGAACGAAAATTGTCTGTGGTCGCGAATATTGATTTAGTGTTCAGCTGTTTTGGTGAAGTCAGGGAAAAAATGGAGTGATTTAAATTGAGTATTTTATGGATATCAATATCATGAAGTTGATTTTTATTTACTCCAAGTAGCTGGCAAAAAGCATCATTAGCTGACTGAACATGAAAATTCTCGTCAAATTCTAAAATTGAAATAGTTGATAAGTATTGTTCAGCCATTCAGAAGTTCCTTATTCTAATAATAAGAAATATAGCTGTTATTTTGTTTTTCGCTTGTAGTCCAACGATGAGTTGTTATAGGTAAAACATGATTTTCAGTAATGATAAGTTCGCAGTTTGGATATGGATTGAAAAGCTAAAAGCCCTGACTTCACTTTTAAAAAATGTTAAGTAGGGCTTTTAATTAACGTTATTCTATATTCTGGATCTGCTCACGCATTTGCTCAATTAATACTTTAAGTTCGACGGCAGCATTGGTGATGTCGCTGTTAATTGATTTTGAGGCTAGTGTATTGGCTTCACGATTGAACTCTTGCATCATAAAGTCTAAACGGCGACCACATGCTCCGCCTTTTTTGAGCATTTTACGGGTTTCTTTAACATGTGATTTTAGGCGGTCGAGTTCTTCTGCGACATCTTGCTTCTGTGCTAAATAAATAAGCTCTTGCTCTAAACGGCTTTCGTCAATGTCTGTTTTGAGTTCTTCGAGTTTTTGACTTAACCGTTCCCGCTGCCAAATTTTAACTTGTGGCATGTGTTGCTCAACAATATCGACCTGTTCAAGAATGGCTGCTAAGCGACTTTCAATCATGTCTTTTAGATTGGCACCTTCGGCAGCGCGCGCATCCAGAAAGTCGACAATGGTACGATCTAGTGCTGAGAGTAACTCGGCTTGTACTGAATCCATGTCAATTTCCTGAGCTTCCATCACGCCAGGCCAACGTAAAATATCAACAGGGTTGATGTCACCTTGACTTATATCTTGCACCCATTTAGCGCTATTGACTAATTGAGTGGCGAGAGATTCATTGATGGTCAGTTCGCCAACATGGGCTGGGTTGGCTGCAAACTTTAAGAAAACTTCTACTTTACCGCGCTGTAAATTTTTACGAAGGCGATCGCGAATAATGGGTTCCATGCCGCGGAATTGCTCTGGCGCTCGAATGAAGGTTTCTAAATAACGTTGATTCACAGAGCGGATTTCCCACGTGCCTGTTCCCCAATCGCCTTTTTGTTCCTGGCGCGCGTATGCTGTCATGCTGTGGATCATGGAAACGATTCCCTTTTTCAATTACAGGTTAATTTTTAAATTCAATCCATTATAACCAAAGATGATGACAGCTCTAGCACTTATTTTTAAACAAAATTAGCTTGTCATATAAAGTTTTCCATTTCGTCATAGCATGATGGATAGCAACCTTCTATAATGTGGCAAATTTTTAGATTAGAGAAGAGATGATGCGTCCTAGTGAAAGAACACTTAACCAGATTCGACCGGTTACTTTTAGCCGAAACTATACCCTTCATGCAGAAGGTTCTGTATTAGTTGAGTTTGGCAATACGAAAGTATTATGTACTGCTACTGTTGAACCGGGTGTGCCTCGTTTTATGAAAGGCCAAGGTAAAGGTTGGATCACTGCAGAATACGGCATGTTACCTCGCTCAACCCATACTCGTTGTGATCGTGAAGCGGCTCGTGGCAAGCAAAGTGGCCGAACAATGGAAATTCAACGTTTAATCGCGCGTTCTTTACGTGCTGCAGTGGATTTAAAAGCCTTAGGTGAAAATACGATCACGATTGATTGTGATGTCATTCAAGCTGATGGTGGCACACGTACGGCTTCCATTAGTGGTGCATGTGTTGCACTAGTCGATGCGCTTACGCATATGCGCGCGAAAGGAATGATCAATAATAATCCGCTTAAATATATGATTGCGGCGATTTCAGTGGGCATTTATAAAGGTGAGCCAA
>NZ_CM200281.1:2070000-3052500 GCF_058169715.2 Pseudoalteromonas sp. J2K-J979 | reverse complement strand
GGTAGGGTGAGTCGACCCCTAAGGCGAGGCGGAAACGCGTAGTCGATGGGAAACGGGTTAATATTCCCGTACTCGGCATGAATGCGATGGGGAGACGGAGCAGGCTAGGCAAGCATGGCGTTGGTTGTCCATGTGAAAGTAAGTAGGTTGAGAACTTAGGCAAATCCGGGTTCTTAAGACTGAGATACGAGACGAGCTACTACGGTAGTGAAGTTGTTGATGCCATACTTCCAGGAAAATCCTCTAAGCTTCAGTTCATGCTGAATCGTACCCCAAACCGACACAGGTGGTCAGGTAGAGAATACTAAGGCGCTTGAGAGAACTCGGGTGAAGGAACTAGGCAAAATAGTACCGTAACTTCGGGAGAAGGTACGCTGCTGACGGTGATA
Source organism: Pseudoalteromonas sp. J2K-J979 (assembly GCF_058169715.2). NCBI lineage: Bacteria > Pseudomonadati > Pseudomonadota > Gammaproteobacteria > Alteromonadales > Pseudoalteromonadaceae > Pseudoalteromonas > Pseudoalteromonas sp. J2K-J979. Next base: position 3,052,111 of record NZ_CM200281.1, on the reverse strand, counting down.
GGACTTGCTCCTTAAGCTGTTGGCAGTCACAGTAACCAGGTGGCTGGGACTGTTTATTAAAAACACAGCACTGTGCAAAATCGAAAGATGACGTATACGGTGTGACACCTGCCCGGTGCCGGAAGGTTAATTGATGGGGTTATCTTCGGAGAAGCTCTTGATCGAAGCCCCGGTAAACGGCGGCCGTAACTATAACGGTCCTAAGGTAGCGAAATTCCTTGTCGGGTAAGTTCCGACCTGCACGAATGGTGTAACCATGGCCACGCTGTCTCCACCCGAGACTCAGTGAAATTGAAATCGCAGTGAAGATGCTGTGTACCCGCGGCTAGACGGAAAGACCCCGTGAACCTTTACTACAGCTTGGCACTGAACATTGAACCTACATGTGTAGGATAGGTGGGAGACTTTGAAGCAGCGACGCTAGTTGTTGTGGAGTCGTCCTTGAAATACCACCCTTGTAGTTTTGATGTTCTAACGTAGGCCCCTAATCGGGGTTGCGGACAGTGCCTGGTGGGTAGTTTGACTGGGGCGGTCTCCTCCCAAAGAGTAACGGAGGAGCACGAAGGTTTGCTAAGTACGGTCGGACATCGTACGGTTAGTGTAATGGTAGAAGCAAGCTTAACTGCGAGACGGACAAGTCGAGCAGGTACGAAAGTAGGTCATAGTGATCCGGTGGTTCTGAATGGAAGGGCCATCGCTCAACGGATAAAAGGTACTCCGGGGATAACAGGCTGATACCGCCCAAGAGTTCATATCGACGGCGGTGTTTGGCACCTCGATGTCGGCTCATCACATCCTGGGGCTGAAGTCGGTCCCAAGGGTATGGCTGTTCGCCATTTAAAGTGGTACGCGAGCTGGGTTTAGAACGTCGTGAGACAGTTCGGTCCCTATCTGCCGTGGGCGTTTGAGAATTGAGAGGGGCTGCTCCTAGTACGAGAGGACCGGAGTGGACGAACCGCTGGTGTTCGGGTTGTCATGCCAATGGCACTGCCCGGTAGCTACGTTCGGAATCGATAAGCGCTGAAAGCATCTAAGCGCGAAGCGAGCCTCGAGATGAGTTCTCACTTGGAGTTTAACTCCACTAAAGGGCCGTTGGAGACTACAACGTTGATAGGTAGGATGTGGAAGCGCTGCGAGGCGTTAAGCTAACCTATACTAATTACCCGTGAGGCTTAACCATACAACGCCAAAGTGGTTTGTATGAAGCACTGATGAATAAGCAAGAAGTTAGATAGACTGAAGTAGACAATTTTAAAATCAGCGTTCCGAATTTAGTTTTACGGCGAAAGCGGTAAAGCGGCAAAATTTTGCTTGGTGACAATAGCGTTTTGGACCCACCTGATCCCATTCCGAACTCAGTAGTGAAACGAAACAGCGCCGATGGTAGTGTGGGATTACCCATGTGAGAGTAGGACATCGCCAGGCTCCTATTAAGAAAAGCCCGACTCAATGAGTCGGGCTTTTTGCTGTCTACGTTTTTATTATCTGAAATCATCAAACTTATTATCTGAAATCATCACACTTATTATCTGAAATCATCACACTTATTATCTGAAATCATCACACGCGGATGCATGCTCAGGCAAGACAAGTTTGTATCTGGACTTTGCAACTTGTACGTTAGGCTTTCTTTGCTATCGGCTACGCCGAGATTTAATTAAACACAATGCTTGTTCATCTCGCTTTGTTAATACTAGGCAGTTTTGAGAGTTGTGCGGTACTGGATTTTGATGTTGAAAGCGGGACGACAACTTTGATGGCATAAAAAAACCTGATACTTAATCAGGTTCTTAATGTTTTGTTCTCGGTTACTGTTCCCAGTATGCTTGTTGCAAGCTGTCTTCTCGTTCTGGTAACCCTTTAGTTAACCTTGGCGAGTGCTGCACGAGAACTTCATAGCTAACGCGATTTGCATACTTACTGATCTGTGAAAGGGAAGAGTAGGTCAGGGCATTGAGCTGATGTTTACTTGAGTTTGGTACATTTATTTGATGGTAAACGTTCGCGCTCAAATCGTGTAATACAGCTGCAAGTGCGGCATCACCAGCTCCATTCGTATTTTTTATACTGTCAGGCCCACCCATATAAGGTGCAGTATGAGAATAGATTTTTAGAGGTTGCTCACAATCTTTAAATCGCATACCCCTTGAGTACTCATATTTATTAAAGTCAGGGATCGCACCAGGCATTAAGGTGTGTGTAGTAAGGCGCTTCCATTTATCATCGATATAACCACCTAAGAACATGCCTTTTTCACCCGCGGTACAAATGACCAAATCAACCCAGTCGAGTGCTTTTTCTGTTGCCAGTAGAGGATCTTCAAAGCCGGTAATTGCTAAACCTTCTTCTTCGTTCATGGCTAAAATATCTACATGGTTTTTAACAAACTCTTGCCACCATGTCGGGTCTTGTTCAATTAAAAACTTTGTTCCCAGAGTAAGCACTACAGGAATATTCGCTTTGTTGGCATATTCTACGGCTTTTAACGTTGCTTGCGTCATGGTGTCATCGACTTGAGTTCGCATTAAATAGGCGCTGATGACTAAAGCGGAGGACTGTGTAATCAGTTGTTCGGATATTGACTCTGGACGAAGCTTATTCATTAAACCTGCACTGATGGCAAATGTACGCTCGCCAGTTTCATCAATTAAGGTAAAGCATCGGCCAATTGGCCCATCAACGGGTTGGAGGTATTCAAGATCAACGCGACTAGACGTATTGCTTAAAAATCGATAAGCATAACTACCGATTTTAATATTTTCACTCATGACGCCTAATAAGACTGAGCGGTCATCGGCGAGCACGGAATAATTGTGCATCGTATTACCTATGGTTCCGCCTGCAAATTCGTAATCAACCATGTTATTTTGCTTAAGATGATCGTACAGAGCGTGCGTTGTTTTGTCGTCTATAACCTGCGACATTCCACGTTGTAGGCCAAATTGAGCAAGGAAGGTGTTTTCAACTTTTGCTTCGATATCAACCACGATTTGATCAATACCAACGATATAGTTGTTCTTCAGTTTATTATCTTGCTGAAGTTGGTTGGTAAGAGGATCTTTTGCCTCCACCGGAAAATAATGTTTGTGCCTACGGCGACCTGGAAATTTCATGGTTTATCTACATTGATTAGCTAAAACAAAAAGCGGCGAATTATAGCGTAAATAAGCCCCTCGCGGCTATGGCTTAAGAAAATTTATCGAGATTATGCATGTTAGTTGCTAATACTAGATTATTTTTAGGCTTTTGCTTGCTGTATAATTCGGCGTAGCTAGAAAATGAGGTTGTTATGATTAAGTATTCAGATGAATATTGGATGGCGCAGGCATTAATACTTGCAGATAAAGCAGAAGCTGAAGGAGAGATCCCGGTTGGTGCCCTTGTCGTACAAGATAATAAAATTATTGCGCAGGGTTGGAATCGATCTATTTGTACTCATGATCCATCCGCACATGCTGAAATGATCGCTATTCGTAGCGCTGGCCAGCATTTAAAAAACTACCGTATGCTTAATTGCACGCTTTATGTCACGTTGGAGCCTTGCTCAATGTGTGCGGGTTTGTTGGTTCATAGCCGAATCAAACGTTTAGTTTATGGGGCGGAAGATGCGAAAACTGGCGCTGTTCATTCTGTTCTAAATTTAGTCCAGCATCCGCACTTTAATCATCAGATAGAAGTTGAAGCTGGCGTACTCGCTAAAGAATGCGGTGATAAACTATCAGCATTTTTTAAACGTAGGAGAAAAGAAATTAAAGCGCTGCGGCAAGCGCAAAAAAGACAGGATCAGAAGCCGAGTTAGGCTTCTGTTATTGGATCTGTATTAATGGGCTCAAGGTTCATCAGTGCAAATAAACGACGACGCATGCTAATTTTTCGATGCAAATTTTTAAGCATGATTCTTCTTCGTGTTGAGCAAGAATTGATTGCTTTTTTTTTGATTCTAGGTGTTCTTCTTTTCAAATTAATTCTCCAAAAGTGAGAGGGGAGAAACAAATATCACTTTATAACATGTAAGGTGTATATCGGTTAAAATTACTCTGAGCTTATTTCGCTCGTATGGTGTCGTTTTGCAACAGCTGCTCATCGGGGTTTTCAGTTTGCGGCTCTGGTTCGGTTGCTGCATTTTCATCTAACCACACTAAAGTATCATAATAGCGACGGATATTGTCAACATAGGTTACTGCTACATCTCCGCGAGCATAGCCATACTTAGTGGTTCGATAGTATCGTTTTTTAATTAATAGCGGCAAACGTTTTTTCACGTCGGCCCACTTATCGGCATCGGCCCCATCTTTTTGAGTGAGTATCCGAGCATCATTGACATGTCCCCAGCCTACATTATACGCAGCCAAAGCAAACCAAAGATTATCTGGGCTGGGAATTCTATCGGGGATCCGTGATAAAAGGCGGCTTAAATATATCGCACCGCCTTTTATATTCTGCTCAGGTTCTAAGCGATTCGTGACTCCAACTTGTTTGGCTGTTGGTCGAGTGAGCATCATGATGCCACGCACCCCTGTGGGTGATTTTGCTCTGGGATCCCACATTGACTCCTGATAGCTCAGCGCTGCAAGTAGGCGCCAGTCCAGTTCCAATGCGTATTGTTCAAACCAAGGCTGATATTTGGGCAGCGTGGTTTTTACTGCGTTGATAAAAGAGAGGGTGTTGATGTAATTAAATTGGCGTACATGACCAAAATATTTTTCTTCAAGTTCATGAAGCAGGCCTGTTTGTTGTGCTTCACCAAAAAACTCAACCAGAAGAGCGTACAAAGAGTCATCAATATCTTTTTTTAGCATCCAGGCGACAGGATCGCTGCGTGTCACTGAAAAGCCGATGCTGAGTTCAGGGTGATAGCGGCGAAATAATGCCAAGGTGTTTGAATCTGCGATGGTGTAATCTACTTCCCCATCAATGACTTGTTGTAGTATTTCGGCTTCATCCATTTCATCGGTTTCAACCCACGACAATTGATCAAAGCGCAATTTTGCTTTTCGTAAGCTATCAACATGACTGCTTTTTGCTAAAACGGTGAGGTTACCATTTATTTGTGCGAAATTTCTTGGTCTTATATTGCCTTGCTTAAAAACTAGTTTTTGACTGATAGAGCGGTACTCAGGTGCAAAACGAAATGACTCTAGCCTGTTTTTATTGATGGTTAAACCAGAGGCGATAATATCGATGTTGTTGTTATTTAAACGTGGAAATAAGTCACTGAGACTAAAAAAAGGCACGACCTCAAGTTCGACCCCTAAAAAGTCAGCAAATGCAGCGGCCAACTCATATTCAAAGCCTTCTTCACCATCGCCACTCAAATAATAAGTACTTTGACCGACGAGTATGCCGATGCGGATTTTGTCTTGTTGATTGATTTTTTGCAGTTGCGTTGGCGCGTCTTGTTTAGAACAAGAAATTAATACAACCAAACTCAATAGCAAAACAATGATGCGCATAATGACCCAAAATACTCGGTATGTTTTTATTTTATAACAGAAGATTGTTAGTAGGTCACTTAACATTCAACTGTAAGGTGTGAATTTCGCTGGTCTGAGCTGTCTTCATTTTCGCTGCTTTTGATGGTTAATTTGGCGAATTTTTGAATTTGCAGTTAAAACCAAGTTTTATTTCCACTATAATGTCGCCTTTATTGATATATCGTTCAATCCCTAACCCCGGATGAAAATACCTATGTTGATCTTACGTGGTGCACCCGCACTGTCTGATTTTAGAGTTCAAAAAATCTTAAAACGTTGTGCTGATGCTAATTTAGCTGTAACGAATGTTTACGCTGAATTTATGCATTTTGCTAACTTAACCGCGCAACTCAGCGATGCTGAACTGGATAAGTTAAAAAAACTGCTTACCTACGGCCCAACTGTGATTGAGCATGAGCCGGCAGGTACACTTATTTTAGTGACGCCGCGTCCTGGTACTATTTCTCCGTGGGCATCAAAAGCAACTGATATCGCAAAAAACTGTGGTTTAAGCCAAGTACACCGTATTGAACGCGGTGTTGCATATTATGTTGAAGGCAACTTATCTGCTGAGCAACATCAAGAAGTGGCTAAGCTGCTTCACGATCGCATGACTGAGGCGACACATGCTGAGTTAGATGATGCAGCACAATTGTTTAAAATTGATGAGCCTCGTCCGATGTCATCGGTTGATATTTTAGGCGGTGGTCGTGAAGCCTTAGCTGCAGCCAATATCGAACAAGGTTTTGCTTTGGCGGATGACGAAATTGATTATCTAGTTGAGAACTTCCAAAAACTAGGCCGTAACCCGAATGACATTGAGTTGTTTATGTTTGCACAAGCGAACTCGGAACATTGTCGCCATAAAATTTTCAACGCTGATTGGACTATCGATGGAATCGAACAGCCTAAATCGCTGTTTAAAATGATTAAAAATACTTATGAAACACATCCAGAGAATGTGTTGTCAGCCTATAAAGATAACGCAGCTGTGATGAAAGGCTCATTTGCTGGTCGTTTCTTCCCAAATGTTACAGGTGAATACGCGTATCACCCTGAAAACATCGAAATTTTAATGAAGGTTGAAACTCATAACCACCCAACTGCAATTGCACCTTTTTCGGGGGCATCGACTGGGTCTGGTGGTGAGATCCGTGATGAAGGCGCCACTGGTCGCGGTTCTAAACCAAAAGCAGGTTTAGTCGGTTTTACCGTCTCGAACTTACGTATCCCTGGGTATGAACAGCCGTGGGAAACGGATTTCGGTAAGCCAGCGCGCATCGTAAATGCGTTAGATATTATGGTAGAAGGCCCGCTCGGTGGCGCGGCATTTAACAATGAATTTGGTCGTCCAAATTTATTAGGTTATTTCCGTACCTATGAAGAGCAAGTCAACAGCCATAATGGTGTTGAGGTTCGTGGTTATCACAAACCGATTATGCTTGCCGGTGGTTTAGGCAATATTCGTACAGACCATGTTCAAAAAGGTGAAATCCCAATCGGCGCTAAGTTGATTGTACTGGGTGGTCCAGCGATGAACATCGGTTTAGGTGGTGGTGCAGCCTCTTCAATGACCTCTGGTCAATCAAATGAAGATTTAGACTTTGCTTCCGTGCAGCGTGAAAATCCAGAAATGGAACGTCGCTGTCAGGAAGTGATCGACAAGTGTTGGCAGCTTGGTGATGCCAATCCAATTGCATTTATTCACGATGTGGGCGCTGGCGGTATTTCAAATGCATTCCCAGAGCTAGTGAGCGATGGGGGTCGTGGTGGTAAATTCGAATTACGTAATGTGCCTAACGATGAACCAGGCATGGCGCCACATGAGATTTGGTGTAACGAATCACAAGAACGTTATGTTATGGCGGTTGCTGCCGAAGATTTTGCTCGTTTTGAAGAAATCTGTAAGCGTGAGCGTGCGCAATATGCGGTCATTGGTGAAGCAACTGAAGAGTTACACTTAACGGTTTCAGATAGCCATTTTGAGAATAACCCCGTTGATTTACCACTAGAGGTTTTACTAGGTAAAGCACCAAAAATGCATCGAGAAGTGACGTCTTTGCAAGCAAAAGGCGATGCATTAAATGTGAGTAACATCAATTTAGATGAAGCGGCTAAGCGTTTACTTCGCCTACCAGCTATTGCAGAGAAAACCTTCTTAATCACTATTGGTGATCGTACTGTTACTGGCTTAGTGGCGCGTGACCAAATGGTTGGTCCATGGCAGGTACCGGTTGCAGATTGTGCGGTTACAGCTGCAGCGTTTGATACGTACCACGGTGAAGCGATGTCTCTGGGCGAGCGCACGCCTGCTGCTTTACTTAACTATGGCGCATCAGCGCGTTTAGCTGTGGCGGAATCATTAACTAATATTGCTGGTACAAATATTGGTGGTTTAGAAAATATTAAGTTGTCTGCAAACTGGATGGCTGCTGCAGGGCACCCAGGTGAAGATGCGGGTCTTTATGAAGCCGTTAAAGCGGTTGGTGAAGAATTGTGTCCTGCGCTAGGTTTGACCATTCCAGTGGGCAAAGACTCGATGTCGATGAAAACTCAGTGGGATGAAAACGGGGAAACTAAAGCTGTGACAGCTCCTCTTTCATTGATTATTACCGCATTTGGTCGTGTTGACGATGTGCGTAAAACAGTGACTCCTGAATTGCGTACAGATAAAGGTGATTCAAGCTTACTGCTAATTGACTTAGGTGTAGGTCAAAACCGCTTAGGTGCTTCGAGCCTTGCCCAAGTTTATAAGCAATTGGGCGATCAAACACCTGACGTTGATAGTCCTGAATTATTAAAGGGTTATTACAATGCAATGCAAGCATTAGTTGCTGATGGCAAGTTGTTAGCATATCACGATCGCTCAGATGGCGGTTTATTCACGACCGTGGCTGAAATGGCGTTTGCGGGTCGTGTGGGTGTGAGTGTCAACCTTGATGGTCTTACGGGTTCTGATCTTGAAGTACTCTTTAATGAAGAGCTCGGTGGGGTTATTCAAGTGCGCAATAGTGATAAAGCATTTGTGCTTGAGACTTTTGCTGCGCATGGTTTAGCGGCAGTGACTCATGATATTGGTACATTAAATAACACAGATACAGTCTCGTTTGCTCGTAATGGCAATCAGGTATTAGAAAATAGCCGTGTTGAACTTCGTACGATATGGGCTGAAACCACTTATCAAATGCAAAGCTTGCGTGATAACCCTGCCGGGGCACAGCAAGAGTTTGATGCTAAATTTGATGCGAAGGATCCGGGTTTAAATACTAAGTTAAGCTTTGATTTAAATGAAGATGTGGCTGCGCCATATATCTTAAAAGGTGCAGCGCCAAGAATGGCTATTCTACGTGAGCAAGGCGTCAACTCGCATGTTGAAATGGCGGCGGCGTTTAATCGTGCAGGATTTGCTGCGGTTGATGTTCACATGAGTGATATCTTAGAAGGTCGTTTATCTCTTGAGGAGTTTAAAGGCTTAGTTGCATGTGGCGGTTTCTCTTACGGTGATGTGTTAGGCGCCGGTGAAGGCTGGGCTAAATCTATCTTATTTAATGAGATGGCCCGTGAACAATTCCAAACTTTCTTTGAGCGCCAAGATACTTTCAGCCTAGGTGTATGTAACGGTTGTCAGATGTTATCAACGCTAAAAGAGTTAATTCCTGGCACTGAGCACTGGCCACGTTTTGTTACCAATAAATCAGAGCGTTTTGAAGCACGCTTTAGCTTAGTTGAAGTGCAAGAAAGTCCGTCAGTATTCTTCTCAGGTATGGCAGGATCACGTATGCCAATTGCTGTTTCACATGGCGAAGGTCATGCGGAATTTGCTAATGCAAGCGCGTTGCAATCGGCTATATCGACTGGAACTGTGGCTGTGAAGTTTGTTGATAACTACGGTAACCCAACCACGCAGTATCCGAATAATCCAAATGGATCGCCAGAGGGGATTACCGGCATAACGAGTTTAGATGGTCGCGCGACAGTGATGATGCCGCATCCTGAGCGAGTTTTCCGCACTGTCGCTAATTCATGGCACCCAGATGAGTGGCGTGAAGATAGCCCTTGGATGCGCATGTTCAGAAATGCACGTAAACACATTGGTTAATTAAACCAAGATAGTAAAAACCAGCCATATTAAGGCTGGTTTTTTTATGTCTGGAATTTAACCTAGAAAAATTATTTTAGAGATTATTTAATAAATACTTATTAAATAATTGGTTAGAAATTAGGTTTAGCCATGTTTCAGAAAAAAATCAGTTTTTATTTACTGCCAAAAGATAGCGCTGTCATTTTGATTTGTTTATAGTGACTTCAATATTAAGGATTAAATATCATCTATATTGTGACAGTAGTCTGGTTCACAATTTACTTACTGGAGGCCCTAATGCGCTTTAAAAAAAGCATTATAGCGAGCTTATTTATCTCATCGCCCTTGATGGCTCAAGGTCAATTAAGTCAGCAAGCGTTACAAGATTTTACCCAAAATACCCAATTTCAATTTTCTGTCGTTGATAATTTTCATAACAAAGACGGTGGTTTTATTGGGCAAATTAGCTTAGCAAATAATTCAAATGTCGCGTTGGCTAAAGGTGAAGGAGATTGGCAAATTTATCTTCACTCGATTCGTAAAATTACTTCCGTAGATAATCCTGGTTTAAAAGTCGAGCACGTGAATGGTGATTTGCATCGCATTATTGCCACGAAAAAATTTGCTGGTTTAGCAACAGGTGAGCGCCTGAGTTTCAACTATGAAGCAGGGGCCTATATCGTTTCATACACTGATTTTATGCCACGTGCATTTATGGTGTCTGGTGAAAATACTCCAGCAGTTTTTGCCAATACTGATACTGAAGATATGAAAGCGTTTGTCGCGCCTTTTGTACGAGAAAATCAACTCAAGAAATTTAATGAGCCAAAAGATCTGTCGATCATTGCCGATGCAGCCAATCGATATCAGGCCAATTTAGCCAATAAAAAATATACAGTTTCACAGCAGGCCGCACTGAAGCGCATTATCCCAATGCCACAAAATGTGGATTTTAATCGTGGTGAAGTGACCGTTAATAACACTTGGGAAATCCGTTTTGCAGGTCGATTGACCTCTGAAGTTGCGGTGTTTGTCGAAGACTTAACAAAAAATCATCAGCTCACGCTCAAAGCCCAGCCTGATCATATTGCTGTTGGTGATACTGCTGTGATTAAAGTCAAAGTGGATAGCAGCGTAAATAAAGGTAAAAGTGAAAGTTACCGTCTTGAGGTGGATAAAAACAGTATCACAATCGTGGGGAGCGATAACGCCGGTGCGTTTTACGGTATGCAAAGTTTGTTAGCACTTATTCCGGCAGATGCGAGTGAAGCACTGACGTTACCACGCGTAGAAATTCAAGATAGCCCTCGTTATGATTGGCGGGGGATGCATTACGATAATGCTCGTAATTATCATGGCAAAGAGGCCATGTTCAAACTTGTTGAACAAATGGCGCGCTACAAATTAAATAAACTCCATTGGCACTTCTCTGAAGATGAAGGTTGGCGTTTAGAAATTCCTGGCCTGCCTGAGCTAACCGAAATTGGTGGATACCGTTGTTTTGATTTAGCAGAAAATGAGTGTTTATTGACTCAGCTGGGGACGGGTCCTCATAAATCGGGCTCTGGCAATGGCTTTTTAACCCGTGCGGAATTTGTTGAATTGCTAAAGTTTGCAGCTGCGCGCCATGTGAATATTATTCCTGAAATTGAAGGGCCTGGGCATGCCAGAGCTTCAATCAAAGCGATGGAGGCGCGTTATCGTAAGTTGATAAAGCAGGAGAAAGCTTTACGAGCAGGTGCAATTAAAGCTGCGGCTGAAGATGCTGAGGGTGGCGTGCTGCAATCATCGGCGGCAACAGCATACTTATTAAGCGATCCAGCCGATACATCTGTTTATGAAACAGTCCAGCTGTATAAAGATAATTCAGTGAATGTCTGTATGGACTCGAGTTATCAATTTTTCGACAAAGTGACTTATGAACTTCAGCAGATGTATCGCGAAGCGGGTGTACGATTAACCAATCTTCATTTTGGTGGCGATGAAGTGGGGGCGGGTTCGTGGACTGGTTCACCAGCGTGTCAGGCTGTTTTTGATGATCCGACTAACGGGGTCGCAGGTGTCGCTGACTTGAAACCGTATTTTACTCAGCGTATTGCAAAGATGTTGCATAAACGTGGCATTGCGCCGGGCGCTTGGGAAGATGGGTTAATGTATGACAAAACCAACCCGTTTAATCGCGCTGAAATGCCAAACCCGGTCTTTACAGCCAATGTTTGGGATAATATCTGGGAATGGGGTGTAGCTGATCGCGCTTATCGTTTAGCTAATGAGGGTTATCAGGTTGTGATGTCTCATGGCACGCATTTGTATTTTGACCACCCTTATGAAGCGCACCCGGAAGAGCGAGGTTACTACTGGGCGACTCGAGCGACGAATACAGAAAAAGCATTTGGATACATGCCAGATTATGTGTATGCCAATGCTGATTTCACCCGAACAGGTGAGAAAATTGATAATTTAGAAGCGTTAGTGGGGCGCCCGATGCCTGAATTGGAAAAACCTGAAAACGTTTTAGGGATCCAAGGGCAAGTTTGGTCTGAAACAATTCGCACCGAAGATCAAGTGTTGGCGATGATTTTCCCACGTTTGTTATCTGTAGCTGAACGTGCTTGGTATAAAGCTGATTGGGAAAGTAAATCGCCTAATAAGATGGCTCGTAGCCAAGATTTTGCTGAGTTTGCGGCTGCTTTATCGGTCAAAGAGCTAGCTAAAATGGCAAAAGGAGGGGTGAAGCCTTATTTACCTGTACCTGGTGGTATCATTGAGCAAGGCAAACTCAAGGCAAATGCAGCGTTTGATTACTTACCCATTGAATACAGCTTAGATAATGGGGCTTCTTGGGCGGCTTATACAGCTCCGATCAGTGTTGATCCCCAGCAAAAAATAGCATTAAGAACCCGCTTAAATGAGGATGTTGTTAGTAGAATAACGTATATAAATTAAGTGTTTATAATTTTATGACATAAAAAGAGGCTGTTAGCCTCTTTTTTTTGGCGAATAATTATTCATCTTAAGCTAGTAAAATGTCGTTATTTCACGTAAAGTTTTATGATAGCGCTGTCATTTTGTATATACCTAGCTCTAGTTAGTGTTTTACCTGCCTTTGGGCAAGTGGCGTAATATAAGCAGTGATGTTTAGAGTTTCCCCAACTTTGAGCAAGCTGTATTAAACTCAATAGTTAATCAAAGAAGAAGTTATGGAAGCTACAGTGGATACTCAAACAAGCTCAAAAAGTAACGCGTTGCCAATGGTAATTGTTGCTGGATTATTTTTTATACTTGGTTTTGTTACTTGGATGAATGGCTCGTTAATGCCATACCTTAAACAAGTGCTGCAATTAAGCCCATTTCAAGCCTCGTTGATCCTTTTTTCATTTTATATTGCAGTGACGTTTACTGCTCTTCCTTCATCTGCGATTATTCGCAAAGTAGGGTATAAAAAAGGGATGGCCTTAGGCTTAGCGACCATGATGTTCGCGTGTTTCCTATTTATTCCTGCCGCTAAAACTCAAATGTTTGCTCTATTCTTAGTGGCACAACTAGTGATGGGAGCAGGTCAAACGTTACTGCAAACCGCTGTTAATCCTTACATTGTTAAGTGCGGGCCAGAAGAGTCAGCCGCTGTACGTGTCAGTATTTGTGGCATCTTAAATAAAGGTGCTGGGGTGGTTGCGCCTATCGTATTCAGCGCGCTTATTTTAAGTGGTTTCTCAGGCCTGGTTGGCACTGAGTTATCCCAATCACAAATCGACGACATGGCTAACAGCCTGATTTCACCTTACATTGGCTTGGGTATTTTCATTGGTGTGCTTGCATTTGCTGTGACTAAATCGCCTCTTCCAGAGCTTCAATCGGAAGAAGACAGTGGCGATGTAAACGAAACGGGCTTAATCAAAGCCGCGCTTCGTGTACCAAGCTTAACACTCGGTGTGATTGCATTATTCTTCTATGTGGCTGTTGAAGTTATCGCTGGAGATACAATTGGTGCCTTTGCGTTGTCGCTGGGTGTGCAAAATTATGCCGTGATGACCTCTTACACCATGGCGTGTATGGTATTGGGTTATATCTTGGGGATTTTCCTCATTCCTCGGGTTATTTCACAGCAAACGGCACTGTCGTCATCTGCTGTACTAGGCGTGATTTTAACACTCGCTATCGTGTTCGGTGATAATCAGTCGTATACCATTGCCAATACCTTTTTAGTGCCATTTGGTGGTGCGCAGTTACCTGATCCCCTTTTACTTATTGCGGTGTTAGGTTTGGCGAATGCAATTGTTTGGCCTGCAATTTGGCCATTAGCGTTATCAGGTTTAGGTAAATTAACCGCCACGGGCTCAGCATTGTTAGTGATGGGTATCGCGGGTGGTGCATTTGGTCCGCTATTTGTTGGTTTAGCAAGTTCAGTTCCAGCTGATCAAGTGGGTCAAGCTGGCGCAGCCGCATTGGCACAGCAAGGTGGTTATATTGTGATGCTACCGTGTTACTTGTTTATTTTATTCTATGCCCTTAAAGGTCATAAAATGAAGAGTTGGAAATAAAAAAATTCTCAATGCATTGAGATGATCCCGTGTGATGCCAGTCTTTAGACTGGCATTTTTATATCTAATTCCTTCCTGTCTTAACCGTATTTTCTTGCTGACCGTTATTGCACAAAGCGAGCACTCTTATTTTATGATAGCGCTGTCATTTTTGTTGGTGTATAGTTAATTTTGTTATTTTAACGTTGCCATTACGGATGAGATAGAAGAATATTTGCATAGAACGTATGGCCTGTATTGAGATAAAAAACTCGATTAAACTTAACAACAATAAGAAGATAAAGCCGATGGAAGCAACCGTGGAACTAGAAGAAAACAAACAACAGAGCATTTTATTGCCAATGATTTTGGCCGGTTCAATGTTCTTTATTTTGGGCTGTATTACCTGGCTCAATGGTGCGATTACACCGTTTTTGCAACAGATGCTTGAGCTGTCTCCTTTACAAGCCTCTTTTATCATTTCCTCATTTTATATTGCGGTGACGATTGCGGGCATTCCTTCGGCAATGCTGATTAAACGTGTCGGTTATAAAAACGGCATGGCTATAGGTTGTACGGTTATGGCGGCGTCAGCTTTGATGTATATACCCGCAGCTAAAATGCAAATGATTGAAATTTTCTTATTTGCACAGTTGATGATAGGGGTGGGGCAAACGATTTTGCAAACTGCGGTCAATCCTTATGTAGTGAAAATGGGCTCAGAAAAATCAGCCGCGGTACGCGTGTGTATCATGGGGTTACTCAATAAATTTGCGGGTGTAATAGTGCCTATCATGTTCGCTGCAGTTGTTGTTAGTGGTGTTGTAGCAGATGGTGAAGTCTTATCTCAGCAGCAAAAAGATGCTATGGCAGATAGCTTAATTTTGCCATACATTGGCATAGCGAGCTTAATTTTTGTGTTTGCTTTATTTGCGAAGTTTTCACCGTTACCTGATTTAGTCTTTGAAGACGATGCAAGCAATGGTAAAGGTGAAATTAAAGAAACCTTGAGCCACCCTCATTTAGTGTTAGGTGTAATTGGTATTGCTTTATATGTCGCAGTTGAAGTTATTGCGGCCGATACAATTGGTTCTTATGCGTTGGCGATTGGTGTTGCGGATTATTCTATGATGACTTCGTATACTATGGCCTGCATGTTGATCGGTTACGCGATCGGTATTGCGTTAATTCCTCGTTATATGTCGCAGCAAAATGCACTGACGATGTCAGGGGTTGCTGGCATTGTAACGGTATTGGCAGTTGTGATGGGAAGTAATGAATCATTTGTAATTTCAAATATACTACTGGTCCCATTTGGTGGTCCTCAATTACCCGATCCACTCGTATGTATTGCGTTATTGGGTTTTGCAAATGCGATGGTGTGGCCTGCAATTTGGCCATTAGCGCTACAAGGATTAGGTCGATTAACGGGGACTGCTTCGGGTTTACTCATTATGGGGATCGCAGGTGGTGCATTGGGTCCATTATTAATAGGATTAGGTAATATGGCCGGTTTAGGTGCGCAAGGGGCATACAGCTTGATGATCCCAAGTTACTTATTTATCATTTTCTATGCGCTAAAAGGGCATAAGATGAGAAGCTGGAAATAACGACTTTTCAGTTTACAGATAATAAAAAGGCCAATCTAATGATTGGCCTTTTTATTATCTGTAAGATTAAGCTCAGTCCGTGCACCCTCTAGCGAGTGTCAATGTATAGGAAGTCTAATAAGCTCCGTAATTCAATTAACAAACGTGCTGATCCGTTGATGATAAAAAAGGAGCTTGTCGGCTCCTGTTTTATTGGCTTAAAGCCTAAATTGACTGACGCTATTGGTTAAATTGCCTGATAGCGTATTTAAGTCTCTGGCTTCATCCGCGAGCTCTGAGGCATGGGCCGCCGTGTTGTTTACAAGTTGATTAATTGAATGGAGGCTTGTATTGATATCTTCAGCCACCATGGTCTGTTGTTCAGTGGCGGTCGCTATTTGATGACTTTGATCTTCAACTAATAGGACTGAATCGGCAATTTCTTTAAGGGCATCAAGAACATTTTGTGTTTGTGTTACTGAGCCTTCGGCTTGCTCTTTCCCTTGTTGCATCATAGTCGATGCTTGTTGGGCTATTTGCTGTAAACGGGTAATCATGTTGCGGATATTTTCAGTTGACTCTTGGGTACGGCTTGCCAGCGTTCTCACTTCATCAGCTACGACAGCAAATCCACGTCCTTGCTCGCCCGCTCTTGCAGCCTCAATTGCGGCATTAAGTGCGAGTAAATTGGTTTGCTCTGCGATAGAGTTGATGACATCAATGACAGCACCTATGTTTCCTGATTCTTGCTCTAAACCAGCGACCACTGCAGAGGCTTCGGAAATATGCGCCGACAGCGACGTCATGGTAAGCTGAGCTGAATTAGAGATATCAGTTCCTTTGGAGGTGAGCTTTTGCACCGACTCAGCAGCTTTATTCGTTTGTTGGGCATTTTGTGAGATTTCCATCACGGTCGCGGCCATTTCGGTGACTGCAGCACTGACACTATCAACTTGCTGCTTTTCTTGCTGAATTTCACTGTTTGTGGCGTTTGACACTCTGCTTAAATGCGCGGCGGCTTCGCCAACTTGAATAGCCTGCTCAGCAGTCGTGAGTAGTAGTTTACGAAGCTTGTTAATAAAAGTATTCATGTGTGTAGCCAGCTGGCCGACTTCATCTTTACTATCAATATTAATTTGTTTTGTGAGATCCCCTTCACCGGAGGCGATGTCTTGCATTATGTGGGTTAATTCTAGCATGGGTTTCGTAATCATTTGGCTAGCAATGACGATCATAGACATGATGATGATTAAAATGCCTGCCACCGTCAGGCTGGTGGTCCATACGGCGTCGTTGACTGGCGCTTCAATTAAGCTCATCGGAATGAGCACCCCGACATACCAATCAAGTACAGGTTGGTCGAGTTGCAAACGTTGATAGGCAACATGGTAGTGCTGCCCTTTAAACTGGACAGTGCTGGCACCCGATTGAGTTTGGTGCATTAACTGATTGAGCTCACTGAACCCTTGAGTATCGGAAAACTGTGCTTCTAATGCGTCTAAGCCTTCTTTACCTCGGCTGCATTCATCGGTGATGCAAAGTTTATGTGCGGTTTTTTTAGATAAGTGCACAACCTTTTGTTGGTTATCGAGCAAGAAACCAAATCCTTGGTTTTGGAAGTTAATGTCCTCAATCATTTGGCTGATTTTATTGAGCTGTAGATCCACACCTGCCACACCGATTAACTTTCGATCTGGGTTATAAACGGTTTGCTGAACCACTGCAGAGACATTACCAGTGGTTAAATCAACAGACAGTGGGCCGACATAAAGCTGGTCAATATCGGTGGCCTCTTGCCACCAACCGCGCTTGTACGCGTAATATGGTTGGCCATTGTAAACCGTGGTACGCTCATTTTCCTTGAAATACTCACCCGTCTGCGCGGATGCAAAAAATGCGGATAAAATGTAGTCGTCATTTTGACTGATGCGGACAATATCCGCATTCATTTCATCATAGCCTGGTGATTGTGATAAATCCCCTTCACGAGTTTGCCAATTACTAAACCAATTGACTAAGTGTGGATTTTTAACAAAGGTATCTACGACTCGGCCATATTGGGCGAAAAAAGATTCTATCGAAAGCTTTTCTGATGAGATGTAACTACTGGCTTCTTTTTCGATTGCTGTACGAGAAAGGTGCGCAATGTGGTTGATGAGAAAGACAGATGCGATGATGAGCAAGATAGAAATAGTGCCACCAATAAGCAATAAGGTTTTATTACGCAGTGATATATTTTTTAACATTTTTATTCTCTACAGCTGTTGAAGGGCTAATATAATCACATCTAAAAAATGAGTGCTAGAGTGTAGATGGAATGTTAATGAAAAAAGATGAGAAATCGGTCGTTATCTTGGGTCTAGGGTGGTTGGGAACCCATTTACGTGCTGATTTACTCAGTAAAAAGTACCAAGTTGAAGCATCTGTGCGCGACCCTAAAAAAGCGACTGAGAAAGGAGGGAACTATTTTAATTTAACCCCAGAGGGATTGCTTAAGCATAATTTGACTCTGCAAAATGCGTGGTGGGTTTGTTGTATTCCTCCTGGTTTTAGAAACTCAGAACGACACTATTTTTCTGTATTAGAGGTCGCGCTTGAATTAGCCACTAGGCTTAATATGCGAGGTTTTTTATTGTGTTCATCAACGGGGGTGTATCCAAGTGCTTCGCAAACGATGACTGAAAATATGCCTTTAGCGACTGAATCACAAAAGCAACAGTGGTTGCTCGAAGCCGAATCGAAGGTATTGACTAATGCGAAAGCTAAAGTGGTGAGGTTAGCCGGGTTAATAGGGCCAAAGCGCCATCCGGGTCGGTTTGTTGCGGGTAAAGAGCTTGCTTCAAGTGCCAATGAGCGAGTCAATATGGTTCATCAGTTTGATGCATCAGCTGCGATTATGTACTTACTTGAAAACTGGGACAGTGCGCAATCAATGTATAATGTAGTGGCTCCCGATCACCCAACTAAACACACATTTTATACAGGGGCATGTAAGCAACTTGGCGCGAATCCGCCGAGTTTTCAGTCTGATGAGCTAGTAGAGCGGGTTATAGATGGTTCGGCCATTGAAGCGCTTGGTTTTAAATATCGCTACCAAACGCTCGCCGATGCATTGATTGATTGTTAAATTGAAGCGCAACTTGCAGAGTAGAAACGCACGTTTTATTCCGAGAGTAAGGCTGAAAACCGTACTGAAAATTTAGCGAGTTTAGGGGCAATCATCACACTACAGTAGCCTTGGTTGGGGTTGGTCGTGTAATAGTCTTGATGGTATTGTTCTGCGCCATAAAACGTTGGCGCAGCACTGATTTCAGTCACTAAATTAATATTGAGTTGACGATTTAAATCCGCAACTTTTTGCTCTGTAGCCTGTTGTTGAGCAATGGAGTGATAAAATACGACACTACGATATTGAGTGCCAATATCATTCCCTTGGCGGTTGAGTTGAGTACCATCATGTAATGTGAAAAACATATCAAGCAAGGTCTCAAACGAGACTAGGTTTTCATCAAACGTTATTTGTACGACTTCAGCGTGGCCCGTTAGTCCAGTGCAAATTTGTTGATAGGTAGGGTGTTCGACTTCACCTCCAGCATACCCTGACTCAACCTTTTGGACACCTTTTACTCGTCGAAAAGCGGCGTCAATACACCAAAAACATCCCCCGCCAAAGGTAGCGATAGCTAATTGTTTGTTATCCATTTTTCACATCCTCTGATGATACAACAGGGTGTTGCTGCGCCTGTTGTCCTAATTTGTGTAATAAAAACTCAGGCGATTGCGTGTTTTTAGCAAACGCATAATAAGCGCAAGGTACAATAAATAAAGTTAAAATTGTTGCGGCGATCACGCCTGTAAACACTACGATCCCAATGACCATCCGGCTTTCTGCACCAGGGCCCGATGCGAGCACCAAGGGAACTGAGCTCATAACTGTAGTCAAAGAAGTCATAACTATTGGACGCAGTCGCTGAGTCGAAGCTTGAATAATCGCTTGGTGAAATTCAATACCTTTATCGCGTAATTGATTAGTGAATTCAACAATTAAAATGCCGTTTTTAGCACTGAGCCCAATGAGCATTACAATCCCTATTTGGCTGTAAATATTGAGACTTGACCCGCTAAAGTGCAGTCCGAGTAATGCACCTACTAGCCCTAACGGGACTGTGAGCATAATCACAAATGGATGCACAAAGCTTTCAAACTGTGCTGCGAGGACTAAAAATGTCACTGTCATTGCTAAGATAAAGACAGCTGTCATGGCTGATGCACCTTCGTAAAAAAGCTGCGATTCACCTTTATAAGCAATTGCGCCTTCGTTCTCATTTTCTTCAAGGGCGATTTTATTTAAAAAGTCCAAGGCATCAGAGAGAGGATAACCATCGGCTAAGTTTGCACTAATCGTAATGGCTCGCATGCGATCGAAGCGATTTAACCGCGCAGCCGTGGCGCTTTCGGTTAAGGTGATTAAGCTGTCTAGTGGCACAAACTCACCCGATCGCGAAGCAAGGTAAATATCAGAAATGGCTTTAGGGTCGTTAAAATTCTCTTTAGTACCTTTAATGATAACGTCGTACTCTTCACCTCGATCAATAAAGGTGGTGACACGGCGTTGACCTAGCATTGATTCTAATGTGCGACCAATTTCAGCAACTGAAATACCTAAATCAGCGGCTTTGTTTTTATCAATATTGACTAAAAATTGCGGGAAGGTCTCTTTGTAATCATTATCGATACGCACTAAACCTGGATTGTCTTGTGCGCGGGCGATGATTTTATCGCGCCAGTGAGCAAGCTCTTCATAATCATTGCCTTGTAGCACAAACTCAATTGGGCGACTGTTACCACGACCACCAATGCCTGAACGCATGATGGCAAAGGCCCGCACGTCCGTCACACTTTGCAGTTTGCCGCTGATTTCATCCATCACTTGCCACGTTGAGCGAGTGCGGCTTTCCCAATCGTCCATGCCGACAATGGCGACCCCGCCTTGCCCGCCCCAACCAGGTACACGGACTAAAACGCGCGACAATTCACCCGATTCAGAATATGGCAGCAGTTGTTGCTCGATCAGCGCCATATTCGCGGCATTATTTTCATAACTGGCGCCTTCTGGGCCATTCATCATGATGAAAAAAGTCCCTCGATCTTCTTTTGGCGTGAGTTCAGATGGGAGCAGCTGTACTAACAAAATACTGGCAATCGCTGAGAGTATTAATACCGCCCCCATGCTTTTTCGTTTTTTCAGGTTAGCGCGTAAGACCTCTTGGTATTTTTGTTCCATCGCATTTAAGCCACGTTCAACCAGTTGGTTAAACTTAGATTCTTTATTTGAAGGCTTGAGTAATTTTGAGCATAACGCTGGAGATAAGGTCAGGGCGGTAATGCTAGAAAAAATCACCGCAGCGCTGACGGCCATTGCAAATTCGGTAAACAAGCTACCAATACGACCTTCCATAAAGACTAAGGGTACAAATACCGCTATCAATACCGCAGTTGTGGCAATAATGGCAAACCCGACTTCACGTGCACCGCGGTACGCTGCGAGCAAACGAGGCTCACCTAATTCAATGCGACGGTGAATGTTTTCGAGCATGACAATCGCATCATCGACGACTAGGCCGATAGCTAAAACTAAGGCGAGCAGGGTCAGTAAATTGATGGAATAGCCCATCGCATATAAAAAGATAAAACTTCCAATTAGGGCCACAGGGACCGTTAAAGCGGGGATTAAGGTTGCACGAATATTACCAAGGAATATATAAATTACGAATACCACCAACAGCATCGCAATAATGAGTGTACGGTAAACCTCATTAATTGACTCGCTGATAAAAATTGAGGAATCGTAGCTATCTTCAATGGTGGTGCCTTCAGGCAAGCTTTGCTTGATTTTATTGAGTTCTGCGCGCGCATTTTCAACCACGGTTAGGGTGTTAGCTTGGGCTTGTTTGACAATACCCAAACCAATCATATTTTTACCATTTCCTCTAAAAAGGTTTTCTTCGTCTTGAGCTTCGAGCTTAACGTTGGCGACTTCGCTTAAGCGAACCAAATAACCGTCATTTCCTCGTTTAATAACCAAGTTTTCGAAATCTTGCTGGGTTTTATAGCTGCGAGCTGTTCGTACGGTAAAATCACGGTCTAGGGACTCAATTTCGCCTGCTGGTAACTCAACGTTTTCAGTGCGAAGAACCGATTCGATATCTGAAGCGGTCACGCCACGGGCGGCCATTTCGTCGCGGTTAAGCCAGACTTTCATCGCATAACGGCGCTCACCGCCCACCCGGACATTTGCCACGCCATCGACTACAGCGATGCGATCGACGATGTAGCGCTGGGCATAATCGGATAACTCAAGAGAGTTCATTGTTTGGCTGTTCAATACAAACCAAGCAATCGGACTATCGTCGCTGTCTGATTTAGTCACTTCAGGAGGGCGAACTTGGTCTGGTAAGTTATTTAATGCTCGAGATACGCGCTCGCGCACATCGTTTGCAGCTGCATCAATATCCCGGCTGATGTTAAATTCAATGGTGATATTTGAGCGGCCGTTCCGGCTAGAAGAAGTGATATTTTTAATCCCTTCAATCCCAGATATTTGATTTTCAATAATTTGAGTGATTTTTGTTTCGATTATTTCTGACGATGCGCCTGGATACGAGGTACTGATTGACACAACGGGTGTATCAATGTCGGGATATTCACGTAGTGGCAGCATTGAAAAAGCCACTAACCCAAAAGTCAGCAATAATAAGTTGATGACGATCGCAAAAACAGGGCGTTTCACTGAAGTATCGGTGATTTTCACTGTGCTTCACCTTTTACAATTACTTCGCTACCAGGACGAATTTTGATAATGCCTTCTGTGATTACTTGTTGCCCTGCTGTTAAACCGCTTTTTATCGCCACATTACCATGGATACGTTGTTCGATAATGACGGCGGTTTTGACTGCCTTCCCTTCTTCAATAACGTAGACAAAATGTTGGTCTTCTATGGGAATGATCGCTTTTTCAGGAATGATAAGGGCATCAAATTCAGATAGTTGTAACGCGGTATACAACAACATGCCAGCACGTAATTTTTTGTTTTCATTGTTAAAACTTGCGGTGACAGGAATGCTGCGTGTTGTGGCGTTTATTCGTGAGCTGATATTTGTTAGCTGACCCACGAATGGAATATCTGGGTAAGCGGGGCTTGTTGCGCTTACTTTCATCCCCTCACTGAGTTGCGCTAAATATTTTTCTGGGACGTTGAAGTCCACTTTAATCACACTGATATCATCTAAAGTTGCGATGTCTGTATTGCTATTGATATAAGCTCCTGCAGAAATCATTCGTTGGCCTAATCGGCCTGAAAAAGGCGCGGTTATAGTCATTTCAGATAATCTAATTTTTGCTGCAGCTAACTGAACTTGCGTTGCTTCGTAACGAGAGCGTTGCTCTTCCAATAACGATTTGGCAGTTGATTGCGTTTTGGCAAGTTTATTCAAGCGCTCGAGTTGGCGTTTTTCTTCTTTGAGATTGATGATGAGCTCTTCGACACGAGCTGCTTCTTCTGCGTGATTGAGCTCAACTAATACCTGATTCTTTTCTACTTGGTCGCCATCGTCAAAAAATATTTGTGCCACATAATCACTTTGTGCACTGCGAATGATTATCTCTTGGTTGGCTCGACTGGTGCCTAATGCTTCAATATCTATACTCTGAGTATGTAATTGAGTTGTCATTGCTTTGACGGTTACCGGCTTCGCGGTGCGTGTTTGGGTTGCTGTTGCGGTGTTAGGTATATATAAATACACACAAGTAGCTGCTAACAGGATGATTAAAAATGGAAAAAGAATTTTGCCTAATTGTTGGTTGCGCATAGTATGGTGTCATTATTATCAGGGAGTAAGTAGTTTACGTAATCTCATCTTAAAGTGATCTAGCATATGTCTCATAAAATGGGCGTTTTAACGTAAAAAGTGAACAACTCTCGGTACAATGCTCAATGTAGAGAATAAAAACTCAGTTCGCTATGTTTCATCGATAAAAGAGGTCTGTGTGAAAAATCGTACATCTTGTCCCTATTGTCGTCGAATTCGTGCCATCTTGATTTGGGGAGCACTGATGGCATTAATGTATTTTAGCTTTTATATTTAATTAATAATTAATAATTAATAATTAATAATTAATAATGAATAAAAACAGCCCTTTACTTTGTATTCGTGCGACGACTAATAAACATGGTTTTGAAACGCTATTGGTCAGCGCGATCAGTTTATTTATTCTGATGCTGACGATTCAGTTAAAGCCGGGGGGGATTTTACTTGCCGAAATTTTTTTAGTGAGTGCGTGTTTAGTCGGAATATTGATAGGGTATTTTAAATTGGCTGAACCGCGATTTAGTTTGATTTTTTACTCTGAAACGCTCATCTTTATTCATAAGTATGGGTCATGGCAAGTTAGTCGAGACGATATAGTTAGCAGCGGCATACCGTCACTGACTCAAGGTTTTGAGAGTAAAAGGCTTAGTTGCGTGGCAATTAGGTTGTCCGAAAACAGTAACTTTTTAAACGTACTTGCACCACGTTTAGCTGGCAAGTTGTTACTTGAACAGCGTCATTTTGTCCGCGAGGCATTGATGGTCCACGCCCAAGAGGTTGATGATTTAGAATCATTTTTAATTGAAGACCCGTTATTTATCGCGACCCGTGGGGAAAAATATTCTGGATTAATTGCAATGTTTGCCAATAGAATGATTAACTTACGACAATTAATTGGCTATGATTTACTCATACCTCTCAATATGTTGGATCGAGCTCCTGAAGAGTTTGTTTACTTATTAAACCGTTGGCAGCGCGATCCAAAAAGTATTCTGAGTACAGAAACACCGAGCTAAAATGTCAACAAAAGTATGCAGGAACCGAGCATGAGTAGCGATAGAGCTTATATTTTAAGTGGCCGAAACACCATTATTCATAAAGAGAAAAAATTTGATTTAGTGTTAGTTAATGGTGAAAAACACCCGAGAATTAAAGTCACCCAAAATGGTTTAGTGCCTTTTAAAGAAGAGTTACCAAAAAATCGTCGCGATGCGAAAGAACGTTATTTAGAAGTGATGTATATTTCAAGCCCTGAAATATTTAGCGAAGAACGCTCATTAATTTTTGTTCAAGCTCTTGATGGTAAAGAATATAAAGTGGACTACAGTAAAGTTGGTACTAAGCTATTTGTACGAATCCATCAAGATAGTTACCTATAACTTTTAATTGGTAGGCTTTTTGCATAGCTCAGTATATTCAACAGGGCAGGGTGAGTTATGCAGCTAAGATACATTATATTTCCTTTTTTTCTCTTGGGTCTTGTGGCATGTGGTGGCTCAGATTCAAGCAGTGAAGAACCGACCTCTCCTGTTGCTAGCATTAATGCAGGGGCAGACCAAACAGTTAATGAAAAATCCTCCATAAGCCTAAGTGGTTTGGCGACACCTGAAGGCGGGGAGTTTGTTTGGAAACAGCTTAGCGGCCCGATTTTAACTGGCTTTCCTGCAACGGGTGCAACACAAACTGTAGTGGCACCTTCAATAAAGCTCAATACCCAGTTGGTCTTCGAGTTGCAATATACAACCAGCGATAAACAGGTGCTAACTGATACCATGACGGTCTCTGTGACTGCCGTGAATCAGCTTCCTATCGTATCAATCACACAAACAGAGCCTGCCCAGTTACCTTCTAAATTTAATGATTCAATTGTGCTTAGTAGTGAAAACTCAGTTGACCCAGATGAAGATGGCTCTTTAGAAGTTTTTCGTTGGCAACAAACCGCTGGGCAATCATTAACGATTAGTGATTTTAACTCTCCGACTTTAACTTTTACGCATCCGTTGTTAGAGCAAGATAACCAAGTGCAATTTAGTTTGACTATTACCGATGATGAAGGGGGCAGTCAGACTAATTTTTATGATCTGTTATTAAGAAAAACGACGCAAGTTATTGCTGTACAAGCGGGGGCAGCGCAAACGGCGCTTGAATTTGCAACGGTGACTTTAGATGCTAGTCAATCTCAAGTATTAACGGAGTCTTTTTCATGTTTCTGGCAACAAACGCAAGGTTTAGCGATGAGCCTAATCGATGAGAATTTATGTCAAGCGCGCTTTATTGTGCCTGATATTGATGTCGCTGAGCAGTTGAAGTTCTCAGTTGTAGTCACTGATAATAAAGGGCGCAGTGACAGTGGTGAGACTCAGGTGAATATTCAACCAATTCCATTGGGGTTGAGTAATGATTCTGGAATCGCAGAGTGTTTTAATAATACACAAGCGGTGAGCTGCGGTAATGTGGACTTCCCAGGCCAAGATGCTGAAATTGGTCGTGATGTGGTCTCGGATTTTCTTGACAAAGTCGGAGCAGGAAATCTTGCTTTTGATTTCACTAAACTTGATGAATTTGCCGACGAGTTACCCGATGCAGCGACAAATTTTAGCTGTGTGCGAGATAATGTTACAGGGCTAATCTGGGAGGTCAAGCAGGCCAATGTCGGAGTCGTACCGAACACGCAATTACGGGAAGGGCAAAATCACTATACTTGGTTTTTTACTGGTGACGGAAATGGAGGTGTTGAGGGCGTGGCAGGCGCGGCGAACTCGACTTGCCCAAGTGGGGTTGACTGTGGAATTGAAACCTATGTCAATCAGGTCAACGCCACTAATTTCTGTGGTGCAAATAACTGGCGTATTCCTACATATAATGAATTAATGGGGATTATGGATTTGGCGCAACGTGGTAGTGGACCGTTACTTGATAGTCAGTACTTTCCTAATGTCCCTTCGTACACTTTGCTCGGCCATTTACGGTATTGGACACGCGAAACCAGCGTTGATGGGCAAAGCCTGAGCGTCGCTTGGATTTTAGATTTTCAAAGCGGAAACGATTTGGCTTATCCAAAAGACAAAACGGCGTATATCCGTTTAGTTAGGCAGCCTTAGGAGCCAGAAATGAAATATCTAAGTATATTATTTATGATGATGAGCCTGCCAGTCATGGCACAAACGTGTTATAGCTCGGATTTAATTCCGACGACTGATACAGAATCATTTAAAGTCAATGTTGATGGCACAGCTGAAGATTTACGCACCGGCTTAATGTGGATGCGCTGTAGTTTGGGGCAAACTTGGCAAAGTGAGGGGGCGTCTTGTTCGGGAGAGCCACTGCAAATGACTTGGCAGCAAGCCTTGTTAATGGCAAAAAGTGAAGGCTTTGCTGATTATCAAGATTGGCACTTACCGAGCTCAAAAGAGTTGGCGACATTAGTCGAGCGTAGTTGTGTTGATCCATCGATTAATCTGGAGTTGTTTCCTGCGACTGTTTCTGAAAATTATTGGAGCAATACCACTGGAAAAGACATGCCTGATCATGCTTGGGCGTATGCTTTTTATAGTGGCAAAAATAATTTGAAGCGAAAAGAAGCGGATGTATTTGTGAGATTGGTTCGTTTTGCTAAATAATCATCACACATTTATTTATTTTGAAAGCGCGAGGCAGTTTGTTACTCTTGATGCTCTAGGGGGATAGATGACAACACAGCTAGTTAAATCAACATTAATTTCATTAACGGCATTATTGCTATTTTTTCATAGTTTCGAACTAACAGCACAAGAGCAATGTGATGTACAGCTGGGTCATGGGCTGATAATTACCGAAGATGTGATTCGTATCGTTGATCGTGGTCAAACGCGAGTGCAAATTAATAATGATAATCAGTTATTTATTAAAGGGCGCTGGAAAGTCCTCGATGAACACAATAGCCAAATTTTACGCCAATACAGTTTAGGTTTGCGTGACACAGTGCCTGAAATAGTGTCGCTTGCTACCGATGGGGTTAATTTAGGATTGACGGCAATTGAGCAGGTCGTCACTGGTTTTAGTGATAAAGAGCCTGCTGTACTTAAAGATCAGTTAAAGTATGTTGAACAAGCACTGATGGAGCGCTTTAAGAAAGGCGATGATTTCTTTTATATCGCTCCACAATCATTATCTAAGCTTGATGATTTTTTTGAAAAAGAGATCAGTGGAAAAATTCACTCTGCCGTTCATGGGTCGTTAGGTGCGATTTTAGTGGCTCTAGGGGATGCATTCGAATCGAATGAAGGCAACATAGAGGAACGGATTTCAGGTATGGGCGATCGAATGGATATCATCGCTAAAGAAATTGATCGTTCTTTGCAGTTAAAAGCTGAACAGTTAGAAATGAAAGCAACCGAATACTGCGGGTACTTAAAGATCTTAGACGAAACGGAAACACAGTTGCAGCAAATTGTTCCGCAGTTACTTGAATTTGACTTAGTTCAAGTGAAATAAAGTGTTTGTAGTAACAAAAAAGGATGCGCAGGCATCCTTTTTTAGTTTATAGCTGAAATTTATTAATTTCTTTTTCCAATTGGGTGATTAGTCGCTTTATTTGATCACTCGAGCTATGAGCTTGGTGAGAAACTTCAGCAGTATTGGCTGCTGTATCAGAAATATTCACCACGCGTTTTGCAGAATCCTCGCCAGCTTCTAGTTGCTCTTTTGCTGCAACCGATATTTGATGACTCATTGATGAAATCGCCGAAAGTGAATGGGCGATCTTTTCGAGTTCTTGCGACACTTTTTGTGATTTTGTTACTGTTTCTTCGCTGGTGGCGATACTCTGTGTAACAGAATGTTTGGCATCTTTGGTGGCATTTTGGAGCTTAGAAATCATTTGTTGGATTTCTTCTGTGCTTGCTTGCGTGCGCTGAGCCAGTTGGCGGACTTCATCGGCAACGACGGCAAAACCACGACCTTGGTCGCCAGCTCTTGCAGCTTCAATAGCGGCATTGAGTGCCAGTAGATTGGTTTGCTCTGCTATACCTTGAATAACAGATAATACGCTCTCAATATTGGTGACTTCATCATCCAAAATTTGAATGTTATTGCCAGCACTTTCTATTTGTTGTTCAAGCAAAGCAATTGTTTTGGCTGACTCTTCAGTTAATGCAAAGGCATTTTGACCTTGACGTTCGGCTTCTTTAACTGACTCAGCCGCTTGTTCAGCATGACTTGATACGGTGCCAGCTGAGGCTGACAACTGGGTAATGGTTGCGGCAACAATTTGGGTTTCATGGCTCATATCTTGAGTGAGTTGATCTAACTCTGTTGAGCGTTTGTCTGACGCTTTACTTTGATCATTTAACGATAGCGAGACTTCTTTAATACCATGCACAACGCCTTGTAAACCTTGCTGCATATAATTCATGGCGCCAATTATGCTATCAATCGGTGCATCATGATGTTTATTGTTAGTTTTAAGGTTGCCACGTGAGACATTTTTGACCACTTCTAGTACATCATTGATTTCAGCACCTAAGTTTTTGATTAAACCAAAACCAAATTTAGCAAGCACACCTGACATGATGACTGAAATAACCAGTGCATAAGTGAGTAACCACTTTGCAGTGGACCAATATCTATCATCGACTTCTTTGGCGCTAATGCCAGTGCCGATATACCAACCCCATGTTTTGGTTTTTTGTACGACCGAAGTTAAATCAACGACTTCACCATTGCGCTCTGAATTCCAATGATAGGTAATAATTTGATTCGTTTTGTTCCCTACAAGGCGTTCAACCATACGGCCAATACTTGCGCCACTGGCATCTTTAAAATCATTAAAGCTAGTCCCGTGTAATTGTGGATCATGGGGAGTGGCGACAAAGTCTAAATGGCTATCAACAACATAAACATACTCGGAGTCGTGATATTTATTTTCTCGTAGTAGCTGCGTGGCATAGGATTTGGCTTGCTCTTCGGTGAGTTTGCCTGATTGGGCAAGGAGCTCAAATTGAGCGACAATATTGGTGGTGCTTTTCATCAACTGGTTGATGCGCGCAATGTTATCAGTTTCACTGGCATGACGCATTGCTTGCAACCCGAGCAGTGCAATACTCACTAAAGCTATAAATAACATTCCAACAAAAAAGCTAATTTTTGACTTTAAACTAAAGGAATTCAAAATCTGGCCATCCTAATATTATTTCTTGTGATATTAGATAATAGCGTTTAATGAGAGTAGAGCTAGGGACAAAACCAGATAAACATCTATTTTAACTTGATATTTATTAATAATGTCCCGAATAATAATTACAGTGAGTTAATTTCTTGTGTCGTTAAAGGGCGGTATTCGCCTTCAGCTAGTGCAGGATCAAGCACGATGTCGGCAATCTGCTCTCGGTGTAGTGCGACCACTTTGTTATCAACCGCGGCAAACATACGCTTCACTTGATGATACTTGCCTTCACATATTGAAATCCGTACTGAATAGTCAGCTAACTTTTCTACCTGAGCGGGTAATGTGGGGCCTTTTTCACCATGAAGTTGCACCCCTTGCGCCAGTTGTTCAATCGCTTCATCGCTGATAGGTGTTAAGGTTTCAACTAAGTAAGTTTTAAACTTTTTATGTTTAGGTGAAGTAATTCTGTGTGACCAGTTTCCATCATTCGTAATGAGGACTAAACCCGTCGTATCAATATCTAAACGGCCAGCGATGTGTAGTTGCGACATGACAGGTTCATCAAGTAAATCTAGAGCTGTTTGATGTAACTCGTCAGTAGTGGCGCAGACATAACCTTGTGGTTTATTGAGCATAAAGTAGCGATCGCCAAGTTCTTGTAATTGCTCACCTTGCCAAAGCACAACGTCAGTCGGACTCACCTGAAAATCAAAACTAGTAACGATTTGACCATTGACTTGCGCATATTTACGTTTGATCCCGGCTTTGGTTTTTGTTCGTGGTAATTCGGTTAAGTGGCTAATAAATTTATCTAAACGGCACGGGAATTTCATAGGGTTGCTCTAGCGGCTAAGTTACAATGGCGGCGAGTATAGCCGATAGCCTAAGTGAGTTAAATGCAACACGTCTATTTTAGTTTAATTGCACAAGGAAAACTCAAACATGATGCCGCTCAGGATGAAGCTATAAATGCTCTAGAGACTCTTTTAGTAACACTGAATCAGCCTAAGCCTTGGTGGCAGTTTAACCCACCAGCCCTGCAAGGGATTTATTTATATGGACCGGTTGGGCGAGGCAAATCGATGTTGATGGATTTGTTTTATCAGCATTTGATGGCGACACGTAAAACAAGAATGCATTTTCATCACTTTATGGCACATGTGCATCGTGACTTGATCCGCTACCAAGGAGTGCCGAATCCACTGCTACACATAGCCAAACAGTGGCGTAAGCGAACTCAGGTATTGTGTTTTGATGAGTTTTTTGTCAGTGATATTGGCGATGCGATGATATTAGCGAGGTTATTTGAAGCGCTGTTTTCTCAAGGGCTTGTTTTGGTGACTACGTCAAATTGTGCCCCAGATGAATTGTATAAAAACGGTCTGCAACGGCAGCGTTTTTTACCGACGATTGCATTACTGAAGCATCATTGTCAGCTGATTTCTCTGATGGGGGAGCGTGATCATCGCTTTGATAAAGGCATGCAGTATTGCCATTATTATGTCGGTTGTCAGCCTGATTGGTTAACCACTCAGTTTAAACAAAAAATGGCTGCAGAGGTGATTTCCTCAGATGGACACTTGCTAATTCATCACCGAAAAATAGCTTATAAGCTTAAAAGCGCGCGGCATATACTGTTTGATTTTTTTGCATTATGCGCAGGGCCGCGCAGTGTCAGTGACTATATGACATTAGCGCAGCGTTTTGCGGTGATTTATGTTGTCAATGTCCCAGTACTTGGCGTTGGAAAAAGGTTGTTAGGTGTTACACAGGGAATTGAAGAAGGTTACTCGAGGGAGAAACCCCCAGAAGTTATGGCATGTGATGATGATCAAGCAAGGCGATTTATTGCGCTGATAGATGAGTGTTATGATCGGCGTGTGCTTGTCGTTATGTCGGCTGCGGTGGATATGTTGGCCTTATATCAAGGTGACAAATTGCGTTTTGAATTTGCGCGTACCGCCTCTCGATTAGTCGAAATGCAGACATGGACAATTCAATAAGCAATAAAAAAGCCAGCGCTAGGCTGGCTTTGACTCGGGATGTTCTAAATACACAATTAGAATCGGACTTCAGCACCCATGTAAACGAAACGGCCGACACCGCCGCCATAAACGCTTGCAAAATTGCCTCGTCCACCCAATACAAACGGTCCTAAGTTATCAAAGACGTTATTGATCCCGCCGTAAACACGCATGTCGCTGTTTTGACTTAAATCAAACGTATAAGAAGCGGATAAATTATGGGTGGTATACGATGGTATATCTTGATATACCAAGGCTTCAGGGTTTGCAATGCAGCTTGCTTCACCTGCGCTACAGCGCTCGTTATTGGCTAAAATTGCAGCTTGGTAATCATCGGCTCGGCTTTGGCTGTCAATCATTGAACCACGGAATTTTGTACTCCAACGAACACGCATCCCTTCATTTGACCATGCTAATGACATTGAAGCGCGGTTGGTGAAAATGCCGTAGTCAAGCTGGCCTGAATACTCATTTGTTTGCATACCATCGTTTGTAGCAAAGGTTTTTGAGTGTTCGATTACGTGGGTCATATCGGCTTTGAATTTCAGATTGCCATATTTATTTAAATCAAAGGTATAGGCCGCAGCGATATCGTAACCTCGCGTGCGTAGCTCATCAAGGTTGAATGAACGTTGCATGATTTCAATGATATTGCCCTCTGCATCACGGGTGATGTCGTTACAAAAACGGTTGTCTGGTCCCCACGCTGCTGAGGAGTCATAACATTGACGAATGATGTCTTCGTTATCGATTTGCGCAATTGCATCGGTAATTTGAATATCGTAATAATCAACAGCAAGTTGCAGACCCTCGATAAACGACGGTGCCATTGTGACGCCAAGCGTGTAGGTATCGGCCGTTTCTTCTTTTAGATCTTCATTACCCGCATTGGGTGAATAGCTGTTATTGCCATCTTGAAACTCACCTTCGGCAGCGATAACTGCGGCAATGGTCGGTTCTTTACGGCAATTGTTGTGGCCAGGATTGGTGGAGGTTGCTGTCACGCCATCACATAGGTCATCAAAGCTGTCATAGTCGCCACGAGGTGGTGATACTAACTCAGTGATTGTGGGGGCTCGTTGCGCGCGCGCGTAGTTGGCGCGTACCGCATATCCTTCAATCGGCTCATAGATGAAGCCTAATTTATAACTGCCAACAATACCGGTATTTGACCAAGAATAATCAGCAAAGCGTGCAGAAACTTCAGCGGTTAAGCTTTTAGCACCAGGTGCGTCTTTGATTAATGGAATAGCTGCTTCACCAAAGGCTTCATAAACTTCTACCGCTCCTTCAAATGATGGTACAACATTAAAGGTGATCCCGCCGTATTGTTGCTCTTTACTGGTGGCTACTTTTTGCGAATCTCGGCGATACTCACCACCAAAAGCGGCTGTAATCATCCCTGCAGGTAATTCATATAAATCGCCAGCGACATAACCAAGTAGATTGATTTGTTCGATATCAGTGGTGATGGTTGGGTTAGCGCGAATATAATCTGCCGCTTCTGGGCTGATCGAACCAATACCAAATAAGTTTAGAGGCGCACAGCCTTCAGCACGAGCTTGTGCATCAGCGCATTGAATACTGCCATCGGCTGCGTATTCCGCATTAAGTGCATTGGCCACATTAAAAGTATTGAGTTCGTTGTATCTTTTTTGTTTTTGTTGGAACTTACCGTAGCCAACAGATATGTCCCAATCCCATTGATCGTTAAAAGTGGTGCCTTGTAGGCCAGCCCAAGTTCGAATGGTAGTACGCTTATTATCATTAATGATTTCACCTACTTCCCCAAAGCGACGGTCCCAATAAATCCGATTTTTATACGGACTCGCATCAAGAATTTCTTGCGGGACATACGGATTATCAATCGGAATATAACCCGGGCGAACTCGACTTGGAGCACCTGTTTCAGGGTCAAGGACTAACGCATAAGCGCTTTCATATTCATCTTCTGGAGATTTAACATTTTCAGAGTTATTTTGTGCAAACTGTACTTGGAAATAACCTTGAGTATCATTACTAAATTCGTAATCAAATTTAAGTGCAGATGCAAAGCGATCTTCTGGAATTTTTAATGCATCCCATTGCTTGTAATTCACGCCATACTTTTCTTCGTTGCCAGCCCAATCATTACGAAGACCTGATTCATCATACCAAAATTGCGTCTCGTTGCTGCTGTGCTCTAAAAATACACCGCCTAGTGTACCATCGCTGCGGTTACGCCAATCTGATTGCGAAATATCACGGATGCACTGGTAGCCGTTTTCCGTGTTCATTTGGTTACACATTTCGCTGGTGTTGTAGCGATAGTCGGTCTCGATAGCAGCTCGATCGCGGTCGAAGAAGCTTAAGCCCAGTTGACGGTCGTAAGTGGCACTAAAGTACATGTAACCTTTCGAATCTGCGAATGTCCGGCCGTGATTAAAGTCGATGGTAAACTCTTCACCACCGCCTTCAGTGGTCGCCCCTGCGCGTGCTTTGACTTCAGTGCCTTCTTTATCTGATTGAGTGATAATATTTACGACACCGGCTACGGCATCAGAGCCGTAGGTTGCAGACGCACCACCAGAGATAATTTCAACGCGATCAACCATGCCCGTTGGGATGGTGCTTAAACTGACATAATTACCGCTGTAGCTATTTGAAACAACACGGCGGCCATCAACCAAGGTTAACGTTCGGTTTGTGCCTAAGTCACGTAAATCTATAGTTGAAAGGCCAGTATTTTGCACACTTGATTGTGAGTTTGTATTACTGCTGCCTTCACTGATAGATGGAAAACCTTCAACTAAAATTTCCGCGAGCGATCCTAAACCAGAATCTTGAATTTCTGCTTTGTCCATGGTGACCAGCGGGGTCGCGACTGAAAAGCTATCGCGTTTTAGGCGTGAACCAGTCACGACAATTTTTTCTGGTGCAGGTTGAGCTTCACTGGCTGATTGAGTGGTTTTTACAGCGGTGCGCTCAATAAGTTGTTCTTGTTGATTTGCGTAAGCTTGACCGATAAAGACGCTAGCGATTGCACAAGCTAAGGTGCTTTTTTGTAATGTTGTTTTGATCACGAGAGTTCCCTAAGTTTCCTGATTGTTGTTTTTGTTTCATTCACGTTCACTTTTATGGGAATGTTGAATAAAGCACAACTTAAGGTGTCTCTATTGTTAACCGTTTATATATCTATTTAATCTCTATTTTTATATTTTTTAATATTATCAGATTGTTAAGTTATTTTTTGTTACGTTATATTTGTTCGGTTAAACGCAGAACCTTTGCTATTTGTAGTCATTATTCGGTATGCTAACAGCATTAAATATTGTATTTTTTCGTTGTATTTCGAGTGCTGAATGTCAGATAAATCGCCGTTTAAATTAAATTCTTATCAGGTTAATCCACTGGATAATACGCTAATGTCGGGCGATGACATTATTACTTTGCAGCCAAAATTTATTGAAGTGTTGGTTTTTTTAGCTGCGAAATACCCAAGCGTGGTAACGCGAGAAGAAATTATTGAGGCAGTGTGGGATGGGAATAGCTACGTTGGGGAGAAGGCACTCACCAATGCCATTTGGCATTTACGCAAGTCATTAAAGTCTGCCGAACAACAAGAATATATCGAAACGATTCGCAAAACGGGTTATCGGTTATTATTTGAGCCAAATTATACCTTAGTGATAGAAAATGGAGTGGCTGTAAAAAGCGGGCTGCAACATTTTAAATGGTTCTCTGCTGCGATGTTGGTTTGCGTAGCCGTGTTGTTTGCATGGTATCATTTTGAATCACAGTCTGATTCTGGCTTTGCCGCACCAGAATTAATCACTCAGTATCCGGGGCGCGAACTGTTCCCTGCCTTGTCTCATGATGAACGCTATCTCGTGTTTTCTTGGCGTAACATGGATTCACAAACCGATTTGTTTCTCCATGATTTAACTGAGCCTTCAAAAAGCCCAAAAAATATTACCCAATCAGATTCTTTAGAGTCGCGAGCGATTTGGTCTAAAGATGACCAGCTGCTTTTTTATTACCGTAAAGGCGATGGAAAAGGATGTGAGGTGATTCAGCATCGACTCGCTGATGATCAAAAGACCTCTTTGGCAGCCTGTCCAAGTTCGAGTACGGGTTCATTGAGTTTATCAGCTGATCAATCACAGTTGGCATACATAGGTTTAACACAACAGCAAAATCGCGCAGCAGTGTTTCGTTTTAATTTAGCCACTGGTGAAACGCAACAAGTGACATGTTTAACAGATTGTGACTACCGTGATGAATACCTTGCGTATAGTCCTGCGGGTGAGCAACTCGTTATTGTGCGTAATTTAGCGTCAGGCCAAGACCAAATAATTTTGCATGAAATAACAACTGGCGAGGAGCAAGTATTGCTCACGTGGATGCATACTATTAGAGGGATTGCGTGGCACCCTAACAAGGAACAATTAATTTTTGCCTCTCATGAAAATGGGCAGCGCTTTGGCTACGAATTAGACCTGAACAATAAACAGTTTCAACGCCTCAATGTGACAGGTTTTAGTTATCCAAGTGTGAGTTCAAAGGGGGATATTTATTATCACCATTGGCAAATGGGAACCTCAATTATGCGTGTAGAGCTGGCGGCAACGGTTAGCTCAGCACCGTTCCCATTATTGCAATCAGAATTTAATTTTCGTTATCCTGATTACTCAACTAAGGCCAATAAATTGGTGGTGGTATCAAATGAGTCAGGAAATGATGAGTTATGGTTATCGAGTTTGGATGGTACAAACCGCACTCAGTTAACTCAACTTAATAAAGTCGTCAGGGAGCCAACATGGTCACATGATGGGCGGTTCATTGCGTTTGTCGTAAAATCCTTGACCGAAAACTCATTGATGATCATTGATGTTGCCACGAGGCAAGTCACAGAGATTAACACTGGGTTTGTTTATCATAATAAACCTAGCTGGTCGTTGGATGACCAAACCCTATTTGTCGCCAATGATAACAACCTTTTTCAAATTGAAATCGCGACGCAAACTGTCACCCAGTTAAGTGAAGATGGGGGGCGTTATGGTGTGATGACTGCTGATGGTCGCTTTATTTATATCACCTCTTCTCGTCAGGGCTTAAAAGTTCGCTCAGTAAACGGTCATTTACGATCACTGTTTAGCAACGTTAAGATCCCAAGTAGCACTGGCTGGCAAGTCACAGAGCATGGCGTGTATTACTTTAATGTTAAAGGCCCCGACTACCGATTGAGCTTTTTTGATTTTGCAACCGAGCAGCACCGCGATGTCTTGCGAGTACCAGAACGCACGTTTAGTCGTACGCGTGGCATGACGTATGTGCCTGAGCGCAGCTGGCTGCTTTTTACAGGTTATGAAACACCTCAAGTCGATATCAAACGAATCACAAAAAAATAGCAGTAATCAGTAACGCTTGGCTACTTTTTACTGCTGATGTTTACGATAGCTAGTTTTGTCCATATCAATGACTTCAACACTTAGGCAGCCTGTATTAGGCCAGTGGTGTTGTAAGCAATCGATTAAGCAGTCGCTCAAGTCTTGTTTTTGTCGCTCTGTTCGACCCGATAGAATTTTTGCTTGTACATGAATAAAACTATCGCTGTGATTGCCGAGCGCATAGTGTTGATAAATGTGTGCTCTGGTTTTGACACTCGATGAATCAAACAGCCCACACGAAACAGCGGATTGCTGAATACGTTCAACAATAAACTGTGCGTGAGGCGCTAAGTTATCAGATAATTCAATGACAATATGGGGCATAAAAAGCACTTATCAAAAGCGATAGCTAAAGCCAAGGCTAGTTTGAAATTGTGTCAGAACATCGCCATCAAAATGCCACAGGCATTGATCATCGTCTGTGGTGCTATCACACGAAACACTGCTATTGTTATCTACAATAGTATTAACCCAACGGGTTTCAAACGATACACGTGCTGCCGATGTAAATTGATATTCGACTCCGCCATATAAGCCTAATGCAAAGAAGCTATCAGACTCAGACCAATTGGGTTTAATGTTGTTTATGCCAATGTGAGCACCAAAATAGCCCGAAATATCTTCTCTGATTGGAAATTCTACTGCGCTTTGGAACAGATAGAGGCTCATATCAAGTTGTTTATCAGCTTGATTTTGTAAATGCGTATCTAAAGAGGCGTAATATAATCCGTATCGAGCCCCAGTGATGGTTCGCTCAACACTGATACCAAAATGATTGTTATCATGCAGGTCGAGCTTGAGTCCTTCTTCAGTCGTTAAAGCTTGGCTAAAGGTTTTACCAAATTGACCAGAAATAAGAGTACCAGCTTGCGTAAACTGGCTAAATGCGAGTAATAAGCTACCTAGGGCGAGTTTTTTTATCATGGTTTTAGTCTCTGAAAAATCACTACTTTATTGAAACACATAAATGAGGGAATACAAAGTCAATTGCTTGATTTTGCCCGAGCTGATACCCTGCATGCCATCTACATCCTTGTGATTTTCCACATTAATTTAAAGAGAAATACAGGTCTCTTATGGCTATTTTATTTGTCACTCGACGCAATGTACATGCGCGTTATTATCAGCAGCTCCTCAAACGGATCAACTTGGTTTCAACCCTCCATATCATGGGGTGGCCAAAAATCGGCGCATGGCGTTATTTGGCACGGGCTTTTCGTGTCAGCTTAGATGATATGATCGAGACGCAGCTTGTCCGAAAACAAGCAAAACAGCCTAAACTGGCGCAATTGACCTGGTTAGCCAATAGCTACCGAGCGTGGTTAAGATTACAAGAAACCTGTCGATTAGCTAAGTACTTGTGCTTGATGGAGCAAGAAAAACCAGAGTTATTAGTGATTTGGAATGGTAAAAAGCTACCAAACCAGACAGTGGCCTTAGCCGCTAAGTTGTTGTCTATTCCGATTTATTATTTTGAAAATGGCTTGTTGCCAGGAACAACGACTCTTGATCCGCAAGGTGTGAATCAGGCGGCTTCTATTCCGAAAGATCCTGCCTTTTATCTATCGCAAGCAAGTTTAAATGCTGATGACTTTAAAGCACCAGCTATCGAGCAGCGAGCCGCTCACCGCAAACGCAGCCAACATGGCGAATTAACTTTGCCAGAGCGATTTATTTTTGTGCCTTTTCAAGTACCACATGATACTCAGATTGCCTGTTATTCACCGTGGATCCCAGATATGGAAACTTTTTACCACACGGTGGTCGAGGCAGTGAAGCAATTAGGTGATCCAGATCTCAAAGTGGTGTTTAAAGAGCACCCTACGTGGCATAAGCATTACCCGCATTTATATCATCAAGATCCAATTGCGATGTTCGCCAACGACAATGTGACCAGAGAGATTATGCTTGATGCACAAGCGGTCATTACCATTAATTCTACTGTCGGTTTAGAGGCGTTATTACTGAATAAAAAAGTCATAACTTTAGGGCAGGCATGTTTTAATGTTGAAGGGCTTGTATTACATGCACAGAATAAAAATCAGTTGCACGCACGCTTAGCTGCTGTTTTTGATTGGCAAACGGATCAAGCTTTGCGCAATGCTTTTTTTAATTATCTTCAGACGGTTTATTGTATTGCTGGCAATGGCAAAGAATGTGACGATGCACATTGTTTGGCAATAGAAAAGCGCTTAACTGGGCAAGATGAGTTTGCACATGGGCCATTCGCACAAGACTTTGTCTCGCTTCGCCCGATCCGATAAGGAAAGTGTATGCCACAGAATAAAAACTTGGTGAGTCGTCAGTGGTTATTGACTCACCTAAAAGACTCGAATTTAGTTCTTTTTGATGCAGGCATGGCGCCAATTGGTAGCTGCGAACCGTACCAAGTGGCAGTGAAGATTAAGGGGGCGCAGCGCTTTGACTTTTCACATCATATAGTCGATAAAACTAACCCTTTGCCAAATACGATGCCCACTGCTGAGCACTTTACAGAGCTAATGCAAGAAATGGGGGTCAATCAATCGAGTACCGTGGTGGTTTATGATGACATCGGCCTTTATAGCGCAGCACGGGCGTGGTGGATGTTCAAAGTCATGGGTTTTGAACGTGTATTTGTATTGGATGGCGGACTACCCGCTTGGCAGCTTGATGGGGGAGAGGTGCAACACGACTATTCAGTCCCTGAAACTCGAGGTGACTTTGTTGCCTATTACCAACCAGAGCGTTTGATTGACGCGGATACGGTTTATCAATCAATTGATGATACAAAGACACTGTTGCTTGATGCTCGAGCACCTTCGCGTTTTAGTGGCGAGCAAGGGGAGCCTCGCGCAGGCATGAGGGCAGGCCATATTCCTAACTCAAAAAACCTACCGTTTAATGCATTGGTCCATCAAGGTTATTTAAAATCAGAAGCGCAGCTTCACGAAATATTTGCGCAACGAGTACCGAAGGAAGTTCATGCTTTACAATTTAGCTGTGGCTCAGGTGTCACCGCATGCATTTTGGCTTTAGCTGCGGCACAAATCGGTTATACAAATTTAGCTGTTTATGATGGTTCGTGGAGTGAATGGGGCGCTGATCTTCACAGGCCGATTGAATTGGCGCAGTAGCAATATGCGAGAGCACGTTAAAGGGTCATGCGTAATGGCCGGTAAGCGACTATTTCTTAGCCGCATTTGAATACCGATTAGGAACTATTGTGGCTAGAAAACCTAAAAACGTACTGACCAATATGGGCGTCGATCGTCGTGCTACGGGCTACTATGCCACTCCAGACTTTGTTGCTGAGTATTTTTATTCGCGTTGTCTAAGCATTAACCCTCATGGGAGCAAGGTACTTGACCCTTGTGTAGGACAAGAAGAATTATTCGCGCCTTTTTTAGCGAAGAGCACGCAGCACTCGTTTGAATTACATGGGGTGGATGTCATCGCCCATCAACATCGCTATGCCGCTCAATTTGTGCAGGGTGATTTTTTACTCGCTGATCAGGCTAGCACAGTTAATGCAGATTTTATCGTGGCGAATCCTCCGTATAATTGCCATGAAGTGGATTACATTAAACAACATAAAGAGTTGTTAAAAAAACGCTTTAACGATGTGGGAGTACATAATATGTACTCGATGTTTTTAGCGGCAATGATTGATAAAGCGCACGACGGCGCTGTTATTTGTTGTATTTGTGATAGCTCATTTTTAACTGCTAAAGTACATAAAAAATTGCGTGAAAAAATTCTCGCCACCTGTCGCATTCATGATTTAGTGTTATGTCCAACTGATTTATTTTTAGCGCAAGGGGCCAATGTTCGCACCTGTATTTTAGTGTTGAAAAAAGGACATTTGACTTCGCAGCCCACGATTCGAATATTAAATCGGCCGCTTAACGAGGAGGCGTTTCGGGATGTGTTGGCTACAACACAGTTTGATATGACGCAGCTAGACGACATTATTTTATCGGGTAATGCAGATAACAGTGAATTTTTGATCGGAGTTCCAGGCGATATTAAAAAATTGTTTGATGGCCCTCGGTTAGCGCAATCATTTGCTTGTATTAGCGGTGTTTCGACAGGCAATGATCGCCTTTTTATTCGTAAACTCGCTGAGCCTGGTTTTTCGATACCGTTTTATAAAAATCCAAGTTCGAATAAGTTTTATTGTGCACCTAACGGGTTTTTAACGGATGACTTTTTGGCGCAAAGCCAAGTTGATGCCAATTTTAATGTTCGAAATCAAAACTACTTGTTTCAAAGTGGACTGACTTGCTCATCAATGGGGGTGGAGTTTTCGGCCTGTATACTCCCTGCGGGTGGCTTATTTGGCGTGAACCCAAATATCATCTGTGATGAGCAAGAACAGTGGTGGTTACTGGCTTATATGAATTCTGATGTCGTTAAATACTGTGTTAGAGGTGTGCTGATCCGCTCGAACATGATCACCTCAGGGTACGTGGCTAGGCTGCCATTACCTACATTGTCTTTGTCACTCAAAGATCGACTGAGCCTGTTAGCGCAGCAGGCGTATCAACTTGCTCAACTCAAACAGAGTTGTAAGGCTCAGCTCAAGTTGATTAATTCGCTGCTATATAAAGAGTTAGGTTTTTCAGAAAACGCCATTTCGCATATCAGTGAATTTTGTAAAGAGATTGTCAAACGTACTTAGCCTATTTACTCAGTTCAGGCATTTTACAAGGTTTGCATTGACTGCCAAGGGCAATGTTTACAACCATTACCACAACAATAGCCCCGTTTTAAGTGAGCCCAGCGACTAAATATATACGAGCCGTGTTCAATGGTGTAGTCGAGGCCTGCGATGTTTGCTGGCGTTGAGCGATAAGGCTCAGCCAATTTGAGTAATGTTTTAACAGGTTGGCTTTGATATTGATCTGCAAGAAACATGTTAATTTTTGTAAGTAAACATGCTTGGCACAAACAGTTGCCATTACTTTGCAGTGGCAGGATGTTAGGCAAGCTCATACACCAGCAGTGTTGATTAGCGCTGCAAGTTAATGTTGCTTGGCATTGTGAGCATTCATTGGGCATAGGATACGTTATAGGTCAGTTTCTTTCTGGAAGGATCGTAACATTTTTCACCGAGAATTCGCATAGAGGCTTCACAAATAAGGTTGAACTAATTTCTCTTTTTTGACTCCATTCATACCTTGTTGCACTTTTTTTATCAGCCAATCTTCATTGATAACTTAAGCTGTAGCAGAGAAAACTTAGCCAATAGAATGTCATTAAGATGAGTACAAAGCTACTTGTGGCTAATGGCGATAATAAAAATGGAATTACCAATGAAAAAATTGAGTCAATTAGCACTAGCTGCTAGCTGTGTAATCAGTGCCCTATATTGTGGTCATCTCAGTGCAAAAAACCAAGGGGAGCTTGAATTTGAGCAATTGAAATTTACCAGTGAATATGATTTATCGGGTAAGTTGCTCTATTTACACCACAACAAACAGCCCCAACATTTACTGATCAGTAGCGTTAAAGATCAACAAGCCATTATTAATGTTTTTTCGGTTCTAGATTCAAACCACAGTAATGTGGCAAACAGTATTAAGCTGCCCGAGAACAGTTTGTTTTTTAATGCTGGATTATTAGCTAATAGGCAAACCGAAAGTTTATTGGTGATGACGGCAGATCAGCTTTTGAGTGTTGATATTACGAGCGGTCAAACAGAAGTGTTGACTCAAATTGATTCATTTTATGCACCACACTCACACAGCACAGCCAGCTTTAGCGAGTTTGCAAAAGACTTAAATGGGGATGGCTTAGTGGATATTCTCACCGCAAATTTTGAGCAAGTGAATATTTATTTACAACAGGCTGATGGGCAATTTAAACAACAAAAAATAGCATTTACTCCTGAGCAACACATCAAACAGCGCAGTATTACGGTCAGCGAACCAGAAAGTTTTAGTATTGATGTGAATGGCGATGCGCGATTAGATTTAGCTTTTGTCAAAGGGGATCAGCTTATCGCGTATACGCAACTAGCCCAAGGGGGGTTTTCTTCTGAATCTGTAACCGTTCCTTTTAATGCAGGTGTGTTAAGTCAGCAAGAATATCAGCGGATCAGACGAGATGATGATGAGCAAACAGCTCTTAGCAGTCTTGAGCACTTAATTGATCTGGATGGTGATAATCTGGTTGATCTAGTCACCAAAATATCCGAGAAAGGCGGCATGTTTGGCGGTGATTCTCAGTACCAAATTCGTTTTGGCCAACTTAATAAACAGCAATTGAGTTTCGCTAAGCAGCCAGATCTTACCCTTAAGCCAAAAGGGCAAAGCCAGCTTGAGTTTAATGACTTAAACAATGATGGCCTACTTGATTACGCGATGTTTTCAATGGAGCTGGGTGTGGGGTCGATGATGTCATTGGTTTCCGGATCGCTTGATGCGGATATGTTTGTCCACCGTATGCACGCAAAGCGCCAGTTTAGTGAAAAGCCAGACTATGAGACTGAGATTGAAGTGCTAGTTAATACAGATACTGGTCGGGGGGGACGCACAGCCTTTGAATTGGCTGACTTTGATGGCGATGGTTTAAAAGATTTGTTTATTCAAAGTGATGATGATGAGTTTCGTATTCATAAAGGTGAATTAAAGCGTTTGTTTGCAAAGAAAAAATCTAAGTTCACTTCTGTTTTGCCAATCAATGGTAACTTAATCGAGACTCAAGATTTTAATCATGATGGTAGAGCCGATATTTTAATTCGCTTTGAAAAACAAGATGGGGAAAAGCAAGCCAAATCAATGGCACTTTGGTTATCTAAATCGAATAACCCAGCTCCAAGCTCGGCTGATACTCAGGCAGCTGATTAAAAAAACCAAGACGAGATGACGACTCGTGTTACTTGCTAAAACAAAATGGAGAACGACGTTCTCCATTTTTTTGTTACAGCTTAATTGTTTTTTACGGGCTTATTTGTGGTAAGACAAACACGTTTCAACTTCATTCTTTGAACCTAAAATGACCGCAACACGCTGGTGGATGGCATCTGGTTGAATCGACATTATGCGTTCTGTGCCAGTTGACGCAAGGCCGCCAGCTTGTTCGACTAACATGGCCATTGGGTTTGCTTCATACAATAAACGCAGTTTATAAGGTTTGTTTGGATCTTTGCTATCTGTCGGATAAGAAAATAACCCGCCTCGAGTGAGAACACGATGGACATCGCCTACCATGGCTGCTATCCAGCGCATGTTAAAGTTTTCTTGGCGAGGTCCATCCTCTCCGGCAAGGAGGTCGGCAACATAATTTTTCATTGCTGGTTGCCAATGTCGTTGGTTAGACATATTGAGCGCAAATTCTTTGGTATCTGCTGGAATGTCGGCGAAATCATGGGTTAATAAGAAACTACCGTGAGTTTTATCAAGGGTGAAAATACGCGTGCCTTTACCCACTGTCAGTGCCAGCATGGTTGATGGACCATATAAGACGTAACCAGCGGCTACTTGTTTGTCGCCAGGCTGCATAAAAATACTCGGATCGCTGGCATCTGAACCTTCAGGTGCTTCCATGATAGAGAAAATCGTGCCGACTAATGAATTGATATCGATATTTGATGAGCCATCCAATGGGTCAAACGCCACAATAAACTTCGCATCTGGGTTGCCCGCCACCGTGTAGTCTTCTTCTTCAGAAGCAATCGCTTTCACGTAGCCAGTCTCGAGTAAAATATCTTTCAATAATTGATTTGATAATACATCGAGTTTTTTTTGTGTTTCACCTTGAATATT
Source organism: Pseudoalteromonas sp. J2K-J979 (assembly GCF_058169715.2). Classification (NCBI taxonomy): domain Bacteria; kingdom Pseudomonadati; phylum Pseudomonadota; class Gammaproteobacteria; order Alteromonadales; family Pseudoalteromonadaceae; genus Pseudoalteromonas; species Pseudoalteromonas sp. J2K-J979. The sequence goes on along the minus strand of NZ_CM200281.1, from coordinate 3,007,229 downwards.
TTCATCTAAAGTGGAGCCGAGCACACCAGACAGAGCGCCTTGTCCAACACGAAATGAAATTTCTTTACAAGCAGCAAGAATGGTACGGATCAGTGATAACAGCTCTCTTGAGCAACCATCTTCGAGTAACACTGGCGGGAGTCTACGCATTTTAGTTTCCTAATTCCTAAGCTATGTAATACAGCAAGAGTGAGAGAGCGTGTATTACTGGGTTGAGCGCTAAGTTGTAAGTGTATCAAATCGATTTGATTAATATCATGAGCATAGTTGATTACAGCTAAGTTCAGCGAATTAAACCGCTAAGCGTGTGTTAATTCACGGTATATCAATCAAACCCTAACAGTCGAAAAACATGTACCTTATAGTTGTATATTGTGTATCATCACACAACATACTGACCACCAAGTACGACAAACAAAGGTAAAATTATGTTGAAAAGCCGAGGTTTTCTTTTTCTTACTCTGAGTCTGTTATTGAGTATTGTAACTCAAGCACACGCTTCACTTAAGTCAATTAATGAATTTACTCGCGATATGAATCAATATCCGGGTTTTTTTTCATTTTATGTCGATGACAGCAGTGGCAAACTGTATCTTGAAGTTGAAAAACTCGATCAAGCATTTTTACTGCAACAAAGCTTACCGATGGGACTTGGTTCGAATGATATTGGCTTAGATCGCGGCCAGCTAGGTGACACCCGTTTAGTGAAATTTGAAAAAATGGGTAATAAACTGATGCTCCGTCAAATCAATACTTATTATCGAGCGAATACCGACAATAAAGCTGAATTACAAAGTGTTAAAGAAGCGTTTGCATCGAGTATTTTGTTTGGTTTTGAAGTCAAAGCGAAAACAGCTAAGCGATTTTTAGTTGATTATACTCCTTATTTGTTATCGGATGTGCATGGAGTCTCTCGTACGCTTGCGGCGCGTAATCAGGGGAGTTTCTCACTCGATTTGTCACGAAGTGCGATTTATATGCCTCGCTCTAAGTCGTTTGCCAAAAACACAGAGTTAGAAGCCGTGCTGACCTTTAGCGGCAGTAAGCCCGGCGAGTTTGTTCGTCAAGTTAGTGCTGATCCTTACAGTATTTCATTAAATATGCATCACTCTCTGATTGAATTACCCGATGATAATTTCAAACCGCGTGTATTTCATCCTCAATCGGGCTATTGGAGCATCGAGCATAAAGATTATGCGGCTCCTTTGAGTGAGTCGATGTATGTACGTTATATCCCACGCCATCGATTAAGCAAAAAAGACCCGCAAGCAGCGATTAGTGAGCCAGTTGAGCCGATTGTGTATTATTTAGATCCGGGTGTGCCTGACCCAGTAAAAACCGCTTTATTAGAAGGCGCGTTATGGTGGAATGATGCATTTGCACAAGCTGGTTATAAAAATGCCTTTCAAGTTAAAGTCTTACCTGAACATGCCGATCCGATGGACATTCGATATAACGTGATCCAATGGGTTCATCGTGCTACACGGGGTTGGTCTTATGGTTCGTCGGTCATAGACCCTCGTACTGGTGAAATCATTAAAGGGCATGTAACACTGGGCTCGTTGCGTGTACGCCAAGATATTTTGATTGCTGAGGCGTTAGCTGCACCGTTTGTTCGTGGCGATGAAGTTAATCTGACTTTGCAAAACATGGCATTAGACCGTATTCGTCAACTTAGTGCTCATGAAGTTGGCCATACCTTAGGCATTGCACATAACTTTTCGGCGTCGGTTAAAGATCGTGCATCTGTCATGGACTATCCGCATCCATTGGTGAGTTTTAATGAGGATGGCCGTTTTAATACCGAACAAGCCTACGCCAAAGGGATGGGACTGTGGGATACACAAGTGATCAAGTATGGTTATGCTGATATCGCACCTGATCAAGAAGCTGCGTTTTTAGCTCAAGTATTAAAAGAGAATAAGCAGCATGGTTTAGAATTTATTTCTGATAGCGATGCACGTGCCAAAGGAGGTGCTCATCCGACTGCTCATTTATGGGATAACGGTGCAGAGCCGGTGACAGAACTTAAGCGTATTTTAGCTGTACGTCAAAAAGCCTTGGCTCAGTTTGGGATCAAAAATATTAAAAATGGTACCGCGTTGTCACAATTAGAAGAAGTACTGGTTCCGCTGTACTTACTTCACCGTTATCAAGTAGAAGCAGCGGTTAAGTTAATTGCGGGAGTTGATTATCAGTATGAAGTGCGCAGTGAGCATGCGGTAATGGGAAATCAAATAGTCTCTGCAGCGGAACAAAAAGCCGCTTTTGAGGCATTACTTTCCACAGTAACGGCTTCAAATTTAGTGATCCCTGAGTCAGTGTTAGCTTTGATTACCCCTAAAGCGTATGGCGAAAGTAAAACACGCGAAAGCATTAAAGGACGCACAGGGTTAACGCTCGATGCGATGGCGTTGCCAGAAGTGGCTGCCCAACATAGCCTTGCTTTGTTATTGCACAGTGATCGATTAAATCGTTTACAGCAGCAAAAAATGCGAGATGCCAGTCAGTTTGGTGTGCGAGATTTAATTTTTGCGCTCGCAGAGCAGATCTTTTTTGCAGATAAAGAGCAAGCGATGGCAGAGAAAGTGCAACAGCGAGTGCAAATGTTGACTGCGGTTCTTATGGCTGAGCAAAGTATCAACCCAGCCGTCGCCCCTGAAGTGCAGGCTGAGCTTTATTCTCAGTTAAAATATATAGCTAAAAAATATCAGCGTAGCCATGGCGTTTTTGAGCAATATTTATCTGATGAGATAAAATTGTTTTTGTCGACTGGCGCGTGGTCAGCACGGTTTAGTCCATTAGTTATGCCGCCGGGCTCGCCAATTTAACCGTGCTAAGTTAAGTTAATTTTGGCATCATAGAATACCTGACTTTGTTCAGGTATTTTTTTGACCTTTTTAAAGAGACATTCATGCATATTCATATTCTCGGGATTTGTGGCACCTTTATGGGTGGCATTGCAGCATTAGCTAAATCATTAGGCCATACCGTGACAGGATCTGATTTAAATGTGTATCCGCCGATGAGTTCACAGCTAGAAGAGTTGGGCATTACCTTAACGCAAGGGTACGATCCAAGCCAGTTAGAGCCTCGCCCTGATATTGTCGTGATAGGTAATGCCATGAGCCGTGGCAATCCGTGTGTTGAATATGTGTTAGAAAAAGGCTTGCCTTATACCTCGGGCCCAGAGTGGTTAAAACAGCATCTATTACAAGATAGTTGGGTGTTGGCTGTTGCCGGTACGCACGGTAAAACGACCACAGCAAGCATGTTGGCATGGATTTTAGAGTATGCGGGACTAAAACCAGGATTTTTGATTGGTGGGATTGTGCAAAACTTTGGTGTGTCGGCTCGTTTAGGTGACACGCCATTTTTTGTCATTGAAGCAGATGAATACGATACGGCTTTTTTTGATAAACGCAGTAAGTTTGTTCACTACTTGCCACGTACGGTGATCCTTAACAATTTAGAGTTTGACCATGCGGATATCTTTGCTGATTTGGCGGCAATCGAGCGACAATTTCATCATTTAATGCGCATAGTGCCGCAAAATGGCAAGGTTGTTTATCCCTCAGACGATGACGCCCTAAACCGTGTCATCTCTCAAGGTTGCTGGAGTGAGAGCGAGCAACTAGGTGCTGACTGGAGTTATGAATTAACTCAAGCTGATTGCAGTGCCTTTAATGTTAAATTGGCTGGCGAAATCTTAGGGGAAGTGAAGTGGCAGGCGATGGGTGAGCATAATGTCAAAAATGCCATGATGGCGATCGCCGCCGCGCGTCATGTTGGGATCCCGGTTGAATCATCCATTGATGCGTTAGCTGAATTTATCTCCCCGAAACGCCGCATGGAGCTCAAAGCAAGTGTCGCTAACATTAACGTGTATGACGATTTTGCCCATCATCCAACCGCTATTAAAACCACTTTAGCGGGTTTACGCGCTAAAGTGGGGACGAAAAAAATCCATGCGATTTTAGAGCCGCGCTCAAACACCATGAAAATGGGCGTGCATAAAGACACTTTATTGAACTCTTTAGCAGCTGCAGACGTAACGTATCTATTTGAACCAAAACAGTTAGACTGGTCGTTACATCAAGCTGCCGATTTAGCGGCTGCGCTGTGTTTTGATAACGTGGACGAGATTGTGGCGGCATTGCTTGAACGTGTCGCCTCAGGCGATCAAGTATTAGTGATGAGTAATGGTGGTTTTGGTGGCATCCATGACAAAATTATTACAGCTTTAGAAAAGAAATTTGACCTGTCTTGAATCAATTTAAATAAGTGAAATCATGAGTGAATTTAAACCGCCTGTTACTTTAGCTTTTAGTGGTGCATCTGGTGCCCCTTATGGCTTAAAGTTACTTGAAGTGCTGATTAAGCAAGGTCACAGTGTGTATGTACTTATCAGCAGTGCAGCACGTGTGGTGCTTGATGTTGAGTCAAATATCAAACTTTCAGGTAGCGAAGAAAAAGCCACCGCACAATTAAGTGAACGCTTTAATGCTCAGGTAGGGCAACTGAAAGTCTTTGGTAAAGATAATTGGTTTTCGCCGGTGGCGTCAGGCTCTGCAGCCCCCAAAAAAATGGTGGTGTGTCCGTGTAGTGCTGGCACAGTGTCAGCAATCGCGATGGGTGCGTCGGATAACTTACTTGAACGCGCCGCAGATGTCGTCATTAAAGAAAAAGGTCAGTTGATATTAGTGCCGCGTGAAACACCATTTAGTGAAATCCACTTAGAAAACATGCTGAAATTGGCGAAAATAGGCGTGACTATCATGCCAGCTGCGCCGGGTTTTTATCATAAACCCGAGTCGATAGAAGATTTAGTGGATTTTATGGTAGCACGAATATTAGATCACCTCGGTATTGAGCATCAGCTGATGCAACGCTGGGGATATGGGGAATAAAAATGACACATGCATTAGCGATCAGTGGATTGCAAAAAACCTACAAAAATGGAGTAGTAGCGGTTAAAGGGATTGATTTAACTGTAGAGCAAGGTGATTTTTTTGCCTTACTCGGCCCCAATGGCGCCGGGAAATCGACCACAATTGGTGTGATTTCATCTTTGGTAAACAAAACCGCTGGTGATGTCTCGGTATTTGGTTACAGCATCGATACTGAATTAGAAAAAGCGAAGTCGTGTTTAGGTTTGGTACCGCAAGAGTTTAATTTTGGTCAATTTGAAACATTGCAACAAATTTTAGTTAATCAAGCGGGCTATTATGGCGTACCGCGTAAAGAAGCCTACATTCGTGCAGAAAAATACTTAGGCAAACTAGGGCTTTTAGATAAAAAAGACTTACAAGCACGCTCGTTATCAGGCGGAATGAAGCGCCGTTTAATGATTGCTCGTGCATTAATGCATGAGCCAAAATTGTTGATATTAGATGAACCAACTGCTGGGGTCGATATCGAACTACGTCGTTCGATGTGGGCTTTTTTAAAAGAGATCAATCAGCAAGGGGTGACCATTATTTTGACCACTCATTACCTTGAAGAAGCCGAAATGTTATGTAAGAACATCGCGATTATTGACCAAGGTACCATAGTTGAAAATACCACGATGAAACATTTACTGAGTAAGTTAGATAAAGAAACCTTTGTGTTTGATTTAGCCGAAAACATCAGTGAAATTACCCTAGAAAATTATACAGTGAAACAACTTGATGAACACAGTATTGAGGTCGAGGTTGCTAAATCTCAAGGACTGAATGATGTGTTTAGCCAACTTAGTGCACAAGGGCATCAAGTGCTGAGTATGCGCAATAAAGCTAATCGTTTAGAGGAGTTATTTGTTGGGTTATTAGCGCAAACTGCAGGAGGGAAGCATCATGCCTAACTATTTTGTCGCACTTAAAGCGATTTGGATGAAAGAGTGTATCCGATTTTTGCGGATTTGGGTGCAAACGTTAGTGCCACCAGCGATTACGATGACCTTGTATTTTGTTATTTTTGGTAACTTAATCGGCTCGCGAATTGGTGAAATGGGCGGCTTTAGTTACATGGAGTTCATCGTACCGGGTTTGATAATGATGTCGGTGATCACGAACTCGTATTCAAATGTCGCGTCGAGCTTCTATTCGACTAAATTTCAAAAAAGCATTGAGGAGCTACTTGTAGCGCCTGTACCAAATTACATTATTGTGCTGGGTTATATTGGTGGTGGGATGGCGCGAGGCATGCTGGTGGGCTTGATTGTGACTGTGGTATCACTGTTTTTTGTTGATATTCAAATTCATAACCTATTCATCATCGTACTAACTGTGTTACTAACCTCTGCAGTGTTCTCGCTGGGAGGCTTAATAAATGCGGTGTATGCCAATAGTTTTGATGACATTAGTATTATCCCGACTTTTATTTTAACGCCGTTAACCTATTTGGGGGGGGTGTTTTATTCGATTACCTTGTTGCCTGATTTTTGGCAAGGTGTTTCGCAGATTAATCCAATCATTTATATGGTTAATGCGTTCCGCTATGGCTTTTTAGGCGTGAGTGATGTCGACTTAACGGTGGCATTGGGTGTGTTGATCGGATTTATAGTGGTGTTATTTTTTACCGCGTTAACATTGATTAAAAAAGGTGTGGGGCTAAGACATTGATAGAAAAGGCTAACTCTCGAAGCATTACCACTAATCAAGCTGGAGTGCATGAGAAGCTCGAAGAGGTGGTGTTGCGTCATTTAAAGGCTGAGTTTCAAAAGCCAATCGCTGCACATACCCAAACGGCATTTGATCAAGTAAATGCAAAAGTGCAGGCTTTTTCGGGGCCGATTATTTTAGATTCGTGCTGTGGTGTGGGAGAAAGTACGGCCAATATTGCGAAGTTACACCCTGAAGCTTTGGTTATTGGCATTGATAAATCGGCACATCGCCTAGATAAGCACGAGGTAGAATACAAGCAAACTCAGAGCGGCCAATACATGTTGGTGCAAGCTGATTTAAATGATTTCTGGCGGTTGGTGCTCCAAGCAAAATGGCAGCCGACCCATCATTATTTGTTGTATCCAAATCCTTGGCCGAAAAGTAAACACCTGCAGCGCCGCTGGCACGGTGGAGCTATTTTTCCAACGATTGTTGCTATTGGTGGAAAATTAGAGTTACGCAGTAATTGGAAAATTTATGTTGAAGAGTTTGCTGCGGCATTGGCGTTGACAGGCCATTCAACAGATGTTGAAGTGTATCAAGCTGAGCAATCAATTACCCCTTTCGAGCGTAAGTATTGGGCCAGTGGCCAGCAAAGCTATCGCTTGGTTATTGATTTGCCCCACGTGTAGTATGAAAAAAGGGCGTTGATCCATTTTTGTGTTGATTCGAGATTAAGATCGCCTCATGGATAATGCCCAGTTTGCCAACTTTCAAGCTAAGTTAGAACCGCTAACTTTTGTTCAATTAAAATTACTCCGACAGTATGCAGAGGAAATGATTTCTTCGAACCATGTTGGCAAAGCTGTTGTTGTGCATGAGGAGGGCAAAGACTCAGCGTTGGAATATGCAATAAAACTTTTAGGTGAATAACCAGATAGAAATTAATTGAAGTTGAGCTGCACTTAACAATTGATAAAGTGCGAAATATTCAATTACCAACATAGCAATAGAGCAGCGCCGAAAAAAGTCAGAGATCTAGTCTGGCTTTTTTATTTAGCTGATCTGCTTTGTTGGCCACTTTTTGAACTCGGTTGTTTTTTCTATGTTGGCTTGTGGTTCAGAAAAATAGAACCCTTGCATTAACGTCACCCCAGCTTTTAAAAGGGTGTCGAGGATGAGCTTATTTTCTACCGATTCAGCAATGAGTTGCAGGTTGACTTGGTTGGCAAAACTCGCAATGTGCTCAATAAACAGATACACATCGGGATCGTTGGCGATTTGCTTGACTAACGTGCCATCGAGTTTTATCCCATCAACATTCAGTTTTAATATATTAGAAATGTTCGAGTAACCAGTGCCAAAGTCGTCGATCATTACTTTTACTCCCTTAGCTCTGACTTGATCGATAAAGGCTTTTACTTCTGCAAAATTAGCGATGGCTTCTGTTTCGAGTAATTCAATGGTGATATTGCTTGGGTTGGGATAGCGTTTGAGTTCATCTTCTAAAAAGAGTGCCAAACTGGGATCGAGCATATCTTGGGCTGTTAGGTTTATGCTCCACTGTGTCGATGTGCGGCGAAATTGTTCTGCACATTGGCTAAACATAGTTCTGGTTAATTGACCGTCCATACGGCTGCGATTAATTACAGTAAGAAACTCTTCGGGTTTGAGGTAAGTATCTTCGTCAACTTTGATGCGTGCCAGACATTCATATTGAACAATCTCATTATTGGTTAAACAGACGATAGGTTGAAAAAAGGGCACTAGTAACTGTTCATTAAACGCTTCGCGTACGTTTTTGGCCATTTTCACATTATAAAGATATTGGCTTTTGATTTTGTGCAGTGAATCTGAGTAGCGTACCAAGCTATGACGACTTTGCTTGGCTTGAGCTGCTGCAATATGAGCGTTTTCAAGTAATAAGTCTTTATTGCCTTGGGCAATGCCGCTACACAATGTCACATAAATAAAGGGCTCTTTGATGATGGGCGTATTGTGATTAAATTGATTAATCAGGTGTTCAAGGGCATCGGTTTTAGTGAGATCTTGGGTCAAAACCACAATTTTATTGGTTGATAAACGATAGAGGCTGTAGTGGTCGTCAGAAAGTTCTTTGAGCCTTGTCATCAAACGCTTTATAACAGTGTCGCCAATTTTAGTGCCATAAAAACTGTTTATGTCTTCTAAATCATTGACCCATATGACCGCCATCAATAAATGAAGTTGTTTACTTTTTCGTAAGGTGTTTTCTAGGGCGATATGATTAGCAAATCCTGTCGCACTGTCCGTTCCATAGCTACGTTTAAGGAGTTGGACATAGACCACAGCTACGAGCACAGCAATAAAAAAGAAGAAGCAACTAGTGATAATGGCTTGGCTGACGCTGGTATTGAGTCGAGCTTGTAAATCTTTAATTGTTATGTCTGCACCGGTGAGATAAACCCGACCATCTGCAGATGTGAACGGTACAAATATGGTTTTAAAATGGCCCCATTGATCTGAAGAGTATTCAAAAAGGGGCTCGGTAGAATAAAAGGCTGCTTTATTTAGTTCGGTTGCTTCTGAGTAGAGATCGAAAAAATAGGTGATTTTATTCTTTTTAATATCGTCGGCCGTATAGCTAGAAGCGCTAAAATGGACATTGCCATCAATAAGGATCATGGCATAAACATATTCAAGGTCGAGTTTTTTTGTAAAGTCAGAGAGTTGCTTACTTTTTAATAAGTATTCTTCTCGGCTGATGTGATTGAGGTCGTTAATGTTATCGTGATAATTAGGACCTAAAATATGCTGAACGCTCAGAGCGGCATCGAGCAACTTATCATCGACAGAGGCCATTATCTCTTTATAAGTTAATTGATAGCTGTAATAAACGTAGCCACTTAAACTAAGTATAAAAGTAAGAAAGCCAGCCGCCAACCAACTTAAATGCGCATGTCGTGATGTCATTACTTTCCTTGTTGGGTTGAATCCAAGATTATCAGTAGATAGGGACAAAGTTAGAATAACTGGCAAAACAAATAAAGCCAATTGCTTTTTTTGCAACGCTGTTCGACTATGGTTAATTGAGTTGACTGTGAGTGTTTATTAAAGAAATGTGAGGTGTAGAGAGCCGTCAAAAATCAATAACCAGTACTTAAACGTGATGTTTGATTGCACCATTTTGCTATAAAAGGAGACATTTCGTGTCATATCTATTACAGTTAGCGGCAATTTGTTTAGCTATCCAAATGTTAATAATTTGGAACACTAGGTAGTAAGATGGAAGCAAAGCGTTGTGCCGTCGCTTCAGAAGAAAGTTTAATGCGCATTTTTACCGTACCGGAAGCACCAGGTTCTACCTTAGCGAGAATCGAGCAAGAGATTTCGAGTAATTTAGCCGGCTTTCTGAATGAAAATATTGCGGCAATAGAAAAACCATTACATGAAATCGAGAAAGATTTTCAGTTAGCTAATATCCCTGAAGAGCCAACATTTGTCTCTGATCATGCTCAGCAGATCATGGATCAATTAGTCGCTCATTCTGTGCATACGGCTGCCCCAAGCTTTATTGGGCATATGACATCAGCATTACCACATTTTGTGTTACCTCTGTCAAAGTTGATGGTGGGATTGAACCAAAATTTAGTGAAAATTGAAACCTCAAAAGCCTTCACTCCCCTTGAACGTCAAGTGCTAGGCATGATGCATCACTTAGTGTATGGGCAAAATGATGGGTTTTATCAAAAGTGGATGCACAGTGCTAAAAATGCATTAGGGGCGTTTTGTTCTGGCGGTACGGTTGCAAATATTTCGGCTTTGTGGATTGCGCGTAATCGCTTACTTCGTCCAGATGGCGATTTCAAAGGAATTGCAAGCGATGGCTTGATGGCTGCAATGATGCATTATGGTTATAAAGGTTTGGCCGTATTGGTGTCAGAACGCGGTCATTACTCGCTTGGTAAAGCGGCCGATGTTTTAGGAATTGGCCGTAAAAACTTTATTGGTATTGCGACAGATAGCAATAATAAAGTGGATATGGCGGCAATGCGAGCAAAAGCCCAAGAGTTAGAAGCTCAAGGGATTAAAGTGATGGCGATTGTAGGAGTTGCTGGAACGACTGAAACCGGAAATATTGATCCACTCAATGAAATGGCTGATTTGAGTGAGCAATTAGGTTGTCATTTTCATGTGGATGCAGCGTGGGGCGGAGCAACATTGTTATCTAACAATCACCGTCATTTGTTAGCGGGTGTTGAACGTGCAGATTCGATTACCATTGATGCCCACAAGCAAATGTATGTGCCGATGGGGGCTGGGATCGTTTTATTTAAGGACCCAGAAGCATCTAATGTTATCGAGCATCATGCTGAATATATTTTACGTAAAGGCTCAAAAGATTTAGGGAGTCACACGCTTGAAGGGAGTCGCCCAGGAATGGCGATGCTCGTGCATGCGTGTTTGAGTATAATTGGTCGTAAAGGCTATGAAATGCTCATAGATAAGGGCATTAAAAAAGCGCAGTACTTTGCGCAACTGATTAATGAAGATCCAGATTTTGAGTTGATTTCAGAGCCAGAGCTCTGCCTACTCACCTATCGGTATGTGCCTGCTAAAATTCAGCAGATCCTTCGTTCTGCAGACGAAGAAACCCGTATGGAAATTTATATTGCTTTGAACCGCTTTACGGCCAGTATGCAAAAACGCCAGCGCGAAGCTGGTCGCTCGTTTGTGTCTCGTACGCGTTTGACACCTATGCAGTATCAACAATTACCCACAGTGGTTTTTAGAGTGGTGTTGGCCAACCCTTTGACATCGGAAACGATTTTACAAAATATATTGGCTGAGCAAAAAGAGCTCGCGCAAAGTGATCCCATATTTAAGAAGTATCTGCAGAAATATTTAACTTAAGCAGCAACAAAAAAAAGAGCCGAGGCTCTTTTTTTGTTTTGAGATGTGCGTTTGTTTTAGGCTTCATTTTCGACATCGACCATTACATCAGAAGTCAAAGACTCTAGCGCTAAAATGACTTCATTTTTATCTAAGCCTTTGGGTAATTCGACCGTAGCAACCGCATTAAATAATGGCACGCCCCAGTTAGGTGCGCTTTGTTGTTTGGATGTGAAATGCACAATACTTGCCCCTTTATGGCGAATAATGCTCGATAACTCCTGAACAATACCTGGGCGATCATTGGCCGTAATCACAAAGTTCAGGTGATGGGGCACATTAAGTTCAGTGTGCTCACCGACTTCAATTTTAATATCAAGACAAGCGAAAGACTCAAGCGCATTTTGCAGTCCTTCTAAATGAGTTTCAGGCACTTCTATTTGTAGAATGCCCGCAAAATGACCGCATAAATGGCTCAAGTTGCTGGCTAACCAATTACCGTTGTGTTGCAAAACAATGGCTGAGAGTTGTTCGACTAAGCCAGGTTTATCCTCGCCAATCAAGGTTAATACTAACTGCTTCATAAAATATACTCTGTAAGAAAGTTGGAAAGATTGTTGTTATTTACCCAATACAGTATTAACACGAACATGTGCTTTGTCCAACCCTTAGGGACTTTAAACAGGTAAATCTCTTGTCATATATTTGTCATTAAATCGCAATGTTTTGTATTCGGTGTAACATTACTGTCATCTTGACGAAATATAATGCACAGCAATTTTAATGCTGAAGGATATTTTGATGACTTCAAATCCGACAAAATCCAGCTTTCATACGGATCGAAGCCGTCTGATAAAGGACAAGCTCGCGCAACTGAGTATTTCAGCCGGTGGTGTAATGGTGCTGGTTGCTTTATTGATGATCTTTTTTTACTTATTGTATGTCGTCCAGCCCATTTTTGAATCGGCAGAAATACATAAGCGTGGTGAGTTTACCCTAACAGAGCAAGGTAAAGTGGCTGCTTTGGGAATGGAAGAGCAAACTGAAATCGCTTATGTGTTGATGGAGTCGGGCGAAGTCTCGTTTTATCAGGCTAAAGGCGAGTCGTTAGGCAAAAAGTTAAGCAGCCTACCCGTTGATGCAAATACGACACCGATTAGCTTTGCGAAAGCGGCGCCACACTTAGGTTTATATGCTTATGGTTATTCCGATGGGCATATTGCCATCCTCAAGCCAGCATTTAATGTTACGTTTCCGGGTAATAAACGTGTTATCACTCCTGAAATTCGCTATCCATTAGGTGATACACAATTTTTGGTTGATGAGCAGTCTCAAGGTATTAAGTTATTTGCATTTAGTCGCACAGAAGAAAGTGTCGCTGCATTGGCTTTAACGGATGATCGCCGTGTTGTTTTCACTAGCTTTACTGCTGAAGAAAACTTTATGACCGATGAAATTGAATGGGTGCCTACCTATAATGAACTCGATATCGAAGGGCGTGTGGATGAGTTATTGCTATCGCCTGATAATACTCGTGCGTTTGTGCGTTCCGCCAATCAAATCTATATCTTCAATACGCGAGATCCTGAAGATGTAGAGTTAATTCAGGTGCTTGCAGCTAATGCTGAAAATGCAAACTTAGTGACATCCTCTTTACTAGCAGGTGCAAACTCACTGATGTTAGCTAATGACAACGGTGAAGTGTCACAGTGGTTTGAAGTGAACGCTGAACAAGGGCGTGAATTTAAAAAAATCCGTACTTTTGCAACACAAGACAAGCACATTGTTGGTGTTTATCCTGAGTACTTTCGTCGTAGCTTTTTTACGGTCAATAAAAGTGGTGATTTAGGGGTGTACTACACCACAAGTCAAGCCACTTTATGGCAAGGTAATATTGCGTCAGGCAAGATTAATCAGTACTCGATGGCGCCACGCTCTAATGCTGCAATATTAGTCTCAGAGAAAACGGTTAGCGTGATTGATATCACCAATGAGCACCCAGAAGTAACGTGGTCGTCATTGTGGCAAGAAGTTTGGTATGAAGGTTATCCAGAGCCAGCTTACATTTGGCAATCAACGTCTGCAAGCGATGACTTTGAATCGAAGTTTTCTTTAGTGCCTATTTCGTTTGGTACCTTAAAAGCGGCAATGTACGCGATGTTGTTTGCGGTTCCTATCGCACTTTCTGCAGCCATTTATACTGCCTACTTTATGTCACCAGATCTTCGTAAGGTTGTTAAACCAACCGTTGAAATTATGGAAGCGTTACCGACGGTTATTTTGGGTTTCTTGGCGGGGCTCTGGTTAGCACCTATTTTTGAAGAGCATTTGCCGGCCATTATCGTGCTGCTGATTGCTTTGCCTGTAAGCATGTTATTAACCGCGTTTTTATGGACAAAACTCCCAGAAAAAGTACGCCATTTTGTCCCTGAGGGTTCACATGCGGTGTTATTAATTCCAATCGTTTTGCTGGTTGGTTTTATGTCTTTTTCAGTGAGCCCAACCATTGAGCTGTGGTTCTTTGGCGGCAATGTACGAAAATTTTTAACCAATGAGCTGGGCTTGACGTTTGACCAACGTAATGCACTTGTTGTTGGTATTGCAATGGGATTTGCGGTTATTCCGACTATTTTCTCGATAGCAGAAGATGCGGTATTCAGTGTCCCTAAACATTTATCGAATGGCTCGTTAGCCTTAGGGGCGACCCAATGGCAAACTTTGGTTCGTGTTGTGTTATTGACGGCGAGCCCAGGTATTTTCTCTGCGGTGATGATGGGCTTAGGTCGTGCGGTCGGAGAGACCATGATAGTACTGATGGCGACGGGTAATACACCGATTATGGATTGGAGTATTTTCCAAGGAATGCGAACCCTTGCTGCGAATATTGCGGTGGAAATGCCAGAATCGGAAGTAGGAAGCACTCACTATCGTATCTTGTTCTTAGCTGCTTTTGTGTTGTTTATTTTTACTTTTGTCTTTAACACGATTGCTGAGTTTGTTCGTCAGCAGTTGCGTGAAAAATATAGTTCACTTTAATTGGAGGCATGACAGATGAAGTTATGGTTTAAGTCAGGTTCTCCATGGATCTGGATGACAGGCGGTGCAGTTAGTATTAGTTTGATTTCTGTACTGGGACTTTTAGCGCTCATCGCGTGGCGCGGGTTAAGTTTCTTTTGGCCTTCTGCTATTTATCAGTTTGATCTCGAGAATGCGACGGGCAAAGTGCGTGTGATTGGTGAGATTTACGATCGCGAGTTTGTCCCAACGTCTCGCTTACTTGAAGCGGGCATTGATTTAAAAGGCCATCAAGAAGAAACCATTGAGCGTGTGTTAATAAAAACCGGTAATCGTGAATATGTGGATTTAGATTTTCGTTGGTTATTATCGACAGATATCGTCAAACAGACCACACCGAAAGGTTTGGCCATGTTTGAGCGTAGCAAAAATGGTAATTTCTATGGTTACGTTGAATCTGTGGTTGAAAATGGTCAGCCCGTTACGACTGACAAGCTTGCAAAGTTGGATGAATTAGTTGAACGTGCGGTTGATTTAAATGATGAAGCGCTTGATTTGCAAAATGGGCCGATTGGTCACATCAATTATGAGCTTGAGCGCATTCGCCTAAAAGAGCGGGCTTTAGAGCTTAAAGATGAATTAACCGCGGAGCGCAAAGCAGAGCTTCAGCAACACCGAGAAACTTTAAAGCAAGAGTACTCGGTTCTGGAAAAAGAGCTGTTTGCACTGCGAGATCAAGCAAAGCGTGATCAGGTTATTGTCCGTGACATGCGCGACGAATTGGTAACATTGCCACTATATCAAGTGTTGGATGTAACGTTTGCAAACGATATGAGCTTTATTGCCAAATTAGGCCATTACTTTGTGCAGTTAGGTAAGTTTGTTGCTGATGATCCGCGTGAAGCTAACACTGAAGGTGGGGTTTTTCCTGCTATTTTCGGTACTGTCTTTATGGTCATGCTGATGGCTGTAATAGTCACGCCATTTGGTGTGGTAGCAGCGATTTACCTTCATGAATATGCAGCTAAAAATGCAGTCACTAAGATGATCCGTATTGCTGTTATTAACCTCGCAGGTGTGCCTTCGATTGTTTATGGTGTGTTTGGTTTAGGCTTTTTTGTTTATATGTTGGGTGGCAGTATTGACCAACTTTTCTATCCAGAAGCTTTACCAGGCCCAACGTTTGGTACTCCTGGTGTTATTTGGTCGGCGTTGACGCTGGCTATTTTAACGTTACCAGTTGTGATTGTGTCAACTGAAGAAGGTTTGTCGCGTATTCCGAGCTCGGTGCGTCATGGTTCGTTAGCATTAGGGGCGACACAAGCCGAAACGTTATGGCGTATTATTGTGCCCATGGCCAGCCCCGCAATTATGACGGGGTTGATTCTAGCGGTTGCTCGCGCAGCTGGTGAAGTTGCACCTTTGATGTTGGTCGGGGTGGTAAAAATGGCACCCACATTACCAGTGGATATGAATTTCCCGTTTATTCATGTTGATCGTAAATTTATGCACTTAGGTTTCCATATCTATGATGTGGGCTTCCAAAGCCCGAATGTTGAAGCGGCTCGACCTCTTGTTTATGCGACGGCGTTTTTATTAGTGTCAGTGATTATTGCACTAAATATTACGGCTATCGGCATTCGTAACCACTTACGTGAAAAGTTTAGAGCCTTAGAGCACTAATCCAGTATCAAATTTTAAATAGGTAACTTTTAATGATTACAGTAGCACCACAAGTCAGTCAATCTGCAACCAACTTGAAATTAGATCTGGAAAACTTATCTCCAGAGCAGACGGCGTTAGAAATTAAAAACTTAGATTTGTTTTATGGTGATAAACAAGCGCTTAGTAATGTTTCAATGAAAATCCCTAAAGGGCAAGTGACGGCGTTTATCGGCCCATCAGGTTGTGGTAAGTCAACTTTATTGCGTTGCATCAATCGTATGAATGACTTAGTTGATTCATGCCGCATAGAGGGGGAGATTTTACTTCACAATGAAAATATTTATGACAAGCGCGTTGATGTTGCTGCACTTCGTCGTAATGTCGGTATGGTATTTCAACGCCCTAATCCTTTTCCAAAATCGATTTATGAAAACGTGGTTTATGGGTTACGCTTACAGGGTATTAAAGATAAACGTCAATTAGACGAAGTTGTTGAACGCTCATTACGCGGTGCTGCTATTTGGGATGAGGTCAAAGATCGTCTACATGATAGTGCGTTTGGTTTGTCAGGTGGTCAGCAGCAACGTTTGGTGATTGCGCGTTCGATTGCTATCGAGCCTGAAGTTTTGTTACTTGATGAACCAACCTCGGCACTCGATCCTATTTCAACATTGGTTATTGAAGAGCTGATAAATGATTTAAAAGATAAATATACTGTGGTAATTGTTACTCATAACATGCAACAAGCGGCGCGAGTGTCAGATCAAACCGCGTTTATGTATATGGGTGAGCTGATTGAATACGCAGATACTAATACACTATTTACCACGCCATCGAAAAAGAAAACAGAAGATTATATTACTGGTCGCTACGGTTAGTTTGCTGTGAGTTAGAAGGTGAGTGGTCGGACTACAGAGTTAAGTGAGAAATTTTAATGGAACATAATATTCATAAACACATTTCGGGGAACTTTAACCAAGAGCTCGAAAATGTTCGCAATCATGTGTTGAGCATGGGTGGCTTGGTTGAGCAGCAACTTAATTCAGCGCTTGATGCAGTACTAAATAATGATGCTGATTTAGCGCGAAAAGTCCAAGAAGGTGACTTTAAAGTCAATGCGATGGAAGTGAGTATTGATGAAGAGTGTACGCGCATTATTGCAAAGCGCCAGCCTGCCGCTAGTGATTTAAGATTAGTGGTCGCAATCGCAAAAACAATTGCAGATTTAGAGCGTATTGGCGATGAAGCACGTCGCATTGCTAAAGTAGCTTTGGATTCATTCAATAATGAGCAACAAGATTTATTAGTCAATATTGATAATATGGGCCGCCAGGTCTCGAAGATGTTGCATGATGTGCTAGATGCCTTTGCTCGCATGGATGTGAATGCTGCATTTGCGGTACACAAAGAAGACGCTAAAGTTGATCGTGAATATGAAGCCTTAACGCGTCAAATTATGACTTACATGATGGAAGATCCTCGCTCTATTCCTAAGGTCATGAACCTTGTATGGTCTGTGCGTTCACTGGAAAGGATTGGTGATCGTTGTCAAAATATAGCGGAATATGTCATTTACTTTGTAAAAGGCAAAGATATTCGACATGTATCTCAAGATGATATCGAACGAGATTTAATGAGCTAAGTTGATAATAAATATAGCTTTAAATTTTTATTAATCTTTTATCGCAGCATTTTTGAATAAGGCAATCGTGCCTTTGGTTTTAAACGATAAGAAAAGTCGTTCACAATCAGCAGTAATACTGTAAAATTCAGCGCTGCGAAACTACTAGTTACTTAAGGGTAAGTTATGTCTGGTAATGCTTTTTTAGGTGTCTTTGCAAAATCACCTATACAGCCAATGGAAGAGCATATCAAAAAAGTTCATCAAGCAAGTGCGATTTTGGTTGATTTTTTTGAGCATGTTTTTAACAAAGAGTGGACTCAAGCAGAAGAAATTCGTCTTCAAATCAGAACGCTAGAGCGTGAAGCCGATGCGATGAAGCGCGATATTCGTTTGCAATTACCACATGGTTTATTTTTACCTGTTGCGCGTACTGATTTATTAGAATTAGTCACTCAGCAAGATAAAATAGCAAATAAAGCCAAAGATATCGCAGGCCGTGTTATTGGCCGTGAAATGGATATTCCTAAAGAAATTCAAACGGATTTTATTGCATATCTAAAACGTTGTGTTGATGCAACAAAGCAGGCTTCTAAAGCAATCAATGAATTAGACGAGTTACTTGAAACAGGCTTCCGTGGCCGTGAAGTAAAACTAGTTGAAAAAATGTTGGTTGAGTTAGATGCAATTGAACAAGATACGGATGATTTGCAAATTAATTTGCGCCGTAAACTTCGTCAAATCGAAGCTGAACTTAACCCAATTGATGTGATGTTTTTATACAAAATCATTGAATGGGTCGGTGAGTTAGCTGACATTGCAGAGCGTGTGGGTTCTCGTTTAGAACTTATGTTAGCGCGTTAATCCAACTCGTTTAAATTAAAGCAAAAAAAGGTTTTTCAATGGATATCATTGCATCCTACGGCACTACATTAGTTATTATCGCCGCAATTGTTGGCTTTATCATGGCTTATGGTATTGGCGCGAATGACGTTGCAAATGCGATGGGCACATCAGTCGGCTCAAAAGCACTTACGATTAAACAAGCAATCTTAATTGCTATGGTCTTTGAATTTGCTGGTGCGTATCTAGCCGGCGGTGAAGTTACATCAACGATCCGTAAAGGTATCATCGACTCAGGAATGTTTGTCGAAATACCAGAACTACTTGTACTCGGAATGATCGCAGCATTGCTAGCCGCGGGTACTTGGTTATTAGTCGCCTCAGTTTTGGGCTGGCCTGTTTCTACTACTCACTCAATTATCGGTGCCATTATTGGTTTTGCCGTTGTTGCTGTTGGCACTGAAGCTGTTCAATGGGGCAAAGTATTAGGAATTGTTGGTAGCTGGGTTGTGACCCCTGCAATTTCTGGATTTATTGCTTACTTAATCTTTATGAGTGCTCAAAAGCTTATTTTTGATACTGAATCACCGCTTAAAAATGCAAAGCGTTATGTGCCGATTTATATGGGCTTAGCGGGCTTCGTGATGTCTCTTGTGACAATCAAGAAAGGTTTGAAGCACATCGGAATTAATTTAGGCACGATGGAAGGATATTTACTTTCAATCGCAATTGCTGTGATTGTCGCGATTATCGGTGCTGTGGTTATTTCTCGTTTAAAAATGGATCCAGAAGCTGATCGTGACATGCAATTTACGAATGTTGAACGCGTATTTGCGGTTCTGATGGTTCTTACAGCGTGCTGTATGGCTTTTGCCCACGGTTCGAATGACGTTGCTAATGCAATTGGGCCATTAGCTGCAGTTGTGAGTATCGTGCAGCATGACGGTGAAATCGTTAAGAAGTCTGAATTGGTTTGGTGGATTCTACCATTGGGTGGATTCGGTATTGTTGCCGGTTTAGCTATTTTAGGTAAAAAAGTGATTAAAACAATCGGTGAAGGCATTACACACCTAACGCCAAGCCGTGGTTTTGCTGCTGAGTTGGCCGCTGCATCAACAGTGGTCATTGCATCTGGTACAGGTTTGCCAATTTCAACCACTCAAACCTTAGTTGGTGCGGTTTTGGGTGTCGGTATGGCACGCGGTATTGCGGCCCTTAATATGGGGGTTGTTCGCAATATTGTAATCTCTTGGGTTGTGACCTTGCCTATCGGTGCAGTATTAGCTATTGTTATATACTATATATTAGTGGCCTTGTTTGGCTTGTAGTCATTAGGACTAATATCACAGACTTTTAGCTTGAAAAGGCCTCAATACGGTTTTGTATTGAGGCCTTTTTTTATGTTTGCTCAGTAAAATACCATCGCGATGGTGAGCTTTGAGTAGCCTGTTACTATAGGCATGTCATTAGAGTATTCACTTGCATTTAGCTGTTTAATTTGTTTTTATGTATTAAATTTAATTAATAATCAATTTTAACGATGAACCACCTTCCTAGCATCAAACAACTGCAATACCTTCTTGCTGTCCATCAGCATCAGCATTTTGGGCGTGCAGCATCTGCCTGTTTTATCGGGCAATCCACGTTAAGTAGTGCTATTCAAACATTGGAAGAAAACTTAGGCTGTCAACTTATCGAACGCGAGAATCGCAGCTTTATGTTTACCGCGATTGGTGAAGAGGTGGTCGAAAAAGCACGCAAAATAATTGACGATACGATGAGTTTAAAGGAATTGACTCAAAGCTTTTTGTCGCCACTTTCAGGCACGTTAACATTAGGTATGATCCCAACAATAGCCAGCTTTATTGCGGCTGACTTGTATTGTTTTTGTCAGCAAGAGTTTCCGCAACTTGAGCTGGTATTAATAGAAGATACCAGCGAACGTTTACTCGATAAACTAGAGAAGGGCCAAGTGGACTTGGCTATATTAGCGTTACCGTTTAATACAGACAAATACCACACTCAAGTTTTATCACATGACAGATTCAGTTTAGTAATGCATGAAAAGTATGATGCTGGTCAGGATATCCATGACTTTAATTTGTTACCTAAGTCGAGTGTTTTTTTGTTGGAGCGAGAGCATTGCTTATCTGACCATGCGATTAGTGCTTGTAACCTGACACAAGATCAGTGTATTAATCCGTTTGAAGCTGCCAGTTTACACACTTTGTTAACTATGGTTGAAAATCAATTAGGGGTGACTTTTTTACCTCAGTTAGCGATTAATGCTGGAATTTTAAATCATAAACCAATGCGGGTCATCCCAGCTCAAGATGATGCCTATCGTGATATCGGTCTACTGTGGCGAAAGACTACCGGTCGGATCCGAGACTTTCGCCTATTTAGTGAAAAAGTTGGGCCATTCTTTCAGAAAAAGTGTGCGCTTGAGGCCAAGTAATCGCCTAAACATGGTAAATATTATCAATACCAGCGTTATGTAATACTTCACCCAGATCAAGCAATTGAAAATCTTCTAAATGCAGTACATCGAGAATTTGTACTGCATTTTTTTCCCATTCAGGATCTGGGTTGACACCAAACAAAAGCTCAGTGCTTCCTGTCATGTGCTCGGCCAACTTTAAAATTGCAAACATCTCTTTTTCTGATTGCTCTCCAGTGGCCAACATAATGTTTGGACTATGATGATAAGCGATAACGTTACACATGTGGTATTCGAGACCCCATGACTGAGCAATTAAAAAACCAAGCAACTCATGGGAAGTATCAAAATGCTGCTCTTCATATTCACCGATAATAGCACCTGTCTGGTAGCCTTCTCGCACGATCTCAGGGTATTTAGGGGACTGAGAAAGCATCAATGCCATCCCTGCATTATGAAATAAACCTATTGTGTAACAGTCATCAGCAAAATCATTACCTAGCTCTAAGTATTGCGCTAACGCAATAGATGCATTGCCAATTTTAGTGGCACTGTTCCAGAGTTTCTGGGTAAAAATATCTTCATTTCCATCACTGAGTGTAAAGCGTAATACAATGCTGTTAACTAACTTAATTAAGCGTTTTTGCCCTAAAAACATACAGGCATGCTCTATGGTCGAAATTTTACGAGGGAGGCTAAATAACGGGGAGTTGACGACCTTGAGAGTAAAGCCGGCTATACCGACATCTTGGTTAATACAGGCTGCAATATTTTTAATATTAGGCGTGTCTTGTGCAATTTCTGCCTGAATTTGTTTGAGCATTTCCGGACGCGGAGGGATAGTAAAGCCTTCGAGGGCTGATTCAACTTTTGCCATATCCAGTGTAGTTGGCATAAACAAATATCCTAATAAGTTATAAGCTTGTTTAGTTTTATTAAGTCTAGTTTAAAAACAAAAGTTTCAACAAAATAAACTTTTTAAAAAAGTCCCTCGACTAAGTATAAAAAATAGATGGAAATGAAGTGTTTTTTCAATCAGAACAAGGATTAATCAATAAAGCTAAGGCAGGCAATAAATCAGCGTGGTTTAAGCTTGTTTCGATGCATGAACAAACCGTTTATCACTATTGTTTGCGAATGCTTGGTAATCAAGAAGATGCAGTCGATTTGATGCAAGAAGTGTTTATTAGTGTGTATCGAAGTCTTGAGAGCTTTCGTTTTGATAGTAGCTTTAAAACTTGGTTGATTCGGATTGCGCATCGTCGCTGTGTCGAGTTTTATCGAAAGCGAAAAGTATACGAGCAATATGATGGGGTTGAGCAGCTACATGACGTGAGCTCGAGTTCGTGCCCTGAACAGTGCTTGCAAGGTAAACAGCATAACCAATTTGTCATCGTTGCATTGCAGACTTTATCAAATGAGCAGCGTTTAGTGATCGAACTTAAATTTTTTCAGCATTACACGTTTGAACAGATAGCAGAACAACTGATGGTATCTACAAATACCATCAAATCCAGATTTTACGCAGGGTTATCAAATTTAAAACCTGTATTGGAGAAATACAATGTCGAATGAACAGCTCGAATCAATCTTTGAAAAATGGCTAAACACAGGTGAGTTAAGTGAGCAAAATAGTAAGGCATTGCAAGCCACCCCTGAATTTTCAGAGCGAGTTCGCCTAGCAAAAGCCATGCAGTCAATGAATTCACGGTATCAAAATGAGCACATACCCAGCTGGGATAAACAGGCGACATGGTTTGAAAAACCGACACAAGACCTGATGAGTTGGCTCCAACGTGGTCTGATTGCGTGTTCACTGATGTTGATGGCATTTTTTTTGTTGAATATACAGGTGTCGACTTCTGAGCAAGGTGTGGTTATTAGTTTTAATTCCACTCACACATTGGTCGACCCGCAATCACAAGCAGCGCAAATAGCGTCATTAAAAGACATGCTTATTGAGGCGCAAAAAATCAATCAGCAACAAAGTTGGCAATTAGCACAACAAACGATTGATACAACACGCAAAGAACGTAGAGAGGATCTCAGTGCTTTAGTGGATTTTCTTAATGCGCAACGAACACAAGATCAGCAATTAATAAAACTCCAGCTCAACGATTTGGCTGAGCAAGTTGAGTTTCAAGATCGCCATGCCGTGGCTAATTTATTAACCGGAGAACAAAAATGAAATTAATCATAAGCTTATTAAGTTTAGGCCTATTGAGTACATCAGGGGTGGCGAATGACGCTTTGGATCTTTCTCCATTAAAACGCGAAATTCATATTATGGAAAATATCTTAAAAGCATCGGTTACTGCTGATAATAATGTGGCGATTCGGGAACTAAAAAGTAGTTACTTGGCCGGGCAAGGTATTCATTTTACCATTCACTCACGAGCGTTTACTCAACGACATTTTACCTTCTCAGGATCGGATTTAAATATGGGTGAATGGTTAGATTTTGATGCCAGTGATTTTGACCATCATGCATTTGTAGAGCACGCTGAAGCGATTTCGAAGCAGTCTTTAGAAAAGGCAATGGAATCGATCCAGCAAGTGAGTGAGCAGCTCAGAGAGCTGGCAGATAACGAACGAGAAATTGAGCATGATATACGTTCCTTAGAGCGAGAAAAAAGAGATGTTGAGCTGGAACGCCGCTTGTCCGAAAAAGCGGATATTAAGCAATTAGAAAAACGAAAAGCTGAATTAGCGCAACAAGTGGCTCAATTGGAAAAACAAAAGTCAGTTTTAAAAAGCGAAAAACAAGATTTAAAAGCAAAAGCGACTAAAAACAAACTACAGCAACAGCAAGAACAAACGAAAAAGAGACAAACTTCTATCAAGCTATTTGAGCACACCCTCTCTGCGATGTTGTGTGACTACGGAGCAGGGTTGAAGCATTTACCAGAAGATGAATTTGTAAACTTTACTCTAGTTAAAGCGGGGCAAGAAAATGCGGACATTATTTATGTATTTAATAAAAAAGATATTCACAATTGTGTGGTGACTAAAATAGATAAACATGCATTATTAGCAACAGCTAAAAGATATGAATTTTAATTCAAAATGACAAGCTAAGTTGATTTAAAGCCGCCTTATGCGGCTTTAAATCTCGGGGTAAGGTTTATACTGTCGCGCTTAATTTGTTATCGATTTTTAGATTAGGTAAAAATAGTAAGTAGACTAGAACAACTAAGTTGAAGTACGGAATAAAGCCTAAAACGGTAAAAACTTTGATGTGGTAACCTTTTGTTTTTGCATTGATATAACAATAATATGCGATTAAAAGATTACAAATGATTAATAAGCTAACAAAAATACTCATCATGTTTCCCTCTTTACTATGTTAATAGTTTTCTAGCGTACTAGGTCAGAGTCACTTCTGTTCTATTAACTGATTTTTCCATAAACTTGAGTATAGCGGAGCATACATGATCCGCAGTATTACAGTGCGAATTTAAGCGTTTTTTTTGTTAATTAAATGTTTTACCTGTATTTATTATTTTTATTTTTTCAGCCAACTTATCAAAAGGAATAGGGCGTGAAATAAAGTAACCTTGCGCATAATCCACACCGATTTCCTTTAGTGAATCAAAGGTTTCTTTGTTTTCGACAAATTCAGCTACGCAGGTTTTATCGAGAGAGTGACTGATGTCTTTAATGGCATTGACTAGCGCTAAATCAATCGGGTCGTTGATCATATCTTTAACAAATGAACCATCAATCTTAACTTGGCTGGCAGGTAGTTGTTTTAAGTAACTAAATGTACTGAATCCAGTGCCAAAATCATCTATTGAGAAGCTGCAACCAAGCTGGTTGAGCTTTTCGATCATGATCCGAGTGGCACTTAAATTACTAATACTGGCAGATTCTGTGATTTCAAAGACAATTCGTGTTGGATCCACTTGGTAATGATTAAGAGCGGTTTCAATCGTCGTCAATAGGTCATCATCACTAAAGGCTTGGGCGGATAGATTTATCGCGACTTTATTTAGCGTTGGTGTGGTTCCAACGCATTTTATAGCTTGTTTCACAACGCTATGATCAAGCAAATGAATATCGGAGAGTAGTTCAAGTGACGGAATAAAATGATTGGGGAATACAAGATCATTGTTAACTCTAAGACGCGATAACGCTTCAAAGTAGGCGACTTTTTGCTCTTTAAAACCCCAGATGGGTTGAAAAAAAATCTCCAGTTGATCATTTATCATTGCACTTCGCACTTGGTGCGCCCAAGCTAAATCTGCGAGCATTTTATTACTATCAACGTCTTGGTCTGTATAACAATGAACCAAATTACGTCCACGGTTTTTTGCTACATATAAGGCAATGTCAGATTGTTTCAAGCATTCACTCGCATCACAGTTGTCGGCATTTATTAACGTTAAGCCGATTGAACAGCTAATCGAATATTCTTGGCCGGGCGCATGAAATGTGTAGGTTTCGACAGCATGACACAATTGTTCCGCGAGTAAATGTGCATCAAGAAGTTCCGTTTTTTCAACAATGACTGCAAACTCATCCCCACCAATGCGGCAAATAGAGCAGCCCTCATGCAGGTTTTTTTGGAAGGTTTTAGCTATTTGTTTTAGAACGAGATCACCCTGCTGATGGCCTTGGCTATCATTGATAACTTTAAAGTGGTCTAAATCGATATAAATAAGAGCATGCTGATCTGTACTATTCGCAGTTTCTTGGCAAAGTTGATTCAGCTTTAGATCAAAGAAATAGCGGTTATGCAATTTTGTTAAGGTGTCGTGGTGTGCTAGATGATGCAGTTGTAACTCTGCTTGTTTTCGTTCATGAATATTATCGATACTGATTGTTGCCCCGACAATCGTTTTATTAGCGTAAATCGACTGCATTCGGCACTCAACCCAAATATGGTGCCCTTGCTGGTGTGCTAACTCGAGTTCAATTTTTTGTTGCTCGAATGCACCGTGTAGAATTTGCTCGATATTTTGTGCAACTAAAAGTCTAAACTCTGGTTTACAGAAGTCTTGCAGGGGTTTATTCATCACTTTTTTAAGTGAAAAGCCTGTGAGGTGCTCCCATGCGGGATTAATAAATATTATTTCTCCATCAGAATCGAGTTCGAGGACGACCGTATTTAAATGCAGTAAAATGCGCTGGTGTGCTGAGTAAAGCTCTTTATAGCGACTTTGACTGTGGCTTAGTTGTTCTACTTTTTCGGCAAATTCGGCATAGCTCGCCATAAAGTCTTCACGACGCGCGGCTTGATGGCAGATTCGATTTAATAAAGATTCATTATAAGGAGTGCGGGCGAAGTCAGTGATACCTGATAACAATAATTGCTCAGCAAAGTCGGCTTCTTGATTTTCGATAATCATTACCACCGCTTGATTCGGTTTGTCACTTAGCAAGCGTTGGCCTAGCGCTTGCGCATCTAAACTATCATGAATGGTATCAATTAATACAATCGCAAAATGATGCTGGTGAAATAAATCAATTGCAGTGCTCGCATCTTTTACATGGGTAATCTGGAATGATTCGCGAAGGTAAAAACCAATTTCTTCGGCATCTTGCTCATTAGGCTCAACAAGTAATAATTCTAAGCGACTACTTTTTGTTAAATGGCTCGATAATACATTGGCCAAAATTCGCGGTAATTTGTTAATTTGCTCATAGGGCAACACCGCATCAATTCCGTACGCTCGTGCGGTGGTTTCTGCTATACGCTCACAGTAGGTTGGGGGGGTGAGCAGAATTGGGGTATTTTTTGGAGTTTTTAACAGCCCTGAGCGAACCATACGAGCAAAGCGCCAGCCGTCAATTTTCCCAATGTCTAATCCAGTAATAATGAGATCAACAGCATTTTGTTTTAAGAGGGTTAAGGCCGAACGGCTATCTCGTACTTCGAGTAATTCAAATACATCTAATGGCAACAAAGCACGTTTAATTAAATTGCGTTGTTTTAAATTTGAATTAATTAATAACAGCTTAAGCTGACCTGACATTCATTAAACCTCGATTTAGCCTAACCACAAATTTGGCAGCAATGAGCCTAACTAGATTAATGTTATTTTAGCTCTCAGACAAGCCTAATGCGCTTAGGACGCAATTAACTTGATTTAGACCCTTTGAGTCACTAGACTTGGCGCGATTTTAACCTATGAGGATGTATAAAATGCGCGTTGCTGACTTTAGCTTTGATTTGCCTGATGAGCTTATTGCTCGTTTTCCAAAAGAAGAGCGTACAAGTAGTCGTTTACTGAAAATGAATGGCAATACAGGTGAAATTGCGCACCATGTATTCAGTGACATTATCGATTTTATTACTCCTGACGATTTACTCGTGTTCAATAATACCAAAGTGATCCCTGCGCGCATGTTTGGCCAAAAGGAGTCCGGCGGTAAAGTTGAAGTGCTAGTTGAGCGGGTATTAAACGAGCACAGTGTACTTGCTCATGTACGAGCAAGTAAATCCCCTAAAGAAGGGGCGGTTCTAACGCTTGAGAACAGTGCTAAAGCAACCATGGTTCAGCGCCATGGTGAATTATTTGAGCTGAAGTTTCATGGAGACAAAAATGTACTCGATGTTCTTGAAAGCATAGGGCATATGCCGTTACCGCCTTATATCGATCGCCCAGATAATGACGCAGATAGAAAGCGTTATCAAACCGTTTATGGTGAAAAGCCTGGGGCGGTTGCCGCGCCAACGGCAGGTTTGCATTTTGATGAAAAATTAATGGCAGACTTAAAAGCCAAAGGCATAGAGATGGCGTTTATAACCTTGCACGTTGGCGCAGGAACCTTTCAACCAGTGCGTGTTGATAGTATTGACAAGCATATTATGCATTCTGAATACATCGAAGTGCCTGATGAAGTGGTTGCGGCTATAGCCAAAACTCAAGCTCGCGGTGGCCGAGTGATAGCAGTCGGTACAACTTCTGTGCGCTCTCTTGAATCTGCAGCAAAACAATCCAACGGGCCATTAAAAAGCTATTTTGGTGATACAGATATCTTTATTTATCCGGGATATGAATTCCAAGTGGTTGATATGATGATCACTAACTTTCACTTACCAGAGTCAACGTTGATCATGCTGGTGAGTGCTTTTTCTGGTCAAGATCACATCATGAATGCCTATAAAGTTGCGATTCAAGAGCAATATCGTTTCTTTTCATATGGCGATGCGATGTTGCTAAGCCCGATAAACCAAAAATAAGTTACGGACTTATGATGACCAAGTGGTGCAATGCCACTTGGTAAATACTTCCTTTAAGCCTCTTTAAATCCTTGAGCTTGGCCTCATATCAATAGCAATAAATTTGCAAACCATGTAGAATCGCTCGATTATTTTTAACGCGAATTGTTGGCTTAATCATCGGATTTTGCCCGATTGAGCGAGATTTAGTCGGACTGTTTTTCCGGCGCATGAGGTTACTATGAAATTTGAATTAGATTGTACTGATGGCAAAGCACGCCGCGGTCGGTTGATTTTTGAACGCGGAGTGGTTGAAACTCCGGCATTTATGCCTGTTGGTACGTATGGCACAGTCAAAGGCATGACCCCTGATGAAGTCAAAGAGACAGGCGCCCACATTTGTTTAGGTAATACCTTCCATTTAATGCTGCGTCCAGGCACTGATATCATTAAACAGCACGGCGATTTACACGAATTTATGAATTGGGATAAGCCAATTTTGACAGATTCAGGTGGTTTCCAAGTTTTTAGCCTCGGTGATTTACGTAAAATTACCGAAGAAGGTGTGTTATTCCGTTCACCAGTCAATGGTGAAAAAATCATGTTGTCACCAGAAAAATCAATGGAAGTTCAGCGTGATTTAGGTTCAGACATCGTGATGATCTTTGATGAGTGCACGCCTTACCCTGCGACAGAAAAAGAAGCAAAAGATTCGATGGAGTTATCACTGCGTTGGGCGAAACGTTCAAAAGACGCTCATGGCGATAATCCGTCGGCTTTATTTGGTATTATTCAGGGCGGGATGTACCCCGAATTACGTGCCGTCTCTCAACAAGGTTTAGAAGATATTGGCTTTGATGGCTATGCGCTGGGTGGTTTATCGGTTGGTGAACCAAAAGAAGACATGGTCAATATTCTTGATCACTGTGCATACAAAATGCCGGAAAATAAACCTCGTTATTTGATGGGAGTCGGTAAACCAGAAGACATCGTTGAAGCTGTGCGTCGTGGCATTGATATGTTTGATTGTGTCATGCCAACCCGAAATGCGCGAAATGGTCATTTATTTGTTACCAATGGTGTGATAAAAATTCGTAATGCAGCACACAAAACAGATCCGAGTCCGTTGGATGCCGAGTGTGATTGCCATACATGTAAAAACTATTCACGTGCGTATTTACATCACTTAGATAAATGTAATGAAATTTTAGGTGCGCGCCTTAATACCATTCATAACTTGCGTTATTATCAGCGCATTATGCAAGGGTTAAGAGATGCGATAGCTGCGGGTGAATTAGATGCATTTGTTACTGATTTTTATGGGAAAATTGGTAAGCCAGTCCCTGAGTTAAAACAAGTTTAAAACCAAATAAAAATTTAAATTTTAGTATTAAGAGGAAATTATGAGTTTATTTATTTCAAGTGCTTACGCTGCAGATGCACCCGCTCCAGCAGGTGGTGGTATGGAAATGTTAATCATGTTGGCCATTTTTGGCTTAGTGTTTTATTTCTTGATTTATCGCCCTCAAGCTAAGCGAGTTAAAGATCACAAAGATTTAATGGGTGCATTAAGCAAAGGTGATGAAGTACTGACTACAGGTGGATTAGTGGGTAAGATTTCAAAAGTTGCTGATGATAAAGATTTTGTTGTGATTGCTCTGAACGATCAAACTCAAGTAACAGTGCAAAAAGCAGCAGTTTCAGCTGTTTTACCTAAAGGCACAATGAAAGCGTTATAAAAACAAAAAGAAAGGACGTAAACCGTGAATAAGTACCCAGTATGGAAGTACTTATTGGTTTTGGTAGTATTGGCTGCAGGCTTGTTGTATGCCACTCCTAATATGTATGGCCGTGATCCGGCCATACAAGTTTCAGGGGTTCGTGGAGCAAGCGCTGATTTAGCTGTATTAGATAAAATCAATACCGTATTAAAAGAAAATAATTTAGACGTTAAATCAACCGCACTTGAAAATGATCAAGTATTGGTTCGCTTTAAAAGTGTCGAAACGCAATTACAAGCGCAAGATTTGTTACGTGATAGCTTAGGTAGCGGTTATATCTCAGCGATTAGCATGTCACCTTCAACCCCTGAGTGGCTAAAAAGCTTAGGTGGTGCACCAATGAAGTTGGGTCTCGACTTAAGCGGTGGTGTTCACTTCACGATGGAAGTGGATATGGATACCGCGATGGAAAATACGCTTGAGCAAATGCATCAAGATTTCCGAAGCGACCTGCGTGAAGAAAAAATCCGCTACAAAACAGTGCGCCGTGTAACTGGTTCTGCTGAAATTCAAATTGTTTTACGTGACCAAGAAACAAAAGATGAAGCCGAGCGTTTCTTAAAAGACCGTTACCGTGATTTAATTTTCGCAGATGATCGCAGTAATGAGTTCGGTTTGGTTGCGAGCATGAGCGAGCAAAAAGTACAAGCCACTCGTGATTATGCTATCAAGCAAAATGAAACCATTATTCGAAATCGTGTGAATCAAATAGGTGTTGCTGAACCAATTGTTCAACGTCAGCAAGCTGCTGGGCGAATTATCGTTCAGTTACCGGGCATTCAAGACACTGCTCGTGCTAAAGAAATTTTGGGTGCGACTGCGACCCTTGAATTTCGTGAGGTCGATGAGTCGGCTGATGTGCGTGATGCAGCCGCTGGGCGAGTTCCACCAGGTACTGAAATTATCATGGCACGCCAAGGTTACCCAGTATTATTGAAAAAACGCCTTATTCTTGCCGGTACGCACATTACTGGCGCACAATCAGGCATGGATGAATATCAACGTCCTCAAGTGAATATCTCACTCGATAGTAAAGGTGGCTCAAAAATGGCTGCATTTACCAAAGGGGCAATCGGTAAACGTATGGCAACTGTTTTCACTGAATACAAACCGTCAGGTAAAGTGGATGAAAATGGTAAAGCACTGCCGCCAATCAAGATTGAAGAAGTGATCAATGTGGCAACGATTCAAGCTCGCTTAGGTCGCTCATTCCGCATTACTGGTATTGATAATCCGGCTGAAGCGCACAATTTGAGTATGTTACTACGAGCAGGTGCCCTTGTTGCACCAATTCAAATTGTTGAAGAGCGCACAGTTGGGCCAAGCTTAGGTGCTGAAAATATTGAAAAAGGCTTAACGGCGGTTGTACTTGGTTTTATCTTTGTACTGATCTTTATGCTTATTTACTATAAAGGCTTTGGTTTGGTGGCGAATTTAGCATTGGCTGCAAACTTAGTCTTGATTGTTGGAGTGATGTCGTTAATTCCAGGTGCGGCACTTACGCTACCAGGTATTGCCGGTATTGTATTAACGGTTGGTATGGCTGTTGATGCAAACGTACTGATTTTTGAACGTATCCGTGAAGAACTAGCCGAAGGACGCAGTCCTCAACAGGCGATTCATTTTGGTTACGACAGTGCCTTTAGCACTATTTTCGATGCGAACATCACTACGCTTATCGCGGCCATTATTTTGTTTGCCGTAGGCACAGGTCCGATTGCTGGTTTTGCGGTCACGTTGGCAATTGGTATTGTCACCTCGATGTTTACAGCGATTGTTGGTACACGAGCTGTAATCAACTTAGTGCTAGGTGGTAAGCGCCTAGATAACTTATCTATTTAAGGATCGATGATGCAATTATTAAGAATTAAAGATACCTTAAATTTCATGGCTATCCGCAAATTGACCATGGCATTTTCAGCGCTACTGATTATTGCGTCGATTGTGTCTATGTCAGTCCGCGGCTTAAACTTTGGACTTGATTTTACCGGCGGTACTGCGGTTGAGGTTGGCTTTTCACAGCCAGCTCAAATCGATAAAGTCCGTGCTGCTTTAGCTGCGAATGGTTTTGCTGATGCGTCAGTGCAGTTATTTGGTTCAAGCCAAGAGGTATTGGTACGTTTAGCGCCCCGAGGTGCAGAAGTGTCTGCTGCTATGATTGGTAATGACATGATGGCGGCGATACAAACTGAGTATCCTACTGCGCAAATGCGTCGTATCGAGTTTGTTGGCCCAAGTGTGGGTGAGGATCTAAAAGAGCAAGGGGGACTCGCTATGCTAACGGCCCTTATCTGTATCCTTATCTATGTTGCAATGCGTTTTGAGTGGCGTTTTGCGGTCGGCGCGGTCGCAGCACTTGCTCATGACGTTATTATTACCATGGGCTTATTCTCGATTTTAGGTCTTGAATTTGACTTAACCGTTTTGGCTGCGATTTTAGCGGTGATAGGTTACTCGCTCAATGATACGATTGTCGTTTCTGATCGTATTCGCGAAAACTTCCGCAAAGTACGTATCGACGATACCATCGAAATTATCAATATTTCTTTAACGCAAACATTAAACCGTACCTTAGTGACTTCAATTACCACGTTACTTGTTTTGGTTGCACTGTTTGTTTGGGGTGGTCAGATCATTCATGGTTTCGCAACTGCGCTCCTGTTTGGTGTTTTCATTGGTACTTATTCATCTGTGTATGTGGCTAGCTCTGTCGCAATCAGTATGGGGATTAGTAAAGAAGATTTGATCCCTGTCGAAGTTGAAAAAGAAGGGGCTGAATTTGACAACATGCCGTAAGGTCGTTGCTTAAGTTTGTCCTAAAATGCCACTTCATCGAAGTGGCATTTTTTATGTTCGTCAAAGCTAAATATGTTATCTATTGTTGATATTTAGTGAGTGCAAATAAGTAATTTATTTGCAATAATGCAAATAGTTCTCAATAAGATTAAGTGGCCAATATGAAAAAGTTGTTACCTGTGTTAGTTGCTATGGCGTTAACAGCCTGTAGTGAACCAACCCCAGTCGCGAGTACCGAGCAGATAAATCAATTATCTCAACTCGATATCTATAAAACAGCGACAAAAGAATTAGTCGCGCTGATTAAATCTGCGCAGCAAGATGGCGAAGTTGAGCAGCATGCCAAAACGCTTGTAGATATTTCAAAAGTGATTATTGAAGATTTTGTTGTTGCATATCCTCAATGTCAGGAATATTTAGGTGCATTAAGTGCAGCAGCAGATACTATCCATACCTTACCATTAGAAGAAATTGAAAGTGGTTATCATGCTGATGGGAAGCTACCTAAATTTAGCGATCCTAATTGTTATCACGCCAAAGATTTACTGGTTCATCCTGCAACGGTCCAAGCAATCGCTAAACTAGGCTTGAGTGATCCTGCTTTGCGAGCTCAGGCCGAAAATGAGCTAATAGAAGTTCTCGCGCACTTCTCTCAGGTTGAGAGTGTGTTAGGAAAAGGTTAATTACTTTATCGATGAAATGAAAAGAGCCAAGAGGCTCTTTTTTTTGCCATAAAACTGTCATTATCAACTGCTACATTCGGCTTTCATTACAGTTGTAGGAGTAATAGGTAATGAGGGTTTCGGACCAGCAGAAGCTTACAGAATTGTTGTTTGAACAAGCAATTAGTACAGTGTTTCAACCCATTTTTGATTTAACAAACAAAACTATTTTAGGATATGAAGCGCTCTCTCGAGGCCCTAAAGGGCATGATTTTGAAATGCCGGTTAAGCTTTTTCAAGCCGCTGAGCAATTCGAAAAAGTGGCTGAGTTAGAATTATTATGCCGACGTACTGCAATTAAAAACTTCGCCAAGCTACAGTTACAGGGACAATTGTTTTTAAATGTGAGCCCTCGGACTCTCTTGGATCCATGTCATAAAAAAGGAGAGACCCTTCAACTGATTGAGTATTATGGACTCAAAGCGTCACAAGTGGTGATTGAAGTCACTGAGCAGCATGAAGTCGATAACCCACAATTACTACAGAAAACCCTAGCTTATTATCGTGATTTAGGGTTTACCATTGCGATTGATGATTTAGGAGCTGGGCACTCTGGGCTTAGAAAATGGTCAGAACTGAATCCCGATATCGTTAAAATAGATAAGTATTTTATCGATCATTGTCATCAAAGCGTGGTAAAGAAGGAGTTTTTAAAGTCTATTATTGAGCTGGCAAAAGCAACCAACACAGCGGTAATCGCCGAGGGGATAGAGCATGATCATGAGCTGCAACTCTTGCTTGAGTTAGGGATTGTCTTTGCTCAAGGCTATTTATTGGAGCGGCCTTCAGATTCCCCTTCCAGAACGTTTAATCAGCACTTATTTCATCATGCGAAGTTTCAAAGCCAGACCAGTCAACTTGATAACTACCAATTGATTGGATCCTTGGTCGAATCATGCCCAACACTATTGGATTCGTGTTCATGTCAACAAGTGCAAAGCAACTTTGAACGAGATAAAAGCCTAACGAGTTTAGCTGTGCTAAATGTGCTTAACCAACCAATAGGGATGATCCACCGAGACCAATTAGCTGAAATATTTGCAGCGCCATATGGCCAAG
Organism: Pseudoalteromonas sp. J2K-J979; assembly: GCF_058169715.2. Classification (NCBI taxonomy): domain Bacteria; kingdom Pseudomonadati; phylum Pseudomonadota; class Gammaproteobacteria; order Alteromonadales; family Pseudoalteromonadaceae; genus Pseudoalteromonas; species Pseudoalteromonas sp. J2K-J979. The sequence continues at coordinate 2,972,660 of NZ_CM200281.1, read as the reverse complement.
CTCTGTATGGCAAAAAAAGTGTTTTGACAGTGATGGAACCACAGCCTTTAGTTGTGGATACACATCAGTCTCTCGATGTAGTTAGCCAGCAAATAACCGATTTTGATTTTGATATTCGTCGCCATATTGTGGTCACTGAATATGGCGAGTATCGGGGGTTAGTCCCATTACGAAAGATATTGAAACATATTACAGATCAAAAGATTCGCCATGCTCAGCATGCCAACCCGCTCACAATGCTGCCAGGCAATGTAGCAATTACAGAGTCGATTGAGCAGCGAATAAAACATCAAACTTCGTTTCATTTAGCTTATGTTGATTTAAATCATTTTAAACAATTTAATGACTTATATGGTTATGCCAGTGGTGATGCCGTGATTAAATTGTTGGCCAACGTGATTAGAGAATGTACTGAGTCTAGTCAGGGTTTTGTTGGCCATATTGGCGGTGATGACTTTATGGTAATTTTTGATCACGATGGCGCCCAACAGATATGTCGTAATATCATTGAAAAGTTTGCGCACCAATCGCAATCGTTTTTTACTCCCGCGCATATCGAGGCTGGCGGTTATTGGGCTACGAATCGTGAAGGGCAAAAGCAATTTGTCCCTTTACTTACACTTTCTATTGGTTTAGTTAACCCCGATTTACGCTATTGCGAAAATAGCCACCAAGTTGCGGCGTTAGCGACAGATGCTAAAAAAGAAGCCAAACGTTACCGACAAAGTTATTTATTCACATGTCATCGACGCAAGCCATCAGCGCCTTCAATGGATGTTGAGCGTGTTAGTGGGATTAATTAGACTAAATACTCCTTTACCTTTGCCTTTCAACAGGTTAATTTTTGTCTAGCAGATAGGGGCAAGGTAACGGGTATGATAAGAAACATCTTCGCAGTAATAGCGCTCATGGTTGCGTTTAATAGCCTTGTGGTACACGCAACGGTAGTCAACGTCGCTCAAGAACAGCGGGTGTTATATCAGCGAGATGATTACCTTTCGAAGATGTTAATTCAAGCGCTTAAAACCGCACAGTACCCAGCAGAATTTAAATACATTGAAGTGCACCCTCATCAACAACGTACGTTATTAATGTTAAGCCAGGGCAAAGTTGATATCCATTGGAGTATGACCAGCTCAGCCAGAGAACAGCTTGCAATCCCTATTCGTATTCCATTATTTAAAGGTTTGATAGGTTGGCGAGTTTTACTCATTAACGAAGCGAGAGTTGAGCAATTTTTACAGATTAAAACGTCAGAGCAACTTAAGCCTCTTCGCGCTTTGCAGGGGCATGATTGGCCAGATACTAAAATTTTGACTCAGAACGGGTTTACAGTGATGCCTCATGTTAATTATGAAAGTATGTTTGGTTTACTCGTGCGTGGGCGAGGTGATTACTTTCCGCGCTCTGTGATTGAGGTACAATCGGAATTAGCAGTGCGAGAGTCTTTACCACTGATGATTGAGCCGCATTTGATATTGAAATACCCGACAGCCTTTTATTTTTTTGTAAATAAAGATAAACCTGAATTGGCTCAAGCTTTAGAAAAAGGATTAAATCTGATGCATCAAAATGGTGAATTCAATCGAATTTTTGATCTGTATTTTGCTGACTTTTTAATGCAGCTGGATTTAAACTCTCGGCAGGTATTTGAACTTGAAAATACTAACTTGCCTGATACCACGCCGCTAGCGCGACAGGAGTTGTGGTATCTATTAAATAACAAACATTAAAAAAGAGCCGACAGGCTCTTTTTTAATGTTCAGCTAACAGTAATTTATTAACGTAACAATGATTCTGTTAGGTGAGGACGCATTTCTTTCACAATACTTTGTGATAGTTTCGGTGCACCACATACGATATTTCCGCTAACTTCAGCGTTGTTGCCACCGGCAAAATCAACCACCATGCCGCCCGCTTCTTTCAGAATAAGGACACCAGCAGCACTTTCCCATGGTTTTAAGCCAATTGCGAAGTAACCATCAGAGCGGCCCGCAGCAACGTAAGCTAAATCAAGTGCAGGGCAACCGGCATTACGGATATCTGTCGCGTGAACAAATAAAGCATTATAAGCTTTACTATACGCCTCAAGATGTTGTTTGTGGCGGTACGGTGCTGTAGTCGCTAACACTGTGCCTGCTAATTCATTTGATTTAGTAACACGAATACGTTTGCTGTTGAGTTGTGCGCCTTGACCACGGCTAGCTGAGAAAACTTCACCTCGAATTGGATCGTAGATGACAGCCTGTTCGATACGGCCTTTTACTTTTAATGCAACAGAAACTGCAAAGTGAGGTAATCCTTTAACGAAATTAGTAGTGCCGTTAATCGGATCGATTACCCATAGGTTATCGCTATCAGTTCCTTTGTGTTCACCGAGTTCTTCACCAACAATAGAATGTGTTGGATAGGCTTTTAAAATTGTGTCACGAATGACTGCTTCAGCTTCTTTATCGATATTAGTCACTAAGTCATTAGTGCCTTTTTGAGTTATCTCAAGTTTGCTTAAATCTTCACAAGCGCGAAGAATTACTTTACCAGCATTACGCGCAGCACGAACCGCAATGTTTAACATTGGATGCATAGAATTACCTATAGGTTGTAAAAGAACAAATTCAAATCATTTCAGCCGGCGTATTCTAGCGATTTTTATTGCAAAGTAAACCATAAAGCGATTTTTATTTTGGTTGTTTTTTGTTCGCTCAGGTGTTGTTATCAGTTATTGAGGGGCGATTCTATTTGGTGGTTTACAATAGCCTTGTGTTAGAATTGAGAGAGAAATTTTAGTTAGGGTATTTAAGTTAATGTTATTGAACGAAGTTAGAATTGTTTTAGTCAATACCTCGCACACTGGTAATATTGGTTCGGCTGCGCGCGCAATGAAAACCATGGGGATCTCTAAATTGTATTTGGTTGATCCGGTTAATCAAATCGATAGCCATGCATCGGCTCTGGCTGCCGGTGCAACAGATGTTCTTGGTAATGCGGTTGTGGTTGACACACTGGCAGAAGCAATTGCCGATTGCTCGTTAGTGATTGGTACAAGCGCCCGTTCACGCACATTATCTTGGCCAATGGTTGAACCCCGTGAGTGTGGTGAAAAGCTGATTAATGAAGCTGTAAACGGACCTGTTGCATTGGTGTTCGGGCGTGAAAATAGTGGATTGACCAATGAAGAATTACAAATGTGTCATTATCATGTATGTATCCCAGCTAATCCAGAATATAGCTCTTTAAATCTAGCAATGGCAGTGCAAACGCTTTGTTATGAAACGCGAATGGCCTTTTTGCAACAGCAAGATAAACCGACTGTTGAAGATGAAACCGTTTATCCTAGCTCTCAACAGCAAGAGCTATTTTACGAGCACTTGCAAAAAACACTCGAAAAAACCGGGTTTATCATCAAGCAACATCCAGGCATGGTGATGACTAAATTACGTAGATTATTCAATCGGGCTCGTCCTGAAGAGATGGAGCTGAATATTTTACGCGGTATGTTGACGTCAGTTGATAAGTTAGACAAACAACTCAATAAACCAGAGTCTGATAAATAGTGAGGCGTAAAGGCGTGCAAACAACCCGTTATCGCTATTGGATGACTCGATGTTTGCAGTAAATCTTTGTCTCATGCATACGCTCTGGTAGCCCAGAATAGCAAGCAAAGGCCAAAAGTATGTTCGATAGAATCAAAGAAGACATTAATAGTGTATTTAGTCGCGATCCTGCCGCGCGAAACTTTTGGGAAGTATTTTTTAATTCTCCAGGGTTACATGCATTGTGGTGCTACCGTCTTAATAATAAATTATGGCGATCGGGCTGGTTTTTTTTGGCACGGACATGCTCAACGATTGCACGTTGGTTAACAGGCATTGAAATTCACCCCGGTGCGACTATTGGCCGGCGGTGTTTTATTGATCATGGCATGGGCGTTGTGATTGGTGAAACAGCTGAGATTGGTGATGATGTCACTTTGTATCATGGAGTAACGCTTGGCGGCACAAGTTGGCAGGCAGGAAAGCGACATCCGACACTGCGTGATAACGTCGTTGTGGGAGCTGGAGCGCAGATTTTAGGGCCGATTGAAATCGGTCAAGGCGCTAAGGTCGGTTCAAACTCGGTCGTGGTAAAAAATGTGCCGAGCCAAGCCACTGTTGTGGGGATCCCAGGGCGAATAGTAAAAGAAATTAAGGCCATCAGCGAAGCGGATGCACAAGCAAGCCAGCAACGGGCAGCCATTGCAGAAAAGTATGGCTTTGATGCGTACGCAGTGTCGGCTGATAACCCAGATCCCGTCGCAAACTCCATTGGACGAATGTTAGATCATATCCATTTACTTGATGCGAAAATTAATGAAATGAGTGCAGCTCTCAACACCTTAGGTGCCGATGTGTGTGAGCAACAATTACCAGAGCTTAATTTAGATGATGAAGATTTTTGCAATGCTGAGCGCATGGCAAAACAGCAGCGTCAGCGAGACCTCAATCAATTTGATCCAAAGATATAACCTTTACGATTTTCATATAGCGAAATAGCTGCAGGATAATACTTGACTAAATTAGTCAGGTATATAAAATCACTGTTATGGAATACTTGACTGTTTTAGTCGGGTAATAGTGGCTAGAACAGATAATACTTGACTCTTTTAGTCAGGTTATTAAAATTCGCGCTCTTAATATACTTATCAGTGAGGTCAACATGAAGTTAACATCCAAAGGACGATACGCAGTTACTGCTCTCCTTGATGTCGCACTACATACCAATGTTGGCCCTGTGTGTTTAGCTGAAATTTCAGAACGCCAAGAAATCTCTCTCTCATATCTTGAACAATTATTTGCTCGTTTACGTAAGCAAGGTTTAGTACGTTCTATTCGAGGTCCTGGCGGTGGTTATTTACTCGGTAAAGAAGCTAGCGAAATTTCAGTGGGTGATGTAATAAGTGCCGTAGATGAATCGGTTGATGCCACGCGTTGCCATGGTGAAGGCGGGTGTCAAAAAGGTGTACGCTGCCTGACACATTCACTGTGGACTGATTTAAGTATTCGAATCGAAGATTTTTTAAATAATATTACTTTAGCTGAGCTCGTTGCCAAAGGTGACGTGCAAGAAGTGGCTATTCGCCAGGACAAATCAGTCCAAGAGGCGCTCAAACAGTTAGAGAATATTCAAGTAAGCTGTCAACTCTAAGCAGGACTGGAGCACAAAGAAATATGAAGTTACCAATTTATTTAGATTATGCTGCCACAACACCGGTCGATCCTCGTGTTGCAGAAAAAATGATGCAATGCCTGACAATGGACGGTAACTTTGGTAACCCAGCCTCGCGTTCGCATCGTTTCGGTTGGCAAGCAGAAGAAGCTATTGACCAAGCGCGCCATGATATTGCGGCGCTGATCAATGCCGATCCCCGTGAAATTGTGTTCACTTCAGGTGCAACAGAATCAAATAACTTAGCCATTAAAGGTGCGGCGAATTTTTATAGTAAAAAAGGCAAGCACATCATCACTGCTAAAACAGAGCATAAAGCGGTTTTAGATACCTGCCGTGAATTAGAGCGTCAAGGTTTTGAAGTGACGTACATGGATGTAGAAGACAATGGCTTGCTTGATTTAGATAAGTTAGCTGCAACGATGCGTGATGATACTGTGCTTGTCAGCATTATGCATGTTAACAATGAGTTAGGTGTCGTACAAGATATCGCCAAAATTGGCGAAATGTGCCGTGAACGCAAGATTATGTTCCATGTTGATGGTGCGCAAAGCGCAGGTAAAATCGATGTTGACTTACAAACATTGAAAGTCGACTTTATGTCGTTCTCTGCTCATAAAATCTATGGCCCTAAGGGGATTGGTGCTTTGTATGTACGCCGTAAACCACGAGCACGTTTAGAAGCGCAAATGCACGGTGGTGGTCATGAGCGTGGTATGCGTTCAGGCACTTTAGCGACTCATCAAATAGTTGGTATGGGTGAAGCATTCCGTATCGCAAAAGAAGATTTTTCAGCTGACCACGCTCGTATCGAAACGCTGCGTCAGCGTTTGATTGATGGTGTGATGGATATTGAAGAAGTGTATTTCAATGGTACCCAAGACCAGTCAGTCCCAGGTATTGTAAACATCAGCTTCAACTACATTGAAGGTGAATCACTGTTAATGGCACTCAAAGATATTGCTGTTTCTTCTGGTTCTGCCTGTACATCAGCAAGTTTAGAGCCGTCTTATGTATTACGTGCATTAGGCCGTAATGACGAACTTGCACACAGTTCAATTCGTTTCAGTATTGGTCGCTTTACCACTGAAGAAGAAATTGACTACACAGTAAACCTAATTAAAGGGTCAATCAGTCGTCTTCGTGAAATGTCACCGCTTTGGGAGATGTTTAAAGACGGGATTGATTTAGACTCGGTTGAGTGGGCTGCCCATTAAACCTAACACGGTGTGATTAAGCAATGGTCACACTTTGCACGAATAGCAGGTATTGAGGTAATTAAAAATGGCTTACAGCGATAAAGTATTAGATCATGTTGCAAATCCACGTAACGTGGGTGCATTTGATAAAAACGATCCGTCAGTAGCAACAGGCATGGTGGGAGCACCTGCGTGTGGTGACGTAATGAAACTGCAAATTAAAGTCTCTGAAGATGGCATCATTGAAGATGCAAAATTCAAAACTTATGGCTGTGGAAGTGCAATTGCTTCTTCATCTTTAGTAACTGAATGGGTTAAAGGTAAAACGCTTGACCAAGCGTCTGAAATCAAAAATACCGATATCAGCGCTGAATTAGAGCTACCACCAGTAAAAATTCACTGTTCGATTTTGGCTGAAGATGCCATTCAAGCAGCAATTTCAGATTACAAAAGTAAGCACGGTAAATAAGAGATTTTTATGGCAATCACACTAACAGATTCAGCGGTTAACCGCGTTCGCACTTTTTTAGAAAACCGTGGCAAAGGGATTGGTTTACGAGTTGGGATCAAGACGACAGGCTGTTCAGGTCTGGCTTATGTACTTGAGTTCGTAGATGAATTAGCCGAAGGCGACGAAGTATTTGAAAAAGATGGTGTGACTGTGATTGTTGATGCTAAAAGCCTTGTTTATATCGATGGCACTGAGCTCGACTTTGTCAAAGAAGGCCTCAATGAAGGGTTTAAGTTTAATAACCCAAATCAAAGCGGTGAGTGTGGTTGTGGTGAAAGTTTCACTGTTTAAATTGACCTAATCAACAGCCAATGTCATTAAGCCCTCACCCTAAGGTTAGGGCTTTGTCCTTTTTGAAATAGGAAGTAATAAAGTTAATGCGTTATTTTGAACTCTTTTCATTACCTGTTAATTATCAAATTGATTTAACCGTGTTAAATGCTCATTACCTCGAACTTCAAAAAGTGATCCACCCAGATAAGTTCGCCAATCATAGTGAAAAAGAGCAGCGATTAGCGGTGCAAAAAGCGGCCGAAGTTAACGACGCACTGCAGACCTTAAAGCATCCGCTCAAACGCGCAGAGTACATGCTGGCTGAACGCGGTGTGGATATTCGAGCAGAGCAGCAAACACTCCAAGATCCGTTGTTTTTAATGCAGCAAATGGAATTACGCGAGGCGCTTGAAGATTTACCCACAGCCACCGATCCTGATGCTGCCATTACTGCATTCGAAAATGACATTAAAATTTTAAAGGTCGAATTGAATCAGCAGTTACTTGCATTAATCAACAGCACTGAATTAAATGATCTCGAGCAGGCTGCAGATGTGGTACGTAAATTAAAGTTTATATATAAATTGAAAGACGAATTAGCACGCATTGAAGATTCATTATTTGAAGACTAAAGAGTAAAAATACATTATGGCATTATTGCAGATAGCTGAGCCGGGGCAGAGCGCGGCACCTCACGAACATAAATTAGCAATAGGTATTGACTTAGGTACTACTAACTCTTTAGTGGCAACAGTTCAAAGCGGTCAGGCAAAAGTTTTATCTGATCTGACAGGCTCAAGTATGTTGCCTTCAGTGGTGGCGTACAGTGAACAAGGGATTTTAGTGGGCGCGACAGCGCAGCAACACTCGGTTACCGATCCTGAAAATACCTTGTATTCAATTAAACGCTTTTTAGGAAAATCACTGGCAGATGTTCAAGCTCGCTACCCAGAGTTGCCTTATCAGTTATCTGAGCAGCAAGGGAGTTTAGCGATTCATACACGCCAAGGTGACGTCAATCCCATTCAAGTATCAAGTGAAATTTTAAAAGTATTGAAGCAACGCGCCACCGATTCATTTGCTGGTGATGATATTTTAGGGGCGGTGATTACTGTTCCTGCATATTTTGATGATGCACAACGCCAAGGCACTAAAGATGCGGCTGAATTAGCCGGTCTGAACGTTTTACGTTTATTAAATGAACCAACAGCAGCGGCCGTAGCCTATGGATTAGATTCAGGTCAAGAAGGATTGATTGCCGTTTATGATTTAGGCGGCGGTACGTTTGATATCTCTATTTTGCGCCTCCATAAAGGGATTTTTGAAGTCCTTGCAACAGGTGGAGATTCAAGCCTAGGGGGAGATGATTTTGATGCCCTGTTGGTTGAGCATTTTAAGCAACAAACCGGTGTAACAGAGCTTGATGCAAAAACATCACGTTTATTTAGTAACAAAGCGCGCGCCTGTAAAGAAGCGCTTACCAACTACAATTCCATTAATGTTGGGCTTGAGTTTAATGGTCAATCGCATGTAGTCGTGGTGGATAAGCCATTATTCAATGAGCTTGCGATGCCTTTAGTTAAACAAACTTTACGTGCTTGTCGCCGCGCTTTGAAAGATGCTGATGTAGAAAAAGAAGAGATCCTTCAGGTTGTGATGGTCGGTGGTTCGACCCGTATGCCGATTGTGCGAGAGCAAATCGGCGCATTTTTTGATAAAGAGCCACTCACATCAATAGACCCTGATCGCGTTGTCGCTATTGGTGCCGCGATTCAAGCGGATGTGTTAGTTGGCAATAAGCCTGACTCTGACATGTTGTTACTAGATGTCTTACCTTTATCTCTGGGGCTTGAGACAATGGGAGGATTAGTTGAAAAAATTATTCCGCGTAACACCACTATCCCTGTGGCACGAGCACAAGAGTTCACAACATTTAAAGATGGCCAAACTGCGATGTCATTGCATGTATTGCAAGGAGAGCGAGAGTTGGTGACTGACTGCCGCTCGCTTGCTAAATTCAGCCTAAAAGGCATTCCACCCATGACAGCGGGTGCGGCGCATATTCGTGTGACGTTTAAGGTTGATGCGGATGGTATTTTAAGTGTTTCAGCCATGGAAAAATCATCGGGTGTGCAAGCTGATATCCAAGTGAAACCCTCGTTTGGTTTATCGGATGATCAAGTCACCAAAATGCTAAAAGATTCGATGAGTTTCGCTAAAGAAGACATGCAAGCGCGTATGTTAAAAGAGCAACAGGTCGAAGCGCTTCGAGTGATTGAATCGTTAAATGCCTCACTGGAAGAAGACAGTGGCTTACTCAATGAAACTGATTTAGCAGCACTTCGAAGTGAAATAGCAGAGTTGGTCACATGTTACGAAACAGCCACAACACCAGATGCGCTTAAAAATGCGATAGAAAAAGTAGATAAAGCTAGTTCAGATTTTGCATCATTACGTATGGATGCATCCATTAAAAAAGCACTGCAAGGGCAGTCGGTAGACGAGGTTTAATATGCCACAAATTATTTTCCTTCCTCATGGTGAGTTATGCCCAGATGGTGCAGTGATCCAAGCTGAGAGTGGACAAACAGTGCTTGATGTTGCACTTAAAAATAAAATTTCAATTCCTCATGCGTGTGAAAAGTCATGTGCGTGCACCACTTGCCATATTGTTGTGCGTGAAGGGTTTGATTCACTTGAAGAAAGTGATGAGCTTGAAGATGATATGCTTGATAAAGCATGGGGCTTAGAGCCTGAATCGCGTTTAGGCTGCCAAGCCGTTATTGCAGACGAAGATTTAGTGGTCGAAATTCCTAAATACAATTTAAATATTGTTAACGAAGATCATTAAATTTATCGATTTAAATGATGCTAATAAAAAACCGCTGCAAAGCGGTTTTTTATTAGTATTAACAATTATTTACAATGAATCTTTTTTTAGTTTCTATAATCGGTGTAAAAGGGGTACTATTTTTGTGGGGGATATTTCAATTAATATCCAATTAAAATGAAAATGAAAATGAAAAAATTATTCTTACCTTTGGCCTTACTTTTATCTCCTTTTGTTAATGCTCAAACTCAGCATGAGTTATTAAACCAAGATATCACTTTAGTGTGCTTTGAAGACTGCGAACAACCAGAGTTAACGATTCGAAAATATCTAGCGCAGCGTACACTTTTTGCGCATCAATACCAAAAGATCACAGTGTTGTTCAATGGGGATTCTGTACTTGAAACCACTATTTATGACTATTTAGCAGCCCAAGAAGTCGCACCAAAACCGCTCAATACTGAGTTGAATAATGTGATGGATGGGTCGCTTACTTGTGAAGCGGATAGAGATTTTACTTGTGAGGAATGGCAAGAAAAAAGAGAATTAGCGGAGTTATCAAAATACCTAAATAATATGGAAATTTCGTATCAAGTATCTCAATCCGCTATCGACTTAAAAAATACAAGTATAGATTTCACAGTAACTCTGCTTTTAGCAATACCTTCAGTTAAGTTTGCTGGATTATTTACAAAATTTACCAATGAATACATAGCAGGCTTGCTTACAGCTGGGGGCCTTTTTCCTGTTGGTAAACAAATATCTGACTTAATAAAAAGTGGTGGTTTAAAGGCTGGTGATACTGTTACCCTTAAGGCTGGTGAACTTATCTCTGTCTCCCGTTCAGGTTCATCATCTTCTAGTTCAGGTAACTCAAGTGAAGGAGGGACTAGTGGAAATGCAAATTCTGGTGCTGGAGCAGGGAGCGGTGGATCTGGAAAAATATGTAAAACCGTTTATACGGGCTCTGCAGGCAACTTAGTTGCTCAGCAAGTATGTTGGGCAAATTAGAATCATGCTTGAGAAATGGATATTAATTTCATTAGGCGTCAATTTAGGTTTGCTGATAATTGACTTTTTGTTAGTGAAATTATACCGAATTTTTGAGATTGAAGTGATACCAATCACTAGAGTTTCTTGGGGGGTTACATTCTTCATTCTTTTTTGGTTCTGTTTATCTGCTCCACCTGAGATCGATGTGATCATATTTGCTATAACCTTAATGACTTGGTTTATACTAAGGCTTTTATTCAGTAAACAATTAAAGTCCAATCTGAATGAAAAGTAACTATTTCTGAACAAATAATTAAAAGCTGGGTTCGTTTTAGTCCCAGCTTTTTTTATAAAGTGATGCTATACCGCCAGAAATAATCGTTCGAGTGATGGGCTACTGAATGCAGTATTCAATACTAATTTAACGTTAAGAATATAAATTAATAGGGTGTTTTTAGTTTACACCTTGCTATTTGTGATTATTATACAGTCAGCTTCAATCCAAATACTCGCTCAGAAAATGAACTTACATATACCTTACAACCTCTGTCAGTCTTTAATATATACCGATTCGATTATTGTCAATCAAGCATATAGTAGCGATAAAGCATTTTCCGTGACCGATCCCGCCACTGATAAAGTGGTAGCGAATGTTAGCAGTGTCGATCAGCAAGGTATTTTATTAGCCCTTGAATCAGCGCAGACGGCGTTTGAAGAACTAAAAGTAATGCATAGCCAAGCGCGCAGTGATCTACTTATGCGCTGGTATCAACTAGTGATGTCCCACAGTGATGCGTTGGCAGAGTTAATGACTTTAGAGCAAGGAAAACCTTTGGTAGAAGCGAAAGGTGAAGTCACATATGGGGCTGAGTTTATCCGTTGGTTTGCAGAAGAAGCAAAGCGCAGTTATGGGCAAGTGATCCCTAGCAATAATCAGCATCAGCGGCTCAGCACCATTAAACAGCCTGTCGGGGTGGTGTTAGGGATTACGCCTTGGAATTTTCCGGTTGCAATGATTACTCGAAAAGTGGCGCCTGCGATTGCGGCCGGTTGCAGTTTTATTTTAAAACCATCTGAACTGACTCCTTTGTCGGCACTGGCATTAGCGCACTTAGCAATAGAGGCGGGTTTCCCTGCTGGGGCATTTAATGTGTTATTGACTCAACAAGCCCCTGAGGTTGTCAGCCAATTACTGGCTGATCCTCGGGTTAAGAAAGTCACATTTACCGGTTCTACTCTGGTTGGTAAAGTGTTATTGGAACAGGCTGCAGCCTCAGTGAAGCGCTCATCAATGGAGTTAGGCGGCAATGCACCATTTATAGTGTTTGAAACTGCGAACTTAGCAAACGCTATCACAGGATTATTGGCGAGTAAGTTGCGTAATGCAGGGCAAACCTGTGTCGCGACAAATCGCGTATTAGTAGCTAAGTCAATTTATGCTGAATTTCTAAAACAACTTTTGCCAGAAGTGGCTAAATTGCGGGTTGGATCAGGCTTTGAGCCGAGCAACCACATTGGGCCGTTGATTTCCACAGCAGCTAAACAGCGACTTATCAGCACAGTAGAACAAGCCCTTAATGAAGGCGGATGCTTTGTGTTTGGTCAAGCTGAGTTTGAACAGGCTAAACAGCAAGCGAATCACTTTTTTCCGGTTGTGGTGCTTGGTAATATCAGCCCAAATATGGCGATTTATCATCAGGAATTATTTGGACCCGTAGTGCTTTTGAGTACCTTTGAAAGTGAGGCTCAAGCGCTGGCCATGGCCAATGAAACCGATTATGGTTTAGCGGCTTACTTCTATACTGAGAATATCAATCAGATGCAACGTGTTTCTGAGGGGCTTGATTTTGGCATGGTCGGTATTAACGAAGGGTTAATATCAAATCCAATCGCTCCGTTTGGCGGGATCAAACACTCAGGGATTGGCCGTGAAGGTGGCCAAATGGGGTTAGATGAATACCTACAAGTTAAATATCTGTGTTTAAATATTACTTAAATTTATTTTAAATCAAAATGTTGTCTTTTTAGACTAACTAAAAATAGTATATTGTTGTAAAGATGCGTACAATAATTGCCCTTATTTCCTCAGCTTAGACGTTTGGGTCGTCAAAGGTCATCATGCAACAACACTCAGAACTTACCTTAGTTATACTTGCTGCTGGTTTGGGGACGCGCTTTGGTGGCGCAAAACAGCTCGCCGAAATTGAGGGGTTAAATCGCACCATTATGGAGCTAAGCATCGTTGATGCGGCACCGTATATTCATAAGGTGGTGTTAGTTGTTAATCAGCAGATAAAGCCCTTAATTGAGAGCCAAATTATCCCGCGGTTACCTGAGCATTTACTGGTCGAAATAGCCATTCAAGCGATTACAGATGTGCCGAAGCAATTCGTGGAGTTGAGCTTTAACCGCCAGAAGCCATGGGGTACAGGCCATGCGTTATTGGCAGCACGGCCATTCGTCACTGGAAAGATGATCATCATTACCGCCGATGATTATTATGGTCCAAATGCGTTTAAACAACTTGCTCTACATGCGCAAGGCTCTGAAGATTGGGCGATGCTCGCGTATCCGATAATGCATACTTTGTCGAATCAGGGCGGCGTCAATCGTGGAGTATGTCAACTTGATGAAGCGGGTTACTTAAATCAAGTGGATGAATACCTCGACATTACATTGCAAAAAACAAAACTGAGTGGGATTAGCCCGCAAGGAGTCAGAACTGAGCTTAATGTATCGGCACTGGTTTCAATGACATGCTGGGCTGTGAATGACGAGATTTTCGCGATATTGGATGAAAATTTTAATACCTTCTTACTAGTTGCTGACAACGCTGTCAAAAGCGAGTATTATCTGCCCGATCAAATTCAATATGCGCTCTCGCACCGCCGTAAAAAGGTGAATGTGCTGACTGCGCAAGATAAGTGGCTCGGGGTGACTTATCGGGATGAATTAGCGGCTGTCAGTGCTCAGCTAGAATATCTATTCAGGGATTCAGTTGTTAACAACTGAAAAAAAAGAGAACAACACGATGTATCAAAAACAAGCAACAATCCTTTCAAAACATTTTGGTCTCAGTCAAGATGATGTCAGTATTAAACCGATTGGCAATGGCCACATTAACACGACTCTTTTGTTAAAGTCTCCTGAAAAAAATATCGTGGTACAAAAGCTCAATACACATGTTTTTCCAGACCCCATCGCACTGGTCAATAACGCTCGTCAGATCGAAATTCACTTAAGTGATAAAAAAGATCAACAGGCATATCAGTTAGAGATTATTAAGCACGTACCAACAACTAAAGAAGACTACGTAGTTGAAATTGAAGGTGAGAGCTGGCGGGCGCTGGAATTTATCGGCCGCAGTTATTCAGAAGATGTAGTGGCCAACCAAGAGCAAGCTGAAATAGCAGCTAATGCATTTGGTCAATTTGCTGCTGCATTAGAAGACTTTGATGCTAGTAATTTACATTCAGTCATTCCTGATTTTCATAACTTAACAATGCGTTTAGATGCACTGAAACGTGTCGTCAATGCTGATCCGGTTGGCCGGTTAGTGTCTTGTCAGCAAGAAGTGGATTTTTGCTTAGCGCAGTCACAATTGTTAAGTGAGCTTGCTGAATTGGTCGATATTTTACCTGTTCGAGCCTGTCATAACGATACGAAAATAAACAACATGTTGTTTTGTAATCAAACACAACAAGCAAAAGCTGTGATTGATTTAGATACATGTATGCCGGGTTATTGGATGTTTGATTTTGGTGATATGGTACGGACTTTCTGTTCACCAGAGGCTGAAGATTCAACGAATCTTGATCGAGTCAAAGTGCGTGAAGAAATTTTCCAAGCAATTGTCGATGGCTATGTTGCGCCTCTAGATGGCATTATCACTGAGCAAGAAAAGCAAAGTTTTTGGCTTGGCGCTAAAGTCATGACATTTATGATAGGCGTGCGCTTTTTGACTGATTTTATCGATGGTGATAATTACTTTAGCACTAAGTATGACAGCCATAACCTCGATCGTGCCCGCAACCAATTTACGTTGTACCGAGATTTAGTAGAAAAAACCGAGACTTTACAGGCTATTTTATTTAAATAGATGATCATTTAACCTAAGTCTGATAAAAGTCAGCCATCTTGTTAAGAAGGCTGACTTTTTTGTTTTTAGGCTTCTTAAAAAGCTGCTTGGTCGGATTGCTTTTTATCGCAATACGTTGTTTGATCGCGCCACTGGATGATGGGCGAGCAGGAATGCTATATTCTTTGGAGCGTTTTTAGTCTGTTGTTAACGCAACAAATTTTTGCGCTAGCTCATCGAGGGATTCTCGGTGAGCTGGATCGGGTTTAATGCAATCAATCGGACAGACGCTAACACACGTCGGCGTATCGTAATGGCCGACACATTCTGTGCATTTTGAAGGGTTAATCTGATAAATTTTTTTGCCCATATAAATGGCTTCATTAGGGCATTCAGGCACACACATATCACAGTTGATGCATTTAGTATTGATTAAAAGCGCCATCGTTAGACACTGATTGCGTGTGTGTTAAATGGGTTACGTGTATCTTGATTTTCGTCCAGATTACGCATTAGCAAAGCATGACTTAAATCAATGTCTTCAGGAAGAGGGATCTGCACGATATGGCCCGATCCTTTGGCATCGTTTATACGCTCGCCTTTTTTGTTTTCCATATGCTCAAGAGTAAAGTTTATATTCCCTTGCGGTGTCATTAACTCAAGTGAGTGGCCAGTGCAGAACTTATTTTTAACATCAATTTCGACTAAGCCGTGTTGGTTTCGGCCAAGTATTTCACCCACAAATTGCTGCTGATCTGAAACAGAATGGCCGTACTCATAGTTTTGATACGCTTGGTGATTGTGGCGTTTTAAAAATCCTTCAGTGTAACCGCGATGGGCTAAATTCTCTAAACTGCCTAGTAAATTCATATCAAACGGACGACCTGCGACCGCGTCATCTATGGCTTTACGATACACCTGTGCAGTGCGGGCAACGTAATAAAATGATTTGGTGCGGCCTTCGATTTTCAAACTATGCACACCCATTTTGGTGAGTTGCTCAACATATTGCACGGCACGGAGATCTTTTGAATTCATGATATAGGTACCATGTTCATCTTCAAACGCTGGCATGTATTCACCTGGGCGACCTTGCTCTTCAAGCATAAAAATTTCTTTGCTAGGTTCGCCAGTACCCAAGGTTGGAATAATTTGTTTGGGATCAAACTGATGCACCATTTCGCCCGTTTCGGTTTCTTTACCTGGCTTTACATCGTACTCCCAGCGGCAGGCATTGGTACAAGTGCCTTGATTAGGATCGCGTTTATTGATGTAACCAGAGAGCAAACAACGCCCTGAATACGCCATGCATAATGCGCCATGAACAAAGACTTCAAGCTCTGTTTCAGGGCAAAGGGTGCGGATTTCGCCGATTTCTTCTAAAGACAATTCGCGAGACAAAATTACGCGCTCAATGCCTTGTTTGGCCCAAAATTTCACTGTGGCAAAGTTAACCGCGTTCGCTTGGACAGATAAGTGAATAGGCATGTCAGGCCATTTTTCACGCACCAGCATGATCAAACCGGGATCAGACATAATCAATGCATCGGGTTTCATCGCTATAACGGGCTCAATATCGCGCAAATAGGTATTTACTTTGGCGTTATGAGAGGCAATGTTAGAGACCACATAGAGCTTTTTATTCTGTTGGTGCGCTTCTTTAATTCCCAATGCCAAATTATCTAAATCAAATTCATTATTGCGTACCCGCAAACTATAACGGGGCTGTCCGGCATAAACGGCATCTGAACCATAAGCGAACGCGTAGCGCATGTTTTTTAGGCTGCCCGCAGGTGAGAGTAATTCTGGGGTAAACCCTGGGGTTAAAATTGATGACATGGTCATTCCTCATACATCGAACTGAGTCTTGGTCAGTTGCATGATTAAAAGTGCGCCACAAGGCATGGGTGGTTAAAAGGGGGCGAATGTAGCAAAACCGGCGTTGAGATTTGTTGATTGAGATCAATCTTCGGTGCCTTTGGCGGGATCCACAAAAATGTCATTGGCGGTGTTTAGACTGTTGCGGCAGATCATTTGGATCTTTATTGCGCGATTTTAATAGGCTTTTGTAAAGAAAAAGCGTATAATCCGCCGCCGTTGAATTTAAACTATTTACACAATTAATTTGGAGCATAAAGATGGCTTTAGAGCGTACTTTCTCAATCATCAAACCTGACGCAGTTGCTAAAAACCACATCGGTGCAATCTATAACCGTTTTGAGTCTGCAGGTCTTAAAATCGTTGCATCTAAAATGGTTCACCTTTCTCAAGAGAAAGCTGAAGGTTTCTACGCTGAGCACAGCGAGCGTCCTTTCTTTGGTGCTTTAGTTTCTTTCATGACTTCTGGTCCAGTTATGGTTCAAGTTTTAGAAGGCGAAAACGCTGTTCTTAAAAACCGTGAAATCATGGGTGCAACTAACCCAGCTGAAGCGTTAGCGGGTACTTTACGTGCAGATTACGCAGATAGCATCGATGAAAATGCTGTTCACGGTTCAGATGCGGTTGAGTCTGCAGCACGTGAAATCGCATACTTCTTCTCTGACGAAGAAATCTGCCCACGTACTCGTTAATATTTGATTGGAATTTATTCCATTTAATCAAATTGTTGCGATATAAAGCAGTATGAAAAGGGCCTCGCGCCCTTTTCTTGTCAGTATGCTTAAGTAATTGTATCTAATCCGTACACTTAGTTAAGCACATTGCAGTGTTATCAAGATGCTTGTGTGAGCTAGCATTACGTATTATCAAAGTGGTCGAGGTCTCTTTAATGAGCGAAGCTGAAAAAGTGGTTCCTGTTGCAACGCAAAGTGCGACAGTTAAAAAAATTAATTTACTTGATTTAAATCGCGAAGGGATCCGCGAGCTATTTGTCTCGTTTGGCGAAAAGCCATTTCGTGGTGATCAAGTAATGAAATGGATTTACCATTTTGGCGTCGATAACTTTGATGATATGAGCAACATCAATAAGAAGCTCAAAGCCCGCTTACATCGCGAATGTGAAATTCGCGCACCTGAAATATCAGCCAAGCAAGTGGCCTCCGATGGCACCATTAAATACGCCTTGATTCTCGATGGTGGTCAAGAAGTCGAAACTGTATGGATCCCAGAAAAAGAGCGCGCGACATTATGTGTGTCATCACAAGTGGGTTGCGCACTAGAATGTACGTTCTGCTCAACAGCTCAACAAGGCTTTAACCGTAATCTCAAAGTTTCTGAAATCATCGGTCAAGTGTGGCGTGTCGCCAAAGATATTGGCCTTTATGGCGATAGCACGCGTCGACCTGTTACCAATGTGGTGATGATGGGGATGGGTGAGCCTTTGCTTAACATTAATAACGTGGTGCCGGCCATGGAGTTAATGATGGATGATTGGGCATTTGGTTTATCAAAACGTCGTGTCACGCTCAGTACCTCAGGCGTCGTGCCTGCATTGGATATTTTAAAAGAAAAAATTGATGTAGCGCTTGCGATTTCACTGCATGCTCCTGATAACGCGCTACGTGATGTACTTGTGCCGATTAATAAAAAATACCCAATAGAAGAGTTTTTAGCGGCGTGTCGTCGTTATATTGATGGTTCTAAAGCCAATAAAGATGTCACCATTGAATATGTGATGCTTGATGGCATCAATGATAGTATGGAGCAAGCGCATCAGCTGGTCGAAACCCTTAAAGGGACGCCTTCAAAAGTAAATTTGATCCCATTTAATCCTTTCCCAGGAAACGAATATGGTCGCTCTAGTAATAGCCGTATTGATCGTTTTTCGAAAATTTTACAGGCGGCAGGCATTACCTGTATCGTTCGCAGAACGCGAGGTGATGACATCGATGCTGCTTGTGGTCAACTGGTGGGTGATGTGGTTGATAGAACAAAGCGTTTAGCAAAACGTAAAATCCAACAAGATAATGCGATTTCGGTTAACCTAGTTTCTGATCCTAAACACTAATATCGAACTTTTTAAGCTAATGATACTCCAAGCTATTTGCAAATAAATAGATGAATACAGAAGCGATTAGGTTAAACTTAAGCTTCGGCTAAATAAAAGAGATAGGTAATGCGACATTTATTAATAGTTGCTGGCATGCTAGCAATGACAGGATGTGTAACTGAAAGTGTTTACTTAGGCAGTGATAAACCCGTTGTGGAAAAACGGATTAATAATGAGGATGCGGCCAGAACACGGATCTCTTTAGCGCTCAAATATTTATCAACGGGTGATAGCTCACAGGCCAAGTATAACCTTGAGCGTGCAGCTGTTTTTGCGCCTAAATTACCAGAGGTTCATTACTCCACAGCATATTATTATTCGGCTGTAGGTGAAATTGAACTAGCGAAAAAAAGTTACTTACGTGCAATTGACCTTGCACCAAATGACCCTAATACGCTGAATAATTACGGGGTCTTTTTATGTGGGAATGGTCAATATGATGAAGCACAAGAGTATTTATTAGCTGCTATCGCAATTCCAAGTTATATCCGAGTGGCTGAAAGTTATGAAAATTTAGCGTTGTGTGCGATCGAAAACGATGAATTTTCGGATGCGCAAGAGTATTTAGAATCATCGGTTAAACACAGCCCACTGCGTAGCTCATCTTTAATCAATTTATCTGCGCTGTATTATGCAAAAAGTGACTTAATTAAGGCGCAAGATTTATTAGCTCGATATGAAGATGCCGGCCGTGTATCTTCACGCTCGTTATTATTGTCTTATTTAATTGACAATAAAATGGGGCATATTCAAAAGGCAGAAACCACCGCTAGGACATTGCAGCAAACTTATTTCTCGTCACGTGAAGCCTTGATCGTGCGTGAAAATAAAGTCGAAGACAGTGAGTTTGAGCAATTACGCCAGCAATATCGTAAGAGCGAACTACGTAAGATTCAAAAAACAGTGGTCCGTCAGGTTGAGCAGCCAAAAATTAAGATTATTAAGCGTAAATCTCCAATTCCAGATGAAACGCAGGTTGAGTCATCTGATCAGCCTACACCTGTTAATGCCCCTTTAATCAAAGTGGATGCGATAGCGAAAGAGCCGTTGCAGCCCTTTATTGAAGCGCAACTGCAGGAAGTTGAGCACTCTCAAGAGCTCGATGATAAAGAATTAGTGGTAACCCCTGTAGCTCTTCCAGCTATTAGCAACCCGGTGATTGAGCAAACGATTGCCGATAGAAAAGCACTCGGACTTATTGAGTTACCATTCCACGAAGTTAAAAAAGGCGAGACGCTATTCAGTATTTCAGTGCGATATAATGTTAAATTACAAAAACTGCTCGAATGGAATGGCTTAACACAAGGTGATCAAGTCAACGCAGGAACGAGAGTGTACCTTAATGATCCAAATGTCTATCACCGTGTTGTAGAAGGAGATACTTTATTTGGCATTTCAGTTAAGTACAATATTTTGATGAAAAAGCTATTGGAGTGGAATGAATTAAGCTTTGAAGAGCACCTTACTCCGGGGCGAAAAATTTTATTAGTGGATCCTAAAACTTACTCATTATGAAAGAAAAAGAAGTAGCTGAACACAAAGACATTGAACCTAACTTACCATTGGTTGGGCAATTTTTAATTGAAGGGCGAGAAGCTGCGGGCATCTCGGTAAGTGATTTTGCTAAACGGTTGAATTTAACATCAGCTCAGCTTGTTGCACTCGAAAATAACGAACTGCATAGTTTGGGGCCTGCGATATTCATAAAGGGATACATTAAATCTTATTGTAAATTTTTAGATTTAGATGAGAGCTACCTTCTGACCCTATATGAAGCGCAAATTGGTGTACCTGCCGCAACCAAAATGCAAAGTTTTTCCCGTCGAACAGAAAAAGAAGCGCACGATAACCGCTTAATGTTTGTCAGTTACGCTGTGTTAGTGTTAGTCATTGGATTAACGGTTTTATGGTGGTGGCAAAATAGAGAACCAGCTCAACCAGTTGAACTGCCAGCGACGGCTGAGCAGATTGAAAGCGTTGTTGAAACATCTGAAAGTGACGATGAAATCTTAGATGAGTCGTTAGTTGAAGAAGAACAAGATACGGTAGAGCAAAAGCTACTTGTCGATCCTTCGGCGAAAGTACCGGATGATATTATTAATGCCCGTGATGAAGCATTTAGTTCTTCAAAGCCTGTAACGCTAGAAGCCAAACCGGCTGAAATCATTGCTGTACAATCAGTCACTACAGCTCCTCAAACAAGCGATTCCGTTGAACAAGATGATGACTTAAGCCAAATCGTGATGCATTTTCGAGGGGATAGCTGGGTCGAAATTTTTGATGCCTCAGCTGCGAGAGTCGCTTTTGGAGTGAAGAAAGCAGGTTACACCATGACGGTGACTGGCGAAGCCCCTTTTTCGGTGGTGTTAGGCAAACATCACCTAGTCGATATTGAATTAAATGGTCAAGCGGTTGATATTTCGGATTTTCCAACAAACCGACTTGCTAAGTTTAATCTCCCTTTAACCGAGTAGTTGCTATGTTTTCAGAGTCTCCGATTATTAGACGAAAATCGCGCCGCATTTATGTCGGTGATGTACCAATTGGTGATGGTGCGCCTATAGCCGTTCAGTCCATGACTAATACTGACACGTTGAATGTGGATGCTACGGTTAAACAAATCCAAGCAATACAAGCTGCTGGAGCTGATATTGTACGTGTGTCCGTACCGACAATGGATGCCGCAGAAGCATTTCGTAAAATTAAGCAGCAAGTGGATATTCCACTCGTGGCAGATATTCATTTTGATTACCGTATTGCCTTAAAAGTGGCTGAATATGGCGTTGATTGTTTGCGAATTAATCCAGGTAATATTGGCAGTGAAGATCGGATTAAAGCGGTAGTTGATGCGGCGGGTGAACGCAATATCCCTATCCGTATCGGTGTCAATGGCGGCTCTTTAGAGCGAGATTTGCAAGAAAAATATGGTGAGCCCACACCAGAAGCCTTACTTGAATCAGCGATGCGACATGTGAATATTTTGCAGCGTTTAAAATTTGATAATTTTAAAGTGTCCGTGAAGGCATCGGATGTTTTTTTAGCTGTGGGTGCATACCGTTTACTTGCGAAAGAAATCGATCAACCGTTACATTTAGGGATTACTGAAGCGGGTGGGTTCAGATCAGGCTCTGTCAAATCGGCTGTTGGACTTGGGATGTTATTAGCTGAAGGGATTGGCGATACACTACGCGTTTCGTTAGCGGCTGATCCGGTACAAGAAATCAAAGTGGGTTTTGACATTTTAAAGTCACTGCGGATCCGTTCTCGTGGCATTAACTTTATTGCTTGCCCTAGCTGCTCCCGTCAAGAGTTTGATGTGGTCGCGACAATGAATAAATTAGAAGAGCGCTTAGAAGATGTTATAACCCCAATTACAGTGTCTGTGATTGGCTGCGTAGTAAATGGCCCAGGTGAAGCATTGATTAGTGATGTCGGATTAGCGGGAGCCAATCGTCGTTCTGGTTTGTATATAAATGGTGAGCGACAAAAAGAACGCATTGATAATGACAATGCAGCAGAGCAACTAGAGCAGAAAGTACGAGCGTATTTAGCTAAAAAAGAGCAGCAAAGCCCAATTGATATCAAAATCGTCGAGTAAAACGCAAATAAAACGACAAAGGCGAGCTTTGTCGTTTACGTTTTAGTCTAGATCGTTATAATTCTCTACTTTGAGCGAAGGCAAGTTGTCGCAGTAAGCGCAAAAATTAACCTTGTCTTGGCGTGTAATCGAGTTAACAAGTAATTCATAGGACAATCTGTGGCCAAACAAATTCAAGCAATCCGAGGGATGAACGACTGCCTGCCAGGTGATACCCAAGTATGGCAGAAGGTAGAAGCAACGTTACGTGAAACAGTCGCCTCTTTTGGTTATCAAGAGATCCGCTTTCCGATTGTTGAATCAACAGATTTATTTAAACGTTCGATCGGTGAAGTGACCGATATCGTTGAAAAAGAAATGTACACCTTCGAAGATCGAAATGGTGACAGTTTAACATTACGTCCCGAAGGGACCGCGGTTTGCGTACGAGCTGGCAATGAAAATGGTTTACTGTATAACCAAGAGCAACGTCTTTGGTATATGGGCCCGATGTTTCGTCATGAACGCCCTCAAAAAGGCCGTTATCGTCAATTTCATCAGTTTGGCTTAGAAGCTTTTGGTATTGCCACGGCTGATATTGATGCCGAAGTGATTTTACTGACTGCTCGACTATGGAAAGCATTTGGCCTTTCTAACTATGTTCGTTTAGAACTCAATTCATTGGGCTCTAATGAGGCGCGAGAACAATATCGTCAAACCTTGATTGCGTATTTAGAAGCGCATCAAGAGCACTTAGATGAAGATTCTAAGCGTCGCATGTATTCAAATCCACTGCGCGTACTCGATAGTAAAAATCCTCAAGTTCAAGCCATTTTAGTTGATGCTCCTAAGTTATCTGAAAATTTAGACACAGAGTCTGCTGAACACTTTGCAAATTTATGTGAACGTTTAGATGCGGCTGGCGTCGAATATCAGGTTAATGAAAAGCTAGTGCGTGGATTAGATTATTATAACCGTACTGTTTTTGAATGGGTGACTGACAGCTTAGGTGCGCAAGGTACAGTTTGCGCCGGTGGTCGTTATGATGGGTTAGTCGAGCAATTAGGTGGCAAAGCAACACCAGCTGTTGGCTTTGCAATGGGAATGGAACGTTTAGTTTTGTTACTTCAAGAGCTCAATTGTGTCGGTGAGGTGCGTCGTAACGCTGATGTATATTTAGCAGCTATGGGTGACAAAGCAAGCATTCAAGCGCCTGTGATAGCTGAACAATTAAGAGAACAAATACCGGGCATTCGCATTATGGTGCATGCAGGTGGTGGTAATTTCAAAAAACAATTAAAACGTGCTGATAAAAGTGATGCAGTTGTTGCCCTAATCTTAGGTGATGATGAGTTAGCTCAGGGTGTTGTAACGGTCAAATATTTACGAGAACACAAAGACCAACAAACTTTAGAGTTAAGCCAAGCCATTACTTTATTAGCCGACCTGATATAAGAGGTGAAAAATGGAAATTTATTCAACAGAAGAACAACAAGCAGAAGCGATCAAGAGTTTTTTTCGTGATAACGGTACTGCGTTAGTTTTAGGTGTCGTGCTAGGTTTAGGTGGCCTTTATGGCTGGAAAGCATATAACCAAAATCAAGTGACCACAGCTGAAGCTGCATCAGATGCATTTACTC
Source organism: Pseudoalteromonas sp. J2K-J979 (assembly GCF_058169715.2). NCBI lineage: Bacteria > Pseudomonadati > Pseudomonadota > Gammaproteobacteria > Alteromonadales > Pseudoalteromonadaceae > Pseudoalteromonas > Pseudoalteromonas sp. J2K-J979. Next base: position 2,948,366 of record NZ_CM200281.1, on the reverse strand, counting down.
AGTTAGTGCAAGCGGATGCTGAACAAAAGACCAATGTATTAGCGGGTGCAGATGAGTTTATTAAAAACCATCAAGATTCTAGCTATGCAGTATTAGCGGCGTTTGTTGCAGCTAAAGAAGCGGTAGAAAACGCTGATTTTTCAACTGCAAAAGAAAAACTATCGTGGATCACCACCAATAGTAAAAACGCGGAATTAACCGCTATTGCAACTACCCGCATTGCCCGAATTGAGCTTGAGTTAAAAGAGTACGATGCGGCATTAAAAACATTATCAACAGTGCTGCCAGAAGCCTTTAATGCAGCCGTTGCTGAATTAAAAGGGGATGTGTATTTAGCCCAAGGTGATAAAGACCAAGCTCGTGCCGCTTATCAAAGTGCGGCAGATGCAGGTGGATTGACTAATAACGCCACATTACAAATGAAATTGGATGATTTAGCTGCTGCACCAGCAGCCTAAGGTACGTGCCATGAAAAAAATTACCATGGCGACTCTTGCATTGTGCATGGCGTCATTAATGGGTTGCTCATCGAGTGATGATGAAGAAGAGTTGGTTTTACCTGAAATCGTCAATCAATTTGAAACCAATGTTGTATGGCAAACCACAGTCGGAGATGGTGTAGAGCATTATTTCTCTCGCTTGTCTCCTGCAAGCTACCAAGATACTGTGTATGTTGCTGCTCGTTATGGGCAAATTCGTGCATTATCGCTTGCTGATGGTCAAGTTAAATGGCAGCAAGATGCACGAAAAAATATTGCATTTTGGCCGTGGGAAGATGATGACAGTGCCAAGTTGTCAGGTGGAATTTTACAAGCTTACGGTAAAGTCTTTATTGGCTCTGAACATGGTGAAGTAATCGCGCTTGATCGTGAAACGGGCGATATCGCTTGGCGAGTAAAAGTGCCGGGTGAAGCGTTATCTCGCCCTGCAGCCGGAGATGGTTTAATTTTTGTAAATTTAGGCTCAGGTAAATTGGTGGCACTCCACCCTGACACCGGTGAGTTACGTTGGAGTTATGAGCAAGAGGTTCCAGCTTTAACACTTCGTGGAATGAGTTCGCCAGTCGCTGCTAATGGTGGTGTCTTGGTCGGTGAAGAAAGTGGTAAATTGTCTGTTTTGATTTCTGAAAGCGGTTTTGCTGCTTGGAAAGCGGATGTAGCAATAGCCAAAGGTGCATCTGAATTCGAACGTTTAGTCGATGTGGATACACAGCCAGTTGTTGTGGGCAGCCAAGTTTTCTCACTCGCCTATAATGGTAATTTAGCAGCAATTGATATTCGCTCAGGCAATGTGGTTTGGAAGCGCGAATACAGCGGCTACAGAGAGCTTGCCGTTGATTTACAAAATATATATTTAGTTGATAGCAATGGTTCTGTGTATGCTCTTGATAAATCATCAGGGATTGAACGTTGGAGTCAGCCAGCACTGAATGGTTGGTATTTAACCGGCCCAGCAGTATTTGGTAATTATTTGGTGCTCGGTGATCAAGAAGGTAATTTGCACTGGCTTAATAAGCAAACTGGTGAGCTAGTGTCTCGAGCTGAATTTGATAGCTCAGGCTTTTTTATCGAGCCATTAGTCGCGCAAGATAAGTTAATTATCTATACCCGTGACGGTGAAGTTAGCGCCATTTCAGCGCCATAAAGTTAAGTTGTTATTATGTTGATACCAATCACATTTAATAGCAAATAGCAGTTATTGCTAACTTAGTTAAAGTGATTGGTATGTTAGGCTTCGCGTCGCGAAGCCTTTTGTTGTTTTTATAAGGGGTTGTTTATGCTTCCGGTGATCGCTCTAGTGGGGCGACCAAATGTTGGTAAATCCACATTATTTAATCGTTTAACTCGTACTCGTGATGCGCTTGTAGCGGATTTTCCAGGTCTAACTCGTGATCGTAAATATGGCCAAGCAAAGTATGATGAATACGAGTTTATCGTCGTGGATACTGGCGGAATTGACGGTTCAGAAGAGGGAATAGAAACAGAAATGGCTGATCAATCGCTGTTAGCGATAGAAGAGGCCGACGTTGTTTTATTTCTTGTTGATGCCCGCGCTGGGATGACCGTTGCAGATCAAGCAATCGCGAACCACCTTCGTAAGCAAGAGAAAAGCATTTTTTTGGTTGCCAATAAAATTGACGGTTTAGATGCAGACTCAAGCTGTGCCGAATTTTATCAATTAGCTTTAGGTGAAGTTCATCAAATTGCAGCTTCTCATGGCCGAGGCGTGACTCAGTTACTTGAAACAGCCTTACAGCCTGTGATTGAAGAGTTTGCGCGAATTCATGGCGTTGAAGAAGAAGAGCCCGAGCTTGAGCACTTCGATGAGTTTTATGAAGAAGGGCAAGAACCCGATATTCATCATGAATTTGCAGACAAGCCGATAAAACTGGCGATCATAGGTCGTCCAAATGTTGGTAAGTCGACCTTGACCAATCGCATTTTGGGTGAAGAACGTGTAATTGTGTACGATATGCCAGGAACGACACGAGATTCAATTTATATTCCGATGACTCGCAATGAAAAAGAGTACGTTTTAATTGATACCGCGGGTGTTCGTAAGCGTAAAAAAGTCAGTGATGTTGTTGAGAAATTTTCGGTTATTAAGACATTAAAAGCGATTGAAGATGCAAACGTCGTGTTAATCGTCGTAGATGCTCGAGACGGGATCAGTGATCAAGATCTGAGTTTATTGGGCTTTGCACTTAATGCTGGGCGCTCTATTGTTCTTGCGGTGAATAAATGGGATGGGCTCGATGAGTACGTCAAAACACGCATCAAAACAGAACTCGATCGTCGTTTAGGGTTTATTGACTTTGCGCGCATCCACTTTATTTCGGCTCTTCATGGTACCGGAGTGGGTCATTTATTTGATTCGGTCAACGAAGCATATGAATCAGCGACTAAACGTATTTCGACAGCAATGCTACGACGCATTATGGATATGGCGCAGGCTGATCACCAGCCGCCACTAGTTCGCGGTCGTCGTGTTAAACTGAAGTATGCCCATGCAGGCGGTTATAATCCACCAATCATCGTTATCCATGGTAACCAAGTACATGACTTACCAGATTCCTATAAACGTTACTTAATGAATTACTATCGTAAAGCGTTAAAAATTATGGGGACGCCGATTAAGATTGAGTTTAGAGAAGGGGATAACCCGTTTGCTGGTCGCATTAATAAAATGACACTGTCTCAGCAAAGGCAACGAAAGCGCATCTCTAAAATGCACAGTAAAAAATAACTATCAATTAAAAAGCCAGTAAATTATTTTACTGGCTTTTTCTATTTTTACACGATTATTTTATTGCTGAGTCACTGGCCATTTAGAGTAATAACAATACGGCGTTGACCGGCACAATCACGATGTTCTCCCAACACTATCCCTTGCCACATCCCTAGCTGTAATTGCCCGTCCTTTATTGGAATTGATACACTAGCGCCTAATAAGCTTGCTTTAATATGTGCTGGCATATCATCATCACCTTCGTAATCATGGCGATAATAACTTGCTCTTTCAGGTACGAAATGATTGAAATGACTTTCGAGATCTATTCTCACAGTAGGATCGGCATTTTCATTAATTGTTAAACTGGCTGATGTATGCTGGATAAAAAAGTGAGCTAAGCCTATTTTATATTTGTTTAACTCGGGGAGTTGATTGAGTAATTCGTCAGTAACTAAATGAAAGCCCCTAGCCCGGGGCTTAAGAATGACTGTTTTTTCAAACCATGACATCGTAATACTAAATTATATTTTATCGAAGCATACTTCTATATTGGCATTGCCTGCATCTGAAGTGAATGGGATCAATACTTTAGGACCATCACATTTATGCGTGATCGTATGATTGCTTCCGGATACAACAATTGGTGTCGCCATATCAAACTCGTAGCCTTTTTCGCCGAGTAAGTTTTTTGCACCGCCAGTCACCATATTGGTGATTTCGCCAACCATGTCTGTAACTTCTTCATTGATGCTATCAGGTCGCTCTCCAAGCATGCGTTCCATTATTGTTAACGCTAGCCCTTCATCAAAAGTTATTGAGAATGAACCTTTTGTTTGTGCGCCAACCATACCAATTAATCCTGAGACATCACCTTGAGCAACTTCACCTTGCTTTCTTTGCGGTTTACCTGGTTTTAATTCTGTTTGTGCCATGGTGCTTAAAACATTCATTAATGAAGCTAAAAAGGGGTTGATGAATTCTACGTTCATATGAAATCCAATTAATTTTTAAATTTATCCAAAGGCAACAGTTATATTTTTAACTCAAAATAAGCGTAATGCAAATCTAAATAGCTGATTTATAATGCTGAACAGTTTTTACATGTTCCACGAGCTTCTATGGTTTGAGCATTAACTTTGAAACCGAACTCAACTGCTTGGCTGTTTAATTCATGCGAAATGACTGTTGAATGAAGTTCTTCAACATGCCCGCATTGCTCGCAAATAAGTAATTGTACCGGGTGAATGTGATCAAAGTGATGGCAAAGCATAAACGCATTGGTACTTTCGATCTTGTGAATGAAACCCATATCGGCTAAAAAATCCAGCGCTCTATAAATAGTAGCAGGTTTTGCATTTGCTTCAGTAGTTTTTAACTGCTCTAACAAATCATAAGCGCCAACTCCTCCTTGTGTTTCTGCTAACAGGCGAAACACTTTTTCGCGGATAGGCGTGAAGCGGGTACTTTTATTCTCACAGACTTGTTTTGCTTTATTAACTAAGCTTTCTATTGCCATCATTAAACATCCTTAAACTCAGATTTTTATATTAACATAGAATTTTTATTAGTCTTGTATTGCACTATTAAAAACTAACCTCAATCACGAATAAAAGTTGCGCTAGAGCTTATTTTTCGAACTAAATGGACTTGCTGAAGCGAGTTTACATAGGGTAGGATGGGAGTTATCAAGCTCAATGGATTGATCTAATGTATTTTTTTGCACAAAAATTTACTTTGTCTGCATTTATTATCTACACATCTGTGTTTTGTGCTGCTCCAGTGATTTCCCAATTAATAGACCCATTTGATGGTGAATTTGATGTATCAACCCTACATTATGGGCCCTGCAAGGGGGTATTTGTTGTACCTAATTTTCATCTAAACCTGAATTTAACCTTAATTAAAAGGTGGGCATAGTGCAATGGGTCACCTTTTTGCACGAATCAGAAGACGATGCAGAGAAAAGAAAGATGACAATGCGCTATTCAGAAAGTGCATAACAACACCTATTCGCTTCAATGTAACGACATAGGCTGATGGCGTTCCTAGCAATAATGTTAGGTTTATAGATAGTGGATATTGAGGCTTTCTAATCGAGGAAAAATACGTGATAGGGTTGATAATTTTCAACCAATAAAAATGATTATCGTTTATGAATGTGCTTTTATATGGTGATCTTGCCGGTTCTCTACTGGTTTAAAAGGATTAAAAATTTTGGGAGATGAGTCGCGGTTAGTCAATCAATGCAGACGCACTGGTTTTTTAGATGCTCAGCACTAAGGTTTCAACACGACAGCTATGTAGCTCTAATATCTGATTCAAGTCAATGTATCAGTTACGATGTCGGTGTATCGTGTAATAACTGGCGTATTTAATAGGCTTAAATAAGTAAACTAGCAAGCGCTGCATTTTGATTTATTGTATGACAAAGCTGAAACAGGTGTCTTTTGTTCTAACAACTTAGAATAAAACGATTAATTTATCAGTAATGAAACCTGTATATATTATATTGTATGTTATTATATTTGTGAGTTTTTTATAAAAGGAGCTATCATGAAATTTACGAAAATGGGTATCTGTTTAGCGCTGGGGCTTAGCAGCTCACTTTTTGCTGGTGAGCAAGCAAAAAAACCAACTGCTGAAGAAATAGCCAAAGAATTAGCCAATCCCAATACTACCCTCGGGGTCTTGGCATTTCCTCTAGACTACATCAACTATAAAGGTGATTTGCCAAATGCGGATAGTCAGTCTGCAGTAAAGCTTAGCTTTCAACCTTCTTTACCTTATAAAATCAATGATTCAATGAATTTGTTTTTTAGGCCATTGGTGCCTGTAATTTTTAAACAGCCAGTATTTGGGATGGATGATAATCAACAATTGTCGTTTTCAAATGAAGGTGTTGAATTAGGTGATATTTCATTTGATGTGGCAGTGGGAAAAACGTTTTCAAATGGTGTGATGGCAATCGGTGGAATAGTTGGTACTTTACCTACAGCAACAGAAGACAATTTGTCACTCGACCAAACCTTACTTGGGCCTGAATTTTTACTTGGTTATGCAAGCGAAAAGTTTGTTGTTGGTGCGCTAGTAACTCATCAATGGGATGTTGCAGGTGAGGACTCATTTGATACTAGCATTACAGGTGGGCAATATTTCTATACGGTAAACCTTCAAGATGGCTGGCAAGTTCAAGCGCAACCAACTTGGACTTATAATCATAATGCTGAAAGTGGTCAAGGACTTACCTTTCCTGTAGGTATTGGCTTATCAAAAACAATGGTGCTAGATAGTACGCCATGGAAGTTTAGTTTGCAGTATTGGCATTATGTTGAACAACCCGATGCGTTTGGTCCTCAATTCCAAATCCGCTTCCAAATAGCACCTGTTGTTCCATTACCTTGGTAACAAAGGATATTAAAATGAAAAAACGGTTTTTAATCCCTTTAATAGCAAGTGTCTCTATACCTGCATTAGCGGATATTTCACTGACAAATGCAGATGCACCTTACCAGGTTACTATGGGGGGGTATGCAAAGCTTGACCTAATTTACGACCTTGATGGTACCCGAAATAAACACCAATTTTTAATGTCGGGTATTCCTGTTGAAGGTGATTCTGACTTTAACTCCAGTAGTTATTTTTCGATGCATGGTAAAGAAAGTCGCTTCTTTATTGATGTTAAGCGAAATGTCAGTGACTCAGTACAGCGCTTTCATATTGAAATGGATTTCTACGATGAAAGTAATAACGCACCCCGTTTGAGGCATTTTTTCTTTGAAAAAGATGAGTTTATTGTTGGCCAATATTGGACGAATATAACCGATTTAAGCGCTATACCTTATTTTGTTGATTTTGCATTTGGTGAGGCTCTTTATGGTGGGCGTCGAAATCAAGTGCGTTGGACAAAAACTATATCTAGCTCTTTAGAATATGCCGCTTCTATTGAAGCACCAACCGATACGAATATAGATAATCCATACAATCTTGCAGGTTCCGAAAAGAATAAGCTGCCAGTTTTGACCTCTAGGCTAAGTTATCGTCATGAAAATGGGCACATTAATTTCGCTGGCGAGGCGATGGAGCTTTATTGGGATGGTAAAGAAAATATTGACGATGACTCGGCGTTCGGGTGGGTACTATCCCTTTCTGGGCATTATAAAATATTTGATCAGCATAACTTGCGTGTAGCGATTACCCATGGTGATGGTTCAGCAAAAGGCGTTTTGGGCCTTGCCGGAAAAGGTTCGGGAGCTAACTTATCCCGTGATGGTAAAATTAATACCGACAAACATTTAACGCTTGCAGGCAGTTATACCCATCATTTCACACCATCGCTCAATAGTACGCTTGGTTATGCTTGGCTTGATGTTACTCCCTCATATCAACGGAGCGGAAGTGATATTGAAAAAAGTGCGATAGCGCATGTTAACTTGATATATCAATATGATAAGTATATTGATATGGGGATCGAGTATATGTGGGGTGATCGCTTTAATATCAATGAGTTAGAAGGTGATGCAAGGCGAGTTCAAGCCATGTTACGTTATACTTTTTAATGAATGAAATTTTTAGATAAGCATAACTTGTAATTGGGACTTAATCGTTATGAAAAAGGAAAACAAGGAGCTACCATGTATAAACACACTAAATTAGTCACTAGTTTATTTTCAGCAATCGCGCTGTCGGTCAGTGTATCAGCGTGTGCTGATGAAAAAAAAGCGTTTACATCGAAACAAATGACCGGTGTTGAACAAATCGAGGTTAAGGTCGATATTGATGCTGCAGCAAAACGTTTATCAAAAGCAGTGACATTTAAGACTATTTCAAACCAAGATCGTGATGACTTTGATAAAAAAGCATTTCTAGATTATCACTCTTACCTAGAGTCAACTTACCCAAATGTTCACAAAAACTTAAAACGTGAAGTGCTAGGTGAGCCACGTCCATTCAGTTTATTGTATAAGTGGGAAGGGACCGACCCATCATTACAACCTGCACTGTTTTATGCGCATATGGATGTTGTGCCTGTGCCAGAAGAGTCTCGCCATGAATGGAGTGAAGATCCATGGGCTGGCACGATTAAAGATGGGTATATTTGGGGACGTGGTGTTTTAGATGATAAAAATCAAATACATGCAATCTTTGAAGCAGCTGAAATGCGTATTAAAGAAGGCTGGAAACCCTCGCGAACTCTTTATTTTGTATTTGGACACGATGAAGAAGTTGGTGGTCCTGAGGGGGCTAAACATATTGCAGATGTGCTAGAAAAGCGAGGCATCGAACGATTTGCATTTGTGATGGATGAATCTGCTCCTTTAACACCAGGTATTTTCCCTGGTATTAAAGAAAATACAGCCCTTATAGGTATTGCGCAAAAAGGTTTTGTGAGTCTAGAGCTTTCAATTCATGGCATTGGTGGGCATTCTTCAATGCCGCTTGAAGAATCTAATATTGGCATTCTTGCAGAAGCGATCACTAAATTAGAAAAAGCACAGTTCCCTTATCGAATTCACCCTGCAGTCAGAGCGCAATACGAGTACATGGGACCAGAATTAGATGAAGAGCATCATCCGCTGTATTCAGCAGTTGCGTTTGGTAAAGATGGTGAAATCACCGAGCTTGAGAAAAAGTTTATCGATTTAATGGCGGGGAATGAAGTGACGCGTGCAATGCTTCATACAACCATAGCGGTAACGATGTTTAATGCAGGTATAAAAGATAATGTCTTACCGCCTTCAGCAAGCGCAGTGGTTAATTTCCGACCGATGCCTGGGGATACTCCAGAAGTGATTATTGAACATATCCAAAAAGCGATTGGCGATGATCGAATCAAAATAAAGGATATCTCAGCCTCTACACCTGCGACTAATATTGCAGATGCGGACGGCCCTGGATACAAAATGCTTGAAAAAACGATCCGCCAAACATGGGGGAATGATTTAATTGTTTCACCATTCTTTGTCGTGGGAGGTTCTGACTCTAAGCATTTCCAAGCGCGTGATTTTGCACCAGATGTTTATACAATCACAGCAATTCAGTTAGAAAACACCGAAGAGTTTAAAGGCTTTCATGGAGTAAATGAGCGAATTTTAGTTGATGAATACGCCAAATCAATCGCCTTCTTTTACACAATATTTAATAACTTAAATGAGTTATAAATAGCTAATAGCGCAGCAGACCTTGCTGCGCTTTTTATTTTAATTGATTGTTTTTATTTTTTTTAACATAAAAACTAATAATGCAAGATTGTACGCTCAGCATAAACATGTTTAGTGCGGTTTTGTAGTCTAGTCGTTTAGATCAAAAACCTTTGAGTACCTTCAAAAGAAGGTTTTGTTAGCGGATTAACGAAAATCAATGAGCCAACAGGCTTTGGTCTGGATTCATTTAATGTATCAAACCCATACGTTTACTGTTAATCAATTCACCAACGGCAAATCCTTACGCCCCAGTAAGCACGAGACCTCTAATTCAATTTCTCTTTGTCTATTTGGAGGTGATATAATAAGGTGCTTTATTCCTAATTAGTGGGTGTCTTATCAGGGGAGGTTGTTTCACCTAAGAAGACATGTACAGTTCGTTAGGGCTAATTATCCTAATTTTGGGCGAGTGGATTAATTTATATAAAAATCTGTAAGCTTATGATCTTATATAAAGGTTTGTTGTTTTGGCTGAAAAAAAATTAAATCGCAGATTCTCCGTTGCGCCCATGTTAGATTGGACTGATAGACACTGCCGTACATTTCATCGTAAATTGACACAACATACGGTTTTGTATACTGAGATGGTCACGACAGGGGCGATTATACATGGTCGCGGAGATTACTTACATTTTAATCAAAATGAACAACCTGTTGCGTTGCAGTTGGGTGGTTCAGATCCGCACGCGTTGGCTGAATGTGCTAAGCGGGCTGATGAACGAGGTTATCAAGAAATAAACTTGAATGTAGGCTGCCCATCCGATCGTGTCCAAAATGGACGTTTTGGTGCGTGTTTGATGGCTGAACCTAGTTTGGTCGCCGATTGCGTAGCTGCAATGAAGGAACATACTCAGGTACCGGTTACGGTTAAAACACGGATTGGTATTGATGAGCAAGACTCGTATGAATTTTTATGCAAATTGATCGAAGCCAATATTGAAGTCGGTTGTTTAGATTTCATTATTCATGCGCGTAAAGCATGGTTAAATGGATTAAGCCCTAAAGAAAACCGCGATATTCCACCGCTTGACTACGAACGTGTTTACCAGCTTAAACACGATTATCCGCAAGCCCACATTTCTATCAATGGTGGCGTGAAAACACTCGAACAAAGTCTAGAACACTTGAAACACATCGATGGTGTGATGATGGGTCGGGAGGCTTATGCTAATCCCTACTTATTAACACAAGTGGATCACCTGATCTATGGTGATGAACCTAAAGAGGTGATTACCCGTCACCAATCGGTTAGGGCTATGTATGATTATTTTGAGGATGAAATGACCCAAGGAGCCAATTTTTGGCATATAGCAAGGCATATGCTAGGTATTTTCCAAGGGGTGCCGGGAGGCCGGGCATTTCGTCGACATTTATCTGAAAATGGCCATAAAAAGGAAGCTGGGATTGAAGTTATGGAACAGGCTTTGGCTTTTGTGAGCGAAACTTAATTTATTTTAGCTGTTCTGAAATCGGGATTTGTGCCTCCCGATTTCGGGATGAGCAGGGTGTGAAAATACCAAATTATTAGTCAAATTGATAAAATAGTTGTTATTTTTTGTTTCAAACTAGTCTGTTTTTTTATTCTTAACTTATAAAATCATTTACTATCAATTGGTTGGGTTGTATCCCTAAACTTGGCATATGACTTGTAATAAACATCTTCATTAACATTGATACTTAATTTTTGGAGATAAGGATGTTTAAGTTAACTCATATTATTGCACTGCTTACTCTTATTGCGTCAAATGTGTTTGCGCTAGCTGGTTTTCCGGCACCTTCACTCATTCAATCTTTTGAAAACCATTCTTCTGAACCGAGCTCGTCATGTAAGCAAGTAAGTCGAATCGACAATAATAATTCAGAAGGAGAAGACGCATGATCCAGCCATTGTTTTTATTGAATATACTGCTGATCCCTGTTTTGAGTTTATTGATCACTTTTTTTGGTGTGCAGTTTAGTCGTTATATTTATTTGCTTATGAACGGCATTTCTCGTACTAATTAACCGCTTATCACTGAAATTGACCGCTGGTCATAATGATAGAAATCGAATGAAAAAATCAATTATGTTAGCTCAAAGAGTTAATAAATTGGTTGTCATCATGTATCAAATCCCTTTATTTATGTTATTTCTGTTACCCGTTATTAGTTTGATGCTTACTTTTATTGGGGTAAATGTTTTTCAGTCTACGTCCTTTTTCGATAAAAATTAACATTATTAACCTGTTATTATTTTGCTTCAGGTTTAACAGGCTCATGCTTCCCTCCAATTTCTACTTATAGCTATCATCTTCCTCTTGTTCATTTATTGCGTTTTGTAAATTCCAATCGGTTAAACCCTTCAAATTCATCATCAATTTTGATTTAGTTAATTTATGTTTTGATTGGTCAAAAAGACTATTTTTTGGTTTTTATTTTATTTTTAATATTTTTAGATAAAAGTCAAACATTCTTAACTTTATGTTTTTAAAGCAATTAAAATATATTTTGAGTGTTGGCATATCGATTGTAAGTGTTATGGAGTAAGACAATTAAACGACATTAAATTAAGGAGAACACTATGGGTGTCTTTACTCGTATTACCGATATTGTACAAGCGAATGTAGTTGCTGCACTGGACAAAGCTGAAAATCCAGAAAAGTTGGTGAACTTGATGATCCAAGAAATGGAAGAAACACTCGTTGAAGTGAGAAGTACTTCAGCGAAGCTGTTAGCTGAGAAAAAAGAATTACAACGTAAAGAACAATATTACCAAAAACAAGAAGGTTATTGGCAAGAAAAAGCTGAGTTGGCGGTTGATAAGGGCCGTGATGACTTGGCTAAAGCGGCATTAATTGAAAAGCAGCAAGTTACAATGAAATTTGAAGGGCTCTCAAGTGAATTATCACGTCTTGATGAAAGCTTAGAAAAGCTAACTGCTGACTGTACTCGACTAAATGAAAAGCTTGCTCAAGCAAAAGTTAAGCGAGATTCGTTTCAGCAACGCGAACAGATGTTGTCTTCGCGTTTAAAAGTCAAATCTCAACTTCAAAGTGACAAAGTCGCTGATGCGTTATCGCGATTTGATGTGATTGAACGCAAGGTGGATGAGATAGAGGCCAAGGTCGAATCATATGAATTAGGTTCGAGTGCGACATTAGCTCAGCAGTTTAACGAACTTAGCATCAATGAAGATATTGAAAACGAGTTGGCTCAGTTAAAGAGTAAAAAAGCGGCTAAATAAGCCGCTCATTTAAAGGAGAAAGAGTATGAATAGGTTTGAGAGCTCAAGTGCATTTTATAAAGATCGGTTAAATAAAAAAATATCAGGGGTCTGTGCTGGATTAGCGAATGGTCATGATTTGCCTGTTTGGTCAACACGCTTAGTAGCCTTAATTTTATTTTTTGTGTTCCCTGTACCTGTACTAATTGCTTATTTCGTCGCAGCAATGATATTGCCAGCGCGTTATTATTAATGGCTAGCCATGATTTCATCCTTGATTTATCCAAGGATGAAATGAGGAGGCGTAATGAAGTTATTATTTATTATTGGTTGTTTAGCGTTATTTTTATTGTTTAATGGGACCGAAGTTGTGTTCAATGATTACTCTTGGGCTTGGCAGGTTGATGATCATTTTTTGCATCACGGTTTCTTTGAGTCAATGTGGGGTCTCGTTGTAATCATCGGGATTGTTTTTGCTGTGATTGCACTGGGGGTGTTTTTTACAGTTGGAGTCATAGGTATTGTCTGCGCTAGTATTTTTGTTGTGGGCTTAGCATTGTTAATAAGTGGTGTTGCTATATTTTGGCCTTTTATATTGTTTGGAATCGTTATTTGGTTATTAGTTGCTGAGAAAAAGCCACAAAGAGTATAACTGTTAGATGCAGCTTTCATGATGCTGTTGTATGATAACAGCTTCAAAAAAGAGGGAATTCTAATGAAATTAATCACTTTGATTTGTAGCTTTTTGTTTGTGAGTCACGTTCAAGCCAGTACGATAGATGTCACCGATCTTAAATTAAGGGAATTTATTCCGGGTGCTAGTAGTAGTGTCGCGTATTTTACTTTGAGCAATAAAAGTGAAATACCGCGTATTTTGGTCAGTGTGAAAATAGAAGGCATTGGTCGCACTGAGCTTCATCAGCATCAATTGATAGATGGAATGATGAAAATGTCGCAATTAGCGTCACTTGAAATACCTGCAGGGCAAAGTGTTACATTCGAGCCAGGTGGTCTACATTTAATGCTGTTTGAGCCAGAAAAGAAGGTTAACTCAGCTGAGCAGAAAACAGTGGTATTTATTTTTAAAAATGGTGAGCATTTATCCTCACAAGGGCAAGTGGTTTCTTTGATGCGTGAGACTCACGATCACAGTCATCATCATTAGGAGTGTGTATGAATCAACATAAAGGGAAAATCATAGCCGCTATTCTAGCTTTCTTGATTTTAAATTATGCCGTTGCAGTCTATTGGAGTTTTGAACCTGAACACATTGATATTAAAGCCATAGCGACAGAGCAAGCTGCAATCAACAATGAGCGGCTGGTGGTTGGTTATACGACGACAACAGCATTAATTGAAGTGATGAATACATTACTTGAAAAGCCTGGCGGCTATTTATCAAATGATATTATGCCCCCCTCTGTGTTGATGGATAATATTCCAGCTTGGGAGTACGGTGCGTTAGAAATGAGTCGAGACTTGGCGCTTTCAATGCGTAAGGATCTTAGTCGATCACAATCACAATCGACAGAACACCCAATGCTAAAACAGGCTCAGCCACAATTTAATATCAATTCAGATGCTTGGGCATGGCCAAGTGCAGAGAGCGAATATCGAAAGGGGATTAATTTTCTGGCGCAATATCGTAGCGATATAGCTAATACGAGCAATTCTAATGCTCAATTTTACGCCCGAGCGGACAATTTAAGAGGTTGGTTAAAAGAAGCCGAAAAGCGCTTGGGAAGTTTAAGTCAGCGTTTGAGTGCGAGTGTGGGACAAGACCGTTTAAATACTGACTTAGCTGGAGATAGCGCAGCAAAGCAGGCAACGTTTTCGCCTCAAGCTAACCAGATAAAAACTTCATGGTGGGAAATCGATGATGTTTTTTATGAATCTCGCGGTGCTTCATGGGCTTTATTGCATTTTTTGCAAGCGGTAGAGTATGATTTTGCTGATGTTTTAGAAAAGAAAAATGCTAAGATTAGCTTACAGCAAATTATTCGTGAACTTGAAGCTACGCAAGAGACGGTTTGGAGCCCTATGATTTTAAATGGTAGTGGTTTTGGTCTTGTGGCTAATCATTCGTTGGTTATGGCTAATTATATTTCACGCGCTAATGCTGCATTAATTGAACTTACCGAGCTTTTAGCCCAGGGATAAAAGAATGAAAAAACGACTTATAACCGCAGCCTTAGCATTAGCAAGTGTTGCGCCTCTCGCTCACGCCGACATGATTTTTGGTATTTATGCGGGCGCTGAAGTGTGGCAAGCTGAAACTACGGGGGGTTTTTCACAAAATAGTGATTTACAGAATTTCACTTTTGAAGATGAAACGCTCACTAATTTTTATGTCGCATTAGAGCATCCAATCCCACTGATACCGAATATCAAAATCAAACATAATGAACTTGAGGTAATGGGAAGTACTATTTTAACGTCAGGGTTTGAATTTGGTGACACTGTTTTCCAAGTAGGCACAAAGGCAAATACAGTCGCTGACTTGACGCACAATGACCTTATTTTGTATTACGAGATATTCGATAATGATTTAGTCGCGATTGATTTAGGTTTGAATGCTAAACAATTTGATGGCTCTCTTGTGGTCTCAGGTCAAGAGCAATCATTGGGTATCGTCAGTGAAACAGTTGATTTTTCAGGTTATGTGCCTATGGCATATGCTGCAGCGGAAGTAGGCTTACCATTTACAGGTTTATTTGTGTTCGCAGAAGGTAGTTTACTCTCTGTTGGCGATAGTAAAGTGCAGGATTATCAATTTGGGGTTGCCTGGGAGTTTATTGACAGTATGGCGGTTGATGTGGCGGTTAAAGTCGGCTACCGCTCATTAGTGCTTGAACTTGACGATCTTGATGATATCTATACTGATTTTGAAGTAAAGGGTCCTTTTGCGGGTCTTCAAGTGCATTTTTAAATAATTTGAGCACAAATCATATCTAAAAATCTGCTACGGCAGCTTTTTTATTGCCAGTTATTGTGACTTTATTTCTCCCAACAGACTTCAAAGTCACTATTTAGAACTTGTTCCAACTGGAGTTTATATTGTGGGTTGAGATGAACTTGAGAGAGTGTGGTTAATTCTTCTCCAGTTTGAGTGAGTTTATAGTAGTTTAAAATTAACCCATTGCGTTTTGCTTTTAGCGTTAACTCTGAATTTTTAAAAATCAGTTGGTAATTTTGGCCAATATTGAGCTCTGTACTTTCGATTTCTTGTTGATATAAAACATCAATATCCATTAAAGTCAGCACATTAGGGAAGCTTAAACCACATTTGCTGAGGTTTAAGTGCGCGTTGCTTTTTAACTTAAATAGGTTGAGTAAACTTGGGCGGTTGTAATAGCCAAGTAAGATTAAGCTGCTGTTATCTATCGGAGAACGGCCTGCTAGACTGGTTGCTTTTTGTAAGGCATCAGCTTCTTTTTGTGTCATTTGTTTCAGTGTTAGTAAACTTTTATAAGAAAATGTCCCAGGTTTAACTGTTTCTCCGGCTAGAATTTTAGCCCACAAAATTTGCATCGCTTGGTTTGATGTATCTTCAGCAAGTCCGATAAAGCGTTCTATCCAATCAGGGTCTGGCTCACTATCACTACTTACATGTGGGCAATATTCAATAGCGAGAGCCATGATTGTTTCGATGTTTTGCTGTTGCCTAAGTAAAGTCAATTGACGTCTTTTTGCGGCTCTTTGTTGTAATGTTTCTTGGGTGTTTATACTGTACTGAGGGATGACGCCTTGGCGTTGACCGACTGAGTTAGGTGATGTTGCTTGTGATTGCGAAGCCGCTGATTTATTTTTAACTATCGGATTTCCAAGTTTACGTTTAATAATATGGGCGAGCGTGTCGTTGGCCGCAGATATTTTCATAATTCATCCGGTTTTAAGGTTTTATGTTGCTTGTGCGAGTGAGTTCACTTTGGGTTATTTCTGCTTGAGCTTTTAAATTTCGTAACCCTAATTCAAGTGCCTGTGCCAGCGCAATTTGGTAATATAAAGTTAAGTAGCCAGCCAAAATCGGGGTGTTAATTTCTCCCCTGATAGACCAAGAAACATTCATTTTTGTAGGGCCTACAATTGAGAAATTTAACTGGCTAAAAGCTAAATGTTCATTATTAAACAGCATATTATAGTCAATCTGCTGGCTATTAATACGTGAGATTGTTAGCTCACCTTCGACTTGTTTACCTTGCCAAGCTAGGAAGGCTCCAACCCCTTTTGTTTTTTCACCATATATAAACGCTAACTGTGGCGTAAGAATATGCCATGCCTGCCAGTTTGGCCATTGCTTTAAATCATCTGTCCAGTAATGAACTGATGATGGGTTAGCGTTGATAGTAATATCTTGCTTGATGGCGTACTGGGTGGGTAAAAAAAAACCAACAACTAATACGACAATGATCAAGATTGTTCCAAAACGGAGGGTCTTTTTAAGCATTGTTTAGTGGCAGCCTTATTGTTTTATTTATGAGCAGAAATTACATCCTTTTACAGGTTTTGTGTATAAAAAGTTGATTAGAGATAATTAATCCAACTTAGTTTTAAGTTATCCGCTTTTTTTTATTGAGATTCAACTATAATGATTGCAGATAACCTTTATCTATCATATTAATATACTTACTACGATCTATTACTGGCTTTATTCTAGTTACTGCTATAGTAAAATTTTGTGCCTAGGAGCGCTATGACTCAGACTGAACACGAAGGATTTTTATTTCTAAGCGAAGATGAACCTGAGCAAGAAATACTACATTCTGAGTATTGGGATGTATTGATTGTTGATGATGATCCTGAAATTCACTCTGTCACACAACTTGCGTTATCAGGCGTTCTTTTTTGGGATAAACCTCTACGTTTTCATCATGCCTATTCCGGTGTTGAGGCTGTTAGCTTTTTAGAACAAAACTCTCATATTGCCGTTATTCTGCTCGATGTGGTTATGGAGTCGGATGATGCAGGTTTAATCGCTGTAAAAAAAATTAGGCAAGAACTCAATAATCACAATGTACGCATTATTTTACGTACAGGCCAACCAGGGTATGCGCCTGAAGAAAGTGTGATTCGTGAATATGATATTAACGACTATAAAACAAAAACAGAATTAACACGCAGTAAGCTTGTTACATCACTTATTACGGCAATTCGTTCGTATCAGCAACTTTGTGAAATGGCCAAGCAAAGTGATGGTTTACAGCAAGTAATCGTTGCTTCTAAGGCTATTCTAGGAATAAACGATATAGAAGCGTTTTCAAGCGCAGTGATTGAACAAATATCCGTCATTTTTAATACTCCTGCTTCGGGAGTGTTATGTGGCAAGCTGAGTAACGGAAATGAAGTCACTGTATTAGGTGGTTCGAGTGAATACGAAAACTATTTTTCGCAAGGTATTGAACAGCTAGATAACGGCCGAATTATTCATCAAGTTCAAAATTGTTTATTACATGCTGCGCATCAACAAACTGAATTTGATATCACGTTTTTAACCCCCTGTAGTGGTCGAAATGCAGCTATTTACATCGAAGTGTCGGTGCCGCCAAGCCAAGCTCAATTGCAATTAGCAGAAATATTTTTAACTAATGTAAGCGTCGGTTTTGATAATGTTAAATTATTTAACCGCTTAAGGGATGCAGCTTACACAGATGGTTTAACTGGTTTATCTAACCGCACAGATTTTGTTGAGAAAATAGGACGCTTTGCTGAACGTAAAAGCTGCGGCCACCGTTTATATTTAATTGATATTGAAAAGTTTTCGGACATCAATAATGGGCTAGGGCAAGATGTTGGTAACATGCTGCTTGAAGCGGTTGCTACTCGTTTAAAAATGGAGTTGCCTCAGGCGGATATTATTGCACGTATCGGTGCGGATGTTTTTGCAATTGTGATTGAGCATCAAGTTATTACCCCTCAATACATTAATCAATTGTTAAGCTTACCATTTCGAGCCGGAGAACACCTCTTGCCGGTCAGCTTTAGCTTAGGTATCTGTGATGAAGAGCATTTTAATGTTTCTGGCTTGCAAACATTAAAAAGTGTCTATATCGCCTTAAACTTAGCCAAGAAACAGGCACAGTTTAATTACGAGTTTTACTTGCCTGAGATGGAAGAGCAAATGACTTGGCGGTTAGGGATCATTCGTCAATTAAGGCAAGACTTTTCAGAAGGAAAATTGCAAGTTTGGTATCAACCCCAGATCGAACTGTCGACGTCTAAAATTATAGGCTGTGAAGCCTTATTGCGCTGGCCTACCGATGATGGTCAGTTTATTTCACCTGCAGTGTTTGTTCCTTTAGCAGAATACTCAGGTTTAATCGTTGATATAGGTCAGTGGGTGCTTGAGCAGGCATGCAAACAACAAAAACATCTAGAGGCATTAGGCACGAAAATTCGTATGGCTGTTAATGTGTCGGTACCGCAATTTAGAAACATAGACTTTGTCAAACAAGTAAAAAACATTCTTGATGATCATCAAATTGAACCAGGTTTTTTGGAGTTAGAAGTAACGGAAAGCATCGTGATGGATGACCCAGGCGCTGTTATTGCAGTACTGACAGAGCTCAAAGAATTAGGGATTGAAATCGCGATTGATGATTTTGGCACTGGTTTTTCTTCACTGAGCTATTTACAAAAACTCCCTCTTGATCGCATTAAGATAGATCGCGCATTTATCAAAGATATTCCAAATCCAGATGCAGGTGCAATCGCAGAACTGATTATTGCACTCGGTAAGAAAATGAACCTCAATACTATTGCCGAAGGAATTGAAACGCAGCAACAAGCTGACTACCTTATCCAAGCTGGCTGTGAAGAAGCACAAGGCTTTATGTATTCAAAACCGCTACCCGCAACTCAATTGCACCAATTTATCAAAAACTGTAAGTAACGACTTTATAAAACGAGTGTTTAATATTTAATCAATTTTAATTGGTGTTAAACTCAGGTATAATCCCGCCTCTTATTTTCGGCTTGTTTCTGACTCTCTCTTAAATATTTAAATGGATGTTTAACTCATCACTTAATGCAGATTAAGTGTGAGTGTATTTAATATTGTTAGAGCGCTTTTTTCTTTGTTTCAGGGGCTTTTATGGCTGCACTTTCTGCTGAACGCGGACTCTTTTCCTATCCTAAATATTGGGCTGAATGCTATGGCACAGCTGACTTTTTACCAACCTCTCGAGCTGAAATGGATGCACTAGGGTGGGATAGTTGTGACGTTGTGCTAGTGACCGGTGATGCCTACGTCGATCATCCTAGTTTTGGTATGGCAGTGATTGGTCGAGTACTTGAAGCGCAAGGCTTTCGAGTTGGTATTATTGCGCAGCCAGATTGGAATTCTAAAGATGCATTTATGAGTTTGGGGAAGCCTAATTTATTTTACGGCGTCAGCGCGGGTAACATGGATTCGATGATTAACCGTTACACCGCAGAAAAACGTATGCGTCATGATGATGCTTATACACCAGGTAATATTGGTGGAAAACGCCCAGACAGAGCTGTGCTGGTTTACACTCAGCGCTGTAAAGAAGCCTATAAAGATGTGCCGGTTGTGATTGGAGGTATTGAAGCGAGCTTACGCCGCATTGCTCATTATGATTACTGGTCTGAAAAAGTGCGCCGCAGCATCATTTTTGATGCTAAAGCCGATATTCTTATTTACGGAAATGCAGAACGCCCATTAGTTGAAGTCGCGCACCGCATCGCAAAAGGCGAGGTTATTGCTGATATTCAAGATGTCCGTGGTACTGCGGTTATTCGCAAAGAACCTTTGCCAGGTTGGCGAGGGTCTGATTCAACGGCAATAGATAAGGTTGGTAAAATTGACCCTATTCCGAATCCTTACGGTGCGGATGATGTGGGGTGTAGTAAATCTGAATTTAAGCAAGCGGGCATCGATTTAAAGCAAGAAGCAGCTAAGCCTATTATTGTTCAGCCAGCCCGGCCTAAACCTTGGGAAAAAACCTATGTTAAACTGCCTGCTTTTGAGCAAGTCAGCGTTAACAAGCCTTTGTACGCACATGCATCACGTATTTTGCATCAAGAAACCAACCCAGGTTGTGCTCGTGCGTTATTCCAACGTCATGGCGATCGTTCTATTTGGGTCAACCCTCCGGCTTTCCCACTTGAAACAGCTGAAATGGATGAAGTGTTTGGTTTGGCCTATCAGCGAATTCCACACCCAAGCTATGGTGATGCAAAAATCCCTGCGTATGAAATGATTAAAACCTCAGTCAATATTATGCGAGGCTGTTTTGGTGGGTGCAGCTTTTGCTCGATCACTGAGCATGAAGGTCGCATTATTCAAAGTCGTTCAGAAGAATCGATCATTAATGAGATCGAGCAAATTCGCGATAAAGTGCCGGGCTTTACGGGGGTCATTTCTGATTTAGGCGGTCCGACAGCCAATATGTATAAGTTGCGTTGTAAGAGCAAAAAAGCAGAAAGTACCTGTCGGCGTTTATCGTGTGTTTACCCTGATATTTGTAAACATATGGATACTGACCACACGCCAACCATTGATTTGTATCGTAAAGCGCGAGACGTCGAAGGTGTAAAGAAAATATTAATAGCCTCGGGCGTGCGCTACGATTTAGCAGTAGAAGATCCGCGTTACGTTAAAGAATTGGTGAGTCATCATGTCGGTGGGTATTTAAAAATTGCACCAGAACATACTGAAGATGGACCGTTATCGAAAATGATGAAGCCGGGTATGGGGGCTTACGATAAATTTAAAGAGCTCTTTGATAAGTACTCCAAAGAGGCGGGTAAAAAACAGTATTTGATCCCCTATTTTATTTCGGCTCATCCAGGAACCACAGATGAAGACATGGTCAATATGGCGCTTTGGCTAAAATCAAATGACTTCAAGCTTGATCAGGTGCAAAACTTTTACCCATCACCGATGGCAAATGCAACCACTATTTACCATACAGAAATGAATTCACTACGAAACATCAAAAATAACAAAGATGTGGTCGCGGTGCCAAAAGGAGCGAGACAACGACGTTTACATAAAGCGATCCTTCGTTACCATGATCCTGCTGGCTGGCTGATGATCCGAGAAGCATTACGTGCAATGGGTAAAGCTAAGCTGATAGGAAATGGTCCGCACTGCCTTGTGCCAGAAGAAAGCCGTCAAGAGAAAATGCAAAACGGTAAATCAGGTAAAGCAAAAGCCAATTCAAAAGGTCGGCCAGCGCTTACCCGCCATACGGGCTTTAGTCAGTTTAAAAAAGCCAATACCAAACCTCGAGTCGGTGATAATCGTCAACGAGCTAAGTAAGAGGTTGCTTAAATAACCTGAGCTGCACATAAGAAATGGAACTAAATGCCCTTGCGGTGATCAGATCTTTCGACCAAGAAACATAAGATTACCGAGGCAAGGGCATGAATAACTTAGATGCAATTTACGTAGATGTCGATGATTTTTGTTTATTGTTTGAACCTCAATGGCTTAAACACCTAATAGAATCAGGTGAAAAGCAACGCATTAAGCCATCTCGACTATCCTCTAGCGAAGTGATGACTATATTAATTGCTTTTCATCAATCAGGTTATCGCGATTTTAAAACTTACTACACCAAATTTGTTTGTCAGTATTGGCGACATTATTTTCCTGATTTAGTCAGTTATACACGTATGTTGAAGTTACTTCAGGCCACGTTACCTGCTCTGTGTAGCTATCTGAAGCAGCGCTTTGATAAACCAACAGGCATTGCATTTATCGATTCCACTTCTCTCAAGGTGTGTCACAACATGCGTATTCCTCGTCACCAAGTTTTCGCGGGAGAAGCCAAACGAGGCAAAGGAACAATGGGCTGGTTTTATGGCTTTAAACTTCACCTCATCATGAATGATGAAGGGGGTTTATTAGCTGTAAAAGTGACAGCTGGGAATGTTGATGATAGACAGCCGGTATTAGATATGGTTGATAATGTTACAGGTAGTTTATACGCTGATAAAGGTTATGTATCTGCAAACTTAAAAGCGGAACTTGCTGAGCAAGGCATTGATTTTATTACAGGTCAACGAAGTAATATGAAACGTCAGCCAATATCATCTTGGGATAGAGCGATGTTATCAAAGCGTTTCATCATTGAAACAGTTTTCGACCAGCTGAAAAATATGGCTCAAATAGACCACACAAGGCACCGCAGCTGCATCTCATTTATGGTTAATTTAATGGCTGGATTAATTGCCTATACTTTTCAGACTAAAAAGCCGAGTATAAAAGTGACTCGGCTTTAATTCTTATGCAGATCTGAGGTTAAATAGAAATAAAAAATGCCGCTTGATGCGGCATTTTTTATTTGAGGTGTTTATTATTCAGGAGTGTAGGCTTCACCTCTTACCATCCACTGTGGTGCAGGTTTTCCTTTTAGGTGGTGATCAAAATACTCCATCATGCGAATAGAGAAGTCCACTTGGTTAGGAAATTGTTTTAAGTGATGTGGCTCGCCTTCGTACTGTAAAAATATTACGTCTTTTTCTGCACGGCGCAGTGCTAAATAATATTGCACGCCTTCATGCCATGGAACCGCATCATCTTTATCACCAAACATCATTAAAATGGGGGTATTGACCTTATCTGCAAAAAAGACCGGTGAGTTCTCAATGTATAAATCAAGCCCTTCAAATAAGCTTTTGCCTATGCGACTTTGTCCGGTTTCATACTGAAATTGTCTGGCTAAACCCGATTTTAAACGAATACCGCTATAGGCACTGGTCATGTTAGAAACGGGGGCACCGGAAACAACGGCTTTAAACATATCTGTTTGAGTAATCATAAATGCACTTTGGTAGCCCGCCCAAGAGTGACCTTGTAAGCCAATTTTATCGGGATGAGCCACACCGATATCAATTAATTTTTGTGCGGCATTGATCATCGTTTGGGTAGACGATTTTCCTGGATGACCCAATTCAAAGCGGATATCAGGTAAGAAAACGGCATATCCATTTGATGTAAACATCGGGAAATTTGGGCGGTGATTGAGCTCCATTGCAGGGAAATCATACATACGCTGACTCATGTAACGGTAGAAGTAAATTACTACCGGTACTTTGTCGCCTTTTTTATAGCCCGCAGGTTTAATCAGCACACCTTGTAAATCTTCACCATCAAAGCCTTTGTATTGCACTAATTCTGGTTTTTCTCCCCATGCAAATTGCGCTTGTTGCGGATTGAGGTTAGTCAGTTGTTTGGGTTTATTAAACGCCAAGTTTGTTTGCCATAAATCAGGGAACTGATGATAAGTCTGCTGAGTAAACAATAAGGTGTCAGCGGTTTTTGCTTTTTTTACCACATCAAAACGTTTTTTTCCGCTTAGGACTGTTTTGAATGTTTGGTCTTGTAAATTCAGAGTCGCAATCGCTGTTTCTTTGGTGTTGAGGTTATGTGCACTGAGTACCAAGGTTTGATCTGGGTTAAAGCCGACTTGGCTTTTATCTAAGTTCACCACACGGTAACGAGTATTAGTTTTATAACCTTGCGTGAGGCGCTGACCTTGCTGCGTATTGACATCAAAGGCCCAAATATCATATTTCCCATAGGCAAGTACTTGACTGCTATCTGCCGACCAACCTGCAAAACCGTAGCCCGGTACAGGGGTTGGGTAGTCATGTTGATCATCTGCAAACGTAGTGTCGATATTTTGCGTTAAGTTAGTAACAGATTGTTTTGTTAACTGTTTAAGTTGTATATCACCATTTTGAAAATATGCAGCAAACTGTCCATTAGGCGCTAGAGTGGGACGCGTCCTACTTTGTTTTACAATAGCGCGTTGTTGACCGTTTTTGGTATCAATAGCGTAGTAATCGGCATAAAACCCATCAAACATCACTTTATTGAGATACGGTGTGCTACTTGATGCTAGTAAGAACTCTTTTTCTGTATGCAAGCTCAGATCTTCAAGTGATGGAGAACTCAGTTGGACAACTTTTTGGCCATTTAGGTGATAGACAGCTTGGTAGTGCCGGTTTTTGTTTTCTTTATCCCACTGAATTTTTTCGCGCGTTTTTATCTGCTCATCTTGATGATGCCAAACTTTGAGCCCTTTTTGCGCGCGAATAGTGTCAAAATCACGTAAGTCCTCGGCTGTTTTATATTCTTTTTCAGGTTTTTTTTGTGCTAAGTTAGGGCGGTTTTCAAAATAGAGGCGATCGCCGTGTTCAGACCATTCTAATGAAGCTGTTTTTCCACTAAACCAGTTTTCCGTCTGTTTGATGGTCGTGAGCTGGTTGCTCTGTTGCTGCCAGAGGTATAACAAATGTTGTCGGCGGCGCTGATCATCATTGACATAGTTTCCTGCATAAAAAGCGACGTGGTTAGCTGTTGGGTGCCACTTAATTTGTGTTGCGACGATACCAGGTTCTGTCATCAGGGCATGTTGCGTTAGGTGTTCGCCTAATTCCAAGTAGGCAATTTGATTACTCTCACCATTTTTATTAACTTGACTTACTAAAATACCATTGTCTTTTGGAGAGAGTGCATAACTAAACACTGAATCGATAGTGTGGGTTGTTTGGTTACTTAAATTAACGAGTTTAAGTACAAACGATTTATCTTTTTTATCGGGCTTTATTTGGGCAGTAGATGTTTGCTCTGCATCGATGTCAAAGGCTAGAGTGTCTTTGATTTCATCTTGGTCAGCTTGTTTTTCGTCTTCAGGAGAGTCTTGACGAAAAGCCAACCATTGGCCGTTATCGCTAAGGGTGAAGTCTGTCACATTTTCAAAGCGCAGCTGTTGTTGAGTCTGAGTGTTGATGAGGACTAACTGATTTTTGAGAGTCTTTTTTTCTTTTGCGCTCGACGTTTCTTTTGTTAATAAATCAGGCTGTACAGTAAACCCAACCCATAGGCCATTTTTGCTAAATTGCGGTTTTGTACCATTTGGAATGTCAGCAATAAGTGTGTTGGTACTGAGTTGGTAAAGATGACCGGCCGCATCGCCTCGATAAGGGGTTGCGCTCAAAGCGGCAAACTCTCCGTTTTCACTCAAAGTGAGGTGTTTGCCTTTTTTGAAATCAAATACATCTGTAAAGCTCAGGGTTTTTTGTGCGAATGCGGGTGCGCTGATGCTGGTTATGACCGCCGCAGTCATAAGGGAAACCATTCTTTTCATACTGTTACCTGTTTAAAAACGTTATGATGAACCATATCAAGGAGTCAGCTCAGCATATTCGTTAAAGCGATAGGCAGCAATTTTTTACGATAAAGAGTGGGAAGCGCACCTTAGAAGGTAAGATGCGCACTTAATTAACTAGTGCCAGGCGAGGGAAAGTTGTGACCACTGGCTGTCAAATTGGCTACTTGGTTTAGCTTTAAAATCAGAGCGGACAAACTGATTCATTTTTCCTTCGACAAACGCGAGCATTAAATTGGCTAAATGCGCTTCATCGATACTAAAGGTTTTACCTTCACGTAATTTTCGCTCTCGAAGAACTTGTTTTAGCTGAGTTTCAAGTTTTTCGAATAAGCTTTGAATTCGTTCACGCAAACGTTCTTGCTCACCTTGTAACGCATCACCCGTTAAAATACGGGTGATGCCAGGGTTTTTTTCTGCAAAATTAAGGAGCAATAATACGATGTTATAAATGCGGCCTTGTGTATCTTTTTCATTGTCTAAAATAATGTTGATACGTGAAAGCAGTGTATCTTCAATGAATTCAATTAACCCTTCAAACATCCGAGCTTTACTTGGAAAATGGCGATAAAGAGCGGCTTCAGAGACGCCCACTTCAGCGGCGAGTTTTGCCGTCGTGATCCGCTGGCCTGGGCTTGTTTCAAGCATTTGTGCTAATGCTTGAAGGATTTGCTCTTTCCGATTGCTACGCTTTGTTGCAGGCATGCTCTATCCCTTACTTCTTATAATTATTTTGCTGTTCAAACGCATTTTTGTTCCAGCATAGTAATTGTTTATCGCGCTGGTTTCCAGCCTTGTGTGCTGTAATTGCCTAACCTTTTAGTCGGCTGGAAATTAGGTTCATAATTGATAATGAAAGCGCTTCTTTACTATGTAGACCAAGGTTTTGCTGACCATTAAACCAGTACACTGTTAAGGCATTATGATCGGAATTGAAACCGATGGCTTGATTTGACACATCGTTTGCACAAATCATGTCGAGCTTTTTATTGGTAAGTTTACCGCGTGCATATTCAGCTACATTTTGGGTTTCAGCAGCAAAACCGACAGTAAAAGGGCGTGAATGAGTAAGTCCTGCTACATCAGCAATAATGTCTGGGTTTTTTACTAAAGTCAGAGTCATTTCATCGCCTTGCTTTTTGATTTTTTGTGTTTGTAAATCCGCAGAACGATAATCAGCGACAGCGGCACAGCCTATAAAAATATCTGACTCTGTGGCTAATTTGAGTGCAAATTGATGCATTTCTAGCGCACTTTCTACGTGAAATAACTTTGCATGCTGTGGCGCCTGAATATTGACTGGCCCAGAGATTAAATTAACTTTGGCTCCGAGTTGTAGTGCAGCATTAGCCAGAGCGTAGCCCATTTTTCCTGAACTGTGATTGCTAATAAAGCGCACCGGATCAAGTGCCTCTCGGGTTGGACCTGCAGTAATCGTGACTGTTTTTCCAGCAAGAATAGGTGGGTGTTTTTGCTCGGGACAGAGGGCTTGATTACACAGTTCAACTAACTCATTGGGTTCTAACATTCGTCCGGAGCCGATATCACCACAAGCTTGCTCACCACTTGCGGGCCCCCAAATAGAAATGCCGCGCTGCTTAAGCGTCATTAAATTTGCTTGTGTTGCACTGTGTGCCCACATTTGCTGATTCATCGCGGGTGCAATTGCAACAGGATTGGGTGTGGCAAGTAACAAAGTACTGAGCAAGTCGTCAGCAAGACCTGCAGCCATTTTGGCGATGGTATTGGCGGTCGCTGGCGCGACTAAAATAAGATCGGCCCATTTTGCTAATTCAATATGCCCCATTGCTGCTTCTACACTGGGGTCGAGCAATGAATCTGAAACAGGGTTGCCTGACACAGCTTGTAAGGTCAGAGGTGTAATAAACGCATGGGCTGATTGGGTCATAACAACTTTCACATTATGCTGGTGGTCTTTTAAACGACGCACTAACTCCGCACATTTATAAGCAGCAATACCACCGGTGATGGCAAGAAGAATTTTTTTATGGCTCATAGGGTTACTTTTATTTATTGGCAACTGAAAAGTCAGTGCGAGACATCACTTAGCATAATCTTACGTTTGCTTGCGACAGCAAGCAAATTTATCACTAAACTGAATGTATTAAATCGTTTTATTGGCAATGCGTTTTAAAACAGGTAGGAATCGTGATCTTTTTCAAGGACTGATTATGCAAATTACTCAATTACCGTCCGAACAACGTCCTCGCGAAAAATTATTGCAACAAGGCCCTCAAGCATTAAGTGATGCTGAATTACTGGCAATTTTTTTTCGCACGGGCATTGCAGGAATGAATGCAATCGAATTAGCAGAAGCAACATTATGCACGCATCAAAGTTTGCAACGACTTTTTAATGCCTCGTTAGTGGATTTTTGCCAAGTTAAGGGGTTAGGAGAGGCTAAATATGTGCAGCTTCAGGCTGTTTTGGAATTAGCTAAGCGGTTTTTACAGGAATCATGTCAGCGTAATACTGTATTTAATTCGCCTGAACATGTGCGCCACTATTTGTCTTTGGAGCTTAAGTCTCGTCAACAAGAAGTATTTATGGTGCTGTTTCTTGATAATCAAAATAGATTGATTCATCAAGAGATTTTATTTTATGGCACGATTAATAGTGCCAGCGTTTATCCAAGAGAGGTAGTTAAAGCGGTGTTACAGCAGAATGCGGCCGCTGTTATTTTTGCCCACAATCATCCTTCAGGATTGGCAGAGCCCAGTGAAGCAGATAAAGCGATTACGCGAAAATTAGTCTCAGCATTAGCATTAATTGATGTGCCGGTATTAGACCACCTTATTGTGGCTGATGTATCGGTGATTTCTTTTGCTGAACGAGGGTTAATTTGACTTTTAAAGCTCGATTAGAAGAGGTAAAAATAGACAAAGTTTTAACTGTTTGTTTTATTGGATCTTAATGTTATTGAAAATCATTGTCATTTAAACTAAAATTTAAAGCTGGAAATTAATCTTGCTGAGAATTTTATGTACGTTTGTATTTGCCATGCGGTCACAGACAAAAAAATTAACCAAGCAGTCCATGACGGGGTGCAATCAATGCGCGAATTACGCAATTGTTTGGGTGTCGGAAGTCAGTGCGGTAAATGTGTGTGTCATGCTCAGCAAGTGCTGCAAGAGGCACATCAAGTTAAAATTAGTTTCGGATTACAAAGAGAAGTGGCTTAGGCCACTTTTTTAGTTTTTAGGGAAATATAAATAGTAGGTTAGATGATTTTCGGTGTTTGTTTTTTGAACATTTAAAGCCGGATTAAGTGGTTTTTGATGGTCTGAAAATCGAATAGTTGCTTTTTTAATCGCTAAACTCTACTGTGAATGAGCTTCAAGTTGTGATTTTTCATCTTTTTTTTAAATTAGTTTAAATTAACTGCAGTTTTTGCTTTCACTTCGGTCATTGGATCACTATAATTGGCCGCTATCAAATTTACACATATGAGCGTCGATAGATATCTTTCCTTGATCTTTGCCTGTATTTGCTATATAAAGAGCGCCCTTCGATTTATCTCAGGGCATAATACGTTTAAGGCCTAAGGGAAATCTAGCTCGAGCAAAGTTTTGGAGATATATAGACATGTCTAAAGTATGTCAAGTTACAGGTAAGCGTCCAGTGGTTGGTAACAACCGTTCACACGCACGAAATGCAACTAAACGTCGTTTCCTACCTAACCTACAAACTCACCGTTTTTGGGTTGAAAGCGAAAACCGTTTTGTAAAATTACGTCTTACCACTAAAGGTATGCGTATTATTGATAAAAAAGGCATTGATGCGGTTCTTACCGAAATCCGTGCTCGTGGCGAAAAAATTTAAGGAGATTGAGTCATGCGTGATAAAATCCGTTTAGTTTCTACTGCTGGTACTGGTTATTTCTACACTACCGACAAAAACAAGCGCAACATGCCGGAAAAAATGGAAATCAAAAAGTTTGATCCAAAAATCCGTAAGCACGTTGTTTTCAAAGAAGCTAAAATCAAGTAATTGATTTTTATCTTTGAAGAAAAAACCTAGCTAAGGCTAGGTTTTTTTATGCCTAAATTTTGTGACCGTTTACATTATTACTATAAAGAAGTTGATTTGTTCACTGTTTATTCTTCAAGGCACCTTCTCGGCAAAATCTAGCTTTTAATGGTGTGCTCCATACTTTTTTACTTGCTTTGGCGCTATTTAACTAATCTTTATTGATTTTTACAGTGTTTCCTCTTTATGATGCTCTATCTGGATTATTTTTCTATAAAGGGTACTAACATATGAAAGTGAAATTACTGGCATTAGGTGGGGTGCTGTTATCAGTCGCTGGGTGCGCTGACGATGCTGGAAAAGTCAGTTTGGGGTTGTTTACCACTAAAGATGTAGTGATTAAAGCTAAAACAGACCCTAAACTGCCAGGTATCACCTGCCACATTAGTCATATAGAAGCGGACTTAGATTTTGCTGATCCTTCAGATATGTCGATTGCCTGTCGCCAAACAGGGCCGATCACTGCTGAGCAAATGGCTAAAATCGATTTTTCAAAAGACGGAGAAATTGTCTTTAAAGAGTCTAAAAGTATTTTATTTAAAAGTCTAAAGGTGCGCCGTATCTATGATTCGCCAAGTCGGACGTTGATGTATTTATCGTATTCAACCAAAGAGTCCAGTGGCAGTCATCATCATGCGTTATCGACTGTGCCTTTGTACAACACACAGGCATGGCAATGGGCGCAGGCGCATCAGGTTAATCAACAATAGTCATGATACAATCGTATACTTTTTAATTGTTGATACGTAGTACTGCCATCCTTAAAGTTTTTAATAGTTGGAAATCATGCTGTCTTTTTTAACCGATACCTTTAAATCAAAACCGTTACTCAGTGAGAATGAAGCTCAATGGATAATGGATACATTTGTTTGGGCCTTTGAGCATTTTGATGGTCATTTTTTTATTGAACAAACGCAAGTGGTCTTGCCGACTAATCAATATTTTCCTGGTCAAGTCAGTTCAATCGATGCCATGGCACAGCAAGTGTTTGCTCAAGTAGTAAAGTATTCGGGAATGCAGCATTGGCCGCTGCGTTTGGTTGCGCCGAATCAAATGGTACCTAATGCGTTCCCGAAAATGCACTTTGTTGGCGCAAGTAGAGGGGATTTTGCCCAATTAGTCGTGCCAGTCAATCAGCCTATTCTAATTTCGTTTAACCCTCAGCAGATAAATCAACCTCAAGATTTGGTCGCTAGTTTTGCGCAGGCGATGGCTATGATTTTAATTAAGCAAAAAGGTGTATTGCCGCCCGGAGGCGAAGCATTTTTACCTCAAGCGACTGACTTATTAGCTCATTTCTTAGGTTTTGGCGTGATGCTCAGTAATACCGCATATCAATTTAAAGGTGGGTGTGGCTCTTGTTATAACCCGTATGCGAATAGGCAAGCGAGTTTACCAGAAACAGAGAACTTGATGTGTTTAGCGTTAGTGTCGACGCTCAAAGGGGTTGATGAGCGTAAAGTGGCAGCACAATTAAAGCCTCATCTGCGCGGCCAGTATAAAAGAGCGATGAAACAAATTGAAGGTCGGTTAGCGCAAAGTCCAGAGCCAGTATTTTTAGCTTTATTAGATAAAGTGAGTGCGCATGGCGTATCTTGATGAATTTATTTTAATTGCGTTAGCGCATTTTTTTGCTGTCGCCAGTCCAGGGCCTGATTTTGCGATTATTTTAAAGCAAAGTATCAGTTATGGGAGGCGCAACGCTTTATTTGCCAGTGCTGGCGTTGGGCTAGGTATTTTAGTCCATGTAACTTATTGCCTATTAGGTGTCGCGTTTGTTATTGCGCAATCCGAAACGCTTTTTAATTGGCTGAAATACCTCGCAGCGGCCTATTTGGCCTTTATGGCTGTTCAAGCATTACAAGCAACGGCAAAGACTCAGTTGGATGAAGAAGGAGCCCCCGTATTACAAATTGACTCAGTGAAGCGCTCTTTTATAAAGGGCTTTTTAACCAATGCGTTAAACCCAAAAGCAACGCTTTTTTTCTTGTCGTTATTTACTTTGGGGATTGAATCGACGACACCTGTCACTGTTCAGGCTACTTATGGTGTGTATATGGCTTTTGCAACATGGGTGTGGTTTTCAGGTTTATCTTTGGTATTAAGTAAGTCAGCCGTACGTCGGTTTTTTTTGCGCAGTGGTCATTGGTTTGATCGTGCAATCGGCGTAATTCTATTAGTGTTAGCTGTAAGGGTTGTGTGGTCATGAAAACCTATTATAACTTGGCATATGGTTCCAATATGTCAACCAAGCGTTTATTTGCTCGTTTGCCTAATGCAACTCATATAGGGGTTGCGACTGTTACAGGTTATCAATTGGCTTATCATAAAATGGGGGTTGATGATTCGGGGAAGTGTGATGCATTTTATACTGGTAATGCTCAGGATATTCTGTACGGGGTGTTATATGAGATTAACGAGGATGAAAAAGCGGTCCTTGATGGAATCGAGGGAGCGCGTTACTCTCAAGCACGAATAACGGCCATACATAACAATCAAGAGTTTGATGCGTATTGTTATGTGGCAAATACGTTGGATAATTCGCTGCGACCTTACGATTGGTACTTACAGCACGTAGTTGCAGGGGCAGAAGAAGCCAAGCTACCCGCAGAGTATATTGCGAACATAAAACGTCAGCCGGTCAAATCAGATCCTGATGAAGGTCGTGCAGAACGAGAGTTTTCCATTCATAAAAATAAAAAATAAGGAAATACCATGAAACGATGTTTCTTAGCCGTAGCTATTGGCTTTGGATTGCTGTCTTTCAATAGTGCTGCGCAGGTCGATGCAGATAAAATTTCAGCAGTGATTGAAAAATCAATGGCGCGTTTTAATGTTCCGGGAATGGCCGTTGCTGTCGTACAAAATGATCAGGTTATTTTGGCTAAAGGGTTTGGTGTAGCGCATATAGATACAAAAAAAGCGGTTACTAAACATACTTTATTTGGTATTGCCTCAAATACGAAAGCATTCACAAGTGCTGCGTTGGCGATGTTGATTGAACAAGGAAAACTGAGCTGGGATGACCGTGTTATTGATCATCTTCCTGAATTTCGTTTAGCTGATCCATATGTGACCCGTGAAATGCGGATTCGGGACTTATTAAGCCACCGCAGTGGCTTAGGGTTAGGCGAGGGCGATCTACTCATTTGGCCTGATACCGATAAGACGGTCAATGAAATCCTAGCGGGGATGCAGCATTTACAGCCTGATTCAAGCTTTCGAAGCCAGTATGCTTATAACAATTTGATGTTTGTGACCGCTGGTGAAGTGGTTGCACGTGTATCAGGGTTGCCTTGGCAAGATTTTATCGAGCAAAGCATACTGGCACCTTTGGCGATGAATGACTCAAAAGCGGGCTTTTCACGTATTCCAAAAAGCAATGGTAATTGGGCGACTGGACATATTCCGATGGAGGGGAAGTTAACACCATTTTTTGTTAATTACCTTGAAGACTTTCGTGGTGCTGGCGCGATTGCATCCAGTGTTGCTGATATGAGTCATTGGTTACGTGTGCAGCTTAATGAAGGGAAGCTACCCAGTGGTGAAGCGTTGTTTAGTGAAAAATCACAACAAGAAATGTGGCATCTACATATTACCAGTAAGGCGTCGCAGAAAGCATTTGATGCGTATCGACAGCAGTTTCGAGGATATGGGCTGGGCTGGAGCATAGAAGATTATCATGGCTATAAAAAAATGGCCCATGGCGGCGGGATCTTAGGGATGGTCTCACAAGTGACGCTATTACCTGAAAAAGAGCTTGGGATTGTCATATTATCAAATCAACAGGCGTTTAGCGCGCTATCTGCAATTACTCATGAAGTTCTTGAAGATGCGCTAGGGTTAGAAGATAAAGACTGGGTTGAAGAACTCGCAGTAAAACATTTTGAGGGTAAAGAAAAAGCCTATGCCAAATCTCAATTAGCTGCAGTGAAAGACAAACAAGCAGCCTTGCCTAATGCTATTTACGCGAATACCTATCATGATGCTTGGTATGGTGATGTAACGATTACCGATGAAACAGGCGGCTTGAGAATTGATTTCACTCATACCGCGCGTTTAAAGGGCACTTTGGAGCATTATAATGGCAATGCGTTCATTGCTCGTTGGGATGAGAAACTACTAGAAGCTGATGCGTTTGTAGAGTTTCAACTGAATGCGGATAACACGGTAAAAGGCGTTACAATGCGTGCTGTCGCACCTGCAGTTACTGATTTCAGCTTTGATTTTCATAATTTGCGCTTAAAAGTAAAATCCAAATAAAGCAATTAATAACCGACCAAAGTAGCAAAGCCATCTTATGATGGCTTTGTTACTCTTTAACAAGTAGATATTCAATGTTTTCACTGTGTTTATCTCAGTTTAGATGTTGATCATTAACTGCATGTCTCATAATTCAACTTTCTTTAGGGAATCATCATGCGTACTGCGATCATTTCTCATCCAGCTTGCCGAAAACATAAAATGACAGCAGATCATCCAGAATGCCCAGAACGGCTAGATGCTATTTCTGATCGACTGTTAGCGTCAGGTGTTGATCTAGAGGTGCAGCATAAACTGGCGCCTAAAGGTACTTTGGAACATATCGGGCTTGTGCATAGTGATGATCATATCAAGCATATTATGGCTAATATCCCCCTTGATGGCTTACAAGACTTAGATGGAGACACATGGTTATGCCCTGATAGCTTTAAAGCAATAGAGCGAGCTGTAGGAGCGGGAATTTTAGCTGTCGATGAAGTGTTGTCAGGCCAACTTGATGCTGCTTTTTGTTCTGTTAGACCGCCTGGGCATCATGCAAATAAAGACGCCTCATCGGGGTTTTGTGTGGTGAATAATCTGGCGATAGCGGCTCAATATGCACTTAATGCAGGTATTGAACGTATCGCAATTTTAGATATTGATGTTCATCATGGGAATGGTACACAAGATATTTTTGTTGGAGATGAACGAGTGATGTTTTGCTCGTGGTTTCAACATCCTTTTTATCCGAATACCGCAATAGATAGTACGACACATATCCTCAATGCCCCATTAACTGCAGGCCAAGGGGGGGATGAATTACGTATGGTCATGACACAAAGCTGGTTGCCAGCGCTAACGTTATTCCGTCCTGAGCTTATTTTTATCAGTGCTGGTTTTGACGCTCATTTAGAAGACGATATGGGGGGGTTGACCCTGGTTGAAGCTGACTATACTTGGTTTACAGAACAAGTCATACAACTGAGTAAAACCTGTGCCAGTAAAGGGGTAATATCAATGCTTGAAGGCGGTTATGATTTATCTTCTCTAGGTCGTAGTGTGACGGAGCATATAAAAACTCTGGCGCACGGGTGATTATTATTGGGCAAACTCAGCTAAGAGCGCAAAGCCTTGGTCGTAATCATTGAGCTTCACTTTATCAATGCAGCATTGACCTTCTAAAACTAAGGTGTGTTTGACTTTATGACTAAAGTCTTCAAGAGGCACCAGTCCAAGAGGATTAAATTCACCATCGTATTCCATCCCATTTTGACAAACTAAGCGTAAATCTAGGTGCATGCTCCTTGGTAGACTTTCTAGGTATTCATTCAGCGTAGTCTGTTTTGCAAAATAGCTAATTTCATCAAAGCCGACAGTAAAACATAATATTGGAAAGCTGGGCATGAATACTCCTGTTAGTACGATTCGCGATAGTAAATAGAGAAAAAGATTAGGTTTATTCAATTTACTATACGTCAATTTTGCAAAAGTTAGCCATGTTTTTTTGCTTAAACTTGATGGCAGTACCTTAATATCGGCATCGGCTCTGTACTAATTGGGAGATCGCGATACGGGTGATAATCATCATCGTTTTAAGTGTTTGCACCTGAGTGAGCGCTAGTTAGTTCACTCAGGTGCAAAGTATTGCAATTAATAGTCGATACTGACTTCATAAGATGTGAACTTGCGGATATTTATTACACCGGTATCAAAAATTAGGTATTGGCCTTTAATTCCGTGTAATACCGCTGAAATACTTGGATCTTTATCAAAATTAAATGAGCTAATTTTCTTAGGGTAAACTTGAACAGGGTAGTTTAAATCAACTACGTTTTCATCAAGCACTTCTATCGCAGTTGCACCAAATAGTTGGGCGAGTTCGTCTAATTTGTCTTGAATTTGTGGGATTAATTCATTGGCGGCAGCCTTTAAGTCAATGACATCATTTTGGCCTTTAAGCATATTTCGCCAATTAGTTTTGTCCGCGATAAACTCTGCTAACGCGACCTCGACTAAACCCGACTGTAAGCGAGTTTGCACTTTGAAGATAGGTAGTGCTTGTGTGGCGCCTTGGTCAATCCAACGTGTCGGGATCTGGGTATGGCGAGTAATTCCGACTTTTAAGCCTGATGTATTCGCTAAATATACATAATGTGGGATCATGCAGTTTTCTTCGCCCCATTGCGGCTCTTTGCATGTGCCTTGTGCATGATGACATGTTTCTGGTTTCATAATGCACATATCACAGCTGGCCAGTTTACGCATACAGACAAAACAATGCCCTTGCGCATAGCTCTTTTTCGTTTTTTTGGCGCAATGACTGCAATAAATATTGCCAGTAAAGCTTAATGTGAGCGGTTTACCAATTAAAGGATTTAAATCGACGAATTGTTCACCGATAGGTAGTTGGTATTGGATAGGTGTTGTTAAACTGGATTTGAGTTTTCTTAATGTACCTTGCATTGATTGGCCCCTTTTAATCAAGCAACCATACTAGCAAATTCTCGATTAATAAACTTGGTTTATTGCGTGCTTTCGATAGTTGTCTAACCAAGCGAGATAGTCCAGAAATGGCAGCGGTTTACTGTAGTGATAGCCTTGTACGATGTCGCAATTAAAATCTCTGAGCTTTTGCTCAACTAAATGTGATTCCACTCCTTCAGCGACAACGGTGAGGTTTAAGTGCTTGGCCATATCAATTGTATTTTTGACTATGGTTAGATTTCTAGGAGACTCAACTAGATCGATAATGAAGCTCTTATCAATTTTAAGTTCATTGAATGGCAGTTGCGAAATATACGCTAACGAAGAATAACCTGTTCCATAATCATCAACAGATACATTGACGCCCATATTTGCAAAGGCTTTCATTAACTCACTGAGTAATTCGAAATCGCTGACCATCACAGATTCAGTCAGCTCCAAGTTGATCAAATGGGCTGGAATATCGTGTTCGGCCATTAGATTGGTCACTTTGGTAAGAAAACCACGCATCGTGATGTCTTTCCCGCTGATATTAATTGAAATTTTGTGAGCGTTGAAGCCATGTGAGATAAGCTCTTTTAGTTGTTTAAATGTCGTGCCAAGGACCCATAAGCTGAGCTCATTTATTACGCCTGTATCTTCAGCTATGCGAATAAACTGATCAGGAGGCACAAAGCCTAAAGTTGGGTGCTGCCAGCGTAGCAAGACTTCAGAGCCTGCAACTGTGTTGTTACTCAGGTTAATTTGTGGCTGGTGATAGAGTTCGAGTTGATTATTTCGGATAGCTTGCTGTAAATCGGTTGCTAATGTAAGTCGCTGGGCAACATTAAAGTGTTCATCTTCGGCATAAATACAAATTTCTTTACCGGCTCTTTTTCCTTGTGCAAGAGCCTGAAAACTTTGGCTAATAATGTGCGAAACTAAGGTTTCGGACGCTGGGTGGTCACAAACACCTATGTGGGTATCAAGATTGATAAATAACCCACTGAGAGTGAGATCTTTGTTGATTGTCAGCTGCATTTTTTCAAGTTGTAATTGTAATGCTTGAAGGTTAATAAAGCGGTGTGCCAATATAGCGAGCACCCCATCGCGAGCTTTGGCGACTTTTATTGGGTGGCCATGTTTATGCTCAAATGGGATAAAACGGCGATCTAAGTTAATTTGTGCACTGATATCATCCACCACTTTAAGTACTAATTTATCGGTTTCCTGATTGCTGATATAGGGAGCTATAGAGTTGAAGTTTGAAATTTCAATTACACATAGACTGAATTTTCTCTGTTCAGATTGCAAAGACTCAAGAGTGATCTCTAACTGATTTAGATTGGGTAGACCAGTGGTGATTTCGTGCGTCGCATTGAAAAGAGCTTTTTCTTTTTGGTGTCGCATTCTGTCTGCTAGTGCCATCGCCATTAAAATAATTTCGAGTAACACACCAATTAAAAAAGCGTAACTGGTCAAAAAGGTGTATTCAATTTTACCAGTGAGCATCAATGGCTGAATCGGAGCGGTGCAGATTAACGGGATCCACGAAATAATGTAAAACTTAGCCCATCGGAATCCAAGTCTGATTTTATAGCCTATCAAAGTAAAACTTAAAAAGTATAAAATACCCAAGCAGCTAAAAAATAAGGGGGCAGCTTGATATTCAGGCAACCAAAAAGATAGCAGAGTTAATAATCCCATAATGATTAAAAATCCACGTGATATCTGGTAAAGGCGGCCTTTGTGACTGTGATAACGCAAGAAGGATAGGGCAAATAATAATGAGAAGATGGCAATGGAAAAATTACTGGCGATGACATATTGATGGATAAACGCCATGATTGGGGCAGGCCAAATATAGTGGCCAAACCCTAATACAACACCCATTAAAACTAATACTGAGATGATGTAGCCGATATAAAATAGATAAACGGTGTCTTTTATGGCAAAAAAGAGTACGAGGTTATACAACGCAATCATCACGCAAATACCAATAAAAATCCCCCAAATTAAGTGAATTTTTTCTTTTAAGCGTACATATTCATCTTGGTTGTAAATTTTAATTGGTGTCTTGGCAATCCCTGTGGTTTTAATACGGATGTATAAATCAGTACTGCTGTCGGTAGGTAACAGGAAGTCAAATGTTGGAATACTGCGCTGTGCAAGTGTAAGTCCTTGGCGTATGTCTCCTAATTCCACATGTTTGATGATATTTTTATGTTCATCTATCTGGTAGACATCAAGTTCATCAAGCATGGGGTTATCAAAGTGTGCAAATAAGAGTGTATCAATTTTATCACGACTGGTTAGTGTTATTTTTAGCCAGTATGTGTGCTGTTCAAAGCTCCAAGGAATGTTCTGCCAGTCATCTTTTACCATTAACCAAGGATCATTTAGATGATCATTAAGGCTCAGTTTATTGTCTGAATCAATATGAAAGGCTGTTTGTGTATAAATGATTTGGGTGCGGTTAATAGTACGCTGAGTTGGATCACCGATATGTCCGACCATGACACTTATTAACATACACAAGGTAAAGAGGATCCCTGTAGGGACTATGTATTTAGTCAAATTGGATAATGGCATTAAAACTCTAACGTTAACATTTACATGAATAGCAATGCCAAGTGTAGACGGGTACAGACTGAAATGACAATAGGAAAGGGCTGTGATAAAAAAAGGGTGCCTGGCAGCACCCTAATAAAAGCTTGTTATTTGGCTTTTAGCTTCTTTCACGCTCAATGGCACGATAAGCGATATCTGTGCGGTATTCGACGCCCGGCCAGTTAATTTCTTTTACGAGCTCATAAGCTGCTTGCTGTGCTTGTGTCACGGTATGACCAAGTGCTGTCGCACACAATACGCGACCGCCTGCGGTGACTACGTCTTCGCCGATTTGCTTGGTGCCAGCATGGAAGACTTTGTGGCCATCTGCATAGTCAACTTTTAGTCCAGAGATAACATCACCTTTAGGATAGTCACCAGGATAACCCGCAGCAGCTAAGACAACCCCTACAGCAGCACGAGAGTCAAATTCAATGGTCGTTTTATCGAGCTCAACACGATTAGCAGCTTCTATCAACTCAACTAGATCTGACTGTAAACGAAGCATCATAGGCTGAGTTTCAGGATCGCCAAAGCGACAATTGTATTCAATCACTTTAGGTGTGCCATCTGCATCAATCATTAAACCTGCATATAAAAAGCCTGTATAAGGGTAGCCTTCTGCAGCCATTCCTTCAACAGTTGGATGAATAACTTCATTCATA
This sequence comes from Pseudoalteromonas sp. J2K-J979, assembly GCF_058169715.2. Taxonomy (NCBI): domain Bacteria; kingdom Pseudomonadati; phylum Pseudomonadota; class Gammaproteobacteria; order Alteromonadales; family Pseudoalteromonadaceae; genus Pseudoalteromonas; species Pseudoalteromonas sp. J2K-J979. The sequence goes on along the minus strand of NZ_CM200281.1, from coordinate 2,908,559 downwards.
ATGCGCTGGTGGATTTCATCTGTTACGACAGGCGCAGGAGAATACGCACCCATGCCACCTGTATTTGGACCTTGATCTTGGTTATACGCGCGCTTGTGATCTTGTGACGTCGCAAATGGTAATACATTTTTACCATCCACCATCACAATGAATGAGGCTTCTTCACCAGTCAAAAACTCTTCAATGACAACTCGGCTTCCTGCTTCACCAAATGCATTACCAGCTAACATATCGCGAATTGCTTCTTCCGCCTCTGCTTCGGTCATCGCAACAATCACACCTTTACCAGCGGCTAAACCATCGGCTTTGATTACGATAGGTGCGCCTTTTTCAGCTAAATATGCCAAAGCAGGTTCGATTTGCTCAAACGTTTGGTAGTCAGCCGTTGGAATGTTATGGCGAGCTAAAAAGTCCTTTGTAAAAGATTTTGAGCCTTCAAGTTGTGCAGCCCCTGCCGTTGGACCAAAGATAGCCATATCTGCGGCGCGGAACTTATCAACCACACCCATCACCAATGGCACTTCTGGGCCGACAATTGTTAATGCAACTGCATTTTTTTGAGCAAAGGCGAGCAATCCGTCTAAGTCTTCAACAGCAATTGCAACGTTCTCTAACTTTGATTCAAGCGCAGTGCCTGCATTGCCAGGAGCAACGAATACTTTATTTACTTTTGTTGATTGTGCCGCTTTCCATGCCAGTGCATGTTCACGACCACCACTACCAATTACAAGTACATTCACAAGGAGATCCCTATTTGTTATCTGGTTTTCTAAATTTGAGTGTCATGCGATCACTTTCACCTATCGCGCGGTATTTTTCGGCATCTTGCTCGCCAAGCGCTAGGCGGGGAGGTAAGGTCCATACCCCTTTTTCATGATCTGCAGTATCAAGTGGATTTGCGTTAATTTCACTTTTATCGATAAGTTCAAAGCCGGCTTGTTCTGCAAGGGCAATAACCCAGCTTTCTTTAACATAGCCAGAGCGTTTTGCTCTTTTTTCATCTCGTTCTTCAGGTAAGCGATGATCGACTACTCCAAGAATTCCACCCGGTTTTAACGCCGTGTAAAAAGCTTGGAATGCGTTATTGACGCCTTCTAAATCACGTTGCATATACCAATTGTGTAAGTTTCTAAATGTCAGCACCATATCCGCACTGCCAGCAGGGGCAATGGAATGGTGAGTGCCAGGGTAAAACTCAGAAACATTAACACTGCTAAAAGCTTGATTACTTCTGAGCTTATCATCAAAGTTTTGTAATGCGCGTTGATAAAATTTCACTTGCGAATCAGCAGGAAAGTGCGCTGCGTAATACTGGCCGTGTCCTTTAAGGGTTGGAGCAAGAATATCTGTATACCACCCTCCCCCAGGCCAAATTTCAACCACTGTCATTGTTGGTTGTAAGCCAAAAAATGTCAGTGTTTCGATTGGGTGACGGTATTTATCACGAGCACGATTCTCGCTACTTCGAAGTGTATTATCTTGGCTTGCATCGGTGAGTAAGGTATTGATATCTGTACTGGCACAAGCTGTTAAAACTAAAGCGAATGTTGCACTAAGCGCTGTGTTAAAGCGTAACATCATTGGAACTCTCAATTGTTATCATTTTTATGCTAACAAAAATAGCAGAAAAAACTTTACAGGCTATCACTTTTTCGAACAGTGTTTAAACGAATAACTTATGATAATGAAAAGCTGAGCAATGCCCAGCTTTCCATGTTCGATTGTCGATTAGTGACGGAAATGGCGCATACCAGTGAAGACCATGGCCATACCATGCTCATCAGCTGCAGCAATTACTTCATCATCGCGCATTGAACCACCTGGTTGAATAACGGCTGTGATACCTGCATCAGCTGCTGCATCAATACCATCACGGAATGGGAAGAAGGCATCAGATGCCATCACCGACCCTTTTACTTCCAAGCTTTCATCAGCCGCTTTAATACCAGCGATTTTAGCTGAATAAACACGGCTCATTTGACCCGCGCCTACACCAATAGTCATGCCATCACGTGCATAAATAATTGCGTTTGATTTAACAAATTTAGCTACTTTCCAACTAAACATCAGATCTTTTAATTCTTGTTCTGTTGGCTGGCGTTTAGAAACAACCGTTAATTCGCCTTGTGTCACCATGCCGAGGTCACGGTCTTGAACAAGAATGCCACCATTAACACGTTTGATGTCGTGACCAGCTGTTTTACCTGACCATTGACCACACTCTAATAAGCGTACATTTTGTTTTGCAGCGACAATTTGTGCCGCTTCTTCAGAGACGCTAGGGGCGATAATCACTTCAACAAATTGACGAGACACAATCGCTTCTGCAGTATCAGCATCTAATTCTTGGTTAAAGGCAATTATGCCACCGAATGCAGATGTAGGGTCTGTTTTAAAAGCGCGCTCATAAGCTTCTAAAATAGTACCACCCACAGATACACCACAAGGATTGGCATGTTTTACGATAACACATGCTGGCTCTGCAAACTCTTTTACGCATTCAAGCGCGGCATCAGTGTCGGCGATGTTGTTGTAAGAAAGCGCTTTGCCTTGTAATTGTTTTGCGGTCGCAACAGAGGCTTCCGCAACATCATTTTCAACATAAAATGCAGCATTTTGATGAGAGTTTTCACCGTAACGCATGTCTTGCTTTTTCTTGAATTGGAAATTGATAGTGCGAGGGAACGCAGAATCTGGATGCTCGGCGGCATTTTCGCTGTAATCAGGCACTTTAGTACCAAAATAATTGGCGATCATACCGTCGTATTGCGCTGTATGTTCAAATGCTGCAATGGCTAAATCAAACCGAGTATTGTATGTTGTTGCGCCGTTATTAGCGTCCATTTCGGCTAAGACACGGTCATAATCGCCAGCATTTACAATGATAGTGACATCTTTATTATTTTTAGCTGCAGCACGTACCATTGTAGGGCCGCCAATATCGATGTTTTCGATCGCGTCTTCTAAACTACACCCTTCTTTAGCAACTGTTGCTGCAAATGGGTAAAGGTTGACAACAACCATATCAATTTCTGAAATGTTGTTTTGTGCCATCACTTCTTCGTCTGTACCACGACGAGCTAAGATGCCACCGTGAATTTTTGGGTGAAGCGTTTTAACACGACCATCCATGATTTCAGGGTGACCTGTGTAATCAGATACTTCTGTGACTTGAATGCCGTTATCGGCTAAAAGCTTACAGGTTCCGCCAGTTGATAAAATATCAACACCTTTAGCAGCAAGTGCGCGTGCGAATTCAACAATACCGGTTTTGTCTGACACGCTTAAGAGTGCGCGGCGAATAGGACGAAGTGTATCCATTGTAGTTTTGATTACCTCAAATTATAGAGTTAGCAAAAAAAGCTAAACATTAACAGTTGTTTCCAGTAGCGCTGGTCTTTTTGAACAAGTATAAATCTGTGTAACAAAAAAGCACCCGAGGGTGCTTTTTATGCAGCCTAAGCTGCTGGGTGATTAGTTCATGCCGTATTTTTTTAACTTCTTGCGAAGTGTGCCACGGTTAATGCCTAATAAAATCGCCGCACGAGTTTGGTTACCGCGGGTATAAGTCATTACTTCTTCAAGTAATGGCGCTTCAAGCTCAGAAAGAACAAGGTCATAAACGTCTTGCACGTCTTGGCCATTAAGCTGTTTCAAGTAGTGATGCACAGCTTTTTTAACTGCATCGCGTAATGGTTGCGGTTTTTCGTGTGACTGAACATGTGGGTTTGTGATAAATGGAGAAGTCACATTTTGTTCGAACATTGTATTCTTTCTCTTTCTTAATTTGCTGCTAGTGTTTCAAAGTATTGGTCTAATGCTGAAACTTGCTGGTTAATTGTTTCAAGTGCATTAAATACTCGCCTAAACTGTCCTTCCTTATCATGAGCTTGCAAATACCAGGACACATGTTTTCGAGCTATGCGCGGCCCCATTACTGAACCATAGAACTCATGCAAATTTGCAATGTGTTCCATCAAAATACTTCTTACTTCTGCTATTTCAGGAGTAGGGAGTAATTCGCCTGTTTTCAGATAATGAGCGGTCTCCCTAAAAATCCAAGGACGACCCTGTGCTGCTCTTCCAATCATGATGGCATCTGCGCCCGTGTAGTCTAATACCTGTTTTGCTTTCTCTGGTGATGTAATATCTCCATTGGCAACAATTGGTATAGACACTGAACGCTTAATATCCCTGATGGTTTGATATTCAGCCTCACCTTTGTACATACACGCTTTTGTGCGCCCATGAACAGCCAGTGAAGCAATACCATTGCGTTCAGCTATTCTTGCAATCTCAACACCATTACGATTATCGGTATCCCAACCGGTGCGAATTTTAAGCGTAACAGGAACATCCACTGCACCGATGACAGCTTGAACTATTTCCTCTACTAAATCCGGGTATTGTAACAATGCAGAACCTGCAAGTTTTTTATTCACTTTCTTAGCTGGGCATCCCATGTTGATATCAACAATTTGAGCGCCATTAGCCACATTAAATTGAGCTGCTTGTGCCATGAGTGCCGGATCAGCACCCGCGATCTGCACCGACCGAATACCGGTTTCGCCAGAATGATCCATTCGGCTCATCGATTTTTCAGTTTTCCACACATCTGGATTAGAAGACAGCATCTCAGACACTGCTAAGCCTGCACCTAAGCGACGACATAGTTGACGAAATGGTCTGTCAGTGATGCCCGCCATAGGCGCTACAATCACATTGTTTTCTAATTGATACGGACCGATACGCACAGCTTTAAAAGGCCTCTATTTAAGGGGCGCTAAGTTTACGTTTTTTTTCGCAAAAATCAAAGGCTATAAATTGAACAAAAGTGTTTTTTTTTAAACTTTATGTATTGACTTTTTCTAACCGGTTGAGAGATTCATTTTTATGGTTAAAAAAAATACGATAAGGAAATGCCGACCTGTTACTGAATTAAGCAAAGTCGGCATTAAAAGCCTATTTAGTGTTTGCGACCGCTGACTCTAACCCACTCACCTTTTCCTGCCACAGGGTCTAACTGACAATGTTCTTGATACACGTCAACAACGGATTGGCTTTGCTCATTAAGGATTCCAGATAGTGCTAGGCCACCTCCAGCTTTTAGCAAGCTTAAAATGACCGTATGGAGATCGCGTAATGGAGCCGCTAGAATATTTGCAACCATGATATCAGCAGTAAATTCAGGCTGATCTTGCGGTAAATAGACTTCGAGTTGTTCGGCGACATTATTTCGTTCAGCATTATCGATGCTTGCTGCTAATGCTTGTGGGTCAATATCAATGCCAATAACGCGTTTAGCACCAAGCTTAATAGCTGCGATGCCTAAAATGCCTGAACCGCAGCCAAAGTCGACAACTGTTTTACCGGTTAAGTCTTGGCTTTCAAGCCATTCAAGGCATAATGCGGTGGTGGCATGTGTTCCTGTGCCAAAAGCCAGACCCGGATCCAGTAATACGTTGACCGCAGTCGGGTCGGGAATATCGCGCCAACTTGGGCAAATCCATAAGCGTTCGCCAAACTTGATCGGGTGGAAGTTATCCATCCATTCCCGTTCCCAATCTTTATCTTCTAATTGTTCAATTTTATAAACAAACTGCTCTGATAACTCAGGTTGTGTTGATAAAAAGCCAACTACAGCTTGCATGTCTTCGCTGGCATCAAACAAACCGATCACTGTCGTATCTGCCCATAATGTGACTTCGCCAAGCGGAGGCTCATAAATGGGAGTGTCTTTAGCGTCAATGAAAGTGACAGAAGCGCTACCACATTCCATTAAATAATCGCTGATCTTATCGGCGTTTTCTTTATTTGCATTGATACGAATTTGGATCCAAGCCATGTGGGTGACCTTTTAAAAAATGAATGAAGTAAAAAGGCCGCAAAGCGGCCTTTTATAATCAGTGTTGAGCTAGGCGATTTATTTAAAATCTAGGAAGCTCTTTAATAAATCAGAACGAGAAGGGTGGCGTAATTTACGTAACGCTTTTGCTTCTATCTGACGAATACGCTCACGAGTTACATCAAACTGTTTACCCACTTCTTCTAATGTGTGGTCAGTGTTCATGTCGATACCAAAGCGCATTCTTAATACTTTTGCTTCACGAGCAGTTAAACCGGCTAATACTTCGTGAGTGGCGCCCTTTAAGCTTTCCATCGTTGCCGAATCAATGGGTGACTCGATGGTACTATCTTCAATGAAATCACCTAAGTGAGAATCTTCATCATCACCGATCGGGGTTTCCATTGATATTGGCTCTTTTGCAATTTTTAATACCTTACGGATCTTATCTTCAGGCATCATCATACGCTCAGCGAGCTCTTCAGGATTAGGCTCACGACCCATCTCTTGAAGCATTTGGCGAGAAATACGATTCAGTTTATTGATCGTTTCAATCATATGCACAGGGATACGAATAGTACGTGCTTGGTCCGCGATAGAGCGGGTTATAGCTTGACGGATCCACCAAGTTGCATACGTCGAGAATTTGTAACCTCGGCGGTATTCAAATTTATCCACCGCCTTCATCAAGCCTATATTACCTTCTTGAATCAAATCTAAGAATTGTAGGCCTCGATTGGTGTATTTTTTTGCAATTGAAATTACTAGACGTAAATTCGCTTCAACCATTTCTTTTTTTGCACGGCGGGCTTTCGCTTCACCGATGCTCATTCGACGATTGATATCTTTAATGCGCTCAATGCTTAAACCGGTGGTTTGTTCCATGCTACGCAGTTTATTTAGGCTACGCTCTATTTCTGGGCGACATTCTTCAAGTTTGGCAGAGTACTTTTCACCAGCGTTGATTTCGATTTCTAGCCATTCACCGTTGCTTTCATTATTCGCGAAATGTTTAATGAAGGTTTTCTTTGGAAGTTTGGCTATTTGGCATGCTTGCTTCATGATTAAACGCTCTTGTACACGAACGCGGTCCATCATTTCACGCATGTTATTGACCATACGATCAAATTGCTTAGGCATTAATTTGAATGTACGGAAAAGCTCTCCAATTTCTGTGATCGCTTCTTTTGCATCAGGGTGAGTACGCCCTTTAACTTCGAAGATATCACGTGCTTTATTGTATAGCTCACGCAGTTTTTCGAAGTTTTCACGCGCTTCCTCAGGATCTGGACCTGTGTCGACTTCTTCTTCATCGTCATCGTCATCGTCATCGCTATCAAGATCCGCATCTTCATCTTTAAGCTGTTCTGCATTTAGTTCAGAACCGATATGAGTGGCTGCAATTGGGATTTGTTCTTCATCAGGGTCGAAAAACCCTGAGATAATATCGCTTAGTCGAATCTCTTCAGCTTCGTATTTATCCCATTGTTCAAGAAGGTAGGTGATAGCTTCAGGGTATTCAGCGACGGAAATTTGTACTTGGTTAATGCCTTCTTCTATCCGTTTGGCTATTTGGATTTCGCCTTCACGGGTTAGAAGCTCAACGGTGCCCATTTCACGCATATACATGCGCACAGGATCGGTAGTACGACCGATTTCTTTTTCTACAGTAGCAAGTGCTGCTGCAGCAGCTTCTGCTGCATCTTCATCAGTTGTTGTTTCTTGCATCATCAACTCATCGGCATCAGGTGCATTTTCGCTAACCTGAATACCCATATCGTTGATCATACTGATGATATCTTCAACTTGGTCTGAATCAATAATGTCTTGTGGAAGGTGGTCGTTCACTTCAGCGAACGTCAAATAGCCTTGCTCTTTACCTTTTTGAATCAGGAGTTTTAGTTGTGACTGAGGAGTTTGCTCCATAGAGATGTTCTCTTCCACTTTGAAAAGTTGACACTGCAGGCGTCAGCTCGGAAATTAGTTCAAGTGCGACGCGATGAATAGAGCATTATAACACGAAGTATTTTTTCTGGCTAGCTCACCGGTTGCTGTTAGTTTTTTTAAGCGCCTTTAAGCGCTTGGGTTAATAGCGAGTATTCGAGTCGCTCTTCTTTATTCAGTCCTTGCGTTTTATCTTTTATTAATAAGGTCTCGAGGCGATGATTTAAACACTGATCTTCAATAAATTTAAATGTATTTTGAAAATAAGTTGCCAATTGCTCTTCTGCAATTTGATGTTGCCATCCGGCTAAGCGTGATAAGGCTTTAAATTCCGGTGTATCACGGTGCAACTCTAAGATTTGACCGGTGTTGATGTGTGTGTGTTTTAAACAAAGCGCTTGTAGGCTTTTAAATAAAGCTAAGCCAGGCAAATTTAGCTCAACTAATTCAGGCGAGTGGGGAATTGTTTTGGCCAAATGTGGGTGTTGAAGCAATAGTCCGATGGCAATGCGCATTGGTGTCATTTTAAACTTACTTTGTACGGATTGTTGCTGACGCGGGTTATTAAGCTTTTGATTGAGTTGCTCACGCGTTCTACCAATCAAGCGAGCGAGTTTCTCAAGTAAGTTCTCTTGATAAAAGTCACTGGGAACTTTTTCAATCAGGGGAAGGGCTAAGCTCATTAGCTTTGCTTTACCCGCATCGGTGGCAATATCAATGTCAGAGCTGAGTCGTTCAAACAACACTTTGCTAAAGTCGGATGCTTGCGCTAAACGTTGTTCAAATAATTCTTTACCTTCTTTTTGAACTAAGGAGTCCGGATCTTCACCATCAGGTAAAAAAACAAATTGCAGTGCTTTGCCGTTGTTTAAATAAGGCAGGGCATTTTCAAGTGCACGCCATGCAGCATCTTTACCGGCTCGATCGCCATCATAACAACAGATGACTTTGTCTGTGGTACGAAATAAAGTCTGCATATGTTCGCTCGTTGTTGCAGTACCCAGTGCTGCAACTGCATATTCGATCCCTTGTTCAGAAAGGGCAACTACGTCCATATAGCCCTCAACAACCATGACTTGTGTTAGTTTTTTAAATGCTTGTTTTGCTTCATACAGCCCGTAAAGTTCAAAGCCTTTGTGAAAAATGCGCGTTTCAGGTGAGTTCAAGTATTTAGGACCGTTATCGCCTTGTAAAATACGGCCACCAAATGCAATCACTCGCCCGCGCTTGTCACGGATAGGAAACATTAGGCGATCACGGAAAAAGTCAAACTGTCGGCCTGGTGTTTTTTCACTTGCCAGTTTCAACTCAACGAGTTGCTTTTTTTGTGAAGTCGTCCGGCCTAAATGTTTACACAGCCCATTCCACTCACTGGGGGCGTAGCCAATCATAAATTTTTTGACTGTTTGACCAGAAAGCCCGCGCCCTTTTAAGTACTCAATGACGGTCTTTGAATTCTCATGACGTTTAAGTTGATGCTCGTAAAATTGACTCGTTTGTAACATGAGATCATAATCAGAGCGCTTTTGTTCTGCACTGACATGTGGTTTGTTACTTTGCCCATGGGTGTTTTCTCGCGGAACTTCCATATGCAACATGGATGCTAACTCTTCAATGGCATCAACAAAGTCAAGTTTTTCGTAATCCATCATAAACGAAATTGCATTACCATGCGCACCACAACCAAAACAATGATAAAACTGCTTATCTTGTGAAACAGTGAAAGAGGGGCTTTTTTCATTATGGAATGGGCAGCACGCTTGGTAATCTTTACCCGCTTTTTTTAGACCGACTTTACCATCGATTAAATCGATAATATCTGTTCGTGCGAGTAGATCATCAATAAAGCTACGTGGGATTTTTCCGGCCATAGAAGTTTCAGTCAAATGAAGTTGGTTGCAAGAATAACGGAATTTGAGATTGGGATCTACAAGAGCCTAAAACGAAGAAACCGAGCACTAGGCTCGGTTCAGTAACAGTATCGCTACTTTATTATGTGTTTAATCGTTGCTTGATTAAGCCTGAGATTTTACCGATATCGGCTTTACCTTCGGCTTGGCTTTTGATTAAGCCCATAACTTTACCCATGTCTTGCATTCCGGATGCACCGCAATCTGAAATTGCTTGGTCAATTAGCTGAAGAATTTCTTCTTCACTTAAAGGTTTTGGTAAAAAGCCTTCGAGTACACTGATTTCACTTGCTTCAGTTTGTGCTAAATCTTCACGTCCAGCATTTATATATTGGTCGTGAGCATCGCGACGTTGTTTCACCATTTTCACAATAACTGAAGTTATAGCAGCTTCATCTAAAGTTATCTGATTATCAATTTCGCGTTGTTTGATTTCAGCTAATGCCATACGAATAGTGCCAAGGGTAATTTTATCCTTAGCACGCATTGCATCTTTTTGTGCGTCTTTTAATTGGGTCAATAGACTCATTAAATACAAGACCTGACTAAATTAGTAAAGTTTAACGCGACGTGCGTTATCGCGAGAAAGCTTTTTCATGTGGCGTTTTACTGCCGCTGCTTTCTTACGTTTACGCTCTGCTGTTGGCTTTTCATAAAATTCGCGGCTACGAACTTCAGAAAGGATACCTGCTTTTTCACATGAACGCTTGAAACGACGTAAAGCCACGTCAAACGGTTCGTTTTCTCTTACTTTGATTACTGGCATTAAAAAATCACCTACTAACTAAATGAGTTTGACTCATGTGGCCAACAATTGGCCGTCTAGTTCAAAAATGGTGCGGCATTGTAATCCGAAGCAAGCCGCAATGTAAAGAATAATTATAACAAAGCTAGTAAAATTCCGCCAAGTCAGTAAAATTGGCGCTCTGTTTTACGATTCTATGCGTAAAATACCATATTTTAACCATGTGTAAGCATTTAATCGGGTTGTTTAGGAGTTTTATTGATGCGTATTTTAGGAATTGAATCTTCCTGTGATGAAACAGGCATTGCAATTTATGACGATGAACAAGGGTTATTAGCGCATCAACTTTACAGCCAAGTAAAGCTACACGCTGATTATGGCGGGGTGGTACCTGAACTCGCTTCAAGAGATCATGTCCGTAAAACGTTGCCTTTAATAACGGCAGCTTTAAATGAAGCACAATGTACTGCGACTGATATAGATGCTATTGCATATACTGCTGGACCAGGCTTAGTCGGGGCGCTGCTTGTTGGGTCTTCGATTGGTCGTGCACTCTCGTTCGGGTGGGGGATCCCAGCAGTTGCAGTTCACCATATGGAAGGGCACTTGCTGGCACCTATGCTTGAGGAAAACCGCCCTGAGTTTCCGTTTGTCGCTTTATTGGTTTCTGGCGGACATACATTGCTTGTTAAAGTGGCTGGCATCGGTGAATACGAAATTTTGGGGGAGTCAATTGATGACGCAGCTGGTGAAGCATTTGATAAAACGGCTAAGTTATTGGGGCTCGATTACCCTGGAGGCCCTTTATTGGCTAAGTTAGCTGAACAGGGAACACCAAAAAGGTATATTTTTCCAAGACCGATGACAGACCGCCCGGGCTTGGATTTTAGCTTTAGTGGTTTAAAAACGTTTGCGGCTAATACCATTCGTTCTGAAGGCGATGATATGCAAACCAAGGCTGATATTGCTCATGCGTTTCAAACAGCGGTCATAGATACTCTGGCTATTAAGTGTAAAAGAGCATTAAAGCAGACAGGAATTAAGCGTTTAGTGATTGCTGGCGGTGTCAGTGCTAATACGTATTTACGTGAGCAATTTGCTAAAATTATGCAAGGCATGCAAGGTGAAGTTTTTTATCCTAGAACTGAATTTTGTACAGATAATGGAGCCATGATTGCTTATGCGGGGATGCAGCGTTTCAAGGCTGGGCAGTTTTCTGAATTAGACACCAAAGTGAAGCCGCGTTGGTCAATAGAAGAACTCCCTCCTCTTTAAAAACCGGAAACATAAAAAAGCTAACAGTCAGTTAGCTTTTTTATGTCCAATTTTTGGCTCGGTACCTTTGACTAAACGAAGAATGTTAGCGCTGTGCCTAAACACGATTAAAATAGCCAGCATGGTGACCGGTACAGTGTAAAGCGGTTTTATTAGCCAAGTATAAAATGGAGCGAGACTCACGGTAATTAAAGCTGCTAAAGATGAATATCGTGTCAGCCAGACAATTGCTATCCAAGTCGTAATTAATAGACCAGCAAGGGATAGCCCTATTGGCAGTAAAGTACCAAAGGCTGTCGCGACAGCTTTGCCGCCCTTAAAGTGAAAAAAGATTGGGTAGATGTGACCTAAACAGGCTGCGACGCCAATCAGTCCGAGCATTAGCGGTTCTATTTTTAAAAAGTAAGCGCCCCAAACGGGAATTGTGCCTTTTAATATATCGAAAATAAGCACAAGCGCAGCAGGGAGTTTCCCCCCAAGACGTAATACATTTGTTGCACCAGGGTTTTTTGAACCAAATTCTCTGGGATCAGGTAAAGAACAAACACGACTTATTAAGACTGCAGAAGAGATTGAGCCAAATAAATAGGCAAATATGAGCATTACACCTGTTAACACTGTGATCCTTATTTTTTAATCAGCAAAATTGGGCTATTATCTGCCGCTGATATTATTCCGGTGAAGGGTACTGGTTTTTTTTTCAATTAGGTATCCGACCAGCAACAAGTTCGAGCATCTTTACTATGGATAAAGTATTTATATCGCAATTGCAAGTAAACACTATCATTGGTGTCTACGATTTTGAAAAAGAAAGTAAACAGGATTTATTTTTTGATGTTGAGATGCTGACCGATATTCGCACAGCTGCGCAGTCTGATAATATTGATGATGCTGTTGACTACGCTGTCGTGAGTGAGCGAATTATCGCCCATACTACAGCAAAGCCTGTTGAGTTACTCGAAACTTTAGTTGAACAGCTGGCGAACATTATTTTAACTGAATTCAATGTGCAGCAGGTGACAATCCGAGTGAGCAAACCGGCAGCCGTTCAAGCTGCGCAAACGGTTGGTGTTGAAATTACGCGTTTTAGGCCTGCTTAAATGGCCGCTATTTTTATAAGCTTAGGCTCTAATATTAATAAAGCGCATTATATCCGCTCAGCAAACGCAGTGCTTAATAAGCATTTTCATGATTTGGTCTATTCTTCTGTGTTCGAAAGTGAGTCTATCGGTTTTTGTGGTAACAACTTTTACAATTCTGTGATTGGCGCAACTACTGAGTTGACGTTACACGAAGTATGTCGGCTGCTAAAACAAATCGAACGTGATCATGGCCGGACTGAAAACGATAAAAAGTTTAGTCCACGGACACTCGACCTTGATTTGCTTTTTTATGATGATGTTATTTGCTCTTCCCCGGCGCAATTACCGCGCGATGAAATCACTAAAAATGCCTTTGTTTTATGGCCGCTGGCCGAAGTCGCACCAGAATTTATTCACCCTGTTGTAAAGCAACGTATAGCCGACATTTGGCAGGCATACGATAAAACACAACAAAAACTATGGAAAGTGGAGTTACCTGCAGTATGAGTATTATTGAAATCATTGTCTTAGCATTAGTGCAAGGATTAACTGAGTTTTTACCTATATCGAGCTCTGCTCATCTCATTTTGCCTTCGCAAATTTTAGGAAGGCAAGACCAAGGAACCGCGTTTGATGTTGCGGTGCATGTGGGGACACTTATAGCGGTTGTTATTTACTTTCGTAAAGAAGTCGTTGATATCTTAGGTGCGTGGTTTAAATCGTTTGGCGCACAAGGAAAAACAGATGATAGCAAGTTGGGGTGGTGGATCATTATTGCCACGATCCCTGCGCTGGTTATTGGTTACTTTTTTAAAGATTTTGTTGAAAGCTACTCGCGTAACGCTTGGATCATTGCTACTACAACTATTGTGTTTGGTTTATTGCTTTGGTACGCCGATGCTAAAGGCAAGCAGATAAAATCAATTTACCAACTTAATTGGATGAGTGCGCTTTTAATTGGTTTATCACAAGTGGTTGCAATGGTATTCCCTGGTACATCACGTTCAGGTATCACGATGACGGTTGGTTTATTACTTGGGTTAAACAAGCAAAGTGCGGCCCGTTTTTCATTCTTGATGTCTATTCCTGTTATTGCTGCTGCAGGCTCTTATTATATCTATAAGCTTTCAACCGGCGATGACGTGATTGATTGGACGGCAATTGTATTAGGTGCAGTGCTCTCTTTTGTGGCCGCCTATGCGTGTATATATTTCTTCTTGAAAGTGATTGAGCGGATGGGCATGCTGCCATTTGTTATTTACCGTTTAGTACTGGGTGTGGGCTTGTTTGGTTTTTTATATTTTTCAACTTGATAACCCTTTGTGAATAGGTTAAGGCCTGCAAGTGATGTCTTGCAGGCTTTTTTTATGCATTCTTAATAATTGATAATCTAGCGGTTTCCATCGCAGGTTTGATTGCTGCGCCAGTGATCCCTTGTTGGATGAAGTATTGGGCATTGATATTACGCGCAGCTATAGCTGCTGCTTGTAATTGTTCAAAATGGGGGCTAGGTGTCGTGGCTTTGAGTTTAAAAACAGCCACTAAATAACTCAATCGCTCTGGTTTTCGCCATAAATCAATCGTATTAAAAAAAGTCAGTACGTGCTCAGGACTAGGAGAAGTACTTTCAAAAATCGACTCAAACTGATGAGCAAGAGCAGTGAGCTCATAGAAACTATTTGGTAGCTTCAGTGCCTGCTTTAATTGAGATAATTCATCAGCCGTCAGTATGCAGGTAATCGATGAAAATAGCTGCTCGGGAGCGATTGACTGTTGGCTGTTTTGTATTTTTTCCATGAAGTGGCGTTCTTGTTCAAGGTTCCAAAAGCAGTCTAAAGCAGGGGAGATTACAGCGAGTGCCCCGGTTTGTTTTAAAGCAGATAAAAAAATCGGGAACGCGCCTTCTTTTAGGGATTTTTCCCACTCAATCCACACTCGTTCAGGTGTTAATGTAGCAATTTCACCTTGGTTGACCATCTGTTGCATTAAGTACATTGTTTCAGGTGCGACGGTAAAACCTAAATAATGATAACGGGCGGCAAAGCGGGCAACACGTAAAATACGCAGCGGATCTTCGGCAAAAGCGCTAGATACATGACGTAAAATGCGGTTGTTTAAATCAGCTTGTCCATTATAGGGATCAATCAGTTGGCCATCAGGTGCTTGCGCGATGGCATTGACGGTGAGGTCGCGACGGATCAAATCTTCTTCTAAGGTTATGTTGGGCGTAAAGTCACAAATAAAACCTGTATAACCTTGGCCTTTTTTACGTTCCGTTCGCGCGAGTGCGTATTCTTCTTTTGTTTTTGGATGAAGAAATACCGGAAAGTCACGGCCAACTTGCGTAAAGCCTTGTTTTAGCATTTCATCGGCTGTCGCGCCAACGACGACATAATCTCGTTCTGTCACAGGGCGGTTGAGTAGGTTGTCGCGTACCGCACCTCCGACTAAGTAAATCTGCATAATATTCTTATTACTTTTCAATCATGACCATATTTTAACATAGTGTTATTGGTTTTAACTTGGTGATTTTTTTGCCATCATAAGAGCGTTGATATTTTAGGGGATAAATGAGGTGTATTTAAGCTATTTTGGGTTAACCGAAAAGCCATTTTCAATCGCGCCAAACCCAGATTATTTGTTTTTGAGTGATCGTCATAAAGAAGCGCTCGCCCATTTAACTTTTGGGCTTGGGGATGCAGGTGGATTTGTATTATTAACGGGTGAAGTAGGGACGGGAAAAACAACAGTGACACGCTGCATGTTGTCTCAGCTGACGGATACGACTCAAGTGGCCTTCATCCTAAACCCCACTTTAAATGAACTCGAGCTGCTGGCGAGTATTTGCGATGAGCTGAAGATTCGTTATAAAAAATCGGACACGAGTTTGAAAGATTTGACCGATAAAATAAAAAATCGCTTGGTTAAAAATCATCAAGCGGGTCGCCATACTATGCTCATTATTGACGAGGCGCAGCATTTGTCGGCTGCAGTGTTAGAGCAGTTGCGATTGTTAACTAACCTTGAAACCAATACTAAAAAGTTACTACAAATCATTTTAGTCGGACAACCCGAATTGCAACAACTATTAAAGCGAAATGATTTAAGACAGTTGGCACAGCGTATTACGGCGCGTTATCACCTTTTGCCTCTCAATGAAGCACAAGTTTTTGCTTATATACAACATCGTTTACAAAAAGCTGGGTGCCAAGCGTCGCTATTTGAAATGAATTCGATTAAATTAATCCATCAATTAACTGCTGGGATCCCACGACTGATTAATTTGCTATGTGATCGAGCTTTGATGGGGGCTTATTCTGCTCAGTTACCTTGTGTGAATAAAAAAATTGTGTTGCTATCAGCCAAAGAAGTCCTTCCAGAGCAACTCTCCGCACCGAAGAAAACATCGAGTCGCACACTAATTTGGGCGCTGTGGTTTAGTATTGTTGCGGCCTGTGGGTTTGTTTTGTCATTTGTTATTTAACGAAAGGTTTTTATGTCTTATTTATTAGATGCGCTCAAACAATCGAGCCATGAACAAGGTGGCGCGCAAGTGGGGTTGGCGGCTCAAGCGCAATACTCGCAACAAAAAGATTTGCAATTTTACCGCCGTTTAGTTGTTGCATTAGGTTTGCTGCTGACACTCATCGTAGGTTTTTTAGCAGGTAAATGGTACCAAGAGTGGTCGATGAGTCGGCAAGCTTTAGAAGATAAACCGATAATTGCCCCGACACGCGCTGATTTGACTCCATCCTCGACGGTGGCTCATGTCGAGTCAATAATGGAACAAAAAGCTCCTGAGCTTAATCCGGAACCAGAAATTCAACGTGAAATAGTTGCGCAGCCAATCAAGCAGCCTGAAGAGCCTGAAGAAGATTACAGTCAATATAAAGTGGTCGGTAAACCGCTTGAACAACCTTCGAGCGTCCCTGCAGAAGAATTAGCGGCGATACCTGATACTTTGAAAGCGGCATTTGCTCAAGCGGTTGCACAAACAGAAAATCAACCAGCGTATGATGTAACGCAAGCTAGCACTACCTCATCAAGGGTTCAGCCTCTGGAGTTACTTCCCGATGTGATTTTGGCTCGTGTTCCAGCTCTTCGTTATCAAGCTCATATCTATGCGACGCAAGCAGATAAGCGTTGGATCAGAATCAATAACCATGATCTCTATGAGGGGGATGTGTTCGATAACCTAACAATTATTGAAATCGCACCAGAGCAAACCGTAATGAGCATGGATGGTTACCAATTTAGCTTAGCTGCGATGCAGGATTTTCGTTAACCTTATAGGGGTTACACTGGCTTGATGTTTATAAATGATCAGAAAGTTTGATATTCAAGTTTTGGGCAAAAATATTGCTTTGTATTAAATCGTCACTGAACTCTTTGGCGATGATGACGTCGTGAACTTGCGTGTAATGTTTCCCTTTACTGTTATAAAAGCAATGTACGATAGGTTGTAGGGGATTGTTTTCTTTAAACGATTTCACATAACCCACTTTACCGGACTTTAGTTGGACTAAGGATCCTGGAGGGTAAAAGCCGATGGCTTGGATAATTTTTTTGACCAAGATGTCAGAAAATAAACTCGGCGCATGTTTTAATAAATATTTAAAGACTGTAGGGGTTGGGAATGGCTTTTCTCCTTCAAAACCAAAATGCAGAGAGTCAAATGTGTCGCATATAGCAAAGAGCTTTTGTGCTGTACTAAGTTGATTGTTTTTAAAATGCTCAGGGACCCCTGAGCCGTCTTCTCTTTCAAGCTGTTGTTGGCATAGTGACAGAGTGATCTCACATGCACCACCGCTGGAGTTGAGTATGTGGAGGGTATACTGGCAATACTTGTGACGCTGAATTTTTAAATATGGGTTGAGCAAGTGATCTTGGCGCTGAAATTGTTCGGCAAGTTTATATTTGCCTAAATCATGAAGTAAGCCCGCCATAAATAGTGCTTGAACTTCGTTATTAGGTCGCTTTAACAGCTTAGCGCAGACCATCGCTAAAATCGCGACACGAATACTGTGTCCTATGATTGAATTAGGTACAGAGCAGATGTTCGCGATACATAACAAGGTGCTGGGTTGGCGTGTGATTGATTCATTTATTTGCTCAGCAAGCAGAGCTAATTGAGCAATGTTGATTGGTTGAAAAGATAACACGCGCTCTTCTAGGTTGAGCATAGCTTGCTCTAAATGAACATAAATACTGTGCGCATGGGGGTACTCGTCACTGAAATGGTGATGTTTAGATTTCGGTGCTTTTTCAATCACTGGTGCTCGCGATTTTTCTTGCTCTTTTAAAGCGCGAAAGGGGTCAACGAGTACCTCGATGACCCCTTTTTGTTGCAAATCTTTAATTGCTTTTTTATCTCTTACCCAGCCCGTTTGCACGACCCGAATATCACCTAACTGCTTGGTGACTTTTTCAACATAACTACCTACGGTTAATTTAGTGATGGATACGCGTTCGAATGAGTTCATGGGTTTACACTGTTAGCTTAAGATGGAGTTCCTAAAAAATCGCATTAAATCAATTGCGAAATCTTCAGGTTTAATCGCTGATTCTAACTCATCTTGGTTATGTTTATCAGCTAAATTAATGTCTTTTACTTCAGTGTGATGATGGTGTTTTGCGCTGTAAAATGTTTTAACCCATGGCTTAAGGGGGTTATCGAAGTTGCTTTGCGATACAATGCCAAGTTTCTGGCTTTTTAATTTTACCAAGGTGCCCACAGGGTGAATGCCAATGCATTTAATAAATTGATTGGCAAGGTCGGTATCAAAACAGTGAGGCGAGTCATCTTTTATGATTTTGAATGCATTGATGGGGTTCATACCGTCTTTGTAGACACGTTTTGCAGTTAAGGCATCATATACATCAACAATGGCAATCATGCGGACATGCTGAGGGATATCGTCTCCTTTGAGTCCAAATGGGTAACCAAGTCCATCTAAACGTTCATGATGGTAAGCTGCAATGTCCACAGCAATACCTGATAAACCCGACTCTTCAAGAATTTCTTTGCTAAAGCGAGCATGCTCTTTCATGAGTGTGTACTCATCATCAGTAAACTTACCTGGTTTATTGAGAATTTCATCTTGAATTTTAATTTTACCAATATCGTGAAGCAGAGCTCCAGTCGCCAATTGATGCATGATGTCACGATCAATATGCAGATGCTTGGCAAAAATAGTCATTAGAACCGATACATTAATTGAGTGCTCTAGAAGGTACGCATCTTTTTCTCTGATACGGGTCATGCAAGCAAGCGCATCTTGATTTCGAAACACAGAATCAATAAACCCATCCGCAACTTCTTCAAATGGGCCAAGAGCGATTTTTTTGCCTGCTTTGATGGATTTGATGGCTTTTTTTTGTAGCGATTTAGCCTCGGTATAAAGTTTTTCAGCTTTGCTAAGCTCGCTTGAGACACTGACACTAAACTGTGTGGGGTCGTAGCGTTGACTCTCTTTGGATGTTTGTTCTTCTGATAAAGTCGGTGTTGCTTCTTGTGAGTGTGTAGGTAATGTTTTGTCTGTATCTATTTCAATTTCTAATATGCCGGCTTTGTGTAATTGAGCAATCGCCTCAGGGGTGCGTACCCAGCCCTGATTTTTAATTTTAAACTGCCCTTGTTGTTTAGTCACACTGTGGACAAACATGCCAGGAGTTAGATTTTTAATGGCAATTTTCTTAATCATCACTTCAAACTTAAAACAGATAGTCATTTAAAATTAGCAATAAACCTCAGATAAACCTAGGGCTTTAAAAAATTAAAATGGTAAATGGGCAATAAAAAAGGGCGCAAATGCACCCTTTAGCTTACTAACTCAGTAAGTTAATTATTCATCATCATCAACAGCTAGCGTCATTAACGAGGTGTTCCCGCCTGATGCTGTAGTATCAATGCTGATTGTTTTCTCAGTAATCAGACGAGAAATTAGCGTGTCATAATATTCGCTACTGATCACTGGCAGAATTGCACCGGTTCTGGCTGCTAGCTGCTTACTAAAATATCCCAAGCGAGACGAACGAGCCGCAACAACCGCACCAGCTAAGTGACTATGTGCCAAAATTGCTTGTAACTGATTAGGTTTAGCAACTTGGAAAACACCTTCGGCAACACCTGTAGAAATAAACTTATCTTTGAAAGCTGATGCTTCATCATAAAACAGCTCAGAAGCCACAGTGATAACCGTATTACCTGCAGCAAGAGCGGTGATGATTGATAAGACCCAGAAATTAAATGAAGTACTCTTATCGGCGTAGCACACAACACAACCACGAGGCTCTAAATACAGAATATTTGATTCACCTGTAGGCCCTGGCAATACTTTTGCTTTCTTCATGCGCTTTTCAACACGATTAAGCTGGCTACGAGCATCGGCAAGAGTGGCTGCTAAGTCATCGGCAAGCTCATTTACGATGTCAACCGTGGCGACTTTTGCTAATAATTGACGGACCACTGAGATACGGTCATTTAATGGGGTTGCACGCCAAATTTTCTCATCGCGGAGTGATTTCTGCATGATTTGATTGACTTGCTCAATGGCACCAGGGAAGTGATGCGTTTCCAACTCATCAGCTGTTAAATCAGTCATTTGAACGTTAACTGGCGATGCTTTTTCTTTGACAAGACGGGTTAAATAGTTAGGACCGCCAGCTTTAGGGCCAGTACCAGATAATCCACGGCCACCAAACGGCTGCACACCAACGACCGCACCAATCATATTACGGTTTACATAGATATTACCTGCACGCGACATTTTTGCTAAGTATTCAGCTCGCGCTTCGATACGCGTGTGAATGCCCATCGTTAAGCCAAAGCCAGTGGCATTGACTTGATCAATAACATTATCTAACTCTTCGCCTTTGAATCGAATCACATGCACACATGGACCAAATACTTCTTTTTTCAGCACTGATAAATCGCTGATTTCATATAAACGAGGCGCGAAGAAATAGTGGCCGGTTTCGCCCATTTCAGGTAATTCACACTGATAATGCAGCGTTGCACGACCTTTTAGGTATTCTACATGCTCGTTGAGCGCGTTCAGGGCTTTTTGATCGATAACAGGGCCAACATCAGTTGAAAGCATGGCAGGATCACCGACATGAAGTTCACTCATTGCACCTTTGATCATGCGAATCACATTATCTGCAATTTCTTCTTGAATAAATAAAACACGTAATGCAGAACAGCGCTGACCAGCACTTTGGAACCCTGATGCAATCACATCATCAACGACTTGTTCAGGTAAAGCTGTCGAGTCAACAATCATACAGTTTTGACCGCCAGTTTCGGCGATAAGTGGTACCTGAATGTCATCTCGCTCAGCAAGAGTTTGTGAAATGCGCGTGCCTGTTTCTGTTGAGCCAGTAAACATCACGGCCTGAATACGCGGATCTGGCACGATCACTTTACCTACCTCAGAGCCTCTTGCGATCACTGCTTGGACAACATCTTTTGGTAAACCAACTGTCTGCATTAATTCAATGGCACGTAAGGCGATTAAACTTGTTTGTTCTGCGGGTTTGGCAATGACGACATTCCCCGTCACAATTGCCGCAGCAACTTGGCCTAAGAAGATGGCAAGAGGGAAGTTCCACGGGCTGATACATAAAATGACACCGCGGGCTTCAAAACGCTCGTCTTTGGCTAACTCTTCAACGCGAGCAGCATAATAACGACAAAAATCAACGGCTTCACGAACTTCATCTACACCGTCTTGAGGAATTTTACCGGCTTCTTTAATACAAATAGCGATCAGTTCATCACGATGACGTTCAAGGATATCGGCTGTGCGGCGCAGAATGTCTGCTCGCTCTTGAACTGGAGTTTCAGACCAGTCAGCAAGTTGAGCCTCGGCCTTTTCGATTAATTGGCGCATTTGAGTCTCATCTTGCAATGCAATATGGCCAATGATTTCGTTGTGATTTGCCGGGTTTTTAACTGGTAGTGCACCAGCTGGAATACTTTGTTCGCTGATCAAGTTGTCGCTTAACCATTGATCTAAATTCGCTTTGAACGGTGTGATATGGTTAATATCAGTTAGGTCAATGCCTTTAGAGTTCGCTCGTTCATCACCAAAAATGTTAATAGGTAAAGAAATTTGACCATTGTATTTATTGCTTAAGCCTTGCAGGGTTTCAACCGGATCTGGTAATAATGATTCAACAGGTTTGCTTTCATCAACGATGGCATTAACAAACGATGAGTTAGCGCCATTCTCAAGTAAACGGCGGACTAAATAAGCAAGTAAGTCTTCATGCTGACCGACAGGCGCATACACGCGACATTGTACTTTATCTTGTGTCACAATCTGGTCGAAGAGTGATTCACCCATGCCATGTAAACGTTGGAACTCAAACCCTTCGCAGTCGCCTTTAGCCACTTCTAAAATTGTCGCTGCTGTATATGCATTGTGTGTCGCGAACTGAGGGAAAATCACATCGCGAGCTGCCATTAATTTCATTGCGCACGCTTTGTAAGATACGTCAGTGGTTGCCTTACGTGTAAAAACAGGGAAATGCTCTAAGCCATCTTTTTGGCTGTTTTTGATTTCGCTATCCCAATAGGCACCTTTAACAAGACGGACCATCAGTTTGCGTCCAACACGTTGGGCCAAATCAACTAACCATTCAATCACAAATGTGGCACGTTTTTGGTAAGCTTGAACGGCTAAACCAAAGCCATTCCAAGTGCCTAAATCTGGATCAGAGAAGACAGCTTCGATAATGTCTAATGATATATCTAAACGTTCTGCTTCTTCGGCATCGACTGTAAAACCAATGTCGTAGTCTTTAGCTATTAAGGCTAAGGCTTTTAATTTTGGTACTAGTTCTGTAATGACACGCTCTTTGTGAGTGAATTCATAACGGGGGTGAATAGCAGATAATTTAACAGAAATACCTGGGCTTTTAATCGGGCCGCGTTTATTCGCAGCTTTACCGATGGCGTGAATTGCATTGACATAACTTTGATAATAACGATCAGCATCCGCTTGAGTACGGGCACCTTCACCTAGCATGTCGTATGAATAAACATAGCCTTTTTGTTCTTTTTCAATCGCACGCTCAATCGCTTCATCAATGGTGCGGCCCATTACGAACTGCTTACCCATGATTTTCATTGCGTACTGAACAGACTTACGAATGACAGGCTCACCTAAACGACCCAGTGTTTTTTTCAAAACACCAAATTGATCATCTTTGCTTTTATCTGAGTAGTTGACCATTTTACCAGTGAATAGTAATCCCCAGCTTGAAGCATTAACAAATAATGATTCACTGTTGCCTAAATGAGAGCTCCAATCACCATTCGCTAATTTATCGCGAATTAGGCTTTCTTGAGTTTGTTTGTCTGGCACTCGAAGCAATGCTTCGGCTAAACACATTAATACAACCCCTTCTTCGGAAGATAAAGAAAACTCATTGAGCAGGGCGTCAACACCGCCTTGTCCTTCTTGATCTTCACGAATATTGACAACAAGTTGTCGGGCGCGCTCCCAGGCACGGCTTCGAGCCGTCACACCCACTTCTGCAAGTGGTAAAATATAATCAATTACTTCATTTTCATCGATGCGATAGAAGTCGCGGATCTTCTGTCTGATCGGACACTGTGTAGTTAAATCACCGTTATAAAGCATTGCAAACCCTCAAAAATCAAAAATGGAGCCAAACAAATTAAAGCCGCATTCTATATAATATACATCAGAACATGCTGGTTAATTTTGCCAAAATACCGTAAATTACAGCGCATATTTAGTTTTTAACAGCATAAAATACTGCCATGAGCCAACCGAAAGTCAGCCGTGCATTAGATCGCATAGACCTCGCTATTTTAGACGCGTTACAAAAAAACGGAAAATTATCAAATGTGAACTTGGCAAAAGAAGTTAATTTGAGTCCGAGTCCATGTTTAGATCGAGTTAAACGCCTTGAAAAAGACGGGTTTATTGAAAGCTATCGCGCGGTTTTAAATGCTGAAAAACTTAATCAAGGTTTAATGGCCCATGTCCAAATCACTTTAGCTAAATCAACCACCGATGTGTTCAAAGACTTTAAAAAACATATACTCACAATTCCAGAAGTCGCTGAGTGTGACATGGTTGCAGGTGGATTTGATTATTTGTTAAAGATACGGGTTGCGGATATGGCGCAATATCGAGAGGTATTGGGTAAATTAGTTGATATCCCAGGTGTGGCGACAAACTACACATATATGATTATTGAAAAAGTCAAAAAAGATGCCGGTCTATTGTTGTAAACCAAAATAAAAAAGCACCAGCGGCGCTTTTTTATTGGAATAAATGACTTTTATGCCCAGCCATCGTGACGTCTGCGACGTGATAAAATAAGCGTAATAATGATACCAAACAATAGTCCAGTAAAAGCAATCGCCGCACCATACATTAATAATTCTTTTTTCTCTTTTTCGCTATTTTGTATTTGTTGTTGTGAATGCTGCTGATTTTGTGCCAGTGCATCGGTTAGTTTTTGTCTGAGTTGTGCATTTTGTTGCTCAAGCTGTGTATTGGCTTCTTGTAATTGCGGAACGATATCAGCATTGCTAGCAAGTAACTGCTCATTGGTCATTAGCTTATCTTTTAACGCCACAATTTCAACGCTCATACCGGGTTGCTTGGTAATAAAACGCTGATCGACCCATCCTGTGCGACCTTTGTCATCTTTAACTTGTGCATAACCTTCTTCAAGTGCCAACTGGCTCACTTTAGTTCCTGCTGTAATTGATCCTAAGATCCGAAAGTTTTTACCTGCACCTGCATGCATATACACATATAAATCATCAATAATATAAACGCTTTGGTCTGTGGGAGTGTTTTCTGCGTCTGTTTCTGCTTGCGTAGCCCATGGTGTTATGGTTAATGCGGCAATAAATAATAAATGTTTAAACATCCCAAACCTTTGATAATTAATTATGATTGTTAGCAAACAAATAGTATGAATTTCCCACTGTAATAGCAAGTTATCGAAGCAATGAGTCTCGTTTGAAGGCAATTTAAGTAAAAAATTTGCAATCTGCCATCGGGATAGTTATTTTGAACACTTCTATGAATTAATAAAAAGCTATCTAACCTCTATGGATACAGAGATAGAACTGAAATTTCTCGTTTCAGAAAAAGTGATAACCCAATTACCCGCGTTAATTACTCAGTTTTCCAAAAAAGTAACGAATTACCCCGCTCGCAATTTACTGAATGCGTACTTTGATACTCCTAGCAGAGAGCTTCGCGCATTGGATATTGGCCTACGTACACGCTGTTGTGATGATGAGTGCGAGCAAACCATCAAACTAGCAGGGCAAGTTGTTGGAGGCTTGCATCAACGGCCAGAGTATAACCTTCCATTAGAAAATAAACGCCCAGATTTACAGGCTTTTCCTGAGTCAATTTGGCCGCATGGTATGCAAGTTAAGTCGATTAACCCTAGTTTGTACCCGATTTTTAGTACTCACTTTATTCGTCGAACGTGGCTGATCGAAACAGACAATGGTTCGGAAATAGAGGTGGTGTTAGACAAAGGTGAGATTAATGCTAGTGGTCAAATAGAAGCAATTTGCGAAGTTGAAATGGAACTTAAAAAGGGTCAACGCAGTGATGTGTTTGCTCTTGCTAAACAGCTGATTAACTGTCAAGAAGTGCGGTTAGGTTTATATAGTAAAGCTGCGCGGGGATATATGCTTGCAGACAAAAAGCCCCTAAAAGCAGATAAGTACATCAATTTTGTGCCTTTGAAGTCAGATATGAATCAAGAGCAGGCGTTTAGCGCGTGTTTAAACTATGCGATAGCCTTTGTGCAAAAACACGAGCAGTGTTATTTCGAGGATGCCAAGTTTAAAACTTTAAAACGCATGATTGATGGTATCAGCTTAATTCGCCATGCATTTTGGTTGTTTGAAGGTGTTGTTGATAAGCACAGCACTGAACATTTACGTCAAGAATTAAAATGGCTGTTACACAGCTTTTCATGGGTTGAAACGGCGATTCAAATTAAGACATTCACATCAAAGAAGCATGTTTTTTATAAAAAAATAAGTAAAGCTCCGACCCTTGAGAGTATGATCACTGATTTAAGACAACAACGACCGCGAATTGCAGCCATCAAAGCAATTTTTCAATCTCCACGTTATAACAATTTGATTCTCGATTTAACGACATTTTTAGTGGATCGGAAGTGGCGACAAACGTGGTCAGCGGGCCAAGAACTAGCAGCACAAGAAAAAGTGGCCGATATTGCCGCACGGTTATTTGAAAAAGATTGGCAAGAAATGAATACGCTATTTCCTGCTAGTGATGAGTTTACTTCTCAAGATTACTTAGCGCAAAAACAGCATTTACAACGTAATTTACTCAGTGGTGCATGCTTAGGTGCACTATTTTCAAAACAAAATCGCGATGAGTTTCGCAGTCCTTGGTTTGATATCATCGAAGGAATTGATGAATTAAGTACATTAGATTATTTAAAGCAGTTATGTGATCAGCAAGAAGATGATGACTTATTACAAATTCAAACATGGCTTGGGCAAAAAACAGATAACCTAATAGCCGCAATGGAGCAAAGTCGGTTGGTTACACAAAAGCAAGCTCCTTACTGGCGTTAAATTACGTCCGAGTTTATATGAAACATCTGCTTTTTTGCGGCTTTGTTTGTTCAAAGCAACTTGATTGGTAATGTATTTTTAAAAAGAAGGGCGCTCTATCTGCACCCTTTTAGCTCTCAAATATTTAGTAGTCGCCTCTGGTTCTCTTTTCACTATTCAGTTTTTAGGAAACCAATTATGAGTTATTAAAAGGCGCAAAAATATATTCTCCACATTTGTCTCGCTTAACACCGATTAAAAAGCTTAATTTAGTGATGCCCTCAAATTAAAAAAGTTAAACCTAAAAAGTACTTAGATCTTTTTTTGTAATCCCAGACTAAAATACTAGTAAAAAAGTTTAATTTTGCACTTGCGCTAATCCTTTTGTTGTAATAAAGTTGTCTCAGAAACTAATGATTAGTTACTAACAGAGCGAATTTACTAAGAGTATATTCGTTAAGTAAATAATTCAGAGTCTATATATTGTGAGCTAGAAAAGGGCAAGTTAAAGGAAACTTTAATACGCAAAGCTACCGGCCTAAAGATTTTTATCCAAGGCAGCGGGGTTGCCGAGGCGATGAACATACTCACTCCTCCACCTATTCGTATAATTTCAATATTGAGATGGCTTCTGAATTATCAATTTTGTGGAGGTACAAAATGATTTTCTTACCAAAAGCTATTTCTCGTTATTTACCAACTTTTACATTACTTGCAGCTGCTCCTTTTACTAATGCATTTGCAACGGAGTTAACAATTTCTTGGTTTGATAACTCAGATAATGAAGTTGGATTCATAATAGACAGAAAATTAGAGTCCGACTCTATTTATCAGACCCTAGTCCAGTTACCTGATAATACATCAGCCTTTAAAGACACTGAAGTTGTTGAAGGTGAGACTTACTGCTACAGAGTTAGTGCTTACAATCAAGCTGGGCAAGCTATTTCTGATGAAATGTGCGCTGAGGCATCTTCATCAGAAGCACCAATTGATCCAACCTTGCCACCTGTAGAAGGGGGGGGGATTGCAGCCGTTTCCTATGAGCTAATCTCTAAACCTGAAGCGATCGAATTATCAGGTAAGGAATTTTATAGTTTTAAAAGTGGTTATACATATAACTCAGAATATAGTAGTGAGGCTATTGATAACGTGGCTTTTGATATAAATAGTGGCTCATTGAAACGTTATGATAAAGACTTTTTTATCTTTAAGGATCATGGGAGTGAATTAGAAAATGGCTATGCTCACATGCCGTTTCATATTGATAATTCACTAGAGTTTACACTTACAGGAAATGGAGCTTCTCAGACGGCAACACTTTATATGATGGCAGGTGTTTGGGATTCTGAAGTGACAAGTTTTAGTGTGACTGCTGGCTCAGAAACAACGAAAATAGAGATACCGAAAGGGTATCGGTGGTATTACGTGGCCGTGCAATTTGAATATAAAGAAACGGTCACAGTTAAAGTTAATCCAGATACTTCAGTTGGTGGTTATAGTAGTGTAATGTTTGCTGGAATTGTTTTAAATAACGAATCTAGTGGTGCCACTGCACCAGATTACTCATATGCTTCTCTTCAATCAGTCGATTTGTTAACTAATAAAGTGATTAGCATCGAAGGGTCTAAATACGTAACAGCTTCAGGTCATGTATTAAATGAATCCGACTCATTAGCTCAAGTTAATTCAATTAACTATGAAGGAGAAGGAAAGCTAAGAAATAGTTACTTTAGCATACAAAGTGGTGATGAAATATCAGCTCTAGAGCATTGGAGTATGGACTGGAATGTCGAGAATGAAACATCAATCCAACTTTCTAGTGAATTAAATCAAGTAAATTTTGCTAGTGTATATATTTTTGCTGGAGCCTATTCAGATAATTCAGGTTCATTCACCGTGAGTATTAATGGAGTAGATGAATTGATTGAGTTACCGAAAAACAATAGGTGGTACTATATAAAGCTCGATGTTGAATTTGAAGGAAATGCAGAGATTTTAATAAAACCAGTTGGAAATATTGAAGGTTATAGTCAAGTTGCATTTGCAGGAATTGCTTTACAGTAATGAATTTGAATAAAAAAAACCCGCTAAAAGCGGGTTTTTTTATTGCTTACTAAGGTTCGGTTTAAGCTTTTTTGTTACGACGAGCCGCGCCAAAACCAACTAAACCAAGACCTAATAAAGCGATAGTCGCTGGCTCAGGAATAGTCGAAGAAGAAAAGCTAAATTTTCCACCTTGACCTAAACCATTAAATCCTTGAGTTGAGAAGCTCCACTGACCTGAAGTTGATTCATAACCATTACCGTGGATCATACCTGAACCTTGAATAATGGCATAGTCAGCTTTCCCGTTATTATCAAAGTCAACCTCTTTATTAACTAAGATATCCAGTAGATCAAAACTAAAACCAGCCACTGTCCACAATTGAGTTGTAGGCGTAGCTACAACAAAAGGATCTATAAAGTCAACCGTTTGACCGATAGCGCTAGAGAATGAACCTGATGTTGTTGAAGCTTCAACTTGCGGATTAAAAAAGTCAATTTCAGTAATTGAGCCACCGCTAAGTTTTACAATAGCACCACCTGTGAAGTCAATTTGACCCGTAATGGCTTGCAAAGGCGTTGAAACTGGGTTTGCAAATGCAGAAGAGGCAAATAGTAAAGTTGCAGAAGCTGCGATTGTAGTAAATAAGTTTTTCATTTAATTCCCTTAAAGTACGTCTAGATTAATTTCCCCCTGTACAAGCAATACCTGTGCCAACTTTTAGTGTGTTGTTTTTTATGGGTTTTTTTATGTTATTTAATGAGGGTGTAAGTTTGTTCGACATTTTCGATACACATTTTTAATGTCGAGTTCATGATAAAGGGTAAAAAAGAACAGAATAAAAGCAGATATTTCTTACCCTATATTATTCTAGGTTTTATTTATACCTGTTTAGGATTGCGTCTTATAGCTCCAAAACCAATTAATCCAATCCCGAATAATGCGATAGTGGCGGGCTCAGGTATTGTTGATGAAGAAAAACTGAACTTACCACCTTCACCTAATTTATAACCTTGAGTAGAAAAGCTCCATTGTCCTTCAGTTGAGTTATATCCTGTACCATTTATGGTTCCTGTTCCTTGAATAAATGCATAATCTATATTTCCATCATTATTAAAATCGACAACTTGATTGGAAACAATGTTCAATAAATCAAAAGAGAATACACCCACACTCCATAACTGTGAAGTTGGGGCTGAGACAGAAAATGGATCGATAAAGCTTACTGCTTGACCTATGGTACTTAGAAAAGATCCGGAAGTGGTTGAACCCTCAACGGTTGGTGTTATGAAATCAATCTCAGTTATAGAACCGTTGTGTAGGGTAATAAAAGCTCCTCCAGTAAAATCAATTTGACCTGTTATATCCTGAAGAGGAGTAGAGAGTGGGCTTGCAAATGCACTTGCAGAGAGTAGTCCTGTAATACAGGTAATCGCTTTAGTTAAATTTTTCATGTTATTCCTTTATTAAAAATTAAACATTAAGTTGATGCCCTAACTTCCTAGGCATATTTTTATTTGCATATAACAAGCCAGTAATTTATATGTATATAAAACAATCAACTGTGGTATTTAATTGCAATTACGCCTTATTTTTGTATGTTTTTTCGACAATATTAATTTGGGAAGTTAAACAAGCCGGAAAATGAGGCTGCCATAGTATGAAAAACTATTTAACTTGTTGATAAAATTTAAATAATTGCTTAATTCTTCAGTGTTTATTATTTTTGGTGGCTTGTGGTCAAAAATTTTATTCACTATAGTGCGGAATCACTTTTAATAGGTGTAAGGGTGAATTTATATTTTTAACATTTAAATTCAAGTGGTTAGTGTTTGTCTTTATCTTTAGTGTGATATTTATTTTATGCTTCTTTTTAATAGGAAGAATTTTGAGAATAAATGGAGTGGATAAAAATGTATAAAAAAATACTCTATATTTTTTATGTTCTTAGCTTACTTTTTGCTTTCAATTTATTGGCGGCTATAAACTTAGTTTGGAAAGATAACTCTGAAAATGAAAGTGGATTTATTGTCCAAAAAAAAGCAATAGATGAGGAGTTGAACAAGTATAAAACAATAGCTGTTTTACCTCAGGGTTCAGAGAGCTATCTCGATCAAGAGGTAACAGAATCAGGTAGTTACTGTTATAAAGTGGGTGTTTTTAACGCCGCAGGCCAAGTGTTTTCTCCACAGTCTTGTATCGATCTTGTAACGCCAGGAAGCCCAGAACCAGAATCACCAGAAGTCCGATTTTCGCACCAGTTTATAACGAATGTCTCCAATGTCGAAATATTTAACAATTCACTTTATAGCTTTAAAAGTGGGCTTCCCTTTAATGATAATAATCCAGTTTCTTCAATCGATGACATTAATTTTATTATAAAAGAGGGGGCATTGACGATCCCAAACATTGAAGATTTTCAGTTTCTTTATGAAGGAAATGTTATTGCTGGTGGGTATGCTGCAGTGGAGTTTAGTCATAAAAATAGCTTGAGTTTTAAACTTAACTCCACAGGTAAAAGTCAATTAGCAACGTTATTCTTAAAAGCTGGAGTATGGACAGGGAAGGAAGTATCTCTCATCATCAAAAGTGATAGTCAAGAGTACAGAATTGTCATCCCTAAAGGGTATAAATGGCACGATATTGCGCTAGATATAGTCTTTAGCAAGAATGAATTTATATCAATCACTCAGTCGGATACTATAGCAGGGTACAGTGCTGTAATGTTTGCAGGCCTAATTGTACAAGCTAATCCTGAAGTAGAATCATCAGAATTTTCAGGTGTTAATTTTATGTCTAATGCACCTATTGATGTCGATAACTATGAATATGCTACAGCATTAAACATCAATAAAAATGAACATTTCAGCTCTGTAAATATCGACAGTATAGAAGTAAGTGGTGTAGGTAAAATTCGCACCGGCGGTTTTGGTTTTGTTGACTTAGGTGAGATTCAGCCTCGATGGTCTGCTAAGTGGGATCAGAATAATGAGGTTTCAATTCAACTATCAAGTCATGACTCTAAGTTGCATACTGCAGATGTTTATTTTAGAGCGGGTAGTTGGAGTAGTGAAAAAAGTGAACTGTTACTTACTATTGACGGTAGATTGCATCGTATCCCATTACCAAAAAATATGAGCTGGCATCAGGGCAAAGCAACCATTGAATTTACAGGTTCTCCGCTCATTGAGCTGAAGCCATCAGAGGTTCGTGGTGGCTATAGTACATTTGAATTCATAGGTGTCACAGTTAAATAGCTTTTTTCATCTTGAATGGAAGAAACAACTTTAGAGATTTAGATTGATAAAAAAGGCCTAGGTTCGCTTTACGAATTTAGGCCTTTTTTACATCGTTTTTACTGACTTATTTCCTGCCAATGTTCTTTTATACTCGGATCTGTTGGGTTAAGTTTGTACGCTTGCTCAATAAATGTTTGAGCTTGCTCCTTAAACCCTGATTTATATAAAATCCATGCGTAAGTATCTAATACATTCGCGTTATTAGGAGCAATCTCTACGGCTTTTTTTGCAAGCTCGAGAGCTTTTATATTTTTCGTTTCATAATATAACCAAGCTAAGTTATTTAAGCTTGTTGGGTCATTAGGGACTGACTTTAAAAGGGTTTCATACATGGAAATAGCTTCATATTTATTTCCATTCGTTTGCTCTGAAATTGCTTTATTTAAAAGAGCCATGAGACTTTGGGGGTTCTTTTTCTGCCAAGAGGTGAGAAAATCATTAGCATTTCCTTTATCGTATGTATTTAAAACACTAAATAGTTTTTGTGCAACTCGATCACTATTTCCTCGCATCCATTCGTGGTTTAGAAGTTCTATTGCTTTTTTGGGATCATTTTTAGCTATTGCGATCTCAGCTCCGAATATATTAATAATTGGATCATTCGGAACAATATCTTTAATTTGACTAAGAATTTTGTCAGCTTCACTAAGTTGACCTGAGCGAATTTCGATAGTGGTTAACAATGCAAGTAATTTAGGATCTCTAGGGGCTTCCTTTATTGCCTCTAATGCATTAGTTCGTGCTACTTCAAAGTCCCCATAGGTTAAGGCTGATGAAGAACGTCTGAAATTGAGTTCTAACTTAAGAGAGTCTAAATATTGTTTAAACTGGTTAGGTAAGTTGCTTTTAGCACTTGCTAAGAGTTCTTGCGCTTCTTTTAGGTTATTTTGCTGAGCTTGGTAACTCGCTAAAACTAAATCTGCAATTGCAGGGTTAGCATTTTCAGGAAGGATCTCTCTAAGTTGGTTCACAGGTTTATTTTGTTGGACTAAAGAAATTATAATTCCTTGATATGCAAGTATATCTTCTGGGTAAATAACTAAGATATTTTTGTATTGCTGCTTTACTGCTTCCCAATCTTTTAAGTTTTGATTGATTCTCGCAAGTCCATACAAGGCCGGTTTATATTGGGGAGAAATAGTTAGAGCCTTTTCTAATTGAACTCTAGCGGGCTCAAGTTCCTGCCTATGTATGTAATAATCGGCTATAAGTGTCAAGGTTGCTTCAGTGTTATTTGGGGTGTTGAGTAAGGTCGTTGTGTACTTATCTGCCGCTTCGTAATTCTTTAGTTCTACTAACTTCTTTAAATAAGCCATTTGGAGTTGAGCGTCACTAGCGTGCTTTTCTAATGCTGTTAATAAAACTTCTAATGCTTTATCTTGATTAGGTTGGGCTAAACTCGAGTAATAAACACTTTCTATTAAAGCCAATTTAGGTGAGTTGGGTTCTAATAGTTTGAGCTTGTTAATTGAGCTAAGAGCTTTACTTAATTCATTTTGGTTAATCGCTGCTAATGTATAAATCTGTAATATTTCAGGGTTTGTTTCTGAGTCAATAGTATTTTCAAGTAAAGAAACTAACTCTGAAGTCTGTGAAAGCTTTAATTGTGTCATTGCATAGAGCTGTGTCAATTGATCTGAATCCGTTTCAGGATCAATCATATTTGTTAGGTATTTATTTGCACCTTTGAAGTTACCTTGACTGTACAAGATTACTCCTAATAAAGTTGAAGCTTTTTTATGCCCTGGCGTTGATTGAGTTATTTTTTCTAGAATTACTATCGCATCTTCGAACTCTTTGTTATTAAAGTGCTTAATAGCTTGACTATATTGAGAGTTTATAGATTCAGCACCTGGGAATTCATCTGCAAGAATCCTTGAGTAAATCACCGCTTCAGCACTTCGACCTTGTAGGGTTAGTGTTTCTGTGAGCGCTTGTAAAATATTGATCCTTTCTGGTGTAAAAATATCAGAAGCAGGAAGTAGAGTCAGGGCATTTGAAAGCTCTTGTTCCGCTAAACTGAGTTTCCCTTGATTGATAAGTAAATAACTTTTTAAAATTCTACTTTCTATATTTTTAGGAGATAGCTGTGCAGCTTGTTCTAACTTATTTAGGGCGATATCTATCTGATTATTAAGTGCGTCTACACGAGCTAAGCCGATTAAGCTATCAACGTTGAGTGTTTTATCTTCCGAAATTGCTGAAAAATGTGAAGCTGCGGCAGTCCAATCTTGAACTAAAAGAGCTAATTTCCCTTTGTTTAATGCAAGACGACCCAAATTTGTACTGAGAGAATCAATATTTTCCTCGATTAAATCATTTGCAGATAAGTGTTTGCCTGCTTTTATATATGACTCGAGTAGTAAAAAGTTATAATCAGCATTCACTTGGCCTTGATATGTTTTTAGAACTTCAATCGCATCTATAGGACTTCCCAGTTGAGAGTAAGCTTCAGCTAATATTAGGTATCCATCAATTTTATCAGGTGCAGCCAAAATAGCCTTATTGGCAGAAATTATTGTGGCTTTAAATTGTTTTTGTTTTAGATAGGTTGAACTCTGTTGAATTTGTTGATGGAAATCATTTCCAGAATTAGAGTCACTACAGCCAGAGTTAAATAAAACGCTGCTAAGAATGAAGCTAGCCACGAGTGTTGTTTTTGTTTTTTGGCTAAATCTAGTGTTCATAGTATGTATCCTTTTAACATTAGCAGATATTGTACTTTTTCATTAAATCATAGAGAGTAGGTCGAGTGACCCCTAATGCCTTAGCTGCTGCTGAGACATTATTGTCATTCGCTGCTAGTGCTTGTTTTAGTGCCATTACTTCTGCATTTTTTCTTACTTCTTTTAAGTTAAGTGGGCTTTCATCTTTTGCCCTGAGGCCAAGATCAAACGCTGTAATGTACTTAGAATCACACATTATCGCGGCTCGCTTAATTTTGTTTTCAAGCTCTCGTACATTACCTGGCCAAGGGTGATTTTCAATTGCGTTAACGGCTTCTTCAGCAAAACCAATTATGGAGAGGTTTTGGCTTTTAACTGCTTTATTTAGTATGTATTTAGCTAATAAAATTTTGTCAGAAGTACGCTCTCTTAATGGAGGTATATCAATTTGAATTTCAGCTATTCGGTAAAATAAATCTTCCCGAAATTCACCTGATTCTACCATTTCAGGTAAATTTCGGTGAGTAGCGCACACTACGCGTGTATCGATAGGGATTTGTTGTCGTCCACCGACACGTTCAATGACTCTTTCCTGTAAAAAACGTAAAAGTTTAACTTGTAAATGAAGTGGCATATCGCCAATTTCATCTAGAAACAGTGTACCTTTATGAGCGAGCTCGATTTTCCCTGGTGTACTTTTGAGTGCACCAGTGAAGGCTCCTTTCTCATAACCAAATAGCTCACTTTCAATTAAATTTTCAGGAATAGCTCCACAATTGATTGCTACTAAATTGTAATCGCTTCTTGGGCTGGATTCATGTAACGCCGTTGCTAATACTTCTTTACCTGTTCCACTTTCACCTATTAGTAAACAAGAGGCATCTGTAGGGGCTAGTTTTTCAATCATTCTGCAAATTTTTAGCATTTTTTCATCAGATGCAATCAAGCCATTTAGGGTCGATGTGTGTTTCTGGCTTAAAAGGCGGTTTTTTTCTTCCAAACTGTGAATGTGAAAAGCTCTTTGCACGATCAGATCGAGTGTGTCAGGGTTGACTGGTTTTGTATAAAAGTCATAGGAACCAAGCTTTACGGCTTGCATTGCGTGCTCATTTCCTTCATTTCCTGTCATGACAACTATTTTCATGTGAGGGTTTAAATGGAGTGCTTGCTGCAAAAGTTCAAAACCTTGAGTGACCCCATCTTCATCAGGCGGTAACCCTAAATCCTGAATCATAACTTTGGGTTCATGCAAACGAATAGCTGATATGGCGTCAGCTTGATTCAATGCTGTTACGATGTTATAGCTTTGTCCAAAGTGCCATTTTAGCTGAGTTTGTAAGCCTTTATCATCTTCAACGATTAATAATGTTTCAATGTTTTTACTCATTATTTGTACCTAAATTCCAATTCTGCAGAAAAGCGCATCTCATCAAATTGTGTTCGGCGTTGATTATTTTTTTCATCGGTATATCGAGCTTTAAGTTGGAACGATAATTTATCATTTAACTTGTACCTCATTGAACTATCTATGCGCCACTGTTGTTTATTGTCACCACCATAGAGATCTGAGTCGCGATAAGATAAAGCCATGCTTACATTTATCTTATTTGATAGTCTCCACCGAGAGCTATTAGATATACCAGACTGCTCTATTTCTTCTAAATTTGTATCCTCATTAGTTTCGCCCAGTTTAAAAAGAGGGGATTCTTTATTCCAAAACACGGTTGTTGTGTTCATAAATAAATTATTTCTGGCTGTGAGTAAGTAAGTTAAATCAACTCGTTCACGCCAAAGCAATTGAGTGAGTGAAAAGTTGAAATCACCGGTTTCTGATTCACCGATTTCCAACCCAACAGAGGAGTCGGTCAGTTCTCGCTGCGCAGAAATATTAAACGCACTTTTACCGATGTTATAGAGCATGGATATATTGTAGTTTGTTCCTTTCTCTATAGTTCCTTGCAGTTCAACTTGACTGTGACCACCAGCGAATGAATATTCACCATTATTCAATAACCCTTTTAAGTTGATAGAAGCCTTTTTTTGATCGTAATCTATACCATATTCTGGAAATTTCGATGTACCTACTTCACCTAAAAGCTGAAAAGATAGTTTGGAGTTGACTGCATTAACCCAATTTAAATTAGTAATTTCCCTATTTGTATTTTGGTCAGGTTCATCAGTGAACTTTATTCTTTTGACACTATGGCTTAATTCAAACCGGGCTCTTTTAGTGTAAGGAAACCGAAGCATGGGTGTTGCAGACAATATATCACGATTGCCTTGATTATTAGGTTGTGCAGGACCTCCTTCATCGAGTAAGTATCGATGTCGCAAGTGACGAAGATCCATAACAATATTTTCACTTCCTAATTGCTGTAGAGCTTGTGCTGAACCAGCCCAGAAATTGTTATTTCCTAGGTCATTCACACTATATTTAGAACGGTTCCCTCGATAATTCAAAGAGAGTTTATTTGTTGGCCGCTCTACTTGGTACCCAACAGATGCTTTCATAATATCTTCATAACCAGATTGCTCATTGCTTTGAAGGCTATAAATATTATCGCTATATTCATGCGCTAATCCAAAAGAGAGATGATTCTTTATCGGATCTATTACTTCAAATGCGGTATCAGAGTAAGCGTTCTCAGCGCTTAAACCGACAAAGAAAATAGTTAATGAAAATATTTTGTATTGATTCGTCATATTCAGGTCTTAGTTATTGAAAACGATCCCTGCGAATTTATCTTCACCTAATGCATCTACACCCGCTTGAATTTGAGGAGCATTTGATTTGCCATATCCGACAACCAGTAACGCTAAATCACAAATACCAGCGAGTATTTGACTTTCAGCAAATTGGCCTATGGCTGGAGTGTCTAAGATAATATAGCGGTCAGGATAGCGAGCTTTGACAGAGTCTAGAAAAGATTGCATTCGCTCAGATGAGAAATGCTCTGCGGCATTAACAATGTTATTACCGACAGGAATAACCCTCACGCGAGGGAGGCCTGAAGGGTACATTATATCGGCGATGTCAGTTGTATCTTGCTCTAAAAAGTTTGTAAGGCCTAACTTTGGTTCTAGCTTTAAGTAATACTCCATTCGAGGAGCGTAAATATTACAATCAATGATTAGTGCCGTTTTGTTTTGATCTAGGGCGATACTCGCCGCAAGGTTCATCGCAATATGACTTGTGCCTGCATCTTTAGTTACACTAGTAACCATGCAAACAAAGTTCTTATTTGGACACTTCTTGAATAAATTTGTTCTTAGTTCCCTGTATGCGTTGAGAGTTTCGTAATCATCAATACCAGGGTAAATTATTTTTTTATCATCGAGCTCTTTTGGAGTGAGTAATGATGTTTCAAGCATACGACGAATGTCTTTACGAGTCGGCTTCTCCGACGTCGTGTTATTTTCATTGGCTTGTAAAGGGGTGAAATCAAAGGATTGCATTTTTTAAACTCCCAAGGTCGAGAAAGTGGCCAATTGATAAATCGTATTTATGAGCTAAAGCGACAGCGACATAGGCTAGACCAATTAAAAAAGTGAACATGAGTAGATAAATATTACTGAGTCGGTTTTTTAACTTTTCAGACTTGCTTATTGTACGTTTAACCTGGCCCAGAACATTTATATCTTCAAGGTATTCAAATTGAGAAGTTAATCGAATCTTCCCGTCAAGTAATACGCGAGCGGTAAAAATACCGGCAATAATCAGCAATCCAATAAAAGGGCCTAATAAGAAAAAGTGAATGAACCTTATTCCTTTCGGGGCATTTGGATAAGCTGCAGGCTCTTGAATTTTATAGTTAACACCTTGCCCTTCAATATCAAGAACCATAGACAAACGTGCTTTCTCTTTCGTCGTTAGCATTTCATCATATTGCGCCTTGATGACGTTATAGTCTCGTGTAAGTTCAGAAAGCTCAGCTTGATTATTGGCAATACGTTTGCGGCGTTCATAGGCTTCTTCAAGTAAGCTCTCAAATGAGCTTAAACGATTTTTTAAAGTGCGATTTTCTACATTAGCATCTGAAAGTTTACTACGAAGCTCTTTATACAAAGGGTTAAACTCAGAATTGAGTTCTGATGTGTTTTTAGGGTTGTTACTAAGCGCAAGTATTGTCTGTTTGAGATCATTTATTTGATAGTTAAGCTCAACAACTTCTGGGTAGTCATCTTGATAAGTCAGCAATAAGTTTGCTTTTTGTTGCTCAAGGTTTTTAAGTTGAGTATGGTATACGGCTGACTCATAATCGTTGTTAGCGAACTTATCTTCACCGTCTAACTGTTTTTTGATGGACCAAACGCGAGTATTACTTTCTTGAACTTGAATTTTCATTTCTTCAATTGTTGCTCGAAGTGTAGCAATTCGGTTATTAACCTCTGTATCAGTTCCGTCTAAATTATTAGATTGAAAAGCTTTCAATTTTGATTCAGAAAGTAACAATTGCTGTTTGTATGAATCTACTTGTTGCTCAATAAAGTTATAAGCACTGCGACTCTCGTCTCTTTTTGTATTAGCGCTATCTTCTATAAACATGACAACGACTTCATTCAAAATGCGAAAAGTAGCGTCTGCAGTATCATCACTAAATGAAATTTTTATGTAGTTACCAGAAAGGCCTTCGACTCTGATTTTCTTTCTGAGTTGTAATATTTTGGCATCAATAAGTTCTTGACTTGGAAAGGTACTCTCACCATAAACGCGTTTAATTACTTGCGTTAAAATGCGCGGAGAGTAGATAATATCTTGTACTTGGGTTGTCCGGTTTTGTTTTACATTTGTTACGCTGGTTGATTTAGCTAAAAGCGGTTTGATGATGTTTTGATTATCAGCAAAAATGGTAACAGAACTTTGAAAGTTTGACGGCCTAAGCATTCCCATGAACAACACAACAAAGCTAATTATAGCCACTGCTAAAGCGACTTTAAATTTGCGTTGGTTGAGTTCACGTAAAACGATTAAAACATAACTAAAAATAAGGTTTGGTTGCATAGCTTAAAATACACTCTCAGGAATGATTAAAATATCAGAAGGGCGAAGTTGATAATTTGTTTTTAGGTTCCCATTTGTGAGAATTTCATCTACCTCGATATCGTAAGGTACAGTGCCATCTGGTGTTTTTCTATATAAAATCGCATCGTTGGCGTCGGCAAAAGCTGTTAATCCGCCAGCCTGTAAAACTAAATCTAAAATGGTCATTCCTCGACGATAAGGAATTGACTGAGGTTGATTCACCGCTCCGGTAATCCTGACGCGAGTTAAAAACTCTGAGCTATTCGCTGCGGTTACCATCACAGTGACCTGAGGTGCTCGTATAAATTTTGTGAGTTTTTCTGTCAAATTTTCAGATAATTCACGTGCGGAAAGTCCCTCTGCCTTTTCGTCACCAACAAGGGGGACTGATATTTTTCCGTCCGGTCTAACTGGGATTGAAATCGATAACTCTGGATTTTTCCAAACACTAATGTATAAGTTATCGCCTCGTCCAATAATGTAATCTGAAGTATCTAACTCATCATCATAGACATCGATAGGTGGAGAGCTGCACCCCCCAAGTAATGCCAAAGTAAGTAATAAAAATAGAAATTTATTCATTTTTCCCTCTTCTATATAAAGCTTATTGCGGCTACGCCGAGTTAGATAGTTTAATGTGTGTATTCAAAGGGAGATAAATTGAAAATTTACTTCCTTGACCTTCGGTGCTCTCTACCAGTAAATCACCGTTTAAATTCGTTATAATTTCTTTTATTTGGTAAACCCCTATTCCCATCCCTTTTTTATCTTTGGTGCTCGTAAATGGCTTGAAAAGCTGATTAGCAATAAAGGCTTGACTCATTCCAATTCCATTATCAACGACATCTATCCAAAATGCTTCATGGTGATGGTATAGGTGAATGTCAATTTTACCTTCTTTATCGGTACAAGCATCTTGTGCATTTTTAATTAAATGGTTAAGTGCCATCAGTAATTTATCTTTGTCGGCTTTAATAAATGCTTCGTCCGAAAAATTAGCTACAGGGACAACGGCTCCAGAGCTATTCATCGCAATGGCTTCAATGATTAATTCTTGTAAGTTAATAACCTGTATTTCTTGTTGGGTATTTCCTTGCAGCTTAACCAATAATAAATCCATTTTTTGAACTGAATTGGCAATCGTTTCAATTGCATCATCTACAAACTCGGGAATATGTTTGTATTTCTCTGCATTTTTGACAACTAGATCTTGCTGAGCAATCAGGTTCTTAATGTCATGAATCGCAAAAGTTGTAATTTTATTAAATAAATCAAATTGTTGATTGTGAATCAGCTGTTCATATGCTTGTTGACGGCTGATGTAACTTGCTATTTGCCGACCTGTCAGCTTTAAGATGTCTAAATCTTCCCATGTTAAGCGACCGCTGAGTTTGTTCTTACATAAAACGGCGAAACCAATTAACTTATCTTCGGTGTTTAGAGGCACAACGACCCATAAATTAGGCAGGTGAGCAAGCCAGTCCGGTAATAGAGCATTATATTGCGTATCAATTATCTGACTATGTTGACCCACTTGGAAAATCCAGTCTTCACTTTTGAGTTTGTTGATAAAAGATGAGTTATTCTCAACGATGGTTGATTGCTGCTGGCAATCTAAATTTTTGGTTGTACCGGCGCTAAAAAATTGCTGGCCTGGAAGCCAAATTCCACCAGAGTTACAGTTAAATAGTTTTAATAAGGCGTGCAGAGATTTATCATAACAATTACAGCCAGCTCCTTGGTTTGAAAGGTAAGACTCTAATGTTATCCATTGCTTTTTATAATCGTATTTGTGTGCGAAAAAGTGTTTACTTGTCCAAACTATAATTCTTAGGCGAATTTTCTCAGAAAAAGACAGTGTTACAATGACAAATATCGCTGCCACATAAAGTAAAATTTTAGAGAGGGCTAACCACTGTAAATCAAAAAAACTGATGGCGGACACTACAAGTGCCATCAAAATAAAAAATAGACCAACCAAAGTTAAACTTGTATTAAATAAAATAACTGAATTTGAAAGTTTAAATTTAGCCCGCTCATTGAGCTGTTCAGAATAAAAAATAACATTTAAAGCTAAAATTAGAGACGTAAATGTAGATATTCCACTGCGAGCGAGCCAAATATCACTATTGAAATACGAAAATAAAATATTGTTTGAAAATGTAAATGTATCAAACAAAAATAACATTAATGCAGCTAAACAAGTAACTTTAGCCATTCGGCTTGAATGCTCATATCTTAGTATCTGCTCACAAAAAATTATTCCTAAAAGGCACATCATCAGCTTCAGATAAAGCGCAATACTAAAGCCAGAGAAATCTGGAATGCTTAATTGGTTTTCAAAAATTAAAATAGCCAAAAGAGTAGCGAAAATAGAGTATAAGCTCAAAGCCCAATACAAAGGTAAGGTCATTCTCCGGCAAATAAGCATCAAATGAAAAAGCGCAATAATCCAAGCGAAATATCGTAAGCTATCTAGAAGAAAAAAAGTTAGATTTGGTGAGGTCTGTTCCGGAAGAAGCGGGTAATTCACTTGCCATAGAGCTGTGACGAGTGCACAAATGGTAAAGCTAATTTTAACTGGCCAATTTTTAATTTTAATAATGACAGCGATCGCCAAAGCGATTTCGATACTGGCTCGAAATACATCTATTAGGGTTAGGCTATTAATATCCATTTAAAACAGAGTCCATTTAATGATAATGCTAATTTCAAATCTTTAAGGGGATTAACCTTATGATTCTTAATGCTAAACTATTTTTTTCATAAAAAAGTATGGCTATTATACGTTTTTTTTTTAAACAGGCTACCGTTTTAGTTTTTGCAACACATTACAGAGTATTACTTTAGTTGTTAGTAGCATTATTAAAGTAGAATTAGTTTTTATTGAACTCTTTGATCTTTAAGATTTTGATATGTGATAAATTCAAAATTATCATGTTTAGATAAAAACATATCAAGTTTGTGTAGAGAGTCAGGAGAGAGGCTTTTTGGATGTCCCATTACATTAAAAATTGCATCTGAGCCATGTTTTTTAAGATGTTGCGCAAAACCACTCTCAAGTAACCCAGCTTTAGCGCCATCAACCATGACGGGTCCATAGGTGGCTTGAGTTAGTCTTTTCCAGTAATAATTTCCATTTGATATAATGGCAGAGCCGTCACCAAATGATTGAAATTTTTGTGCTGCAAATTGTTTAACTAAAGCTAGTTTCCAAAAGAATAAAGGGGATGTTTTCATTGCTGAAATAGCAATTTCAGTAAAAGAACCAGTCTGTTGCTCAACAAGAGGATCACTTTCGAATTGCCATTGCATTTTTGATGGCGCATTCCGATAGTCAATATAACGCGATGGGTGGCTAGAATAACCATTTTCATACACTGTGCTATCAAGCCAAATTCCATTATCCATTAACGCTTTTTGTAAACGTTCAAATGGCTGCAAGCACCATCCCCCAGCACGAAAAGCAAAAATTTTATTATGGCTGCAGCTTTGAAGAATTTCAGTGCAGTTGGAAATGATGGTCTCTATCTGTTCATTACTAAAGTCGTGCAAGCGATAGCGTTCGGTATTTATTACCCATTTAGAGCCATCAAACTTACTATCTAGCCAATGCGGATGTATATGAAGTTGTACATCATGGCCATTGTCTGAAAGGAATAGTAGTTGTTGCTTTATTAAGTCGAATTGTTTTGCTAATTCAGGATATTGAATAGCTTGCTGTTGGAGGGTTAATAAAAAGCTGGCGTCAACGAACATGCTTACTTTGGCTTGATGTTTATCCAACACTTTGAGTAACTCATTAGTTGGAGTAATCATGCAATGCTCAACAGTCCCTACTTCATTTCCAAAAAATAACTCATAGTCCAAGCTTAGTAAAAACGGTGTTTTCTTATCCATAAATTACACTCCTTATTTTAACCCAGTCGACAACAACAAATAGGGGGGGCGTACTGTAAAGGTAAAAGAAGAAAAAGTGAAGTTGAAATGACGCTTTCGCGTGAGTGAATAAAATATTAGTGAGGAGGTATTTATTTTTAGACTTTAGTTTTTAGTATTTTTTAAGAAGCGAGATTGCTGGTTTTTAATACTTACATTTTTAATGAAAAAGTGCTAATATCGCCGCCCTTCGATACAGCTGAATTTTTAAACTCAGTTTGTTTTTGAATCTTAAATACTTAAAATTTGTACTATGGAAAGTAATATAAATGCAGTTAAATGAAGCTCCCTCAGATACTCCTCTAGCAAAATTTCAAGTTGTCCGCCCGAGAGTGCGCTTATTCGGAATCGATGTCCATAGTGTCACTATGGAGCAGGCACTTGATGATATACATCAAGCAATTACTGAACGTCATTCGGTTAATATCGGGATGCTAAATGCTGCAAAAATAGTCAATATGCGACGAAATCCAGAGTTAGGTCAAGATGTCCTTTCGTCTGATTTGATTATGGCCGATGGCAGTTCAGTGGTGATGGCCAGTAAATTACTCCGAAAGTCATTACCTGAGAGAGTCGCAGGTATTGATCTGATGCATGGCATTTTGAGACGAGGCGACCATCATGGATATCGCTTCTTTTGCCTTGGAGCAACCGAGGAAATATCTGCAAAAGTTGAAGCTGAGATTAACCGTTTGTATCCTGGTGCGGTGATAGCAGGGCGCCAAAATGGCTACTTTGATGAACAACAAGCGCAAGAGGTCGCTCAAAAAATAGCTGATAGTAAAGCTGATGTTTTGTTTGTCGCAATTACTTCTCCAAAAAAAGAGCAATTTATGGCTCGTTGGAGTGCACTGATGCAAGTACCGGTAGTCCATGGTGTGGGTGGCTCTTTTGATGTTATGGCAGGAAAGGTTGAACGAGCTCCTCTGATTTGGCAAAAATATGGAATGGAATGGTTATATCGAGTTAAACAAGAG
Source organism: Pseudoalteromonas sp. J2K-J979 (assembly GCF_058169715.2). Classification (NCBI taxonomy): domain Bacteria; kingdom Pseudomonadati; phylum Pseudomonadota; class Gammaproteobacteria; order Alteromonadales; family Pseudoalteromonadaceae; genus Pseudoalteromonas; species Pseudoalteromonas sp. J2K-J979. Next base: position 2,864,204 of record NZ_CM200281.1, on the reverse strand, counting down.
CCCGGCCGCTTATGGAAACGATATTTGATCACTAATGTTTTGTATCTATTAATGTTAGCTAAAGAGCTTATAAAACCAACAAAATAACCCCTCTTTGTATAAAAGATTAATAAGATAAAGTATTAAAATGACAATTAAAAAACAAAAACTTGTTTACTTGGCTGCGGCGAGCCACTCTGGTTCGACAATGACAGCGATGTTACTTGGTGCACATCCAGACTTATGCAGTGTGGGCGAATTGAAAGCAATTAATTTAGGTGGGAAAGACAGTTATTTGTGTTCGTGTAAAACCTTAGTGTCAGAATGTGGTTTTTGGCAAGGAGTGACTGCAAAAATGCAGTCCAAAGGCCATGATTTTTGTATATCAAAAGCTGATACTGATATTCGTACAGGTGCAACTCCTTACGTCTTAAAGTTACTAAGTCCATTAGTTCGCAGCCCCTTAATCGAATGGGTGAGAGATTGCCTTTTAAATTTATCTCCAACATGGCGCAGTAATTTACCAAAATTGCAAAAGCGTAATGCGGATTACGCGCGATCGATTGCTGAACAAGCTAAGGTTGATACTGTTGTAGACTCTTCGAAAATAGGTATAAGGCTAAAGTATTTATTAAAGAACCCAGATTTTGATATCAAGGTCGTTTGGGTGGTACGTGATGGTCGCGGAGTATCTCTGGCTTATAAAAACCCTTCAGAATATGCAGATGCTAAAGATCCTAAATTCCGTGGGGGAGGTGCTGGAAAAACAGGGGAGCAAGGTCGAGGGGTTGCACAGGGGGCTCACGAATGGGTGCGCTGCAATCAAGAAACTGAAGCTGTTCTGGCGACCATGCCAAGAGATAATTGGATTAAAGTTCATTACGAGGATATCTGCAACAATACAGAAGCGACTCTTGATGAAATCTTTTCTTTTATCGGTGTAGATCCGAATAAAAAACGCTTAGATTTCAAGACTGTTGAGCATCATGTTGTCGGAAACGGAATGCGTTTAGATGACTCTGAAGTGATTAAACTTGATGACCGTTGGTCTCAAGATTTAACAGACAAAGAATTACAGATTTATGATGAAATAGCTGGGGATTACCATAAAAAAATTGGCTGCGCAGAATAATGAAAAAAGGTAACTCTCAGTCTAAAACCGAAGACTTGACGGGTCAGAATCGCTTTGCTTGGAATCTGTTTGTTGGTTGGATCAGTCAGCTAGTGATGATTTTTTCTGGTTTTGTTATGCCTCGGCTTGTTGATGACAATGTTGGGCAAGTCTCGTTGGGGATCTGGGATTTTGGATGGTCTTTTGTCAGTTATTTAAGCTTGATTGGTTTAGGTATGGGGGCATGTTTTAATCGATATGTGAGTAAATACCGTTCTGTTGGAGATTTTTTAGAGTTAAACAAAGTGGCCAACTCTGCGGTATTTGTACAGGCCATCTTTGCGACGACAGCAGTATTAAGCACAGTAGCCTTTTACTTTGTGTTACCAATTTATTTTAGCGACACACTGATGGAACATACCGAAACGGCGCAATGGGTCGTACTTTATTTAGGACTTAGTGTTGCCGTTAGAATGATCTCGGGCTCAGCGAGTGGGCTTTTAACCGGATATCATCGTTGGGATATTCATAATGCATTACATGCTGGAGATAGTATTTTATCAGTGATCTTAATGGTCATAGCCCTATATTTTACACAGATGAGTGTAGCGGGGATGGCGTTAGGTTATTTGGTCTCGACTATCGTATTTGAGTTTTTACGTTTTGTATTTATGAACAAAGTGTGTAAAGAGTTTAAGTTTAATTTGCGACTTGCAAATCGAATTACTTGTAAAGAAATGTTTGTGTTTGGTATCAAAAGCATGCTGTCAAACATTCCCCCAATTATCTTATTACAAACGATTAGCATTATGTTGGTTAGTACGATAGGACCGGCTGCACTAGCTATTTTTGCTCGCCCTATGGCATTAACCAAACAAGTAAAAACATTCATGACAAAATTTACTTTAATGTTGACACCCACCACAGGTTCGATGCAAGGAGCTGGGGATTTGAAAGCGATACAAACGTTGTTTTTAAATACTACGGCATTGAGTTTTGCATTTACATTTCCTAGTTTAGGTTTTCTTTTTATATATGGTGATGTGATATTGCACTATTGGATGGGTAGCGAATACGCGCTAACTTCATTGGTAATGATTCTAGCCCTTGGACAGTTACTTCCAATGGGGCAAGATACATCTATTCGGATCTTGATGGGAATGAATCAGCATGGACGAATCTCGCTAGTTGCTTTTATTGCTATTTTTATTTCATTTTCTATAGGTTTATTGTTCACGGGTGTTGAGCATTGGGAGCTCACAACTGCGGCATTATTATTTGTAATCCCTATGAATCTTGTTTACGGACTGCTTGTACCTATTTATACGTGTAGAGAACTCAAACTTTCTTGGTTTTTATATCTTAACAAAGCTTTCATAAAGCCATTTATCTATGTGTTACCATTTTTTGCATTGATAGCTTGGTCACGTTTTGCATTTGAGAATAACGAGATTACAACAGCGTTTATTGCTTTGCTGTGCGGGAGCCTTATTACAGTTTTTATATACTTCTTGTATTTAGTCCCTAAACACCTTCAAAACAAAGTGTATGGCCGATTAAGGTTTTACTCATGAAATTTAAATTTAAATTTAATTATTACTCCTTTTAAGGTTTACAAATATGGATGTTAGCTTACGTAAGTACCCATACCCGTATGAGGCCATGATGGCTATTTGTAGCGATTTAGATGAGACCCCTTCAAGCGAAATCTATTTCGAAACAGCACGCTACCTTAATACCACAGATCAAACTATGTTGGGTAAAGGTGTTGGCCTCGAAGTCGGCAATACAATCTATTTCGATATGCCAAAAGGGCAGTTTTCTTATACTAATACGTCAGATCTAGGTCGAATAAAAATCCATCAATTAATAGATTCAGGTCACATTGATTGCTTCCATTCGTTTGGGGATTTTGTGACTGAACGAGCGCAAATAGAGCGATATTGGTCTGTGATTCAAAGTGGTCAGCGAAAGATTGAGGTCTGGGTTGACCATGGGCAAGCCATTACAAACTTAGATAATGATATTATGCAAGGTGAGGGAGCAATAGTGGGAGCTAATGCATATCATTGTGATCTTACTATACAAAGTGGCGTTATCCCATTTGTTTGGAAAGGCCGAGTCACTAGTATTGTGGCACAGAATTCACCTCGGAGTTATCAAGGTATTATAAATTGGTCAGAGTTTATCGCTTCAGGAAAAACCTTAGCGTTGGAATTTGTAAAAGGAGTGCTCGCGCGCTTAGGTAATAAAAAATATGCGATGCACAAAGATAATAAAGTTTTGCGCCAAACTACTCTGTTAGATGATACTCCTGTTTTCGAGTTTATGCGTTGCAATCCATCTTGGGGAGGAGTTTCTCACAGTGATACAGGTAGAGGGGTCCATCAGGTTTTAACTAAAAAAGTACTCGATACCTTATTACGCAACGAAGGCTGTAGTATTTTTTATAGTCACCTAGGAAAAGTTCACTCAGAGTCCGCACCATTTACAGATCAAACTCGTTCTGCTTTTGAATTACTTGCTCGTTATAAAGATGAGAAGCGCATTTTGGTTGCGACCACGCGCCGACTTTTGGGTTATTTGAGAGCGCAACAAGAAGTGGTTGTTCATACAGAGATGCTAAATCAGACTCTACATATTTTTATCACAACAGATCTTGATATAGCAGAATTACAAGGTTTGACTTGGTACATTGGTGATGTCGACGATGTGCAAGTTTTTATCAATAATCGAGAACAAAAAGACATACAAATAAATCAGCCAGATCAAAGAGGCTTTCGAAGTGTTTCTTTACCGTGGCACTTACTTCAATTTCCAAATTTGCAGAGTAATTATGAGTTCTCAATTAAATAAAACAACATTTTTACGATTTATCTTTCGTTGGATTCTAAGGTTTTTTCTTTTCGTATATTATGCTTTTTTATTACTGTGTAGATTGATTCCAAAGCGAAAGTTAAACGAAAAAGTTGTTGTGCTAGCTACGGGCACTTTCTATTCTGATCACTGGTTAATAACGCACTTAAAACCAATGGCTGGAGCCGATAATTGTCAAGAGCTTATAATGGTTGCCTCTACTGTTGTACCAGATATAGAAAATGTTAGGGGGGTGTATGCTCCAAAATGGTTAGAAAAAATATCAGGAAAAGTAGGGGCTAGATTGATTTATTTTTCATGGCTAGCCATTAAGTTAAGGCCAGATATAATCGTTGGGTTTCATTTATTATTAAATGGATTGTTTGCTGTTTTTTTAAGTAAATTAATCAGGGGTCGATCTGTTTATATTTGCGGTGGAGGGCCAAGAGAAGTCTTAGGAGGAGGCGTTTATACTGAAAATCGAATATTCAATCGATTAGGTACCCCTGATTTATTTGTTGAATCTATTCTCCTTCGTGCTGTAAATAATATGGATTTAGTTATAACAATGGGATCTTCAGCAATCACTTATTTTCGTTCTAAAAATGTAACGGCAAGGTGTGAAATTGTAGCTGGAGGATTCGATGAAAAAGCTTTCTTACCTGATGAAAAAATTAAGAAAATATATGACTTTATTTTAATAGGTCGATTATCTGATGTGAAGCGAGTGGATCGATTTTTACAGGCAATAAAAATTGCTAAAGCAAATAAAAAAGATATTACAGCAGTTATTGTCGGGGATGGACCAGATAAAAATTTACTTGAGGAACAAAGTCAGCGACTTGATTTAAATAAACAAGTTACATTTGTTGGTTGGCAAAATAATGTTGATTTTTGGTTAAAACAGTCTAAATGCTTTGTTTTAACTTCTGATTCTGAAGGTCTCTCTCAAGCATTGATTCAAGCAATGATGGTCGGCCTACCTTCAATAACCTCAAAAGTAGGTGACTTAGGTGATTTACTTAAGCATGAAGAAAATGGCTATTTAATTAATGATTTAACACCAGAAAGTTTTGCAGAGAGTTTTGTTTTAATCTTAGAAAACCAAGAACAGTATAAAGCGTTTTCAAAACAGGCACTAATGTCTACGTCGAAATTTGCAAATGCATTCGTTGCAGATTATTGGCGGTCAATTTTCTCTTCTTTTAATGATCATTAAATGAGGTTTTAATGTGATTCGAATTACGCTTCTTACTTTTTTAATAGCTTACTTGTCGGCTTATGCGTGGAAAGATTGGTTTCGCACTGCTTGCTGGTTGATCTTATTGATGTCTATTTTTCAACACCCTGACATGCCGAAGGCAGTTGGCGGGGTACCAGGTTTAAATCACTGGAATTTTCTGTTCATGAACGTGGTGATGTCATGGGTTGTAAATCGCAAAAAGCAAAAGCTGGTATGGGAAATGCCCCCTATTTTCAATACCTTATTGATTTTTTATGCTGTATTTATCGTTTCTAGTGTTATTCGGTATTTATATGATCATTCAGGGGTCGATCTGCTTGTTGCGACATATGGTGGGAAGCCTTATTTAGGTGCCACGGCTATTAATGAATATTTAATCAATTGCTTTAAATGGGTTATCCCTTCGTTAATTATCTTTGATGGCTGCCGTGATCGCAAACAATACAATATAGCGGTATTAGCATTAGTTTTGATGTATTTACTACTTGCATTACAAGTTATAAAAGCGATGAAACTAGGATCTTTGACTATGAGTGGCGAGGGCTTACAGCGTAAAGCCTTGAAAATTATTACGAACAGCGTTGGATTTCATCGTGTCAATATATCGATGATGATGAGTGGGGCCTTTTGGGCAATGTTTTGTTTAAAAGAGTTTGCAACGACGAAACAATTTTGGCTGTTTATTGTACCAAGTTGTATTGCCATCCTAATGGCAATGGCTATGACAGGAGGTAGAACAGGATATGGGACATGGGCCGTGCTTGGCTTTATATTCTGTATGTTTAAATGGCGAAAATATTTAATGTTGGCGCCTTTTATGTTGATCGGAGTTATCACTTTTGCACCCGCTGCGGTCGATCGGCTACTTCAAGGTTTTGTTGCTGATGAGTCCATCGAAGTACAAGAAACCAACTTTGAACAAGAGAAAGTTGATTTACATGCTGTGACTTCTGGCCGAGTCTATGCTTGGCCAAAAGTAATAGAGGGAATTGCAGATGCACCATTTTTTGGTTATGGCCGTAATGCAATGCAAAATAATGGAATTACCATGCGTTTGAAGCAAGAATATGGTGAAGGAGAAAGCTTCCCCCATCCTCATAATGCGTATTTAGAATGGATATTAGATAATGGCTATATAGGGGCGGTACCTGTATTTTTATTTTATTTACTTATTTTGAAGATCTCTTGGCAACTTTTTCGGGATGACACAAACAAATTATATGTAGTCACAGGAGGTATTTCTTTATCTTTATTATTGGCCTTTTTGATTGCATCAAATGGAAGTCAGACATTTTATCCTAGAGAAGGTGCTGTCGGTATGTGGGTCGCAATAGCATTAACTCTGAGAGTATTCGTAGAAAGAAAAAAAGTAAAGCAAGGGAAAGGGAGTCTATTGCTTGGTTCTAACCCTGTCGAGGAGACTCTTAAGAAACTTTAAGATTTAACCGAGTTAGCTAGCTTATGCTAGTATATTCAAGTACTAAAATAATGAGCTTAATGGATTTTGAGCTTTGTTTTTGCACTGAATTTCAATTATTAAATAATGGACAAAGTTATGAAAAAAATTAAATTATACAAGTGCTTACCTTTCGTACTGACTTTTACTTTTTCTGGGTTAGCAGCTTCCGAGGTTTTACTGCCGCATGGAGTGCCTGATCCGATTAACACGTGGGTAGATGCTAATTTTCAAGGGCAAGTCGTTAACCCTTTAACAGGAGTTGCTCCACAATCTTGGCAAGCAGCTAAAGATCTGGGGTTACCGGCATTCTATATAGATAGTGCTCATTCGAACGCAACGAATTCTAATAATCCATTCGGCTCTCCAAGTGCACCTAGATTAACTATACCTGAAGGAGATTACGCTGCAGGTTCATACATAGAAATACACGGTGGACCTTATGATGGAGGGGGGCAGATCATTTTTAATGCTAATGGAACCCCTGATAAGCCAATATGGTTTCGTGGGGCTTCCTTGGAAAATAAAGCTGTAATTAATGGTGAAACGATCGTAAAAGGCAAGTATGTTTTTATCGAAAATATTAGGTTTGAACAGAAAGCCTTAAGTCTGAGAACTCATAACAATAGCAGCTTATCTCATGTTGTTATTCGTAATTCAATATTTGTTGGAGATGGTGAGCTTAGTAGATTTGGTAATGCTATCGCAATTTATAGTTTGAATGATGCTGACCGATTCCATGACTTCGTTATTTATAATAACGAGATATCACAGAGAGGGAATGATTTCGATGATGTTGATACCGCATTGGGTGCAACTACTGAAAATGACGCTCATGGCGTTCATCCTGATTTAAATGTTGATCGTGTTTGGATATTAAAGAATAAGATTCATAATTTAGGGGGCGACTCGGTGCAAGTGGGACGGGCAACCATACCAGATCAGAAGCGTCCTCGAGACATTTATATAGCAGATAATGAGTTTCATAGTAACTTAGAAAACGGTGTGGATGTCAAAGAAGCAGATAACACTTTAATTATAGGAAATAAAATTTATAACTGGCGAGAGCATAAAGGAAATCCTTCAACAGGTGCCGCCATTGTAATTCATAATCAAGCAGACAATACATGGGTCGTTAATAATCATATTTATAATGCTGCTGATGGTGTATTAATATCTCAAGGTGCAACAGAAACTTGGGTTGTTGGTAATGTTATAGAGAATATCAGGCATTCTCATTGGGATTTAGGTTGGGATCCTAAAAGTATTTATTCAACTGGTTCAGCTATACACTTTCGCGGTGCTCCTTCTGGTGGTGCTGTAAATAATACATTAATTAATATTGATAAGGGGATAGAATCTTCCAGTGGAGGATTCTTGTTCATAAATAATATTATTAATGAGAGGAATGAAGTTGATAGTTATGATATTGCAGCTGCTTCATCGAAAGCTGTAAATGATGTTGCAAATAATCTCATTTTTCACAAAAACTATCAGTTCAATTATAAATATGCTACTTGCCCTACGTGTATTCATGAAGAGCCTAAATTTTCACCTTCAGAGGGGGAGACTAGATATGCAATTGATAATACTAGCCCTGCTATTTCTTCTGGATCATCAATATCAGAAATACTGACTCGATATGAGAGTGTTTTTAAAGCCCCTTTAACCCTTGATATAACAGGAAATAATAGGGTTTTGGGTACAGTGGATATTGGTGCATACGAGAACCAAAATAACGCAGATTTTAATGATGTCTCTTTACCTCTTGCGCCAACGTTAATCGAAGTGATAGAGCAGTAAAGATATATTTCAGCCTTTAGCGTGAAGCTAAAGGCTGAAAGCTAATATGTAATAGTATATAACTATTTTTTTATACTCTCATTGCCAATAATATTGATACTATATATTGGTTAAAATAATTAAAAATTTTTATTTTTAGGGTGATTTTAATTGGATAAGGGAATAAACATTGTTCACTATTGGGGGGGAGCACCGATCGTGCCTAACTCAAAGTGGTTACGGACACTAAAGTTAATTGAACAGTGCGATAAAAATGGTTGGAACAATTGGTTAGTATTATCGCAACCAATTGAACAAAGTTTAATCCAACCGTATTTAGATGCTGGTTGCGAAATTATTTACCAACCAAGATCTAAAGGGAATTTTGATCTTTCGAGTGTTATTCGAAATTTTAAATTACTAAAACGTCTCAACTGTACATTATTTCATTGTAATAATGACCATACAAGCCCGATGATCGCTGCTGCCCTAGCAGGTGTTCCGGTTAAAATTTGGTCAAAGTTAGCTATGTCTTCTTATTATGAAAATAATACGGAGGCAAAGGGATTGCGTAAGTTGTTTCCAAGTTTAAGAGTTACCACTTTTTTTTCTGATAAAGTTCTTGCAATAAGTCATGCAGTGAAAGATGAGCTAATTCAACAGATAGGTTTTGCTAATAAAATAGACGTGATCAATGCTCCCGTTCCAACTGAAAAATATCTGTTAGCCTCAAAAGTCGGTATTAGAGAAGCGTTTAATTTTGCCGATGATGACATTGTTATTACGGCTGTCGGCCATAGTGTCAAAGTCAAAGGCTGGGATATCGCAATTAAAGCCTTTGCTTTAGTTGCTGACAAAGCTCCTAATGCAACGTTATTGTTGGTTGGTAAACATACATCACTAAGCTTTCATCAGAAACTAAACGAGCTGATTAGCTCTTTAGGTTTACAAGACCGCGTGATGTTTTCCGGTGCTCGCAGTGATGTGGATTGTATTCTAAAAGCGAGTGACATCTTTATTTTTCCATCTCGTTCTGAAGGCGTAGGGGCTGCGCTCATCGAGGCGCAAGCTGCTGGCTTACCTTGTGTAGCAAGTAATACGGGGGGAATTCCAGAAGTGATTGAAGATGGTGTGAACGGCTTTCTATTTCAACGAGAAAATTATGAACAATTAGCTAATAAAGTGAATTCATTAATATCAGATCCTGATTTGCGAACCCAATTCTCTCAAGCAGCACAGCAAAATTTGGCAAAATATACAATTGAGCGTTATGTCAACAATGTGGCAGCACTATACAAAAAATTACTAAAAATGGGCTGAGCTATTTCATTTCCCACTCAACTAATTGACGTTATGAAAACTATATAAATAACGTAAAAAATTAAAAATTTATACAAACTTCTTTTGGAAAGGATTCAATTAATGTTCGAACTCTCTAATACAAAACTAGCGATTATCGGCTTAGGTTATGTTGGCTTACCTTTAGCCGCAGAATTTGGTAAGCATTACAATACTGTCGGTTTTGACATTAGCTCAGCCAGAGTTGGTGAATTAAATGATGGTGTTGACTCGAATCTAGAGTGTTCTTCAGATGATCTAAAAGCAGCAACATTGCTTAAGTATAGTTGCAGCATTGAAGATTTAAAGCAGAGCAATGTATACATCGTTACGGTTCCAACTCCAATTGATAGTGATAAACAACCCGATTTAACGCCATTGATTAAAGCAAGTGAAATGTTAGGTACGGTAATCGAAGCGGGTGATGTTGTTATTTATGAATCGACTGTTTATCCAGGTGCCACCGAGGAAATTTGTATTCCTGTTTTAGAAAAAGTATCAGGTTTGGTATTTAATGTTGATTTTTATGCGGGCTATAGTCCTGAGCGGATTAACCCGGGGGACAAAGAGCGCCGAGTGACTAATATATTAAAAGTGACCTCGGGATCTACCCCTGCTGTTGCAGATTATATTGATGCTATTTATAAATCGATTATCACAGCAGGAACTCATAAAGCACCTTCAATTAAAGTGGCTGAGGCAGCTAAAGTTATCGAAAATACACAGCGTGATGTCAATATAGCCTTGATTAATGAGTTGGCCATCATATTTAATAAGCTCGGTGTTGATACCTTAGATGTATTAGAAGCTGCTGGAACTAAGTGGAACTTTTTACCTTTTAGGCCGGGTTTAGTTGGTGGGCATTGTATTGGCGTAGACCCATATTATTTGACGCATAAAGCAGAGTCAGCAGGCTATTACCCAGATATGATATTAGCAGGGCGTCGGATTAACGATGGTATGGGGGCGTATGTTGTTTCTCAGCTGGTAAAAAAAATGCTTAAAGAACGCATTCATGTGAGCGGTGCAAAAGTCTTAATAATGGGGCTTACATTTAAAGAAAATTGTCCTGATTTACGTAACACGCGAGTGGTCGATATTGTCAAAGAATTGAAATCGTACGATATTGTTCCTGACATTGTTGATCCATGGTGCTCAAACGATGATGCTGAAAAAGAATACGGTTTGTCTTTAACTCACACTCCTCAGGCTGATACTTATGATGCGATTATTCTTGCCGTTGCGCATAATGAATATAAGTCTTTAAACCCGTCAGATGTCAGAAAACTAGGTAAAGCTAAGCATGTCCTTTACGATTTGAAGTATATTTTACCTAAAGGTGATGTTGATATCCGTTTGTAATATAAAGTAATTTTGTTTATAGATTTTAAATGGATTTATTTTTGTACTAAAGGGTGTGCTTGATGATAGGTAAAGTTTTATTAAAGAGAATGCTCTTTGGTTTAGGGTTTAAATTTGGCTTTATACCCGCGCGTCACCAGAATAATCGTGATGCAGTATGTGTACTGATGGTGCATGGTGTGATGGCGAAACATGCTCACAGCCAATGGGAGCCTCTACGCTCCCAACTTTCTCCATCTGAATTTCAGCGGACATTGGCTATATTGTCCTGTTTTTATCAGTTTGTTGATATTGAACAGGCCATTCAGCTAATTGAGGGTAAACAACCGGCAATTCAAAATGCTTTGCTCATCACTTTTGACGATGGCTATCGCAATAATCTAGATTACGCTCTGCCAATCTGTAAGCAATTTTCTATCAAACCTTTGTTGTTTGTTACTACGGGTAATGTTGAATCGGGTCGTCCATTTAAAGTCGACCGACTAGATTATGCATTACAGCAGAATATGGGTGAAGTACTGTCACTTGAGCATCAAGGTCGTAAATATCACTTTGATGCGACTTCTCGAAATGCTTTGATAAAAAGCTACAAGGTGTTTAGGGATACGTGTAAGCAGGAATTTCGTAATGATATTGAGATGGGGGCGCTATTTGATGCTCTGTGTGAGCAATTAGAGCAAAAAAGTGGTTTGTCTCTGAATGCAATTTGTGACCAAGATGATTGGTCGGCAATTGTGTCTTGGCAACAATTACGTGAAGCCGTTCACTCTGATAGTATTGATGTCGCAAGTCACACTGTAGAACATTGGCGAGTTGATTGCTTACCTGAAAGTGAACTAATTATTCAGCTACAGCAGTCAAAGTTGCAACTTGAGCAAAACTTAGGGATAGAGTGTCGCTATTTTTGTTATCCAAATGGAAGTTATAACAAGCTATCAATCAGTACATTGCGCAAACTTGGGTACCGTGCTGCTTTTTCTACGGATGTCGGTTTGTGCAGAGTCAAGGATGATTTAATGATGTTAAAACGTTTTAATTTTCCTGCCCAAAAATCTAAGTCTGAGCTACTTCATCTTTTGAATCAATAATTCATTATTTGTAGCATTTTATCGAGTTTATTATTTCATTATAGGTTGTATTTAGCATGTTGAATATATGTCTTGTAGCGCATTTTGCATACGATGCCGTTAAAGGTGGTAATGCTGGTTTTATCGGTGGGGTTGAAAGGCAGACAACTCTAATGGCTAAATGGTTAGTTGCTAGAGGACATAAAGTCTCTTTATTAACTTGGGCAGATGGAAGCTCTGAAGATGAATTGATTGATGGTATTAATGTAATAAAAATTTGCAGACGAGATGCGGGTATTCCAGGGCTTCGTTTCTTTTATCCACGTTGGAGCGGTTTGATTAATGCAATGAAAAGAGCTAATGCTGATGTGTATTACCAAAACTGCGGCGAATATATAACAGGTCAAATTGCCATGTGGTGTAAAAGTAATAATAAACAATTTTTATACTCATTGGCGAGTGATGCGGATGCGGATGCTTCCTTACCTGTAATGACTAAGTTACGTGAGCGCGTTCTGTATCGTTATGGATTGAAAAATGCAGACCGGATTCTTGCGCAAACAAATAAGCAGGTTGATTTACTGCTTGATGGATTCAATTTAGAGTCCACTGTGATGCCGATGCCTTGCCCAGGCCCTAATAATAGCGAATATCAGCGATTAGCTTTTAACTCGGATAAAATAACTGTTTTATGGGCTGCACGTATTCACCCTTGCAAAAGGCTCGAACTTTTACTGCAAGTTGCAGAAGAGCTCCCTGAAATTCAATTTATTGTTGGAGGAAGTCCGCTTGAAGAGGATGAGTACTCTGATGGCTTATTTAAGAAAATGGAACAATTGGAGAATGTTACATATTTAGGAATGGTGGGGAGGGAATCCATGCCAGAACTTTATCGCTCGAGTACGTTATTCTGTTGTACTTCTGAGTATGAAGGCTTTCCAAATACGTTTTTAGAAGCTTGGAGTCAAGGGTTGCCAATAGTGTCTACTTTTGATCCTGATAGTTTAATACAAAAAAGAAAATTAGGTTTTTATGCAAGTAATAAAGATGAATTGGTACGAGGTATAGAAGCTATATCTGGTAACTCCAATGTGTGGGATGAATGTTCTTTAAATGCACGTGAATACTACCAAGAAAATCATTCGGTAGATGAAGTGATGCAACGTTTCGAGAGCATTTTTAGCGAACTTTCAAATAAGGCTAAGGACTAGTCATGCAATCTATTAAACTTGCTTTTGTAACTCAATTTCCAATTGATATTAATCGTCCCTTAGGTGGCGTTGAAGCTGTAAGTGTTAACTTGGTGCGATCTTTAGCTGCATATAGTGGGTTAGATATTCATGTTATCACGCTTTGTCCAGAAACAAAGGTTGATACGATTGAGTTATGGGGAGAAGTGACTCTTCATCGCTTGGTTAAACCACAAGGTAGTGAACTGACTAATGCTTTGGGTAAGGGTAGAAAAAAAATTGAGCAAGAGATTGATAAATTGAAGCCAGACCTTATTCATGCGCATGATACTTATGGCATTATGGTCAAAAATATCGCTATAGCAAAAGTATTTACTGTACATGGCTTTATATATGGGGACACACTTCTGGCAAATGGGCAGTTCAAAAAGTTACGCTCAAAGATTTGGGAGGTAGTCGAAAAAGGCAGTTGGGCAAAGCAGCCCAATATAATTTCGATTAGTCCTTATGTTAGAGAACGAGTTTCATCTGTTTCTAATGCCACTATCTTTGATATAGATAATCCAATTTCAGATGCGTTTTTTAAGCTAACCCGTGATGAGCATAGGGGGAAAATCTTTACATCGGCAGTGATCAGCCCCAGAAAAAATACTTTACGGTTAATAAAAGCTGTTAAATTAATGGTTGATGACGGAGTAGATGTAGAGTTGCGCATTGCTGGAAGTGTCGGTGATCAGGGTTATATGGATCAAATACTCGCTTACATTGCCCAACATCAACTTGATAATCACATCACTCTTTTGGGGCGGATTTCGACCCAAGAGGTCATGAAAGAACTAACTCATGCGTCGATATATGCGTTAGCTTCATTAGAAGAAAATTCGCCAATGGGGATCGAGGAAGCAATGGCTGTTGGTGTGCCTGTGGTGACTTCTAACCGATGTGGGATGCCTTATATGGTTAGAAATGGTGAGACGGGTTTTTTGATTAACCCTTTCGATGAATCAAATATAGCGGCTAAATGTAAGCAGATATTGAATGATACTTCTTTGAAAGAAGCGATGACACGACAATCAAAATTGCTTGCTTTGGATCTTTATCATTCTGAAAGTGTCGCAAGAAGAACTTTCGCTGTTTACCAAGAAGTAGTAAGTCAATAATATGCCCTGGTGCATGGAGCGTTTACAGTGCTAGACAATAAACAATACCCACATTTTTTCTTTAGCCTGGGGCTATTGCTGATATGCCTATTTAATTACCCTATATTAATTAGTATCTTTGATGAGTGGAACAGTAATGGCCCTTATAGCCATGGTTTTCTAGGGTTTGCGGTTGCTTTATATGGATTGTGGATTAAGCGCTTAGTCTTCATTGAGCTACCAACTCGACCTAGTCTGCTAGGGGGCGGCGCGCTTATAGGATCTTTATTGGTGTTGATGTTGAGCTCATTCGCGAGTATCCAGCAATTACAGCAATTGAGCTTTTTTATGGTGGCTATTAGTTATTTTTTAGCTATTTACGGTTGGCCAGCATTTAAATTGTATTTGTGCCCGTTTGCAATGATTTTATTGATATTACCCATGTGGAGTGTGTTGCAATATCCATTACGAGAAATATCTACCTGGGTCGGATACCACGCAGTTAATTTATTGGGAATTCCAATAGAGCGGGAGGGCTACCGGTTAATTGCGCCTGGGGGAATGTTTGATGTTGAGCCGGCATGCTCAGGGTTGGGGTTCTTTTTGGTATCAGCTCTAATGGCTGTGTGTTTGGCTTATTTTAATCGTTTACCTTTGCGCAAAGGACTTCAGTTTTTACTGATCGCATTGAGTGTGTCAATTGTAGCGAATTGGTTGCGCATAATAGTCATTATTTTGGTTGGTAATCACACACAAATGCAGCATTTCATTGTTAATGACCACCTGACGTTTGGCTGGTTTGTTTTTGCAGGTTGCCTTGTACCACTTATTTATATCGCTCGAACATACTTTTCTGGTGAGGTAGATGTTGAATTGGAAGCCGACAAAAAAGTTTTCTTTGTCGGTAAAGTATCTGATTCAAAAAAGAATAATACATTTTTTTATATGAGCCTATTATTTGTACTTATTGCTTTATCATTTTTACAATTGTTTTTACCTACTCGGTTTGACGCGAGTTATAAGCTTGATCTTCCAGCTATCAGCCAATTTAAATTAGTTAAAGGAAACCTGCCAAGTAGCCCAAATTGGCAGCCGAAGTTCAGTGGGGTCAGTTCTGAATCTTTCTATTTTTACCAATCAATAGCGCATCCCGAAATTAATATTCAAGCTTATTTGGGCAACTATGTGTATCAAGCACAAGGCAGTGAAATGATTTTTGTTAAGAACAGTTTTTTTAACAAGAATCGTTGGAACAAAACGATACAACCAGAATTTTCGGGGGTACTGTCTGCGCATGCTGAGTACACTTTTTTAACGCGAGGTGCAGATAGGCACCGCATAATTGCATCGTTTTATATTGTCGATGGTCAAATCAGTGTTGATAAAAAGATAACCAAATTCAATGAAGTAAAAGCCACGATATTGGGTCGACCTGGAGCATCAGTTGTTGCCGTTATGATCGATTATTCTGCAATTCAAGAAGTCGAGGCTTTTAATGTACTTAATCAGTTTATTGAGGGAGTAATCCGTTCTCCTCAATTTTTATTACAGCAATAAGAAGGACATTATGCAGTCTGTTACTTGGTATGTTAAACGTATAAAAATGATGTCAGTCAGTGAAATTATCTGGCGGGTCACCTCTTTGATTAATGCTTGGGTTGAGCGGTTTCGAGTTCAGTTCGATTTGGTACCAAGTGCTAGGTTTGATCGCGATTTTGATGAAAAAGCTGATTTTAAAGGTGGTTTTTCTGTCTTTGATGGCAATATAACCTCATATTCAGACTTATGGCGTGAGCCTTTAATATCTAAAGCTGATTTAATTCTTGAAAACAAACTCAGTTACTTTGATTTAAAGGAGTGTGATTTAGAAACTCCAATAAATTGGCATAAAGATCATAGCGCTAATATTGTCGCCAGTTTAGATCATATTTTGGCAGTGAATTACCGAGACTTTCCAAATAACGGTGATTGTAAGCTGGTGTGGGAGCCTAATCGCCATCATCAATTTGTTGTGCTTGCTCGCGCATATAAAGTAAGTGGTGAATTGAAATATGCTCAAGGGGTTGTAGATCAGCTAACGTCTTGGCTTGATGCTAATCCTTATGGTCGAGGAATGAACTGGAGAAGTCCTCTTGAGCTAGCTATTCGGTTGATTAATTGGGTTTGGGCAATTGATCTCATTAAATCATCAGGCTTATTTGTGGGGGAATTTAAACAAAGAGTGTTGGAGAGTGTTTACTTACATTGTCGTGATGTGAGCGGAAAATTTTCTCAAGGCACATCAGCGAATAACCACTTAGTTGGTGAGGCGGCGGGGGTTTACATTGCGGCTTGTTATTTCGATATGCTTGACGATGCGAAAATGTGGCAAGAAAAAAGTAAATTGGTGCTCGAAACTGAGATTCAAGCCCAAACATTTTTAGATGGTTGCACTAAAGAGCATGCATTTAGTTACCAATTTTTTGTTTATCAGTTTTATTTATTTACGGCTTTAACGGGAAAATTGAAAAGAGATAATTTTAGTGCCGAGTATTGGTCTACGTTGAACTCTCTGTCTTTGTTTATCGCAAAAGTAGCGCAAGGGGGGGGGGAATACCCGATGTTGGGTGACCAAGATGATGGATATGTACTTGATTTAGGAGATCATGTTCATAATATTAATGCGCTATGTGATGTTATGGGGTACTTCTTTAATGACCCAATATATAACAGCTTGTCTATGGAAAAGAGTGAAACATCATTTTGGTTATTTGATGAAAGAATGGATAAAATGTCGTGTGAAGGTTTAGCCGATGTTCCTCTTGCATCTATGGACTTTTCAGATTCAGGGTATTATTTACTTCAGGGAGGGAAAATCGAAGATCGCAATCAAGCCAGTGTTTTATTCGATTGTGCGGAGTTAGGATACACAGCGATAGCGGCTCATGGGCATGCTGATGCATTAAGTTTAGTTGTTCGAATTAATCAATTAGACTTATTTGTTGATACAGGCACATTTGATTATTTTAGTTATCCACAGTGGCGTAATCATTTTCGCTCAACGAAAGCACATAATACGGTTGAAGTCGACGGTGTTGATCAATCTGTGATGACAGGCCCATTTATGTGGGAGCAGCATGCCAAAACGACGTTAATAAATTGGTCTCCAAGCGAGACAGGTGGGAAAATCAGCGCTTCTCATTCTGGTTACCAACGTTTAGTTCAGCCAGTACAGCATCAACGAAGTGTTCTATTGGATACTCAAGAGCGGTTGCTCGAAGTAATCGATACAATTAATACGGATGGGGAGCATGATATTGCTATTTATTTCCATCTATCTGAATATTGTCATGAGCTTGAAGTGCTTGAGCATGGTTGTCGTTTAAAGCTCGGTGATGACTTTATTGTTTTAAGCTTCAGCAAAGAGCTATCTATTTCTATCATTCAAGGTCAAGGGGAAAGTTTACCTGTTGAACCGTGTGTTGGTTGGTTAAGCCGTGGTTATCATCAACAGGTCGCGATTAGTACGATTTGTTTGAAAGCTAGAGTTGCCCATAATACAGAATTTAAAACTCAAATTAGTTGGTAGCTTTTTTTTCAATAACTGCATTTAGATAGCGCCCTGTAGGCCAAATTGGTTTAAATGAAAACGGGGCGTTTTTTAATTTCTTGTTCCAGATAAATACGTTGTGGCCAACCCTTCTTTTAGCTAACCAACGACGTTTGTGATCTGTGTAAATACCTAAAAAATCATAGGAATTGAGTTTTTCTTCTAGGCAAGTTGAAAATGAGTAATATCGTAATAACTGACCTATCCCTGGTAGTAACTTAGGGTTAAATCCCTCTTGAATTGCTAAAAATTGTTTATTGTAAACGTAGCCGTACTGCATAGCTTGTGTTTCTCCGTCGATTACTAACTCAAACAATTTTAACTGCTTTTTTTCAAGTGCTATCGGGGCATAACAATGATAGAAATGTTTCATCATTGGTCTTTTAGCAAAAGATCCTGTAATTCCTACTTCTGCCCAGCGCATGTTATGTAAATTAAATAAGGTTTCAAGTTTCTCGCTGAGTTGGTTTTGGTCAGTAACTTGCGAAATGTACCATTGACTTGATTTATTCAACCGTGTGCGTGTTTGTTTGATATTGGTTCTAAGACTTTTAGATAACAGAGGTAATATATCCATTGGGATGTCATCAAGTTGTGTGATAGCGAACTCAACTTCTCTGAGATTTACTTTTAAATTTTCTCTTTCGATACAGTTTAATAAATCTTGCCCTCCAGTATTCCAAGAGGCGATGTTTTTAATCCAAATGAAATCCCATATATGATTTGTTTCGTGTAAGTGTTTGAAAAATATATCCCTTAAATTACCATAATTACTATTAACTATAAGGTTACTATATTCTGAGCCAACGCCATTATCTCCAAGCACTTGTAATGCTTTGTAATTGCAAAAACCAAATAGTCTATATTTTTGTATGTATAGAGGTGCGATCGCTATAAGTGAATTGTTATAGGTAATGGTTATAATATAGGGACTTTGTATATGGGGGTTACAAATACGCCAACAGTTTATCCAGTCCCATGTCAAAAAAAGATTGTTTGTATCTGAAATGGTAATTAGTTCATTCCATTGATCTTTTAGAGAATTAAAATTTTCCCATGAAGTTATGGTGTTGATTGATATTGATTTTTTCTCTAGTTGAATCGCCATAATAACTTCCTAATTCTATGGAAAGTAATGATAAAATACTATAAAATAAGCGGCTTAATTTATCTCTAAATATTGCAAAATGAAGGTGTATAGTGCAAGGGAATCGAACATTAAATTATGGAACAAATAGCTATGCTTTATTTAATCGGGTGATAGATGTCTCGATTATTTTTTTATCTTTATTTTTAGTATTTAAGGTCTACCCTGTATCTGGTGATGGTGAATACCGTTTTGCATCATTACTTGTAGTGTTACTCTACGTGCTTGTTTCAGAAGCTGTTAGTCTATACCGACGCTGGCGAATAAGGCAAATTAAACAAATGCTAATTTTTGTTGTTATTCCATTGATTACTGCGTTTATTGGTTTAGTTGCAGTCGCTTTCATGCTTAAAATTAGCGATGATTATTCTCGGATAGGAATCGCACTTTGGTTTTTGTTTTGCGGCTCAGGTTTGCTAGCTTATAGAATTATTTTTTACCTTTTTAAAAAAGCGGCGATAAAACGCGGGTATTTTACTCGAAATGTGGCAATTGTAGGTGCGACAGAATCAGGTGAGCGCTTATATCAAGAAATACTAAAACATCCAGAAATGGGTATGCGTTGCATTGGTTTTTTTGATGATCGAAACAAAGAGCGTGTTGAAAAAGAGCTTCATAGTAAGTTAATAGATAACATAAATAGTTGTGTAGAATATGCAAAATCAGGTGAAGTAGAGGTATTATTTTTAGCTTTGCCTCTAATTGCACAAGAGCGGATAAAGTCAATTGTAAATCAACTTGGTGATACAACTGTAGACGTGCATTTAATTCCTGATTTTTTACTATCAAACCTGATGCACTCTCGAATTGATCATGTTGGAGAAGTTGATACTTTAAGTGTTTTTGAGTCACCTTACTACGGTGTTAAACGGATTATAAAGCGTTTGGAGGATCTGGTTATTGGGAGTGCTATCTTACTGCTTATTTCACCTTTGTTGATTTCTATTGGTGTCATGGTTCGTTTGACTTCTAAGGGTCCAGCTTTGTTTAAACAAGACCGTTACGGGCTCGGTGGCGAAAAGATTAAAGTGTGGAAATTTCGTTCAATGGTCGTTATGGAAAATTCAGATGAGGTAGTGCAAGCCACGAAAGGGGATGCACGAGTTACTAAACTTGGTGCGTTTTTGCGCAAGACCAGTTTGGATGAGCTTCCGCAATTTTTTAATGTGATTTCTGGTACTATGTCGATAGTTGGTCCTCGCCCACATGCTGTTTCCCATAATGAAGAATATCGAAAAAAAGTTGAATTTTATATGCTCCGCCATAAAGTAAAGCCAGGAATTACAGGTTGGGCACAGATTAATGGCTGGCGAGGTGAAACTGATACTCTAGAGAAAATGGAGAAAAGAGTTGAGTTTGATCTTCAATATATTAAGCATTGGTCAGTATTTTTAGATTTTAAAATCATTATTTTAACTATCTTTAAAGGGTTTATGAATAAAAATGCTTATTAAATAAAAGCTAAGAGCTTATTTTTTCTTTGCTATTCAATATTTATAAATTATAAAGACTCTGATTATTATGGGTCTTTTTTATGCCTGTAAGTTAAGGTGAGTGTTGGAGGTAAAAGTTATATAAAATTTTCAGTAGAATTTTATATGTTTTAGAGGTGAGCTAGCATTTATATCAGTCAATAGAATATTGTTATTGCTTTATTTATTGAAAGTAATTCTGAGTATGGTCGATTTAATATTAAAAATGTGGTGTTGGCTTATATTCAAATGATCCATGCAATGGTTTTGAGTTTGACTAAGGTTTTTTGTAATTGGGAAAACTTATATGCTATGTATTGTTCAGTTAAATGTGGGGACCTGCGGTTATATTACGGATAGAGATGCGCTAACTTCAGCCCTAAGGTAAAAAGTTTTCGATAAAAATTTATAGAGAACTAGCTAAATATATTACTTTGCCTGAGAGCCATATAAAGGCCATGAGGTATAAAGTGTGAAAGATGGTGAGATATCAAGAGTTTGATACTCA
This sequence comes from Pseudoalteromonas sp. J2K-J979, assembly GCF_058169715.2. Lineage (NCBI taxonomy): Bacteria > Pseudomonadati > Pseudomonadota > Gammaproteobacteria > Alteromonadales > Pseudoalteromonadaceae > Pseudoalteromonas > Pseudoalteromonas sp. J2K-J979. The sequence goes on along the minus strand of NZ_CM200281.1, from coordinate 2,842,965 downwards.
CCTGTATAACGCTAATTTGAAAACTTTCCTAAATACTGATTTTTTCGCATAAAAGCGAAGCTAAGTAGGCCAAGCAATAATAATCCTAGGCTTGCAGGAGCCGGAATTGTTGTAATACCTGATACAGTTTGTACATTCGCAGTGATGCCACTTGCTAAAAAACGTGTTTGCTCTAGCGTTGCACCATCACCTAATGTGATGTGCATTGTCGGAGCTAAATACGTTCCACTTAAAGTTGAGCCACCTACATTTATTGCGTGAGTGAATCCATTTCCAGTTAAATTGAACAATATATTCTCGGCAGTGACACCCTCTAGCAATACTTTTGCTCCAGAGCCGATTTCAAAATTTCCAGCTACATTAATAATAAATTGATCTGAAGCGTTACCTTTGAAAGTTAATGTTTCATTACTTTCTAGTTTTATGTCGCCTGATACGTTGAAAACAGATAACTTTGAGCCAAAAGCACTTAATACTGATGTGTCTATTATATTTGAAAACACGTGGTCAGCAGTCAGGCTACTGGCATATTTAGAAGCCGTGAGCATATCTTGGTAAATAAGATCCCAGTTTAGGTTGCCTATATCTCCATTTATTTGAGAATTAGTCCCTGCTTGGCGAGTTTCGCTATACGCATTTCCATGAATCTTAACCGAACTAGCTAAAGCTAAATGATTCCGAGCCCCTACGTTTCCAAAAATTTCGGCTTCTACTCCTAAAGTATTCACTCCACCCCCATTACTTTTCCATGGGGTCCCGGCTGCAAGCAAAGTGAAATCACCAGCGGCCCCTAAGTCGATCGGAGATGAAAGAGCGTTCGAACAAGCAAAAACTAATGAACACAGCGCTAACTGTACTTTTTTCATATTGATTCCATTGTATTTTGACAACGCTGTCATTTTTGGGCGTTTGTTTTACCTAATCTATATATTATATCTCATAAATTTCACATATTGGAGGATAAATGCTCTTACTCTTCTATTTTGTGATACTTTTAGCTTATATGTTATTGATATTATCTTTATAGCTTTTATGCAAAGTAAGAAATTGGGCAAAAATAATTTTTTGAGAATGTTAGCTGTATGTTTTTTTTCTTTACCCGTTCTGTGCCTTTTATTTATTCCTATTCACCCGCAGCCATATTACGAACTGTTTATAAGTGCGCTATGGCCACTTGGTCACGTCGTTTTATTTGGAGCCTTAACTATAGGCTTGCTCTTGTGGTCTGAGCCTGTAAAGTCGCTAAGTGGCTTGATTCAGTTAGTTGTTATTATGGTAGTTACGATCACATTAGGTATAATTACGGAGTTAATACAACCATATTTTAATCGTTCGGCTCAATTCGATGATCTATTAATGAACATGGTAGGTGCTATACTTGCTTGGGTTTTTTTTAGTCGAGCCATACCGCAAGGTATTTTACTTCGAGTTAGTCAATTTTTTAGTTTAATATTTCTTTGCTATTTATTAAAGCCAGTCTATTTGGTCAGCCTTGACCATTTTCATGGGCTGCAAATATTCCCTAAATTAGTTGATTTCAATTCACCTACACAGTTGCTACGCTGGCATGCTGATCAGCCTGTATATATTTATCCAAAACACGACCTCCCAGCAATTGGTCATATTTCAGATGGGGCAGTTGAAGGTAATGTTATGGCGGTTACTTTAGTTAATCGGAAGTATACAGGGGCAGCATTAAGAGTTTTTGAAGGCAATTGGAATGGTTTTGACTTCTTAAAAGTTAATATATTTAATCCAAATCCACAGATACTAAAACTACGAATGATTATTACAGATGTTCACTATAAAAAAAATAAGCCAAATTCGAATGATCGTTTTAATCAATGGCTGGTTTCTGAACCTGGTTGGAATCAATTTGAAATAAATTTGCAAACTATACGGGATTCACTCAAAAATAGAGAAATGGATATATCTGCAATTCGAGGAGTCGATTTTTATGCTTATGGTATTGAGATACCAAAGGTAATATATTTAGGGGAAATAGAGTTACTTTGAAACATAAAAAGGCGCTCAAGGCGCCTTTTTATGCTGACAAGCTCACAGCTCAGTTATTTACAAACCAGCTGCTGTACGAAGAACATCAGCTTTGTCTGTTTTTTCCCATGGGAATTCTTCACGGCCAAAGTGACCATACGCGGCCGTTGGTTGGTAAATTGGACGCTCAAGATCAAGCATAGTTAAAATGCCGTATGGGCGAAGGTCGAAATGCTCACGAATAATTTCGATTAAACGTGCTTCATCTACTTTGCCTGTGCCGAATGTTTCAACGCTGATTGAAGTTGGCTCTGCCACACCAATCGCGTAAGAAACTTGTAGCTCACACTTGTCAGCAAGACCTGCAGCAACAATGTTTTTAGCCACATAACGTGCCGCGTACGCTGCTGAACGGTCAACTTTTGAAGGATCTTTACCAGAGAAAGCCCCACCACCGTGACGTGCCATACCACCGTATGTATCAACAATGATTTTACGACCCGTTAAACCACAGTCACCCATTGGGCCACCGATTACGAAACGACCCGTCGGGTTGATGAAAAACTTCGTAGCACTTGTTATCAATTCAGCTGGAAGAACTGGCTTGATGATAGTTTCCATTACCGCTTCAACTAAATCATCTTGCGAAATTGAATCGCAGTGCTGGGTCGATAACACAACAGCATCGATGCCAACAGCAATGCCATTTTCATACGCAAATGTTACTTGTGATTTTGCATCTGGGCGTAACCAGTTTAATTCACCACTTTTACGAACTTGTGCTTGACGCTGTACTAAACGATGAGAGTAAGTAATTGGTGCAGGCATCAATACATCTGTTTCGTTACAAGCATAACCAAACATTAAGCCTTGGTCTCCAGCGCCTTGTTCTTCAGGACGTGAACGATCAACACCTTGGTTGATATCAGGAGACTGTTTACCAATCGTATTTAGAATCGCACATGAATCAGCATCAAAACCCATATCTGAGTGGGTATAACCAATTTCACGGACTGTTTTACGTGTTAATTCTTCGATATCAACCCATGCGCTAGTAGTGACTTCACCACCTACCATGACCATACCTGTTTTAACATATGTTTCGCAGGCTACGCGTGCTTTAGGGTCTTGCTCTAAAATTGCATCTAGCACCGCATCAGAAATCTGATCGGCTATTTTATCCGGATGACCTTCAGATACAGATTCAGAAGTAAATAAATGTCTTGCCATTTTATTTATACTCTCAAAAATCGCGCCCACGTAGGTGGATTTGCGCAGGAAAAAATTTAGGCGCGTATTTTATATGAAAGTGAGTTTTTTTCATAGTGTTTTTACGCCTAGATGGCTAAATTAAATTTTTAATAACGCATTGTTATTAATAAGTAACAAACAAGCTCTATTATTGCGGGTTTTTTCATTGCTCCGACTGGTTTAATAAGTAAGAATAGGTGCATCCCCAAACTAATTGGGACTTACAACCAGCGCAAACACACTTAAAGGTAGGAGAATTCATGCCGTCTCGCAAAGAACTTGCTAATGCAATTCGTGTCTTATCAATGGACGCAGTACAAAAGGCCAATTCTGGTCACCCTGGAGCCCCGATGGGCATGGCAGACATCGCCGAAGTATTATGGCGTGATTATTTAAATCATAACCCAACCAATCCAGAGTGGGCAGACCGAGATCGATTTATACTCTCAAATGGTCACGGTTCAATGCTAATTTATTCTCTTTTACATTTAAGTGGTTATGAGCTTTCAATTGATGATTTGAAAAACTTTCGTCAAATGCACTCAAAAACGCCAGGCCATCCAGAGTATGGATATGCACCGGGTATTGAAACCACTACGGGGCCATTAGGTCAAGGGATCACTAATGCGGTTGGAATGGCGATTGCTGAAAAAGCATTGGCGGCGCAATTTAACCGTGAAGGCCATGACATTGTCGATCATTTTACCTACGCGTTTTTAGGCGATGGCTGCTTAATGGAAGGTATTTCTCATGAGGCATGTTCACTTGCAGGTACTTTAGGGCTTGGGAAACTGGTTGCTTTTTGGGATGACAATGGCATTTCAATCGATGGTGAAGTTGAAGGTTGGTTTACTGATGATACTCCGGCTCGTTTTGAGTCTTATGGTTGGCATGTTGTACGAAATGTTGATGGTCATGACAGCGAAGCTGTGCGTGCTGCAATTGATGAAGCGCGAGCGCAATCAGATAAACCAACACTGATTTGTTGTAAAACCATTATCGGTTTTGGTTCGCCGAATAAATCAGGTAGTCATGATTGCCATGGCGCACCATTGGGTGATGCTGAAATTGCTGCAGCCCGAGAGTTTTTAGGCTGGGAGCATGGCTCGTTTGATATCCCTGCTGATATTTATGAAGCATGGGACAATAAAGCAAAAGGTTCAGACTTAGAAGCAAGCTGGAATTCTAAATTTGCAGCATATAAAGCCGCCTACCCAGAACTAGCCGCTGAATTTGTCCGTCGTAATAATAATAAACTTCCCGCTGATTGGGCTGAAAAATCACAAGCCTACATTGAGCAATTACAAGCCACACCAGCGAATATCGCTTCTCGCAAAGCATCACAAAATGCTTTAGAAGCATTTGGCCCGTTGTTACCTGAGTTTATGGGCGGCTCAGCAGACCTAGCTGGTTCTAACTTAACGCTTTGGTCGGGTTCTAAAGGCTTAACGGCTCAAGATGCATCTGGGAACTATGTGTTTTATGGGGTGCGTGAGTTTGGTATGTCAGCGATTATGAATGGTATTGCCCTGCATAAAGGGTTTGTACCATACGGTGCGACTTTCCTCATGTTTATGGAATACGCGCGCAACGCAGTGCGTATGGCCGCATTAATGAAACAACCTTCAATTTTTGTGTACACTCATGATTCAATTGGTTTAGGTGAAGATGGGCCAACCCATCAGCCGGTTGAGCAAATAGCCAGCATGCGTTTAACGCCTAACCTTGATAACTGGCGTCCTTGTGACCAAGTTGAATCGGCCGTGGCTTGGAAAGCCGCGATCGAACGCAAAGACGGACCAACGTCGTTGATTTTCTCTCGTCAAAACTTAGCGCAACAAGCTCGTACCGCTGAACAATTAGCCAATGTTGCAAAAGGTGGATACGTATTGTCATGTGATGGCGAACCTGAAGTCATCTTGATTGCAACCGGTTCTGAAGTACAATTAGCGCAAGACTCAGCTGCAGAACTGCGTGCGCAGGGTAAGAAAGTCCGTGTTGTTTCAATGCCTTCGACCGATGTATTTGAGGCACAAGAGGTAGCTTATAAAGAGTCGGTACTGCCGGCAGCGGTAAGCCGTCGTGTGGCCATTGAAGCCGGTATTGCTGATTACTGGTATAAATATGTGGGCTTAAACGGTGCCGTCATTGGGATGACGACGTTTGGAGAGTCAGCCCCAGCAGGTGAATTATTCAAGCACTTTGGTTTTACGGTCGATAACATTGTCGCCAAATCACTTGAATTATTCTAAATAATTTTTTACCAACAAGAAAAGCCAGTCATAGACTGGCTTTTTTATTGATTTTTTATTGATTTTTTATTGATTTTTTTTTGTATGGTTGTATTCTTTGTGGGTACGGTGTGTTTGTATCATACGTACTTATTTGATTAAGGAAATATAATAAATTTTAAGGAAATACTATGAAATATACGCTTATAAAGTCATTGATAGTCGGTTTCTTCTTTTTAGGTTGTGCGACTGCAAATGCACAAATGAGAGTTGGTAATCATACGGTTTACTTTGAAGATCGTCATGGTAATGAAGTCGAAGTGAATTATAAAGGCTCTTATCAATATGATAACTCAAAGAAAAAATGGTTACCACTAGCGGGTAGTTATAATTTTAGTGGAAAATGTACATCCCTTTACTCATGTAATACTGGCTTTCAAAGTAGCCAGATAGCAGAAGATTTCGTCTCCGCAATTGATGCACATGCTTTTTATACTTGGGTTTTCGAAGAAGAACCGCCTTTCTGTAAGCCTGGAGAGGTCTGCCAGCAGCCGAAAAAAGGGAATGCTAGTAGGCAGCCAGCCTCAAAAGAGACGTCTGTCTCGCAAGAAATTTTAAATTGGTCTCAAGCTTTTAAGAACGGTGCAGATATTTTTAAACAGTTTTCGAGTGATGAATCTAAAGATAAAAGTAATTTTCTGATTTATAAGAAAAATGGACAAATTCATGATCTGTGCATGCCGACAGGCAATACCTGTCAATCAGTGATGGACATTGAACATGCAGATGAAAGAAGTATCGAGGCGCGAGTAACATATATTCGGTCAACTTCGACTGGTCAATCTTTAAGTGATTTCTTAGATGAAATGCTAGAATCTGGTAAGGTGTTTTCAAGTTGCCAGATTACAACAACTTGCTCAACATTATCAGATGGTTCAACCCGATGCACTAGTTCATTCAGCTGTTTCTATTAAGATAGTTTGAAATTGATAAAGCCAGTCATAGACTGGCTTTTTTATGCTTTACAAAGAACAATCAGACCTGATTGTTTCGTTGATTTGCATTGCCCTAAATTTTCTAATCTTATTATTAGATATTTTCGCTATCGAACTTGCTCAAGGTCGATTACAATAGCGCCATTCATTAAATGTAAATCTGACGTTGTTGTTCATACACTTTAAGATTCGTTTAAAGTTCGGATAATCCAGCTCAAGATAAGTAAAATCATTCGGAACCCTTATTTCGATGACAATTAGATTGGCAATAAATGGTTTTGGTCGTATTGGTCGTAATATCGTGCGTGCACTTTATGAATCAAACCAACATGATCGCTTCAAAGTGGTTGCGATTAACGAACTCGCAGAGCCACAAGGGATTGCCCACCTGCTAAAATACGACACATCTCATGGTCGGTTTAAATTTCCAGTTACTTTAGATGGGGCGACGCTCCGTGTTGCTGATGATGATATTCAACTTTTTGCAGAATCTTCGCCCGAAAAACTCCCTTGGCATGAATTAGATGTCGATGTCGTTTTAGAATGCACCGGTGTTTTTCACTCGCGCGAGCATGCGCAAATTCATCTAAATGCAGGTGCAAAGAAAGTGTTGTTTTCACAACCCGCTGATGCTGATATGGATGCGACGATTGTCTATGGTATTAACGATGACGAACTGACATCGGCGCATACCATAGTGTCGAATGGATCCTGTACCACCAATTGTATCGTGCCTGTTATTAAAGTGATTGATGATGCTTTTGGGATAGAATCAGGGGCTATTACGACAATCCATGCATCAATGCACGATCAGCAAGTGATTGATGCGTATCATCCTGATTTACGTCGAACTCGCGCAGCGAGTCAGTCGATTATTCCTGTTGATACAAAATTGGCTCGTGGTATTGAACGTATTTTACCCAAGTTCCAGAGTCGCTTTGAAGCGATTGCTGTGCGTGTGCCAACCATTAATGTCACCGCGATGGATTTGAGCGTTACGTTAAACAGTGATGTGTCGTTGGCAGATATTAATCGTGTTATTAAAGCCGCTGCAAGTGGCCGGCTGACTGGCATTTTAGATTATACCGAAGAGCCGTTAGTCTCAGTGGATTTTAATCACGATCCGCATTCTTGTATCATTGACGGAACACAGACACGTGTTAGTCATAAACGTTTAGTAAAATTATTAGTTTGGTGTGATAACGAGTGGGGCTTTGCCCACCGAATGCTCGATACCTCTTACGCCATGATGTTGGCCAAGTAGCCACAACAACTGTTTGATTAGCTCGTTTATAGTTTATAAGCGAATTTTAGTTTAAAAAGGAGCACAAGATGTCAGTCATTAAAATGGCCGATTTAGATTTAGCAGGCAAACGCGTTCTGATCCGCGAAGACTTAAATGTACCCGTTAAAGATGGCAAAGTGACGTCAGATGCACGTATTCGTGCATCTTTACCGACCATAAAATTAGCGTTAGAAAAAGGCGCTAAGGTGATGGTGATGTCGCATTTAGGTCGCCCTGTTGAAGGTGAATATGACGAAGCATTTTCGCTTGCTCCAGTCGTTGACTATTTAAATGATGTACTCGACTGCCCGGTTCGGTTAGAGAAAGATTATTTAGATGGCGTGGCTGTTGAAACGAATGAAGTGGTTGTGTTTGAAAATGTGCGTTTTAACATTGGCGAGAAAAAAGACGATGAAGTCTTGGCTAAAAAACTGGCGGCATTATGTGATGTCTATGTGATGGATGCGTTTGGTACAGCGCACCGCGCACAAGCGTCAACTCATGGCGTAGGGCTTTTTTCTCCAATCGCATGCGCAGGTCCATTACTCGCAGCTGAACTAGAAGCACTTGGCAAAGCCCTTGATAACCCAGCTCGCCCACTTGTGGCGATTGTTGGTGGCTCAAAAGTATCGACTAAATTAACAGTGCTTGATTCACTTTCTAAAATTGTTGATCAGCTGGTAACGGGCGGAGGTATTGCCAATACTTTTATCGCCGCTGCAGGTCACCCAGTTGGAAAATCATTGTATGAAGCAGATTTAATTGATGAAGCTAATAAGCTAACCGCTGATGCCAAAGCCAACAATGGCGATATTCCTGTGCCAACAGATGTCGTTGTGGGTTCTGAGTTTTCAGAGTCAGCTGTTGCAACACTCAAAGATGTCAGTGAAGTTACGGCTGATGACATGATTTTTGATATTGGTCCTGATTCAGCCAAACAGTTAGCTGCGATTATCAAAAATGCAGGCACTGTAGTATGGAATGGCCCTGTTGGGGTATTTGAATTCGATCAATTTGGTAATGGCACACAAGCGATTGCTCACGCGATTGCAGAGTCAAACGCATTTTCTATCGCTGGCGGTGGTGACACACTTGCTGCTATCGATAAATATGGCGTAGCAGATAAAATTTCTTATATTTCGACAGGTGGCGGTGCGTTCTTAGAGTTTTTAGAAGGGAAACAACTACCAGCTGTTGCGATGTTAGAATCACGCGCAAAATAAGGACTCGTCCTATACTTATTAAACACTGTGCTCTCTCTCATTTTCGTACAGTGTTTAATTTAGGGTTTTAACTAGGTGTAAAGCCCTTGATTCAGTTAAGGATCTGACTGTTTCAGAATAAATTAATCTAACCGTTCAAAACTAGATGGCAATTACATTGCTATCGCAATTGGAGAAAACCAATATGGCTTTAATCAGTATGCGTCAACTTTTAGATCACGCAGCAGAAAATGGTTATGGCGTCCCAGCCTTTAATGTCAATAACCAAGAGCAAATGCGCGCGATTATGGAAGCGGCTGACAGAACCAATAGTCCTGTGATTGTACAGGGTTCTGCTGGAGCTCGTGCTTATGCCGGTGCCCCTTTCATTCGTCATATGATTTTAGCGGCTGTAGAAGAGTGGCCACATATTCCAGTTGTGATGCACCAAGATCATGGTACATCACCTGACGTTTGCCAGCGTTCTATTCAATTAGGCTTTTCATCAGTGATGATGGATGGTTCTTTAATGTCTGATGGCAAAACACCTTCAACATATGAATATAATGTTGATGTGACTCGTCGTACTGTTGAATTAGCTCATGCGTGCGGTGTGTCTGTTGAGGGTGAGTTAGGTGTCCTCGGTTCGCTTGAAACGGGTGAAGCCGGAGAAGAAGATGGTATCGGTGCTGTAGGTAAATTAGATCTTGAGCAACTACTGACCGATCCTGAAGAAGCGGCTGATTTTGTCAATAAAACCGGTGTAGATGCTTTAGCGATTGCTTGTGGAACGTCGCATGGTGCATATAAATTTACACGCCCACCAACAGATGACATTTTAGCCATTGATCGTATCAAAGAAATTCATGCACGTATTCCAAATACCCACTTAGTCATGCATGGTTCGTCATCTGTTCCACAAGAGTGGTTAGCCGTTATTAATGAATACGGTGGAGAGATCCCTGAAACTTATGGTGTACCTGTTGAGCAAATCGTCGAAGGGATTAAGCACGGTGTTCGTAAAGTCAATATTGATACCGATCTACGTTTAGCGTCGACAGGTGCAATTCGTCGTCATTTAGCGCTTAATCCGTCTAATTTTGATCCTCGTAAGTTTTTAGCTGAAGCAACTAAAGCCATGACAGAGATTTGTATTGCACGATATGAATCGTTTGGTACAGCGGGTCAAGCTGGTAAAATTAAACCAATTTCACTTGATGAAATGCACTTGAAATATTTATCAGGTGAGCTTGCAGCTAAAGTAAAATAATAAGTATGGCGATGATGTCGATGTCTATAATTTAAATATATAAAATTATAGACTGTTATATTTTGGCTAAAAAAACCGAAAATTGATAATTTCGGTTTTTTTATGCGCTTTTACTGAGTGTTATTTGTAAAGGGCTTTACCTGATTTCTTGCTAAATGAAAGTTAGAAATACAGGGACTAAAACAGCCATGGGTTTTGTTCTTATTGAATATAGTACCTCTATAGCTGGATTGTTTTAATGTTATTAGCCCCCAGAAAGGCTATTAAACAAAGTTGAACAAGTATTCAAAATATTAATAATATTGGTATTAAAGATCCGAACTAAAATTTTTTAAGCGGTAGAACTTGCTTATAATTTATCTAATTTCAGCTGATTCTACAGTCGGTACTCATGAGATTAAGATTGGCTTTTTATTGTAAATATGTTCAGCGTAGTAAAGACAAGCAAGTAATTGAATATAGTTTTCATCGGCTTCTAAGTGGTATGGTGATTTATTTGCTATTATCTGTGGCTGGGCGTATTCATTATTATGAATAGCTCCGCGGTCACTTTGTAAAAATATAGTAAGTAATATTTTACAATAAACCGACTGTGGAAGGTTATCTAACCAAAAATTGATGATTTTCTGAATATTCAAACAAACCTGATCTCTGCCTTAGCAGATCTCAGGTTTATTAAGGATAACAGTACCTTGTTGCATTGCTCGGGGTAAAAATTTTTGCGCCCAATTGACTAGTTCTATGCGATTACGGGCATTAGTTTTTCTAAATGCGCTGTAAAGATGGGTTTTAACTGTATGGTCGCTAATATGTAGTTTTTCAGCGACATCTTTGTTTTTAGCGCCCTGTGAGATGAGATGAATAATGGTGCGCTCACGCTTGGTGAGCTTGTCTAGTGAGTCGTTGTTTTGCTCTGAAACCTCATATTTAGGTTGTTGGGCGAGTAAATTACCAAACGCCTTACAAATAGAGCTACGCTTAAACCACAATTCATTATTTAAAATTTTATTGATCCCTTTTAGTAGAATATCAGGAGTATCATCATGGTAGAACACACCCTTGACATTAGCCATCAACAATAATTGTTCTGATATTTCTTCTTGCTTAGCATTGTAAACAATCACACGATGATCTCTGGCGAGCAACATGAGATGTGCTGGCAGCATTTCATTCCAGGGGGTGTCTCGCGCGCATATCAAATAAAGATTTTCTATTTTAGCTTCATCTAATTCAGGTAAATTAGTGTCGACTTTGACATTACAACACATTGTTTCTAGCACTTTCAGTAGCACATTGATCGTATTGGATTCTTGATAGTGTGACGATACTTGCAGATATACATTTGACTCTTGCCAATTCACTTATAACTTCCTTTTATAGGTTGTATAGATTTTTGAAAGCGGGTTACCAGCGTATTTAAATTGGAAACTAATGTAAAATAATAAGCTAGATTTTTATGCTATATAAAAGCAGGCAAAAATCACATCGCGTTATAGATAGAGTAATTTATCTATATGACAACGCTGTTATTTATGTGGTAATAGCGCAAGGTCTAAAACCTAACCTTGGGGTAAAGGTTAGGTTTTTTGAGTTGCTTTAAGATGGGTTAAGCAATTTGTTTTTCGGCTAGGTTGAGCTCCATTGTCGCTTTAAGTAACCGGTATAAATTGATGGATGCATCAATTTCTTCTTTACGGTTGGTTAAGCTTTCAATATTTAAACCCAACGGCACATCTAGGTGGGCGCAACTACGTAAAATCTGGTTTAAATTTTCACGGCAAATACGAATCGATTCATTAAGTGAATCTTCGGCATCTAACATGCGCCATTTTGTCGCTTCAGGGACTGCAATACCTAACCACTGCATAAATTGCAGGGTTTTTTCACCGCCGCAGGGGGTGAAGGTTAAGATCACACGGTTAGGTTTAATGCCTTCTTGGCGGCATGTTCTGGCATAACTGGTGATTAAATCAATGGTTGCCTGCGCATCATAAACAGCTTGCGAAATAAAGAATTGGCAGCCTTGTTGGGTTTTTTCGATCAAACGCGTATGTTCATTCCGCTTTGAGGCATGGCGCTCTGCAATCGTCACGCCGCCTAAGAAAAAATCTTGTTCGCTGTCAGCCAATGTTTGATAGGCATCAGGTAAGCTCAGTTTGATGTCGCCTTCTGAAGAAGGACTGCCGACTAACACTAAATTTTTCAGATTGAATACTTGCTTGGTTTCGTTTAACCAGTCTTTAAATTCTGTCACCCCACGCTGGGCGACACTTTTATAGGTAATGACATCAAGTTTAGATAATTTACTTAAAAGTTGACTGTACTTACGCGGGTCAACCGTTTGTTTAAATGGAAAGGGGCGAGGGGCACTGATGCGGCTGCTTTCGTCTTGAATATCGTAAATAACAACACCATCGTATTCAATTTCATGCAGACGGCTCAATAATTTATTGGCGATGGTTTCTAATTGTGCATTATCGGTATCAATTTTAGGTGGAGTAGTACCAATAAGGTAAACACCTTGATTTGCATCTTCAATTTTCTCTTGTAGCGATAATGCCATGACCTTGCCCTAACTTAATTCAATCTATGGCAACTAATATAGCAGCCATTTAGACGTCTATATAGATTTTTTTTAGTGAAAGTTTTTCATTAAAGTTGAATAAAATTCATATTGAAGGAGAGGGCTGTTAGTCAAACGACACATCTATTTACAAACTTTCATCGTAATCAGTCGCGTAATAATCAATGCTTGAGCATAATAGGCCGCGATATAACAAAAACACTTAAGGGATCACCATGAAATTTAAACTTTTAGCGACCAGCTTGGCAGTGTCTGCCATTTTATCGGGCTGTGTTGTCCATGTAGATGCAGGTAACAAACGAGATAATCAAGCAACCGAGCAAGCTACTTATACGGTTGAACAAAATAATAACAAACGACAGGCCAGCAGCCACAGTAGCGATAAAGTGTTTTCGCATAACTATGTATTAGAAGAGCTGCCAAATGGTTTACGTGTCATGGTGGTTAAAACAGATTACCCAGATGTTGTATCGCTGCAAATACCTGTTTCGGTCGGCTCACGTAACGAAGTGGAAGCGGGCAAAACAGGTTTCGCTCACTTTTTTGAACATATGATGTTTAAAGGGTCAGAAAAATACCCGCAAGATGTGTACTCGGATATTTTAAAAAACTCAGGGGTGGATAACCGTGCTTACACCACCAATGATTACACTAATTATCACCTGAATTTTTCAAAAGAGCATTTAAATAAAGTACTCGAAATAGAAGCAGATATTTTCCAAAACTTGTCGTATACCGAAGAACAATTTCGTACCGAAGCTTTAACTGTTAAGGGTGAATATTTAAAAAATAATGCCAGCCCAATTCGTAAGTTACTTTCTGCAGTTCGAAACGAAGCGTTTGAAAAACATACCTATAAACATACCACCATGGGCTTTTTTGAAGATATTGAAGCCATGCCAGATCAAATGGTGTATGGACAAGAGTTCTTTGAAAAATTTTATAAGCCTGAGTATGTATCGTTAGTGATTGTGGGTGATGTCGACCCACAAGAAACCATGAAAATGGTGAAAAAACATTGGGGAAATTGGCAAAAAGGCGATTATGTCGCCGATATTCCGGTTGAGCCAAAACAGCAAGCAGCTAAATACATCCATGAGAAAAATGATGGCTTACCAGGTCATTGGTTATTAGTGTCGTATAAAGGCACGGCATGGCAGCCCAAGCAAAAAGATCGCGCAGCGCTTGATTTAATCTCTCAGCTTTATTTTTCAAATAACTCAGCACTGTATCAAGACTTAGTGGTTGATAAACAAATTGCCAGCCAAATGTTTACATACAACGCGGAAACCAAAGATCCGGGTTTATTACATGTCTTTGTTAAAGTTGAAAAAGAGCAAGACTTAGCGGTCGTGCGTGATGCGATTAACCAAACTTATGCCAAAGCGCGTACCGAGTTGGTAGATGCAGGTAAACTTGCGAGCTTAAAATCAAACTTGAAATACAGCTTTGTCGGTGGGCTTGATTCATCTGAAGCGATTGCGTCGACACTTGCGTCTTACATGCACTTTGAGCGTGATCCAGAAGTCATTAACGACCTGTATGCCTCAGCTGATGCGATTACAGCACAAGACATCAAAGATATTGCCAACCAATACTTTGTTGATGAAGCGCGCACCACAGTGACCATGTCTGATTTAGCGCGCATTGAAGGGTTTGAAAAAGAGGTGAGCCTCAATCAGTTGGTAAATGATATCAACAATAAGCCGACAGAAGTCGCGTTTAATGTCCTTGATAAGAGCAATGATTCACCGCTGGTGGATGTAAACTTTTTATTTTACACCGGCGCTGCGGCTGATCCGGCTGGTAAAAAAGGGTTAGCGGCATTAACTGCTAGCTTATTGTCGCAAGGTGGATCACAAAGCCGCTCATATAACGACATTAAAAAAGCCATGTATCCGATTGCAGGTAGTTTTGGCGCTCAGCTAGATAAAGAAATGATTTCGTTACGTGGTCGTGTTCATAAAGACAATGCTGCTGCATGGTATGCGTTGGTGAGCGATCAATTGCTGAATCCAGGTTTTCGTGAAGAAGACTTCAAACGCCTGAAAAAAGAGCAAATAGATGGCTTAAAGTCAGGCTTAAAAGCATCTAACGATGAAGAGTTGGGTAAAGAAGTGCTGTATCACAAGTTGTATCAAGGTCATGCCTATGAAAGCTACAACTATGGCGACTTATCTGATTTAGAATCAATTACTTTGGATGATGTTAAAGCGTTTTATAAAACGCAATTCACCCAAGCTAAATTGAATTTAGGGATCACTGGCGCATTACCAGCTAAAGTGAAAGCGACGATGCTGCAAGACTTATCTGGCTTGCCAAAAGGCGATGAAAAGCGTTTAACCATCGCGGACGCGCCTAAATTATTAGGCCGACATGCATCCATTGTAGAAAAAACCGCTAAGTCGACCGCAGTGTCGTTTGGTTTCCCTATCGAGACGATTCGTAGTGACAAAGATTGGGCTGCTCTTTGGTTGGTTCGCTCTTACTTTGGTGAACACAGAAGCTCGAACAGTTTCTTGTATCAACGAATTCGCCAAACGCGCGGTATGAACTATGGCGATTATTCTTACATTGAATACTTCCCACGTGGTAGCTTCCAAACCAAGCCGGATGCAAACTTAGGCCGCTCTGAGCAAATCTTCCAAGTGTGGTTACGCCCACTGCGCTCTAATAACGATGCGCATTTTGCTACCCGTACTGCAATGTTTGAACTTGATAAACTAATCAAGGACGGCATGAGTGAAGAGAATTTTTCTGCAACCCGTAATTTCTTAGTTAACTTTGTACCGCAATTAGTAGCAAGCCAAGATCGCCAACTCGGTTATGCCCTCGATAGCCAGTTCTATCAAACGGATGAGTTTGTAAGTTATGTGCGCAAGCAACTTGCCAGCTTAACGGTTGAAGATGTAAACCGCGTTATTCGTGACAACTTACAAACCGATAATATTCAGTTTGTATTTGTAACCGGTGATGGTAAAGATATGGCAAAACGCTTAACCACTGAGCAAGTGTCGCCGCTGAAATATAATTCAGATAAACCAGCAGCGCTTATTAATGAAGATAAAATCATTGAAAGCTACACGCTAAAACTGAATAAAAAACACGTTGAAGTGCTCGACATCGAAAAAGTGTTTTTATAATTAAGCAATAAACGAGCTTAACAATAAAAGCCCGCGTATATCGCGGGCTTTTTTATTATGATGACGTAAATGGATAGCGGATGTTGTTTATTGCTTTGTTGTCATATCGTTATTGATTAACATAGTGCTTTTATCATTTACGATGAATTCATCATGCAGTATTTAATTGTGGTCACTGGCCTTTGGGCGTTTTCGTTTAGCTTGATTGGTGTGTATTTAGCCGGGCAGGTTGACTCGTGGTTTGCGGTGCTGATGCGGGTAGGATTAGCTGCATTGGTCTTTTTACCTTTTTTGCGTTTGGCTGAGCTTAGTAAAACCTTGGTTATGAAACTCATGGCGATAGGTGCGGTGCAATTAGGGTTAATGTACGGCTTTTATTATCACTCATTTTTGTATTTAACTGTGCCAGAAGTGCTGCTCTTTACGGTAATGACTCCTGTGTATATTACCTTGATTAATGATGTACTTGAGCGTCAATTTCATCTGCATTTTTTAGTGTCAGCGTTACTGGCGGTGTTAGGTGCGGTGACGATTCGTTATCAGGGCGTTGATAGCGGATTTATTACGGGTTTTTTATTGGTGCAAGGCGCTAACCTGTGTTTTGCGATTGGACAGGTAAGTTACAAACGCGTGATGTTACAGCTAAGTCAATCACATTCACAGCCACTCAAACAACATCAGATTTTTGGCTGGTTTTTTATTGGTGCTTTTTTTGTCGCGTTAATTTGTTATGCATTATTTGGTGATGCCTCGCAACGACCAAACACACTGTTGCAGTGGGGAGTGTTAGTGTACTTAGGCATTGTGGCTTCAGGGCTTGGTTTCTTTGCATGGAATAAAGGGGCAACACTTGTTGATGTCGGCACATTAGCAGTGATGAATAATGTACTTATCCCTGCGGGAATAATCGTCAACCTGACACTGTGGGATCGCGAGGCCGATATACTGCGACTGGTGATTGGAGGAGGTATTATTATGTCGAGTTTATGGGTGAATCGCTATTTTGAGAAAAATAAAAGACTGTCGATCTGTAAGTAGTGGCGGTGTTATTGAATGTAATATCTTATTGTTAAAATGTTTTGAATAATCACATCTCATAAATCAAAAAGGAAGCATCCATGAGTAATAAAAATAATAATGTAATCGTTGTCAATCCGATCAATACGGTATATCAAATTTCGCCTAGCGTGAACGAGCCGTGGGTTTTATCGCAAAATGGCCAACCAATGGCTGAGTCTGTGCTGATCCAGTTTGAGGATTACACAGATCCTATCATGAAAAAGTTCGAAGAACTCACTGCACCTTTTCAACAAGCTGTACTCATAATCGAGATCCATGATGACTTAAAACAAGGATGGAGTTTTTATGGTAATGGCATTGAGTATGTCCAAGCTATTGATAATTGCAATTATAATTTGAACTCTACGGTATCAAGTGACAAAAAAGCGCTCATTCTCACAATCACAAATGTTGGGAAGACCGAGGTATTTAGCCCTAACCCGAATGAAAACTTAACCAATGTGATTAAAGTTGAAGTGCTTAATGAAGATAAAGGGCTTGCGGTTAATTTCCGTTACGTTGCACAAAATCATGCAGATAATGGGATTTATATGTCACAAGATCCCGCAATCGCCATTAGAAGACCACCCGTCGAAATGTAAGCTTGGGAGTTATAAACAAAACGTATTTACCTTCAGACTAAATGCATTAAATTGGCATAAAGGTTGATACCAAGGAAGTTGAAACCATGCGATAGGGTAGCCTTGCTGAATGGATTCTTCAAAGTTAACTAACGCAGACTCAAATTGTTTGGCATTGGTATTAACTAAAGTGGCGGTATAGAAATAAAGCGGTTTGTTATCATTATTTAAAATAACCGAGTTAAGCATTTTAAGTGCGTGCATATGGTCACCGACTTGGCTGTATGCTTGCGCTTTTTCTAATAAGTCTTGTGCACTGGGTTGTTCAATCACCTTATTGATGATTTGCAGGTATTGGTGTTTGGCTGTCTGAGTTTTACCGTTTACGGTCAGTAAATCGGCATAATTGAGCTTGAAATTTGTATTGTCCGGTGCGATGGCGACGGCTTTTTCTGCAAATTCCAGTGCATTTTTTGGTTGTTGATCCATCCAAAGTGCCAAGCTTAAATTGGTATAATCAACGGGGCTTTGTGAGTGTTCAATAAATGAGTAGTAATGTTTAATGCTTTTTTTATACTCGCCTTTAGCCATATAAATATCAGCAAGCAGCTGATTAGCAAAAATATCATCTGGTAAGACAGTGACAATTCGCATCGTCTCGTTCAATGCCTGCGCCAAGTTATTTTCTAAGTAATACAAGTACGCCAGTGATTTCCTGAGTGTTAGTGTTGGCTTAAGTGCCAAAGATTGCAAATAGAACTGTTTAGCTTCAGTGAGTTGATTTTGGTTGTGATGCCATTTACCCAATAAGCTGTAATAGTAACTCGGGTCTTTAATTTTTAATTGCTCGATTATGTTGCGTGCTTTCGGCCAGTCTTTTTTTGCCTGATATAAGCTAAACAAATCAATTATATAGCTTTCAGTTTGTTTGTATTGACTGGGGGAGGCCGCTAACAGGTCGTCCAGTCTATCTAGATGTGCAGGGTTCCCATCGATGTGATAGGTATTGAGTGCTATTTCTCGATACAAACTATACGCCGTATAAATATTGGTATTTTGTGTCAGTAAAGTATCGAGTTGCGCTAAGGCATTGCGATCACTGGTTCTGGTTATTTCACCATTTAAAAAAGCCTGCTTAATGGCTAAGTATTCTTGATAATTTTGCTCATCACCACTGGTTATTTTATTTTGGGGTTGCAGGTTCGTTGTGATTTGCTCGAGCAGCAGTTGGCTAAACGTATACAAACTGGTGTAGCTTTCAACATTCAGGCGGCCAGATTTTTCGTTGTCGACATACCATGTTGGCCCTCTGTAAGAGTGTAATTTGACTTGGCAAAATACCTTTTCACAGCGAATCGTTGGACGGATAATTGTCGAGGCTCCTAACTCGTCACCAGCAATGGCGAGTTGTTCGCTTTGGCTTTTGGTGGTCATTTTTGCTATCAAACGCGCGTCTGCTTCAGGTAGTAATTTATAGTGTTCATTTTGAATAAAGTACTGGCTTAACGCATCGTCGATAGTAAGAGTAAAATTTGCTTCGACTGCATTGAGTGCAGTGGTCGGCAATAATAAAACCGTTTCTTTCTCTTTGGGAAGCGAAAACCAATACCACCCAGCAGTAAAAATTAAAATTAGGCTCAGGAATCCAGCGACACTTTTTTTGTGTAAAGCTTTCGAGGGGGGAACGTTTGGCAGTACTTTTGTCATAGCCAAAGTGTCGTCATGTGCCATTTCAAATTGGCGTTCGAGTTCGCGCAATCGAGTTAATACTTCTTGGCTACTGTTGGGGCGCAGCTGTTTTTTGACTTCGACTAATTGATTGAGTAATTGTGCGAGTTCTTCAGGAAGAAGCGGGAGCAAAGCTTGGGCATCGAGTTTGGGTTGATTAAACATGTCACCATTTAGACTACTTTGTTTGGTGACATACGGATGGCGCTGATAAAACATATCAAAAGCAAGTAAACCTAAACAAAACAAGTCGCTATGCTGATCGAGGGGCTGGTCGTTTAAGTGCTCAGGAGACGCACTCAGCTGGGAGCCATAATTTATTTGATTTGGCAGGGGATTGTGTGTGCTGATGCTAATGCCAAAGTCGACTAATTTGACTTCGTTCTGCAAGTTAATAATGATATTGCTACTTTTTAAATCACAATGAAATACACCACGTTGATGGGCATGAACTAATGCTTGGCATATTTGCGTTACAATATTCAGTTTTTGTTTTTCGGTCAAAACAGCGGTTTTTAGATGTTGTTTTAAGGTTTTGCCTTCAATCAGCTCCATGATGATCAGAGTATGTGCTGAGTACGCCAACACATCGTAAACTTGTACGATGTTTGGATGATTTAGCGCGGCTAAATTTTTTGCTTCTAATTGACTATGTGGTTGGTCGGCTAATGAACATACTTTAATTGCAATAGGGCGATTGAGCCGAGAGTCATGTCCTAAGTAGACTTCACCCATGCCGCCTTTGCCGATAGGCTCACAAATGGTGTATCCCTTTGTTGCTATAAACTCAGCTAACCCATCAATCACAACACGATCCTTTTAATACACGCTATTTGTTAGTGCCGATTAAGGCTAGTTTTGAGACTCGCTAAAACCTTAAGCAAAAAACGTGCAATATAATTATAACGCAGAGCTAATTTATACCATTTGTCTGTGTTGAAGCAAAGGCATTTCCCTGCGACAAGCGTTGTAATTAATGGAAACTTAATCTTGATTAGCCATTTGAAGCTGTTGGCTTTTTTCGTTTGATTTGAATTTTAATAATAAAGCGATAACCAAACACAGAGGCACAATCGAGACGCTATTCAGTGTTTGAAAGCCCACCGTGTTTTCTAGCCAACCAGCACCTAAGGCTGAAGCGGTGACCATACTAAATACTAAAAACTCATTGGCCGCTTGGCTTTTGGCTTTTTCGCTTGCTCGGTAGGTTTGCGATACCATTTGTGTGGCGGCAATAAACATGAAATTCCAACCGACACCGAGCGCAAATAAAGCCAGTAAAAAGTGGGTGTGGCTAACGCCTAGTAAGTTAATCGCGATGCACAGAAGCATCAGTGCAGCACCCAATAGCATGGTATGTGATTGCCCTATTTTCTCAATCAATTTACCAGTGAAAAATGAGGGTAAAAACATGCCCAATACATGCCATTCAATCACCAAGGCTGATTGCGCTAAATCAAAGCCATGGCGATGCATCGCCAGTGGTGTTGCTGTCATCAATAAATTCATTATTGTGTAAGAAACCATTGCAACAAAAGCGGCGACGATAAATTGCTCTTGCGCCAAAATGCTTTTGAGTGGGCGAGCAGGGCCAACTTCACCTTGAACGTGTGTTGTCGTAAAGCGAACGAATTGGAGTAACACTATGGCGAAGCAATATAGTGCAGTGAGTGCCAAAAAAGTGGCGCTGTAATTAATCGAGTCGAAGTGATGATCGACCCAAATCGCTAAATTAGGGCCTATAATTGCAGCAACGACACCGCTGGCCATGATCAAAGAAATCGCTTGGCTGGGTTTATCTGGGCACGCTTCAATGGCGGCAAAGCGGTAAAGCGTGGCAAAGCCAATACCGATACCAATCAAACCCGTAGCCAAACAAAATAAAACAAAAGAATGATGTTCAAGGGCGTACCATCCAAGCAGTGCTCCACTGATCCCGATGCAGTTTCCTATTGTAAAACCCAGCTTACGGCCGGTTTTGGCCATCAATAACGAAGCTGGAATAGTCGCCAGCAGTAGGCCAAAGCATTGCGTTGCAACAGGCAGCGTAATCCATACAGTGCTTGGACTAATTTTTTGCCCAATTAATGCGGTGATAGCGACCAGCATGATATTTCCGGTCACAATTAGACCTTGGCACAGAGCTAAAATAATAACGTGGCGATTCACAATGATCCTTAAACATTTCGGTTGTGGCCTTAAAACTGTTGGTTATAAGGCATAACGACAGGGCGTAATGAAGCTAAACACTTTAATCAATATTTAAGCTAAACTAAAGCCCATTTTATTTTCAGGTTAATGCTTGTATGAGACACCAAATTTGGCAGCAATTAAAAGTAGAAGCAACAGAGTTAGTTAAAAAAGAACCTTTGTTAGCGAGTCATGTCTATTCATGTATATTAAATCATGAATGTTTAGGCTCAGCACTGAGCTTTATTGTTGCTAATAAGTTGTCTGATGCAGTTGTTTCGGCCTTTACGTTTCGAGAATTATTTGATCAAGCATTTGTTGATTGTGACCGTATGCTAACCCATGTATCACATGATATAAAAGCGGTAAAAGATCGCGATCCTGCTGCTGACAGTTATTTAACGGTGTTATTAAATTTAAAAGGTTTCCAATCGATTCAAGTACATCGTTTAGCGCATTGTTTGTGGCGTCAGGACCGTAAAGAGCTGGCTCGGTTTATTCAAAGTCGCAACTCAGAAGTGTTTGGTGTGGATATTCATCCAGCGTGTAAAATAGGGCATGGCATTATGTTTGACCATGCAACTGGCATCGTGATCGGCGAAACCGCAGTAATCGAAGATAATGTATCTATTTTGCAAGGGGTGACCTTAGGTGGGACAGGCAACGAGCAAGGTGATCGCCATCCTAAAATTCGCGAAGGCGTGATGATAGGTGCTGGTGCTAAAGTGCTTGGTAATATTGAAGTCGCTGAAGGTGCGCGCATTGGTGCAGGCTCCGTGGTGTTAAGTCCTGTGCGTGCGCATACGACGGTCGTCGGCGTTCCGGCTAAAGTGGTAGGCAGACCTTGCAATCGCCCAGCTGAAACGATGGATCAAAACGTATTAGCGCTCGCAGACGATTCATTGACCAGTGCGTGGTTGTGATGTTGTTTAGCTAATCTTATTTTAGAGGGTCAGAGTTTTCTGGCCTTTTTTATTGTTAGTTTTTAAAAGTGAACACGATGCGTTTAGTGGCCAAAAAAATTGCTCAGATAGTCTTGTTACTTGTTGTGCTACTGAGTGTGTTTATTATTTATCAAATTTATTATTTGTATCAGTTCAAAATCGCCGATATGGATGACAAAGTACGCGAAATATCCGGAATTGAGTTTGATAAAAAAACAAAGGCTCTGGGCAATAAATGATGGTGGTGGAGGCCCATTTTTGCATCAACTCGGGGTTGATGGTCAAGTGGTGCGCTCCATTGAAATTACCAATGCAAGAAACCTTGATTGGGAAGATATGACCCAAAATGATTTTGGTCATTTTTTTATTGGTGATTTTGGCAATAATGATCAAAAACGCGAATGGTTAACGATTTATAAAATTGAAAACCCAATTGATATTAAAGGCGATACCACGCAAGCAGCGATCAATAAATTTAATTACCCTGCGTTTAGCGATGCCACAGAAAAAAGTGCACAAGGCATCCATGATTTAGAAGCATTTGTGTCCTTTAATCATTCGCTTTATCTCTTTACCAAAAACCGTACCTCTGCGTTTGATGGTCAAACCCATATTTTTAAAATTGGCGATCATGCCAATAATTTTGCGGCGCAAAATATTAGCTCTTTTACGACTTGCACTGATGTGAAGTTATTGTGTTGGGTGACATCGGCGGCTTTGAGTCCAGATCGAACTAAGCTCGTTTTACTCGATTCACAACGTTTGTGGTTCTTTGAAAATTGGTCTGGTGATGACTTTTTTAGTGGAGAGGTGTCGCAAATTGACTTGGGGATCGTGACGCAAAAAGAGTCGGTGACCTTTTATGATAATCAGACCCTTATTTTTACCGACGAAAATTTTAATGGGGTAGGGGGCAATGCTTATAAAATTAACCTTGCTGAAATGCCAATAAAAAAACGTATAAAAACAACTCAGTAAAAAGTTGTACCATAAAGTAAAACAATGTTTACAAAATGTAAATTTATCAGTTTTTTGAAATTGTTTCCTGTATTGATAACAAAAAATTAACTGTTAATGTGTTCCCCGATTGTTAACAACTTAAAATAATACGGGAACTATTATGATGAAAAAAACCATGCTGAGCTTGGCTGTATTGGCTTCGTTAAATGTTTATGCTGATCAGTCTCTTTTTAATGTCACTGCCAGTCATGCTCCTTTGACTGTGAATGAATTTGCTAAGAGCCAATCTGTACTGAGTAGCACACAGTTTACTCTCAATGCGACTACTTTAAGCCTATCGATTCCGCTTGATGGGATGGAGATTGAGTTCACCAAACAACAGGCCCAGCACAGTGCGAGCGGTAACTTGATTTGGCAGGGGGTTAACGCGCAAGGTGAACATGCAACCTTAGTGCAAAGTGCTGCAGGTATTACAGGGACGGTTCAATTTGAAAATCGTTTATTTAAAATCCAACCAAGCGAAAATAATACACATCTAATCACTGAAATTGATCAATCCAATACGCCGCAAGAGCATCCACAAGGGTTTAATGAAAACGCGCCGAGTCACTTAGGTGATTTAAATTTTAACCATGTTTTAAATAACAGTGAGTTAGCTGCGACAGCTGCAGTAGCAGATATCAAGCTTTTAGTCGTTTATACGGCTACAGCAGAGTCAAAAGTCGCCGATATTAATAGCTTAATTGATTTAGCGATTACAGAAACAAACGCCGGGTATGGTAACTCAGGTATTAACGCAAAGGTGACGTTAGCGCATAAAGCGAAAGTTAATTACACCGAAGCACCTAATTCGAGTACTGATTTAACTCGCCTTGCGGCCAAAAATGATGGCTACATGGATGAAGTACATAGTTTACGTGATCAATACGCAGCTGATGTGGTGGTGTTAGTACATGATACGAATGGTTACTGTGGACAAGCGGATGCCATTGGCGCTGATGCAGATTCTGCGTTTGTCATTGTTGATTATGATTGTGCTACAGGTTATTACTCATTTGGCCATGAAATTGGTCACTTACAAGGAGCGCGCCACAACCCTGAAAATGACCCAACCAACACTCCGTATGCATACGGACATGGTTACCAAGATCCGCAATCTCGTTGGCGTTCTGTAATGGCTTACAACTGTACCTCAGGCTGTACGCGTATCAATTATTGGTCAAATCCGAACAAAACCTACAACGGCGATGTGATGGGCACAACGGCACGTAATGATAATGCTCGAGTGTTAAACCTTACCTCACCTGCGATGGCCAATTTTAGAACTGGGACGATTGTGCCACCAGAAGTAATCGTACTTGAGAATAATCAAGCGCAAACGGTCGCAGGAGCAAAGGACAGTCAGACATTTTATAGCTTTAGTGTGCCAAGCGGGGCGAGCAATATCAGTATTGCGACATCTGGTGGGACAGGTGATGCCGATCTTTATGTTAAGTTAGGCAGCAAAGCAGGCAGCAATAATTGGGATTGTCGTCCTTTTGAATCTGGTAACGTAGAAAGTTGTCCTTTAACGCAAAGTGGTGACTATTCTGTGATGCTATCTGGTTACAGCACTTATAGTAATGTACGTTTAGTTGGTAGCTATCAATTGGGCGGTGTGACATTACCAATTGTTGTGAATGAATCAAATGTTAGTGTTGCCAAAGGTGCTTGGCAATATTTTTCAGTCGATGCGCCAGCCAATGCGACGAATGTTAGCGTGAGTATATCTGGTGGCTCTGGCGATGCGGATTTATATGTGCGCAAAGGGAGCCAACCCACTTTAAATAGCTACGACTGTCGCCCGTGGAAAAACGGGAACTCAGAACAGTGTTCACAAACGAACTCTGGCACGACAACTTGGCATGTGGGTGTATATGGCTACGCCGCTGTAAGTGGCTTGAATTTAGCAATTAACGTGCAGTAATTATCAATAAAAAAGCCACCAAGGTTAGTGCTGGTGGCTTTTTTGATCGCGGATTTTACCTGTCCAGCTGACGTCTTAGTTCAGCTCTATCCACGCCATTTGCCAATATAAACCGACACCCGGTTCATATTGATTTGACCCTTCAGACCACTGCACACAATACCCATTGTAAGGCCATGGTTTACATTGATAGACCTTTCCATTTTTTGGTTGCAATACCGTTGTTCCAGCTTGGTAGCTACTTAGCCCTTCAGGGAAGGTATACTCAGCATCGGTTTTTGGTGGTTCAACCGGATCGACCGGATCGCCGCCATCTGTTGGAGCAACAATATTAAGGTGGAATGTGGTTTGATCTGTGGTGCCGTTTTCCGTCAGGTAGCTAATCACTAAATTATAGTGTCCAGCTTTTGCATCAAGGTATGACATCGTTAATTCAGTTTGACCTGCTGCAACTTGGAAAGTGTTTGTTACTACACTGCTATAGCTTTTATTGAGGGTGGCAGTAATGCTTGCTTTTTCACTAATATCGGTTGTAAATGTGAAGTTGACATCGCTGTCATTGATTTCGTAACGATGGCTAATACCTGATATTTCAAAGTCCGGTTTTGGTAACGGAGCCGCAACAAATTCGAGTTCGACAGAGCTGATCCCCGAATTACTTTGTGCAAAAATTTCATTGCGCCCAGCCATCGACTGAATAGTGTTATTTTCGTCAAGTTGACCGGCTTGCAACCAAGACTGTGTTTCATTGATTTTATTCGCCAGTGCTAATGGCCAATTGGTGCCAAGCCCAGCTTCATCGCTATCAATTTCAAGTACTGTTTGCAGAGAAGGGAGTGCTTTTGAATCCTGACCAAATACACGTGTTTTAATGCTTGAACCCGCTCTTAAGTTTCGGCCAGCTAAAATATCACCCACATCTTGCCAGTACACGTTGCTGGTATCACCATTGTCGATCATTAAATCAACCGCATTGTAAAAACTCATCCCTGTGTCACCAACATCCCAAACACCTAGTACAATGTGGTAGCCATTGCGATCAGCAGGCACATTACACAAATGTGTGACGTTACGAGGCGGTTGTTTGTAATGACCTGAATATTCACAAAATGGCACAGCTTCAAATTGATCACGTGTTAATGGGCTGTTTGGATCCCATGTTGTTTTGGTAATGAAATAACGCCAATCTCGGGTCGAGTGATTGGCGGTAAAGGTCCAGGTAAATTCATTTGGGCCCGCTTTTATCGGGCGCTTTGTCCAACGGCTAATGGTTTGTGCATTGAGTTGGCTAAATGCACTGTGTCCAGCACTGGCAATATGACCATCGGCAGGCCCCGTTTCAGGAAAGCGGTCGGGCCCTTCAAGGCTTTGTGGTTCATAAACAACATTACCACAAGCTGTATTTTCGCCAAGGCGACATAAATAACCTCGAGATTCAGGTTTTGAAATATAACCGTGAGCAGAAACTGTGTGTGATAAAGGGAGTAAGAGTGCCGCAGCAATGGGAGCCATTGCTAATCGTGTTTTATTGATGTTTTTCATTTTGCTCCTAAAGACAAAGAAGGTTGCATCAAGTGTGTTCAGGGGGACATTTATTAATAATTAAGCATAGAATTGTTTCGCTTTACCTAGCTTTTATTAAAAACTTAATACAAAAGTTAAATGCACCCGAAATGGTAACTAGTTAAAAAGATAGAAACAATCGACTGTTTGGATGAGATGAATGATTAAGGTTGTGCGATTTTACCTTTTTGTATTTGTTTATATACAAGTTCACCTAACCGTTTTAGATTTTGCTCCGTTTTTTCACTCCAATCGAGTGCAAATGAAAGACGAAGGCAATGTTGATAAAGTGCTTGCTCGCAAAAAACTTGGCCCGGAAAGAATGTGATGTGTTCTTTACTTGCCTCATCGAGTAGAAGGGAGCTGTCACAACCTTTTGGTAGAGTGACCCACACGACGAGCCCACCCTTTGGTTGAGACACTTGGGTTTGGGAGGGGAAACAGGTTTTGATAATAAAATGCATTTTTTCGTAATTTTGGTGCAGAATTTTACGAAGTTGTTTGACATGCTTTTGGTAGCGCCCTGATTGCATCAATTCGGCAATCAGTTTTTGGCTGATGAGTGGTTCTGAAATATTTCTAAATGCTTTGGCCTGCATAATCGATGCGTAGTGTTGTCCTGGCGCAATCCAACCTAAGCGAAACCCTGAGCCAACAATCTTAGAGACTGAAGAGCAGTAGATCACTTTATTGGAAAGATCAAAGTGTTTGATAGCTTGTTCGGTTGCGCCAGTAAAATTGAGCTCTGAATACAGATCATCTTCTATTACAGTGAAATCAAATTGCTCAGCTAATAGGCAAAGCCTAAGACGCTCTTCTTTTGGCATTAAACTGCCAGTTGGGTTACTAAAAGAGGGCGCAACCAATAATGCTTTTATTGACCAAGTAGCTAGCGCCATTTCAAGAGCTTCTAAACTCAATCCACGCTCTACATGGCAAGGTATTTCAATGACCTTTAATTTAAGCGCGCTACACACTTGTAAAAAACCAGGAAAGCACGGACTTTCGACAGCGACAATGTCTCCTGCCTTGCATACAGTCGATAAGGCTAAAGCGATTGCATCTTGACAACCACTGGTAATGATCAGTTCATCAGGATGCAAATGCACCCCTACATTAACTAAATGTTTGGCAATCTGTTTTCTAAGAGTTAAATCACCACTGGTATAGTGAGTTTGCACCAGATCATGGATATGGAAGCGGGTTAAATGATGCAGTATTTTTTGGATGTGGGTTAATGGGAGTAACTGCGGGGGAAGCTCAGCTGTGCCAAAGTTATACGTATTAGGCTTTTGGCATAAAGTTAAAATATCAAACATGCTGTTATTGAGCTGCAAATGTCCGGGCGCGGCCAGCTCAATTGGAGAAGAGCAAGGTTGTTCAATTACATAAAAGCCAGAATTAGCTTTGGCAACTATCAAGTTTTGTTGCTCTAAATATTGATACGCACTTTGAATGGTGGTCATACTGGCACTAAATTGTCGACAAGCTGTTCGAATTGCGGGTAATCGCTCATTGACCGCTAAAGTGCCATCTTTTATTTGGTCTGCGATATGCTCTGCAATAGCGCGGTATTTTAACGTATGCATTACGGGCCTTTTACACGTTTCGTTGATGTAAGCTCGCTGATTCAATAAATTTAACGATACAATTTTATAAGAAATTAGCGGTACACTGAACTTGAATGTTATTTTGTACTGGTAATTTAGCTTGCTTGTGTGTCTATTTCGAGCTTTTTGATTGATTTATAGTGTTTAGCAATGAATCAAAAAGGAATAAAACCATGCCATTAGTGACCCCTCTTGCTGCTGACAGTAATCCAGAAGTAGCGCTATTAGCTGAGTTTTTTAATGAAACATTGGGCTTTTGCCCAAATAGTGTCTTAACCATGATGCGCCGTCCAAAAATAGCCAAAGCGTTTATTGGTTTGAACATGGCGGTAATGGATAATCAAGGGCGAGTGACTAGTGCATTAAAGCGACTGATTGCCTATGTATCGAGTCATGCAACTGGCTGTCGTTATTGCCAAGCGCATACTATTCGTGCCGCTGAGCGTTACGGGGCAGAGCAAGCGCAACTCGAAAATATTTGGGAGTATCGTACCCATGAGGCGTTCAGTGAAGCAGAGCGTGTTGCGTTAGATTTTTCGTTAGCGGCGTCACAAGTGCCTAATGGCGTTGATGCAGAGATCCAAGCGCGTTTACATGAATATTGGACTGAAGATGAGATTGTCGAAATACTGGGAGTGATTGCGCTATTTGGCTATCTAAATCGTTGGAATGACTCGATGGCGACCACTTTAGAGGAAGGCGCGATTGCCTCTGGAGAGGCTTTGTTAAGCCAACAAGGCTGGGCAATAGAAAAGCACCAATAACCCTCAGGTTGGGCAATAAAAAGAGGGGCCTCTTTACAAGTAATAAGGCACCTCTGTACAGTAAGCGCACGCTATTTTGTGAGCTTATTTATGAATCGACATTCTTTATTGCGCCAAATAATTTTATTTGATCAACCTGATACCGCTTGGCGCCATTTATCTGATTTTCCGCGTCTTGAAAACGCGCAGTCAGTAACGGTGGATAAAGCCATTTTGTTACACGTTTTAGAGTTGTTTTATCACCATCAAATTGATGCCGAGGCGTTGTCGGATTGGGGAGACTTGATTGAAAATAGTGATGAGCTGGATGGTCAATGCATTGACGATTACCTGTATGCGCTTGCTAACCCTGAGTTAATGGGCGGCTTAACTCAAGAGTCAGTGGGTAAACTCATTACGATATTACAATCTGAGCAGGCGCGTTAAGGTAACTTTGGGGTCACGCTCACGATCGTTGATTCAAACATGCCATTGGCAAGCTCTGTTGTTACGGTTGTGCCAACGTGTACTGCCTCAGCTGATTTAATGACTTGGCCTTTGTCATTTTTGGTGATGCTATAACCTCGGGATAACACTGCTAATGGGCTCACGGCTTCGAGCTGGGCGGCATATAATGCGAGTTGGTTATGGCCGTCTTTTAATGTTTGTTTCATCGCTTGGTGAATACGACTTTCAAGTTGTTGAAGCCGATTCTGTGCTTGCTGAACGTGAGTTTGTGGTGAACGCAGCATCAGTCTGTTTTCTAATTGTGTCTGCTGGGTGCGCGCTTTATTGAACTGCTGTGTCATCGCTTGCTGTAAGGCTAATTGTAATTCATCCAGTTTTTGCGTCTTTTGTTGGAGCTGGTTTTTTGGATGACATAAAGAAAGCCGATGATGCAATTCGAGAGCTTGTTGATTCAGTCGTGAAAAAGTGTGTTTAAATGCATGATGCAGACGCTGCGTTTGTTGTTCAATGAAGGCGAACAATTGCTGTTGATCAGGACTGACCAATTCAGCTGCAGCAGATGGTGTTGCCGCTCGAATATCCGCAACAAAATCACTGATAGTCGTATCTATTTCATGGCCTACCGCGCTGACTACGGGAAGTTGGCTGGCATAAATTGCGCGGGCGAGGAGTTCGTGATTAAAGCACCACAGATCTTCCAAAGAGCCTCCACCTCGACCTAATATTAGTACGTCAACTTCATTGCGAGCGTTAGCAAGGGCGAGTTTTTCGATGAGTTGTTGATGCGCGTTTACACCTTGAACTTGAGCGGGGTAAATCACCACTTCAAGTTGTGGGGCTCTGCGGTGTAATACGGTGAGAATATCTTTTATTGCTGCGCCAGTGGCGGAAGTAATAATCCCCACTTTATTGATTGTGTTTGGTAAAGGCTTTTTAAACGCGCTACTAAAGAGCCCTTCTGCGGCAAGTTGCATTTTCAATGCTTCAAATTGTTGTTTTAGCTGCCCTTCGCCGGCAGGCTCCATATGTTCAACAATCAGTTGATAATCACCCCGAGGCTCGTAAAGCGAAATGCGGGCTCGCATATGCACTTGATCACCATTTTTAGGCTTAAATTGCATTTTTTGATTGTTTCCTCGCCACATCGCGGCACGGATTTGAGCAAGATCATCCTTGACGGTAAAATACCAATGGCCAGAACTTGGACTAACAAAGTTTGAAATCTCCCCATCAATTGTAATAGAGGCAAAATTACGTTCTAAAAGTTGACGGATTTCTTTGTTTAAACGCGTTACAGTGTAAACGGTTGGTGAATTTCGTAAATTGAACATAAGCCAGGTATCTGTTTTTAAACAACAGCGGTTACTTTAACATAAATATTCTGGAATTTTGTTTACTCAACTTGGAACTGCTGATAAAATTTTACCGCAACTCCCTCTATATATATTTATATATTAACCTTCAATTGTGAGAAGTTGCCAAATGCTAAGAATAGCTAAAGAAGCTTTAACCTTTGATGACGTACTTTTAGTACCTGGTCATTCTACCGTATTACCTCATACTGCAAATCTGAAAACGCGCTTAACGCGTGGTATCGAACTTAATTTACCTTTAGTGTCTGCCTCGATGGACACAGTGACAGAAGCACGTCTCGCGATTGCAATGGCACAAGAGGGCGGTTTAGGTTTTATTCACAAAAACATGACCATTGAAGAACAGGCAAGAAACGTACGTAAAGTGAAAACTTACGAAGCGGGAATTGTGTCTGATCCTGTGACTGTACCTGCAGATTTAACCATTCAAGAAGCATTGGCTTTATCTGAAGATAAAGGTTTTTCAGGGTTTCCTGTTACGGATGAAACCAATACCTTAATTGGGATTGTGACCAGCCGTGATATGCGCTTTGAAACTAAGCTTGAACAGCCAGTTTCAACTGTAATGACTAAAAAAGATAAATTAGTAACAGTGAAAGAGGGTGCGCAACGTGAGCAAATCTTAGGGTTAATGCACGAACACCGTATTGAAAAAATCTTGGTTGTTGATGATGCATTTAAACTCAAAGGGATGATCACCGTTAAAGATTTCCAAAAAGCGCAAGAAAAGCCCAATGCATGTAAAGACGAGCGTGGTCGTTTACGTGTAGGTGCCGCTGTAGGTGTCGGCCCAGGTACGGACGAGCGTATTACAGCCTTAGTAGCAGCAGGTGTCGATGTATTATTAATTGATACCTCACACGGTCACTCACAAGGTGTACTCGATCGCGTCGCTGAAACTCGTCAAGCGTTTCCTGATTTACAAATTGTTGCAGGTAATGTTGCAACAGCAGAAGGTGCAATCGCATTAGCTGATGCGGGTGTTGATGCTGTTAAAGTAGGGATTGGCCCAGGTTCTATTTGTACGACTCGTATTGTAACAGGCTGTGGTGTTCCACAATTAACGGCTAT
Organism: Pseudoalteromonas sp. J2K-J979; assembly: GCF_058169715.2. Lineage (NCBI taxonomy): Bacteria > Pseudomonadati > Pseudomonadota > Gammaproteobacteria > Alteromonadales > Pseudoalteromonadaceae > Pseudoalteromonas > Pseudoalteromonas sp. J2K-J979. Next base: position 2,810,753 of record NZ_CM200281.1, on the reverse strand, counting down.
TTCAGATGCTGTGGAAGGTCTTAAAGGCCGTGATATTCCAGTGATTGCTGATGGTGGTATTCGTTTTTCGGGTGATATCGCAAAAGCCCTTGTAGCTGGAGCCTCTTCTGTGATGGTGGGATCTATGCTTGCTGGTACTGAAGAATCACCCGGTGAAGTCGAGTTGTACCAAGGTCGATATTATAAATCTTACCGTGGTATGGGTAGTCTTGGCGCAATGAATCAAAAAGAAGGGTCATCAGATCGTTACTTCCAAGATTCTAAGCAAGTTGAAAAATTGGTTCCAGAAGGGATTGAAGGTCGAGTTGCATATAAAGGACCGATTGCTAATATTATTCATCAGCAAGTAGGCGGGATCCGAAGCTCTATGGGCTTAACGGGTTGTGCAACCATTGCAGAAATGAACACTAAACCTATGTTTGTCCGTGTTACATCTGCAGGTATGGGTGAGTCACATGTTCATGATGTGCAAATCACTAAAGAAGCGCCGAATTACCGTCAAGGTTAATTATTGCGTTTAATACCGGTCACGCTTTTGGGCTAACTCAGGTTAGCCCATCTTTATTTTAGTTTTCTTTCAATCGAGAGACATCATGAGCAAAAATATCCACGATTCACGTATCCTAATTTTAGATTTCGGTTCTCAATACACTCAATTAATTGCACGTAAAGTACGTGAAATAGGTGTTTATTGTGAGCTGTGGGCTTGGGATGTGACTGAAGAGCAAATCAAAGAGTTTAATCCACAAGGGATTATTTTATCTGGCGGTCCAGAGTCGACGACATTAGAAGGTAGTCCACGTGCTCCTGAGTATGTATTTAATGCGGGTATTCCTGTGTTAGGTGTGTGCTACGGTATGCAAACAATGGCGATGCAGCTGGGTGGTAAAGTAGAAAGCTCAGACAAAAAAGAATTTGGCTATGCCCAAGTTGAGAATGTCGCAAACTCGGTATTAATGGCCAATATTGAAGACCATATTTCAGAGTCAGGAAATGGCTTATTAGATGTGTGGATGAGCCATGGCGATAAAGTAGTTGAAATTCCTGATGGATTTACCACTATATCACGTACTGAAACCTGTCCTCACGCCATTATGGCCAATGATGAGAAACGTTTCTTTGGTATTCAATTCCACCCTGAAGTGACGCACACAAAACAAGGTTTACGTATTTTAGAGCGTTTTGTGGTTGATATTTGTGGCTGTGAAAAATTATGGACTCCTGCCAAAATCATTGATGATGCTATTGAGCGTATCAAAGAAAAAGTGGGTGATGATGAAGTGATTTTAGGCTTATCTGGTGGCGTTGATTCATCGGTTGTTGCAATGTTACTTCACCGTGCTATCGGTAAAAACCTTACTTGTGTTTTTGTTGATAACGGGTTGCTTCGTCTTAACGAAGGTCAACAAGTCATGGATATGTTCGGTAATCACTTTGGTTTAAATATCATTAAAGTTGATGCTGAAGAACAATTTTTGAATGATTTAGCGGGATTATCAGATCCTGAAGCAAAACGTAAAGCAATTGGCCATACGTTTATTGATATCTTCGACGCAGAATCTAAAAAGCTGAAAAATGCAAAATGGTTAGGTCAAGGTACGATTTATCCAGATGTTATTGAATCAGCAGCTTCAGCAACGGGCAAAGCGCATGTCATCAAGTCTCACCACAACGTAGGTGGATTACCTGAAGATATGAAAATGGGCTTAGTTGAGCCACTACGTGAGTTATTTAAAGATGAAGTACGTAAGATAGGTTTAGAGCTTGGTTTACCATACGACATGTTATACCGTCATCCATTCCCTGGGCCTGGTCTCGGTGTACGTGTATTAGGTGAAATCAAAAAAGAGTACTGCGACTTATTACGTCGTGCAGATGCAATCTTTATTGAAGAGCTTCATAAAGCAGATCTTTATCATAAAGTAAGTCAGGCATTTACTGTGTTCTTACCAGTAAAATCAGTGGGCGTAATGGGTGATGCACGTAAATATGACTGGGTCGTCTCATTACGTTGTGTTGAAACCATTGATTTTATGACCGCACGTTGGTCACATTTACCTTATGATTTCTTAGGCTTAGTGTCTAATCGCATCATTAATGAAATCGATGGTATTTCACGAGTTGTGTATGATATTTCAGGTAAGCCGCCAGCGACAATTGAGTGGGAATAACCTGACTCGATAAAAAACAGCAAGCTTTGGCTTGCTGTTTTTTTATGTCTGCTTACCAAGGTGATGAATGCGTGTTTATAGGTTGGTATCACTTGGTGTCGTTAAGGTTCTATTATCATGATAAAACACACGACCTATTAAAAAAGCTCGATATCTGAGTCGCTTTTAGCCGCCGCAGGCTGCTTTTTATTGATTTGATGATAAAACACTAACTGATCGCGGCCATGTTCTTTGGCGTAATAGAGTGCTTTGTCAGCATTTTCAATGACAGATATCGGAAAGTCATACGGGCTCATTCGAGCAGCTCCAATACTTAGTGTGAGGTGTTTGATAAATGGGAAAGCAGCTTCATTTATCGATTGTCTGAATGCTTCTAAGCGCTTTTCAATCATAGAATATGTGGTAGGTTCAAAGACAATTACAAATTCCTCACCGCCAAAGCGAAACACTAAATCTGAGGCTCTAAAAAAGCTCGCCATTTTTTGTGCTAATAACAAGAGCACTTCATCACCACAGACATGGCCATAGGTGTCATTCACCGCTTTAAAGTGATCAATGTCAATGATTGCTAGCCATGAGGTAGAATCATCATGAATTGTTCTATTGGTTTTTTCTGCTTTTATTTTGAAGTGATCGTTAAGTTGTCGTTCCATCAGCATTTTGATTTTTCGATCAAATGTTTGCCTGTTTAAAAGCCCTGTCAGTTTGTCTCGCTCGTTTTCATTTAAGATCGTAAGGTAATTTTCATATATTCGGCAAAATGCATTAATCATAACTTGTTGGTGGCTTGATAAGCTATTGCAGTCAATATAAATGGCACCAACGGGTTTATCGTTGAGTAAAATGGGGATCCAGCGTTGCTCTGTGGCATTTTTATTTTGAATGTTAATCGAGCAAGCAGAGTGCAAGCACGAAGCAAGCTCTTGCGAGGCATCGGAGAGAATATCCCTTTCACCCCATATGAAATTATTCTCTGCTCCTACGCGCAGTGAAGCACTTCTTTCTATCCCTGTGCTATTAAATTCAGATAAGTTTTTGTAGATGATGATTTCTTTGCACTCAATGAATTCATGAATAGTTGACACTAAACTAAGTTCGAGAGAGTCGACGTCGCGAGTTTTGGTGATTTTGACAACGGAATTGAGTAACTCTTCTTGCATGTCTACCCCTCTAGGAAATCTTTGAATAAAACATCTTCCCTAAAAGCGCACTCCATATCTATTTATAATTGAATTAAATAAAATAGCAACCATAGTAAAAGCAGGATCCTAGCTAGTTTTTGTATTTTTAATAAACTTTGCGCTTATAAAGTAGGCACTTGAACTTAAATATGCATTTTTTACTTTACCTTTGAAAAAAGCTCTTTATAATTCGTCGACATTGCAGGGGCGTAGTTCCAATTGGTAGAACAGCGGTCTCCAAAACCGACGGTTGGGAGTTCGAATCTCTCCGCCCCTGCCATTTCTTTTATCTTACCTAATTTTGTTGTTACACTAGCATCAGTTTTGATTCATTTGGCTTTATATGAACTCTATCGAAGCAACAATATTTGATGTTGAGTTGCTACAACTTAATCAGCACTATCAACATCTCGTTTTATCCTCGGCTGACACGCAAATGTGCAATGACGTTCAAGTTATTGAAACCACTCAAGCATTGACTGACTTAAATCGTGTTTTGACGGACTACCAGATACAAGTTGTACACAGCGATTCACCTGAAACGCTTTTGTTGTCTGATGGGACTTTGCGCTTTTCATCGGTCAAAATGACCATTGAGAATAAAAAAGCGTTGTGGCTAGCATTAACTCGGTATTTTGATGAGCATACAAGTATTAAATAAACAGCATTTAGACGCCATGATGGCGATTGAAGTGGCTGCAAATCAGTTTCCTTGGTCGTACAAAAATATGGAATCGTGTTTTGGTGGCCGGTATTTTAACTTTGGTTTTTTTATAGCTGATGAGCTGGTCGGATTTTATATTGGCGAAATTGCAGGTCCAGATATCACTTTAATGGATATTTGTGTTGATCGTAAGCTTCAAGGGCGGGGCATCGGTGAAAAACTGATAGCACACCTAGTTGCAGAAGCCGAAACTCAATGCGCAGAAAACATTTTTTTAGAAGTGCGAGCCAGTAATCAGGCCGCGATTAACCTTTACGATAAAATGGGCTTTTGCGAAATGGGGATCCGTAAAAACTATTACCCAACGGCGCAAGGCAAAGAAGATGCAGTGTTAATGGGGCTTGCGTTTAACCCATTTGCAATACATACGTAATTGACTTTTCTAGTTTCAAAAATTGATAATCAAGGGATTCTTGGTTTTTATTCTTTAAGCAGTTTTCTAATTCCGAAGCTGCTTCACTAATATGAGTAAACCCGAAACAGCCTGCACTGCCTTTGATGCTGTGGGCAAGAGCAGCGAGCTGTTCCCAATCTTTTGCGCTATAAAGCTCGATTAATTCTTGATGTAGGTGAGGCATTTTGGCTTTGTAGTTATTGCTTATTTGTTTAAATTGATCGCTCTTTAGGACTTCTTCCCACTCTTTATTTGAATCGTGTTGTAGGCTTAAATATTTTTCAAGGGTGTTTTCGAGTTCTTGTTTATCGATCGGTTTTGCTAACGATTCGTCGCAGCCAGCAGCGAGATATGTATCAATGTCATTTTTCATAACGTTGGCAGTCAATGCGATAATAGGGCCATCATATGCTGTGTTACGCAGCATTTGTGTCGCCTCTAGCCCACCCATTACAGGCATTTGCATATCCATTAGAATGAGGTCGTAATCATTTTTAAGTGCCAGTTCAACCGCTTGCGCGCCATTGTTTGCAAAATGAGGCTCAAGCCCCCACTGTTCTAGCAATAGACGAATGAGCTCTTGATTATCAAGGTTATCTTCTGCAACGAGTATATGAGCTTGATAATGCGTGGCTTTGAAAGGGGTTTGTGAAGGCTTCAACTGAGCTAAGTCAGCTGCAGATTTTATTACTTCAACAGGAATGTGTTCATTATGTGCGGCAACGGTAATGGTAAAGCAGCTGCCTTTAGTTAACTCGCTACTGACCTCTACATCTCCGCCTAGAATTTGCGCCAGGTTTTTCGAGATACATAAACCAAGCCCTGTGCCACCAAACTTTCGGGTGGTGCTAGAGTCTGCTTGTTCGAAGGGTTTAAAAATACGTGACAACTCTTGGGTAGACATACCAATACCCGTATCTTGGACTTTAAACTCTATCTGACTTAAGTCTTGTTGGGTGTTAATTGAGAGTGTTACTGAGCCTTCGCTAGTAAATTTCACTGCATTGGTGCAGACATTGAGCAAGACTTGTTTTAAGCGAGTAACATCACTGTTGATAGTTCGTGGCAGTGGGTAATGATAATGAACATTAAACTCCAGTTGCTTGTCTTGTGCTAACACCTCGACCACAGAGGTAATGTCATCAATTAATTGGTTTATCTCGAGCGGCTTTTGCTCAACTTCTAGTTTTTCAGCTTCAATTTTTGACAGATCAAGAATGTTATTGATGAGCTCGAGTAAGTGACGAGAGTTCCGTAACACAGTATTAAGATGCTGTGATTTTTTGTCGTCAGGCTCTTTGGTTAGCATTTGTTCTGTGAAGCCCATAATCGCAGTTAGAGGGGTTCTAATTTCGTGACTCATATTGGCTAAGAAACGACTTTTTAACTGGCTTGCTTGTTCGGCTTGATTCATGGCTTTTTCAAGTTGGTGGTTCATCTTAGCCAACTCGTGCGTTCGTGCGGACACTTTTTCTTCTAGGTGCTCTTTATAATCTTCAAGTTGTCCTTGGTAATGGCGAATTTGACTGACCATGTGGTTAAAGTCTTGGAACAGGGAGCCCATTTCATCTTCACGCTCGATAGGTAGCAGGATTTTTAGATCACCATCACCGACTCTGTGACTGGCTTCTGCGAGCATTTCGAGCGGAGTTAAGAGTAAAGAACGTACGACGATAAAGATCAAAATGGGTAAAAAAATCACAGATGCCAATACCACCAAGGCGGTGAATAATGTGATGGCTTTACCCGATTCATAAAGGATGTTTTTTGGGATGGACGATACATAGTAAGCACCGCCATTCATTTGGCTGGCATAAATCATCCGTTCTTCATCATCAAGTGTATTGAGTTGCAGTTCAATGAGGTGAGCTCGCTCAGCTGCGTTTACTATGTTTTTATATTCAAATTCAGTTAAAAACCGCCCAAGCTTACTGAAATCTGAGCTAAATAGAATTTTACCCTCGTCGTTTAAAACGATATTGAGCGTATTTTCAAAAGGGGTCTCTAAGATACTGGTGTTTAAAACTGATGGGTCTAAGTGCACAATAAGATAGGCTAGTAGTTTCGGGCTTTCTAAGTGGTAATCTGCTTTGAAAATTTGTTGTGCAAAGTAGAGTGAAGTTGCGCCTTGCTCATTTTGAAACATAAACTGCTGGCGTCTAATAGAGCTGTTTTTTAAATTATCCGTAAAGTGGTAGCTATCAGAGGTTGCAAATAAATCACTAGAATAAAACGCAATGCTTTTACCGTCGGGTGTAATTAAATCAATGCTCAGAATATCAGGGTAGGCATCGGTATAACTGACAAAAACATCGAGTAAATTACCGGGGTTAACCACTTTGTTTTTGGTTTTATTTTCATAATCGTCAAGAAATTCAAACAAAACCGGCGAGTTTGAAAGCAGCTCTGTTGTCGCATGAAAAGACTCGGTGTAATTGAATATTTTTTGTTGTTGTTGATCTACGAAACGACTTACGCTGAGCTCTGCCTGACGTTCTGTAAATTGTGTGACATTAGAGAGTGCGAAACCGCCTAGAAATAATAATGGTACAATCACAAGCGGGGTTACATACCAGAGTAACTTGATACTAAGCTTGCTTTTGATCATTATTTATCCCTATATCCTTATTAGTACTTGTTTATAACACTAGGTGATTTAATATTAAATAGTTATGTTTGGAACATAGCAATTTACGAGATGTTTTTTAACTACATTGAGAGTATTTAATATTAGTATGACGCAGGGGTCGCGGCAAAATAAAAATAACCAATTAAAACACAACGTGATGATGTTGTGTTGTATGTGCTTTTTGCTCCTGCCAAAACTCTCACTCTCGTCTGAACTTCCTGCGAGCTTACAAGTTATTTTAGTGTCAAAGATTTTATCTTACGAAGCTAAACTGAACAGCAAAGAGAGCATTTCAATTTATGTCTTAGCATCGCCAACGATTTACCAAGCATTTCATAAGCTAAAAGTAAAAGGGTACAGCGAAATTCAAATCAATAACCTTGAGATTGGCTCTCACCTGCCTAACTCGACATTTGATTTAGTTTATATAGCCGATGAAGAACAGCTCGACGCAGCTGTGGAATACGCAATTCAAAATAACGCGTTATTAATTTCAAGTAACCCTGCTTGGGTAAAAAAAGGGGTGACATTAGGGTTAGGAGCCAAAGATGGGCGGCCTAAATTTTATATTAATTTAACCACGAGTACCGCATCAGGCCTCCAGTGGGATGATAAAATTTTGTCAATTGCACAAACTTATCGTTAGTCGGTGCCTACTTTTTCTGCTTAAAATGTCACCTTAATATTGGCCGCAATTGTGCGACCGGGCTGCGGGTGGTAAGGTGGGGTAAAGCCATTCGGGTTAATGTTATATTCTGGATGATAACTCGCTATGTCACTGCTCCCATCTTGGCGGCCCACCCCTAAATATTGTTTATCAAATAAATTGTTAACTAACAACTGAGGGGTGATAGTCATGGTTGATGAGCTAAAGCCATGCCAACTGAGCACTAAGTTGGCGAGAGTGGCACTGGGTGCTTTGTCGATGAAGTAGCGGTTACTTGGTGGCACAGAGCGTGATAAAAGGTGATTAACTCGTAAGTTAATATTTAGTTTTTGTTCAAAAGTGTCGAGACTGACTCCCCAATTGATTTTATGTTTGGCTGTGTGCTGAAGTGATAATGTACTGGCGTTATTTGTACCGTCAGTAAATTGATAATTGGCATAAGTTTGGATATATGGCGAGATGTTCCAATGGCTATCGAGTGAAAAGCCATAAGTATCGTTACTTTGACCATTGATATAAACACTGCCCCCTTCGCTGTCTTGGGCTTGAAGGGTGATTACATCATCTTGTTGACTATAAAAAATGGCTGCTTTTAGACTGGCATCATACGAATCGTTGTTCGACACCCAGTGGTTCACGATTTCATAGGTGTTAATTGATTCAGGTTTGAGGTGATTATTGCCTCTGAATTCATCGGTTAATTCAAATATAGTTGGCTCCCGAAAAGCTTGGCCATATAAAAACTTAATGCGCCAATCTACACTTTCTATTAGGCGATCTGCATTATAAATCAACGCTAACCGTGGGTTGATGGTCGAACCGTATTCATCGCTCTTGTCATAACGCAACCCGAGGGTGTAATTGAATAACTCACCAAATTTATTTTGATATTGTGCGTAAGCTGCGTGCTCATCGACTAAGTTGCTACCAGAGTGCGCGTATTGGTTAAGCCCACCTCCTGAAGCTGCACTTTCCCAATGCGACTGAGTTGAAGCATCTTTGCCACTTTGATATTGCCCAAGTGAGATCACATGATTCATTTTATCTGACTGTTGAATTCGGTAGCCAAAAAGCCAACTCGAGTTGATTTGATTAAGTTGTATTTGCTGTTCAAATCCAACTTGACTGTTGGTGCTGTGGTAGCTTTTTACTAAATCGACAAAGCGATAACTGTATTGAAAACCGGTTTGAGGCAACTGCTTGTTTTCTCGGTACCAAAGCTTAGAAGTTAAAAGCGCATAGTGATTGATTTGGTAGTCAACATCGAGGGCAATATGAGCGGCTTCATGGTGCTTTTGAAAGCTTTCTGCACGCGTTTGATATTCAAAACCCGCCACATAACTCCCTAAGCCTTGTTGCTGTACCCATTTATTAAAAGCAAGGTTGATTCGGGTCACCCCTTGGGTTTGGTTCGTTGGTTGCCAGGTTGCTTTGCCTCGCAGTGCCCAATCTTTCGATTGGTTGTTAAAGCCTGCTGGTTGGAGTTGCTGAGCGAAAGGGTTTGGCGCATCTGTGATGTACTGACCATTATTGTAATCTTGCGTTTGCGTCAGTGGCCAAGGGAGGGCGCTAAAATAGCCTGCAGGATCATAGCGTTTTAAACCTGAGTCACCCTCGGTTTCTGAGAATCTGCCAGATGCTTGCAAATACAATTCACCCAGCTGACTGTCGACCACAAAGCTCGATGAGTGAGAATCGTTTTGACCAAATAATGTTGAGAATTGATCGGTTACTTCTTCATCGCTGGCAGCGGTTATAAAGTGAATGACGCCAGAATAAGCATTGGCTCCGTAACTGGCAGAGCCTGGGCCCTGAATGATTTCAATTTTCTTTAAATCAGCAAAAATTTGCTGATTTCCCCATGGCTGTGACCAATTAAAACCAATGTGGTTTTGCACCACACCATCGACAAGAATGAGCAGTTGCACATTACCTGGAGAACCGCCAATTCCTCTATTGATGCTATGGGTGGTGTATTCTCCTGCACTGTCTTCGATATTGGCAAAGTCAAACCCGGGCACATCACGTAAAACATCAATTAAATTTTGGTAACCGCGTTGTTGAATAGTGTTAGCTGTGACTACGGTAATATTCGCTGGGGCATCAATGATTTTTTCTTTTGTGCGGCTTGCACTAATGACTTCTAAATTAAGCAATTCATTAAGAGACATGACATGCAGTGTTTCTAAGCTATATAACTCATTTTCATCGGCAGTCGATGAAAATGCGCAGCTAACTAATAAAAGTACTGAAGATAAATGCGTATAATTCATTGAATAATTTATTAATTACAGTGTATTAAATTAACTTAGCATATCTTGCTAAATATGTTTATTAACCAAACGAATAAAATGCAATGAATTGCCTTTATTTTACTGCTTTTTAAATTGGAGCTTCTCGAAAGGTTTGGCTGAAAAGAGGTTGGATCTAAGTGGTTGCTACTGCGTTTCCAGCAAACGTTGTGTCTGGGAATATTCACTTTTAAAAATCAACAGACCCTAGTTAAAATAATGGTTTGGTATTATAATCGAAGCCATTTTTTGATCCTTAAATTCAGCAATTGGCGGTTTTAATGTCCAGTGTTTCTACTGAGGTGGCCAAACGTCGCACGTTTGCCATTATCTCACACCCGGATGCGGGTAAAACAACGATTACAGAAAAAGTCCTTTTATTCGGAAAGGCATTACAAAAAGCTGGGACTGTAAAAGGCCGAGGCTCTAATCAGCATGCTAAATCTGACTGGATGGAAATGGAAAAAGAACGGGGTATCTCAGTAACGACCTCTGTTATGCAATTTCCTTATAATGATTGTTTAGTTAATTTACTCGATACTCCCGGGCACGAAGATTTCTCGGAAGATACTTATCGTACATTAACAGCTGTTGACTCATGTTTAATGGTGATAGATGCGGCAAAAGGTGTTGAAGAACGTACCCGAAAGTTGATGGAAGTCACGCGTTTACGTACCACTCCGATAGTCACGTTTATGAATAAATTAGACCGTGATATCCGCGATCCGATGGAGGTCATGGATGAAGTTGAAAACGAATTAAACATCGCCTGTGCGCCAATCACATGGCCAATCGGCTGTGGTAAAGAGTTTAAAGGTGTTTTTCATATCCATCGCCAAGAAGCGATTTTATATCAAACAGGCCAAGGCCATACGATTCAAGAAGTGCGCACAGTGGCTGGGTTGGATAACCCTGAGCTTGACCAAGCAATAGGCGAAGATTTAGCCGAACAATTGCGTGAAGAATTAGAGTTAGTGATGGGTGCTTCTCATGAGTTTGATTTAGCGCTGTTCTTAAGCGGTGAGTTAACCCCTGTTTATTTTGGTACTGCGCTTGGAAACTTTGGCGTTGACCATGTTTTAGATGGTTTAACAGCTTGGGCACCGCAGCCTTTGCCTCGTCAAACAGAAGAACGTGAAGTCGTGGCAACAGAAGAGAACTTCAGTGGTTTTGTCTTTAAAATTCAAGCAAATATGGACCCAAAACATCGTGACCGCATCGCTTTTATGCGCATTGTTTCGGGTAAATATAGCCAAGGCATGAAAATGAGCCATGTTCGAATTGGAAAGCAAATCAGTATTTCTGATGCGGTTACCTTTATGGCGGGCGATCGTGAGCGAGCTGCTGATGCGTATGCTGGCGATATTATTGGTTTGCATAATCATGGCACGATTCAGATCGGTGATACGTTTACTCAAGGTGAAAAAATTAAGTTTAGTGGTATTCCAAACTTTGCACCGGAACTGTTTCGTCGTATTCGTTTACGTGATCCACTTAAACAAAAGCAGTTACTCAAAGGGTTAGTGCAGTTGTCTGAAGAAGGGGCGGTGCAAGTATTTAGACCACTGATCAATAATGACTTGATTGTTGGTGCGGTCGGTGTGCTGCAGTTTGATGTAGTTGTAGCTCGTTTGAAATCAGAATATAACGTCGATGCGTTATACGAAAGTGTCAATGTAAACACTGCGCGCTGGGTGTCGAGCACCGATAATAAAAAGTTTGAAGAGTTTAAGCGTAAGTGTGAAGCGAACTTAGCACTGGATGGGGGTGATAACCTAACGTATATCGCACCGAGTCGCGTGAACTTAAACCTTTCGATGGAACGCCACCCTGACGTGAGCTTCCATCAGACTCGCGAAAATTAACCCTGATGCGGTGTGAGATCACACCGCTGTTTGCGTGTTTTAGATTGCATGATGCAATCGATATTCTAATGACATAGCTGGTGCTTCAAGGTTACCGGCGACTATAAGAGAAAGATAATGAATATTCGTCAATTATTAGTCGAAAGAGCCATCGCCGCGATGGTCGCTGCAGGTTTACCTGAAGACACAAACCCTGCGGTCACACAAAGTACACGTCCTCAGTTTGGTGATTATCAAATTAATGGTGCAATGGGCGCTGCGAAAAAACTAAAAAGCAATCCTCGTGAATTAGCCCAAAAAATTATCGATAATCTGCAGCTTGACGATGTGGCAGCTCAGCTTGAAATTGCTGGACCAGGCTTTATCAATATCCATTTAAAGCCAGAGTTTTTAGCGAGTCAGTTAGTCAGTGCAAATCAAGATGAAAAGCTGGGCGTCAGTCCTCATGCAACTACACAAAAAGTTGTTGTGGATTATTCATCGCCAAATTTAGCCAAAGAGATGCACGTTGGTCATTTACGTTCGACCATTATTGGTGATGCTGTGGTGCGTGCGCTTGAATTTCGTGGTGACACCGTTGTGCGTCAAAATCACATGGGTGATTGGGGGACGCAGTTTGGCATGTTAATCGCGCATCTTGAAGATTTATTAAATCAAGGTATCGACTTAGAAGCCGTTGCTTTGGCTGATTTAGAGTCTTTCTACCGTGATTCGAAAAAGCGCTTTGATGATGAAGATGGGTTTGCAGACAAGGCCCGTGATTATGTCGTGAAGTTACAAAGCGGTGATGCGCACTGCGATAAGTTATGGCGTTTATTCATCAATACATCAGTGAAGCACTCTGCTGAAGTGTATCAAAAATTAAATGTCACACTCAGTCAAGACGATATTATGGCTGAAAGTGCCTATAACGATCAGCTAAACACGATTATCTCGCTATTAAAAGAGAAAAACATCGCGGTTGAATCGCAAGGGGCACAAGTGGTGTTTTTAGATGAGCTGGCCAATAAAGACGGCGAGCCATCGGCCTTTATCGTGCAAAAATCAGGTGGTGGTTTCTTGTATGCGACAACAGACTTAGCCGCGTGTAATTATCGTTCAAATACTCTGATGGCTGATCGCATCTTAATATTTGTTGATGCCCGTCAGAGTTTGCACTTTAGTCAAGTTGAATTAACCGCGCGTAAAGCCGGTTTACTACGTGAAGAGACAAGTTATGAGTTCTGTCCATTTGGCACCATGATGGGTGAAGATGGCAAACCATTCAAAACGCGCAGCGGCGATACAGTTAAACTTGCTGATTTATTAGAAGAAGCTATTACTCGTGCGGCTGCAAAATTAGCTGAGCGTGAATCAGACTTATCTGAGCAAGAGCGTGCTGAAATCGCTCGTAAAGTTGGTATAGGCGCAGTGAAATACGCCGATTTATCAAAAAATCGCACCAGTGATTACATTTTTAACTGGGATACAATGTTGAGCTTTGAAGGCGCAACTGCTCCTTATTTACAATACGCGTATATGCGCGTAAGAAGCTTATTCCGTAAAGCGAATGTTGATGTCAGCACCTTAAATGCAGCCATTACCATTGCAGAGCCACAAGAAAAAGCATTAGCGCTTAAGCTATTACAATTAGAAGAAGTGCTGGATCAAATGATCAATGAAGCGACGCCGCACGTATTGTGTTCGTATTTGTATGAGTTAGCGAGCTTATACATGACATTCTACGAAGCGTGCCCAGTGCTAAAGAACGATGTACCTCCAGCGCTGAGAGACAGCCGTTTGATGTTATGTAATTTAGTCGCTAATACCATTAAGCAAGGGCTTGATTTGCTCGGTATTGAAGTGATGGAGCAGATGTAACCCTTCAACATTAACAGCGCTCCGGCGCTGTTTTTGGCTGTTATGTATCATTTTTTGCTTGGGATGAAAAATGCAATTAGAAGACATTAGACGTGAATATTTAAAAGATGGGCTTGATCGTGACATGTTAAACGACAGCCCAATTGCGCAATTTGAAATCTGGTTAGAGCAAGCAGTTGCAGCTGATTTACCAGATCCGACCGCGATGGTTGTCGCTACAGTGGCTCCAGATGGTCAACCTTCACAGCGCATTGTGTTACTCAAGCATTTAGATGAGCAAGGATTTGTGTTCTTTACAAACACAGAGTCACGCAAAGCGCAGGAGCTGGCTCAAAACCAAAAAATTTGCTTGCACTTTCCTTGGCACCCATTAGAGCGTCAAGTAATCGTTTATGGTACGGCCAAGCCTTTATCTAATTTAGCGGTTACAAAATATTTTTTATCTCGCCCAAAAGAAAGTCAAATAGCCGCTTGGACGTCGGCACAAAGTCGCCCTATTTCGTCTAAACAAGTACTGTTAGAAAAGTTCGCGCAAATGAAAAATAAGTTTTCTCAAGGCGAAATTCCACTGCCTTCATTTTGGGGGGGGTATTGTATTGAGCCTCATCAAATTGAATTTTGGCAAGGAGGCGCACACCGTCTGCATGATCGTTTCATGTATAAAAAGCAAGAAAATGGTGAGTGGTCGATTGAACGATTAAACCCGTAAACTCATCTATTTTATCATGCCTAGACTGATAGACTCACATTGTCATTTTGACTTTTCTGTATTTGATGGCCAAAGAGTACAGATGGTTGAACAGTGTAAAGCGCTAGGGATTGAACGGCTCATCGTGCCGGGTGTCGACTTAAAACAATGTCAGGCATTGATTGGTTTCAAAGGTCAGTTTTCTGATTTTGTTGAAGTCTCATTCGGTTTGCATCCATACTTTATCAAGACTCACAACTTAGATTCGATGAGCCAATTAGTGCAATTATGCAGGCAAAACCAGCAAGCCATAGTTGCAATTGGTGAATGTGGTATCGATCGAAGCCAGCCTGATGTGGCCCTTCAATCTCAGCTATTTATTCAGCATATTAAACTTGCTAATGAACTCGATCGCCCGTTGATTGTGCATCATCGGCAAAGCCATGATTTAATCCAAGCTGCTTTTAAAAAAACCAAGCCGAAGTTTGGTGGCGTAATCCATGCATTTTCGGGAAGTGAGCAAATCGCGAATTATTATTGCAATTTAGGCTTTAAGTTGGGGGTTGGAGGGATCATCACTTATGCAAGAAGCCGCAAAACTCAGCAGACTTTGGCTCATGTTCCGCTTTCATCTTTAGTGCTCGAGACTGATGCTCCTTCGATGCCATTAGCTGGCGCACAAGGTCAACATAATTCTCCATTGGCTTTAGCCGAAGTACTGAAGTGTTTGCAAACACTTAGATCTGAACCTGCCGAGCAAGTTAGCCAGCAAGTCTATCAATCTACTAGAGATATTTTTCGAATATAGCGCATGACTTGCCATCGCTTGATGGTGCGGGCGATTAACCAAGTGCCAACAACACATAAAATCAGCATTAAGCCAATTTGCCGTCCAAGCTGGTGGAAGTACGAGTGGCCTTCATGCATGGCCGCCATCGATAAGTAGGTCAATCTAACAAACCCTAATCGTTTTCCCGATTTAGATGTGATGGGCTCAATCACAGGAGTCAGTAATTTTGAAATACCTGGTAAAGCTTTGGGTTGGTTGAGCTGCTCTTTATATAAGTAGCCATTTGCACTTTTGCTGATCAGTTGGCCGTGTTTATCAAAAATGGCGGCTGATTGTACATACGGATCTTGTACTACATTATCAACAATACGTTGTAAGGCGGTATTATCATCTTCTTTGATTGCATCGCGCGCAGTGAGCGACATTTGTAATGCTAAACTGCGAGCGGTCGTATGTGATTGTTTGAGTAAGATTTCGTGGCTTTCAAAACTGGTATTAAAAGCAATATTGATAAAAATAAACAGGCAAAGCAGCGCCAGGCTCAAACGAGTGATCCTTTGATAAATGGATGCGACAGCTGGATTTTGTAGTTGTGTTTTTTTCATAATGCCCAATACCTTACTGACAGTGTGCGCATTTCTTGGTAAAAATGCAATACAGTAAAAGGTATATCACATGGCCTTGAGCATTCACCCACTTTATACAGGAGTAATACATGCCTTCATTTCCATGGGCTGCAATACATTCAAGCCTCAGCCACCCTTCTTTAGCTCAAAATGAATGGCAAACATTTCAACTTACTGATGAAGCATTTAACGTCGAACGAGATAAAGAACTCTCGTATTTGTTGGTTTTTGGTACAATATTGGATGCAATAGAATTTGATGTTTTGCATGAGTTATTGACCCATGCCAAAGTGCCTGTCGTCAATGCGGCGGTATTTCAACCGACTGAAACGTTGCTTCCTGCGGTGGTACTAGCCTTCAATGGCGATACAGCAGAAATAAAAGCCCAGATAGACACATTCCAATCACGTGTAACAGGGCAATTAGCTGTGGTGACACACGCACCGACTGTACATGAAGCAGGGTTATTAGTGATGGATATGGATTCTACTGCTATCGAAATAGAGTGCATTGATGAAATAGCCCGATTAGCTGGTGTCTATGATGAAGTGTCAGCGGTTACAGCACAGGCCATGCAAGGTGCCTTGGAGTTTTCAGAAAGCTTGCGGATGCGAGTAGCAAAACTAAAAGGCATTAAAC
Source organism: Pseudoalteromonas sp. J2K-J979 (assembly GCF_058169715.2). Taxonomy (NCBI): domain Bacteria; kingdom Pseudomonadati; phylum Pseudomonadota; class Gammaproteobacteria; order Alteromonadales; family Pseudoalteromonadaceae; genus Pseudoalteromonas; species Pseudoalteromonas sp. J2K-J979. The sequence goes on along the minus strand of NZ_CM200281.1, from coordinate 2,794,228 downwards.
AATCTTTAATTGATGAATTAAAACAACAGCTTCCACTGATGTCTGGCGTTAAAGAACTTTGCCAATATTTACAACAACACAATTGGAAGCTCGCTATTGCATCGGGTGGATTCATCCCATTTGCCGAGCAAGTCCAACAGTTACTGAATTTAGATGCCATTCATGCCAATGAATTAGAATTTGAAAATCAACGATTAACAGGAAATGTACTCGGGGTGATTGTTGATGCGCACGAAAAAAGCCGCTTTTTACAGCAATATGCAGACACTGTAGGCATAAATATTGAACAAACAGTTGCGATGGGCGATGGCGCGAATGATTTAGTCATGATGGCTACTGCGGGGCTTGGCGTTGCAGTACACGGCAAGCCACTTGTTGCAAAAACGGCTGATGTTGCGATTAATACCGGATCATTGTTGCAAGTCGCGTACTTTTTAAGTTTCCCTAGGTTGATTGATTAAGTTTGTCTAACCAGCGTTGTTTGCGGATCTGCATGTTTTTTATAATGCTAGGCTCGATATGATAGCGCTGGAATAGTTCTTGAGTAATTTCAATCATTTCTCCGACACACACCACTGACCATAATTCTTCTTCTAATATTTTGGCTTTATGAATGGCATAGTGACTGATATAACTTAGCTCTTTGGACAAATACTCAGTATCGGGGCGTCCGGTACGCGATAAGTAAATCCGAAAACCAAAAAATAAATCTTGTGTTGCTGAAGCGGCAATAAAGCTTTTTTTAGTTATCCCTGTATATTCCGTGGGCATAAAATCACACATCATGGCTTTTTCAATGTTTTTTATTAATGGATTAAAGCGAATGTATAAATCGATTTGTAGTGGTGGATCTTGGCGTTTAAGAGCTTTTAATCGGGGTACAAAAATATCATTAATGGCGCTTTCTGGTATGAAATGTTCAATTGAAAAATGATCATTGAGCAAATCAAAGTGCTGGAGTAACAAATGGCAACTGTTCGGATACAAACCTTTACCAATGGCGCCAATTTCAAAATGAGCGCCTTTTTTATGCATGTAAAAAGGAAATTGGCAGACATTTTTGGTCGCCATGTTACGTAAAGCGCTGGAAAGGCCTGGCGTCTTGGGGGAGTCTGCGGCTGCTTGGAGTTTTTCTCGGTTATGGGCAATCAATTGAGTGAAAAACAGTGTCCCTTGATGCTGCATGTCAGGAGTCGGGTGATAACTTCGTAAATTGATTATTGTTTTGGTTTTACTCACCGCCATAATTTCGTAAGGCAACTTACTTAATTGATGCTTTTTAGTGATTTTTTGCATGTCAGGTAACGCAACCAGCAAGAGATCACCTTTCTCATACAGAGTTGGTTCTGGCAGTTCTATTTGTAAGCCATTTTCTGATAAATCTAAGGTATGCGCGGTAATTTTCCCACCTTCTTCTTGTTCGAGCTCAATGGTCGTCTTATACAAGTAGCGGGTCTCACTGCGTAAATTTACGTATTCGAGTGCTACAGCGTCAATGTTGGCATAAGTTTTTTGTTTGGCGTGGCCAAACTGTTTAAGGGCGTTGACTTGCTCTTTATTGTAAGTGTTTTTTTGGTACTCCTGAGAAGCCGATTTAGAAGTGATATCAGTGAGTAAGGTAATAAATTGAATATTCTGAATAAAGCTCTGAACTCGAGCTGAAGGCGGCTTATTAAATTTGGCGATATCAGCACTGGCACTTTCAGGAAGTGATAAAGGGATAAAGGCATCGGCTTCGATAGTCGGCAGCATTTGCAAGTTAAATGTACGCCAGCTATTTTTTTGGCTACCAAAACCAAAAAATAGCGCTTTAAGTGCCGGCACCAAGTCGAGCTCTTGCGCTGTCGATGAATAGAAATAGACTTTTCCGGCGACAATGTGGGTAAAGCAATACAATATTGTTGACTTCACTTGACCTGATTGCTTAATGATCGAACTTAGCCGTTTAGGGTTTAAAATACTCGATAATACCGATTGTTTGGTTTCATCAGTGAAATAACGCAAAGTATTAATATTATTTTCATTGGTCAAAGAGAGTGAAGGGGTCAATACCTGATTTTTATCACTGATATAAAGAAAAAGTGAGCTCACACGTGGCAAGTAGTATTGCTCATAGCCTTTAACGATCACAGCTTCGAGTGTATTGTCGAGGTTCACTTTATAGCGGCGTTTGTTGCCATGAATAAAGCTACGTAAAAAATCATCAAAACTGGCGCTGTTTTCGGCATAAGTTCGCTTCATCCGAATGTGATTGGTGTCTTCGCTTACCGGTTCAATTGCCACCACTTCGTATTGCACGCCTTCTTTTAAACCGAGTTCGAAATCTTGTTCGAGCCCAACCAAACGAATATTTAATTTTTGCCCTGCCTTAAGTTGATAGCGCATCGGCAGTTTGACTTTACAGCCACTCACAGAAATATCAGAAGTATTGGCTTCGACAGTATTTTTGGCCGAAATATGGATCTTCACACGAATAGAGTAATTCATGCGTTCTTCACTGCGTGTTTCATAGGAAGCAAACTCGACCAAATGGGTGAGGGCTTTTTCTTTTTCGGGTTCTTTGACATTGATGGGAGCGTCAGTACCAAGCGCCTTGGCTTTGCGTTGCATGACTTTGTGATTATTGTCAGTGTTCATCACTGACTCATACACAGCTAAAGTGTAGGAGCCATGCTGTTTTAATGCTTTTTCAAACACTTCGATAGCAAGATCGTCCATAAAGTGTTGCTTGCCATTATGCTCATATGGTCGAACATCACCGGTCACTTGACCACGTAAATCAATAAATCGTTGCACAGGCTGTGACAAGCGATTCATTTCCATTTTTAATAAGAATTGGTCAGGTTTAGATAAAGCTTTGGTTTTATTTTGAAAAATTTTGTCGAAATTGGGTGCGCCGAGTTTGTCTCGAAGTTCTTCGATTATACTTTGATACTTAAGCAAGACATCATCTGGCATAAAAATCCATCACCTTTGTATTTGAAAACACTGTATAATTAGAATATTGAATCACCACGTAGTGAATAATGAGAATAACCAATTTTGTGGTAAAAATCTCTATTAAACATCACTGCAAAAAGTATGCCTTTGATATTATGGTAAAAAAGAAAACTGCGTTTGTCTGTAATGATTGTGGGGCTGATTTTTCACGTTGGCAAGGTCAGTGTTCGGAATGCAAAGCTTGGAATACAATTTCGGAGTTTCGAGTACCTTCAACTAAGCCAACTCGCGGCACAACTGCGGGTTATGCAGGATTTGTTGAAGCGAAGGTGCAAAGCCTCGATGATGTCGATTTGGCCGAGCTACCGCGCTTTAGTACGGGCTTTTCGGAGTTTGACCGTGTGCTAGGTGGGGGGGTTGTTCCGGGGAGTGCAATATTAATCGGTGGCTCTCCTGGAGCGGGTAAAAGCACGGTGTTGTTGCAGACAATGTGTTTATTAGCTGAAAAAATGACGGCTTTGTATGTCACTGGCGAAGAGTCATTACAGCAAGTTGCGATGCGCGCTAAACGACTGAATCTGCCGACCAAAAACCTTAAAACGTTAGCCGAAACCAACGTCGAGACTATATGTCAGTTGGCGTTAATTGAAAAGCCACAAATCATGGTGATTGACTCCATCCAAGTGATGCATATGAGTGATGTGCAATCGGCGCCTGGGAGTGTTTCGCAAGTAAGAGAGAGTGCTGCTTATTTGACCCGGTTTGCAAAGCAACATCAAGTGGCGATTATTATGGTCGGTCATGTTACTAAAGACGGCTCTTTAGCGGGTCCGAAGGTTCTTGAGCACTGTATTGATTGTTCTATTTTACTAGAAGGGGAAAGCGATAGCCGTTTTCGCACTTTGCGTGGTAATAAAAATCGATTTGGCGCGGTGAATGAGCTGGGCGTTTTTGCCATGACAGAGCAAGGGCTTAAAGAAGTCAGTAATCCATCGGCTATTTTCCTTAATCGCTCAACTGAACAAACGCCAGGTTCGTTGGTGATGGTGATTTGGGAAGGTACTCGCCCTTTGTTGGTAGAAGTGCAAGCCCTTGTTGATTACTCTCAGTTGGCTAATCCTCGGCGGGTCACTGTTGGCATGGATCAAAACAGGCTTGCGATGCTGTTAGCTGTATTGCATCGTCACGGTGGCTTACAAGTGGCCGATCAAGATGTATTTGTTAATGTGGTTGGTGGCGTCAAAGTGACAGAAACCAGTGCCGATTTAGCACTCATTGCCGCATTAGTTTCAAGCTTTAAAAATTATTCGCTCTCTCGAGAGTTAGTGGTGTTTGGAGAGGTTGGCTTAGGCGGTGAAATACGACCTGTGCCCAGTGGACAAGAGCGCATAAAAGAAGCCGCTAAACATGGTTTTAAACGAGCAATCGTTCCTGTTGCCAATAAACCAAAAGAAGTGATTAATGGTATGGAAGTGATTGCGGTCACCAGTTTATCGCAAGCATTGGATGCGTTGTTTTAGCACACCAGCATGAATGTGTTCATTTACGCAGACATGGAATGCCACCAATCGGTGGCTCTTTATGACGTCTGCACCACATTATTGGTAATTTATACGATTTGACCAAGACTATTGCTTGGAAAAAGCAGATAATTACTGCAATTAAGATCAATGCAAATAACAGGTGCGCAGCGTCAATAGCGGTGTCACCTGACTAATTGTACTCGAACTGGAACTATTTCAATGGAAATTAAAGTTGATTTTCTCGACAACCTTAGACTCGAAGCTAAGTTTGATGACTTCTCTGTTATTGCCGATCAGCCGATCCGCTATAAAGGCGATGGCTCTGCACCTAGCCCTTTTGACTACTTTTTAGCATCTTCGGCTTTATGCGCTGCGTATTTTGTAAAAGTGTACTGTAATGCGCGTGATATCCCGACAGATGGGATTCGACTGTCACAAAATAATATCGTTGATCCGGAAGATCGCTATAACCAAATTTTCCAAATTCAAGTTGAGTTACCAGAAAGCTTGTCAGATAAAGATCGTGAAGGAATTTTACGCTCAATCGACCGTTGTACGGTGAAAAAAGTTGTGCAAACGGGGCCTGAATTTAAAATCGAAACCGTGGCCAATCTGGATGAAGATGCGCAAGCGATGTTGATGGCTAAACCAAGTGATGATGGCAATACTTTTATTGTCGGTAAAGATTTGCCGCTTGAACAAACCATTGCTGATATGACCGCTATTTTAGCCGACTTAGGTATGAAAATAGAAATTTCATCGTGGCGTAACATAGTGCCCAATGTTTGGTCATTGCATATTCGTGATGCGGCCTCACCCATGTGTTTTACTAATGGGAAAGGCTCGACCAAAGAAAGCGCGTTATGCTCTGCATTAGGTGAGTTCATCGAACGCTTAAATTGTAACTTTTTTTACAATGACCAGTTTTTAGGCGAAGAGATAGCAAACAGTGAATTTGTTCATTACCCGAATGAAAAGTGGTTTAAGCCTGATGACAGCGATGCGTTACCTGCAGGTATTTTAGATGACTATACCCGAGAAATTTATGATCCCGAGGGCGAGCTTTGTGGCTCACATTTGATTGATACGAATTCAGGAAACAGTGAACGCGGTATTTGTGCGATTCCTTATGTTCGTCACTCGGATGGCGAAACGGTGTACTTTCCATCGAATCTGATTGAAAACTTATTTCTCAGTAACGGCATGAGTGCTGGAAATAACTTTGCTGAAGCGAAAGTACAGTGTTTATCTGAAATCTTTGAGCGTGCAGTAAAGCGCCAAATTATTGAGCAAGAAATCGTTTTGCCAGATGTACCGCAATCTGTATTAGATAAGTACCCAAGTATTGTCGCTGGTATTCAAGGTTTAGAAGAGCAAGGGTTTCCGGTCGTGGTTAAAGACGCCTCGTTAGGTGGTCAATTCCCGGTGATGTGCGTTACGTTGATGAATCCAAAAACCGGCGGTGTTTTTGCGTCATTTGGTGCACACCCGAGCTTTGAAGTGGCATTAGAGCGCAGCTTAACTGAGTTGTTACAAGGGCGCAGTTTTGAAGGGCTCAATGACGTGCCAAAGCCAACCTTTAACAGCATGGCCGTTTCTGAACCTGAGAATTTTGTTGAGCACTTTATTGATTCAACCGGTGTGATCTCATGGCGCTTTTTCAGTGCGAAACACGATTATGAATTCTGTGAATGGGATTTTTCTGGTACTAATGCCGAAGAAACTGACAGTTTGTTTGGTATTTTAAAAGCGCTTGGTAAGGAAGCTTACGTCGCTGAGTTTTCAGATTTAGGCATCGCTTGTCGTATTTTGGTTCCTGATTACTCTGAAGTCTACCCGGTTGAAGATTTAATTTGGGACAATACCAACAAAGCGTTAGCGTATCGCAGTGATATTCTTAATATTCACTCGCTTGATGAAGATGCGCTGTCGGCGCTTGTTGAACGCTTAGAAGAAAGCCAATTAGATAATTACATCGATATTATTACGTTAATAGGCGTTGAGTTTGATGAAAATACCGTTTGGGGTCAAGTGACGATCTTAGAGCTGAAAATTTTAATTTATTTAGCGTTAGGTGAATTAGAAGAGGCGATCGAGTTAGTTGAGTCATTCTTACAGTTTAATAATAATACCGTTGAGCGCGGCTTGTTTTATCAAGCGATTCACTGTGTGTTAGAGATCACTTTAGATGAGGAACTCGAGCTGAGTGATTTCATGGTTAGCTTTGAGCGCATGTTCGGTAAAGACGTGATGAAAAATGTCGTAGGTTCAGTAACGGGTGATGTGAGATTTTATGGCTTGACTCCAACTAGCATGAAGCTGGAAGGGTTAGAGCGTCATCAACGTTTGATAGAGAGTTATAAAAAACTGCATCAAGCGCGTGCGAAAAAAGCAGCTCAATAAACACGCTATCGTGTGAGATAAAAAGCCAATCTATTTAGATTGGCTTTTTTTGTGTGCGGTATTAAACGACGGGTGATGGGGTCGCTGTTAATCCTTCTGCGTTTTGATGTGATTTCCTATGATCCGTCGCCAGCCAATTATATAAAAGAGGCAGGACAATTAACGTAAAGAAAGTACCAATTAACATACCGGCGACTAAGATCACTCCTATGCTATTTCGCGCCTCAGCGCCCGCTCCAGTGACTAACACTAAGGGAAAATGACCTAAAACCGTCGCTGCGGTCGTCATTAAAATTGGTCGTAAACGCGTCGCAGCGGCTGATTTTACCGCGTCGAGCTTTGTCGCGCCTTCTTGCTGCATGTGGTTGGCAAATTCAACAATTAAAATACCATTTTTAGCAATGAGGCCGATTAACGTGATCAAACCAATTTGTGAATAAATATTAATCGATGTAAAGCCTAAAAATGCGAGTGAAAGAGCGCCACTTAGTGCCAAAGGTGCGCAGCCCAATAAGACAACAAGAGGATCGCGAAAGCTGTTAAATTGAATTGTTAATACAAAATACACCACGATCATTGAAATCAGTAAGACATTAATCATCGTATTGCCTTCTTTTCTTAGCTGCCTAGACTCACCTGCATAATCGATAGAATAACCCGCAGGAAGGATTTCTTGAGCAAGGCTCTCGATAGTACTAAGAGCTTGCTCTTTAGTTATATGAGGCAGTGCTCCGCCAAAAATACGAAACGCGGTTTGTTGATTGAATGAGCCTAAAACACGAGGACTCGTAACCGATTCGATAGTAGCAAAGCTAGCCACACGGATGAGATCACCATTCGGTGTGGTTATCTGTAGATCTAAAAGATGTTCAGGCTTGTATTTATTGGCATTATCCACCACTGGGATCACGCGATATGCTTTACCATTTTCATTGTAACGGTTCACGTAATTATTGGATGTTAATACACTCAGTTGTTCGGTGACTTCGCTTAAAGTGAGGCCTAAATCGGCAATGAGTTGGCGATTAATTAACAGGTTGGCTTGTGGCAAATCGATTTTTAAATCGGTATCAACAAACATGAATTGATCGGTTTGATAAGCTTTAGCAATAATTTGTTCTGCAAAGTTTCGCATGTTTTCGACATTATCGTTTGCCCGGATCACCATTTCCACATCAAATTGACCCGCAGTCGGTAAGGCTGAAGGTAAGATTGGTAATAGGGTTAATTCGCTGATTTCACCTAGCTTGCCGTAAAGCTCAGGCACACTTTGCTGCACGCTCTTATCTCGTTCGTCATACGGCTTAAGTTCTACCCCACCAAACCCTGCAGCAGAAGTGAGAATTTGCCAAACAAATTTACTGCCGTCGGTGGTCTTTAGTGTATCAACCACTTTATTCATGTTTTCTGAGGTGTAATTAAGAGAGGCTTCTGGCGGAGCTTCAACCACGACTTGGATACTGCTTTGATCTTCAATGGGGGCGAGTTCTTTTTGAGAAAACATATAAAAAGGCACGACCAATAAACTAAATACAATCGCCATTACTAATACTTGTGAGCGCCACTGAAAAACACCTTCAAGAAAATGCCGATATTTAGTTTGTAGGTAATCAAAACCATGGTTCACCTTTCGCGTGAGCGTGCTTTCTTTACCGCCTTCAGCAGACACATATGCGCTCATAATCGGTGACAGCGTGATAGCGACGATCCCTGAAATTATTACAGCAACGGCTAAAGTAAAGGCGAACTCTCGGAATAAAAATCCCGTTAAACCAGACAAAAACCCAATCGGCGCATAAACAGCGGCAAGTGTCAGAGTCATTGCAATGACAGGGACTAAGAGTTGACGAGAGCTGAGCAATGCTGATTCAAATCGTCCTTTCCCCTCTCGCATATGACGTGCCACATTTTCAACCACCACAATGGCATCATCAACCACAAGGCCAACAGATAAAACAACCGCTAGAATGGTTAATAAGTTCAGAGAAAACCCCATTAACGACATCACTGCAATGGCGCCTAAAATTGAAATAGGAATTGTAATAAGCGGAACTAAAGCACTGCGAAAAGATCCCATCATTGCCAACACAACGACACCGACGAGTAAAACGGTTTCTAGCAGGGTGGTAAAAATCTCGTTGATTGCATCTCGCATGTACAAAGTCCCATCGTAACCGATGCTAATACTGACTCCATCCGGTAAGGTATTATTGAGTTGATCAAGTTTGAGGTATAAAGCATCGCCAATACTGATTTCATTGGCGCCAGGCAGTGCCCACACAGCTAAGAAAATGGTGGTGTCATGATCTAAGCGGGCGTTGACAAACCCTTCTTCTTCACCAATTCCAATCTGGGCCACATCGGCAAGGTGGATTTGGGCACCATCAACCTCGGCCACGACCAATTGTTCAAAATCATCGACAGTTTCGAGGGTGGTATTTGCCATCACATCAACCCGTTGTTGGTTGTTCTCGCTATACCCCAAAGTGGCGATGGTATTATTTCGCTGTAATGCAGAAAAAACTTGGTTTGCACTTAAATTGAAAACAGCCAGTTTATCAGGGTCAATCCAAATTCTCATTGCGGGGTTGCGCCCACCTTCTAGTGATATTTTTTGCACCCCATTTATATCGCTTAAAATAGGGGTGATATTTCGAGCTAGGTAATCGGTGAGTTCAGAACGTGACTGTCCTGCAGATTTAACGTCCAGATAAAACAAAGCATAAGGGCTGTCTGTGCGGCGAACCTCAATGGCTGGATCTTCGGCGCCCGAAGGTAATTCAAACTTGATTTGGCTGAGTTTAGTGTTCAACTCGGTCAGTGCATCGTTGGTGTCGTGATTAAGCTCAAGCCATGCAGTCACTTTGGAATTACTTGAGGTCGTGATTGAGTCAACATAATCAACTCCAGGAACGGTCGCGGCGATACGCTCAATGGGCTCTGTGACAAACCCTTTTACGATCTCTGACGAGGCACCCGTGTAAGTCGTTGTGATTTCTAAAGAAGCACTTTGTATTTTAGGATATTGTTGCACCGAAATATTACTTGCACTGTATAGCCCCGCAAGCACAATTAAGAGTGATAACACGATGGCGAGTACGGGCCGTTTAACAAAAATATCCATCACAGAAGATGAGTCATGCGATTTGTGGTTCATAAAGTCGTCGCCTGTTGAGATAAGCGGACAATTGGCTCAGCATGTGTTTTTGGATAAACGAGTAAGCCTTCACGTAACTTAAATGCGCCTTCAGTTGCGATTAATTGACCAGATTTTAAGCCCGTTTTAATGATTTGATCATCTAAAAGTCGTTGGCCTAATTCGACCTGAACACGATGAGCTCGGTATTGCTCTGATTCATCTTTTTCTAATATAAATATGTAGTTACCATTTTGATTTCGGCTTATGGCTGAATTAGGGACTAGGATATGTTGATTGCTTGGCTTGAGTACTTTGACATCAACAATTTCATTATGCTCATGCCATTGGCGGCCATTCGGGAGTGTTGCGCGATAAGTCATATGGCGTGACAATTGTTTTAATTGACTATTTTTGGCAAGGATCTGTGCAGTTTGATAAGCCGTATCAGGTGCGTTAATTGGTTTAACTAACACGGTATCACCAATTGCGAGTTTTTCTTTGAGTTGCGGTAATTGAAAATCAACCCATAGAGTGGCTTCATGGCCCACTAATGTTGTGATGGCTGAATTAGCCGCGACATATTGACCGACTTGATAGGTATCTAATCCCACCATTCCAGAAAAAGGCGCAAAGATTTGTTTTTTTGCAATCGTGGCTTTTAAGTTTTCGACATTGGCTTGTGACACTTTTTGCTCGGCGTCGGCGGTATCAAACTCTTGCTGACTCACCTTGTTTTGCTTGAGTAGCTTTTCCATGCGAGCAAAATTGCTTTTGGCTAATGTAAAGTTAGCTTCTGCAGCAGCCAACTGCGCTTCTTCTTCGGTCGTGTTTAACGCAAGTAATAATTTACCTTGCTGAACGTGTTGACCAGCAACAAAATTAACCTGACTAATCAGCCCAGGCAACTCATTTTGCAGTTGTACGACTTGAGTGGCGGATGTTTGGCCGGTCACTTTTTCACTGTGTTGAAGTTCTGTATATTCAGTGATGATGCTATTGACGGTCGCAGATGGCTCTGGAAATGATTCAGCCATCGCCATGGCTGCTTGGATTTGGGTAAATTTTACAAAGCCAAGCCCGGTCACTGTCACGGCAATGATAAAAATGGTAGTTAACCAACGATAAAGTTTCATTCTATTTCACCTTTGTGTTGTATGACTTAACGCAATTGAAGTTCGATCAGTAAATTTGCGGTTTTTTGGATCCCATCGCGAGTCAGTGGTTGGCGCCATTGGTACGCATTGAGCAGGCGTTGCAAGCTCTTTATCGGGGTGGCATCGAGTGCGAGAGGTTCATCAAGCGGGTGTATACCGCTGTTGATATTTCGAATTTGGGTCATGCGATCTACATATTGATAACCCATTAATAACGCCCAACAGCCCAGATTAATTTCTTCAATCATTTGCTCCGTATTGCCATTTAAGGTCAATTCACCTGAAAATGCGGCTTGGTGCATACATTTATTAAAGATTGTTTCACATGTTTGTTGCGCGAGGATCATGCGTTCAGTCCATGTGCTAGATGCCCGACTGATTACCAGTTCATTGGCGGCGAATGATTCTAAATCACTGTCAAATGAATACACTTTGATCTTGGCTGGGTTGAGCAATGCAATCGCCACGATTTTTTCAGGGGTACTGATAGGTAAATCTAAAATCTGAGCAAAAATGGTTGATTGATAGCGAAAAACGCGAGTGGCGAGAGCGAAAATAATATCTTCTTTACACTGAACATGCTTATAAATCGAACCCATTGAAAGTTTAGCCGTTTTAGAAACTGCTGACATTGTGAAATCTAATAGGGAAGTTGAAGTAATGCTCTCTGCAGCTGCATTTAGAATGATTTCTTCTTGTTGCTGAGGTGTGTATTTAGGTGCTGGCATATCAGGTTTCTCGCTTAAAAAAATAGCTTAACGTTCTCGTCAAAGATGTTGAATAAAACCATTTGAACTTTATTCGAACATAATTCGAATGTGGTTATTTTAAATTTAAGCAGCTTATTGTCAACAACTGTTTTACGATGATGAGATCTTTTTATACGCCAAGCGCAGGTTTAGTGTTTAAACCAAAATGATGTTAAATAAACGAGAGGGCTTTCTTTGGGGTTCAATTATGACTTGCAGAATGACATTGTGGTGTCGGGAAAGGTTCACCTTCAACGCCCTCTGTTAATGAGCGGTCACTAACAGAGGACTCGGTATGATTCTGTTGGTTAATGTAAAATACGCGCTTTAATTGTGCCTTCTACAGCACGTAACTCTTTGATAGCGATCTCTGAGTCATCAGAATCAACATCAATGACAACATAACCAATAGATTCATCAGTTTGTAAGTACTGCGCAGCGATGTTGATGCCGTGCTGAGCAAATGCTTGGTTGATTTGTGTCAAGATACCTGGGCGGTTGTGGTGAACATGCAATAAACGGCTTCGATCACCAAGCTCAGGAAGAGAGACTTCTGGAAAGTTAACCGCAGATAGCGTTGAGCCATTATCTGAATATTTCGCTAGCTTACCCGCGACTTCAATTCCGATATTTTCTTGGGCTTCTTGTGTTGAACCACCAATGTGAGGGGTTAAAATCACATTATCAAACTCGCGCAGTGGCGACATGAATTCTTCATCATTCGATTTAGGTTCAACAGGGAAGACATCAATCGCAGCGCCAGAGAGTTTTTTCTCTGCTAAGCTGCTGGCAAGAGCATCAATATCAACCACAGTACCGCGAGAGGCATTAATTAAAATTGCGCCTTGTTTCATTACTTCAAGCTCTGCAGCCCCTATTAAGTTTTTGGTTTGCGGTGTTTCTGGTACATGCAAACTGATGACATCAGAAGTTTGAAGTAAATGCGTTAGTTGATGGACTTGATTGGCATTTCCTAGGCTTAATTTATCTTCGATATCAAAATACTGCACATTCATGCCGATATTCTCAGCCATGATACCCAGTTGGGTACCGATGTGGCCATAGCCAATTATACCTAATGTTTTACCCCGAGCTTCAAATGAGCCATGAGCAGATTTATCCCACTCTCCACGGTGAGCCATGGCATTTTTTTGAGGGATACCCCGTAGTAGCAATAAAATTTCACCTAAAACGAGTTCCGCAACAGAGCGAGTGTTTGAAAACGGTGCATTGAAGACCGCAATCCCACGAGTACGAGCGGCATCGAGAGAGACTTGGTTAGTGCCGATACAAAAACAGCCGACAGCAACCAATTTTTCTGCCGCATCTAATACTTTTTCTGTTAAATGAGTTCGAGAGCGGATCCCAATAAAGTGGACATCTTTGATCCGCTCGATAAGGTCGTCTTCAGCTAAGGAAGTTTTGACATACTCAATGTTGCTATATCCATGGCGTTTTAGTGTTTCAACGGCACTTTGGTGCAACCCTTCGAGTAATAAAATCTTAATTTTATCTTTTGCTAACGAAACCTTACTCATCCTCATTCCTCAGTTTATTTAAGTGTTTTTGGTCCATCAGGGGTGCCAATAATGACAATGTCTGCGCCGCGTTCAGCGAACAAGCCATTGGTCACGACTCCCACAATCTGGTTAATTTGTAGCTCTAATTTTTTAGCGTCGGTAATACTCAGGTTAAACACATCTAAAATAACATTACCGTTATCAGTTATTACACCTTGGCGATACAAAGGATCGCCACCTAGTTTCACTAACTCTCTCGCCACATAACTGCGAGCCATAGGGATTACTTCAATCGGCAGCGGAAACTGGCCTAAAATGTCAACTTGTTTGGTACTATCAACAATACAAACAAATTTTTTGGCGACTGCGGCAACGATTTTTTCGCGTGTGAGTGCCGCACCACCGCCTTTGATCATTTCGTTATGTGGATTGATTTCATCAGCCCCGTCAACATACACGCTTAAGTTGTCGACATCGTTTAATTCGTATATCTCAATGCCTAACTCTTTGAGTTTGGCCGTTGATGCTTCAGAGCTAGAAACCGCACCGCGAATATCTTCTTTGATACTGCCCAACGCATCGATAAAGTGATTGACGGTTGAGCCCGTCCCAACACCGATAATGCTCCCTTTTTCTACGTATTCGAGTGCAGCCCAAGCCGCTGCTTTTTTCATTTCATCTTGTGTCATTGCAGTAATCTCCAGAACGGGTATTTGTTTAGGGCGTCAGTATATAAATTTTTTAGTTACCAACGGTAATTAAATTCGGGGGTAGCAATCCATTTTAACGGAATATCCCACGCTTCGGTTGGCACTTTGGCTACTTTTTGGCACTCATGTGCCAACCCAATGACAATCGGCTTTTGCCATTGCTCTTGGTAGTATTTGGCCAATGTTCGGTCATAAAACCCACCGCCCATTCCTAATCTGTTCCCTTGTGCATCAAATGCGACTAAGGGAGTAAATAGGATATCTAATTGTTCAACTGGACAGATTTGACTGCAATTTAACTTGGGCTCAAAGATACCATAGCGATTTGTGGTCATGGGTGAATTTTCTTCATGGCGCTGAAAGAGTAAATACCCGGTTGAAAATGGGTGGATTACGGGTAAGTAAATCTGATGGTTTAGCGCTCTTAAGCCTTTTATTAACTCGCTTGTACCAAGTTCACCGTCATTGGTTAGGTAAAGGGCTATTTTGGCGTTTCTGTGGTGTTTTAGTTGTTGAATTAAATTCAAGTTTAGGTGTTTTTCTGCGTCTTGTTGCTGTTTTTTTGTTAGAGAATTGCGCTTTTTTCGCACGAGTTCTCTTATTTTTGCTCGATTCAAGGTTTTTTACCGAATAAAAAGGATGCAGCATTGGCTGCATCAGAGTAATGGTGGATTAAAATTTAATCATGTCTGGGTACAGTAAACTGATTGCTAAAAGGGCAATGAGCAGTATCAAAATAAACCCACCGATCAGCATAAAAACTTTATTGGGCCCTTTAGAAATCGGCGCGTCTAGATCATCTTCAAATACTAAGGGTTCTGCATGGGGCTCAGGATCAATATCATCCTCGAGATCGGGCATCTTGGCTGGGGTATTTTGAGCCAACTCGTCAACTTTTTCTTCTAAACGAATTAGGCTAGTCGTGATGTAATCGAGCGCATTGATGATTTTTAAATCGCGCTCTTTTTGGCTTTGCTCTGCTTCGTCTTCTTGGTCGTCGTGATTAAGTTGGACAATTTGCACTTTAATGCCAAGGCTTGCGAAAATCTTTTGCTGTTTTTGAGCTTTTTCAACGGTTGTAGGGTTAAAGGCATCCTGACCTTTGAGAAACTTACTAATGGTGCTGTCGTTCAGCTTTAATTTTTGCTGTAATAACTGTTTAGCTGCCTCAGGCGATACTTTGGCGGTTAAGCCTGCAAAGACAATTTTACATTGATCACTCATTGATTGCTCTCTATTCCCCATTTCGAAGTTTAAATTATATACCCAAGAAGCTGATTATGGCGAGTTAGGTGTTTAAATAGGTGCAAGATTTTATTGAAATTATTTAGAAACTAACTCGAAGAAGTTATTGGTTTTATTGCTATGAGGGGAGCTTTATGAGCAAAGGGGTGAATGCCTCCTTTGCTCATAAAATACAAAATGATATTAATACTTAGCTGCTACGCCTGCTGCGGGCAATGAGTTTAAGATGAATTCGCGTAAGTCTTGATTGGAGAGCCTTAAATCGTCTCGGCGCAAATACATCATATGGCCACTGCGGTAGCCTTTAAAACTTAAGCGATCTTTCATTTTTCCGCTCGGATCAAGCTGCCATAAGGTGTATTTGGCATCAAAATAATTGGTGGCGCCGTCGTAATAACCTGCTTGCACCAGCACATTTAAATAGGGGTTTTGCGCCATGGCCAGACGCAAATTTTCGCCAGTTTTGTTTTGGGTGCGATCCCAAGGGTGAACAGGACCAAACATATTGTATTTGATGTCGGTTTTATATTGCAGCTCTTGACTGAGGTACCAGTTGATTGCAGGCGTAAATGAGTGTAACCAAGATGTAAGCTCTGGCCAGTAATCAGGTGAGTCACCGACTTCTTTTTTATCAATTCCGAGATAGCGAGAATCTAAACGACCTAAAGTTAACCCTTTATCTCTTAGCAACTCTTTCCAAAAAAAGCTTGGCGCCACATCGAGGTTATTTTGCATGATCACTTGTTTGCTTAAGCCGCTGAAATGAGCCATTTTCTCGGCCACTCGTTGTTTTTCATCGAGTGCTAAAAAACCGCCCCGAGAAATAGCAGGGATCAACTCATCAATGGCGAAGAGTTCTGCCTGGGCTAAGACTTCATCTAAATCGAGTTTTTGCAGCTCTGGAGTGAGGGCTTTGTGGTACCACGCCGCAGCGGTGAAATAAGGCAGGCGATTGGCAGCATCAACAGGCCCATCGCGTTTAATGCCTATATCGGTTGGAGAAACTAACACGACCCCATTTAAGTACATCCATTGTTGATTTTGAAGGGCGTGAGCTAAGCCTGAAACACGGGTCGTGCCATAACTTTCGCCAATTAAAAACTTAGGAGATAACCAACGGTCGTGGCGTGTCACAAAAGTATTGAGCCATTGAGCTAAATACTTGATGTCGGCATTGACGCCAAAAAATAATGCTTGTTGTTCTTTTTTACTGGGAAGTTTGCCATCTTGGTTTTTCAGTACCCGAGAATAGCCAGTATTGACAGGATTAACATATAAAATATCGGCCACGTCTAATACTGAATAAGGATTGGCTTTGACGCCATATGGTTGCACTGGGTAGCCTTCGTCATCGATATTTAAAATTCGGGGGCCTGTGTAGGCGAGGTGCATCCAAACAGAGGCGGAGCCTGGGCCACCATTGAAAGAGATGAGTAGTGGCCGATTGCTGAGATCTTTGAATGCTTTATTTTGATAATACGTGTAATGCAAAGTGGCGATAGCTTGACCTTCTTCATCCCAAACAGGTTGCGTACCGGTTGTGGCTGAGTAATTAACAGTATCACCATTGATTTTTACTTTGTGTTCAGTGGTCACTTTACTTTGAGCTTCAATTTCTATATTGGTCGCAAAGCTGAATTGACTGAGCATCAGCATCAATATGAGCGAGCTTTTTAATACGTTCATAACGGGTCTCGTAAGATTAGAGTTTGTCCATTTAAAGCAACTTTAGACTAAAAACCAAACATCTTGAGACTGATGACCAGATTTTACGGTGAAGTTAGTGATTTGATGATTCTGTGATAAATGGACGCACCACTTCAATTAAGCTTTTTATCGCATCTCGTTGATGTAAAATTCCTTTTTTCGTTAAACGGTTATCTTGCAACTGACAATTTTTAGGCCTTGCAGCCTGACCAACAGCGCTATCTTGCGCAATAATACGGGTTTTGTCATAACCAAATGCATCGGCGAGTGCACAGGCAAGTGCGTATTTAGTGTGAGCTGTGGTATCCGAGATATGAAAAATCCCACCGCGCTCAGACACGGTAAGTTTGGTCATCATATCCAGTAGGGTGGCAGCAATATCATCGACATGGGTTGGGTAACGAATGGCCCAATTATCCATTTTAGGTTGTTGGTTTTGTTGTAATTGTGCCCAAGTTACTGTCAGCGCGGATTCTTCAATATATTCAATTTGGCCGTAAAGCACAGGAACACGGATCACAGTGTGTTGTGCAAAGCTTAACACTGCTTGCTCTGCCTGTTGTTTGGAGAGACCGTAGTCGTTCAACGGATGTGTGGCGGCATTTTCTGCGTACGGAGGATTTAAGCCATCAAACACATAGTCAGTACTGATAAAAAACAACTCAATTTGATGATGGTGACACAGTTGGGCTAACTTTTCTGGTAGTGACACATTGAGCTGCTGAGTGAGTTCGGGCTGAGCTTGGCAGACTTCAGGCTTACGTTCTGCTGCTGCGTGGATTAGGTAAGCTGGTTTGTGTTCGATCAAAAAGGCTTCAAGTGCGGAGAAATTGGTGAGGTCTAACTTAAATAGAGGTGGTACTGTTCGAGAAAACGCAGTGCCTAATACGGTGAAATGAGCAGAGAGAGTGGTCATTAATGCGCGCCCCAAAAGGCCGCTTGCACCTGTAATCATTATTTTTTTCATTCGAGTCTCAGTTGTTAAATTTGCAACAAGTTGTTACATTCGGTATTTATCTCGCATCGATTGTAATAATAAAGCGTTAAGCTGGCTAAGGTTTTTGGTCTTGGCAGTATGGAGTAGAGACATGCATCGAGTATTGATTGTTGAAGACAGCAAAATGGTTCAACAAGTTTTAAGGCATTTAGCTGCCCAATGGTTAGATATTGACGTTGATTTTGCTTGGTCGCTGCGTGAGGCTGCCACCCTGATAAAGAAACATCGTTACACCATTGCGTTGGTTGATTTAACCTTACCGGATGCGCCCAATGGTGAAGTCGTTAAATTAATGATGAAATCAGCGATTCCAACGGTGGTGCTCACTTCTGCCATTGATGAATATAAACGGTTACAAATGATCGAGATGGGCGTGATTGACTATGTGCTTAAAGATAATCGAGATTCGTACCTTTATGCAATCAAGCTTTTAGCCCAACTTTTACGCAATCAAGGTAGTAAAGTTCTGGTAGCGGATGATTCAAAAACCAGTCGTAACTTAATGAAGCAGATGTTAGAACAGCTACTTTATCAAGTGGTTGAAGCTGCTGATGGCGAGCAAGCCTTACAGATGTTGAGTACCGATAATTCAATCAAATTGCTGCTGACAGATTACGCGATGCCAAAAATGGATGGGTTTGAACTTGCTAAAGCGATCCGCCATCGCCGTGGCCGAGATGAACTCGCTATTATCGGTATTTCAGGTTCGGGCAGTCAAAGTTTATCGGCAAAATTTATTAAATATGGCGCGAATGATTTTTTGATTAAACCTTTTATGCCTGAAGAGTTTCATTGTCGAGTGATGCAGACAATGGAGCAGCTTAATATGATTAGCCAAATAAAAGACGCGGCTAACCGAGATTATTTAACTAACTTATATAATCGTCGCTACTTTTATCAACAAGCTCAGCTGATGATAAAAAATCGCCAGTCAGATACTCATTTTGCCTTGGCCATGCTCGATATTGATTATTTTAAACAAATTAATGATACCTATGGCCATCAAGCCGGTGATGAAGTGTTGGTATCATTATCTTCCTTGTTACAAAATCACTTTTGTGAATGTTTAATTGCCCGAATTGGCGGTGAAGAATTTGCATTAATTTTAGATGTGAATGACGTCAATCAAGCTGTAGATTTGATGGATGAATTTCGATTTTATGTGTCAAATTATTTGTTTAGTTTTGCTTCTCAGCCTATTGCTGTATCGATAAGTGTTGGAGTGGCATCTGTTGATGACCCTTCGCTTGAAACGGCCATTAAACACGCGGATGTCGCATTGTATGACGCCAAAGGACAAGGTCGAAATCAAGTGGTAGTCTTTGAGAGTAAAGAGCAATGCATCGAACCCGTGTGATGCATTGCTGATTTTTAGTCATTATAGCTGAGTAAACTCAAGTAGTTGTTTCAGTTTAGTGGCTTGACGGCGTGATATTTCAACAGTTTGATTGTTTGATAATGTCGCGGTTAAGCCATAACCTATTGATTGTTCCATACTTGAAATCGCATCAAGGCGAATGATGTCTGAGCGACTGGCACGAAAGTAATGAGATTCGTCGAGTTTCTTTTCGATTTTATTCAATGAACTGTGTAAGTACGCTTTGCCATGTGGGGTGTAGATGGCAGCATGATTACCTATCGATTCAAAACGTATGATTTCATTGAGCTGTATAATGCGCATTTTTTCGCCGTACTTAACCATCAATTTGTGGTCATCGGGGAGTGACGACTTTTCTTTCGATTGCACTAAACGCTTTTCTAATTTGACTAAACTGTCAGCTAGGCGCTCTGGATTGACGGGTTTGACGAGGTAATCCATAGCATTAAGGGAAAATGCATCGACTGCAAACTGATCATAAGCAGTACAGAAAATAATATTCACGTCATCACCAAGTGACTCAGCTAATTCAAGCCCTGTAGCACCAGGCATATGAATATCGAGAAAGATCGCATCGGGTTTATGCTCGGCTATTTTTTCTTTCGCTTCTTCAGCATTTTTTGCTTCGTCGATGATTTCTACTTGGCTGTGTTTGGCGAGTAGGCGTTTTAGTTCGTTACGGGCAAGACGCTCATCATCTACGATGATCACTTTAATGGTCATAATTAAGCGTTAACTCCATTTTATAGCTATTTTTTGTCAGTGTTTGTGCAATTGTAGTTGCTACGCTGGATTTAATTACATTGAGTTCGGTATCAAAATTGATTTCACCAGCTTTGACGCCGGGTTTTTGGGTTAATTCAAGGGTAAACGTGACACACTTGTCCTGCTCTGTACAGTCGATAGTGAGCGCATTTTCTTGTACGCTGTAAATGTCTTTTTCGTGACAGATTTTTTCTACCAAAGGCAATAAAACTGAATGACTAAGCGGGTTATGTTTACTGACATTATTGACGGTGACAGTGCTGATTAGTCGCTCTTCAAGGCGTAAAGCTTCAAGGTTTAAATATTGCTGAACATAGGTGAGCTCTTCAAGCACATCGGTGTGAGCTTTGCCATCTGCGAGCTTGTAGCGGAGCAATTGTGCAAGTTCGCTTAGTAGCTCACTGGCTTTGTCTTGATCTTCAAAAATTGTATAGCGAATCGCGTTCATACTATTGAAGATGAAGTGTGGGTTGAGCGCTGATTCGGTATTGGTATCAAACATAAAGTCGCTTTTTAAAAGTAATGTAGAATCGCATTAATTAAGGCGTAACAATAATTGTAAAAGTTAACATCCATAATTCCTAATGTTAAATGACAGAAGGTAAAATATCAGGATGAGTGGTTGTTTGTTCCTTTAAGGGCAAAGATAACATTAACTTATGACTATTTTTATCTTTAACAGAGGTGAGTTGTGCCTTGTCATGAAACATAAACGCGAGTCGCTGTTTGATGTTTCTAAAGTAATCAGCATCAACAATGCGTTTTTTCGTCGATGTGTGTAGCAAACTAAGCACGTACTTGTCACCTTGTTGCTCCCCTTTTATCAATAATGAATGATTGGGATGCAAGGCATTTTTTAAAATATGCGACACCATAAAAATCAGGGTCATCGTTGGCAGTGATTCAATTAAATGTTGATCTACCAGTTCTATGTGGATTTCTTGTGGTGCGCGCTTTTGCAGTTTAAGTAAATTGAGGTAGTTAGTGAGACTTTCTAGCTCTTGCTCTAATGTGGCTGCATTGTTTTTACTCGCGGTGAGGTTATATCTAAAGAGCTCTGAAGCTTGGGTGACGACATCGGCGGCTTGCTCAGTGTCGACATCTATTGTCTGCTTTATCACGTCCATTGTGTTGTAAAGAAAATCAGGATTGATTTGATTGATCAGAATTTTCAGCTCTTGCTTTTCATTAATGTCTTTTAATTTTTGGTAGTTACGCCCAGATACAATCATGACGTACACAATCAAGTAAACGATAAAGTTCCCCCAATAGCTCCCCGCGATTGTCATTAATTGATACGAAAAATTAGTTGTTGGAAGTTGATACATGATGTTCATTAAATCATCAAATGTAAATGTGCGTGGTGCAAGTTGAAAAAAGAGGAAGTCAATCAGTAACCAAGGAAGTGGAGCCATGATGGATATACAGACAATCCAAAGCAACTGCTTTTTAATCGACATGATTTTGTGTTCATTTACTTTGTACATACCACGTGCAACAACGTGAAAAGCAATGAAAAATCCGGTGTAGCTAACTAAAACCTGTGCCACAAGGTAGGGCCGGCTGGCTAACTCTTCAAAAAAGGTGAGAATGGTGTAAAAGGAGTAGCCAATCCCGATCACAAAAGAGATACCAAGGTATTGCCAATATTTTTTGCCCGTGTGAGTAAGGTATCGCCAATTCATATTAATGCTTCTTTTTTGGTAAAGTGAGTGACGCAATAAAGTGGCTGTCGATTTCTTTGGTTGAAATGCTTGCATCACCTTGATACATCAATGCCATTCGTTGCTCGAGGTTAGATAGCCCTGTTCCAGTGCCGCTGGCCTTAAATTCACCCAGATAAAGTGGGTTAGAGACATCGATCTGCCACGTTTTGTCTTGCTCAGAAGCGGTTATACGCAACAAGCTTTGTTCAATTCGAGGGGCAATGCCATGTTTAATGGCATTTTCAAGCAAGGTGAGTACACCCATGGTTGGGATAGAATAATGATACAGCTCGTCCGGAATATTAATTTCAATCAGTAAGCGTTCTTCAAGGCGAGTGTGTTCAATATCGAGATAGAACTCACAGATTTTAAGCTCTTCTTTGAGGGAAATTGTTGGTTGCTGTTTTGAGCTGAGGTTATAGCGAAACAGTTCGGTGAGTTTATCGACCAGCTCCTTGGCGATGTCTTTATTTTCGAAAATCATGCCGCGAATACTATTCATCGAGTTAAACAAAAAATGTGGATTAAGTTGGCTCATCAACAGGGCCAATTGTCCTTCTTTGACTTTTTGTTTGATTTGTAATCGATTTCTTAGACTGGTCAGGCATAGATAACAAAGGCCCCAGAAAAAATAAAGAGCAAACATGATCAGTGGGATCACAATTAATCGCGAAATATCCCAAGTCTCTTTATACAGCCCCAAAACATTGAGCTCTTGAGTGAATTCACTGCCGTTTCTAAATTGATAAACTTGACCATTTAATGGCTCTTTAATTGTGGCGTCAATCACAGAGGCAATGGTGATATCGATAAGGGACGCCGCTAATGACGTGATGATTAAGGTGTAAAAAATCAGTTTTTTTCGGGCTTTATCTTTGTGTAAATGTTTTTGTGGCGCACGAATAATAAAGTGGCTTAGCAGGGTAAGCAGAGCACAATTACTGATGATAAGGGTTAATACGACCCATGCAGGATAAATACTAAATTCGCGCTCATGAGCAAAAGCAAACTGCAAACTAAACAAAGCTAAAGCAGCGATGGCTTGGAGGATCCAATAAGTCATTGGTTAAAAACTACCTTGTAAATTAAAAAGGTTACCCCAGAAAAATGGACTCAAAATACGGGTAATAAAGACCCTATATTGTGATAAAAATCACAATAAATCAATCTGTAACTAAATCAGGCGTCTTAGTTTGCACCAATTATGTGTGCAGTGATTTATTTTTGCACATTTGTGGTGCAAGTAAAGTTTTGAATTGTTAAATAATATTTCTATCATGCTGAATTTACTGTCTTTTACAGAGTGGCACAAAGGTTGGATTAACAAAATATCAACAGATTAATAATAATGATATTGAAGGGTCCACTATGAAAATGATTAGTGCAATTATAAAACCATTTAAATTAGATGATGTGCGTGAAGCGCTCTCTGATTTGGGTGTTGAAGGGATGACTGTGGTTGATGTCAAAGGATTTGGCCGCCAAAGAGGTCACACAGAGCTATATCGTGGTGCTGAATACCAAGTGGATTTTATTCCAAAGATCAAACTAGAAATCGCGACTCGCAGTGAAAATGTTGAGCGTATTGTTGAGGCGATTACCAAAGTGGCGTCGACAGGAAAGATAGGCGACGGCAAAATTTTTGTGTATGAGTTAGAGCAAATTGTGCGTATTCGTACTGGCGAACTCGACGAAGAAGCGATTTAAGGGGAATATAATGGAAAACACTGTATTAGAATTACGATTTGCACTGGATACGTTTTATTTTTTGATTTCAGGTATCTTAGTGATGTGGATGGCGGCAGGCTTTGCGATGTTAGAAGCGGGCTTAGTGCGTTCGAAAAATACCACCGAAATTTTAACTAAAAATGTGGCTTTATATGCCATTGCGTGCACTATGTTTTTGTTAGTGGGTTATAACATTATGTATGTGGATAATCCTGAAGGCGGCATCATCCCATCGTTTGGTGGATTGATTGGGTCGCAAGCTGCAGATGCTAATCACTCTTTAGAATCGGATTTCTTTTTCCAAGTGGTCTTTGTTGCAACGGCGATGTCAATCGTCTCTGGCGCTGTTGCTGAGCGCATGAAGCTATGGGCATTTCTGGCTTTTACTGTGGTACTCACCGGGTTTATTTACCCGCTAGAAGGTTATTGGACATGGGGAGGGGGCTTTTTATCTCAGTTAGGCTTTGTTGATTTTGCAGGGTCTGGCATTGTACACATGGCGGGTGCATCAGCGGCATTAGCGGGGGTTCTTTTATTAGGTGCTCGTAAAGGTAAATATGGTAAAAATGGCGAGATTTACCCA
The DNA here is from genome assembly GCF_058169715.2 of Pseudoalteromonas sp. J2K-J979. Lineage (NCBI taxonomy): Bacteria > Pseudomonadati > Pseudomonadota > Gammaproteobacteria > Alteromonadales > Pseudoalteromonadaceae > Pseudoalteromonas > Pseudoalteromonas sp. J2K-J979. The sequence goes on along the minus strand of NZ_CM200281.1, from coordinate 2,769,981 downwards.
ATCCCAGGTTCAAACTTACCATTAGCAACATTGGGAACGTTCATTTTATGGATGGGCTGGTTTGGATTTAACGGTGGCTCGCAATTGCTCTTATCTGATGTCGAGAACTCAACGGCGCTGGGTAAAATTATGGTCAATACCAATGCCGCTGCTGCTGCAGGAGCGATAGCTGCGTTGTTTGTATGTAAAATTTTATGGCGTAAAGCGGATTTAACCATGGTGTTAAACGGTGCACTTGCTGGCTTAGTTGTAATCACTGCTGAGCCTGCATCACCGACTCCTGTATTGGCTTTATTGCTGGGCGCATTAGGGGGATCATTAGTGGTATTTAGTATTGTGTTACTTGATAAGCTCAAAATTGATGATCCTGTTGGTGCAATATCTGTTCATGGAGTGTGCGGTATTTTAGGGCTCATGCTTGTGCCGCTGTCTAATGCAGATGCGACGATTATTAATCAGTTGATTGGGACAGCAACGATTTTTACCTTTGTATTTGTTGCGTCATTTATTACTTGGGCCTTACTGAAGCAGTTTATGGGGATCCGTGTTTCTGAAGAAGAAGAAATTAATGGTATGGATCAACATGATTGCGGCGTTGACGCATACCCTGAGTTTGTAACTGTGCGCAGTAACATCTAATTACTCAGCTTATAAAAAAGCCCGTTGTTAAGACGGGCTTTTTTTTGCTAAGAGGCATTGATGTGTTTTTTTCAATTATGAGGCGGGTTTTTTTAAGATATTTACTAAGCTTAATGAATTCTATTTGAGGGTTTATTTATGGCTGTGTCAGTACTTATTGTTGAAGATGATGAGAGTGTATGTGATTTATTAGTTTTATCATTAGGTCAAGGATATAAGACTGAAATAGCTCACAACATAGCACAAGGTCAACGATGCTTAGAAAGCACACATTTTGATGTTGTGCTATTGGATTACCATTTACCTGATGGAGAAGGGGTGGTTATTTCAGAGCAGCTCAAATCTCGTTCTGAGCGTCCAATTGTTATTTTTTTAAGCGCCTCGAAAGAGCTTGATAAAAAAATGGCTGCTTTTAATAGCGGTGCAATTGACTGGATTGATAAAACACAATGTGCGCCTGCGATGCTAAATTTTAAATTAGAGCAAGCATTAAAGTTTCAGGCTAAATATCGCCAGATTGCTTTAGCAGAGCAAGCGTCTACGGAAGCCGTGTATGTGGCGATGTCTGATTCATTTGTATGGGGTCACACGGCACGTGCAATTCGTTCTTGTTTAACGACTCACAGTATAACGGGTTTTTTGAGTGCTATTTTTCATTATCTCAGTGAGCTTAATTTATTAGCAGCCATTGCTATTAATGAGAATAAGGGGCTGACAATTTGGGATAGCCCTGAAGATGCTGCAACGGGATTAGAACAAGAAGTAATGTGCTTGGCGATGCAAAAAGGAGATCGAATTTTAAAAATAGGGCGACGCTATTTTTTTCAAACTGAAAACATCAGTATGCTGATTAAAAATATCCCTGACGATGAAATTAAACAAGGGCAACTAATTGATGTATTGACCGCTTATGTAGAGTGCGCTGAGCATCATTTAGTCAGTATAAATAAAGATATGATGAAGCAGTTGTATTTCTCTAAAGTCTCTGAGGCGCTTGATTTAGTAAAATTCAGGATGCACGAATTTAATAAAGAAACCAATCATATCCAAACTCAACAATCTTGGTTGTTTTTTGAAGTGTTTAATCAACTGCAATTGACGGATGATGAAGAAAAATCGCTGACAGAAGTGACTGATTCAACTTTAATGAAGTTCGAAGAAATGGCCCTGGAGCACTTTAAAATAGTCCATGATCTTGAAGAGGTGATGGCACAATTCAAAAAGCATGTAGGTTAAAGGTTCAGTAAACCCTGTTGATTTTCGTAATTCTTTATGTAAGGTGAATTGAGGGGCTTTCCACCTAAATAACCACCCCTTAAGCAGCTATCTAAGTAATAGAAAGCAAAGCGCAGTCAAGTGTTTTTAAATAATCCTCGGTTGGGTATGTGTTTATTAAGGATTCAATTGTCTGGTTATTTGTATCAAATTTCACGGCTCAGCGAGATGATTTTTGCAAGTTTTTATTTGGTATTAAATTAATTGTAAGTACTTACTCATCAATAAGGTATCTATTAAGTGAGTTGACTGATTGCTTGATGGCAAGCGGCCATTAACTCTTTGGCAAGCATTTCATCATTGAGTGCTTTAGCCAATGCCAGTCCACCTATCAATAAAGCACTCGCTTGCAATGCATGAGTACGGTTTGTTGCTCTTGATTCGGTATGGTTCAAAAACCCTTTGAATAACTCAGTGTAGGTGTGTTTGATTGCGTGATCTTGTGCGCTGATATCGCAAATCAAGGCCGCAAGCGGGCACATTTGTTTGTCTCCACTGTTGCGGTGCGTTTCATTTAAGTAATGCTTTGCAAGCGTGGCCAGATCCGAGTGTTGGGCTGGGCTTATTCGTGCCTGGGCTTCTAGTGACGCGGTGCACAATGCTTGCTGATACAGCTCGCTCTTAGATTTAAAATGGGCATAAAAAGCACCGCGCGTTAAGCCAGCATCTTGCATGACATTATCAATTGAAACTAAAGCAAAACCATGTTGAGTAAAAAGCTTTGCAGCACTTAGAAGAATGCGTTGCTTTGTATTGTGCTTGTGAGTCGATTGCCAAGCCATAAGATGCTCCTCTGATTTTATTGGAATGCCTATTGAAGCATAACTTTAAAATATGTTCTTTAACATATTTTAAAGTTGCGTAAGTTAGCACTCAGATTAAACACAGGAGTGAATTATATGTCAGAAAGTAATAACACACGCACAGTCCATATTTTAGGGTTAGAAAAATCACATTTTGTACGAAGTGTCATGCTTGTTTGTGCGTATAAAAATCTCGATTACAGTGTTGGTTTGGACTACCAGGGTCAACCGATAGGATTCAAATCGTCGCAGCACCACCAGTGTCACCCATTTGGAAAAATACCTGTATTGTTGCATCAAAAATTAGTGCTACCCGAAACCGCCAGTATTTGTCGATATCTTGATCTGCAGTTTCCGACCCCGCACTTGCAAAGTGATGATAATGCAATGAGAGCTTTACAAGATGCTTGGTGTGCGATGATTTCCATTGATATTAACCGTTCGTTAATGCGTCAATACGTTCTAGAATTTGCGTTCCCGCAAGGAGAAAGTGGTACAGTTCGTTATGATGTAGCAAAACAAAAGCAAAGTGGTGTTCATGAAGCTTTAAAGGTAGTTGAGCAGGCTTTAGGGGCGGGCTTACCTTTTTTAAATGGGCCGTTATTTAGCATTGCAGATGCCTTACTTTTACCAATGCTTTTTTATGTTTCTCATTTGCCTGAGGGCTTCAATTTAACTACAGAGTATGTGCTAATAAATCAGTATTTAACACGGTATTTAGCATTCCCATTTGTGGCTGAAATTTTATTACCACCGAGTTTTCTGGTGTAAAAGCATTGCGCTAATTGGTTGGGCGAGCGACTAATTAGCGCTACAATAGCGTATCTTTTTGTTGGTAAAGTTATTTCTCCGTGCTTCCTGTTCAGACTATTTATTCCGATCTCGTTGAGCAACTCCACTCACATCCTGTCACCTTATTACAAGCCCCTCCTGGCGCGGGTAAATCAACATGGTTACCGCTGCAGCTTGTTAGAGATAAACATTTTAAACGTATTATTATGTTAGAGCCTAGGCGACTTGCGGCGCGGAACATTGCGTATTTTTTAGCGAATTGCCAGCAAGAACCTTTGGGGCAAAGCATTGGTTTGCGTATACGCAATGAGCAGCATATCAGCGAGCAGACTCAGTTAGAAATTGTGACTGAAGGGGTATTAACCCGGATGCTCCAGCAAGACCCTGAACTTAATGGTGTTGATTGCCTGATTTTTGATGAGTTTCATGAGCGATCTTTAGCCGCAGATACTGCGTTGGCGTTTGCTTTGGAATGTCAGGCGGCGCTTCGTGAAGATTTGGCCATTTTAATTATGTCAGCAACTTTAGATTCGCAGCGGATAGCACAGCAGTTTGACTGCCATTTGATCCAATGTGAAGGGCGCAGTTATCCAATTTCTGAGCACTATGTTGCTCTCAAAGATGAGAGTAACTGGCTTGCTGAAATGCCATCGATCATCAAACAAGCGATAGTGAAAGAGCCTGGAAGTTGCTTAGTGTTCTTACCAGGTCAAAGAGAAATAAATTACGTATATAAGCAGTTGATGGACCTGCCCGCTGACATTGAAGTATTGACATTATTTGGTGAGCAAAGCAAACACCTGCAGCAAGCGGCGATTGCGCCAGCTGCATCAGGTAAACGCAAAATAGTCTTAACCACTAATGTTGCCGAAACCAGCTTAACGATTGAAGGTATTCGCATCGTGGTCGACAGCGGTCGTAAACGTGCAGCACATTTTAATATCAAAACAGGAGTAACAGAGCTGGTGACTGCACACATATCACGTTCATCTGCGGTGCAACGTGCTGGCCGAGCAGGGCGGTTAGAGCCAGGGGTTGTGTATCGGTTGGGCTCTTTAGCACAATTTGAGCGCCGAGATGCCCACGATGTACCTGAAATATTAAGCAGTGATATTAGTCAATTATTGTTAGAAGCATCGCTTTGGGGTTGTGATATTGCAGAGCTATCTTTACTCGATTACCCTTCAAACATAGCTCAACAGCAGGCATGGCAAGTGCTGATTATGCTTGAAGCCGTTGATAATCAGCACAAAGTTACTCCATTTGGTCGTCAAATGTTAAGTTTTGGTACTGATCTTCGTTTAGCGCATATGTTGCTGAAGGCTCAAGCATTACATGCTGAGCAGCCTCAACTCCTGCTGTTAGCCATTTATTTAGTGGCGCTGTTAGAGTCTCGAGTCAGTAAGCACCCAGATCTGGCATTGGCATTACAAACGACTCATTATTTAACTCATCCGCAATTTAAATTGAGCTTAAAGGCGTGGCTAAAACGCTTTGGTTTAAAAGGTCGAGACTCGCTTGAAACCGAAAACTTAGGCTTACTCGTGGCAATGGCTTACCCGGATAGAATTGCAAAGCGCAGAGGTCAAGGGTATCAGTTGGCGAACGGTGCAGGGGCTGATGCGCTTGAGGGGTACTGGTATCAAGATGAGTATCTGGCTATTGCTGAACTTGGAGGGCATAAAGGACAGCGAATTTTTAGTGCAGCCCCTGTGGCAATAGCACAATTGCAACAGTACTTACCCCATTTATTTCAGCGCGGCGATGTGTGTGAGTTTGATGAAAAAGCGCAGCGATTTATCGCTGAAAATCGCTTAATGTTAGGGGCGCTTGTTGTTGAGCGAAAAGATAATAAAGCAAATATAGATGAACAGCTTCGGACGCAAGCTTGGTTAAACTTGGTGAGCAAACAGGGTTTAGGGTTGTTTACTGAGTATGAACGGTGCCAGCAGTTATTGATCCGGATGGAGTTGGCGGCAACACATTTTCCCGATTTATTTAATGAGTGTTCAGATACTTATCTAAAAGAGAATGTAAACCTGTGGTTAGCGCCATATTTAGTGAATATCACGACATTTTCACAGTTAAAGAAAGTAACCTTATTTGAAATAGTGAGTAATTTGCTTGATTGGGAAAGTCAAAATCAGCTCAAGCAACTTTTTCCGACGAAAGTGAAAGTACCAAGTGGCTCCGCAATTGGGTTAGAGTATCAACTGGATGGGCCTGCAAAGTTATCAGTGCGTATGCAAGAGGTGTATGGTTGGCTGCAAAGTCCTGAGATCGCCAAAGGTAAAATACCAGTACTCATGGCGCTTTTATCGCCCGCGGGTCGCCCACTTCAGTTGACCCAAGATTTGGCTGGTTTTTGGCAAGGCAGCTATAAAGAGGTGCAAAAAGAAATGAAAGGGCGGTATCCAAAACATTTTTGGCCAGACGAACCCGCCACAAGTGTGGCGACTAACCGGGTTAAAAGTCGGATGTAGCAATGTAACCTGGAGGTTCGGCTAATTGTTTCGTTGGATAGCTGGATGGTGCTGCAAGGCCCATTGCCATTGCTGCTCAAAGTTGAGCATTTCTCGGTGGCGCTTTGAGTTAAAGTGGGCCGCTTGTTCATCAGCGGTGGATAACAACTTGACTCTGCATAGCGAACAACCAAGCTGATAATCAATAGGTTGGTCGAGCTCACTTTTTATTGAGTGTGCAGGCTCAGTACTAAAAAAGTAGCTCCATCCTTGGGTGTCTTTTACGTGTTTGTCGCGATCGACATTTCTGATTTGATAACCTGGAAATTGATTAATTTCAAATTGACGTTTACCGAGAAATTGAATATTGCTTTGGTTGGTCAATGTGGTGTCTATTTGCCAGTGTAAATAAGGTTTAACATCTTTTGAAGTGATAACCGCAAGTTTGGCTCCTTGGGGATCCAAAAAAGTCGAAAAACAATGCATTAAATATTGTCTGAGCAGGATGCGATTGAGCGTATTGACACTAATATGTTGGCAATAGCGCTGATAGTCTGCGGCATCGGTAAAGTTAGGGACGAGCGGAAATTGAAAGATGACCAAATCAAATTGATGGCGCTTAATGTCACCCCAGCTTGTTGGGTCGGTGATATCAAAGCCTGTGAGTACATTCACCGCTTGCTGTTGTAAAAATGCCAGCTGATTGTGGTGGTATTTAGTGCAAAGCACATCGGCACTATCGAGCACGGTTGCTGTGAGATGTGCAGGTCGGTGGTGCTGCCACACTGAGGCAGAAAAAGATAAGTCACCATCGCCAATGGTTAAAACTCGCCAAGCTGGATTAATAATCATGTACATCGTACGCTAAAAAATGGGAAGGTATTTTTACATTTAATAGCGTTTGATTCTAGTTCCTGTGGTTGGGAGATCATCATAGAATTCAGGTTTAGTAAAAATGAACTCTCGAGTCACTCGGGCAGCGACGAACTGTCCATCAGTGACTGCGGGTTTGAATTGCCAATCGACCACCGACTCTTTGATCGCTTTTCGAAATGCCAAAGCGCCATTTTCAAATTCAAAACCATTTACATTACCCTGTGTATCGACCGTAAATGTCACTTGGACTGACACGCGATCTTTGCGTCTAAAACCTATTTTGGGTGTTTCAACCGGCAGTGAATGAATTAATTCAGGTGCTGAGTTTTCGTTGAGTTTAGGTAGTGGTTTTTTAGCGACTATCTCTTTTGGTTGTTGTGGTTTCAACACGGCAGAGGACGGTGTGTTTGTCGTTGTTAAAATTGGCGGCTCAATTTTTTCGAGCGCAGGTAATGTTGGTTCAGCCTGTGGTGAGGGGGGGGGCGTTACTGAAACGCTTGAATGAGCTGTATTTTGGGTAAGTATAACGTTTGAATTTTTTTCCGGCTCGGCATCAATACTTACAGGTCGTGTTGTGATTAGCATTTCTGTGCTGGGGCTGCTATCGACTTGATTCACTGGTGTCGGAGATTCATTCTCAAGTGCTGTTTCCTTGATACCTTGGGTCGCAGTTAGCTGAGCGACGGGAGAGAATGATTCTTCAGTGTCTGAATGAATCGATTGAGCGGCCAGTCGCGGCGTCGATATTGAATGATTAACTTTTCTCTGTTCAGAGTGGTTGGTATTTGCAAGCGGTGCTGTTGGCTCAATGGGGCTATCGAATGTCCCTATTGGCTCTAACTGATCATTAGGTGCGGTGTCAATACTGGTCAGGGTCGGCAGATTCAGTTCTGGGTCGTGGTTTTTTTGATTATAAAAAGCGCTGCTTAACAAAGATAAAACCACGACAGCAACGAGAGCGTCACTATTAAAAGTATTTTTAGGCGTACATTGATGATCGACTACTCGTAAGATTCGATTTTTTAAGTCTCCCCCCGATGCGGCCATGGCTAAAGTGGGAATATGATGGGGCCTAAGCATTTCAGCTTGAGTTAATGTGTTGGCATAGGCTAGCGGGTTATTACAACATGAAAGTGCCGCATCGTCGCAGCAATATTCACGCTCGGCTCTAACTTGCTTTGAAATCCAATGTACTGCTGGGTGAAAGAAAAACACAACTTCGACTAATGTTTGTAAAAAATTCACTAAATAGTCATAGCGTTTAATATGCGCAATTTCATGTGCTAATAACATTTCAACTTGTTGGAGGCTTAATCCAGAACTCATAGATAAAGGGAGTAACACCACTGGTTTTATCCAGCCGATGACCATAGGTACTTCAGCGGTCATAGAGATTAATAAACGACTATGTCTGTTGGCCCTAAACTTTTGAATAAGATTGGAAAACAGCTGCTGTAACTCAATGCTTGGGGCGATGGTATTCATCTTAGGGAGTTGATAAGTATGATACATTTGCAACAGCAAGGCCACGCTGAAAAAGCACACGCCAATCAGCCACAGTAATGATAATAAAGGTGTGTAATCTAACCACTGATTTAAAAGGGGGGCGGAAGAGGTGGTAGTCATATTTTGTAAGTGCGTTTCAACTAGGGTTAACTCTTGCACACTCACCACTTCGTTGATCTGTATTTCTGATTCAATCGTTAGATATGTAGCAAAGGGGCTAAATAGACAAAGTAAAAGTGCAAGTAAACACAAGCAGTAACGTAGTTTTGAGTGGCGATTATTTATGAGTTTAAGGCCTGCATACACCAGCACAGCAATCACACAGGCTTGCCATAAAAAATGTATTAATGGCCAAGCGAGTAATTGAAAAAAGCGATTGTCTAAGACATGCGCTAATACATCCATGTTGATGTTCCTTTCTTATTTTTTTTCTTCTAATGAATCAAGTAGTTTACGGATTTCGTCAATTTCATCTTTGCTGGCACTTTCGCCGAGTGCGCGTTGCACAAGGTTAAATTTAGAGCCGCCAAACGCTTTACCGAGCAAATCTTTTATAATAGAGCTTTGCGTCTGAGTTTGTGAGTCGTAGGCTTGATAGAGGTGGGCACGTTGACTTTCATCTCGCGAAACAAGGCCCTTTTCGTGCATTATTTGCAACATCTTTAGTACCGTGGTGTAGCCCGATGTTTGTGTTTTTGTTAGATGTTCATGCACTTGCTTAACAGTCGCAGGCTGAATTTGCCAAAGAATGTTAAGTAAATTTAATTCTGTCGTTGTGGGTACTGGCTTTTGTTTGCTCATAACGCTGTTCGTTCCTCGCACGGCATGTGCTTATTTTTGATACACTATCATACGAACTTGTTCGTAATCAATCGTAAAAAAGTGCTTAGCACAAGATCCCTGTCATATTTTGTTTGTAGCGACGGGATAAATTAAGAGATGCACCATTTTTTAGTGTGAGTAAATAGTCGCCATTCTCAGTGGGCTTCAGCTCTTTTATGCTGCGCCTTTTGACGAGTGTCGAACGGTGTATTCTGACAAAGCCGTGGACGGCCATTCTATTAAGCATCGAAGACAATGTCTCACGATGTAAAATTGGTCGAGTTTCTTGCCCTAAATGAAGTTCTACATAGTTACCCGCTCCCGCAATCCACTCAATATCATTGGTATCAATGATACGGATCCGTCCGGATTCTTTCACGATGATTTGTTCAGTCTCTAATCCGTAATGTTTCACTTGTTGCAGTAAGGAGTGCATTTGTTTTAAATGATTTAGGTAGAGGGGCTCGCTTGTTTTAGCAAACTTACTAAACATACTGTGCACGCGATCTTTTGTTAATTGAAGCGGCATTAGATCAATTGTATTGAACTCGAATGCGTGTGCCGCAAATTTGGGTGAGTTTGAGATGAACGCTAATTTTGTATGGATTGGTAAGTGCTTGAAACGCTCTGTCTCTGAAAGTTGTTCAAACAATGTGTCGCTGATGATCAGCAGATCAACCTGAGTGTTGCTGCATAAATCAACTATTTCGTCGCTGTGATGTGTGACACAGGCTAATTCAAAACGCCTATCATCATTGATGCAATCATTAATGAGGTTTATGTGTGTATTCGATGAACTCGCAATAATCACGGTAAATTTGGACATCATCTTCTCCTTAGATTCGCAATGTTATTTTTATATACGAAGTCGCTCGTAGTTAATATACGATATCTTTCGTATAATGCAATGAAAAAGGAACACTATTTTGATTTGGCCGTTAGTTAAGTGATTAGTTTTTAGAGAGATTAGATAACCAAAGCGATAATACTTGATAAATATCATCTAGTTGGAGTGGCTTGCTTATGTAGTCATTCATTCCGCAAGCTAAGCACTTTTCTTTATCTCCTTTCATGGCGTTTGCGGTCATTGCAATTATGGGGATGGTACTGTAATACGAGTTGATATCGCCAGCTCTGATTAACTCAGTCGTCTGATAGCCATCAAGTTCAGGCATTTGGCAGTCCATTAATATCAGTGTATAGGGGTTAAGGTCATCACATTGTTTGAGAATGTTTAATGCATCAAGACCATTTTGAGCGATATCAACTTCAAGTGAGAGCTCGCTGAGCATTTTAATAGCGACAATCTGATTGATTGTATTGTCTTCTACTAAGAGTATTTTATGAGCCGAGTGATGACGATCATAAGTGTGTTCGGGAGAAGTCTGAGTGGTTTCATCTTCTCCCATTTCCAATGAAATGTGAAAGTTAAAACTGCTGCCTTTTTCGGGTTCACTACAGACGCTGATCGATCCGCCCATTAATTCACACAGTCGTTTAACAATTGATAAACCTAACCCTGTGCCGCCAAATTGACGTGTTGTCGAGCTATCAGCCTGACTAAACGGTTGAAATAATTTACTAAGTTGGTTTGGAGTCATGCCTATTCCTGAATCGGATACTTGGCAGGTTAGTCGATAGTGTTGATCTTCTTGATTTAGTTGAGCATTAAAAGTGACTGTGCCATTGGGTGTAAACTTGATCGCATTGCTTAATAAATTAATGATGATTTGTCGTAAACGAGTCGGATCGCCCATCACAAAACAATCACAAGAAGGATCAATGGTTTGTTTGAAAATCAAATGCTTTTCATTAGCTTGAGAGCTCAGCAACGCAAGAATTGCATCCAATTCGTATTTTAAGTGAAATGACGTCCGTTCTAGCTCTAACTTTCCGGACTCTATTTTTGAAAAATCTAAAATACTATTGATGATATTCATTAATGACTCTGCACTATTGAGTGCTAAAGAAATGTTTTCATAATGCTCAGGGCTCATTGTGGCATGGCGCTGGACTACGCCTAATAGGCCAAGAATGCCATTCATTGGGGTTCTAATTTCATGGCTCATACAGGCCAGAAATTCTGATTTTACTTTTTCGGATGATTCTGCCGCAAAGCGCGCTTCCTCCAGTTCTGTATTGGTATTTTCTAATTCATGCAAGTAGTTGGTAATTCGCTCATTACTTTGCTGAATCTCGGTAATATCTTCAATACAAATGAAAAATCCTTTTACAGTGCCATCGCGGTATGTATCAGGGATAAAAGTACATTTTACATACCTAAACTCTAAATCTTTATCGATAAAGTCACAGTCAAAAAAGCATTGTTTACCTGTTAAAACGCGTGAATAAAAAGGTTCTAAATCGGTACGAATATGATGGCTGAGCAATTTTTCTATTGGGATATCTGCGACTTGCTCAGGTGTTTTGTCGATCCAAGATAAGAATCGTTTATTAATAAATTCTAAGCAGCGTGCATTATTAAAATATGCCAATAAAATCGGAATTTCATGAGTGATGGTGTCGATATAACGCCGAGACTCGGCGAGTTCACGCTCTTGCTTTTGTTGTGTGTAGAGTCCGAGATTGTACGCATCAATAAATACACCAAATTCATCATCACGAGTTTTTAGTTGAGTGCGGTTGGAGATCTCATTGCTTAGGAGCGTTAAGGGAGAGAAAATATAGCGTTTTTGGGTTAAGTGCGCAATAAAGAAAATAAAACTAAAGCCACATAACACAATGATTAAATAACTACTTAGTTCGTAAAAAATACTTTGCTGCCCATCTCTAAGATCATACTTGATAAACATAAAGAAACTTCGTTGGCGCTCGATGTCGGGATCAACTAAGACGATTTTAGCAAGGTAATAAAAGTGTTCACCTTCAATTTTTTTAACTGTGTTTGGTGAACTAGTGATTGCTTGTGATAAAAACGACAATGTATGAGCATTAAATGCTTGATTGATAGAAGTGTGCAAAAACTGATGTTGGCTATCAGCAAAAATGCTTTGATCTTGTGCCTTAATCAGTGATGCTCTTAAAATGTTACTGTCTGTGGCGATTGCGGATATGACTCGAGTCGCATTACCTATCAAAGAATTTCCTTGTAGTGCCAGTGTTGTAGCTTGGACTTGTTGCTTTAAGAATGCTTCGGTGTGGCTGCTTACACGCTGTTTTGCTTCATTAATAAAGGCTGCAGTCATCGCGCTTAAAATAACAATGAGCACGGTAATATTTATTACCGTCAATCTAAATAAAATGGTGTGGCGATACATTAATTTTTTTAGCATTTGAGTTTATTTAAAAGCTATTTATGTCAATGATTTTTTGAGTGTGCGCGCAATTTGAAGTGATAGACTCAATTTGCGTTAGGGTTTGACACACTGATAGAGCCAGTTCGGTTACACGGCCTGAAGCCACGATTTTTTTTTGCTCGGGTAGGTCGAGTATCTTTAAATCGTTCAGTGTATCTGAGAACTCCGCGACGCTTATTCCTTCTCGTTGTGCCATTATTTGGTTGGCTTTGTCTGGGTGCTGCTGATGATATTTGAGAGCTAAGCTCCAAGCTTGCTGGATTTTATGTGTTAAGTCTGGATTGGCGAGGAGGATGTCTTTTGAAACTGACACTACGTCTAATATTTCGGTAGGAATGGCAGCAGAGCTAAATATTTGTTGGTATTGTGGCTGTTCTAAAATTTTGAGCGAATAAGGCGGGTAGCTAACGAAGGCATCGATTTCGTTCTCGTTTAAAGCGTTTAACCCCTGTGACTGCTCTATGTTTTTTACTTTTACATCTGTGATTTTAAGGTTGTATTTATCTAATGCTCGGGCTAAAAAATATAATCCCAATGAGTTAACTTCACAGCCAATAGTGGCTCCTTTTAAGTCTGTAATTGAGGAGTGATTTTGGTTGGCTAAAATGACATCTCCACCATTGGAATAATCGGGTAGTAAAATAATTTCGACTGCAGGTGCCCCGAGCGCTTCAATTTGAACAGCTTCAACTAATGTACTTGTGAATCCATCCACTTGGCCATTGAGGTAAGCACGTTGAACATCGGCTAATGTTGAAACTTGAATAATTTCTATATCTAAGCCGACTTGTTTGTATAAACCAAGTTGATCAGCAAGGTAGAGAAACTCATAACCGGGCCAAGGATTGATGCCAATTTTGATTGGCTTATTTTTGTGTTCGCTACAGCTCATTAATAGTATTAAAGTCAAAAAGATAAATACAAAGCGGGCCATTTGATGTCCTTGCGGTTTTTATTCATTCAAGCATAGAGTACCCGAGTTAAAAATTCGAATTTGTTGCTCAGTTTCTGATGCACGCATACTTTATTTCTGCCAAAGGGGAGAGAAGGATCGAGATCTAGGGTTATTAGCTCAATGGCGAATAACCCTATTTGACTTAAAAAGGCTGCGGGTTGTGTTGCAAAATAAGGTGGATAGCGTTCAGGCATTCGTCATTCAAAGTAAGCTCAAACGCGGCTATATTTTCTTGCAATTGCACCTGATTTGTCGCGCCAATAATAGTTGAACTGACTCCATGGATTTGCTTGCACCATGCCAGTGCCAATTGAGCAGGCGTAACATTATGCTGCTTGGCTAGTTCAACATAGGCAGCGACTGCTTGTTGTGACTGTGATGTATCACGAAATAACCCATTGCGTTGTACTAAGGTCCATCGGCTCCCTTCAGGTCGTGCGCCGTTAAGGTATTTGCCGGTTAATGCACCGCCAGCGAGGGCTGACCAAGGTAAATAAGCGATGTCTTCATGGACACATTGTTCAATCAGGTACGGCCAGTCTTTGTTGTGGAGTAAACTAAATTCATTTTGAATTGAGACCATTTGTGGCAAGTTATACTGCTTTGCAAGTTTGAGGTATTGGCTTATCCCCCATGGTGTTTCATTAGATAGGCCGCAATATCGAATTTTACCAGCCTTCACGCAGCGATCGAGTCCTTGCAAAATATCGAGCATCTGCTCAGTTTCTTGAGAGGAATCAGTCTTAGTAAAATCAATCATATTTGGCCAATGTTTGGCAAAGTGTGGTGAAGTACGGTTTGGCCAATGTAATTGATATAAATCGATATAATCAGTTTGCAGGCGTTTTAGGGATGCTTCAACGGCTAATTGAACGCTTTGACCTGACATTGGACTTCCATCGCGAACCCAATTGAGTCCGGGGCCAGCAACTTTGCTGGCAATGATCAGCGCCTGGCGTTGTGGCTGGTGGCGGCGGATCCAGTCACCGATTATGGCTTCTGTTTTACCGTAGGTTTGCGGGCTTGGCGGGACCGCATACATTTCGGCGGTATCAATAAAGTTGATTTGCTGATCAAGCGCATGGTGAATTTGTTGATCAGCATCATGTTGAGAGTTTTGCAATCCCCAAGTCATACTGCCTAAACAAATTTCTGAAACTGTAAGGTTACTTGCACCGAGTCGATTAAATTTCATTGTAGGGCTCCTGTGGCACATTGGTATAGCGTTTTAAAATAGCGATAAGCTCATTAGATAACGGCGCTTTTTTACCTGTTTTGAAATTAAACATCACCACTTGAGAGGAGCCCACGGTGGTAATGGCTTGTTGAGCTTGGCTCATGACAGTGTAATGCAGCATAAAGCGATCGCTTTTGATATCAGAAATACTAACTCCCACGAATAAAGTATCAGGGTAAGTTACTGGGCGCTTATAGCGCGCATTATTTTCACTGATTACTGGGCCAATGGCGGTTTTTTCTAATTCATCGAGCAAATTAAATTGATTGAAAAAATCGAGGCGGGCAGTTTCAAAGTAACGAAAATAAGCGACATTGTTGATGTGTTTTAGCGCATCCATTTCACCCCATGCGACTTTTATTTCGCTATGAATGGGGTATTTTTGCAGGAAGTTATTCATTGTTTTTTCTGTTTTTATGCAAAGAATGTTTTCTAGACTAACAAGCTCAACTAGGCTTCTCAAGAGAAAATGAAGAGGTGGATATCACCATCGTTGGTGCTTGCTCAATCAAGATTAAGCTGTGGTCAAACAGGGCTGCGCAATCGCCATTTTATAAATTGTTACACATAGTTTATTGTTATTTTCATGCTTATTCCCCACAATTAGTCTACAGATAAAGTTTAAGGAGCCGATGATGAAAGTTGCAGTGAAGTGGTTAATTTTGATTGGCTTAATCATGTTGTCGATAGTCTTTTATAGCGCCAGCTTTACTGCTGGTGGAACTGTTTTTTTAGTTTTAGGTGTGTTGTTTGAAATGGCTTTTTGGTTTGGTCTGCTGAAAACTCAAAAACCCTCAGTCAAAGTTTAATGCTTATAATCTGCCCATCATGTTGATGGTTTGAGCAAATCAACGTTTCTTGCCTTAAAAATACTGCATGACTTGTTAAAGCGCGATATGCTTAGCTCATACAAAGAGTTAGTGTTTCGTACTAATTCAAATGATGTGTTAAGAAACGAGTGTTATGACAGCTAAAGAGACGCCACCCGAAAAGAAGCCTGCTACGAAACGTCCCCGTTCGACCGCTAAAAAAAACTCCGCAAAAACCAAGAAGCCAGCAGATACAAATAAAAAAAATCCCCGAAAAATTAAACAAAAAAAGCCAGCCCTTCGAAACTTGAAAACACGGTTTATGCAGAGCCTTTGGTCGATTTTATGGAAAGGGAGTTTAACCTTAAGTTTAGTCATTTGCCTTTATGTTATCTATCTGGACTCAAAGATCACGCGTCAATTTGAGGGAAACAAATGGCAATTACCAGCGCAAGTTTATGCCCGAGCAATGCAATTTTATCCTGGCCAGTACTTGTCCATTCAAGAAGTGGTGTGGGAACTTAACCGTTTAAATTACTCTCAGGTCAATCAACTTTCATCCACTGGGCAATATGTTGTTTCGGCTAATAAAGTACAAATTTACCGTAGAGCGTTTGAATTTTTTGATGGCCCAGAAACGCAACGAGTCTTTGAGTTATCATTTGGTGGTAAAAAGCTTCGAGTTATTAAGGATGACAGACAGCGTGATTTATCCCATGCGCGGCTTGAACCTGTTCAAATTGCTCGTTTAAGTAATGCAACCGGTCAAGATCGTGAATTTGTCCCATTAGCGCGTATTCCAAATATGCTCAAAGAAGCGCTGCTTGTTGTTGAAGACCAAGATTTTTATCACCATCACGGTGTCTCTCCGTGGTCAATCTTAAGGGCACTCTATTCGAATATTCTAGCTGGTCGAACTGTGCAAGGCGGCAGTACACTTACCCAACAGCTTGCGAAAAACTTTTATTTGAGTCGAGAGCGCTCTTATATACGTAAGTTTAATGAAGCGTTAATCGCTCTTATTTTGGATTATCGCTATAGCAAAGATCAAATATTGGAAGCGTATTTAAACGAAGTTTACCTTGGTCAAGCTTATAACCAAGGAGTGCATGGTATTGAGTTAGCTAGTGATTTTTACTTTGCCAAGCCTGCAAATGAATTGGAATATCATCAAATCGCTCTGCTAGTGGGGATGATTAAAGGACCGTCTTTTTATAACCCACGTCGTTATCCTGAGCGAGCCATGTCACGCCGTGATTTAGTTTTAAGGTTGATGGCTGAAAATCAATTAATCAGCCCGCGAGAACTACAATTAGCGCTCAATCGCCCGTTAGGGATTGAAGATATGGGAAAAAGTGCCAAAGTCGCACATCCAGGCTTTTTAGATTTAGTGAGTCGGGAGCTAAATGAGTTACTGGAATCAAAAGACACACTTGATGCGGGGGTGCGTGTGTTTACTTATTTTGATTTACAAAAACAAACAGCCATGGAAGACGCGATATCTCAAGGGCTTCCGATACTTGAACGTCATAAAAAAGCGGATCAACTTCAGGCAGCAATGGTGTCTGTGAATATTCAATCAGGTGGTGTCAGTGCTTTAGTTGGCGGGCGAGATACTCGGTTGTCGGGTTTTAATCGTGTTTTAGATTCGCAGCGCAATATTGGTTCATTAGTTAAGCCAGCAGTCTATTTAACAGGCTTATCTTCTACTGACTATCACTTAGGAACTTTGCTTGAGGATCAGCCTATCTCGATGGTCGATGATCAAGGTAATCGCTGGAAACCCGAGAACTTTGATCATAAGTTTCGCGGAGCTATGCCTTTATATCAAGCTTTTAGTCAAAGTGTGAACTTACCTGCTGTGCGACTCGGTTTAGATGTGGGTATCGAGAATGTTGCGCGCACAGTCGAGCAACTGGGTATCGAGGGGGCCATTAATCCGTATCCTTCTTTATTATTGGGTGCATTGGAGTTGTCTAGTTTTGAGGTTGCACAAATGTACACCACATTAGCGCAAGATGGTCGCTATCAGAAGTTAACAGCTATAGCGGCGATTACAGATGCAGTGGGAGCGGTAATTTATCATCACCGACCGCGCAAAGAGTCACGCTTTAAAGACGATGCGATTTATTTAACAAAATATGCAATGAAAAAAGTCACTTATGAAGGAACGGCTAAAAAGCTCAAACAGCATTTTCAGACCATTCAGTTTGCAGGTAAAACAGGGACCAGCAATGACTTACGTGACAGCTGGTATGCGGGCTTTGATCACAACACCGTCACGGTGGCGTGGTTGGGGCGAGATGACAATAAATCGACAGGGTTAACTGGAGGCCAAGGTGCATTGGAGTTGTACATTCGGTATCTAAAACAACTCAACCCTGAATCGATAGCGGATACTCGGCCTGCGAATATAAAATGGGCGTTTGTGTCTGAACAGACTGGGCGCCAAGCACCACCGGGGTGTGGGACTGTGATTAAACTGCCGGTGCGAGCTTCTGAGTTCCAGCAACAGCCAGCGTGTCATTAATTGCGGTTAAACACAAAAAAACCAAGCTCTCAGGCTTGGTTTTTTGTGTATCAATCTGACGATTAAAGCTTTGCAAATACGCGCTTAGCCGCTGCAATAGTTTGCTCGATTTCTTCATCACCATGCATGGTACTGACAAATCCCGCTTCAAAGGCCGATGGCGCTAAGTAGACCCCTTCTTCAAGCATTAAGTGGAAGAAACGCTTGAAACGCTCAATATCACACTCAGTGGCTTGTTGATAGCTGGTTACTTTTTCTGCCTCAGTAAAAAAGAAGCCATACATGCCGCCAGCGTAATTTGTGGTTAGAGCAATACCGGCTTCTTTTGCTGCTTGTTCGAATCCTTCACATAAGCGTTTGCTTTTCGCTTCTAGCTCATCATGCAGACCTGGAGTGGCCAACAACTCTAATGCAGCGAGACCTGCCGCCATTGCAATTGGGTTGCCAGATAAAGTACCTGCTTGATAGACAGGCCCGACAGGGGCGATGAAATCCATGATCTCTTTTTTGCCGCCAAATGCACCCACAGGCATGCCACCGCCTATTACTTTTCCTAAACAAGTCAAATCAGGGGTGATGTTGTAGTATTGCTGTGCGCCGCCTAATGCAACACGAAACCCAGTCATGACCTCATCGAAAATAAGCACTGATTTGTATTGATCACAGACCGAGCGTAAGCCTTCTAGAAAGCCTTTAACGGGCGGAATACAGTTCATGTTTCCGGCTACAGGCTCGACGATTACACACGCAATTTCATTCGCGTATTTAGCAAAGATAGCTTTTACTTCATCGAGATTATTAAATGATACAGTTAAAGTGTGCTGAGCAAAATCGGCTGGGATCCCCGGAGAGTTTGGCACACCCATAGTCAGAGCACCAGAGCCTGCCTTTACAAGCAGAGAGTCTGCATGACCATGGTAACAGCCTTCAAACTTTAAAATTTTATCACGACCAGTGAAGCCACGGGCAAGGCGGATAGCACTCATGGTTGCTTCTGTGCCAGAGCTCACCATACGTACTTTTTCGATCGATGGCACCAAGGCTTTTACTTTTTCAGCCATGAGAATTTCTGTTTCAGTTGGCGCGCCGTAGCTTAATCCATTTTCAACGGCTGTAAGCACTGCTTGTTTAATCGCAGGGTGGTTGTGGCCCATAATCATCGGGCCCCATGAACCAACATAATCAATGTATTGGTTGCCATCAGCGTCAAACGTGTACGCACCTTGTGCTTTGGTGATGAAAAGAGGGGTTCCACCTACACCATTAAAGGCACGCACTGGTGAATTGACACCACCTGGAATCGAATCGAGCGCGCGTTGAAATAGGTCTTGACTGATAGTCATGTATTTATCCTTTTCTTTGATTAGCTATCACGTTTACGGCTAAACCAAGGGACTTCGACTTCGTGTTTTTCAACAAGGTTATCGACACCTAAGGTTAGAGCAAATAATGCCATACGAATTAACACACCATTTTGGACTTGGCGGAAAATAGCTAAGTTATCATTTTGATTAAGATCGTTATCAAGTTCATTGGCTTCTCCACGACTGTCGCGTGGTAGAGGGTGCATTAATACAGAACTTGGCTTGCAGTGCGCTTCATAAATCGCTTGGCTAATACGAAACCCACCGCGGTATTTGTTTGCTTCTTCTTGAGAAGGAAAGCGCTCTTCTTGAATTCGTGTTTGATAGACGATATCGGCAGCTAAATTACCTTCCATTTGACTGACTAATTGAATTTGGTGTCCGGCATTTGTGACTGAATCTAAAATATAATCAGGCATTTGTAAGCCATCTGGTGCAACCATCGAAAATTTAACGTTTTTGTAATGACACAACAACTTAGAAAGTGAGTGGACAGTGCGGCCATATTTTAGATCACCGACTAATGCGATGTGCATACCGTCAATATTGCGGTCAAAGCGGGCTAATTCTTTTTCAATGGTTAATAAATCAAGCAGCGCTTGAGTTGGGTGTTCATTGGGTCCATCACCGCCATTGATTACAGGCACATCAGAGCCAGTTGCAAAATCTGACACAGAACCAGCATCTGGGTGGCGCATCGCGACGGCATCAGCATATGCTGAAATGACGCGTGCAGTATCATACAGAGACTCACCTTTTGCTAACGCTGAGCTTTGCATACCTGTGGTTTCGCGGACAAGGCCACCGAGCAAGTTAAATGCTGTGCCGAAACTGACGCGAGTACGAGTACTTGGTTCAAAGAATAGATTAGCTAAAATCGCACCTTCGAGCACTTTGGTACGCTTTCGTTTTTTAGCATACGGCTCCATTTTTTTAGCAACAGCAAAAATAGTGTCAATACTATCTCTATTTAATTGATTTACCGAAAGAATATTTTCGCCTTGAAAGTTCAACATATGGCTAATCCTAAAGAACAAAGTTACGGGGAATTTTCGCGCGTAACTATATCAAATTCACGCGCGACTGTAGTGTTTAATTTTATCAGAATGCTTAATTTATAGTGCTGGTTTGAGAATGGCTAAAAAGATGATAGCTAATAAAATAAGCACGGGTGCTTCGTTAAAAATACGATAAAACTTATCGCTGCGTGTATTACGGTCATGTTTAAAGTCGGCTAATAGTTTAAAGCAGTAGCCATGGTAGAGATACAGTGCAATGACAAACACCAGTTTATAATGCAACCACAAGCTGTGGCGAAACCATTCACGGCCATATTCAGCAATCATCAACACTCCAAAAACGAGAGTGAGCAGCGCAAATGGGGTGACAAAATAGAGTAGTTTTCGTTCCATGGTTTTGAGCATGTCATGGCAAGGTTTTTCGTTACTCATCGCATGGTAGACAAATAAGCGCGGCAAATAAAAAATACCGGCAAACCAAGCGACCATAAAAAAAATGTGCAAGCTTTTATATATTAATAATGCGGTCATATCGTGCAGCAACCCTAAAGTAAACTATTGCGTATCGTGAGTATGTGGCGAATATGATCCCATCGGATCAGGCCCATAATTTGTTTATTATCCAGTTTGTTATAAACATAGACTGCGCCACTGCGCTTATCGTTGAGCACGGTAAACACCTCAGCTAAAGTCGATTGACTGCTGACGCCTTCAAGTGGGACGTATAAAATCGAGACTGTTTCTTCAGCTGTCAGTGATAAATCATATTCGGCAAGGCGATAGCCGTGCTCTTCATCAAAGACGATGAGTGGAGTTTGGGCATCGACCGCGTTGAGTGTATCGGCAATCTGTTGTTTATCATCGCTATAAAGCAGTTTAAAGTCTTCATCCATTTCATCGAGCACGCCCACTTTTTGTAATGCTTCCACCGCAGGAGATACTTGGTATGCGAGCCCTTGAAATTCGAGCTGTTGCAAGAAAATAGAACGATTACCAAATAGTTGCAGCGCAGTAACATACGCAGACACTATCACCACAATTGCTGGCACAATAATGGTTGGGCTGGAGGTTAATTCCATCACTGCAACTAAGGCCGCTAACGGAGCATGCAAGGTGGCGGCAAGTAAGCCTGCCATACCGAGGACCGCGTAGGTACCAACGACTTCGACATCTGGGCTGATATAATGACCAAAAAAAGACATCATAGAACCAATTACAACGCCTAAGCCAATTACTGGGCCAATAATTCCGCCGGGAATGCCCAGACCTAAAGCAAAGAGGGTCGCGAGGAGTTTAGCGACAAAAATAGTGGTTAGTAACTGAATGTCTTCTGGGGATGAAACTGAAATGGCTATCGCACTTAACCCTGGCCCCATGGCTTGAGGAACAAGGTAACCAATCATACCTGTGATAATGCCTGCCAATATTAAACGTGGAAACATATTTACTTTGCTGAAAGTGCGCATAATCAACATTAAATTTTGATTAAAACTGAACGCCAATGCACCCAGTACCACGCCACATAAAACTAAATAGGGAATATGCCAACCACTTAATGGAATGACATGGATCATTGAGAGTTCCGTATCGGTACCAAAGACAAATTGTGTAGTCAGCGCGCCGGTCACCGCTGCGAGCATTATGGGCACAAAAATGTGCACTTTGTATTCCCGAAGGACCACTTCCATTACAAAAATAACAGCAGCTAACGGAGTGTTGAAAGAGGCGGCGATACCCGCTGCCACGCCACATCCAGCCAGAGTCCGCATTGCGTTGTAAGGTAAATGCAGCCAAGTGCCTAAAATGCTGGCCCCCGTGGCTCCCATATGAACGGATGGTCCTTCTCGACCGACAGAAAAGCCACTGATTAACGCTAAAGCGCCGCCTACAAATTGATTGACAGCATTCCATATCGGCATGTTGCCGTAATGCTGTTTAATGCGGTGCAGTACAAAAGGGATCCCCAAGCGGTAATGTTTAAAGCCTGTAAAGTCAGCAAAAATGGCAATACACAGTGCCGCTAAAACAGGTAAAGCGAAACGTTCGAGAGTCGTTAATTCGGCAAAGTTATCCGCTTCATTTAAAAACATGCCTTGCACAGCAATGATAACTAGACGAAATAGTATGATGAGGATCGCAGCAATTAGCCCTGCACAGACTCCCAGCAAGCAAAGTTGTACAGATGTCTTTGGTCGAGCCAAACGACGCCTGAGGGATTCAAGCGACATTGCATAATCCTGAATATGTTCCACAATCAAGAAAGTTTAACAGATTGATTCGTTTAAGTCGTTTTATTTTCTAATAAAAACGGTGCTTTATCTAAGGTTGGTATGACGCAAATCAAGGCTTGGTCGGTGCGTTACGCGGTGGTGTTTATTTTATTTTTGAGCGTGATTATCGGTGCGGGCGGCATTACTTATATGGCTTTGTCGACTCGCCAAGATATTCAGCAAGAATATGACAAACTCAAAGAGCATCTTTTAGCTGTGAAAGTGCAATTAAAACAAAGCAAACGCAACGAGAGCATAGCGCAAGCGGCACTATCATTAGAGCAAGCATCACAACAACAAAACAAAGCTCAAATTAACCAATTGACAGATGAGTTAGTCGATTTAAGAAAAGAGTTACTTGTCTATCAAACGATTATGGCACCTGAATTAGTTAACACGGGACTATCTGTACTTAACTGGCAGCTAAGGGCCTTAGACAATCAACGATATCAATTTACTTTTTTGTTATATCAAGCTTCAACGACTAAAAAATTGAGTCAAGGACGAGTATCGTTAACTTTGCATGGTGAGGTAAACCAGCAAAGCGCTCAGCTTGATTTATTAATTTTAGCTGGTTTTCCGCACGCAGAAACAGACTTTAAATTTCATTACTTTCAGTTATTTGAAGGGGTATTCAAATTACCTGAGGGGTTTGTGGCAAAACAAGTTGAACTAGAAGCGGTTAAACCGACATTAAAATGGCAAAAATTTGAACTGTTAACGCAAACCATTCCTTGGCAACCGGTTGATTAAACTTTGTCCTTTAGATAGTGCGAGTACTTGATTAAAATACTCGGGTATTAGATAATTTCGCCATTGCCGTCTAGTGAGTAAGATAATGTCAGATCAATTACCGATTAAATTTACCGATGCTGCCGCCAACAAGGTGAAGCAATTAATTGAAGAAGAAGAAAACCCAGCACTAAAATTACGCGTGTATGTCACTGGTGGTGGCTGCTCAGGCTTTCAATATGGTTTTACCTTCGATGAGAAAGTAAACCCAGGTGATTTAGAAATTGAAAAAAGTGGTGTCACACTGGTAATTGATCCAATGAGTATTCAATATTTAGTTGACGGTGAAGTTGATTATACCGAAGGGTTAGAAGGCTCGCGCTTTTTTGTTAATAACCCTAACGCGACAGCAACCTGCGGTTGCGGTTCTTCATTTAGCGTTTAAACGAGTGAATCTAGCTAAAAACCACTGCTTGCAGTGGTTTTTTTGTGCTTACAAAAAATTGCATTTTTTCCCTTTCTATTCTCTCGAAAGTTCGTATTATTTAAGCTGTGAAAAATAAATAATAATTGAAGTTCAAAGAGTTGCTTACTCACTAATTTGCTTTTCTTTGCACTGCTCAACGTGGAGAAGCCGATGTTTACCCCGCAACGCATCAAGATGCTTTTGGATGAAAAGCCCTACCTGATTTCATTAATGATTTGTTTAGCTGTCATTATTTGGATGATGACAGGCCCATCAAACGCCGAATCTCAAGCCGAACCAAGCGATAAGTTAGTCCATAAACCAAAAGTGAAAGTAGAGCGGTTATTTGCTGAGTCGGTTTATAAATCGTTATCACTCTATGGTCGCAGTGAGCCTGATAAAATTGCGCGTGTGAGTAGTTACGAAGCGGGGCAAGTGGATCGGATATATGTTGATGAAGGTGCATTTGTTGAAAAGGGCACGGTGGTGATGTCTTTAGAAAAGGGAGATCTCCCGCAACAAATTGCATCAGCACAAGCTTTAATTAAACAAAGAGAATTTGAGTATCAAGGAGCAGTCAAACTTCAAAAGAAAGGGTTGCAAGATCAGGTGCAATTAGCTCAGGCTGAAACAATGCTAGCGCAGGCAAAAGCGACTTATGCGAGTTTAGCGCTAAGCAATGAGCGTACTCAAATCGTTGCGCCTTTTGCTGGTGTGATCAATACACGTTTAGTCCAAGAAGGGGATTATGTCGGCCGTGGTGATGCTGTGTTTGAACTTGCAGATTTAGACCCATTGGTGATCCGTGCTGATGTCACTCAGTCGGAGGTTGCAGGTTTACAACTCAAGCAACCTGTCACTGCCACTATTTTGAATCAGCAAAGCTATCAAGGGGCAATACGTTATATCGCATCAGTTGCTGACTCACATACCAACACATTTAGAATTGAGGCTGCGTTTGCTAATCCGAATATGAAGTTTAGGGCGGGCTTCTCGGCTCAATTAGATATTAATGCAGATTCAGTTACGGCTATTAAATTGAGTCCTGCCTTTATGGCACTAGATCCTCAAGGAAATATTGGTGTTAAAAGTATTGATGCGGACAATCGAGTGGTTTTCTCGCCTATCAATATTGTCAAATCGACGGTCGATGGTGTGTGGATGACTGGATTAGGGGAGCAGGCCAATATTATTACTCTTGGTCAAGGTTTTGTGAGAATAGGCGATGTTGTTGAGCCTATTTATGCACAGGACGAGGAGTAAATATGGGCCATCTCATTGATGCTGCATTGCACCATACTCGCACCGGGTTATCTATTTTTGCATTGCTTTTGATTGCGGGCTGGGTCACGTATCAAACGATTCCAAAAGAAGCGAATCCAGATGTCACTATTCCTTTTATTTATGTCTCGATAGTCCATGATGGGATCTCTCCTGAAGATGCTGAACGTTTGCTCGTAAGGCCCATGGAGATTGAACTTCGTGCAATTGAAGGTGTAAAAGAGATGACCGCAGTCGCCAGTGAAGGGCATGCATCGGTGACTCTTGAATTTATTGCAGGGATGGATCCAAAAGAGGCGCTTGCCGATGTGCGCGATAAAGTCTCGTTAGCAAAAGCAAAACTCCCTTCAGAATCAGAAGAGCCAGAAGTGCATGAAGTGCTAATGGAAGATGAACAACCTACGATTACCCTCACATTGTCAGGAATGGCCCCTGAGCGAGGGTTGCTTACGTTAGCGCGGCAACTCAAAGATGACCTCCAAGCAATTTCAAGTGTTTTAGAAGTTGAGATTGGGGGAGATCGTGAGGATATGGTTGAAATTGAAGTCGATCCATTGGCGATGGTTTCGTATGGCTTAAGTCAAAATGATATTTTTCAGTTGCTGAGTAATAATAATAGATTAATAGCAGCAGGCACTCTCGATACAGGTAAAGGCCGTTTTGCCGTTAAAATTCCTTCTGTATTTGAAACCATTCAAGATGTGATGGAGCAACCAGTTAAAGTTGTAGGTGATAAAGTTGTCCGCTTTATGGATGTGGCTGTTATTCGGCGGGCGTATAAAGATCCAAATACAATCGCACGGATTAACGGCGAACAAGCTATCTCACTCGAAGTTAAAAAGCGCACTGGTGAAAACATTATTGATACAGTCAAGCAAGTCAAAGCTGTGGTGAGCGAAACGAAAACCCGTTGGCCTGCGCACATCAAGGTTAATTATACCGGCGATATGTCTGTGGATGTCGAACAAATGCTAAATGATTTGCAAAATAATGTGCTATCGGCTGTGTTACTGGTGGTGATTGTTATTATTGCAATTTTGGGATCGCGAGCTGCATTTTTGGTTGGTGTAGCTATTCCGGGATCTTTTTTAACAGGGATTTTAGTGATTTCAGTCTTTGGTATGACCGTTAATATCGTCGTACTTTTTGCGTTAATTATGGCTGTGGGAATGTTGGTTGATGGTGCAATCGTTGTCACAGAATTTGCCGATCGTATGATGGGAGAAGGGATGCATCGTCGCCAAGCTTATGCGTTAGCAGCTAAACGAATGGCTTGGCCGATTATCGCTTCGACAGCAACAACGCTTGCTGCTTTTGCCCCTTTGATATTTTGGCCCGGAATGATGGGCGAGTTCATGAAATACCTTCCTATTACTTTAATGGCAACGCTGAGTGCATCGTTAGTTATGGCACTTATTTTTGTGCCCACACTCGGTAGTCTAATTGGTAAAGTGAGAACCCTCACGCAGGCTCAAAAGTACGAACTACTCGCAGCTGAAAAAGGTGATTTAACTCAACTTCGCGGACTGGTTGGACGTTATGTGTATGTACTTGATTCAGCGATAAAACGCCCATGGCTGGTCTTAATTGGAGCCATTGGCTTTGCTGTTTTAGTCTTTATTGGTTACGGGCAATCTAAGCTTGGTATCGAATATTTTCCGGATGTTGAACCTAATGGGGTCAACATCAAAGTGCGTTCTTTCGGTGATTTATCGATTTATGAAAAAAATACCATCATGGAGGACGTGGAATCACGAGTATTGTCTGTTGAGGGGATTAAAACGCTTTATTCGTTAACGGGAGGTAAGGATTTGGTGGGCACTTTGCGCCTGAATTTGAAAGATTGGGATGAACGGCCCCCA
This sequence comes from Pseudoalteromonas sp. J2K-J979, assembly GCF_058169715.2. NCBI lineage: Bacteria > Pseudomonadati > Pseudomonadota > Gammaproteobacteria > Alteromonadales > Pseudoalteromonadaceae > Pseudoalteromonas > Pseudoalteromonas sp. J2K-J979. The sequence goes on along the minus strand of NZ_CM200281.1, from coordinate 2,742,964 downwards.
GCGGATGATATTATCGAGCAAGTTTTATCACTGACTAACAATATTGCAGGTGTAGAAATAGAGCTTCGAAAAGATGAAAACGGCCCGGGTGGAGGCAAAGATTTGTCGATAGAACTGAGTTCAAAGTTCCCTGATATCCTCGAGCAAGAGGCTAGGCGGATCCGGCTTGCCATTGAAGCGGACGGGGCGTTTACAAATGTAGATGACACCGGGTCAAAACCCGGTATTGAGTGGCAACTAAAGCTCAATCGTGCAGATGCGGCCAGATTTGGCGCCGATGCCGCGATGCTAGGTGCGAATGTGCAGATGATCACCAATGGTCTAAAGCTAGGTGAGTATCGCCCTGATGATGTGGATGACGAAATTGACATTCGCGTTCGGTTTCCATTTGATAAAAGAGATCTAGGTCGATTGGAAAACCTGCGAGTGAATACTCACAACGGCCAAATTCCAATTTCTCACTTCGTTTCACGTCAAGCGGTGCAAAAGGTCGACACGGTTCGTAGAGTTGATAGCCACCGTGTTGTTTCTGTTAACGCAGATATGCGGCCTAGCTATTTACTCAGTATGGCATTACCTCGTTTGCAAAATGAATTAAAAGCACAAGGCTTAGATCCTCGAGTAAAATTAAAGGTTCGAGGTGAAAACGAAGAGCAAAATGAATCGGAAGTGTTCTTGAAAAATGCATTTTTGGTCGCGCTGTTTGTAATGGGAATTATTTTAGTCACACAATTTAATAGTTTTTACCAAGCATTTTTAATCTTAAGTGCCGTCGTTTTTTCTACTGTGGGAGTCTTTTTAGGGTTACTTATTTTACAGCAACCTTTTGGCATCGTTATGTCTGGTATCGGTGTGATTGCACTGGCTGGGATTGTTGTGAATAACAATATAGTTTTGATTGATACGTACAATGTATTATGTCAGCAAGGAGTGCCTCCGCGAGAGGCGATCTTGAGAACAGGGGCCCAACGACTACGACCTGTCTTATTAACGACAGTCACCACTATTTTGGGCCTTATGCCGATGGTGTTGCAAGTTAATATCGATTTATTTAATCGCCAGATTGATATAGGTGCACCTTCGACGCAGTGGTGGGTGCAACTATCAACGGCTGTCGCGGGTGGGTTGGCATTTGCTACTGTACTAACATTGATTTTAACCCCATGCTTACTCGCATTACGCATTAGCGCAAAAGAAAGGAAATAGGTGTTTTCGGGCGATGAATGTGGGGGGAAAGCCATTCATCGCCTTGTAAATAGTCTTAGTTTTTGGTTATTGAGTGAGGTGGATCATCAATGAAAAGAACCCGAGTAGAAAAGCGCTGAATGCCAGAATATAAAAAAATCCTTTTTTCCCTTCTTTCACCGTTACATTATTTGCCTTTAAGAAAAAATACCAAGCAAGGCACAAAATTATGGGTAATAAAAACATTAAACGGAGCATACAATCCAAGTCCCTGTATAAAGAGAATGCTGATAACTAAATTCGAGTATATCAGTTGTTTAGCAATGTTCTTGATTGCGTTACAGCTAGATAATAAACACGCTAAATCGCATTATAGCTCAATTAAACGATCGAATATTTATTTAGTTTTGTTATAAATAGATAAACTATCTGTGATAAACAGTCTTAAAAAAGTCACAAAAATAGTATGGTTTCTATGTTAGTATCGCTTGAAGCGAATTCCCTTAAATACATACTTGGTAGAAACATACGGGAATCATGCCGCTATATATTCGCATTTTGCAAATAAATAGCAAATGAGATGTTAATTAGAACCTAAATTAGGTAAAGATTAAAAAAACGGCTATACCTAATATTGGGCTTATGGTTAAATAGTCAGAATTTGCTAAATGCAGCGTTAATAATGCACGTTTAGCTGAACTTTAAATGGGAAGGGGCATTCTCATTTAATTTTTATTAGTAACATTCATCTAGTAGGAGATGTATATGATGGGTAAAACTGTCTCGTCTGAAGAAAACGGACGTTTAACAAAATGGTTAAAAGACAAACGTCAAGAAAAAGGCCATACAATGCGTAGCTTAGCTCAAATCCTAGGCACACCGCATTCATTCATTGGTAAAATTGAAAACCAAGAGCGTCGTTTAGACGTTGTTGAATTCATGCGTTATTGTCATGCGCTTGAAGTCGATCCAATTGAAGGTTTAGCGCTGCTTAAAGGCGAATAAGTTTTAAACAGGGATAAACCTAGCAAGGACGCAGTTATTTTTCAGTTGTCGCATTACTATTTGCGTGGAAGTTATTTTCTAATTGGTAGAGTTTATCTCTAATTAGCCACAAAAAGAGCAATGATGGTAGAACCATCAGTGCTGTTAGGGCAAAAAAGAGCGCCCAGTTTCCATGTAACCAATCATCGATCACCACGCCACTGTAACTTGACAGCATTGTACGTCCTAAATTCCCTAAGGATGCTAATAACGCATAATGTGTAGCAGTAAATGCACGATCACAGAGCATTGAAATAAATGCCACCATCGCCACTAAAGACCAAGCTTGCGTAAAGCCGTCGACGACTATTGCAATGGCATATAAATGCTCTTTAGGCCCTTGAATGGCGATATAAGAAAACATTAGATTAGATGCCGCCATGGCAATGCCACTTATCATCAGACCTTTTACAATGCCATATTTATGATTGAAAATACTGCCAAAGAATGCAAAAACAATCGTTATCAAGCCAGTTCCTAGTTTGGAGTAATTCGCAATCTGAGTATTGCTAAAGCCAATCTCTTTATAAAACACTATCGACATACGTGCTAAAAAGGCTTCACCAATTTTAAACAAAAAGATAAACGCCAACAAAGCAAGGGCTGACTTGACGCCATTTTTTCTGAAAAAGGATTTAAAGGGCTCAATTAAGGTGACCATCAGCCAGGCGACCGGTTTTTGTAGCGCAGCTATTTTATGCTGAGATTGAGTCAACGCTAATTGGTAATTTCGCTCCAGCTCAGCCTGAATTATATCGCGGTTTGTTTTTGGCTCCTGAGCCCAGAATAGACTGAGACATAGCACGGCCATTAATCCGGCTAAAATAAAATAAACATGAGGCCATTGCCAGTGAGGTATATCGGCTACGTAAAAAGGGATCGCTCCGAGTAGTGCATAGCCAGACCACCAACCAGAGGTTGCCATAGCGGCAGCCGCGGTTGTTTTGTAGCTTTCATGCTCGGCTAGTGAGTCAATTCGAAAAGCATCTATTGAGATATCTTGGGTTGCAGAAGCCAGGGCGATAATAAAACAAAGTAGGGCAACAGTGGCGAGTTGCTCTTTGATATCGACTAACCCTAAGCTACATGTGGCAATGATGATGATAAGCTGACAGACAAAAATCCAGCTTCGACGTTGCCCGAGCCAATTATAAAGTAGCGGCAGTTTAATACGGTCAATCAAAGGGGACCATAAAAAGTTTATACTGTAGACACCAAATACTAAACCAAACAAGCCGATAGTGCTGCGGCTGAGCCCCTCATCTTTTAGCCAAGCTGACATGACTGAGCCAATCAACACCCAAGGAAAACCACTTGCCATGCCAAAAATAAAGATATTAATGAGGCGTTTATCTTTGAAGTAAGAGAAATATTCTTTGAGCGATAATGAGCTGTTCATGGCGAGTCTTATTATTGTTAGTGCTCAGGGCTCTTTGGGTATAAAGCCCTCGCAAGGTTATAGTGGGTCGAGTACTTTAATATCAAGAATCGTAATAGAGTGGACCGGAATAAACGAGTAACCTATTTTTTCGTTATAGTCGGTTTCGACCGCCATGATTTTATCCAGCGTATCATAACCTTCCATCACGGTGGCAAAGACAGCAAACCCCCAGTCTTTGCCAGGGTTGAGGTGATCATTGTCGTCCATATTAAAGAAAAACTGACGTGTCCCAGAATGTGGTTTGCTATCTTGATAAGCCATGGCAACTGAGTACATATCGTTTTTTAAGCCATTACCACTTTCATTAAAGATCGGATCGTTTTCGCTCACAGCTTCGTATTTAGAGTCGTAACCGCCGCCTTGAATAACAAAGTCTTTGTCATTTAGTTCATCACGTTCTACGCGATGGAAAATGGTACCTTTGTAGCTACCATCCATTACATAGGTTAAAAAGTTATTAACGGTAATCGGTGCCTTGCTCCGATCTAGCTCCAGTAAAATTTCACCAAGGTTGGTGCTGATTTTGACCCGTGGAAACAAATTATTTTTTTGAACAAAACGACCTTCAATTGCAGCTAAGCACGAAAAAGAGCTAAAGATAAAAATAAATATAACGAATAAACGAAAAAACATAGCGCTTAACCTTGTAAAAATTGTTTTAACTCTTGGTCAGTTACCATACGTGAGATGAGCTGCTCTAACAAGGTATTCAAATCGCTTTCAATTTTCGCTTTGTCATGAATGAGTGGGCCTTCACTTTGTTGGTTACCATTGTAATATTTTGCAAAACGTCGGTTACCTTGGTTAATGATTAATTCGAGTTCAATCACAGATTCACTGCGATATTTGAGGGTTTCTTGTTTAACAATGGCTTCTAATTGATGGATTTTTAATTCAAGCTGATTATTTGATTGGGTTTCACCATTTGCACCATGGCGTTTTAGTGCGCTGATGAATGTTTTTTGTAGACTTTGGCTCAAATTATTACTTGGAACCGTGATTGTTCCGTCTTTTTTGATCACTTTTAAAGCGCTGTTATTCGACCGAACATCACGAACTGTGACGTCAAACTGCGTCCCTATCAATTGACTACCAGAGGCAGTGTAATTTGGCTGAATTATAATATTAGAGGGGGCGCTTTGGCACGCTGTTAACGCTAGTAAACTAACACTTAAAACTATTTTTTTCATGACTAACCTTTTTAAAAAACCAAATGAGCTTTGAGTATGTGGTTCGACGACTTAGTATCATTCTGATTTATGAAGATGCGCTGAACAACCTGATGCTTAACGTTTCTTTGCACTTAATACAACAAATTTTTTATTAGAACCCAGCAACTTACAGTTACCAAACAAATACTTGAGCTGTTCATGGTAATCAAGATGGCGGTTTCCGACAATTCTTAGTTCGCCACCTGAGCGCAATACTCTATGGCTATCTTGAAACATTTGTCGGGCGATATGGTCGGTGACCGCTTGTAACTGGTGAAATGGTGGATTACACAATACGATATCTTGGCTTACATCTTCTAGGTCGGTGAGGCAATCACCTTGAATAAAAGAGCAATTGTTGACTTGCTCGGCGCAGTTATGTTCAATATTGAGTTGAGCTGAACTAATGGCCATGAAAGATTCATCAACAAAGGTGAGGTGAGCTTGTGGTGCCTGCTGAAGTGTTTGTAATCCAATGACACCATTACCACAGCCTAAATCAACAATATTAAGGGGCTTGTTACCTTGGGGTAAGTAATTAGCAAAAAAACGTGCGCCAATATCAAGAGATTCTCTTGAGAAAACATTGGCATGATTAAAAATTAGAGCGTTGGTTTTTTCTAGGGGCCAAGAAATCGGATAGGGACTTTGTTGCGCTGTTTGCTTAAGGGTGCTAATCACTAACCGAGATTTTTTGACTGCTAAGCTGGTATGAGTTGGCCCGATGTACTTCTCAAAGTTAGCAGAGGTCGAGTTATGCACATCTTTCGTTTTTCCGCCAGCAATAACAGGGGTATCTGTAGGAATAAATTGACTGAGCGTGGCGAGTTGATGGCTTAAATAACCAAGATTTTTTGGAAGCTTGATCAGCACAAGATCATAATGCTGATTGGGTGTAGCTAAGCTATCAAAAAAAGTCACCGCATCAGAATTTAAATTGTTTTGAATTAAATTATGGACAGTCGCTTGCTGTGCAATATAAGAGTCTGTGATAGCGTTGCACTTTTTTCCTATTCCGGCAAAAAAGCAGGCAAGAGCCCCAAAACTATCGTTTAGCAATAAAATATTTTGGCTGTCAGCGTGATGTTCATTCACGTAATCGATTAAATACTCATCGGCAGCATCCCACGCTTGAAGACTTCTATTTTTTTGATCTAATGGAAAACGCTCGAGAATAAAACTTTTTGTGCCTAAGGTTGCTTGTGTCATTATCTTCTTTATGGAGTATTCGCCCTGAATAAGAGTGATTTTAACATGCCTTTGTCCAACACCAAGATCAAATCCTTGCCTAATGAATTTAATTATCATCAAAAGACCTTGAGTGCTCAGAAATCATTGGCGCTATATCAATATTTGATTGGCCATTGCCAATGGCAACAGCCTAAGTTAAATATGTTTGGACGAGCGGTTCCCATTCCTAGGTTGCAATGTTATTTTGGTGATTTGGACGCAGCTTATCAATATTCTGGTTTGCAGATGAAGCCTGAGCCCTGGCCAGATGCTTTATTGGGGCTAAAAGCGCGTCTTAGTGCTTTGTGCCAGACGCCTTTTAATGCTGTATTAATAAACTGGTATCGAAATGGACACGATAGCATGGGCTGGCATAGCGATGATGAGCCTGAGTTGGGTATGAACCCAACTATCGCGTCTTTATCATTAGGGGAAACTCGTCTGTTTAAAATTCGCAATAAAATGACAAAACAGGTGATTAATTTGCCGCTGCTAGATGGAGATTGCTTAATTATGATGGGAAGGGCCCAACAGGAGTATCAACACAGTTTACCCAAACAAAGCAAAGTGCAATCAGGTCGAATCAATCTTACTTTTCGTTATGTGAGGTCTTAAGGCTTGTATTGAAATAGGCTGTTTTTAAGGTGGTATGTTGTTTGGTTTAGGTAGTTAAAATATAAACTAATTATTTAAAAATCGATTTTTAGCTATAGCTTGGGGGCTTTTTACAATAAAATAATCTTTGTTTTACGGACAAAGGCTTGCCTTGTTAAGTGAAAATATTCACGTCAAAAGACACTTTTTTTACGCTACAGTAGGTCTACGAATTTAAAAGGGTTAAGCCAATGCAAATGCAGATTCAAATCGAAGAAAAGTTGATGGCACAATTTAATTGTCAGCATTTAGAGGTTATCAACGAAAGTCACATGCACAGTGCAGGATTAGAGTCTCACTTTAAGGTTATTATCGTGACAGAAGATTTTGCCAATCAACGGTTGTTGCAACGTCATCGAGCGGTGAATGCTGTCTTGGCCGATGAACTGGCTAAGCACATCCATGCTTTAGCACTTCATACATACACTCCGCATGAGTGGACTGATTTATATCAACAAGCACCATTATCACCAAATTGTTTAGGTGGCTCTAAAAAAGTAAGTGCACACTTATAAGATTGCAAAATCTGATCTCGTCTGATTTGTATAACAAAGGTTTATTAGACGTTATTTAAATGTTAGATTTTCGCGTATGCTATTAATTTTAAATGATGTATATGCGAAAAACACTTCAAAGCGTGGCAAGTTACCTAGACTTGTTCACTGAGCGACTTGGTCAATTGTTAGCTTGGAGCACCTGCTTGATGGTGCTCATTATGACCGCGGTGGTTATTTTTCGGTATGTATTCAATTTAGGCTGGATTGCTATGCAGGAGTCCATTCTATACATACATGCTGCGGTTTTTATGCTCGGTTGCGGATATGCCCTCAAATATAATGAACATGTCAGAGTCGATGTATTTTACCGTCATTTATCACAGTCCCAACAAGCTTGGATTGATTGTTTTGGTATTCTATTTTTGTTAATCCCTACAGCCGTGTTTATCTTATGGTCCAGCTATGATTATGTATTGCAATCGTGGCTAGTCAAAGAAGGGTCAATTGAAGCGGGGGGGATCCCGGCTGTTTACCTGCTAAAAACGTTACTTTTCTTGTTCCCCGTCACTTTATTAATGCAAGCAATTGCAGAGCTTTGTCGAATCATTGTGACGATATTGGGGCAAGATCCCCATGATTCACAGATACCAGAGGTGAAATGATGGATTATTTAGCACTGTATCTGTTTTTAGCGGTTTGTATGGTTTTACTAACAGGGTTTCCTGTGGCCTTTGCGTTGGCTGGTACTTCGTTAGCGTTTGCTGGTATAGGAGTGATGTTTGGGCACTTTGATATGGCCTTTTTGCAAGCTTTCCCAAATCGCCTATATGGTATTATGACAAATACCACATTATTAGCGGTTCCTTTGTTTGTCTTTATGGGCTTAATGCTCGAAAAATCCAAAGTTGCAGAAAATTTACTGGATGCGATGGCGCTTTTATTTGGTCGCACTAAAGCAGGGATGGGGATTTCGGTTGCAATAGTCGGTATGTTGTTGGCTGCCAGTACTGGTATTGTTGGGGCGACGGTCGTAACTATGGGGTTGTTGGCATTACCGACGATGCTTAAGCGTGGTTACAGTAAGCAATACAGTACAGGGGTTATTGCCGCGACAGGTACTCTTGGGCAAATAATCCCTCCTTCAATTGCCTTGGTGTTACTTGGCGATGTTCTGTCTAGTAGCTATCAACAAGCTCAGCTCAACATGGGGATCTTCAGTCCTGATAATATCTCTGTAGGTGATTTGTTTGCCGGTGCAATGATACCAGGACTTATTTTAGTACTTTTATACATTACTTACTCGATTAGTTTAGCTGTTTTAAAACCTCAAAGTGTCCCAAGCCTAACGAAAGAAGATATTGTCGAAATTAAACAGCGCCGAAAAGTTGGGCCTATCACTGCATTGGTGCCCCCGCTTATCTTGATAGGTGTGGTATTGGGGTCTATTTTATTGGGTGTTGCGACTCCAACCGAAGCCTCTGGAGTCGGTGCTTTTGGTGCATTAGTACTTGCGCTTTGGCAAAAACAGCTCTCCTTCGCTAATTTACGATATGTCACACAAGGTACCCTTAAAGTTACTGCAATGGTGTTTATGATTTTAATTGGCGCCGCGGTATTTTCATTAGTGTTTCGCGGGTTTGGTGGAGAAGAGCTCATTGTTTCATTATTCGACAAGTTACCAGGAGGTGTTTTTGCTGCGGTACTTGTGGTAATGCTGGTGATGTTTTTGCTTGGTTTTATCCTTGATTTTATTGAAATTACATTTGTGGTAGTGCCGATTGTCGCGCCTATTTTATTAATGATGGGAGTGGACCCTATTTGGTTAGGGATCATGATTGCGGTCAATCTTCAAACATCTTTTTTAACACCGCCTTTTGGTTTTGCACTTTTTTATTTACGAGGAGTGGCCCCTAAAACAGTATTAACCAGTGATATATACAAAGGAGTGATCCCATTTGTCGCGATCCAGTTGATATTACTTATTTTAATGGCTATGTATCCGCAACTCGTTACATGGTTACCTCATAAAATTTATGATTAAGGGAAAGAAATGACTAAAAAAATAATCCCGCTTTGTTGTGTTGCATTCGCTCTAATATTGGGTGGTTGTGGCGATAATTCGCAAATAAAGCCAAATCTAAACGTAGTAGCACATAACCAGCCACAGGCTGAGACAATTGAATGGAAACTTGTCACGAGTTGGCCAAAGAATTACCCGGGATTAGGCACGGCCCCTGAACGGTTTGCGAAAAATGTTGAAAAAATGAGTAATGGCCGTTTAAAAATTAAAGTCTTTGGTGCTGGAGAGCTGGTTCCTGGCTTTGAAGTCTTTGATACTGTTTCTGCAGGAACTGCAGAAATGGGGCACAGCGCAGCATATTATTGGAAGGGAAAAATTCCGGCGGCCCAATTTTTTACCGCGATTCCATTTGGAATGAATGCACAAGAAGTGAATGGCTGGTTGCATTATGGTGGTGGCCTAAAACTGTGGCAAGAGCTTTACGCTCCCTTTAATTTAATCCCTGCGGCTGGTGGCAATACAGGGGTGCAACTTGCTGGCTGGTTTAAAAAAGAGATCAACACAGTCGAAGATCTCAAAGGTCTGAAAATGCGCATACCTGGCTTAGGTGGCGAAGTGTTGAAAAAACTAGGTGGGGTGCCTGTTTCGTTGACGGGTGGTGAGTTATTTACTGCTTTGCAAACTGGGGCGATAGATGCCACCGAATGGGTGGGTCCATATAATGACTTGGCATTTGGCTTGAATAAAGCGGCTGAGTATTATTATTACTCGGGTTGGCATGAGCCTGGTGCAAATTTAGAGTTTTTAATTAATAAAACAGCATTTGAACATCTTCCTGAAGATTTACAAGCGATTGTTAATGCTGCGATGCGTGTCGCAAACACAGATATGTTAGATGAATACACCGCACGAAATAATCAAGCTCTCGAGCAATTAAAGACTAAGCATCAGGTTGATATTCGACCACTACCACCGCAAGTAATGCTAGCACTTAAGCAAGCGATGAAAGAAGTAATGAAAGAACAAGTGGCGAGTGATGATAAAATGCGCGAAATTTGGACGGCGTATAATGACTTTTTACAGCAAGTCTCTCAGTATCATACAATTTCAGAGAAGGCTTATTACTTAAATAGAGATTAAGCCGTGTTTTTAATACTCATTAGCGTCTTTTTTTTGTAATCTGGCGCTGATCAGACCTGTTTTGCCTGAATGTGATTTAAACTAGCAGGCAATTTTATGTGATAGATATGGAATCAAATAATGGTAATCAAGCCTAAAATCCGTGGATTTATCTGCACCAATGCACACCCTGTTGGCTGTGCTGAACATGTAAAAGAACAAATTGACTATGTCAAAGCGCAAGGTGCGTTAGAAAATGGTCCAAAAAATGTGTTAGTGATCGGTGCTTCAACTGGGTATGGTTTAGCATCACGTATCACTGCTGCATTTGGTTCTCAAGCAAAAACTTTGGGTATTTTCTTCGAAAAAGAAGGCACTGAGACAAAAACTGGTTCTGCTGGTTGGTATAACTCAGCTGCTTTTCATCACGCAGCTGAAGCCGAAGGTTTGTGGGCTAAAAGTATTAATGGCGATGCGTTTTCTAACGAAATCAAAGAAAAAACCATTGCAGCGATTCAAGCTGAAATGGGCAAAATTGATTTGGTCATTTATAGTCTGGCATCACCGCGTCGTACCGATCCTGCCACGGGGGATGTTTATTCATCAACTCTAAAGCCAATTGGTAAGTCAGTGACGACTAAAAATTTGAATACGTCAAAGCGTGTTATTGATGAAATTACGGTTGAAGCAGCCAATGAAGATGAAATTGCGAACACTGTAAAAGTAATGGGCGGTGAAGATTGGGAGCTTTGGTTAAATGCACTAAAAGATGCCGATGTCTTGGCTGAAAACTTTAAAACCACAGCCTATACTTACATCGGCAAAGAGTTGACTTGGCCTATTTATGGTCATGCGACTATCGGTAAAGCTAAAGAAGATTTAGATCGCGCTGCTTCTGCAATTAAGCACAGCACACGTCATTTAAAGGGTGAGGCTTATGTTTCATCTCTAAACGCCGTAGTAACACAAGCAAGTTCGGCTATTCCAATCATGCCTTTGTACATTTCTGCGTTGTTCAAAGTGATGAAAGCGGATGGTACGTATGAAGGGACAATTGAGCAGATTCATGGTTTGTTTAATGAAAATCTGTATGGAAATTCGCCGCGCTTAGATGCTGATGGCCATTTATTCCAAAATTACAAAGAACTTGAAGATTATGTGCAAGCACGAATTCAAACTGTTTGGGACTCAGTGACTACCGACACCATTGATGAGCTAACTGACTATGTGGGTTACCACAATGAGTTTTTACGATTATTCGGTTTTGGTATCGACTCAGTTGATTATGATGCGGATGTGAACTCATTAACACCAATTGAGCAAATGCTTTAAATCAAAACAATAAAATAAAAGGTCGCATAATGCGGCCTTTTTTTTTAAAGCCACTACAATGATGAGTGCAATTTTAAAAATAAGCCTTCGTGCTCGGTTTAGCTAAATAGCCTATTGACATTTATAAAGTTAAATCATTTTTATTATTTTATTTCTTGAAAAATTGCGTGGTACAAAATATGTACTTCAATTAGGTCATTTGTAAGAAGAATTTTCATAAATTGGCTCGCATAACCATGCTTAATAATGTTAAAATTCGGTGGATATGTGTGGGTTTCACTGTGTAACCTATCACTGTTTGATAAAAAATATTTATCGAGCGGTGTACTTGAGTGGACTTAAAAATAAGTTGGTTTTCACAGTAAGCAGAATTTTCAGTTTCTTTCCGTTAATGTAATGCAAGTGCGTATGATCAATATAAAAAAAGGTCTGGATCTTCCTATTGAAGGCGCACCTCAGCAAGTTATTCATGATGGCTCTGCCGTCAAACGAGTGGCTGTGCTAGGTGAAGAATTCATCGGAATGCGTCCTACCATGCAAGTTCGCGTGGATGACCAAGTCAAAAAAGGCCAAGTTCTTTTTGTTGATAAAAAGAACCCAGGCGTCAAATATACTGCTCCAGCTTCTGGCGTAGTTAAAGAAATTAACCGTGGTGCTAAGCGTGTTCTGCAGTCGGTTGTCATAGAACTTGATGGCAACGAGCAGATCACCTTTGACTCATTTTCGGCGGGTGAGCTTGCGAACCTTGACCGTGAAAAAGTCAAAGAAGTACTTGTCGAATCAGGCCAGTGGCCGGCGTTGAGAACACGCCCTTTCAGTAAAGTGGCAGCGTTGGATGCAAATCCGAGCTCAATCTTTGTTACTGCAAGTGATACTAACCCGCTAGCTGCAGACCCTGCAGTTGTGATTGCTGAGCATAGCGAAGCATTTGAAGCTGGTTTAGTTGTGGTTTCTCGCTTAACTGATGGCAAAGTGTTTGTTTGTAAAACGTCAGGTAGTTCAGTGCCTAGCTCATCGATTGCTTCTGTTGAAGTGCATGAGTTTGGTGGTGTTCATCCTGCAGGTTTAGTGGGGACTCATATCCACCACTTAGATCCAGTTTCTATGAGCAAGCAAGTATGGCATCTTGGTTATCAAGACGTTATAGCGTTTGGTAAGTTATTCCTTACTGGTGAAATTTTCACTGATCGCGTTGTTTCTTTAGCTGGTCCTTCGGTTAAAAACCCTCGTTTAATTAAAACTAGACTAGGCGTTTCTTTGACTGAATTAGTATCAGGTGAACTTGAAGATGGTGAAAACCGTATTATTTCAGGTTCAGTTTTATCTGGTAATACTGCTGCGGGCCCTCAAGCTTACTTAGGTCGTTATCATAACCAAGTTTCTGTCTTGGCTGAAGGCCGTGAGAAAGAACTGTTTGGTTGGATTGTTCCTGGTAGCAAAAAGTTCTCGGTTACGCGTACATTTTTATCGCATTTATCACCTAAACGCTTGTTTAATATGACAACGTCAACGGGTGGTTCTAATCGTTCTATGGTGCCAATTGGTAACTACGAGCGGGTCATGCCATTAGATATTTTACCCACGCTTTTATTGCGAGACCTTATTTCTCGTGACTTAGATGGGGCTATCTCTCTTGGTGCGTTGGAATTAGATGAAGAAGATTTAGCGTTATGTACCTTCGTTTGTCCTGGTAAATACGAATATGGAGCGATCCTTCGTGACTGCCTGACAACAATTGAGAAGGAAGGTTAATAATGAGCTTAAAAAATTATTTAGAGAAAATTGAACCTAACTTTGAACCAGGTGGAAAATATGAAAAATGGTATGCGCTTTACGAAGCTGCAGCGACTATTTTTTATACTCCGGGCCTAGTGACTAAAAATGGTTCACACGTTCGTGACAACATCGACCTAAAACGCATCATGATTTTAGTGTGGATGGCAACATTCCCAGCTATGTTTTTTGGAATGTTTAATATTGGTCATCAAGCGACAGCTGCATTAGCGAGTGGTTTTGAACTGGCCAATACATGGCAAGTAGGCTTGTTCCAAATGCTTGGTGGTGAGTTGACTGCTGATGCAGGCTGGGGCGCCAAAATGTTTTATGGTGCATGTTTCTTCTTACCTATTTACGCTGTTACATTTGCTGTAGGTGGCTTTTGGGAAGTAATTTTCGCCTCAGTGCGCAAGCACGAAGTGAATGAAGGATTCTTCGTAACTTCGGTGTTATTTGCATTGATTCTTCCTGCAACTATTCCTTTATGGCAAGTTGCACTAGGTATTACCTTTGGTGTGGTAATCGCTAAAGAAGTATTTGGTGGTACGGGCCGTAACTTCTTAAATCCTGCGCTTGCTGGTCGTGCTTTTTTATTCTTCGCTTACCCAGCTCAAATTTCAGGTGATACAGTGTGGACTGCAGTAGATGCATTTTCAGGTGCAACTATGTTAGGTCAAGCTGTTGTTGGAAGCATTGATTACAGCAATATGGAATTATGGTTAAACGCTTTCTATGGTTTTATTCAAGGTTCAGTAGGTGAAACGTCAACGCTAGCGATCATGCTTGGTGGTTTATTCTTAATCTATGTCCGCATTGCTTCATGGCGCATTGTTGTGGGTGTAATGATAGGTATGGTAGCCACGTCGTTCTTACTAAATGCAATTGGTTCTGAAACAAATGCTATGTTCTCAATGCCTTGGCATTGGCATTTAGTGTTAGGTGGATTTGCGTTTGGTATGTTCTTCATGGCGACAGACCCAGTATCTGCATCATTCACTGACCGTGGTAAGTGGTCTTACGGTATCTTAATTGGTTTTATGGTTGTGATGATCCGTGTTGTAAACCCTGCATATCCAGAAGGTATGATGTTAGCGATTTTATTTGCTAACTTGTTTGCGCCGTTATTCGATCACTTCGTTGTGCAGTCTAACATCAAGAGGAGGTTAGCACGCAATGTCTAGTAATAACGAATCTATTGGTAAAACGCTTGGCGTCGTTGTTGCACTTTGTTTAGTGTGTGCGATCTTTGTATCGTTTGCTTCAGTTCAATTACGTCCTTTCCAAGACGAGAACAAAGCGAAAGATATTCAACGTAATATTTTAGCTGCAGCTGGCTTCGCTGATGTAACAGACGTAAAAGCAGTGTTTGAGAAGAACATTGAAGCACGTGTTGTCAACATGAAAACAGGTGAGTTTGTCGATACTGATCCAAATAGCTTTGATTTTGAGAAATCAAAATTTGACGCAAAACGCAGTGTTAAATTAGACAAAGAAACAGATACAGCAGGGATTCAGCGTATGACGACTGAGTCTCCTGTGTACTTTGCTAAAAATGCTCAAGGTGCTGTTGAGTCTATCATTCTTCCTGTGCAAGGTTACGGTCTCTGGGGTGTAATGTTTGGTTTTATCGCGCTTGAGCCAGATACTAAAACGATTAAATCAATTAACTTCTATAAGCACTTTGAAACGCCTGGCTTAGGTGGCGAAATTCAGAATGCAAAATGGGTGTCTACGTGGGAAGGTAAACAACTTCCTGTTGATATCGTAAAAGCAAATGCTGCGGGTGATGTTCACAAGGTAGATGGTTTATCGGGTGCTACATTAACGTCTAAGGGTGTTGATAATACCTTTAAGTTCTGGACAGGTGAAAACGGCTTCGGTCCTTTCCTTGCTAAAGTTCGTCAAGGAGCATTGAATAATGGCTAATACTAAAGAAATGAAGTCGGTTTTATTTGGACCGGTTTTTGCCAATAACCCAATTGCACTTCAAGTACTAGGTGTTTGTTCTGCGTTAGCGGTTACTTCAAGTCTTAAAAATGCGGTAATTATGTCAATAGCTTTGACATTAGTGACGGCTTTTTCAAGCATGTTCATTTCATTGATCCGTAATCAGATTCCTTCAAGTGTTCGTATTATCGTGCAAATGACCATCATTGCATCGTTAGTAATCATTGTTGACCAAGTATTGCAGGCATTCTCTTATGCGACAGCTAAAGAACTATCTGTATTTGTTGGTTTGATTATTACTAACTGTATCGTAATGGGTCGTGCAGAAGCATATGCAATGAAGTCACCACCACTCATGTCATTTTTAGATGGTATTGGTAATGGATTGGGTTATTCAGTGGTATTAATCACTGTCGGCTTTATTCGTGAGTTATTTGGTTCAGGTAAACTATTTGGTGCTGAAATTTTACCATTAGTGTCTGATGGTGGTTGGTATCAGCCTATGGGCTTACTGATTCTTCCGCCAAGTTCTTTCTTCATCATTGGTTTATTCATTTGGGTACTTCGTACTTACAAGAAAGACCAAGTAGAAGCGAAAGGTTAAGGAGAGAACAATGGAACATTATATTAGTTTATTTGTTAAAGCAGTTTTCATTGAAAACTTAGCGTTATCATTCTTCTTAGGTATGTGTACATTTTTGGCTGTATCGAAAAAAGTTACAACTTCGATCGGTTTAGGTGTCGCTGTTATCTTCGTACTAGGTATTTCAGTACCCGTTAATAACCTCGTTTTCCACGCGGTGTTGGCTCCAGGCGCACTTGAATGGTTGGGCTTTCCTGAAGCTGACTTAAGCTTCTTGCGTTTCCTAACATTTATCGGTGTTATTGCAGCACTTGTGCAAATTCTAGAAATGGCCTTAGATAAGTTTTTCCCTGCACTATACAATGCATTAGGTATCTTTTTACCATTAATCACAGTTAACTGTGCGATTTTTGGTGCGGTATCTTTCATGGTCGAGCGTAACTATAACTTCACTGAATCAGTGGTTTATGGTATTGGCTCTGGTGTGGGTTGGGCACTTGCAATTGCAACACTTGCAGGTATTCGTGAAAAAATGAAATATGCTGATATTCCTGATGGACTTCGTGGTTTAGGTATTACCTTTATTACTGTTGGTCTGATGGGTCTTGGTTTTATGTCATTTTCTGGTATTTCACTTTAAGGTAGCAAGGAAAAATCATGCTTGAGGTATATTTAGGCGTAGGTATGTTCACCGCTATCGTGGTACTACTTGTTTTAGTTATTATTGCAGCTAAATCTAAGTTAGTGGCCAGTGGTGACATTATCATCGGTGTCAATGGCGATGCTGATAAAGCAATTAAAACATCTGCAGGTAACAAACTACTAGGCGCACTCGCTGACGCTGGTATTTTTGTATCATCAGCCTGTGGTGGCGGTGGCTCTTGTGGTCAGTGTCGTGTTCACATTCATTCAGGCGGTGGTGATATATTACCGACTGAACTTGATCATATCTCTAAAGGCGAAGCGCGCGAAGGTTGTCGTTTAGCCTGTCAGGTAAATGTGAAAACAGATATGGAAATTGAATTAGAAGAATCAATTTTCGGTGTTAAAAAATGGGAATGTGAAGTTATCTCTAACGATAACAAAGCAACATTCATCAAAGAGCTGAAGCTTGGAATCCCTGATGGCGAGTCGGTGCCTTTCCGTGCTGGTGGTTATATTCAAATTGAGGCGCCACCACATCATGTTAAATATGCAGACTTTGATGTCCCTGCAGAATACCGTGGTGACTGGGAGCATTTTGGTTTCTTCAATCTGGAGTCAAAAGTAGACGAGGAAACAATCCGCGCATACTCAATGGCTAACTATCCAGAAGAAGAAGGCATTATTATGCTAAACGTGCGTATCGCTTCTCCGCCGCCAAATAATTTGTCACTTCCTTGTGGTAAAATGTCTTCGTACATATGGTCATTAAAAGAAGGTGATAAAGTATGGATTTCTGGTCCATTTGGTGAGTTCTTCGCTAAAGACACTGACGCTGAAATGGTCTTTGTTGGTGGTGGTGCAGGTATGGCCCCAATGCGTTCACACATTTTCGATCAGCTTAAACGTTTAAACTCTAAGCGTAAGATGAGCTTCTGGTATGGTGCTCGTTCTAAGCGTGAAATGTTTTACGTTGAAGATTTTGATGGGTTAGCAGCCGAAAATGACAACTTCGTATGGCACTGCGCACTATCAGATCCGCAACCAGAAGATAACTGGGAAGGTTACACAGGCTTCATCCACAACGTGTTATTCGAGAACTACCTGAAAGATCACGAAGCACCTGAAGATTGTGAGTTCTACATGTGTGGTCCTCCAATGATGAATGCTGCGGTTATCAATATGCTCAAAGAACTAGGTGTTGAAGAAGAAAATATCTTATTAGATGACTTCGGTGGCTAGCCAAAAAGTTTAGACCCATAATAGAAATTATTAGGGTAATATAGGCTTCTTATTTACAATAGTAGATAAGAAGCCTTTTTTGTATCGATTTGAAAGTGTTGAGGAATAAAATGAAGAGCTTGAATTGGTTTAGCTTAATAAGTATCTTGTTGATAGCCCTGTTTTTACAAGGCTGCGAGCCAGCGAAAGATAATGAACGGGTACAAGAGGTCTTGCTTCAAGGTAAAACAATGGGTACTACATTTACAGTTAAAGTATTTGTGCCTGTTGAGCAAATGCAATCGATAAATTTATATTCAGAAGTTACCGATGTCTTGGCACAAGTTAATCAATCAATGTCGACTTATATTCCTGACTCTGAAATATCACTGTTTAATCAATCGCGACTCACCACGCCATTTCAAATATCTGATGACTTTCGCATTGTGGTAGCTGAATCGATTCGTTTAGGTAAAAGTACACGTGCACTCGACGTCACTATGGGGCCTTTAATTGATTTATGGGGATTTGGTCCTAATAAACACCCGGTAAAAATTCCCGAAGATGAGACGCTTAAACTGATTCAAAAGCGCATTGGAGTCGATAAATTAATACTTAATGAGCAGGGACTAGCAAAATCAATACCAGATCTAGAAGTTAGCTTTTCAGCAATAGCTAAAGGTTATGGCATTGATAAAGTAGCGCAGTTACTAGAACAAAAAAATCTCACTAATTATATGGTAGAAATTGGGGGTGAGTTGCGTCTATCAGGTAAAAAAGCCAATGGGGAAGATTGGGTTATTGCCATTGAAGAGCCAGACCCGACTCTTGATCAAAGAGTAATCCACAAAACTTTTAAGCCAGGTACCATGGCAGTGGCCACGTCTGGTGATTATCGGATTTATTATCAGTTAGATGGGCAAACATTTGCTCATATCATCAGCCCAACCACAGGGAAGCCTATTGTCCAAGATTTGGTCTCAGTAACCGTACTTTCTCCTTCAGCCATGACGGCTGACGGTTTAGCAACTGCATTACTGGCAATGGGCACTGTTCAGGCAAAAGCGTACGTTGAAAAAAATAATATTGCCGCGTATTTTATTTCAAAAACAAATTCGGGTTTAGCTACTTATTCGAGCCCAGCTTTTACACCTTATCTATAGAAAAACTGGGATTTTAATCATGTAAAAGGCTATAATTAGCACGGGTATTATAGGTAATGATTGAGTATTGGGGCGAAAAATGTCTTTATTTATACTGACGTTTGTATTGTTTATGGTTGTGATTGCCGCTATGGCAGTAGGTATGGTAGTACAAAAAAAATCAATGGCAAGTAGCTGTGGTGGCTTAGGTGCTGTTGGTGTCGAAAAGGCATGCGATTGTGATAATCCATGCGATAAACGCAAAAAGCGAATGGCAAAAGAAGAAGTTTGGAAACAAAACCAAATTTTGTAAAGAAAGCGCGTAAGCGCTTTTTTTGTATCTAAAATAATTGACACTGTATAAATGAACAGTAATCATTGTCAGTATGAAAAAATTTATACATATCGACATGGATTGTTTTTACGCAGCTGTTGAAATGCGTGATAACCCCGATCTTGTAGACAAACCGATTGCAATTGGTAGTGATAGCCGTCGTGGGGTTATTTCTACAGCAAATTATATAGCTCGCCAGTATGGCGTGCGATCTGCTATGTCTAATTATCAAGCAAAAAAACTGTGCCCAGAGTTAATTATGGTACCAGGACGAATGCAGGTTTATAAAGATGTTTCAAAGCAAATTAGAACCATATTTAATCAATATACGGATTTAGTTGAACCGTTATCACTTGATGAAGCTTATTTAGATGTAACAAATTCGCAGTTTTGTGCTGGTAGTGCGACATTAATGGCACAAGCGATTCGAGAGCAAATTTTTCAAACTACTGGACTGACAGCGTCTGCCGGGGTGGCTCCTATCAAGTTTGTGGCCAAAATAGCGAGCGATTTAAATAAACCAAATGGCCAATATGTTGTCAATCCAGAGCAAGTTTCACATTTTTTGTTTGAGCTGGATTTAGCTAAAATACCTGGAGTGGGTAAAGTGACCTTAAATAAGCTACACGTCATGGGACTCTATCGTGGCCAAGATGTACTCGAGCGTGACGAAAGTTGGCTTGTAAGTCGCTTTGGGCAATTCGGTTCGTCTTTATATCGAAAGTGTGCAGGTTTGTCTGAAGGAAACGTTCAAATCGAACGAGTAAGAAAGTCATTAAGTGTTGAGCATACTTATGAATTTGATTTAGTCAGTGTGAAAAATTGCACAGATAAGATCCCCATATTATTAAAGGAGCTAGAAAGAAGGTTACACAATCAAAACTTACTTAATCGAATTAATAAGCTTTCAGTTAAAGTAAAGTTTTCTGACTTTATTACAACGACAGCTGATGTTTCGTCTACAAATTTAGATAAAACAACGTTTGAAAACTTGATGATTAAAGCAATTGCTCGAGGAGGACAAAAGTCAGTGCGTTTGCTTGGCTTAGGGGTCGGGATATCATCAGTAATGGAAAGCCCGCAATTAGAGTTAGATTGTTAATGACTAATTCAACTGATTCGTTAGCTATTTAAAACTCAATTCACTTTGAATAAATCAGACAAAGTGAATTGATGAATTATCTATTGGATATTCTTTGAGTCGGCTTAGATTTACTTAATTTAAACTCTCTTTGAGAGTTTAAACTTATCTATTTGTTTTTGAACTTCATTTGATTCATCGAGTGCTTTGCCGACAGAGTGATTGGCTTTTTGGATACTTGAATCATTGTCACTTGCGAGATGCGTAATTTCAGAAACTTGTTTAGTTACATCTCTTGCAACGGCACTTTGCTCTGTTGCGGCGGTGGCCATTTGCTCATTAAATGCTTCAATTTTATGAATTTGCTCATTGACTGAGTTTAAACTCACCCCTGCATTTTCAGCTGATTTTAACGTATGCTCAGCAAGATCATGTGATACCTGCATTGCTTGCATAGAATTTTCAGAGCCTTGCTGTAAGGCATGAATGATAACATTTATTTCTGCGGTTGATTCTTGTGTCCGTTGGGCTAAGGATCTCACTTCATCTGCTACCACAGAAAAACCACGGCCTTGCTCTCCGGCGCGGGCAGCTTCTATTGCTGCATTTAATGCAAGTAAGTTAGTTTGGTCTGCAATATTACGGATCACCTCAAGTACGCTGGTAATACTTTGAGTCTTTTCTTCTAGTTCAGACATTTGCTTGCTTGTTGCAGCCATTGCGTCTGAAAGCTGTTTGGTTGCATCGAGATTTTTTTGCACGTTTACATTACCATTCTGCGCTTCTTCTACTGCGTTGTGGCTTGCATCACTTGTTTGCTGGGCATTGTACGCAACATCTTCAGAAGTTGTGGCCATTTCCTCCATTGCAGCTGAAATCTGAATTGTTAAATCAGTTTGGAGCTGAGTTTTAGTGGTTATTTCTTTGAAATGCTTTTGTAAAGTGGTTAAGTCTTCGCTTAAATGTAATGACGCATTTGTGACTGTTTGTAGTGTTTGATCAAAGGTATCGAGCATTTGGTTAAAAGAGGTCATTACGATGCCAACCTCATCTTCAGTTATATCACTTTGGTTTACACGTTGGCTCAAATCCATTGTATTTGCTGTGTTTTTGATAAATCTGCTCAGTTTTCTAATCGGTGTAACAATAAAATTACTTAGCAGTATGGCGGCAAAAAAGGCAAGTAAGAGCATGATCGCTGTAGTTGCTAATGTGATAAATGAGATATTCGATGCAAACTGGTCAATATCTGAAAATGCTTCTACCTGGCTTATTTCACTAACCAGTGCCCACTTTTGACCATGAATGTCGAATGACGTATATGCAGTAATCAAGGGTTCTTGTTGAAAGTTAATTATGGTCGTGACTCCAGACTCTCCGGCCAATGCGCGATCAATTGCATTATTTTTGATACGTTGAAACCCAACAGTCGTATTTTTCAAGTCGATATTGTCGATAGCCTCCTGATTAAGATTTGTTTTCTTTATGCTATCTAGGTACCTTTCTTTATTTTCGATTAACAGGCGGCCTTCGCTTCGCATCGTATTATCGCTTGCAACTAAATATGTTTCACCAGAGTTCCCCAAGCCCCTTTGTGACCATTGCTGCCCATATGTGGTGATATCATTTATTTTATCGATTGGCATTTGAAAAACGAGCACTGCGATTTTTTTATTATTGGCAAATATGGGGGTGCCGATAAATGCTGCGGGTGCTTGATAGGAGGGGAGATATTGTTCGAAGTCTTCGTACGCGACATCTCCCTCAGTGAGTGCGTTTGCAGCATGGAATACATTCGCTAAGCCGCTGTCTTTAAAGGGGCCATCATTCATCGAGGTTGCGTAATCTAATTCTTTATAGACGGAATAGATGACATGACTTGTTTGCGCGTCAATTAGGAAAATGTCGTAATATCCGAAACGAGCTAAATAATCATTTAAAAATGGGTGATAGCGAGCATGTAATTCATTGTATTGGCTTGCCCCCTCTGATGACATGAGTTTATTTTTACTACCTAATGGGTGAGAGTTTTTAGCTATGTAATTGTTTTGATAAAAAATAGCCTGCCGGTCTAATTGATTGAGTAATTTTTTACTATCAATTTGTGAGCCATTTTTTTCTGAGTATTGGGTAGAAAAATCATTTTCATAATACGTCTTTATAGCTTTATTGCTCACCTCGCTTTCTATGTTGTGAAATGCTTTGATAAACTCTGAAGCAGCATCAATTAATGTTTCGCTGCTTGCAAGTGTAATGAGTTGATTGTCTATCAAGGTAAAATAATCAGTCAGCTGCTCTTTTTTAGCATCCCTGAGACCAATTAAGCGTTGATGTATTTGACCTTCTAATGCTTCACTTGCTTTATTAGTACTATAACTACCTAAAATGATTGATAACACAACCAATGAGATAGCAACAAGAATGGAAAAACTTGAGGTGATTTTGGTTTTTAAATTCATAATTTGCAGCTCGCACTTATTTGTTAGTGAAGTATAGTCCAACAAAGTGAAGTTGATATTTTTTTGACCTTTTCGAATCTTTTAATTGCTTGGTATTCCCATATTGTTTTGCGATAATTTGATTTCCTTTCTTGTTTAAGAGTTTCACTATGTCTCAGCTTATTTTGTCCACTATTGGTGCCGATGACTTTCTGCACAGTACAGATTTTGATGCGTTAATTATTATCGCTGATGATTTTTCTAAAGTGACATCCCCTCAAATATCAGCTCATATTCAACAGTCTCAGTTAATAGATCAACGTATCGGTAAGCAAGTTGTTACTTTAATTTGTGAGCATGTACCCGGGAAGCGTTTAATCCTCGCGCCAACAGGCAGTCTATCTCGTGATTATGATGATGTGAGGCGCTTTTTCGATGCGGCAAAACTCGGGATTAATGAAGCCAAATTAGCGGGTAGTACAGCGCCAATTTTACATGTAATAAGTGCAGGTTTAGATGCCAAATTTACCCACGCTGCTTCTGTGGCTTATTTAGGGGTCGAACAAGCGCTTTGGCAGCCGCTTGAAGCGCGAGAGTTTCACGGTGAGGCTATCAGCCCAATTAAAAAGTTAGCGTTAGTTGGCGCGAGTGAAGAACAGATAAAGCAGCTCAGTGCGTTAGCGAAAGGTCAAACAGCCGCTCGAGATTTGTGTGGCACTGAGCCTGAGCGTATGTCACCTCCAAACTTTGCTCAATATTGCGTCGATTTATTTGCTGACTCTCCTGTAGCGACTGAAGTGATTGCTGATTTGAAGTTTATTGATGATCAGTATCCAATGCTTAGCACAGTCGCACGTGCTTCTTATGCGGTGGAACGTCATCACCCTCGTGTGGTCAAAATGACGTATATCCCTGAAGGTGAGATCCACAAAACATTACTTATTGTCGGCAAGGGCTTAGTTTATGACACCGGTGGTGCAGACTTAAAGGTGGGTGGTGCGATGGCTGGCATGAGCCGAGATAAGGGCGGTGCTGCATCAGTCGCAGGATTAATGAAATCCATCGCTGAATATCAGCCTAAAGGGGTGAAAGTGGTCGCAATGCTAGCGGTGGTTCGTAATTCAATTGGTTCAGATTGTTTTGTGCCGGATGAAATTGTGACAAGCCGTGCGGGTGTACGAGTTAGAATTGGAAATACAGATGCTGAAGGCCGCTTAGCTATGGGTGATTTACTGCATGAACTCAAAGAAGTCGCTAAGAATGAGATTAATCCAGAGTTGTTTACAGTTGCCACCTTAACGGGTCATGCAGCACGTGCTATGGGTCCTTACACAGCTTTAGTCGAAAACGGCCCTGCGTTAGCACAGCGCTTATCTGCCACTTTTGCTCAGCAAGGCGATTTGTGGGCGGATGGCAGTGAGGTATCTCGCAGTCGCCGTGAAGATTATGATTTTATTCGTCCTCGTACTTTAGCCGATGATGTCATGTCAAGTAACAGTGCGCCATCAGCAATTACGGCACGTGGTCATCAGTTCCCTATGGCATTTTTGGCGATAGCCTCAGGGCTAGATAAACATGGCTTAGACTCTGAGCAACCCCTTCCGTATGTTCACGTTGATATTGCAGGGAGTGGTGTCGAAGGCGGGGATTGGCAAAATGGTAAACCGACAGCCGCATCGTTGACGAGCTTTTTTACTACTTACTGCCTTTAAACGTGTTGATTAAATCGTTAAGAAAAAAGAGCTAACTTAGGTTAGCTCTTTTTTGGTTACTACTTAAATTCTCGATCAAAGAATTGGGTGATTGTTTGGTGTAAGTGCGTTTGTACTTCTTTGCCTCTTAAGCTGTGCTTTGAGCCTGGGTAAGTCATCATGTCAAATGGCTTTACTTTGTCTTGTAGGACTTTGAACATTTTTGTCGCATGAGTGAACAAGACGTTATCATCGGCCATCCCATGGTAAATAAGCAATGGGCCTTTTAAGTTATCGGCGTATGGGAATACAGCGCTGGCTTCATAACCTTTTGCATTAGTTTCTGGGTGACCTAAATAACGCTCTGTGTAATGTGTGTCATACAGTGCCCAATCGGTAACGGGTGCACCTGATACGCCTGCTTGGAAATAATCTCCCGCTTTAAACATGGCCATCAGTGCCATATAGCCACCATAACTATGACCATAAATACCAATGCGATTTGCATCAACGTAATCTAAGGTACGAAGAAACTCAACCCCAGTAATTTGATCGTCTACTTCAACCACACCTAAGTGCTTATAGATAGCGTCTTCAAACTTTTTACCACGGTTATATGAACCTCGATTATCTAGTTGGAATACCACGTACCCTTGCTGAACCATATATTGAAAATATAAGTTTTTGCTGCGCCAGCTATTGGTTACTCGTTGTGCATGTGGGCCACCATAGACATTGACAATAACAGGGTGTTTAACACCTTTTTTCAGCTGAACTGGTTTGAATAAGCGGTAGTTTAAAATTTGGCCGTCATTCGCTGTTAAGGTACCGTACTCTGGGGTGACAAACTGAGGTAAGTATGGTGAAAGTGGGTGGCTATCATCTAATTTATTTTGTTCAAGCCAAGTAATAAATTCACCATTGCTTTTTCGTAGTGCAACAGATGTTGGTTGGTTTACAGATGAAAAGCTATCTATAAAGGATTGATGGTCATCAGCCATCACAACATTATGATAGGAACCTGACTCTGTAATACGAACTATTTTTCCTTCTTTGAATAAAGGGGTGGTGTATAAATGGCTTTCTAACACAGAATCAGCACGGCCAGAAAAGTAAACCAGGCCTTTTGTTTCATCAATGCTTTTTATTCCATCTACAATCCAATCACCTTGAGTTATTTGACGGACTAGTTCGCCATTCACTTTGTATAAATACAGGTGTTTAAAACCATCTCGTTCAGACGCCCAGATGAAATGTTCTTTATCATCTAAAAAGCGTAAATCTTTATGAAGGTTTATCCAGGTCTCACTTTTTTCAGTCAATGCCACTGATTGCTGTTTGTTACTGGTATTATAAAAACGCAATTCAAGAGTTTGCTGAGAGCGGTCTTGCCATTGATAAGATAACGTCTGACTGTCTTTTAACCATTTAGCGCGAGCAATGTAGATGTCTTTATCTGCACCTAAATCTATCCAGTCAATCTGTTGCTTATTCAACGTGACCACACCTAATTGAATATCAACATTTGCTGTTCCAGTAAATGGATAACGTTGATTAAAAAGTTTGACTTCTTCAGCGTAAATTTCATTTCGAATAGCCTCGGCTACAGGGGTTTCATCAACACGAGTGAAAGCTATTTTTGATTCATCGCCCGCCCACCAATAGCCGGTCATACGGCTCATTTCTTCTTGGGCGACAAATTCGGCCATGCCATTTTTAATGACGCCGCCCCCATCTTTAGTGAGCTGAACTTCTTGACCTGAGTTGATATTTAACGCATATAAATTTTGATCACGAATAAACGAAACAAAATTACCTTTAGGCGAGAAGCGTGCATCAGTTTCGAATTGAGGTGTATTGGTGAGCTTTTTGCTTTTTGCATCTTTCAAACTGTAGTAATACAAATCGCCATTAAGAGGAAACAGTAGGGCCGTGCCATCTTTTGACCACGTGTATTCTAAAATACCTTTACCAAATATACGTTGACGTTCACGACGGGCTTTTTCTTCATCAGATAACGACTCAGGCCCAGAAAATAAAGCTTGAGAATCAACTAATAAACGGTTTTTATTGTCTTTTAGGTTATATTCCCACAGGTCGTAACGGTTGTAATCCTCGACCTTACCTTGTAAGTAAGTCACTCGAGAGCCATCAGGAGAAAACTTGAGTTTGACGGGAGCTTTTCCTGATAGACCCGGATCAGAAAAAATACGTTCTATTGAAAGAGGTTGAGCTGAAACTGCATGTGTTGCACCTATCACGGTAAGCGAGAGTGCGAGCAGCGTATTTTTTTTATTCACGTTGCGACCTTGAGCGGATTAAAAGTGTCTTGATGGTAATAGTAAGCAAATTGAACTGCAACAAATTGCTATCAATGACAGGTTGCGGTTAAATAGGCTCTCTTTACCATCAGATATGAATGAGATGTATGAGCCATTTTTCTTTAGCGCCAGAGCTTGAACGTGATTGTGTATTAATTGCCGACTGGCCGCTGTGCCGGGTGTTACTAATGAATGATCAACAATATCCATGGTTTATTTTAGTGCCTAGGATTGCAGGAGCGACAGAGTTCACCGATTTAACCAATGACCAGCAAGCGTTATATTGGCAAGAATCGATGACTTTAAGCAAGTTATTACAGGAGACCTTTAGTCCTGATAAGCTTAATATCGCGGCACTTGGCAACATGGTTTCACAATTACATATTCACCATGTTGTTCGCTATAAAACAGATATTGCTTGGCCTGCACCTGTATGGGGAAAGTTTCCTGCAAGCCCTTATCTGCCAGAAGAAATAGCTAGAATAAAATTATTAATGGCATAAAAAAACTAGGCATTCGCGTGAATGCCTAGTTTGTTAACAAAATGTGCGTAAGTTAGAACTGAAATTTCACACCCATTTTGAATTTACGGCCTAATACATCGTAATTACTCGGAAAGGTATTTCCTGAATTAGAGCTTGTATCACCGGCTTCGTTACCAACAACTGGCGGCTCTTTTTCAAACAAGTTATCAATACCAAAAGTAAACTTGGTGTTTTCGTTAAAGGTATAGCTGGCAAATAAATCAAAGTAGTTATAGCTATCAATTTCTCTAAAAGCTTCGAACACTCCTGCGCGCTCGCCTGGTTCTATTTCAATACTGTCAGAGTGTCTCCATTGTAAAGAAACGGTTGTATCCTCATAGTTCCAAGTTGTACGTTGGATCCATTGCAGCTCCGCTATAGGATCGCATGATGTACCATAGTAACCTTTACAATCAAGCACGCTTTGTGTATCTGAGCTTTGCGTTTCTTGTGTGAGGTATTTATTCGCTGTGCCTGAAAACTCAAGTTGTCCGTAGTCGGTTAAATCGAAAGCGATATTGAAGCCTACCTCGATCCCTTCAGCACGTTGGTATTTCAAGTTTGTTGTGAATTGTTGGATCCCAGCTCCTGCTACGGTTAAATCGCCACCAATTCGCTTGATTTTGGCACATTCGGTTGTGTCACCGAGCACATAACACGAATCGAGAATCTCTTGCGCTGAAAAACTGCCAATGATGTCTTGAATATCAATATCATAATAATCGACTGTTAAAGTTAGCCCTTCGGCAAAATCAAGCTCAGGAGTCCAAACGATACCTGCTGTAAATGTATCTGCTTGTTCTGCACCTGGAGGATTAGCAGGATCGCTCCCTGAAATGACACTGACTTGACCAGACACTACATCTTGAACATTGCCCACTTGTGCATCGCTCATTCCTGTCGAAATACACAATTGACGAAGTGTCGCGTCAATACCGTTAGGATTCCCGACTGAGCAAGGGTCGTATTTTGCGTTATCAAGGCCCGTAACGACAGGGGAGGCGATTTCACCTACATTTGGTGCACGAGTCGCTTGTTGCTGCATGACTCTAAATAACACGGAGTCAATTGGACGCCAATTGAAGCCTAGTTTCCAAGTCTCATTGTTGCCCACTGTATCGTAGTCAGCCCAGCGATAACCGAAACTTAAATCGAGCGATTGGGCTGCTGGTAAATCAGCTAGGATAGGGAGTGCTCCTTCAAGGAAAAACTCATCAACTTTAAAGCCACCTTCGATAGGAAGTTGATTTCCGCCAGCACCACCTTGGCAGCTTGAAGGGGCGAGTTTCAAACACTCATCAGGTTCAAATAAACCTTTTTCGGTACGTGTTTCATAACCAAAACTCATCGCTAAAGGCGCATCAGCTGTGGGTAGTTGTATATATTCAACTGGGCCATTAACAATTACGGTTGCTATTTCTTGACTATACTTTTGTTGCTGCAGAGCAATCGCTTGTGCGTATCCGGCCATTTCTTCCGTGATTGTCCCAAAGCCACCGAATAAGTTGATAGGGACACAGGTTGCATCGCCGTTGTTACAGGTCACGCCATCAAATGTATCGAGCGCATTTTGAATGTTAGTTAAATTGGTATAACCCGCTCTTACAGTTGTTCTATTTGACTCACCATATTGATAATAAGCATCATATTCCCAATCACCAGCGAGTAAACCTCGGGTTCCCACTACAAATTGGAATTGTTCAGAATCATAGCGCTCAGTTCGTGCACCTAATTCTTCTGTCCGTCGACGTAACTGAACTCTTAAGTAGTCATCTTGATCGACTACACCATTCCCATTGATATCTTGCCAGTTACTTGAGTTGAGCAAGTTTGATGCTAATGCGTTATTGCCTGCATCGATCATAAATTGACGAGCTTGAGCGCCAATGAGTGGATTTCGAAGAGGTAAATCAAAGGATGCCCCAAAAGTGCCTGATGGTGCGACTTGAGTATCGACACTGGTATTAGTAAAGCTGAAGTTTGTATAAATTTGATGGTCATCATTCACATCATAATGGGCTAATGCCGTAGCCGAATAACGTTCAGTCGGGGTTTGGTAGAAATTGTAGGGATTAAAGTTAAAGACGCTACACGTATCACTTTGCAGTGAGCCGTCATTTCTGAATTGCCCTGAGGCGCTAGCTCCTCCGCCCACAATCGCAAATCGAGTTGGAATTGAAGTCGTGGATCCGCCTGCGGCAACAGAATTTGGTGCGCTACATTCACTCGGAGCTGGAACTGGCGGCTCACCATTTAAAAATTGTTCATAGTTAGCACCTGACGCAGTATCTATTCCGAGCAAGCCTAAAGGTCGGTCACCCAAACGGACTTCATCTCGTTTCATCCAACTTAACGAAATAGCGGCATTACCTTTACCATCCGCTAGGCTCGAACCTAAAGTTAGAGCAATGCTGCTTTTATCCCCATCATTGTCACCCGTTCTGGCATGTTTAAGATCTAAATCGACCCCCTCAAAATCATTTTTTAAAATGACGTTCACAGCGCCAGCGATAGCATCTGAACCATAAGTAGCTGAGGCGCCACCAGTAACAATATCTATGCTTTTAATGAGCGCACTTGGAATGGTTGATGAGTCAACCGAACCATTATAGTTGTATGGGATCATTCTTCGTCCATCCATCAAAATCAATGAACGTTGTGAACCTAGCCCTCTTAAATCAATGGTCGAGGCACCAGCTGATCCGTTGTTAACGTTACTTCCATCACCAGGAATCGTGGCAGGAAGATTTCTTAGAATTTGCTCAACCTCAGGTTCTTGTTGAAAAGCAAGCTCTTTTTCTCCAATTGAAATAATAGGAGATACTGACTCGGCACCAATTTGCCGAATTCGACTACCGGTTACTGCAATCACTTCGATATCTTTATCTGCTTTGTCTTCTTCAGCGAGGCTGAGTTGACTAAAAACGAGAGCTGGAGTGGATAAGCTACAGAGTAAAGCTAAACGAATGGATTGTGAAAGAGTTGAGTTACGCATTATAAATCCCTGTTATTAATGGTTAATTATTATTAACTTGCGCCTTGATAAAAGGGCAAAGCCCTTCTAGTTGTAGGCAGGGAATGAAGGTTTAGCAAAATATAAGTAGTTGTAATTATGAGTATTATGTAACTTTTTAAATTATTCTGTAATGTTTTTTTTGTAAGTATATGATTTTATTTTATTTAAACTTGGAGTAATCTTCTTGTTTAGACAAATTTTGTTACATTTATTTTGTGTAGTAAATCGAACTTTTTGGATTTTTATAATTAGAGGTTGATAGGTGCAATTTTAATAAAAAGAACTTATCGCTAGGTCATTGTGCTTGAAATTGTTTATGGAGCCTGTTTCTCAGAGAGTGGGTAAAGCTCAATGTGTTGGTTTTAAACTTGGGTAAAAAAACAGGCAAAAAAATAAATCATAAAAAATGATCTTTTTCCTTAACTTTATCGATTTCTTGGTCGATACTTGAGTAAACATAATAAGAATTATCTAGTCCCTTGTTTATTGGGGATTTTGCAATAAGGAACAGGATTTTATGTCAACAGAAAATGCTCTACTTACCATCTTAATTGAAAAAATAAACAACGATACCTTAGTGTTACCTACTTTACCTGAGATTGCAGTTAGAGTGCGTAAAGCGGCTGATGACCCTGAAGTGAACTTGATGGAGATGGCTGATGTTATACAACATGATCCTGCACTTGCTGCACGGATGATTAAGATTGCAAACAGCGCCTTTTTAGGCCGCACCATAAAAGTGTCGACGTTAAACCAAGCTGTAACTCGAATTGGGTTAAGACAAATCAAGAATATTGCAACGGCGATGGCGATGGAGCAATTGTTTGTATCTAAAAACGAAACTGTGAAAGGCTATATGGATAAAGCGTGGCAACGAACGTTAACAGTTGCAGCAAGTGCCATTACTTTATTACAGATGTATCTTAAAGAAAACAAGCGCACGTCTTTAAATATTGACACCATTACTTTAGCTGCACTTGTTTATAACATTGGTGTATTACCTATTTTGACAGAGGCTGAACGCCATGAAGAGGTTTTTGGAAATCCGAGTTTCTTAGCGCATTCTATCCAAAAGCTCGGGGGGAAAATAGGTGGCTCAATTATGCGAGCTTGGGACTTTACGGAAGAATTCGTGGAAGTTGCTGAAAGTTGGTCAAATCCAAATTATCGCCCTGAAAAGCCTTGTTATGTTGACTTTATCCGAATTGGTGCCATAGAGCAGGGGTTATTGCAGGTTTCAGATAAAGAAGCGGCTTTGCAGGTTTACGTTGATAAAGGCATTATTCCATGTTTAACAGTGTTGCAAGACGAAGAATATTTAACAACGCTTGAAGATGTAAAAGCTATATTTGCATAATGAAGTGTTTGTTTAGTAAAAAGGCCGATTAGCTAAGTTAATTGGCCTTTCTTTTGTAAACGTCTAAGCTAATGCATCCTCAGGTTCGCCTAAGCTGTTGATCAACTCTTCAAGGAGTAATTTAATCTCTTCACTGGCCAGTATAAAGTCAGCATCAAGTTTAACCGCCATATCTTCTTTTGGAATATCAGCGTTTTCTTCTTTAAGTGTTTCGGAGTAGTTAAGACGTTTGATTGAACCATCATCTTGGAGCATAAATTTAACGCGTTCACGCCAATCAAAAGCGAGTTTAGTCACTACTTTTCCGTTCTCAAGGTGATTTTTAACTTCATCGGACGCTAAGTCGTGCTGCTTGAGTTTCACTTGTCCGCCATTTTCATCGGCTTCAACTAATTCAGCATCTTGACCAATTGCAAAACCTTCTGGTGGGTTAAATTCAGTTAGCCAGTTGGTTAAAAAAAGCCCTAAATCAAAATTTACAAAAGCGGGGACCACAGGCAAAGTGCCAAGAGATTTACGCAGTAATGCTAATAACTCTTCAGCTTTATTAAAACTACCGCTATTGACCACTAACCAGCCTTTTTCTAAGTCGATAAAAGCAAATTGCAAACTGGATTTTTTAAACGCTTGTGGCAGTAAGCTGTGTAGAAGGTTTTCTTTTAATTCATCTTTTTCTTTTTTCTTTACGGGGCGATTTTCTTCGATTTCAATATGTTCAATTTTTTCAGCTAATAAGTCATTAATCACCGCCGCTGGCAGCACTTTCTCTTCACGTTTAGCACAGACTAAAATTGCATTTTGTGAGAAGTGACTTAAAGATTGCCCATGTTTACCGAAAGCTTTAGTCCAGCCGAAGGTGCTTAAGTCTTGGCTACCACATGGACGAAAGGTATCTTGTTCGAGTGCTTTTTCAAATTCGTCTTGGGCATAACTGATATCTTGCTTAAATTTATAACAAATAAGGTTGCTAAACCACATACTATTTATCCTACTGTTGGTGTGAATTGATGATAGCAATTTTAAACTGTGGCATAAATAATAATGGCGCATAGAGCGCCATTATTATTGATTTAAAAAGTTGGTCAGTTAAATTATTCAGCCAACATAGCCAAGGGGGTTGGCATGTCTTTTGGGAAGCTAATATGGTAAGTCAATCCTTCACCTAGTGTGCTGGTGGCTTCGATGTCTCCGCAGAGAGTTTGTTTAACGAGGTTAAAGCTAATGTGTGTACCTAGTCCACTTCCACCTTGCTCCCGTTTAGTTGTAAAGAAAGGGTCAAAAAGTTTATCGAGCTGTGATTGCTCGACTCCTTTGCCATTATCTTGAAAGATGATATCGACGAGATCTTCAGTTTGGGTAATTTTAATATTAATTGTGCCTTCACTGATCCCTTCAAAACCATGAATAACAGAGTTCATAATTAAGTTGGTGAAGATTTGGCTCACAGCCCCTGCTGGGGTATTTAAAATCAAATCGTCAGGGCAATCAAGATTGATTTTATGCGCCGTTTTTTTCAATTTAGGGTGTAAAGAGCGAATTATTTCACCAAGGTAATCCTTTAAATTAATTGTTCTAACGGCTTCACTGGCTTGATCTACTGCAATTTGTTTAAAACTAGCGACTAACTCTGATGCTCTTTGTAGATTGGTAGTCAGTAAGCTTGTGCTTTGTTTGGCATCGTTAATAAACTCTTCGAGCGCTTTAGGAGATAAGGTTTTATTTTCGTAGGCTTGCTCGACTTGGGCCAAGCGTTCTTCTAAAAATGAGGTTGCGGTGACACCTATCCCTACAGGCGTGTTGATATCATGTGTGATCCCTGCAACAAGACCACCTAAAGCAGCCATTTTTTCGGAACCCACTAAGCGCTCTTGCGCTAAATTCAGTTCATCTAGATAACGCTGAAGGTCATTTTGTTTAGTTATGAGTTCAACTTCTGTATGTTTTCGCCTTTCGACTTCTTCTGTTAAAGTTAATTTTTGTTTTTCAAGTTCATATTTTTGCTGTTGCAAGTCCATCATTGCTTGGCTTAAGTTAGATGTTTTACGAGCAACTTCTTGTTCGAGAAGTAAATTTTGTTGATCAAGTTTCTCGTTACTTTGTAAAAGTTGTTTTTGAGTTGATTCGAGTTGTTTTTTGTAATCGCTTACTTTATCAATTAATTTATTGAAAGATTCTTCCATCACTTTAAGCTCGTTATGCTCGGTGGTGTGGATTTCTAAGCGAGCGCCGTCGAGGTTATCTAATTCAAGTTCTTCAATCTGATTAGTGAGGTCGGTGAGGGGTTCTGTGAGTAATTTTCTAAAAGAGAGCAGGAATAAAATGATTAAAAATGTTGTTTTAATCATTGCATTACCGATCAAAAAGTAGATAGAAATCATGATCCGATCAAGTACGACTTCGCGACTTGAAAACAGCGTCACATCGCCCACTTGGGTTGCTCGACCTGAAAACTCAAAAATAAGCGGAAATGTATATCCAAATAAGCCAGAAGAAGTGGTTTCATCAATAATAGAGGCTTCTTGAACCAATTGTTCACTATATAATTCTCGAATGTCGAGAGAACGCCCGAGCTGAGAAATAATCTCTCCGCCATCGTCACGCACGATAATGCCTTCAATCATCGGAATCGCTAAAAGCCCTTCAGCGATAGTGACTGTTTGTTGGGTGTTTAATTCCCAAATTGCGCGGGTTAAACTGCCTGAAAACGTTTTTTGTAGCGTTGTTAGTTCGTTACGAATATAGTCTTTTGCATTGTAAAACTCTGCAATAACTTGTCCGCATGTCACAATAAACGTTAATAAGAAATAGACAGACAGCACGCTTGTTAATAATCTTTTCGAGAGACTTTTTTGCAACATTGGTTAACCAATACTCCATTGATACGTTTATTTGCGATATTTAATTGCTTTTTAAACTTAGCTAATATATTAAAAAAAATAAATAAATTAATAGATAAAACCCACTTTATTTTGTATTTACAATCAAATACCTCAAAACGGTTTTTTTCTGTAGTGACTATGTTATAACTGTTATTCCCTAAGTCTATTAAAAACAGTTATGTCGTTTCCTATTTTAGTTTGTGATGATTCCATGGTAGCTCGTAAACAGGTCGTGCGATGTTTCAAAGCTAATGAGGACTTTGAAATTCATCAAGCTACCAATGGTAAAGAAGCGGTTGCAATTTTAGCTCAACAAGAAGTAGGTTTACTTTGCCTAGATTTGACGATGCCTGAACTCGATGGCATCGGTGTGTTAGAGTATATCAGAGATTATAAAATAGAGTGCTTTGTTGTGGTTATTTCGGCCGATATTCAACCTGAAATGAAGCAAAGAGTTATGTCACTTGGTGCGCTCACTTTTTTAGAAAAACCGGTCTCGTCTTCCAAACTTCAAGAAACACTGCATAAATTTGGCATTAAATAACACTCTTTAGTGCAGAAAGAAATAAATTATTCCCTTTTTGTGATTGACACTAAGTGTCTGTTTAAGGCAGTCTATTGTCATGAACAAAATTAATTCAGTACTTACCATTATTATTACAACCACCATCCTAACTGGATAGTGGCATAGGTCTGTACGCAAATTTAAAAGGCCTGTGCTCACAACGAGCACAGGCCTTTTTTCGTTTCTGGGGAATGAGGTTATTAAATGAAAGTTATGAAATTTGGGGGATCATCCCTTGCTAATTTTGAATGTTTACAGCAAGTCGCACATTTAGTGAAAGAGTCTGCGTCTGTGCCGGCATTATTAGTGCTATCAGCACCAGGCGGGATGACGGATAGTTTGGTCGAGTTAGTCGATCGTGCTCAAAGTGGGCATGATTATCAGGTTCAATGGGAGGCGTTGACAGCAAGAAGCCTTGAATTAAAACAGCATGTTGAGCAAGCATGTGGCGAGATAAAAAATTGGCCTGACTTTAAAAAGTTAGAGCAAAACTTATCGGGTATATCACTGTTGGGAGTGTGCCCTGAGCCTATTCGTGCTTATGTCATCAGTTTCGGTGAACGTATTAGTGTATCTTTGATGCAGGCGTTATTAAGTGAATTTAATCCGACTTATTTAGAAGCAACGGCCTGTATTACATCGCGTGGTGGTTATTTAGATGCTGAGGCAAGTGTATCGTTAAGTACCGAGCGATTTAATGCTGAAATGGCTAAATCACCTAGCCATATTTATATCATGCCAGGTTTTACAGCGAGTAATGAAGCGGGTGAATTAACGACCCTTGGCCGTAATGGCTCGGATTATTCAGCTGCGATAGCGGCAGCTTGTGTCAAAGCGCAAGTTTGCCAAATTTGGACTGATGTGGATGGTGTATATAGTGCCGATCCTCGTTACATCACCAAAGCCACTAAAATTGATAGTTTGTCTTACAAAGAAGCGATGGAATTATCTTATTTTGGTGCCAAGGTTTTGCACCCTAAGACAATTTTACCTTGCGCAAAAGCGGGGGTACCATGTGAGATAAAAAATACTCATAACCCTGATGCGCCAGGATCGCTAATTAGTGATGTATCTCAAGCTGATGAGCCGGTTAAAGCGCTCTCTAGTTTACAAGATTTAGCAATGCTCACTGTTTCAGGCCCAGGCATGAAGGGGAAAGTAGGAATGGCCGCGCGCGTGTTTACGGCTCTGGCGCAAGATAATGTTTCTATCGTTTTAATTACCCAGTCATCGTGTGAATTTAGTATCAGTTTTTGTGTCCATCAAGCTGATTTAGAATTAGCGCTTGATGCATTACAAAATGCATTTGAGCTTGAATCTCAAGCTGGGCTAATTGAACCTGTGCAAGTGAAGCGCGAATTAGCAATTGTTACATTGGTTGGCGATAACATGAAAGCGCACCGTGGTTTGGCTGCTAAATTTTTTGCATCACTGGCTCAAGCGCAAGTAAATATTGTTGCTATTGCACAAGATTCCACAGAAAGTTCTATTTCGGCAGTGATCGATGGCAGTGTGTGTAATGATGCCGTAAAAGTGTGCCATGAAAACTTTTTCACCCACATTCCATCTATTGATGTGTTTTTACTTGGCTGTGGTTTAGTGGGAGCAGAGTTAATAAAACAGCTTGAGAAACAGCAGCAATGGTTAGAAAAACGCAATATCAAACTCAATCTTTACGGTGTTGCTAATTCACGCCAGTTATTACTTGATGAAAACGGCATCGATTTAACTAATTGGTCAGGTGCATTGGCTGAGTCTCAGCAAGGCTTTGATTTGGCCACAGTAGAAAAGTTTGTTAAAGCTAATCATCTTATAAACCCAGTCATTGTTGATTGTAGCTCGTCAAGTCAGCTCGCAGATCAATACGTTTCTTTTTTGGCAGCTGGTTTTCATGTCGTTGCGGCTAATAAAAAAGCCAACACTTCTTCACAAGCTTATTATCAGCAATTGATGGATACAAGCTTGAAAAATAACCGTAAATTTTTGTACGAAACCAATGTCGGCGCAGGTTTACCTGTCTTAGATAACTTAAAGTTATTATTTAGCGCGGGTGATGAGTTGCTCAGCTTTAGCGGAGTTTTATCTGGTTCATTATCATATATTTTTGGGGCATTAGAAGATGGGCTCAGCTTATCTGAAGCGACGTTACAAGCGAAGAAGAATGGCTTTACCGAACCTGATCCTCGTGATGATTTATCTGGCACAGACGTCGCCCGTAAATTACTGATTATTGCTCGTGAATCAGGTTTAAAATTGGAGTTATCAGACATCGAAGTTGAATCTGTGTTACCAAGTGGATTTGCAGAAGGCGCATCAATCGATGAGTTTATGGCGCAGTTACCTTCATTAGATGAAGTCTTTGGTCAGCGCATTACACAGGCACGAGATGAAGGAAAGGTGTTACGTTATGTGGGGAGTATTGTTGATGGTCACTGTAAAGTAGGCATCGAAGCAGTCGGAGCAGATCATGCCCTTAACGATATTCGCGATGGCGAGAACGCGCTGGCAATACTAAGCCAATACTATCAGCCACGTCCATTTGTGATCAGAGGATATGGTGCCGGCTCTCAGGTAACGGCTGCGGGTGTGTTTTCTGACATTTTAAAAATCGTATCGCGCTAGGAGGGGTTATGTTTGAAGTTTACGCGCCAGCCTCTGTGGGTAATTTTGCGGTTGGATTTGATGCTTTAGGCGCAGCACTAGCGCCTATTGATGGGCAATTATTAGGGGATGTAGTTGCCGTACAAAGTGCGAATAAAGATGAATTTATTTGTAGCGGGGATTATGCACATAAACTGCCTGCAGAGCCATTGGAAAACTTAGCGTATCAATGTTTAGTGCACTTTCGTGAGCATGTTGCACCGAATATGGCTGCGGTTCGGTTAGAGCTTAAAAAGAACTTACCGATAGGATCTGGGCTGGGCTCAAGTGCGTGTTCAGTCGTGGCAACGTTTGCAGCTTTAGATAAATTTGCAGATACACAACTGAGCCAAGTTGAGTTGATTGAGTTGATGGCTGATTTTGAGGCCAAAGTCAGTGGTGGACGTCATTACGATAACATCACTCCTTGTTACCTTGGTGGTTTGCAGCTCACCGGTGATTTAATTCCCAATAAATCGTTATCCTTACCTGTGTGTGATCAATGGTATTACGTGGTGGCGTTTCCGGGCTTTACATTAAATACCGCAAAAGCGCGCGCAGTTTTACCTCAATCTCTATCAATGCACGACAGTGTTGAGTTTGCACAGCGCTTGTCTGCCTTTACGAGCTTGTTGCACACTCAGCAATTTGATGCCGCATTGTCCATTATGGAAGATCGGGTTGCTGAACCTCATCGTGCGGCCTTGATTGAAGGGTTTGCCCAAGCAAAGCAAGCGCTGCCAGAGCTAGGAGCCAAAGCGATGAGTATATCAGGCGCAGGCCCCACTCTTTTTGCTGTGTGTACTGATTTAACCACGGCTCAGCAATGTGCGGACTGGTTAGCTGCAAACTATATAAACGATCAAGGTTTTTGTCATATTTGCCAATTAGATACACTCGGCACTCGCGTATTAGAAAAGGAAGCGTAAGATGTTATTACACAATTTAAAAGACAGTTCAGAGCAAGTGTCGTTCATTCAAGCCGTTAAAACAGGGCTTGGACGCAATCAAGGGGTCTTTTTTCCCGATTCATTAGCGCCACTTACGAATGTCGACGAATTATTAGAGATGGACTTTGTGACGCGAAGTAGCCACATTCTAAAGCACTTAATCGGTGATGAGTTAACTGCAGAGCAAGTGTCTGGGTTGGTTGAGCGTGCATTTAATTTTGATTTGAAATTAGTTGAAGTAGAAAAAAACATTTATTGTTTAGAGTTATTTCATGGCCCCACTTTGGCCTTTAAAGATTTTGGTGGCCGTTTTATGGCAGAGTGTTTAGCTGAGTTCAGCCAAGGCAACAAAACGACAATCTTAACTGCGACAAGTGGTGATACAGGCGCTGCTGTGGCGCATGCTTTTTATAAAAAAGATAATATTGATGTGGTGATTTTATACCCCAAAGGCAAAATTTCGTTGGCGCAGCAAAAGCTGTTCACGACTCTTGGGGAAAATATTCACTGTTATGCGGTTGATGGCAGTTTCGATGATTGCCAAGCCATGGTTAAAGCGGCATTTTTAGATGATGAAATTAAACAGCGTCTCGGTTTGAATTCAGCTAATTCAATTAACATCAGTCGTTTACTGGCTCAAGTGTGTTATTACTTTGAGGCGTTAGCTCGGTTACCTAAAGCCCAACGTGCAAAAGCGCACATTTCGGTGCCAAGTGGTAACTTTGGTAACGTGTGCGCCGCAATGATAGGCGCGGTCATTGGACTGCCTGTTGCAAACTTATCAGCAACAACCAATCAAAATGATACCGTACCTCGCTTTTTAGTCAGTAAAGATTGGTCTCCTAGCGATACAAAAGAATCGTTATCGAATGCAATGGATGTAAGTCGACCCAATAACTGGCCGCGCGTACAACATATGCTCGATAACAACTGGTTCAGTTATGAGCACTTTTTTTCGCATTCAGTAGATGAAGCGAAAACAGAAGAAGTGATGCATCAACTTCAGGATAAAGGTTATTTAGCTGAGCCTCATACCGCCATTGCTTATGAGGGGTTAAAACGTGATTTATCGGAAGAGGGGGTAGGGGTATTTTTAGCGACAGCCCATCCAGCTAAATTTAAAGAAAGTGTTGAACGTATTCTTGAAATTGAGCTAGACATGCCGAAACCATTAGCTGATGCCTTAGCGAAAAACTGTTTAGCGGAGGATTTAGCGAACGATTATCATGTCTTACGCGAGGCGTTACTGATTAAGCTTGCTTAACTTGCAAGATAATTTCAGCCGGCTAAGTCGCCGGCTTTTTTATACCTCTATGTTAGGTTATGGCATAATTCGATTTTTAGCATAATCAAGTATTGTTATGAATTGGTCTGATTTTATTACCGAGCAACAAAGGTTGCCCTATTTAGCCGATACATTGGCGTATGTTGAACAGCGTCGTGCAGAGGGGGTGAAGGTTTTTCCTCCACACGAGCAAGTATTTAATGCGTTTGACAGTACACCATTTTCACAAGTTAGCGTCGTATTACTTGGACAAGATCCTTATCATGGTGAGCATCAAGCACATGGCTTATGCTTTTCGGTCTTACCGGGTATAAAACCGCCGCCGTCTTTAGTGAATATGTATAAAGAATTAGCGACGGATATTCCTGAGTTTTGTATGCCCGACCATGGCTATTTACAAAAGTGGGCAGAGCAAGGCGTGCTAATGCTTAATACCGTATTAACTGTAGAGCAAGGTCTGGCTCACTCTCATAAGCACTTGGGTTGGGAGCGTTTTACGGATGAAGTCATCCATGTGCTCAATGAGCGAGATGAGCCCATTATTTTTGTGCTTTGGGGCGCACATGCGCAAAAAAAAGGTAAAAAAATTAATCGAGAGCGACATACGGTGATCGCTGGACCACACCCATCGCCTTTGTCGGCTTATCGAGGTTTTTTTGGTTGTCAGCATTTTTCTAAAATTAATGAGCAGTTAATTTCCCAAGGTAAACAGCCCATCGATTGGCAAGTGTGACGCTTGGTTGTTTAGTTATTAAAAATGAAAAAGGCTCATGGTGAATGAGCCTGTTAGGATTTAAAAATTTAGTTCTTCCAAACCAATATCGTGTGACCAATCCAAGTCTTGCAGTTCTTTACGCAAACGGTGTTTATCCTTTAACGCTTCAATCTCTCGCCATTTTCTTTTTTGGTTCTTTGCAGAGCTTTTAGCTGGTTTCACTGGATTTTCTAACATTGTTAAGATGTCATCTAGATTATCCATGGTTCACTCCTTTTCATTGGTAATCCCGCAAATAGAAATATCACAACAAGGTCAAAAATAAAACTAATAGATGGCGCAAACGTTACAAAAGTATGAAAGTTTGGTGACTGTGCCGCTCTGGTGGGGATAAAAAGCACTAATCAGAAACACCAAACTGCGGTGTTCCTGATTGGTTATTTGTGCAGCTAAATGTTGATGTGTTTTAGTAATGCTTGAGTGGATGGATCGAGTTGACTGAGATCTTGGCTTTCGAGCGCAGACATTAATGCTTGACCCAGTTGCTTTCCGAGTTCTACACCCCATTGATCAAAACTATTAATGCCAAATAAAACCCCTTGGCAAAATACTTTATGTTCGTACAAAGCTAGTAGCGCACCTAAAGTATAAGGAGACAGTTCATCAATAATTAAGGTGTTTGAACCCGTGTTGCCTGGCATCGCTTTATGTTTGGCAAGTTCAGCCGCTGACCGTTGATCTGTACCTGAAGCGATTAATTCATCAAATGCCTGTTGTGTGGTTTTTCCTTGCATTAATGCTTGTGACTGCGCTAAACAGTTTGCCACCATCATGCTGTGGTGAGCAGGATAAAGCGGATCACCTTTAGCTGGGACAATAAAGTCAATCATGGCTTTTTGTTTGCCTTGGTGCAAAAGCTGCATAAATGAATGCTGGCAGTTTGTGCCCTCAGCGCCCCATAGAATAGGGCCAGAATAGGCGATGTCGTTACCCAGAGCGTTGACAGATTTGCCGTTGCTTTCCATATCGAGCTGCTGCAAATAAGCTGGAAGAGCTTTTAAACCATGGCTGTAAGGTAAAACCATCAAATTTGTATGACCCAGATAGACTTGTTGCCAATAGCCTATCAATGCCAACATAACGGGCATGTTGGCGTCCAGAGGGGCGTCACAAAAATGCTCGTCCATAACTGCTGCGCCAGCAAGTAATGCTTCAAATCCTTCTCGGCCAATCGATAACGCTAGTGGTAAGCCGATTGTAGACCACACAGAGTAACGGCCACCGACAAAGTCCCACAGTGGGAAAATATAATCAGGGCTGATGCCAAAAGCTTGTGCTTGTTCAGGTTTTGCAGTAAGTGCCACCCAATGTTGTTTGATTGCTTGAGCGTCACTAAAGTGCCTTTTGAACCACGACATGACTGCGCCTGCATTCAGTTGCGTCTCGGCTGTTGTCCATGACTTTGAGGCGACAATGACCAAAGTTGTTTCGGGATTAAGCGCAGTAAGCATTTGCTTCACTTGTGCGCCATCGATATTTGCAAGGTAGTGCACATTGATTGCACTGTTGCGTTGTTCTATCAGGGCGCTTTGGAGCATTTTTGGCCCAAAAAAAGAGCCACCAATGCCAATACTAATTACATCAGTGATCCCTTTGCCGGTAAAGCCGAGTAGAGATTGGTTAATAATGCCGTCTACAAAATCAAGCATTCGCCGCTTTGTTTGCTCGATGTCTTTTGCTGTGCGTGCATCTTCTTGACTCAAGCGTTGGCTGTTACGAAGTGCTGTGTGTAATACGGCACGTTGTTCAGTATGATTGATTGCATCACCTCGGAACATCGCATCACGTGCACTCGTGAGGTTTTTATGTTCAGCTAGTGCAATTAAACTCTCGATAGCTTGTTGGTTGAGTGCTTGCTTAGAGTAATCTAAATACAGAGGAGAGACATGTAAGCGGTATGTTTCTGCACGAGTAGGCTGCAACTGAAAAAGCTCCAGTAAATGGAGCTTTTGCACTTCTTGTGCAGCATTTAACAAGCTATTGTGTAAGCTTTGTTCAATGCTGATTTGCGGCATTATTAAATCCTTTGTTTATAGTTTTTTAAAGCAATTTTCAAGGTCAACTTGAGCTGCAGCGAATGCACGAATGCCTTCG
The DNA here is from genome assembly GCF_058169715.2 of Pseudoalteromonas sp. J2K-J979. Lineage (NCBI taxonomy): Bacteria > Pseudomonadati > Pseudomonadota > Gammaproteobacteria > Alteromonadales > Pseudoalteromonadaceae > Pseudoalteromonas > Pseudoalteromonas sp. J2K-J979. The sequence goes on along the minus strand of NZ_CM200281.1, from coordinate 2,699,970 downwards.
GCTAGTTTTTCAGTCGCCATCGCATCTTGATTGTGTAACCATCGGAATTGGCTTTCTGAAAGCGGTGCAGGCTTATCAAATTGTACGCTAAATTGCTCAAGTTGGTAATTTGGGGCCTCGGTCATGGCTTCTAATTCGCTTAATAAAGCAGGGCTGATTGTTAACTTGTCACAACCGCTAAGCGCTAGTATTTCACCTGTGTTACGGAAGCTTGCTCCCATAACAACAGTATCGTAACCATGGGTTTTGTAAAATTCATAAATACTCCGAACGGATCGCACTCCAGGATCTTGGAGTGGATCGGTTGGCTTTTCCATGCCATTTGCGACATGCCAATCAAGAATACGTCCTACAAATGGAGAGATTAGAAAAACGTTAGCATCAGCACAGGCGCGCGCTTGAGCTTGGCTAAATAACAAGGTTAAATTGCACTTAATGCCATCTTTTTCAAGTGCTTCGGCGGCTTTTATGCCTTCCCACGTCGAGGCGATTTTTATTAGGACTTTATCTTGGCTGACACCTTGCTCTTGATACAGCGCTAATAGCTCTTTTGCTTTATTGATCATCGCATCAGTGTCGAATGATAAACGTGCGTCGACTTCGGTCGAGATATAACCTGGAACGACATCGGCGATTTCTTTACCAATTAATACCGCAAAATAGTCACATGCTAGTTCTACTTGCTTGGCTTCATCAGACTGGTTTTCTTTCGCATAGGCCCATGCTTGTTGTAATAAAGGCTGGTAAGCAGCAATTTTACTTGCATTTAATAGCAAAGACGGATTAGTCGTTGCATCTTGTGGTGTGTGTTTTTTAATTTGTTCGATATCACCGGTATCGGCAACAATAGTTGATTGGGCTTTTAAAGCCGCTAAGACTGTGCTCATGGGAGTTCCTCATTCCAAAAAAGACTTAACAACATCATATGTTAAGTTGTTTTGAATATACCTTAATAGATTTATATTGCACTTAAATTAACGCCTTCTCACAGGTCAAATGTCCGTACTGATTACAAAATAATCCGTCATCACAGTGTGAATAGAAATGAGAGGAAAAAGCAGTGTAAAAATGCCAATTTAACATGGAGGCTTACCTGCAAACAAGAGAAAAGCAGTCGACAATGTCAGATGATAATTTTAATAAATCTGGCACAAAAGCGTGATTTTAGCGCTAATAAATGTTGAAATTGTGCCCATATACTCTTTAAGTAAATAAGCGATTATGATCACCGTTATTTCTCCTGCGAAAAATTTAGATTTTGAGACACCGATTGCGACCACTGAATTTTCTCAACCCGAGTTTTTAGACCAAAGTGCGCAACTTATCGAAGTGTGTCGACAATTAGCACCGGCCGAGCTAAGCAGTTTAATGAAAATTAGCGATAAATTAGCAGGGTTAAATGCCGCGCGTTTTAGTGAGTGGTCGATGCCTTTTACCCCGCAAAATGCCCGCCCCGCCTTGTTTGCATTTAATGGAGATGTTTACGGTGGCTTAGATGCACACTCAATGGATGAAACCCATCTTGCTTATGCACAAGCTCATTTGCGAATTTTGTCTGGGTTGTATGGCCTTTTAAAACCATTGGATTTAATGCAAGCTTACCGCTTAGAAATGGGGACTCGCTTGGCAAATGAGCGAGGGAGTAACCTATATCAATTTTGGGGCAAAGTCTTAGCTGAAAAACTCAATGGTGTGTTAGTTGAGAATAACACTGAGTTGCTAGTGAACTTGGCTTCTAATGAGTACTTTAAAGCTGTTGATAAAAAAGCTTTTAACGGTACGATTATCACGCCGATTTTTAAAGATTGTAAAAATGGGCAATATAAAGTGATTAGTTTTTATGCCAAAAAAGCACGCGGTATGATGGCGCGATACATCATAGATGGTCAAATTACGTCGTTAGAGGCATTGCAGCAGTTTGATTGTGAAGGGTATTACTTTAGCCCGGAGCAAACAAGCAAAGATCACGAACCGGTATTCTTGCGAGCTGAACAATAAAATAACAATGAAACAACGCGACAAGAAGTCGCGTTTTTTGTGTCGTTCACTGCGTTAAATCTATTCGTTCGGCTCAGATTAAAAAAGCATGAACGCATTTCTTTTAGTTATAAAAACTGTCCTAAATTCGATACAAGCAAGGCTCATTTCAGTATTAATTTGAGTAAATACTCTTGAGTAATCTCGATATTTAGCTGTTTAATTGACGAGTTTGTAAAATTATCGGTACATAGTCAGACTCTTTGAAAGAGTGGGTGAGTGTGCAAAATATAAAATTGACAGCGTTATCATTTGTTGCTTTTTTAGGTGTGTGAATATTTTGTAACGTTATTCGCAAAAGCTAAAAAAACATAATTAATTAACATTGGAGTTGCAACAAATGAGCAAGTACAACACAGTTAAGTTTCGTAAAAATGCTATTTTAATGGCGCTACTTGGTGGGGTGGGGTTCCATAGCATCGCATCGGAGCAGCAAAATGAGCCAGCGGGTAAAGAGCGATTTATTGTTCAGTATAAAATGAATCAGGTCTTTGAACTTAACCAAAGCACTTCTGCTCATCAGCTTGCGACAATGAAGCAAAATATGGCGCAATCAATTGCTGCGTCTGTGCAGGCTGAGGTGGTGCAAGCATTACCTTCTATCAATGGTGTGGCATTGGCGCTTAGCGCTGAGCAAAAAACTTTGCTTCAAAACAATCCAAATGTAGCCAGTATCGAAGTGGATCCCAAACGCTATTTATCAGCCGAAAGTACGCCTTATGGCATTAATATGGTGCAAGCCAAGCTACTATCGGATGCGATGAGTGGTAATCGTAAAGTTTGTATCATGGACACGGGTTATACGTTAAATCACCCAGATTTACCGAACTCAGGTGTGACTGGTGATGATGGTTATGGCAGTAATGATACCGGTAATTGGTATAACGATGGCAATGGCCATGGCACGCATGTGGCCGGTACAATCGCGGCTATCGGTGGAAATAACCAAGGTGTAGTTGGGGTGAATCCATCGGGGCAATTAGGCCTTCACATTGTTAAAGTGTTTAACGATCAAGGACGTTGGGCATATGGCTCAGATTTAATTAAAGCCATTAGTCAATGTCAGGCAGCAGGCGCGAATATTACCTCGATGAGTTTAGGTGGTGGTGGTTCATCGAGTGCGGAGCGCCAAGCATTTGCAAATAGTTATGCGCAAGGCATGCTCCATATTGCAGCAGCAGGGAACGATGGAAATAGCTCTTTGAGTTACCCAGCATCGTATGATTCTGTTGTATCTGTTGCAGCTGTAGATAGCTCAGAGAACAAAGCGTCATTTTCACAGTTTAATAATCAAGTTGAAATTGCTGCCCCAGGTGTTGGGGTGAATTCAACTTGGAACAACAATGGCTATAAAAGTATTAGCGGTACGTCGATGGCTACCCCACATGTTTCGGGTGTTGCGGCATTAGTGTGGAGCAATAATGTTAGTTGTAGTAATCAACAAGTTCGCGATGCACTCAATGCCACGGCAAAAGATAAAGGCGCATCAGGGCGCGATACTTCTTATGGTTATGGTATTGTGCAAGCAAAAGCGGCCTCTGATTATTTAGCGAACGATTGTGGAAGCGGTGGTGGGACAGATAAAGCGCCAGTCGCGTTGTTCAGTGTTAAAGTGACTGGCAATCAAGCGTCTTTTAATAACCAGTCATCAGACGATAAAGGTATTGTCAGCTACGCTTGGCAATTTGGCGACGCTGCTAACTCGACTTCGACCCAGAAAAACCCTAGCTTTACTTATACTCTTGATGGCCGATATACGGTCAACCTTACTGTCACAGATACCGCCGAACAATCATCCACGTATTCACAACAAGTGACTATTAATACCGATCCAAATAAGGGCTGTGATGGTTTAGCAGCGTGGAATCCGTCCACAGCTTATAAAGTCGGCGACAATGTGGCTTATAACGAAAAACAGTATGAAGCGACTTGGTGGTCCACTGGAGCAAACCCAGAAGTGTTTAGTAATGTTTGGAAACGTGTTGGAAACTGTAATGGGGGAGGGGGTCAAACCAATCAAGCGCCAGCAGCAAACTTTAGTTTTAACACTCAGCAATTAGCCGTTAGTTTTAGCGACAGCTCTACGGATGATAAGGGCGTGGTCAGCCATGCTTGGACATTTGGCGATGGAGCCAGCTCTTCACAAGCTTCTCCCAATCATACGTATGCGCAAGCTGGCACGTATTCTGTGACCTTGACGGTAAAAGATGCGGAAGGATTGCAAGCTACTAAATCGCGGCAAGTAAATGTGAGTGAGTCACAGCAAGGATGCGCTGGTTTGGTGGCTTGGTCTGCAGGTGCAGTTTATGTAGCAGGCGATCAAGTCGCTCATCAAAATATTAAGTACACGGCAAATTGGTGGACTCGAGGAGACAACCCCGCCGATAACTCAGGCCAACATAATATATGGGCTGATAATGGTGGTTGTAATTAACCCCATCGTTGGATAAAGATTGTTAACGTAGAAACAAACAAAGGGCTCTGTGAGCCCTTTTTTGTAAATTAAATCACAAAAAACGTTACTTTTTTGCTTTTTTCTTAAGCTTTTTTTTCGCTTTCATTTTAATGGGATCTTTACGTTTTTTAGCTGGTGGCTTAGCCTCTTTATGCATAGCTTCAAGGCCTTTGATATTACGGCGCTTTAACTTCTGCTCAGTGTAACGTTCGATTTTTTTCAATATGCCGACATCGTGAGCTTCAACTAATGAAATAGCGATGCCTTTTTTACCCGCACGACCAGTTCGACCAATACGATGCACATAGACATCCGCACTGCGTGGCATGTCATAGTTAACCACATGGCTGATATCATCAACATCGATCCCACGCGCGGCAACATCGGTCGCGACCAGTATATTCATACGGCCAGCTTGGAAGTTTGCCATGGCAGCCATGCGTTTATCTTGTGGCATTTCACCACGAAGCCATGCTGTTTTTATATCGCGAGCTACTAATTGACCAACTAACTCTTCGAGCTTTTCACGTGTTTTGACAAACACGATGGCTTTGCTCATGTCTTCGGCTTTCAAAATGGCTTCGAGTAAATCGAGTTTGTGCTCACGGGAGTCAGCTAAATGAACCCACTGCAAAATTTTACCTTGTTCTTTGCGTGAGCTTTCAGCTTCAAGGAGTGCGGGATCGTTAAGAATTTTGTCGGCAAAACGCTCAACACTGTCGCCTTCAAGGGTGGCTGAAAATAAGAAACATTGGCGACGATTGGTCGCTTCATCACAAATTTTCATCATTTCGTTTCGAAAGCCCATGTCAAGCATACGGTCGGCTTCATCTAAAATAAGAATTTCGACATTTTCAGCATGAAACTCTTCAGTTTTCATGTAGTCCATTAAGCGACCCGGTGTCGCGATCAGAATGTCGTTATTTTTTTCAAAAATGTCTTTATGACTACCGTAGTTAATCCCGCCGGTCACGACCCCGATTTTTAAATGCGTATTAGCAGCAAACAGCACGCACTGCTCATGGATCTGGTAGGCCAGCTCACGAGTTGGAGTCATAATTAATATGCGAGCAAAACCAGGATCTCGACGAGGAAAATCAAGTAAATACTGGATAGAAGGCAGTAAAAACGCTGCCGTTTTACCTGTACCCGTTGGGGCTGAGGCTAGAATATCACGACCCGCCATTGCTTCAGGAATGGCTAGCTGTTGAATGCTAGTAGGGGTTTTGTAACCCGCTTTTTCTACTGCATTAATAATTTTTTGATCAAGATCCAAGTCGGCAAATTGCATAAGACATCATAAATAAAGGACAATTAGCTGTTATTATACTTGGCTTGGTTCGTTATACCAATTGTATTGTGCAGCATTTAAGAGGTTCGTTTGTCAGGTTTTCAATTTAAACAGTTTCATGTCAACCATTCTGATGTCGCAATGAAGGTTGGTACCGATGGGATTTTACTGGGAGCTTGGACTCACGTAGAAAGCGCTCAGAAAATACTCGATATAGGTGCGGGGAGTGGGTTAATTAGCCTAATGCTTAAACAACGTAATCCAACGGCGAGTGTCACTGCGATTGAAATTGATTCAAAAGCTGCGTTTCAGGCTAAAGAAAATATAGCCCAGAGCCCGTGGCCCAGTATCGATGTGATTGAACACGATATTAAAACGCTACAAACAGCGAGACAGTTTGATCTTATTGTCTCAAATCCGCCTTTTTTTCAAAGCAGTTTAAAAGGCCCCAATGTAGCCAGAAATACCGCTCGCCATACAGATAGTTTAAATTTTACCGATTTGTTTGACGCTTTTTACCGACTAGGTACACTCGAGGCTAAATTAGCCTTAGTCTTGCCAGCTGAAAACTTAGCTCAGATTAATACACTCTCGATTGAATATGGTTTTTGTTTAAGTCGTATTACCTATGTGAAAACCACTCCAAAAAAACCAGTCAAAAGAGTACTGATAGAAGTGAGTAAGCGAGAGGCAACCTGCTTTGAGGATGAATTAACGATACATCAAGGTGATGGCTATCACCCTGATTATATAAAGTTATGTAAAGATTTTTATTTGAAGATGTAAAAAATATTCTGTTGTTTCTGTTTCTGTTTCTGTTTCTGTTTCTGTTTCTGTTTCTGTTTCTGTTTCTGTTTCTGTTATGGTAAATTCGTTCTTTTAAAATAATAAATTAAAATCAAGGGATTGAATTAGATGAATGTAACTCATCGTATATTGCCTGTCATTTTATCGGCTCTTTTATTAAACGGCTGTGGTGGTTCTTCGGATAAACCGACACCACCGACGACGCCAATACTGCCGGTAGTTAAAAGCTTTGCTATAAAAGGCTATGCCGTAAAAGGGCCACTGCAAAACGCTACTGTAAATATTTATGCGTTAGATGACACCAAAGCCGACTTTAAAGGGCGCTTAATTACCTCGGGTAGTACTAATGAGCTGGCTGCCTTTACAGATATAAAAGTCAGTGAGCCTCTCAGTGACTTTTACCTGATTGAAGTTTTAAGTAATGACAAAACAATCGATATTACTACCGGACGACAACCAGTTTTACCTCAGCTTTATTCAATCTTAAGTGCAGAGCAACTGACCGCAAATACAGCCATTAATGCCACGCCACTCACTACCATAATAAGCCAAGTGGCTAATCAATATACGTTAAAAGGTAATAGTGTTAATGATGCACTATTAAAAGCAATTGAGCAGGTACAAACTAAACTTAATTTTGGTTTAGCAACTACATATAACCCATTAACTGATGCACCTTTATTAGGTGCTTCATCTGATTTTGCAGCTTTACTTAGTCATCGTGTGCAAAATGAAGCATTTGCAGCCTTACTTGAATTTATTAGTGTTAGCCTAGGGGTTGGCGTAAGTGAAAGTTTACAGTTAGTAGCTGCCGAGTATTCTGGGCAGTTATCTCAATTTGATGGCCCGTTAGTTTCGCGTTATCAAACTGCTATCGAGCAAGCCCCCATCCCACATTTAGTTGTCACTCATTCTGACAAGGATGGGGATCCTATGACTCAAGACCCCTTTAGTCTGAATGAAATCAAATCATTGTTGGTACAAGAACAGATACTGCTAAGCTCTGGACTTGATACATCAGCATTGAGTGACTTGGCTAATAATTTCACTCCTAAAACGTTAGGTCTGGATACCGATACGGATGGTTTTCCAAATCAAATTGATTTAGATGACGATAACGATGGTGTTTTTGATGAAAATGATTTATTTCCACTAGACCCAACCGAAACCATTGATACCGACAATGATGGCATTGGTAATAATGCCGATACCGACGACGATAACGATGGCGTTCCCGATTCTAACGACGCCTTTCCATTGGATGCTACTGAATCTGTTGATACTGATTTAGATGGTATTGGTAATAATGCCGATACCGACGACGACAACGATGGCGTTCCTGATTCTAACGATGCCTTTCCATTGGATGCCACAGAATCTGTTGATACTGATTTAGATGGCATTGGTAATAATGCCGATACCGACGACGATAACGACGGTGTGCTTGATGCCGATGATGCCTTTCCTCTTGATGCAAGCGAATCAAAAGACAGTGATAATGATGGGGTTGGCGATAATGCCGATGCGTTTCCAAATGACGGCACCGAAACACTCGATACCGATAAGGATGGCATTGGTAATAATGCCGATACTGACGATGATAATGACGGTGTACCAGACGATGAAGACGACTTACCGTTAGATCCAACTGAAACCGTAGATACTGATAAAGATGGTATCGGTAATAATGCCGATACAGATGATGATAACGATGGCACAGCTGATACAGCCGATAGTTATCCTCGTGATAATAATTGTTATTTAAATACAGATGGCGAAGCGGGTCGCTGTTACTTAACTTGGCTCGGTGATAGCCCGAGTTCTATTATTCAAGCGCGCGACAATGAATATTTTTATAATCTCAATTATAGAACAGATGATCCTGTTACTAGTTTTAGTCGGATATTACTGCAAAACAAAATCAATCAGCATTTTAGTGTGATTCATCAATCAGAATATGTACTTGCTAATTTGGTCTATCATGCAGGGCACAATAAGGTCTACTTTACTGAAAAAACTGCAGACTTAGCACAAATGATTTACTCCGTCGACGCGAGCTATCAAGTGCTTCCTTTTCATGAAGTCTTTTTTGAGGATATTTACAATCCAGATTACAAAGCCCCACCATATATTGAAAGCTTAGTGAGTTCTGGACCTCTTTTAGTTGTAAATAAATTGATAGTTCCAAATTATAGCAAGAGTTATGACTATCAGCAGTATCGAAATGCAGATCATTATTATCCTATGGGAGGGTATACATTACTGTCAAAAGAGGCCCAAATCGTGGCTAAGAGTAATGATGGTAAAAAAGCCGATCCCTACCCAAGTTACGAGCGCTTTATGCCTTCTCCTAGTGATTCACAATCTGTTTACTCCGTTACAAGTAAAAGCCTCCATCGAGTACATCGAGAAAACTCTGCGATTAACCGGTACATTGTATTTGTTGATAACGATGATGTTCAGATAAAATCAGCACTGAGTATTAATGAAAATTTTTATGAGTATGGGTTTCTTGGTGGGTGTATCCCCCCGTTTCCAATTCAAATTTCTGACGATGGCAAAGAATTAACAAATTTAATTGACGGGAAGATATTTTCTGCAGGGACATTAGTGCAACAAGGTCGATATAAGCATAAGTTTACTGATAACATATTAGGCAGCAGAATTATTTCGAGTGACTCAAATACAACTATAGTAGCTAATTATGGCAATTGTGGTGAAGCAGATATACATAAAATTGATAAGCAAGGCCGTGTCATCGCCAAGAAAAACTTTGGATATGATTATATTTCATTAGCTTCAGCTAAAGGTGACACGGTTTCTGTTGTATATCGTTCTAAAGGTCGATACTTTTTTGAAGAGTTTGAATTTACTTCAGATAGTGATTTAGATGGCATACTCAATGAAGAAGATGCATTCCCGTTAGATGCTGCGGCATCAGTTGATACTGACCAAGACGGTTACCCTGATTTTTGGAATGCAGATAAAAGCCAAGCTGATTCAACTACATGGTTAGAGCTTGATGAGTTTCCAACTGAATATGTGTGTTGGAGTAGCGAGCAAGCTACAAATGGGCAATGTGACTACGCAAAAAGTGCTTATGGTGCTCCTAACGATATTGTCAGTGCTGGCGATAGAATCTATTTGCTTTACTCTAAAGTGATATTGGTATGGTCACTGGCCGAGCAGCGCTTTTTAACACCAATCTATTTTAAAAGTGATGCACCGTTTTCATTCAAGGTGGCACATATTGCCTATTCCGATACATTACAGCGGTTATACCTCGCCTCTGAGTGGGGTGAAATAAACTATATTGATGTCTCTAAGCCAGAAGCTCAGTTGCTTGCATTTTATCAGTTTAATGCGCCAATAAACGCAATGAAAATGCTCAATAATACTTTGGCTGTTGAAACCACTGCATTGCAATTACTTAATGCAGATGCAGTATTAATCAACCCCCAAATTAAACCTCGTATTTCTTTAAGCTTAAGCACTTGGTCAGCTAAAAACCACACTTTATATCTTGATGCTAAACACTTTATTATCATAGAGCCACAAAGCGGCGCGATTATCGAGGATAAAAGCATTGGTTTTAAAAAACCATACGACAGCCCTTACTTGCCAGGGCTTTATACCGCTTTTAATTATTTAGTGAATTCAAACGCTGAAAAATTCTCATTAACTTCGGGTCAGGCGCTAGGTAAGCTGTCGGAAGAGTTTAAACGAAAGCTAAAACAGAGTATTTCAATCAGTAATCGTTTATTTGCCGTTGAGGTGGAGGATTATGCAGCTCGCTTAGTGAGTTGGGATGAATTAACGGAGACGTTTATTGTCCAAAGCGCTTGGAAGAAAAAAACTACATTAGTGCCTTACTTAAATAGTTTGGTTATTGTCAGTTACAATGGCCAAACTAATACCCTCGATTTTGACTATCAGTTTAGTACCGATGCCGATAACGATGGGCTGCCTGCTTGGTGGGAGTTGCAATATCAATTAAATGATAGTGATGCTAGTGATGCTTTGCAAGATAATGACAATGATGGTTTAAATAACTTGGCTGAGTTTAAACAAGGGACTCACCCCGCATTAGCTGATACTGATAGTGATGGCTTGAATGATGGTATTGAGCTGCAATATGCGGCATCCCCTCTGTTAGCCGATACCGATTATGATGGTTTAACCGACGAACAAGAAGTCAATCAATACCAAACTCAAGCTAATTCGTCCGACTCTGATAATGATGGTTTGTCGGATTTTGCCGAAGTTACTCTTCATTTTAGTAACCCAAATAATGCAGATAGTGATGGTGATGGCATGAGCGATGGTTATGAAATTACCCATCAGCTTAATGTTAATGCCAATGATGCTGATCAGGACTTAGATGCAGATGGCCTATCAAATCAAGAAGAAGCGACACTTGGGACTTCACCTCGATTAGCTGATACTGATGGCGATGGGCTATCGGATTACGATGAAATTAAAACCTATCTGACATCGGCCGTTTTATTTGATACAGACGGTGATCGTTTAGGCGATTGGTGGGAGCGTAATAACCAATTTAACCCACTCGATAGTCAAGATGGTCATGCAGATTCGGATGCAGATGGCTTTTCTAATGCGCAGGAGTTTTATTTAAATACTGATTTGTTTAATGCCACCGATGTGCCGCAGCAATTACCTTGGGCTATGTATGGTGCTAATGCCAATAAAACTAACTTTACCTTGCAGTATATTGATACCACAAAAGTTAGGCCGCTATGGCAGCAGTCATTTTTCAGGGACTCTAGAACTGATATCCAACAATTGCTAGTTCAAGATAACAACGTATATGCAATGGTTCATGATTACAATCGCTCGCGGTATGATAATTCATTTGGATCTTTATATGTGCTTGATGCTGTTACTGGAAATGAATTAAGGTCAAAAAAAGAATCCTATCGTTTGACCTTGCCAATTTTACATAATGATAAGTTATTTTATACAAATGATAGTTATTCGTATGGTCCATGGGGACCCATACCTCCCAGTAGAGTCTTCAACATAGAAGACTTAAGTGGCGTTAGAGAATTTTCTCATAATACAGGTTCTTATATTTCCAAATCACCTAATGAGTCCACGGTTATTGCTTATAAAAATCAAGTGCGTATTACCGAATATTCTTGGGAAGTTGTTTATAATACAGATACTCAAGCATTAACTGGTGAGTCAGATGATATTGATAAATCTTTGGAAAGTAAGTTGCAGGTTGTCGCAAACGATACAGTTGTAGTCTCAGAAAAAAATACAATTAAAGGCTACCATTATTTAACTCATGAGTTGCTATTTGATGTTGCACTTAACGATCCAATAAAGTTAGTAACGCATAGCCGTGATCAGGCTTTAATTATTCAAACCGATAAACAATTGTTACGTTTTAATTTAAATACTCTATCTACTGGTTGGGTGATTAATGATTTTAAAGTTTCAGACTTCAACCCGCCTCGGTCGTTAAGCCATGCTATGGGGTATATTTATGCTTATAAAGATGATTTTTTAGTCCAAATTGATGAATTAAACGGTCAAGTGATGTGGCAGGTTGATGTTTCTGCTAATTATTCAAATATTGTGGTGGGGCTTAATAAAGTGATTGTTGCGAGTAGAACAGAAACCTTTATTATTGATATCAACGATCAGTCCGTTGTCACTTTACCAAGCGGTGGCAATTTATTAGCACTTGACAACGGTGTATTATTTATTGCCAAAGGAAGTTCATTGACTGCTTACGCTGTTAATGATCTTTAGCGAATAAATAGCAAAAAAGCCGTGTATTAATTGTTATTAATACACGGCTTTTTTAGACCCTGTAACACATTTTATACCCGTCGTCTTTTAAGATGCTCGGTTGTTGGCCGCGCGCCTTCACCTCAATCTCATGCATCGATGACTCATGAAAGTCATGCGCTTGCTGCCTACGTGAACCTTGAAGTCCATTGTATAGCTAATAAAAAGAGTGTTATAGGCTTGCTTGATATTGTTCTAAAACTTGTTCTATCCAAGTGGCGATACGTTCATCGCTGAGCTCGTATTGACTATCTTCGTCTAGCGCTAAGCCAACAAAGTGGTTGCCATCGGGTGTGAGGGCTTTGGAATTTTCAAATTCGTAATCGCTGCTATTGGGCCAATAACCAATGAACTTCACACCTTGTGGGGCGATTTGGTCATGTAACATGCCTAAGGCATCTTGAAACCATTGGCCGTAACCTTGTTGGTCGCCCATGCCAAATAAGGCGATGGTTTTACCGGCTAAATTAACCTCGTTAATATCATCCCACTTTGACTCCCAATCTTCTTGTAACTCACCAAAATCCCAGGTTGAAATGCCAAAAATAACAAAGTCGTACTGCTCAGCGTTTTTTAATGCAGTGTCTTTAATATTGTGTAACTCTAGGATGTCATCGCCTAGGATGTCGCGTATTTTTTCGGCGGCCATTTCGGTGTAACAAGTTGTTGAACCGTAAAACAAACCAATTTTCATGGTATTTATCACTTCTTTTGGGGTTGTTATGATATGGGGCGCAGTCTACCGTATGCAGCAGTGAATTGGTATTGAGTTAAGTGGGAACTGAAACATTGAGTGAAGAAAAAGCGCCATTTACGGATCCTGATGGCTTATTAGAGCAATTTTTGGATGCAATTTGGTTAGAACAAGGGGTCAGTGAAAATACGCTGGCTGCTTATCGAACGGATATCACTAAATTTGCTGAATTTATTTTGCCTCGGGGCTTGTTGTTGGTTGAACAGCAAGATATTCAAGCTTATTTAGCTTATCGGCTCGATAACGGCTTTAAACCACGCAGTACCGCGCGAACCGTCAGTGCGCTTAAACGGTTTTACCAGTACTTTATTCGAGAAAAGCAACTGAGCTTTAACCCGATGACTCATATTGGGCAACCTAAAGCAGGGCAAAGCTTGCCTAAAACCTTGTCTGAAGAAGAGGTGGGGCGGTTACTCGATGCACCAGACTTGGACGACCCTATAGGCTTACGCGATAAAGCCATGCTGGAATTGCTTTATGCTACTGGTTTGCGAGTTAGTGAGCTGGTGGGGCTAAGAATAGAGCAAATAAATTTGCGCCAAGCGGTTGTATTTGTTAAAGGTAAAGGGAACAAAGAGCGTTTAGTACCTATGGGAGAAGAAGCGCAAGATTGGATTGAGCGTTTTATCAAACAAGGGCGGCCGCAGCTCATCAAGCATGCGACGGATTTTGTCTTTCCATCTAAGCGTGGGATAGGTATGACGCGGCAAACATTTTGGCATCGGATTAAACATTATGCGATTATTGCAGAGGTGAAATCGGATTTATCGCCACACACTTTACGTCATGCATTTGCCACGCACTTGATTAACCATGGTGCAGATTTACGGGTTGTACAGATGATGCTTGGGCACAGCGATCTTTCGACCACGCAAATCTATACCCATGTGGCTAAAGAAAGGTTAAAATCGCTCCATCAAGCGCATCATCCGCGTGCATAATGGAATTATTTGGGCCAAATCACGGTCTTATTGAGAAGAATTACTTTAAAGAGATTGATATGAAAAAATTATTAGTGGCTTTGGCTTTTGCATCATTTGGTTCGATGGCTGCGCCGACGGTTGTAAGCAGTGATACAGTGGTTGAAGTCAACCCGATTGTTGAAAAATTTCAAGCTTTAGGTTTAACGGTCAAAGACATCAAACCGAGCCCAATTCCAGGTTTAAAAGAATTGATCACCGACAAAGGTGTGATGTATGCCAATGAAACGGGTCAGTTTTTAATTCAAGGCACGTTGATTGATTTAGATAACCGAATCAATTTAACCGAACAGGCCCTTAGTGGCGTCCGTAAAGACGGTGTCGCAGAATACACAGATTCGATGATTGTGTATAAAGCCCCAGAAGAAAAGCATCAAATTACAGTATTTACCGATATTACCTGTGGCTATTGCCGTAAATTACACCGCGAAATTGAAGATTACTTAGATGCGGGTATCACTGTGCGTTATTTAGCGTTTCCTCGTGGTGGTATGCGTAGCGAAGGATATAACGATTTAATGAACGTGTGGTGTGCGAGCGATAAATTAAAAGCCATGACTGACGCCAAAGCAGGCGAGAAAGTGGCCAAAGTTGACAACTGCAGTGCCCCAGTCGGTGAGCATTACCAATTAGGCCAGAGCTTTGGCATCAATGGTACGCCTGCCATTATCTTAGAAGATGGGACGCTTATTCCTGGTTACCAACCTGCTGCAGCACTAAAAGCACAGCTTGAGTCTGTTCAATAAGTTTTGTTTATTTATTAAAAAGGCCGAAAGGCCTTTTTTTGTCACTTTTTTCTCGGTAAAAGATATTCAATGCAAAAACAATTAATCACTCGCCCTCGTGTGGATGATAGCTACTTAAGTGCGGCTATTCACCCTGTAATCAGGCAAATATATGCAGCCAGAGGGGTGAAAAATGACCACGAACTCACTCACAATGCGGCCGCTTTACTGAGTTTTAAATTACTCAAAGGGATTGACCAGGCCAGTAGCATTCTGATTGACGCCTTAAAAAAGCAAAGCAAAATTCTGATAGTAGGTGATTTTGATGCCGATGGCGCAACCAGTACCGCGACTTTAATGTCGGGCTTAAAAATGTTTGGTTTTCAGTATGTTGATTATTTAGTGCCGAATCGCTTTGAGCTTGGTTATGGTTTAAGCCCACAGTTAGCTGAACAAGTCGTGGCCTTGGGTGCGGATTTGTTGATTACGGTTGATAACGGTATTTCGTGTGTGGCCGGCGTGGATATAGTTAAACAAGCTGGCATGCAGGTGATTGTTACCGACCATCATTTACCTGGTGAGCAACTGCCTAATGCCGATGCGATCGTCAATCCTAATCAGCGAGGCTGTGAGTTTCCATCTAAATCTTTAGCCGGAGTCGGGGTGGCGTTTTATTTGCTGGTGGCGCTGCGTCATTATTTGCGCGAACAGCAATGGTTTTCGCAATTAGGGCAAGCAGAGCCAAATATTGCACAGCTGCTTGATTTAGTAGCACTTGGCACGGTCGCCGATGTGGTATCTTTAGATGCCAATAATCGCATTTTAGTACATCAAGGATTAGCAAGAATACGCAGTGGTAACACTCGCCCAGGTATTGTTGCGCTGATCGATGTCGCAAAGCGCCAAGCCAGTCGTTTATCGGCTTCTGATTTTGGCTTCTCATTAGCGCCAAGGCTAAATGCGGCTGGCCGCCTTGATGATATGAGTTTGGGGATTGCATGTTTGCTTAGCCCCGAGATTAATCATGCGCGACGTATTGCAGGCGAACTTGATAGTTTGAATCAAGAGCGCAGAGAAATAGAACAAAGCATGCAGGTTGAAGCGCAAGTCACGTTAGATAAATTGCTAAAAACGCAATCCGAAGTACCCGATGCCGTGTGTTTGTATCAAGATGATTGGCACCAAGGCGTGATTGGTATTTTAGCGGGGCGCCTAAAAGAAAAGTACCATCGACCGACGATTATTTTTGCACTGGGTGACAATGATGAACTTAAAGGTTCGTGTCGGTCAATCGAAGGCTTACATATGCGTGATTTACTCGAGGCAATTAGCACGGCGCATCCTGGACTTATTTTGAAATTTGGTGGTCATGCGATGGCAGCAGGCTTGTCGATTCGTGCCAATGACTTTGCGCGGTTTAAGCGGCTCTATACTGACGCAGTGACTGCGACCTTAAGCGAGGAACATAAAAAAAGCATTATTTTAACGGATGGAGAGTTGCCAAGTGAGTGCTACAGCCTTGATTTTGCTCAGCTGATTAAAAATTCAGGGCCGTGGGGGCAATCATTCCCTGAACCGGTATTTGCCGATCAGTTTGCGGTGGTACAACAGCGCCTTGTGGGTGAAAAGCATTTAAAATTGGTTTTAAAACATCGCTGTGGTTTATTGCTCGATGCGATTGCGTTTAATGTCGATTTGCAGCGTTGGCCTAATTCGGCGGTGCAACAAATTGAAGCCGCCTTTGTGCTTGATATCAATGAATTTAGAGGGAAATTCAGTTTACAGCTGCTCGTGAGAGAGCTAAAAGGTATAGCTTAGTTGACTGATTTTTAGCAAGTTCATTTTGAATGGCGGGCTGCCTTGCTAGGAGCGTTGAGGCATCTAGGTGTCAGCCTGATGCTTTTGGTTCTAATTTATTCTTAAAATATTCGTATTAAGTCCTCACGTTCAATGAAAATATTTGCTAAAATTCGCCGATTTAATTCTATCTGTGACTTTTAGCATTTTCAGCTATGTTCACTGTGTTTGAGTATTTTTGGAGTAAATATACATGTTTGAAGTGAATCCTGTGATTAATCAAATCAAGGACATCCGCGAACGTACCGAACTTCTTCGGGGGTATCTTTGACTACCCTACAAAAAAAGAGCGATTAGAAGAAGTTAACGGTGAATTGGAAGATTCAGCCGTATGGAATGAACCTGAGCGCGCCCAAGCCTTAGGTCGTGAAAAAGTGGCACTTGAAACCGTAGTTGAAACAATCGATGATTTAATTGCTGGCGCTGATGATGCTGAAGGGTTAGTTGAGTTAGCGGTTGAAGCTGAAGATCAAGAAACCTTTGACGAAGCGCAAAGCGAAACGGCGCAATTAGTCGAAAAACTGGCAACGTTAGAATTCCGACGTATGTTTTCGGGGGATTTTGACCAAAATGATGCGTATTTAGACTTACAGTCGGGCTCGGGCGGAACAGAAGCCCAAGACTGGTGTAACATGTTACTTCGCATGTATTTACGTTGGGGTGAAGCTAAAGGCTTTAAAGTTGAATTAGTAGAAGCCACCGATGGCGATGTTGCAGGCATTAAAGGGGCGACAGTCCGTTTTATTGGTGAGTATGCTTATGGCTGGCTGCGGACAGAGACCGGGGTTCACCGCCTTGTACGTAAAAGCCCGTTTGACTCAAGTGGCCGTCGTCACACTTCGTTTGCCTCTGCGTTTGTTTACCCAGAAATTGACGATAATATAGAGATTGATATTAATCCGGCTGATTTACGTATCGATGTTTATCGTGCATCGGGTGCTGGTGGTCAGCACGTTAATACCACAGAATCTGCTGTGCGTATTACTCACGTACCGACTAATACAGTTGTGCAATGTCAAAATGAACGTTCACAACACAAAAATAAAGCTCAAGCTATGAAGCAGTTAAAAGCGAAATTGTTTGAACTTGAATTGCAGCAACAAAATGCAGAAAAGCAAAGTCAAGAGGACGCGAAATCTGATATCGGTTGGGGCAGCCAAATTCGCTCTTATGTGTTAGATGATTCACGCATTAAAGATTTACGAACGGGCATTGAAAACCGTAATACGCAGGCCGTACTTGATGGCGACCTTGATAAATTTATTGAAGCCAGCCTTAAATCTGGCCTTTAACCACCAAGCTAAAAAAGAGCTAAAAAATGACTGATCAAATCCAAGATGAAAATAAGTTAATTGCTGAGCGTCGTGGCAAGTTAGATGCTATTCGCGTGAACTGCCCGGCAAACGGTCATCCAAATACCTTCCGTCGTGAACATTACACGGCTGATCTGCAAGCTGAGTTTGGTGATAAATCGAAAGAAGAACTAGTAGAACTGAACTACGTAGCATCAATTGCTGGTCGTATTTTGGCTAAACGTGGACCGTTTTTTGTTGTTCAAGATATGAAAGGTCGCGTACAAGCTTACGCATCAAAAGAAGCGCAAAAAGCACTTAAAGAACAGTACGGTCAACTCGATATTGGTGACATCATTGGCGTTAAAGGTCCGTTAAATAAGTCGGGCAAAGGCGATTTGTATGTTGATATGGTTGAGTATCAGTTACTCACTAAATCATTACGTCCATTGCCAGAAAAATTCCATGGCTTATCCGATCAAGAAACGAAATACCGTCAACGTTATGTTGATTTAATCACTAATGAAGCAACTCGTGAAACGTTCCGTATTCGCTCAAAAGTGGTTGAAGGAATTCGCCGTTTCTTGGCAGACCGCGACTTTATGGAAGTCGAAACGCCGATGCTACAAGTGATCCCTGGTGGTGCTTCTGCACGTCCATTTGTTACTCACCACAATGCACTTGATATCGACATGTATCTGCGTATTGCACCGGAACTTTATTTAAAACGTTTAGTCGTCGGTGGTTTTGACCGTGTGTTTGAAATTAACCGTAACTTCCGTAATGAAGGCTTGTCTACTCGTCATAACCCAGAATTCACGATGATCGAGTTCTACCAAGCGTATGCGGATTACATCGATTTAATGAATATCACTGAAGACATGCTACGTACAGTCGCAACTGAAGTACTCGGTAGCCCTGTTGTGGTGAATACAACCAAAGATGACAACGGTGAGGTGATTGACTCAGTTGAATATGACTTTGGTCAACCATTTACGCGTTTAAGCATGGCTGATGCGATTTTAAAATATAACCCTGACTTTGATGCCAAAGTTTTTAATGATCCAGAGAATCATTTTGAAGAGCTAAAAGCGTATGCGAAGCAAGTTCATGTTAAAATTCCTGAGAAATGTGTCTGGGGTCCAGGTAAATTCTTATGCGAAATCTTTGAAGAAACTGCAGAGCATATGTTGATCCAACCGACGTTTATTACGGGTTACCCGTGGGAAGTGTCGCCTCTTGCTCGTCGCAACGATGACAACCCATTTGTAACCGATCGCTTCGAGTTCTTCGTAGGTGGTCGCGAGCTGGCAAATGGTTTCTCAGAGCTGAATGATGCACAAGATCAAGCAGAACGTTTTACACGTCAGGTTGAAGAGAAAGACGCCGGTGATGATGAAGCAATGCACTACGACGAAGATTATATTCGTGCGTTAGAATATGGTTTACCGCCAACAGCGGGTGAGGGCATTGGTATTGACCGTTTAGTGATGCTCTTTACTGATTCATCAACCATCAAAGATGTGATCTTGTTCCCGCATATGCGCCCACAAGCAGACTAATCACTTTGATTTAAGTAAAAAACGCCGCTTATATAAGCGGCGTTTTTTTATGTTTCTTATGCGCTTTTAGACAGAACTTGAGTCATGTTTATGTAAGTTGCCGGAACTTTTTCCATGAACTGGCTATTAAAATCTGGGAAATCCATACATCGGCCCTTAAAATTTGCTCATTTATCACCTTTATTGACCGTTTAACACTTTGTCTGCGGGATTGTGATTTTAGTCGCTATTCTTGGCTTCACTAAACAAGCCAAACGAAATCACCTAGAGGAAATTAAAATGGAAGATTTAACCGCACTATTTACTAATATGACAGCCATGGAATATGCGATTGTTGTTCCGCTGATGTTAGCGATTTATTTTATTCCGACAATTTTGGCGCTCTTTTTTAATCGTAAATACTTAAAAGTCATCGCCGTTGTGAATGTACCGGCTGGATTTTCTATGATTGCGTGGGGAGGGTTAATTGTTGTGGCGGTAACGGGTAGTGCTTCTGAAAAACTTTTAAAGAAGCTAAAGCTAGAGAAATATATACCTGCAAAAGCAAGTCAATAATTGTAGAGCGTTGCTTATTAAGTTTTCAGTGAATATTTAATTGCGTAAAACCTTGGGAGTGAGTATGGTTATTGCGCAATAAATTCAATAAATAAGCGCTTCTGTTCAAACTATAGTCATACGACTTAAAATGCACAGAAAAGTGTTTGACTTATTTTCTGAATTCTTTATTATACGCCCCACAAGACGGAGAGGTGGCCGAGTGGCCGAAGGCGCTCCCCTGCTAAGGGAGTATAGGGTTTGTAGCCCTATCGAGGGTTCGAATCCCTCCTTCTCCGCCATTTTTAAATGGTTGTCTTGTAAATCCGGACGCATAGCTCAGCTGGATAGAGTACTCGGCTACGAACCGAGCGGTCGGAGGTTCGAATCCTCCTGCGTCCACCATCTTTTCTCGATGTGAAAATTGAAGTTCTCTAGTAATGAACTAAAACTTGACTATCCGATATGGACGCATAGCTCAGCTGGATAGAGTACTCGGCTACGAACCGAGCGGTCGGAGGTTCGAATCCTCCTGCGTCCACCATCTTTTCTCGATGTAAAAATTGAAGTTCTCTGGTAATGAACTAAAACTTGACTATCCGATATGGACGCATAGCTCAGCTGGATAGAGTACTCGGCTACGAACCGAGCGGTCGGAGGTTCGAATCCTCCTGCGTCCACCATCTTTCATCTTAGGATGAATAAGAAGCCTACATTAAGTAGGTTTTTTTATGTCTTCTTTCTAGGCTTCATTAGAAAGGTTCAGAGCATGAACTAAACACACTCATCAATGCGGACGCATAGCTCAGCTGGATAGAGTACTCGGCTACGAACCGAGCGGTCGGAGGTTCGAATCCTCCTGCGTCCACCATTTTCATCTTAGGATGAATGAGAAACCTACAACTATGTAGGTTTTTTTATGCCTAAAATTTTTATTTTATCGTTAGTTACTCTCTGTTACATATACATTGATCAGTTTGCTGCAATTTGGCGTATAGTTTTAATTAATCATTCTTAAGTTTAACTGGCGATGAATTCACGTAATTTTATACTGATCATTTTGTGCGTTTTTGCTTTAAGTGGCTGCTCAACGACGTTTATATACAACAACCTTCCTTGGCTTGCTGATTATTGGGTTGATGATTACGTTGATTTAGACAAGCAACAATCAAAACAGCTCAAAGCTGAGGTTGAAAAGCTAAGACGCTGGCATCGCAGCCATGCTTTACCGCAATATCGTGAATTATTAGTTGAAATAAAAGCGGCGTTAAACAAGCCATTAGACGCACAACAATTACTTGAGTGGCGAGAAACATCCCAAATATATTGGCAAGATGTGGTCCGCCAGGCAAATGATCCGATATTAGGGTTAGCTGTCAGTTTATCGGCACAACAAAAACAAGAATTTGTTGAAAATGTTAGTAAAAAAATATCTCGTCAATTTAGTGAATTCGAAGAGTTGAGTGAGCAAGAGAAAGTTGAGGTACGCATTGAGCAAATGCTTAGTAGCTACAAAAACTGGCTGGATAAATTAAGTGATGAGCAAGTATCACTCATTAAAGAAGCGGCTTTAGCTACGGCTTCAACAAGAAATCATAGATTTGAATACAAACAACGCCGATTAGACGCGTTACGGAATGTATTCACACAAACGGTATTAGATGAATTCGAGTTTAGGGTAGAATTAACCGAAATAATTGTAAACACGGAACAATACAAATCAGATCAATTCATTGCACTCTCTGCCATTGATAAGCACACACATGCTGCATTACAAGCGCGGATCCTCACCACGTTATCAGCAAAACAACAGCGTCACTTAATAAAAGAGTTCAATAAGTGGATAGATGATATTGATACTATTATTGAAGATGGTGATTAATATGAGGTTTATCGAGATAGTATGGGCAGTCGTGTATCTTTAGGGTATGATCTGTTCTTTTTTATGCTGGGTTTCCATGTCATTTAATTTTAATTTCGTGCTAAATAAAGCCTATTTTACAGAGTGCTTCGAGCAGTCTGAGATTATTAATTTAGCCCCTAAGCGAAAGCTAATTTTTGCTTCACTGATGTTTATTATTGGTTTTTTGCTCAATACAGTCAATGAGGCTAGTAAGTTTCCAGCATATTTATTAATGGGGATTGGGGTGTTAGAGCTAATCGCTTATTACTATCGAAAACCTTGGTGGGTGACTAGGCAAATGTGGAGTCGCTCAGCTAATGTTACGGTGACACTGATAATCGATGAAGAAAAAATAGCGACACAAAGTATCCATCATCAATTATCGATTAAATGGGCCGATTTAACTGATCTACTTGATACACCTTTGGGCGTGATCCTTGTGACAAAAAACCAGGGGCGTCATTATCTATCGAAAGAATGCATGAATGAGGAAGCGATGACATTTATACACTCAGCTATTAAAGGTTGAAAAAAGGGGAAAAAGACATGTGTCTTTTTCCCCTTTTTTGTTAGCGGTATAAACGACGCCAAGCGCAGGTACGATAACCATTTTTTTCGAAGTAAAAGTTTGCGCAATTATCATCATAATTGCTGTTCCCAACATCGACGCGATAACCACTAATGTACTGATTGTGTAATGAGACAAAGCGGCCGTTATAAAGTAAAGACCAATGTATATGTGGGCCACTTGATTGACCACCTTGGCATAATGCTTGTGAGTAACGACTAGCATAGCGTCCTAACCAAGCACCAGCAGGCACCACGTCACCTGAATTGTATTGCAAATGATCCATATGGTAATAGCTTGTTGCATAGCCACTGGGATGAGTAACTCGGATATTACATGATGAATATCGCGTCACGGTCCCACCATGCGACGCCTGAATCCAAGGGGTATTGCTGCCCCAACCACCTGAGCCATTATTAAAATCTAATGAAGAATAAGGATAACCAGATCCTGTATTGGAATGAGCCCCGCCGCTATACCAGGCATAACCGCTTGGCCACGGAAACGAAAGGTTAAAGTTTGCTGCCGATTCAATCGCTTGAGGAGCTGTAAGTGATTGCGGATTTGACTGCGGGTCAATTAATAAAGACTCCCCATCAAATAACGATGAATAGCGAGTTAAAAGCTCGGTGAGTGAGTTTTTATTCTGCACATTCTCGGTTGGTTGGTGAGTACGGCTGTTGTTGTGATTTAGCAAGCTAATCAATGCTAATGTGGCTGGTGTATCTGAAGTTATGTGCTGTGTTGATTGTTTTGTGAGTGCTTGCTCAAAAGCATAAAAGCGAGCATTAAGTTGCAGTGCGACATCTTCAATTTGCTGATCAAACCCTTGCTTACTGGAGAGACCTTCCAAAGGAGAGGTCAATTTTTCAGTATCCGGTTCTGAAATTAATTCACTTTGTAGTTCGATTAGCGCCAGTAATAATTTTGGATTAATACTGGCATAACCCGCCCAATGCAAAATAACTTCTTGTTTATGCACTAAAGAGGGGGCATAAAGTGAAAAGTAATTGCCCCAATCGATAGTATTAAGTTGATTACTAAAGACAAACGCTTCCGTAGAGATAATCTGTAGACTATTACTTTTTACAGTTGTGAGCGCTTGAGGTGATAATTCAAATTGTGTGTCGTGGTAATCTGTCGCATTTGTCTTCTGACTGAAAATGGCAGAAATTAAAGCTGCAGCTAGGCTCATAGTTAATAGTGAGTGGTTGTTGTTGCTCATTGTGTGTTCCCTTTTGTACCTGTTATTTCCATGTTCACTTTAGAACGATTGTTACATAATTGTAATATATCTTATTTGTACCTTTTATGGGTTTTTGTGATAAGGGCCTTTTTGTGAACTTGTATTAAAATGTTTACTTTATGAGCTGTTTTAATTAATTAATTTGAAATTACAGCTAGTTAAGTAGAGGTGATTTTTAATTTTTGTCGAATTGAATCAATTTCAAAAACTTTTAGTTTGATGGATGTCCGTTATTCATTGGTTATGCACGTGGTAGTTTACGTTAACGTTAATAGGTTTAGCTGTATAATTGGTAATACCAATTTATCTGTTTAAGCATTTTGGATGTATTTCTTAATTGAAATCCATTGCCGATATTTATAAATAACTTTGAAAGAGTCCTATTTTTCATTAGTTTGGGCTATGTCGATCATTCATCGCTTATATGTCTGCTTGAAAAATCTACATGTTGTTCACTGTTAATTTTATGTTTGCTATGTTAGCTTATGATTAATTGGTTTTACCAATTGACAATCATTTGCGTGTGATTATGATGGATATGATTGTTGATTTTGAATTTTTATCTATTTTAAGTGGTTATTTATCTGCTTATTCGTGGGGGTGAGGAAATGGATATAGCGTCAAGTTTAGTGCAGGCTGCTAATTTAATGCTAACTGGTATGGCGGTGGTTTTTATATTTCTAGCCATACTCATTGGTGCAATTAAGTTAATGAGTCATTTAATTGGCCAAGAGCCTGAGCCAGTTGTGACTAAATCACAGGCAAGTTTTAAAGCTCCGGGTGTGAGCAATGCACATATCGCAGCGATATCAGCCGCAGTTCATCAGTACCGAAATAAACAAAAATAATAGGGGTCAGAAATGTCTAAATTAAAATTAACCGAACTTGTTCTGCGTGACGCCCATCAATCATTATTAGCGACACGTTTACGTCTTGAAGACATGTTACCTATAGCAGAAAAACTCGATCAAGCGGGGTATTGGTCTATTGAATCATGGGGGGGAGCTACTTTTGATTCATGTATTCGTTATTTAGGTGAAGATCCTTGGGAGCGTATTCGTGCTTTAAAAAAAGCGATGCCAAATACCAAGCAACAAATGTTACTTCGCGGCCAAAATTTACTCGGTTACCGTCATTATGCGGATGATGTCGTTGAAAAATTTGTTGAGCGTGCCCATGCCAATGGTGTAGATGTATTCCGTATTTTTGATGCGATGAATGATGTTCGGAATCTTGAAACTGCAATTAGAGCGGCCATTAAAGTGGGGGCTCATGCTCAAGGTACGATTTCTTATACCGTCAGCCCTGTTCATACTTTAGATATGTGGTTAACGCTGGCCAAGCAACTTGAAGAAATGGGTTGCCACTCTATATGTATCAAAGATATGGCTGGCTTATTAAAGCCCTATGATGCGGAAGAGTTGATTAAAGCGCTTAAACAAACAGTCTCAATCCCAATTGCGATGCAATGTCATGCAACAACAGGTCTAAGTACCGCCACGTACCAAAAAGCCATTGATGCGGGTATCGATATGCTCGACACAGCTATTTCATCAATGAGTATGACTTATGGCCATAGTGCAACAGAGACGATAGTTTCAATTGTTGAAGGGACTGCGCGAGATACCGGTTTAAATTTAGGTGAGCTTGAAGAAATAGCGGCGTATTTCCGCGATGTTCGTAAAAAATATGCAGCCTTTGAAGGAAGCCTTAAAGGGGTTGATGGTCGTATTTTGTTGGCACAAGTACCTGGTGGTATGTTGACCAACATGGAAAATCAACTCAAAGAGCAAGGTGCGGGTGATAAGCTTGATCAGGTCTTGTTAGAGATCCCGAAAGTGCGTGAAGATTTAGGCTTTTTACCATTAGTGACGCCAACTTCTCAAATTGTTGGTACACAAGCGGTACTTAACGTGCTCACAGGGGAGCGTTATAAAACAATTACTAAAGAAACCGCAGGTGTTTTAAAAGGTGAGTATGGCTCTACACCAGCTCCAGTTAATTTAGCTTTGCAAGAGCGGGTATTAGCCGGAGAGCAAGCAATTAGTTGTCGCCCTGCTGATCTGATTGCGCCTGAACTTGATATATTGCAAAAAGAGCTCTTAGACATTGCAGAAAAAGAAGGGGTTCAGTTAGCCGACCAAAGCATTGATGATGTCCTCACTTATGCACTGTTTCCGCAAATAGGTCTGAAATTTCTTAAAAATAAAGATAATCCATCAGCATTTGAGCCCGTACCTACAGGTGAAAAACCAACACAGAGCAATACGGCATCAGTAAGTAAGGCATCGGATAGTGCGCCTGAACAATATAGCGTTCAAGTTGATGGTAAAGTATATGACGTTGTTGTTGCGCCAAATGGCCAATTAAAAGATGTGCAGCTTAAAGATAGTGAGCTAATTCCGCAATCTGCGTCAGTAGAAGGTGGTGAAACCCTAAACGCGCCATTGGCTGGTAATATTTTCAAAGTGAAAGTAAAGCCTGGTCAGCAAGTTGAGCGTGGGGATGTTGTTATCATCATGGAAGCAATGAAAATGGAAACTGAAATCCGTGCTGTTAGCTCAGGTACGATTGCTGAAATATTTACCTCTGAAGGTGCCTCTGTTACGACAGGTGAACCTTTGTTGTCATTAGTGTAGAGGTTTTTATGGAAGCATTGCTTAACTTGTGGCAAGCAACAGGGCTTGCCAATTTTGTCCTGCCACAACTCATTATGATTGCGGTTGGTTTTATACTCCTTTATTTAGCTATCGCACGTGGGTTTGAGCCTCTTTTGCTTGTGCCGATTGGGTTTGGGGCCTTGTTGACGAACATACCATTAGCGGGTTTATCAGAGCCGGGTGGGTTGCTTTATTACGTCTACTATTTTGGCATTGATACCGGTGTTTTCCCATTATTAATTTTTATGGGGGTGGGGGCTTTAACGGACTTTAGTGCGTTAATTGCCAATCCAAGAATGTTACTTCTTGGAGCCGCTGCACAATTTGGTATTTTTGCGACCTTATTTGGTGCGATATTACTGAACTTTATCCCTGGCTTTGAGTTTAGTTTGGCTGATGCATCTGCGATAGCAATTATTGGTGGGGCAGATGGTCCGACGGCGATATTCTTAGCTTCTAAGCTCGCTCCTGAGCTACTTGGTGCGATTGCTGTTGCTGCATATTCTTATATGGCGTTAGTGCCTATTATTCAACCGCCCATTATGCGAGCGTTAACAACAGAAGAAGATCGTGCGATTCAAATGCCGCAACTTCGGGTTGTTTCTAAAAAGGAGAAAATTATTTTCCCATTGATGGTATTAGCATTAGCTGCCATGTTTTTGCCAGCAGCAGCACCGTTAGTTGGTATGTTCTGCTTAGGCAATTTAATGAAAGAATCTGGAGTGGTCGACCGGTTAAGTGGTACCGCGCAAAATGAACTGATTAATATCACGACTATCTTCTTGGGTTTAGCGGTGGGTTCTAAGTTGTCTGCTGAGCAGTTCTTAACAGTCGAAACTTTAGGTATTTTAGTATTAGGTGCCGTTGCATTTGGTATCGGTACCGCTTCAGGTGTATTCATGGCTAAGTTAATGAATAAGTTTTCTAAAACACCAATTAACCCTCTTATTGGCGCTGCGGGGGTATCGGCAGTACCGATGGCTGCACGTGTTGTAAATAAGGTTGGGTTGGAATCTAACCCGCATAACTTCTTATTAATGCACGCAATGGGCCCAAATGTGGCCGGTGTATTAGGTAGTGCAGTTGCAGCGGGTATTCTATTGGCACTAGTTGGATAGTTTTTTGTGGCACGTCTCCCAACGTAGTTACTTTTTGGCGGCCTATTAGGCCGCTTTTTTATTGGCAAATTCGATTTCAACCCAGTAAAGTAAACGTTCGATTATCTTGCTGATAAGGAAGTGAACTTGACTGTTTTGGTTATATTAGGTGTATTAGTGCTCGCGCTTGTGGTGGTGTTACCTTTGATAGAGCGGTTTGGTCCGCATTATAATCAAACGCAGCAAGCTAAAATTAGTCGATTTATTTGGCCTATGGTGTTTGTTCTATTGCTCGCGCAACTCGTTAATCACCTATTTTTAAGCTAATCACGTTTAAAAGATCGCTAGTATGTTTCTTTTTTATGGTGCAAGTTGCTGCGTTAATGCAAGCGGCTTAGCGCTATCGCCTTTCGTATAATCACACACCCCTTCAGGGAAAATCTCAGCCAGTTGGGTTAAATAAGCCTGCATCTGATGCTCACCATAGCGCTCTTCTTCAATGGCTTGCTTGACTGGAATAGTGTGGCATTTGAAAATGCTACCTTGCCATGGCCCGCCAGCTTGGATGCGGCTATTGGTGTATATTTGAAAATGTTTTGCGCAGTCACCTTGCGGCCGATTATTCCAGTTGTCGTCCCACACGGTTTCACCTTGAGCGATAATTTTCCCATCTTTATCGAAGCAGCGATCACTTAAAAGCGCTTCGTTAGGATTGTCTCCTAGCAACCAGTCATCCATTGCTTGAAAAGCTTCATCCATGGGGGTGTAGTTAGGATCTGCTATCCAAATTTTGTGATTTTTTACCGTGCCTGTTTGTTCTAAAATTCGTAGGCGAGTCGCGAAGACAGTTGATACATGATGCATGTCGAGCTTAGCTTCAAGGTAATGATGTATATCAATAGTCGGAATGTCGTTGTAGCCTAAAAACACTTGCCCGTATCGATAAGCATTTTCAATTGCTTTTGTCGATGCGCTACTGCGAGGTGCGGGTTTTCCAGAGCCTTCGGTAATATTATGATTGCTCCACTGAGTGAGCCAAATACCAACTTTTGTAAAAGGAATAAACAGCAGTTGTTCTTTAGTCATTTCGTTGGCACTTTTCCAGCCGCCAATGTGGTAGTTGAGGTCGATAAACTGTTCAACAGTAATAATGTTTTCTTGCAGTGCCTTCAAGCCATATTGAACACCCTGATTATCCCAGATTGAATTAGCGAAACCATGTTGATCTTTGCCAAACACATTGGCCAAATCTTGCCAATAGCTCCAATGGGTTATCTCTTTAACATGAGGTGAATAGGTTTTCCGTAAGAAGCCTTGATCAGGGTTATTAACTAGAGCACTTAAACCAAAGTAACCATTTACACACTCACTATAAATTTTGGGTAAATAAATGGGCTTAGCATTGAGTAATTGGTTTATAGGATAAAAAAACCAAGACTTATGTTCAAGTTGTTCACTATTGAGCCCTTCAAGCGCCCGCTTTTTTGTTTGGTCATCCCAATACGCCAGATCGCTGCGAAAGGTATAGTAGTTATTGAATAAATCACAATCTAACGCATACAAGGTTTGGCTGACCATATCAGGATAAGAATATAAAGGCAGTGCACCGTCAATCAATCCTGGGGCATTTTGAGCGAGAAGGTATTGTGCAAGGCCACCTCCCGATCCTCCTATGCCAACAGTGTAGAGAGGCTCACCGTAGAGGCTGATAAATTGTTTTTTTACTCTAATGGCCGTATCTTCAGCTTGCAGCATATTGTAAGTATGGCTGGTTTTGTTACCAGAGCTCGAAATAACAGCATAACCTTGTTTGAGCTGTCCAAAGCGGCGCTCAATCAATTTTTGTGGGGCAAATTTTCCTTGGCGAAAGCCAATCCCAACACCACCTGCGAATTGGTAAATCAAGCGCTTGTTCCACAAGCTTTTGGCTGTTCTATCCGTCCACTCACTTCTTTCAATGGGCATCATCAGCGTATAGATGTAGCGATTTATGGTACCTTGTTCGACTCGAAGTAATACTTCATTTTGTTTGAGTTCTAAAGTATTGAGATCAAACACTTCTGTGCTGTGCTCAGGGCTGCTTGCAATGAAAAAGCGGATTTGTGTTTTAACTGCGCAGTCTTTGCTATAGCCAATGACTTTGTTGGTCAGTTGGCCACGCTGTTCTAAAAATACTGGGGTGCCTAATAATTCATTATTATCAACTTCAGGTTGTCCAAGACCGGATTCCCAAGTTGAACAGGCAAATGGGTAGGTTAAATCGCCAGAAAATAGCGGTAAAGTCGGGCCAATTTCGCCAACTTGTATTGGATAGGGATATGGATCGGTTGGCCTATGACTATAACGCAGGTGAGTGTCAACTTGAATCAGAGGGGCTGGTGTATTAGTTGCAACCGTCAAAACTTGTCGATATTGATAAGGCGTTTCACTGCACGTCGTAAGTGTTGAGGTACAGAAAAAGATAATTAAACACGATTTTAATATGGTCATCTTCACCTCCTAAACTGCTTAATTATAAGTATAGGAAAGCAAAACTGAGCTGGGAGAGTTTTTTGAAAGAATAAAAAAGGCTGTTAAAAAACAGCCTTTTATAGAGTAAAAACTGCGATTAGTTCATCGCTAGTTGCAATTCTCGCTTGACGATTAATTGCGCCAGCATCTGGTCTGCAATAGGTTTAAACTTAGCTAGCTCTGTCGTATTCAATGACTCAGACTTAGGTAATTTAACCGTTTTAGGGTTACGGTGAACACCATTGACTAAAAATTCATAATGCAAATGCGCGCCTGTTACGCGACCAGTTGCACCGACAGTACCTATTAGTTGCCCTTGTTTGACTTTTGCACCTGTTTTAACTTTTCGTTTGTGCAAATGAAGGTATTTAGTTACATATTGGGTACCATGTTGGATGAAAACATAGTTCCCGTTATATTTGCTATAACCTGACTTGATTACTTTACCATTACCAGAAGCCATCACAGGTGTGCCTGTTTTGGCTGCGTAATCTATCCCTCTATGGGCTCTAATTTGACCTGTGACAGGATGCTTTCTTCTGGGGTTAAAACTTGAACTGATGTATTTAAAGTTAACCGGCGCACGTAAAAAAGCTTTGCGCATGCTACGCCCTTCAGGCGTGTAATAGTTGCCATCTTGATGTAAGACTGCAGCGAAATGTTCACCTTGGTTAATAAACTCAGCCGCGACTACATTGCCTGTGCCTATATACTCACCTTCAAT
Source organism: Pseudoalteromonas sp. J2K-J979 (assembly GCF_058169715.2). Lineage (NCBI taxonomy): Bacteria > Pseudomonadati > Pseudomonadota > Gammaproteobacteria > Alteromonadales > Pseudoalteromonadaceae > Pseudoalteromonas > Pseudoalteromonas sp. J2K-J979. The sequence continues at coordinate 2,669,147 of NZ_CM200281.1, read as the reverse complement.
ATGCTTAGTTTCATAAATTAATGTAAAGCTATCGTCTTTGCGAATGTCATTGGCAAAATCGATATCCCAACCAAAAATATCTGCAAAATTCATAATTTGCTTTTCGGTTAAACCAGCCTCTATCCCTGCATTCCAAAAGTTAGTTCGAATGGTGCCAGATGTAATTTGGTTCCGCGTTTCAATTTCTTTACTGGAAATGGAACTTTGATAGGTTTGATTTTCACCAAGGGATATTAACAAGGTATCTGTTTGACTGAGTTCATATTTTAGATGAGTAAGTTGCTCATCACTATCTTTGGCAAAATAAAGCACATCACCTGGATGTATATTGGTTAATTGCTTGGTTTGTTTGTCAGTATTGATAAGTTTGTGAAGAGTCTGGGCTGAAAACCCGGCGCGTTTAAATATTAGCGCTAAATTATCACCTTTTTTGACTGTGAAAGCATTATAGGTGATTTCTTCGCTATTGCTGGCTTGAAATTCAGTGTTTACTGGCTCAATTGCTGATTCTTCAGCAATTTTTACTGCAACATCATAACGTTTTCCAATCTCTAGCCCTGTTTGGTTATTATCTTTAGATGCTTTGGCTTTTTCAGAGGTCGTTAAGGTTAAGGTTAAAATTACTGCGAAAAATACCAGAATAAGTATTTTATGTTTCTGGGGTAATTTGTGGACAACAGCAACCATGATTAACCTTTTCTAACTAAACGCTACTTTATAACAATTTTCAGCATATAACGAATATAGCGCTAATACCAGTGGTTTGTGCATTTAAAGTCCATAAATAATGAGTTAGAATCGGGGAAATATGTGCAATGTGACAAAAGACGAGTTGTTGTTTTTTGCCAACATTCTCAGCTTAATGTTATTTGGAGAAATCAATGGCTGATTTACAAGCCGCGTTAGCAGAAATCAAACGTGGTGCTGAAGAAATACTGATCGAAGAAGAGCTAGTCGAAAAGCTTAAATCAGGTAAAAAACTTAAAATTAAGGCTGGTTTTGATCCAACAGCTCCTGATTTACATTTGGGGCACACAGTACTAATTAATAAAATGAAGACTTTTCAAGACTTAGGTCATGAAGTGATTTTCTTAATTGGTGATTTTACAGGCATGATTGGCGATCCAACCGGCAAAAATGTAACCCGTAAACCATTGACGCGTGAAGATGTGTTAGCTAATGCCGAGACGTATAAAGAGCAAGTATTCAAGATTTTAGACCCTGCGAAAACAACGGTTGCATTTAACTCGACTTGGATGGAAAAGCTTGGCTCTGCAGGGATGATTAAGCTGGCATCTAACCAAACTGTTGCTCGTATGCTTGAACGAGATGATTTCAAGAAACGTTATGCCGGTGGTCAACCAATTGCGATACATGAATTTTTATATCCACTTGTTCAAGGTTGGGATTCTGTGGCATTGGAGTCAGATGTTGAGCTCGGTGGAACCGATCAGCGCTTTAATCTACTGATGGGCCGAGAGCTACAGAAGAGCGAAGGGCAGAAGCCGCAAACTGTCTTAATGATGCCCCTTCTTGAAGGAACGGATGGTGTGCAAAAAATGTCTAAGTCATTGGGGAATTATATCGGTATTACCGATAGCCCGACAGAGATGTTTGGTAAGATAATGTCTATTTCTGATGATTTGATGTGGCGTTATTACGAGTTATTAAGTGCATTATCAATAGAGCAAATTGAAGACCTGAAAACGCAAGTGACAGAGGGTAAAAATCCACGCGATATTAAAATTTCTTTTGCGCAAGAAATGATTGCTCGTTTCCATAGTGAGGAAGATGCACAGGCTGCATATCAAGATTTTATTAATCGATTCCAAAAGAAAGCACTACCAGATGATATTCCTGAAGTCACAGTTACAATTGAATCTGACGTTATCTCAATTGCTAATTTATTAAAAGAAGCAGGATTAGTCGCAAGTACATCTGAAGCCATGCGCATGATTAAACAAGGTGCAGTGAAGTTAAATGGCGAAGATAAAATTACAGATACCAAGCTTGAAGTAAGTAAAGGGACACAAGAAATTTATCAAGTAGGTAAACGTAAGTTTGCTAAGATCTCAGTAGAATAAATGTTGTTTGCAAATAAAAAAAAGCGATAACGCACTCCGTTATCGCTTTTTTATTTATCAAATTCTTTGGTTATTTTAGTTTTTTATTGGCGCGGTAATTTGGCAGAGGTGTTCTAAGCCTTGTAATACTCTTGCTGTAAAACGATGTAAGTAATCAGGATCGATGTAAAACACTCGCTCATTTTTCACCGCATTAATCATTTTCAAGCTTGACCACATATCACCATGACCACTGTTTGGGCTCTTATTTGAAATAATAATAATGTCAGGATTTTTAAGCATGACTTGTTCTTTATTGACTGTTGGGTAAGCGACAGAATGTTCTGAAAATGGGTTAGTTAATGCGCAGACATCTAATAAGTTTTGGATCCAACTATCACCATTGGATGTGATGATCGGCGAATGCCAGACTTGAAAAAAAGTCCGTTGCTTTGCGCGATGCTGATAGTTTTTTCTAAGGGAGTCTAATTGGGTTAAAAACGAATCGTTTAACTGTGTTGCAATTGTTGTCGTGCCTGTGAGTTCGGCTATTTGCATCAGCTGTTCAGGGATATCTTCAAGAGTGTGTGGGTTAGAAAGGTGTACTTTGATCCCTAATCGCTGAAGTTTTTCTATTTGCGCTAATTGAGTACTACCTTGCCATGCTAATACTAAGTCTGGTTTTAAACGCACAAGTGCATCTAAGTTAATGCCATTTGCGTCAGATACTATCGGTTTATTTTTCGCGTCTAGAGGGTAATCGCTGTAAGCACTCACCGCGATTATTTGTTCACCTAAACCAAGGGAATACGCCCATTCTGTTAAATGGGGAGCTAAGGTTGCGATACGTTGTGTGGCTAAAGACGAAAATGAAGTGCAAACTAAAAAAATCAATATCCATTTAAATTTTAAGAAAAGCAACGGCGATCTCCAGTAATATAATGACACTTAACCATAAAATTTTTACTTGATTAAGTATGCCCAAAGCGTGAAGTAGATCACGAGTCGAAGGCAACGGACCTTGACCAACACGCATTTTCGCATATCGCTTTTTTTGGTACAAGGCGGGACCACCTAATTGTATTTGCATTGTCGCCGCGGTTGCGCTTATCAACCAGCCAGAGTTTTTTTGATAGAAGAACTGCCCATATTGACTCATATAACGAACCGCCAACCGAGTCTGTTTATTTAGAGCGATAGAGCACGCAACTAAGCGCAGAGGTATCCACTCAAATAGGTAGTCAACTATTTGAATCGGTTTTAGAAAAGCTGAATCAGGAGTGACTTTTTTAGACCAAGTATTGTGAACTAGGTTAATCAGTCGGTAGCTCAATGCGACAAAAGGTCCTGCGACTAAAAACCAAAAAATTACAGCAAAATAGTGGCGCGCTAATCTCAGCACGAGCGTTTCAATGCCCGCTTTAATTATGCCAACTTCCGATAAAGAATGAGTGTCTCTTCTAAGCCAAAGTCTAAGCAAGTCGCGAGCAGCTGATTTTTGGTTATGTTTGAGCAAGGTTGGAATTTTTTTGGTGGCACTTTCGAGTTCCTTACTTTCAATGCATAAATATAAAATAAACACCGAGAGCCACTGCGGGTAAATCGCAAAGGACACAATACCCCACGTTAAGATCAGTAGAGTTAATATAGGTAAAATAAACCCTAATGTACCCGCTATATATTGATACTGAACAGAAGATTTTGAATCAAAAATACGGGATTGGATATTGCTGAAAATTAGCTTTAATAAAGTGAATGGGTGGTAGGCACGAGTAAGTGGCAAAATGCGCTCAGCACAAATTGCCACAAGCAACAAGATAAAACCCAAATGTTGTTGGGCAATATCAAGTAGCACTTAAAGAGCCACACCTTGTAAGTTAGTCAATAACGCAATGACCATTTTCGAAGAGTTTTCTGATGCAGTGACAAGATACGCTTCAAATGACTCAGGGGATTCTTTCCCGGCAATGTCTGATAATGAACGGATCACAACAAATGGAGTGTTTAGCTGATGGCAGGTTTGCGCAATCGCAGCGCCTTCCATTTCAACGGCAAGCATTGATGGGAATTGTGAGCGTGTCGCTTCAATACGAACAGGATCACACATAAATGAATCGCCGGTACAGATAAGGCCTGTCATGGTTTTCACATTACCTAATGAGGCAATTGCTTGTTGTGCTGCATCAATCAGAGATGCATGAGCTGTAAATCCTGCCGGCATATTAGGCACTTGGCCGAACTCATAACCAAATGCAGTGACATCAACATCGTGGTGGCGAACTTCAGACGAAATAACTACATCGCCTACATTTAAGCTTTGTTCAAATCCACCGGCAGAGCCTGTATTAATAATACAATCAGGTGAAAATCGTTCGATCAACAATGTGGTAGCGATACTTGATGCTACCTTACCAATACCCGATTGGACTAAAGTAACTGAGTGCCCAGCTAATTGGCCTGTATAAAAAGTAAACCCAGCGACTTGGGTTGTATTCACTTGTGTCATGGTGTCACGCAAAATAGCTACTTCAGGCTCCATTGCGCCAATGATACCGATATTCATAAAATATAATCCTCTTTCTAGTTGTGCTGATTATACTGTGAAAGCTTAAAAATGCGAGAATCAAAGGCTTAGCGAATTAAAAAATCACCGCTTTTAAGTTTGAATAAGACACTTAATTGATGGCTGAAATAATTAATGTGCAGCGCATTGCGCTGCACATATTACTAAGAGACTTGTGCAAGTGCGGTGGAATTCGATGCTTTCATTTGAGAAGGGGATAATACCGCAGGACGCATAATCGTTTTTGCTTTGACTATCGGCGGCTTGACTGCTTTTTTGCCTAATTTGAACAAAATAGCTTGGCGTACTTCTGACGACTTATATCCTGCTTTGACTTTCATACGAATATGCGGGATGCCAGCTGATTCAAGCGCGCCACCGACAAACCAATCTTTTTGAGCCTTATGGCCTTCTTTGTTATTGTTGTTTACTAAATCTATCGCAGCCACAATGTTCAGGTTTTGTTTATCGAGTAATACAAAGTCGAGCTGTTTATTTTTGGCTTTAGTTAGCGCTGTGCGCTTATTTTTTTCATTGATACCCGGTTTAAAATCAATCACATCGACTAACTTAACGCGACTGACAACTTTATAATCATTGCCGACAGATTGTTCCAGCAAGGTTAAAAATGATTTTTCTACTTGCGTAAATAAACTGGTTTTACTTTTAAAAGGGTAGGGGTTGCCACTGTCGGTCATTCGCCCCGCAATGACCGCTGCAATCACGACCAACACTAATATTGATAACAGTACAAATTCCATAACTACTCCAAGACAACAAATTGACACTAACTGTTTAAAGCACAATTTATGCCAAAAATGATGACTTAAAGTAAGGCGCGATCGGGTTTACGTTGGGTATCAAACAACATAAACCCATTTGAAGTTTAAGCGGTGTAGCCTGACTCTACACCTTTGACTGCAACACTGACAGCGTCATGGGCATGCAAAGATTCATAATGGTTGATACGCAACCAGAAGTCTGAATAGGCGCTTTGCTGATTGAGTATATGTTTTACTTTTCGAGCAGCGTCTTCGCAAAACATTAAATTTTGGCCATTGAGGCGCGCAAATTCTTGTTCGTCTTCACGTTTCACAGCGGCTTGGACGGGGGTCTTGAGTTCATTTTCAAGTGCATCAATCAAGCCTAAAATATCAAAGTGGCTATCGCGTTGATTGAGCTTGACCTTTACTTGCGCTATTGAGCGTTGAGAATGCGGTGTGGCAACAATACCTTGAGTGCTGCCCAGCCATTGCATAATGTGATCTTTATCGATAGCTTGTTCGGTGAATTGTTGATCAAACGCTTGTTGAATGAGTTGACGCGCTAACGCAGCAGAGCATGGGCATGTAGATGAGTATGTAACTGATACACTCAGCTCAAGTGTAACGACTTGCTCTTTATATGTTGCAGTAATTTCAACTGGGTAAGCTTTCCAGCCTGTTTTTCCACTTAATAAAGAACGGCGACGCAAATGATAATCAAATTTTAGCGTTACTTGGGCTTGGTCACTAAGCGAATGGTGACTGCTAATAAATTGGTCTAATACTGTGGTTAGGGTTTCAGGTGTCAAAGTTTGCTGATTAGAAAATTCATCAAGCGCCAAATATAAGCGCGACATATGAATACCCTTAGCTTGCGGATCATTCAAATTTACGAAGGCTTCAGCTAATGCAGATACATGCTGGTCAGGGCAGTCTTTGCTGCTGACCACGAGTGGAAGCTCTATTTGGCTCATTCCAACCCAGTCGAGTGTCCCTTCTTGTAATGCCTCAGCAGAGTGGGCAATGTCAGGCATGAATTTTTGCATTGGTTCGTTTACTCCCAGAAATAGCCTATGCTGAAAAACGCGCCATTCTACAATAAAAAACGCGATGGTGCTTTTTTTATAAAATGAAAAAAAGACAAGTTTGTTCATAATACCTTACAAAAACACTCAAGTATTATGGTGGGAATATAATTTATTTTTAATAAGCTTTTCAAGCTTTAAGGAATCGCTCAGTCAGAATACGATAAAAGATCATTTGTTTGCTCATATATTCTTTTAAGTACAGTTACTTATTGGTAGAATGTAGTGATTATGCGCTTTGCTTTTTGGTGCGCTTTGCATGCTTAGTTATTAAAAAATAATAATAAAATGGTATCTTTCAATGAATATTCGTAACACTAAATCGCTTGCTAGTTTATTTTTAGGCGTGATAGCGCTTTTAAATGCCTATCAGAGTATTGCACAAGAGCAAGCAAATTTATTTTTGTTCGGTCAAGAACTTGAAGTTTGTTCAAGTGATATGGATAGATATTGCTCGCCTGCGAAAAAGCAAACTGGATTTGATGAAAGTGCTAAATTAGGGCCGATTTATCAAGTTACAGATGAAGCGATAACTCGCTTAGCTGATTTTAGTTGGACTGAACAGCCGCAGCTTCGCGCACAAGTCATTGCAATGATGCAATCGTTAAAACCCCAAATTGAAGCATCGCAACTATCAGAGCGTGAGTTTGTTCGTTTAATTCGCCGCAGCTCTTTTACCCATCAAGATGAAACAATCAAAGGGCGCGATGTTTGGTCAGGGCTGTTTGAATTTGAGCGCAACAATTTATTTGACTTACTTGAGCAAAAACAAGCAGCTCGCTCGGGAAAACGCTTGAAAACTCAAGTTGATTTATTGGCAACTAACAATGAATCAGCCCTGCTAGCATATCAAGCATTTTATCAGCGAGCGCATCAGGTTGCAGGTAAAAAACGTAAACCGAGAGTCGCGTTACTGACAGGTGTGAGCCGTGACCCTTATCAAAAAGTCGATTATTACACTGGTTTATTTGAGCAGCTCGGCTTTGAAGTAATTTGGTTGCCGTTAGACGGAGCAATGCAAACAGCATTATCAGTCAAAGAGTATGATGCCGACGCCTGCAGCAAGCTTGCTCAGTTTCAAATTCAAAAGTTAGGGAGTTTTCGTCGTAATATTCTGTACCCTGATTTGTTTAAACTGCAAGAATCTGCGTGTCGAAAAGATGACAGTATTTTAGATAACATTAAACGTGCCGATGCGATTTATATCGCTGATGGCAGTAACTTATTAGCCTCACATGCTTTAAACAAGCCGACAGGTGAAGCGAGTCCTGAATTATTAAAAATAAAAGAGATGCTGACTAATAAGCAATTGATCCTAGCGGTCGAAGGTCAAAGTATTAATAGCCTAGCTTCTCGTAATACCATTTTATCAGGCGAAGGTGCTCAAGTGATGATTGAGCCAAGTAATGTGTATTTAGGTGCTAATGAAGTCTGTAATCTTGGTGTGGATTGCATTTCAACTGAAGCAGAACGCGAACTCAATTATCTATCTGAAGGGGTGTTAGGTTTATTCCCTTACGGCTTAATTGATACTCAGCTGTCATCATTAGCCAGACAAACACGTTTGTTAAAAGTCGCCTACGAGACGCAAACACAAATGAGCTTCGGTTTAGATAAAAAAACGGCATTAGCAATCAGCATTGAAGAAAGTGAAAAAGGCGACAGTGTGACATTTGATGTCATTGGCAGTGGTGGTTTTTGGATTTTTGACATCCAAGACGGCAAGCTGGCACCAAACATGGCGACAGGTGAATATATTAGTCATTACTTTACCCACCAAGATAAAGTTGTTTATCGTAATGCGAGTGTTGCACCTGATTTTGCCCCTTGGAAAATTGCCACTCGCTTAAATAGCTCAAACCCAACGGTGACCTCATCGCAGCCTTTTGCCCGCTATAATTACTTCAAGTTTAGTCAAATGTTATGTAATACCGGTGCGAGTTCTGCAGTTGCGATTGGTCAACTGCAAGAAATAAACTATACGCTACAATTGGTTAAAGGTGCGAGTAGTGCTGCCAGACAAGGGGTGTTATTGCTTGATGGCGATAAAGAGTCTCGTTGTTCGTTTAGTGGTGTTACAAATCAAATATTAATCAACTAACCTGCGATCATTTTTCGACGGGCAGATACAAGAGTTAATACTAAGTTATGATTGAATCATCCCTTAGCCCTTGGGCTCGTCTTATCTCATCTTTTGTGGCAAAGCAGGGGGTAGGTCGCTCCAGTGTTTTGTTATACCTATTTTGCTTGGTCTGCGCTTTAATCGTTTCTTGTACATATTATTATGTTGTGGAAGGAATGGTAAAGTGGGCTGATGTGATAGGCATTATGGTCTTTTCTGCACTGTCAGCGCCAATTTTTGTTTACGTTGTGATAGATCTAATTCAGCAGCTTCATGCTTCTTTTGCTTACTTAGAAAATGCAACTCAACAAGAAAAGCATCTAAATCAAAATCTTAGCGATAACATTCAAAGGCTAAATAATGAAATTGAAGAACGTAAAATGGCTTTTCATGCCAAACGACGTGCTATCGATGAATTAAGAAAAGAAATAGCCGAGCGGAAAAAAACTCAGCTTGAGCTCGCTGAGCAAGGGGTGTTGTTACGTTCGATTGTTGACTCATCTCCTGACTTATTTTATTACCGAGATGAGCAAGGCAACTTCGCGGGCTGTAATCGTAAGTTTGAAGAAGTGATGGGGATTGCTACCTCAGAGTTGATCGGAAAAAAAGCAGAAGAAATCTATTCCCCTTCATTATTACCCTCAGTGTTAAAAACAGACAAAGAAGTCGAGCAACAACAAGCTTCATTGACCTTAGATGTTGAATATAATGTAAATAATGAAGCGCGATGGTTTGAAATGCGCAAAGTTCCTTTCTTTAATGCCAAGCATGAATACATAGGTTTATTAGGTTTTGGCCGTGATATCACTTCGCGAAAAGAAGCTGAGCAAGCTTTAGAGCAAGCCTATAAAGATAAAGGGAAGTTTATTGCGACTTTGAGTCATGAGTTAAGAACGCCGTTAAATGGTATTGTGGGTTTAACGCGGATGTTACTTGAAACAGAGCTCTCAGCTAATCAACGCAGTTGGTGTAATACGGTTTTCTCAAGTGCAGAAACACTTGGTAATATTTTTAATGATATTATTGATTTAGATAAAGTTGACCGTGATCAGCTCGATATTGCATGTGAAAGTGTCAATGTTTCAGACTTTTTGAATGATGTGATTAACTTTGGAGGGTTAATCGCGCAACAAAAAGATTTACTGTTTAATGTTGAGCAGCATGGTGTTTTGGATATTTATGCTGAGATTGATCCCACTCGCTTACGACAGGTGTTATGGAACCTCATTAATAATGCAGTGAAGTTTACCCCAAGAGGTTCGGTTAAGCTTCGCTGCGTGCGTGAGTACCGAAAAGCTCAATCATGGTTGATGATTGAAGTCGTTGATACTGGGATTGGTATTGCCGTCGATCAGATCAATCGCATTTTTGATATGTACTATAAAGTGCCTGATATTAATAACAGTAATGCTCTTGGCTCTGGAATTGGACTCGCGGTTACTAAAGCATTAATTGAAGCGATGGATGGCGAGCTTACAGTTAAAAGCGAAATAGGTATTGGCAGCTGCTTCAAAATAGAAATACCGCTCAAGCTATCAAATGCGCCTCGAGAAGACGTTTATAGTGGACGCGGTCTCAATATTTTATTAGTCGAAGATGTGCCATTAAATGCAGAAATTGCAACAAACTTATTAGAACAGCGGGGGCATGAGGTGCTGTGGGCTGAAACCGGCGAGGATGCTTTAGCATTTGTTGAGACTGAAGATGATCTCGATCTCATCTTATTAGATATGCAATTACCTGACATCAATGGTGATGAAGTCGCTAGTATTATTCGTCAAGATCCTAATTTTGACCATTTACCTATTGTTGCTTTGACTGCAAACGTCCGTAGAGCGGAAGAAGATTTGGCGGGAATCCGTATTCAGGGGGCGCTCGCGAAGCCCATTAGTACAGTAAAGCTTGACCGAATGTTCGCTGAGCTCTTTTCTCATACCGCCCCTCAAGAACTGCCAATAGCACCGCCAATTCAGCAACTTGAGCTCTCCAGTGATTTGCTCGTACTTGAAACAATCAATGACTTCGTGAATTCAATGGGGGTAGGTGTTTTTGCAAAAAGCAGTCAACTGTTTAATAAGTTGTGGCCTCAGTACTTAAAGGAACTAGAAACGGCACTTACGGAACATGATTATGAAGAGTATAAGTCGGTTGCTCATAAGCTCAAAGGGGCAGCTGGTTCAGTTGGGCTACTCAAGGTACAAGCGAGTGCCAAAGAGATGGAGAATAAAGCCTTAGTCAGCACTGATGGGCAATTACAGAACTGGGTTGAGTGTTTACCAGCACAAATAAAAGAAGGGCTAGACGCCCTTCAAGAATATTTAGATAAGCTTACGAACTAGCTATCAAGTTTACCAATAAAGCGATAGCCTTCACCGTGAATTGTACTGATTAATTCAGCAGTGCTTTCATCACTTTCAAAGTGTTTACGAATACGACGAATTGTTACATCCACAGTGCGGTCATTAGCACGAAGCTCACGGCCTGTCATGTGCTTAATTAACTGCTCGCGACTAAAAATTCGCCCTGGAGAGTCAAGCATTAGACGTAAAGCTCGATACTCGCCTTTAGGTAAACGCTTAGCTTCGCCATTTGGTGAAGTTAAGCAGCGGCTATTTTCATCAAGCTCCCAACCATTAAAGGTCAATACACCATCTGAACCTAGCTCGCCTTCATCAGTTGAACTTGCGGTGCGAGTTAATAAATTTCGGGCACGAATTGTTAATTCTCGCGGATTGAACGGCTTGGTGATGTAATCATCAGCGCCAATTTCAAGCCCTAAAATACGATCGACATCGTTGTCACGGCCAGTTAAGAAAATTAAACCAATGTTACGCTTTTGACGCAATTCACGGGCTAAAATAAGTCCATTCTTTCCTGGTAAGTTGATGTCCATCACAACAAGATTGATATCATCGTTTGCTGAAATTTTCTCGTGCATATCTTCGCCATCAATGGCTTCTATTACTTTATATCCTTCAGCTTCGAATAAACTGACTAGGTTTAATCTAGTTACGTCTTCATCTTCAACGATAAGAATGACAGGCGTTTGCATTTTTAATAACCTTTTGGAAAAGTTTTATTTACAATTAATTCAAAAGATGTTAATTGAACGTAGATTGCATGATTATAGGGGCTATTCTATATGTTAACAAGTAAAATTACTCAGGATAAAATTTAGCGAGTGCTAGTAATCGAGAGCCAATTTTTAAATCACTATTGTTGAGTTTCTCTTTATTAATATACAGTTTAATTTTATTGCCTTCTTTAATCAGCGCAGCCAATCCACCTTGTTCAATAAAGCGAATATCTTCACCGATAATTACAATATTTGAATCTATTTTATTCAGCCAATCACGATTGATTTTAGAATAACTTAATTCATCCAAGTATATGATGTTGCATTGTTGATTTAGTTCAGTGGTTGCACTGATTTTTTCTAATAAATGAACAATGATCGGTTTGCCATGGCTAATTAATTTTGTATGGCTAGAAAGGAGTTGCGCGGGCCCATTATTTTTATCAAAAAAGCAAAATGAGACACCTTCACCGATAGGTTTGGAGAATTCAATAAATTTTGACATCTGAAATATAAATGCAGAGCGCACTTGTTCAATTGTTTTTGCTTTGCAGTTCATACTGGTTAATAAGAGTAGCAAGATGAGGGCTAATTTCATTCTATAACCCTTCATTTAATGGCAGTTCTATTACAAAATGAACGCCTTTATCGCTATCATCAAGCAAAATGATCGAGCCACCCAGTGCTTGAGTGATTAAATTATAAACTAGGTGCATGCCTAAACCGCTGCCACCTTCTCCGCGTCTTGTCGTGACAAAAGGATCAAAAATACGTTTCTTGATATGGTTTGGCATGCCTTTACCATCATCAAGGTAATCAATTCTAATCGCGTTATTTTCTGATTTGAAAACAATGTTAATGTTACCCGGTTTTTCTACGCTCAAGCCATGGATCAATGAATTGCTGATTAGGTTTTGAAAAATTTGTTGTAATGGACCTGATTTTGATTGAATAAGCAGGTTTTCTGGGCAATCAACATGAACTTGATGCGCACAAACACTTAACTCAGTTTTCATCGTAAGTAAAACGTTGTTAACTAACTCAGTGATATTGACTGAAGAAGCGAGCTCCGTATCTTGATTGACCGCGACTTGCTTAAAGCTTGAGACTAAATCTGCTGCACGATTAAGGTTACGGTAAATTAAGTCTAAATTCTCAATGCCATCGTTGATGAATCTTTCCATCTGTGATGCTGTTAGGGTTTTGCTATTAAAGGCGGTTTGAATTTCAGTTAATTTATCTTTGAGTAATGTGGAGCCTGTTACGCCGAGCCCAATAGGTGTATTAACTTCATGAGCCACCCCAGCTACCATCTGACCTAAAGAGGCCATTTTTTCATTTTCAACAATTTTGTTTTGATATTGATGCATCCGCTCTAGGGTATTGAGAAGTTCTTGGTTGGCTTCTTTAAGTGCAGTTGTCCGGTGGTTAACCTTTTCTTCGAGGTTTTGGTTAAGTTGACGAATTTCTAATTCGTCTTTTTTCTGACGTTCAAGCTGGGCTTTAGTGCGAGAAAATAAAATATTAAGATTCGAGCCTAATTGGTTTAGTTCAGATATCTCTGCGTGCGGTGCATGAACATCGTAATTTTTATTTTTTGACACTTCTTGCACGAGTTTAGTTAGGGCTTCTATGGGGAGTGTAAAACGTCGTTGGATCCGGATGGTGATCAAAAACACCAGTAATAACACAGACAGCGCCACAATCACATTGATGATGAGTTTTTCGTTAATATACGTATCTAGCGCGCTTAAACCACCGCGGATATACACATACCCTTGTGTGATGCCTTCAAAAGCAATAGGCCGAACAATATCGATATGATGTTCAATAAATACTGGCTTAGTAGCATTGGCGAGTTTGCCTATGCGTGTTGGAATGGGCGGGATATTTGTGGCATTAAAACTGGCGAAAAATGTTACTTCATCTGTGAATTCATCAATTTTATAAATGTGAATATTTTCGATAACTGTCGCAGCTCGAAATCCTTCTAAGCGCTTTTTTTCTGTTTCTTTATCATCAAAAAGCAATGAAACCTGTGCGTTAAATGCAATAATATCGGCGTAAGTTGCGAGTTTTTCGAGTGCAAAGCTGCGTTGTTTTTCGATGTCTAGGTAGGTAGAAACAGAAATAGACAAAACAAGACAAAGAGTCGTGATCAGCATGACGGTTCTGATTAAAGCTTTTTGTATGCTTATGGTATGACTGATTCCCGACATATACTTATCAACATCGCCTATAGTTTAGCTAACACATTTAATGTTAAATCTAATCTGTGCGTTAAGCAATGAATTAAAAGTGCATTGTTCATCACAAGATTTTTTATTTTATCTTCAAAATCTAGATGTTGGCAGCTGTTTTTACAAGTATTTCACCCAAGGCTGATATTATTTCTCACAAACCATGGCTAGCAATAGTCGACGGTTTAACTCTCGACTCGATAAACGGTGAATTTAGTGTTTTTGCATACTTGCTGATACTGGCCAAACGCTTGTTCTAATAAAGGCGGGTATTTTAGAAAGCTATTGGCAACTATGGTCACTGTGCCATTTGGCTTTAGCACTTTTTTTGCCTCTTTGATAAAGGTTTCAGTGATATCGTAGTCAGTACTCAGTCCTGTATGGAAAGGTGGGTTAGTGACTATATGGTCGACTTTATCAGTCAGTTTTTGTAGCCCATTACTGAGGAGTACATTTCCGTCTATTTGGTTTGCTCGTAAGGTCAATTCAGTCGCTTTGGCTGCAAAGGCACTGACATCTAAACATAGAAAAGACAAATGAGGGTTGGTTTTACCTAAATAAGCCGATATCACCCCTGCACCACAGCCAAAATCTAATACAACACCTGAAGATGGTGGGGTGATGTGATTGAGTAATAATTCGGTTCCTTTATCCAGCGCACCATGATTGAATACTCCTGGCATGCTCATTACGTCAATGCTGATGCCGTTAAGTGTTACATTAAATCGTTTGAAATAATGACTTAACTCAAAATTAGGATTGGGAGTTAATTGACTAAACTGATATAAAGCGCAATGACGTGCAGAATCGATTTTACGGCCAAACTTTGCATGATCTTTGAGTTGCTTTTCTGATGACTTAACGCCGCCCTTGTTATCGCCGACTATCAGTAAGCGTGTATTCGGGTCAGAAATAGCACGAATGTTATCCATTAACATCAGCGCTTCTGGTTTGGCTTTTGGGTAGTAAAAAATCACTAGCTCAAAGCACTGTTCAGGTAATTGCGTGGCTAAACTTACCTCAATCCCAGATTGTGTGTTAGCCCAATCAGCATTTGCAAAGTTACTTGTAAAAGCAGTGATTTTCGCATTTGGTACAAGCGTTTTTAATGCGGCTAAAAAACCATCTTGCTCAAAGTTAATTACTAAAATAGACGAGGCTGAGAGTGCTTGTTCGTTACGTAATAGAACTTGGCTTGGGTTGGTTAACATCGTTAAATCACTCATATAAAAATGGCAAAAAGCCAATGAATTCATTGGCTCAATTAACACCTAAAAGACATCAGTCTTTATTTAGGCGGTACGTTCAAACATTAAATCCCATACCCCATGGCCTAAGCGGTGACCACGTTGCTCAAATTTAGTTAAAGGGCGAAAGTCAGGGCGCGGCATGTAGTCTTTTGTTTCAGACAAATTGTTGTAACCTGGCGCCACCTGCATAACTTCTAGCATATGCTCTGCATAGTTTTCCCAATCAGTCGCCATATGGAAAACACCACCTATCTTAAGTTTTTGACGTAAACTCTCAGCAAACGCAGCTTGTACAATACGACGTTTATGATGACGCTTTTTGTGCCATGGATCAGGGAAAAATAGCTGTAAACCCGCTAACGCACCATCGGCGATACAATCGGCCAAGACTTCGATGGCATCATGCTCAAATACACGCAAATTCGTAATACCAGCTTCTGCTGCATCAGCTAAACAGGCACCAACACCTGGTCGATGGACTTCAATGCCGATAAAGTTTTTATCTGGTGATTTGGCGGCCATTTCAACTAAAGATTTACCCATACCAAAACCAATTTCTAAGATAACGTCATTATCATTGCCAAAAACTTGGCTTAAATCGAGTCGCCCATTTTTATGCTCTAGGCCCATTGTTGCCCAGTTTTGATCAATGGCACTGGCTTGACCTTTGGTTAAACGACCTTCACGCTTAACAAAACTACGGATGGTGCGGATAAACTTACCGTCTTGCTCTGCTTGTTCAAGCGAGTTTTTAAGCTGTTCACTCATATTTCAATTACCTGGAAAAATTGGGTCGCATATTATCCCTTTAAGTCTGCGCGATCACAAGTAAATCCCTTGACCTTTTTGTTTGTGACAATAGACTGACAGCAATTTAGTTCCATAGAAGTGGTTTAGATGGAAATCAATAGAGATTTAGCAACTTGGTTTGCCGATCAAGTAGTCGATTGGTATGAGCTCTACGGGCGTAAAACCCTTCCTTGGCAATTAGCAAAAACGCCTTATAAAGTGTGGGTTTCGGAGATTATGCTTCAGCAGACTCAAGTGGCGACCGTTATTCCATACTTTGAACGTTTTATGAAACGCTTTGCGACTATTGAAGCGCTTGCAAATGCGTCTGAAGATGAAGTTCTCCATCATTGGACTGGCCTAGGTTATTATGCCCGAGCTCGAAACTTACATAAAACAGCTAAGATTATTACTGAGCAATTTCAAGGGGTCTTTCCATCTGATATCGAACAGGTGATCGCACTACCGGGGATTGGCCGTTCGACGGCAGGGGCGATATTATCGTTATCTTTGGCTCAGCATCATCCTATTTTAGATGGCAATGTTAAACGAGTGTTGGCGCGCTTTTTTACAGTTGAGGGCTGGTATGGAAATAAAAAGGTTGAAAATAACCTTTGGCAATTATCAGAACAAATTACTCCAAAAAATAATGTTACCCAGTTCAATCAAGCCATGATGGATCTAGGGTCGAGTTTATGCTCGCGCGCTAAATATGATTGTGATCCTTGTCCATTAAATACCCGCTGTAGTGCTTTTGCACAAGGTGTTGTTAAAGCTTTTCCCCATTCAAAACCGAAAAAATCAGTGCCAGAGAAATCCTGCTTTATGCTAATTCTGCATCATCAGAATTCGCTGTTGCTTGAACGCAGACCCAACGCAGGTATTTGGGGAGGGTTACATTGTTTTTTTGAATTTGAAACAAAAGAGCGACTCCTCGCGTATTTGGCGCAAAAAGGCATCACAGAATTTGCGCATGATGCCGATTCTTTTACGCATGTTTTTAGCCATTTTAAGTTGACGATTACGCCAGTGGTAGTTTGTTTAGGTGCACCTCTTAAAGAAATCTCTGACAATAATGAGATTTGGTATGATTTGCAGTCGCCACCAAAAGTTGGCCTTGCAACACCGACAAAGAAATTGATTAAAGATTTTAATCAATTGAAATCAGCGATAGAATAAAGCCCTATCAGACTATTGAGGTATCACAATGGCACGTACAGTATTTTGTCAAAAGCTACAAAAAGAAGCTGAGGGTTTAGCGTTTCAACTCTACCCTGGTGAAGTGGGTGAAAAGATATTTAACAATATTTCCAAAGAAGCTTGGGCCCAGTGGCAGCATAAACAAACTATGCTTATTAATGAAAAACATCTAAATATGATGGATTTAGAGCATAGAAAGTTTTTAGAAGAACAAATGGTCGGCTTCTTGTTTGAAGGTAAAGAAGTTGAAATAGAGGGCTATAAGCCAGTATAAGAATAGGAGACTAAGGTCTCCTTTTTTATGATTCGTTTTGCTCAAGAAGCTGAACGATAAATTGTTTAGCTTCGAAGAAGTGTTGCTCAATATCGTCTCTAAAGTGCTCAATCACTTGATGATCCATATTCTGTTTGGAGCATTCAGACTCAAGATCTTGTGCAGAATTAGCCAGTTTAAACGCGCCAATAGTTTGCGCAGTTGATTTTAATTGATGGGCAATACTTGCTAACTCGCCAAACTCATCGTGTATCACCGCCGACTTGAGCTGTTGCATCATGCCATTGCCGTGTTCGATAAACATATTGAGAAAATGCGCATGCTGTGAGCGATCTTCACCAATGTAACTTGTTAGTCTTTCTAGATCGATAGGTTGTACGACTTTCTCTGATTCTATGGGTAACCAGTGAGAAATAACCTTTTCGAGTACATTTAACTCGACTGGTTTGGTGATGTAATCATTCATACCATGAGATAAACACTTCTCACGCTCACCTTTTAAAGCATTTGCTGTGATTGCGATAATGATACTTTCTGATTCTAAATCAGCGCGTTCAGGGCCTTCATCACGAATAGCCTTGGTTAAATCATAGCCAGACATTTTAGGCATATGTAAATCAGTTAACACTAATGAATAACTGCCCTCTCGCCACATTCTCAATCCTTGCTCACCATCGTTTGCAACTTCAACCCCATAACCAAGTAAGTGCAGTTGATCTGTAATAACTTGTTGATTCATTAGATTGTCTTCAACTAGTAAAATGAGTTGGTTACTTAACCGCGCACTTTCAACAGATTGATACTGATTAAATGTTTTGCTCGATTTGATTGTTTTAGGCTGATGTAAGCCAAATGCAATAAACAAAGAGTTAAATAAACTGCTTTTGCATAGTGGTAATGCATTTAGATAAAATACATTTTTGCAAGTTAGTTTTGCTTCACTAAGTTTACTTAAAACTATAACTTGCTGTTGGTTTTCTTCTAGCAGGTAACTTAAACGACGCAACTGTTTATTCACTTCTTCCATATCGTGCATGCCATTGATTAACCATACTAAACCCTCAGAGTTCTGCCACTTTTGTTCAGCGTCAATTTGTTGGTACTCATAGACTTGCGCCCCTAAAAAGTCTAAATAACGTTTTACATAGTCTTTTTGTGCTTTTTCAGGGCTATATAAAGCAATCTTTTTTCCTTTAAGGCGGTTTTTATGCTCGATAGTGGCACCATCACTGAGCGTGAAAGGAATGCTAATGCAAAACTCACTACCAATACCAATTTCACTGCTAACTTTTATTTGGCCATACATGAGTTCAGTGAGGCTTTTACAGATAGATAAACCTAGACCTGTTCCACCAAATTCGCGGGTTATACTGTCTTCGGCTTGACTGAAAGGTTGGAAAATTCGTGCTAGCTGAACTTTGCTCATCCCGCGGCCGTTATCAGAAATTCTGAAATCTACAGTATTAAAATCATGATTTTTATTTGCTAAAAGTACCTCGATAGCAACCGTACCGACTCGATCATCAGTTGAACTCGTGAACTTAATTGCATTACTACACAAATTATATAGTACTTGCCTGACGCGAACAGGATCACCTAGTAATCCTTGTGGAATATTTGGGTCGATAAACAGATTTAGTTCTAAATTATTTTTATGTGCAATGGATGACATAACCCGCGACACTTCTTCAACGATTTGAGGAACAGAAAAAGCCACATAATCGATGTGTAATTTTCCAGCTTCGATTTTAGAAAAATCTAAGATGTCATCTAGTATGCCAAGTAATGAAAACGCAGAATCTCGAATAATACTGCTTAATCGAAATTGCGCACCGCTGAGTTCGGTATGGCGTAATAAATCAATTGTGCCAATTATACCGTTCATAGGAGTACGAATTTCATGACTCATAGTGGCTAAGAAGGTTGTTTTTGTCTCGTTGGCTTGCTCTGCAGACAATATTGCTTTTTCGAGCTCTTGAGTTCGATTGATAACTTGTCTTTCAAGATTAACCTGAAGGCTATGCAATTGCTCTTCAGCTTTATTGTGCAAATCTTCGTTTTCTTTGACGCTCAGTAGTAAATTATTGATCAGGAGTGCTAAGTTTTTTAGCCCTAAACCAATATCTGTCGATACACTTAAGTGGTAATCCTTTTTTTCTGTAATAAGAATGAGCTCATCAGCGAGTTTTTGTGAATTAGTTTGAATTCGTTTGGCAACAAAAATAGGTAAATAAAACCAAGCTAAAAGTGCAACAACACACGTTATAGCTAAAAATATAAAAAATTGTGTGAAACTCGGCTTTTCCTTTTTATGCTCAATGATAAGTAAGCCAGTGACAGAGTCATTTACTTCAAGCAAATGCTCAATTGTTATGGAGTCGTCTTGCTCGGTAACTTTATTTGCCAATGTGGGATCTAATGTTTTCTTAACGGTTTGGCTTACGAGCTGTAATTCACCGGACTTGGTTTTTCTGTACAGGTGCAACTCGAGAGCTGGGTTGATAGCTTTTGCAGAAAACAAGATTTGAATTGCGGTATTATAACCAAACAAATTTATAGAGTCTGCAAGAGGGCGATCTATTTTGTTAGCAATATCAACCAGTTGTTCTTTAGCTGTTTGGCCTGTTTTAGTTGGGAATAATGAACTAGTGTATCCAGTGCATATGATGACCAGAAGAAGTGCAATAAACAGAATGCTGTGTAATCCTTTGATAGGGGAAAGAGAATTGTTGTTCATTTTGTAAATATTCCTGACTAGTAAAAAAGCATTGTTTTGGCACAGAGTCACTAATATATTACTAAAACGTGTCATTAGTCTAATGCTAAGTCTCTATTTTATAGGTAACTTTTTGGGTAATCGCAACATTCTCTGCAGTTTTCTTTTTTTGTTGTTTATTTTGAAACAGTAATGGAGGAGATTGAGCTGAATTTATAGGCTGAATTATATTGACCATGCTGTGTTGTTTGAAAATTGGGCAAACAAACCAACCATTCAAAAAAGGTGTTGACTTAGAAAAGCAAAAAACGTCTAATACGCCGCACGCCTCGATAGCTCAGTCGGTAGAGCAGAGGATTGAAAATCCTCGTGTCCCTGGTTCGATTCCGGGTCGAGGCACCATTTATTTATGGTGCACAGGCGTAGTATCGTACTTTTAACTAAGTACAGAGAATTTAGTGTGCCGACTTAGCTCAGCTGGTAGAGCAACTGACTTGTAATCAGTAGGTCAACCGTTCGACTCGGTTAGTCGGCACCATTTTTAAAGCGAACTTAAGCGAAGTAACTGTAATTAGTCACGCAGTTTAAGTAAGCCGTTCGACTTGTAAAGTCGAAAAATGTTTTCGCCTTTAGGTAGCACAGATATTGTGCCTCGATAGCTCAGTCGGTAGAGCAGAGGATTGAAAATCCTCGTGTCCCTGGTTCGATTCCGGGTCGAGGCACCATTAACCTCACTTGATGAGGTTTTTTTAACAACAGAATTTAGTGTGCCGACTTAGCTCAGCTGGTAGAGCAACTGACTTGTAATCAGTAGGTCAACCGTTCGACTCGGTTAGTCGGCACCATTTTAAAGCGAATTTAAGCAAGTAGCAGTAATCAGTCACTCAGTTTAAGTAAGCCGCTCGACTTGTAAAGTCGAAAAATGTATTCGCCTTTAGGCAGCACAGATATTGTGCCTCGATAGCTCAGTCGGTAGAGCAGAGGATTGAAAATCCTCGTGTCCCTGGTTCGATTCCGGGTCGAGGCACCATTTATTAGCTCATTAGAGCGTGTTTGGAATAACACAAAAAATTTAGTGTGCCGACTTAGCTCAGCTGGTAGAGCAACTGACTTGTAATCAGTAGGTCAACCGTTCGACTCGGTTAGTCGGCACCATTTTTAAAGTGAACTTAAGTGAAGTAACTGTAATCAGTCACTCAGTTTAAGTAAGCCGTTCGGCTTGTTAAGTCGAAGTGCTATATTCGCCTTTAAGGCAGCACAGATATTGTGCCTCGATAGCTCAGTCGGTAGAGCAGAGGATTGAAAATCCTCGTGTCCCTGGTTCGATTCCGGGTCGAGGCACCATTTATTAGCTCATTAGAGCGTGTTTGAAATAACACAAAAAATTTAGTGTGCCGACTTAGCTCAGCTGGTAGAGCAACTGACTTGTAATCAGTAGGTCAACCGTTCGACTCGGTTAGTCGGCACCATTTATTCGCCTTTAAAGGCAGCACAGACATTGTGCCTCGATAGCTCAGTCGGTAGAGCAGAGGATTGAAAATCCTCGTGTCCCTGGTTCGATTCCGGGTCGAGGCACCATCCATTTAAAGCCAAACACTTGTTTGGCTTTTTTTGTGGCTGAAAAAAAACTTTCATAATGCCTATTTTCGGCCTCTCTAACATATCTCTCTTTGAGCAAATTTATCTATCTGGGTATTTTCAAGCCCTTAAATTGTTTCTCTTTTTTGGTTTTCTGTTGCTTTTGTTCTGCGACGATTTTAATTGTTCGCTCAGCATAAGGATCAGGGATCACCATTTGAATTAACGAACCGAGGGCAAATGCGAGCGCTTTTTGCTTTTTAGCGGCTCTGATAAGGCTTGGTATCGACAGTGCAAACAGCAAAAAGGAGGCAAAAGGTGCCGAATAAACGAGGAGTACAGGTAAGTTTACTTGTAAAAAACAGGCACAAAAATCGGAAATGTTTTGGTAAATAGTCATAAAAATCAAATAGCTTAAGTTCATAGCATGCTCATAAAATAAAAATATTGAATCAACAGCAAGCACAACTCAAAGAGTGTCTTTGAGCAGGGAAAAGGTGCTTGTTTAAAAAATAAGACAGGTGAGTAGGACTATTTTTGATGAGTCGATTTTTGGCTAAGGAGTCCTCTTAGCAGTTTTAAGCGAATTGAACTGGTTTTGACTGACCAAAACCGCTCAAGAAAGAGTCCCAAATGGCAAATGTTGAGTGGCTGTTTGACTTGTACGAGTATTAAAAAGGCGTGAAGTTTTTTGGTTTGATAAGTTAAATAAAATTGATTGCGTATTTTATGGAATAAAACCGAGACGCTATAACTAGGTAATGGAGATTGATTATTGCGAGTCTGGCCGGTATTTGCTTGACCAAATACTAAAATGGATGCACTGATCACAATGTAAATCCATTTAAGCCACGGCATCGCGAATCCTTGAGAATGTAAAAATGAGAATGTAACAGATATTGGGGTATACACTTTATTATCAATAACAGAAAACTATTTTAATTTTTCTGCGTACCAATGAAATGTAAGTGTATGTAAAGTTAGTTGAGACTAGATTTACTCAACGATTACACTCTCACTAATGATCAACGTGCAGTTGATATCTTTTTTCATTAACGGGGAATTAAATGGGCGTAAATATTAAACCCGTAGTAATAGGTATTAGTTTAGTGCTCGGCGGCTGTATCAGCACCGATAAAATAATGCCTGATTACCAAAATCAACTAAATGTACCTGACAATTGGCAACAAAATAATGGTTCAGAATCGATAGAAAATAACTGGTTATCTCAGTTAGAAGATCCTCAAATACAGCAACTAGTCACCAAAGCACTCGATAACAATCATTTGCTTAAAGCGCAGGCGTATACGGTTGCTATTAAAGAACAGCAATTAATTGCTTCAGGTGCCGCATTTTGGCCAAGTTTAGACTTATCAATGCGAAGCGCACGTAGTAAAACCAATCAGCCTGTAAACTACAGTAATAGCCACTCACTCAATTTCAATCTCAGCTATGAGCTGGATATTTGGGGTAAATTGTCTGATGCAGAGCAGCAAGCGAACCTAGAATACTTAGCGCAAACAGCCAGTTTTGAACAAGCAAAACAAACGTTAGTCGCTGAAGTGGTCACGGCCTGGTTTAAGATTATTGAAGCTGAAAAGCTCATGGCTTTGTATCAAGGGCGAGTTAGCAATGCACAGCAAAATCTAACCATTATTGAATCTGGGTATCAGCAAGGTCTGAGCAGTGCCTTAGATGTGTATTTAACCCGAAACGAGCTTAATAACGAACGCTCTCGCGTCGCAAGCCAACAAGCTTTGCTGAGCCAAGCCAAAAGAGTGCTAGAGCGTTTAGTTGGCGAGTATCCTGAAGGGGGAATTACGGTTGATGCCGAATTGCCATTATTAATGACAGAGATTCCAACCGGCTTGCCATCACATTTAATCACTCGAAAACCCGCACTAATTGCTAGTTGGTATCAATTGTTGAGCAAAGATGCGGCACTGGCCTATGCGCACAAACAGCGGTTTCCAAGTATCAATTTAACGACCACATTAGGCAATAGCAGCGCTGAAATCGATGAACTTTTGTCGCCATCTTCATTGGCTTGGTCATTAATTGGTGGCATATCAGCGCCACTTTTTAATGGCGGGCGTTTAGCGGCAAATGAACAGCGGGCACGTTTAGAGCGCGAGCAATCAGAACAAACCTACCTTAATAGCTTATTTGATGCCTTTAGTGTGGTCGAAAATGCACTCACCGCAGAGCAAAGCCTTCAGCAGCGTTATTTTGCAACCTTGGCAGCACAAGAAAACGCATTAGCAGCGGAGGCATTATCGTTTGAACAATATCAAAGTGGTTTGGTTGAATACACCACCGTTCTAGAGTCACAAAAACGAGCTTTTGATGCGCAAAGCTCAGTAATTCAAATAAAAACACAGCTCATTACCAATCGAATCAATTTGCATTTAGCACTCGGCGGTGATTTTGCAAAATCGACCTCCACAGACATAAAAGCGAAGTAGCCCGTGAAAATGAATAAAAAAACTCTTTTACCGATAGGGATCATTGTTGTCACTATCGTGTTATTTAAATTGATAACTGCTAACCCACCAACAAGCGCGCGTGGTAAACCTTCGGCTGCGCCGCAAATGACTGTGGATGTGTTACCGATTAAACCGCAGCAATATCAGGTGGCTATTAACAGTTACGGGGTCGTGCAACCTCGTACGCAAAGTGTGTTGGTCGCTCAAGCCAGTGGTCAAATCACACATACCAGTAGCCAATTCCGTGATGGCGGCTTTTTTGAAGCTGGCGATGTGCTGATACAACTCGATGATCGCGATCACAAAGCGGAAGTTAAAATTGCGCAATCAAGCTTAATGTCTGCCAAACAAGGACTCCTTGAAGAGCAAGCTCGGGTGAAGCAGGCTTTGGCAGATTGGCAGCGTTTAGGTAATGGCCAGCAGGCCAATGCACTGGTACTACGTGAACCGCAACTAGAAGCAGCCAAAGCCAAAGTGCTCTCTGCAGAAGCGCAGCTCGAAAAAGCACAATTAACGCTAGAACGCACACAAATAGTCGCACCGTATGCGGGACGCATCTTGAAAAAACAAGTCGATTTAGGTCAAGTGGTGAGTAATAACGCGCAACTTGCCAGTATTTATGCCGTAGATTACGTTGAAATTCGACTACCAATCAAAAACAAAGATTTAGAGCTGATCACCTTGCCTGAGCAATTTCGTGATGTTGCACAAACGCCACTTGGCAGCGAAGTTGCCTTTCGATCAGACTTAGTGCGTGACCAAATGTGGCAAGGGCGAGTGGTACGCACTGAAAGTGCCATTGATACCTCCTCTCAACAGTTGTACGTCGTGGCACAAATTGATGACCCTTATCAGGCAAAGCTCAATCAAATTTCACCGATTAAAATAGGCCAGTACGTGAGTGCCCAAATTCAAGGTAAAACCCTAGAGAATGTCATTGTGATCCCAAATAGTGCTATTTATCAAGGTAGTTACGTGTACACAGTGAATCAAGGAATTTTAAAGCGCAAAGATATAACACTGCGTTGGCAAAATGCCCACGATGCCATTGTTGCCGCAGGGTTAGAGCAAAATGAATTACTAGTGACTACTGCGCTTGGGCAAGTGAGTTCAGGCACACCTGTAAAAGTGAATGGCCAAGACTTGCCAACGGGCGCTGTAGAGCAAAAAAGTGACCGCCGAGCTCGATTAGAGCAAGCTGCAAAAGAGCGTGGAATAACAGTCGACGAGCTGATCGCAGAGCGTAAAAAAGCCCGAGCTGCTGAAGGGGCCAAATAACATGAAGTTAATGCAACGCCTTAATTTAGTTGGAGGTGCCGGATGATCGCTTGGTTTACCAAAAATCATGTCGCGGCGAATTTGTTAATGATCAGCATTTTATTGGCTGGACTATTTAGCTTATCAAGTAAAATTCCGCTTGAAGTGTTTCCATCGTTTCAGACTGACAGAATCAGTGTCAGTGTTTCGCTGCGTGGTGCAACCCCTGAAGATACTGAACAAGGGGTTGCGATCCGCATAGAAGAAGCCGTTCAAGATCTCGAAGGGGTTAAGCAGATTTCGAGTCGCTCCTCTGAAGGATCCGCATCGGTCACCATCGAAGTTGATACCGGCTATGAACCTAGAGAAATGCTCGCAGATATAAAAAGCCGCGTCGATGCGATTAATACGTTTCCAGCGGATGCCGAAAAGCCCATCGTTGCCTTAGCAGAGCGAAAACGCGAAGTGATAGCTGTGACTGTGGCCAGTATTTATGGTGAAAAAGAAACCAGAGAGTACGCCGAAAAAGTACGAGATGAACTACTGCGTTTGCCAGCAGTCACACAAGTTGAGCTAAGTGGCGTACGAAATTATGAAATTGCCATCGAAATCTCCCAAGATACCCTGCGCCAATATGACTTAAGTTTAAAAGATATTTCCAATGCTATTGGGAGTTCGAGTACGGATGTGTCGGCGGGTAATTTAAAAACTTCAGGTGGCGATGTACTGATCCGCTCAAAAGGCCAAGCCTATCGCAAAGATGAGTTTGCTAGAATTGCGATTAAAACCAACCCGGATGGTTCGATTATTCGGTTAGGCGATATTGCGCAAATTAAAGATGAATTTGAAGAAACGCCCATCCGCACTCGCTTTAATGGTAAACAAGCTGCTTTTATAGATGTTTATCGCATTGGTCAGCAAAGTGCAATTGAAGTGGCCGATCAAGTTAAAGCGTATATTGAACAGCAACAAGAGCGTTTACCAGAAGGGTTTGAGTTAAGCTTTTGGGACGATGATTCTCAAGTCGTTAAAAACCGCATTGCAACTTTAACAACCAGTGCATTGCAAGGTGGCATTTTGGTGTTGGCATTGTTGACCTTATTTTTACGTCCGGCGATTGCGTTTTGGGTGTTTATCGGGATCCCGATTTCATTTATGGGTGCCTTTATTGCGATGCCTCTTTTTGGCATCACACTCAATATTATGAGTTTATTTGGCTTTATATTAGTGCTTGGAATCGTGGTTGATGATGCCATTGTCACCGGTGAAAATGTCTACACACATTTAAAAACCTCCGAAAGTGGTGAGCAAGCAGCAATCCGTGGTACTCAAGAAGTGGCCACCCCTGTCACATTTGGTGTCTTAACCACTGTGGCGGCTTTTTTACCATTAGCCTTTATCGAAGGCGCGCGTGGCGCACTGTTTGCCCAAATTCCAGTTATTGTCATCCCAGTTTTATTGTTTTCATTAATTGAATCGAAATTTGTCCTGCCTGCACATTTGAAATACCTCAAAATGCGGCATCAAAAGTCGGGGCCCAACAAACTGGAACAACTTCAACAAAAATTTGCCGATGGTTTTGAAAATGCCATCATGCGTTATTACCAACCCATTTTAAAACTGGCGCTGCGCCACAAATTGGCGACATTGAGCAGCTTTATTGGTGTGTTTGTGATTATTTTAGCTTTAGTGATGAGTGGCTGGACTAAGTTTATATTCTTCCCTCGGATCCCAAGTGAAACGGTTCGAGTCAACCTGACCTTACCCACAGGTACGCCTTTTGAAGTCACCAATATGTTTATTTTGAAAATGGCTGACAAAGCGAAAGAGCTACAAGATAAGTATGTTGATGAAGACACAGGAAAAAGTGTCATCATGAATATCTTGGCTACCACAGGTGGGCGCGGTGGTGCGTCGAACTCCGGGGGGGTCCGTTTTGAAATTATTCCACCCGAGCAACGCTCAAGCTCAGTGACGTCTCGTGAACTGGTCAGTGAATGGCGAAAACTCATTGGTGTGGTGCCAGGAGCCGAAAGCCTGACATTTAGAGCTGAAATCGGCCGTTCATCTGATCCAATTAATGTCCAGCTGACGGGGAGCTCATTAGCGACCTTAAAAGATGTGGCCAGTAAAGTAAAAGACCGCTTAGCAACCTATCCGACGGTATTTGATATCGCCGATAGCTTATCAAACGGAAAACAAGAGCTGCAGATAGAACTGACCACACAAGGCCAAGCGCTTGGACTAACTCGAGTCAATGTGGCCAGCCAAGTGCGAAATGCGTTTTTTGGCTCGCAAGTACAGCGGATCCAACGTGGACGAGATGACGTACGGGTGATGGTACGTTTACCAATAGAAGAGCGTCGGTCTATTGCGGATTTACAAGAAATTTTAATTGATACTCCAAGCGGCGGCGCGGTCCCATTATCGCATGTGGCCACCCTGATTGCGGGTCAAAGTCCCTCATCGATTTATCGTATCGACCGTTATCGCACCGTCAACGTGACCGCGGATATCGAAAAATCCAACACCAATATGACGGTTTTACAAGCCGATTTAAAAACCTATCTTGATGAACTAGTGGCACAATACCCGGGAATTAGCCACTCCTTAGAAGGCGAGGCGAAAGAGCAACGCGAGTCTTTTGGGTCATTGGCGTGGGCGCTGTTATTTGTCTTTTTCATTATTTATGGGTTATTGGCGATTCCGTTTAAATCGTATATTCAGCCACTCATTGTGATGAGTATTATTCCATTTGGCATGATAGGGGCGGTGATGGGGCACTGGATTATGGGGATGGAACTGACCATTATGAGCTTACTTGGGATGTTGGCACTGATAGGTGTTGTGGTGAATGACTCATTAGTGTTGGTTGATTTTATTAATAAAAAACGTCTAGAAGGGTGCGAGTTAATGGATGCAGTGTTAACGGCTGGCGCAGCGCGTTTTCGGCCAGTCATGTTGACCAGCTTAACTACGTTTATTGGTTTAATGCCGCTCTTATTTGAAAAATCAACTCAAGCGCAGTTCCTTATCCCAATGGCTGTGTCATTAGGATTTGGTATTTTATTTGCGACCTTTATTACTTTGTTGTTAGTGCCGGTCAATTATATGCTGGTCGAAAAAGCGAAAGTAATACTGCGGGGCAATCAAACCAGCCATGATCCCTCGTTGGCTTAAATTGTAACTGGTATAAAATAAAGCCCACAACACAATTAAAGCTTAACTTTCGAGTTGAGCTTTTTTTTGTTGTAAAAGAGGAGTTTGTCTCGTTTTTAAATTACCATTTTAAATGGCTTGGTAGGTGCGTAGGCACTTGCTTTTATTTAGTTTGATTTGAGTGTGATTTAAAAAATTTGAAACTTCGGGTTTTAACCAAGGGAAGGAGTGTCTCCGGAACGCGGTAGCGAGTGTCAGCCCTTGAACCCTAAGGTTCAAGGCGGAACACAACAACTAACCGCAGGCTTCTCGGTACATGCCGAGCTTGCACAATAGCTAATAAACTGCGTCCCTAACAAAAAATTTATCGGCTCAGGGACTTAACCCACACACCAACATTCCAGAGAACAACCTAAGTATATAAGACTATGACTAAAGCTCTACCTTTTTATTGTAATTAAACGTCTAAGCGCGGCTTAATTAAACAAAGTGCTTTAAAATCGCACTGTTATCGTGAATTTATTGGAGTTGCAGCTAGCCCAGTGGTAGCATTAATCTTATAGTTAACTCTAAACACACGTTAAGAACCCTGCCATGATTGAAAAACTCAGCTACCAAGACGCACAGTTATTACTCGAAAAACATCAAGTATTTGTTATGCCAGCAGAAGTGCACGGTGTGATTAGTGGATTACTGTCGTGTGGCTTAGAAATAGACAGTAAAGAATACTTAGCGCTGTTGAGCGATGTCTTTAATGAAGGGCAATCATTCAGTGGTGAGTTAAAAACGTTTCTTAGCAGTATGTACACCCACGTTAGCAGCAAACTCAACGATAAAGAGCTGCATTTTGAACTGTTCTTGCCAGATGAAGAAGAAACCTTATCGGATCAGGCCAATGCGGTGATCGCTTGGATTTCGGGATTTTTACTGGGTTTTGGTTTAAAACAAAAAGATTACGGACGTTTATCGGCCGATGTAAAAGAAGTGATCCAAGACTTTACAGAAATCAGTAAATTAGATACCCACTTTGACGAAACAGATGAAGATGTACAAGCCTTGTATGAAATTGTCGAGTACGTGCGTATTTCAACTTTATTGTGTTTCGCTGAATTAGGCGAAAAACAAGTCACGACTGCGGCAGAAAACAAAACTATTCATTAAAAAGTGAGCAAGATGATGAGCGAATTTCAGCAAAGACGTGCCCGTTTATTGGCCAAAATGGATCCTCATAGCGTTGCGATTATTCCTGCCGCCAAAGAACTTACCCGCAGTCGCGATACCGAATACGCGTTTCGCCAAGACAGTGACTTTTTTTACTTAACGGGCTTCAACGAGCCTGATGCCGTCTTAGTACTGACGCCAGGTGCAGAAATCGAAACGACCTTTTTTTGTCGACCAAAAAATAAAATGGCAGAAATTTGGTGCGGGCGTCGCATGGGGCCCGAGCAAGCTCAAACTCAATTAGGTTTTGATGCGAGCTTTGGTTTAGATTGCTTAGACGAGCATTTGCAACACCTCATCAATGGGCAGCAACGCCTTTATTTTGCACAGGGCACTTATCCAGATTTCGATCAGCAAATCTGGCAACACATCAACACGCTACGTAACGGTCCAAAACGTGGCTTAAAAGCGCCTAATACCATTAAAGATATTCGCACTTTAATTCACGAAATGCGGTTGTTTAAATCAGACTATGAGCTGGATTTAATGCGCAAAGCTGGCAAAATCAGTGCAGATGGACATGTTCGTGCAATGAAGTATGCCAAAGCGGGGGCGACAGAGTATCAGTTAGAAGCAGAAATCCATCATCATTATGCGATGAACGGTGCGCGCCACCCAGCATACGGCACAATTGTCGGCTCGGGCGATAATGCCAATATTCTTCACTACACTGAAAACAGCGCACCGCTGATGGCGGGGGATTTAGTGCTGATTGATTCTGGTTGTGAGCTCCAAGGTTATGCCGCAGATATTACCCGCACGTTTCCTGTAAACGGACGCTTTACTGCCCCGCAAAAACAGCTTTATCAATTGGTGTTAGATGCACAATTAGCGGCATTAGCACTTGTCAAACCGGGCAACACCTTAAAAATGGCGGGAGATGCTGCCATTAAAGTGCTCACCCAAGGCATGATTCATTTGGGGCTATTGCAAGGTGAGCTTGATGAGCTTATTGAAAACCAAGCGTTTAAAGCGTTTTACATGCATGGCGTTGGCCACTGGTTGGGGTTAGATGTGCACGATGTCGGTGAATATAAACAAGACGAAAAAGACCGTCCTTTCGAGCCGGGCATGGTATTGACTATCGAGCCCGGTATTTATGTCGCCAATGATGCGGTTGCGCCAGAGCAATTCAAAGGGATTGGCATTCGTATCGAAGATGATGTGGTGATCACCGACAGTGGGCATGAAGTACTCACTGCTGATGTGCCAAAAACCATCACAGACATTGAAGCATTAATGCAAGCATAAGGAATGAGCGTGCAGTCACAACAGCCCCATTTTGATGTCGTCATTGTTGGTGGCGGGCTTATTGGTGCCAGCCAAGCGCTTTGTTTAGCTAAACGCTGTCCCACTCTGACTATTGCTGTTATTGAAGCCTTTGCAGCTAATGATAAAGCGCAACCAAGCTTTGATGAACGCAGCATTGCGATTGCGCACCACAGTGCGAAATACCTGCGTGATTTAGGTTTGTTTCAGCCTTATTCTCCTTATGTGAGTGCCATCGAAACTGTGCAAGTGTCAGATAGGGGGCATTTTGGTAAAACCCATATCAGCGCGCAAGAGTATCAAGTCGAGGCATTGGGCTATGTGGTCGAAGTAAAACCATTTGGTTTGGCGTTGCATCAATTATTAACAGGGCACAACATTACGCTTTTTTGCCCGAATAAAGTCACCGCAATGTCACAGCAACAACACGCAAATCATTTGACCTTGCAGGATGGATCCCAACTGAGTGCTGATTTAGTCATCATTGCTGATGGCGCTCAATCTGTTGGGCGCAGCTTACTTAATATTGAATTTAGCCAACACGCTTATGAACAGTCGGCAGTGATTGCTAATGTTGAAGTCAGTGGTGGTCATCAACAACAAGCTTTTGAGCGCTTTACAGAGCAAGGACCCATGGCATTGCTGCCGATGAGCGAAAATCGCTATTCGTTGGTTTGGTGCGCAGCTCCAAAAGATGTTGAGTCACTGATCACGGCGAGTGATTCCGAGTTTTTAGCGCAACTGCAACACGCTTTTGGTTATCGAGCTGGGCATTTTTGCAAAGTGGGTATGCGCGCTCAGTATCCGTTGATAAAAGGTCAAGCCAGCCAGTTTATCAGCCATCGTGCGGTTATTATTGGGAATGCCGCACATGCGGTGCACCCCATCGCAGGGCAAGGTTTTAATTTAGGGGTGCGCGATATTGAACTCTTAGTTGATATCATCGCTCAAGCACTTACTTCTAGGCAAGATATCGGTGGGTACAGGGTGCTTAAACAATACCAAGCACAGCGGAAACAAGACATTGGCACTGTGCTGTGCTTAACCGATTCGCTGGTGAAACTCTTTTCAAATCCATCGCGCATGATTGCGCTGGGCCGCAGTATTGGCTTAACCAGTTTAGAGCTTAGCCCTAGGTTTAAAAAGCCACTGGCTAAGCAGTTAATGGGACATACCCGTCAAGGATTTCGATCATGAAACAAACCCAAGTGTGTATTGTGGGCGCAGGTTGCGTGGGTCTGACACTGGCTTTAGGCCTGGCTAAACAAGGGGTCGAAGTGGTTGTACTGGACGCCGCACCCGAAAGTAGCGTCCCCGAGCAATTAACTGATGAATACAGTTTAAGAGTGAGCGCGTTGAGCTTAGCCAGTCAGGCATTATTTGAAGAACTGGGCGCATGGCCAGCCATGATGGCGATGCGTGCGCAGGTTTACACCACTATGGATGTACGTGATAAAGACTCGTTTGGCAAAATTAGTTTTGCGGCCAATGAGCAAGATCTCAGTCATTTAGGCCACATTGTAGAAAACGATGTGATCCGCAAAGCATTACTCGAAACATTGGCACAATACAGCCATGCAACAGTGATGTTTGATAGTCCGTATCAGCAAATTCATCAAAGCGACACAGATGTCTTTTTAACCCTAAAAAATGGCACCCCGATCATCGCAAAATTGCTGGTGGCCTGTGATGGTGCAAATTCAGCGATTCGCCAGCAATACAAAATGCCCATGACATTTTGGGATTATGATCACCATGCGATTGTCGCCACGATCAAAACCCAGTTGCCGCATCAACAAGTGGCGCGTCAGGTGTTTTTACCCGATGGCCCATTGGCCTTTTTACCTTTACCCGAGGCCAACACTCACTCCATCGTGTGGTCAACGTCACCCAGTCGCGCTAAATCCTTGTTGGCGCTTCCCGATGAGGAATTTAATAAAGCATTGATGAGTGAATTTGATGGCCAATGTGGCTTGTGTGAAGTGATTAGCGCTCGTCAAGCATTCCCGCTTAAAATGCGTTATGCCCGAACATGGCTTGATAATCGCGTTATTCTGATGGGCGATGCCGCGCACACCATTCACCCCTTGGCAGGCTTAGGAATGAACTTAGGCCTAAAAGATGCCGCCTATTTGTTGCAATTATTAGCTGATGCACCAAGCAGTAAACAACACGTGTTTGCTCCCCATGCACTGCTGCGCCAATATGAGCGTGGCCGCAAAGCCGATGCGCAAACCCATATTGCGATGATGCAGGGTTTAAAAGAGTTATTTGAAGGCCAACACCCGCTTAAAAAGCTCATTCGTGGTGTCGGTTTAAACTTGGTCGATAATCTCAGCCCGCTCAAGCAACTATTTGCCGATCAAGCGCTGGGTAAATAAAAGTGTGTAGGCTGTTTCAAAAGCACTGAAACAGCCTGAAATTTTAAAGTAAGTAACCTAGTTAGCTAAAACACGCTATTAATGGCTGATTTAGCCAAGCGGTAAAGTGACTTAACCATTAGCTCAAATACCCAACGTATAAATTGCACAGTTATTTCTCCAACTTTTTGGCCTGTTTTACCAACAAATACTAACATATGGCCCAGCAGACCTTTTAGTTGCTCGTAAGCAATCGAAGAGGCTTTGCCAACTTCCTCTAAGCAGCGCGCTAAAATATCATAAAAACTTAAGCCAAGTCCTAGAGATGCTTGTAAACTAATCGCCGAATATTGTCCTGTATCTTTAAGTAAAGAAATTAATGCATCGCTGATACGTTGCTGCCAGCGTTGGCTAAAATTCACTTGATGACGATTCTCATAACGTAATTCTACGCGTTGGGTATGCAAAGGGGTAAACCGATGCGACATACTGCCGAAATCAGAATACGCAGAAGAAGTAATGGAATACCCTGGTGATTTATCCATTAAATGCGCGCCAATACTCATGCGTGCGCTATTGCCCATGCCCAGTAAATATTCGCCAGTAGTATGCGAAAAAGGCCAAAGAGGCACTTTAGGTACAGGGTCAGCTCCATGCACCATACGATGGTGCTCAATTTTTGCTTGCGCTATCGGCACAGAATGATTTAACACCACTCTTGGGGCGCCAAAGGTATACAGCTTTGTAGGAATGCCACGCTCACTCGCCCATAAAGCGGTAAGCTGCGCTAAAGCGCCACCTAGGCTATGGCCAACACAATGAATACATCGGGGTTGGTGTTGATTTATATATTCATTAAAAGCAGGGCGCAGGCTACGAAAGGTTTTTTGAAAACCGGCATGGCCTTTAACACCTTTTGGGCCGCCGGTGATCCCTATGTTTAAATTAGTTAGCCAGTCTGAAAGAGAAGGGAAATGTGTACCACGTATCGCAATAATATGATGTTGCTTAAAAGCCGGTGTGATGCCCTCCGCAGTTAAAGCAAAACCGGTTTGGCGGTTGAGCAGTTGGTTAATTAATCCACCACTGATACCTTTTATTTGGTTATTAGTTAAATCAAAATTTTTCTCAAAATCTGTGTGAAACTCCCCAGAAAAGTCGCCTGATTTTCTGATTTGATAAACTCGAGCCGCAACAGTGGCTGCAGTGTTTGGTGTAAGAGTTCCGTTCATCTTTTTCTCTCCGTAAGATCGTTTAAATCACCATTGTTAATAAAATATTTTTTTCCATCATGATCGTAAAGCATGTAAGGGTTGTAATCATCTTCCCAAGTGCAGATACTGGTTGAGACATATTTCATGTTTACACCTTGGTTACGATTAAACTCAAAAGAAAACATTCGGTTAGATAAATCACAGTCTAAAAAGGCCAGTTTTTTACTGAATTCAGGTACTTCATTGTAGGCTGATTGAAATGTACCCCATAACTGGTATTTTTTATTATCCCGCTCGACATAAATGTGTTGTGAGACATTTTGCTCGGCCATTGGGTTAGCCGCTAACCGCGACATGATGGTTTTTTCAGGGAAAGTAAAACGGCCCTGTTCATCGGTGGTGGTGTGATCAACGCGCTCTACATCATCAATGTATATCAGTTGCCGCGACACTTGTATATGCGCAAGCGGCAGGCCATTCTCTTTAATGATGCCATTTACGACAGGGCAGAGGTAGGCCTCTTTCTTTTTAAACCAATTTAACCAACCAAACATCGTCTCTCCTGTTTTTGAATAAAGGTTAAAGGGAGTGAGTAATACAAAAGGGATCAAAAGAAAAACAAAGCGCAAACAAGATGGGTGGCTTTCCTTGCGATTAAACATTTTCTAATCCATAAAAATATCGAGCAAATAGTCTACAAGAAAAAATTAAAAACAGGAACATTGAAAAGTACTTTTATTGTGCCAGTAATGCACAGAGGAGTATTTAAAGTGGCAGGTGTAAGAGTTCCGTTCATTGTTAATACTCCTCTAAGTCATTAATATCATTGTTATTGATTAAATACTTTTTTCCATCATGATCGTAAAGCATGTAAGGGTTGTAATCATCTTCCCAAGTGCAGATACTGGTTGAGACATATTTTCGATTGAAACCTTCTTTTTTAAACTCAAAAGAAAACATTCGGTTAGATAAATCACAGTCTAAAAAGGCCAGTTTTTTACTGAATTCAGGTACTTCATTGTAGGCTGAT
Organism: Pseudoalteromonas sp. J2K-J979; assembly: GCF_058169715.2. Classification (NCBI taxonomy): domain Bacteria; kingdom Pseudomonadati; phylum Pseudomonadota; class Gammaproteobacteria; order Alteromonadales; family Pseudoalteromonadaceae; genus Pseudoalteromonas; species Pseudoalteromonas sp. J2K-J979. The sequence goes on along the minus strand of NZ_CM200281.1, from coordinate 2,633,431 downwards.
TGAAATGTACCCCATAACTGGTATTTTTTATTATCCCGCTCGACATAAATGTGTTGTGAGACATTTTGCTCGGCCATTGGGTTAGCCGCTAACCGCGACATGATGGTTTTTTCAGGGAAAGTAAAACGGCCCTGTTCATCGGTGGTGGTGTGGTCGAGGCGCTCTACATCATCAATGTATATCAGTTGCCGCGATACTTGAATATGCGCAAGCGGCAGGCCATTTTCTTTAATGATGCCATTCACGACAGGGCAGAGGTAGGCCTCTTTCTTTTTAAACCAATTTAACCAACCAAACATCGTCTCTCCTGTTTTTGAATAAAGGTTAAGGGGAGTGAGTAATAAAAAAGGGATCAAAAGAAAAACAAAGCGCAAACAAGATGGGTGGCTTTCCTTGCGATTAAACATTTTCTAATCCATAAAAATATCGAGCAAATAGTCTACAAGAAAAAATTCAAAACAGGAACATTGAAAAGTACTTTTATTGTGTCAGTAATGCACAGAGGAGTATTTAAAGTGGCAGGTGTAAGAGTTCCGTTCATATCTTAACGCTCCGTAAGGTTGTTTAAATCGCCATCGTTGATAAAATATTCTTTGCCATCATGGTCGTATAAATAAAAAGGATTGTAATCGTCTTCCCAAGTGCAAATACTGGTCGAGACATATTTCATGTTTACACCTTGGTTTCGCTTAAACTCAAAAGAAAACATGCGGTTAGATAAATCACAGTCTAAAAAGGCCAGTTTTTTACTGAATTCAGGCACTTCATTGTAGGCTGTTTGGGAGGTACCCCACAATTGATACTTTTTATCATTTCGTTCGACATAAATATATTGTGAAACGCGTTGTTCGGCCATTGGATTAGCCGCTAACCGCGACATGATGGTTTTTTCAGGAAAAGTAAAACGGCCCTGTTCATCGGTGGTGGTGTGGTCGAGGCGCTCGACGTCATCGATATAAATAAGTTCTCGAGACACTTGAATATGCGCAAGCGGCAGGCCATTTTCTTTAATGATGCCATTTACGACAGGGCAGAGGTAGGCCTCTTTCTTTTTAAACCAATTTAACCAACCAAACATCGTCTCTCCTGTTTTTGAATAAAGGTTAAAGGGAGTGAGTAATAAAAAAGGGATCAAAAGAAAAACAAAGCGCAAACAAGATGGGTGGCTTTCCTTGCGATTAAACTTTTTCTAATCCATAAAAATATCAAGCAAATAGGCTACAATAAAATAATCAAAACAGGAACATCTAACAACCTTTACAAAATAAACAACGTGGGCTTAGCAGTACAAATCTAGTACCATTCATATCTTAACGCTCCGTAAGGTCATTTAAATCACCATTGTTAATATAATATTCTTTACCGTCATGATCGTATAAATAAATAGGTGTGTAATTGTCTTTCCAAGAGCAGATACTTGTAGACACATATTTTCGATTGTACCCTTCTTTTTTGAACTCAAACGACAATAAGCGATGACTCAAATCACAGTCTAAAAATGCCAGTTTCTTAATAAATTCAGGTACTTTTTTATAAGTATATTGAGATGCGCCCCATAGTTGGTATCTTTTATTATGTCGCTCGACATAAATGTATTGCGAGACACGGTGTTCCGCTATCGGGTTTGCTGCTAAACGCGACATGATGGTTTTTTCAGGGAAAGTAAAACGGCCCTGTTCGTCGGTGATGGTGTAGTCGATAAGCTCAACTTCGTTGACGATGGTGTGGTTAAGACCCTCAACTTCGATTTTATCGAGATAAATAAGTTCTCGCGATACTTGAATATGCGCAAGCGGCAGGCCATTTTCTTTAATGATGCCATTCACGACAGGGCAGAGGTAGGCCTCTTTCTTTTTAAACCAATTGAACCAACCAAACATAAAAACTCCTGTTTTTGAATAAAGGTTATAAGAGAGTGAGTAATACAAAAGGGGATCAAAAGAAAAACAAAGCGCAAACAAGATGGGTCGCTTTCCTTGCGATTAAACATTTTCTAATCCATAAAAATATCGAGCAAATAGTCTACAAGAAAAAATTAAAAACAGGAACATTGAAAAGTGCTTTTATTGTGTCAGCAATGCACCTAGGAGTATTTTATGTGGCAGGTGAAAGAGTTCCATTCATTGTTAATACTCCTCTAAGTCATTTATATCATTGTTATTGATTAAATATTTTTTACCATCGTGATCATAAAGCATGTAAGGATTATAATCATCTTCCCAAGTGCAAATACTGGTTGAAACATATTTCATGTTTACACCTTGGTGACGCTTAAACTCAAAAGAAAACATGCGGTTAGATAAATCACAGTCTAAAAAGGCCAGTTTTTTACTGAATTCAGGCAATTCATTGTAGGCTGTTTGGGAGGTACCCCACAATTGATACTTTTTATCATTTCGTTCGACATAAATATATTGTGAAACGCGTTGTTCGGCCATTGGATTAGCCGCTAACCGCGACATGATGGTTTTTTCAGGGAAAGTAAAACGGCCCTGTTCATCGGTGGTGGTGTGGTCGAGGCGCTCGACGTCATCGATATAAATAAGTTCTCGAGACACTTGAATATGCGCAAGCGGCAGGCCATTTTCTTTAATGATGCCATTCACGACAGGGCAAAGGTAGGCCTCTTTCTTTTTAAACCAATTTAACCAACCAAACATAAAAACTCCTGTAATAGTTTAAATAAGCCGACTTACTTCAAACGCAGGGCGATAAACTCGGCCAGTTTATCGACCGCAGAATCGCTCTCATGGGCTTTTTTAATCAAGCTGATGCCAATTTTACCGAGCGCTGGCAAGGTATGAGTCGATTTATGAAAAGTCAATTCACTCGGCACGGTTTGTTTGGCCAGCACCGTGATGCCGAGGCCTTCTTTGAGTGCCGCAGTGAGGCCGGCTAAATCTGCATTGGTGTAGACCACCCGCCATTTTAATCCGGCGCTTTCGAGGGCTTTAATTGCGCGGCGTCGATAAATACAGCCCTCAGGCGCGGCAATTAATTTCACCACAGGCTCTTGGGCTAAATTGAGATCTCCAACCCACACCAATTCGTCTTGCATAAAAACAGGGTGTTCGTTTTGATCAAGTTGTTCAATTAGGGTCAGCACTAAATCAAATTGCTCGCGGTTGCTGACATGCATCAGCTGCTTGCTGAGCTCTGACTTTACTTCGAGTGACACATCAGGGTAGAGCGAAACAAAGTCACCAATTATGGCGGGTAAAATGGTGGCGGCAAATTCGCTGGGGATCCCAAGGCGGATTTTGCCCGTGATAATTTCAGAGCTAAATTGTTGTAAAATACCATCGTTTAATTGCAACATTTGTTTTGCCAAAGGCAACAGTAACTCACCTTGGTGATTCAGCACTTGGCGCTGCCCTTGCTTTTTAAATAGCTTGGTATCGAGCATTTCTTCAAGACGTTTAATTTGTAAGCTCACGGCAGGCTGAGAAAGGCCTAAAAGCTCGCCCGCCTTAGCAAACCCGCCGACTTCAATCACGGTCACCAGTGTTCGCAGGCTATCCGATGGAATGTTTTTCATATTAGCATTATCAATTTAAACGTCTTTTAATATAAGTATTATTAATCAGTATATTTAAAATTACAATTTGTTGTTCATCTGCGCGCGCAATATAATTTTTACATTCAATTAAAATAGGTAACGACCATGGCGTTTCAATCCAACATGTTTGCCAGCCATATCTTAGATTCGCGTGCTGTCCTCTCACAGCCAAATAGCACGGCGTATATCACCAATAAATGGGTGTTTGATATCGGTGGCAGTGCCGCGTTACCTTTTTTACGTCAGATTTTAGTCGCCAATGTGGCCAAACTCACCTCTGCGGGCATGGGCCTAGAAAGCCGTGTAAATGGGTTTTGTGCGCATCAAAATATTGTGCTCGACGTGTATTATTTTTCTGAATCTGCGTTTCGCATTGTGGTCGATACGAACCAACCACAAACGTTTGCCAATTGGCTGACACAGTTCGAAAGTTATTTCGATATTGATGTGATTGCTCGCGAAGATTTAGCCGTGCTATCCGTTCAAGGGGTTGATGCATTTGCCACCCTAGTTGAGGAGTTTTCATTAACTCCAGGCTTACGCTTATCTGATCAGCAGTTGCGTTTTGGTGCCCAAAGCGGCGCGGTGTTTTTAACTGCGATCTCCAGCGATAATGTGCATCGCTATGAACTCATAGCCAGCGAAAGTGAATTAGCCAGCTGGCAATCTCGCTTTACAGGGCTAGGATTTAATGCAAACGCGGCTTAGCCGCTTTTTTGCTTTTTATACGTTTTCAAATACGTAGCGATAGTTTTAGAGTTTTTCACTGCTGTAGCGCAATTTTTACAGGTTTTAAATCTGAACAAATGGCTCATCTTTAGTGAATGATTCGAGATAGAAAATCAGTGGTAGAGATTATTAACTTATGTATAATCGCCGCCCATGTTATTCCCCTCAATGATGAGGAAGCGGCCTGACTGTTAGGGCTTTTACTTAAGTGCAGGAATATTATGACAAATAAAACAGTTCTTCACGCTAAGCACATCGAAGCTGGCGCAAAAATGGTAGATTTCCACGGCTGGGAAATGCCAATCAATTACGGTTCACAAATCGAAGAGCACAACGCGGTGCGCACCGATGCAGGTATGTTCGACGTGTCTCACATGACCATTGTTGATGTAAAAGGTGCTGATGCAAAAGCATTTTTACGTAAATTAGTTGCGAACGATGTTGCTAAATTAACTGTACCAGGTAAAGCACTTTACACCGGCATGTTAAACCATGACGGCGGTGTAATTGATGACTTAATCATCTATTTCTTCTCTGAGACTGAATATCGTTTAGTTGTTAACTCAGCCACACGCGAAAAAGACTTAGCATGGATTGCACAAATCTCTGCTGATTTTTCTGTCGAAGTCACTGAGCGCCCTGAATTTGCAATGATTGCTGTGCAAGGCCCGAACGCAAAAGCTAAAACAGCCACGATTTTAAATGCTGAGCAAAATGCCGCAGTTGAAGGCATGAAGCCATTCTTTGGTGTGCAAGCAGGCAACTTATTTATCGCAACAACTGGTTACACTGGCGAAGCAGGTTATGAAATCGTTGTGCATAACGATGACGCAGCCGATCTTTGGCAGCAATTATTAGACGCAGGTGTTGCACCAGCGGGTTTAGGCGCACGTGATACATTACGCTTAGAAGCGGGCATGAACCTATACGGCCTAGATATGGACGAGACAGTTTCGCCACTTGCCGCAAATATGGGTTGGACAATTGCATGGGAACCCGCTGATCGTGATTTCATCGGTCGTGATGCTTTAACTAAACAAAAAGCAAATGGTGTCGATAAATTTGTTGGTTTAGTCTATGAAGATAAAGGTGTATTACGCGCAGGCAGTAAAGTCATCGTAGAAGGTGGCGAAGGTGTAATCACTTCTGGTACATTCTCACCAACCTTAGGTTACAGTATTGCGCTTGCGCGCGTACCAAATACCGTTGGTGAAACAGCGCAAGTTGAAATGCGTAAAAAATTAGTCGACGTAAAAGTGGTGGCTCCATCATTTGTACGTTTCGGTAAAAAAGTAATTTAATCAGTTTCGGGTCAAGGCCCAAAATAATTTAGTCGAAGGAACAGTAGAATGAGCAATATCCCTAGCGAATTAAAATACGCATCTTCTCACGAGTGGGTTCGCGATGAAGGCGACGGTACGTTCACAGTAGGTATCACGGAGCACGCGCAAGAACTTTTAGGTGATATGGTATTTGTTGAATTACCAGACGTAGACGACGAAGTTGATGCTGGTGAAGACTGTGCAGTGGCTGAGTCAGTAAAAGCGGCGTCAGACATCTATGCACCAATCGGTGGTACAGTGGTCGCGATCAATGAGCTACTTGAAGATGCGCCTGAAACTGTTAACTCAGATCCGTACACTGACGGTTGGTTATTCCGCATTAAAGCATCAGACGTGTCTGAGCTTGATAACCTACTAGACGCTGAAGGTTACGAAGCATCTATCGACGAAGAATAAGCTTTTCTTCGACTATAAAAGCCCCAAATTAGGGGCTTTTATAGTTTAGTTATTTAGCTTATTACACGCTAAATACAAACTAAGTAATTGTTAAAATTACACAAGATTTAAAATGTCGTGTTTAACCCCATTTTAAAACGGCATTGCTGTTAGCAAGTTAACCAATCTAACTTGCAACATTAATTTTTTTTGGATTAATAGGAATCTGGACTAATGTCACACGCCAAATCTCTTGATCAACTCGAGCAAAAGCAAGATTTTATCCGTCGCCATATCGGCCCGGACGCAGCACAAACTGCAGCCATGCTAGCTGAATTAAATGTATCAAGTGTTGAAGAGTTAATCGCTCAAACTGTGCCTGCAAGTATTCGTTTAGAGCAGGGCTTAACAGTCGGTGAAAGCCGCACTGAAGTTGAAGCGCTTAGTTACTTAAAGTCGGTTGTATCTAAAAATAAACTATACAAATCATACATCGGCCAAGGGTATCACCCGACATTAGTACCGAACGTTATTTTACGTAACGTACTTGAAAATCCAGGCTGGTACACCGCGTACACGCCGTACCAACCAGAAATCGCACAAGGTCGTTTAGAGTCACTGTTAAACTTCCAAACCTTATCGATTGATTTATCAGGGTTAGATCTTGCCAGCGCGTCATTACTTGACGAATCAACTGCGGCGGCTGAAGCAATGGCTTTAGCAAAGCGTGTTGCAAAAGCGAAAAAAGCGAACATTTTCTTCATCGCTGACGACGTGCACACTCAAACAATTGACGTAGTGGCCACGCGTGCAGACCAGTTTGGTTTTGAAGTGGTGGTTGCTCCTGCGGCCGACGTAGCGAACCACGACATTTTCGGTGCGTTATTCCAGTACCCATCGACTTCTGGTGAAATCGTTGATGTTCAAGGGTTAATTGAAACGGTTCACAGCAAAAAAGCCATCGCCTGTGTTGCAGCAGACATCATGAGCTTATTATTACTGAAATCACCGGGTTCATTAGGTGCAGACGTAGTGCTTGGTTCTGCGCAGCGTTTTGGTGTACCTATGGGTTATGGTGGTCCTCACGCGGCATTTTTTGCCACCCGTGACGAATACAAGCGCTCATTACCAGGTCGTATCATCGGTATTTCAAAAGACCGTTTAGGTAACGATGCGTTACGTATGGCGATGCAAACACGCGAGCAACACATTCGCCGCGAAAAAGCCAACTCAAACATTTGTACAGCACAAGTATTACTGGCCAACATGGCTGCGTTTTATGCGGTGTACCACGGCCCACAAGGCTTAAAAGTGATTGCAGAGCGCATTCACCGTTTTGCTGATATTTTAGCGGCAGGTTTACAAGCAAAAGGCGTGAGCTTAAAGCACAACACATGGTTTGATACCATCACGCTGACGCAAAACAAAGACGAGATCGTCGCGCGCGCATTAGCGGCTGAAATCAACTTTGCGACCAACCACGACGGTGAGCTGTCTATTTCAGTGAACGAAGAAACCACTCGTGAAGACATCGCACAGTTATTTGATGTAATCTTAGGCGAAGGCCACGGTTTAGATGTCGCAGCACTGGATGCGGCAATTACAGCTAATGGGTCTGAGTCAATTCCTGCGGCATTGGTTCGTGACGATGCGATTTTAACGCACCCGAACTTCAACTCGTACCATAGCGAAACAGAAATGCTTCGTTATATCAAGCGTTTAGAAAACAAAGATTTATCATTGAATCACTCTATGATTTCATTAGGTTCATGTACCATGAAACTCAATGCAACCGCAGAGATGATCCCTGTTACATGGCCTGAAATTGCCAATCTTCACCCATTCTGCCCGCTAGACCAAGCAGAAGGTTACCAAATCATGATTAACGAATTACATGATTGGTTAGTGAATATCACCGGTTACGATGCCGTATCACTGCAACCAAACTCAGGTGCACAGGGTGAATACGCTGGTTTAATCGCGATTCGCAAATATCACGAGTCTCGTGGTGATGCGCACCGTAATGTGTGTTTGATCCCAAGCTCTGCGCACGGTACTAACCCAGCGTCTGCGCAAATGGCCAGCATGAAAGTAGTAGTCGTTGCTTGTGATAAAAACGGTAACATCGACATGGCAGACCTAAAAGCTAAAGCTGAATCGGTTGCTGAAAACTTATCGTGCATCATGGTGACTTACCCATCGACTCACGGTATTTACGAGCAAAACATCAAAGACGTGTGTGACATCGTGCATCAGCACGGCGGTCAAGTGTACATGGATGGCGCGAACATGAACGCGCAAGTTGGCGTAACAAGCCCAGGTTCAATCGGCTCAGACGTATCGCACTTAAACTTACACAAAACATTCTGTATTCCACACGGTGGCGGTGGCCCAGGTGTTGGCCCAATTGGAGTTAAATCACACTTAGCGCCATTTATGCCAAACCACAGCGTAATTAACGTACCGGGTACAACCAAAGGCAATGGAGCCGTGTCTGCAGCGCCTTACGGCTCAGCGGCAATTCTACCTATTTCATGGGCATACATCACCATGATGGGCAGCGAAGGCTTAAAACAAGCCACAGAAATGGCGATTGTGAATGCAAACTACTTAACTGAAAAGCTAAGCAAGCATTACCCGATTTTATATCGTGGTCAAAACAACCGCATTGCGCATGAATGTATTGTTGATTTACGCCCATTAAAAGAAGCTTCTGGTATCACAGAAATGGACGTTGCAAAACGCTTACAAGATTATGGTTTCCACTCTCCAACAATGTCGTTCCCAGTAGCGGGCACATTAATGATTGAGCCAACTGAATCAGAAAGCAAAGTTGAAATTGACCGTTTCATTGAAGCGATGGTGTCTATCAAAGGCGAAATCGATAAGATCGTGAATGGCGAATGGACAATAGACAACAACCCACTGGTGTTTGCACCGCACACACAAGGTGACGTACTTGGCAATGAGTGGGATCGTGCATATGACCGTTTCTACGCTGCCTTCCCAGTGCCAGCAGTGGCGAAAAACAAATTCTGGCCAACCGTGACGCGCATCGATGACGTATACGGTGACCGTAACCTAATTTGTTCGTGCCCACCGGTAGACAGCTACGCTGAATAATTGAAATTTTAAAATTTTGATTTGATAAAAAAGGTAAACCTCGGTTTACCTTTTTTGTTGGGCGAAATGTGTGATTGTGATATTGGGAGTGTAGGTGCAAGCCCGCTTTTTGTAGGTTGGGCTTTAGCCCGACAGTTTTTTAAAAGCCGTTTTCAAATAAACATCTACTTTTAAAATTGAAAAACCACTTTTTAAATTAGCACTGTTGTCGCGCTGGCGACTGCAGCCAGAGAGGGGCTAGCGCTCACCCCTCTCTGGACTCACCCAGCGCCACCGACATCATGCTTAATCCTTCAAATAATTAATTGATGTGAATGTAAACGCCATGAAAGTACATCCATATACAAGCATGGCTTATCTCGCATCCATGCGCGAAATTACTCATCAATGATTTATTTTCAGGGCATGATAACGGGGAATTTATCAGTACCTTCGTTTGCTTTGAAATTGGTTGTAGGTGCAAGCCTGCTTGTGAAAGCGGGCGCAGCTCGGCCGCTGTTTCTTTAAGATAAATTAAATTATTTAGTCAAAGGTAAAAAGCAATCCCATTGATTCTTCTTTTGAGTCTAGGGCTGCACAATGCAAGACTTGACCCTGATGGACTCTCGACTGTTTAATCTTGGATATTTATCAAGAATATCACCAAGCATTTCGATACCTTGTCGATAGCTGACAAACAACGACCCACTGGCTTGTGCAATATTTTCGTCACTATTGAGTAATTGCATAAAACGGTCGAGTCCTCGGTTACGCTCTTCTGCATTAACGCTAGCATCAGAAAATTCAGTTAATAACCTACTAGCACGTTCAAGCATGGCTAAATCTTGAGAAAGGTGTAACTCTTGATCGACCAAGTTTTTTTGCTTAGCTGATAAATTTTGCATTTGACCATTAAGATCATGCAATTTCGCCTCATGTTGGTCATGCTGGGTGTTAGCCTGATCACGTTCTTTACTCAATCTTTTTATATAACCTGATAGCTCTTTGGCTTTTGCTTCAACCGCGGGGATTTGCGCAACGGCATCGTCAATTGTTCGACCAATCAGATAATAATTATAAAATGGTACCCAAAAATATTTAGCCAGGTCGAGACGACGCTGCTCTAGCTCGTGTTTTTTATCATGCAGTTGTTTTAACTTATTCTTTTCTTGTTCTAATTGATCTTGGAGCTGAGCAATGTTGGTGTCTATTTTAGCAAGTTCTTGTTGATTTTGATTAAGTTGATTTTGCTGGTCATCAATAGCTTTGGTCAGATTAACCTGTTGTTGATTGATTTGAAGATATTGATCGCGTTTAACTTGAACAAGATGTTGAACTTCAAAACTTTTTTCATCACAAGCAATATATAGTGAATGTAATATTTGAAATATTTCATCGTTGGTTTTTTTAGCCCGTTCGCCAGATTGGTCTGCCAGCGCATCGGCTTTGTTAAGCAAGGTTTGACACGCTGCTTTAGCGCTTTGTTGATTAAAGTCTAATGCTTTCAAAATCCCCTCCTTTTATACTGTTTCAGCTTCACGAGCATCTTCACTAACCACCTTGGTCGCTTCTCCATCAATGACAGCGGCCTTATTGTCAATGGCTTTATCGATACTCTGAACTTCTTCTTCCAAAATATTTTTAAGTTTTAAACAAAGCTGTTGTACATCGACACTTTGTTCGAAACTCTTTTCTAAGTCGTCTAATATTTTAACCATATGAAAATGCGTGATTTCATTCAAGGCAGACAACGCAGCCCACGAGCGCACTAAATTGAATAAGCTTGATTGACAAACTTCATCAATAACCCCCTGCATTTCTTTAAAATCACTGTCTTGAGCAAGCGTAACATTATTGGTTAAGGTGTTACCTTTTTCTGAAAGCTCATGGCACTTATCTTTAATGGATGTCCAAAATCGTTTTATGCGATTAAACGATACTAAAATCTTTTGCATGGTTTGTGCAGTAATACGCAGTGCTTGAATTAATTGGTCTAATTGCGCATTCGCTTTATCTGCTTGCTGAAGTTCTACAACAATTCCCGCCAACTCAACTACCACATCACGACGCTCTTTCTGTAATACACGGCGTTCTTTAATTATTGACTCTTCTTTATTACTCAGTGCTTCAAGCTCTGTTTTAGCTGATTCATGAAATTGTTCCATACTCGCTGATAAGGACGTTAAGGCGGCCCCTGCTGCACTAGCTGCTCGCTTTGTTTCTTCACTCGTCACTTTCGAACGGGCGACTTTCTTTGCAGACAAATCAATTTTTCGCTGTTGGTCTTTACTGTTGTTCAAGGCTTCATCAAGTGTTTTTTGTTTCGCTTCAATGTCGATTTCAAGCTCACTAATACTTTCCTTGAGTTCATCAATCTTAGTTTTATCTGCGGCTTCAGTATCATCTATAGAAGGTAAGTCAGCTAAGTTTTTTTTCAGCCCTGGTAACTTATTTTTTGCATCAGACAGTGCGTCTTTTTTCTGCTTAACCTGCTCTTCAATTTCCTCGTGGGCGTCAACTAGTGCATCATGCTCTGCTTGTATTTCTTTGTATGTATCTGAAGCGGCTTGCTGGTCTTTCTCTGCTTGCGCTGCCTTTTCTTTCTGTTTATCAACTTCTTTATCTGCTTGGTCAACTTTTTGCTGAATGCGAGAACTAGCAGCTAAGTTGCTCATCCCTCCAGTGCTGTAATTTGCATAAGCATTTAAGCCGGAGCCTACGGCATTTCCCACCGCTCCAACGATACTTGACCAAAATGCTCGAGAAGAAGCAGCCTCTAGCTTTTTCTCTATCCGTTTTTCATCTTCTAAAACATCACTAATCGCAGTTTCTAATTCCGTTTCTCGTGTGGTCAATTCAACCTGACGTTGGCGTTGTTTCGCCATTTGAGCTTCTAACTGACGCTGGTTCTCTTTCTCTGTAACGTCTTGTTCAACACATTGTTTGAAAGCTGTGTCAGCTTGATCCTTTAACCCAGCAGATTGTTTTACAAGGTTGTCTGTACGCGCTTCCATTTCTAAGGCGTAACGTGAACAATCAGAAATTTCTTGCAGCGTAGCCACAAAGTGCTGTTTGACTTGATTTTGAGCCGTTGAAATACCTTCAATTTTTGCTGCAATAGCCGGTTTAATTTTATTGACCGCTAATTTAAAAGCAAAAGCTGATGACTTTACTTCACTCGTAGGTTGTTCAAGGTTTTTCGCGATAATGTTTAGTTCTTCATATAAATATTCAAACTCATCGCTATTACTCGCCGTGCCGCTAGCTTCAATTAAACCATCCAGTTGACTATCCCATAAGTCATATTGAGTTCGATCACCAACCTCTATGCGTTTGATGCGATCTAACATCATACCTGCGCTTGATAGTTTAAATAGTGCTAACTGACTTTTGTCTTTAAAATTCAATATGCTGCTAGTAGACTCACTGACTAAACTTAAATACCCCGACTTTATTTGGGCAACAACGGGGGCACAGCTAAGCCCATGATTAAAACTATTTTGATAAGCAAGCGCAACTAGGTCAACGGCTTGCGTTAAATCGCGAACCGTTGCAGCAATATTGGTTGTTTGATCAAACTCATTAAATAACTTTTGAACGGCACCATCGGCATATAACGCTTTAATATTCTCTTGAGTATTTGGAATGGTCGTTAACGTTAGCTCAATATTTTTTATGGCGGGTAGTTGCTTGCTTAATTTTATATTCATTTTATCTTTCCTTTGATATTAATAAATAAAGGCTTGTCACCTCTCCTACTTTTCATGTTTAAGCTGCATTAAGTGGTAAATCTAAATTGTAATTCCAATGATAATGAAAAATCACCGCTTTGCATGCCGACGCGTCGACTCTGTAAACTAAATAGCCGTTTCCACTATTAATTCTTACTCTAAAAACACCAGGATCTTGTTCAACCTTATCTGCGCTGATAACTTGACTTAAGGCCCGAATCAACGCTGCCTTTAATGTTTGGTCATCTGCGGTCGCATGGTTCTGTGCAGAAGACGCTTTATATAAGGTATACGTTTCACGATCATCACTGCCATTTAAATAGACTTGAGCTGTATTAGTTAATAATTCCATTGTAATCTCCATTTAGTTTTGCTGTTTGCTCCAGTTAAATTGATAACATCATCGTTTATCTAACTGAGTGTTCAATTTTTTGTGGTAACTCATTAAGTGCCGGAATTAACTTTAGTAGAAGAGTGGAAGCTAACGTATTACAGACTATTACAGCAGGAAAAAGCGTAATGAGCAGTTGTTATGCCTTATTATCAGCTTTACGGGGTTATATTGGTTTTGTAACCCTCCCATAAAATCAGAATCTCGTTATTAGAGTTTTCCTTTAAACTAAAACCAACGGAGCACCACAATGAAAAAACAACGACTCACTGAAAAAGAAAATCAATGAAAATCAAAGGGGTCAAATCTTGACTTCAGACATCAAAGGTCTAGGTTTATAGTTTACTGCTTATTGAGTGAGTTGTTATGTCTAGGCCCTTACGAATAGAGTATGAGACCGCATTTTATCATGTCATGAATCGTGGAAGAGGGCGTGAAAATCTGTAAGTTTGGTCATCTAAGGTGTGGCTGTATAAATCAGTGGTCAAATAGTTATTTCTGCAACTGATCTTTAAGATACATTAGTTGCTGTTTGTGACGTCTTTTATATCTTTTGATAACAAGCGCACTTGTTCTAAGTTGCTTACTAAAAAACAACATCGTTAGCAGTAAATTTAGAAAAATCATAAAGGCTGATATATTTAAACCATAAACAGGATGGGTGTGAAATGCAGGGAATATGATTATAAATAACGCATAAGTAGAGATCAAAACCGCTGTAAGGCCCAGAGTTTTATAAATTTTTATGACCCATGTTTTTCCAATAGACAAAAGTACACCCAGTGTTATACATGCGCATACTCCAGTGAAAAAAACAATTATTCGAGGAGCTAAATCTTTAACGGATTCATAAGGCCAAAGAACTATTAATATTAAGAATGCCGCTGATGAGTAGCTAAGAACACTAGCAACGATAGACAAAGCGCAAGTTAAGCTATATTTTAACTTGGGAACAGAGTCACTGACAGGGAGATCTTCAACCTTCACTTTCTAAGCTCTCATAAACACCAATTGCAATTCCTTTTATTTCGCCATTAAACGCACTGCCAGTAAATGCTAGCGCGGAAGCTATTGAATCTCGTAAACGAGCTCTTAGTTCATTATTAATTTGTATGTTATTAAACCTCTTTGGTACCGCATTAATTTTAAGCATTTTTTTAAGCATTTTATTTGATATCCCAGGTACTTTAAGCCTTATTATTTCTCTAGTTATTCGACTTCTCTCTTGCCTACTTTTATTTGCTAATAGTTGTTTAAAACTGACACCACTAGAGTTTGCAATTTTGAGAGTTCTTACCGCGATAGCACTTGCAGCCGTAGCCCCAGCTAAGGAGATATAATCTAAAGCTTTTGCGGTGTTTACATACCAATCTTCAGAATCTAGCCAATTATTAAATTCAGGGAAAAATTTCTCTGCACTACTTCTCATTACTCCGTTCGCGCATTGGAGTGTTGTTGCAGACGCTGCACTAAAGGATAAAACAGAGACTGCGGCGCTACTTCCAAAAGATATTGGTGTAGCTACACCTGAGGCAACAAAAACAATCCAAGAAATTATAGCACCAGTACACGCAAAAACTGTCCCTGTTATCTCGGATACGAACTTACTCTCACTAGGGTTAACTGAGCTATGTTTAAGTGCGTTCGCAAAATCTTTTTTATTTGTATATTTTGGAGGTTCTCTAAGAATTAAAAAACCGAAGGGGTCAAATCTTGACTTCAGACACCAAGGGTTTAGATTTATGAATCAAAGGGGTCAAATCTTGACTTCAGACATCAAGGATCTAGATTTATAGTTTACTGCTTATTGAGTTAATTGCTATGTCTAGGCCGTTGCGAATAGAGTATGAGAACGCATTTTATCATGTCATGAATCGTGGAAGAGGGCGTGAAAATACCTTTTTGAGCGATGACGACTTTAAGTATTTTTTATATTGCATTGAGCAAGCAAGCCTTCGCTTTAATATTGAGGTGCATTCATATTGTTTAATGACTAATCATTACCACCTGCTAATTAAAACCCCCGATGCTAATTTAGGCCGAGCAATGAAGCATATTAATGGCCTTTATACTCAATACTTTAACAGAACACATAATACAGATGGCACGCTGTTTAGAGGGCGCTACAAAGCGGTGTTGGTGGATGCCGATAACTACTTATTGCATGTTAGTCGGTATATACATCGTAATCCAATTGAAACGAGCACCCCGTTGGTAGATGTTCTGGCTAAGTATAAATGGTCTAGCTATTCAGCGTTCATTAAAAGGGGAGCGACGCCTAAATGGCTCGTTCGAGATTTTATATTTTCGCTGCAAGGTAAAAAGCGTCAATATGCAGCTTATAAGCAGTTTGTGGAATTTGAAAACAACAAAGAAATAAGTGCTTTTTATGGTGCTAAAAAATTATTGTCGGTGCTCGGTTGTGAGGGCTTTATTGAAAACATAAAGGACTATATTGCAACATCAAATAGCGAAAAAAAGTTTGTTAGTAAAAAGCATTCAGCAGATGATGTAATTGCTTACGTAGCTAAATATTTTAGTGTTGAGGTAGGTGGCATAGTAATGGTTAAAAAGGGGCGAAAAGAGAAAAACTTACCCCGTTGGTTTGCTATTAAATTGTGCCAAGATTTAACGGGATTAAATTTGCAGGCATTAGCAGATATTTTTAATGTTAAACACTATTCGGCGATATCGAAAACCGTCGGTAGATTAAATGCGTTAATGATTGAAAATAAGAAGGTTGAATTACAATTGGAAGAGCTACGAGGTTGCTTGATGGGTGAAGTCAAGATTTGACCCCTTTTTCTTTGACCCCTTTTTCTTTTATTCAACGGTGAGTCGGGCGGTTACACGATACAATACCTGACCCCGTCGGCGTTTGCTGAATTATTATGAGTATCAAGCAAAAGTCACTTTATCTTTACTCGCGCCCGTTTTTTCTTCACTCACTGATTTTGCAATAATTGAATGGCTGTTGTAGGTTGTCTCCTTTGCAGTAACGCGCATAAGGAAAGCAATGAGTAGCACCATTAAAATTTTGTATGTTGAGGATGATATTGCCAGTGCGCAGATCCTAACGCTTTATCTTGAAAAGCAAGGCTACCATGTTAGCCATTTTGATAACGCAGTCGATGCGCAGCGAGCATTAGATAACTTGGCATTTCAGTTGGCTATTTTCGACGTGATGATGCCTGGGGGCGATGGTTTCTCTTTGTTAAAGTGTGCAACCAATAAAGACATTCCTAGTATTATGGTGACAGCTAAGGTATCGGAAAGGGACCGTATTCATGGCTTTGATTTAGGAGCTGATGATTATGTGTGTAAACCCTACAGCCCAAGAGAAGTGGTGTCGCGTGTACAAGCATTACTCAAACGGAGTTACAAGCATACAGGTGCACACCAAGTATGGCGATGTGGTCAGTTAGAGATTGATAGTGATGCCAAATTGGTTAGATTGGCAGGTGAGCCTATAAAACTCACAGCAGTTGAATTTGCGATACTGGTTAGTTTAGTTACCCATGCAAAGCGAATTATTTCGCGAGAGCAATTAATTGAGCTGGTGTGGCAGGGGCGCAGTGATATTACTGATAGGGCTGTTGATACTCATTTAGCCAATTTACGCAAAAAATTAGGTGATAGTAAAAAAGACCCAACCTACATCGCCACGCACTATGGTCAAGGCTATCAGTTTATTGCGAGTAAAACACAATGAAGCTACGCACTAAGTTTACGTTGTTAGTTGCGAGCTGCACCTTTGCACTTTTAGGAATCTACTACTTTTTAAGTGTGTACTCAGCAAGTAATGCATTCGTAGAGTTTAACCAAAGAAGTGTCGTACAAATGACGACAGAGTTATTAGATAATGATGATGTTGAAGCACATCTGAACACTCTGCCAGCCAACACGACTGTTGAGCAGCAGTTTAGTGCGTTATCTAACGCCTTTGCTGAGCAGTTGTTTATATTAGTGAAAGGTGGGCAAATTATTCTCCCCTCGGCAGAGGCCAATTTACGCCTTAAGTATATTCCTGTAGAGCGCGGGCATCAGTTTAAAATTGCTCAGTTAAATCAGTCACCATTATTAATTCAATTTAGCCAAGATCAGTTATTAATCAGCGATGCTACGGGTGACTATGCCTTGTTTTGGTTACCAAAAAACATGTTGGAGCGAAAGCATCAAGAGTCTTTGTTGATGTCGCGTTTGTCCGATGCATTTATGCTGAGTTTACTCGGGTTATCGCTGCTTGCTGCGCTGTTGTCGTGGTTGGGGGCATGGTATTTTTTAAAGCCACTAAAGCAGCTTAAATACAGTTTTAAAGACATCGAAAATGGCAAATTAGAAACACGTATTAACGTAACCAAGCACGATGAAGTGGGTGAAATTATGGCGAGTTTCAATCGTCTTGCGACTTGGTTGCAAGGTTTGCATCAGCAATATCGACAAATGAATTCAGACCTATCTCATGAACTGCGGACGCCACTCAACGCAATACGTTCGCGCGTTGAAGCAATGGAAGATGGAATACTACCCATGGAGCCAGAGCAGCTAAGAATACTCGGTAAAGAGGTTGACTCGCTCAGCCAGCTAGTAGATGACTTAAGCCTGCTGTCGCTCACCGAATCAAACCAACTTAGGTTACAAAATAATAGAGTTGAAATAACGCAGCTTATTACCGATTTGATGGCAAAGTACCAACTTCAGGCAAATGCCCTTGGCATTGATTTAACCGCAGATTTAGCACTAGATGTGACGCTACACACTGATGGTAGAAGGTTAAGGCAAATCTTAGTTAACTTACTTGATAATGCGTTTAAATATGGCGCAGCAGGAAAGGTTATTAGGGTAACTTTACAGTCTTTTGCTACACACATTGATATCGTAGTGGAAGATAAGGGCATAGGCATGACTCAATATGAGCTCGATAATATTTTTGAGCGATTCTACCGCGCACAAACGTCACGCAACGATTTTAATAGCCTTGGGCTTGGGTTGCCAATTTGCAAGCAACTTGCCGAACTGTTAGGTGCAGAACTGACAGTGGAAAGTGCGCCTAATCAAGGGGCTCGGTTTTCATTAAGGTTTTTTAAAAAATCTTGATAATTGCTTAACAATTGCTTTTTAAAGTACACCTAACAACAGCAAATAAGAACACAACAGGTGATTTATGAAAGCAACTTTAAGCGCAGTAGCCATGGGTATTTTGGCTTTTTCAAGCAATGCAAACCAAGTAAAAACGCAGTCGGTTACTATGCCGATACAGCTAACACAATATGGTCATGTTATGGTGGATGCGCAGTTAAATAATACCGACACTGTACCTATGGTTTTGGATACCGCAGCCACAGCAGGCGTTATTTCAAACAGCCTATTAGCCGAATTGGCCTTGCCAGAAAGCGCGCTTGAACAAGAAGAAGTAACGAGTGCAACAAGTAAGAAGATGTTGACACTCGCTAAGGTTAACAACACGCGAGTTGGCCTTACGTCAGTCACCGATCTTCCTTACGTTACCCAAGATCTCAGTGTGTTGACAACTGCGCAAGGAAAAGTGCCGGGCATTCTAGGATATGGCTTTTTAGAAAAATATTGCACAGTATTCGACTTTACTAAAAACGAAGTCACTTTTTATGAGCAAACCTGCTCTGAGCAAGTTACTCAAGATTTAAAGTCGCAAGCGTTTTGGCTTGATGAAGAGTTTGTTAAATTTAAAGTTGAGTTTAATGGCCACAGTGTTGATGCGGTATTAGATACAGGCTCGCCTGTAAACATTATCAACTCACATTTATTGGCAAAGCTTGATGTAGAGCAAAAAGACAAAGATTATCTTAAGGGTTTGCATGGCAAAGCAATACAAAAACAAAAGTTAGGCGAGGTAAGATTCAATATTGGTGAGCATATAATCAACAGTGTTAAAACAATTGCATCAGATATGCCTGTATTTAAAAAGCTTGGCTATGAGAATGAGCCTATGCTACTTATGGGACTGGCAGATTTTAAAGGTGGTAAGTTGGTTGTTGATTATCACGCCAAGCATATTTATTTCTAAGAAGACCAATTTTGGGGGGACAATTTCGCGAAACTAATGGGTAACCCTTTTTTTCTTTTCTGACTCATTTTTCTTTAATGGGGTGGAGCTACATTTGCACCTTCTTAAAAAGAAAAAAAGCACCTTAAACAGGTGCTTTTTTCTTATTTAATGCGTCTTAAAAATAATAAGCCAGCTAAGAAAGACAACCAGAGCGGAAAGCTTCCGCCTGAGCTTGAGTCAGAAGAGTTGGGTTCTGGTGTTGGTTTTGGGGCTGGCGTCTCAGTAGATGTTGCTTGACTAAAGTTTGCTGTAATGGTCGCATTGGCGTCTTTGTTAAACCCACAGCCGACATATGAGCTCATCGAGTAGTATTCAAACTTATTGCTATTGAATTCCCCAGTGGCAATGTCATGCAGTCCATCTGCATCAAAATCATCAATGGCGACAGCAGTCAAGCCATCATTACCCGTTGCTATTTCTTGTGTCGCTGTAAAGGTATTTGCGCTTGCTGCAAAAGCAACTCTTAAACTAAAAGGGCCATAATGAGCAGTGACAATATCTTGCAGTCCGTCTTTATCTAAATCAGCAAAACCTGCACCATATGGTGCACGACTCGTATCAACCACATTTAATGCGAAATTATCTGATTCTGAATAAGTCGCGACTTGTTTGTGTGAAATTTCCGCCGACACGATTGTCAGTTTTCCTTCATTATCTAAATAAGAGTCTAAGGTAATGCCTCCTCGTTCAGCTACCACTTGGGTTTCTTTGTATTGGTCACCTTGCCTTTTATAAATAGCTGTTTTCTCGTTAGAAATACTATTTACCAATTTAAATAAATCACCACTCGTATCTGCAAAAAAACTAGAAATTACTAACTTTGGATGCTCTGAATCTTGCGACTTGAAGGCACTAAATGAATAAGGTTTTACACCCGATATTTTTACATCTTCAGAGAAATTTAAATGACCATTTCCGTCATTTAGATAAACTTTGATCACTGAAGCTTCATAGTCACTGACTAATAAATCTTCATAACCATCATTATTCCAATCGATGCTGTCTAGCGCAGCAGGGTAGATTAAATTTTGAATAATTGTTTTAGGTTCAAATTCGCCATTTCCCTTATTTACGAATTGGGTAATTTCGCCAGAAAAAAGACTAATGCCAAACAAATCTGGTTGCCCATCATTATCAATATCTAACACTTGTAAGGTTTTTGCCCCTCCGTTGATATTACTTACTCGCTTTGGCGATTCAACAAATTTTGCGCCTTTGCCATAGTCACACATATGGCCTGACCAATCAGAAAATCGACTTGCTGTGGCAGCATTAGGCTCAAACAAAACACGACTATTGGAAGTATTGACTTTACAGTTATCGGAGCAAGTTGCATCGCTGTATTTTATTGTTCCGCTGTTGTTTACAGTAAGGTCTATCTCACCAGCAAAACAATTCACAGACAAACACAATGTTATTAATGACACTTTAGTTTTCATTTTTATGCCTATATCCAAGGGAAGTGTTTTTCAGCATGAAAAATTAGTGACCTAATTGCAATGAAGAGTTTATAAAGTTAGTATTGAGAAACTATATAGATATAATTCATGCAGTTATGAAGCACTCGTTCAAGATTTATGACTATCAAATTGAGCCCGCAACCAGTTCGGTAAAATTACTTAATCGCGAATTTAGACTCGAACCTAAAGTCATGAGTGTTTTGTGCTTGTTGGCTCAAGAGCCTGGTAAGGTCTTTAGCAAGGCTGAGATTTTAGAACAGGTTTGGCCCAATCAAATTGTTGACCCTGAACTGGTGACTCGTGCAATTTTTGAATTAAGAAAATTATTTTGCGATGATCCAAAACAGCCCAAATACTTAAAAACAATCCCCAGAAAAGGCTATATGCTTATTCCTGATGGCGTGCATCGTTCAGTCAATCCGGCACACTTAAAGCTCACTTTCAATACTATTCACCTTGCGATGATGCTTTTTATTTTTAGTGTCATAATTACAGGGTTTTATTATTGGACGAATAAAGGTCAAGACTTTGATTACAAAGAGAAGCTGTCTTATTCGAGAAGTGACTCTATGTTTGACTTCATACAAGCACCAACAAATAATTACTCAGTATTTACAGCAGGAAACAAACAAAGTCGGCATATATTCAGAAAAGAACACAATTCAGGAAAAGTAACCCAACTCACAACTAAAGCAGGAAGCTATCACGGATTAGCTTTTCTAAATAACCATTTAGCGACAATAAAGTGTGAAGATGAGTGTCAATTACTTCAATATGTTGATAATCAATGGCTGTCAATCAGAACATTTCAAGAACAGATCTCTGATTTTGTAGTTAGCCCTTATAATGCGTATTTAGCGCTTAACATCCGTGTAAATGGTGCTCAACAAATTGCTTTAACGAAAGTAGGCAACGCGCAAAATGAATATGAATATATCGGTCTGGGTTTAAACGCTTGGAACCCTATATTCGTTGACGATACAACGCTTATTTATATCGCTAATGACGAGCAAAACAAATTAAAGCTGGCACATTATAATGTAAAAAATCATAAATCGACTTTTTTAGACAGCACGCTGACACGAATATCGGCTATTGCACATATAAAAGGCAGCCAAATAGCCATCGCGGGTAAAAACAACAAACTAAATGGTGTGTGGTTATATGACTTAGCTACGGCCAAGTTTAGTTTGATCAAAACCCTCAAACCTGAAGACACCATTCGCGATATGTCTACAGGCCTTGATAATTTGATCCTTAACATTCAAAGCCGCCGACTAGATATACAGACAAAAGGGCATACAACGCTTAATATTGCTCATCCAAGCATCGATTTTAACGGTGTGCTTTCTCATAACCTTCAGCGGTTATATTTCGCTTCAAACCGAACTGGCAGCTATGAACTTTGGAATGCGGACGCATCTGGGAGTGCCAGAGTGTCTGAAGTCGAAGCCGATTTGATTGATAAAGTCATGCTCTCACCATCTGAAAATCTCATTGCTTTTTCTATGCTCTCAAAACAAAAAAAGTTCCTGATTATTTACGCTAACAGTGACAGTAAATTAGTCTCAAAAACAGAGCTCCCCCATGGGTCGAATCTGATTGGCTGGTCTGAATTTGAAGATGAGTTATTTTTTAGTAATAAATCAGCAGAGTCCTATGATTTACTGAGTTTAAATCTGTCTGATAAAAAACTTAAAACCATTGCGCTAGATGCAGGCTATATTGCCACAAGAAATGATAAAGGGCTGATCTATTATGATCTGAACTCAAAGGCGTTGGTGCAAAATAATCGAACTGGACAAAAAAATGAGCTTATTAGGTTCACTGATTTAGGGATTAAAAGCTTACCTTCGTGTTTTAAATTAGACAAACAGCAACTCTATTTTTGCGAGCAACAACAAGATAAGCAAATAGTCTACAGCATTAATATTAGAGATAAAAAGCGACAAGCTATCAGTGAAATTCCTAACGATGTTTTCGTAACTGATATGACACAGTCGTCGATCGTATACGATCACAAAACTCATGGTCATTCGAGTTTATATGAAATTGAACTGTGATAAGACAAGAGAAGAAAAGAAATAGTTGAGCTGTTGCACCTGACATGTGATTTTTTTGGCTCAGAGCTAAATTGCAACAGCTGCCCGTGTAGTTACCCTGTGCATGTCGGAAATATTCAATACTTGGTTTGAGCCACAAGCTATTTTGTTCCCTCAATTATTGAGGAGATAAACGATGACTTTACGTGCAAACTATTTTGGCCTCGCTGCTCCAGCTATGCAGATTTTAATGGAACAGGAAAGTTATTTACGTGATCAGTTTAATGTTTCTAAAAAAGTTACACTTCATGTGTGGGAGTTAGTTAAACTCAGGGTGTCTCAGATCAATCAATGTGCGTTTTGTATCGATATGCACAGTAAGGAAGCACAAAATCAAGGCGAAACTCCCGAACGTATTATCGGTTTGAGTGCGTGGCGTGATATGCCTCTATTTTCACCAACCGAAGTCGCTGCGCTAGATTGGGCTGAGCAATTAACTTTGGGAAAACCAATCGATGATGCATGCTATGATAAAGTGGTACAAGCATTGGGTGAACAAGCCGTTGTCGATTTGACGATTGCAATTAATGCGATCATCAGCTGGAACCGAATAGCTAAAACATTTAAGCCAGAGGTAGGCAGTTATAAACCGTAATAACTCCATTAACAGAGCTTTCAATTTTCGGCTGTCTCAGCCAACGGGGCAGTTGTCTGCTTTTGTGCAGGGAATATGGTCTGCATCTGTAAATCAACCCGATCCGGTAATAAAATCACTGTATTCTGATGCAGGCAGTGGTGTTATTTTTAATCTTGCTGGCGAGATTCAAATTGGTCAGAGTGTGCTGCCGAAAGGTGTGATAATGCTACCTACCAATAAACAGGCACAAAAGATTATTTTGTCTTCAGGAGCGCAACTTGCGGGTATTCGCTTTCACCCAGCAATGGGTTATGGTGTATTAGGGCGGCATTATGATCAACCAACGCTATTACCACCAGAACAAGATCGGCTATATAACCTCTATCAAATTTTTTCTGAACTGCGAGTGCAAAAAGATCACGACAGTCAAATTGACGCTTTGTACTTGTGGGCTGACAGAAATCTGGCTGTGACTAATTTGATACCTAGTTCTTTGCTAAAAGCGTTAGAATGTATCGATCAAGACGATTCGTTGAGTCACCTGAATGAGAGTGTTGAACTGAGTCAACGACAAATTGAGCGCCTTTTTAAACGCTGGTTGGGGATGACTCCTAAACAGTACCAGCGTATTTTAAGAATAAAAAAAGCAGTCTATTTTTTACGCCAACATAGCAAAGTAAATCTGGCGGATGTTTCTCAGTCATTTGGGTTCAGTGATCAGGCTCATATGACACGAGAGTTTCGTGTTATCGCATGTACAACCCCAGGGCAAGTATAAAGAATCATTGGGTTTTAGGTGAGATCCAGCAATAAAGACGATACCAGTCCTCAGATTTAACTTGGCGTGCCGTTGGGTTGTGCTGTAACCCCACCCAGTTTAGTACAGCTTACTAAAAGGCGAGTGTTAAACTCGCCAGTACATATTTGCTGCGTGGTCCGGTTTATCTATGTGGCGGTTCATAAAACGAGTTGGCGCAGCTTACTTGTAAATTTAGAAATATCTAACGATGTGTCATTACAAAATAAAATCGACGCGTACTGCTTCTCAGGAATTCGTTCATAATTAGTGACCGTGCCCAGCCATCCGCCACTGTGGTGAATAATTTGTAGGCCATCTTTTTCAGTAATAAACTGGCCGTTAGCGTATTTGCGGCCTTCAATAGTGATATCAACATTATTTGGGCGCAAAAACTGCGCTAACAGTTTTTTAGGGTGTTGACCCAGAGTAGGGTTGTAAAAATAAGCATCCCATTTAGCCATGTCTTCGATTGAGGTATGTAAGCCGCCATCACCGACCCAAAATAGGTTGGTCATACTGGTGATGTAGTGCCCATTGTCATGTTTGCTATAACCACTGGCGCGGTTTTTAACAATTTCGGTTGGTTCATCGCTAAAAAAGGTGTGGCTCATACCTAGAGGTTTAAAGATGCGGGCCTCACTGTAATCGCGAAGGCTTTCACCTGATACGCGTTCTACCAGCATCGAGAGTAAGAAGTAGGCGTAGTTACTATAGCGGAAAGTTTTGTTTGGTTGATTGCGAAGAGGCAAGGTTTTCACGTAATCGTAAAACTCATTAATTGTTAAATAATCTTCGTTACCTAAGCGAAACTCTCCCCCCATGGTTGATTTAAGGACGAATGCGTCTTTATCTAATTTTTCATCGACAAAGTCGTAATCGCCCATGCCAGCAAAATGTCCTAACATCGCATTAATTGTGACGGGCGTTTTATAATCTCTGAGCTCGGGTAAATAAGTTCGAATGTCTGCGTTTAAATCAATTTTTCCTTCATCGGCCAAAAGCAGAACAGCGAAGCCTGTGAATTGCTTAGAGACAGAAGCTATTCGGTGAACGTGAGAGCCATCGAGGGGCACATTTAGCTCCATATTCGCTAAGCCATAACCGGCTTTGTGGATTAACTTACCATCCTTAATAATGCCAACGCTGCAACCAGGATTATGCGGATTGATATCTTTAAATACACTGTCTATTTGCGCTTTGTCGACTGTCGTTGCATGTGCAATATTACTGGCAAGTAACCCCGTTAAAGCCAATACGCTGAGCGTTGCTTTCATGATTTTCCCTGTCTATCAAAAATTTAAATTACGATAATCTACCTGTTATGTTTTGCCTTGAGCAACAGTTTGTTTGTAACAAAACATTGATTCACCAATCATTTTAAGGAGGGATGGGCGCTTAAATAGACCTTCTATTTTTCAATTATATCGCGGGCACTTGTTTTGGTCGTTTCCAACCAAATCAAGAAAGTTAAGCTATATTGTGAAATTAAGTTGCAAAAAGCCCGTTCATTTAAATTTGAACGATACATAATCAAACGCATCAATATAAGAACGGACTATGAACTTACTAAACTCAATCAGTAAAAAAGTGTTGTTAGGCTACATAGCTATCTTAGCGCTCATTGTTGTCGCTACTTTTATTTTGTCTTCAAAACTGTATATGGTCGACAAATCAAACGATGTATTTATTCAAGCATCCCTCCCTAGTTTGCAAGCAGTAAACACAGCAACAAATAGTGCCAATAAACTGATGATGGCTGCATTCGGTTTGTATGGTTACACCATTGATGCCGATGCATTTAGAGACATTGTCGATACAAACCAAGATAAGCTAAATCGTTCATTGGCTAATATGTCATCATTGCAGGCTTTTTCAGCTGAATTTAAACCGAAACTATTTTTTAGCCGACTCAACGACTTGGCTGTCATAATGTCTGCAGCCAATGTCGATTGGGATGCCGCGCGGGAAAACCTCGCCAGTTTACAGCAAATGATGGATAGCTTTACTCAAGCGATGAATCGGGTTCAACAAACCGTCAAATCAGATGCCGAAGCCAGCGTTGCTGAAGTGTCTCGCGAAATCGATAATATGACTCTTTGGTTGTGGTTAATCATCGCTACGGTACTGGTGGTAACAGCTGGCGCTATTTGGTTTGCTAAAAGTAATATAGTGTCACCCATTTTATCTTTGGCTAATCAAATTGATGAGATTGCGGATTCAAAGGACTTAACTAAAACGGTTGAAGTAAATTCAAAAGACGAAATTAACGTGGCGGCAGCAAGCTTCAACCAGCTACTTGATGCTTATCGTCAAACCAGCAAAAATATTAACGACGCTACGAAGTTAGTATTTGATTCGATTAATTTATTAGATCACAGCAGTAACCACGCTGAAGCGCAAATTAGTCTTCTTAGCAACACCTCGGATGCTTTAGATGAGGGAGTGGGTAAACTAGAACTGGGTATAAGTGATAGTGCTCATCGCTCTCGTTCAGCTTCGCAAAAGGCGTTGGTTGGGGCGGAGCAAGTTGCCAGAGGATCGGCAAACTTATCTCAAACAGCGCGCATTATCGCCGAGCTGTCAAACGATATCCAAGTGTCGGCCGAGATGTTATTAGAGCTAAAAAATGCCGGAGACAAAGTCAGTTCTGTGGTTAAAACAATTGCAGAAATTGCTGAGCAAACTAATTTGCTTGCACTCAATGCGGCGATTGAAGCAGCAAGAGCAGGAGAGTCTGGCCGTGGGTTTGCTGTAGTGGCTGACGAAGTCAGAACATTAGCAACCAGAACGCACACATCAACATATGAAATTAATTCTATTTTAGATCAAATTGTCTCTTCTATATCGTCAACGGTTCAATCGATGGCACATAATCAAAATAAAGCCAGTGACGCCGTTGAAGCTGCGCAAACCACAGTGACATCACTCCATGAGTTAGAAACCACAGTGATGACTTTAAGCGACGAAAATGCCCAGTTAGCCCAGTTAGCACAAGAAAATCATACAGATGCAACTAATATGCGAGCGAGTATCATTGAGGTGAATGGGGCTGTGACTCATGTTAATGAATCAACTGAGGAGACTCGTCAAGCGGCTGCTAACCTCAATGAATTGTCACATTCTCTTAAAGAAATAGTGAGCCAATACAGAACTTAAAAAACTGATACATCAGCTCGGTTTATTGTATGGCTCAAGATGTTTTATTTTGTAAATACAAAAGCTTGCCTTTTATTCAGCCCTCAGTTGTTAGGTGGTTCTGTTAAATAATAGGACGGATGGGTTACTCGTAATCTGATGAATAAGTTTGTTCATAACTATGCGAGTAAAGCTCAAATAAATTGCCAAAGGGGTCTTCAAGGTAAACCATTTTAGCGGGTTTGCTGTCGTCTTCGGGATGATAGCGCATGATATCCATTCTCACTTTGCCGCCAAAGCGCTGCGTTTTTTCGATTACACCTGCAAAATCGTTAGTTTGTAAACAAAAATGAAAAATTCCTACACGAGAAAAGTTGACCTCATGACGCTCATCGCGCTCTTTCATTTCAAATAGCTCCACCCCAATCCCATCTGAAGTAACAAGGTGGGCAATATTGAACTCTTTGAAGCCTTCACCAAATACTGCGATACACATTTTGCCAATTGCAGTGTGGCGTTCTTCTTTTACTTGGGTCGTGTTCATAATAATTCGAAGACCCAATACCTGTGTATAAAATTCAACGGCTTGACTCATGTCGCCGACCATTATGCCGATATGATTCATTTTCATTTTGTGCTCCATCTTGCATTGTTACGTGATTAATGTGTGACGGACTCATTGTATGAATCATTTTTTATTAATTAAAATTATCAATTATAATTAAATTGATAACGTTTAATTATGGTGATGCATGCTCAATCCAGTTTGGTTACAGACTTTTATCACGTTGATAGAGACTGGCCACTTTACAAAAACGGCAGAAAAGCTGTTTATGACTCAGCCAGGAGTGAGTCAGCATATTCGTAAACTCGAACAATCGTGTGGTTTTGTGTTGATTAATCGAGACAAAAAGAGCTTTGAGGTGACAGAGCAGGGTCGGTTAGTGTACCAACACGCTAAAAAATCAGTTAAAAATGAGCAAGCATTAATGGCGCAGCTGTCGTTTGATGACCCTCACTCTGGGCGTTGTTTAGTCGCGTCGTCAGGGGCTGTGGCGCTGGCACTGTATACGCAACTGATTGACTTACAGTTGAATTATCCGTCTTTAGTGATGAAGCTGAAAGCGGCACCAAATCATCAAATTTTAGCTGATCTTCAAGCAGGCCTAATTGATATTGGTATTGTCACAGATGCACCAAATAGCAGCCTGTTTGATACAGAAGTATTGGGCCATGAAGAGTTGTGTTTGGTTTTAGGGCAACCGCTCGCTAAGAATCAGGGATTGGCTCAGCAACTGACTAAAATGGGAGTGATTACTCACCCAGATTTAATGCACTACTTATCAATCTATATTGAGCAATCCCATGATCCGCACTTAAAAACTTTAGTGATTTCAGATATACCAGAAGTTGGTTACATCAATCAGATCAGTCAAATATTACAGCCTATCGCAAAAGGGATTGGCTTTACTGTGTTACCTAAACGTGCAATCGAAAGCTTTGAACAGGCTCACTTGTTGACAGTGTTTACTCCCGCTTCCCCTGTGATCGAAACGCTCTTTATTGTAAAAAAGAAAAATAGGGTGCTACCTGCACGATATAGCGCATTGATTACATTGCTGCATGAAGTCTTAGGATAAAAAATGATCTTATGTATGGTCAGAAAGTTAATACGTGCGACAAACACTTGAATGCTAAGAAGGGAGGTGAGAATAGCCAGTTGAAATAATGTTTGATTAGATTGATTGTGACTCAGATCTTGAATGAGAGTATTGAGGGTTTTAATGCTCAAGAGTCGTTTAACGCACTTGGTCATCACTTTTAAGGAGAGTGTTTGTAAAAAAGGTATAAATAATCGTACCTTAATACTTTTGTGAGATTTTTATACTAGAGTTTACATAGGGAGTTAACAAGACAAGCCAAAGAAATTAATCGCTGGATTGATGGCAAGGGCGCATCCTGATTTTTTAAAGCCAAATAGGTAAAAAAGATGTCTGTTGAGCTTGTTGCAATGTTATTGCTCGCAGGTGAGTGGATGCCTCACTTGATGAAAAGCTTGACTTAAAAAAGACGACAATGAGCTGTTAAGTCGCATTTTTAAGAAAGTTAAAAAGTACATAATAAGTCGTGTATCGTCAGCAAAATAAAAAAGCTCTGATAATATTAAATTGATTAGCGTACTGATTTTTTAATTGGTTTTTACGATGTTATAAAGTGAAGATTAATCGCATCGAAAATAGAGCTGTTTTTTCTATCGCGAGTCGGTACTTCTGAGTTTCACTAATCATTAAAAAGAAATAAATATATGAATTTATTGTTTAAAGTGTTGTGTTGTAGCGTTTTATTCTTGCCTATATTTGCGCTCAAATTTGGTCAGGTGCTCAGCTCATTTTGGAGGGGGAACGGCCATTTTGTATCGGTTTTCTTTACAGTAGAACGCTTGAAAAAATTGCTTTTTTCAAGCAGTCAAAAACCCGCACTGATAGTGAAACAAGCAACTTTATTCCCTAAAAAGTTTGCTCAACTGCAGTTTTCATTCATTGACCTCCCCCTGATTTACTCTGCGTTGGTTGAGTGTCAATCGACGGCTAAAAGTGGATTGGTAGTTAATCTTGTGCACTGTATAGATGGGACAACTAAATTAGGAGTTAATAGATGAGTCGATCTTTAGATCATGCTGAGCGCCATCCTCAAGTTATCCTCCTGACAAATGATATCGATGATAACCGAGGAGTCTGTGAGCTTATTTCATCACAGGTTGATGCTTTTCGGGCTTTAGTCAAGCCTGCGGATATTTACCAAGTGTTGATTGATTCAAAACCGCCTATTGTGCTTTTGGGTTATACCCATGTATCGAGTTGCGTGCAAACATATGCAGAACTTATCGAAAAAAAACTGTTCAATTATAGGCATAAAACAATTTTACTCTGTGATAATAAAGAGTCAGGCATCGCGTTTAAGTGTTGTAGCAAAGGCTTGTTTGATGATTATTTTGTTAATAAACCTATGTATGAAAATTTCAGACTCAGGTTAATTTTACAACGTATGTTCGACACACTTGAAGGCGAAGAAAATATCAATCGGATCCGCGAAGAGCATTTTGGCAAAATAGATGAAAGTCTGTCTTCGCTTATTGACCAAGTCGTTGTGCAGCACGAAGAAATTAAACTCAGTTTTGAACAAACTAAAGCGCAAACGATAAAACCTAACGACGACTCGTTAAGTGCGGAACCTGAGCTGTATAACATTTTGCGTGAGGAATACCTCGATCCTTTAATTTCGGCTCTAGAAGGCCAACTATCTCATAATATCATCGAGATTTTAGGTCGATTGAAGTCCAATCAACAAGCACTTAAACACTGTGATGCTGAGTTAAATAATGTAGAAAAAGAAAACATAGAAAATAAAAAACAGTATTCAGAAGAGTTCTTAGAAAAAGAAAAGTTAAAAGCGGCTGCTCCAGTTAAAAAAGCAGCCCCGCCAGTGTCACCACCGGTACCAGTATCGGCAAAAGATAAAAAGGTCATGGTGGTTGATGATAATGAAATTTACAGAGAAATGATTTGTAAGGTTCTCAGGGATGCTGAGTACAGCGCGCTTGGGGTTGAAAATGGCAATTCAGCCATTCAGATTTTAAAAGAAGATCAAATATCGGCCATTTTTATGGACTTATTTATGCCTGGCCTAGATGGTTATAACACCACCAAAAATATCAGAACTATCAAAGGGTATGAGAAGCTACCCATTATAGCTTTGACCGGCAATACAGACAAAGAGATGATTAAAAAATGGGCCCAACAAGGTTTGAATGGTTATATTGTCAAACCAGCCACTAAATTTGCCATCTTAGAGGCGCTTAAAAAGTCAAATATCTCCCCTCATTAGGCCATTGCATTCGCTTATAGCTATCGGTGTCACGTTCTCTAAACACCGTACCGTTTAGAGAACGTCATCATCAATACGTGCCATTACATCTAAATTAGTTTCTTTTTACGCATAAACTTATGTGATCGAACCCAGGCTTACTTGCCTTGTTTTCTTGAAGATTTACGCTAAGTGAATTGATGACTTTTGTCATTGTATATTGGTGACAAACTACCCTCAATTATCTGTGTTGTTTTATCCATACTCATTACGTAACTTAAAAGGAGAAACAACATGAAATCAATCATTACAGTATGTGGTATTGCACTGGCGATGTTGAGCAGTAAACACGCATTAGCAGGTCAATACGAAATCGATCAAATAGAAGTTGCGGCAGGGCAATTAGACTTACCAGCGTTAACCGCACTCGTGGGGCAAGTTGAAGGGTATGATAAGGGGTTTGCTTTGTACCGTTTAGCTTTGAGTGCTAACTTACAAGGGCAAACAGAGTCAGCCATTAAATGGATTGATGACGCCATTGTTTTGCTTAAAGCATTAGATACAGCGCAGCCCAATGAAGTTGAAATCAAAGCATTATTGGCGCAAGTGTATGGGTATAAAATTGCCATGCAGCCAATGAAAGGGATGTTTTATGGCGCAAAATCGAGCGCGATGCTAGAGGAAGCCAAAGCCCTTTCACCCAATAATCCTCGGGTGCATTTAATTCAAGGTATTGCCAAATTTAATACGCCGGGTATGTTTGGTGGCAGCCGCAAAGAGGCTGAAGACGCATTCACTGATGCAATAAGCGCCTACGAATCAGATTTGAATTCGAATTATCACTGGGGCTTTGCTGAAACTTATACTTGGCGTGGGGTGGTGAATATGAAATCAGGCAAGCTTGCACTGGCTAAGCAAGATTGGCAAAAAGCATTAGACATCAACCCTGATTATGGCTGGGCGAAAACCTTGTTAAATCAGCATCAATAGCAACTATCAAAATCGATAACCGAGCCTCTATTTATTGATTAGGGGTCGGTTATTCCCGCATATTGAATTAGTTTTTATTGCTGCTCATTACTCGTTTTTACTATAGCTGAAAAGCCAAGTTGTTGTTTTTTCAGTTGGTTGGAGCGGGAAAGATATTGTTTGTGTGCGATCATTGCGACTAGTTTTGTATCGCAATAGACACTAAGGAGTAGCAGCACCAAAGTCAATAAGGGTGCATAAAGCAAAGACGTGACCAAACCACCTTGTGTGATTAAATTGATGGCCAATGGTGTCAGAACCGCCAAAGTTGCGATCAGACGGTAAGAGGTAAGACAGATTAGGTTGAACATAATAAAAGTCATTTTGCTTGCTAAGGGAATAGGAGCATCTTAGAAACAAACTCGCGGTGGGACAAAAGGAAAATATTCACCTAATAGGTGAATCATATTCATCTATTATGGGGTGAGTAGTTCAGACTGTTTTAGCCATTTTATAAAGCATCGAATATCATGGCGATTGGCATCTTTTTGGCGATAGACCGCATACAGTGATTTCGGGTAAGGCTTAAATTCATTAAATGGTGCGACAATCACTCCACGGCTTAATGAGGCGTTTTCTATTGGAAACATGGCCAGTGTCATGCCTAGGCCTTGCGTTGCTGCATTCATTGCAGAATCGTAGTCATTGAAAGTGAGTGCGTGCTCGCGGGAGCCAAGTTTTACTCCTACAGTGCGTGCCCATTTTGGCCAGGCATTATCTATATAACTTACATCAATCAACGGGATCTCGCTAAAATCTGTGAGTAATTGTGGCTGGTATTGCAGAGCAAATTGTGGGGAGCACACCGCTGAAATACTCACATCACTGAGTTTCTCTGTGACTGTATTGGGCCAGTTTCCATCTCCTAACCGAATGGCTAAGTCAATATCATCGTAACGTAAATCAACTAATTGATTACCAATCTCGATTCGAATTTCAATCTCTGGATGTGCAGCTTGAAAGGCGCCTAACTGTGGAATAATGATATTACTGGCCAAGGTGGTAAAGCATGATATCTTCAAAGAGGGCGATGAGAAGCGATGGGTAATTTTTTTTGTCCCTTCTTCAAACTGGCTCAGCCCGTGTTGAATAAACGTTAAATATACCTCACCTGCGACATTTAGCTTAACGCCCCTGCTTTTTCGTTGAAATAGCTCAAACCCTAAATGGGCTTCAAGGGCTTTTATTTGGTGGCTTACCGCAGAGGGAGTAAGAAACAACTCTTCACTGGCTGCTTTGAAGTTTTCTAACCGGCCTGCGGCTTCAAAAATACTCAGTAAGTGAAGAGGAGGATATTTATGTTTCATCAATCTTGCGCCAAGTTGGAATTGATTCAAGCATAAATTAAAAACACCAATAGGTGAATATTTTTCAATTATGGGGGGTGATATTCATACCATAAGGGGGTTGTTGAGCAATTAATTCGCTGATCGTTTAGAGATCAGCTTGCATCGGTTTGGTTGTGATAGCGATGGCTTACAAAAGAGCATGAAAGCAGATAATTTGTTTATTTAGTACTTTTCTTATTTGCTGCTTTTTAAAATAGCAACTTAGTTAAATTTAGGATGTGGGTAGAGCGTGCCGTTACGCTCAATGATTTCACGCCATTGGGTGAGTAGTTCTTCAGCAATCATCTTGTCATTTTCAGACAGTTGTGGATATTGGCGCTGTTCAAAATACGCATAGCGATTATAGACTTCATCACTTTGAGTGATGTCCATAAGTAGCCTATTTAGAGCATAAGAGTGAGCTAAGCTGTTTTCACCTGTTTGCTGAGTGTGGTGCAAGTTAGATAACGTCATCAGGGCCATTTCATTGCCGTGCTGGGCTGCTTGGCTTAAAAAG
The DNA here is from genome assembly GCF_058169715.2 of Pseudoalteromonas sp. J2K-J979. Lineage (NCBI taxonomy): Bacteria > Pseudomonadati > Pseudomonadota > Gammaproteobacteria > Alteromonadales > Pseudoalteromonadaceae > Pseudoalteromonas > Pseudoalteromonas sp. J2K-J979. The sequence continues at coordinate 2,599,305 of NZ_CM200281.1, read as the reverse complement.
GCTAATTTTTGCTGCTTAAATGCATCTCGTTTGGCAAGGTAAGCCTCTCGTTGCAGAGTTTTAAAGCCTTGAGATTGCATATAAAACTCCGGCGTCAGGCTCGAAAACCGTGCTTGGGCTGCCACAGAGCCGAGCTTTGCGGCATCGGCTAGGTAGTGATAAAACTGGTTGCGTTCATTCTGCGTGATGTGTTGGCAATAAGTGTACTTTTCAATTGCTTGCTCAGCAGCTTCGCCAGCATCACTGTATGTGGCAATTGTCTCGAGTTTTGCTTGTAAAGCTTGATCGTTAAGGGGGGCGGAAAAACAGTATTGGAGGTTTTCAGCCAGGATATATGTTGAGTCAATATCTCCCGCATCCGCTGCTGTTTTTAATTGGAGCAGGTGGTCAGCTAATTGGCCATCCAGTTTCCAATTTGGCGTATTCATGATAATAAGCGCTTGCCCGTTGTTAGCTGTTAATTGTGGATTGGGCGAAGTGTCTTCTGGGTTGATCGATGTCTGTTTTTCGGTTTGCTTGTGAGGTATAGCGGCGGAAAAAGAGTCGGTCACCGCAGGTTTTACGGTTGAAGGTAGGGGGGCTTTTTCAGAGACAGTGAGCTGCCATGCGGCGATACTTACGCCAAGTAAAATAAGAATGAGATAAATGAAACGCTTATTCATGTTCTAAATCGTCCTTGTTCACACATTCACTTTATACGCGAGATCTTGAACTTCATCACCTGTCATCCCTCTAAATCCCCAACAATGAGCGGGTTGCTCTTTAATGGTAATTTCAATATCAATGGGTAAAATCCCTACTTGGGCCTCTATGCAAGCAAAAAGAGCTTTAATTAACGTACGCTTAGTGTCGATTTTACGTCCAGCCATCAGGTTTATTTCGATGACTGTGTAGGCGTCGCTTCGGCCTTCGGGGTAATAGAAGTCTGATTTATCCATTGGGATAAATCGATGAGCCCGTTTGTTTTCGGGTAGGCCTAATACGTCAGTCATCGCAGTATGAATGGCATCAGAAAGCCTTGCTTTGACAGGGTTTAACTGCTCTTTTATTCCGTATATCACTATCATAATCAATCCTTCATTAATTGGGGAAATATCAACACACAGAGTCAGATGCACTGGATGAATGAAGTGCACTGATTCAGTCGTTGTGTTGCGACTGATTCAGTGCATTGTGCTGTGGTTTACATATTGCCCAGCTTAACCAGCATTGCGGTGTACATTTTTAAGTTGAGCTTGATTTGCTCCACGGTCAAAAACTCGTGCTCAGAATGGCCTGTGTACTTTTTACCCGGCATGGAAGGGCCAAATGATACTGCGTTATCGAATAATTTAGCATTGGTTCCTCCCCCGATAGAGACAAATCCAGCGTCGTGATCACCTGTAAAATGCTTGAAAATATCCAGTAAGGCCTGGGCATGAGGCGCATTATCGAGCAGCATAGGTTTACCTAGGCTGATCGTGATGTCTTTTAATACCACTTGATTACGGGTCTGCCATTGGTTGAGCGCGGTATCGATTTGACTTTTTAGTACGTTTTCGTCTTTACCAACTGGGCGGCGCATATTGACCGATAGCTTGATTGCGTTTTTGCTACGGGTGATTAATGTGGGTGACACTGTCATTGGGCCCATAAAATCGTGTTCGTAGGCAATATCACCAAACTGTTTGCCATATAAATCTAATCCAATCAGCTGGTTAATAAACTTGATTGCTTGGCCATCGCTGTTGTTTTCAAGTTCTAAACCTTTTAATGCTTCGGCTAAATAGGCGATGGCGTTACGACCTGCTTCAGGCTCTGATGAATGAGCTGATTCGCCTTTAGCGCTGATTAGCAGACCACTGTCTTGAGTGTGCAAACTAACGTTGACCTCAGGCATACGTGCAAGATTGGCCTTTATTAGGGCTAAGGTTTCTGGAGTGCTGTTATGAAGAATTAGGCTTGCGTCTTCTGGGATTTGACTGACAAACGCCCCGCCTTGCAATTGAGTGACGTATACGCCCGTTTGTGCTGAATCGGCCGAAAACGTAGGTGCAATTAAACTCCAGCCTTTTTCTGCGACAACAACAGGATAAGAAGCATCAATCGTTACTGCATATTTAGGTTGCTGATAAGTGGTCATAAAGGTTTTTAATGGCTCCCAGTCTGACTCCTCAGCAAGGTAAATCATCAATTCAATACGGTTATTGAGTGTGATGCCTTGGTCTTTGATGGCTTTCATGGCATAGAGAGCGGTGGCGATGGCACCTTTGTCGTCTTCGGTACCTCGGCCAATCATTTTGCCCGGCTCTGAGGTCATGTCCATGCTAAATGGGCTGTGCTGCCATTTGCTGGCATCTGCCGGCTGGACATCGCCATGAGTCACAACGGTGACTTTTTCGGCTTGGTTGCCCAGGCCGATTAAAACGGTATGGCCTTGATCTTGATAATCAAACCCAAGCTCTGCAGCTTTAATTTTGAGCAAGGTTTTAAAGCCAATAAACTCTGGATTGGTCAGGGTATCTGTGCCTGGCTTGTTGACCGTTTCAAATGACACCATGTTGCTTAAGGTATGAATTTGCGCATTTTGGTATTGCTCTACCGCGTACTGAGCCAAAGCGTCTGGTTGCTGAGTATCTGCGGCAAAAGAATAGGGAGCCAAGAGTAAGGTACAGCTGAACAACGAGTATTTCAAGGGGGACACTCCAATGATAAAAAAACGCAGCAATTGTAGCATCATGCGGCGCTTAAATAATCATCCGGGCTAAATTGTTTTCACGTTTTCTATCATGTTCTTATGCTGGGGTGCGCTGTGCTTGAGCGAAACACTGGTACAAGGTTTGATATAGTTGGTCAAGCTCTGGACGGTGTGGGGTGTGATCAAATAAGCAAGTGTGCACGTTGGCCTGCACACGTTCAGTTTGCTGATTGTGTTGATAACAAGTGTTGACTGGTGCTACGAGTTGAACGGGATTAACATCAATTAAAATACAGGCTTGTGCCAGTACCACTTTACCACCGCCTTTTTTGAGTACAACACGTTGGGCGGTGCCAACCACTTTTTTACCGGCGATATTGATGTTGTAGTCACCATCGCAGTAGCTCCCAGGTGTCGCATGGACCTCAACTTTTATATCCCAATGACTGAAAAATGAGCTCAAAATTTGGCAAAAATCACGATAAGCATCAGGAATAGAATAAGGCTGATCGTTATTAAGGGCATAAAGGTAAGAAACATTGATCACCCCTTGAGTTTGTGGCACAGGTGCGCCGCCCGTTTTGCGAGCTAAAACCTGCCAACCGATCTGATTGAGCGCATTGTTCAGAAGCACTGTTTGCGGCCACTTATTCCCAGCAGGCAATACGAGAGTGCGATCACAGCTTTGCCATAATAAGAGGGCTTGGTCGAGTTGACCGAGTTTGATGGCATCAAGCAGCTCGGATTCTTTGGCAAAGACGGTTTCGACATCAATGGCGTCATAACGCAATACTTTGGCTTTCATTTTTGTCATGCTGTTATCATTCTTCTTTTTAGGCCAATTAAGCAGTAAGCTTATCGAATAATCTAATGATCCCGCTAGTGTTAATTGTTGTTATCGAAGTGTTTTATTGTCTTTAGTAATAATGCTTTGACTTGACGTTTTGGGCTTGGATTGCGCACTTTAGCTCGACAGGTTTTTACCTCCTCTTTATTTGTTATAGCAATCCGCTCGATTGCGATGAAAAAAGAGAGGAGGTGACAGGTTACACGCTGATTGATTCTTGTTTTGAGTGTTCTTCGTTTTGAGCTTCAGAGAGAAATTTGGCCTCAGTTTCATAATTGCGTTCTTTAAACACTTCAAAAGTGCGCTCTAACGTTTGGCGATCGATATCGTAGGTGATAAAGACTAATTTAGAACGACGGTCGTCATCTGGCCATTCAGGTAAATAGGCCGCAGGGTGATAGGTGTGTTGAACACCATGTATCACAACCGGGCCTGCATGACCTTGTATGTTGATAATTCCTTTTAAACGCAGCAAATTTTTACCAAAAAGTGGCACCATGATGTCCACCCACATACCAAATTTTGCTTCACTCAAGGGCTCATCAAAAATAAAACTGTGGGCTTGAATATGGTCGTTATGGCGATTGATATCATTCTGAGGCTCGCTAATCGGGTTTAGTTGTGCAAATGCCTTGAGGTTATTGCCTGTGGGTTGTGCAGAAACAGAACTGATATTAAGCCATTTTTTCAGTGGAATTGACGAATCTGCTGGCTCGATGTGATCTAATTGCAAAATTAAATTGGCGGCCACAGTGCCATTGTTTGTCATTTGAATATCGGCCGTAGGATTGCGCTCAGCAAGTTGTTGCAATAAGGTATCTAAAGTGTGTTTTTCAACATTTAAATCGGCTTTTGTCACTAATAATAAATCAGCAACGCTCACCTGTTTACGTGCTTCAATGTGCTGGGTGATAGTTGACGCACCATTGATGGCATCTACTGCTGTGACAACCCCTTGTAAACGAAATTGCAAATGGATTGTTCGGTCGCGCATGAGTGTCTGAATGATCGAAGTCGGATCGGCCAAACCTGTGGTTTCAATGATGACTCGATCAAAAAGGGGTTGGCCATCACGAGCATATCGCCACGGAGTATCTCGCAATGTCTTTGCAAAATCCCCTCGAGTTGCACAGCACAGACAGCCGCTGCCAAGCTCAACCACTAAATTTTCATCTTCTTTGGCATGACTGACTAAAAGATGATCCAGACCGACTTCACCAAATTCATTAATTAAAATGAGGCTACGCTCCATTCCAGGTTGTTTGACCAGCGAATTTAACAAGGTCGTTTTTCCACTCCCTAAAAAACCCGTTAATAAATAGACCGGTATACGTTCTTTTAAACTCATATCTTGCTCCAATCGAAAAATGTTTCAGTAAAATCAGTGATAGATAAATCAGTCAGCACCAGTGTTAAGGCTGCAGGGTTGAGGGGGGCCATTTCCAACAGATTAGCCTCACTTGGTTATGTTATATTATCACGTTTTTATTGCGCAATGGCACTGCCTTTTGTTTTATCCGTCAATTAACAGGAGCTATCCGCAGTATGATGTTGAAGCGCCTTAAGGGCTGCATGGTTTAAAAACAAACAACAAGATCTGAACTATCGCTGAAATCGCAGCCGATGTATTTTGAAGTTAGCTATGATGTAAGTAATATTATCGATTGTTGATAGTGGTCTAGCTCGACGGCTATTGCACAACATCATTGAGGTTACAACAGTGAAGGGGCTTGCTGTATCTAGTGCGACAAGAGTGTGAATTTGAAAAGTGATGTTGAGGGCAAATGCTGGTTTCATTTCTCTAATATCACGCTCAGCTTAGCCGTGACGAAGAGTTGCTGCTATCAAACAGTGTTTAAATATCTGAAAGGTTAAGCCCCTTCACGGGCTTTGATTGTTTATCGCGGTATTTAATCCTGTTATTCTACACACTTTCAGAATTGGCGCAGTATAGCGGAGCAACTCAGTATGATTAATGATAACGACTTAATTGAAACCCTTGAAGAACTCGAAGCATTTGTTCTTTTAGTTGATAAAGGCGGCCTAGGTCTCAAAGATGTAGCAGGCATCGCATTGGCAACCAACAATAGTAATGGTCGCCCATTTGTTGCTGTGCTTGATAATAACCATCAGTTGCTACTTGGCCGTTGGGTGACACAAGAAGTATTTGAAAACGGTAAAGAAATCGTCCAGTTTGGTGCTAAAAAACCACATTAATTGTGCCCGGCTGTTGAGTGTCATCGGCAGCCTTTCTTCCTTTGAGCATTCTTGTTTGTGAGCCACTTCACCTAGACAGCGTCATTCAGTTTGATGCAATTAATTTTAATTGTCTGTTCCTTATTTAAACCTTTTATATTTTTGCTTCGCCTAATTAGTTTTTAATCATGGACAGTTCAATGACAAAAACTTCATTTATTTTAAGCTCCTTACTATTCAGTAGTGCCGCAGTGTTTGCCAAGCCAGCCCTCGATTGCCGTGTTTTTTCGAGTCAGGAAGCATCGCCTTATGTGCTCCCTTACCAAGTTGGTACCACTCACGAAGTGGTGGTGTCGACTGGACATTACCGAGAGTCCACTCAAGGCGTTGGGCTGTTTGCGTTAGATTTTATCATGCCGATAGGGACTGAGATTGTTGCTGCAAGAGAAGGTGTTGTCGTGGCTATCAGGGAGCAGTTTCATGATGGTAATGGTCAAGATCTTCACGAAAATTATGTCTTTATTCGCCATGATGATGGCTCAATTGCACGCTATATCCATTTAACCCATGATGGGGCGTTGGTCTCTGAAGGGCAAAGAGTTAAAACTGGGCAGTTAATTGCGAAAAGTGGTGATACTGGGCAAACGGGTGGGCATCACTTGCATTTTGATGTGCAACAATGTGGGCCAAATTTACCGCCAAATTATAATCAGCTTCCGTGCGGACAAACGATACCTGTTACGTTTAAAAATACTGCGCCACATCAGTGCGGTTTACAGGCCGGGCAAGCGTATCGCGCAGAGTAAGGAAATGAGTGTCAGGGTCATTTAGCGTAAAGTGTAAAATTTTTCATCGCAAACAGTGACCTATTATTCAAATGTCAGTGTATAACTGGGTTAATTATTCTCAACTCAGGAAACTAAAATGAACAATTCTAAGCGATTCCTTCCAGCAGCATTGTTACTGTGTGCTTCAGTGCCCTTTGCGTCATTGGCCGATGGACATGGTCATCACAGTGTTGATAACACCCACCGTAGTGACAAAAATCAGCAGCGAGATGAATTCCGTAAGCCTTATCAAACGCTTGATTTTTTTGGTGTCAAACCAAACAGCAAAGTGGTTGAAATTATGCCGGGTGGCGGTTGGTACACTGAGATTTTAGCGCCGATGTTAAAAGAGCAAGGCACGTTAGTCGCAGCTCATTACCCAGCGAATGTTGCCTCTGAATACCGTAAGCGCTCACGCACTAATTTTGAAAAGAAACTGGCAGACAACCAAGGCGTGTATGGCAAAGTCATTGTGGCCGATTTTGACCCTAAAGCAGGCGTCGATACAGCCACCACAGATGCAGATGTCGTGCTGACATTTCGCGGTTTACATGGCTTACAAAATAGTAACGATTTAGCTGCTGCATTCAGTCAATTTAACCAAATGCTGAAAAAAGGCGGAAAACTTGGGGTGGTTCAACATCAAGCGCCTGAAGGTTACGATGCTGTTGAAACGGCGAAAAAAGGGTATTTACCTAAGTCGCATGTTGTGGAAGTGGCCAATGCTGCCGGGTTTGATTTAGAAGCGGAAGCGTATTTTCATAACAATAGCCAAGACCGCATTATTGTCGACGGTGTTGAAGGCGGCGTATGGTCGTTACCTCCTTCGCTAAATGTGAAAGAAGAAGCGGATAAAGAAAAATTCAAGAACGTCGGCGAATCTAATCGCATGACTTTATTGTTTAGCAAACGCTAATTCGCGTTTAGGCGGCGAGTATCATGCACAGATGTGGCGTGGTACTCACGCTGATACTCACTGGTTTACACCCACTGGTTTTGAATCGCTTTAATCACCGCTTGCGTTCTGTCTTGCACGGCTAATTTACCGATGATTTGCGATACGTGATTTCGAATGGTGCCTTCTGAATTATCGAGATAAAGCGCGATGGCTTTATTGGCCATTCCTAGCGACATACAGCGCAATACACTGAGCTCTTTTGCTGTTAAATGATAACTTGGGGTATTTTGTTGATTGAGTAAATAGTGCGTGACCGCATCTTGCAGTACGAGCTGACCGCTGATGACGGTAGTAATTGCACCGATAAACGCTTCTAACTCGATGTTTTTGATTACATCCCCCTTCACCCCTAAATTAATGGCCTTGACCAATACATCGTAATCTTCAAAGGAGGCGATGATTAAAACAGGCGTGTTGTCCCCGCGTTGCTTCATTGCTTCAAGTATACCTAATCCATCGAGACGTTACTGATGGCTGCGTTTTATTTCGTTGATGATCGCCTCAGCTAAGGGCGAGGGGGTGGCCGTTTTTGCCGTAATGAGCATCACCGGTATTTGATAAGAGTATTGCGCGGGGTTAATGGCTTTAAAGAGACCTTTATCGACCCAATGAGCTGCATAGTGTTCAGGTAAGTAGCCAATAAACTGACCCGATAAGATTAAGTGTGCAATCCCTTCGTCGTGATAGGCAATTGCACTGTTTTGGTAGTTTAAGCCATCGTTTCTAAGCTCTTTGTCGCGCATGTAATTACTGGTGATGACTTCGGCCTCGGTCAGTAATTTGCTCACCGATGAGGCTGAGCAATCAAATAAAGGATGGCCGATCCCGCAATATAAATAGTTTTTTTCGTTATGCAGCGGGGTGTAATTGAGGCCCCGCAAATGATGACGGCTCACGCCAATGCCCACTAATGAACGGCCATTCACCACGGATGTTTCTACTTCGCGTGCTTCACAGACATTGATGTCAAACTGAATATTTTTACTGTTCTTTTTAAGTGCGGCGATGGCTTGTGCAACGCCACAGCGTGGATCACTGACCAAAGTATCGATAATCGCAAGCGTCACTCGGCCCGATAACTCATCTTTTGAACTCGCAACAGTGCTGGCAAAGGCACCACATTGTTGCAATAGCTCAAGCGATGCCTGATAAGTGATCCGCCCTGACTCGGTCAATTCAAAGCCGCTGCGCCCACGTTTACACAGCGTAATCCCCAAGCGGACTTCTAAGTCCGATAAATGCGAACTAATGGTCGAACGGCCAATATTTAAGCGCGATTCAGCCGCCGATAACCCGCCACATTCAACAATCGCAACAAAAATACGCAAAAGGCGTAGGTCAACATCATGCACTTGCATCGGCACTTTCCTTATTAGTTCGATAATATCGGAATAAACATCGATTATTATGCATTTATAAAACAACCACAGCAAGCTAGCATTACGCCATTGACCGCCCAAAAGGGCATATAAAGAATAATGAGAGAGGAAAGTTACATGACCTTTAGATATGGAATTGACCAATTAAACTTAGAAATTGTCAATGGTATCGTAGATGGCAGCATTCGAGCTGAACTTTGCCAGCAAGCAATTGATAATATAAATAAAAGCCGACAAAACGTTGATGTCATGGCCGCTTCTGACAAAGCAGTTTATGGTATTAATACTGGCTTTGGCCCCTTGTGTGACACGCAAATCTCTCCAGAAGAAACCCATTTACTGCAAAAAAACCTGTTAATTACCCATGCCGTTGGCGTCGGTGAATCCATTGCAAAACCGATTTCAAAACTGATGCTGATCACCAAAGTCCAAGCGTTAAGCCAAGGTTTTTCGGGTATTCGCTTAGCCGTTGTTGAACGGATGTTAAAGTTTATTGAGCTTGATTTAATTCCAACTGTGCCAGAGCAAGGCTCGGTCGGCGCATCGGGAGATTTAGCACCGTTATCACACTTATTTTTACCCTTAATTGGTGAAGGTGAATTTTGGCAAGGTGACGCTACCGTGCCAGCTGCGCAAGCACTCAAAGAACATAACCTTGAGCCGCTAGAATTGCATGCCAAAGAAGGCTTAGCGCTGATTAATGGCACCCAGTTTATTTTGTCTCATGCAATTACCGCATTAACCAAAATGCGTTATTTACTTGATTTAGCTGATGTCGCTGGGGCGATGAGTATTGAGGGGATGCAAGGCAGCCAATCGCCATTTAGAGAAGAGCTTCATCAATTGCGAGCCTTTGCCGGGAATATTGAAGTGGCTAAACGCATGAGACGATTATTTAAAGACTCAAATAATATGGCGGCACACAGCAATTGTGATCGTGTCCAAGATCCGTATTCATTACGCTGTATTCCTCAAGTTCATGGCGCATCGCGTAACGCGTTTAATCACCTTAAAGAATTAGCTGAAATCGAAATGAATTCAGTGACAGATAACCCAATTATTATCAGCAGTGAAGAGGCGATTTCTGGTGGTAGTTTCCATGGTCAACCGTTGGCAATGGTGCTTGATTATGCCTCAATTGCAGCTGCTGAGCTGGGCAATATAGCCGATCGTCGTTGTTATTTATTACTTGAAGGTTTACATGGCTTGCCACGCTTATTGACCTCATCGGGTGGTTTGAATTCGGGCATGATGATCCCGCAGTACACCACAGCAGCACTTGTAACAGAAAACAAATCGCTGTGTTTCCCTCCTTCCGCTGACAGTGTGCCAACCTCAATGGGGCAAGAAGATCATGTTTCAATGGGCAGTATTTCGGGGCGTAAACTGAACCAAATTTTAGGTAACTTAGAAAAAATTATCGCCATAGAATTAATGTATGCGGCGCAAGCCATTGACTTTAGACGCCCAAATACCTGTTCAGACATCATCGAAGAAAACTTTGCCATTATTCGTGAACAAGTCGCCAAACTTGAAGAAGACCGCTTACTTAAGCCGGATATTGATGCCATGATTGCACTGGTTAAATCACAATCACTGAAAGTAAATTAAGGAGCCAATAATAATGACTGTAACGATGAGCTTTCAACAACAAATTCAGCAAGGGATCCCAAGTGAGCTGCCTGCTGCTAAGCCGTATCCGCAGGATGCGAACCGCGCGCCCAAACGCAAAGATATTTTATCGGCCGATGAAAAGCAGCTCGCGCTGCGCAATGCGCTGCGTTATTTTCCAAAAGAATGGCATCACGAACTGGCTGTTGAATTTGCCGACGAGCTAAAAGACTTTGGCCGCATTTATATGTATCGTTTTAAGCCAAATTACGACTTAAGTGCCCGTTCAATTAGCGACTACCCTGCAAAGTGCGAGCAAGCCGCAGCCATCATGTTGATGATAGATAACAATCTAGATCCTGCCGTGGCTCAGCACCCTGAAGAATTAATTACATACGGCGGCAATGGTGCGGTGTTTCAAAACTGGGCGCAGTACTTGTTAGCCATGAAATACTTAAGCGAAATGGAAGAAGACCAAACGTTGCACATGTATTCAGGGCATCCGATGGGGTTGTTTCCTTCTTCAAAAGAAGCCCCTCGTGTGGTGGTCACCAATGGCATGATGATCCCCAATTATTCACAGCCAGATGACTGGGAAAAATTTAATGCTTTAGGGGTGACACAGTACGGCCAAATGACAGCAGGATCATTTATGTATATTGGTCCGCAAGGTATTGTCCATGGTACCACTATCACCGTGATGAACGCATTTCGTAAAGTGCTTGCGCAAGGCGACAGCCCAAAAGGCAAAATTTTCTTAACTGCGGGCTTAGGTGGCATGAGTGGCGCGCAGCCTAAAGCGGGCAATATTGCAAACTGTATTACGGTCTGTGCCGAAGTGAATCCTAAAGCAGCGATTAAGCGCCATCAACAAGGTTGGGTAGATGAGCTGATTGATAATATGGCTGATCTCGTCACACGAGTTAAATTGGCACAAAAAAATCAAGAAGTGGTCTCGATTGCGTTTATTGGCAACATAGTTGATGTGTGGGAAGTATTTGATGCACAAGATATTTTTGTTCATTTAGGCTCAGACCAAACGTCGCTGCACAACCCTTGGTCAGGCGGCTATTACCCAGTTGATGTGAGCTATGAAGAATCAAACCGTTTAATCCGCGAAGAGCCCGAGGTGTTTAAGCAAAAAGTACAAGCGACCCTTAAGCGCCATGCAGCTGCTGTGAATAAACACACCGCAAAAGGGACGTACTTTTTTGATTATGGTAATGCCTTTTTACTTGAAGCCTCACGTGCTGGTGGCGATGTGATGGCTGATAACGGCATAGACTTTAAATACCCATCGTATGTGCAAGATATTTTAGGACCAATGTGTTTTGACTATGGCTTTGGCCCGTTCCGTTGGGTGTGTGCATCAGGTAAAGCTGACGATTTAGACAAAACGGATGCCATTGCTGCAGAAGTATTAACACGCATTATGGCAGAGTCACCGGCTGAAATTCAGCAGCAAATGCAAGACAACATCACTTGGATTAAAGACGCGAAACAAAATAAGCTGGTTGTGGGTTCGCAAGCGCGTATTTTGTATGCCGATGCAGAAGGGCGCATGGAAATAGCCAAAGCGTTCAATGATGCCATCAACCGTGGTGAAATAGGTCCTGTGGTGTTGGGCCGAGATCACCACGATGTGAGCGGTACTGATTCACCATTTCGTGAAACCTCCAACATTTATGACGGCAGCCGTTTTACCGCTGACATGGCGATTCATAATGTGATTGGAGATAGTTTCCGTGGCGCGACTTGGGTATCTATTCATAATGGCGGCGGTGTCGGTTGGGGTGAGGTCATTAATGGCGGCTTTGGCATGCTGCTTGATGGTACCGCCGATGCTGAGCGACGCTTAAAATCGATGTTACTGTTCGATGTGAACAACGGTATCGCTCGTCGAAGCTGGGCACGTAATGAAGAAGCCGATTTTGCAATCAAACGCGAAATGGCCAGAACCCCAAAACTAAAAGTGACCTTAGCTAACCGTGTTGATGACGGAGTGTTTGAGCATTTGTCACTTTAATAACTGGTTGTTTTCAAAACAGACTTAAAACGAGGCCATGCCTCGTTTTTTTATGTGCGCTCAACACTACGCGATATAAAGGCCAATAAATTGCTCGGAACAGAAATCAAATTTCTAATAGCAGGGCTATTTTGTTATGATCGCCGTTGAATTTCATCAGTTGGAGGAAAAATGAAATTACTGTATTGGTTAGATGAATGGTTAACACAACCCCGTGAAGAGCAGCAAGCTCGATTACCTATGATGGGGGGGGATTTACTTGGCGATGTGTACGTTAAGTATGATTTTGTTGATCTGAACCGACCTTTATTGTTTTTGTTTTCACCCGCTGGAACCGATGTTCAAGAACATGATCTCCATGATGACTTTGCACCTTGGGGCTATCGACTAGCGAAAAAACAGGGTGTCAATGTGATTGCTTTTCAGCACCTTGGAAAAAGTAACTGGTTTAGAAATCGCAATGTGATTTTTTTCCTCGAGCAAATTGCAACCATGTTAGACCCATTTGAACAGCGCTTGGGTTATGGCTTGAGCCGAGGCGGGTTCGCCATTGGTGCATTTGCCCGATTACTCAAACTGGATCAGGTATTGTTATTCCACCCAGTCAGTACCAAAAATAAACAGATCGCCCCTTGGGATGACCGTTCAAGTACAGATATCGCACAGCAGTTTGATTGGGAAGGGGATTACCACGATCTCGACCTAGGGGATGCGAAAGGGTATATCATTTACGATCCGACGAATCGAATCGATCGCAGCCACGCTAAACGGTATGAGCAACTGACTCATTTACGCGTATTTGGTATGGGTCATGGTACGCACGCGACTTATTTAAATAAATTTGGCTTTTATAAGCAAGTAGCGGTTGATTTTATGCTGAATCAACAAATTGATATTGCACAATTTAGGTTACAAACCAAAACGTTACGCTTTAAAGAAGACTATTATAAGCGCTTAAACCGTGCCAATAAAAATTCAGCCCACCGACTTGGCTTATTAAGCACCGCACATAATATCTTGATTGATGAAAAAGAAGCGCATGTGCAAGAGCATCAAGCGCAAATCGATATCCAGCCTTTGATTGACGTTGCACTGAAACATCAACAAACCCACCCAGAAGATGCGATTCAATTACTGGAAGTTGCCCAGCAATTAGCGCCGGATGATCCGTTGGTCGCCCATAAACTTAAACAGTTAGAGTAAATAAGGCGACAGGGTGAGACAAAGAGGTGATCATCAGGCTCACCTTTTTTGTTCGACTTGCTTTTCTGCGTCACTGTCGTTATGTGCAAGGGGTGGCGCAGGGATGGGTTGTTCTACCGTTTCAGTCTCAGCAGCGTCATGTTCGGTGTCTTCACTCACGACCAGCATTTGATCGTGAGCGGTGGTTTCTTCAATGCGCGGATCCATCGTTGCAGCTAGCGGCGAGTTGGTGACATCTGAGGTACCGACCACATAATCGCTGGTATCGGGTTGCTCTACTTTTTGACGTGAATTGATATAGGTCAGTAGTAAAAACATAATCACAGTTAGCCCAGCGATAGAGCCATAAAGCGCTTGATGGCCAAAATACGCCATGACTTGTGCATTTCCTGCCGAGCCCAAAGCCGCACCAGCCCCAAAAAGAACCAACAATGCAGACGACACCCCAACCCGATCTTCATCTTCGACCCGAGAATTCGCTAACGCTGAACAAAGCGGATACAAGGTGAAGGCAAACAGGCCAAAAATAAACGTCAAGGCATAGGCGTAGTACTGCGAAACGGGCAGGATAAATAATAATAAACTAGTGGTGCCGATTAACAGAGCATTAGAGCGGATTAAAATACTTCGACGGATCCGATCTGACAAAAAGCCCATCGGCCACTGAGCGAGCAACCCAGCTAAAATAGTAATCGACATATAAATGGCGATTTGTGATGCATCAAAACCTGATGATTTAGCAAAAGTGGGCCCTAAACCATAAAAGCTACCGTTAATGATGCCGGCAAATAAAATAGCGGTTAATGATTGGGGGGCTTTTTTAAAATAATTCCACAAGCTAACTTGGATTGGCTTGAGGGGTTTGGGGTGGATCCGCCGGGTGATTGAAATCGGAATAATCCCCAGAGCCAGTGCCATACACACTAAAAATAGCGGGGCATAACCGAGCTCTGGAAATTGTGACAGCGCATATTGGCCTAAAATCATACCTAAGTAAGACGTAATCATATAAAACGAAAAAACGCGGCCCCGCGACTCTGGCGCAGCTTGTTCATTGAGCCAGCTTTCGAGCACCATGTAATTACACATCATCCCCAGGCCAACAAATAAGCGTAATCCGAGCCAGAGATATATGTTGTCACTGACGCCATGGGCGGCCACGCAGGCTGTCACAGCGGCAGTACTGGCTGCAAAAGTTCGAATATGACCCACCGATTTGATTAGGTGATAACCCAGTTTAGAGCCTAATAATAAGCCTAAATAATAAAACGAGGTCATTAAACCTATCCAAAAGGTCGAGGTACCATGTTGGCCAAGATACAGCGCGAGATAGGTGGTAAGTAAACCCGTGCCGCTGATTAAAAATAGGTTGGCAAAATACAGAGAGGGGAATGATTTCATTTATCTACAAATTTAGAACAAAGACAACACGATACTAGGGGACTGAAGGTGATTTTCCAAGTAACAATTGGTGTGAATTTGTAAATCTGCTCAGCTACTGCACAGGGTGAGTTAATTAAACTCGCGGCTCAGTCATTCATTTTAGCTGCGTGTTGAGTCCATTAGACAAATCAATAGCGAGCCCTTACCATACGCATTTACGCAGTCGTTAGAGAAACATGTTATGTCATTGCCCCCTTGCCTTAAATGCCAATCTGAATTTGTTTATCAAGATCAAAGTCAACTCGTGTGCCCGATGTGTGCACATGAATGGGATCCATCAGCGGCGACTTTTGAAGATGAGACAGTGAATGTAAAAGATGCCAATGGCACGGTGCTCGCCGAGGGCGATAAAGTCACCGTAGTGAAAGACCTCAAAATTAAAGGCAGCTCGCAAGTGATTAAAATAGGCACCAAAGCGGTGATCCGCTGGATTAAAGACAGTAAAGATCATCAATTAGACTGCAAGGTCGATGGCGTGGGTGAAATGATGGTGACCGCACACTTTGTGAAAAAAGCCTAAAAATAGGGGCGAGTGGCCATCATTCGCCGGTTACTTTAAATGGGTATTAATGCCTATAATATTAATGAGAGCACTCAGATAAAGTGAGACTGATGAGTCCCCTTAGTTAAATTTTGCCATCAAGGGAAGGTTATGAAACGACCTTATTTGTCTAGCGTACACACAATTATGTTGATGGCACTCATAGTGATGGCCACGTCGAGCTTCGCTGAACAACAGTCACTTAAAATTTGTTACGAAGACAATAATTATCCGCCCTATATTTACAGGGACGAAAATGTAGAAAAGGGGATATTAGTTGATATCATCACAGCTGCCGCTCAAGAGACGCGTGTTTCGCTTGTGTTATATTCAAAACCTTGGATGCGCTGTCAACAAGACGTTATATCAGGTAAAGCCCACGCTTTATTTGCGATGATCGAAACAGATCAAAGAAAAAAAATATTTGCGTTCCCATCAGAAAATAAATTATCGCATTGGTACTTATGGTTAGCGCAATATCCTGTATTTAGAGCCAAAGGAAAGCCATTTGTCGCGGCGCAGTACCAACCACAAACAGGGATTGGTGCGCCATTTGGTTATGTTGTGTTGGACATGCTCAAAGATAAAAACTGGTTAAGCTCCTACCAATATGAGCCAAAAGATGGTTTAAAAATGGTTGCTAAGAATAAGCTCGATGGTTATGTCGTTGAACGTCAGATTGGCATTCACTTATTGGAGGTGATTAACCACACTAAAGATGTCGAAGTGAGCCAACATTTAATGTTGCAATCAAATTGGTATCTTCCTTTCAATAAAGGCTTTTATGAGTCGCACCCAGCGCTAGTCGAAGCTATGTGGCGCAATATAGCAGTGCAAAGGAAAAAAATGGAAGATTCAATCAGCAAAGGGGTTAAAAACGAAATGTGAGTTTTCATTTTTCCCCCTGAGCTTCCCTATTTTCAATTGGCTGTTTATAAAGCAAAAATTCCGCTTTGATTGCGTTACACCTTGTCTTTTTTCAATGTAAACTAATAAAAATCAATGAGATATGGGTGAGTGTCTAGTGTTTTCACTGTATATCTCT
This sequence comes from Pseudoalteromonas sp. J2K-J979, assembly GCF_058169715.2. Classification (NCBI taxonomy): domain Bacteria; kingdom Pseudomonadati; phylum Pseudomonadota; class Gammaproteobacteria; order Alteromonadales; family Pseudoalteromonadaceae; genus Pseudoalteromonas; species Pseudoalteromonas sp. J2K-J979. Next base: position 2,582,552 of record NZ_CM200281.1, on the reverse strand, counting down.
TTAAAGCAGCTTCGATAGCGGGCTAACCACACCATTCGCGCCTTGCTGTAAAACATGGGTATAAATTTGTGTTGTTCTCACATCGGTGTGGCCTAATTGGGCTTGCACAGTGCGAATATCCGCCCCGTTTTGTAGCAAGTGGGTGGCAAAGGAGTGGCGTAAAGTATGCGGTGTAACATGTTTATTAATATGAGCATTAAAAGCGGCTTTTGTAACGGCGCGTTGGATCTGTTTTTCATCAATATGATGGCGACGGATCAATTTACTTTCAGGGTCTTGGCTGAGTTGCTGAGAAGGGAATAAGTATTGCCAACCTAATTCCTTCGTTTGGCTTTGGTACTTTATGCGCAAACGATGGGGCATCCACACACCTGAAAATTCTGGATTGTTGAGATCTAAAGCCAAGTAGCGCTCAACGATATTAATTTGTGATAGCAGAGCTGGCGTCAGCTCCTGAGCCAATGTCACAATGCGATTTTTCCCGCCTTTAGCGTCCCAAACGCGGATACATTTATAATTAAAGTCAATGTCTTTGACCCGTAAACGAAGCGCCTCGGTAATACGCAGACCACTCCCATACAACAGACTGCAAGATAAATGATGCTTGGCGCAGCATGCCTGGAAAAATTGTTTCACTTCTTCAACGGTCAGTACAACGGGCAATTTCGCTGGGCGCTTGCTTTTGACAAAGTTAAGCTTTAGGGAAAGTGGGCGCTGGATAATTTCTTTGTATAAAAAACTTAATGCATTCAGGGCCTGTGCTTGAGTGGCTGCAGCCACATTCTGTTGGAGCACCAAATGGCTTAAGAATTGTTCTACTTCAAGATCTGACATGTTGTTAGGGTGGCGCATCCCGCTGAAGCGGATAAAGCTGGCAATCCAAAACAGATAACTCTCAATAGTGCGCTTCGCGTAGCGGCGGCTATACATGTGCTCTTTTATCATAATAAGAAAAGCGGACTTCATATGACCAACCTTTTATTTAAATAAATACTGTATTTATAGACAGTGGTTGGTGAGTTGTCCAATAACATTATTAGTCGCCGTTTTGTCGGATAATAACAGCGTAGTCACGATAAATATCATAATTGCTTGTTTACTAAAGATAAAAAAGGTGTGAATATTGTGGATATGTTTTATACGCCGTTTTGGGGGATTGTATCACCCCATTATGGGATCGAATAAGCTGTTATATTTTTCTCGTAGAGTTGCATATATAAGGAAGTATTAATGAATTACGATGTTATTGCTCTAGCATGTGAGCAGTTAAGTTATAGAGATAAATTGAGACTTGCACAGTTGCTTGTGCAAACAGCGCGTAAAGAGGAGGAAATCCAAAATCCTCAAAAGAGAACGGAAGCACCTGTTAAGAAATCTCCGCCTAAAATTATCGAAGAAACTGAAATTGATACTATCAAATATGTAACTGAACGGTTATTTAAATTGAAGCCAGTAAAGGTTAAATCTTTAACAAACTCAATAAAATCAATGTTTCAATTTCAAGGTGGCATCCCTGATTCTGATGTTGAAGACATAATTGGAGAGCTACAAAAACGAAATCATATAGCGGTTAACAACAATAATGTTAGTTATCCGTAATTAAAAATTTAACAAGTCATTTAAATGGAAAATTAACAGTTGGCCATCGCTTCGCGATTATAGCCAACCATTAATTTCCACTTAATGAGGCGTTATACCCACCAGGTAAGTCAGTATGAAAAATTTAATCACTGTAATTTTCACTCTAATCTTAGGTACTTTTGCTCATGCTGAAGAATCAATTACTCTTGGTATTTCTGCTTCATTAGAATCAAAAGTCATGGGCGAAAACAGGTCTTATATGATCTATTTGCCACCCAGCTATGCAACAACTAAAGATAGCTATCCTGTTATCTATTTACTAGATGGAGATATACACCGATTTAAGGGTTTTGTCGGCGTACTCGAATCATTGAGTACAGACACGCTAGAACGGCAGGTCCAAGAGTCTATAGTTATATCTATACCTAATACGAATAGGTCAAGAGACTTAACACCTTCATCTCTAAAAGAGTGGAAATTTAATGGCCGACTTCTAGACACTTTTGAAGATACAGGTAACGCTAATCAATTTGCAAAATTTCTAGAAAAAGAACTAATGCCCATTATTGAATCCAAATACAGAGCTTCTAATCAACGAGTACTAGTTGGCGAATCATTTGGCGGCTTATTCGCTGCAAATGCACTTCTTCAATCATCATCAGCGTTTACCGATTATCTAATTATTGACCCTACAGCACTTTGGGATAATGACTATTTGAATCGCGCTCTTATTAATAAAAACGGTAAATCAAAGTTTAGTTCAAACGCATTTTTTGCTTTTGCAAATAACTCACACTTAGGTGAAATAGGATTAACCAACTATAAATGGGGCACTACATTTGCGTCATCTGTAATTAACAATTCAATTGGCATATCTGAGCAACGATACTTCGAGAATGAAGTTCATGGAACAGTTGCTTTTATGGCTTGGTATCATGGGCTAAAGACCCTTTTACCTACCACCGAGAAATGATCCGTATAACAAGTTAATTAAACAATGGACGCAAAACAGCAGGCTTGCGCTCATTCTTCGCTTAGTTTAGCCTGCTATTTTCCGCCGTTTATTAAGGCGTTATGCATACATGAGGAACATCATGATAGAACTTACACGGATAGGTGCACAACTTATCTTTATTGGAATTGTTTTTTTCTTTGCCGGTTTAATACAAGGTGCATTGATACCATCTGTAAAAAATCCACGAATGGCTCTTTCTGGACACATGACTGCTGTTCAGTGCGGAATGGCTCTTGCGATCATTGGTGTTATCTGGTCGCTGGTTGATCTTTCTTTATTTTTAGAAATGTTTGTGGCTTATGGCACTGCTTTGGGTTTCATATTTATTTGGCTGGGAATAACTTTAGCGTCTGTAACAGGTGCAAGTAAGGCGCTTCCAATTGCTGGAGCTGGATTTTCAGCAACCGCCACGACTGAATTTGCGGTTAAAATTTTGGTGCGTTCTGGGTCAATACTATCACTCATCACCTGTAGTTTGTTAGTTTATGGATTGCTGCCATTACTTCAGTCGTCGTAAAAAATGCATAACAAGAGACTATGGCGTCAATAGCTAATTTTAAACTTTTGGCGCTTCCCACATTACTCCGTCTCTGAGCATCGAATTTAAGATCACAATCATCTTCCTGACACACGCAATAAGCGCTACTTTTTTCGGTTTCCCAGCAGCAACTAATCGCTGATAAGTTGATTTAAAAACAGGGTTTGATTGGATGGCTGACATCATCGCCATGTATAAAACGGTGCGTACTTGATGTCGCCCACCTTGAATTTTTCGAAGCCCTTTATAGCGGCCACTTTCGCGATTCATAGGCGCAACGCCAACCAATGCACCGGCTTCTTTATTCGACATATAGCCAAGCTCAGGTAAGTTACTGATGATGGAGGCAGCGGCAATTTTACCAATGCCTTTCATGCTTTGTAGAATCGTGTTTTTGGCTGAATATTCAGGGCATGATTCAATGAGTTTTAGAATTTTATTTTCAATTTTTTCAATCTGATTTTTAAAGGCCGTTAAAATAGGTTTGATGGTTGAAATCAGCTCTTTTGGTAAAATTTGCAGGCGGTTTTTTTCCATCGTTTGCATGACTAACAGCTGATTTCTTCTGGCAACCAAATCACTCATAGTCTGCATGATGTCAGGCTTTAGGGTGGAGAGTGTGGGTTTAATTGCCTCGCCATAATGTGCAATTAACTGTGCATCTAGCTTGTCGGTTTTAGCGCGTTGACCAATGGCACCAGCAAAGCGTTTTATGTGTATTGGGTTGGCAATGACAAAAGGTAAATTGGCCTTTGCACATGCAATAATAAAGGGCATTTCAAGGCGGCCAGTGGCTTCAATAATGATACGTTTTGGAGAGTGAATTTTGATTTTTTTAATTGCCTCAGCAATCCCTTTTTCATCGTTCTTAACGGTGAAATAGATATCAAGAGGGCGAATATAAATATCGAGTTGAAATTTGCCGGTATCGACACCGACATTAATGTTTTGATTAGTATTTGTTTTCATAATAAGCTAACTCTTGCTTGCATAATGCGGGTTCGAGACCCAGTAGACTATTCGAGTGTGATGCTTGGAGTCTTTTGTGGCGTTCATTCTTGTTATCGGTCTCTCAACAGAGGAGCCATCGCTCAATCGAACTACCACAAAAGAGAGCTTTAGTTGCAGCTAAAGCCTGGGTCTCACATTACCCTAACCCGGTTTAAAAGAATAATTAGATGGGTTTATTATCCATACAAGTTGCTTAAACGGAAAAATAACAGTTGGTCATCGCTTTGCGATTATAGCCAACCATTATTTTCCGCTTAGCAAGGCGTTATGACCACCCAGATGAATGACTACGAACGTAGAATAAACAAGCTCGTTGCTACCTACTCGTCTTCGCTGATGAATAATACCAAATGGAGAGAAGTATTAGATTTGGTGGGCAAGCACGGAATCGCTATTAAATTTTCGTTTATAGGCAATGAAGAGTTCTTGAGTGATGTTTTCTTCCCAGAGGGTGGCGTTCAAGGTGATCACACCAAAGACTGCTGTGTTCATGGGCCGTTCTATTTGAAAGAGATATTTGCGATAAAGTGCGCTAGGTATGAAACTAAGCGAAATCCAGATAGCGGAGCCAAGTATCTAGATGACACTGCCTATCAAGCATTTTTATCGGATATTAGTGCATTGGGGAAATTACCGCTAACGGAGATAGATGATCATTTGATTATCCATGGATATCAAAAATAGTCATAACAAAGCCGTGCACAGCGAGCAATTTTTCCGTCGCCTTTTTGTGGCGGTCGCTACGCTGCCACAAAAATTCAACTCCAAAATTGCCGCGTGACGGCGGCGTTAGCTACTTCATATAATCACTAATGTTTTAGGTGTTCTATTCCAAGTTATTGAAAAAGAAATTACAATAGAAAATCAGGGTTATATTTACCTCTGATATTAACAACAATGGATTTTTAACCAAAAAGGAGTTTACTATGGGTGCACATGACATCTATCGCTTTAAAGAAAACCAACTTAAGTCTAAACTTTCGTATAATATTAACCAAAAAAAACTGTTTCAGGATATTGATAAAATACCTGAGCTGTACGGCGCGGCTATAATTTATATTGATAGTAACTACACAATAACAGAACTTAGACCTTTCGATCCTTCCTGTAGTTTAAACCCCATTAAAGTTGTTTTACGGGAACCACCCAACTTAATGAGCCAAAAGGAGTTCGCGGGACACTTAAAGGGCAGCCAAGGCAATATCCGAGAATCTAAGCTTGTTGGTGAAGTAGCTGGTACAGTACTAAGTTGTGGAGCTGCATTTTTAGGCTGGGTTGTTGTTTTTGGTAGTAGTGCTGCTATTCCCTTGACAGGAGGGGCGAGTTCGGCTGTTACTTACCTTGCTATAGCAGCAAGTGCTGCTAGCACTGCGCAATGTATTAATGGTGGTTATCGCACTTTTAATGAAAATCATATGCCTGAAATGAATGATTTTCTAGATTCTCAAGAGTGGTATCAAAATACTACATTAGCACTCGATATCATTTCTGTTGCTGGTGCCGCAGCTGCGGGAGCCATTACATTAAAAACGATAAAACTTTTAAACATTAGTAGTGGTAAAAGTTTTTTGTCTATTTTAAAAGGCCTACCTCGTGCAGAGAGAAAACGACTAACCCAAGAAATAATCCGCTTAAATCACCCAGGAATATCAAATAAATTATTGAAAGCTTTAGTTAAGGCTGGTAGTTACCCTAAGCGCTATGCAGGAATTAAAATAACGCAATCACTTACACTACAACTAAAAGATGCTATAGGTGCATCAATGAGTTTTTCTGGTAGCGCACTCTCTGGAGGCGTTAATTCTCTTGCTGTTGGAATATATGAGGAGCTAGCTCAATAATGAAGGGCGAAGAAGAGAAAGTTAATTTGCTATTTCCCCCTTGGAAATTAATGGGGAGGTTCCTATTAGTTACAATGGTACTAATGTTGGCTACTGGTTTTTCATTCGGCATTATCGTTAATTTTTATATTCAAGTTAGCGCTGAATGGGGAGTTGGGGTTTTGTTTTTTGTTGCGATGCTTTTTTTTACAATCAATTTTAGAGTAACCCGAGGCTCATTCTTTTGTGCAAATATTCTTAAATATTATGCACTTTCTTTAGCTTGTATTAGCCTTCCTTCATTATTAATTGATGGCTTTAATATATTTGTTCTTCTAAATATTATTTTAACCCTCACTGCTTTTTCTCTTATTTCAGGAGAAACATATCAAAAATTGGTTCAATATCAATTGGACTTTTTTGATGATATAAAAGAAGCAAAAGAGGCTGTAGAAAAAGAAATAGCCGTGTTAAATAAATCTAAACGTAGCTAACAAGCAATTAAAGCGGGACTTTTTTACAGTTTGCTCGGTTCCGCTTCGCTACACAATTTTAGCAAACTATTAAAAAGCCCCTTAATTTGGGCGTTAGAGGCACATGGATATTTTCGATTCTCGTAACACTATTGCAATAACATTCGTTATGGGAACCGTGATCGTTTTGCTATTGGGATATGGTAGTTTAGGTCTTGGTTTAGCTAACAATAACTTACAGCATCAGCGTTCTGAAAAGTTACAGCAGCAACAAGATATTTGGTTTAATAATTCACCATCATCTTATCAATATACTATTCGCGCGGGTTGCATGATGACTTTCATATCTACAGGCACTGTAAAAAATGGTGTTACTTCTTTTATTGAAAATGGTGAAAAATTAGAAATTGATTATTTATTTAGAGTGGCTAAAAAGGCTTTAGTCTCTGCGTCTGAAGTAGAGATTAAGTATCACCCTAAGTATGGCGTACCAAGCTATATAAAAGTAGATTGGAGTAAAGAAGTAATTGATGATGAATGTGGATACAGTTTAGTGGATTTTAAAGAGGTGTAAAGTGCCTCTAACACATATGAGCCTTAACTCTGTCAATAGGCATTAGTCGTCTTTTTGACCGTTTTTTCATTGACGGTCAAATTCTAAATCAATAAACAAACTCGTTTACTTCGTCTGTCGATGTGGCTGTTAAGCAAGTTGCTTACGGCAAACACATATAGAGGCTCTCTTATCACGATCTCATCGCAGCCTGTTTCTTTTCCATATCCTTGTGGTTTAACAGGGGCACTAGACATGCTTCGGTTAACCTAATCATGGCGCTATTCAAGGTGACTGGTTTAGTAATGCATCCAGTTAGTTTAAGGCTCAAGTCAGGTGTAAGCGACTTTGTTTATTGCATTAATGCACGCGTACTGAGTGTCTAATCAAAGCAAATAGGCTTAGGCGTTTAGGCATATAATGAGGTTAAAGCAATATTGGCTATTAACTCACCCAATTGATTGATACTCAACCTTATATCCAGTTAGACGTTCAGCTCACTCAGTACCGTGACTAACTCTTTAAGAATCGGGCTTCATCGAATACAGTCTCTTTTTTAAGCATGTAATAAACACAGCGGCCAAGCTTATGAGCGAGTGCAGATAACGCTTTGGCTTTACTCATTCGTTTTTGTAATTTTTCAATATACATATTTGCATTATCACTATGGCGTAGCAGTAAAACGGCGGCTTCAGAGAAAGCCCATTTGAGATGGGCATTACCAATCTTGTTACCTTGTGAGCCATATATTTTGCCAGCAGATTCAGCTTTACATTTGACTAATCGGCTATACGAAGCGAACTTTTGTACACTTGAGAATCGATTAATATCACCAATCTCATAGATAATGGTGAGTGCTAGGATACGTCTAATTCCATTAATCGTTTGTAAAATATTCAGGTGTACAGGGTTGTGCTGTTTAGCCATTTGCTCGATGTAATGCTCTAAAGGTTTGAGCTCTTTGTGATAGCAGTCGAGTATAGCCATGTCTAAATTAATAGAGCGCTGAACGACTGGATCAGGAAAGTAATAACGCATTTTTTCCCTGTCACAGACATTTTTTAAATTTACATTGTGGGCAGGTAAATTGTACTGACTAGCAGTATTGGCGACATGGGCTTTTAAGTCAGCACCATGGCGAACAATTTTGGTTCTACGTCGTAACAAGTCGCGAGTAGCACGCATTTCTTTGTCATAGACATAAGCGAGAGGGAAGTTACCGCCACGAATGAGTTTGGCAATTTTATAAGAATCAATCTTATAAAAATACATGACACCCATAAATATCTCGTTGAAAAACCACAATAGAGGGTCTAATTTTAATTAATCACTTCGAGTTTTGGTGGTTCTCATGGCACAAGCAAGACGTTCGTTAATTGATTTAGATTCCACACCTTACTATCACTGCATCAGTCGCTGTGTTCGCAGGGCATTTCTAGCGGGTTTTGATAAATACTCAGGTCAAAATTTTGAACATCGACGTGTGTGGTTAGTTGAGCGATTTAAACGGCTATCGCAAGTGTTTGCCATTGATATTGCGGCCTATGCGGTGATGTCGAATCATTACCATTTGGTGCTTAGGGTCGATAGAAGTAGGGCATTAAACTGGTCAAAGGAGGAAGTGATAGAGCGGTGGTATCAGTTGTATCACGGCACAATTTTGGTTGACCGCTATCGTAAAGGTGAAAAGCTCGATAAAGCCTATATGTACAGCGTTGATAAAACGGTCGAAGTTTGGCGAGCTAGGCTTTACGACATCAGTTGGTACATGCGTAACCTTAACGAGTTTATTGCCAGAGAAGCCAATAAAGAAGATAACTGCACAGGCCGATTTTGGGAGGGACGCTTTAAGTCGCAAGCTTTACTGGATGAACAAGCCGTACTCAGTTGCATGATGTACGTCGATTTAAACCCAATCAGAGCAAAAATGGCCAATAATCTGCAAGATAGCGACTTTACGTCTATTCAAGAACGCATAGTTCATTATAAAAAACAGTCCACGTCAGAAAACATCGAACACACTACCCAGCAACCAAAGCAACTCATGGCGTTTGGCAGTAACCAAAACAATCAAACCATTCCCTTTAGGTTATTAGATTATTTAGAACTTGCTGATTGGAGTGGACGGCACATAGACCCAAAAAAGCGCGGGGCTATAAGTAAAACTCAACCTAAAATTCTGGTCGAATTGGGAATAGAAACTGCTGTTTGGCTCGAAGCAGTACAAAACTTTAGACGACAATATAGTAACTTCGCAGGTCAACCCAATGCCCTTAGGCAATGTGCTCATCAACATCAGCAAAGTTGGTATCGCGGAGTTGGTTAACTCGCACCTGTTAACCTAAATTCAAACAAACTAGGCATCAGCCTAGTTTTACCATGCCGGAAAATCGGACAATTCTAATAGCTCAACCCAATTTATGCGAATCATCAGTTTTGATGGTGAAAAGTCCGTATATCAATTACTTCCACATTGCAGCCATTTAGCACCTCACTACATTTGATGGCAATTTTCAAGTTGCTATTTGAAGCAAGTTATTTAAAATCAATGAGATATTTATGGCTGTCATATTTTTTTCAAGGAGTTTAAATGGCATCTTTGGATTTTGAAAAAGAAAAGAATCAATTTAGAGAGTATTACTCAAACAACATAAAGCTTCTCGAAGGTGCTACTGACTCATTTAGGACACTAATAGATGCTTTGCTAACGCATTCTGAAAATATTTATATTTCAAAGGTTGAAGGTCGAGTTAAAGATAAAGAAGAATGTGTTAAAAAATTCAATATCAAATACCGCAAAAAATTAGAAGAGTCAGAGACGGAATATGAGATAAAAGATCATATTACAGATCTAATAGGCCTAAGAGTTGTCTGCTTGTATGAAGATGATATTGATAAAATTAAAGACGTCCTTTCTCAGCACTTTTCAGTAATTGATGAAACTGACAAAATTTCACAAGTCGAAAGCACCGAAGATTCATTTGGTTATAAAGGTTTACACTTAGATTTAAAGCTTGGTGAAACTCGGAGTGAAATGCCTGAATATAAAGCTTTCGTAGGCTTTAATTTTGAAATTCAAATTAGAACTATTATTCAAGATTCATGGAGTGTCCTGGATCACAAAATTAAATACAAAAAGAGCATTCCAAATTTTCTAAAAAGAAGAATAAACACGCTTGCTGCATTGTTCGAACTAGCTGACAGAGAGTTTAAAGAGATAAGACTTGCTACCGTGGCTGAAATTGAAAAAGCAGAAAGAGAAGAATCTGAGGATTCTCATACGCTTCCCGAAGGCCAAGTTGGGCCAACTAAACGACCAAAGAACGGCCATTTAAATGCTTTTGGTTTCTTGAAAATTGCAAAACATTTCTTTAATGATTATGAATTCGAAGATTTTAAGGTCGATGGTTTTACTGAGGAGATTGTGTCTATAGAACCTGAGATCACTCGAACAGATTTCAATGAGTATATGAAAGCTACAATAGCGAAAGTTAAGCAGTATCAAACATATTTTGAGAACCAAGGTGATTCTAAAGAAAGTTTAAATCCTTTTACTGTTATCAGACATTGCTTGTACCTCAATAATAAAGAAAAATATTCTTCATTCTTGACCAATGTTTCTAAAGAAGGTTTTGATAAGTGGCTTTCGGAAAATGATGGCTAACAAGGCAATTATAAGCGGACAAATTTTACTGTTTCGCTTTTTGCTGTTCTGCTTCGCAGGCAAAAATCAATCCAATAAAATTAGCCGTATATTGCGGCGTTAGCTTTCATGGAGGATATTAGAAATGGAAAGTTTGATTTTAATTACGGCACTTATTTTAATTGTGTTTAGTTCACCTGCTTATATTTCTTTTACGTCTACTAAAGTAGGTAACTCGTCCGCATTTTGGCAACTCTACTTTGCTGATGCGCAGCCGAGAGTAATTTTAACTTTTATAACATTTCCCATTATCGGTTTTTTAAGTATCATCGATTTGGTTTTATGTATTTTTGGTAAGGCTAAATTTACTAAATCAATGTTTATTTCAGCATGTTTTACTATCTGTTGGTCAGCATTGTTGTTTTCAGGTTTGTTTGTAATTTCAAGCTAACAAGCCATTCAATCGGACAATTTACAGTTGGCTTTGTTCGCTTCGCTCATTATTTTAGCCAACTACAAATTGCCCATTAATGGGGCGTTAGCAGCCAAGTGTCGCTGCAAGTATAGCGTCTGAATAAAGTTTTTAGTTCAGTGTTCCGGTGCTTAAATTAGTTCGGCTTTGCTGGCATTATTGTAACAAGCACCGTAACCAAAATTGTGCTTACAAGCACACTTAACATTTGTGATCAGGTGCATTTAAATTCAGCGCATATGCCTTAATTGGCAAAAGCGTATAAATAATAAAAATAGGTGGCAGGCATTCCCGTAATTTCAGTGTATGCACCTGCCAAAAAGTGAAACAGCGGTTTGTTGGTTTATTAAAAATCTTAACCAAATCAAAAGGCTGCTAACAAGCAATTCAACAGGGATAAAAAACTTGCGGGCTATTCGCTTCGCTCAATTTTAGCCCACTGGACTTCCCAGCTTTCACTAGACAGTTTTTAATTCAGAATAATACGCTTCTTCAAACTTAGCAGGTGAAACACCGCCTGTGTGAGTGGCGCTTTTTTGGATTGTAAAACATTTCTATAAAATTGAATATCTCACCTTTCGCATCTTCCCGTGTCGAATATATCTTACGCTTAACTATTCGCTTTTTAATTGTCGCAAAAAAGCTTTCAGCAACCGCATTATCATGACAGTTCCCAGCGCGGCTCATCGAAGGCACAAGATTATGTTCTTTCATAAATGCGAGATAGTCAGCGCTACCGTATTGACTACCTTGATCACTATGCACCATTACCTCAGCCTTCGGTTGACGTTGATATACAGCCATCAATAGTGCGTTTATAACAAGGTGCTTATCCATATTTTTATCCATCGACCAACCCACAATACGCCTAGAGAATAAATCCATTACTGTTGCCACATATAAAAAGCCTTCATAAGTTCTTATGTAAGTTATGTCGCTCACCCATGATTGATTCGGCGCAGGAGGGTTAAATTGACGCGCTAATAAGTTATCTGCAATCCGCGATGTCTTACCGCCTTTAATATGGCGACGCTTATACCCAATTTGCGCTTTAAGTTTATGTTGTCGCATGATCTTAGCGACACGATTTACGCTGCATTGCTCACCGGCTTCACGCAAGTCTGTATGTATCCAAGGGCTACCATACGTGCCGCCACTGGCTACATAAAATTCTTTAATGAGTTTCAATAAGCGATTATCTTCAAGCGCTCTATCGCTTAAAGGCTTTTTTAACCACGCATAAAAACCGCTGCGGTGCAGCTTAAAAAGGCGGCACATTGTCGTGATAGAAAATTCATCTTGGTGATCACGAATGAAGCCGTACTTTACTCGGGGTTGCTGGCAAAGTACCTTGCGGCCTTTTTTAAAATGTCTCGCTCCTCCGTGACACGTTTTAACTCAGCCTCTAATTTAGCGATCTTCAGTTTTTCATCAGATGATTGAGCGGATTTAGGTTTATCAGATAACTGGCTCCGCCAGTGATATAACGTTTTGGTACAAATATCTAATCGCTCAGCGACTTCTGCAACTGAATATCCACGCTCAGTAATTTGTTTAACAGTCGCTTCTTTAAACTCTTGGGTATACCGTTTGCCTTTGCTCATAAAACACCTCTTATTAGAAGTTACAATGTAACTTATTGGGTGTCTAGCAAACTATGGGAAGTCCAATCTCACATCCATATTAGAGATTCTTCATCCAAACGTTGGCATTTGAAGAAGCTTTCATATCATAAGACCAGTAACACCGCGTTGATCTACTGCGAGGGCTTTTTGAATAAAAATTACTTTTTACTCTTAGGTTTTATTGAAAATGCTCATCAATTATGTAAATTAAAACCACTTTACTTAATGGAATTGGCCGACGTAGCTGAACGCTTTCGTGAAAAGTTTTAGGAGGTAGTATGAGTATTGAGTTGAATTGGGAAAAAGGACTGCCCTCATTTGTTGGTATGTATTTTGTTGCGGTAAAACTAGGGGCAGCTGCAGGCGTCTATGATTTTGCTCAGTGGAATGGCTCGGCGTGGGAGTTACAAATAGAGGGTGACATAATTGCTTATGTAGATATTCAAGAATTCAAGAACTCCTTGGATATCAAATGGCCTGAAGATGTAGTTATAGAAAGAGAACTTCAACAGCTATCAGAAGATGACTCTGAACTTTGGTCAGAATCCTAGGGCTAAAAATACATGATAAAATACATGACACTCATCAATATCTCGTTGAAAAACTACAATAGTGAGTTTAATTTTAATTAATCACTTCCTGTTTTTGTGGTTAAAATGGGAATAAAGTGGTGGGAGTCATAAATTTTTATGCTAGCTCGTGGTATTGGTAGCACAGTCAGATTTGATTAAATCCTATTAATCAAACCTGACAAGTAAAGCTAAGGCTTATTTACTCACACTTATTCCGTTTGTTCCGCTATCCCACTTATTTAGCTCAGCTAACTCAATTTACTCAGACTTTGCGTTAGTCAAATAGGGAGGTTATTTTGGGCGGCTGACTTTGAATATTTCGTTTAAATCGGCATATTCGGCCGCGCCTAAGCGGGCGAGGGGATCTAAGCCGAGGGCATCAATTTTACTGCGTCCTTTTTCATCAAGTTCAATAATGCTGTCGTCAATATAGGCTTGGGTTACTTCAACAAACATCAGTTTCATAGGCAGCTCTCCCATTTCAACCACTTTATGCAACTTGCAGGCATAGGCCACTTTACATTGTTGAATACGTCCAAGGTTTGAGCCCGTAAAATCCACCAGATCGAGCTCAAGTAAGTCTAACTCTGATTGATCGTTGGGTAAGGTTGCCGCCGATTGCGTGACGTCATCAGCGAGGTCGCAACTGGCAATATGAATCACCAGCTCTTTTGTTACTTCGACATTGGTTGCTGAATCTTTGTATTCCCCGCACGGTTTTTGTCCAACCGCATACATTAATATCGGTGGGTTGGAGCTGACCGCAGTAAAGTACGAAAAAGGCGCCAGATTCAGCACGCCGTGGGAGTTTTTAGACAGCACCCATGCAATGGGTCTTGGAATAATGGTTTGGGTAAGAGTATGGTAAATGTTATTGGCTGAAAGAGCCGAAAAATCAATAATCATAACGCTGTGAGTCAATGCAAAATCTGTTAGGTGGCGTAAAGCTCGCATGTTCTATCAGGGAAGTAAAGAGCTGCAGAACACACGAGTCGACTTGAGTATTCTGGATCACCAATTCATTTTAATGATATCACTTTGTGCACTTAAGGATTCAACTTGAAGGAGCTGCTGTTTTTCTGGCTGGATATCAAAATTGAGGCGAAAGCGGTTGTTACCAGTTGAATAACATGTTGGAGTCATTGCAGGAGTTTGGTCTGTCATTGTGTAACATAAGAATGACGCGCGCCCCTGACGATAGGTGTAATACAGTCTATTTGTGTGTAATTGCCAGCGGTGTAAATTGGCTGATGGTAGTTGGACGATAGGCTGTTGTTTTGTCCATTTGCCTTCTTTGAGAGTTAGTTTCCAGGCGAGTAAGCTGCTATCGACACCGACTCCATTTTGCGGATCATGTAAATTCGGTCGAAAACTTATCATGTTGCTGATAAGGTGCTGTCGCTGCTGCGTTTGAATGTCGAACAAGATTATAGAAGGTTTGTTGCCGACAAAGTGGGTTAAATACAGTTTTTTCTCATCAAACCATACGGGGTTATCGACTTTTTCTAGCGCGTTGGTGAGATAGTGTGCAGTACTTTGTGCCAAGGTTTTATCGTCTGTGCTGAGGTAAAATAAGCGGCCATTTTCTATTCCTGAAATATTCTTACCACTACTAGAAATTGATAAGTTACTGATTTGTTTATTATTGAAGCTTGCTAATGGTTGGCTTTGATTGTTTTTGTCGAGTTTTGTTATCGTACTAGTTTGGCCAATTAAACTAACAAAAATGACAGAGTCATCTGCGAACGAGTAACGAGGTAAGTCTTGCGCACCTGGTAAATTCATGAGTCGTGCACTTTGCATTATTGATGCTGGCTGTTTAAGATTATTTTGGCTGGCTAATGACTTGATCGGCCTTTCTTCAAGATCTAAGAAGTTGCCATTATGTTGACGTAAAATATAACAATTCTCCCCACAGCTGGCATAAATATCGTTGCTGTTAAGCGGGAGTGTTGGTTCAATTTCAAACTGATTGCTATTGATTTGATATCGAATACTTTGACCAAAAAAACTACTGGCTATAATTGCGCGATCATCGTATTGCCATGTTAGACGACTCGGGCTAAAAGGTAGTAGTGTTTGAGTCAGCATTTTACCGCTAGCTTGGTCCATTACGATTAGTGACGTTTGCTGTGGGCTGACCTCTCTTAAAATCGCCAGTCTGGTTCCATCATGTGATAACGCCCCTAAATAGTCGCCTCGTCCTGATACATTGGGAAATGAGATCGGGGCTATACTGTGATGTTCAAAATTAAACTGATAGAGACTAAGTGGCTTTTGACTCTGACCCTCTTGCGCCAATAACAAACCTTCATCGTTCTTAAGCCAACCAATAACAAACTTGTTTTTTAATTCTGGGTGGGTGAGTTGTGCATTGCTGAGGACTTCATTGTCTGTGTTGAGTTGCACAATATGCAATGTCGACAGGCCTTCTAAGAGGCGGTTGAATGCAATCTTTGTCCCACTGTTTGACCAATAACTATCGGCATAGCTGCCGTTATCCCAACTGAGTCGGTGCACATTATTGGTTGTGAGATCTTTCGTATAAAGTTGTTGCGGGCTATGTTTTTCCTGACGATGAAGAAATAACAGCTTGTTTGTCGGCTTATGATAATGTGCGAAGACCTCTGAGCCAGGGAGCGTGGTTAGTTTAGTCACTTTAACTGAGTGTGAGCTGGGTGTTTTAGCCGCATGAAGGCTGACCTCATAACCGATCCACCAGAGCAGAATGACAGCGACAAAAACCATTAACCACAAGGATTGCAGGGTGGGTTGTTTATTGCTGATTTGAGGTGGCGTATTTTCGTTAAACATGGCTTGCGTAGGGGCTAACCATTTGTAACCTTGCTTCGGAATCGTTTTGATAAACCGAGGCGAACGGGCATCGTCATTAAGGATGAGCCGCAGCTTTTTTATGGCGGCCCGGATCGCTTCATCGGTCACAGGCCGATTGGCCCAGACTTCTTTTTCAATGGTATTTCTATCAACAATATTGGAACCATGTGAGAGAAATAACACCAATAAACTAAATAATTGCGGCTCTATTTTGAGACGGTTGTGTTGATGGTGAAGCTGTTCAGAGTCAATCAATAGCTCAAAGTCGAAGAACTGATAACTCAGCACTTTCTTTGACATATTTACCATAAAACAATCACCTAGAGTCATGTGAATTTTTGTGAACACCCCATCTTGGCATAGATTCACGAGTATTTACAAAACTTTCTTAGGCTCTGTTTGCACATTCGTTCAAATTAGGGCTTTGAGAGCTTTTAAAGCTTATTGTGAAGTCATTACTAAAAGGATTAACGAGTGGGAATGTTTTTTAAAAAATTGGGTGGGCTATTTGTTTTATGTACGTTGTTTATTTCGAGTCAGGTGTGTGCGGTAGCGTATTCTAAAGCGGAAAAACTCGAAGATTTAGATCAGGCTATCGCTGCCATCATTAAAAAAGAAGGGGTGCCTTCATTAGCGTATGCGATTGTGCGTAAAGGAGAGAACCCGCAGATACGGGTGTTTCATTCCGATGGCAGTATTGCACCAAGTAATGCAAATGCTCGGCCTTATCGGATAGCATCAATTAGTAAAATGTTTGTGGGTATTGCCGTGATGCAACTGGTTGAAAGTGGTCGCGTGTCACTATCGGATAATTTATCGGATGTGTTACCGCAATTTAAATTTGTTAATGCGTGGCAAGATAGTCACCCAGTGAAAGTTGCTCATTTACTCGAACACACTACTGGCTGGGATGAAATATCGCTAGCGGAGTTTGCTTTTGATAACAATAAACCATTAAGTATGGCTGCATCACTGGCTATAAATGAAGCTCATCGTGAGTCGCGTTGGCCTCCTGGAACGCGCCATGCGTATACGAATTCAGGGGCGACCGTCGCTGCTCATTTAGTAGAAACGCTTACCGGCATGAATTTTTATGAATATGTACAACAGCATATTTTCGAACCACTCGAGATGAATACCGCAACTTATGATCCGCAGACTCAAATAACTGGGTTTCATCAAGGTCAAGTGGTTGATTATAAAAATATTTTGATGCGGCCATCAGGTGCGGTCTCTGCAAGTATTATAGATATGAGTAAACTGCTGCATTTTTTTATCAATCGAGGGAATGGTTTATTAAACGAGCAAACCGTGTCATTGATGGAGCGCTCCCAAACAACAAATGCAGGTCATTTTAAGGCGGGGTATGGGTTGAGTAATTACGCTCGTTACTATGATGGTTGGCAATATCGGGGTCACGATGGGGCTTTGCCGGGTTGGTTGTCTGAGCTTAATTACTCGCCAACTCAAGGGGCCGGGTTTGTCGTGTTACAAAATAGCGATCAATCAACTGCGTACCGTCAAGTTATCAAATTAATTTCAGCATATTTAGCGACACAATTTTCACCCCCTGCTTTTTCCACAACCACTGTTCCTGAGGTTTGGCAGCAAAAATCGGGTTATTATCGTTATATCAATCCGCGTATTTCGACGCTATTTTTTCTCGAGCGATTATCCGCAACCTATACGTTGACGGTGGATAAAAAAACAGCCGTGTTTTCGCAACTTTTACCGCCAGGTTGGAAGCGTAAGTTAAGCTGGGATGAGTCGAATGGGTGGGTGAATGAAAGAGGTGAGCCTGTGATGACTCTTGCAACCGATCCTGTTGCAGGTGAAGTCATTCATTATGGCGATCGGGTGTTGACCAAAGTCTCGTTGGTGAACGCATGGGCAGATAAAGTCACTTTATTCGCTTGGCTGTTATGTTTGTTTATTGCATTTATATACAGCCTTATTTGGCCTATCAATTGGCTTCGTAACAAAATTAATGACACGTTAGCGCTTAAAAATCGTATTTTCTTGTCGGCCAGTATGTTCTCTACGCTTATGTTCATCTGTTTTTTAGTGGTGGGACTGTTATCGCCAATTCATCGTTTGGGAGAGATCGGGGTTATTTCAATTGGCCTGTTGGTCAGTTCATTACTGCAAGTAATCATCTGCCTGTATGCGTGTTGGCAAATATTTTTTGTACGTATTTCGACGAAAAAGGGTGTGCTGTATTGGTTTATTCGTATTTTTTTGGTCTCACAAATAATCGTACAAAGTTACTTAGCGTGGTTCGGGATTATCGGGATCTGTGCTTGGCAATGATGTAAGAGACGCCAGACGAAAGAGGGCTAGTCGGCTGTTTAGAAATTAGCTAGCCTTCGGTTAAAGGGATGATCCAATTGGAGATTATCTACATTTCTCAACATTTTCCAACAGTTTAGCGCCAGAAACTTACAAAGCTTCGTTTTAACATGATTGCCATATCGTCAATGAAAGGAAAAAATCATGTTAAAACAAGCAATGGCTTTGGTGTGTTTATGTGTAGCTGCAACGACTCAAGCGAATGAGCTGAGCGATCAAAATTTAGTGACTCGCTCGCTGACTCTTAAAGACAGTGAAGTGAAGCTGTCGGGTAATCTTAGCTACGCCAAAAACGACAGAGATAATGAAACTATGATTGGTTTCGATGCAGGTTATGGTATCACAGACAATTGGAGTATCAATTTAGGTCATACCCGTTATCGTTTTTTAGAACGCGCCAGCAATGATCTTGGCTTAGAGTTAACCTTTGGTGCGGGCATCAAAGGGGCGTATGAAACGGCTGATAAGCAAGATGTACTGGGCTATGGTGCAGATTTACTCGGTAAATATGTGTTTACACAAGAGACTGCGGTGTTATTTAGCTCACAATATGTGTTTTGGAATCAGCCAAGCAAGATAGCGAATGCAGATGAATGGCGTTTTTCTGTTGGGGTTCAGCAACGTTTGTATGAACACTTAGTCTTCAGCGCCGGTTATACTTACCGCGACTTGAATGATATGACCCAGTCGGATGCTCACGAAGCGAACTTGAGCTTAAATTACGCATTGACCAAACAACTTGATTTAGCTGTGTTTGCAACACATTCGAATTTTGATCCAGTTGAAAATGGTTTTACTTACGATAGCTCAAATAAGCAAGGGGTTGGTGCGCACGTCAGTTATCGCTTTTAAAGAGTTGCTGAGCTGCTGATAAAGATAAAAGCTGGCGTACCTTGCACTCAGAGAGACACTGAATGCAAGGTACGGTTACTTGGGGCTAATTTAGTTTTTGTGCGACGTAGTCATCAACAATTTTCGTTAATATATCCAGCGGCACAGCGCCATTTTTGAGTACCACATCGTGGAACTCAGCTAAATCGAATTGCTCTCCTAGGCGCGCTTTTGCAGCTTGGCGGATTTCTAGAATTTTCATCATCCCGACTTTGTAAGCGGTCGCTTGGCCTGGCATGACGATGTAACGCTCAATTTCAGACGTCACGTCAGATTCTGCCATCCCAGTATTGGCGAGCATGTAAGTGATGGCTTGCTCACGTGTCCATCGTTTGTGATGAATACCTGTATCGACCACAAGTCTCACCGCGCGAAACAGCTCTGCTTGTAAGCGCCCAATGTTGTCGTAAGGATCAGCTTGAAAACCAAGCTCCCAAGCCACCTGTTCAGCATACAATGCCCAGCCTTCAGTGTAAGCCGTAAAAGGAGACGCTTTTCTAAATAGCGGCAAGCCTTCTGCTTCCATACCTATCGCAATTTGAAAGTGATGCCCGGGCACGCCTTCATGGTACGCCAGAGTGCGCATTGAATATTTGGGGGTGGCTTTTATATCGTATAAATTGGCGAAAAACATCCCTGGACGAGAGCCGTCAATGGCGGGTTGTTGATAATAAGCCCCCGGTGCGGTTTTTTCTTTAAACTCCGGAATGCGGCGTACTTTCATGCCTGCTTGTGGGCGAATGTTAAACGTTCCATCAAGACCGGCACTGATTTCATCTAAAATGGTTTGATAATCGTCGAGTATTTGCTGGCGACCTTCATCGGTATCTGGGTAGTAAAATTGCGGTTGTGCTTTGAGCGCTTCAATCGCTGGGGTAAACCCTGCGCTGGTATCAAACCCTTCGCTGGCCAAAATAGTGAGGATTTCAGCTTGAATGCGGTCCACTTCACGCAGGCCGGTGTCGTGAATATAATCGGCTGTATAATTCGTGGTGGTGTAAAACTTCAGTGAACTGGCATAGGCTTTATCGCCATTTGGCAACTTCCAGAAGCCATCATCAGTGGTGGCTTTGTCTTTTAGCTCGGTGAAGTAATCAATAAATAACTGGTAAGCGGGGTGAACCGAGGTCTGCATTTGGCTGGTGACATCCGCTAAAATGCGGCTTTGTACGCCATCATTAAACACAGACTCTTGGTTTGCTTGTGCGGCTTGCTCTGCTTTGTTCATTTTTTCTTGTAATGAGACATATAAAATATTGTCAGTAATGGGTTTATCAACAAATTGCTGCATTTCGTCTAACACACGTTCAATCACAAAGCGCGGTGGAATAATGCCTTTTTCTTCGCGCAGTTTGAGCCCTTCAAGACTTTGGCTAAATTTGCGCTTTACTTGTGACAAGCGGCTAATGTAATTGTCGGCATCTTCGATGGTCGAAACTTGATGCTGTGCATCCATAAAGCTTGGAAAACCATTTTGAATGCCAAACAGCTGATTGACAGGGTAACCATGGTAACGAAATTGAGTGGCTTCATTAGCAAAATCAAGCAAGTACAAAGCTATTTCTTTAGACATTTGGTCCGATTTATCAAGCTCGTCATCGCCATATTGCGCGACCCCTTGGCGAATTGCTGGCAGCATTTCATATAACTCGTTGGCTTTTGCGAGGCTGGCATCATCTAAATCTGCATTGTGACCTTTGATACCGATCCCTTCTAAAAAGCCGAGTGAGGTTAAGGTTTCGGGGCTATCAAAGGCCATTTGGACCATAGTGCGGTCAACATACGATTTAAAGCGTAGCGGTTTATCGGCATTCCATTCGTGGGCAATAAAACTTGCACCACTGAGTAATGCTAAGAGGAGCAGTAATCCTAGCCACTTTAAGGTTTTTTTAAACATTGCGTGTCCCTTGTTATTGTTTTTATCTGTGGGTAAGAAACTGACTATACAGGAGTTAAAGTAATTATTTAATGTTTTGTTTACAAACTAACCGGCCCGATTTATTGGCCGC
Organism: Pseudoalteromonas sp. J2K-J979; assembly: GCF_058169715.2. Classification (NCBI taxonomy): domain Bacteria; kingdom Pseudomonadati; phylum Pseudomonadota; class Gammaproteobacteria; order Alteromonadales; family Pseudoalteromonadaceae; genus Pseudoalteromonas; species Pseudoalteromonas sp. J2K-J979. The sequence continues at coordinate 2,561,165 of NZ_CM200281.1, read as the reverse complement.
TAATCGAGAGCCTATTTGAAAAGTAGCCCTACTTTTTTGGGGCTAAGCGTTTACTCGCTGCTCATATACTTTAAAAAGGGGAAAATGCTCAGTAGTTGAGTTTTAGTGGCTCAACCCCTTTGATGATTAAAGCCAGGTTTGACTGATGGCCTTGTACGATTTTCCAATTTTTATTTCATGGCCACCGACTAATTGCAGTGATTGAGTCGTGAGGGCGGTGATGCATTGTTTATTGACCACAAACGATTTATGCACTTGGACAAAAAACGCATCCGGTAGCTCGGTTAACAGCTGCTTAAGCGTGGTGTTAGCCAAAGTCATCACGTCACCTTGCCATACTTTGACGTAATTGCCATAGGCTTCGAGGTAACTGATATCTTTGAGGGCGACTTTGTGTTTTTCTCGTTCAACCTTTAGCACGATGTGGCCCGATAAATTCAGAGGTACTTCAGGTGACGATGGCTGTGCGAGCTGCGCACGTACGCGTACTTTATCAAGTGCGACACTGAGTCGTTTTGCATCAACGGGCTTGAGTAAATAGTCGGTCACATCGAGTTCAAAACCCTGTAATGCGTATTCTTGATGGGCACTGATAATGATCACCTGCGGGCGATTAGCGAGCACTTTTAATAATTCAATTCCACTCAATGCGGGCATATTGATATCTAAAAACAGTAAATCGATAGCCTGATTGGCTAAAAAGCACAGCGCATCGGTTGCGTTGAAACATTGGCCGCAGACATGGATATCTGGATGGGCTTTGAGGTGATGCAGCACAACTTGGTGGGCGAGTGGTTCATCATCAACAATTAGGGCATTGAACATGGGGTGAGCTCCAAGGTCAGAATTGTGTGCCAGCAGTGATCACTGTTTAGTTGGGTAAGTGTATGTTTATTTGGGTATATCAGTGCCAAACGACGCCTTAAATTCAATAAACCCATACCGCCAACCTGCGGTGAAGTCGTGGAGTGGATGGGGTTTTTGCACTCAACAATAAGCTGGTTGGCGCTCAGCGAAACACGAAACTCAACGGTCACTGGTAAAGTGGTGGGTTCCACACCGTGTTTGATGGCATTCTCTAATAAAATAATCAGTAATAATGGTGCAATAGTGAAATGGTGTGAGTGTGCTGGCCATTGAGTGAAAAATTGACATTTATCACCACTGCGAATGGTTTGCAGAGCAATGAAACTTTGTAAGTATTCGAGATCTTTTTCAAGACTGACTTGTGATTTTTGTCCTTCATAGACACTGTATCGCAGTAAATTAGCCAGTTGCAACACCAGTTCTGGTGCTTCATCTGATTGGGTTAAGGTTAGCGCATACAAATTGTTTAAGGTGTTGAACAAAAAATGCGGGTTAATCTGTTGTTGCAACAATTTGAGTTCAGTTTGGGTTTGCTGATTGGCGATTTCATTGAGCTGGGCGTGCTGTTGTTGACGCTCAAACGCTAAAATAATTGGGGTGCTGATCCCTAAAAATAAGCACATAAATTGATAATTATCGCGGTTAAACACATTACGGTCGGCACCTGGCGTGAGGTTCGCAATGGTAGGGGGCAAGTCATTAATCGGCAATTGGAGCAGCAGCCAAATCGTAGTGGGTGTGGCGAGTAATAAGGTAATGAGACAATAAAACAAAAAGGTTAACACGCCATGTTGAGTCAGTATGCGCCGAATCAAAAAATAACGCGTGAAAAAGTATAGGCTGAGCGCAAACAAGGCGTAGAGACTCAATTGCCAAAAATAACCCATAAATTGCCCAAATTGTGAGGCGATTTTCCCGACCTCTAAGCGCAGTGCAAAGGGCTGATTGAGCATTGGCTCAATGTGTGAGTTTAAAACCCCAGCCATCATGGTAGCCCAACCAAAGACCATCAATACGACGACAGCATCAAGTGAAAAAACAGCGTGTAACCAAGAAGTGTTAGGGCGCAATGTCTGGGCCATACGGTGTTGTGATACAAGCCAAACCGCACTGGAAACACAGCAAAATAGCCAACCTTGCCACCCTAAATAAAGGTTATCAGTAAATGACGTAAATAGATTGCTGGCAATAAGAAGTAACACGGGGTAGCCAATAAAGCCTGCAAGCCACATCGATAACGCTTTAAAATGTGTGGCTCGATACGCTGCCAGATGTGCGAATAACAATGGCAGACACTCAATCAGCAGTTGCAAATTAATCGACACATAAAGTGCGGGAGATCCAAGCCGCAGTGATAAAAATCGGATGTGCGCTTCGAGCATGATGGCTGCTAAAACAGGCATACAGATAAACAGCCACGATTGTAACAGTGCAAACCCATTTTTGTGGTGAGCCAAGGCCATGATGGATCTCATTTTTTTTGTTAAGTGTGACTGGTTTCTTACGCGTTGTAAGGCATTAAATGATGAAAGTACCGATTTATATGATGAAAGTAAAATATTATCTTTCATCATATAGTTCATTGCGTTAGACATGTATTACTGGGGATTTGTTGGGGCTTTTTTTAGCATAGGGTCATCAAGCTTTTAGGAGTATCCTCATGTTAACAATGACCAATATCCATAAAACGTACCCTGATGGGACTTGCGCACTTAATGATATTTCGCTGGCGCTACCGACCGGGATGGTTGGATTACTGGGCCCAAATGGGGCGGGAAAATCGAGTTTAATGCGTACGTTGGCGTGTTTGCAGTCGCCAGACAGCGGGTCAATTACCTTTGATGGCTGCGACATTCTCAATCATCCCGAAATACTGCGACGTCAGTTGGGGTATTTGCCTCAGTATTTTGGTGTTTACCCTAATATGAGTTGCCGTGCGCTTTTAGAGCATATTGCGATTTTAAAAGGCGTGAACAAAGCTGACTATCAATCACAAATAACGACCTTATTGGCTTTGACCCATTTAAGCCATGTGGCGGATAAAAAAGTGGTGAATTTTTCTGGGGGTATGCGTCAGCGTTTTGGGATTGCACAGGCATTACTGGGCGATCCTAAATTGATTATTATGGATGAACCAACCGCTGGGCTTGATCCGATGGAGCGAGAAAGCTTAAATAATCTGCTGGTGGAAATCAGTAAAAACCGCTTAGTGTTACTTTCGACCCACATTGTGGAAGATATCGAAAACTTATGTCATCACGTCGCGATAATCAATCAAGGCCGAGTTATTGAAAGTGGAGATGTCCAAACCTTACTCGCGCCTTTGCAAAATAAAGTATGGCAAACAGAAGGCGCCCCAAAAGACCACAGCAATGCGGTTGTTTTAAGTAAAAGTTATCGCTATGGGCAAAGTGCTTACCGACTTTATTGTGATGAACAACCCAGCCTAGATGCAGCCTTAGTCGCGACGACCTTACAAGATAAATACTTTTATGAGTTGAACCAGCAAGGAGCGCTATGATGTTGTTAATGAATGAACTGCGTTATGCACTGCGACAGCCGTTAGTTTGGTTATGTATGCTTATTCCGGTGTTGTTTTCGCTACTTTTATCAAGTGGCTTAGGAGCCACTCAAGTGGATCAGAGTAAGCAGCTCACATTGAACTTGATTGTCTTGCACATGATGGTATTGCCGGTTTTAGTCGCGGTTTTGTCTCCGGTTTTTTATCTTAGAGACCAACAAGCGGCCATGCATGAATTGATTGCCGTGACGCCGGTGTCTCAATTTAAGCGCGGTTTAGTGCGCATACTTGCAATGTGTGGATTAATTCTATCTGTGATGAGTGTCTGTTCGTTTGCGGTGCTGGGGCTGTATAATGAACAACTTGGATTTGATCCGCGTTTTACAGCAACGACAGCGTCGTTTATTGGTTTGCTTAGTGTGCCTAATATCTTATTGCTGAGTGTGCTGGGTTATGTTGTTTGTGTACGCTCAGTCAATTCGCTGCTCAACTATGTGGTCTTGGGAATAGTGCTAATGGGTTATCTTATGCTGGCCAGCGTGACTGGCAACCCGGTATTGGCGGGCAGCAATATTTTAAATGATTCGTTTTATCAGCTGTTTATTTGGCTCGACCCGTTTGCCTATACCGCAGTAATTAAGCATTTTTCAGCCAGTGCAGAGCAACTGAACGTGGCGTTGATGATCAACCGCGTAGTGGTGGTCTTGGTGAGTGGGTTAATTGCGTATCTCGCGTTGCAGTTTAATGGACAAAAAACTAGGATAAAGCACCGCCGTGATGAGGCACAAACTGCAGGCGTCGTCATTCAGTTGCAGTGTCAATACCAAAGTGTCGCGCTGCATGGCTCGTCTTTAGCGGCATTTTTGACCTTGCTGCGCACCTCAATTCATGCAGTCTTAGCTAATAAACTGATTTTGGGGATCGTGCTACTTTGGGGCGGGATGGTGTGGCACACAGTCGCATCATCAACTGGCTACATTGAGCCTATGTCCACACTGCGGTACACCAGCCAAGATGCTTTGAATCAATTTGCGTTTGATATGCTGCCATTACTGGGGACATGTTTCGTGGTGCTTTGCAGTTGGCAAGTGGTCTTTCTAGCGCAAAATAGCCAGATTGCGCAGCTATTGGCTGCAACCTCCCTTAAAACCGATCAATTAGTGCTTGCTCATCTAATGACGATTTGCGTGTTAGTGCTGCTTTTTTTAGGCAGCGCAGCACTGGGGTCGAGTGTCGCTCAGTGGTTTAGTGGTAGTGTGTATGATGGGCTGGCTTATGCAAAAACACTGAGTTTAGTTGGCTTGCCGTTGCTGATTTTTGCGGGGATCTGTATGGGTATTTGTCATTTTTGCCGCTCGCAAGTCACGGCTGGGTTAATAATGAGTATGATAGTGGTGGTCAAGTTCACCCCGGTGATGACGTATTTGGGCTTAACACATACTTTTTGGAGCATTGCTTGGACGCCGTTACAAGCGCCGGATGCTTTTTGGGGCTACCGAGCGAGTATGAGTAGTTATTGGCCCTATTTACAGGTGTGGTTGTGTGCATGCATCAGTGTAATTGCCACAGCAATGACCCTGAGTCATCGTGGTACAGGGTTAAACCGGGCGAAAATGAAACCTGTGCACGGGCTATTAATTGTGCCTTGGTTTATCACGGTCGCGGCGTTTATTAACCTTCATTTGCAACTAGTAGCCGAAAAGCCGTTAACTAACTCTCACAAACGCGAAGCATTTAAAGCACGCTATGAAATGCAATTTTCAGATTGGCGGCATCGCGCTCAGCCGAGTATTCGCCACTTAGATGCAAAGGTCGACTTTTACCCGATAAAACAACGGGCTGAGTTTAAGCTCACTTATACTTTAGTCAACCACCATACGGTTGCCATTAAGCAAGTCTTAGTGGGGCGAGCTGGTTTTTATCATTGGGCCGATGTCAGCCTAAATGGCGCAAGCATGGTGACGTTTGATCCAACATTAAACCAAGCGGTGTTTGAATTTGAACAACCGATGCAGCCAGGCGAAACTCGTACTTTAACGAGTGATCTGAATTATCAACAGCCGGTAGTTTGGCCGAGCCCAAGTCATCAATTTGTCACCCCTGAGCTGAGTTATATTCGCAGCGTGCCGTTTATTCCGACAGTGGGTTATCAAGAGAATTATCAACTGACTGATGCTCAGCTACGTGCTAAATACCAGTTAGCCCCTTTGTCACAACGTGCACCTTCAGAAATTTTTGCAGATCAAGAGACGTCGGCTCCTCGGTCGGATCGTTATGATTGGATGACAATCTCAAGCACCATTAGTACAGCGCAGGGCTATGTCGCATTGGCACAAGGAAGGCGTGTGGCTATGCGCACAAACAATGGCCGTGACATCTATCAATTTGAAACGTCTAGACCCATCCGGGCTATTGCAAGTTGGTTGACGATGCCTGTGGCTGCCAAGACAAAACAGCAACACGGGGTCACATTGCAAGTTTTTTCAGCGCATAAAAATCAGGCGGTGCAACTAAATCTAACGGCGATGGCAGATACCTTAGACTGGTTTAATGAGCACATTAGTGCGTATAAAGGCGAGCAACTGAGCCTGATCAGCGTGCCGCGTATCGGAATGACAGGCTATGCATTACCTCAACTGATCTTGATTAATGAGGATGTCGGGTTTCGCGCAACTCCGAGTGACGACGCCGGTTTCGACCAACGTTACCGCCGAGCTGTACATGAGACCGCTCATCAATGGTTTGGCCATGATATTGGTAATGGCGTCTCTGAGGACTCTGCATTTTTGGTGGAATCAATGGCAAAATATGTCGAATTAGTCATGCTTGACCAACATTATGGGCCCTCAGCCGTCGCGGCACTGGTTGCATACGAAACCAAGCGGTATCAACAACTCAGTGCAATGGATTTGCGAAAAGGGGTTGCACTAGTGGATGCCACGCAAAGCCATGATCTGTATTCAAGGGCGACGCTTGTCTTTGCAGAGCTGAGAGAAACCATTGGAGACGATGTGATTATTGAAGCGTTGCAAACGTTATGGCAGCGCCATGGTTACCCGCAACGCCCCGCCAACTCGATGGATTTTGTACGTTACCTAAAATTGGCCGCTGATCCGTCACATCACGCACTGATTGAGCGGCTTTTTTTACAACCGCCGATTAAAGAGTAGGCGTCGTTTTTTGATGGGCTAAATTGTTAGGAGGTATCGATACAATTTAGCCTAAAAGAGGTGGCGATCTCATAAGTTAGTCGTGTGCAGGGTCATCAAGAATTTCTTTTATGGTCGAAAATAATGGAAAGAACCAGCGATACTGTTTGCAAAAAACCTCAAATTCTTCAGCTGTACTACTGTTGTGAATCAAATGAAAGGTGGTTAGATTCGCCATTACAAAGAGCTTTAATTTTTGCCCGTTACCCTGTTTGTCTCCTTTAACGAGGCTCTGCTGATACTGGTCAAAATCATTTTTTACTGTATTGAGAAGTGCATCGCGCTCAGCAGGGCCGACACGAGGTATTGCTTGATTCATAACATCACTCTTGGTTAAAACGATGGCTATAGTAACAAATCAGTCAGGCAGTGATAACAACCTAAATGATTTTGAACGCACAGTTTGATTGACTGAATTGCCAACAATTGCGTGTACTCTTCTTTACAGCTGCCTCGAAAGTGTCTCGATTAAAAGTGATTCTTAGCTTTTTGGCAATAATGAACTTAGGTACAATTGCGCCTGATCTTGAGTTTATGAAAACGGTTTTTAGTTTTGAAATATTTCCGTCTGGTGAGTCTATCTGTGTGCTGTATTGCAGTACTTTATTTTTATAAAAATCTATATTCTTCAACCACTCAGCTAAATTTGTTGAGTTGGGCTGAGGTGAACTATTCTTTTGCAGATGAAGCAACGAATACTTGGTTTTTCAAAAATGTCTATGCCAAAGAGTATGAATCTGGTTTTGATAATGAAATTAAATATCAAGGCAATGCCAGTGCATTTATCGCCAGTAAAGCACATGTAAAAGATGAAAATAGCTTTGGTTTGTTGATGCAAAGTTTCGATCCGGTTGAATATCGGGGCCAACGAGTCAAAATTAATGCGTTTATTAAAACACAGAATGTCAGTACGCTAGCCGCTTTGTGGGGGCGGGTGGATACGCTGTTGCTCCCATCGGCGAGTTTTGACAACATGTCAGATCGGCCAATTTCAGGGAGTACCGATTGGCAGCCGTATTCAGTGGTCATTGATGTACCCGAGCAAGCTAGTAACTTTTCGTTTGGGTTTTATCTTGTTGGGACAGGTAAAGCCTGGTTTGATGATGTGTCTATTTCTGTGGTCGATCAATCAACGCTATTAACAGGCCCATTTCATCATAAAATGACCGCAGAGTTGATTGCGAAAAAGCAGCAACAACAGCATCAGCGCTTAACTAATTTGGGCTTTTTTGACACCCGACTGATTGAGCAGCCAAGTCAGTTAAACTTTGTTGATTTTGATTGTGAAACTTCGCTGAGTTGGCGTTGCGGCGAGTTATGGCATGATGGCGATAGCATCGCACTCGATGATAACCGCTTGTATGGCGCAAAAGCGCCACTTAAATTATCTCGGCAAGATGAACAGCCTTTTGGTGATCAGCCCACTGATTTGGTTGTCTATCAAAAAATTAATGCGCATCAATTTCGGGGTAAACGAATCCAAATATCAGCTATTTTTAGAGCGCAAGACGTTGCGTTAACGGCCTTGATTTGGGCGAGAGTGGTGGATCAGCACAATGCGATAATCAGTGCTGATAACATGGCCAACCGAGCCGCTGTTGGCAGTACTAATTGGCAAAGAGTCAGCCTCGAGCTTAATATTCCACATGAGGCGACAAGCATAACTTTTGGTCCGCAGCTTCGTGGCACAGGCATGTTGTGGCTTGATTCATTTAAAGTTGAAGTCGTCGGCGAATTGGATCCAGATCAGCGAACTTGGCATCAGTTGCACCCGACCAATCTGCAGCTTGATCTATCATTGAAATAGACCGAGTACGAATTAATTCAACTTATTAAATTTACTAAATATTATCGATGTTTATGGGACTTTTATTATTTTTCACTATACTGGAACTATCAAATCAATCTGGCTAGATCGCATTATACATTTAGGAAATAAATGCAGCATCAAAATGGACAGAAACTAGGAAACAAGCCAATATCTCATCATCAGTTATGGGTCTTTTTGGGGTCTTTTCTTGCGTGTTGGTTCCTCACTGAGCTAGGCCTGTGGTTTGACAATCCTTTTGGATTAACTAGCGTTATTTGGCCAGTAACGGGAACGATGCTAGGCCTATATTTGATATTTGGTTGGCCTGTCGCCTTAGCTTCGTCGATAGCTTTGTTTATCAGCTATAGCCAAAATGAATTTTTTGATACCTTGCCAATTGAGTATGCTCTACTGCTAGCTGTCGTTTCGATGAGTCACCTGATTTTTGTTAAATGGTTGGTTTTTCGATATTTTACTTTACCTCTCAAAACGGGCAATCCGTTTGAAATTATTCGATTTCTAATTTTAACTGGGCCAGTTTCTGCGCTGTTCTTTGCGCTAATTATGGGCTTAGTGTTAATGAACTGCGATCTTGAAACCAGTATTGTTTTTTATATCAGCGTTACTCGCTGGGTTGGCGATTTATTTTCCATTATATTTATAACGCCTGTAATGTTATTTGCTTATGAAAATAATATTGTGCGAAAAGCCCGCAAGCCTTTAGCTGCAACAATTACCAGTGCACTGGCTTATACGATGATCTGTTTTATGTTCAGCGTATCTCAAGCTAATTTTGAACATGAAAAACAACAACAGTTTATTAACTCAACCACTCCTTTTGTTGAGCGGGTTAATAGTGCACAGTCGACGATTAAGTTGTACTTAAAAGCTTTAGAAGCATTTTTTCAGGCGAATCCTCACATCTCTTGGCAAGAGTTCAATGATTTTACTGCCAGAGTTCAAGATGAAAAAGTACAAATAAGGGCGATTGGTTGGTTACCCCTTGTTTTGGCGAAGGATAAGCCGAAATTTGAACAGATGTTAGTGGATGAACAATTCAAAAATCAAAAAATTAAGCAACTCACCTCGGCAGGGTTTCAAGATGCCGAACATCAACCTTTTTATTTACCTATTCACTACCTTGCGCCATTAACCGGCAATCAATCAGCGATTGGTTTAGATGTGGTCAGTCACCCAATTGCGGGGCCTGCCGTTAAGGCTGCCATAGCGCAGCGCACATTTGTGGTCACGCCATTATTATCTTTGGCTCAACAACAGAATAAAACCACAGGTGTTGTAGTTTATTATCCGGTTTATTTCAAAAATCAAGCGCCTTCTATGCAATCGTTAATTGGTGTTGCTGAGGTAGTGCTGGAGTTAGAAATATTACTCGACCCTCCTTATAGCCACATTGAAAACCGGGCTTTTAGTTATCAATTATCTTATGACGAGAGTAATATTTATCCCTTGGTCAATAAGGACAATGCGTACCTACTTACTCACCCTGTTGAATTTTGGTTATTTGATAAAAAAGGGAAAATTAACTTTTTTAGCACTGATATTTTCGAATTAGGCCTATTAAATTGGAGTAGTTTCCTGATTGTTTTCGTTGGGATTGTGCTTGGCGTGGTGTGTGTGATGTTTGTATTTTTTATTGTGTCTTATAACTCTCGATTAAGTAAAAAAATCAATGAAAGTACCCAAGAGCTACAAATAAAGAACAATGAATTAGTCAAAGCGAATGAAGCGAAAAACTTATTTTTAGCCAATATAAGTCATGAATACCGCACGCCTTTAAATGCCATAATGGGTTTTAGTGAAATCGCTAAGGGAGAATCGAAAGAACAACATACGCGTAATTACCTCGAAAAAATCCATGATGCTTCGACGCTGTTATTAAGTATTGTCAACGATGTACTCGACTTTTCGAAAATGCAGGCAGGCCAATTGGCATTGGATAAATGTGTGTTTAATCCCGCTAAGGTTAGTGATGCTGTCATCGAAATGTTGGATGAAAAAGCGCGAACCAAAGGAATTGTATTTAATGCTACTTATGATGAAAATTTCTCAACTCTAATGGAAGGCGATGACCTTAGATATAAACAAATTCTGATTAACTTGCTCAGTAACGCAATTAAATTCACCGATGAAGGAAGTGTGTCACTAAAGGGAACAGCCAAAATTAAAGGCGATACTTGTTTTTTAACTCTTTGTATTAGTGATACGGGGATTGGTATTGCAACTGAGCATCAGAGTAAACTTTTTCAGTCATTTTCGCAGGCCGAGAGTACAACAACCCGAAAATACGGTGGCACTGGATTGGGTTTGTCGATAGTCAAACAATTAAGTAATCTCATGGGGGGGGATGTCATTTTAAAAAGCCAGGTAGGAAAAGGCTCTCAATTTATTGTGACGTTGCAATTAGATAAAGCCTCTGAACCTATTGCCGAGCTCCTTCATACTGAGCAGTTGATCAACGAGGTCGATTTGTCACACATGCACATCTTGGTTGTCGAAGATAATAAAATTAATCAAATCATCGTTGAAAAGCATTTGGAGAATTTATCAGTTAAATGCGATTTGGCCAATGACGGTCAAGATGCTTTGGTTTATTTGCAAACCCATACACCAGATCTAATTTTAATGGACTTGCAAATGCCGAACATGGATGGTTTCACGGCCTCAAAACTAATCAAGGAAAACGAACGGTTACACACTGTGCCCATTGTCATTTTAAGTGCGAGTGTCGGGAAGTTAGAGCGTGATAAAGCGAAAGAGCTTGGCATCGATGACTTTATTAATAAGCCGTTTAATCAGGCTGAGTTAAAAGCAATTTTAGCGAAATACCATGCGTTAGGTTAACTATGAACTATGAACTTTGAAACACTGAACACTTATTTATTAAATAAGCCCTACACAGATTGTCAGTATCCATTTGGTGATGATGTGCATGTATTTAAGGTGAAAAATAAAATGTTCGCGCTAGTGGGCTGGCGGCATGACTTGATGATGTTAAATTTAAAATGTGACCCTGACGAAGCTGTGGCTTTGAGAGATATTTACCCTGCGATTACTGCCGGTTATCACATGGATAAAAAACATTGGATTTCAATTTACTTTGATCAAAGTGTCCCAAACGGTGAAATACTGAGGTTAATCGACAACTCATTTAAGTTAGTGGTAGGTAAAATGAGTAAAAAAGATCAACTCAGTATTGCGGCTTGTGCGGAGCACGGTTTAAATAATTAATAAATAGGCTGGGCTTATTAAGATTCAGTTAAGTTTCAGATAGGTATGATAACGACAACTTGAAAACAAAACCGATTTATCGCCCCCGATATCGTTGTTGTAGAGTTCCTCCCTTAAGTCTTTTGTTATTATTGAAAGCGTTCGCCCACATTTTATTGATGTGGGCTTTTTTATGTGTTAGCCACCGCTAGCTGGATTATCGTTGAGCTGTGAAACGTGCTAATTGTTATCTTAACGATTAAGGCGTGATTCAGGCACTCCCGTAGAGAATGAGTTAGCCTTGCAACGGAGTCGCAAAGCTGTACAGTGCTAAAACTCAGTGTGATTGATGTGTTTTTAATTTTTATCTGACCGAGAGTCAAGTTGTTCAATTGCCTATTTTTATGCAGAATTATGAGAGAATGGGCTTTTAAAATCAGATAGTTAAGGAGTGAGTAATGTTAAGTCATATCAAAAAGTTATTGCAAGACTTGAGTCCCCAAGCTGAGACGAAAAAAGAGCTTGATTTTAATACTGCATTAGCAGCGTTACTGGTTGAGGTTATGCGTGCAGATGGCCGTTCAAGTAAGGATGAGTTGAGCAAAGTAGCGGATATTTTAGTAACACGCTGCGAGCTGTCCAAGCAAGAAGCTCATACATTAATCAGTAAAGCGGAGTCGTTAGTTGAAGAGGCTATCGATTTATTTGCGTTTGTAAAACAAATTAATAACCATACAACCGATATTGAACGTACCGAAATTGTTGAGCTTTTATGGCTTGTTGCGTTTGCTGATGACGAACTTGATAGCCATGAAGAGCATATTGTTCGACGTATCGCAGGGCTTTTGTATGTGAGTCACAGTGATTTTATCGCCACAAAACTTGCGGCTAAAAATTGATTTTTCTTTTATTAACAACCGAGCTGTTAGCACTCAGAGCCATTGTAAGAGGCTGCTAATAAGTCGAGTTCAGCGCAGGTGCTGTCAAACCCATTGTCTTCAAATTGATAAGTAACTTTTACACGGCTATCGCTTTTAACAAGCGCTGCTTTTACGCTGGCTTTAGGCCAGTGCTTGAGTTCGTTTATAAAACGATTGGCAATTTGTGCATTGCCAAATTCATAGGTTATTTCTTGTTTCATGTTATTCAAGAGTGTTTGGTTAAAGTGATCAGTGTCGAAGATTATACAGTTGAGTCAAGTTGTTTCATTATTTTCAACAATCGAGCAAAAAATCGTAAAAATATTCGCCACATCCAGAGCGTGATCGAACTGGTCTAAGTGTGGCGTTTTTCAACAGTATTTTAACTTAAGTGTTTTTTACCGCAGCAATAATAGAGACCTCAACCAGTAGCTCTGGGCGTGCCATCGGGGCTTGCACACATGCGCGTGCAGGTGCATGCCCTTCTGGTACCCATGCATCCCACACATCATTCATTTGTGCAAAATATTTCATATCGCTGACGTAAACGGTTGCACTTAAAAGATGATATTTATCGCTGTTTGCTTGTGCCAGTAGGTCATCTACTTTTGCCAGCATGGTCTGGGTTTGCTCAGTAATGCCTTGCGTCGCATCGCTGCAGACTTGGCCACATAAGTAAATAGTGTTGTTATGAGTTACGATACGGCTCATTCGTTGATTGGTATGTTGGCGAGCAATGGTCATAAGAATTCCAATTCGGATGAAAAAATACGATTGTACCCTAGATTACCTCAAGTTAATGAGAAATAACGGGCTCAGAGCACCAAGATACTTAAATTTTATTAATTGATGGGTGGTGTGATTTAGTGGGGGATTGACGAATATGAGTGCACAAGTGAACAGTCACATTTTGAATGAACCAAGCCATTAAACGCTACAGTAGTTAAATGGCTTGGCAGACTTCATCGCAGGTTCACCTAATGAGTAGGTGCGAAGCCTAATGCAGCCATCATTTTTTGTGATATTTCTACATGATGCTGCATAGTTGAAAAGGCTTTAGTGACTCCATCAGGGCCAAAAGCATAAACAGGCACTGGGGCGGCGGTGTGGGTGCCTGTTCCCCAAACTACATTTTGATCTGCTGCAAGTGCACGGCCTATTTTTGCTGTGTGGTCTTCGTCGGCATAGACATAAAACTCTTTAAAGTCTGCAAAGCGTGGCACCATTTCGGCACTTTGATAGCTGTGATCAGCGACATAGTATTCGTTTATTTCTCGTTCACCAATTTTGCTGGCTTGGTCAATATCGACTTTATACAAACTGTATTGATTGACTGCATCCATCCAGTTTTGTGCCGTTGCTGCGGCAAAATCCCAATCACTGTTTGCAGCGTTCATCATATCGAAGAAAGTGCCCGTTTGACCGTAGAGTTTATCGAGATGAGATAAAGAGCCAAAGTTAAAGTTTGGTTTGTATTGTGCGCCTTGCATGCCATCGCCATCGAGCGAGCGGGCTTGTGGCAGCTCCTTACGAGAATAACTAAAACCAAAGCTGCCGGTTTCATGATCGGCAGTGATCACGACGAGGGTATCGTTGCGATCTTTTACCCATTCGTAAACAGCTTCTACCGCCTCATCGAATTTTAGTAATTCGTTAAGCATCCAGCCGGCATCGTTGGCATGGCCGGCCCAATCGATTTGGCCGCCCTCGATCATCAAAAAGAAACCATCTTGATCTTTAGCTAAGATTTCAAGGGCCTTGACAGTCATTTCTTTTAATGACGGTTGGCTACACGTATCTGCGGCGCGGCACGCTTTATAAGCGATACCATCGGCCATACCTGAATTGGCAAATAAACCGAGCAACTTAGTGGCATCGGTGTTTTGCATTTGATTTTTATCAAACGCTAGGGTGTAACCATGTTGTTCCTTGGCTTCTACGATTAAATTGCGGTTATCGTTACGTTTTGATTTTTTATACACGCTAATTGGTGCGCCTAAATCAGCCATGATTTGTCTCTCAGCCTCATCGGTTTTGATATCAGCAGGAACAAATACGCGTGCACCGCCTGATAACATGACATCGACCATGCCTGAGCTGATCATTTCTGCAGCGATTTCAGGCTCAAGTGAACGATGAGGCTGATGAGCTGCAAATGCAGCAGGGGTCGCGTGGGTGATCCGAGTATCAGAAACTAAACCCGTCGCTTTGCCTGCTTTTTTGGCTTTTTCTAAAATTGTTTCAACAATATACCCTTGTTCATCAAGGCCAATCATTTCTGAACCTGCAGCTTTACCTGTCGCTAATTGAGTGGCAGAGCACGCCGAGTCAGTGACTAGCATCCCGTTGGCACCATGAGGTGCGTTGAGTGAGAGCCCCATTTGACCTGCGTTGGCGAATTTTGATAGCGCGGTGATGTTGCCTTTATTGTTGTAAGTTGAATTAGGTGCACGGCGGGCGTATTCTTCGAGCAAGCCGACTTGTTGCGCCCCCATACCGTCGCCAATCATTAAAATCACATTCTTTACCTCAGTAACTGGTGTAGGAGCCACTTCTTTGATGATTTCAACTTCTTTAATGACTTCGATTTCTTTGGTGTCAGTGTTATTACAGGCAGTTAAAAAAATACCGGAGAGTGTAAGGGCGACTAAGTTTTTGTTCATTGTTGTTGTCTCTTAGGGTTAACGATATTGCTTGGGTAGCAATCTGTGATGGCGGGAGAGTTTAGGGACAAAGAATGACTGTTTTATTTCAATGACGTTACATTTTGAGTACACACTCTAATGTTAAGTGCCGAGCGCGTGTTTTGCCCATAATGGGCCCGCTTTTCGGCAAGGGTGATTGAGCGGCTAAATGGGCGTGGGAGAAAAAACTTTACTTGAAGCTATTTAATTGTGTGTTTAGGGTTTGTTGATTATAAAGCTGAATGACTGATTTATATAAGCTTTACAATGGTTGAAGGAGCGCTTAGCATGCAGGGCAGATTTTAAAAAGGAGTATTCAATGAATCGTATTTTAGTATGGACTTTATTAGGGCTATGCATTGTGCTTAGTGGTTGTCGGACAACCATTCCTATGCCTGATTATGGTCAACAAACAATTGCCAATTACGGCCAAACTCAGCCCGATATTCAGCAAGTCGAACAATCGATAGTGAAGGCCGCTGTATCACTTGGGTGGCAAGCTCATGTGGTTGAAGCTGGTAAAGTAGAAGCAACCCTCAATATTCGCACTCATCAACTAGTGGTTATGATTACGTATAACGAAAACAGTTATGAGATTGATTATGTTGATTCAACAAACTTAAAATATGATGGCAAGAGCATTCACCGCCAATATGCAAATTGGGTCAGGAACTTAATGAATCGCATAAACGCCAACAATGTGAGAAGTTAATTCAAATAGTGAAGTTTTATTCGCGCTAAAATCAATAAAAAGCCACGGTTATGTGGCTTTTTATTGGCCCCCCTACATACCGACTTTCCCGAATAATGATAGTTTATCCTTTTAATCAGCCTTTTATCATTTAGCCGCTGCTCGGGCTCTGGCTCTGGTCAATACTGCCGTTATCAGATTCAGTTAAGAGAGCTTAAAAATGCACACATCATCAGTAGATAGCGGTTATTACCAGAGTGTAAAAGAAACCCATAATGCCGGGTTTATACGTCGCCTTGCGGCTTATTTTATTGATGCGATATTACTGAGCCTTGTACTGGCCATGAGTTTTGGCATTTTTTATGGTGATACGCAGTGGCTGGAACTGCAAAATGAATGGAGTGTCAATCATGTATTTTATGACAAGGTATTGCCACTGGTGTTAGCCATCGTATTTTGGGTCAAAAAAGCGGCGACCCCCGGAAAAATGGTCATGTCGACGCAGGTATTGGATGCTAAAACAGGTTTAAATGTAACACCAGGTCAGGCGCTGATTCGTTATGTCGGCTACTTTATTTCGGCTATCCCATTAGGCCTTGGTTTTATTTGGATTTTGTTCGATGAGCAAAACCGTGGCTGGCATGACATGCTGGCAGGCACTGTGGTGGTCAAACGCGATTAAGATAAATAGCACACTAAAAACCTGCTCCCAACTCATTGGGAGCAGGTTTTGTTGTTTGCGAAAGGGCTTAAATTATGTAGCGACGCTGTTTGATTGAAACTGCTAATGTTACAGGTGTGAGGAGTCCCCGTTCTTGTAATCAAAAAAAAGTGTGTTTATTTGTCTTAAAAGTCATCGGTATTTTGGGGGGGTGCGTATAAAAATCAGAGGTGAGCTATGAAAAACGATTTATCGAGTAAAACTATTTTATCTGTATTTGATCACATTCAACGTCATGGTGAAAAGAATGGACAAGGTTACTTTTATCAGGGCATTACTGCGTTTACTGACTTTGATGGTTACACGCTTTATTTACAGGGCAGTGGAGTGTTGATGCGTTTTGGTTTTCATAATACTTATCATCTTGATTACCAGACTGAAAAAAACAAGTCAGACTTTTTAGCTAAAATAGTCCATATAGCGGATATAAACGGTACATAATTATGAGCACCGCTTTTCGCCCAAGGCGTCAGAGGTCACGATCAGAGACTGCTCGTCAGAACCTTTTCATTGAGCAAGTTGTTGAGGAGTTACGTCGAGAGCCGGATAAATTGGAAATGATTAAACAAAATTGTGATGAATATCGTGATCAGCTTCACTTAAAAAAGGGCTTCTTACTCGCCATAGCGCGTTTTGATTGGGTCTTCGAAGTCGACAATGATATTGAGCGCATTGCTCGGCAAATGTTAGCTGATGACTACATCGGGCAGCGTTTGCGGCTGTACCCACTTCTTTTTAAAGGGGTTTTATAACAATATTTTGTAGAGCGTTTATTTAGCTTAAATCTATGCATCGTGGCGCATTGGCCTTGCTTTTATTCATCATTAAACAATAATTTATCTACTGTTATCCCCTAACATTAAGTTTAGTCTTGTGCCGTTAACTGAACCTATTTTTTTATTATTTACTCGCCGTTGGATTGGATTAATTATTGGCTTTACGTTGCTGTTTTTTAGCTTTTTTGTTGTTGCTCAATCTTCGGTGGTTAGCTCTACTTCTGCTCTGTTTCCTCAGGCTGCGCCAGTGCTGCGTAGCATCGATGATGAAGGTAAAATTAGTAATGGAGTCATCACCAGCGCTGTTGAGCTGACGAATGGGCATATTTGGTTTGGTACACAAAATGGCTTGGTTTACTTTGATGGGGTGCAGTTTGAGTCTTTACCTCATCAACCTGATAACCCTCAATCACCAGCCGCAAATTATATTGTTGCTTTGGCACAAGATAATAAACAAGGGGTTTGGATGGCCACCCGGACTTCGGGTCTGTCGCGTTATAGCCCTGAGCATAAAACTTTCCAACATATAAATACACACACTCAGTCATGGCCATTGCAAAGCGATACCCTCAGAACCTTAATGATTGATAGTCGTGACGAGTTGTGGGTAGGCCATGAGTTGGGAGTCGAGCGTCTTGATTTAGAAACTAATCAAGTTTCATTTTTTCCGATGCCATTAACGGGCAGTATTACATATCGAATCTATGAGGACACCCATGGTGATATCTGGGCTTGTACAACAAAGGGGGTGTTTAAAAAGTCTATAAACAGTGATGAATTTATCGCTATATCGGCACTTTCTGATCTTGATATACGGGCTGTTTATCAAGATAAACAAGGCACTTATTGGTTAGGTTCACGTAGTGGATTATGGTTTTGGGATGGCGCAAATCGGCTTGAAAAATTTACACCTGGCGTCACCGGAATTAACCAAAACGCTTATTTACGCTCAATTATTCCACTTGAAAATGGCCAAGTTTGGGTGGCGACTTATGGGAATGGTTTATGGGTGCTGGATGCTAAAAATTACCAATTTAAACGCCATTTGAAGCACGATCCTTCAGTCAAAGGTAGCCTAGTTTTTGATGAAATAGGGACTGCATTTTTAAATCAAAATGGCGCGTTAGTGATAGGTACTTGGGGGGCGGGCTTACAGGTAATGAACGCAAATACGGCAAGTCAGTTTATGGTTTTGCGTCATAGCTTACAACATGAAAAAGGGCTAAGTTATGCTAATGTGCGCACAGTATTAGAACTTAATAATGGCCTCATCGCGGTAGGGACAACGGGTCAAGGCGTCGATATTATCAGTCCGAGACAAGGCCGGATCAGCTCGATTAATCGTACCAACGACGGCCAAGCATTAACTAATATAGTTTCTTTAGCTCAGCAGCAATCAGGTACTCTCTGGGCCGGAACTACGTCTTCAGGTTTGGTAAAAGTCGATCTCGACTCGCAGCAGTTTTTGCCGTCGGGTCTCGACGGGCTTAACAAAGGAGCCGTGCTACGTTTATTGGTGTTACACAACCAAACTTTGGTCGTTGGGACTGCCAGAGGTGTGTGTTTAGTTACAGATGATGAGTGTGTGTATTTACACAAAAAAAGCGATGGCCAGCTGATGAATGATACGGTCACTGCGTTGATTGAAGATCAATTTGGGGCTTTGTGGATTAGCACGCACAATGGTGTGTACCGATTAGCTAAAACAGACAAGGAACTCGATCATTTTAAAACCACCCCTGCTGAACAGAGTCTGAGTCATAATTATGTGTTAGGCATGGTGACAGATTTTGCCGGGGCGATTTGGCTGACTACGAGTATCGGGTTTGATCGAATTACTCATCTTGAGCAGGCAGAGCCTGTTTTTACGCGCTTTAAGCACCGTTTACCGATCTCAAAACGAACACCTGGCGCCAATATGCTTTTAGATACTCGAGGCCGTATTTGGAGTGCAACTAGCGTGTTAGACATCGATAACAGAAAATATATGTCGCTAGGCAAAAACGAAGGGGTGGACTTTGGGGTTGCTTGGCTCGGGGCGTACACAAAAATGCGAAGTGGCCAGATGTTATTTGGTGGCACGCAAGGTTTATTGATTATCGATCCGGATGACTTTGAAATGTCTCATTCTCCTAGCCAATTAAATGTGACTCGATTGCAGATCAACGGTCAAGATACTCCATTGGCGCGCTTGGATGGGTTACAGCTTTCACCTGAAGAAAATAATGTGAGATTTCATTTTGTTTTAAGTGATTTGTTATATGAAAAAACAGTCAGCTATGAGTATTGGCTAGAAGGTGTAAGCAAACAAGAGTGGCAGTCAATTGATAGTGATATTCATTTTGTGCAGTTCAATAATTTAACCCCAGGTCAATATGTGTTACACGTTCGAGCGAATTATCATAACTATCAACAAGTACCTGAGCCTATCATTCTTGCGTTTAGTGTTTTGCCTGCATTTTGGCAGACAGGCTGGTTTAAACTTGTCAGTGTGTTATTGGTTGCCGCGATTATTGTAATTGTGTTTCGGTGGCGGATTGGTTTGGTTAGGGCGCAAGCTAAAAAGCTTGAAGAGCTCGTTAGTCAGCGTACGCGTGAAATTCAAGTGATAAACCAAATAGGTCGTCAATTCACTCTTCAATTGTTACTTGATGAACTATTGAATGATATCTATGGGCAAATTAATCAAATATTTCAGGCTGATAGGTTTGGGATTGGGATATTAAACTCCGAGAAAAATCAACTTGAGTTCGATTATGCCGTTGAGCGAGGAGTGCGCTATTTGTCGTATACGCGCGCTCTTGATGAGCCCGGGCAGCTAGCGGTTTATGCGGTAAAACACAACACGTCAATTTTAATTAATGATTACGAGAAAGAGTATAAATTGTATTACCCGCAGCAAGATTTAGTTGTGCACCCACTGAGTAGTGGTAGCAAAGAAATTAAAGCCGTATCTATGATGTATGTGCCAATGCAGCACAATGGCGAAATGCTCGGGGTGATCAGTATTCAAAGTGTGGTAAACAATAGTTATAGCCAACATGACTTAACATTACTTGAGAGTTTGGCCGCTTATGCAACCATTGCGGTCTCGAATGCACGTTCACATTTAAGTTTAATGCAAGTCCATCAGAATTTACAAAACAGCATGGAAGAATTAAAACATACTCAAGAACAACTTATCATGCATGAAAAAATGGCCTACCTAGGTCAGTTGGTTGCTGGTGTTGCGCATGAGGTGAATACGCCGCTTGGGATTACCGTCACAGCGGCGAGTGTGTTGGATGAGCATACGCAAAATTTGCAGCGTCATTTTACTAATGAGACATTATCGCGAACACGCTTAACTGACTTTTTCGTTAATGCAGAACAAAGTATTCAATTAATTAAAGATAATACGGAGCGTGCAGCATCTCTTGTACACCGCTTCAAACAGGTAGCGGTTGAGAGCTCAAACGATAATGTAACACTGATCAAGCTCGACGAGTTTATAAGTGGGGTCGTCGCTGGCCAACAATCATTGTTTGACTTGAATGCCATTGAAGTTGAGCGACGCGTGCCTGAAACGCTTGAGATCCGTTCGTACCCTGGTGCATTGGCGCAAGTGCTATTTTCGTTATTAAATAATACGATAATGCATGCATTTAACCATCAATCGGCAGCAAAAGTGATTATCGAAGCGACAGTGGTACAAGCGCAGTGTTTTATTAATATCAGAGACAACGGTAAAGGTATTGATCCTCAGGTGATTGATAAAATCTTTGACCCGTTTTTCACTACAAATCGGGTGCAAGGTGGGACAGGGCTAGGCTTGAGTATTACTTTTAATCTGGTTCATCAGGTACTTAAAGGGACGATTCAATGTCAAAGTGACCTTGGACAAGGAAGTGAATTTATGATTAGTTTGCCCATTAATGCACGTCCAGCTAACCAGCCTGAAGTTTAGCCGGATACGTTTTGGGGGTATTTAGCCAAGCTTTTAGGGAACAGTTTTTTCATTCTTTGAAGTTCGCTGGGGATGTCTTCAGAAATGGTTTCACTTGGTAAAATAACAAACATCTTACGTGGGTAATCAAGCGCCATCGGAACAATAGGTACTTGGCTTGTATGGGCAATATATAAAAAGCCGCTTTTCCATTGGGGCGATTTTTTTCGAGTGCCTTCAGGGGCTAGCCCAAGTATAAGCTGATCGTGATTTTTAAAGGCGTCACTGACCTGTGCCACGATACCTTGAGCCGCCGATCTGTCGACAGCCATTCCACCCATTTTCTTTAAGAGCCATCCCAATGGACCAATAAACAGTGTATGTTTACCAAGAAATTGGATATTGATATCGAGGCTGAGTTTGACGGCCATCGCGACAATAAAGTCCCAATTTGAAGTGTGCGGGGCAATTGCCGCAACAAATTTCCCTTGAGCGGGGAGCTGTCCCACCACTTGCCAGCCACTGAGCTTGAGGAAGGTTTGCCCGATCCACCTTCCGAGGCGGTTATTAGTACGAGGTAGCTCATTTGGCAGTTCGTCAGGGGTGATGTGCATTGATTATCCAATTTCAGTACTTCAATCCACAATAAAGCTTATCACAGCTTGAATCAACTCATATCACATGGCTTGAGAGTCGATGCTGTTTCACTTTGGTGACTGGTTCATCATTGTCTCTCAAACGTGACAAGACGGATTTGAGATTATTTTATATACTCATTAAAAATGCAGTTTAGAGCGTCCTTTTGAAATACCTTTTATTAGTTTGTAGTTTGATTTTTTTCCATCCTAGCATCTGTGCAAAACAGAGCATTTTATTGCTTAGTGATGACGACAAAGATCCTGAACAGTTATTTAGTGTTCATCCAGTTTCGTTAGCAACAGATACACTTAATTTAGTGCTTAATCAATTAACAGAAGATTTTCATTTTAATGTGCAAAGCGCACCTATTTCACGCATTGATCCCTTACTTAATCAGCATCCCAATGCTTGTGTGGTAAACCGAGTAAAAACCCCAGAGCGTCAATCTCTATATCTATTTAGTTTGCCAATCCATATGTTTCCCACTCACCGCCTTTATTATGACGCTTCATGGGTGACGATTAATGCCAAACATCTGAATGAACAAGGGCAATTGCTGTCATTACAGGGACTATTTACTGAGCAACTCGAACACAAACTTTTATTAGTAAAAGATAAATCCTATGGACGATTTCTAGATACCCAATTAGCATTGCTAGATAAAAACAACACTTTGTATCGTGCAGGAGGTGATTATTATTCTGCTTTGCTTGCGATGCTTGAAAAGCATCGGTCCGAATACGCACTGATGTTCCCAGCTACTTTTTATGAGCAAACTCGACAACAAGTTAACATTGAGCATATTCGTTCAGTGGCTATAGCGGGTAACCCGGCTTATATTTTGGGCCACATCGCGTGTAATCAATCAGAGATAGCAGCCACTTTTATTGTTAAGGTTAATCATGTTTTAAAACAGCTTTATCGTGATAAGCGTTTGTATCAAGCTCATGTGCGTTATTTAAGTGAGGCTGACAAAATACATTTTAAACAAGATTATCGCCAAGTTTTCCTTAGCTCTGACTAAGCAAATACGCCGCCACAGTGATGTATTCGTCAAAGTAATGAATGGTTAGAGTCACACCGTGTTTTTTAGTTAAGATCATGAAAATAAAGTTAATCATTCTGTTTTTGATTTTTTACGAGTTAAAAGTACGTGGCGGGCTGGCAAGTAAACGCCCCGAAGGATCTCTGCGGGGCGAGTTTAGGTGGCTTAACTTGAACTCAGGTTACTGATAAGTGTAACTAATAGTGACATTACTAAAGCTTTTATAGGCATTGAGTGCCAAAAACCACTGACCTTGTGCGGGATTGCTGATGGTACAGCTTTCATTATTACCATTTTTGTAGGGGCGGCATTGATAGTCGTTTTTGTTCGGTTGCTGATTGTGACGAACGTACAGATCCGCATCACCTGTACCGCCAGAAAGTACAACGTTTAAAGACGTGACACCTGCGGGCAAGGTAATGTGTTTGTAAATCCAATTATCCGTAGTCGCACTTAAATCAGTAAATGATCCTTGTTGACCGGGATTGCCAGTATCTTCATCGTAAGATGCCAGTAAGTTTACATTGGCATAGGTACTATAGGCATTGAGCATCACATGGTAAGTCCCAGTTTGGCTTGCAGATATATTACAGCTTTCGTTATTACCATTTTTAAATGGCCGACAGTCATAATTATTGGTGCTGGCGGGGCTATTTAATTTTACATATAAATCAACATCCCCCGTTCCACCACTGGTGTTAATGGTTAAATTGGTGGCGTTTTGCGGCACATTGAAGGTAAAAGCCTGTTGCTGACCTTTTGTTGCGTTTAAGTTGGCCACAGTTTGCTTGTTTTGTAATTCTGTTGGTGGATCAATGGGATCGACCGTTCCAAGATCAATCACTGTTTTCCCGCTACTTGATTGCACTAAGTTCATCACTTCGCCAACAGTATTGGCGTACCACCAGTTTACATTACTAGGTAATGCCAAAGGATCGGCTTGCCGTGCTTCGCGACTGAGACTGTTTGCACTGGCATCAAATTGCGCGGTGCGCACGTCCAATTGCTGTGCCGTGACGCTCATCACTTTAAACTGTTGAATGCTGGCTAAATCAATCGTCCATGATTTAGGGTCGTTGGCTGAGCGTGCAGGCGCTCCCCATGATCCTTCACCCACATAAACCGTGCCTCCGGTAGTGGTTTCAGTAAAACCACTCCCTGAAGGTTTAATCGCTTGAGTGAGTTTGTTGATGTGAGTGTCGGATTCGACAACAACATTCATGCCGTAAGTGTAAAAGTGATTGGCCCACCAATTAAATAACGTGGTGTTATCTGATTTGCCACTGTAGTGGGGGTACATAGGTTTATGGTATTGCGCTACTTGCCATTTTGCGTTGTTACTGGCTAAGTCTTGTTGCAGCCAAGTGTTCATGGCGTTGGCATAGCTTGACCAGCCACTATTTTTGAATTGACTATTGAGCGTATAGACTTTTAATAATGGTGATAAGGTGACTGAGCCATAGGTGTCTTTTGCATCACATTGGCCATTTTGGTCGTAATCGACCCCAAACACTTGGCATAAAGTGCTGTAGTTGTTGTCTTCATGGTTCCCGTGAGTGGGGATAAACGGGTAAATACGCTTATAACTCAGGCCATCAATGGTATCGTCAGACATAGTTAACTGCCAATCATCCAAATAGGTGTTCATTTCAGAAGCAGAATTAGCGTTGGTGTAATCGCCGCCGTGCAGAATCACTAAGGGACGAATTTTGGCAACTAAACGATTACCCTGACGACGTGTTGTCCAACCTGTGCGGGTATCGCCACCTGCAACCATCACAAAACCAGACTGATCATTCGGGGCTGTTTTAAACCAGAGCCTGTCGCCACAGCCACCATCATCACACACTCGATAATGCACGCTCTGGTTGCTGGGTAAATTTTTCAAGGTAACGAAGTGGCTTGTCAGGCTGCCTGCAAAAGTGCGTGTTGCCGTGATTGACTGATTGGTCCACGTTTGTTCATCGGTCGATAAACCATATTTAATATAGTGATTTTGGCTGCCTGCAGGGCTAAAGCCAATGGTCGCTTGATTACTGGGGTTATGATCCCATATAAGACGATGCTGCTTACTTGCGGCCAATGTATCGGTGGCCAGTGTCAGCAGTCCTATCCCAATCAGGGATACATGACGCAGTTTCATAGTGCTTTCCTTGTAATGTGTTGGCTTAGCACGGTGCCAAGCCATAGGTTGAAAAACTAAACAGGTCATGGGGCACTGTTGGCCTCACTCACTAAAATAACAAACGCCGCATTACGATAGGGCAAGGTGAGCGGGGTGACATGGGTCATATTGACCGCTACAGCGCCGTGTTTTAAATGGCGGAAAATACCACTCAACGGCTGTTGATGAGAACTTGTCCAATAATCGCCATGTTTTATATGGATGAAATAATCCGTCGCGAGAGCGATTTGTCCGGGTCTATCTTGGGTTTGTTTTAGTGCAAGTAATTCCGCTTGGGTTGGCAGACGCCACTGTGTTTGGCCACATAGTTGTTGTTGGTTGGTGCGCCGAATTAGATCGTCAGTATCACAGCGTTTGTCTTCAAAATAACAATCGCCGTGATTTTCTGTACCAAAAGCGTCTTGGAACCAAGAATATGTCCAGTTGCCATCATGAATTGATTCGTCGTCGGTTTTTGTTTCCCAAAACAGTTGTTGTCGGCGATCAAATACACAGGCCCATGGGCCTTGCCACGGCGTTAATGGCTGACCTTGCGCTGATATTTTTTGCCAATGAGGATCAGCTGGTGGTGTGGGAAGGGTTACCATTGCGCCAATATAAAGCAGGCCACTAATAAAAAATAAACTGATTAAGAAACGTGTTTTCATGGTGTTAAAAACGCCAGTTGTAGGGGTCTTTCATGTCGAGTATGGGCAATTTGCGAGGCATCAAATGCACTGACCCACAAACAGATATTGTTCTGTAACCTAATATCTTTAGCTGAACCCGTATCGCGTTTACGCACCATTTCTAAAGTCCAAAATCCTGCTTGCCAATGACCACGGGCTCGCACATCTGCACGATCGCCTTCTATGCGGTTTGAGCGATAGAGCACAGAGGGTAATTGAGTACCAATAGGGTACGTATCATGCTTGGTTTGGTACGGTTGATAATCAAACCATGCGCCAACAACCTCAGGGGAAGCTGGTTTATTGGTCGCAGGATGAATGGGAAGGCGCTTGGGAGTAACCCCAATTGGTGAGTACCATTGCCAATTCATGACATACACACCTGATTCGTGACTATCGGCCACGTATCCTGCGGTATAGCGCCTGGAGCCTGTTTGTGGTTTTAATGGTGCGCCAATAAAATTATCATCGGCTAAAAACATGTCGTTAGTGCGTACCGCTTTCCAATGCCATAAGTCACGGGTCTGGCCATCTAAACTGGCATGGTAGCCTTTACCGTGTGCATTGCGAGGTTTGTTTTTGAGTGGCTGTGACCCAAGATGAGCTGTCCCATCGCCACCGTGACCACAGGTTTGTGAGAGCATTACGGCAAATTTGTCTTCGTAATAGTGGGTTTCGTT
Source organism: Pseudoalteromonas sp. J2K-J979 (assembly GCF_058169715.2). Lineage (NCBI taxonomy): Bacteria > Pseudomonadati > Pseudomonadota > Gammaproteobacteria > Alteromonadales > Pseudoalteromonadaceae > Pseudoalteromonas > Pseudoalteromonas sp. J2K-J979. Next base: position 2,534,596 of record NZ_CM200281.1, on the reverse strand, counting down.
AAACTGGTAAAACCCTTGCTCTTTTACCTGCCAACCCTGTGCCGTTTTTTCCAGTGGTAAATGTTGTAAGCTTGCGGTGGGATCTGCCCAGCGGAATAAAAAGTAGACCTCATCTTCATTTGCCATGGCTTTAATCTCAACCTGAGTTTGGCCATCAACAAAGTTAGCGCCGCCATAAGTATGAACGGTGATGCTTTGGGCTTGTTGCCAGTTCGGCTCAAGCGCTTGGCCATCAATGTCGATAAATGTATCCAAAGATAGGTGCGAAACAGTCAGTTGGTCGCGACTCGCAGAATCAATCACAGTTGTATATAAAAATACACTGCTGGTTAAGCAGATGATCACCGAAAACCATGTGTGTTTTGTTTGCCAAAGTTTGCTAGGCATTAGACGAGGGATTAGCTTTGCCCCTTGTTCTAGCCAATAAATATAACTGTGTAAAAACAGGTATAACACAATGCCAAATACACTGTAGTAATGCCAATTTGCATTTATCGCCACTGCGTCATTGGATAACCAACGCAGCCAGCCAGTCACTAACGCGAGGATTAACACAAGGTAACCAAATTGATTAACGAGCCGATGATAGCGGGTTTTTAATTTAAGATTGTGAGTCGGTCTTTTCAGCTGTTTGTAATAGCTGGCAAAATAAATAGCTACGCAAGTTAACATTATGCCCGCATAAAAATGCCAGCTATGAACTTGACCTTGGGGCAATACAGCCGATAGCCATGCAAAATCTTGGTGGCTGACTAGGCTAATACGCAAACCTGTAAAAAGGCTAATAAACAGTGCCAACATGGCCAAAATATGCGTAATTGCAAATTTATAATGTAATGCTTTGATAACGCTGTCGTCCAAACTATGTAGTTAACATATTAGTAACATACTGGTATGACAGATAAATTACACTTTTTAGGTACTTAAAATTCAGAACAATTAAGAATAATTTATTCCGAAATGAACATGTGGGGTTACTTTATGGAGTCATTGTCTTGATTAAAATGCTGCGCCAGAACAGATTTCAGATCATCAAGATTAAACGGTTTATGAATATGTGCGTTTGCTCCAGCAGCGTAGGCGCGTTTAATATCATGCTGTGAAGTATTGGCTGTAATCACAATGATGGGAAGGGTGAGCTCTTTGTCTTTACGAAGTATCTCTAAGGCTTGAAAACCATCCATGACAGGCATATTTAAATCCATGAAAATGACATCGAATTGACCAAGGTTCTCAAACTCAATCGCTTTTTGGCCATTAATAGCCAGTTCATGGCTATAGCCTATTTGATCGAGTGTTTTCCCTAAAATGATTGCGTTAAGAGCGTTATCTTCAACAATAAGACAATGCAGGTTTTCTGGGATGCGCATGTTTTTCACTGTGGACTGAGTGATAGGCACAAGTAAAGATATTTTGGTTCCATGTGGTTGGCAGCCTGCGAGTTGCATCGTGGCGTTCATTGCGTTGAGAATATGCTTTACGCGAATAAGCCCAAGGTGTAAGCCTTGAAAATGATTACTTTGGTCTTCTTGATTCAAAGTGTGATCAAATAAATGAGTATTAAAGCCGCAGCCGCTGTCTTCGATGGTAATGCTAAGATCTATATATTGTTCGCTGCGACGATGCAGTTCACAAGAGATGCTGACATGGCCTTGCTCAGTAAATTTAATGGCATTATCAAGTAGCTCTTTAATGACCTTTGCCAAGCGTTCATGATCAGTATGAACGTTTAAGGTCATATCACTAAGACAGGCGTACTGCCAGTTTAGCCCCTGATTCAGGCTCAATTGCTCAAATGGCATAATAATCGTATCTAAGGTGGTTTTAAGAGATTGTGAGGTGTTATTAAGTTGCCATAGCCCAGATTCAAATTGTTCAAAGTCATTAAATTCATCTAACAATAAGCGCAGCCGATGAGCGTAATTGTGGGCTTTTTTGATGTTATCGTCTTGGTGATGTTGGTTAGCGAGTTCTTCAAGAATAAATAACAGGCCTTGTAATGGCGTTCTGAGTTCATGATTTGTCCGTGCAATGAATCGCTCTCGTACGGTAACGGCAAATTCGGCTTTGTCTTTTTGTTGTTGGTAACGGGAGACCGCATCGAGTACTTTTTTCTCAAGTGGAATGAAAATAAACTTAAGTTCAAACACTAAAATGAGCAAAGTTAATAGCCAAAGAAATAACTCAAGATTAGATAACCTTTCAACCTTAGTGACGGCATTATATTCAAATTGACTGACAGCCAGATTGAGATTATTGAGAAAGGCTGTCATGGATTCAATTTGCAGAGCATCGACTTGTTTTTGGCTGAGCGTGTTATGGATGAGTAACTCATTGGTTAAAGAGATAAAGTCGTCGACTTGTTTATTTAACTGGACAGGGTGTTCAAAGTACAAGGTTTGCAGTGTGGGTGTTAGATAAAGATAATCCCCGTTTGACTGGCGTGAAATGAGTTGCCGATGATTATTACTAAATTGAGTTAAGTCTTGTTGTAATGCTGATTTTACCGTTTCAATATTCACAGCAGCTTTTTTGTGAGAGGTCGTATTGAACCAGATTAAGTGTGCGCTATGCCATGCCATTCTTTGCGACAGCATGCGCTGCATCCCAGCGATATTGACTATTTTAGCGTCTTCTTGTTGCACCGATAACATTGATTGAATTAAAAACGCTGAACAACTAGAAAGAATCGCGATGAGTAAAAGTGCAATGCGATACTGAGAGCGAATGTTGGCAATGATTTGCAGCATGGTATTCCTTTTGGTTGTCAGGTTTTAGTGTAGACCAAGTAAGCATGACTGGGTTTAAACCTCAGAGACTGAGCGAAAGGAGTGACTTGCAAAGCACTCTATGTATAAAGAAAAAGATCAGGTAAATAACAAGACAGACTATTTGCTTCTTGTTACGGAGAGTTATCGGTTAAAAACCACCGTCTGGCGCAATTTTATTGTAGTTTAGCGCGTACTTCTTATGATGAAACTCGACTGTGTCGTTCTATCCCATCGATCACGAATAATAAGCGGAAGTGACCAAATTATGAATAAAATGATGACCTCTTTACTCAGTGCAGCGGTATGCCTAGCGCTCACTGCTTGTACCGACTCTTCAACAAGTAATTCAAGCAAACAAGTAACCCAGTCGGTTGCAGCTCCTAGTGATAACAATGCTCTGCTTGCGCCTTTTTCTGGCCCATATAATGGTGTCCCTGCATTTGATAAAATGTCCTTAGCCGATATTAAACCGGCCATAGAGCAGGCCATGGCAGCCAATTTGTCAGAAATAGATGCCATTACATCACAAACTGCACCAGCAACATTTGAGAATACTATTGTCGCGTTAGAGCGAGCGGGTCAAGATTTAAGCCGCGTGTTCACTTATTATGGAATTTGGCGTTCGAATCAATCAAGTCCAGAGTTTCGTGCTATTCAAAAAGAAATGGCGCCAAAATTATCGGCATTTAGCTCAAAAATAACGCAAAATGAAGCGCTGTTTACGCGTGTTAAAGCCGTTTATGAGTCAGATGAGCTAAATACACTGACAGCTGAACAGCAGCGTGTGACTTGGCTGACTTATAACCGCTTTGCCCGAAATGGCGCGACGCTTAATGCAGAAGATAAGGCCCGTTACGCTGACATTAATCAGCAATTAGCAGAGCTCCATACAAAATTTGCTAGTAATGTGTTAGCAGATGAAGAAAACTATGTGGTCTTCTTAAACCAAGATCAGTTAGGAGGGTTGTCGCAATCACAAATTGACGCTGCAGCGGCTGCAGCAAAAGAACGAGGAAAAGAAGGGCAGTATGCCATTACTAATTCGCGTTCATCCATGGACCCTTTTTTAACGTATTCGACAGAGCGTGCGCTGCGTGAGCAAGTGTGGAAAAACTACTACAACCGCGGCGGCAATGGTGATGAATTTGATAACAACGCCACGATTAAACAAATTCTAACTTTACGTGATGAGCGCGTAGAGTTACTCGGCTACGATAATTACGCGCAATGGCGTCTTGAAGATCGCATGGCAAAAACGCCTGAAAATGCCATGGCTTTAATGAATAAAGTATGGCCTGCGGCTATTGCACGCGTGAAAGAAGAAGTCGCCGATATGCAAGCGATTGCCGATCAGCAAGGGGCCAATATTACCATTGAACCTTGGGATTACCGCTTTTATGCCGAGCAAGTCAGAAAAGCAAAATATGATCTTGATTCAAATGAAGTTAAACAGTACTTACAGTTAGATAACTTGCGTGAAGCGATGTTCTATGTGGCTGGTCGACTATTTAACTTTAACTTTACGCCAGTGGCACAAGGTACGGTGCCTGTCTTTCATGAAGATGTGAAAGTATGGGATGTGACGGATAAAACGACCGGTGCGCACATTGGTTTATGGTACTTAGACCCATATGGTCGAAAAGGAAAGCGTTCAGGGGCGTGGGCCACCACCTATCGCAGTTATACTTCTTTTGATGGTCCTAAAACTGTACTGTCATCGAATAACTCTAACTTTGTTAAAGCCCCTGAAGGTAAGCCGACCTTAGTATCTTGGTCAGATGCGGAAACCTTTTTCCATGAGTTTGGCCATGCTTTACATTTCTTATCTGCTAATGTGGCTTACCCGACTTCAAATTCAGGCGTGAGAGATTACACTGAATTTCAGTCGCAGCTATTAGAGCGCTGGTTAACCACAGACGAGGTGATTAACCAGTATTTAGTTCATGCACAAACGGGTGAACCTATGCCTAAGTCGCTGGTGGATAAAATTAAACGTTCAGCCACATTTAATCAGGGCTTTAGCACCACGGAATATTTAGGCTCAGCCTTAATGGACATGCTTTACCATACCACTGATCCAGATAAAATCGATCCGGCCAAGTTTGAGCAAGCAGAACTTGCGCGTTTGGGGATGCCCAAAGAAGTCGTGATGCGTCACCGCAGTACGCACTTTGGTCATATATTTTCAGGTGAAGGGTATTCTGCAGGGTATTATGGTTATTTATGGGCCGAAGTACTGACCTCGGATGCGGCTGAAGCATTTGCGAGCAGCCCAGGTGGGTTTTATGACGACGCCTTAGCCGATAAATTAGTTGAGCATTTATTTAGTGTTCGCAATGCGGTCGATCCAGCGCAAGCTTATCGTCTATTTAGAGGTAAAGACGCGGATGTGAGTGCATTAATGCGAGACCGTGGTTTTCCTGTTCCTAAATAGTGAGAACAAGCCAAAAAGTATAGTATCCCCAACCACAAAGGCCTCTTATTAGAGGCCTTTTTTGTTTAACGAGTAAGTTGCAATTGCATGATGAGGGGATTTATTTGATAGTAGTGAACATCAATCAATAGGATCGTCGATTATTATGCAGATACTAAAAGGGACAATTTGGCTCTTATTATGTCACGTTGTAGTGATGAGCGACTCATTACATGCAGCGTCATTAACTCTTGAGCAAACGATTAAACAACATTCCGCGCAGTTAATCCCGCAAACGCTCAAAGAGCTTGAGCAATCAGTCAACATTAATAGTGGAAGTATGAATTTTGCAGGAGTCAAAGCCGTTGCAGCATTGGCCGATCAGCAATTATCAGCACTTGGGTTCACCACGCAGTGGCTTGATGGGAGCCATTTTAATCGGGCCGGGCATTTACTGGCTTCAAAAATAAGTGTTGATCCTTTGGCACCAAAAATAGTGATGATTGGCCATTTAGACACAGTATTTAGTCAAGAGGATAAATTTCAAACTTACCAACTCATCGACGATAACACCGCTAAGGGTCCGGGAGTCGCTGACATGAAAGGTGGCAATGCCATCATAATTACCAGTATGCGGATGTTAAAAAGGCTCGCGCTCTTAGATAAGCTCAGTATTAAAATACTGCTGACTGGAGATGAAGAAAGTAGTGGCGACCCATTATTGTTGTCAAAAAAAGCCATTGTTGATGCGGCGATTTGGGCTGATATAGCGTTAGGGTTTGAAAATGGTGATAATAATATTGGCACTGCCATGGCAGCGCGGAGGGGTTACACTGGCTGGACATTAAGAGTACGTGCACAGCCGGCACACTCATCGCAAATTTTTACACCTGATGTTGGGAGTGGCGCGATTTTTGAAGCCGCTCGTATCTTAGAAAGCCTCCGAACAGGCTTAGCAAATCAAGAGAATCTCAGCTTCAACCCTGGCCTTATTGTAGGAGGGACACGAGTGACTGAGCACGGTGAAAGTTCATCGGGTCAGGCGTTTGGAAAAAGTAATGTAATTGCTAAAGAGGTGGTTGTGAAAGGTGATTTAAGAGCATTTTCATTACAACAACTAGAGAACGCGAAACAAAAGATGACAGAGATAGTGGGCAACAACTTACCACATAGCCAAGCATCTATTGAGTTTGAAACGGGTTATCCACCCATGACGCTTAGTAAAGGAAATTTAGATTTACTGTCGCGTTACCATCAAGCGAGTGTTGATTTAGGCTATGGTGCGGTTGTCGCTGCGGATCCGCGTAAAGCGGGGGCAGCTGATATTTCATTTGCAGCTAACCATGTTGACATGGCTCTTGATGGCTTGGGACTGATGGGCCGAGGTGCTCATACTCAAAATGAGGTTGCAGACTTAACAACATTGCAAAAAAATATCGAAAAAACCACTTTGTTATTAGCAAGGTTTATCAGGCCACACCCTTAATTACGAATCCCTAAGTGAGTATTTATGACTTATTATCAAAAACTAACCACGCACTTTGCAAAACTTGATCGATTTAACCATTTAGCGGCGATTTGTGGTTGGGATCAAGCAACTATGATGCCTTCGGGTGGTAATCAAGCCAGAGCAGAGGCAATGGCCGAATTGGCGTTGCATATCCATCAATTGCGCACCGCCCCACAATTGGGAGATTGGTTGAATGAAGCAAAAGATGAAGCGTTAAGTGCAACGCAAGCGGCAAACTTACGAGAAATGACGCGAAGTTGGCAGCAAGCAACCGTGATCCCCAAAGACTTAGTCGAGGCAAAATCGTTGGCAGGATCTAAGTGCGAACATGCGTGGCGGACCCAGCGGACTAATAATGATTGGCAAGGGTTTAGCGCGAATTTTTCCGAAGTGGTTTCACTCTCACAACAAGAAGCGCAAATCCGTGCACAAGCAAACAATTGCAGTGCTTATGATTCGATGCTTGATTTGTATGAACCTGGAGTCGATTCTGCGCAGCTCGATAACTTATTTGGTGAAATGAAAACGTGGTTGGCACCGCTCACTCAACAAATTATCGCCAAACAGCAAGGCGAGAAATTTGTTCAACCCCGTGGGTTATTTGCCGTCGATCAACAGCAAGCGCTTGGTCAACGAGTGATGGGTTTATTAGGATTTGACTTTAATCAAGGCCGCTTAGATAGCAGTTCTCACCCATTTTGTGGGGGAACGCCAAGCGATGTCAGGATCACAACACGCTATGATGAAACTGACTTTGTGCAATCTTTAATGGGCATTATCCACGAAACGGGGCATGCACGTTATGAGCAAGGGCTTCCCAAATCTTTAGCTGGCCAACCTGCAGGGTTTGCACGTTCGATGGGGATCCACGAGTCACAAAGTCTATTCTTTGAAATGCAACTTGGGCGCAGTGCAGAATTTATTTCAGCTCTAGCTCCTAGCATTCAGCAGCATTTTTCGCACATCGATAAGGGGATGCTCAGCGAGGATAATTTACTGAAATTATATACGCGGGTACAACCTGGTTTTATTCGGGTTGATGCTGATGAAGTGACCTACCCGGCTCATGTAATGTTGCGCTATGAAATAGAGAGGGACTTGATGAATCAAACAATTAGTTATCGAGACATTCCAGAGTTATGGCAACACAAGATGCAAACTTACCTTAATGTGGATACGACTGGTAATTTCAAAGATGGCTGTATGCAAGATATTCATTGGACTGATGGGTCGTTTGGTTACTTTCCTAGTTACACTTTGGGTGCCATGTATGCCGCTCAATTTCGCAAGGCCATGCAAAATGAAGTCAATGTCAGTGCGTGCATCAATTCGGGTGATTTAGCACCTATTTTTACGTGGCTCCATGACAATATTTGGCAAAAAGGTTCAATTCTGACGTCCTCTGAGTTAGTCGAATCCGCCACGGGTGAAGCTTTAAATGTGGAATACTTTAAACAGCATTTGCAAAGTCGCTACTTATAACTTGAAAAATTTTAATACAGCACATTCAAGCATGCAGTGTTTGCATGTGCTGCCGATATCTTAAACACCATTTAATAGTTGAAAGCAGATCAAGAAGTAGAGCGACAATGGATTATCTCGCACGATTAGTGACCCCATATTTAGTTAATGAAGTAGGCACTGCAGCTAAAAAGCAACAAAAAGAGCAGTCTGAACAACATCGCCACGCCCGTGACCCCCTCAGTAGCACTCAAGACACGCCAAGACGAGTACAACTTAGTGGCCGTTATTATGGCATTGAAGATCGTCGTAAAAGCCAAGATAGGCGTCAACAAACAGTGGCTCGTGGACGTTGGGTTGAATCACGTACTCAGCGTGACCGTAGAAAAGAAAACCGATTTAAAACGATAATTTAACACTGTCTTTTTATATAAAAAGAGCGCTGATTTGTAAGAGATGGGTCGGTTATTTTTTTGCAACTCTTTAGATATCACATACCCTTAAATAAACACACTGAGTTTAAGGGTCCACAGTGAAATTCAAGTATAAAATTGTCTTAGCGTCATCGCTGGTTTTATTACTGGCTTTGAGCTTTATTACCGTTAATCAATATTGGATTGTTAAGGCTAAGCTCGAAAGCCAAGTGGCTCAGAGTGTGAATGAAATACTCCAAGGGATCAGTAATACAGTCGCAGCGCAGATGCAGGGGAAAACACAATTAGCAGCACTGACGACAAGCCTGATAGAAAACACCCCTGATTTAGCCAATGCAGCGCCCATTTTGGCGGCGCCAACCTTAACTAAAAATTTTATATTGATTGGCTATGGGCAACAAAGCACCGGGAAGTATGTGGCCAGTGACCCAAGTTGGGATCCTGGAACCAGTTGGGACCCCCGTAAACGTCCTTGGTATCAAGATGCAAAAAATGCTCAAGACATTATTGTTACCGCCCCTTATGCCGATGCTGTGAGTAAAGAAATTTTAGTCTCCATAGGCACTCCTGTGATGTTAAGTGGTCGTTTTAGTGGCGCCATATTTTTTGATGTCAGTTTGGCAGCTCTCAGCGATATGATTAATTCGGTTAACCTTTTTGATGCGGGTTATGCATTTATGTTAAGTGGCGATGGGCAAATTATTTCTCACCCGAATGCAGTGCTTAATGGACAGCCGTCAAACAGATTTTTAGGTCAGACAGAAGTCTTGCAAACGATTCAAGAAGTGATGATCGAGGATAAAGTGCGCTTAGTTCAGTTTAAGCGCGTTGAGGGTGTTGATTGGTGGGTGGGAATTGCACTTGATAAAGACAAAGTATATTCAGCCGTCAGCGAAATGAAACACGATGCAATTATTTACTCGATTATGTCGTTAATTATTGGGGTTGGGGGGCTCGCTTATTTTGTCCATATCTTGATGGCACCTTTGAATTTGATCAATATAGCGATGAAAAATGTTGCTTCGGGTAATGCAGATTTAACTGCTCGTTTGGCTGTCAGTAATGAGCCTGAATTTGCGGATCTGGCGAATAGCTTTAATCAGTTTACTCATATGCTGCAAAAGTTGATTAATGATATTCAAGAGTTAGGTCACAAAATCCTCGCTGATGCCAGTCAAACTTCTCAAGGTGCAAATTCAGCTAATGAAGCGATACACCAGCAACTCGCTGCATTGGAGTCCTTAGCGACGGCGACCAATGAAATGGCAGCCACCTCAGTCGTTATTTCTAATACAGCCCAAGAGGCGGCTCAAGCCGTTGAGCAAACAGATCGTTCTGCGCAGCAGGGGCAATCAGTCGTCAATGACACCACATCGGCCGTTGATTTATTGTCAACCCAAATTGATCAAGCTGTTGCGGTGGTCGCAGAACTTGAAGTGTCGACGAGCGGAATCGAAAACATCTTATCTGTCATTAATGCGATTGCAGAACAAACTAATTTATTGGCTTTGAATGCGGCGATTGAAGCTGCCCGAGCGGGGGAATCAGGTAGAGGCTTTGCTGTGGTTGCTGATGAAGTCAGAACACTTGCTTCGCGAACACAAACTGCAACCACTGAAATAAAAAGTATGATTGATCAGTTACAAAAAAATGCCACGGCCGCTGTCGCAGAGATGACTCAAAGCAAGCACTCTGCCAGCCAAACCGTTGAGCAAGCTGCTCATGCAACCCAAGCATTGAATGAAATTAGGGATTCCATTGCTCATATTGTTAACCTAAATAGTCAGATTGCATCTTCCATTGAAGAGCAACGGATTGTGGTTGAAGAGGTGAATCGAAATGCATGTGCAATTAAGGATATCTCAAACCGTGTCGCTGATGAAGCTGAAAATGTTGATGCGACTATGAAAAATCAGGTTCAAAACATTGCAACGCAAGAGCAAATGCTAGAGCAGTTTAAAGTGTAGTTTTGAGGAGTGTGCTGATGCATTTTCGTTTAATCTTAGCTGCGTTACTTATGTACTGGGGGGAAATGGCCCATTCCCAGAGTCAGTCAAAAGTTGAAATCACCATTGAAAGTGATATTTACTATTATGCTCAAGCGATCATACAAGGTAGACCAATCGCATCGATAACAAACTTTAAGCACGAAACTGTTCAACGAGATGTGGTTGAATTCATTTTAATTCAACAAGCCCTTCTTTTGGGGGGACTGGAGCTTGACTTTGAATTTAAGCTCGGTAATTACGATGCTCGTAATATCTTACTGCTTGAAAAAGGGCTGCTACTAATGAGCTTTGACTCAGTTTGGTTGTCGCAAGCCAGCACAATGAGTGAAGATGTATACATTTCGGAGCCCGTAATTCAAAAAGGCCAATATATGGCTGGTTTATTTACAAAAAAAGGCAATTCAACGGCGAATAAAGTTGCTCAACAATTACATTTACATGATATCAGTATCGTATCTAGCCATGACTGGCCTGTTGACTGGCAAACATTACAAACGCTCAAACCTAAGTCGTTACTACATGAAAGTGATTGGATCTCGATGGCCAAGATGGTCAGTCGAGGCTGGGTTGATGCCATGCTGGTACCATTCAATACTTCTTTTCCTTTTGAATACAAAGGTGAGGGATACCACTTGGTTGCAGTACCCAATGTTAAAGTGGCTCTTAATGATAGCCGTCATTTTTTGGTGTCAAAAAAGCATCCTTTAGGGCAACAAACATTTGCAGCGTTACAAAAAGGCCTCGCAATTTTAAAAGATCGGGGCCAGATAGAAAAAGCATACTTAGATGCGGGATTTTTAAATCCTCTTGTAAAAGATTGGCCGGTGATCGAAGCTGATTAGCTCAACTTTTTTCGCCTACATTTAGATTTGCGCAGACTTGAAACCGTTTGGAATTTGTAAGAGAGAGGTGTCTAGGTTGGCTGAGCCATTCAAGGCTTACGCATTCTACTGACTAAAAAGTTTATGTAATGCTGAAATTACATTCTTTGGTAAGTGGTGTGATCTCGTCTAATCTTAAGGTCAAATGTCCTTGGCTAAGGGGATTTTGAAAAATAACGAATAAAATCAGCATGTAGCTAAATTTTGGTGGGTTAATTTTGCTCTATATTCCTATTATGTGCCTAATTTGACTTTAAAATACGGTTAACCCGATGTTAAAGTTCAGGTTTATAGGATTATCTTGCAAAAATAATGTAATTAGATGTTATACTCTACCGCCATAAAGTTCAGTCTTAAGGTACATCACACTCTTGACCTTAAGGTCCGCGCGTCAAACGTCGCGTAAAATTGAACCTTATACCGCCAAAGTAATATGGCGCTACATATTACCGTTGAACATAAGAGTGATCTAAAGGTTTATTCAGACATGAAAGCAATGAAACAATCTACGCTTGCAGTTTTTATTAAGGCTGCTTTGTTTTCTGCCGCAGGTTTATCTGTTAATGCAATAGCTGCAGAAGAATCGGGTGAAGATAAAGCGACAAACTCTCAGCTTGAAGTGATTCAAATTACTGCACGTAAACGTGTTGAAAATGCACAAGAAGTGCCTGTGTCGGTTTCTGCATTACAAGGTGATGGCCTTGATGCATATAGTTCAGCCGGTATGGACATTCGTTTTATGAATGCCAAAATCCCTAGTTTAACGGTTGAATCGTCTTTTGGGCGCACTTTCCCGCGTTTTTATGTTCGTGGTTTAGGCAATACTGATTTTGATCTAAATGCATCTCAACCTGTTTCTCTAGTGGTTGATGAAGTGGTACAAGAAAACCCGATTTTAAAAGGTTTCCCTGTTTTTGATATTGCGCGCATCGAAGTGTTACGTGGCCCACAGGGTACCCTGTTTGGTCGTAATACACCTGCAGGTTTAGTGAAGTTTGACTCGGTTAAACCGTCACAAGAATTTGATGGTTACGGTGCAATTTCTTATGGTAGCCGTGGTGCGGTTGATTTTGAGGGCGCTGTAGGTGGTGGTTTAACTGATACGGTATCTGCCCGCTTTTCGATGTTAGTGCAAGATAAAGATGATTACATCGACAATTGTGTGCCTAACTTTGGCGATCCAATTGATCAATGCAACCTCGAAAAAGATGTGCTAGGTGGCTACACAGAAAAAGCGGCGCGTTTACAATTCTTATATGAAAAAGACGATCTAACTGCTTTGTTAAATTATCACGTGCGTGATTTAGATGGTAAGCCAATTGTGTTTAATGCCAACTTAATGGATAAAGGCACCAATAATATCCGTAAAGGGTTTAAAAATGATGTGGTTTACCAAGATGCAGCCACGCGTGCGACCCAACAAGTTGAATCTGAAGGCGTAAGTTTAAAAGTCGAATATGATTTTGACGCACACACTTTAACGTCTATTTCAGCTTGGGATAGCGCTGAGATTTATTCTCGTGCAGATGTTGATGGCGGTTATGGTGCTGCGTTCTTGCCTGGTTTCCAAGGTCCTGGGGTCATAGCATTCCCTGCAGAAAGTGCTGATGCTATTCCTGAGCACGATCAAATTACCCAAGAAATTCGTCTATCGAGTAATTTTAGTGGTGATTTTAACTACCAAGTGGGTGCGTTTTATTTTGATGAAGACTTAACCATCGAAAGCTTCAGCTTTGATACGCTAGCGAACGGTGCGCAAAATGGTTATGCGATACAAAATCAAAAAACTAATGCATGGGCTGTATTTGGCTCTGCAGATTACACCTTAACCGATGAGTTAAAAATCACTGCGGGTTTACGCTACTCTGATGATGAAAAGGACTTTGTTGCTGAACGTTTCAGTAACCCAACACCATGGAATGGTTCACCAGATTATTTAATGGGCACAGCTAATCCAAGCGATAGTCATGTTAGTTGGGATTTGAGTGCCGCATATAAATACAGCCGCGATATTAACTTCTTTGCGCGTATTGCCAATGGTTTCCGTGCGCCAAGTATTCAAGGTCGTATTTTGTTTGGTGATGAAGTCACAGTCGCTAAGTCAGAAACAATTAATTCAATCGAAGCCGGCGTAAAATCAGATGTATTAGATGGCCGTGGCCGTGTGAATGCAACGGTATTTTACTTCCAAATGGATGATCAGCAGCTAACCGCGGTAGGCGGTGGTTCAAACTTTAATCGTTTAATCAATGCTGATAAAACAACGGGTTATGGTTTTGAGCTAGATACTGAATGGGTCTTAACAGATGATTTATTAGCCACAGTGAATCTTAGCTACAATAACACTGAGTTAGATAGCCCAGGCTTAGCAGTCGCTGTGTGTGGTCAATGTACTGTTACTAGCTCACTTAATGATGCAGGTTTAGCTGTAATTGATGGTAACAGTTTACCGCATGCGCCAGAGTGGATTGCTAATTTCACATTACGTTATACCAAAGAGTTAGAAAACGGTGAATTCTTTGCCTATACAGATTGGTCGTATCGCTCTGAAATCGATTTCTTCTTATATCGTGCAAAAGAGTTTACCGGTGAAGCATTATTTGAAGGCGGTGTTCGTGCAGGTTATGCATGGGACTCAGGCGATAATGAATATGAAGTATCAGCATTTGTTCGCAACCTGACAGATGAGCAAGTCATTATTGGTGGTGTAGATTTCAACAATAACACCGGTATGGTCAACGAAGAGCGCTTTGTGGGTGCAGAATTCAAAATTAAATTCTTCTAATTTTACTTAGCTAATAATTTACAAAAGCCGCATTTTATGCGGCTTTTTTTGTAGTTTGATAGGTTAATCTATTGGTTTATGTCTAAGTGAATTGAGGAGATCTTGATTGGTAATCGGTGGCAAGGGGTTGAGCACCGTCCAGTTTTTGGTTTTAGGTGAGCTGATCCCAATATCTTGGTAAGCTTTGTTGATTAATCCTTGGCGCTCTAGTTCTAAAAGTCCGATGTTGAGCGCTTCAAATACGTGTTGAGATAACGGGTGTTTTTTCGATAACGCAAAATGTCGACTGTCCCATAAAATGGCTTTTACATTTGGAATGGGTTTTAGGATGGCATTATCTAATTTAATCGACAAATCTTGACTGTTTCTGAAGTGTAGCAAAGTAAAGTCGGCCATTTGGTGATGAATGACCTTAACCATAGTGTACCAGGAATCAACATGAGCAAACTTTTTTGGTGCAAGCTGATGCAAAGTCGCCCAATCAGCGCTCCAATAACGATTTGATGCAGCGGTGAGGTGAGTAATTTGCTCAGGTGAGTAGATGTTTAATGCTTTGCTGTTTAGTACGCTGGTATAAAGCCCGACATCATATTGCCCTTTTTTAATGATTGGTTTACTGATTAAGAGGCTATCTTGTTCATTGCGCGTATCTTGCTGCCACACGCTATCTGCGGTCATAACAAACTGACCACTTTTAACGAGCTGTAAATTTCGTCCATAGAGTCCACTGTTATTAAACTCCAATGTACATCCACACCCTCCTAGTTTTAGGGCTCGTTCAAGAATAATTAAATCAATTAAGTCACGGCCTTGCGGCAAGGTTGAAAAATCGTTGAGTTGTTCAAGGTTGTACTGGGCTTTAACACGTTTATAGAATTGCAGCACATCATCAGCAACTAATACAGGAATTGAGATTGCAAAGGCAGAGAGTCCATGAAAAAAGCAAATTGCTAGAAAAAATAGTTTCATTGTTGTTATTTTTAAGTTGTTTAACGTAAAAGTAACATCGCAAATGAAGTTGAGCTGTTAGGCTTTAGTCTTAGAGTTAAACGCAATAAAAGAATGAAATTAATTGGTTAACTTGGTAGAGTTGGCGCAAATTATTTTTAGGAGTGGGTGATGTCAGCATTTTGGAATTTTCGCGTAATTAAATGCGAAGGACAAGGTAACGAAGAAACACTTTTTCAGATCCATGAAGTTGAGTATAACATCAACGGGCGAGCCGTGAATTGGTCAGAGACGAGTGTTGCGCCTTTTGGCCGTACTCTTGAAGAGTTAAAAGAAGACACACTCAGACAGCAAAGCGCGTTTGAAAAACCAATCTTAAAAGTTGTTCGTAAAGCGCGCGGGTATGAGCTGGTTGATATTGAAACAGGTGAAGATGCTTACGCAGAGCCGCCGGCAGGATTAACCGAGTCATAAAATAAGCGCTTCGGCGCTTTTTTTATTCGTTTATGACAAATAGGAAGTTGAAATGTTAGAAGCAATATTATTTGATTGTGACGGAACTTTGGTCGATTCAGAGGCGTTACATTTTGAGTGTTGGCAGCATATTTTAGCGCCATATCATATACGGTACGATGAAGCTGAGTTTTGTCATCAATTCTCTGGCAAGCCAACCTTACAAGCCGCTGATTACATCATTGCCGAGCATGATTTAAACATAACAGCAAAGCACTTAGCTGAACAAAAAAACGTTTTTTTTGCAGAGTATGTTGAAACCCATCTTCCTCCTTTATTACCTTTTGCAAAAGAAGTTTTGCAGCTCGCCAAAAATAGCGCGCTCAGTGTAGCACTCGTGACCGGCTCTGCAAGAGCTGAGGTCATGCCTATTTTAACAGGGCATGGGTTATTAGATTATTTTGAAGTCATTGTCACCAAAGATGATGTAGTAAAGCCCAAACCGGATGCGGAGCCTTATTTGTTAGGTTTAAAACACTTAAATAAATTAGGAGCAAAAGGCGTAGCAATTGAAGATACTTGTACCGGACTGACTTCAGCTAAAGGTGCGAATCTAATAGCGATTGCAGTACCTAATGCGCATAGTCAATTGCAAGATTTAAGCTTAGCTGACTATCAAGCCGAAAACTTAATGCAGGCTTGGCAGTTAATCGTCCCGATGTTGGCGAATACTTAACCCATCACTATACTGATTTTATGACAGCTCAATCGAAAGGAATCGATATGTTTATATACAATAGAATGTGTGCTTTTTATTTTATTTTGACACTGTTTAGCAGTGTCTGTCAGGCGAATGTTCCGCAGGTACAATTAGCAAAAACATACCAAACAAGCACTGATGTCACTGAATATTTCATCAGTGAAAAGTATGATGGTATTCGTGCTATCTGGGATGGCCAACACCTTAAAACACGCCGAGGAAATCATATTTCAGCCCCTGCATGGTTTACTGAACACTTACCCAATATGTGGTTAGATGGTGAACTATGGTCAAAACGCAATGATTTTGAATTTATTAGTCAAACTGTCAGAGATCGCAGACCTAATGATACCGATTGGCGAAAAATCTCGTATATGATTTTCGATGCGCCAGATTTAAATCGGCCATTCTCAGAGCGTTATGAGCAATATTTAACCGCCATTGAGCAAATAAACCAGCCTTTTATCGTTGCTGTAGAACAACGTGAGTTGACCTCGAATCACCAATTGCAACAACTACTCAAAAAGCTGACGGCTCAAGGAGCCGAAGGACTGATGTTGCAGCGAAAGTCAGGTACTTTCATCGCTGGGCGTAATGATAATCTGATCAAACTCAAGCCATATATGGATGCAGAGGCGCATGTAATTGCCCACTTGCCGGGTAAAGGTAAATATCATCAGCAACTCGGCGCATTACTCGTTCGAACTCGTCAGGGAATTGAATTTAAGATTGGTACAGGCTTTAGTGATATTGATCGCAAAAACCCTCCTAAAATTGGTGATGAAGTGACCTTTCGATATCATGGGGTGACTAAAAACGGGGTGCCACGATTTGCCAGTTATTTACGGACGCGCAGTAAGCAGTATCAATAACAGTTATGACCCACAGCCAATGAGCTTGCTGACTTGTGTTTCTTGCTCATTGTGTTATTTTCGCGCCTTTTGTAAATAATGAGGCGGTTATGTTTGTTGGATTTGATTATGGAAGTGCCAATTGTGCTGTTGGTGTCTGGCAAAATAACAGCTGCCAGTTGGTCCCTTTAGAAGGGCAAAGTTCGTATTTACCCTCGAGTCTCTACACTCTTCATCCAAGCTTTATTGTGCACCAAGTCAACCAATCGATCACAGAGCCAGAGTTACGCTCACAGTTTCAACACAGTCGTCAGGCATTACTTAATCGTGTCGGGTTTGCAAAAAGTGAATTTGATTTAAACGAAGATGAGTGCTGTGTGCATATTGGCCGTGAAGCCATTGAACAGTATGTCGCCAATCCGGAAGAAGGGCACTACATTAAATCCCCTAAGTCATTTTTTGGCGCGGTCGGGCTTAAACCAAATCAGCTTGATTTTTTTGAAGATATTGCCACAGTGATGATGATGGCAATTAAACAGCGGGCAGAGCTGCACTTGCAAGACACGATAACAGATGCGGTGATCGGCAGGCCTGTCAACTTCCAAGCTATTGGTGCAGAGCAATCGAATCAACAAGCGCTGGCTATTTTGACTAATGCGGCTAAAAAAGCCGGATTTAGACATATCGAGTTTTTATATGAACCATTAGCAGCGGGCATAGACTTTGAAACCCACTTGACAAAAGATCAAAAAGTACTGGTGATTGATGTTGGAGGAGGCACAACCGATTGCTCGTTTGTGCAAATGGGCCCCAGTTTTCGCAGTAACACACAGCGCCAAGGTGACTTTTTAGCCCACAGTGGTAAGCGTGTCGGTGGGAATGACTTAGATATCAATCTCGCATACCATGGTTTGATGCCTTTGTTTGGTGCCAAAACGCAATTAAAATCAGGCATTGAAATCCCAAACCAGCCATTTTGGCAAGCGTGTAAAATTAACGATGTAATCTTGCAAAGTGAATTCTACAGCGAGAAAAATTATCGGCATTTAAAGTTGTTAGCGAAAGAGGTGGCTCAGCCTCAACTTTTTGAGCGTTTACTCGATTTGCAACAAAATAAACAAGGTCATCAATTAGTTCGAGCTGCAGAGCAAGCCAAAATAGCACTGTCAGCACATGAAAGTTGTCAGGTTGATTTACATGACTTTGCGGCTAATCTCACTCAGACTCTGACGCAAGTACAATTAGCGATAGCAATTGATGACGCGATTGCTCAGGTGGTAGCATTGGCTAAAAGTGCCATAGCAGATGCAAATACCACTCCTGACTTAATCTATTTAACTGGAGGGAGTGCTCAGTCGCCTTTATTAAAAGCGGCGCTGCAACAAGCTCTAGGTGATATCGAAATGGTTAATGGCGATCACTTTGGCAGTGTGACAGCTGGTTTAACAAAACGTGCCTATCAGCTTTTTGCATAATCTGCGGTGTTTCATCTGACGGACTAGGCTATTGTTGGCCTAGTCGCTCATTCAAGTATCCTTGATAATCAGGCATATCACGCACCATGGTGGTATTCATTAAGGATGAGCTTAATATCATATCTGCACTTGATTCGTTACAGGCTACAGGAATATTCCACACAGCCGCCAGTCTGAGTAAGGCTTTAACATCTGGGTCATGGGGCTGTGACGCAAGTGGATCCCAAAAGAAAATCAGTAGATGGATTTCGTGCTCAGCAATGAGTGCGCCGAGCTGTTGATCGCCCCCCATTGGGCCACTTAGCAATTTATGAACCGGTAGTTGGGTTGCTTGCTCGATTAGATGACCCGTTGTGCCGGTGCCAAACAATGAATGTTGTTTTAATATATCTAAGTGTTTTTCACACCAAGATTTTAAGGCTTGTTTACGCCCATCATGGGCCACTAGTGCAATGTGTTTTTTAGCCGGTAAGGCCCGCTGAATCATTTTCATGTTTTCTCCTCATTCGAATGTAATATGAAGAATTTATGAAAAAGAGTAAACACAAATTTAAAGTAATAGATTGACAGCCAGTGTGATAAAAATAATTCCGGTGATTCTGTCTAGCCATTGTTGCGCACTGGGATGGTGGCGAAAATAGCCTGCAATCTTATCTCCAAAATGGACGTACAGAGTGTCGATTGGAAACGCAAAAATAGGGTATAACAAGCCAAAAATAGCTAGTTGCCATGTAGCTGACAAGCTTAAACTAGTGTCAACAAACTGCGGTAAAAATGCGATAAAAAACAACGCGACTTTGGGGTTGAGCACTTCAGTCATCATGGCTTGAAATAGGACGTTTTTTTCTTTCTTAGTCGAAACGTGTGGCTTATCGTCACATTGAGAAGAGTGCAAGCTGTCTTTAATGGCCAATATACCCAAATAGACGAGGTAAGCCGCGCCACACCATTGAACTATTTGATAGGCAGTAGGAGACGTTTTAAGAATCGCCGACAATCCCAAAACCGCAAAAATAGTATGGATCACTCCTGCAATCGAAAAACCATAGGCCGTTTGCATTCCAGCTTGCTTTCCTTTTGTAAACGTTTGTGCCATCAAAAACGCATTGGATGGGCCGGGTGAAACGGCCAATAAAAAACTGATGCTTAAAAAGGAAAGTAAGGATTCGATGCTAATCATGGATATTTTATACTTGATAATAAAAAGCGGCAGTTTAACAGTTTGTAAACAATCAGAGAAGCCACAATCTCGCAGGTCGGCAAACCATCCAGCAGCAGACTAGGCATTTTTTCATCGCTGGATGGATAAATTAATACTGTCTTTGGCATGTTATCAACAAAAGATAAAATGCTTTAAACGTTTGACCAAAATTGAATAGGGTTTAATACAGCTAAACAGGGTGCAATACGCAGGCTCTATCTCTTAATAACAGAGCCAATAAAGGTGTGATAAGAGCGATATGGAATAAAACTAGTGCAGGAGCCTCTAATTGCAATTGCAAGCTGAGGCTAACCAGTAAGCCAGCACCGCTCATCTGCATTAATCCTATCAGTGCTGAAGCTGTACCTGCTTGTTTAGGAAAAGGCTCGAGCGCTTTGCCCACTGCGGAGCCTAAGGTGAGCGAAAAACCAATCGATGCGACAAAAATGGGTAGCATGAATGCCCACGGCGTATCAAATGGCAACATGGCAGCCATTAAGAGACCACTTATAACTAAAATAGACAAGCCTTGCAAGAGTGCTTTTCTGGTTGAGCGCTTTATAAAGTAGGGGGCGCTAAAACTCGCAAGGATGGATAACACCGCATTGATGGTAAACCAAATGGTAAATTCTTTGCTGCTCAATCCTAAGTGCGTCATCATCCAGCCAGGTGCTGAGCTTACAAATGCAATAATAATGGCCATCGCGAGTAGGCTTATCAATGCATGAAAAACAAAAACACGGTGTCTGATAATAGGGATGAAGCGAGAAAAATTAAATAACTGACCTTGGTAAATTGTGTCATGGGGGCGGGTTTCTTTGGCAAATATAAACATAACCACTCCCGCAACACAGGCAAAGCCGGTTAAAAAAGCAAAGTTCGCTCGCCAGCCAAATTGATGGGTTAACCAAGCACCAAGGATCGGAGCAAGAGCAGGAATAAAACAAATCACCCCGTTGAGGTAGGACATGACTTGCGCGCCTTTATTGGCATCGAATTTATCTCTAACCATTGCAAACGCACACACAAAGGTCGCACACGCGCCAAGCCCTTGAAAAATTCGTGCGGCCAGTAGCTGCGTGTAAGTCTCTGCATAGGCTGCAGCACAGGCACTGAACCCATAAATTAGCATCCCAGTCAAAGCAAGTGGCTTTCGGCCATATTTATCAGCTAAAGGACCTGCGATTAATTGCCCTAAACCAACCGCCATTAAAAATAGACTGATTGTTTGCTGGATATGAGTAAGTGGCACGTTTAATTGTTCTGCAATAACAGGGAAGGCGGGTAAGTAAATATCAATAGCTAAAGGGCAAAAAATAACCAGTAAAATAAGAGTAAAAATAGTGCTAGTTGGAAAATTTGCGCCGCGTTGCATAAGGACTCCTCAGTTAGCGGCGCATTGTATGAGGTCTTACCTCAAATTGAAATAACTATTCGACTCGGATCGTCGCTTTGTTGATGACCACTTCAGTGCTGGTTTTGCCAGAGCGGCTGCCAAGCGTGGCAAATGTGCTGAGTGTATCATCCAAGCCTTGTGTGACTTGACCAAAAATAGTGTGACGACCATCTAAAAAAGGCGTGGGCTTAAAGGTAATAAAAAATTGGCTGCCATCAGTACCGGGTCCTGAATTGGCCATACTTAACACACCCGCTTTATCATGTGAGTGTGTGCCATCGAATTCGCCAGCATATTTATAACCCGGGTTGCCACGGCCTGAGCCCAATGGATCACCGCCTTGCGCCATAAAGTCGGGAATAATGCGATGAAAAATCAGGCCATCATAAAAGCCTAATTCGGTCAGATAAATGGTGCTGCTGACATGCATGGGAGCATTGTTATGAAACAGTTCAATGCTAAGATCGCCATGATTAGTTGATAAATCCCAAAAATAGCGCTTTCCTTCGCTAAAAGTAAGCTTTGGCGGCTCTGGTAAAGTTGTGTTCCAATCTTTTTTTTGTGTATCAATATTTTGTTTTTCAATAAATGTGTTTGCTTGCTGTATTGCTTGATCAGGGCCAAAACAGCCTGACAAAGACAAAGCTAAACAGGCTGCAACAGTGGTTTTTAATAATGTCTGGATCATAAAAGTACTTTTAAGATTAAGGTAATTATAGAGACAAGACCGTTAATTGGCCGCCTGAGATTTTGGGCTTGTACGTTTTTCTATTTTTGGTTGGCTTAAATCAGTGACGTTTTCTGTCTCTAACTTTTTTACTGTGCCATCCACTTGTGCGCCCGTTGCTATGGATAATGTGCCGTGGAAAATATCGCCTTGTACTTGTGCCGATTTTTCTAAAATTACATTGGTTGCAGTGACTGAGCCTGTGACACGTCCTTTAATGACGACTTCTTCTGCGGTGATCGTGCCAATCACTTGCCCATGTTCACCTATCGTTAGGTGATGGACGGCAATTTGCCCATTGATTGTACCATCGAGTTGAATTGCGCCCGCGCTTTTGATTTCACCTTCTAATGAGACATCTGCAGAAATGAGTGAAGGGATTAGTTTTTTAGAGAACATGTGCAAACGCCTTAGTTAACTTAAGTGGATTTACGTGTTTATTATTATGTAATACTTCGTAGTGTAAGTGCGTACTGGTGCTGCGTCCGGTGCTACCCATCAGTGCAATTACATCATCGCGTTTAATCGTTTGGCCTTTTTTTACTTTAATTTTCGCCAAATGGCCATATCGCGTAATAAATCCATTCGCGTGTTCAATTTCAATAAACCGACCATAACCACCATTATTACCTGCACGTTTTACAACGCCATCGGCAGGGCTATAAATTTTAGTTTTGTGCCAACCCGCTAAATCAATGCCTTTATGCATGGCTGCACGACCTGTCATGGGATCTTTTCGAATACCAAAACCACTTGAAATGTAAAAATCTTTTGCTGGTAGCTGATTGGGCACCGCAGATAACATCGCTTCTAACTCTTTTAGTTCTAGCAACTCAGTGATCACTTGTTGCTGCACATCAGACAACTGATGACTCGCGACATCGTATAACGGGCCACCTTGTGCGCTTGGGGTGGTCGGCTCTGTGATACGAAAGGACAACCCAGACTTATCCATGGCTGCTTGTAAGGTGTGTTTTCTCAATAGCACTTTATTTAAAATGGTATCGAAGCCATGCATCAAATGAGAATCAACCCGAACCAGTTGCTCATCGGTTTGCTGCATTTTATCTAATACATGATTCGTTTGTTTATCTTGAGGTTTCTCGGTGGTTGTCTCAGGTGTGGCCGTATTTACTTCTTGATCTGGGATAAACTGTGAGTCATCTTCAGGTAATTGTTCATTAAAGGCGCTATCAGTAATGGGTGTGTCCGCAAGAGGCGTTAACGCATTTTGCGGTTCGACTGAACTGGGCTCGAGTGTTCCTGGCATCGATTCAATCAAATTACTCATTAAACCTTGTTGTTGGTCCAAAAGGGCGAGTCGAGCCTCTAAGTCTGCTTGTTTTTGTTGATAAGATAAGTTTAACGAAGCCAGTTGCGCTTCAACTTCTGCGATAGCGGTGTTTTTTTCAGAGACGGTTTTTTGCAGGCTAAAAAACTGATTGCTGGTAAACGCAGCCCACGCAATCGCTATGCCCAATAAAAGCACAAGCAAAAATTGTAAAAAGCTGGAAAAGGTGACAAATTTCACCTCGCCATTTTGGCGAATGAAAAACTGCCTAGCTGGGAATAGCCAGTTATAACAGTTAGTTATGATTTTTAGCATTACAGAAAGGTTCTATTTTTTGCTCAACAATACCAAAATTTAGCAAAAAATCTACTTTTTGTTAATTTTTAGGAGCTTATGAAAAAGATTAAGAGCCCCGCAGGGCCCTTAAAATAAGTGCTGTGGTTTTACTTAGCAGGAAGGATAGTACCTTCAACAAAACCTAAGCCAATACGGTTGAAGCCTTCTTTTTCACACCAACCACGCATGATCACTTTGTCACCATCGTTGAGGAAAGTACGAGTTTCGCCGTTATCAAGGGTGATGCTTTCTTTACCGCCACGCGATAACTCAAGCATCGAACCGGCTTCTTCATGATCTGGGCCTGACTGAGTGCCAGAGCCTAGCATATCACCAGGTAAGAAGTTACAGCCGTTAACTGTGTGGTGTGTGACCATTTGAGCCACTGTCCAATAAGAGTGCTTAAAGCTTGATTCAGACAATTTGCATGCTGGTGTACCATCGGCACGCATTTTTTCAGATTCCAGTAACACGTCCATTTGGATATCGAATGCGCCGGCTTCACGGTTGTGAGCAGATTCTAGATAATCCATAGGTTGTGGATCGTTTTCATCTCGTGTCCAGCTAGTACGGTAGGGCGCGAGTGCTTCTGTTGTTACAATCCACGGTGATACTGTAGAGGCAAAGTTTTTCGCTAAAAATGGCCCTAGAGGCTGGTATTCCCATGCTTGTAAATCGCGAGCTGACCAATCATTAAAGACACAGAACCCAAAAACATGGTTCTCCGCATTGCTAATGCTAATCGCATCACCCAGCGCATTGCCTTTACCTAAATAAATACCGAGCTCTAGCTCGTAATCAAGACGTTTACATGGGCCAAATGAAGGGACTTCAGCGTCTGGCGCTTTAGTTTGACCGTTCGGGCGATGAAATACTTGACCTGAGACATCAATTGAAGACGCACGGCCATGGTAGCCAATTGGCACCCATTTGTAGTTAGGAAGTAATGGGTTATCTGGGCGAAATAATCGGCCCACAGCGGTTGCATGGTAAATCGAGGTGTAAAAATCAGTGTAATCACCGATATGACACGGCATGCTAAACTCGATCTCAGCCTGTGGTACCAGCGCCTTAGTAAGTGCAGTTTGATGCTCACTACCTGAGCGAAGCGCCTGAGATAAGGCTAAACGTAACGCTGACCAATACTCTTGACCCATGCCCATAAATTCATTGAGGGCTGGAGCGTTTGCAGCAACAACCGCTTCTTGTGCTAACCCACTGAAAATATTAGCGGTAGCAACAACATTCAAGTCAAGAACTTGATCGCCAATGGCGACACCACCACGAAATTCTTCATTGCTGTTTTTACGGCGAAAAACGGCAAATGGTAAGTTTTGGATTGGGAAGTCGATATTGGCTTGGTTGGCTGATTCAACCCAGCTAGTTAAGTTAATATCGTGTGTTTCATTTATTAAATTCATTGTATTTCCTTGGGTGCGATGCACAATCGGCGAGTCTGATAGTACACATGGTGCCGATTAAAATTTTTTAAAGTCTAATACAGAAAAAGCAGGGCAAAAATGCCGCTGCTTAATGTGAGTGAATTAACCAATGGTTAATTAAAGAACGCCACGACGCTCTTGATCACGTTCGATTGATTCGAATAATGCTTGGAAGTTACCTTCACCAAAGCCACCGTCATCAACACGTTGGATCATTTCGATAAAAATTGGACCAAACAAGTTTTTCGAGAAAATTTGCAGTAAGTAGCAATCTTCACTTTGGCTATCAACCAAAATTTGGTGTTGTTTGATTTTCTCTTTATCTTCTTTAACCCAAGGCACACGGTCAAAAATAGTTTCGTAATACTCAGGAATAATATCCAGCGTGGCAATGGTCGACTTATCGAGTTTATCGAGTGAGCTCACTAAGTCATTTGTTAAGAATGCTAAGTGTTGTACACCTGGACCATTGTACTCGTTTAAGTACTCATCGATTTGGTTATTATTGTTATCTTTACCTTCATTAATTGGAATAGAGAAGGTCCCACAGGGTGATTTAAGTGCATAAGAAAGCAGCGCTGTTTTAGCGCCTTTGATATCGAAGTAACGCACTTCAGTAAAACCAAAGACATTTTTATAAAAGTTTGCCCACGTTTCCATCGTGCCTTTATAAACATTGTTTGTTAGGTGATCGATGCGCAGGAAGCCTTTATCAGCAACAATATTTTGCTCAGCTAAATCTTCGAAGTCATTTTCAAAGATAGAGCCTTTGTCGCCAAATACATCGATGAAATAGATTAAGCTGTCACCAATCCCGTAAATAGCAGGGTAAGGTAAATCTTTATTGGCTGAATCAGTGGCTGGTTTTGCACCGCGCTCTACTGCGACTTCAAATGCTTTTTGCGCATCTTCTACGCGCCAACCCATCGAACAAATAGCTGGACCATGGCTTTTTGCAAACTCAGCTGAAAAGCCTTCACGCTCATTGTTGAGTAGAAAGTGAATATCATTCTGATTGAAATAAACGATGTCTTTACCTTTATAGGTTTTTAATTTAGAAAAACCAAAATCAGTAAATACCTTTTCCATGTAATCTGCATCAGGTGTTGCGTATTCTGTAAACTCGATGCCCACTAGGCCTAAAGGGTTAATTACTTCACTCATGTTAAGTACTCCGTAAAATGCGCAGAAACTTGCGCTGTGTTACTTGCTGTTGAGCGGATAATTAATCATTCCGAGAATAAGTGGAAGAGGGGCGTGTGATTTAGCAAACAGGCCATTTGTAAATTTAATAGGACATTTTTCTTGCGCCGCAAAGCTTGCTCTAAAGTCGTAAGGGAGTATCGATAGAAATGACGGACAAACGCTCACTAATAAAGTCATTTGTTTAGGTGATTTAATATCGAAATGAAATATAAAACTTGAAATTTTGATTTTAATCGATTGATTTTAATCGTTTATATAGGATTTCTTTAGAAGGTGTTATGATCGAAATAATTGGGTATCGTAAGTACTTAGAGAGATATGCAGGGCGCAAAATTTATATTTCAACTGTAAACTTTTAAATACAAAAAGAGTTTTTTATTAACTGAACACGTAATTTATGGAATGAGTGTCACTTCGGTGAGGGAAGGCTGAGTAAAAAAACGAGATTAAAAAAGGCTTGTTATCGAAGGATAACAAGCCTTTTTAGTCTAACTAGCTAAATTAACGAGAAGCTGTTACTTCAAGCTCTTCAGCTAAAATATGTTCTTCAGTTTTGATTTCTTGTGCGCCTTCAGCACCGTGCATCCAAATCACTAAACGGTCGCTGAGTAAGTACATTGCAACAGCAGAGATTAATGCAGTGGCACCTAAGCCTATGAAGATACCCATGGCATTGCCAAGCGCTTCTTCACCTTCACCTAAGTAAGAACCAACAAAACCGGCAATCTTATTCGCGATAGCTGTACATAGGAACCAAATACCCATTAATAATGAGGCTAAACGCAGTGGTGCTAATTTACTTACCATAGATAAACCAATTGGCGACAAGCATAGCTCACCTAAAGTGTGGAACAGATAGAACAAGACTAACCACATCATGCTAATTTGTAAGTGCTCACCTTGACCTTGTGTAGCAAGCGCTAAGACCATAGTTAAGAAGCCAAGTGCTAAAAATACTAACGCAATTGCAAATTTAATTGGCGAATTAGGCTCGCGTTTATCAAGCTTCAACCATACAACGGCGACCATAGGGGCAAAAATGATGATGAATAACGAGTTAAGTGATTGGAACCATGATGCTGGAATTTCAAAACCCATTAACACGCGGTTTGTGTAATCATTCGCAAATAAGTTCATCAAACCACCGGCTTGCTCAAAACCCATCCAGAAAATGATACTAAACACACTCATAGTGAAAATCACTTTAATGCGATCCATTTCAACTTTGGTAAGAGGTTCTTTTGTGCCTGAAGTAGATTGTTGCTGGGCAAGTTTCGCTGCAGGAAGGACGCCAATATCACCTAAGTATTTGTTACTTAATACCATTTGCATTACAACTGAAATCACCATACCGATACCTGCGGCGATGAAACCATATTGCCAACCCATTGATGACGCAACATAACCGGCGACAAGTGGACCAAGTGCCCCACCAATATTGATACCCATGTAGAAGATAGTGAACGCACCGTCACGGCGTTGATCGCCTTCTTGGTATAAGTCGCCGACCATGGTGGAAATGTTTGGTTTGAATAAACCATTACCTAGACATAAAAGTGCTAAACCAAGATAAAAGACGTTTTCTTCTTGGCCGCCAAGCATTGCGTGCGGGACACCCATAGTAAAGTGGCCCGCAGCCATTAAAAGACCACCAATAATAATGGCTTTACGTTGTCCGATGATGTTATCGGCTAACCAACCGCCTAATAGTGGTGTGATATACACCGCCATGGTAAATGTACCATACAGGCTTAATGCATCGGCATTGCTCCAGCCAAAGCCTCCTTCCTGAGTAATAGCAACTAGATAAAGTACCAAAATGGCACGCATACCGTAATAACCAAAACGCTCCCACATTTCGGTACCGAATAACAGGAATAACCCTTTAGGGTGACCTAAAAAGTCGCCTGTTTTTGGAATTGAACTCATTGTTAACTTCCTAATTAATACTATCGTTGCGGCCGTTATTAATATTGTTATGTTTCGTTGGGTGTTCTGTTGAACGCAACGTGAACGGGTGGCCATGTGTGTGACTTTACGTCAAAGCCTCCCATTTTTATGCAAATAGTATGTAATAAAACTGCATAAAAATCGGGTCGGCCAGACAAAAAGCATCCAGGCAGTATACATAGACAGCTCATTGAGGAAAAGCATTAGATGCAGGGGGAGCGTTTTTTGACTGCGCTGAGCGTATCTGAATGATTATACTTTGATTAACTTTGCAAGAATATCAAAGGGATCTTGCGTCATTAGCCAATCAAGTTGAGAATGATCTTTTAATAAAAAGTGGCCTGTAAAGTTTAAGCCGTTGGCATAAATTCCTAAATATTGCACCTCAGAACGTGGGATTAGCCAAATATGCTGCTCAGTCAATATGATGTTATGCGCATAAGTTTCCTGATCGGAGCGCAATAATGCTAAAGACGCTAACCCGTCTAGGTAGTTTTGATACAGCTCAGCAGGACAGGTGTAATTTAAAAGAGCTGTTGTATTGGGGAAACGTTGTTCAAACGCGTAAAAAAACGGTGTGATTGAGGTTTTTTGTTCAATTACTTGCATGTGGCGATGAGGTTGGCTTGCGCCTGCTGTGGGTTCTGAATTAAAAAAGCCAATTCGCTGTCTGTGGGGATTCGCTTGTGGGCTGCAACTGTCGGTTACAAGCCGATGCCAAGCGATTAAATCAGATTCCGTTAGTGCTTTATTTTGTGCGATAAAGGTGTTGCTGCAGATTAAAAGGTGAGGTGAAAGGACCGGAAATTTGTTTAAGAGAACTTTATGGTCTCGCCCTAAGTGATCGACAAACATCGCTGGTTCGTGTGGCAAAAATGGATTACTTTTTTGCGTGTGTTGATGAGGCTTGTTTTTAGCCTGCTGGTTACGGAGGTGATAGGTAAATACAATCCCCTGTTCTTGATGCGCAATTGAGGTGGCACTGATTGGATGCAAAGCGCCTGATAGTCTCGCTTCTTCAATTACTTTGCCTGCTTTTTGCCAAATCATCACCCTACCTCTACGTGTTATGCTGTCTCTGTAGTCAAAATACTTGATAATGTGCGCAATTAAAATGTTGTCATGCAAATTTCAATAAACAGGTTACACTGCCTTTGAAGTTCAGAAGTTGTTGCGTTGGTTTAATAGGGTTGATATGCGCCGAGGTTTTAGTACTCCAAAAGAAAATGATAGTTTTAATATCAGTGTGTTTAAAAAAGTGTGGCCATACCTACTTGAATATAAACAACGAATAATTTTTGCATTTGTTTGTTTACTCAGTGCAAAGTTAGCCAGTGTCTTGTTGCCTTTTATTCTTAAATATACGGTTGACGCACTTAATGGCGAACACAGCCAGCAAATTGCGTTATTGAGTGCGCCGCTTGCATTGGTTGCGGCGTATGGATTGGTACGTTTTGCCAATGTGGTTTTTTCTGAATTACGGGATATGCTGTTTGGCCGAGTTACAGAACGTGCAATGCGCCGGATTGGCTTACAAGTCTTTTCTCATATCCACCACCTTGATTTAGAGTTCCATTTATCTCGTAAAACGGGTGGTCTAGCCCGCGATATAGAGCGTGGCGTCTCGGGTATCAGTTTTGTGATGCGTTTTTTCGTTTTTAACATCGGCCCTACATTGATAGAGCTGGCCTTTGTTATTGGGATTTTATCGTACAACTATGGCGCGAAGTATGCGCTGGTGATTGCACTTGCAGTATTCGCGTATGTTTTATTTACCGTCAAGGTCACTAATTGGCGTTTGAAGTTTATTAGGGATGCAAATCAAGCGGATAATTTGTCGAACTCTCGAGCGCTGGATAGCTTATTAAACTTTGAAACGGTTAAATATTTTAATAACGAGCGCCATGAAGAACACGCGTATGATCAGGCGTTATCGGATTGGGAAACAGCAAGACGAAATAATCGCTTATCTTTATTTACACTCAATGGCGGTCAGGCGTTGATCATTGCTTTGTCTATGACGACCATGTTGGCATTTGCAGCGCTTGATGTGCAACAAGGCGTGATGACAATCGGTGATTTTGTGCTGGTGAACGCCTTTATGATGCAAGTGTTTATGCCGCTCAACTTTCTTGGCTTTGTGTACCGTGAAATTAAGGGGTCATTGACCAACATTGAAAATATGTTTTCATTATTAGCGCAAACATCCCCAGTTAAACAAGCACAGGATGCGCAGCCACTGTTAATTAGCCAAGCAGAAGTGCGTTTTGACAATGTTTGTTTTTCATATAAAAGCGGGCGAGAAATTTTAAACAATCTTAGTTTCGTGGTCCCTGGTGGGAAAAAAGTAGCGATTGTCGGCCCTAGTGGTGCGGGTAAGTCAACCATCACTAAATTGCTTTATTGTTTTTATAACTTAAATCAGGGGCGCATTTTAATCGATGGTCAAGCAACTGACTCCTTAACCTTTGACTCCGTGCGCCAACAAATCGGCATTGTGCCGCAAGATACAGTGTTATTTAACACCAGTATTTTAGAAAATGTGCGTTACGGCAACCTGAGTGCTAGCAATGAGCAAGTATTACAAGCGATAGAAGATGCGCAATTAGGTCGTTTTATTGCCAGCTTACCTGATGGTGTCAATACAGAAGTGGGTGAACGAGGGTTAAAACTGTCTGGCGGAGAAAAGCAACGCGTCGCGATTGCGCGTACGCTACTAAAAAATTCTGCAATATTCATTTTTGATGAAGCGACGTCTTCACTTGATAGTCATAATGAAGCGGCAATAATGGCGACGTTGCAGTCGGTGTCTAAAGGTCGCACAACCTTAGTAATTGCACACCGTCTATCAACCATAATAGATGCTGATGCGATTTTATTTCTTGAGCAAGGTCAGCTGAAAGAATATGGAACTCATACACAGTTATTGGCACAAAATGGTTCGTATGCAGCATTATGGCGCGCTCAATCGAACCAATAGTGGTTAAGCTCGCCAGAGCTTACTGATTGGGGCTGAAAAAAGGTAGCGTAGGCGGTATTTTTCGACCCCATGCTGAACAAGCATTGGCAGTAACAAACCAAATATGAGTCCGCAAATTAAATGCAGATAAAAGTTATTCATTTCGAATAATTTCGTTAAGACAACCCGGATACCGCTGCCGGTCAAAATATGAATGAGATAAATGCCCAGCGAATAAGTACCGATCAGTTTTAGCCAATTGAATTCAAATCGTATTAAGAATAGCGCGCTTTGCACGGTTAACGAAATGGCAATAATGGCAATTAATAATGAATAAAAGCCGCGATCTTGATAGGTGTGGTCGAGATGAAAGAGATATTGCGAAATAATAAAGGCCACTAACAAGCCGGTAAATGTTGGTGCATGAAAATGTATTTGCAGGTTTTTTATTTGATAGACCCCAATCCCGAGCGTAAAGAAAATAAGGTTTTGATAGATTAAGTAGCTATTTAACCCCTGTGGTAGGGCTGAAGCATAAATGTAAAGTAAAGCGCTAAAGCCAATAAGAATATATATCGGTACTTTTGGCAAAACGGTATAAATTAAAGTGCTCAGGATAAAAAGCATAATCAGAGCATATAAAAACCAAAACTGCATTCTAGGCTCACTCATTAAATTGAACACTTCATGCAATGAAATGGCATTATTGGTGAACTGACTCAGAACAACTTCGATACAGCCTTGTAATAACGACCAAAAGACATATAGATAAAATAATGTGTCAATTTTTTTATTTAGCAGCCCCACAGCACCATTCTTTTGAAATGTCTGTAAAAAAAACAACCCAGAAAGGAAAAAAAATAAGGGCATGTGGAATGAATATATAACGGAGTCTATATAGTGATGCACGATAAAGTTGTCATGAAGGCCTGCGTTTATTAGCCCTCTGACAACGTGGCCATAGACGACTAAAATAATACCAATTGCTTTGCAGTAATCAATCCAGTCCGTTCTATTTTCCATCTTTATCCATTGATTTTAAGCAGTTTAATGATTCTATTCGACCTTTTGCCTAAAAGCGAGGTTAGCGACGCAGTTGATTTATTTCAAGGTGGTAAAAGAAACCTTTTTTTTGTGCATTTTGTCGGTAAAATGAAATGATTATTAAAATAATAGACCTTGGGATGATATGTATTTTCTTCGATTGTTATTCGTAACCACTTTTTTTGTGATGATAACGGGCTGTGGCAGTCCTCCGAAAGAAGAATCAGTAACACCCTCGCCAGAAACAATTATTATCTCTTCGCCTACTCAGGTTATATCAGTCGGTGACTCAGCAGTTCAGTTGGTCTTAACGGCCAGCTATGGTGGAGGGGCTGTACAGGATGTAACCAGTCAAGCCACTTGGTCAAGCTCTGATAAGCAAATTGCAACCATCTCAGAGACGGGTCAATTGACAGCAGTCAAAGAGGGAACGGTAATAATCTCAGCCGTTTTTCAAGAGAAAACCTCAAGCTACAGTTTTACCATTCAATCAGGTCCTAAGCCAGATGAAGAACTCGTATCGATAGGCATAAATACTGCGAGTAAAACGTTTTTAGTTGGACAGCAAAATATCCAATTATCTATTGTTGGCTTTTATAAAGATGATTCGTTCCGCATTTTAGACGAACCAGTTAATTGGGGGAGTTCGAATCAGGCGGTAGCGTCCATCAATACTTTGGGTGAAATCACCTTTTTAAGTGAAGGTGAAGTTGAAATTAACGCAGTCTACCAAGAATACTCAGCCTCGGTGATGTTATCTATCCAACCTGGGGTTCAAGCCGTGTCTATTTTATCGGCTCAACCAAGTTATTTTGCACTAGGAGACTATGTGCAACTCTCGTTTTTGGCTTCTTTTACTAATGGTACGACAGATAAACTTTTAGAAGGTGTTAAGTGGGTGAGTTCGGACACAACGCGGGCAACGGTAACACAAAACGGCTTGTTGAATCCGCTTACCGTAGGTGAAGTGACAATTACGGCAACAGCGCTTGATAAAACAGCCCAGCTTAAAATTTACATTGATGAAATTGAATCAAATCGTGTGGAATCAGTCAACGCCTTTGCTATTGAACCCTCTAAGATTGTGTCTATTTTTAAGGTATTTGATGGTCAAGATAAACCTATTGAAGGCTTGGCACAGGCAAATGATGACAGTTGGAAGAATAACTTCTTAGTTGAAGAAAACGGTGTCAACGTAGGGCTTCGCAGTGAGTCATTTGCCAAAATCACGCCGATAAAAGATGTTGAGTTAACCCAACCAATCGTTTTTGCGCTTGATATTAGTGCCAGTATTTCAGATAGCGACTTTTTGGAGTTGATTGAAACTATCCGCGGCATGATATACACACAGGATACTCAAACAGGTGAGTTGTCATCTAAATTATTGCCTTCGCAGACAGTTAGTTTGGTTATTTTTGATCAAAATGCGGATGTATATATTGCTGCGACTAAGAGCTTAGCACTTATTAAGCAAAGATTAGATGAGCTGACGCAGCTGAATCGTCAATCTCGAAGCGATAATAACTCAACCGATTTATATGGTGGCACAATTAAAGGGCTTGAATTGTGGCAAGATGAATCTTCATCTACAGGTATTGTGCAAGGATTCATGGTATTGATTACGGACGGAAATCATGAATCTGGCAGTGCGTCATTACAAGACGTTATTGACCAACGAGGCAATAAGGAAGTCGTCGCAATTTTCACCGGACAAGTGAGTGATACAAACCCAGTCCCTGTGGAATTAACCAAAATAGCCACAACTGGACAAGTCATTACTACTAAAGGTGACTTATCGTTGATTGAGGAAGCAATTAAACTGCAAAACCAACGATTAAGTACTCAAATCGGCTCGATTTATCAACTAGAGTATGTCACGCCCAAGCGCTCAGGAGAGTGGGAGCTAAAAATTAGTTATTTAGATGATACTGAAAATGTGCCATATATTATTGGTAAGTATGACGCTACGCCATTTACGAAAACAACGCCAGCTGAAATAAACCTCAGTGGCTCGAGCATGAAAGGTACCGTGAGCAAAGGCTATTTAAATGTACCAGTGGGTGAGAGTGTTGATTTAGAAGCAACAACAAGTTGGACATCAAAATCACCTAATTACAGTTGGGATCTTCAATCAAGTGCTTTTCCGACGATCACTCCGCCTTTTTCACAAGTTCAACCGAGTAATCGCCGAATGGTGTTAACCGCTCAAAACTTAGGCTCTGATACGTTATTGATTAAAGATGCAAATAATGTCGTTGCGGGCTCTTCTCCCATTGAAAATGTAAGTTATGAATTAGTGCTCAATAGTTCAAATATTGAAGTCTTCACTCCTAACTATAAATTGAATGATAATGGCGTGACTACATTAATCGCGCAAAGCTCAGTGAGTCCGAATTTATTTAGCTGGAAAGTGGTCAATCAATCTGAAGGTGCAATTTGCCGTATTGCTGAAACGCTAGAAGATACTTTTGGTGAGTCGGTTTTTGATTCATCGAAAATTGTTCTTAAGGTGTTCTCTGATATTCAAACCGAATGTGTGATTCAAGTGTCAGATATTTTTACTCAAGATGATACGTTTAATCAATTTATTGCAATTAACTCCGAAGGAGCAACCATTGCGATGACTGAATATAACCCTTCAAGTGAAAAGCTCATTGATTTTGAAAATGGTGAGTTTTCAGCATCGATGAGTGGCAGTTGGACCGTTGTAGAGCAAGATTATTCTGAGTCGC
Organism: Pseudoalteromonas sp. J2K-J979; assembly: GCF_058169715.2. Taxonomy (NCBI): domain Bacteria; kingdom Pseudomonadati; phylum Pseudomonadota; class Gammaproteobacteria; order Alteromonadales; family Pseudoalteromonadaceae; genus Pseudoalteromonas; species Pseudoalteromonas sp. J2K-J979. The sequence goes on along the minus strand of NZ_CM200281.1, from coordinate 2,499,561 downwards.
AAGGTCGCTTTATTGTGCAATCTGCGCCAGACTTGGCTAAAGGTCAAACAAGTGTTTTAACTATGGTGCTTCGCGAGGCGATTTCAATAGAGTTTGATTATCAATTGAGTAAAGGGGCTGGTGATGAATTTGGGTTTTTTATAAATAAGCAATATCAAAGCAGCCCGCTATACAATGATAAAGAAGAGAATGGTACTCAGTTCAAACGCTTTGAATATACTTTCAAGTCCAGTGATAGAGCGAATGAGAATGAACCATTTGTCCTTGAATGGGCGTTTATACGAGCAAATACAGAGGCACAACATCAGAATGTGATCAAAATTGATAATATTCTGATTAAGAAGTAATGTAATACGAAGTAATAAAAAAGTAGTGCTAATTGCTGATATATGTTTTTTTTTCAAGTAGACTTAAAGCATTGCAATAAAAGCAATTATTATTTAATGAGCTTGGAGTTTTTGTAAGAATGTATAATGACTTTTATCATTTTAAAAGTGAGCCTTTTGAAAATACCTTAAACGCTAAGTTCTTTTTTCCAAGTGATCGGCATCGTGATGTGCTCGCTTCGTTTATGTATGGCATTAAGCAAAACAAAGGTGTGCTGATGCTGACTGGGGAAATCGGTGCAGGGAAAACACAGGCACTTAAAGTACTTAAAGATTTATTATCTGAAGATAAAAACAATAAAATTATCGAGATAGTCAACCCAAAGCTCGGCAGTGATGAGTTATTTAACTTTATAGCAAATTGCCTAATGATCGAACCTATCGATGGTTTAGGTGCCAATCAAATTTTGACTTTAATAAAGCAAAAGCTTATCGCGAAGCAAACTGCCGAATTTAGATTTGTTTTATTGCTTGATGAAGCGCAGATGCTAAGCGACGATTCGTTTGAAAAGGTGCGAATTTTATCTAACTTAGAGCATGACAGTCATAAATTAGTCAACGTAGTGTTAGTTGGGCAGCCTGAATTGATTAAGCATTTAAATCGAGGGCCGAACCAAGCTTTGTTACAAAGAGTCGCAATAGCAAAAACACTCAACTACTTAGATCCCCACTTTGTGCGTCAATACATTGAATTTCGCCTCGATACAGCTGGCGGAAATCCACATTTATTTAATGAACAAGCCATTCATAAAATTGCCGATTTATCTAAAGGTAGCCCAAGACTCATCAATCAAATTTGTGATGCGAGTCTTTTTTATGGTTTTATGAATGAAAAGCGCACTATTGATAGTGATATGGTGACTAAGGCAATTGTAGATTTACCACTTAACCAACTGGGAGCCTTCAACACTCAGGCAGAAGACGAGCAAGTGAGTGCTGAAGTGGAGCAATCTTTTGAGGTTGAACAAGATGAGGATGCATTTCCAGATATTTCATTGCCAACTAAAGAAGTGCAGCAACCTCGTCAGTACCAATTAAACAAGAGCTTATTTTTTAAAGTGTTGGGTGTATTAGCGTTGCTCTTGCTGTTATGGTTTTCTTTTGTAGTATTTAATGCGCTATCAGTTGTTAATCAAGCGAATAAAGAGCAACCGACAACAAAGTCAGCCCCTCATATGTCGCAACCTGCTGCGTACGATGATGAACCAAGAGCAAAAAGAGTGATCCCTGTTGATAATTCTGATCCTCGTTATCAAGTTAAGCAATTTACTTCAGAGCAAAATAACTTTGATCGCAGCTACGAAACATCTCGAGTTGCACCAAAGCAAACAAACACAAATGCTGAGCAGTTGTCATCCACACCTGTAAACATAACAGAGGTAAATGCGAGGTCACAAAATACTGAGACTAGTCGCTCTGTATGGGATGCAGAGCATTTAATTGCTTTTCCATTTAGGGACAATATGAAAGGAGTTACACGAGTAACGAAACCATCAGGCCAAGCAATTAGCCAAGTGATTAAAGGGCATTATGGTAGCTGGAATGCATCGATTGAAGACATTGTCCGCCAAACTAACCCTAATATTACCTCGTTTAATGATATTAACTCTCAGGTTGTACTGAACTTACCAAAAATTTCAGAAATAAATTTACTCACAAAATCTAAATCTGGAGAGGTCTATGCTTTTTTTGGCTCGTTTACCAAGCAAAGTTTAGCTAAGCAGCAGGCCGATTATTTAAATCAAATCGGGTTTCAAACCGTATTTCAAAGTGAAAAGTGGGATTATCGTTATGTATCTCGAGTTTATTTAGGACCGTATAAATCGTTTGACGAAGCGCAGGATGCGATAATGAATTTAGAATTTACGGATTTTCGACGTATTTTTTAAGTTGTTTCGTTTGTATGTCATATGTAAGGTAGTAGTTTATGACTTGCTCTAATCGTTTCATTTATCAAAATTTTAAGTTTTTTGATGTATTGTCTTTCATCACATCGTTACTGATTCTAAGTACTATAAACAGTCACTTTAATGGTCATTTTAGCCTGTTCGAGTTTATGAGTCTTCGTTTAACGGTTTTCAATTTTGTAATTGTTGTGATCTTGCTTGGCTTTTATCTCTTCTTATTTGAGCAATTCTCATTATATGAAGCAAAATTTTTAAAAAGTGATTTTGCCAGTGACGCGTTTACTATTTCCAAAGTGCATGGAATTATTACAGTCACGCTGTTGGCATTAGGTAATTTGTTTGATATTTCCATTTTTTCTGGCTGGTATTTACTCCTGATTTTTTGGCCTGTTAGCACCTTAATGACTATTTTATTCCGATTTATAGTTTGGTCTGTTTTAAAGCGATTCCATTTAGGTGATTCTAATATTCGCAATGTGTTGTTTTTAGGTAATTGTGATTATGCAAAAGCCTATGCTGAGCAGCTTAAAAATGAAGAGTGCAATATTGTTGGCCACTTAAGTGCACAACGGCAGGATGTCTATGTAGATCCTCAAACGATTGGTTGTTTTGATGATTTTGAAAGCCTGCTTAAAAATAAGGTTATTGATGAATTGGTGGTATTTACAGACACCTCAGTGAAAAATGATACTTTACATAATGTCATATTAAGAGCGCATGCTCAGGGGATTATGTTACGCTTTCCTATTGCTTCTGTGGTGCATTCTTTGTTTAAAAATACAGAAATGACGCAAATTAGTTTAGAAAATATTGGTGTATCGTCTGATGATGTCTCACCCGAACTTATCGTTCGCTCTGGATACCAGTTAGGCAGTGCATTTTTATTTAAGCGGATTGTAGATTTAACCGTCGCTGTTTTAGGACTTATATTGCTCACACCATTATTTGCCGTGTGTATTTTATTGATTAATCTTGAGTCTCGCGGAGGGGCTTTTTTTGTTCAGGAAAGGTACGGGTACAACGGTCGTACGTTTAGATTAATCAAGTTCAGAACGATGGTGAAAAATGCCGATTCATTACAAGATGCGTTAAGAGAAACAAGTAATGAGCTTGATGGGGCTGCGTTTAAAATGAAAAATGACCCTAGGATTACAGCTCTTGGGCGTTTTTTACGGAAATCGAGCATTGATGAGTTACCACAACTAATTAATGTTTTAAAAGGTGATATGAGTCTAGTCGGACCTAGACCATTGCCTCATGCTGATTACAAGCGGTTTACCAACGTAGAGCACTTAAGGCGGCTAAGTGTGTTACCGGGCATTACCGGTAGTTGGCAAGTTGATGGTCGCAATGACTTGTCGTTTGATGAGTGGATGAAGCTTGATAGTGACTATATTGATCATTGGAGTCATTGGCTCGATTTGAAAATTTTGTTAAAGACTGTTCCTGCGGTTTTAAAAGGAAAAGGGGCTTCTTAGTTTGGCTGCCTTTTCAACTCACAATGCAGAGGTGGTTTTTCTCAACTCCGTATATCCAATTTTAAGTGAAACCTTTATTTTTGATCAGTACCAAGCACTTACTGATAAAGGTTTTGAATTTGCGATTGTCTCAAATAATAAGCCTGCATTATCTGATGTTCACCCACATATGCGAGCGTCACTTGATAGAGTGACTTACTTATCGAATGTTTCAATTCCTTTTATTTTATCAACCCATTTTATGTTTTTTGTGACAGCACCGTTGCTGTATCTAAAATGTTTGATGCGGATTGTTCAATTAGAAGAAAAAAGCACGGTTTCCTTGGCTCATTTTACTGGTGCATTATTAGTCAGACGGCTTTACCCAAAGGTGAAATGGGTTCACAGCCACTTTACTTATGGCGCCACTGCCATCGCCATGTGGCTGCAGTGGGTGCAAAAAACACCTTACTCCCTTACCTTGCATGGTGCTGATTTAACCTTCGATGCTGTGGCCGATCTTGAGCTTAAGCTTAGCCAAGCTGAACAAGTCATCTCTATTTCTCAATATAATCTTGATTTTATTGCAACGACTTTTCCAAGTATTAATCTTGCTTCGGCTCAAGTTATACCGCTAGGGGTTGCGAGTCATGAGTTAGGCGTTCAAGAAAGAAAAGAAGAGAATGATCATCCTCAGCAAATCAAAATCATAAACGTCGGTCGTTTATCAGAACATAAGGCTCAACATATCTTAATCCACGCTTGTGCGGTTTTGGTAAACCAAGGTATTAATATACGTTGTGAAATCATTGGCGAAGGCCCAAAGCGAGACTCTTTAACACGCTTAATTACAGAACTTGGTTTAGAGCAGAGAGTCATATTGCTTGGTGCGAAATATCATCATGAAGTCTTGGCGAGTTATTCCTCGGTTGATATCTTTGTCATGACCAGTATTACAGAAGGCATGCCGCTTGTATTGATGGAAGCGATGAATGCGGGGCTGCCGGTAATAGCGCCTAATATTTGCGGTATTCCTGAACTATTAGCGTTTGGAAAAGCAGGGCAACTAACTGCGCCCAATTGTATTCAATCAGTTTGCGAAGCAATGCAAAACCTGATTGAACAGCCGCAGAAAGCAAAAATACAAAGCTTATACGCTCAATCTCACATTCAGACTCATTTTAATTTATTGAACAACACCCACAAATTTGCAGATTTGCTCATCAAGTTAAGCCACTAATAAGGAAGCGTATGCTGCTTAAGCCCTACGAGACTCAATCGCTTTTATCTATAAATTATCATGTTATCAATCAGCCTGAGCTATTCGAGGTCATTTCAAATCAGATCATGCATAATGAACCGATTAATATCTATAACCTCAATATCCATGCGATGAATTTAACTTACCGAGACTCAGAATTTAAACAGGTCTTAAATTCTGGTGATCTGGTCTTTGTCGATGGTATGGGAGTAAAAATAGGCGCAAAGTTATTGGGACTTGAAGTGGGTCAGCGAATGACTCCGATGGATTGGCTCGATGATTTGTTTGTATTGTGTGCCCAGAAAAACTGGTCAATCTTTTTACTTGGCGATGAACAAGAGCAAGGACTTGCCTTTGAGAAAAAGCTAAAAGAACGCCACCCAAAGTGCTTGTTAGCAGGGTTTCATCATGGTTTTTTTGCGCGAACAGGCGAAGAAAACTGCAAAGTAGTTGAAATGATTAATCGCTCAGAAGCTTCTATTGTATTAGTGGGAATGAGCATGCCAATTCAGGAAAAATGGATTGCAGAAAATGCAATGTTACTCAATGCGCCAGTTAAGATAGCTACAGGAGCGTTTCATCGAGTTTATACCGGCAATATTGCTAGAGGACCTAAATGGATGACTGATAACGGCTTAGAGTGGCTCTACAGACTGTTTGTTGAACCAAAGAAAACTTGGCGCAGATATGTTTTAGGCAATCCACTTTTTTTGTATCGGATATTAAAAGCAAAATTGTTGGGTGTATCCCCCTAGTTTATTGATAGCGATGAATGTTAGCTGTGATATCGAGCCAGAGGCCAATGGTTAAGGCTCTCAGAATTAAATCGTTATTGTCATCATCCCATTGAGCTAGGCTTTTTTCCCAAGGATCAAGTGATAAGATGGACTTAATGAGTGTTTGGGCTTGTGGTGAGATTGATTGCCAATGTTGCTTAAACTCAGCGCTATGCTGTATGTAAGCGACAAAATTTGGCCAAGAAGCCTGTGTAGCTATAGTCGTATTTTTGGGGTTTAAGGTGCGTAAAATCTTACCTTTAATTCGACGCAGAAGGTAGCGGGATTTAATGCTTAACTCTGACGCGTTCAGACGGCCGCCATGGTTGTTGTTGATCACTTTTTTTGCTTTTCTGGGCACTATACTTTGTACGGCATCCGCAAAAGTTCGATAATCAAGTTTGATCTCTGCTGGCATAGTGCAATAAATATCGATGATTTCATTATCACAAAATATTGGCTCCCAGGCTGTGCAGCGCATTAAGTAAAGTCGTCCCATCGCATCCGCTTCTTTATACAATGGGCTGATGCGTTTATTTTCGAGTTTATCGACAGTAGTCCCAGAAAACTCATAATATTGGTTAAGTGAAGTACTTAAATGATGTTGCCAATGTGTATTCAGAGTAAAATGAGGTTGATAATACTGACTTTTGATTGGTGCACTGACATACAAAGGAACCGATTTACCAAAAAACAGAGTTTGTTGTTTGTTTATCCCCAAGCCTTTGAGTAGATAGTCTGCATAACAACCTGTAAAAATCGTATCCCAGTGATTATTGATTAATTTGTCATTGAAACTTAGGTAATGCGCATCCTTGATAGACCACATTCCGCCCGTAGATCTGACGGATTCGATGAAAGCATGCCCGTAATGCTCATAGTCTCTAAACCAAGTCTGATGAGATGACTGAGCGATGGTTGCAAGCTTGTTTGCAGTATTTGCCTCTGCATTGTAAGTATCGCAAAAGGTAATGGTATTAAGTTGGCTTGGGTGAGGGTGACCAAATAAAATCGCGCGTGAATCAGCACCACCACTTAATAACAAGGCGTTATTTTTACTGAATTGATGAGTGCGTTTAGCCATGGCATTTGAGATCGCTTTTGCGATATCTTGTGACCATTTACTTCGAGGTTGTTGAAGCTTCTTTTGCTCTATTGACCAATAATAATTGCTTGATTGAGTGTAAGTGTTTTGCTTGATATCAAACACATAATGTGAAGCAGGCTTTAGCGCATCAATTTCGTTATAAAACGATGCTTGGCTGAAACTGCTGCCTGTAGCCAGCGTCTCGGCGATTGTCTGCATATTTAGGCTTATAGCCATTTCTTCATCACGTAACCAGCTAGCCAGATTATCAGGGTGAGAAGCAAGTTTTAACGTTGGTGACTGAGTTGATTTGAAAACAGGGTAAACGCCTAATTTGTCGGTGAATACGTGGATTTGCTGCTTAGAGTGAACGATCACCGCAAAATAGCCATTTAAGCTCTTATGGAAGTCACTTGGGTTATTTTGCCAAAGGTGTAGCAAGTGTCGAGTAAGGCAAGCTTTTTTATCTTCATCTTTTACCTGATTTAAAATCTGGGGATTTTCTAAGCAAGGTCTGCCCAAAATAAATATCTGAGCCCCGGTGTTAGGGTCTTGATAAGGAGCCCAAATACTGGAGCACTCATTCCTTGAAATACTTACGTTTATATTGCTTTTTGTATAGGTAAAAAGCTCGGAAAAATGGGTGAAAACATTGTTTTCTTTGTGTGTAATAGGAAAGGCAGAACCTTGCCCGAGTAAAAAGTCACTCATCGCGTTTTATAGTTCAAGGTGGACTTCAACCCGCCTATTTTCGGCTTTTCGTTGACCATCTTTGGTTTTTATTGCAGGGTGGCGTTCTCCGAGCCAATTAAACTCAATTTTGTTATCGGGAATGCCTGAGAGGATCAAACCATTTTTGACGTTGTCGACACGGCGACTCGAAAGGTCTTCATTGTAGGTATTTAATCCAGCTAAATCAGTATGGCCTGACAATATAATTCGATGAGGTTGCCAAGTTTTATCGGCTTGTTTGATTTCATTGATGGTCGCGATAGCCTTTGCTGTCAAATTATCTTTGTCAAAGTCAAAGTAGATAATAAAAACAGGAGGAGCAACAGGAGCGTGCTTTTTCTCTGGATCTACAGCGGGTGGCTCATCACATGCACAGTTTTTTTCTGGAAGAGGAGTGCTTGCGATAACCTCAGGAGCTGGCATAGGCGGTGAAAGTAAAGTCAGTGCGTCATAAAACTGCTTTTTGCACACATCAATGTCATGTTGTTGAAAATTTTCTTCTTGTTCTTGCATCCAACAATCAAACATCACTTGAGCATAAGCTGATTCTTTTGGCTGTTTTTCCTTGCTGCCTTGATAAAATGCTGTCAGAAGCTGTTGTCTGGCTTCTCTTAGCTCATGAATGTGTTTTTCAGGAATTCGTCGCATATTAAGATGCTGAGGGTCTACAATACGCCCATCTTTAACACGTTGCGCTTTCTCTGAAAAAAGTTCGAAATCATCAACATCATTTTCATTATCTTCTTGTTTAGCTAAACCTAAATACCCTTCATAAAGATAATAATAAAAACTAGAGTAATCTTCTTGGTACAAACCTTCAGGTTCGTAGTGGTGGGTATGATGGTGGTTATCATCGACACTGGAACAACCAGCTAATACTAATAGAGTCAATAAGGTCACGTTTTTGAGTAAATTTATCATTGATTATACGTTTAGCTCGAAGAGAAAGATGAGGGTTAAATCATATCATAATTTGTTGTTTTGAATAGTTATCCGACAACATTTATGCATTTCGTAAATGATGAAAGCGTATTGTAATACAATGTAATAATTGAAAGGAATCAAGTAAACCGTCGTTTCCTGATAAATAAAACGATAGTATGTGCTTTATTTGGGGTTCAAATATTTATATAGGCTTCAAATCTAATACATTATTGTTATAATATCAGTAATTAGGTTACATTAGATTATAATATAGCTACCCTATACTGATTAGTTTTAAACTTACAATAACTCAGTGCTAATTCAGGAACTTGTTATCAGTCGGAGAATCACGTCTAAATGCATAAATTGTTATTTATAGCGTTCATGTTAGTTTTTTTAATTTCTTGTACTTCGCCTCATGGTCCTGCGAGTATCGATAATAATAGGCAAATATACGACGATAAAGTTCTTTACCTCAGTCATGATTATATGATATCTGCAGGTGACCAAATTGAAGTTTCGTACCATATCGATGTCAGAAAACAAGATGTATATCGCATCGCTGTTGGTGATCAAATTCGAGTTGAATTCCCTCACTATCCACAATTTGACCGCTCTCTCAATGTTAGACCTGATGGCCGTGTCACCGTTCCGCACATTGGTGACGTTGATGCGTTTGGTTTAACGCCTATGGAGCTTGCTGAAAGAATTACTCAAGAATATGAACCTATTTTACGTAACCCTAAGTGCACAGTGGCCTTAATTCGATATGGTGAGAGTATCCGCGAATTGAAAGAGGCAATTAAAACAGCAACTAGAGGACAAAGTCGTTTAGCGCTGGTGCAGCCTGATGGACGTATTGCGATTCCGCTATTAGATCCTCTGCGGGTTGCAGGAATGGCTGTTGAAGATATTCAAGCAAATATCAACCAGGAATATCAAAAAATTGTTCCTGGAATGTTCACTTCCGTTACCTTAATTAATGCTGTGGGAAATCGCGTTTATATCATGGGAGCGGTTAACGAGCCTGGCTATTATCAACTTCAGGGGCCGACAACGGTGACGCAAGCAGTCGCAATGGCTAAAGGGTTTAGACCCAATGCAGTCACATCTGACACCTTACTTATTACTCGTGATGAACGTAATAATGCTGTGGGTAGAATAATTGATATTGAGAATATATTCGACACTGGAAATCTAGGAACTGACACACTGTTGCGTCAAGCCGATATTATTTATGTCCCTACGAGTCGATTAGGTCGGGCTGCAATTTTAGGTGAGACGGTAAGACGGATGATACCTGCTGATTTAGGGGTGTTTTATAGTATTTCTGAGTCGGTCAACTTTATTCATAGTGGTGATTAATAATGGAACCGATAGCATCAAATAAATTACAACAAAAAGAACAAAATCAAACAATAAGAGATATTGTTAGTATTTTCTTTATTAAAAAAACACTGTTCATTGTAAGCTTTTGTGCTGTGGTTTTAACCGCGCTTGCGGTTGTTTTGCTGTATCCACCCATTTATGAAGTCAATGCAAAATTAGTAATTAAGCCTCAAATCGAAACACCCGTGGTGTTCGATAAAGATGTCTCTCGTGTAAACTATGAAAATCGCGTTGACTCCCAGATGATTAACACGGTTATAGAACTGTTAAAGTCTGAACCTGTCATGACCAATGTGGTGCTCGCGCATGATTTAGCGAGTCATGAAGATGAGCTAGCGCTTCAAAAAGCGGTGTTTAAGCTTTCAGGTGCTTTTAAAGCTGAGCCCCTTTCACTCTCTAATATTATTCAGTTGAAATTGCGAGGTGGTAACCCGGATGAAATTGTGAGTCAATTAAATACCATTATTGATACTTACATTTCTTATCACATCAACGTGAATCAAACATCTAAATCGAGCCTTGATTTTTTTGATAAGCAAACGAGTACTTTTCAGACGCGTTTTAAACAGTTAACCAACGATTTAGCCGATGAAAGTCAGCGTGTGAATGTGGCCAATCCGACGCTACAAAAAGAAAATTTACTGCAATTGATTCGTAACTTGGAATACCGTAAAGCTGAAGTCGCAATGGAGGCGAGCTCTTTACGTGAGCGAATCATTTTAATTTCAAAAACGAAAAAAAATATTCGTGGCGATGATAAATGGGTGGGTATCCCAAGAGAGATTCTCGATAGCTTTCCAGCTTTAATTGAAATGTCTAAGGCCATTGCTCAGCTAATTATTAATAAGCAACGCGCGATGAGTGATTATTTACCCGATTCTAAAGCGGTTATAGACGCTGAAAGTCAGTATAAAAATATGCATAAGCAAATTCATATGCAGATGAAACAAATTATTGATGAGTTAGAAACTAAGCTGCAAGGTCGACTTGCTGAAAACAAAGAGTTAGACCTTAAAGTCGAAGAAGCACAAGCTGAATTGGGCCGTTTGACCGCCTCATCCATAAACCTTGAAAGGCTTCAATTGGAGCATGTATTAGCTAAAAATAACTATACACTTTACAGTACAAAGCGAGAAGAAGCGCGGATTAACTTAGAAAAAGATCAGGCTTTATTTGCCAATGTATCAATTGCAACTCGTCCAGTGAAACCGCTTGTACCCTGGTTTCCACAAAAAACAAAAATTATGCTAATGGCGATTGTGCTTGCATTTTTTCTGTCCATGGGCCTGTGTATTGCTGCATATTCGTTGGATCAACGTGTGGTCATGCCTAATGACATTATTTCAAAAACCAATATTCGTTATCTGGGCTCTTTGGATGATATGTCGTCATGATTAGATTAACAGAGCAGAGTAATTGAAATGGCTAATGTATTCGAAACTGTAAACAAACTGTACCCTCAGCTTGGTAAACTCGATAATAAGTCAACACAACCAGAAGTCAGTCTTTCTGAACGGGTTTTGGAGCCGTTAAAAGCGAACTCTTCAGATTCGACCCCAGTCCATGATGAAGGTGAAGAAAAACTTAAATCTGTGTTACCAAATGATAACCTTAAGCCGATCGAAAATACGCAATGGATACGCTCTTTAAATCGTGTGACATCAGGACTTATTTCGAGTGCTAACGAAGAATCTCAAACATTAATGTTTGTGGGCGTTAATAACAAAGTAGGCTCGACGACAATTGGTTATTATGCGACTCGGTTACTCTCTTCATACGACATTGAGCAAGCGTGTATTTTTTTATCAATCAAGTTGACTAAAAAAGCGACGTCACCAGATTTTTGCAAAGTGATGAATAAAGAAGTCTCTGCCGAGCAGTTTATTCGTGGTCTACCGTATTATTCGTTTACTCACTTAACCTTTCATATTAATGAAAAAGAGATTCAGTCTTCTGGCGTGCTCAATACTATTGCGGGTTTATTGCTTATTGTGAAAAATAATTACCGCTGGGTTGTTTTTGATATGCCTCCGCTTAGTCGTGTACCGAGTTTCTTATCGCTGTTCCATTTATCAGATGGTGTTATTTTAGTGACTAAATCGGGCGAAACTAGGTTGCCTGCATTGAATGCTCTGATCAGTGATCTAGAGGATTGTGGTGCGACAATATTGGGAGCCATTTTGAATTTTAGGACATTCCCGATCCCTAAATTCTTAATGAAATTTATATAGGTTTCATTGTGATATTATGCTGAATTGGCCTAAGTTACGATTAGATTTATTACTCGTTATTTTATTCAGCTCATTTGTGGGCGCTTTTTTTGTTATTTCTATGAGTAATGTGTCAGCTCGTTGGACCTTGGTTATCCTTGGGCTAACAATTGGGGTGACTTCTTTACTCTTTCTTACTGTCTTTTCCAACAAACTCAAACTGACCCTACTTGTCGGTGCTTTTTTGAGCTTGCCAATTTTCTTCGATATTAACTTTTTTTATCGGGATTATGCGCCATTTTATGTGTCGGCCAATGGCCTGACAGTGACGTTATTTGATATCTTTTTTTACCCACTGTTTTTTATCTGGTTATCAAATCGAAATAAGATAGACGCTGTTAATATAAAAATGCCCAACGTGTTTATTTGGTTCTTTATTTTGATCTTTTTCTTTAACTTACTGTCATCACTTATTTCACCTTTCCCCTTTTTTAGTATCAGTGCACTTTTTTGGATTGTTAAGGCTTTTATTATTTTCATCTATTTTATGAATAATTATAAAGATGAAGAAACATTGAAAGTGTTAGGGCGAATTTTTGGTTTGATTTTACTAATACAAGGAGTGATTGTTTTAGAGCAAAAGTTTGTTGGGGCTATTTTCACTCAGGAATTAATCGGTAAACAAATCGCGATTGTTTCATTAATTGGTAATCAAGAGGTTGAGCGAGTCGCGGGCTCTTTGTCGCATCCGAATAACCTTGCGATGTTTTTAAATTTATTCATTCCAGTTGCTGTATTTATGCTTTTGCGTGAGAAAAAAACACAGTGGCGTGTTTTTTTTATGATTAGTTTATTCTTGGCTATTTTGGCTGAGCTTTGGACCTCTTCGCGAGGGGGCTGGATTGCATTAGCTTGCTCAATGACGTTTGCGCTTTCTCTGTTGATGCATAAACGAGGCGTTAATATCATCAAAATAGTATTAAGTATTGTACTAGTGTCTGTCACTGCAGCCACTATCTTACTTAGTGCGTCTGAAACATTTAGAACACGCGTGTTTGGCGAGGATTACGGTACCGCAGATTTACGGATCCCCTTGATGCAAATTGCAGAAAATATGATAGTTGACAACCCTGTACTCGGTGTCGGTCTAAATGTGTATGCCGCTCGTATGCAAGATTATGATAATACCAATGAATACGTCTCTAAGTATTATCCATATCCTGTTCATAATACATATTTGTTGATGGCGGCCGAGTCGGGCCTGCCAGCACTGATTGTTTTCGTATCTTTAGTTGGTTTTATTTTGTATCGTGCTTTACAGGCCTTTTATCGACAAACGGGTATTAATGAGGCAATTTTGCTCGGTTTATCAACCGGGATTTTAACTTGGCTTATTCATAATCTTGCGAATCTAGATGATCCCTATATGAACAATGCTATTTGGGCAATATTAGGCATGCTTGTTGGCCTTACATTTAAAAATACTGATAAACGCCATAATCAACGTGAAGGCCAATGATGATAAGTGATAAGTCCCACACTGATGATACGGTCAGGGGCCTTAGTTGGAATAGCCTGAGAGTATTGTTTCAAACCTTCTCGTCGATATTTGTGATTGCGCTGTTAGCACGCTTTCTCCCGCCTGCAGATTTTGGTTTGATGGCCTTGGCATTATTTGTTATTGGGTTTGGGGATTTACTGGGCACGCTAGGGATGGGGCCTGCGATTATTCAACGTAAGCAGCTCACAGCTCAAGATACCTCAGTGGCTCAAGCGTTGTCTGTGTTAATAGGAAGTGTGGTGACTGCCGCGGTCTGTTTAAGTGCTCCCCTTGTCGCGCTGTATTTTGCGCAACCAGCCCTTGAAAAGATGATTTACATTTTATCTATCACATTATGGCTCAGTGCTTTTAGTGCGGTTTATCGAGGGTTGTTAATTAGGCGACTCGATTTCAAGTCTATTTTTATAGTTGATTTTACTGGGTATATTTTTGGTTATGTTCTAATAACGATCACCTGCATCTTGTATGAATTAGGGGTGATGTCGTTAGTGTATGGGGCGCTTGCTCAAAGTGTGATAATGGCTGTATTGCTGGTAGTCGCAAATCGGGCGGTGCTTAGCTTCAGTTTTGATATCACAACCGCTAAAAAGCTTATGTATTTTGGGACCGGACAGAGTTTAAATGGTGCGGTTAATTATTTAGCTGCGAATGTTGACACCTTGTTTATTGGTAAGTACCTAGGTCCTAATTCGCTTGGTTTGTACAGCCGAGCCAGTCAATTGATGACATTGCCAATAACGAAATTAGCTACTTCAATATCGAGTGTGATGTTTTCATCTTATGCACAAATACAAACGAATAAGCCATTGTTAAAACGAAATTACTTAGCTGTGGTTGAGCTGACATCGTTAGTGATTTTTCCGATTTTGGCTGGTTTTTTCATTGGTGCTAAGTGGTTGATAGTTGGATTATTTGGTGACAATTGGCAAAGCATTATTATCACTTTTCAAATTTTGTGTATTGCAGGCCTATTTAAAACAGTATTTAACTTGGCTGGCTCAGTAATTCAAGCAGTAGGGCTGGTTTATAAAGAGTTAAAACAACAGTGTATTTATTTAGTCGTGTTGTTATTGGGGTGTGTTTCTTTGGTTTCTTTTGGTGTCGAAGCAATTGCATGGGTGGTGGTGGTCGCCTCGTTATATTTATATGTATCACTGAATCAATTGGTCTTAAAGCTTGTTGATTGTGAATGGCGTTTATTTTTTAAAGCACAAAAACCAGGGTTTCTTCTTGCTATGGTTATAATTTTCTTTGGCGTGTTATTTAATTCGTTGATTGAACATTTTTTTAGTGGTGCTGCTGAGTTGTTTTTAGTGATGTTTATTGTTCAATGTGCATTGGTTTATCTTGTTGCTATTTTATGGTTACCAGCATCAATTGTTGGCTCGATGCCCAGTCAGGTATTACAACGCTTTAGTCATCGTTTACCTTCAGTTATGGTTAATTTTATATCTAAGTATAGTGCTCATCGGCTATTAAGAGACAAAGTATGAAAATTCAAATAGTGCTGATGTATGTGGGGGTGTTGATTATGTTTAATGCACAAGCTACAACACGGCAAGAGTATTTAAGGGTCTTTCCAGATAATTATACACCGACGCCATTTGAGAATTTAGCTGCCGAGTATGATCCTAAGTATATCTACTGGCCTAGAGGGTTTAATGATACTGAAAACATGCTGGCCAATACGTTATTTATTCATAGCTGGGAACAAGAGCCACCGAATGGTTTGGTACTATATATTTATGATGATCGCAGTATTTTAGTGAACAAAACTTGGGTTGATATTCAAGTTCAGTCGGGTATCAGAGATGATGTGAATAACATTGTAGTTGATCAAACTATCTATTTAAGTAAAGTTGAAATACAGCCCCAAGGCTGGACGCGTGTGCTAGTTAACCTCCATAATTACAAGGGCATGCTGACTCGCGCTAAGTTGATTCAGGTTTACAACAAAAATTCAATTCATCCAATCGATTAAATCATCGTTGCTTAGAGAATAATTAATGAACTCCTCAATATTTAGTAAATGCCTGTACATTCATTATCAAAAATTCAAAAGCGATGGTTCCAATACCCACACGCAAGCTTTTAATCACCATTTTGGTTTGTTGTGTGCAGAGCGAGGGATCGAGTTTAAAGTTATTTGCCCAGAACAAATCTTGCCTGAAGATGAAGATTCTTTTACGCCGACCTTAATGGATAAGTTGAAGTTAAGCTTATCTCAGTTTTACCTTCGAGATTTGAAAGATTTACTCATCAATATTCGTCGGATGTTCGTTGAAATTCGTTTACTAAAAAAAGAGCAGCCTGAGATTGTTTTAACCCGCTACGGTTCGAATACTTTATCAATTGTTTGGGCATGTCGTTGGATGAACATCCCTGTGGTGCTGGAGTTAAACTCTCCTTCGACTGAGAGTCTTTGCTCTGGATATCGACGTTTATCCTTTTTTCAACATCTATACTCGAATCAGCATGCTTTTTCATTAGCTGATGGCGCCTTTGGTGTGACAGATACCATAATTGAGGATGCAGTCGCAAACGATCTTGCTAAACCACATCAAACAATCGCGAATGGGGTTGATGTCACATTGTTCAAACCGAGCAATCACTCATTAGGCTTTGGTGGTCAGATAAATAAAGGACCCGTTACGATTGGTTTTGTTGGCAGCTTTGCTCCTTGGCATGGTTTAGATGTTTTAATTGATGCTTTTATTGCACTCTTAAACGAGGGGTATGACGTTCATTTGTTGTTAGTGGGCTTTGCCAAGCCTGAATCTCGTTATTTGTTAGCACCTTTAAAAGAGCCGAGTATCGCTCAGCATGTTACGATCACAGGTTATGTCGAAAAAGAGACCGTCCCGCAGTATATTGATAAAATGGATATTGCGACGCTGCCTAATACGGAAGATTATTGCTCACCATTAAAGCTATTTGAATACATGGCAATGGCTAAGCCTACGGTCTCTGTTTATACTCCTGCCGTTGTGGATATTATGCGCCCAGATCGCGAAGGTTTAGTGTATCAACGAGGTGTGAATGAACAATTTCAAGCACAGTTAAAAGCGCTCATAATATCACCACAATTACGACATGAACTCGGCCAAAATGCGCGAAATAGGGTGCATGAGCAATTTACATGGGCAAATAATGCTCACAATGTAATGTGTTTATTAGAACAAGTTTATCAATTAAATACAGCTAAGGTTGGTAACTAATATCGGTTCGTTGCCAAACTCGAATATACTCAACAATAAATTCAGCCGGTAAATTTTCGGCTTGCGGCATACCTAACCAGCTTGGAAACGTTTCTGTATCAATATTGATTTGCATGGGAGTGTGCCAATGAATATTTTGTTTGCGCCTGATGAGTTGATTATCAAAGTACCAACGAATTTCTTTATCGTCCCAATCGACGGCATATAAGTGGTAGTTGTCTGCTAAAGGTGTGTTATTTACATAGGTGTGTGAATCTGAAATTCGGTTATTATTGTTTTCTAAGCTTGGATCTCCGTAATAGATATGGGCGTTGGAATGATGGTTTTTTTCCTTTCCATCTGAGGCGCCCCCAATTTCGACAATATCAATTTCATAGGTTGCATTCGGTGCCCAGTTGTATAAAAAAAATGCGCTCGAGGCACGAGAGCGATTCGCTTTGGCTTTAATTTCAAAATAGCCATATTTGATTTTATTTCGAGCCCTGATAACGGACGTGCTGATAACCTTTTGATCAGCCGTACTTTCGTCTTTGACAGCTAAAATAAGTTGTTTATTGCGAATGCTGACGTTCTCAGATTTAAACACTCCAGGCGGCCGACCAGGCCAATGCGGGTGATAGTCTTGCCATTTTTCTGTGTCGAGACTTTGTGATGAAAACTCATCAGAAACTTCTGGAATATACTTCCACTGTCCATAAGCTGGAGGATCTGCCATTACACTGATAGGTGCAATGCTGGTTAAGATACAGAGCAGTTTTCGAGCGTTCACTTATCATGTCCCTTATTTGTGACGAGTTGTTCTGACCCAAGGAAGGTTTTTTCCTTTGCTGATTGTCCTTAATACTAGCCAAGTTTTCCAAATTATGTACCAAGGTACATAACATGCAACCTTACAAAAACCAATCATACTGCCAAACCGAATACTCGCAATAAAATAGTGGATCAATAACATCATAATGAGTATCACGCTAAACCACTGCACAGCTCCCCCCCCTATGATTAAAGGGATAACGGCTAAAATCACCATTAAACTTGCGGGCGGCATTATAATATCTATAAAGGCCTCACATGCCCATTTATTCCCTTTTAGCGTTTGAATGAATAAATCCCGTGCATAGTGTTTGATCATCGCAATCCGACCTAACTCCCAGCGTTGGCGTTGTGAAGAGGATGCATCGGCTGTTTTAGGCATTTGTGCAGCGGCACGGGCATATTCAACTAGTTTTACGCGGTACTGATTTTTTAAAAGCAGCATATGATATTCGAGATCTTCCACAATCGAATGCGCTTTATATGGACAGTTTTCAATCGTTTCACGAGATAAGGCAAAGCCATTTCCAAATAAGCCAGCAGAAAAGCCAAGGGCTGTTCGGCCACATGGGCGCAAACCATTAAATGACGCCATGCCTAGCTGCATGGCGAGCGTACGCATACTCTCATTTGGGTTATTAATCGTATCAAATAACTGTAATGCAGGTGCACCGGATGCAAATTCATTATTTAAAGCAGCTAGTGCATTAGGGCTTAAATGTGAATCAGCATCGATCACTAAAAAACCTTGCCAGTCACCTTTAAGTAAGGTCTCAAACGCGTATTCCAACGCTTGACCTTTGCCCGGATTATCGCTTCGAGCCCAGACATGTGCCCCAGCTTTCAAGGCTAAATCTGCTGTATCGTCAGTGCAATTATCCGCAATTACAAACACGCCAAAGTGCTCCGCTGGGTAATCCTGCGCGAGCGCATGCTTGATTGTATCTTGAATCAATAAGGCTTCGTCATGAGCCGGGATAATAATGGCTAGCTTTAGCTTTTCAGCGGCATCAGGTGCCTTGGGTCGTTGCGTACAGCCAGCAAGCGTGAGAAAAAAAGTATAGCCAATTGGCAAAAGGGCGATACAAGCAATCACCCATGCTAGCAGAGTTAAAGTTGTTTCGAGCACTGTAGACCTTGTTTAGGTTTAATTGTTTGATTCATTGATGAGCGCGCTAAAGTAACCAATTGTCTTTTCTAATCCTTGCTCTAAGGCGATGGCAGGTTGCCAATTTAAGTGCTTTTTGGCTAACGAAATATCAGGTCTACGTTGTTTAGGGTCATCATTTGGCAGTGGTTGGAATGTTAATTTAGATGTTGACCCTGTCAGTAGTATCACTTTTTCGGCCAGTTCTTTAATTGTGAACTCAGTGGGGTTACCAAGGTTGATAGGGCCGGTCACGGAATCATCGGTGTCCATGAATGAAATAAAGGCGTTGATTAAGTCATCGACATAACAAAAAGAACGTGTTTGTTCACCATTACCGTACAAAGTGATGTCTTGGTTTTGTAAAGCTTGCATTATAAAGTTAGAGACAACACGGCCATCATTTGGGTGCATATTTGGACCGTATGTATTAAAAATACGGGCGACTTTAATTTTTAGGTTGTGCTGTTTTCTATAATCGAAGAAGAGAGTTTCTGCACAGCGTTTGCCTTCATCGTAACAAGAGCGCTCGCCGATAGGATTGACATTTCCCCAGTAAGATTCGACTTGCGGGTGAACAATCGGATCACCGTAGACTTCGCTAGTCGATGCTTGGAAAATTTTAGCGCCTGTTCGTTTTGCTAAACCTAGCATATTAATTGCGCCATGAACGCTGGTCTTCGTTGTTTGCACGGGATCGTGTTGGTAATGAACCGGCGATGCAGGACAAGCAAGATTGTAAATTTCGTCGACTTCAACAAATAATGGGAAAGTCACATCATGGCGTATCAGCTCAAAACGCGGGTTATCGAGTAAATCGAGGATATTATCTTTGTTACCAGTAAAAAAATTATCGACACAAATAACTTCATGTCCTTGTGTTAACAACTTCCGACATAAATGAGAACCTAAAAAACCGGCTCCACCAGTGACTAATATTTTTTTTCGGTTGAACATACTGCTTATCCCTTATTATTATTGCGCCGATTATTGCATGCTTTATCAGGGGATTAAAGCGT
Source organism: Pseudoalteromonas sp. J2K-J979 (assembly GCF_058169715.2). Taxonomy (NCBI): domain Bacteria; kingdom Pseudomonadati; phylum Pseudomonadota; class Gammaproteobacteria; order Alteromonadales; family Pseudoalteromonadaceae; genus Pseudoalteromonas; species Pseudoalteromonas sp. J2K-J979. The sequence goes on along the minus strand of NZ_CM200281.1, from coordinate 2,479,677 downwards.
GTCACACCCCAGGAAATAAAATTTCATATTGGCTCACTACTAGTTGAATTCACTCTAATGAACAAGGGGCGCAGAACTTGCCTGACCATAATGGTGTATTTGGTCTCATAAAGTTATAGGGTATGTGATTTTTGTTCAATATTGTTTACAAACCGCTATTCTTTTTCTGCTTCTTTCTAGTATGATTCACTCATCTAATACTGCTTAACTTGAGGTTTTAATGCGCTTAGAGATCCATTGTGCTGATCGTATTGGTATTGCGCAGGAAATTCTTAATATTTTAGTGAGTTATCAGGTCGACCTGAAAGGGATCGAAGTTGATGCTAAACACTGTCGGATGTATGTATCATTTCCGCCAATTGAATTTGAGCAATTTCAAAAAATTATGCCTTCCATTCGTTTAATCGAAGGAGTAACGGATGTAAGAACAACCGCATTTATGCCTTCGGAGCGAGAACATAATGAGCTCAATACATTACTAAGTGCCTTACCTGACGGGATAATTTCAATTGATGCAAAAGGAATGGTGCGATTATGCAATGATGCCGCTTGTCGTGATTTAAATGTATCACAAGCAGATATTGTTGGAGTCAGCATTAATTCGTTATTGAAAGGATTTAACTTTAATCGCTGGTTAGAAGGCAAAGAGGTCCTAGGTCAAACGACTCGAGTTGAGGTGGATGGTGAGGACTTTATCGCAGATATTCTGCCGATTTCAGTTCCAGAAAGCCAAAGTGAGCAGATTTTGGCGGGGGCTGTGATTAATATTAAATCGCAAAGCCGTTTAGGACAGCAAGTCAGCGCATTTCGCCGTTACGGGCAAGAAAGCTTTTCGAGTATTCAGACCTCAAGCACAGCGATGCGCCGAGTGGTACGTGAAGCACGAAAAATGGCGCAACTCGAAGCGCCAATTTTAGTGACGGGTGAAACAGGGACAGGAAAAGAATTACTGGCACGTTCTTGTCATTATGCGTCTCATCGTTCAATGAAACCTTTTTTAGCTTTATCGTGTGCATCTTTACCTGATGATGTTGCAGAGACTGAGTTATTTGGTTTTGCAGGTTATGACGATGGGTCGACACCTAGCCGAGGAATTTTAGAGCAAGCCGATGGCGGGACTGTCTTTTTCGATGAAGTGGGCGAAATGTCTGCCCGGTTACAAACAAAATTACTGCGTTTTTTACAAGATGGTACGTTCCGTCGTGTTGGCAGTGAAAATGAAGTGAAAGTAAATGTGCGCATCATTGCTTCAACGCAAAAAGATCTGCCCGGTATGGTGCAAGAGGGCTCATTCCGAGAGGATCTCTATTATCGTATTAATGTACTGAATTTAGATATCGCGCCTTTACGCGATCGCAGTGCAGACATTGGCCCATTAACGGAGCATTTTTTACAGAAATATGCGCATCAAGTTGGCAAGTCAGCACCGAGCTTAGAGCAAGGTTGTCTTGAGTTTTTACAGCAATATCCTTGGCCTGGTAATGTGCGTCAGCTCGAAAATGCAATCTATCGAGCAGTCTCATTATTGGATGATGAAAAGCTCAGCGCTGAGCACTTACAATTGCCGAGCTTTACTAATGATTTGGGGTATTTAGAGTCTGATTTTGAAGGTTCACTTGATCAAGCGGTTAAACGGTTTGAATCGACTTTATTACGTAAGCTTTATCCTGCTTACCCAAGTTCACGTCAGTTGGCAAAACGTTTAGGGTTAAGTCATACCGCGGTTGCGAATAAACTTCGTGAGTACGGGATCAACCGTAAAACCATCAAAGTTTAAAAATAGACAAACAGTAACGCGATTGTGATATCAGTCGCGTTATTTATTGCCCATATCTTTTGTTACGCCACTAGCGCTTACCGACTCAATACCGTCTTGAGTAAATTTGATTGTCAAACTGACAGTGCGCGATGCAAAAAAGTAATCGGTTCCGTCAATTGTTAAAACATAATCCCCTTTTACAGCTTGAGCAAAAGACTGCTTACGCAATGAAATTGTATGTGAGCCAATTTGCCAGTTAAATTGCTCAAAATAGCCCTTTGCAAACTCTTGCACCCAAACATTTTTTTCATCTTTACTCATCGCGATAGCAATGGAGTAGGATTCAGGCAGTTCGTTTAAGTCATATTGCTTTTTTCCAATCCGAATTTTTTTTTGTGTTTCATCCCAACCAAATCCAAATTCAAACGGCTTAACCATTCCAGTGGGATAGATGAGTTCGCCTTTCCCTTCCAAGTCAAAGTCAGCAAAGCTTGCAGGGCAATAAATTAGGAGTGCTAAGACTAGAATTAATAGCGGTTTCATTATTAGGTTACTCTGTTTAGTATTGAATTTTAAAGTATATGTGCTTCTTGCTAGAGTGCAAAAAAGCAGAATAACTTGTAAAAAAAAGCATTTGCACTGAAAATAACTTTTTCTGGTAAGACCTGTGAACCTTAAATGAACTTATATTTTAGATTATTGATTTTATTTTTTCGGATTAAGCGAAATAAGCAATATCAACCCTTGCTTGATGAAGTCAGTCTTCAATTTACGGCGTTACCGACCGATTGCGATATTAATCTGCATTTGACAAACTCGCGTTATTTGGCCTTGATGGATATAGCTCGAACTTGGATGACAGAGCGATTTGGGTTATTAGGTAAAATGTTGAAACGTAGATGGTTTCCAATAGTAAACGCAACGGCCATTACGTATATTCGTGATATTAAACCTATGCAGAAGTTTACAATTAATACGCGACTAGTGGGTTGGGATCATAAATATTTTTATATCGAACAGCGTTTTGAATCTGACCGTGGTTTGCATGCCATTGCATATGTACGGGGGGTGTTTAAAAAACGCAGCGGTTTAGTCAGTATTGAAGAAATGCTTGAAGTAGCCGAATTTGACGGTGTTGCGCCGATTCTACCGGCTGAAATCATTCATTGGAAAGAAATGCTGGAGCAGAAAAAGCAAAATAACAAACCCCAATAAATGGGGTTTGTTATGTTTATTCTAATCACTCGTCAGTGATTAGAATTTATATTTTAAGCCTAACATGAATACAACAGGATCAATATTTACCGTTGAAGTGAGTGCTTTTTTACCATCAGCATACACAGTTGCATCAGTATCGATATCAATTAATGACACCATTGTATGCACACCCCATGATTCATTTAAGCTGTAGTTAAAGCCTGCTTGCGCTGCTAAACCAAATGAATCATCTAATTTAATTTCTACATCGTTCGTGCCAAGGGTTGCTTTTAAGTCTGCGCCGGCTTGCTCATCGAAGAAAATGGTGTAATTTAAGCCTGCGCCGATGAATGGACGAAATGCTGCGTTTGCATCGCCAAAATGGTATTGCGCTAAAAGCGTTGGCGGTAAATGTTTAGTTTTACCAATTCCGGCGCCAGCTAAGCCATCTTCCCCAGTAATGTCATGACTAAATGGCGTCGCAGCCACTAATTCTACGACCCAATTGTCATTCAGTGCGTAGTCAAAAGTGATACCCAACTGCGTATTTGAGTCTACACCTAAGCCAAGCGCAGGCGCTTCATTGATAGCTGAAGAGCTGCTATCTGGATTGACGTGAATTGCGCCAATGTTAACGCTTAAATTTGCGTTTGCAAAAGGTGCTGTAATCAAACCTGCTGTTAATAATGCACTTTTTAATAAATTGCTCATTTTCAATCTCCCGATTTTAAGTCTTTTTGTCTGTTTGCTGTTGCTATGGGGTTATTATGGCGAGATAAAATTTTAAAAACCTGTCCTAGATCAAGTTCTGAAAGTGTCTAAATGGACTTGTGAAAAAAGCTTGATTTAGATTAAGTTTTTAAGCTTTTAGGCTTTCATTTTTTTACAATTTGAGGTGTTAAATTTAAGTAAAACGTTATTCAACTGACATGTATTTGACATCTTTGTTGGTTTAAATGGGGTTTAGTTCGAGTAATTATTGGAAAGAGCATGGCCTTTGCGAAACAAAAAACACACACAGCCATTGAGGTTGCCGCTTATCTGCAGAGTTTGATCCAATTTAAGTCAGTGACCCCAGATGAAGCAGGGGCGTTGCAATGGATGGCAAGGCAATTAAATCGTGTCGGGTTTAAGGTTGAAATATTCAAAAGCCAGGGTGTCACAAATTTGTTAGCGAGTTATTGTTTTTCGCCAGGTCCGAATATCGCTTTTTGTGGCCATATTGACGTGGTGCCAGCTAAAAATAATGGCTGGCAGTGCGATCCGTTTTCTGGTGAAATTATAGATAATCATATATATGGTCGTGGCGCGGCTGATATGAAAGGTGCGATAGCCGCCATGCTGAATGCGACGGAGTTATTGTTGGCCAGCCCTGAACAGTGCTGTGGCACCTTTTATTGGTTATTGACCTCTGACGAAGAGGGGGAGGCGGAATTTGGCACGAAGTTGCTGGTAGAAGAACTCAAAAAGCGCAAAATTAAACTCAATGCCTGTTTAGTGGGTGAGCCAACATGTATTAACCAGATTGGTGACACCATTAAGAATGGGCGACGAGGGGCATTATCGGGTAAGTTAACTGTACTTGGACAGGCTGGGCATGTCGCTTACCCAGAAAATACACGTAATGCAATTCATTTGATGAGCCCCTTGATTACGAGGTTACTCGATTTGACTTGGTGCAAAGATATTGAAGGATCGAAAACGTCACTACAGATCACGGACTTATCAGTGCCAAATGCGCTGGATAATTTAGTCCCTGCGGTAGCTGAGTTGAGTTTTAATGTACGCTATAGCCATGCTTATCAAAGTGAAGAGATCCACTGGTTGATTAACCAAGCAATCGGAGCGTTTAATTTAAACTATCAACTGACTTGGCAAAGACCATGTGAACCTTATTACACGGGTCGTTCAGATGATGTCATGATTGACTATTTAACGGTACTTGAAGGATGTGTAAATCAGTCAACAGGGCTGTTTCCGGCATTAAGCACGTCTGGAGGAACATCTGATGGGCGATTTTTTACTGATCCTGATACACAGGTTTTTGAATTTGGGTTACGAAACTTTTCTATCCATCAGGTTAATGAACGCGTAGCAGTTCATGAACTGGTGAAATTAACCGATATCTATCAACAGTTTTTGCATCGAGTGTTTATTGGTAAAGCTTAACTAGCTATCAATCTTCGCGCTTACATTAGACAATAAAAAAGGCATCGATAGATTAATGCCGATCAGTTAAGTAACAGATCGGTTGACCGATCAAAATGATCATGCAAAATCCGTAATCAGGTAACTGATTACGGATTTTTTTGTGAATATAGAACAAGCTCTGCATACAACTTTTGAAGAAAGCACTCGCTACCATACATTTGAAAAACTAAATGAAATACTATCGCCAGAAATAATCGAGCAAGGCTTCCAACAAGCAGGCATAGCTACACTTAGAAAGCGTCGGTTGCCATTAGAAGCTGTGCTGTGGTCAGTCATTGGTATGGCATTGTTTCGTAAAGAATCTGTCTGGAATATAGCAACTAAATTAGACATTATGCTACCAGGAAAAAATCAGTTAGTTGCACCTAGCGCGATGGTTCAGGCGCGTCAGCGGTTAGGTGAAGAATCGGTTAAACAAGTATTTAATAAAGCTGCCAAAGCTATGTACCATGAGGAAGAGTTTGAAACGTGGTGTGGCTTGAATTTATTGGCTGTTGATGGCGTTGTTTGGCGAACACATGACTCACCAGAAAACCGAGAGGCTTTTTCATCAGCCAACAATCAATATGGTGACACGGGCTTTCCACAAATTCGAATGGTTTGTCATATGGAACTTACCAGCCATCAGCTTATTACGAGTGAATTTGATAATTATAAAACCAATGAAATGAAGCTTGCAGAGCGCCTAATCGATAGAACGCCAAACCACTCAGTAACGATGTTCGATAAGGGGTATTATTCGCTTGGCCTGTTAAACCGATGGCACCAGGCTGGTGAAGAAAGACACTGGTTGATTCCCGCACGGTCAGATTTACAATATGAGGTTATCTCAACTGTTGGTAAAAACGACCAACTTATTTCGCTTCAAACCACTAAGCATGCCCAAAAGAATTTCTCGGATGTGCCAGAGGTTATTGAAGCGAGACTAGTGAGTAAAACTATCAAGGGTAAGACCTATCGAATATTAACCTCTATGACAGATAGGTTGCGTTTCCCAAATAGTGAAATCGTAGATTTATATTGCCATAGATGGGAAATCGAACTTGGTTATCGAGAAATAAAACAAACGATGCTAGATAGTTCATACCACTTGAGAAGTAAACGCCCTGACATGGTTAGACAAGAAATATGGGGCGTACTTTTAGCGTACAATTTAATTCGACGGCTGATGACGATGGCTGCAACGCCTCAAGGGTTATGGCCTAACGAGCTGAGTTTTTCGAGCTGCTCTATGGCAGTAATCCAATACTTCTCCTCAATATCAATTATGAGCCCTGGGAATATTCCCATGCATTGGGAACATTTACTTAAAACTCTCGCCCTATTCAGATTGCCCGCAAGGAGGGAAGATAGGCGATACCCACGGTGCATAAAACCGAAGCCATCGAAGTATCCTAATAAAAAGAAAAATGCCAGTCAGCTTAACTGACTGGCATTAATCGATAGATGCCTTTTTAGGAAGCGATCATTGTTGATGAACGTTTAAATAGCGTTTTATTTTTTGTTCTTTGAGTTTGGTTAAGTCAACCATCACTAGTCCATCAATGCAGTAATTGAAATCAGGGTCAACACTAAAGCTCAAAAACTGAACGCCTTTGGCGTCGCACAAATCGGCATATTGCTTCAATAGAGTAGGGACTTGTACTCCCATATTTGCGAGTTGATGTTTGAGCGTAACAAAATCCGCTTTAGCATCATTTCCAACAAATACGGTTTTGAACTCGGTTTGCTCTGAACTTGTTAATTGGAGTTGGCATTTAGGTTGAGCCAACATTACTTGGCTGGAAAAATAGTGCTGATAATAATGCACTAACAGGTTTTGCGCTTTCTTTGGCAGGCTGTTTGAAATACTGACTGGACCAAATAAATAGCGAAACTGTGGGTAGCGGGTAATAAAAGCGCCAATGCCATACCACAAATAATCTAAGCTGCGTTTACCCCAGTATTTAGGTTGAACAAAGCTGCGTCCGAGTTCTAAACCCTGCTCAAAATAGGGTTCAATGTTAGGTTGGTAATGAAATAATGAGTCTGTATATAAACCGGCATGACCGGATTGCTGAATGATGTTATTTGCGTCAGCTAAACGATAGGCTCCGACAATTTCAAGTTGGTCAGCATCCCACAACACTAAGTGCTGGTAGCTCATATCGTATTTATCAATATCGCGCCGTTTTCCTGTTCCTTCACCGACGGCACGAAAGGCGACTTCTCTCAAGCGGCCTAATTCACGAAAAATGGGTGAACTACCTTTATAACGATAAAGGTGAATTAGCATATTGTCTTGGGTGTGGCCAAGCAGCTCAGTCTGTGCGATAGCTTGTTTAAGACTTTTGCGGCACTCAGGTTGCGCAATAGGGTTTTCGGTTTTAAAGGGGAGCTGTTTTTTACTCCCAAGGCGATAAAGCTGTTTTTTTATTAACTCGCTGACCACTTTATCGCTAACATTTTCTAAATGATAGGCGGAAGGGGCTATCGGCGAACCGATTTCAAATTCTAGGGACTTATGACGCTGTTTAAACATTTCTTTGACTAAAAGTAAGCTAGCTAAAGGTTTATAGACGAGTGATGTCCCATAAAAGAGGGGACTATTTTTTGCCATTATTTGGATGGGTAAGATAGGGGCGTGCGCTTTGAGTGCAAAGCGTAAAAAGCCTGTGTGCCATTGCCCATCTTTAATGCCTGTAGGACTGAGACGAGATACTTCACCGGCAGGAAATATCAGCAAAGCTCCTTCTGATTTCAAGTGTTGCTGTATGTTGGCCAATTCACGTTTTTTACTGTTACCAGATAAATTATCAACGGGTAAAAGTAGATTATGCATAGGCTCGATAGCCATTAACATACGATTGGCTACGACTTTGATATCTTTTCGTATTTTATATAATAGGCTGATTAGTGCTAATGCGTCGAGAGAGCCTATAGGGTGGTTGCATACAATCACTAGCTTTCCGTCAGTGGGAATATTTTCAACCTGCTGTGGGTTAAACCGACTATTAAACTCCAGTTCTTCGAGAACTTGCTCGACAAATTCAATGCCTTGTAAGTGAGGGTATTGGGCAGCAAAGCTGATGAACTCTTGTTCATGCAATAAGTACCCAAGCCCTCTTGTGACGATGTTTTTAAGTTTTGGGGAGTTTTTTAATTGTGGAAGGTTGCTTTCCACGACGCGTTCGGCACTAATCATAACAGACTCACTCTAACTAATTTGGCTTTAGAGTAAAAAGGCTCGATGACAAAAAAGCGTCACCGAGATGACAGTTTTACGACTTGTTGTTTATTACGCCACTTCTAAAATATGAGAAGGGACTTTCTCGAGTGTTTTTTGCTGTTCAGTCCAGTAAATGAGTTCCATACTGGCATCATGATGCTCCACAAATGCAGTACAGCTTTCGATCCAATCGCCATCATTGACGTAAATCATCTGGTGTTTATAAATTATTTCTGCACTGTGGATATGACCACAAATTACCCCATCTAAGTTGAGTTTTTTGGCATGTTTTAATGCGGCATCTTGATAACGGCTGATAGCTTGTGTTGCGCCAGATATTCGTGATTTGACATACGCTGCTAACGATAAATAGCTCAAGCCCAAAGATCTACGACCCTTGTTATACCAACGGTTTGTAAAGAGGAGCAAATCATACAAGGCATCTCCTAATCGAGCTTGCCATTTTCCTAAACACACTTCACCATCAAAAATATCCCCATGGCAGACTAAAAAGCGCTTTCCTGAAAGACTGCGAAAAATAACGTGCTGTTTGATTTCAATACCGGCAAAGAAGTGATTTGCATAACGACGAACAGATGCATCGTGATTACCCGGAATATAAATTACTTTGCAGCCACTTTGTTGCATGTGGATCAATTGTTGGATAACTAAATAGTGTGAATTTGGCCAAAACAACCTTTGTTTAAGTGCTTGAAAGTCAATGATATCACCAACAAGATAGAGGACTTCAGGTTGAATATGCTTTAACATATCGAGTAAATAGGTCGCTTTACAATCTTTATATCCTAAGTGTAGATCGGATATAAATAGGCTTTTAACGTTCAGTGTTTTATCCATCGATCACGTACCTCAAGAGTCTAATTGTTCTACAAATAAACTAAGAAATCACAATGACAAAGCGATGATCAATCAATGATGCTTTAATGACAGGTTACTCAATGAGCTTATTAATCGTTATTCCTAACCGAAATACTCAGCCGTTACAAGAAAGGTTGTCCGAGGCGTTACCCAATGAGGTGATTGAAGTCTGGCCTGACGTCGAAGAGCCAGAAAAAGTGAACTTTGTTTTAGCATGGCTTCCCCCTGATGATGTGTGGCGACACTTACCTAATCTAGAAGGCGTTTCCTCATTTGGAGCCGGTGTGGATGGCTTAATTTCGCCCGCTTTACCGGATGTACCAATTGCTAGAATTGTCGACCCTAAGTTGGCGTTTGATATGGGGCAGTATCTCTTAGGGCACATTTTGGCCTGGAAATTACGTATCATGCAATATCATCAGCAACAAACTGAATGTCATTGGTATCCTCAGCGAGCTCACCCAAACATCACTGTTGGTATTTTAGGATATGGTCAGTTAGGGGAAGAAACGGCACGTCAACTTAAACTTAATGGGTTTGTGGTTAATGCATGGTGTCGCAGCGAAAAGCAAGCCGATGGTATTGATTTTTACTCAGGTGAAGCCGGTATGTATCAAATGGCAGCCAATTGCGATTTTATGATCTGCCTTTTACCATTGACTGAGGAAACAATTGGCATTCTAAATCATGACCTATTTTCAGCTATGCCAAATCACAGCGTGTTGATAAATGTTGGCAGAGGTAAACATTTGATTGAGTCTGATTTATTAGAGGCTTTGCAGACTAAACAAATTGCCCATGCGATCTTAGATGTCTTTCAGACTGAGCCTTTGGAGGCGGAGCATCCTTTTTGGAAACAACCTAATCTGACAATCACACCGCATGTATCCGCTTTGACGGATATGAAAACGGTTGTAAAACAAATCGCAGAGAATTATCTCAGAGTCAAAAACTCAGAGCCAATGTTGAACTGTATTGATGCAAAAAAAGGTTACTAATTGCTGTAAACGTATTGTTAAAGAAAATATATTTGGGTAGACTAGGTTTTGTACGTTAAATGCGCACAATAAATATTAATTAATCCAACAATACGAATAATAAAATAAAATTTGGGGGAGTTATGCATCGTTCTGCAAGCCGAGGTATTAAACTGAGTTCAGTTGCTTTTGCGGTTGCGGTTTTGGCTGTATCGGCTTGGTTTAACCAAGCAGCAGCACAAAATATAGAGCCAGATGTATTGAGCTATCAAGTAAAATAAAGCCCGAATGGGCTTTATTTATTTCTACGATTCAATTCTTTATTTTCTAATTTTTTTACGGCGCTTTTTGTCAGCAAAACATACATTGCTCCTGGGCCACCATGAGGTTTCATCGCACTATGTAAAGCAAGAACCTGCTCATGTTGAGTTAACCATTTATAGCTATAGCTTTTTAAAATAGCGGGAGCAGGGGAGTTTTTTAGTCCTAATCCGTGGTGAATTAAGACCACGCGAATATTGCGTTGCTGACAATCATCGAGAAAATCAAATAGCACAGCTTTGGCTCTGTGGAGCTTAAACTCATGCAGCTCTAAACTGGCATCGAATTGATACTTCCCCATCCTCAAATTTTTAAATACACCCGCTTGCACACCGCTTTTTTTAAAGCTGATAACTTCATACGGATCAATAAAATCGACAGCCTCCAAGCTTAGGTAATCTTGAGTTGAATTAATCTCAGCTATGGCGGCAAGTTGCTTTTCTCGTTGTGCGTCGCTAGCTTGGAGGGGTTTTTTAGGTCGAATAAATGCTGTGGGCTCGAATGCATCAACATCACTCATCAATTGAGAAAATAAAGTACTTTCGGAATTGCTCATAAAACACCTCTTATATTTTTGCTTGATTATAACTGGGTCAACAGAAATTGGGAGGTGTTTTAGATTTAGCGCAACGTTTATGTCACGCTATTAAACAGATTAATCTAAGTCTAATTGACTGTAGGTATACACTTTGAATAGATAGAATGCATTTATCAGTACTAAAGTGATATTTGAGATATTGCCTGTCGGTATCGTATCAAAGCGATGGCAAATAAATAGAATAATACAACCACCTAAGGCCGCGACTCTTAACCAAGTAACATTGTTAATAAAAAAAGCACCAATACACAGGGCTAAACCGAGTAAATTGATTGATGATGTGGCTAAAAGATCCATTATTCCTTGTTCCGATATGATAAATTGGAGCGCTATTATGGTGATCTTTTATCCAAGCGACAAATGAGAATAATTAAAATTTTGTTATTAGTTTTTTTTATGTGAAATGTAATAAATCGCGGTGGAGATTGGGCCCGCTTTTTCGATCACTTGATATTTCTGACATCCTGAGATGTCGGTTTGATTATGACAAATAAATAGGTTTTTCTCTTGGTTGTCGAGCGTTGCTAAAAGATCGCTATCGAGTAAAAGTGGATCTGTATTAAATATTCCAGGCCAATAAATGCTTTGAGTCGTGACTCCTGCCTTTTGATAGGTTAATAAAGAGGGTTTAGGGGCAATTAAAAGGCCTAGACCGATAAGGGCGCAAATGATTAGTGTTGGTAACCAGTTCCGTTTTTTTGCTTTGAGTTGATTATTTGATTGTGAGGCATTTGTTTGTGATTGATCTATTAGTTTAAGTTTTTGTTGTTTTCGCTGTGCTTGCTGTTTCTTTAATTGCTCTGGGGAAAGTAATTTTTGTTGTTTTATCTTCTTAGACATAATGGTATTTTTACTTAAACTTTGTTTATATGTGCAAATTGGTAATTTAACACACTAGTTATGAGTTAACGTCTATAATAGCTCATGTAAGCGCAATAAAATTGATAGGATGAATTATGGGTGCAGATTTTTCTGTATTAATCGTGGATGATGTTGGGACGGTGCGTAATTTTTTGCATCAAACATTGGTGCATTTAGGAATTGATAATATTTCTCAAGCATCAACGGCTGGTCAGTGCTTACAAATGAGCGAAGATAATCAATATTCAATCATTTTTTTAGATATTGAATTACCAGATGGCAATGGCAAAGAAATAATTGAAAAGTTAAATGAAATCTCACCTTCTAGTAATGTAGTGATGGTTTCAGCTCACTCAACAGTAGAAAATGTTAAAGACGCAATAGACAAAGGTGCAAAAGGGTTTGTAGTAAAACCTTTCTCTCCGAAGAAGATTGCCGCTATTTTGAAAAAATTTGCACCAGATGCGCCACAGATTAAATTGCCAGACTAGTAATTTGATAAAATCTAGATATAAAAAAACCGGCCTAAGCCGGTTTTTTTGTACAAAAACAAATTATAGCGCTTTGATTTTAGCAGCTAAACGGCTCTTATGACGAGCAGCTTTGTTTTTGTGAATTAGACCTTTAGTTGCGTAACGATCTAATACAGGTACAGCTGCTGAGAATGCTTCTTGTGCAGCTTCTTTGTTGCCAGCTTCAATAGCAGCGATTACTTTTTTGAAAAAAGTACGCATCATTGAACGACGACTTGCGTTGTGTTGACGGCGTTTTTCGCTAGTTAAAGCGCGTTTCTTTGCAGACTTGATGTTAGCCAAGGTTTGCTCCTAACAATCTTAAATAAAGCTTAATTTAAAGGCCGAGGAATATGCCTTTTTTTCGTGATAATGTCAATTATCTTTTCATAAAAACTACTTCTTAACGAACATCTGTTGGCCGCTCTAGCAGTTAATCCGGTCATTGTAACAAAGTCGGATAAGCCTGTACTAGTGTTATCGAAAAGTTTTAAAAAAAAAATAGAAAAGGCAAGAAAACCAAAATATTGGATAGACGAGCTTTTATGGCATAATGGCATTCTTTTGGTACTATTTTGGGGTGAGCAGTGAGTAAAGGGTTGTTCCGCTCAGGTATGATTGTAAGTGCAATGACAATGATATCGCGTATTTTGGGACTGATTCGAGACTCTGTCGTGGCGAATCTTCTTGGTGCGGGTGTGGTTGCAGATGTCTTTCTATTCGCAAATCGGATACCGAATTTTCTTAGACGTTTATTTGCTGAAGGAGCATTTGCACAGGCATTTGTCCCTGTGCTGAGTGAAATTAAAACCCAGCATGATGATGACCGGGTGCGGCTTTTTGTGGCTCAGGCAAGTGGCACGCTCGGTACGATCTTATTAATTGTTACCATCCTGGGGGTGATCGGCTCTCCTGTAATCGCGGCTCTATTTGGGACTACTTGGTTTCTTGCTTGGTTAGATGGCGAGCCGGCAGGTGAAAAGTTTGAGTTGGCTGCCATGATGCTAAAACTTACGTTTCCTTACCTGTTTTTTGTCAGTTTGGTTGCCTTATCTGGTGCAGTCCTGAACGTTTATAATAAATTTGCTGCTGCAGCATTCACACCGGTGTTACTCAATGTGTCACTCATTAGTTGTGCGCTATTTTTTCATGATTCATTTTCAAATCCAGGGTTTGCACTTGCACTTGGAGTATTTATAGGTGGCCTTGCACAATTGTTATTTCAATTGCCATTTTTATATCGTGCTCGTATGTTGGCCAAACCTCAGTGGGCTTGGCAAGATGAAAATGTGAAAAAAGTCAGAAAGTTAATGTTGCCAGCGATTTTTGGTGTATCTGTAAGTCAAATTAACTTATTACTCGATACCATTATTGCTGCTGCGCTGACGACTGGCTCAATTGCTTGGCTGTATTATTCTGATCGTTTAATCGAATTTCCTCTTGGGTTATTTGGAATTGGCATCGCAACCGTTATTTTACCCGCGTTGTCTAAATTGCATGCACAGCAGGAGGGACATCTGTTTCAAGCCACCCTTGATTGGGGAGTGCGTTTTGTTATTTGGCTAGGTTTACCCGCACTACTTGGTTTGATTGTGATTAGTCCAATTATCATCACAGTTTTGTTTGGGCATGGTGAGTTTATGGCCAGTGACAAAAACAATGTTGCACAGGTGGCCAATGGCGTGACAGCTTATGCGGTTGGGCTGGTCAGTTTTATGCTAATTAAAGTATTAGCTCCCGGTTTTTATGCAAAGCAAGATACTAAAACACCAGTGAAAATTGGGATTATTGCTTTGGTGTTGAATATGGTGTTTAACCTTGCATTTGCCCCTTTTTGGGGATATGTCGGCTTGGCGTTGGCAACGTCGCTATCTGCAACATGTAATGCATTATTGTTGTTTTATTTTTTATCGAAACAAGGTATCTATACTTTTTCCTTAACGAGCCTGTATTTTAGTGTGAAATGTTTGTTTGCATCAGCAGTGATGACAGGGGCAGTCTATCACGCTGAGCAATGGTTTAATTGGCAACAAGCTGGGCGTGAGCAGCAAATATTCGTATTATTTATGTTAATAGGCATCGCTTTGATTAGTTATGTGTTGGTATTATTGCTTCTTGGCGTCAGAGCTTCGATGATAAAAAATGTCTCGACTGCTGAATCCTAACAAAAAAAAGTTTATAATCGCTCTTTGGTGGTTTTAGTGGTAACAAAAGCAAGGTTTATAACTCGATGGAATTAGTCAGGGGTGTTCATAATATCAGGGATCGACACCGAGGTTGTGTGCTGACTATTGGTAATTTTGATGGGGTACATTTAGGCCATGTAGAGGTACTTAATGGCTTGATCTCTGACGCAAAAAGACTGTCACTACCCAGTACGGTGATGTTGTTTGAACCACAACCACAAGAGTTTTTTGCAAAGGATAAAGCACCAGCACGTTTAACTCGCTTACGTGATAAGCTAACCTTGCTCACTAAAATCGGTATTGACCGAGTAATTTGTATTGCGTTTAACGCAACTTTTGCCAAGCTCGACCCTGAATTTTTTGTAGAAGGTATTTTGCATCAACAACTGGGTGTCAAAGCGTTAACTGTTGGCGACGATTTTAAGTTTGGTGCAAATCGAGCGGGTGATTTTAAGTTGCTGCAAGAAATGGGGCATAAGCTTGAAATCGAAGTAAAAAATACGGCAAGTTTTCGCCAGCAAAATTGTCGGGTAAGCAGTACGGCAATACGTACATCTTTACAAAATGGTGATTTTTCTGCTGCACAGCAGATGCTCGGGCATTCTTATACAATTTCTGGGCGTGTGATTCATGGTTGGAAAAAAGGCCGGGAACTGGGGTTCCCAACAGCCAATGTGGCCTTAAAGAGACAAGTAAGTCCATTACATGGTGTGTTTGCGGTGAGTGTCGTAACCACTGATGGGATTCTCCGGGGTGTAGCAAATATTGGCTGCAAACCAACACTCAATGGTAAAACAACCTTATTAGAAGTGCATCTTTTCGATTTTTCAGGAAATTTGTACGGTAAATTTATTAGCGTAGAGATCGTAAAAAAACTACGTAATGAACAAAAGTTCGACACTCTGGCTCAGCTTATTTCACAAATCGGAATCGATGTGAATAATGCCAAACAGTGTTTCGTTTAATTTCAGTAGCCGATACGGAAAGTAGGATTAATGAGCGACTACAAACATACTTTGAATCTACCGGAAACTCAGTTTCCAATGCGTGGCAACTTAGCCAACCGCGAACCAGGCATGCTCAAAACATGGTATGAACAGGATTTGTATGGTCAAATTCGTAATGCAAAAAAAGGTAAAAAAACCTTTATTTTGCACGATGGCCCTCCATATGCGAATGGTAATATTCACTTAGGTCACTCAGTCAATAAAATTTTAAAAGACATTATTATCAAAGCAAAGACGCTATCTGATTTTGATGCGCCTTATGTGCCTGGTTGGGACTGTCATGGTCTGCCGATTGAATTGCAAGTAGAGAAGAAAGTGGGCAAACCAGGCCAAAAAGTCACGGCAGCAGAATTCCGTGAAAAATGCCGTGCCTACGCTAAAAAACAAGTTGATGGTCAAAAAACTGATTTTATCCGCTTAGGTGTTTTGGGTGATTGGGATCGCCCATATCTGACCATGAATTATGACTTTGAAGCGAATGCAGTGCGTGTTTTAGGTCGTATTATTAAAAATGGTCACTTGCACAAAGGTTCCAAACCTGTGCATTGGTGTACTGACTGTGGTTCAGCGCTTGCAGAAGCTGAAGTCGAGTATCAAGATAAACAATCACCAGCCATTGATGTGAGCTTTCATTTTGTTGATGAAGCGCAGCTTGTTTCTCAATTTAATCTGGTCGATGGTCAACAGGGAGAAGGTGCTGCAAAAGTGGTTATTTGGACCACAACGCCTTGGACATTACCGGCAAACCGAGCGGTTGCTATTCATGAAAAATTAGAATATAGCCTTATTCAAGTGGAAGCAGAACACGGTGTCCAACGCCTAGTGATTGCGTCTGACTTAGTAAAAGATACCATGGACCGTTATGGTTTCACAAAATATCATGCATTAGGTTACTGCAAAGGTGCTGCGTTAGAGAATTTACAGGTTCAGCACCCATTTTATGATTTTACTGTGCCTGTGATTTTAGGTGAACACGTGACAACTGATTCGGGTACGGGCGCTGTACATACTGCACCTGGACATGGTCAAGAAGATTTCGTGGTCGGTAAACTTTATGATCTTGAAGTGGCGAATCCTGTAGGAGCAAACGGTGTTTACTTACCAGATACACCATTATTTGCTGGTCAGCATGTATTTAAAGCGAATGCGAGTGTGATTGATGTTCTGACTGAAAAAGGCACATTAATGCATCACCAAGCGCTGCAACATAGTTATCCGCATTGTTGGCGTCATAAAACTCCAATTATTTTCCGCGCGACACCTCAATGGTTTGTTAGCATGGATCAAGCTAATTTACGCGAAGACTCAATTCGTGAAATTAAAAAAACTCAATGGTTGCCTGAATGGGGCGAAAGCCGCATAGAAAAAATGGTTGAAGGCCGCCCTGATTGGTGTATTTCTCGTCAGCGTACCTGGGGTGTGCCAATTGCCTTGTTTGCGCATAAAGATACGGGCGAAATTCACCCTAATACACAAGCTTTGATTGAGCAGGTTGCTGAACGGATCGAACAAAAGGGCATCCAAGCTTGGTATGACTTAGAAATCACTGAGTTGTTGTCAGCTGAAGATGCTGAACAATACATGAAAGTATCTGATACGTTGGATGTCTGGTTTGATTCGGGTGTGACTCATGCATGTGTCGTTGATGCGCGTGAGGAATTAGTCGGGCCAGCTGATTTGTACCTTGAAGGTTCAGATCAACATCGAGGCTGGTTTATGTCGTCAATGATGACATCAGTCGCGATTAATGGTCATGCCCCTTATCGTCAAGTGTTGACTCATGGTTTCACTGTAGATGAAAACGGCCGAAAAATGTCGAAATCACTAGGTAACGTGATTTCACCACAAGATGTAATGAATAAGCTCGGTGCAGACATTCTTCGTTTATGGGTTGCATCAACAGACTACACCGCTGAAATGACGGTATCTGACGAAATCTTTAATCGTGCAGCCGATCGTTATCGCCGTATTCGCAACACCAGTCGTTATTTGTTATCGAATCTGAATGGCTTTAATCCGGCTACTGACTTAGTTGCAATCGAAGATATGGTTGAGCTAGATCGCTGGATTTTAGACCGTGCGGCCGTACTGCAAGAAGAAATCATCGCAGCCTATGATGATTATCAAATGTTGGTTGTGACACAAAAACTGATGAATTTCTGTACGGTTGAATTGGGCTCTTTCTATTTAGATGTCATTAAAGACCGTCAATATACAGCTAAAACGGAAGGGTTAGCTCGCCGCTCGTGCCAAACCGCGCTTTACCATATTGCTGAAGCTATGACTCGTTGGATGGCACCGATAATGAGCTTCACAGCGCAAGAGATTTGGCAAATATTACCAGGTGAACGTGAGCAGTTTGTCTTCACTGGTCAATGGTATCAAGGGCTCGTTAAAGCTGAGAATGCCGACGAATCTAATGAATATTGGCAATCTATCCTGACTGTCCGTGACCAAGTTAACAAAGTGCTTGAATCTGCTCGAAAAGCTGAATTGATTGGCGCAACATTACAAGCAGAAGTCACGCTTTTTGCCGAAGAAAACCTTGCTGAAAAATTAGCGCGTATTTCATCAGAACTTCGTTTTGTTTTGCTGTGCTCTAAAGTCACAGTTGCGACATTAACAGAAGCTCCTGCAGATGTTAGTTCAACTGAGATTGAAGGCCTGAAGATTCAAGTGATGGCAACGGAAGGCAAAAAATGTGAACGTTGTTGGCATTATACCGACGATGTTGGTACACATTCAGAGCATACTGATATTTGTGGTCGTTGTGTCACAAACGTAGATGGTGAAGGCGAGCATCGCCAATTTGCTTAGGAGTTAAGTGTGCTAGATAACAAAAGTGGTTTAATTTGGTTATGGGTGACAGCAATATTGCTAATCCTAGATCAAGTAACAAAGTATGTCGTTAGCACGCAAATGCAACTCTATCAGTCGATAGAGTTGTTACCTGTGTTTAATTTAACTTATGTGCATAACTACGGCGCTGCGTTTAGCTTTTTGAGTGAGGCTGGCGGTTGGCAACGTTGGTTTTTCAGTATTATAGCAATCAGTATTAGTGTTTTATTAACTTGGTGGCTCAAAAAGCTACCGGCTAAAAATTTAGTTCTATGCGGTGCGTATTCGCTGGTCCTTGCAGGGGCATTGGGAAATTTATACGACCGTTTAACCTATGGCTATGTAATCGATTTTATCCATGTTTATTATGACACTTGGCACTTTCCCGCATTCAATATTGCTGATAGTGCAATTTGTATTGGCGCGGCGTTATTGTTGCTCGATGCCTTTAGAGATCAAAAGTCAGAGGATATAAAAAATGACTGAACAAGTAATTGGTTCAAATTCAGAAGTGGTATTTCATTTTTCGATCAAGCTATCTGATGGCTCTGCTGCTGACTCGAGCAAAGTGCATAACAAGCCTGCAAAATTAATGATGGGTGATGGAAGCCTAACAGAAAACTTTGAAAAGTGTTTATTTGGGCTCAAAGCTGGCGATAATAAGTCTTTTGAACTGGCTCCTGAAGATGCGTTTGGTCAACCTAACCCTGATAATATTTACTATCTCGATCGTTCTAAATTTGGCGTGGATGTACCGCCAGAAGTTGGCACTATCGTCGCTTTTACTCAACAAGATGGCACTGAATTACCTGGTTTAATTCGTGAGGTGGCGGGTGATTCCGTCACCGTTGATTTTAACCACCCATTAGCGGGTCAAGATTTAACGTTTGATGTTGAAATCATAGAGGTTACAAACTAATGAAAGTATTGTTAGCCAATCCGCGAGGTTTTTGTGCGGGTGTTGATCGTGCTATTAGTATTGTTGAGCGTGCACTTGATATTTTTACAGCCCCTATTTATGTGAGACATGAAGTGGTGCATAACAAATATGTGGTTGACAGCTTAAAACAACGAGGTGCTGTTTTCGTTGATGAGTTGGATCAAGTGCCGGATGATAATATTGTGATCTTCAGTGCTCATGGTGTGTCTCAGGCCGTTAGAGAAGAGGCTAAACGCAGAGAATTAAGAGTGTTTGATGCAACATGCCCTTTAGTGACAAAGGTACATATGGAAGTGACGCGAGCGAGCCGCCGCGGTACGGAATGTATTTTAATAGGGCATCATGGTCATCCTGAAGTTGAAGGTACCATGGGTCAGTACGACAACCAAGAAGGCGGGATTTACTTAGTTGAAACAGTCGAAGATGTGACTAACTTAACAGTCAAAAATCCAGATAACTTGTTTTATTGTAGCCAAACAACGCTTTCTGTCGATGATACTGCTGATGTGATTGATGCATTGCGCGATAAATTTCCTGCAATTGACGGCCCACGTAAAGATGATATCTGTTACGCAACACAAAATCGGCAAGATGCGGTGCGCGAATTGGCTGAAAAAGCGGATATATTGTTGGTTGTTGGGGCTAAAAATAGCTCTAACTCAAACCGTTTGCGAGAACTTTCTGAAAAAATGGGTACAACCGCATATTTAATTGATGATGCAAGTTCAATGGATGAATCTTGGTTTGAACATGCGACAGCGGTCGGTGTCACTGCGGGAGCCTCTGCTCCAGAAATATTAGTTAAGCAAGTTGTTGCGCAACTAAAAGAATGGGGTGCAGAAGAAGCGATTGAAAACCCTGGCGAAATTGAAAATATCATTTTTGCTGTGCCCGTTGAGTTGAGATAATTCAGCCGAAAAAGAGGCTAGATAATGGAACAATACGCTCAATTTAAAGGGCATTTATTACCTAGCCTATTTGGTGATAGAGCAACACTTGCAACGCTTGTTGTTGGTCAGTTCTTAGCAATTTTACTGACCTTTTCGCCGCTAAATAATGACGATCCGTGGTTAAAGTTTGGTTTAGTCAGCCTGTTTATTCATGTTTGTAGTTTAATTAGTTTAAGTGTTCTTGCTTTTATTAAACCTCGGTTTAAAACCACCCATTTAATGCCCCAGTTACTTGTGATTTTGTTTGTGGTCAATCTGGTTGTTTTTGGCGCTTCGACACTCGTGATTAGTATTGGGTTGATTGCAGATGAGCAGGTTATTAGTCTCTATTTAAAAAATACATTAATTGCCACGATCATCAGTTTATTGTTCGTCCAATTTAATGTTATGCATCAGCAAAATACGCAAACAAACTCAGCATACGATCGTGCTCAGCTTGATGCACTTCAGGCTCGGATACGGCCGCATTTTTTATTCAACAGCTTAAATACGGCCGCTGAACTTGTTCACCATGATCCTAATGAAGCAGAAAAAATTATCCTTGCCATTGCCGCGCTAGCAAGAGCCTCAATGAATGCGGGGCAAAGTGTTACTTTGGAACACGAAATTGAACTGGCAAAGCAATATCTGCAAATTGAACAATGGCGTTTAGGTCAGCGCTTAAATGTAATTTGGCGATTACCAGGTACCTTACCAAACTTACATTTGCCAAGTTTAACTATTCAGCCTTTGCTAGAAAATGGTGTGTGCCACGGTATTGAACCTTTGCTCGGGAGTGGTAATTTGGAAATTGAATTGCACGTAACTGATAAATCGGTGAGTTTAGTTGTAATTAACCCACTGTGTCCTGAGCGTAAAAATTCACGCGAGCGCAATGGTGTGGCAATCAATAATATCAAACAGCGTTTAGAGTTAGCTTTTAGCCACCGAGCGAGCTTAACTTTTCACCAAAGTGACAACTTTTATCGCAGTAAACTAGTCTTACCGAGAGGTGAACAATGAAAGTATTAGTTGTTGATGATGAGCCGCTTGCTCGTTCACGGTTAAAACGTTTACTGTTAGAACATCCAGATTATAACCTTATTGGTGAAGCTGAAGATGGTCACAGTGCCATTGAATTAGCGAAAAAGTATCAGCCTGAAGTGGTATTTTTAGATATTGAAATGCCACATTGCAATGGACTCGATGTGGCAGCACAATTAAAGGATTTTTCAATTGCGCCAGCGGTTATTTTTGTCACAGCTTACCCGCAACATGCGTTAGATGCGATTCAATGTGCAGCCGTTGGGTATTTATTAAAACCGGTCGATAGCAAGTCTCTTGCTGATGTGATCAGCCAGATCGGTAAGCTCAATCGTGCTCAGCTTGAAGCAACAAAAGAAGCCGCGATCAGTTATCAAGTGGCCGGTGTAACGAGAAAACTAAAGTTAGATGATATTTTATATATGGAAGCTCAAGACAAGTATGTGGTGGCCCATCATGTTACCGGACAGGCTTTATTAGAAACTAGCTTGAAACAACTCGCATTAAGATTTCCACTAAATTTAGTTAAAATTCACCGTAAATACCTGATCAACCCTGATAAACTCGAAGCATTTTTTTGCTCTGGCAATACATATAGTGTTGCTCTAGATGGCGTTGAGCATCATCTTGAAGTCAGTCGCCGTGAAAGTAAAAAAGTCCGCGAATTATTAAATCTTTCTTAATCACCACTTATCTGCAAATAACGACCGTTTGCTCCTTATTCAATTGTGATCTCTCAAACACTTGTTACTCTGTAAAATAGATTAATTTTTTATAGAGTGGTTCAGATGAACAATCACAGACAGCAACGAGGTTTTACCTTGCTTGAAGTACTCATCGCTTTCATTGTACTGACGATTGGTTTACTAGGTACAGTTGCTTTACAGGCAAAAGCGAAACAAGCTAGCTATGACTCTGTTCAGCGCGCCGCAGCGCTTGCTTTGGCGAATGATATCATCCAGCGGGTGCGTACTAACGATAGTCCAAGTGTGGCAACTGATTACGACGTCAGTTTTGGGAGTACAAGTACGAGTTCCGCATCTGCTTGCCTAAATGTTCGCTGTACAGCTTCTCAAATGGCTGCTTACGATATAGCGCAGTGGATCAGAGCCACTCAAGCTCGCGAGCGAACTGGTGCATTATCTGATGCATTTGTTTGTATCGATCCTACCGATAATGCCGATGGTACGGTTAGCTTGCAGGTGATTGTATCGTGGCAAGGGCGCCAAGAAATCGTTCAGTCCTCAGCGAATAAAGCTATTACTTGTGGCAATGCAGGTAATCGCAGGATGGTTGTGATGAATACAGATATTAATCTTCGGGATGGCACATTATGAAGCAACGCGGATTTACCATTATCGAGCTGATGATTTCTTTGCTTGTGGGGGCATTCATTCTTGCAGGGGTTATGTTCACTTATTTAGCAATGAAAACCAGTAATCGCGATACTCTTGAAATTGGTGATTTACAAGAATCAGGTCGAATCGCTATGGATGTGCTGCGCAGAGACATTGAACTGGCAGGCTTTTGGGGCAACTTTTCAGGCATGCCCAATGAGGTGAACTTTGCCAAAGCAAACCCAAGTAATGATTGTTTTGAAGGGGCTAATAACCGTAGCTTCCCGATCGCTGATACGAGCCAGTTTAAATTTATCTATGGTACGCAAACCAACAGTGCTGTCGTTTTAAACTGTATTAAAGACAGTATCTCTAACAGTGATGTCATTCAATTAAAAGGGGTCTCAGGCAACAATAGGTCAGGGGCAGCTTCTCAAGCTAATCAGTATTACTTAGAAACAAATTATGATTTTGCGAATATTCTTGATGGCACAGGTGGAGTATTACCTGTTGATCCCGCAAACTCTCTTTGGGCATACAATCATCATGTTTATTACATCGCGACTGATACTTATACCGTAAACAACAAAAGTTTATCAGTTCCTACCTTGAAGCGAAAACGCTTAACCAAAACAGGCATCATTACAGAAACTATTATGGAAGGTGTTGAAAATATGCGTTTTATTTATGGGATGGACTTTGATGGTGATAGCCGTGTTGACACATACAAGACTGCCGAACAAATGACGCAAACTGATTGGGAACAACAGGTTGGACAAATTTTAACCGTGCAAATGTTCATTTTAGTCCGCTCAATGGATACTGATTATGATTTATCCTCAACAACTCGTACTTATACGTTGGGTGGGTCAGGTACCGCGGTTAAAGAGTTAACGTTTAATGATAAATATCGTCGGATGCTATTTGTGTCCACCGTTCGATTAGATAATGGAGGAGATGATTCATGGAAATGGTAAGGCAAAAATCAAAACAAAATGGTGTTGTTTTAGTTGCTGCTTTAGTCATGATTATTGCTGTCACAGGGATTGCGGTAAGCCTAATGAGCTCTAGCACTTTAGATTTAAAAATGGTTAATGCAGCGCAAGAGAGTGAAACTGCAGAAATGACTATTAAGGGAGATGCAGAATTATCGCTTAGAAATGCAATGGATCTTGCTGCAAATAGTCCATTAATTAAAGGTGATGGTCAATTTACTAACGCCGGAATAGATATTAAGCATCAAAATGCAGACCCGAAATCTACAATTACGTTATTTAATGAACAGGTCGGCCCTGAAGAAATCCCCTGTCCACGACGCTTTGCACCTACCCCTGGTATTGTTTGCAACCCGCTTCGGATCCGAGCCAGTATTAAATACGGTGTAGGTCATAAACATGAAGCGGTCGTACAGTCAGGTATTTTACAAGAGTTAGGCAGCGCAAGCCAATAAGTGAACTCATTGGTTTCATTAAAAGGTTTAAATAAAAGGAAATGAAAATGATTAAGTTAAAGCAGTGTTGGCAAAGCGCATGTATCGCTTTGACTGTCTTAGTCAGCAGCCCTGTGATGGCTGAAGATATTGAGCTGTATGTAACACACAATGTTAAGACAACGGAAAGACCAAGAGTGTTAATTGTCTTTGATACTTCAGGAAGTATGATGTGGGACGCGGACACCGGCAATGGTTGTGGATATAGAGGACGAGATGAGTGTCCTAATTCTAGGATGAAAGTTGCGAAAAAGGCGATTAAAGATTTAATTAATAATAACTCTGATATCGACTTTGGACTGATGAGATTTGATGGTTATATGGTCGCAGGGATTGGCTCTGATGCCGCGACATTATCAAATAAAATAGATAGTTTTGTTCCATCTGGTGGTACGCCTCTTTCACAAACATTTTACGAGTCGTATCGTTATTTGAGTGGCGGTAATCTCTGGTTTGGTTATGGTCAGTCTAGTAGGGATATGTCACTAGACAATGGAACCTCTTATTATTCGCCGTTTAAAGCTAAAAAAGATGAGAATGGTTTTGATATATTGCGATGTGACAATAGTATCAATGTAATTATCATGACAGATGGCGATCCTTCTAGCTCTGATACAAGTGCAAATTCAGCCATATCGAGTTTGTATCGTTATGCCTTTTCAAATGAATCGCCAACTGGGTTGCCAGTGAATGGTTCCTCTAGTTTGTTACATGCACTTTCTGCTTCTATGAATAAGCTTGACCTTTATCCGACCACCCCGACCGTTAAAGATAATGTGACTACCTTTACTGTGGGATTTGGTGATGGGATGAGTCCCAATGCAGTGACATTATTACAAACGACAGCGCTTAATGGTGGAGGAAAATACTACCCAGCAAGTAATGCGGCAGATTTGACTAAAGCCCTCAACTTAGCAATTACAAAAATTAGGCAAGTCAATGATTCATTTACATCTCCTTCAGTTGCAAGTAGTCAAAGCGATCGTACTCAAACGCTAGATGCTGTTTATTTTGCTATGTTTTATCCTGAAAAAGGCCCTCGTTGGGAAGGGAATCTCAAGAAATTAAAGATAGTAGGCGATAAGTTAGTTGACACAAATGACAAAGCAGCAATAGATTCTGATGGTAATATTATTTCTGATGCTGCCACTTATTGGTTAAAAAGTGGTCAGGCCGATGGCAACGTTGTGGGAAAAGGAGGCGCGTCGGCAAGGTTAAGCGCTATGGCATCTCGTAAAATTTTTACTGATGTTGGGGTTAACGCCAATGGATATAGTCTTCCAGCATTTTCATCAAGTAATAGCGCGATTAAAGTTACTGGGTATAGCAATACCACATTAAAAAACCTAATTGATTGGAGTGCAGGTTTAGATGTTGATGACGAAGATGGTGATAATAGTACCACTGACCTTCGTGCTGCAATTATGGGAGATCCCTTACACTCAAAACCTGTCGCAATTAACTATGGTAAAAATAATGACATCCATATACTTGTTGGTACTAACGCTGGTTTCATTCATATGTTTAATGACTTAGGTGGTCAAGACGATATTAAAGAAGAGTGGGCATTTATTCCCAGCGATCTATATCCAATTTTACCAGCGATCAAAAATAATCAATTCTCGGCTACGTTAAGTGAAGGCAAAGTATATGGAATGGACCTAACACCCACCGTCTATATTGATGATAAAAATGATAATGGCATTGTTGATGCAGAAGCGGGTGATAAAGTTTGGGCTTTTTTTGGTATGCGTCGAGGAGGCAGAAACTATTATGGTTTTGATATCACTAACCCAAGCTCACCTACGTTAAAATGGACCATTAAAGGCGGAGAAGGTGATTTTGCAGATTTAGGTCAATCTTGGTCTCAGCCTAAAGTTACGTTTTTGAAAAAATACGGTGAAGATACACCTGTTTTAATCTTTGGTGGCGGTTACGATGCAAGCAAAGACACAGACCCGACAAGTATCGATAGTTTAGGTAAAGGCGTTTACATTGTTGAAGCATTCACTGGTAAGTTGTTACACCATTTGGATTCTGGTGATCACAGTATTCCATCGAGTGTTGCAGTTCTTGATTCAGATTATGACGGATATACTGACCGTCTGTATGCGGGCGATACGGGAGGCTTTGTTTGGCGTTTCGACTTACCCCAGAGCGAAAGTTGGGGGGCGGTTAAGTTGGCGAGCCTAGGTGGTACAGGCGCAAATAATCGCATGTTCTTTTATCAACCAGAAGTAGCCAGAACTTACTTTAGTGAGTTGACTCGTACTGAGGTTGATAATAATGGAGTGATATCAGTTCAATACTCTAGAAGACAAACACCTTATGAAGCGATTTTGCTGGGAAGTGGTAATCGGACTTCACCTAAAGATGGCACTATCGATGACCAACTCTTCATGATTCGTGATAAAAATGTACGGACAGAAAATCTTGCGAGTAAGTCATTGCCAGTGATATCTGTGGATCAATTGATGGACATTAAAACGGATTCGTTTGAAAATAAACAACTTGACGACTTCAGAGAGCTGGAAACTAAATACTCTGAGAGTTTTGTCGGCTGGCGCTACCCAATGACAGCAGGAGAAAAATCGCTGTCTGAGCCAAAAGTGATTGGCGGCGTGGCGTATTTTACCTCATATAAATTTTCAGCTAACACTAATTCGAATGTGAATCAATGTAGTGTCAATACTGGAGACGGCTCACTTTACGCTTTTCATTTGCACTATGGGACAAAAATTTACAATAATTTAAAATTTGATGTGGGCAATCGAGTTCCAGCGACCCCGCAACTAATCTTTGATAAAGATACCAATCAAAACAGTGAGTTTCTATTAATTGGCGTGGGTAGTGGTGAAAATGGATCAGGTGTTATCAAAGCTAGATCAATCGCTTCGAGCATTGTACCTGATTGTGATGGTCAAGGGTGCGTACCTGATTTGGTTGGAGAATTTGCTGGATTTAAAACTCACAGAAATTACCAATATCGAGAATCTAACTTTTAAGGTGAATGTATGAAACAGCGTGGTTTTACCCTGATAGAAGTGATGGTTTCTGTGGTGATAGTAGGAATCTTACTTGCAATCGCTATTCCAAATTATAGTGATTATGTTAAGAGAGGGGCCAGAACAGAAGCCAAAACAGCCTTGTTAGACATTGCTAATAAACAAGAGCAATTTTATGTGGACAACCATGAGTATACGGCGACCCTAAGTAACTTGGGGGCTGCAGCTACCTCTGAAACGGGCTTATATAGCATTTCAGTTGCCACCACATCGAGTGATACGGAGTTTACTATTACTGCAACTCCTGCAAGCGGTATTGCTTTGAAAGACGATGAATGTAAAACATTCACTATTACTCAAACAGGTGCAAAAGGTTTTACAGGCTCTGGTCCATGTTGGTAGCGTAAAGTGTCAGGGTGAATTGCAATTAATGTTTGCTTTATTTACCCTGACAATTCGTATCACGAATACGATAGCGGCCAGCTTGGCTTACCGTTATGCGTTTGCCTAATACTTCTGGTTTATCTTTTATACAATAAACAAAACTACCTGATTGGAACCCCGCAATACTTGCATCCGCTCGATAGGTGATTGCATTTCTTGGATAAGTGAGCGAATCACTCTCAGGAGTTGGCTCAATCATGCTGATTATAAAATCGTTGCCATCAAAAAATTTATTTTGATTAGCATCTATAAATACATAAATTTCTTTGTGCCAATCAGTTGTACATTGTGGTCCATTTAAAGGGCAAATGGTAACAGAGGTATCGTGGCTGATAGCTGTACCTCGTGCAACGGCTAATGTCGTTTTGATTAAATTGATACGGTTAGATTGGCGATTTTCAGCCAGTAGATTGCCGAATGAAGGCGTTGTGATCATGAGCAGTGTTGATAAAATAAGCATGGATACCATTAATTCTATTAAGGTAAATGCTAGCTGAGTTTTCTTCATCCTTGAAGTCTCTATAAATTCCTTATTATTTTAACTTAGTTGATTTTTTAAGATGCGCAAGAAACTGAACTGCGGCCGGCATTCCACGTTTTACCAGAAGCTGTTATTTCAAATACGGCATTATTGTCAGCTTTGCCATTTGGGCAGTAAACAAAAGTATGCGCACTCGATACCCGCCCTTGTCCGTTATAACTTATCGCACCAGACCCTGAAGTGTGAAGAAACTTATCAGTGCTATGTAACTTATCCATAGTGCGGAGTATTTGCTCTGCAGCATCTCTTTTTCCGTCATTATTACTATCGACAAATACGACAACCTGATGGCTTATCCAATCAGAGTCGCAAGTATTGCTAGTATTTAGTGGACAAACAATCACAATTTCGTCTACAGATGAAGCCTTTGCACGGGCGAATTTCAGATTTTTAGTAAATTCAGTGACGAAACTCTGTGCTCGGTCCCCTTCTAGCATTGAGCCAAAGTTCATCATTGCAATACTGCCAATAATCCCCATGATCACTATTCCAACCATAAGTTCTAAAAGAGTAAAACCTCTATTTTTTAACTGCATAATGAGTCTCCTTTTTAGCTTAGTATAACGCTTATTTTTCGTGCTGCTAAGCCTTATTTCATCGGCCTTTTTACTTATTTTTTACTTTTGATTTAACCTGGTGATAAAACAGTGTTTGCGACAGTCGACCCGATTGTCTAAAATCAACCCACTTTGCGATTTAACAGGCATATAAAATGAAAAAAATTGAAGCCATCATTAAACCTTTTAAACTGGATGATGTGCGCGAGGCACTATCTGAAATTGAAATCACAGGTATGACTGTGTGTGAGGTTAAAGGGTTTGGGCGCCAAAAAGGCCATACTGAATTGTATCGTGGTGCTGAGTATATGGTTGACTTTCTTCCAAAAGTGAAGCTAGATATTGTACTCGCTGATGAAGATGTTGATCGTGCTATTGATGTGATTCTTAAAACTGCGCAAACAGGGAAAATAGGCGACGGCAAAATTTTTGTTACTGACATTGAACGAGTTGTTCGGATCCGAACGGGTGAAGAAGATGAAGCGGCTATCTAACCGTTTGTTGAAATAAAAAAGGCGCTTTCGCGCCTTTTTTATTTTGCATTAGTTTGCAATATTTGTTTCGAATGCTTACTTAAGTCAGTTAATCCTAACTTATCGTAACTTTTAATCATTATCTCAAGTGCTTCTTTAACATAACTACTTTGAGAATAGTTCTCGACGACATATTTACCGCGATTAGCAGCGGCTAAATAGGCTTGGCGTTCAAAATAATAGGTGGCAACTTTTATTTCATAGCGAGCCATTTTATTTAATAGCCAAACAAGGCGTTTTTTACCTTCTTCGGCATATGGGCTGCTAGGGTACTGCTTGACCAGTGTACTTAAATCCTTAAATGCTTCACGGGTTTTAATTGGATCGCGGTCCGCTCTATCAACCCCAAAGTATTCTTGAAATGCATTTTCATCCGCTTTGATATTGGTTAAACCACGCATGTAATACATGTAATCGAGATCTTTATGATTAGGATTGAGGCGAATAAAACGGTCGATTGTCGCAAGAGCGTTATCAGTGTTGTTGGATTGGTAATTGGCATACACGAGATCCATCTGCACTTGTTTAGACATGGGCCCAAATGGGTAGCGAGAGTCAATCGCACTGAGCAGTTCAATAGCGCGAATATATAGGCCTGAATCGAGGGTTTGTTTTGCATCAGCATATAGGGCTTGCGCTGATTTATTAGGAACACGTTCAATTTCTTCTTGTTCTGGTTTTGACGAACATGCACTGAGCACTAGCAAGATTAAAGCGGTGCCAAATACACGTTTTCCTTTTATATTTATCATTAATTAACTACCTTCGTTGTCTTGAGCTAGGCCAAGTCGGTAAAACCGAGTAAACTATACCTAATTAAGCGATTCTACCCCAGTCAGCATTAGCTTGCACTGGTAAATTAGGTAAACATGTTAAATGTCTGAGCAAATTTCTTTATCTGCCGAAGTCCCACTAGAACTTGGTGGCAAACGTCTAGACCAAATTCTGGCCGAATTGTTCCCTGAATATTCTCGTTCACGTATAAAAACGTGGATTTTAGATGATATGGTACAAATAAACGGCGAAATTAAAAATATTCCCAAAGAGAAACTGTTTGGTGAAGAGCAAGTCGTAATCAGTGCCACTATTGAAGTTCAAAGAGAGTATGAAGCACAAAATATTGAACTGGATATTGTGTATGAAGATGATGATATTCTGGTGATTAACAAGCCTGAAGGGTTGGTCGTACATCCTGGTGCGGGTAACCCTGATGGTACAGTGTTAAATGCACTTTTACACCATTGCCCCGATATTGCCAATGTGCCACGAGCGGGCATTGTTCATCGTCTTGATAAAGATACGACCGGACTAATGGTGGTAGCTAAAACGATTCCAGCGCAAACAAAACTTGTAGCGAATTTACAAGCTCGTCGTAATTTTACTCGTGAATATGAAGCAATTTGTACGGGGACAATGACAGCCGGTGGCATGATTGATAAACCAATTGGTCGCCATGCTACAAAACGCACTCATATGGATGTAACTCCGACTGGAAAGCCTGCAGTGACGCATTTTCGTGTCGCTGAAAAATTTCGCGCTCACACTCGGCTGCGTTTACGCTTAGAGACTGGTCGAACTCATCAGATTCGTGTACATATGTCCTATTTGACTCATCCGTTAGTCGGTGATCAGTCTTATAATGGCCGTCCTCGCCCGCCTAAAAAGGCGACACCAGAGTTGTTTGATTGTTTACAAAAATTTCGCCGTCAAGCGCTCCATGCCGTGATGTTAACGATTGAGCATCCGATCACAGGTGAAGTGATGACATGGCATGCGCCTATTCCAGCTGATATGCAATATTTGACTGAAATGTTGCGTGCTGATACGCAATTACATGGCAGTGATGAGTTCTAATTTATTGTTTTTAAAGTGGCCTGCACCAAAGCAGGTCAAAGCGCTAAGTACAATCCGCTCCGGAGGCTTTTCTAAACCTCCATTTGATAGTTTCAACTTAGGGTTTCATGTCGGTGATCATCAGCAAAATGTGAAAAAAAACCGAGCGCTACTTACTCAATCCCTCCCGCAAGCACCTAAATGGTTAGAGCAAGTTCACAGTGCTTACATAGTGACTCTCGATGAGGCAAACTACTTAACCTACAACACCTCTCAAGCAGATGGCTTTTATACCCGCTTATATAACGTCCCTTTAGCAATCATGACAGCAGATTGCTTACCTATTTTTTTAGCTGATAAACAAGGAACGCAAATAGCCATACTCCACGGAGGCTGGCGAGGCCTTGCTCAGGGGATTATTGAAAACGCAATAGCATTATTCAGCGGTAACCGAACTGATGTCATTGCTTATTTAGGTCCGGCGATCGGCCCTGCTGTATTTGAAGTTGGGAGCGATGTTGTTGACTCCTTTGTGGGTTGTGAATTTGAGCAATGTTTTACGAAACAAGCAAACGGACAGTTTTTGGCTGATATTTTTGCTATAGCTACAGCACAACTCAATGCGCTACAGATCGAACATATTTTTACCGAAAACGTCTGCACTTACTTAGATTCAAAACGTTTTTTTTCCTACCGACGAGAGGGGCAAACAGGGCGCTTAGCTCATGTGATTTGGCTTGAAAAATCGTGATTTAAATCAAATAAAATACCTTATCTACTTGAACATTTTCGAGGTTGCACCCATTACATAGTGAGTTGATATGTTTTGAAGGTAATCCCTGATGCGTTTAGATAGACTCACGAGCAAATTTCAAGCGGCCTTGTCAGATGCACAATCGTTAGCACTCGGTCGTGATCATCAATTTATTGAACCCGTACATTTAATGTATGCTTTGTTACAGCAAACAGGCTCAAGTGTGCGGGCACTGCTTGCTCAAGCAGGTGTCAGTACCACCGAAATGAATAGTAAAGTATCGCAAGCGATTGAAAAACTATTTAAAGTCGAAGGGATTGGTGGGGATGTTCAGTTATCTCCCAATATGGCAAACCTACTAAACTTATGTGATAAATATGCGCAAAAACGTAAAGATAAGTTCATTTCAAGTGAGATATTTATCCTCGCAGCCTGTGAAGATAAAGGTCCTTTAGGTGAAATATTTAAATCTTTTGGTTTGAATGCCTCTAAGGTTGAAACCGCGATTCAAGCCATTCGCGGTGGGCAAAAAGTCGATGATCCAAATGCAGAAGATTCTCGTCAAGCCCTTGAAAAGTACACCGTTGATTTAACCGAAAGAGCTGAGCTCGGTAAACTTGACCCGGTAATCGGTCGAGATGATGAAATCCGCCGTACCATACAAGTTTTGCAACGCAGAACAAAAAATAACCCTGTATTAATTGGTGAGCCGGGTGTAGGGAAAACGGCTATTGCAGAAGGGCTCGCACAACGAATTATTAATGGCGAAGTACCTGAAGGACTTAAAGATAAACGTGTGTTGTCTTTAGATTTAGGCGCATTGGTTGCAGGAGCCAAATATCGAGGCGAGTTTGAAGAGCGACTTAAAGCTGTACTCAATGAGTTAGCCAAAGAAGAAGGCCGAGTTATTTTATTTATTGATGAAATCCATACCATAGTTGGAGCCGGAAAAAGTGATGGTGCGATGGATGCGGGTAATATGCTTAAGCCAGCTTTATCCCGTGGCGAGCTGCACTGTGTCGGTGCGACGACACTAGATGAATACCGTCAATATATTGAAAAAGATGCGGCGCTTGAACGACGCTTTCAAAAAGTGCTTGTTGAGCAACCTAACGTTGAAGATACCATTGCGATTTTACGTGGCTTAAAAGAGCGATATGAATTACATCACAGTGTTGAAATCACCGATCCGGCAATAGTAGCAGCAGCGACCTTGTCACATAGGTATATCAGTGATCGTCAATTACCTGATAAAGCCATTGATTTAATAGATGAAGCGGGTTCATCGCTACGATTGCAAATAGATTCTAAACCAGAGGTGCTCGATAAACTTGAGCGTAAAATCATTCAGCTCAAGCTTGAGGATAACGCGTTATCAAAAGAAAAAGACGAAGCGAGTCAGCAACGATTACATGATATAAAACAGCAAATTCAGACTTTAGATAAACAATACAATGAATTAGATGAAGTGTGGTCTGCAGAAAAGGCGTCACTGCAAGGTACACAAGTGATTAAAACTGAGCTAGAACAAGCGCGTTTAGATTTGGATGTTGCGCGCCGAGCCAGTGATTTACAACGAATGTCAGAGTTACAGTATGGCCGTATCCCTGAGCTTGAGCGCAAACTCGATTTAGCATCGCAAGTCGAAATGCAAGATATGCGTTTATTGAGAAATAAAGTCGGTGAAAACGAAATTGCAGAAATTTTATCGCGCTGGACAGGGATCCCTGTCACTAAAATGCTGCAAGGCGAACGCAGCAAGCTGTTACAAATGGAAGATAATTTACATACAAAAGTGATCGGCCAACATGAGGCGGTCACCGCAGTTGCCAATGCGATTCGGCGCTCACGAGCAGGGCTTGCTGATCCGAATCGACCGATTGGTTCATTTTTGTTTTTAGGTCCAACAGGGGTGGGTAAAACTGAGCTAACAAAAGCGTTAGCCACGTTTATGTTTGACACAGAAGATGCCATGGTACGCATTGATATGTCTGAATTTATGGAAAAACACTCTGTGGCACGCTTAGTTGGGGCTCCTCCAGGATATGTCGGATATGAAGAGGGCGGGTATTTAACTGAAGCCGTTCGTCGCAAGCCATATAGTGTAATTTTACTTGATGAAGTCGAAAAAGCGCATCCAGATGTGTTTAACATTTTATTGCAAGTATTAGATGATGGCCGACTTACTGACGGTCAAGGCCGTACGGTCGATTTTAAAAATACAGTGATAATCATGACATCGAACCTTGGTTCAGACGTCATTCAAGAGCACGCTATTAATAGTGATTATGATCGCTTAAAAGCCATGTTAATGGATGTTTTAGCAACACAATTTAGACCAGAGTTCATCAACCGTATCGATGACACCGTTGTTTTCCATCCGCTATCGGGAGATGATATCAAGCACATTGCAGATATTCAGTTGGCTAAGCTCAAGCAACGCCTTCAGGTACGAGGTTATCAATTATTGTTAACTGATGAAGCAATGAGCCAACTTGCAGCCGCAGGGTTTGACCCAGTATTTGGCGCAAGGCCACTCAAGCGTGCAATTCAGCAGTATATTGAAAATCCGTTAGCGCAAAAGTTGTTAGAAGGCGATTTTACAATGGGGAGTGAATTTCATATAGATGTCAAAGAGGGGGAGTTTGACATTACTGTTAAGTAAACATGACAATGATCAAAAAAGGCTAAGTGAATCTCTTAGCCTTTTTTGTTGGTACCTATTTGGTGATTTACAAGGTTGCTTGGCAATATATTTTTACTTTTTTTTCAGCTAGCTGTTGGTGTAAGGCTTTATCGGCTTCGCTTAATAAGGTTTCGTTTCCTTGCTCATCAATGAGTTTAATTTCATCAAACTCAGCTAATACTCGTAAGTTTTCTTGTGATTTTTTACAGTTATCTAGAGTTTGCTTGTCTAAATCAGTTAAGAGTGACGGGGCTTGTTCTTTGGTTGGTAAAACGGCTTTCACGATTGCAGAAGGGGGAGGCTCTCGGATATCCATAGTCGTATAGTCAATACCTTTGGGCATCATCTGCGAGTAGTGCATGACACCATTGGCGTCTTGCCACGTATAAATGGTTCTGGTTTTAGCTTCGCAGGTTTGCAGATAGCCGATGCAAATTAAAAAACCAAATGCAAATTGTTTGATCATAAAGCCAGTCCTAGCCCTGTGAGAGGATTACTGCTTAAGTTTAAAGCAAAAAACGAATGAGTGAATGATTTTTAGTGAAAATAACCATATCAATCGACAAAATTTTTCAGCCAACGCATAATCTAGGTCATCCAGACTATCTATCAATAGAGAAATGATTCAGTGCTTGAACAAATAGCGACTCAAAATAAAGCCATTGTTATAAAACAGTTTGGCGATGCGACCCACCTTAAACAATCCTGTTTACCTGTGATAGCACCTAATGACAATCAAGTACTTATTAAAGTCCATAATGCGGCGATAAATCCTATTGATGTTAAAACACGCGCTGGTATTGGTTTTGCTGCAGCACAGAATAAAGATAATTTACCTATTGGGCTCGGGTATGACGTATGTGGAAAAATCGAAGCGATTGGGAGCGCGGTGAGCGAATTCTCTATCGGTGAAATGGTGATAGGGATGGTGGGTTTTCCACTGAACCCAGGTTGCTACCAAGAATATCGTCTGGCAAGCAGTTGTGAGATTATTTCAGTGCAATCAGTGCAAGATTTTTCCTCTTTGTCAGGTCTATGTTTATCTGGCTTGACCGCTTTGCAAGGGCTGATGCTTTTAACTAAAAAACTCAAAGCTGGGGATCGTGTTTATATTAATGCGGCAGGCGGCGGCGTCGGACACTTAGCGGTACAAATTGCGCAAAATTTAGGGTTTGAAGTCACAGCGGTAGTCAGCACTCCTATCAATAACTTTATTAGTCGCTTCGTCGCTGATGTGGTGAGCTATGATGAATTTATAAATAAGAATAACGCGCACGCATTATTTGATGTCGCGGGAGGCGAGCGAGGCTTAAAATGTATTGCAGCTTTGAACACAGGGTGTCAGGTAGTGACCGTGCCAACAGTGACAGCACAAGAGTGTATCAATTTAGCAAACAGCATGAAAATCGATTGCCAAGGCATGTTAGTATCATCTAATACAGCAGATCTAATGCAGTTATTAGTTTGGTATCAAGAAGGTCGATTAAAATTACAGATAGATAGCCAGTTTACTATCAATGATACTGCTCAGGCCCATGCAAGAGTGGAAAGTGGATTAACGCAAGGTAAAGTGATGTTGGTCAATTCCAATTATTAGCTTGAGAATTACAAACGCGCCCCCATAGTTAACTGACAATTAGAAAAGCGTGATGCTTTGAGGATCAATTTTGACGAATCAGCAATTTAAATCTACATTGCAGGCGCTTAGTTTGCCTGCAAATCGTTCGGCCATTGTTGGCATTAAGCGCGGTATTGAACGAGAAACCCTCAGGATCACCGAGCAAGGCCGTTTATCAGCAAAACCTCATGCAGCAGCATTAGGTAGTCCATTGACACATCCTTCGATTACCACTGACTTTTCTGAAGCATTACTCGAGTTTATTACTCCTGCGCAAACCAATGCCGAGTTAACAATTAAGCAGTTAGAAGATATTCATAAGTTTACTTTAGCTCAAATTGGTGACGAAATTTTATGGCCAATCAGCATGCCTTGTTTTATCAAACATCAAGATGACATTGCCCTTGCTCAGTATGGCACTTCAAATACAGCTAAAATGAAAACGCTTTATCGTGAAGGCTTGAAGAATCGTTACGGGAGCATGATGCAAGCTATTGCAGGCGTGCACTTTAATATTTCATTTCCTGAATCATTTTGGAAAATTTTACAGGAAATTCAAAACGACACCCAGTCAAAGCAAGCATTTATATCTGATTCATATTTAGGTGTGATCAGAAACTTTAAGCGAAATTTGTGGTTAATTAGTTATTTATTTGGTGCTTCTCCGGCTTTATGTAGTTCTTTTTTACAAGGACGTGACACAAAACTAGCTTTTGAGTCATTTGGTAAAGGTAGCCTTTATTTACCGTATGGTACTGCATTACGTTTAGGTGATTTAGGCTATACGAATAGCGCGCAATCGGCGTTGAATGTGACTTATAATAATTTAGACCAATATATAAGTGGCTTAAAAAGTGCCATTACGACTGAATCTGCACTTTATCGTAATATTGGTACTTATCCCGATGGACGATTAAAACAGCTTAATCATAATATTTTACAGATTGAGAACGAGTTTTATTCACCAATTCGACCGAAAAGAAATACCCACCCGGGTGAAAAACCGACCGAAGCATTAGCGCGTGGAGGGATTGAATATATAGAAGTACGAGCCTTAGACGTGAACCCATTTTCACCAGTTGGTATTAACCTAGAGCAAGTTTATTTCCTTGATGTCTTTTTAACTTATTGTGCGTTGATGCCTTCTCCTGAGATGTCCGCGCAACAACAACAAGAAACTCAAGAAAATTTAAAAGCAGTTGTAAATGAAGGGCGCGATCTTGAGCTTTGTTTAGTCGAAGATGGGCAGTCTATTTCGCTGCAGCAATGGGGGCAAACAGTATTTACCGACTTGCTTGCGGTCGCACACTATTTAGATGCCGCACATAATGAAACGCATTATGTGGCGGTGATTGAATCTCTACAAAAAACCATCGCTGATCCCGAACAAACCTACTCTGGCAAATATATGCAACAGGTGCTCAATTCTGGGTTAGATAACGGGCATTATGCCTTTGAGCTTGCCAAGCAATACAA
This sequence comes from Pseudoalteromonas sp. J2K-J979, assembly GCF_058169715.2. Classification (NCBI taxonomy): domain Bacteria; kingdom Pseudomonadati; phylum Pseudomonadota; class Gammaproteobacteria; order Alteromonadales; family Pseudoalteromonadaceae; genus Pseudoalteromonas; species Pseudoalteromonas sp. J2K-J979. The sequence continues at coordinate 2,441,937 of NZ_CM200281.1, read as the reverse complement.
ATCTTATTTTGCACAGTCTGATTATAGTGTTTATTCAGAGGCGGAGTTTGAGCAAATGGCAAAAATTTCTGATCAACAACGTAATCAAATAGAGCAAAGCGATACGCTCGACTTTACGGAATTTTTGGCAAATTATTTCAAGGCATAAAAAAACGCAGCTCAGAGAGCTGCGTAAAGGGATTCTTCAGGGATGAAAACAACGCTAATTAAAGCATTCATAAACTCTGACTACCGGTTTTTTAAAAAGTTCATAAAATGAAGAAAAAAATTTTAATTATTTCGTTAGCCAGTTTACTGAGTGCTTGTGCGACAGCACCGCCAGAAAACCCTCATGATATCTGTGATATTTTTACCGAAAAAAGAGATTGGTATTATGCGGCAAAAGATTCACAAGAAAAATGGGGGGCGCCAAAGCATGTTTTAATGAGTATGATGTTTCAAGAAAGTTCATTTAAGCATGATGCACAACCACCCATGGAATATTTTTTAGGTTTTATTCCAATTGGGCGAGCTAGCTCAGCTTATGGTTATTCGCAAGCCAAAACACCCACCTGGCAAGATTATGTTCGCGAATCCGGTAACAGTGGGGCTGACCGAGATGATTTTGATGATGCTGTCGATTTCATGGGGTGGTTTGTTTATAAAACCCATAAAGTTAATGGTATCTCAAAGTGGGATGCATATGCTCAATACCTCAATTACCACGAGGGATGGGGTGGGTATAAAAGAGGCTCATATAAATCAAAAAAATGGTTAATGAATACATCTCATAAAGTGAAGCGTCGAGCTAGTCAGTATTCAGCGCAATTGAAAAAGTGTGAAGCAGAACTAGAAAAGGGCTGGTTTATGAGGTTATTTACATAATAAAGTGATGCTGCCACGATATATTACGAGCCGTATTTTCACGGCCGAAATAAAAAAGCTTCCTAAGGGAAGCTTTTTTATTTCGTTACGAGTGAGATTAATCTGTCTTATGATCAGGAAGCACTCGCGCTGTTTTTATCATGTTCTCTTTGACTTCCACAATTTCAATTGGGTATCCCGCAATACGTAACCCAACATTAGCTTGAGGTATTTCTTCCAAAAACTCCACAATTAATCCGCTAAATGTTTTGGGACCATCAATTGGAAACTCCCAATTCATTTCCTTATTGATATCACGAATATTCGCACCACCATCCACTAAATAGGTGCCATCAGGTTGCAAATGAACCTCTTCACTGACCGAGCGAGCCATGGTTGTTGTAAAGTCGCCAACCACTTCTTCAAGAATATCTTCTAAAGTCACTAAGCCCTGGATATCGCCATACTCATCGACGACTAAGCCGATACGTTCTTTGCTCTGTTGAAATTTCAGTAATTGCGTATTTAATGAAGTACCTTCAGGGATATAATAAATTTCACGAACTGCTCGTAACAACGTTGCTTTGGTAAATTGCTCTTTTGTTAATAAGCGTAACGCATCGCGGGCGTGGATAAATCCAACGGCATCATCAATTTGATCACGATAAAGTAACACGCGGGTATGCTGAGCGTGAGTCAACTGTTTCATGATTGATTTCCACTCATCATTGATATCAATTGCAATAATTTCATTCCTAGGGATCATGACGTCTTCAACCGTCACCTGCTCAAGGTCTAAAATAGACATCAACATATTTTGATGGTGCTCAGGAATTAAGGAACCTGATTCATATACAACAGTACGAAGTTCTTCTGTACTTAAGCTGTGCTCTTCAATATCTTTGTGGCTGATTCCAAATAGCTTTAGTAGCCCGTTAGTGATTAAATTAATAACAACTACAAGCGGATATAATATTTTTAATAACCATTTAAGGATAATTGAACTGGGAAAGGCAATTTTTTCTGGATAGATAGCAGCCAGTGTTTTTGGCGTCACTTCCGCAAAGATAAGGATAATAAATGTTAAGGCGAATGTTGCTATCGCAATACCTACATCGCCGTATAAGCGCATACCGATAATGGTTGCAACGGCCGATGCAGCAATATTCACCAAATTATTACCGATTAAGATTAAACCGATAAGACGATCGGGGCGTTTAAGTAAGGCGCTGACACGCAACGCACCTTTATGATTTTCTTTCTCAAGATGTTTTAATCGATAACGATTAAGGGACATCATGCCAGTTTCAGAACTTGAAAAGTAACCTGAAATAAGCACCAAGATTGTTAAGATAATAAATAAGGTACTGGTAGATATGTCGTCCAACTAAAATTTTCCTTCAACGATTAGGGATGGTTATTAAGGCTTAGCTTAATGCTCGAGTCAAGTTAAAACTGAGTGAGAAGAATTTCTTTGACAAAACGACTGCCAAAATATGCGAGAGTCAGTATGGTTGAGGCACTGATAATGGTGATAACAGTCCCTTTCCCACGCCACCCTTTAAAGTGGTGACCAAAGACCACGGTTGTAAAGATGATCCAAGCAATTAAAGACAAAGTCGTCTTATGGATAAATGCTTTTGCAAACATATTTTCAGAAAAGACAAAACCAGAGATTAAAGCGAAAGTTAATAAGGCTGTCCCGACCGTTACTAACTGATATAACTGTTTTTCAACCAGCATTAGCGGTGGAAGGTGGCTATAAACAATGGAGAGATCTTTTTGTTTCAGTCTTTTATTTATAAAATAAAACTGAACTGCGTACAGGGTGGCAATGATTAATACACAATAAGCTAAAAATGAGAGCGATACATGGGTGACTAATCCAACATTAATATCAATTGTTTGCAATACAATGTGATGAGGGATAAATAAACTAACCACGAGTAAAATGGCGGCAAAGCCATAAACGACTGGAAGCAACAGTGTCGCAGGAAAACGCAATGAAACGGTGGTCACAGAAACCACAATCATCCAGCAAATGAGCAACGCAACATTAGTAAAACTGAGATCTTGACCACTTTCAGTAAAAACTGAATTCACCAACAGTGTCATGTGCGCCAGTATCGCGACAGTACTCAGTAGAATGGTTTTCTTCTGGCTAGGACCTTCTTTATGAAACAATCGTCCCATAACGTGAATGCTGGCTAAACTGTAAAATATAAACGCGATAAAAGTTAAACTAAGTAATAACATGCTAAATCGTTTCAGGACACCAAAGCGTGCCACAGAGTCAAATTGTATCCTTATTGTATTTTAAGCGGGCCCACTTGCATAGTGTATATCGTTAATTGTTAAAGATTATCTCTTTATCTTCTATCGTGGATGTTTTCTAATTGTGATTCTTAGGTATAATCGCCTTAATTTTGTAGCATTAGCGGATAAGTTTGCATGTTTGAAAACTTACAGGAACGTTTAGGTAAAACCCTAAAGAATATTAGTGGCCGAGGTCGCTTAACTGAAGAGAATATTAAAGACACGTTGCGTGAAGTGCGCATGGCATTGCTTGAAGCTGATGTAGCGTTACCCGTAGTTCGTGATTTTGTTAAGGTAGTAAAAGAACGCGCTGTTGGTGCTGAAGTAACCAAAAGCCTAAGCCCCGGTCAGGTATTCGTCAAAATTGTTCGCCAAGAATTAGAAAAGGCGATGGGTGAAGCAAATGAAGAGCTAAACCTTAATGCTCAGCCTCCTGCAGTCATCATGATGGCAGGTTTACAAGGTGCTGGTAAAACAACCAGTGTTGCAAAACTAGCGAAATTTTTAACAGAACGTAAGAAAAAGTCAGTCTTGGTTGTCAGTGCCGATGTGTATCGCCCAGCGGCGATTAAACAGCTTGAAACGCTTGCGACAGAAGTAAAGGTGGACTTTTTCCCAAGCGACATTTCTCAAAAGCCAGTTGATATTGCAAACGCTGCAATCGATCATGCTAAACGCAAATTCATCGATGTAGTAATTCTCGATACCGCAGGTCGACTTCATGTTGATAGCGATATGATGGATGAAATTAAAGCCCTTCATCAAGCGGTAAAACCGATTGAAACACTATTCGTTGTTGACTCGATGACAGGGCAAGATGCTGCCAATACTGCCAAAGCATTTGATGAGGCTCTGCCTCTTACTGGCGTGATCTTAACTAAAACGGATGGCGATGCGCGAGGGGGAGCTGCATTATCTATTCGTCACATTACAGGCAAACCTATCAAGTTTATGGGGGTAGGCGAGCGTACCGATGCACTTGAGCCATTTCATCCCGATCGTATTGCCTCACGAATTTTAGGCATGGGCGATGTACTTTCATTAATCGAAGAAGTCGAAATGAAAGTTGATAAGGAACAAGCAACCAAGGTTGCTAATAAGGTGCTTAAAGGCGATGGCTTTACCCTAGAAGATTTTGCTGAACAATTAAAGCAAATGAAAAATATGGGCGGCATGATGTCGATGCTTGATAAATTACCGGGCTTGGCTAACTTGCCAGATTCGGTTAAAGATCAAATGGGTGATAAATCATTTGTACAAATGGAAGCAATAATTAGCTCAATGACCGTGAAAGAACGAATTCGTCCTGAAATCATTAAAGGCTCGCGCAAAAAACGTATCGCGGCAGGTTCAGGGACTCAAGTTCAAGACGTCAATAAGCTACTTAAACAGTTTACGCAAATGCAAAAAATGATGAAGAAAATGAAAGGCAAAGGCGGCATGATGAAAATGATGCGCGGAATGAAAAACATGATGCCTCCAGGCATGATGGGCGGCCCGAAATTTTAAAATAATTCATTTAAAAACAAAAAAGAGGCTAAAAGCCTCTTTTTTGAGTCTAGTAATAAATATTACTCTGTGAGTAAACTGTATATAAAACAGTACCTCGTTCAAATTTCGCAATAAAAATTGTCATAAAACGCAGTTCTTACTTGCATTAATAGTAAAAATTCGTACAATTCTCCAGCTCTCCGAATAGGAGAGTTTAATATTAATGAAAACAGTCAATCTATTTAGAGGACGGTATGGTAACTATTCGTTTGCAACGTGGTGGCGCTAAAAAGCGTCCTTTCTATCAAATTGTGGTTGCGGATAGCCGTTTCTCGCGTGACGGTCGCTTCATCGAGAAAGTAGGTTTCTTTAATCCAATTGCTCAAGGTCAAGAAGAGAAAATTCGTGTTGATCTTACTCGTGTTGAACACTGGGTAGGTCAAGGTGCATCTCTTACAGATCGCGTAGCTAAAATTGTTAAAGACGCTCGTAAAGCGGCTTAATAGGCGTAAGTGTAACCATGAGTCAAGAGAACACCTCAATAGTAGTAGGAAAGCTCGGAGCCCCTTACGGTATAAAGGGCTGGCTTAAGGTACATTCATTTACTGATGATCCCGTAGGGATTTTCGATTTCAGCCCATGGTTGATAGGTCAACAAGGTAAATGGCAATCTCTTGCTGTGGTCGACTGGCGTCGTCACAGTAAAGGATTTATCGCTAAGTTTGCGAATATCGATGATAGAGATCAAGCGGTTGCTTATACAAACGCTGAAATCGCTGTCGTTGAATCGCAATTACCAGAATTGCCGCAAGGTGAATTCTATTGGCGAGACCTCATCGGTATGTCTGTTGTAACTGATAAAGGTTACAGCTTAGGGACTGTCGATGACTTGATGGAGACAGGATCAAACGACGTGCTAGTTGTTAAAGCAAATAGTAACGACGGTTTTGGTCAATCTGAGCGTTTAATTCCATATTTAACAGATTCAGTTATTAAGAATGTGGATGCAGAGCTTAGGGAGATTACGGTCGATTGGGATCCAAGCTTTTAATGGTAGATAATTCGCAGTTATGGGTAGGGGTGATAAGCCTTTTCCCAGAAATGTTTGATGCAATTACTAAACAAGGCGTGACTGGTCGAGCAGTGAAACAAGGTTTAATTGATTTCCATTGTTGGAATCCTCGGGATTATGCTTTAGATAAGCATCGTACTGTTGATGACCGCCCTTATGGGGGGGGACCTGGAATGTTAATGATGGTTGAACCACTGCAAAAAGCAATTGCGCAAGCAAAAGCGGCAGCAGGTGACGGTGCAAAAGTAATTTATATGTCCCCTCAAGGGCGTAAACTAGATCAGCAAGGCGCGGCAGAACTTGCCAAGCAAGAAAAGCTGATCCTCGTAGCGGGTCGCTATGAAGGTATAGATGAGCGAATTATAGAGTCATACGTTGACGAAGAATGGTCAATAGGTGATTTTATAATGAGTGGTGGTGAACTACCTGCAATGACATTAATCGACACAGTCGCTCGATTAGTGCCTGGAGTGTTAGGACACAATCAGTCAGCAGAACAAGATTCATTTTCGGATGGCTTGTTAGATTGTCCTCATTATACTCGGCCGGAAATATTGGATGGTAAACAAGTTCCTACTGTTTTACTCAGTGGTAACCACCAAGCAATCGCGAAATGGCGGCTAAAGCAGTCATTAGGGAGAACTTGGTTAAGACGTCCAGACTTGTTGTATAACCTAGCTCTGACTGAGGAGCAGACTGAGCTACTTGCTGAGTTTCAGCAAGAACATAACTCTGTTTGTGGCTAGAAGACAGTTACACCTAGGAAAGTGAGAAATATAATGGCAAAAGTAAACCAAAATTTGATCAAAGTGCTCGAAGATGAGCAACTAAAAACTGACGTACCTGCGTTTGGCCCTGGTGACACGGTTAACGTAAAAGTACGAGTTAAAGAAGGTGCTAAAGAGCGTCTACAGGCGTTTGAAGGTGTGGTAATCGCTAAGCGTAACCGTGGTCTACACTCATCTTTCACAGTTCGTAAAATTTCGAACGGTGAAGGTGTTGAGCGTGTATTCCAAACACACAGCCCTTTAGTTGATAGCGTAGAAGTGAAGCGTCGCGGTGCAGTTCGTCGTGCTAAGCTTTATTACCTACGTGAGCGTTCTGGTAAGTCTGCACGTATTAGAGAAAAACTTAACTAATACGTCTGATTTTCAGATGCAAAAACAGGCCGATGTTGCAAAACATCGGCCTGTTTCGTTTTGGTAATACAAGACTCTCAAGCAAACTTCTTATATTCTGTGGTTCTAACGATCATACACTTTCTTAAGCTTGTTCTTAATTAACCATTTTACTTTCCATAACTGGTTCTGGTTCTGCTTTTAGGGTTTTACTTAAATCAGAATCTTGTTAGTATCTGTAATATATTATTTACTGCTGTACTGATTAATTTACATGAATAATGATCTTCAATCGCAATTGACTCTTCTTCGAGAAGAAATTGATCTATGTGATACCGAACTAGTCGCAATGTTGGCAAAACGTAATCGCTTGACGGAACAAGTCGGATTACTGAAAAAAGAATTTGGAGCACCAGTTTACGTTCCAAGCAGAGAAGCTCAGTTGATTGAAGCGCGTCGTGATCAAGCACAAAAGCAAGGGGTCAACCCTGATTTGGTTGAAGATATTCTACGACGTATGATGCGTGAATCATATCAAAATCAACAGTCTGGACTTGCCTGTGTCGCGCCCGACTTATCTCCCGCTGTGATTGTGGGTGGAAATGGGGCGATGGGGCGACTGTTTGCTAAACAGCTGCAACGATCGGGGATTGAAGTCAGAATTTTAGATAAAACCGAGCAGGTTGACCAAAAACAGATATTGTTTGGGGCTAAATTAGTGTTAGTCTCAGTCCCAATTAATGCAGTCAGTCAAGTCGTGTCATCATTACCTGCTTTAGATCCTGGTTGCTTGTTAGTGGATATAACCAGTGTCAAGGCCAAACCCCTACAAGCAATGCTAAGCGCTCATAGTGGTGAAGTTTTAGGGTTACATCCAATGTTCGGCCCAGATATCGAACATTGGGTAAAACAAACGATCGTTGTTTGTCAGGGCAGACAAGGTGAGAAGTCTGCACAGTTATTGGCTCAGTTAGCGGTGTGGGGCAGCCAGTTAGTAGATATGCCAGCAGATAAACATGATGAAGCAATGCAAATTGTGCAAGTTATGCGACATTTAACTACGTTTGTTTATGGACAGTTTTTGGCTAAACAACCTCATAGCTTAGAAGAAATCAAAGCATGCTCGTCACCGATTTATCAATTAGAGCTAATGATGGTTGGCCGTTTGTTTGCACAATCACCAGAATTGTACGCAGATATTATGCTAGCCCAGTTTGATAATGTGGCGCCTCTTTTAGATTCTTACCAAGAAACATATCAAACAACTTTAGCAAAATTACAAGCGGGTGATAAAACAGCATTGATAGAATCATTTAGTCAAGCGAAAGACTTTTTTTCAGATTCAGCGAAGCACTTCTTAAAACAAAGTAAAGCATTACTTAATAAAGCAAATGATGCCAAAGTGCTTGATTAGCGGATAAAATAAAACCGCAATGGAGTTGTGCTCCACTGCGGTTTTATTTTTTTAACCCCAAAAATATTAAACTTCGACCGCTTGTGACGGCTGTGCTTTAACTTCAACGGCTTTCATTGACTCACTAGGGTAACAGCCAAGAATTCTAATATATTCAGTCACTTCTTTTAATTCTTCCAAAGCTCGTTTTACGTTGCTCTGCGCGAGATTGGCTTCTAAATCAACATAGAATACTTCTTCCCAAGGGTTACCAGGCACGGGGCGAGATTCAAGTTTAACCAGATTAATCTGTTGTTGTTTGAAAATCATTAATGCATCAGCTAACGCCCCGGCACTTTGAGCGGTAGCCATAATCAGTGTTGTTTTGGTCGGAATTTGTTTCGACACTTGCATGGTTTTACGAGCGACAACAATAAAACGACTGTGGTTGTCAGGTTGGTTTGCGACGGCCGATTTGACGACCTCCAAGCCAGCATTTTTTCCTGCTTGAGCTGATGCAATCGCGGCACTGTTTTCGGTATTTAAGGCTTCTTGAATTGCACTTGAGGTTGAATCACAGTATGACAACTGCATGTTGCCTAAACCTTGAATAAACTGGCTACATTGGGCAAAAGGCTGGGGGTGTCCAAAAACTTTGGTTATTTGACTCAATTCAACACCGGGCTGTGCAATTAAACAATGCTCAACAGATTGGGTAAGTTCACCCACAATTGAAACTTGTGCATGCTGCAGTAAATCGTACACCTCATTGATACTACCAGAGCAGGTGTTTTCTATTGGCAGTAGGCCGTAATCAGCTTGACCAGTCTCTACCAGTTGAGTAATTTTTTGGAAGCTATCACATCCAAGTTCGATGACTTGTCCTGGACGACGACTAAAATACTTGTGGCATGCTAATTGGCTATATGAACCTTGACCACCTAAGTAAGCAACACGATTTGTTTCGTTTAGGCTTTCAGGGTTAAGGTTTTGTTGGAGCATAGCCTGCTGGTGCAGTACTGAATCTTCAATAATCGTTTGAAAGACATTGTTGACATAATATCCGTCCAAACCAAGTGATTTGCCATAAGAGATTAATTTCTCTAAAACAATTAATTCGCGCTCTTCATCGCGGATCGGCTTATTGTTGGCGATTTTATACTCAACCACCGAATGGCTGATCCTGCGTCTTTTAGCTAAAAGCACCAATAATTCTGCATCTATTTCATTGATGTCTTTTCTTAATGCGTCGAGCACATCATTTGCCATGGTTTTTTCCTCATTCCCAATGTTGCAAAAAAAAAGCCTCCCAGTTGGGAGGCTTGAATTCGTATTTGACTTTTTTATGCCGTGACTGAATCGCCTCCAATATTTTGGTGGTGCATAAAAAAGCTAAAAAAGTAAATACGCGTAATTTGTTTCATAGACTTCAATGTAAAAATACTTACTGAAAATGTCAACACTTCTTTTCAGTTGCTGATATATTAATTAAGGTTTTAACCTACTGATCAATCGAAGCAATAAAATAGTAAAAAAAGGTATGACTAAATGTGATATTCTTTTATATTCACAGAGTTAAATAAAGCAATCACGCACAAATTTTTGGAAGGTTTTGTTTTGGGATACAGTCGGTTGCCTTCGCGTTTTGGCATTCATTCGTTAAGTATTAAATTATCAATTTTAATTTCTGCGATTTGTTTGATTGCGGGGATCAGTGCTGCGGTGTTAATGCTTAAATCTGAACGTAAACAATTGATTTTTGAAGAGCATGACGCATTAAAACATTCCAGTGAAAGCTTTATTAATCAATTCAATAGGGTTATTCATAATAAAGAAGCGATTGCACAAAAGGCGAATCAAGTTGTTAAAAAACAGCTCTTTGATTTAGGGCTAACCAATGCTGAAACTCCTAAGACCCCTCTTTCATTCGTAGGTGATGGCAGTGTGCGCAGTGCTGCTCCTGATGGTTTATCGGCCGCATTCTTACCTCGCTCAGTTTACAATGATCATTACAAAAATTTATTTCATAATAGTGAAGTTCTTTGGCAGCAAATATCACCGACATTAACAGAAGAATTTTTCAATTTTTATTTCATTTCGACCAATAATTTTATACGAATATCTCCTCCAAATTGGGCTTTGCAGGTTGAAGCCGAACATCAGTTTTCGGATGATATTTTTTTCACCATCGCATCAAGTGAAAATAACCCATCTCGAGATGCAGTATGGACCCCTGTTTATTATGATGATATTTGGCATAAGTGGGTCACCAGTTTAATAGTGCCTCTCTATGTGAAAGGTGAATTCATCGGGGTTACCGGTAGTGATTTGGAGCTCAGTAATTTAATCAAGAATTTTCCTCTATCAGACCGGGAGCAGCAGTTTTTTGTTTTTGACGAAAGAGGAGAAGTGCTTGCCCATCCAAAGCTGAATCATCAGATTTTTCAGCAAGAAGGAAAAATGAATGAGTTGCTTGAAACATCAAGTAAGATAGCTGACGAGCTAAATGGCTTAATAAAAAGTGTTGTCGCTATGGATTTTAAGGATTTGTCGGATGATTTTATTGAAGATGGTGAAGTTCATTTAGTTAATATTCGAAAAATAGAGTCTCTTAATTGGTACGTAGGCGTGTATAAACAACGTTCTCGTGCACTATCTGCCTTAGATGAGTTAGAAATCAAATTTTTTGGACTCTTTCTTTTATACGCTGTTTTAGTCGCATTATTATTGCATCAAGCTTTATTTCAGCTCGTATTGAAGCGTATTTATACGCTGGTTCAATCTGTTTCGAGCTTTGGTAAAGGCCAATTCAACACGCAATTCCCTGCAGTTAATAAAGATGAGATCGGCTCACTCAACAGTGCATTTCAAGTGATGGCACTGGATATAAATAAGTTGGTTGATGGATTAAATCAGCGGATTGAAGAAAAAGAGCAAGCAGAAAAAGCTGCAAATCGATTATCAAAAGCGGTGGAGTTTTCAGGAAGCGGCGTGGTGATTGCCAACGCGAACTTCGAAATCGAATATGTTAATCCAAAGTTGATTGAGATGAGTGGTTTTGAAAAAGAGGACTTCTTAGGCTCTCCTCTTCTCAGTATTATTTCTAACGATATGCAAGTTTTGTTGGATGACATTGATATGGATATTCGTTCTCGTCATCATTGGCGTGGCGATACGGTTTTAAAGAGCATTGATGATCACCCAATTTGGGTATCGTTAAGTGTTTCTCCAATTAGAGAAGCAGATAACAGTATTTCAAGTTATGTTGCTTCGGCTCAAGACATCTCTTTTGTCAAAGAAAGCCAGCGTAAAATGGAGCAACTTGCTTACTTTGATACATTAACAGGGCTTGCAAACCGTGCTTTTTTTCGCATGCAGTTGCGAAAGTCAATGGCTTTAGCTGAGCGAGGGCATTATGCCTTCGCGTTATTTTATTTTGACTTAGATGAGTTTAAACGGATCAACGATACATTGGGACACGATGCGGGTGATCAGCTGTTATTGCAAGTTGCAAATCGTTTAAAGCAGCGGCTTCGTGCCGAAGATACCGTTGCCCGTTTAGGCGGTGATGAATTTGCTGTATTACTCAGTGGAATTGATGATAAAGATAAAGCCGCTGAAGTAGCGATGACAATTCAAGAAACAATTTGCCAACCCATTAAACTAGGTAGTAACGAAGTAATTATCAGCGCCAGTATTGGGATAACAATGGCGCCGGATGACAGCCCGGAAGAAGATCAATTACTTAAGCATGCTGATTTAGCGATGTACGAAGCAAAAGCAAAAGGGCGCAATACCTACCATTTTTATAATCAAGAACTCAATGCTGCGGCAAAAGAGCGGTTGATGATTGAGAATGAGCTGCGTATTGCCATCAAAGAGCAGCAATTTGAACTGTTTTATCAACCACAAGTTGATTGCCAGACTCTTGAGGTCGTTGGTTTTGAAGCATTAATTCGATGGTTTCATCCAACGCAAGGGATGATATCACCAGTTAAATTTATTCCTATTGCAGAGTCAACAGGTTTGATTGTGGAACTTGGTGAGTGGGTGTTGTGGGAGGCTTGCCGGTTTGCAAAACGTCTAGATGAACAAGGTAAAGGCAATAATATTTCAATTAATTTATCAGCTAGGCAGTTTAAAGACTCAAATCTGAAAGCTTTATTATCGACAATTATTATTAAAACGGGGATTAGTCCTCGAAGCCTTCATCTTGAATTAACTGAAAGTATGCTGATGGGGGATGTTGAGATTGCGATAAACCAGTTGCATGAACTTAAGACTCTAGGAGTTTCATTGTCTATTGATGATTTCGGCACGGGTTACTCCTCCTTGAGTTATTTAAAGCGTTTTCCTGTTGATATTCTTAAAGTTGACCGCTCATTTGTAAAAGATATCCCTCAAGATAGTAATGATATGGAAATCACCGCTGCGATTATTGCTATGGCACAAAAGTTGAATTTAAACGTAGTGGCAGAGGGCGTTGAAACAAAAGAACAAATTGACTTTTTGAAGAATAATAATTGTTTTATTGTACAAGGTTATTTCTTTAGTCCACCTTTGGCTGAAGGGGATGTTGCTGGCTTATACCAGCAACTGGCATTAAAACAGCACTAACCTTGATCTAATAGTTGATAAAGCAGTTGCTTGACGGTTTGAGGCTCGAAAGGCTTATCGCACATTGCATTGACACCTGATTGGGCAATGTTCGATAAGTGAGTATCGTTTGCCTCAGATGTAACCATTAAAACCGGAAGGTGAGAATGCTCTGAGCTGTTGCGTATATACTCAGTTAGTTCTTTACCATTAATTTGTGGCATGTTGAAGTCAGTCACCAATAAATCAAACATTTGCGATTGCAATATATCAATCGCCTCTTGACCATCTTCAGCTTCGACAAAATGTTGAACGCCCAAATTTGTTAAAACGCGACGAATATGATTTCGTGCCAAACGTGAATCATCGACAACCAACACCCGTATATCATGCACATCGTAAAAATCTAGCTCGAGCTCTTGTGGACTTAATACATCAAGTGTTGCATTGATGGCTCTACCTAAGTTTTCTCTTGTGAATGGCTTTGGCAAAATAGCAATGACGCCAGATTGCTTAAATTGTTCAAGTTGTTCTTTTCTTGTCTCGCTCGAAATAAGCATAAAAGGTAAGCCAGCCAAGGTGGTGTGATTTTTGATATCCTCGAGTAATTGCAGTGCACTCCCATCGGCCAGATGGAGTGCGCTGATTACTAAATCGGGGGTACTTTGTTTAATTTGTTCGAGACAAGAGATTATAGTATCGGCAAAATCAATATTGGTAATGCCTTCTAAACTTAATTCTTTTGCAATGACTTTACGCTGTGTTGATGATGGTTCAACAAGTAATATATGTAAATCTGATGGGGAGAGTTCAATCATGTTAACCTCCAGCTAGTTTAACTTTAAATCCTGCTGCTTGCAGAAGTGTTTTGAGCTTTTCTCGGTCATCACCCTGAATCTCAATGACGCCTTCTTTAAGTGATCCACCTTGACCCATTTTAGTTTTTAATATTTTAGCCAAAGCCTTCAAATCGTGTATTTCAGGATCGATACCGACAACAAGCATGACCCCTTTTCCTTTTCGACCTTTAGTCTGACGCTCTATACGAATAAAGCCATCAGAAAAAAGTTTCACTTCAAGTGGCGCTTTTTCTGCTGGTTGCGCTATTCGCCCACCATCGGTTGAATAAACTAGATTAGAGTCGCTCATATTACTACCTTTTATCACTCAGTTCAGATCTTTGATTTTAATTAATGGATATTAATACCATAGAAGAATAGGTGCAAACATAGATGAATAATAGTTTCGGTCGCTAGTTAGCTGGAATAATTGAAAAAAAGCTAAAGAAATCCGAACAATTGTATTGATAATTTTGCCATTAGCGACTTTAGTTAATAAGGACATTAATCAGGTTAAATGCCAAAATGCTTTGATAATAAGGAGAAGTGGATGAGCTTAAATAAAAGTCTTTCATCTGACGGTAAAGTTTTCACAATTCAAATAAAAGGGAAGTTTGATTTTAACCTAGTTCAATCTTTCCGCTCCGCTTATGCAGAAGTTGGTAATGAAACACCTAAAGTAATAGTTGATTTACGTGAAACAGATTACATGGACAGTTCTGCGTTAGGCATGCTGTTAAATATGAAAAAATCGCTTGGAGAGAGTGTTTCTGCTATCCAAATCGCAAACTGTCGCCCCCAAATTAAGAAAATATTACAGATATCGCGTTTTGATAAAAAGTTTGATATCGACTGATTATGAGAATATTAGTCGTTGACGATCAGCAGCTAAACCGAAAGCTGTTAACTTTTATGCTCAATGCGGAAGGTTATGATGTAGAAACAGCTGAAAATGGCCAACTTGCACTAGAAAAAATACCGATTTATCAACCGGATATAGTATTGCTCGATGTGTTGATGCCAGTAATGGATGGTTATGAGACCGCGCCACTTATCAAAGAGTTATCGAAGGATGTGTATCTTCCGATTATTTTTATTACTGCCCTTGATGATCAAAACAGTCTACAGCGTTGTTTAGAAGTAGGAGGAGATGACTTCTTAAATAAACCGTTTGATAAAGTCATTCTATCGGCCAAAATCAAAGCGCATAGTCGGACAAGAGAGTTAAGTAAAAAGTCCTATCAACAAAATCAATTGCTTGAATATCATCAAAATGAAACAGAAAGAGAGCATGAAATTGTTGAGCATATTTTTGCAAATGCCCTGCAAGATCGGCTTGTTGTTCCAGATCTTATTGATTACCACATGTCACCTGCCTCGATGTTTAACGGGGACTTATTTTTAGTTGCACCGAGTCCAGTTGGTGGTATTTATATGCTGTTAGGTGATTTTACTGGACATGGACTCGCAGCTGCCATTGGCGCACTCCCGACTTCGAAAGTCTTCTATACGATGGCGCATAAAGGTCTATCTGTCGGTGATATCGCAGCAGAACTCAATACAGTACTTACACAGTTGTTGCCTGAGCATATGTTTTGTGCAGCAACGATTATTGAATTGAGTAGCAGTGGGCGGAGCTTTTCAGCGTGGTTAGGTGGGTTGCCAGACTGTTATGTTCTTAATCAAAGTGGTCTAGTTAAACGCGTACTTGAGTCACAACACATGGCATTGGGTATATTAGATGATCATGAGTTTGAGCGAGATATCGTCCATTTTGAGGTTGAAAATACAGATCGTATTTTAGTGTTTACTGATGGCATCATTGAGGCTGCAGATCGAAATGATGATTACTTTGGTGAAGACCGAGTGCTTGACGTCATCGCTAGTTCTGAGCAAGCGGGTATTTTAGAAATTGTTGATGCAGTCAAGGAGTTTAGTGGAGATGTCGCTCAACAAGATGATTTGAGCTTAGCTTTATTGCATTGCAAGCCGAGTCCTCTTTCAAAGCCAAAAGAACAAATCTATTGTGATATTCCAGTATCATTTTCATTAAGCCTTGATGCGAGTTTACTAAAAACCACTGATCCTGTGATTCAAATGGTTAATTTAATATCAAGTATTGAAGGGGCATCTGAGCATCGCTCAAATTTATTTCTTTTACTTTCTGAGGCTTATAATAATGCCGTTGATCATGGTTTATTAGAGTTAGATTCAAACTTAAAAAATCAAGATGATGGTTTTATACTGTTTTATGAGTTGAGAGCACAGCGATTAGAAGCGTTAAGTAGTGGTGAAATCAGCTTAAACGCTATCTATGAACCACAAGAAAAAGAAATCAAATTAATTGTTACAGACTCAGGTAAAGGCTTTAAAAAAGCAACCCAGTTGACCAGCACTGATAATGAACATGAACATGGTAGGGGGGTAGGGTTGATGGCTGAAATTGCCAAAGAAGTCACTTATAACGAGATTGGAAATACCATAACGATTCGTTATCAGTTAATTAATAATTAAGCGATCTGTTTGCTACTTTTTCCTATTTTGCCATGATAGTATCAATTCTCTATTTTTAGATGTATTGATGGCTAAATGATTTCTTCATATTTAACAATTTCAGGGCTTGAATGCCCGGTTTCATTAATCGAAAGCAAAATCGAGCTTATTCAAACATATCTGAGTGAACATGCACAAGATACTCAAGCCCCACTTAGTTTTTACGTTCCTGAATTGGGAGAAGGTGGGAGTTGTAGTCTATTCGGGCACTTACAAGCTGAGCCGTTTGAGTTGAGTTCAATAGTCAATATTGCAGATAGTCTGAATCTTAAACGCCTTAATAGTTTGCAAACAATCGTAGATTGCGTTGTGAAGGAGTCGCAGGTTGATTGGTTTGGAATTTATCAAAAAGTTACGCATGATGAACAAGAGCAGTTAGTCAAGCTAGCTTATTTTGGCGCAGAAAGTCGAGCTTGTTTTCCTTTGAATTCAGTATTTGCCGCTTTGAGCAATAACGTCAAAGTAGGGCTGTCGAAACAAGCCCGCGTAATCAACGATATTCCTGCCTATCTATCTGAGGGGGGGGAGTATTATACATGTGATCCTAAAGTACTGGCTGAGTCTTGTTTACCAATACTCAATGAAGATAATCAATTACTAGGGATTATTGATGCCGAAGCATTCAAATTACACTTTTTTGATGATGAGCAGCGTGCATTGTTAATTGCTGCATGTCTTATTATCCCAAAATATCTACTTAATTAGCAGTAAAGTGATTGAAAGTAGTAGAGAATAAATATCCATTTAAAGCTAGCTTACAAAAGATGAGTTTATGTTAAGCTAGTATTTTATTAACCCCGAGTAAAGAGATACCAGCAATGTTTTCGATTTTGAAACCGTTACCAACCGATCCTATTTTAGGTTTAATGGCCGCTTATCGCCAAGATACAAATCCAAACAAAATTGATTTGGGTGTAGGCGTGTATAAAGATGAACTAGGGAATACACCTGTTCTAAAAGCTGTGAAAAAAGCAGAAGCATTTCGTTTAGAAAATGAAACGTCGAAGTCATATATCGGCTTAGCGGGTGATCTTGGTTTTTGTAGTAAAATTGAACAGCAACTTTTAGGCGAGCATCGTGCATTACTAGCGAATCGTGTAAGAACAGCGCAAGCACCTGGTGGCACGGGGGCATTACGTGTTGCAGCAGAATTTATTGTTCGTTGTAATCCAAAAGCGACAGTGTGGGTTACCACTCCTACTTGGGCCAATCATATTAGCTTATTTGAAGCTGCAGGTTTAACAGTCAAAGAGTATCCTTATTACGATTATGAGAATAAAGGGTTATTGTTTGATGAAATGGTTGAAACCTTAAAGCAAATCCCTAAGGGTGATGTCGTTTTATTACATGCTTGCTGCCATAACCCAAGTGGAATGGACTTAAATCAGGCGCAGTGGGAAATTGTTGCTGATATTGCTGCAGAAGTAGGCTTTACACCTTTGGTTGATATTGCATACCAAGGATTTGGCACAGGTCTTGATGATGACGCTGCTGGCCTTCGATTATTAGCTGATAAAGTTGATGAGTTGATTATTTGTTCATCTTGTTCGAAAAACTTTGGCTTATACAGAGAGCGTATTGGTGCCTGTTCAATTATTTCACAAACTCCGGCTATTGCAGATATTGCTAATTCTGTTTTGTTGAGCGTTGTACGCAGTATTTATTCGATGCCACCTGCACATGGCGCAGCGATAGTTGATACTATTTTAGGTAGTACAGAATTAACCTCACTTTGGCATGAAGAGTTAGCCGAAATGCGTGATCGTATAAATGGTCTACGTAACTTAATTGTTGATTCTTTAAATAAACAGACAGATCAAGATTTTTCATTTATCAAACACCAGCATGGTATGTTTTCTTTCTTAGGTATTAATAAAGAACAAATTGACCGTTTACAAAAGGAGTTTGGTATTTATATTGTGGGTTCAAGCCGAGTCAATGTGGCAGGAATAAGCCAAACAAATATCGATTACTTCTCGAAGGCTGTAGCCGAAGTTTTAAAATGAGTGTGATTGTAAAAGCGGGGTAACCCGCTTTATCCTGCTTGTTTTATCTCTGCAATTTTCCCTGAAGACTCACTTTTGCCTTTAGTCGTTTTAGTTGCAGTTTTGCTAATACCTTTTAGGGCATTAATAATATTATCTTTATCTTTGGCCATTTCGAGTGCAAGAGACTCCACTTGTTGTTCACTTAAGGGGACATCGATTGTTGAAAGAATTGATTCTAAAGACTCTGCAATATCAAGCATTTTGTCATAAGCATCAGCATCTTTTTTACTTGTAAAAGTCATCCGCTCTACTCCATTTCTTTCTACAACATATTTGACAACAACGGCCATGATTCTCTCCTAAGAGTACTGTTTTTTTATACAGTAACTTTATTGGTGTTTTTTTTCAAGTGTAAAATTTTAACAGCTTCATTTAATTGTACACTTGCGTGAGCAATTTCTCCATATCACTTCCTTTTGACAAATTTATGACCATGTTCTTTAGTTAATATGTTAGCTAAATGAGCTGACAGTCAGTCCATGGTGGACATCAAGGAGGAAATACAATGAAGTTAATGACATCTTTATTCTTAGTTATATTTACATTCGCAATGTTGAGCCCTGTCGTGATTGCAGGTGAGGAAATTGTGATTAATCCTGATACGGCAATCAGCCAAGAAGGTTTAATTAATGTAAATAAAGCCAGCGCGAAGGAACTTGAAGTGTTACCTGGAGTTGGTAAATCTAAAGCTGCAGCTATTATTGCTTATCGCGATCAATTTGGTGAATTTACATCTCTTACAGAGTTGAAAAATGTGAAAGGGATTGGTGATAAAGCGATTGCAAAATTAGAAGGGAAAGTGAAGTTTTAATGGATAAAAGGGCTGTCTCCAGCCCTTTTCTTAAATTTATTGAGTCAGTTTGAAATACTCATCTTTTGCACCCTCGAGGGTGTGTCTAATAAAATAAAAGGTTATAGGATTGGTCACGATTGGGTAGCTAATCACTAAAATAAACAAATAAAGTAATAGCCACCAACTCTCTATATTTGCTAACAATAAAAACAAAGGTGTTAGAAATAGTAATTTAATAATATTTAACACCGTCTTTTGAGGTGTGGTTAAATTTCCTTGCGCGAGTTTGATAATTTCAGCGCGTTCTGTATATCTCAACCCTTTGAGTTCAGGAATATTCCGAGATGTGAAAAAAATCATTTCTTCTCCTTAAACTGATTTTTTAATAAAAAATCGAGTCATTAGCACCAAAACAAACGCGCTACTATAAAGGCCAAAAATTATTTGCATCCATCCAGGCATACTCATCCCTAAAAAAGACCAGCTAATTTCACCGCAGTCACCTGTCGCTTCAAAAAAGCTTGGTATCCATTGATGTAGAGGCATAAAGCTTGGGAAGTTAGGCACTATCTCGCAGCTAAAAGCAAACGGGTTAGTATTTTCTTGCATGGCGATATGCTCATTGGCAATACTCCATCCCCAAAAAGCTGAAATAGCCCAGCACAGGTACCCAAACACGCGCAGCAAGAGATTATGAGGGTTAATTGCTGTTATCGCGCAGAACACTAACCCTAGCACTGCGGTGCGTTGGTAAATACACATGATACAGGGAGCTAGATTCAAGAAATACTGGAAAAATAATGCTGATATTTCGAGTATAAAAGCGGTCGCGGCCAGTGACAACCATGCAGCCCGAGAAGTTGGAAGAGATGCAATAAAATTCATTTATAACCTGTTTGTAGAAAGAGTTTTTAAGGGTGGGGCAAACCCATCCGATGTCTATTAATTTAATCTGCTGATTAAACCATACTTATAACAGATAGTGGAAGTGTGTTTCAGATAAGATGTGTAAAAGCCACGACGTAAACTAAAGAGTTAAAAGAACCAACATGTATGAAAGGGCTACAATTCAACATAAATTGAAGGAATATTGAGACCTTATAATGAAAAAAGTAGCTGTGTTTAATCACTGATTTTATGTGAGCAGATAAAATCTGCTAGCAAGTGCGAGTGAAGTCAATTAAAACTATGTGCTTAAACAAAAGTGAACACTTATCTACTTTTATTAAAAGATTCAGAGTCACGATATCTTGATACATTTTCTTGTTAGTTACGCCTCATCTGGTACAATCAGTCTTTGATGAAGTAGCATATAATTATTAAAAGTGGGATGTTGATGAGAATTTTCAAAGCGAAAAGCCCTGCCGGATTTGCTGAAGAATACATAGTTGAATCAATTTGGAATGGTGAGTTTCCTCCTGGTTCTATTTTGCCAGCAGAGAGGGAGCTTTCAGAATTAATCGGCGTCACACGTACCACTTTAAGAGAAGTTTTACAGCGTCTAGCGAGGGATGGCTGGTTAACAATTCAGCATGGTAAGCCAACACGAGTCAATGACTTCTGGGAAACCTCTGGCCTTAATATTCTCGAAACATTAGCTCGACTAGATGAAGATAAAATGCCAGACCTGATTGATCAGCTTTTGTCTGCACGAACAAACATAAGTGCTATTTATACTCGTGCAGCGATTAAAAACAATCCTGAAAAAGTCATTGAAATCCTAAAGCGTAGTGAAGAGATTGAAGATACACCACAAGCACTAGCAGAGTACGACTACCGTATGCATCACGAGTTGGCATCAGCGTGTGGTAACCCGATTTATGTGTTAACACTGAATGGCTTTCGCGGATTGTATTCTAAAATTGCGCAGCATTACTTTTCAGACGTTCGCACTCGTGACTTAGCACGCCAATTTTATAAAGATCTTATGGCATTAGCTGAGCAAAATAAATTTGATGAAGCGATTTTCTTAATGCGTAAATATGGTTTGAATTCGGGCCAAATTTGGCACGAGTTACGCAATTCAATCCCTGAAAATATCATGGACTAACGAATTAACGCTTCATTATAAAGCCCTGCATTGCAGGGTTTTTTCGTTTATACACGGAGTTATCTTTTTTCCTTCTATTTTTTCAATCATACCCATCGTAAAATCCGATTGTCTTTTAAGTAACTAGCTCAGTAGGATACTGCCTCAGTTGTGTGCTTGGTTATTCGTTTGATATAAAATGAATTAAACGGCATCAAACCACTGAATGGTTGGTATTGTTTGGTCTAAAAACTTATTAACTGGTTTTAATTTTAAAATCGGGGTTGGGTTTTGTTTTTTTGCCACAATAATAATGACAGCAACAAGAGCTTAGCTCTTAATCGATAATCATTTCAATTTATTGGAGAATACAATGGGTGTATTAGTTGGCCGTCAGGCTCCTGATTTTACAGCTGCAGCAGTACTAGGTAATGGCGAAATCGTTGATAGCTATAACCTTCACGAAACAATTAAAGGTAAAAAAGCAGTTATTTTCTTTTACCCGCTAGATTTCACTTTTGTTTGTCCATCTGAACTAATTGCTTTTGACAAGCGTTTTGAAGAATTCCAAAAACGTGGTGTTGAAGTTATTGGTGTTTCTATCGATTCACAATTCTCTCATAATGCATGGCGTAACACGCCTGTTAACGAAGGTGGTATTGGTCCAGTTAAATATGCACTTGTTGCTGACGTTAAACACGAAATCTGTCAAGCATATGACGTGGAGCATCCAGAAGCAGGCGTTGCATTCCGTGGTTCTTTCCTAATCGATGAAGCAGGTAACGTGCGTCATCAAGTAGTTAACGACTTACCTCTTGGTCGTAACATCGACGAAATGCTACGTATGGTTGATGCACTAGCATTCCATAGTGAGCACGGTGAAGTTTGTCCTGCTGGTTGGACTGAAGGTAAAAAAGGTATGGACGCAAGCCCTGCAGGTGTTGCGGCTTACCTATCTCAAAATGAAGGCGAGCTATAATTATTTAGCATTTGTTTTCGTTAAGATATAAAAAAACCGCTGTTAAGCGGTTTTTTTATATCAGCCATACCAGTATGGCTTGCTATTGATATTAAAACTTATAGCTTGCTTGCAAATAAGCAAAACGACCTTGGCCACTATGAACATTCACCGCAAAGCCCATAAAATCATGGTATGCAAAAGGAGGTTCTTCATTGAGTAAATTGGTCACACCGACAGTAAAGACTGTATTTTCGATACCGTGATAATTAAATGATGTGTCAACGGTCATCATTGAATCAACGTCACTCATTCCCTCTTTTTGAACGGCTGCTTGTTGTTCAAATGAATCAATAAAGTTAATCCCTAGGTATGCACTCATATCATTTTGAGACCAGTCAACACCTGCGGTCCAACGATATTGTGGCTGTTCAAAATCACCTTCAGCGATGTTGGTACGTTTACCACCTTGCCCATCAGGACGCTCATCTTTAAAGTCGAGAACGTAGTTTAAAATATACGAGAATTTAAAATCGCCCATTTCCGTTGGTAAGCGGTATTTCAAATCAAGGTCAAGACCAGTCGTCGATAAATCACCAATGTTTTGGAAACGGTCAAAAATCTGTACTATTTCACCAGGATCACCGGCAATTCCGGTCGGAATACGCTGTACTACAGTGGAATCAAGCCCTTTAGTATTGAGTAGGTGCTGGGTGTCAGAATCAATAATGTTTTCGATATCATAGCTGTAGTAATCAACTGAGAAGTCTAAGTTTTCGGTTACATTATAAATAAGGCCAAGATTATAGCTTTGTGACTCTTCAGGTCCTAAATCAGGGTTACCCTCAAAAATAGCCGTGTATTCTTGCGGTTCACATGCCTTACCTATGTTGCCAATCGCATCACAACGAAGTTTATCAACTAAATTTGGCGATTCATCCGTACGACCGAGCCCTAATTGTGCTAATGAAGGTGCGCGGAATGCGGTACCCCAAGAGCCACGAAGTGATACATCTTCTGTCGCACTCCATAAGAAAGAAACTTTTGGATCAGTTGTTGTACCAAAGTCACTATAATCTTCATGTCGAATTGCAAATTGCATTTCGAAATTATCCATAATTGGAACGGCAAGCTCAGCAAACACAGCTGTGTTGTCACGTTCGCCATTTGCTTGCGTGGCTTCCGTACCAAATACTTCTCCTCGTAAGAACTGGTCATCAGGATTATCACTGATGGTCTCTTTTCTGTGTTCTACACCCACAGCAACCATGACTTCACCTGTGGATATTTCCATTAGCGGGCCTGAAATTTTTGCATCCCAAATTCTATTGGTTGACTTACCAACGCGAGTTGTCGTTGTTTCAATAAAATCAAGAGCTTGCTGTGAGTTTTTTGAAGGCTCAAACGGGTCCCATGAACCATTATCAATGGCTTCTTGAACACGGCGTGAGTTAGGGAAACCATCAACACCACGCTCAACAGATTTACTTTTTATGTAACTGTAAGCAGCCTCCCAGTTCCAGTCACCGATTTCACCTTTAAGGCCTAATACAGTGCGCAGGTAATCAGAATCGACTTCTTTTTTACGGTTACCAATATCAACCATACGACGTCTCATAGTTAGATCTTGGCCAAAGAATTCATGGTCAGGCATGTTGGCAAAAGGGTGGTTAACATTATCGCCATCCATAAATAATTCATTAAAGCTTGGGCTACCGGCACCTTTGATGGTGACTTTTGAATTTTGGCCATTTAATTCTGCAAACGCACGGAATGAGTCGTTTATTTCATACTTGCCCAGATAGTTAAAACTAAAGCGTTCTGTGGAAGGAACCATCGTCATATGTGGCGCATAATCGTAGCGACAAAGCGTACCGACGATATCTTCCGCAGGACAGACATCGTCACCGAATGTGTCGGGGATGCGATTGGTTGGATCTGATTTTAATGCGATAGTGCCAGGAATACCTGAAGAACTTCTAAAATCAGTGGCAAACGGGTCATTCGGGTTTAGTGCTGTTTGGTTGGATGATTTAGCATAATCACGATCTGCATATAAAACTTCATCACGGCTAAAGTAGTCTAAAATAAAGGTGTGATTACTCTTATCAGTTGTGTTACCCCAAACAATACTTAAGTTGTCTTCAGCGCCACCACCATCAGATGTACCCCCTATTTTTCCTGAAATTTCAGCGCCATCAATATCGTCTCTTAGCACTATATTAATTACACCAGCAACAGCGTCAGAACCATAAGTTGCTGAAGCACCATCTTTTAAGATATCGACACGTTTAATCGCTGATACAGGGATATTATTAATGTCTACAAATGCAGTGTCGATCCCTTTAGCAAATGGGCTAACAGAAACTCGTCGGCCATTCACTAGAATGAGGGTTGAATCGGCTCCTAAACCACGAAGTGAGACACTCGAACCACCATTGGCAGTATCATCACTGCTGTTGGCTTGGGTTGAGAAAGTACCTTGCCCAGAAATTGGTAACTTAGCAAAGAGTGCAATTAAATCTGTGGCTCCTGTATTGGCGATATCCGCAGCAGAGAGGGTGGTGACCGGTGACGGCCCTGCGAGATCGGTTCTTTTGATGTGTGAGCCTGTGATTTCAATTTTTTCGATTTCTTCTTCTTGGGCATGCGTATTGGCAGTGAGAAGTAAAGAGCAAGATGAAATTGCAATAGCCAGTTTACTGAGACTAAATTGAGTAGCGCGTGACATGATAGATATCCTTATTACTTTATAATAATGTGAGTAAAAAACTCAATTATATTAATACCATGTAAAATAACCTGTTGCAATTAACTGTTTTGTTACAAGTTGTCGGTTCATTTTAAAATAGAAACAAGTAAGTAAACTAACGGTGGTTTAGAGGGAGAGAGTGCAAGCAAAAAAGTGGGGCAGTAAGTAATATGGCTCTGGGGGAATATTGGTGAGGCCAACAAATAAAAAAGCCGCCTGTGTAAAGCGGCTTTTATTGACAGTGTTTTTATCTTGCAGAATGCTTCATAGTGCGCTCTTTTTCGCGTGCCCAATCTTTATCTTTACCATCCGCGCGTTTGTCATGGAGTTTTTTACCTTTGGCTAAGTGAAACTCAAGCTTAACCCAGCATTTCTTCCAATACATAGCAGTTGCTACAAGAGTAAACCCGTCACGCTCGGTTGAACCGACTAAACGGTCTATCTCTCGTTTTTTTAACAATAACTTACGATAACGATAAGGGTCACAGACAACATGCGTTGATGCGCTGTTTAAAGGTTGAATCTGAGCACCCAATAAAAATGCTTCACCATTTTTAAGGTGAATATAGGTATCAGAAATATTAACTTTACCCGCACGAATGCTTTTTACTTCCCAGCCTTGTAATTCAAGGCCAGCTTCAATTTTATCTGTGAGCGAGTACTCGTGACGCGCTTTTTTGTTAAGCGCTATGGTATTGCTACCTGGTTTTGATTTTTTATTTGCCATAGTGGCGATTATTATACGGAATGTTTTAATATTTACATCCATTTTTTTAGTGCTTCGAGAACGTATTTTTTTTAGTGGTAAACCTTGCTAGAATCCCCGCATTAAATTGGAGATGTTATGCCTCAAATCAGTAGAAATGCGCTGGTGATGTACAGTGCCCAAGAAATGTATCACTTGGTGAATGATGTCAGTGCGTATGCCGAGTTTTTACCTCATTGTTCAGACGCAAAAATTATTGCTCAATCAGCTGGTGAAATGACTGCTGCCCTTGAGATTTCCAAAGCAGGTTTAAAAAAGTGGTTTACCACTAAAAATATCCTTATCGAAAATCAATCTGTGCAAATGCAATTACTCAATGGACCCTTTAAAAGTTTAAGTGGCGGATGGACATTTAAAGAACTCGATGAACAAGCATGTAAGGTTTCACTTGAACTTGAGTTTGAATTTACCAACCGATTGGTCGAGATGGCCTTTGGTAAGGTTTTCAATGACGTTGCGACCAACATGATTAGTGCCTTTATTCAACGAGCTAAGCACGTTTATGGAGTGCGTTAATGAAAATAGAAGTGGTGTATGCATTACCTGACTCAGCAACTTGTTTAAGCGTCGAGGTGCCTGAAGGGGCACAGGTTGAAGAGGCTATTCTTGCTTCGGGTATCTTAGAAAAGTGCCCGCTAATTGATAAGGACTCCCTCAGCGTGGGGATATGGAATCGAACTTGTAAATTGACCCAAATTCTAAAAGAGGGTGATCGCATTGAAATATACCGGCCTTTGATCGCCGATCCTAAAGATGCGCGTCGAAGGCGGGCTGAGAAAGCGAAAGAGGAAGGGCGCGCCAATAAAATAACCGGAGGCAAACCCTTAAAATAAAAAAGAGGCTTTGCCTCTTTTTTATTGATTCCGTACTATGTTGATTATTTAGCCTTCTAACGGGATATGAAACTCTGTAGGGACTTCGTAATCACCGCTGATACTTTTTAATTTGTCACCGTCAAAATGAACTTGGAGTGATTTACGCATTTCTGAGCTACGACCGTGATTCAGTAAGTACATATAATGCCAAACTGAATTGTCGAATGCGTCTTCAGCCACCGGCTTACCTAACACATAAAGTACTTGCTCTCGGGTCATTTCAATGCGGAGTTTATCGATGTCTTTTTGTTCTAAAAAATTCCCTTGAGGGATATTCATCCGATAAACCCAGTTTGCACATCCTGAGGTAGACAAAATCATTAATGAAACTAATAAATATTTTAACCACTGCATTCTTTATTTTAATCCTTATTGGCTTACTGATAGCATGATACCTGTTGCAGGCAATGTGGAAAAGTTTAAATTTGACCCTTATGACGATTAATAGTTCCAAAGAGGAAAATAACCCGTTAGATAATAAGCAGGCTGTGTGGTCTATTTATATAGTACAAACTCGTTTAGGGCATTGGTACATTGGAATTAGCACAGACGTGACAAGGCGCTTTAACCAGCATCAGCAAGGGCGTGGTGCTAAAAACTTACGCGGTAAACAACCGCTCACTTTAGTATTTGCTACCCCTGTGGGATGTAGAAGTGAAGCCTCGAAACTAGAAATAGCACTAAAGAAACTTACAAAAAAACAAAAGCGTGC
The DNA here is from genome assembly GCF_058169715.2 of Pseudoalteromonas sp. J2K-J979. Taxonomy (NCBI): domain Bacteria; kingdom Pseudomonadati; phylum Pseudomonadota; class Gammaproteobacteria; order Alteromonadales; family Pseudoalteromonadaceae; genus Pseudoalteromonas; species Pseudoalteromonas sp. J2K-J979. Next base: position 2,414,783 of record NZ_CM200281.1, on the reverse strand, counting down.
TTGGTGCGAGCGCAACAGTGAAATTAATCATCAGTATCAAGCAACACATTCGCTAAATTTTGCCGATCTAATGCCAAACTAATGAGCTTAATAGCTTGGACTGTGGTCTGATAAAACTCGACATCGATATTAGAAAGATCATCCTTATCTGTATGGTAGTATTTATGCGTTCCGACCCCGAAATATAAAAAGGGGATGTTCTGTTCCCTAAACGCACTGTGATCGCTGGCTCGTCGCCAATCTATTTTATCTGTTTTATTCAGCCGATTAATTCGATTGTTACTACTACTAAAGGTAATCTTACTGTTAAGCGCCTCATTATATTGTTCAATAATGTTTTCAAAAGGTGCTAAACGTTTATCGGCAAAAGCTAACACATGGCCACGTTTAGGCTTGATCGCGAGCATATCTAAATTTATATTTAATACCACTTTATGACCTGCAGCTACGAGCATTGTTACCAGAGCTTTTGCGCCATTGAGGCCGTTTTCTTCCGCATCGGTCGCCACAAATAACATCGTGTGATTAATTGGCTTATGTTTGAATTGTCTGGCAAGGTAAAGTAGTGCAGCAACACCTGAGGCATTATCATCAGCCCCATTGTAGATTTTACTACCACGCTGACCAAGATGATCGTAATGCGCAGTAAACACGATAACGGGTTGCTGATTATCTAAGGCACCTAATTGGGCCATCACATTTACCCCTTGTTTATCACTGAACCCACTTTGATACTTAAATGGGTGTAAATAACGCCCTTGGTAGTGCTTGAGCTTATCGGCTTTAAATTGCTGTTCAATATACCTAGCTGCAAAGTGACTACTGGTAGTTCCTGTTTTTCTGCCCTGCATCTCATCGCTTGCTAAAGCGGTTAAATTGGCCATCAATGTGCTTGTTGACCCCAAACATGGCCAAGTAATCAGGCAAATAAATAAAGCTAATTTCAATAGTTTATCGCTGCGCTTAAATGAGAAAGCTTACTTTGATAGCGCTCAATATCAAAACTAAACTTTGCACTTCTATGGGCTTGTTTTAAATAGCGCTCAGCGAGTGCAGTATCACCAAGCTGGAAGTAACTTCTTGCTAGGCCGAAATATGACTCATGACTTTTATTATCCAAAGACAGGGCTTTACGATAATGGCGCATTGCCACTTGATATTCATTATGGATGTAAGCCTCATTGCCTTTAGCAACATGATAATAGGGGTTAGATTGTCGTTTTAACTCAAGATCACGCTGTATCACTTGAGCCTGTTTCTCACGGCCAGTTTGTGAAAGTAAAATGGCTAAGTTACCTTTAGCGGTGTTATTGTTTTCGTCGAGTTCTATTGCAAATTGATATGCTTGCTCGGCAGCATTAAATTGATTGTGTAGTTTGAATAAAATACCGATATTTCCCCAAGAGCCTGAGTAATGTGGCGCGATATCAATGCCCGCTTTAAAATAGCTAAACGCAGTATTGTATTGTTGGTTTACGAGAGCTTGCGCACCTTTGTTGTTATAAAACATCGCAGTGATGATTGATTTATCAATAAATTGTGTTGGAAACCCTTCTTCGCGCGAGGTTGGATCAAAATCAACCGTGAGGCTATCAGCATAATTATAGAAACGTGTCACGCCATCTTGAGATTCAAAAGCGTGGCGATTAATTTTTAAATTTACATGACCGGTCAGCATATTGTAGCCTTGATCGAGTGACCAATATTCAGGGATATAGACGCGCTGAAAGCGTGAGTCTAACTTAAGCTCTTCAGCGAGCGCATGCGCTAAAATTGATAAAGATAAACAGTTTGCATTTTGTTGGCTAAACGTCTGAGTAGCAGTAAGTGTTGAGCCTGAAACATAATTGAGCTTATTTGTTGAAGATTCAAAGATAAACGCCAGTAATTCTCTGGTCATAATTTTTGCATCGGGAGAGTGATGGATAGACTGATGAAACTGCTCGATGATTTCTGGAGAAAGGGTAAAAATTTCCTCGATTGACTCAACTTCATGTTGCTCAAACAAGACATGGCTGAAAATATTAGGTGGTGTTAATGGAGTTGGTGGAGGCGAACTTTGACAACCAGTTAACGATAAAACACTACAAAAACAGAACAATAATTTGATATTCATCAGACACCTCACCAAGTATGACGTTGTATGAGTGAGTTTAATTTTTACTCATCTATGTTAACTATATAGTTAAATTCATATTTTTGCAGTGATAGATTGTTACATAAGGTTTCGTTTAGCTTTGAATGATTGTTGTAAGCATCTTTTCACTCGGGGCAAACCAAAAAGAACCAGAAACAGGCTGTGAAAAGTCTAATAATCGGTCAGTAATGCCATCAGGCGTTAATCCGTACATACTGTCGAGCAAGACATTAAATCGGGACAACTGGCAAGCAAACCCTAGGAAATATAATCCTTGGTTGGTGGCATTTGCGAATGGCATACTGCGTCGATACATTTTTTGCGCGACATCATTTACCGTTAGGTCGGTGCGGCTAACATGTGAGTTGCTTGGCATGGCTTCACCAGATAATTCAATTGAATCAACTTTTGTACGACCTATGATTTGCTCTTGTTCACTTACCGGCTGGTGGTGGAACTTATTCAGCTGGTGGTGCCAGATTTGTCCGAGAATAAAACTCCCTCCTGCCAGTGGGTGATTTTTATCAACCAGCGCAGCTTGCTGCTTAGCAATGAAGTCTTTGGGATTAGCTGAGCCATCCACAAAACCTGTTAAGTCACGGTTATCTCGATACTTAAAACCACTGCACTGATGAACGATGTCCAGAGCGCTCACCATGATCGGCTGTAAGTAGATCAGTGATTCAGCTAAGAGGTTTTTGTCGTTGCTATGCAACCATAAAAATAAGTCTGTTTGTGTTGCTGGCGCTTGATGTCCAACGGGACTTTGACGAGATGCATAAGCACCAAAGACCGTTTTATCAGCATCGGTTAAAGCGAGCCATAAATCGGGACCAAACCCAATGACGAGTTCAATCTCACTCAATTGTTGCTTGAGTGTCGCAAGCGCCAGTTTTAGCTGTTTAAGTGTGACTCCTGCTTTTCTTTTATATTCGATTACTTCAAAGGATGTGCTTTGTTCGGCAAAAATACCGGATTGTGGATGGGCCATTTTTTATCCTTATTATTGATCAAGTTTAAAAGAGTCGACGAGGCCATCGAGTGATTGGGCTGAATCTTTTAAAGAAGCAATTGCGCCGGTCACCCCTTGTTGATTGTGTACGGCTTCTTCGTTGATACTGCTTATTTGTTCGACATTCTGTCCAACTTCGCTCACAACTTTACTTTGTTCTTCAGTGGCTGTAGCTATGACTGTTGCCATATCGTTGATTTGACTGACCATATCAACAATGTCTTTGAGCTCGTTTACGGCTTCGTCCATTGATGCAACACTAATATTGGCCGTTTGTTGTGATTGCGCAATATCGTTGACGACGTCATTTGATGTGTTATTTAGTTCAATAATGGTTTTTTGAATTTCATCCGTCGAGATGGATGTTCGTTTTGCAAGCTCTCGGACTTCATCTGCCACAACAGCAAAACCACGGCCATGCTCACCAGCGCGCGCAGATTCAATCGCGGCGTTGAGAGCGAGTAAATTAGTTTGTTCAGAAATACTGCGGATCACATCAACAACAGAGCCTATTTGCGATGTTTTTTCAGCCAAAGCATGGATCTTAGTACTGGCAAGTTCAATATTTGCAGCCAACTTGGTGATATCGTGTTGGCTTTGACTGACACGTTGCTGAGTTGAAAGGACATGCTGGGCACTTTGTTCAGTTAGTTTGGCTGCATGGCTAGCACTGGCGGCAATTTCTTGTACCGTCGCGCCCATCTCATTAATCGCTGCTGCGACAGACATTGTTTGATCTTTTTGTAGTTCAATTTGATCCGCATTAACCTGAGATTGACTATAGACAGCTGCTGAAGCTTCTTTTATTTCATGGCTTTCTGTGGATACACGCTGCATCGCATCTTCAATTTTATTAAGAAATAAATTAAATCCTCGGCTCAATTGGTTCAACTCAGGTTGGTTACTATCTGGTAAACGATAATTAAGGCGGGCCTCACCGGCACCCAGTTCAGTAAACAGTTGAGTAATTTTTTTCAGTGGGGCACTGATTGTTGACGCTAATAACAGCCCAAAAATACTCGCTATAATGGCCACCACAATTGAAATAGACATGATTTTCCACGTTAAGCTGTCCAGAGCTGCGAAAACCTCATTTTTAGGTACTTGTGCAACAATATAGAGATCGGTGTTTTTAACTGGACTCGTGGCAATTAAGTGAGGCTTATCCTCGATGAGCAATTCGCGATAAGCAAAATGTTGGCGTTTGAGTAATTCACGACTCAGTGGCTGCTGATAAATCTGATCGATGGTTTTTTTTGCGACTAATTGGTCGTCTTTGTGGAGTTGAACCAAGCCCTCTTTATTTACTAAATAAACAAAGCCTGTTTGTTCAATTTTAAATTGCTGCAAAATTGATTGCATATCGTCAATGCTTTTCGCTAATCCAGCCAAGCCGATGCCATTAGTTTGTTGGTGGTTAACAAACATTTTTACATCGCCCCGACTTTCTTGATAAATACTGATCAGAGAGTTTTGAGGGGTTTTCAGGAACGAAAAAAACCAACCATCTTGTTCAGAATTGAGTACCCGTAAAAACCCATCTTGATTCCAGTATTGGTTGGTCTGGCGATTGGCCCATGACGCGGTCACAAGGTCATACTGGCGGACTATACGGTTGAGCTCTTTAAGCAACAGGGAGTCGTCTTGTTGAGAAGGTTGAGAAGCCCACTCTAATACAAATTCATTACTGGCGAGTTGCTCACTCGCCATAAGTAACAGATTAATTTCTTTTGCTAAATAATTATTTATTTCTTCGACTTTACTGGGTAACTCAGATTCAATCATTCTTGTTTCGATGATGTTTTTGGCCGAGTAAATGGCACTGGTGCCAATTAACAATGCAACTACTATCGCCACAAGGGTTGCGACTAGAGCCACTTTTTGTTTGATTGAAAGGGTAAACGACAACTTTTTATACCTAATATGAATAGCAATGTTGGTTACTTTAACACGGTTATTTTGTTGTGTTTACTGCAAGAAGGGGGGAATCAGTCTCTAAAAAAGAAAAAAGCCTAATATCAGGGAGTTATTAGGCTTGGGACTTAACAAACGAAAAGTTTAAATGTTAAACAATGGGTTTCATTGCAGACATATAGCCACGCAATGTAGTACCAATCACTTCAACAGGGTGCTCACGTAAGGCTTTATTTACTGCTATGAGTTTGGCATTGTCGACACCAGTCGAACTTAACTGCAAGCCTTCACCAATCACATCTGTTTCGATATTTTTCATGAAGTCAGTTAACAGCGGCAAGCATGCGTGGTTATATAGATAACAGCCGTACTCAGCCGTGTCTGAAATGGTACGATTCATTTCAAACAACTTTTTACGTGCAATCGTATTGGCGATTAACGGTGTTTCGTGTAACGATTCATAATAAGCTGATTCTGCTTTGATACCCGCGGCAGTCATGGTCTCATAAGCAAGTTCAACTCCAGCTTTGACCATGGCAATCATTAAAATGCCTTTATCAAAGAAGGCTTGCTCATTAATCGCCTCTTCGGTGTTTGCTTGTTTTTCGAATGCCGTTTCACCGGTTTCAGCACGCCAGCCAAGTAATTTAGCATCATCTTCAGCCCAATCAGCCATCATGCCTGATGAAAACTCACCGCTGATAATGTCATCCATATGTTTGTTATATAAAGGGCGCATGATTTGTTTTAGTTCTTCACTTAACTCAAAGGCCTTTATTTTTGCTGGGTTTGTTAAGCGATCCAGCATATTGGTGACACCACCATATTTTAATGCTTCAGTGATGACTTCCCAGCCATACTGGATAAGCTTTGATGCATAAGCAGCATCGATGCCTTTTTCGACCATTTTGTTGAAACACAAGATAGAGCCAGTTTGCAGCATGCCACATAAAATGGTTTGCTCGCCCATGAGGTCTGATTTTACTTCTGCAATAAATGAAGACAGTAACACACCTGCACGATGGCCCCCAGTGCCAGCTGCGTAAGCTTTGGCTTGCGCTAAACCTTTACCTTCAGGATCGTTTTCAGGGTGAACGGCAATTAAAGTCGGCACACCAAAACCACGTTTATACTCTTCGCGTACCTCAGTGCCAGGACATTTTGGTGCCACCATAATAACGGTGATATCTGGGCGAACTTGCATGCCTTCTTCAACAATATTAAAACCATGCGAATAGGCAAGTGTTGAGCCTTGTTTCATTAATGGCATGACCGCATTAACCACTGAAGTGTGCTGTTTGTCAGGGGTAAGATTTAATACTAAGTCAGCGGTTGGGATGAGTTGCTCGTATGTACCCACTACAAAGCCATTATCAGAAGCATTCAGAAAAGATTGACGTTTTTCAGTGATGGCTGATTCACGTAATGCGTAACTCACATCTAAGCCAGAGTCACGTAGGTTTAACCCTTGGTTTAAACCTTGTGCTCCACAGCCTACAATCACGAGCTTTTTACCAATTAATACGTCAACACCATCAGAAAATTCTGAGGCATCCATAAATTCACATTGGGCTAATTGCGCCAATTGTTCACGTAGGCTTAAGCTATTAAAATAATTTTTCGACATTTGTTAAAATCCTTGAAATCTTGGCAACGCTGCTTTCAGGTTGCGCTTAAGTTCAATGTAAAGAATAAATAGCCTTGCGTAAAATGATATATTTGCACTAGAGTGTTCCATAATATGAAATATAGACTTTGCATTTTTCCTTATGATTGACCAACGAACATTACAGTTATTTTTAGCATTAGCTGAATCACTCCATTTCGCCCGAGCAAGTGAGCGCTGCCATGTTAGCGCCCCAACTTTAAGTCGCAATATAAAACAACTTGAAGAGTCATTAGGCGTTGATTTATTTTTACGCGACAACCGCACTGTGCGTTTAACTGCGCATGGGAAGGCATTTATTGAATATGCAAAACTGTCCTTACAGCAATGGCAACAGCTTAAACAGTCATTTGAGCAACACACTGAGCAGCTTGTCGGTGAGTTGAGTCTGTTTTGTTCGGTGACGGCTTCTTACTCTTTTTTATATAAGTTACTTGAGCAATTTAGACTTAACTACCAGCAAGTAGAAATTAAGTTACACACAGGTGATCCCGCGTTAGCGCTCGATCGAGTGCTGGCTGGGCATGAAGATATGGCCATTGCAGCTCGCCCGGACCATCTACCAGCTAATTTAGCATTTTGTTCTACGGGTTACTCAAGTTTGCAATTTATAGCCCCAATAGGCCATGGTGAGATAGCGCAGCAGTTGGCAAGTTGTTATCGCGATAAAAAGGAGATCCCTTGGCAATCTTTACCTTATATCGTGCCTGAGTTGGGTTTAAACCGTAAGCGTTTAGAAGGTTGGTGGAAAAAAATGAATATCAAACCATCAATTTATGCGCAAGTAGCGGGAAATGAAGCGATTGTTTCGATGGTGAGTTTAGGGTTTGGGATTGCTTTGGTTCCACAAATTGTACTAGATAACAGTCCCTTACAAGATAAGGTGCAAATTATTTCTGCGCCGTTTCAGCCCCCAGCATTTGAAATAGGTATTTGTGTTTTACGAAATCGTTTACAAGACCCACTGATCACCGCCATGTATCAAACCGCGCAATCGATGAGTGTTTAAGCTTTTTGTTATTGTTTGTAACGGGCTAATGCTTCGTTGAGAGGGATTTGCTAAAGTAGCGTGATTGATATTCACCGGTTTGAAGATGCGTAATTCTCTTTTTGCTTTGCTTTGTGTATTAAGTTTGTCTGTGCAAAGCGACAACAATGATCTTGAAATAGCTACATGGCATGTTGCAGTCGGGGTTGGCCTTGGCTCTGCAACTAATCCATTGCATGGTGGTGACGATATACCGTTAGTGATTTTACCTGATTTAGCTTACTACGATGAGCAGTGGTTTTTTGATAACGGTGTCCTTGGCTATTCCTTTATGCATAACGAACGGTTTGTGATCAGTGCCATAACTGAACTCAACCCAGAAAATCGTTTTTTTGTATTTTGGCATCCGGCTAATATTTTCCTCAATACCTATAGGAGTTCAGAGCTTTTACTTGAAGACTCGATATCCATTGAAGCGTTAGAAAAAAAACGTTGGGCATTGGATGCGGGCTTTGAATATCAATATTTCGCAAATGATTTTGTCGTGCGAATTGATTGGCTGCATGATATTACGGGTGTGTATAACAGTGACCGAGCAAGCGTCGAGTTCGAAACTGAGTTTTTAGTGGGTGAGCTATTGATTAACCCAATGCTTGGTTTTCAGTACCGAAGTCAACCGTTAAATCAATATTATTATGGTATTGATCCTCAACTTGAACTGGGGCAATTTTATTTGGCTTCTCATAGTCTTTCGCCATATGCGAAGCTGCAGCTCACTTGGCCGTTTGCACAAGATAAAGCTGTATTTGTTCGTGCCACCTTTGATGATTACAGCCGAGTAAGCGAGAGTCCTTTGTTTAAAGAAGATCATGCATTGAGCATATTTGTAGGATTGAAATATATTTTTTAGAGCGCTGATGGCGATTTTGGTGGCACTAAGCTTAGTAAGTTCAGCATTAGAGGCCAAGACTGAATCTGCAATATTAGTAGTGACACCCAAAATTTGTGCTGTGGATAGCATCACTTCCCACTGCGATGTCAATGTCGTTGTTCAGTGGTCAAAACAGAGCAAGGATGAAGTGTGTCTGTTTGAAAATAATAACGTTGTTCAATGTTGGCAAAATCGAGAAATTAATTACCACTATAAAGCGAGCATTCAGTTTGACACCGTATATTTGTTATCACAAACGATGCAAGGTGAAGTGCTTGATAAAGTAAAAGTACAAGTACAAAACAGTCAAATAAAGCCACAAAGGCGAAGACTGCGCTCTCCTTGGAGCTTTTTTTAATGGATAAGGGGATCTTGATGGCGCATATATTATTAGTTGAGGATGACTTATCGCTTCAGCAGTTGACCAAAGAGTATTTAATTCATAATGGCTTTTCTGTCGCGACAACCGCCAATGGCGACGAAGTTATGGCGGAGTTACATGAGAAAATGCCTGATTTAATGATTCTAGACGTGATGTTACCAGGAAAAGATGGATTCACGGTGTGTCGTGAAGTTCGGGATAAATTTAACGTGCCCATTTTAATGTTAACAGCTAAAGGAGAAGACTTTGATCAGGTGGTGGGTTTAGAGTTTGGTGCAGACGACTACGTCATCAAGCCGGTTGAGCCAAGAGTGCTGCTCGCTCGGATCAATGCTATTTTGAGGCGCAAACAGCCAATAAAGGCCACTGAAGAATTAGCGTTTGGTCAATTGCGCATTGATAAAACGAGTAGGCAAGTATTCTTACAACAGAAAGAAGTGGTACTTACCTCCCATGAGTTTGAACTGCTCTGGTTATTGGCTTCAAGTGCAGGTGACGTACTGAATCGAGATTATGTTCATCAAAAAATGATTGGACGTGAATACGATGGCCTAGATCGGACTGTAGATGTTCGTATCTCTCGATTAAGGAAAAAATTAATCGATAATACCGATCGGCCATATCGCATTAAAACAGTATGGGGACAAGGATATTTGTTTGTCTCAGACGCATGGGATTAATACATGGGTAAACTGTTTGGCAGCTTATATTTATACATAATCGTGTCATTATTATTACTCAGTGGGGTGGTCGAAAAATTTTGGCCCCACAAAGAAGGGGAGCAAGCGCTTATGCTGCACCCCGAATTCTCTCAAAGCATGACTTTATTACTGACTCACCCTGATGGTCTGCAACAAATTCAACGACATTATCCCAGTGCAATCTTTCAAGCCAATGAGATCACCTTTTTACCAGCACAGCAAGCGCAATTAGCTAATGGTGAAGCCGTTGTGCTGTTTAACCAGCAACAGCAAGCGAGCTGGTATTTTCTACTTCCTCAACAACAAGTATTACAACTCGGGCCAATTAATGTTGTGGCACCTAATTTTGACTCGAGTTGGCCATATTTAATTATGTTACTGCTTATTGGCTTACCGATTGGATTATGGAGTCTTTGGTTATTGCGAGATTTTAATAAGTTACAACATGCCTGTGATAATATGGTTGCGCCTGAAAATGCTGAGCTGACTTCAGGATATAACTCGGCTTTGTTACCTATCACCGATATTTTACGGGCATTGCAAAGGCGGATAAAGCAGTTGTTGAGCTCTCAGAAAGAACTTACATCAGCTGTTTCCCATGAATTTCGTACCCCTTTGGCACGCCTAAAATTTGCCATAGCAATGCTAGAAGAGCACCCGCTCAATGAAGAGCAATACAAATACATTGATGGCATGACGCGCGATATTAGCGAATTAGAATCATTAGTCACGGAAATGCTTAATTTTGCCAAGATGGATCGTGAAACCCCAAAGCTTTGCTTAAGTCATGTAAATTTAACCGAACTTGTTGCTAAAACGATAGAGAAATTACAGCTTAATCACGGCTTATCTTTGCAGCTAATGCGCTCAGAGCCTGTGTACTATCGCTGCGATGCGCATTTTATTTCTCGGGTGCTACAAAATTTGATTGGGAATGCAATTAAATACGCTGATACCTGTGTACAAGTCGACGTAATCCAGCAAGCAGATCATATAAAATTAATCGTGAGTGATGATGGGGTAGGCATTAACCAGCAAGACTGGGAACAAGTATTTAAACCCTTTATTCGACTTGATAAAAGTCGAGATAAACAGAAAGGAGGGTTCGGATTAGGGCTTGCAATCGTGAGTAAGATTATTGAATGGCATCATGGAGCACTGTACCTTCAACGTGGATCACTCAAGGGGGCGTCCTTTGTGGTCGAATTACCACTGAATAATAACTAGTATTTACCTGAATTTTATATATTTTTTAGGTTTGTTGAAATATCCTCACTTTTCTTGACGTTTGTAAATTTTATTTCTATTTTTATTGTCACTATAAATCAAATGCTTAGCTAAACAGCACCAGATTTCAATGGTTTTAACTCTAAAAAGCAAGGTAAATGATATTGATTCTCATTGGTATATCTATATAATCTGGCTCAATAAAAAGTTCTAACCAATTATTTTGTAAAAGGATAGTCAGATGATGTTACGTAAAAGCTTATTGGCCTCAGCAGTTCTTGCAGCAACGTTAGGTTTAACCGGTTGTGGTGGTTCAAGCGATAAAAAAGACCCTGTCACTCCACCAGTTACTCCGGTAAATCAAGCACCAACAGCAATTGCTTTATCTGTATCTTCAGACTTTTCTGAAGATATGTTAGGTGTGGTTGTTGGTCAGTTATCTGCAACAGATGATGCGACTTCTGGATTGACTTTTGCGACTACTGACGCTCGTTTTAACATCACTGATGGTCAGTTGACCCTTAAAGATAATTTAGCGCTTAATTTTGAAGACGCAGCAACAGTCGATGTTGAAGTGACAGTGACTGATGCTGGTGGTTTAACCTTTACTGATACCTTAACAATTAATGTTGTTGATTTATATGCGCAAAACGGTGTTAATGTGTATGAGTTTGCATCAACCTTTACAGACGGCTCGTCTGTTTCTTACACAGGTCAAATCGCTCGTCATGCATTATCTGCAGAAATTAAAAAGTATATGAGTACGGTTTCTTCAGATGTTGCTAGCTACACAGCAGAGCAAGTAAGCGCTCAGTTGAATGCACTATGGGGTGATTACGCTGCAGTATCAGAGTCAAATATGACTTTCCTCGGAGACTTAACTAACTTTGAACAAAAAACATTTGCAGATATTTCAGGTTCTGGAAAAGAGTTAAGCGGCAAAGTTGCTGGCAATGATGGCGCTAAAATGTATAAAGATTGGTTAGTCGAAGGTAACTTTATCGGATGGAATGACTTCGGTACACAAGCTAAAACACCTGAAGGCTTAGTTAAACATTTCTTTGACTTATTTGTTGCGCAAGTAGCTAAAGTAAACAGTGGTGAAGCGAATAAAGTAGCCGGTACAGATGTGATTATCCCTGTACACATCACACCTGAAGGCTTAGATTTAGTTCAACTGGTTCAAAAGCATACTTTAGGCGCCGTGATGTTTTCGCAAGGAACGGATGACTACCTTCAAGAAGGTCTAAATTCAGATAACGTTCAAGATGGCACAAAAGCATATACTAAATTGGCTCATCAATTTGATGAAGGTTTTGGTTATTTTGGCGCATCTCGCAATTACTTAGAGTATTCTGATAAAGAAATTGCTATTAAAGGCGGTCGTGATGAATTCCAAGGTCAAAACGATATCAATAGCAATGGTACCATTGACTTAGGCGCAGAATTTGTATGGGGTAATTCATCAAATGCCGCAAAACGTGATTTAGGTGCAACCAATCCAATCGATATCACAGCTGAAGCAATGACACACTTTATTGCTGGTCGTAAAATTTTAGCAGATGTAGTGGGTACGCCATTATCTGATGAGCAGATGGCCCAATTAAAAGTACATGCAGAAGCGGCTTCATTAGGTTGGGAAAAAGCCATCGCAGCAACCGTTGTACATTATATAAATGACACGATTGCAGATTTAGCGGTTATCAAAACGGGTGAATTCACTGCAGATCAGTTCTCAGCATATGCTAAACATTGGGGTGAAATGAAAGGATTTGCATTGAACTTACAATTTAGCCCGTATTCACCATTTGCTCATACAGAAACCGCTGCAAATGCTGAATTTTTGAGCTTGCATACGTTCTTTAAAGATGCGCCAGTACTTGAAGCATCAGCAGTGGATGCGTATGTAGCACAATTGATTCAAGCGCGTGATATTTTACAATCAGCGTATAGCTTTGATGCGCAAACTACTGCTGATTGGTAATTGAAATTTTATTAATAAGAAAAAGGTTAGTACTCTAGGGTGCTAACCTTTTGTTGTAATTTACGATTCAAAAATTTAGGAATGACGATGCTATTTTCTCGAAAAATGAAACCACTCGCAATCGCTTGTGCGTTAAGCGTTATTTTAACGGGATGTGGTGAAAGTACCTCTAGCACCAGTGGCCCAGATTTTGGTAGTAATCAACCTGATCCAGGGCAAGGTGGCACCACGTTTGACGAACGTGCCTTATTAACAAACCTCGTCGATAACGTCATCACCCCAACTTTTGTTGCCTTTCAAACTAAAAGCGAACAAAACATAGCTGCGGTTTCTGCTTATTGTGAGCTTGAGCAGCAGATCAGCGTTGGCAATGAAGTGGAAGCACAAAGAGACGAAGCTTATGGATTGGCAACGCAATCGTGGCAAGATTTAGCACAAATATGGCAACACGCTGAGCTGATGCAGTTAGGTCCTTTAGTCGAAAACGACAAACAGCTGCGTAATGTTATTTATTCATGGCCGTCGAAGAGCCTCTGTGGTATTGACCAAGATGTGGCGTATTTCGAAGATGGCATGATTAACCTAGATCCAAATAAACCATTTGATATTAAAGATCGAACCGCTAATCGTCGCGGTTTGATTAGCTTAGAGCACTTACTATTTAATCAAAACTTAGCTCATAGCTGCTCGATTGCGAATGATGCGTTGGCTGATTGGGATATGCGCCCGGAGCAATCTCGTAAAGTAGCCCGCTGCCAATTTGCTGTAGAAGTGGCTAAAGATTTACACGATAACGCCACGGTATTAGTTGATAACTGGTCGGCAGACAATGGTTATGCCGATGCATTAAAGTCAGCGGGTCAACCAGGAAGTCAATTTGAATCAGCTCATCAAGCGGTGAATGTCATTTCAGACGCGTTGTTTTATTTAACCGAAGAAGTGAAAGACAACAAGTTGGCAGTGCCTCTAGGATTAGGGCAATTCACAAATTCATGCGGAAAAGTAGCGTGTCCTCAAGATGTTGAGTCAGGCATTGCAAATGCGTCATTGGCGTATATTACTGCCAATATTGCTGCTTTTGAGCAATTATTTTTAGGTCAAGGCTCAAATGCCGAAAATACCACTGGTTTTGATGATTTTCTTGACCAAGAAAATGGCACGCAAGTTAAAGAAGCTATGATGTCAGGCATTGCCAACGCGAAGGCGGCGATTACGGATATTAATGGTAACCTGCAACTAGCCTTAATCGATGAGAATGAAAAAGTGGTTAATACCCATGATCAGGTAAAAGGGATCACGGACCAATTGAAAAATGATTTCATCAATAAATTAGCGCTGGAATTACCAAAAACATCTGCCGGTGATAACGATTAAGGGCCCACAATGAAAAAAACAGTACTCGCGGCCAGTATGGCGGCTTTATTCTCGACACCACTTGTTTATGCTCAAGCTGAAGCTGGTAAAGCAGCGGCTTCAGATTTAGAACACATTCAAATAATTAGTCACCATGATCGCTTGCGCACTGAGTCTGGCTCTGCCACTTTATTGACAGAAGTTGAACTTGAGAAGTTTGAGTATGATGATATCCATCGTATTTTATCCTCAGTACCAGGTGTGAATATTCGTGAAGAAGATGGTTATGGTCTGCGTCCAAATATCGGTTTTCGCGGTGTCACACCAGAACGCAGTAAAAAGATAACGATTTTAGAAGATGGAGTGTTAATAGGTCCTGCACCGTATTCAGCACCAGCAGCCTATTATTTTCCAGTCACGACGCGCATGACAGCGGTTGAAGTATTTAAAGGCCCAGCGGCAATTAAATTTGGTCCCCAGACTGTAGCTGGCACCTTAAATATGGTGACGCGTCAGGTGCCTGATATGCAAGAAGGTGGACTAGATATTGCCGCAGGGCAAGATGGTTATCAAAAAGTACATGGCTACTATGGCAATGCGATGGACGACCTCAGTTTTTTAGTTGAAGGAGTTCATCTTGGTGCTGATGGCTTTAAAGAACTAGATGGTGGCGGTAATACGGGCTTTGATAAAAATGATTTATTAGCGAAAGTCCGTTATCAATTTAATGCAGCAGGGTTTGATCAAAACGTTCAACTTAAACTGTCGTTTGCTGATGAAACATCTCATGAGACCTATTTGGGTTTAAGTGATGATGACTTTGCAGCAACGCCTTATCGTCGCTATGCGGCTACTCAACCTGCTTTGATGGAAACTGAGCACCAGCAGTTGATGTTCAGCCACAACATGAGCAATGAGCAGTTTAGCTTAACCAGCCGTATATACCGTAACGATTACGAGCGCGCTTGGTTAAAACTTAATAAGTTAACTAATACCAGTGCTACGTTATCTGAAATCTTGGCTGAGCCGTCAACTTATCAAACTGAGTTTGGTGTAATTACTGGTGCCCGAGATTCAGTTGTTAGCGGCGAAACAAGCCATAACCTGATTATGGGCACAAATGATCGCGAATATTATTCCCAAGGTATTCAACTTGATGGTACTTGGCGTTTTAATGCTTTTAACTTCGAGCATAAATTATCGTTTGGTGCGCGTTACCATGAAGACGAGATTGATCGTAAGCATTTTGAGCAAGTATTTTTAATGGAGTCGGGCTTTACACAAGAAATTGCAGATAGCCGTTATGATACGACGCAAAATATTGAGCGAACTGATGCATTGGCTGTATATATTGAAGATGCTGTCACGATTGAGAAACTGACGGTGACAGCGGGTGTTCGTGGTGAGTTTATGGACATGCATTATCATAACAAAGCCAACCTTGATGAATGGCAAGATAAAAAAACACGTATTTGGTTACCGGGAGTCAGTGGTTTTTATCAATTTTCCGATTCGGCAGGGATGTTATTTGGAGTTCATCAAGGCTTCGTGCCATCAAGCCCACAACAAGGGGATGACATTGAGTTAGAGAAAAGCGTCAACTACGAGTTTGGTGGACGTTTCAACGATGGGATAACTCAGTTTGAAGTCGTAAGTTTCTTTAACGATTACAGTAACCTTAAAGAGAGCTGCTCACAGTCTAACTGTGGTGATGACACTCAGCTTGATACCGAGTTTAACGGCGGTGCGGTCAATGTATATGGTGTCGAGACACAATTTGGTCAACGCTATCCATTAAATATGCAAATTGAAATCCCTTATAGTTTTGTTTACACCTATACCAAAAGTGAATTTCAAGAAGCTTTTAACTCAGATTTCGCACAGTGGGGAGAAGTCCGTAAAGGGGATGAGCTCCCTTATTTACCCACTCATCAAGCGACCTTTAACTTAGGAATCGATAGTGATGTATGGCGCATCAATATGGCGTTAAAATACATAAGTGCCATGAATGAAGCTGCTGGTCGTGGTGTCGCGTTATCAGGGATTAAAACGGATGCTTCAACAGTGATTGACGTCTCCGCGAGTTATGATATTGGGCAATATGGTCGGATTTACGCAAAAATCGACAACATTACCGATGAAGCTGATATCATCAGTCGTCGTCCTTATGGAGCGAGACCGAGTAAACCAAGACAATTTTCAATTGGCTATAAATACCAATTTTAATTGTCTTTAAACAAGGTGCTTCGGCACCTTGTTTAATTTATGGCCTGACTAAATTAAAGAGGAGACTCTGTGCTTGAAGTTTTAAATAATAGTATTTTAGCCTTGCCGAGTTATTTCACTGATGCAAATAAGCGCATTTTTATTGGCTATTTGGTTTCGGCTTGGTTGATGGCCATTCCGGTTTTTTTAGCTGCCACCTCTCGTCAAGCTGAACGAACATTTACCCACTTTATGAAGTTTGTGTTTCCTAAACGCATTTGGTTACACGACAGTGCAAAGCAAGACTATGTACTTTGGTTGCTGAATAAATTCCTGAAAACGTTATTGTTCGGACCCATTGTTTTGACTATGGTGCCAGTGGCGCTCTTCATCTCTGATGGACTTGAAGTGTTATTTGGTACATTGACCCCTTTTGCTTGGTCGAAAACTTCTATCATCGCGATTTTTACTTTTGCTTTATTTATTGTTGATGATCTCACGCGTTTTTTACTCCATCTTGCGCTCCATAAAATCGATTTTCTTTGGCACTTTCATGCAGTTCACCACTCAGCAAAAGTGCTTACGCCGTTTACTATTTATCGGACTCACCCGGTTGAAAGTTATCTTTATGCGTGTCGAATGGCTATCGTACAAGGCAGTGTGGTTGGTGCTGGTTATTATTTATTTGGCGGTACTTTAAGCATGTTTGATGTGTTAGGCGCTAATGTGTTTGTGTTTTTATTTAATGTATTTGGCGCAAATTTACGACATTCGCATATTTGGCTCAGTTTTGGGAATAAAATCGAGGGGCTGTTGATTAGTCCAGCACAGCATCAAATTCACCACAGCAACAATCCTCTTCACTTTGATACAAATTTAGGTTCTGCGCTGGCTATTTGGGATCGTATTTGTGGCACGCTCATTAAAGCTTCTGAAGTTAAGGAGATAGAAATTGGGATTGGTCAGTATGATGTTAAACATAACTCAATTGCAGAAATCTATTGGCGACCAATCGTTAATGCATTCGGTTCTTTTAAACCAAAACACACAACGGGTTTACGTGATCCGAAGCATAAAAAAACGCCGTAGAGGCGTTTTTTTATGCTAAAAAGATTACGCTTTTTCAGGAATTGCTTTTAATACATTGACCAATAAGGCAAAAAATGGCGCAACTGTATCGATTTTCACTTTTTCGTCGGGGGAATGCGGAAAACGAATAGTCGGGCCAAATGACACCATGTCCCAATCGGGGTAGGCATCTTTAAATAATCCACATTCTAACCCTGCATGAATGACCATGATTTTAGGCAATTCACCAAACATGCCTTGGTACGTCTCTCGCAACAAATCTTTAATCGGGGACTCTGCTTTGGGTTCCCAGCCTGGATAAGCGCCTGTGCAAATGACATCTGCACCCGCTAACTCAAAATTCGAGGTGATCATCAATTGTGTATTGGTGCGAGCAGAGTCGATGAGTGAGCGCACTAAACACATGATATTAATTTGCTCGGCATCAGTTGTAATAACCCCTAAGTTTGTGGAGGTTTCAACCACTCCTTCAACTTCATCACTCATGCGGATCACACCATTGACACAGGCATTCACAGAGTTTATTAAAGCGTGCTGACTTTGCGTGCTTAATTGATCGACTGGGTGTTCACAAGGCGAAATAGAAACGACAATATTTGTTTCAATGGCACTAAGCTCAGCCTTGAGTAGTTGATTATAGTCTGCCACTGCAGCCTCTAACGCAGAAATAGAGAGTGTGTCACATAAAATTATTGCTTGGCTTTCGCGTGGAATGGCGTTACGAAGTGTTCCTCCTGCAAAATTATGGATAGCTAAATTCAGCCCAGAAAACAGCTTAAAAAAACGGGCGAGTAGCTTATTGGCATTGGCACGACCAGTATGGATATCAACTCCAGAGTGACCACCTTTTAAGCCTTTAATGCTGAGCAAAAAAGCCTGTTGACTGGGGTTGCTCGGTTGTCGTGTGATTGGCAAAGTCACATTCACGTCTATGCCTCCAGCGCAGCCCATATAGACTTCGCCTTCATCTTCCGAATCAGTGTTTAAAAGAATTTCCCCCTCAAGCCAGCCGGCCTCTAGCCCAAATGCGCCTGTCATTCCTGCTTCTTCATCAATTGTTACAAGGACTTCAATCGGGCCGTGGACTATATCTGTACTTTGTAGCACGGCTAAACATGCACTCAGACCAATGCCATTATCAGCGCCAAGGGTAGTACCGTTAGCTGTGACCCATTCACCATCGACATAAGCGTCAATCGGATCGGTAACAAAGTTATGGATTTTATCTGCATTTTTTTGCGGCACCATATCCATATGTGCTTGTAGTACCACCCCTTTTCTATTTTCCATACCGGCAGTGGCCGGTTTTTTAATGATTAAGTTCCCGACTTTATCTTCTTTTACGGATAAACCTAAGTCTGTTGCAAAACGTTGGA
The DNA here is from genome assembly GCF_058169715.2 of Pseudoalteromonas sp. J2K-J979. NCBI lineage: Bacteria > Pseudomonadati > Pseudomonadota > Gammaproteobacteria > Alteromonadales > Pseudoalteromonadaceae > Pseudoalteromonas > Pseudoalteromonas sp. J2K-J979. The sequence continues at coordinate 2,395,818 of NZ_CM200281.1, read as the reverse complement.
TCCACGCTGAAATTTGCTGTTCATGTTTACTTGGATGTGGAATAGAGCAAATTTTTTCGAAAATTGTCCAAAGTGGTTGGGGTGAAAGCTCGCTAAGTGTCGTCACAGGGATACCTTTATGAATGTTTTTTTGAACGAGAAGTCTGTTTGAGTAAGGGCATCAACATCCCTTCAAGACCGTTGAGTTTTACTTCGTAGATCAGTGCCAGCTGTTGCCCGAGTTTTGAATCTGGAAAGCCTTGTTGCTTAAACCAAACTAAATAGGGTTCAGGCAATAATAATAGTGGACGGCCAGCATGTTTACCAAAGGGCATCAAAGTGTTTATTGCTTCATTTAGTGCGGCATTATCCATCATTAAACCCCAAAAGAAAAAAGCCCATTATAATGGGCTTTTGAAAGAGAAAATAGACCAACGGGGCATAGTTGGTCTATTTACGAGACAGTAGGGTCTCGATATTTAGTGTAAGATAGGCCGACCGTGTCGATAAAAGCCATGCTGATTAAGTTTTGTTTTGATCGCTGGGTCATCTAAATTCATAGGGATTGGCTCGGCGCGTAAACTGTGTTGCATGGGGACGTGATATAAATCGAGCATCTTTTGGAATAACACTTCACGCAATTGCATTGGGCTTATGCCTCTATTTTGAATCGTATCGAGCTCTTGCTGCAAGCGAACAAGTAATTCTGCATTAGCATCCGCAGCGACAGCCTGATGCTCTATATTATTGTCTTGCTTTGCCATAGGTGCTCCCAGTTATTTTAATGTTACAAAGTGTAACAAAATAGTGAGTAATTTAGTTTGCGCTTCAAATCGTACCTTTTTCGTATTTTTGTGTAAAAAATAGATACTTAGCTGCGTTCAGTGGGAGTAAGTGTACGATGTTTGTGCAAGGTAATGCCAATTTGCATGTAAATGTTTGTAAATAGAATTGCTCTGTTGTTTCGGTTTTATTTACAAATGAAAGGCTAACTGATTGAGATGAAATAAAAATAATTATCAGTACCATAAATAGGGGCTGATAATTATTTTTATATACGTGGCGTTCACTCTTTGTGAGAGGGGAAAGCCTGACTATTTAGGTGAAAAATGTTCCTTAACATGCTCCGCAAAACCCGTACCGGCTTCGAGGTAAAAGTTATAGGTTGAGTTTACTCCTAAGTCTTCGAGTTCTTTTTGTTGATCCGGATAATTGGCGATAGCTGTAATTTGCCCATTAAAACCCGATGCTTTAATTTGCTCTAACGCAAACAAATTTTGCACATGTTTAGGCATAGCGAGCATGACCATTTCAACTTCTGAATGGTTGATTCTTTGCCAAAAGTCCGGATCGGTTGCGTCAGCTAAAATAGCAAAGCGCCCGCGTTTAAGCTGTCGCTCAACACATTCTGGATTAATATCTACCCCGGCGACATTATCTGGGTATGTTTGCGCGATTGTTTCATAAGCGCCAGTACCGATTCTACCCATGCCAAAAATCAGGATTTTAGTTTTATTTAAATTGACGGGCATTTCTTCGGCTAAGCGTTTATCGGACTCGAATTTGAAGAGCCAGTTTTCTAATTTGACATAAATGTCATTCGCGCGGTTATTCAAAGGCGAGGCGATAATGAAGGTCAGTGAGACGGAAATCGCAACAACAGCAAGCCATTCTGGGGTCAACCATTGATTCGTCGCAGCAACGGCACAAACGATAAGCCCGAACTCACTGTAGTTTGCAAGGGTAAATGCACCGAGTAGGGAAGTGCGCGCGCGTAGATGAAAAATATTTGTAAGTACATAATAAAGGGCAACTTTAAGTGGCAGCACTAACACAATTAATAAGGCAACGATCAATGCTTGGGCGGTGAGTTGAGCGTTTAGTCCAATACTTAAGAAAAAGCCGACCAGCAGTAAATCTTTAAAACTCATTAATGATTTAGCAAGTTCCCCCGCCTTTTTGTGTGAGGCAAGCAGCATACCAATAATAAGTGCGCCTAAATCCCCTTTAAGGCCTGCAAATTCAAATGCGTGATAGCCAACGACCAGAGCGAAGAAAAAGCCAAAAAGCGGCAGAACTTCACCGTGCTTAGAGCGCGCTAAGATCCAAAAGAACACCGGACGAACAAACAAAAGTGCGACTATTAGCGCAATAGCCCATATATTAGGCGTTTTACCTGTACTTACGGCTAAAAATAGTACGGCAAAAATATCTTGCATAACCAAGATACCAATCGCAATTTTACCATGTAAGCTGCCCATTTCACCGCGTTCTTCCAGAACTTTTACGGCAAACACAGTGCTAGAGAAACTAAATGCGAAACCCAGAATAAGCGCTGATTCGGCTGAAAGGTCAATAAATAATGGCAAGCCAAAATAACCTAATGCTAATAGAAAACCAGAAAAAAGAGCACTGCTGATGACGATGTGAAACGAAGCGGGTGCCCAAACTTGTAATTTTGTGAGGTTTTCTACTTTAAGCTTCAAACCAATGCTAAATAGCAACAGGGTGACGCCGAGGGCGGCAATGGTTTCGAGTATTGGCGTGCTTTTGTATCCAGCTAAATTGAGGATAAAACCCGCTGCGAGAAAGCCAATTAATGGTGGAAGTTTAAGCTGTAAAATGATGAATCCGCATACAAACGCGGTTGCAAAGAAGATTAGTTCCATATCTCTGTTTTTTGATTACTTTTTTTTAGTTTACCTAACAATGTTCGAGTTTGTTAGTGAAGATTGAAAATAGTCACTATTGCCAGGCGTTATAGGCTCAATTCAAACAGTTATCAGCCGAAATAGCCGATAAAGTGACTTCAGAGCTAGTCGAATAGATTATCTTTAGCTGTGTTTACTTTAAGCGATTATTAGAGGGGGGTTCCTGTAAGCCTCTTTAAAATAGCTTCCATTCGCTTATTTAGTCGCCTATTGACTGAAAATAAACCTTAATTTACATAATTTTCACTGACAAGCTGGAAAAAATATGGTTATTATGCAAATCAAAGGATGACATAACAGGAGTACACTATGTTTAAAAAGATCCTCGCATCTATAGGGGTAGGTGCTGCCAAAGTTGATACCGTATTACAAACCGAACATTTACATCCAGGGCAAAAATTTAGTGCAGAAATCATTATCTTTGGTGGTGATGTAGAGCAAGAAATTACAGGCTTAGAACTCTCTTTAATGACTAAAGTGAAAGTCGAAAGTGAGGAAGGAGATTACTTTGCAAATCATGTGATTGACAAGTGGAAAATTGTGGATAGATGCACGGTGGCACCAGGAGAAGAAAAGCGTATTCCTTTTGAAGCTCGTTTACACTCAGAGACACCGATAACAGAAATTAATTCGGGTTTGAATCAATGCCAAGTTTGGCTAGCGACGGGCTTAAATATTGATATGGCGCTTGATCCGACTGATAAAGACCCAATTTATGTCTACCCAAATGAAGCTGTACGCACTTTTATGCAAGCTATGGAGCGTTTAGGTTTTAATTTAGTTAAATCGGATGTTGAAAAAGGATTCTTAACTGCACCGAGCTTTCACTCTACATCAGGCTGTTATCAAGAAATCGAGTATCGCCCAACGGGTATGAGCGTGTTTGGTATCCGTGAAGTTGAATTGTCATTTGTTCCAGAAATGCACAAAACACATGTCTTGATAGAGCTAGATAGAGCCTTTAGAAGTGATGGGTATGTTGACCTTACAATTGAACATGATCAAGTCAATTTATCCAAGTTATGTGATCAGCTCGAACGTTTACTTAAATAAAATAGGGTGCTTTGGCACCCTGTTTTGGTAAGGTTTTTATGAAAAAACCGCAATTTACATTTATTCCTTTTATCGCTTTTGTCTGCGTTAGCCTGATTAGTATTCACATCACGAATATTTTATTTGGCATGCAGTTGAATCAATTTGGTATCTTACCTCGTCATATTGATGGGCTTGTGGGTATCATTGCTCACCCCTTCTTGCACGCAAACTGGCAACATTTAATACAAAACCTCATCTCGTTTAGTATTTTGGTCGGCCTAGCTTGGCCTTTGAAATCTTCTCGGATCCCGTGGGTGATAGTGTTAACGACGTTAGGTGAAGGTGTATTGGTGTGGCTGTTTGCAAGAGAGTCATTTCATATTGGTTTGAGCGGTGTCGTCTATGGCTTATGGGCTTATATTCTGATCTTTGCTGTCTCATTGCGCAGCTTTAAAGCCCTGCTAATAGCTATCGTTGTGATGTTTTTGTATGCCTCGTTTATCTGGGGACTGTTACCGATGATCCCTGGAATGAGTTTTGAAACACATCTTTTTGGTGCATTGATGGGAGGCGGCCTTGCCCGCTACTTTGCAAAAAAAGATAAACAAGCGTTATTGAAGAATGATTTACGCTACCAGGCAGAGCAAGCATTAAAAGGCAAATCTTAATGTATGAAATACAAACAAAAGCGTTTCAAGAATTAACGACAACAGAGCTCTATCAGTTACTTAAACTGCGCGTTGATGTGTTTGTTGTAGAACAAGCATGTGCCTACCCTGAGCTCGATGACAAAGACACGACAACTGAAACCCTGCATATTTTGATCTATGAGCAAGATCAGCTCGTGGCTTATGCGCGCTGCTTAGCGCCAGACGCCAGTTTTACCGATGCGAGTTCAATAGGAAGAGTTGTTGTTTCAGAGCAAGCAAGAGGTAAAGGTCTCGCAGAAGTTTTAATGACACACGCAATTGAGTGTTGTCGCGGTAATTGGCCCATGAATGTTTTAAAAATTTCGGCGCAAACATATTTGCTGGGATTTTACGGTCGATTGGGTTTTGAGGTGTGCTCGGTGCCTTATTTAGAAGATGGCTTGCCTCACCAAGACATGAAATTAATAAAGTAAAGCGCGTTGATAAAGCAATGAAAAATGTACCTTTTTCATTGCTCTAATTTTAGGTCGATTAGATGATAGAATTGATAAACACTAATCCAATGCATAACGGGCAGACATAGCGAATATACCAAGGCCAAATTTTCCAAAACAAGGTGCTCTCTGTATTTTCATTACCTTGTTTGATTTCATTTAATAGGCCACCGCGGTTCCAAAACCAACCAGCAAAGATACAGCACATTAAGCCAAGCAAAGGTTGTCCGTATTGCGTGGTTAAGGTGATCACGAAACCAAATAATGCAGCAAAATTAAAGACAATCGTAAAACTGATAAGTGCGATGATGCCGCCTATTGTCCACGTCGCTTGTAATCGGTTCATGCCAAATTTTTCAACTGTATATGAGACTGGCGCTTCGAGCATTGAAATGGAAGAAGTCAACGCAGCGATACTCATTAAAGCAAAAAACGCAAAACTAATTAACAATCCAATACTTCCCATACTGTCAAAAAGAGCTGGGAGAACTTGGAATACCAGAGTGTCTTCAGACAATAGTGCCCCGCTGTCAGAGAATATTTGCACACCTTGAGCTTGTGCAACATACATCGCAGGAATAATTAATAATCCTGCGACAAAAGCGATAAACACATCAATCAATGTCACATACGCACCCAGTGAAACTAAGTTTTCTTTTTTACTGATGTATGAGCCGTAAATAATCATGACACTGGTGCCCAGAGATAACGAAAAAAACGCTTGCCCGAGTGCACTAACCAGTAGTTCAGCTTCAAAAATACGTGAGAAATCAGGAACTAAGTAGGCTTGTAGGCCTGTCATTGCGCCATCTTGCGTTAGTACATAGGCAATTAATGAGAATAAAATAATTAATAAAGCAGGCATTAAGCGCTTTGACCATTTTTCGATCCCATTTTCTACGCCGCGGCTGATAATTGCCACTGTTAGAATAATAAACCCAGCAGTAAAGAGTAAATCACGGCTTAAAGATTGGTTGGTCAGCCAACTGGCAGTTTCAGTCTGTCCTGCAAATGTAGCAAGCGGTTCAATTGTGGCACTCATCATCCAACCCGCGACTATGGCATAAAAACTTAAAATCAACGCTGCACACACGATGCCGCCAAAGCCAACTGTAAAGGCTGCTTTATGGCCAAAGCCTGGTTTAGATATTTTTCGTAGCGCGCTGACGGCATTGGCTTGTCCGTGTCGACCAACAACAAGCTCAGCCATCAGAGCAGGGTAAGCAAGACAAAAAGCTAACACTAAATAAGCTAGAACAAATGCAGCTCCCCCATTTGAGGCTGTTTGTGTGGGAAAACCCCAAATATTTCCAAGGCCCACAGCAGAGCCTGCTGCGGCCATAATAAAACCAAATCGGGAACTGAATTCCCCTCGGATCGCGCTCATAATTTTTACATTCTCATTTTTATAACGGCGGTCACAATCTACTTGAATTAACTTTAAATAAAAAGGGCTATTTGTTTGATTCAGCTCAATTATATCTGTAAGAAATTAGGGTAGGTCGCATACACCATGTAAGCAAATACACACACTTGTCTAACATATTGATAACAAGGCGGCTTTGTTGCCTTTTCATCAATTCATCTGTAAGTATTTTCATACAGGTGTACGTGGGCTTTTTAATGGTAAAGTGATGGTAAAGCGGGCGCCGGATAACAAATTGGATTGATCCACACTGATAGAGCCAAAATGCCAGTCGATGACTTTAGCGGCGATGGCCAAGCCTAAACCATAGCTCTTATCGCTTCTATTTCGATGGTTTTGTTCTTTAAAAAATGGCTCGAAGACATGTTGCCAGTTATTTTTAGCGATTCCTGGGCCATCATCTTCAATATAAATATAGGTAAAACGTTCCGTTTGTTTAGCTGTTAACCTGAGTTGACTGTGAGCAAAGTCGCAACCATTTGAAAGTAAGTTAACAATAGCACGACCGAGCCAATGGAGATCAGCTTGAATAGTGATGGCATCGCAATCAATCGTTAGTTGAATATTTTTATGTTGTAGTTGCGGGGTGATTTGTTGTTTCAACGTGACAAAATATTTACTTAACTCAATGTCGTGAAAGTTAATTTGATAAGAATTTTTTTCTAAGCTTGCAAACTCAAGGTAGGTTTTTAGCATACATTCCATATGATCTAAATCGGTTTCCATACGAAGGAGGTATTCATTCTTTTTAGTGATATCAGAGCAATCTATTGCGGCATCAAGTCCAAAACGTAGGCAAGCTACTGGGGTTCTAATATCGTGTGACAGGCTTGATGCGAGTAGCTTGTTTTCTTCCATTAGTTTTTGTATTTGCGCCGCCATTCGGTTAAATGCAACTTCTACATCTGTGATATAAGTAAATTTACTCAATTTAATGCGTGCGGATAAATCGCCGCTGGCAAACTGTTGGGAAGTTTTATAGAGCAGGCTCAAACGTTTAGTCAACGGTGATAGCCAGAGCCACATCAGTACACACACACCAAAATAAAAAGATAGAGTGAGCAGTAAATCAAGACGGCGGGTTTTTGCATCAGGTTTAGTTAAACGCAGTTCTAAATGGGCATCTGCGAATGTAGGGTGAGATTTTAATAAGTAAAAACCTATTTCATCCTCGAGCATTAAGCCCCCAGGGGTGGTTAACTCGTTAAGTAAACTTTGATGCAAAGCTAAATCGCTGTTTTGGTTATAAATTAGGTTTTGGCTAAAATGTTGTGCAAGTAAGACTGTTGCAGCAGGTTTATCGTGACTAAGGGCAACTTGCTCTGCAAAGCCATCAATTAGTTGCTTTTCAGCAATAAATTCATCGATTTGGTTGACTTCGATCTGGCTGAACGTATCAATTAACCAACCAAGCGCGAATAATGAAATCAGCGCACTTAATAACAGCGAAATATACAGCTTTTTCATGGTTTACCAGGCCGCTGATACAAGTAAATAACCTTGGCCCCAAATCGTTTTGATTTTTTGTGGGTTTTGCGGATCGTCCGCGAATTTTTTTCGTAAAGCTGAGATTAAGACATCGACACTGCGATCTAGCCCATCGTACTCACGGCCCTTAGTCGCCATAAATACAGCATCGCGGTCGACTATTTTATCTGCATTTTTGGCTAAAAAATGCAGTAATGAATATTCTGCATTTGATAACGTAATGTTATCAGACCCTAAGCGGACGTTTCTTGAGCGGGCATCAATCGTTAACTGACCAACATTTAACTCACTAACTGGTTCTGGGGTAGCGTCAGAGCTTGGCTGAGCAGCACGAAGTGCTGATTTAATTCTGGCGAGTAAGGCGCGAGGGCGCACCGGTTTGATGATGTAATCGGTCGCGCCGACTTCAAGGCCGATGACTTCATCGACTTCCTCACCTTTGGCGGTTAGTAAAATAATTGGTTGTTGATAGAAACTACGCAGCTCACGACAAACACTGATCCCGTCCATTCCAGGTAGCATAATGTCAAGTAAAATTAAGGCAGGATCATGTTGTTTAACAAGTCTTTGCACATAGTCACCGCGGTGGCAAAGAATGACGTGAAAGCCCTGTTCTGTTAAATATTCACTGACCCATTGAGCTAAAGAAAGGTCGTCTTCAACGAGTAAAATCTTACCGTAATTTTCCATTAAAAAAGCCTCCAACGTCTCTTTTTTTGTTTATTGGTATAAACCCAATTGACTAACACTTGTGTTTGACCAAGTACTTGCCCTGTATGTGTGTTGATGAGTTCAAACTGCAAGGTTTGATCAGAGTTGAACTCATAGGTATATTTACCAGTTTGTGTTGCTAGCCAACATTGGATTATTTTTTTTGTCGCGTGGTTGCGCAAACAATAATCACCAACCTGGTTTTGGGCCCAATCTAAAGTAACCACAGCGTAGCAAGCACTGCCTTCACGTAAGGCGACACATTTATTTGGCGAGGCTTGCAGCGTTAAATCTGCGGGTTTGGCTAGGCGCTTTTCTTTTGCTTGCACAATGGGAGCGCCTCCAAGCACAAGTATGACCAGAAGTAATTTAAAATACATAGCGCACGCCTACCTTGGCTTTATGCTGATAATCCTGTGAAACGATTGGGCTATCGCTGATTGATTTTGAAAACCAAGTTGATAACCAACCTGCTAAAAAGACCCAATTTTCGTTGATAGGGTATTCTGCATGTAGTTCAGTCAGAATATTTACACCTGCATTACCAACATAGATTGGTCGGCCATTAATGGCTTCACCTTCAGAAATTCCAAAATAATAATCAATAAAATCAGATGAGTAATAGTTAAATCCCACACCTGCTCGAAACTCCCAGTTGCGGTAGGTTTGAATATGGCTGACAAAGCTATTCACAATAATACCGCTATGGCTGCCTGATATATCTTTTAGGATTTCAAATGAGAGTTGTGAATCGTTTAAACGACGAGTGAGTCGAAGCCCGACATCAAAATCATATTCGCGAGATTTAATTCCGGCTAACTCTTCTACGATACTGTCTTCGTTGTAGTAGGTGCCATATTGATCGAAACCATCTTGGACATTCGTACCAATAATATCGAGATCCCACTCGTATTTATTTATTACGCTATAGCCTATGGTGAAATTGCCACTTAGCTGGCTGTTATCGGCATCAAAATAAAATTTATCGTACGACATAGCGAGGTTCACATTAAACTCAATTCCATCATTGTATGGATCGACGCCTGCCAGATAAGTATCAGCAACATAATACCCCAAGCCCAGACTCCAATCCCAAGCAAACCCTTCTGTAGGTTCAAGTGCGTTATCTGCATAATAACGGTTACTTGCATCCGCTGCTGGTAAGTACACAAGACTCAAAAAAAGCAGAATTTTCAACAGGTTTTTAGTTAGCATTGAGATCCTTATTGCTTAGCTCGATGTTTGGTGAAAGTGTTAGTATATTGTCATTAGATGTACCAAAGCTGTAAAAAAGTGTACAAAGCTTAAATCACATTCAATTTGTCAATTAACTCACTGATTAAAAAATGTTGTAATGGAATATTGAGTGACTGTACTTCTTCTTCTGAGCAATGTCCTGAGACTTTACTATTTAAGATGGTTTTTTTCTCCACCTGATAGCTGGGAATAGCGATAGGCTGGTTTGCTCGTTTCAGTCGTGCTTCATCGGTATTTTGTTCTTGAATAAATGTCTGAATGCTTTGTTGATTGGTGATGGTATCTTTTAGGGTGATCTTTTGGGTTAGTTGGTGCTCACCCAACGTCGTTGTGTCTGCACGGGCTTTAGCGAACCATACAATATCCCCACTTTCTAAATGAGTGAGGCGCAAGCCAATATTCCCTTTGAGCGTCGCACAGTGTTTGATTGGGTTATTATCCATTTCTTGCTGGATTAAGGCTTGCTTAGTACGTTGAACTTTAAGTTTAAAGTCGGTTGTGTTACCTGGTAACAGTTCAACTTTAGTCAGAGTTAGCTTGTAATCAGCTTGGCCAGTGTTGATCAGACTTAAACCGATTTCATTTAACTTTCTTGCCAGTAATTGGGTAAGATCACTGTCTGATTGCACATTTTTATCAGCGAGGATAACCGTTTGCCCATGTCTAAGTGGGTGGGCAGGGAGTTGCACTGATTTAATTTGCAGTGGGGCCATAGGCGCTTCATAGTGCAGTATGCTTGTATGAGTTTTTAGTAATGGCTTTTTAGGTAGCGCCAATAAAGGCGCTGGTTCTGTTAATAATTGGCATCCTTGCAATGCAATTAGAAGTGAGAAAGTTATGAATTTATAGCCATGTTGCATACAGTGAACCCAAATCGTAATCAGCAAAATTTTGCGCGAATCCTACCATAAATAGATCTAAAACCATAAAATTGTCGCGCTTTAATCCGTTACAAGAGATTAACGCCTTGCTTAACTCGTGATAAAATACTGTGTCTGCCGGTGATATTCAGTGGCGTAAAGTTTGGAGTGAGAATGCCACGTTATATTGGGTGTGTGGTGTTGCTATTGCTGAGTTTTAATCTCAATGCAAAGCCGCAAGAGTGGAACCAACTAGTTGATTCCTATGTAAAAGAGTTAGACGTAAAATTAAAATCAAAAAAAATCCCTGGCGCAGCTGTATCTATAGTAAGAACCGATCACAGCTCAGTTGCAATGGGCTTTGGCGTTACAAAAGCTAAAAAAGGACAGGTTGTCACGGCGAATACTCGTTTTCGGTTAGCCTCGGTATCGAAAACGTTTGCAGGTTCGTTAGCTGCAAAATTGGCCAGTGAAGGAGCCTTTGCCCTGAATGATCCTGTAGCAAAATACTTACCTCAGTTTCATTATGAGGGTTATGATAAAAAACTGCGCGTGTACCATTTACTCAGTCATTCTGGAGGCTTAGTTCCTAATGCATACGATAACTTAATTGAATCTCGGATGCAGTATGAGACCATTGTTGAAAAATTAGCCGAAGTTAAGCCTATGTGTTCGCCTGGAGTGTGTTATGGCTATCAAAATGTCATGTTTAGCCTGATAGGTGATATTACAAAGGAAAGTACGGGATTAAGTTATGAAACATGGCTTAGAGAGTTCTTTTTTAAACCTCTTAATATGCACAGCGCCAGTGTTGGCTATGACGAGATGGTTAAAGACGAGGATTATGCGCTGCCCCATGTTCGCGCAAGAAAACGTTGGTATACCGCTAAATTGAAAAAAGATTACTATAAAGTAGCCCCAGCTGCTGGTATCAATGCCAGTGCTTCCGATATGGTACAGTGGTTAAAAGCTCAACTTGGGCAGTACCCTGATGTACTCAATGAAAGTGCGCTAGGTAAACAAGTTAAACCGTACACCAAAACCAAAAAAGAACTTAAACGCCGTGTGTGGCGTAAGCGGCTCAAAGAAGCAAGTTATGGGCTTGGTTGGCGGATATATAATTATGAAGGCGAACCTTTGTACTACCATAGTGGCTGGGTACAAGGATATCGCGCTGACATAGTAATTTTTCCTGAACGTTCAATTGGATTTAGTTTGATGATCAATGCTGAGGCTGGTGTCATCAATGAATTAACCACCGATTTCATCAATCGAGTGGTTGATAGCAAAGTGTAAGAAGGAGTAATCATGAAAAAAAATGTGCTTAATATCAGCCTATTTATCGTTACAATTCTCAGTCACAACGCGTTAGCTAAACCGGAAACTATCACGTTGTTGCGCCACAGTGAAAAAATGGCTGGAAGAGACCCATCATTAAGTGATATTGGTCAGCAAAGAGCGCAGAGCTTAGTAAACGAGTTTTCAGCACTAGCGATTACCCATATTTTTACTACACCCTATCAGCGTACAGAGCAAACCGCGGCACCAATCGCTCGGGCTAGAGAGCTGCCTATTCAGAGGTATGATCCAAAAGAGCTGGAAGCGTTTGCTGAGCAGTTATTATCGCTCAACGGAGACATTATTGTGGTAGGGCACAGTAATACTACCCCTCAATTAGCTAATCATTTAGCTAATTACCCCTTAAAAAATTGGCCAGAAACTGAGTTTAACACCTTTATTGAGTTGGCAAGTGTTAAGGGTGGGTTTAAGGCAACAGAAAAACAGATGGGGTTTGGGCAAACACAGAAAAAGTAAAGCCAGCATCAGCTGGCTCTATATTTTAAAACGCTCGAAATCGGCAAATGTTTATCTGCGTGGCAGCTCGATTTTTTTATCATCTGACTGGCGGAATAAGACAATAATGTGCCCTATTGTTTGCAATTTAATTGCGCCGGTTTCACGTACAATCGCTTCAAAAATTAAATTTTTTGTTTCGCGATCTTCCGTCGGTACTTTAACTTTGATTAATTCATGGATATCAAGGGCGTTGGAAATTTCGACCACTACACCTTCTGTTAATCCATTATTTCCTAGTAAAACCACTGGCTTGCGGCTATGTGCTAGACCTTTTAAAAACTGTTTTTGCTTATTTGATAATGTCATGTTGTTACAAATTTCGTTGGATAAAGCTTGAATTATCGGTATTCTAACGCCATCTAGAGAATAATACTAATTAGTTGAGTGTAAATTCATGACAAAAAAAAAGCACACATCCAGCTCGAAGCGCTGGTTGATGGAGCATTTTGACGATCATTATGTACAAGAAGCCCAAAAGAGAGGGCTACGCTCACGCGCAATGTTTAAATTAGAAGAGTTGCAAAATAAAGATAAATTGATCAAAGACGGTATGACTGTGGTTGATTTAGGCGCAGCTCCCGGTAGTTGGTCGCAATACGTTGCTGAACTGATCGGTTTTAACGGTAAAGTTATCGCGTGTGATATTCTGCCAATGGATCCCCTGGCCGGTGTGGAATTTTTACAAGGCGACTTTCGTGAAGAAAGTGTGCTCAACGCACTTCTTGAACGTATTGGTGGTAAAAATGTGGATGTGGTGCTTTCTGATATGGCGCCGAACATGAGTGGGCATTTATCAGTAGATCAAGCTGGCAGTATGTATCTTGTTGAATTAGCATTAGACATGTGTCATCAGGTTCTTAAGAAAAATGGCAGTTTTGCAGTTAAAGTGTTCCAAGGAGAAGGGTTTGATCAATATGTTAAGGACGTGCGATCGTGTTTCAATACGGTCAAGATACGCAAACCAGATTCTTCACGTGCGCGTTCAAGAGAAGTGTATTTAGTAGCTACAGGGTACAAACTGTAGTACATTAGGTCAGGAATTCCTGAAACTTTTAATTAATTGAAAACAAGAGGTTAACCCCTTGAGTGATATGGCTAAAAATCTCATACTCTGGTTAGTAATCGCCGTCGTTTTAATGTCGGTTTTTCAGAGCTTTAATCCGGGCGATGCAAGCGACCGGAATACAAGTTATTCGCAATTCATCAATGATGTACGTAGTGGTGCGATCCGTGAAGTAAGAATGGATCAAGGTACTGGCCAAGTCAGTGGTATTAAAAACAGTGGTGAGCGTTTTACTACTATAATGCCGATGTATGATGGCGATTTGATGAATGATCTCCTTAAAAATGGTGTTAATGTGGTGGGTAAACCACCTGAAGAACAATCAATTTTAGCCACTATTTTTATTTCTTGGTTCCCAATGTTACTGCTTATTGGTGTATGGATATTTTTCATGCGTCAAATGCAAGGTGGCGGTGGTAAAGGAGCCATGTCATTTGGTAAAAGTAAAGCCCGTTTAATGAGCGAAGACCAAGTGAAAACGACTTTTGCTGACGTAGCTGGCTGTGACGAAGCTAAAGAAGACGTTACGGAGCTTGTGGACTTTCTACGCGATCCATCTAAATTCCAAAAGTTAGGCGGTAGCATTCCGAAAGGGGTGTTGATGGTGGGTCCTCCTGGTACTGGTAAAACGTTACTCGCTAAGGCTGTGGCCGGAGAAGCGAAAGTGCCATTTTTCACGATATCTGGCTCTGACTTTGTTGAAATGTTTGTTGGTGTGGGTGCCTCGCGTGTTCGTGATATGTTTGAGCAAGCTAAAAAAGCCGCACCTTGTATCATTTTTATCGATGAAATCGATGCTGTAGGCCGTCAACGTGGCGCAGGTATGGGTGGTGGTCATGATGAACGTGAACAAACACTTAACCAAATGCTCGTTGAGATGGATGGTTTTGAAGGAAACGAAGGAATTATCGTCATTGCGGCAACTAACCGTCCAGATGTACTCGATCCTGCGCTACTTCGTCCAGGTCGTTTTGACCGTCAGGTTGTCGTCGGTCTTCCTGATATCCGTGGTCGTGAACAAATTTTAAAAGTACATATGCGCAAAGTCCCATTAGCTGATGATGTCAAAGCATCGGTCATTGCACGTGGTACCCCTGGTTTTTCTGGCGCAGATTTAGCAAATTTAGTGAATGAAGCCGCGTTATATGCAGCTCGTGGTAACAAACGAGTAGTGAGCATGGCTGAGTTTGATGCTGCGAAAGATAAAATCATGATGGGTGCAGAGCGCAAATCTATGGTGATGAGTGAGCAAGAAAAAGAAATGACTGCTTACCACGAAGCTGGTCACGCAATTGTTGGTCGTATGGTTCCAGAGCATGACCCGGTTTATAAAGTGTCAATCATTCCTCGCGGAAGAGCGTTAGGTGTGACAATGTATTTGCCTGAACAAGACCGTGTTAGCCACTCTAAACAACATTTAGAGTCAATGATTTCAAGCTTATACGGTGGGCGAATCGCTGAAGCGCTTATCTATGGCTTTGAAAAAGTAACAACCGGTGCAAGTAACGATATTGAGCGTGCAACTGAAATCTCGCGAAAAATGGTGACTCAATGGGGCTTAAGTGAAAAATTAGGTCCGCTTCTATACGCTGAAGAAGAAGGTGAGGTGTTCATGGGTCGTAGTTCAGCACGTGCGAAGAGCATGTCGAATGAAACGGCTAAAATTATTGATGCAGAAGTTCGTGAATTATCAGATCGTAACTACTTACGTGCTGAACAAATACTCAAAGACAACATCGATATTCTTCATACTATGAAAGATGCATTGATGAAGTATGAAACGATTGACGCCAAACAAATTGATGATTTAATGGCACGTAGAGAAGTTCGTCCACCGTCTGACGCTCATGATAACCACTTTAAAAGCAAAGAAAGCAAAGAAAGCAAAGAAGAAGCTGTTGCTGAAAAAGTAGAAGAGCAAACGGTAGAGCCTACTGAGGCAGAGAAAAAACCGACAACAAAGCTTGATGATCAAGAGCAATAAGCGGTAAAATCTTAACCATAAAACCCCGAACCTTCGGGGTTTTTTAATATTTGAATCTTCGTTGCACAACAATACGCTCGTATTGATAGGTAATGCATGTCTATTTTAACTTTACGCCAAGGTCGCTCGTTAGACCTCAATAAGACGCCTCATGTCATGGGGATCTTAAATACTACGCCTGATTCATTTTCAGATGGTGGATGCCATAATACCTTCGACAGCGCTGTCATTAGGGCCTTGCAAATGCTGGCTGAAGGAGCCTCAATAATTGATATTGGAGGCGAATCAACACGGCCAAATGCCCCCGAAGTGGCTTTGGAAGAGGAATTGGCACGCACAATCCCAATCATTAAAGCACTCAGAATGCAGTCTAATTGCATTATTTCTATCGACACAAGTAAAGCGGAAGTAATGCGGCAGGCGGTGGCTGCGGGTGCCGATATCATTAATGATGTAAGAGCACTGCAAGAGCCTGAAGCTATCGATGTTGCGGCTCAATTACAGGTGCCAGTATGTTTAATGCACATGCAAGGGGCGCCACGCACAATGCAAACGAATCCAACTTACACCGATTTAATCTCAGAAATTAAAATTTTTTTTGAACAACGAATTGATGCGTGTTTAGAAAAAGGGATTGCTGTTGAGAATATCATTCTTGACCCGGGTTTTGGTTTTGGTAAAACCCTTGAACACAATTACCTTTTATTAAAAGAGATCGGGCAGTTCAAGTTACGTGGATGTGAAGTGTTAGCTGGGTTATCACGCAAATCAATGATCGGCAATTTGTTGTCTCGAGAGACTGAACATCGCTTAGCAGGATCTCTCGCCGGCGCGCTGATAGCTGCGCAAAAAGGGGCGAAAATAATTCGTGTACACGACGTAGCGCAAACCGTCGATGTATTAAAAGTTTGGCAAGCAACAGAATATGGAATTTAAATGAGTAATAAAAAACATTTTGGCACGGATGGCGTGCGCGGGTTAGTTGGGCAATATCCTATTACCCCTGAATTTGCACTTAAATTAGGTTGGGCTGCGGGTAAAGTTTTATCTCAAAAAGGCACAAAAAAAGTAATTATAGGGAAAGATACGCGTATCTCAGGTTATTTATTAGAGACCTCATTAGAAGCGGGCTTAATTTCGGCTGGAATCAATGTTGTGTTACTAGGCCCCATGCCGACGCCTGCGGTGGCGTATCTCACCCAAACATTTCGGGCTGAAGCTGGCATAGTGATCAGTGCGTCCCATAACCCTTTTCATGATAACGGGATTAAATTTTTCTCCAGTCAAGGTTTGAAACTGCCTGATGATGTAGAAATGCAAATCGAGGCCATGTTAGATGAAGAAATGACTTGTGTAGCATCTGAGCTGCTTGGTAAAGCACGGCGTCTTGATAATGCGGATGGTCGTTACATCGAGTTTTGTAAAAGCCAATTTCCGGCTGGGATGTCATTAGAGGGCCTAAAAGTGGTCGTTGACTGCGCAAATGGTGCAACTTATCACATTGCCCCAGCGGTACTATCAGAACTTGGCGCTGACGTTGTGAGTTTTGCCTGCCAGCCCAATGGTCTGAATATTAACCTCGAATGTGGAGCAACGCATGTTGATGCGTTAGTACGTAAAGTGCTAGAAGAGAAAGCTGATGTAGGGATTGCTTACGATGGTGATGGTGACCGTGTGATGATGGTTGATCGGAAAGGCCGAGTATTTGATGGTGACGACATAGTGTATATTTTAGCATGTCAGGCACAACAAGATGGCAGTCTCGGAGAAACAGGCGTTGCTGGGACTGTCATGTCTAATATGGGGTTAGAAAATGCTTTGGTTGAGCGTGGTATCCCGTTTGCTCGCAGCAAAGTGGGCGATCGCTATGTAATGGAGTTGTTAAAGCAAAAAGGTTGGAAAATAGGCGGCGAAAGCTCTGGTCATATTTTAAATCTTGATTTGACATCAACAGGGGATGGCATCATCTCTAGTTTACAAGTATTAGCAGCCATGATTGCGCAAAATAAGACCTTAGAAGATTTGGGTAAAGGCTTCGTTAAATACCCAATGAAAATGATTAATGTGCGCTACCCACAAGGGACAGATCCCGTCAGCGATGTTCGAGTTGTGGAATCAGTAAAAGAAGTTGAAGCTCTTCTGGCAGGAAAAGGGCGGGTTCTATTACGTAAATCGGGAACAGAACCGGTTGTGCGAGTCATGGTTGAGGCTGAACAAGAGAAGCAAGTTATCGATTTTGCAACAAAAATAGCCGAAGTTGTTGAAAGTGTGAGCAAACAGTCAGTTTAACTTAACTATTTTCTTGAATCTTTGGGTGAGTCGCGCTAGTATCTCGCCCGCTTAACAAGTTGGAGTAATTAATGAAATTACGCAAAAAAATGGTTGCAGGCAACTGGAAAATGAATGGTTCAGTTGAGCTAGTTAACCAAATAGCCAACGCTGTAAAAGCAGCAAAATTAGATGACATAGATGTCGTGGTTTTCCCACCTTTTCCTTTGTTATCTTTTGCGATTGAAGTTGGACTTAATGTCGGTTCACAGACGGTTTCTCATGAAGAGCCCGGCGCGTTTACTGGTGAAGTTGATGCTCGTTTAGTGTCTAATCTTGGATGTAAATACACTTTGGTAGGTCATTCAGAACGACGCAACTTGTATGGTGAGTCTGATAGTCTAATTGCGAAAAAATTTGCAAAAGCGCAATCTTCTCAGCTTATTCCTATATTGTGTGTAGGTGAAACAGAGCAAGAGCGAGAACAAAATTTGACCGAGTCGGTGATTGCAAAGCAAATAGATGCTGTAATCGACGAATTAGGTGTGGTGTCTTTAGATAAATCTGTGATAGCATACGAACCCGTTTGGGCGATAGGCACAGGTAAAACTGCGACGCCAGAACAAGCACAACAAGTGCATCAGTTCATAAGAACGAAAATTGCTGCACTCGATGCAGATGTAGCTCAGTCACTTACCATTCTTTATGGTGGAAGTGTCAATGAGACTAGTAGCGAATTATTGTTTGCACAACCAGATATTGACGGTGGATTAGTTGGCGGCGCAAGCTTAAAACCAGACAGCTTCGTTGGTATTTGCCATAGTGCACAAGGGAACGTATAAAGATGTACGAAATTTTATTGGTAATCTATTTAATTGTTGCTTTAGCGCTGATCGGAATGGTGCTTATTCAACAAGGTAAGGGCGCAGATATGGGCTCTTCGTTTGGCGCAGGTGCTTCAGCTACTGTGTTTGGTTCTAGTGGTGCAGGTAACTTCATGACTAAAACTACAACAACATTAGCGTCAGTATTCTTTGTTCTGAGTATCGTTCTTGGTAACTTAACAGCTGGCCAAATTAAGAAAACAGATGAATGGTCTGACTTATCGACTGCACCTGCTGCAGAAGTGGTTGAGAAGATAGTTCCTGCTGTTGAAGATGTACCAGTATCAGAAAATAAAACATCTGAAGTACCAAACTAAAAAGAATTTGCCGTGGTGGTGGAATTGGTAGACACGCCATCTTGAGGGGGTGGTGAGCTATGCTCGTGCGGGTTCAAGTCCCGCTCACGGCACCAAATTAAAAAGCCAACAGAGAAATCAGTTGGCTTTTTCTGTTTTATATATGGCTAGAATCGAGCGATCACTTTAACGCTATCGTCAACTTTACTCGCATCTACGAAGCCAATTGCATTAGGATTAGATGCAACAAATTGCAGCATTGCAGCATCATTATCGAGTTTTTTAGGCGGAGTACCTTTACCGGTAAAAACTAATTTTGACCAGTAAGCGTTGACCTGACTGCTCGACTTTTTCAATACTTTATCATTGAACTCTTCAGTCGCCGTGTGTCCATCATCGAGACTTGCGAATTCTATTTTATCACCGCTAGGAAATGATTTAGCTTTCCCTAAATAAATTTTGGCGATATCACTTTGATCTAAACTATTGGTATTCGCAGTATTCACGACTATGGCCACTTCAGCATTGGCAAACCATGAGCAGCAACTCAAAATTAAAAATGAAGATAATTTTTTCATGTATTTGCGCTCCTTAAAAGACTAAATCAACGCCAAAGGCGAGGACATCAGTATCGGTGTTGGTTAAGGCGTTATCGACAACAGTGTAGTCTACTTTGAGTGCAGCAGACGGGTGGAAGTCATAACGAATACCAAACGACATCGAGCTCGAATCAACCATAGTGCCTGCTAGTGCTGCATTAGTTAAATCACGAAGAAGTGGTGCATTTGGGTTAGTCGGGTCGGTGGAAACAGGAATAGTACCAAATACGGGGTGTTCGATCGTAACAGGAACTGTATTATACTTATTTGCCTCGTGTTCAACATCGCGTTTTTCATAGGTCATATGAATAAGCCATTCATCAATTCGATATCCTGCAGCTAGGTAAAACTGTTCTTGAGGCGCAATGAAGCTATTGTCGACATTGAGTTCGGTATATTCACCATCGAGTAAAAAGTTCTCATAATCAACAGAAAAACCCAATCCTAAAAAACTACCATCATCTTTTTCTATGAGTAGATCATCAACTTGAGCAGTTAATCCGTAATTGTTTAACCCACCAATTAACCCTGTAAACTGAGGTGAATTTTCTCCACTTACAGTGGTTTCTGCGACAAAGTAAGCTGCGCGTAAGCTAAGCCATTCATACATCATCGTCCAATTAACACCGACTATACCGTCGAGCTTTGAAGGATCGTTATCTGTGAACGTCGTGACATCACCACTCGTCGCGCCACCAATTATTTGAAGCGTTGAATCCCAATCACCCAGCTGAGTGTTGTAGACTAGGCTCAAACCTTCATAAGTTGAAAAGGGCAGATTGTAGACTGACTGTGGCGGTCTGATCCAGCGGTACGCATAACCAACATCTAGAAAGTCAGAATAACGGTAAAAAGGTACACGCATTCTACCTGCGCTGATTTGGGCTTGATCATTGATCTGGTAGGTTAAATAAGCCCATTCAAACTCGGCATTAAAGTCATTACTGCCTTTAGCCATAATTTGTGCTGTGGCACTGAGGTTTTCTTGCAAATCCGCAGAGACTTGCAGCGCAAATAAGCTTTCATTTTCGAAAGAGAGTTCATCAGTATAACCAAATAAATTACTGTCTTTATCTAACGTCATGCCGCCAATAATGGACGCGAATCCATTGACTCTAACTTCTGCTTGCACGGTACTAGCGCAACAGGCAAGACCAATGGCGTACACGAGTAACTGTTTTTTCATGTTTTTCACCCTAATGTTGCTTTTATGTGTGTTGTCACTTTTACAGTGTAGTAATGCATTGATTAAAAGCCAAAAATATAAAGCGCTGTCTTGGATGTATCGAAGAGGAACTAAAGAGGTATGTTTGAAGCTGGTGTGTAAAGGTTCATTTTGATGTGTGTTATTTAGATGCGAGAAAAAAATAGTTCGATCCGTTGCGCGAGCAGCTCTTCAATTTCTTCTTCGAAAGCATCCTTATTAGTTTGAAATACTTTTAAATACAATGACACTTTCTCCTCACTTAAGTTACGGTTGTTAATTGAATACTCCCATTCTGGCAATTTTTTGTCGTACCTAGCTACAAAGCGGAAACGTGCGTAGTGTAACTGCGGAGGCTGACCATTAATAAATGAGCAAAACTCTTCCACATAATCGACTCCCTGCGGACCGAGGCAGCCAGGCTCAAGACGAAAAAGTACTGCAAGTTGTTTTTCTGATGGTAAAGCATTCATTTGAGCGTCTCTGATGGGAATTGATTCATAATCAAAGGTAGTAGAAAGTTTATAATTATAAAACATGACACATGACACTCGGAGCAATCAGGTATAAATACTTGAAAATTCGTAGTTGGAGTCAGATTAACTTGGTATTGAAGATCAAGATGCGAGACTTTAATCGGCTTTATATTGCTATCACGAGTGTGAAGCTGCTCATTGTAGTGGATGTTTTGTTTTTTAAATAGTGTCTGGTTCGCATGTTCCCACAAGTCACTAAACTTATGTTATTAGGCTGTTTTAACTTTTTGATACCCTCCAATATTCACTAAGTAGAGTCCCAGCTGAGGGTATTGAGGTGTCTGTTGTTATTGTTAAGTCAAGTACCGGTAAATTTTAACGTTATGTCAGTATCAAGGTGTAGAGTAATTTAATATTGCCACCCGCTATTCTTCTTTATGGCGGGTTAAAAAACTTCAGCAGACCTCTTTTAACTAGCTTAAGATGATAACTTGGACTAATAGTGAAACGTGAATATGGCTTAATCAATGAAAACAGTCGAGGTGAGGCTGTTTTGGCTGTAAAATTAGTGCTAAGACAATAAATTCATCAAGAAAAAACCTATGCCAGTTGTTAATTACTTTAAAATGAATGCATTGAGTTCAGAGCATTACCACCAATGTTTTTATTGTGGCTGTTTGGCCACAGAGCTCGATCATGTTCCACCGAAGCATTACGCAAAAATGTACGAATTAGATCAAGAAGATGGTGATTTTTTTGCAGTACCAAGCTGCTTAGAATGCGTCACTCTTTTGAAAAAAAACCATGCTGCTTATGTGACGTTACGTCGAGATAAATTAAAACAATTACTTGCTCAGAAATATAAGCGGGCTATTCATGTCTACCAAGTTTGGCAAGAAGATGAAATTAATGAGCTTGATTACCATTTAGCCAAAAGTATCGAAGCTGGGTTAATCCTTGGTAAAGAATCACTAGAAAGGGTCGAATTTGCGGGTTTTAGTTATGAAGTTGATGGCCAGAAACATCATTTATTACCTGAAGCAAAAGTGGCGATCAATATAGATGAACAAGTTTTTTATACCACTAAAGATGCGATTAATTATACAAATAAGACCTATCGCATTCCAAAGGCGACCTTGATTGATTTACTCGAAATTTATAATGATGATTACAATCAAGCCATTTATCGGTTTGGGCAGATGCAGCTAGAAAAAGAGCATGATAAAGCGCTAAAAAAGCAATGTTGGGATTTCGCAAAAAAGCATAAACAGAATTCAAAATTTGTCATCCGCACTGTTGAGCTCTTCTTACAAGAGGATGAAGACATGACGATTCAACAAGCGCTTGATAAATTATTTGCACAAAGGCTAAATAAATAACCGATAGTCATACGCTGATGGTATTTTTATGACAAAAAACATTTTTTCATATATTTTTTAATTCTAATTAATAACTTTAAATTTACTTCTTTTAGGGACGTTCATGTCTCTAAAAACTCACTCCAAAGCCCTAAATTACTGACGTTAATCAAATGTTGCAATTGTTTGCCTTTGTTCGAAAGTTGCTTTTAATCGCGTCCCCCCTGCTTTTCTGTGAATTTAAAAAAGGCAGAATAAAACCATAACTAATTGTTTATTAGTTGTTTTTGGTTTTTACCTGAACGTAAACTGAACCCATTAATAGATTTGCCACTTTGTGAATTATTGTGTTAGCTTGTAATTTAAATGGGTAATATTGTTAAGTTGAAGTTAACTGGAGGCATTGTGAATAACACGAAAATGATGCAGCGAGCGTTTAAGCTCAGCACTTTCTCTGTACTAATTGGTGCAGCAAGTGTACAAGCACAGACTGTTGATTGTACAAATATCGATGAATGGCAAAGTGGTCAAGCCTATACGGCAGGTCAAACCGCTCAAAAGGATCAACAAGCTTTTAAAGCGAATTGGTGGACT
This sequence comes from Pseudoalteromonas sp. J2K-J979, assembly GCF_058169715.2. Lineage (NCBI taxonomy): Bacteria > Pseudomonadati > Pseudomonadota > Gammaproteobacteria > Alteromonadales > Pseudoalteromonadaceae > Pseudoalteromonas > Pseudoalteromonas sp. J2K-J979. The sequence continues at coordinate 2,372,624 of NZ_CM200281.1, read as the reverse complement.
CGAGCAGATCCCTTGACACATTTTGGTCAATGGAAAGAGTGGGAAAGGCTCGGGGCATGTAATGGGGTCGATAATCCTAATCAAGCGCCTACGGTCATGGTCACTGCACCTGGGCAAAACTCTGTTTTTATTGATAAAGACAGCGTTGTCATCAGCGCCGATGCTGCTGATGCTGATGGGACAGTCAAGCAGGTCGAGTTTTTAGTCAATGGTCAATTGATCAGTACCGACACTAGCGCGCCGTATTCAGCTCAGTGGGTTGCCAGCGTAGGCGATGCAGTCGTGACCGCAATTGCCGAAGACGATAAAGGCGCACGTGTTACTTCTAGTGGTGTGACGATCAAAGTTGAGGCTGGGACGATTGGCAACACGCCACCTGTATCTTCACTTAATATCACCACGGGTTCTACGAGTATTGAAATAAATGACAGCGTTGTCTTTGATCTTGCGGGCCAAGACTCGGATGGGCAAGTGGTCTCACTAGAGTTATTCGAAAATGGCCAATCAATTAGTCAAGTGAATGGTGCCTCAGGTAAATTTACTTTCACTGCGGCAACGGCGGGACGGTTTGAATTTACCTTGGTCGCCACAGATGATTTAGGTGCAACAACAACGAGTACTGCAGTTGTTATCACAGTGAAAGAGGGAACGACGACTCCACCTGATGGTGATAGAGATAATTGTAAACCTGAGGGACTTTATCAAACTCCAGGTGTCAATACACCATATTGTACCGTTTACGATGTTAATGGTCGGGAAGATATGGGCGCGGATCATCCTCGTCGTGTTATTGGTTACTTTACCAGCTGGCGCACGGGCAAAAATGATCAACCAAGCTATTTAGCGAAAGACATTCCATGGGACAAAATTACGCACATCAATTATGCGTTTGCCCACGTTGATGGCCAGAACAAGGTATCGATAGGGGATCCAAATGCGGTGAATAACGCAGCCACAAATATGGAGTGGCCAGGTGTTGAAGGCGCAGAAATGGATCCGAGCTTCAGCTATACGGGTCATTTTAACTTACTGAATAAATATAAAAAACTTTACCCTGATGTGAAAACATTAATTTCAGTTGGCGGTTGGGCTGAAACGGGTGGATATTTCGGTTCGGATGGTAATCGTGTGGCCAGCGGCGGATTTTATACCATGACGACGAATGCTGATGGCTCAATCAATCACGCCGGTATTGATGCGTTTGCTAAGAGCTCCGTAGAGTTTATCCAAAAATACGGCTTCGATGGTGTCGATATAGATTATGAATATCCTTCTTCGATGAATGATGCGGGTCATCCAGATGATTTCCCAATTTCTAATGCTCGCCGTGCAGGTTTGAACGCTTCGTATAATGTTTTAATGAAACGCTTACGTGAAGAGCTTGATGTAGCAGGTGAAAAAGCAGGCAAACATTACATGCTCACTATTGCCTCACCCTCTTCGGGTTATTTATTACGTGGCATGGAAACATTCCAAGCAACAAAATACCTCGATTATGTCAACATCATGTCATACGACTTACACGGTGCGTGGAATGATCATGTTGGCCATAACGCAGCCCTGTATGACACAGGTAAAGACTCAGAGCTAGCAGCATGGGACGTTTACACCACCAAAGAGTTCGAGGGTATTGGTTATTTGAATACCGATTGGGCGGTGACATATTTCCGTGGGGCACTTAGTGCTGGCCGCATCAATATTGGTGTGCCTTATTATACCCGCGGATTTAAAGATGTTGCCGGTGGGACTGATGGGTTGTGGGGCAGAGCGCCACTACCAAATCAAGCGGATTGTCCTACAGGCACCGGAAAAGGTGAGAAAAATAAATGTGGTAATGGCGCGGTAGGTATCGATAACCTTTGGCATGATTTAGGTAAAAACAATGAAGAAATCCCTGCCGGTAGTAACCCACTTTGGCATGTGAAAAACCTTCAAAACGGGATTTTGCCTTCTTATCTTGCAACCTATGGTTTAGATCCTGTCAATGTCGCAGATGATCAATTAGTCGGTACCTACAGCCGTAAATACGATAGTGTTGCAGTGGCACCTTGGTTATGGAATGCAGAGAAAAAAGTCTTCTTATCAATTGAAGATGAAGAGTCAATGACCACAAAAGTTGATTACATTATCAATAAAGGCCTTGGCGGTATCATGTTCTGGGAGCTGGCTGGCGACTTTGATTATGATGCAGTGAAAAAAGAATACTTCATGGGCTCAACCATGACTTCGATTGCCTATAACAAGTTTAGCCAAGCGTCTGCGTACGATATAAACAAAGGTGCCGCTGAGTTTGTGCTGCCGAAAGAGTCGGTTGATATCACATTTGAAGCGAAAGATTTCCCGATTGGTGATGAAAATTATCCGATTGCGCCTACTTTTGCCTTTACCAACAACTCCGCTCTTGATTTAAGTGGAGCAAAAATCTCATTTGATGTACCAGTGTCAACTTCGGCGATTTTCAGGTCTAACTGGAACGCGCAAGAAAAGCTTGGCATGGTCGTTGAGAAAAATGCTTCGAATGCTGCAGGCAATAACATTGGTGGTTATGAAAATGAATTCCATCGTTTTTCGATTACCTTAGTCAATGAGTTTGGCAGTGTTGTGAAATCCTTCCTCCCAGGTGAAACCATTAATGCGCAAGTCATGTATTACATGCCAATTACGGGGCCCGTGAATTTTACGGTTGAAAAAGATGGCAACGTCTATGCGGTAGCTTTTGAATACCCAGCGTTACCAGCCGCAACTAAACCAGGCAATGGAGGCGGAGATGGCGGTGGAAACCCTGATGGCACCTGTGAAGGGGTTAAAATCTCAGACATCCCGGTGTATCCAAATTTCCCTCGCAAAGATTGGGCTGGAAATCCTTCTCATGCTAACGCAGGTGACATGATGGTACACAACAACGCTGTATTTAAGGCCAAGTGGTGGACTGCTAGTGAACCTGGCACATCAGATTGGACTAAGGCGTGTAGCCTGTAATTAAGCGATGCTGAGGGTTTAGGCCCTCAGTTCTTGAGGATAAAAGAATGAATCATATTTTCAAAACTTCTGTGCTGAGTGCAGCGATCGGCCTAGCGGGCGCTGTGATGTCTACCTCTGTGCACGCCCATGGCTATATGGATAGCCCAAAAGCACGCCAAGCGTTTTGCCAGGCACAAGGTGGCTATTGGTGGCCAAAAGATGGATCGAATATTCCAAATCTTGCTTGTCGCGCCGCTTTTTTAGAGTCAGGTCATGTGCAGTTTATTCAAGAACATGAATTTTCAGTCAATACCGCTGATTTTCTAAATCAAGCTGCGGTTGAAGCAAATGTGCCAGATGGTACTTTGTGTAGTGCGGGGAGTAGTCAAAAGCGCGGGATGAATTTACCCTCAGCAGATTGGCAAAAAACGGTGGTGACACCCAATGCCAATGGGCAAATCAAAGTGCGTTTTCGTGCTACAACGCCCCATAATCCAAGTTTCTGGCAATTTTATTTATCGAAGCCAAGTTTTAACTCCGCGACAGATGAGTTGAAGTGGCAAGACTTAGAGCTGGTGCAAAGCTACGGAAATGTCGATTTTGTCAAAGACCCTGATGATAAACGTTTCTATGAAATGATGGTCACGATCCCGGCCGACAGGCGAGGCGAAGCGCTGTTATATACACGTTGGCAACGGGATGACGTGGTTGGCGAAGGGTTTTATAACTGTAGTGACATTATCATTGAGCCAGAGACAGTGACGCCAGTTGATTGGTTTGCACTGGGCTATTTTGTTCGCCAAGGACAGCAAGCTAATGTGGGTGACACCGTTTGGTTGCGTTTATTTGATGAAACTGGGCAAGAGCTTATCAATGAACAGTTAGCGATTACTGCAAGTAATCAAGTTAATTGGCAAGCTGAGTTTGCCGATTCACTGAATCTAAACTTTAGCCAGTACTTACAAGTTGGTGTTCAAGGTGTCGATGGCATTGCATTTGATGCCGCTAATTTAGCGTCTAATCAGGTGTTTGCTGCAAATAAAGAGTATAGCTTTGCTTTATCAGTCCAAACGGCTCCTGATAATACCGCGCCGATAGTCAATGATCTGGCAGATATCTCAATTGATGAATCACATTCGAGTAATGTTCACGTTCATGCTTTTGATGATGAGAATAATCCACTCACTTTTGAATATGACGTTCCTACACCGCTGACTTACAGCGCTGACGGCATGAATTTAACCTTGATTGCAGGCGAAGTGAATGCAACAACGACAGTCAGTGTCGGGGTTACGGTGAGCGATGGTCAACTCACGACTAGCAAACGGTTTAATGTCACCGTCAATGATACAACCGTTGTTGATCCAACCACACCTCCTTGGCAAGCCGACAAAGCGTATTCGGCAGGTGATATTGTCGTGTATAACACGCTTAAATACCGTGCAAAGTGGTGGGTAAAAGGTGAGAAACCAGAACAAAGTTCTGCGTGGGAAGTGGTATCGCAAAACGGTAATGATCAGTGGAACGCATCGACATCCTATCCCGGCGGCAGCACAGTAATTCACTTAGGCACAAAGTATCAAGCTAAATGGTGGACCCAAGGTGAAGAGCCGGGTAAAGCAGCAGCTTGGCAATCCCTTTAAAGTACAATTTTAAATAACTGAGAGAACATTATGTATAAAAAATTAACTTCAGTACTCGCAGTCGCAGCAGCGCTAGCAAGTATGCATGCAAACGCAGCTCCTTCGACTCCAAGTTTAAGCTGGGAAGATCAGCTGTATTCATTTGTTGATGTGAATATTGATGGCCAAGGCTCTTATAAATCGCTTGTGACACGCAAAAATGTGGTTGATATCGCAGTAAAATGGAGCGCGTGGAGCGGAGAAGGTGGCGACAGCTATAAAATCTTATTTGATGGTGTTGTTGTCAATGAAGGCCAATTAGCCCCAGGCACAAAAACAGGCACTGTGACATTCCCTTATACCCAGTCGGGTCGTCATCAAATGACAATGCAATTGTGCCAAGGGGCTGAATGTGCAACTAGTGCAGCCAAGCCAATTGTTATCGCTGATACCGATGGTGGACATTTAGCGCCATTACCTATGAATTACGATCCAAATAATGGCGATTTCAACACTGATCCAAACAAAGTCGTCGGTGCATATTTTGTTGAGTGGGGAATTTACGGACGAAATTTTGATGTCACCAAAGTTCCGGGTAAGAACTTAACTCATATTTTATATGGCTTTGTGCCAATTTGTGGGGCGAATGAATCGCTTAAAGAAATTGAAAATGGCAATAGCTGGCGTGCTTTGCAAAAGGCATGTGGAGACTCACAAGATTATGAAGTGGTGATTCATGATCCATGGGCAGCTATCCAAAAATCTCTACCGGGTGTTGATGCCAAAGATCCAATCCGTGGTACCTATTCGCAAATGATGGCTTTAAAACAGCGCTATCCAGATCTTAAAATCCTACCTTCAGTGGGTGGTTGGACATTATCTGATCCATTCCATGGTTTTACCGATAAAAAGAACCGTGATGTGTTTGTTGCTTCTGTTCGTGAGTTTTTACTGACCTGGAAGTTTTATGATGGAGTGGATATTGACTGGGAATTCCCTGGTGGAGGTGGTCCTAACGCTAATTTAGGTGATCCTGTCAAAGATGGTCCTGCATATATTGCGTTAATGCAAGAACTTAGAGCCATGCTCACAGAGCTGAGCGCACAAACGGGCAAAGAGTACCAGCTTACATCAGCTATCGGTATGGGTTACGATAAGATTGAAGACGTCAACTACCTGCAAGCTGCGCAATATATGGATTATATTTTCGCCATGACCTATGACTTTTATGGCGGTTGGAATAATGTAACAGGTCATCAAACAGCCTTGTATTGTGGCGAACACATGAGTCCTGATGAATGCGCAGGCACAGGTCTTGATGCCGAAGGCAAGCCGCGCAAAGGACCGGCATACACCACAGACAATGGTATTCAGTTGTTATTGCAGCAAGGTGTTGCACCAGAGAAAATCGTACTTGGGACTGCGATGTATGGTCGTGGCTGGGAAGGTGTTTACCCTGCCAATGCAACCAACTCGGATAACCCATTCACAGCGCCGGGTAATGGCAAGCTGACAGGGACTAAAGAGCAAGGTGTCTGGGAAGCGGGCGTCATTGATTATAAAGGCATAAAATCGTCAATGATTGGTGCATCAGGTACGGGAGTGAATGGCTTTGAAGTTGGATATGATGAGCAAGCAGAAGGTGCGTATGTTTGGAATCGTGCCACGGGTAAGTTGGTTACTTACGATAGCCCGCGCTCAGTTTTAGCAAAAGGACAATATGCCAATACGTTAGGTCTGGCGGGGTTATTTGCATGGGAAATTGATGCTGATAATGGCGATATTCTCAATGCAATGCATCAAGGTTTAGGTGGGACAGGTGGTCCTGTTAATGCGAAGCCTGTTGTAAATCTTCCTGCTGTATCGATAGTTAAGACTGGTGAACAAGTCACCGTTTCTGCCACGGCGTCTGATCGCGATAATGATCCTTTGACTTACATTTGGACTGTGCCTGCTGCATTGACTAGTACTGGGAATGACAGCGCTGACTTGGTAGTGACGGCTCCTGCGGTCACCGTTGATACAGAATATACTGTGTCGGTAGCGGTGTCTGATGGAAAAGCGACGGTAACTAAATCGGCAACGGTCCGTGTTTTGGCTGCAGATGTGCCAAATACAGCGCCTGTGCTTGACGCTATTTCAGACCTATCGGTTGAAGAAGGCAAATCTGTGGCTGTGGCAGCGGCTGCCTCTGATGCTGACAATGATGTTTTAACTTATGACTGGACGGTACCAGCAGGGCTGACGCAATCAGGGTCTGGTGCCAACATTACATTAACAGCAGGAAGTGTTGTAGCAGATACAAGTTACACGGTCTCTGTTTCTGTATCTGATGGCAAAGCCTCAGTATCAACAAGCTTTGTCGTTACCGTAACGAATTCGACGACAGGTGGTGGCGATACGACTTGGCAAGCTAGTAAAATATATTTAGCGGGTGATACAGTCCTGTTTAATGGTAAAGAGTATCGTGCCAAATGGTGGACGCAAGGCAATCAACCTGATCAAGGCGGTCCATGGGAAGAAGTGATTCCTGATGATGGTCAAGTCCGCGCTTGGCGTGCCGATTTAGTCTACAACGGTGGCGATGTAGTGGCACATAATAACGCATCGTACAAAGCTGGCTGGTGGACGAAAGGTGAAGAGCCTGGTAAGTCAGGAGTGTGGACTAAACAATAATTAATCCCTAGATGAAACCAAAGCAGCTATTTTAGCTGCTTTTTTTTGCGCTATTTTGTGAGTGAATAGCATGGTTAAGCACCTAGTTGTATCTTGATTCGCTAAATCAAGATGATGAGGATCGCCGATTTGATAAAATGAGCACTTTTTGTTTACAGGATAGTTTTATATAATTGCACGTTATTATTGATAATATTCAGTGGGAAAATATGCGAATAGCTTTAGGTGTCGAATACGATGGTTCTCAGTACTTTGGCTGGCAACGTCAAAGTAATGTGATAAGCGTACAAGAAGAAGTAGAAAAAGCGCTCTCAAGTATTTGTAATCATCCCGTTGAAGTGGTGTGTGCAGGTCGGACTGATTCTGGCGTCCATGGTACCGGTCAGGTCGTGCATTTTGACACAGATGCAAAGCGTGATATGAGTGCATTTTACCTCGGTATGAACTCTTTATTACCGGATGCAATCGCGGTGAGATGGGCACAAGAAGTCGACAGTGAGTTTCATGCGCGCTTTAGCGCGACAGCACGTCGTTATCGATACGTGATCCTCAATCATAATAACCGCCCTGGCATTTTGAAAAATGGCATCAGTCATTATCATCTACCGTTAAATGTCAATTTGATGCAGCAAGCCACAGATTGTTTATTAGGCGAAAATGATTTTACCTCCTTTAGAGCAGTGCACTGTCAATCTAATACACCGTTTCGAAACATTAGCCACTTACGTGTGGACCGATTTGGTGATTTTGTCGTAATTGATATTAAAGCCAATGCCTTTTTACATCATATGGTACGTAATATCACAGGATGTCTAATCGATATTGGTACGGGTAAATACCCTCCAAAGTGGATGAAAGAAATCCTCGATGCTAAAGATCGTACCCTTGCCAGTGCAACAGCGAAAGCTGCTGGATTGTATTTAGTTGATGTGGATTACCCTGAGCAATGGGGCATCCCAAAGACCCATCCTGGCCCTTTGTTTTTACCTGATTATTAATTTTACCGATAAATTAAAGTGAAATCCTGACAACTAAGACCAGTTTTTTATACCTTAGTCTCAGAAATAATGTTTTAATTGAAAAAATTTGTCTGCTCACCTTGGCAGTCATCACGCGAACAAATATTTAGCATTAAGAGAATTGCGAATGAGCTGGTTAGAAAAGATCTTACCTAAAACAAAATCATCGGGCCGAAAAGAAATTCCAGAAGGCGTTTGGGCCAAATGCACCGATTGTGATGCGATTTTATATAAAGCAGAACTTGAGAAAGAATTAGGTGTTTGCCCTAAGTGTAATCATCATATGCGTGTCAGTGCTCGCAAGCGTTTAGAGTATTTTCTCGATGACGCAGATCGCGTAGAAATAGGCACAGAGCATGAGCCTAAAGATGTCTTAAAATTTAAAGACTCTAAAAAATACAGCGATCGCATTACCGCCGCGCAAAAAGTCAGTGGTGAAAAAGATGCACTTGTTGCTATGACGGGACGTTTAAAAGGTGTTCCAGTTGCAGCCGTCGCTTTTGAGTTTTCTTTTATGGGTGGCTCAATGGCATCAGTGGTGGGGGCTCGCTTTGTCGATGCCGTTAACTTATGTTTAGAACATAATATGCCATTGATTTGTTTTTCTGCTTCCGGTGGTGCACGGATGCAAGAAGCATTGATGTCATTGATGCAAATGGCTAAAACAAGCGCAGCCTTAGCAAAAATGAGCGAAAAAGGCTTACCTTTTGTGTCTGTACTAACCGATCCAACTATGGGAGGCGTGTCAGCGTCACTAGCGATGTTGGGTGACATTAATGTTGCCGAGCCTAAAGCTTTGATTGGTTTTGCCGGGCCGCGCGTGATTGAACAAACTGTACGCGAAACACTTCCTGAAGGATTCCAACGCAGTGAATTTTTACTGGAGCATGGTGCGATTGATATGATTGTGGATCGTCGTGAAATGCGTGATAAACTAGCACGATTAGTCGCTAAGTTTATGAACTTGCCGTCTCCGGAGCAAGAACATAGAATTGCATAACATTTTTATTGTTGAGTAATTTAATGTCACAACATATTCCTAGCCAATCATCAAGTCTTGATGATTGGCTTTGTTATTTAGAAAGCATCCATCCTGTTAATATCGACATGGGACTGTCTCGTGTGACAGAAGTCGCACAAAAACTCGGTTTACTCTCTCTTCCAAGCAAAATAATCTTAATAGCTGGCACCAATGGTAAAGGCACAACAGCACGTTGTTTAGAGGCATTGTTATTGGCGCAAAACTTTACGGTTGGCACTTATGCGTCACCACACCTGATAAAATACAACGAGCGGGTACGTTTAAATGGTGACCAACTAAGTGATGACTATCATATCAGTGCCTTTGATTGTCTAGAAAAAGGTCGGGGTGAGACCTCATTAACCTATTTTGAGTATGGTACTTTGGGGGCACTTGAAATATTTCGCCGTATAGCCCCAGATTATATTCTATTAGAGGTCGGTTTAGGTGGACGCTTAGATGCCACCAATATTGTGACCCCAGTCGCCAGCGTGATTACGACCATAGATTTAGATCACAAAGAATATCTAGGTGATACTCGTGAGTTAGTTGGGTTTGAAAAAGCAGGAATATTTCGGACTAACACACCCGCCATTGTGGGTGATTTGGCTATTCCTCAGTCGGTGCTTAAGCAGGGCGAATTAATCGATGCTTTATTATGTTTAGCACAACGAGATTATCAACTCAGTGTCTCAAATTATGATTATGTTTGGCAATTTGGCACATTAAAGCGTGAATTTGCCAAACCAGCAATTCCGGTGCAAAACGTGGCAACGGCCTTAACAACACTTGCTCAGCTATCAATTTTACCAAGCCAGCATATCGTCAACGAGGTATTAGCATCGTTACAAGTTGAAGGACGATTTGAGACGATTAGCAAGACACCTTTAATTATCGTCGATGTGGCACATAATCCAGAATCAGCCACGTATTTAGCGACCCAATTGAAGCAATACAAACAGCAAGGGTATGAAGTTCATGCTTTGGTCGGTATGCTTAAAGACAAAGACCAAAAAGCGGCATTATCGGCTTTGACCCACAGTATTGATTGTTGGAATGTGGCATCGTTACAGTGTGCTAGAGGGGCAGATAACCAGCGTCTAGCAGATGTATTGGCTGAACTCGGTGTTAGTGAGGTGCAAAAGTTTGCTTCTATTGCCAACGCGTTAGATAATCATTTAATAAACAATAATAAACAGCTATTGATTGTATTCGGCTCTTTTTTTACTGTAGCTGATGCAGTGACATACTGGCGAGAGAAAAAGGAAGCGTAGGTGAACTCTGTGTTTGTTAATCGACTTGTTGGCACCGTGATTGTTTTAGTGGCCGCCATTGTATTTATCCCTAATATCTTAGATGGTGAAAAAGTTCAGCTTAAAGAAGGATTTAAAACGATTCCTGATCGACCTGAATTTAAAAAGTTCGATTTGCAAGCACCGCCGAGTGAGGCTGAAATTGAAGCCTCTTTGCCGGTTGAGTCGACCCAAGTTGAAGAGCTTGTGGCACAAGATGAATTACTCAGCCTAGAACAACCAGTTGCCGAAGATGGCTTAATTCAGCAGCCGTTAACGGCGAATGAACAAAAAAATGTAGCAGTGTCAGTCGTCAAACCTGAACAGTCGTTTGAGCGTCCTACAGAGTCAAATTTGACTGAATTTGCCTATGTAATTCAACTCGGTAGCTTTTCTGATCGAGGGAATGTTGATAACTTATTAGCCAAGTTAAAAGAAGCAGGGTTTACCGCTTTTACTCGCCCAGTTGAAACTCCGTCGGGCACATTGACGAAAGTGTATGTTGGGCCTGAGCTTGAAAAAGAAATATTGGAAACTCAGTTGGCTAAATTGAAAGCCCTTACGAAACTAAATGGCAAAGTCACAGCCTTTGAAATTGCAAAATGATCTGGCTATTTCAGCCCTACTCTTATAGAATGCGCCCGAAATTAACTATGGCTGGTTTTTTATGATCTGGGTTGATTATACCATTTTAGGTATTATTGCGATTTCGACATGTGTTAGTTTGCTTCGCGGCTTTGTAAAGGAAGCCATGTCACTTGCCGTTTGGGCAAGTGCTTTTTTCATCTCTAGTTTTTTCTACGAACACCTTGCAGCGTTTTTAACGCAAATAAGCGAGCCGCTTTTAAGAAATGCAGCGGCTGTCGCCATTTTATTTTTTTCCACCCTGATTGTTGGTGGCATTTTAAACTATATTTTAGGCCAATTGGTTCAACGCACAGGCTTATCCGGTACTGACAGAATATTCGGTTTAGTATTTGGAGGTTTGCGTGGTGTGCTGGTGGTGAGCGCAATTTTATTTTTTCTAGATGCTTTCACATCTGCGCCAAAAACGCAGTGGTGGGGAGATTCAATTTTAATTCCTGAATTTGGATTTGTTATCGAATGGTTTTTCGCCTATCTCGAAAATAACTCAAGCTTTCTAACTTCTGTAAACCGTTAATCGGCGAGGATAATTACATGTGTGGTATTGTTGGTATAGTCGGAACTTCTCCTGTTAATCAGGCGATTTATGATGGCTTAACTGTGTTACAACATAGAGGCCAAGATGCAGCGGGCATCATCACCATAGATCGTAATACGTTTAATTTACGTAAAGATAATGGATTAGTAAAAGACGTGTTCCATACTCGTCATATGAAGCGTTTACAAGGCAATATGGGGATTGGTCATGTCCGTTATCCAACGGCTGGCTCGTCAAGTTCTGCAGAAGCGCAGCCGTTTTATGTCAACTCTCCATTTGGTATTTCGTTAGCTCATAATGGCAATTTAACTAATGCTGAGTCATTAAAAGAAGAGCTTTTCTCAGTTGCGAAGCGCCATGTAAATACGACATCAGATTCTGAAGTGTTATTGAATGTGTTAGCGCATGAGCTGGCGAAACCAGATACGCTACACTTATCACCAGAAGACATTTTTACTGCAGTCACGACAGTGAATGATAAAGTTGTTGGTGGTTATGCAGCCATCGCGATGATTATTGGCCACGGAATGCTCGCGTTTCGAGATGCTAATGGTATCCGTCCATTAGTGTTTGGGAAGCGCGAAACTAGCCGCGGTGTTGAATATATGTTTGCATCTGAGAGTGTCGCATTGGATGCCGATGGGTTTGAATTTATTCGCGATGTTGCCCCAGGCGAGGCTATCTTTGTCACCACGGATGGTAAATTATTTTCGCAGCAATGCTCTGAGCATGCGACGTATTCGCCTTGTATTTTCGAATTTGTCTATTTTGCCCGCCCTGACTCAACAATTGATAAAATGTCTGTATATGCAACTCGCGTTAATATGGGAACTAAGTTGGGTGAGAAGATAGCGCGCGAATGGTCAGACAAAGATATTGATGTGGTTATTCCTATTCCAGAAACATCATGTGATATTGCGTTAGAAATCGCATCGGTCTTGAATTTACCTTATCGTCAAGGCTTTGTAAAAAACCGCTATATTGGTCGCACGTTTATCATGCCGGGCCAAGAAGAACGCAAGAAGTCAGTGCGCCGTAAACTTAATGCCATCGATCGCGAATTCAAAGGTAAAAACGTATTGCTAGTAGATGACTCGATTGTGCGTGGTACCACTTCTGCGCAAATTGTTGAAATGGCCAGAGAAGCCGGTGCGAAAAATGTGTATTTTGCATCCGCAGCTCCAGAAGTGCGTTTCCCAAATGTTTATGGTATCGATATGCCATCAGCGAGCGAGTTGATTGCACATGGCCGTGAAGTTGAAGACATCAATGCAAGCATTGGTTCTGATGGATTAATTTATCAATCATTGTCAGATTTGATTGCGGCTGTTTCAAAAGAGAATCCTGAAATCAAAGAATTTGAGACGTCTGTTTTTGATGGCCATTATGTCACTGGTGATATTAATCAAGATTATTTAAATCGTATCGAAGAATTACGTAATGATGCGGCTAAATCAGATCGTGAAGATGCCATGTCTTCTGGTTTAGAGTTGCACAATGAAGATGTGTCTGAATAAACAATTCAGATTTTCATCAAGTAATAAAAAAGGAGCCTAAGGCTAATGCCGATCAGTTAAGTAACAGATCGGTTGACCGATCAAAATGATCATGCAAAATCCGTAATCAGGTAACTGATTACGGATTTTTTTGTGAATATAGAACAAGCTCTGCATACAACTTTTGAAGAAAGCACTCGCTACCATACATTTGAAAAACTAAATGAAATACTATCGCCAGAAATAATCGAGCAAGGCTTCCAACAAGCAGGCATAGCTACACTTAGAAAGCGTCGGTTGCCATTAGAAGCTGTGCTGTGGTCAGTCATTGGTATGGCATTGTTTCGTAAAGAATCTGTCTGGAATATAGCAACTAAATTAGACATTATGCTACCAGGAAAAAATCAGTTAGTTGCACCTAGCGCGATGGTTCAGGCGCGTCAGCGGTTAGGTGAAGAATCGGTTAAACAAGTATTTAATAAAGCTGCCAAAGCTATGTACCATGAGGAAGAGTTTGAAACGTGGTGTGGCTTGAATTTATTGGCTGTTGATGGCGTTGTTTGGCGAACACATGACTCACCAGAAAACCGAGAGGCTTTTTCATCAGCCAACAATCAATATGGTGACACGGGCTTTCCACAAATTCGAATGGTTTGTCATATGGAACTTACCAGCCACCAGCTTATTACGAGTGAATTTGATAATTATAAAACCAATGAAATGAAGCTTGCAGAGCGCCTAATCGATAGAACGCCAAACCACTCAGTAACGATGTTCGATAAGGGGTATTATTCGCTTGGCCTGTTAAACCGATGGCACCAGGCTGGTGAAGAAAGACACTGGTTGATTCCCGCACGGTCAGATTTACAATATGAGGTTATCTCAACTGTTGGTAAAAACGACCAACTTATTTCGCTTCAAACCACTAAGCATGCCCAAAAGAATTTCTCGGATGTGCCAGAGGTTATTGAAGCGAGACTAGTGAGTAAAACTATCAAGGGTAAGACCTATCGAATATTAACCTCTATGACAGATAGGTTGCGTTTCCCAAATAATGAAATCGTAGATTTATATTGCCATAGATGGGAAATCGAACTTGGTTATCGAGAAATAAAACAAACGATGCTAGATAGTTCATACCACTTGAGAAGTAAACGCCCTGACATGGTTAGACAAGAAATATGGGGCGTACTTTTAGCGTACAATTTAATTCGACGGCTGATGACGATGGCTGTAACGCCTCAAGGGTTATGGCCTAACCAGCTGAGTTTTTCGAGCTGCTCTATGGCAGTAATCCAATACTTCTCCTCAATATCAATTATGAGCCCTGGGAATATTCCCATGCATTGGGAACATTTACTTAAAACTCTCGCCCTATTCAGATTGCCCGCAAGGAGGGAAGATAGGCGATACCCACGGTGCATAAAACCGAAGCCATCGAAGTATCCTAATAAAAAGAAAAATGCCAGTCAGCTTAACTGACTGGCATTAAGCCTAAGGCTCCTTTTTTATTCGCGTATAAGGTTCAGGTGAAAATAGGTGCATAACCAGATGTCCACATCATAGCTGTTAGGGCTAAGATAATCACCAACAAGATCAACCCACTAGTGACCACAGAGCTTGCGTATATAAAACCGCGTTCTTCAGGGATGTGCATTAAAATTGGCACACCTGTATAAAGTAGATACACAGAATATGCGAGAGCCACAAGCCCAACACATACAATAAACCAAAGTTCAGGGTAGACGGCAGCAAGCCCTGCCATAAATATTGGTGTTGCAGTATAGGCAGATAGCTCAAGTGTCTGTGTATAAGTTGGGGTTGCGCCAAACGTTTGGGCCATCCAAAACGCTAAATAAGCAAGCGCAAACACGCCTGCAATGAGTGCGAAGTACATAGCAACAGCAATAAATGCAGCGCTAGATTGTGTTAAGAAAATATCTTTACCTGTACCAATACTCCAACCTAAATGAACAGCAGAAAAATACCCCATGACTGATGGTATCAAGGCAATGAGTAAAATGTGAGACAGGCTATATTTGAAGCTTTCATGGCGATCATCAATTGAGTGCCACTCTTCTTTTGGGTGGGCATAAATGCCCCATAAATGGTTTAAGATCATATGTGTATTCCTATTATCCCTAATTAAATAAAGGTGTTGTTTTTTTATACTAATCCTTTTAGGTATTAACCAAGTGTTAACTTTTGTCAAGATTGCAAAAATCATTCTCTTGACTCAAATCAAGTCCCATTATTTTTACGCTTTGATCGTGTTTTTGCTGTGATACACTATGCGCGATTTTATTTAAGCAGTAGATGATATGTTAGAAAAATACACAGAACTTTTGGCACCGATTTATCAGTTTTTGCGAGACGAAACGCCACAGGAATGGGTGGATGAAGCGAAAAAAGCTGAAAATTTAGATGTTATTCTTCTAGATCATCTTCATTGTGAACTAAAAGCTGCGCAATCTGCGGCATTTTTAATTAGACGTTATGTCATTGATAAGCAAAGTGCTCAGCAATTACTAAATTGGTTAAAACCATATGAAGATTTTACTTACCGTAATATTGGAGAGGGTTTTTTCTCAGATGGGAAAAACACTTTAGTAGGGGAGTTGGTAGTTCAAGCCGATAATCCAGTTTATCAAGATATTTTAGATAAAATGGTGCGCCTAATAAAAGAAGAGTTACACCATTTCGAACAAGTGTTAGATATTATTAAGCAGCGAAATATAGCTATCAATCCTTCTTCGGCATCACGTTATGCAGGCGCACTAATAAAGCACGTTCGTACGTATGAGCCTGCAGCGTTAATTGACAAGCTCATAATAGGTGCCTTCATCGAAGCCCGTTCGTGTGAGCGGTTTGCGAAGCTTGCTCCTCACTTAGATGAAGAGTTGGGCCGTTTTTATATCTCACTGCTTCGCTCTGAAGCCCGTCACTATCAAGATTACATATCATTGGCTCAAGATATTGCCAATCAAACAGATCCGGTTAGATTTAATGTGGATGATCGTATTGCTTTTTTTGCTGAGGTTGAAGCAGAGCTTATTACCACTGACGATAATGACTTTAAATTCCATTCGGGGAAACCAATTTTATAATTCTTCAACTGCAGCATGAAGATCCGGAATTTGGCAGCTTGGGTTGTACCAGACTTTAATATTGGTTTTGAGCAACAGAGTTTGTGAAAACTGATAGTCAGGTAAATGAAGTCCAAGTTGCCTCATGATGTATTGGCCACCGGCTAAATCAGAAAAAACATAATCTACTCGGTTTTTTTCGAGTAACTGTAATCCCTGAGAGACACTTTCAACGTTTATTAACTCAACTTGAGCATTAATAAATTGTGTGATTAATTCACTTCGTTTTTCGTTACTGCGTAACATGGCGACTGTGCGACCACTGAGCTCAGATAAAGATTGCCACTTAAAGGGGGCTAACTGACTTTTACGATACAACCCTAACTTTATTGCATTGTCATTAAGCTCGATTACCGGGTATGTTGAGTGTTCTAATGGCGGAAAAAAAGATAAACACCAGTTACCATTTTTTAAATTTAAAGCTGCACGAGCGGGAGGCAAAAATACAGGCGCAAAGCGAAAACCTTGCTTTTTAAAATGTGTTTGTAATGCCTCAAAGGAGATACCGTTATTAGGTTCATTGGCTGAGGTATAAGGCGGGTACTCAATTGCAATAACCTCAAGATGTTTACTCAAGACACTAAAACTAAAAAGCAGCATGAAGCATGCGATAAACAAAGGCATTATTTAGTTGGCTAAGTAAATGATGAGTGCACCTATATTAGACTAATGAGTGCACGAATGTGGTTTGAACTGTCAATTTATTAACAGATTAAGCAAAGGGAGTAAATTCAAGCTGTTTAGATTCTTTTGTTACGATCAAATAGGAGCCTTGTTCATACCAATCACCTAACACAATTCGAGTGAATGGTTCGTTGTTTTTTGTCCACTTGTGAACGTGGGGACGATGGGTGTGGCCGTGGATCATGATCCGAGAGTTAAACTTTGAAAACATCTCATTGACGGCTCGCTGAGTCACATCTAGAATCGCCATTTTTTTGCCTTGCTGGCTTAATTTACTTTTGGCTCGTGCTTTCTTAGCGACTGATTGGCGGTACCATAGCGGCAAAGACAGCATGAGTTTTGGCCACCACCAACCCCGACTTTTCTTGCGAAATTTTTGGTATTCTAAGTCATCGGTGCACATTTCATCACCATGTAGAATAATGATTTTCTCGCCGTAGAGATCAATTACACTTTGTTCTGGCAGTAATGTCATTCCGCATTGCTCAGCGTAGCGTTTACCGATTAAAAAGTCGCGATTACCGTGAACAAAAAATATTGGTATTCCCGCTAGGCTGATCGTGTTTAGCTTAGCTGCAACTCTTTCAGTTAACGGTGTGTGATAATCATCTCCGACCCACACTTCGAAGAAGTCGCCTAAAATATACAGTGCATCGGTCTGATTTGTGATGCGCATTTCTAAAAATGAAAAAAAGGCTGCAGTGATATCAGGACGTTCTTCGCTTAAGTGCAGGTCCGAAATAAAAAGAGTGTTGCGCATTGCTTAAGGTCTTATCGGTGGGGGAAGACGCACCGTTACGGTGCGCACAGAAACTAAGCTTCGACTGACACGCGTTCAATCGTTACATCTTCGAGTGGTACATCTTGGTGAAAACCATTGCTGCCAGTATTGACGGCTTTAATTTTTTCAACCACATCCATACCTTCAACAACAGATGCAAACACACAATAGCCATAGCCTTGTGATGTCGCACTGCTAAAGTTCAAGAAATCGTTATTATTCACATTGATGAAAAACTGTGCGGTCGCTGAATGTGGATCTGGAGTACGAGCCATGGCCACAGTGCCAACTTTATTGGAAAGGCCGTTGTCCGCTTCGTTTTCAATCGGATCGTTGACCTCTTTTTGATCCATACCCGATGTGAAACCACCACCTTGGACCATAAAACCATCGATGACACGGTGAAAAATTGTCCCATCATAAAAGCCTGAGTTAGCGTAGTTTAAAAAGTTTTCAACAGTCTTAGGTGCTTCAGATTGATGCATTTCTAATTTGATATCACCAAAGTTTGTATGTAAAACAACCATGCTTATTCCTAATTTGATAAATAAAAAGTCGAGGTGTATTTTAACTTAGTTAACTGTGATTCACAAAGATATAGAGCAACGCGGCATGAGGTGTTAATATGCGCGCTTACCTAAAAGAGTAAAGGATAGTTATTAAATGCTACAGATATACAACACACTTACACGTCAAAAAGAACAATTTAAACCCATGGTTGATGGCAAGGTCAGCATGTATGTGTGCGGTATTACAATTTATGACTATTGCCATGTTGGTCATGGCCGTACCTATGTTTCATTTGATGTGATGAACCGTTACTTTCGTCATTTAGGTTACGATGTGACCTATGTACGAAATATTACTGATGTTGATGATAAAATAATTAAACGTGCTAACGAAAATAATGAAGCTATAAATGATTTAACTGTTCGCATGACAAAAGCAATGCATGAAGATTTTGCAGCTCTGAATATTTTACCTGTCGAAATAGAACCAACAGTGACAGGTCATATGCCAGAAATTATAGCGATGATTGAACGCTTAGTTGAAAAAGGTCATGCTTACATTGCTGGTAATGGTGATGTATTGTTCGATGTATCAACGTTTTCGCAATATGGTGCGTTATCGCAACAAGATTTATCAATGTTGCAAGCTGGTACCCGTGTTGAAGTCGATAGCGGAAAAGATGATCCGCTCGATTTTGTTTTGTGGAAAACAGCCAAACCGGAAGAGCCGAGCTGGGAATCCCCATGGGGAGCAGGTCGACCAGGTTGGCATATCGAATGTTCAGCAATGAGCTCAAAGCATTTAGGTGATCACTTTGATATTCATGGTGGCGGCTCCGATTTACAGTTCCCTCATCATGAAAATGAGATTGCTCAATCATGCTGTGCATCAGGCAAACAATATGTGAATACTTGGATCCATACAGGTATGGTGCAAGTGAATAAAGAGAAAATGTCCAAGTCACTGAATAATTTTTTCACCGTTCGTGAAGTGCTGAAACAATATGACCGTGAAACGGTGCGTTTTTTCTTGATAAATGGTCATTACCGCAGCCAATTGAATTATTCACAAGAAAACCTTGATCAAGCGCGCTCATCTTTGGAGCGTATCTATACCTCATTACGAGGAGTGACTCCGATAGAGGTGGATTTAGACAGTAATGAATATGTGGCAAAATTCCGCCAAGCGATGAATGATGATTTTAATACACCTGAAGCGCTGCCGGTTATTTTCGAGTTAGCAAAAGAAATCAATCGTATAAAAGATGATGAAGTGCAAAAAGCAGGGCAACTTGCATTTGTTTTAAAAGCGATTGCAGAGGTACTTGGAATCGCGCAACAAGATCCAGAAAGCTTTTTACAAGGTGAGCAAGATGATGATGAAGTCGCGACCATTGAAGCACTTATCGCACAGCGTAACCAAGCCCGAGCGGATAAAAATTGGCCGTTAGCTGATGAAGCCAGAGATAAGTTAAATGCGCTCAATGTTGTTTTAGAAGATAGTGCCGGTAAAACAACTTGGCGAAAAGCTTAAGTAAAACCAAAAATAAAACCTAAAAAAGCAGCTTTCTCTAGCTGCTTTTTTTTATATTCAACTAGGCTTATTGGTAACAGTAATCAATTGAAAATGTAGAGAGTGCAACAGATGAGACTTTTGAATTACTTGTGCTGTTTTATGCTGTTATGCCTTTCTCAGCAAGTACTGAGTGATCCTCAAAAGACTTCATCGTGTGCAGGCCATTTAAAGCTAGGGGTTGGAGAGCCTTGGCCACCGTTTGTCATGTATGAAAATGATCAATATTTTGGTATCGATATCGACATTACTCGCCTTATTTTTAAAAAGCTCAATTATTGCATTGAAATCATAAAACTACCTTCATCAGCAAGGGGTCTATTACAGCTTAAACGAGGTGAAATAGACTTGCTAAATGCAGCAAGTTTCAATGAAGATAGAGCTAAAATAGGGTTGTTTTCCTCGGCATACAGAAGTGAAGCAATGCGTATTTTTTACCATGAAAAAAATCGCACTAAATTTCAAATAACCAGCCTATATGATTTACAGAAAAAAGACCTAGTAGGAGTCGTTAATCTCGGTGCGTATTACGGCGAAGAGTTTTCGGGTTTAATGCGGGAAACGAGCTTTAATAACAAAATTGCCAGTGTACCCAGTGTTGAACAAAGGATGAAAATGCTCGAACTAGGTCATGTTGATTTTGTTATCGATGATATTGTGCCAGGCCGATATTATTTGCGCAATCACCACAAAACCATGCTTGAAATGGCGGCCTACGTTGTTCACGATAACCCAATATATTTTCTCTTTAGCCGTAAAACGGTCTCACCTGAGCAAGTGACGCTCTTTAATCAAGCTATCTTACAGTATCATGCCGATATAGAAGCTGTTGTTGATCACTACCTGTATTAATAATAGAAGTTATTCACTCTAAGGGCGTGAAAGCGCTATCATAAGGTTTAATCGAGGAGTGAGACAGTGACAGATTTAACAACCACACTACAGCGACTTTTTGGATTTGACCAATTCAGAACGGGTCAACAAGAAACGGTCGAGCGCCTATTGCAAGGTCGCTCAGCTTTGGCAATATTTCCTACAGGATCGGGGAAGTCATTGTGTTATCAGTTTACAGCGACACAATTGCCCCATCTAACGCTGGTTGTATCACCTTTACTGGCATTAATGAGAGATCAACTCGATTTTTTGAGGCTAAAAGGGATCGCCGCTGCAAGCTTAGACTCAACTTTAGCCCCTGAACAAAGCAAGCAGGTTATGCATGATGTTAAATCGGGAAAAATTAAAATTTTAATGGTTTCGGTTGAACGATTTAAGAATGAGCGTTTCAGACAATTTTTGGCCGAAGTGACGTTGTCATTGCTTGTGGTCGATGAAGCACACTGTATATCAGAGTGGGGGCATAATTTTCGCCCTGATTATTTAAAGTTACCCTTTTATCGTGAATCACTCGGTATTCCTCAAGTACTGTTATTAACAGCTACGGCGACAAAAAAAGTAAAAAAAGATATGGCCGCCCGTTTTACAATAGCTGAGTCAGATATCATTCAGACTGGGTTTTATCGTGCAAACTTGGATTTAGCCGTTCAAGCTGTGACAGAGCAAGAAAAGAAATCGGCGCTGTCTGACTTAATTGATAAGCAAACGGGCTGTGGAATTGTGTATGTCACCTTGCAACAAACAGCACAAGAAGTGGCTGATTATTTAAAGCAACGAGGTTTAAAATCTGCCGCCTACCACGCGGGCCTGCCAGATGAAATTAGACAACAGGTTCAACATGATTTTATGGCCGATCGGGTTGAAATTGTCATCGCAACCATTGCGTTTGGGATGGGAGTCGATAAAGGAAATATCCGCTTTGTGATTCATTATGATTTACCAAAATCAATTGAAAACTATAGCCAAGAAATCGGTCGAGCAGGGCGCGATGGTTTGCCGTCTAACTGTATTACACTGGCAAATTTAGATGGGATTAACACCGTTGAAAACTTTGTCTATGGAGATACGCCAGAACGTCAAAATATCGAGTTTGTGATCGAGACCATTAAAACGCAGCAAGAGGAGGGTTGTTGGGAACTACAAGAACTAACGCTCTCAAATGCGAGCAATATTCGCTTATTAGCATTAAAAACGCTTTTAGTGCAATTGGAACTAAAAGGCGCGCTCACTGCTCAGTATGCTTACTATGCTGACTTCAGATTAAAATTCTTACAACCTAAAGAGGATGTTTTGGCGCAGTTTGATAACGTTCGACAAGACTTTCTCAGCCAAGTCTTTGCCTATACAGACTTTAAAAAAGTATGGGGAACGCTAGATTTTAAGCGCTTATTACAAGAAACAGGCGTTGAAAGAGCACGAGTAGTGGCTGCGCTTGAGTATTTACACCAACAAGGATCGATTGAGCTAGAAACTAAGCGGATCACACAAGTTTACCAAGTCGATTTAGCCATGTTACAAGACGCGTCGCTAGCGGTACAATTACACACTTATTTTGAAAATAAAGAGCGGTCGGAAATTAATCGAATTGCTGCACTTGTGCGTTATTTCGAATTGGATCGCTGCTTGAGTCATAACCTCGCATGTTACTTTGATGATTTTGCGAATCCTGAGCGATGTGGTCATTGTTCAGTATGTCGTGGTTTTGTCGCCCATCTAACTTATTCAAATCGGCAGCCTTTGCCTGAAGATGATTATTTACGCACTGTACTATTTGAATTAGATCGTCACTGTCAAACCAAGGCATCGCTTTCGCTCAGTGTTAAAGCTCAAGCGCGGTTCTTAATTGGCATGAGTACGCCATTATTTAGTCGATTAAAAGTGAAGCAATTAGCTGGTTTTGGGTGCTGTGAACGGCATAGATTTGCAGAAGTTGAAGTTAAATTGTTGACTCTTTGCCATTAATTACTCTTTTGTGTGCTGAATTTTTTCAAACGCCACTTCTCACCAAACTGATAAGTGCCTAATCCAGCCATTATTAAAGACGCGCCGACGATTAGTTTTATACTAATCGTTTCATCGTTAAGCCATGCGCCTAATGACATAGCAATGATCGGTGTTAACAACGTAATTAAAGCCACAGTGCTAGCAGATAGCTTTTGCAAAATATGAAAATAAGCTAAAAAACCGAGCAATGAACCAAAAATGCCGAGATATGCGATAGCCCAAATTGACTTTGCCTGCCATTGCTCTATGTTTAGCTCTCCATCAATCCCCCACCAAATCAAGAAAAACGCGGGTGTCGAAAGGCTCAATGCTCCAATTGTCGTGGCCATAGGGTGAATTGTTATTTGTACACTTTTAACCAATACGCCACTGAGGCTAAAAAAAATCACTGCAATTAAAATCAGTACTAAGCCAATTATGCTATCGCTATGTACAGCAATGTTATCGATGCAGACGATGCCTAGGCCAATGAAACAAAGGGATAAAGCAATTTTTCGGATAAAGCTAAATGGGGGGTCATTGAGCACGTATTGGGCTAATAATCCTGAAAAAATAGGGGCTAAACCAAACATCAATGACATCATTCCTGAAGAAATGAAACTGGCTGCGTAATAACTCAACAACATGCCACCAACGATACCAATGCTGGAGTAAGTATAAAGCTTCACAGCTTCTTTATGCCAAGGAAAGCGAATATTACTGAGTAGCAAAATGCTTAAGCCTAAAACAAGTGCAATTAACATGCGTAAAAAAACGGCTAAGGTAGGACTGACTGATGTGCTACTCCATACAATTCCCAGCGGGGTTGTTGACCAAATAAGGACGACAGCAAGGTAAGCCAATGGGACAGGCATGGATTCTCCATTGAAGTGAATAGTCAGAGCGTTTAAAATTGCTGGCAATAATGAAGGGCTGGTCGCTGGTTTGTCAATTTTAAATGTAAGATAAACCACTTGTGTTCATCATCTCGGTTTATTTATCAGAAGCGTATACGCTTTAAGGTACAAAGCTTAAACCAATTAATTACACGCAAAGGTTGCTTATTAATTGCTGTGAAATTATAATCGTTGCAATTCTGACGCGGGATGGAGCAGCCTGGTAGCTCGTCGGGCTCATAACCCGAAGGTCGTCGGTTCAAATCCGGCTCCCGCAACCAGCTATTTTCAAAGGTTTACAGCTAATTTCCATTTTCAGCCTTAAGCCTTAAGTCATTTTATGACTTGGTTCAGTTAGAATAATACCTTTTACCAGGTAGGCCATTGGCCACACAGTTATAGTTTTAGGTGTGACGCCCCGCTTGGTACGGGGCGTTGTTGTTTCTAAACCTGACTAAGATTCTAGGGCTATAAGCCCTTTTTTTGTTTGTATGGAGGATTTCTGTGACTAAGCTCGAGCAAGATATTATTGCAATGTTAGAGCCTACAATCGAAGCAATAGGCTTTGAATTACTAGGGCTTGAACTCGCCCAAGCGGGTCGTCACTCGACATTGCGCATCTATATTGACCATGCGGATGGTATCAATGTTGATAACTGTGCAGAGGTGAGTCGCCAAGTGAGTGCGATTCTCGATGTCGAAGATCCAATTACAAATGAATATAATTTGGAAGTTTCTTCTCCTGGTGTTGATCGTCCACTATTCAAACCAGAACACTTTACTAAAGCGCAAGGCGAAGAAATTCGCTTAAGAACAAAACTTCCGCAAGATGGTCGTCGTAATTTTAAAGGCGATCTAGTTTCAGTTGAAGGTGATATGTTAACGCTAAAAATTGATAACAAAGACGTGCTCGTCATGTTAAGCAATGTAGAAAAAGCAAACATTATCGCTAAATTTTAATTCGAGTGCGAAAGGAATAGGGCAAGCGAGGCATTACACATGGCAAAAGAGATATTATTGGTAGCAGAAGCTGTCTCCAATGAGAAAGCAGTCCCAAAAGAAAAAATATTTGAAGCATTAGAGTTTGCATTAGCAACAGCGACAAAGAAAAAACACGATGGTGACATCGACGTTCGTGTGTGCATCGACCGTAAAACTGGTGCATACGATACTTTCCGTCGTTGGGAAGTGGTTGATGACCGCGAAGGTGGTTTAGAAAACCCATATCGTGAAATTACGATTGAAGCAGCTAAATACGATGACCCAGAAATTAATCTTGGTGATTTTATTGAAGAGCAAATCGAATCAATTAAATTTGACCGAATCACAACGCAAACAGCAAAACAAGTCATTGTACAAAAAGTACGTGAAGCTGAGCGTGCACTTATTGTTGAAGCGTATCAAGATCAAGAAGGTGAAATGGTCACTGGCGTGGTGAAAAAAGCCAGCCGTGAAGCAATTGTCCTTGATTTAGGTAATAATGCAGAAGCTGTGATTTATCGTGATGATATGTTACCTCGTGAGAATTTCCGTCCAGGCGATCGTATCCGTGGTTTATTGTATGCGGTTAAACCAGAAGCACGTGGGGCACAACTGTTTGTTACCCGTTCTAAACCAGAAATGCTCATTGAATTGTTTCGAATCGAAGTACCAGAAATTGGTGAAGAGATGATTGAAATTCGTGGTGCAGCTCGTGATCCGGGTTCTCGCGCTAAAATAGCGGTTAAATCAAACGACAAACGTATCGACCCTGTAGGTGCGTGTGTCGGGATGCGTGGTGCACGTGTTCAAGCTGTTTCGACTGAATTAGGTGGTGAGCGCATTGATATCGTTCTTTATGATGATAACCCTGCACAGTTTGTTATTAATGCAATGGCGCCTGCGGAAGTTGCATCGATTGTAATGGATGAAGATTCTCGTTCAATGGATATTGCTGTTGAATCAGATAACCTTGCACAAGCCATTGGTCGTAATGGTCAAAATGTTCGTCTAGCTAGCCAATTAACTGGCTGGGAACTCAACGTAATGACCGTTGATGAGATGAACAAAAAGAACGAAGAAGAATCCTGTAAGGTTCTTAAAGTATTCACTGAAGGCTTAGATATTGATGAAGATTTCGCTCAATTATTAATTGACGAAGGCTTTTCAACTCTTGAAGAAGTCGCTTATGTGCCTACATCTGAGTTTTTAGAAATCGATGGTCTAGATGAAGAGACGGTTGAAGAGCTTCGTGCTCGTGCTAAAGCGTCGTTAACGACACAAGCTTTAGCAAATGAAGAGTCTTTAGAAGGTGCTGAACCTGCTGAAGATTTACTCAGCCTTGAAGGCTTAGAAAGACATTTAGCATTTGTATTAGCGAGTAAAGGTGTTATCACTCTTGAAGACTTAGCTGAGCAAGGCGTAGACGAATTAGTTGATATTACAGAGCTTTCAGAAGAGAAAGCCGGTGAGCTTATTATGGCTGCACGTAATATTTGCTGGTTTGGTGACGAATAATTTATTGACGGAGGTAACAAATACGATGGCAGATGTAAGCATTGATAAGCTAGCCAGTGACATAGGTACAACGGTTGATAAATTAGTCCAACAGTTTTCAGAAGCAGGGATTAGTAAAACAGCCACTTCGCAAGTGACTGATGCGGAAAAAACCGAATTACTGGATCACCTAAGCAAGCAACATGGTGGAGCAGGTTCTAACGAACCGGCTCGCATGACTTTACAACGCAAAAGCAAAAGCACTCTCAGTGTTGGTGGTGCGGGTAAAGGAAAGTCTGTGCAAGTTGAAGTGCGCAAAAAGCGCACGTATGTGAAGAAAAGCTCCATTGAAGAGCAGCAGCAACAAGAGCAAGCACAGCTAGAAGCGGAGCGTTTAGCCAAAGAAGCTGAACTTAAATTGAAGCAAGAAGAAGCAGAGCGTAAAGCTAAAGCCGAAGCAGAACGAAAAGCAAAAGAAGAAGCGGATCGTAAAGCAGCTGAAGCAAAGCGTATTGCCCAAGAGAAAGCAAAGAATAACGTGACAAACCAAAAAGTTGATAAAGGCCGTTCGGCCCAAGATAAACTCGAGGCGGAGCGTTTACAGCGTGAAGCAGAAGAAGCCACCCGTAAAAAGCTTGAAGAAGAAGCTAAACGTGTTGCTGAAGAAGCGCGCATTTTAGCTGAACAAAATTCAGCGCGTTGGAAGCAAGAAGAAGAAGAGCGCAAAAAGCGTGAAGAATCTGCTGACTTCCATTTAACGACCTCATCAACAGCCCGTGCCGCTGAAGATGAGTCAGACATGAAAGAAGAAAAGTCTGCACGTCGTCGCAAAAAGAAAAAGCCAGCACCTGCAGCAGTTGACCATCGTGGTAAAGGGCGTAAAGGTAAGTTAAAAGCACCGGCGTCATTACAACATGGTTTCCAAAAACCAACAGCTGAAGTGACACGCGAAGTTCGTATTAGTGAGACAATCACAGTATCCGAACTGGCTTCACGTATGGCTGTGAAAGGTGCTGAAGTTGTTAAAACAATGATGAAAATGGGTGACATGGTTACTATCAACCAAGTTATTGACCAGGAAACAGCACAACTTGTTGCTGAAGAAATGGGCCATAAAGTTGTTTTAGTCAAAGAAAACGAATTAGAGTTCAACGTACTTGCTGATCGTGGTGATGAAGGTAAACAACAATCTCGTGCACCAGTTGTCACAGTTATGGGTCACGTTGACCATGGTAAAACATCAACGCTTGATTACATTCGTAAAGCGAAAGTAGCGTCAGGTGAAGCGGGGGGGATCACCCAGCACATTGGTGCGTACCATGTTGAAATTGGTAAAGGAATGATTACGTTCCTTGACACTCCAGGACACGCGGCGTTTACGTCAATGCGTGCTCGTGGTGCAAAAGCAACTGATATCGTTGTACTAGTTGTTGCAGCAGACGATGGGGTAATGCCACAAACAATCGAAGCAGTTCAGCATGCTAAAGCAGCTGAAGTACCCTTAATTGTTGCGGTAAATAAAATCGATAAAGAAGGTTCTGATCCAGACCGCGTTAAAAATGAACTATCACAGCATGATGTTATCCCAGAAGAATGGGGTGGTGATGTGCAGTTTGTTCATATCTCTGCGAAAACAGGTGAGAACATTGATGACTTACTAGAAGCAATTTTAATGCAAGCAGAATTGCTTGAATTAACGGCTGATCACGATGGTATGGCATCGGGTGTTGTGATTGAGTCTCGTCTTGATAAAGGCCGTGGTCCAGTTGCATCGATCTTGGTTCAAGCTGGTACACTTAAGCAAGGTGATATCGTCTTGTGTGGCTTAGAATATGGTCGTGTACGAGCGATGCGCGATGAAAACGGTAAGCCAATTGAAAGTGCTGGACCATCTATCCCAGTTGAAGTGCTTGGTTTATCAGGTGTGCCTGCAGCAGGTGATGAAGCGACAGTAGTTAAAGATGAACGCAAAGCGCGTGAAGTTGCCTTGTACCGTCAAGGTAAATTCCGTGATGTTAAGTTAGCCCGTCAACAGAAATCAAAACTGGAAAACATGTTTACTAACATGACTGAAGGTGATGTATCTGAAGTGAATGTGGTGCTTAAAGCGGACGTACAAGGCTCTGTTGAAGCGATTGCTGATGCACTGCTTAAGTTATCAACCGATGAAGTGAAAGTGAAAATTGTTGGTAGCGGTGTTGGTGGTATCACTGAAACTGATGCAACACTTGCGGCAGCATCAAATGCAATCGTAGTTGGTTTTAACGTTCGTGCCGATGCATCTGCACGTCGAGTGATTGACACTGAAAACTTAGATTTACGCTATTACAGCGTTATCTATCATCTAATCGATGAAGTTAAATCAGCGATGTCAGGTATGTTAGCACCAGAGTTCAAACAAGAAATCATTGGTCTTGCTGAAGTACGTGATGTATTTAAGTCGCCGAAGATCGGTGCTATTGCTGGTTGTATGGTGACTGAAGGTAACATCAAACGTAACAATCCAATTCGCGTTCTTCGTGATAACGTTGTTATCTACGAAGGTGAACTTGAGTCACTACGTCGCTTCAAAGACGATGTACAAGAAGTCCGTAACGGAATGGAATGTGGTATCGGCGTGAAGAACTATAATGATGTTCGCGTGGGTGACCAAATTGAAGTATTTGAAACTGTAGAAATTCAGCGTACTCTTTAAGTAACTGAATAAATACAAGTAAATTTAATGGGGGCGTTAGCCCCCATTAGTGCTTTAACTAGCGAGTCATTTTGACTCCTGATTATATAAGTGGTGAAAATGAGAGATTTTTCTCGTACTGATCGCGTAGGTCAGCAAATTCAAAAAGAAATTGCGGTCATCCTACAAAGAGAAATTAAAGATCCGCGTTTAGGTATGACAACGGTTTCGGCTGTTGAGGTGTCAAGAGATTTGGCGTACGCCAAAGTGTTTGTCACGATTCTGAATACGGCAGATGAAGACAAAACTAAAGAAAGCATTGCAATTCTTAACGAAGCAACCGGTTATATCCGTTCTTTGTTAGGAAAACGAATTCGCGCTCGTATTATGCCTGATCTCAAGTTTGTACTTGATAGTTCATTGCTAGATGGGATGAGAATGTCCAACTTGGTTGATCAAGTGATCCGTGAAGATAAGAAAAAGCGTGGTGATGATCTGAATATTGAAGATACGCCAAGCCAAGAAGACGATAAATAATGGCTAGAAAATTAAAAGGCCGTCCTGTGGACGGCATTTTTTTATTAGATAAATCAATTGGTCTGTCATCGAATCGTGCATTACAGCAACTGAAGCATTTATATGGTGCGCAAAAAGCAGGGCACACAGGCGCACTCGATCCACTTGCGACAGGCATGCTACCTATTTGTTTAGGTGAAGCGACCAAATTCTCACAGTTTTTGCTTGATACAGATAAAACCTATGTGGTTCGAGCAAAGTTAGGCGTTCGAACGACGACATCGGATTCTGATGGCGAAGTTGTCTCAGAAAAACCAGTTGCGGTTGTGCGTGACCAATTACTGCAGGCGATTGAAAGCTTTTTGGGCACAACCGATCAATACCCGTCGATGTATTCAGCATTGAAATACCAAGGGCAACCTTTGTATAAATATGCCCGTGAAGGCATTGAAGTGCCAAGAAAGTGCCGAAAGATCACCGTTTTTAGTTTGACTCTAGACGAATTTGATCAAGAAAATAACGAAATACAAATGACAGCCCACGTTAGTAAAGGCACTTATATTCGTACAATCGTTGATGACTTAGGTGAAGTGCTAGGCTGTGGTGCACATGTGATTATGTTACATCGCAGTGGAGTCGGACATTATCCTGCTTCGCAAATGATGTCATTATCGGCCTTAGAGGCGCTGCTTGAAGAAGCACAAGTGTCTGGCCCGGAAGCCCATCCCTTATTGGACAGTTTATTATTGCCGATGGACACCGCATTATCGAATTTGCCGATTGTGACTATTAATGAAGAGCAAGAAAAAGCATTTAAGAATGGTCAATGCAGTGAAATCGACGGTTTACCGGATGGGATTTTTCGTGTTGAAGTGTTGCCTGAGCAGCGATTTATCGGTTTAGGTGAACGTAATGAGTTAGGGCAACTTAAATCAAAGCGCGGACTCTCAACACACCAAGAGCCGAACTAAGGTTTTTAGTTGTAGATTATTATATTTCTGGTAGAATTCGCCAGCTTAATCGTTTTGGCTGAATTAGTGATCGGCTAAGACACCTATTAAATATTATTTTTGGAGTTATTATGTCACTAAGTACTCAAGATAAAGCAGATATCGTAGCAAAATTCGCACGCGCTGAAGGCGACACAGGTTCACCTGAAGTTCAAGTTGCACTTTTAACTTTCGATATCAACAAGCTACAAGGTCACTTTGCAGATCACAAACACGATTTCCACTCTCGTCGTGGTCTATTACGTAAAGTTAGCCAACGTCGTAAATTGCTTGATTACCTTAAAGGTAAAGATTTAGCACGTTATGCTGCGTTAATCGCTGAGCTTGGCCTTCGTCGCTAAGAGAAAGATTTAAAAAAAGGGGCTTTTAGCCCCTTTTTTTTATTCTAAGCATCGACCATAATGTCGATGTTCAAGTATACTCACAGTCGAAATAGTACCAATTGTAGTAGTAAATCGGTCATTACCTTGAAATATAAAGGAAAAGTACAATTTACTACTGTAATTGGTATTTCGATTAATTTAAGAAAAATGTAAAGGAATCTCCATTGCAAGCAATTATTAAAAAATTCCAATTAGGACAACACGAAGTTACACTCGAAACAGGTGCTATTGCACGTCAAGCAGATGGTGCTGTATTAGCCAGTATTGGTGATACATCTGTGTTAGTCACTGTTGTTGGTAAGCGTGATGCACAACCAGGTCAAGACTTTTTTCCATTAACAGTTAACTATCAAGAGCGCATGTACGCTGCAGGTCGTATCCCTGGTGGTTTCTTAAAACGTGAAGGTCGTCCAAATGATGGCGAAACGTTAATTGCACGTCTTATCGACCGCCCAATTCGTCCACTTTTCCCAAATGGTTTTGTGAATGAAGTACAAGTGATTGCTACTGTTGTTTCAGTCGATCCTGAAGTACAACCAGATATGGTGGCGATGATTGGTACTTCTGCTGCACTTGCTATTTCAGGTATCCCGTTCTCAGGGCCAATTGGCGCAGCACGTGTTGGCTACATTAATGACCAGTATGTGCTTAACCCAACCCTTACTGAATTAACCGAGAGTAAGTTAGATTTAGTTGTTGCGGGTACTGATAATGCAGTATTAATGGTTGAATCAGAAGCAGACGTACTAGCTGAAGAAATTATGCTAGGTGCGGTTGTATATGGCCATGAGCAATCACAAGCAATCATTAACGCAATTAATGAATTTAAAGCTGAAGCGGGCAAACCGGCTTGGGATTGGTCAGCACCAGAGAAAAATGTTGCGCTAGAAGAGAAAGTAGCGGCATTGGCTTCTGATAAAGTAGGTGAAGCGTACCGTATTACTGATAAAGTAGCGCGTAAAGAAGCATTAACAGCTGCAAAAGATGCGGTTATCGCCTCATTGAGTGCAGAACTTGCTGAAGACGAATCATTAGATACGCAAGAAGTGTCGAAAGTATTCGGTTCATTAGAAAAGAAAATTGTGCGTGGTCGCATCACTGCAGGTGAAAAACGTATCGATGGCCGTGAACCAGATATGATCCGTGCACTTGACGTAATGACTGGTGTATTACCTCGTACTCATGGTTCTGCTATTTTTACACGTGGTGAGACTCAAGCACTGGTAACTGCAACATTAGGTACTGAACGTGACTCTCAGTTAATCGATGATTTAACAGGTACTCACAAAAACCACTTTATGCTTAACTACAATTTCCCACCATTCTGTGTGGGTGAAACTGGTTTTGTAGGTTCACCTAAGCGTCGTGAGATTGGTCACGGTAACTTAGCAAAGCGCGGTATCCAAGCGGTTCTTCCAACATTAACTGAATTCCCATATTCAATTCGCGTTGTATCTGAAATTACCGAGTCAAATGGTTCATCTTCAATGGCTTCTGTTTGTGGTACTTCACTTGCATTAATGAATGCTGGTGTACCAATCAAAGCATCTGTTGCAGGTATTGCGATGGGTCTTGTTAAAGAAGATGAAAACTTTGTTGTTTTATCAGATATCTTAGGTGATGAAGATCACTTAGGTGATATGGACTTTAAAGTAGCGGGTACTCAAAACGGTATTACTGCACTTCAAATGGACATTAAGATCGAAGGCATCACGCAAGAGATCATGCAAATTGCGCTTAAGCAAGCAAAAGCTGCACGTATCCACATCTTAGGTGTTATGGATGAAGCTATTGCTGCACCTTCTGAAGAATTGTCACAATTCGCTCCGCGCATTTATACAATGTCTATTCCTCCGAAGAAGATTGCTGAAGTAATTGGTAAAGGTGGCGCGACAATCCGCCAGTTAACTGAAGAAACAGGCACTACGATTGAAATCGAAGATGATGGTACTATTAAAATCGCTGCTACTGATGGGATCAGCGCTCAAAATGCAATCTCTCGCATTGAGCAATTAACTGCTGAACTTGAAGTAGGTGCAATTTATGAAGGTAAAGTTGTACGTCTTGTTGATTTTGGTGCATTTGTTAACGTACTTCCAGGTAAAGATGGCTTAGTGCACATTTCACAAATCAGTGAAGAGCGTGTTAATAACGTTGCTGACCATTTGTCTGTTGGTCAAGAAGTGAAAGTTAAAGTTGTTGAAGTTGACCGCCAAGGCCGTGTTCGCTTAAGCATTAAAGAAGCGATGGCGCCTGCAAAAGAAGCAGCTCCAGCAAGTGAACCAGAGGCTTAATTACTGATTCTCACATCAGAAATAATTAAGGGGCTGTAAGGCCCCTTTTTTTATGCTCTAATGGAGAACTATTTTACTGTGATCTATTCTAAGGCTTAGGTCAGTTTTTACTTTTAACTGCCAATAATAATAGAAGTTAAATACGTTAAGGAATTCAATGCGCTTAAAAAAAATTGCTGTTTTGTCACTACTTAGTGGCTTAATGATGGGTTGTAGTCTGACTTCAGATTCTCAAGATACAGGGGTGGTAGATGTCGCTTTTGCCACACCATTATCGACTGATTTTCGTAGTGAAATAGCAATAGCGCGTTATTCAGAATTGCTTTACCGTACCAATTTAACAGATGAGCAAAAAGCGCAGCTTTTATATGATCGTGGTGTCTTGTACGACAGCCTTGGCTTATCTACATTGGCCCGAATTGACTTTAATCGCACGTTAAATTTAAAACCAGACTTGCCCGAGGTGTATAATTTTTTAGGGATTCATTACACTTTGATGCAGCAATACGATAAAGCGTATGAGATGTTTGATGCGGTTCTAGACCTCAAAGCGGAGCATGAATATGCGTATCTGAATCGTGGTATTGCATTATATTATGGGCAACGACCGCAGCTCGCAGAACAAGATTTCAATGCTTTTTTAGCCTTAGCACCAAGTGATCCTTATCGGGTTGTTTGGCGTTATTTAGCTCAAAAAGAGCTGGATCCTGTCATTGCTAAACAGCAATTAATCAGTGCGGGTAGCCAACTAGAACAGAGCAATTGGGCGTATCAATTGATTCAGCTTTATTCTGGCGAATTATCTGAGCGCGCTTTTTTAGCTGGTTTGGATATCGGGGTTTCTTCACAACAAGAATTCGCAGAGCGTTTATGTGAAGCCTATTTTTATTTAGCAAAAAAACATTTGTCAGTAGGAAACCTTCGTAATGCAGAAGACTATTTCAAGCTGTCATTATCAACAAATGTCCACGAATTTGTCGAATATAAGTATGCCCGATTGGAACTAGAGCTCTTATATTCACACAGTGAGTAATGATTAACATTTCTAGTTATGTGTCACAAAAACCAGCCTTGAGAGTCTGGTTTTTGTGTTTTATTCTCAGTGTGTTAAGCCAGATACGAGCCAGTGATTGTGACTTTAGTTTAGCTCAATATCATTTTTTACAGGGTGAGATTGATTATGCGCCTTGGCTAATCAGCCAGCATCAAGTCCCAGAACAAGCTTATCAAGATATTGCTTTAATGCAGGTATTGGCGCGTCATCATGATCAGGAAGCTTTATATCATTTAGCCGAATTTTATGAACGAAACGAGCAACCAGAGTTCAGTGAGACTTATTATAAACAGTTGATTAAATTACGCTTATCTGCGAGAGAACATCGTGAAGCTCGCCATGCTATGGCACAATTCTACCATCGGCAGGGTCTTTGGTCTGCATTGGCCGACTTTATCGCAGCCGATGACCCTTTACTCTGGTCTTTTCGAAGTGCGTTTGAATTAGGACAAGATTGGCACCATGCCCCTAACGACGTGCAAACAAGTTTGAAAAAGCTGCTTGCGCATCCCATTGTTCATTCAACCTCAGAGTTAAAAGCATCACCAGATTGCCCAATCACCGTCGTTCCAGTTGTGTCAGATTTAGCATCCGGGCAACATTGGGCTCGATTGCATGATGCATTTAGAAAAGATCCCCAATTAAGCCAGTTGCCGGTGTGTTTTACTGAGATTTTATATCGAAGTAAAGATCAGCTTGGTTGCTCGATTAATACGCCTCAGCAAGCTATACAGTGCCAATTAAGCGGATTGAGCCATGACCGAAATTGGCCACGCAGAATTCGCAACCTAATAGTTATAAGTGATAGTGGTAAAGCAAATGTAAACCAAGGGATCCTATATTTAAGTAAAAAAAGTAGTTTCTCCGTTTATAAACACGAGTGGATGCATTTGCTTGGTCTTGAAGATGAATACCGCTTATCTAAACAAAGTAGTAAAAAACGCTGTTGGCTAGGTAATTCACTGAGTCAATTACACTATCGGGCAAACACTATCACTCAGAATGGTTTATTTCCTGTTGCGACCTGTGACCAGACGCATATTTCTGCTTATAAATCGATTGCATCTGCGACCATCATGGAGTTTTTAGATAAACCATTACCACAATCATATTTAGATAAAGCACAGTTGAATATCACCCACCATCGAAGCCAATTAGAGGTATTTAGCCGTGCTATGTTCAAACGAACCAATGAACTTTACTGGCTCGATTATGGCCTTGAGCTCGGCTTTCAAGGGAGTTACTTGCAGTATGCATTGGCATTAGAGGAAAAAGGGAAAATTACTCAAGCAATCGCCTATTTAAAACAGGCTTTGGATTGGCCACTTGCAAAATCAACTCTAGCAAGATTGCTTTACCAACAAGGCGATAAAGTTCAAGCACGAATTTTGTATGCGCAGGCTGCTGAGCAAGGAGACAGTTATGGGGAGTATTTTTATGCCAAGATGCTCGCTGAGGGGGAAGGGGGGCTGAGGGATGCAACTTTGGCGAAACAATTATTTCAAAAGGCACTATCAAATGGGAACCCATTAGCTAAAAAGTCAGTACAAATCGCGTTATAAGTAAACAAATCGCGACTTTTATCTTACAAAAATTGATTTTCATCTATATATCTATCGGCATTAATATTAAAAGTGATATGATTTCAAAGCGATAAAATTTGAGACTGCTTGAAGCTTTTTTAGCTTCTAAGTGAGTATCGACTCTTTATAAAAAGGAATAGTTTTGTTATTTATTGCTATACCTAATATGTTAAACATTGAATTAAGGAAATAAAATAACGTGATAGCTTTATTATGGATCCCCTTACTTTCATTGTTCGGAAGTATCCTAGCAGGTCTGAGCGGCCGCTTTGGTCGTACGACATGCACTTGGCTCACGGCATTAACCCCTTTTATTGCCTTAATGATTGCCTTCAATTATTCGTCTGCTGTTTTTGCCGGTGAGACGTTACTTTATCATCTCGATTGGATCCCAGCCCTTGGGATTGAACTGTCATTTCGTTTAGATGGTTTATCTTTATTATTTGTGTATATGATCTTAGGTATCGGTTTACTCGTTATTCTCTATGCCCGCTATTATCTGAGTGAAAATGATTCAATGGCAAAGTTTTTTGCCTTTTTAATGCTGTTTATGACTGCAATGCTGGGCATTGTCCTATCTAATAATGTGATTCAGCTTTGGGTTTTTTGGGAATTAACCAGTGTTAGTTCATTCTTACTGATTAGTTTTTGGTGGCAAAAATCAGAAGCGCGGCGTGGTGCCCGAATGGCGCTCACGGTGACCGGGGCAGGTGGATTAGCATTGTTGGCTGGTTTACTACTGCTAGGTAATATAGTGGGTAGTTATGATTTAGGTGTTATTTTAGAAAGTGGCGATTTGATTAAACAGCATGACTTGTATGTTGTTACTCTTGGGCTTATTTTATTGGGCGCCTTTACTAAGTCTGCACAGTTTCCATTTCATTTTTGGTTGCCGCATGCGATGGCAGCACCGACACCTGTAAGTGCTTACTTACATTCAGCAACCATGGTTAAAGCCGGTATTTTCTTGTTAGCGCGCTTTCATCCTGCATTAGCTGGCACTGAGTTTTGGTTTATGTTCGTAGGCTTAACCGGCTTAGCAACCTTGTCATTCGGTGCCTATATGGCGCTGTTTAAACATGATTTAAAAGGGTTGCTGGCGTATTCAACAGTAAGTCATTTAGGCTTAATCACATTATTACTTGGTTTAGATACACAGCTTGCAGTGGTTGCAGCAATTTTTCATATAATTAACCATGCTACTTTCAAGGCATCGTTATTTATGGCTGCAGGAATTATTGACCATGAAAGTGGAACTCGAGACATGCGTAAACTGAATGGTATGCTCAAGTTTTTGCCATATACCGCAACTTTGGCGATGGTTGCTGCAGCGTCTATGGCGGGAGTGCCTTTATTAAATGGTTTCTTATCAAAAGAAATGTTTTTTGCTGAAACTTTGCATCAGCAAGTTTTAGGTTCAATGTCATGGCTAATTCCGGTTGTTGCGACAATAGCTGCTGTGTTTTCAGTCGCGTATTCAATTCGTTTTATTCATGATGTTTTCTTTAATGGTGAGCCTGTGGGATTGACTAAAACGCCCCATGAGCCGCCGCGATATATGAGAATCCCTGTCGAAATATTAGTTGCACTCTGTATTGTTGTCGGTATTTTCCCTAATTTTGTGGTGAATGATATTCTCAGTGCCGCTTCGAGAGCTGTATTGGGTCCTGTATTACCTGAATACAGTTTAGCTATTTGGCACGGGTTTAATTTACCTTTATTAATGAGTGGATTAGCTGTACTCGGTGGTTTGCTGATTTATAGCCAACGTAAGCACTTATTTCATTTTCAAGCCTCTTTGCCGAGTTTTGATGCAAAAGAGTTTTTCGAGCAACGCGTTCAGCAGTTAGTGAGGTGGAGTCGCGAGTTTATTGACCGCCTTGAGAATGGCTCGTTGCAGCGCTATGTTTTATTTTTGCTTATGAGTGTGATCATTTTAGCTGGTATGCCGTTATTTGATATGGTGCAATTAGCAGGGACTAAGCCTCTTTCTGCCGTGACACCGAATGCTGCAGTGGGTGCGGGTTTATTGATTGCGGGTGCGCTAGCGACGTTGATTTGGCACCAAAATAGAATGGTTGCATTGCTGACTATTTCGGTTGTTGGCTTAATGGTCTCCGTTGCGTTTACCCGTTACTCTGCTCCTGATCTAGCCCTGACTCAATTAACTGTTGAAGTAGTAACTATCATTTTATTAATGTTGGCATTATTCTTCTTGCCACAAAAAACACCAAAAGAATCAAGCTCATTGCGCATTTTGCGTGATCTTGCAATTGCTTCAAGTCTTGGGGTAATAGTGGGAAGTTTATGTTATGCAATTTTGACTCGTCCCTTGTCTTCTATTTCTGATTTTTTCCTTGCCAACGCGAAAACCGGTGGAGGAGGGACCAATGTTGTTAACGTAATTTTGGTTGATTTTAGAGGTTTTGATACGTTAGGTGAAATTACAGTGCTAGGAATAGCTGCACTGGGTATTTATAAGATGTTGCTGAATTTACCTTTATTTATGCCTTCAAGAGATGGAGAGGGTCGACCTTGGGCACGTGAGCGCCATCCAATTTTATTGGCGTCAATTTCTCAAAGTTTATTGCCATTGGCATTATTAGTAACCGTTTATATCTTTTTACGTGGCCACAACCTGCCAGGTGGTGGATTTATCGCGGGTTTAATCACGGCTATTGCTTTTATCTTACAATATATGGCACATGGCTCTCAGTGGATTTATGATCGCTTTGATGTCAATTATCGTAAGGTGATTGCGTTTGGTATTGCGATTGCTTTTATGACGGGTATTGGTAGTTGGTTATTTGGCCGTCCTTTCTTAACAAGCTGGTTTGAGTATTTTGATATTCCATTAGTTGGAAAAATTGAACTAGCGAGTGCCTTAGTATTTGATTTAGGGGTGTATTTAACTGTGGTAGGTTCTGTCTTAATGATCTTAGCAAGTTTAGGAAAACTCACACTAAACCAACAGCCTGAAGCGGAGGGCAAGTAATGGAAGCCTTATATGCAACATGCGTGGGAATTTTAGTGGCTTGCGGTGTGTTTTTATTGTTACGCGCACGGACGTTTCCTGTGGTATTAGGGCTGACTATGCTCTCTTATGCTGTTAATTTATTTTTATTTTCATCGGGCCGCTTGAGCTTAAATAAAGCCGCTGTGCTTGGTTTTTCGACTGATTATGCCGATCCATTACCGCAAGCCTTGGTACTCACCGCGATTGTTATTGGGTTTGCGATGACGGCTTTTGTGGTTATTTTGGCGATTCGAGGGCGGGCTGATTTAGGGACTGATCATGTCGATGGTAAAGAAACAGAAGTAACAACTTCGGTGATGCAAGAAATCAAGGAGAGCAAGTAATGCACTTAGTGAGTTTAAGTATTTTACTGCCGATGCTTGCGGCAGTTGTGCTCTTATTGCCTCCATGTGGCAAAAATACAAAGATGCGACGTATTGCATCAGTTATTTTTGCTGTTCTGACTTTTATTGCCAGTATGGCATTATTACTTAAAAGCCAAGATGGTCAAACACTTGTGTATGCGATAGGTGATTGGTCTGCGCCTTTTGGAATTGTATTAGTCGGTGATATGACATCAGCCTTGTTAGTGACTTTGACCTCGTTCTTATCTTTGTGCTGTGTTGTGTACTCTTTAGCTGGAGATGACAAAAAGGGAAGTTTCTTTCATCCACTCGTTCATTTCCTTACATTAGGTGTTAATGGTGCATTTTTGACCGGTGATCTGTTTAACTTGTTTGTTTTTTTTGAAGTGTTGCTGATTGCATCATATTCATTGTTGATGCATGGGGCTGATAAACAAAAAACAAAGGCTGCATTGCATTACGTTATCCTCAACTTGGTCGGCTCAAGTGTCTTTTTGATTGCGCTCGGCGTGCTTTACGGGGTGCTAGGGACATTAAACATTGCAGACATGGCCTATAAAGTGTCAATGCTGAGTGGGGATGACTTAGCTTTAGCGAAGGTTGGCGGATTACTACTATTGATTGTTTTCGCTTTAAAAGCGGCGATTTTGCCTTTACATATGTGGTTACCAGCGACTTATTCAGTTGCCATTCCAGTGGTGGCCGCTATGTTCGCGATTATGACAAAAGTGGGTGTGTATGCAATGTTCCGTGTTTATACAACAATTTTTGGTCGTGAAGCTGGGGAGCTGGCGTTTATGGCGTCTAAATGGCTTTGGCCGCTCGCAATTATTACAATCGCCGTAGGCGCTTTTGGTGTACTTGCAAGTCAAGATCTTCGTCGCTTGGTGGCCCATCTCGTGGTTGTTTCTGTGGGGACGTTAGTTGCAGCAGTGGCAATGCAATCTGTCACTGCAACCGCAGCCGCTTTATATTATGTGATTCACTCTACTTTAATGGTTGCGGCGCTATTTTTATTAGCCGAATTAATCGCTGAGCAGCGTGGAAAAGCGGGAGATCGTTTAGTGCCTGCGCGTGCAGTCGCTCAACCATTTTTACTTGGTTGTTGCTTTATTGCCGCGGTACTTGCAGTGATAGGCATGCCACCATTTTCAGGGTTTATTGGTAAAATATGGTTCCTTAATGCTGCACTTGAAGGTGATGTTCACCTTTCTTTTTGGCCCGTTTATTTAGTCGTGAGTTTAATGGTCATGATTGCATTAAGCCGAGCTGGTTCAAACTTATTTTGGAAACAAAGTAATTCAGAGCCAAGTGACGAGCGCAGCCATCCTATCCAAATTGGAGTAATCATTGTTTTACTCGTGTGCTCGCCATTGATGGTGGTTTTTGCCGGTGCGATTAGTGAATTTACTTTAGCAGCCGCAGCGCAGTTACATGATGTTAGTGGTCATGTACAGAGTGTTTTAGGGCAGCCAATGGAGCAAGTACCGTTATGAGATTAGAAGCAAAATTTACCTGGTTGCCAACCCCATTTAGAAGTTTGATGCTATTTTGTGTGTGGTTACTACTGAATAATAGCGTATCAGTGGGTCACTTAATATTAGCGACTTTTCTTGCGATTGTGATCCCGCTATTAACCTTGCGGTTTCGCGCTCCTCAACCACTTATCTTGAAGCCGGGATTAGCATTGAAACATTTTATGCTGGTACTGTACGATATTGTCACAGCAAATGTTCAAGTGGCTTTTCTGATTCTTGGGCCAACTAAGCGCTTACGCCCAGCGTTTGTAAAGATCCCGCTGGATTTATCCCATGAGATGCCGATTACTATTTTAGCTAGCACGGTATCGCTCACTCCAGGTACGGTCAGTGCAGAAGTCTACCCAATCCCTGAAAAGTTGGACAAAGGCGAATTACCGGCTCAACGTTATTTATTAATTCATGTACTTGATTTGGATGATGAGCAGCAATTAATCGATACAATTAAACAGCGCTATGAGGCCCCTTTGAAGGAGATTTTCCAATGCTAGACACGGTAATTCTGATTGTATTGACTATGGTTGGGATCGCGTTGTTAATGAATTTATGGCGCTTAATTCTTGGTCCTACGCTCCCTGACCGTATTTTGGCGCTCGATACAATGTATATTAATACGATAGCTTTAATTATTTTATACGGTATTCGTGTTGACACGAACTTGTACTTCGAAGCAGCTTTGTTAATTGCAATGTTAGGGTTTGTCAGTACAGTTGCGGTATGTAAGTTTCTACTGCGCGGCGATATCATTGAATAGCCAACGATTTAGAAGGTTTTATTATGTTAATTTATGAATGGGTTGTGTCTATTTTACTTTTGGTTGGTGGAGTATTTATTCTGATAGGCTCGATTGGCTTGCTTAAAATGCCTGATTTTTTTATGCGGTTACATGGGCCCACGAAAGCCACAACTCTTGGGATGGCTGGAGTGTTGACTGCCGCGATGGTCTATTTTAGCTTGACTAAAAATGGGATTAGCGCCAAAGAAATCTTAATCTCGATTTTTCTATTAATCACCGCGCCTATCAGCGGTTATATGCTAATTAAAGCGGCTATTCACCATAAGCTGCCAGCTAAAAAAGAAACTAAAGGCTTAGATAATATCGAAAAAGATTAAGAGCTCTAGTAATCCGCAGGTATGTTTTTGATAGACTCTGAGTGTGATTCCTCATTACTTCAACTAGTTAAACTTGCTGTAACAAGGAATCAACCTCATAAAACAGACTAAAATGAGTTTTGTCTATCTTGTTTACTCTGGGCTCACTTTTGAATTTGGTGCGAATATGAACAAGTCCGCCAGCTAGCTTAAGCTCACTGATTTTTCCCACGTAAACTTGCATCATTTGATCGAGAAACAATAAGTTTAGATAGAGTTATATGAAGAGGTATTATGTGAACTAGCTGCTCTGATGAAGTGCGAGCAGGGGATATCTGGTCGCGACTGGAGTTTGACAGTTATTTCGAAACTGATATAAAAAAGGCTTAGTTCTCACTAAGCCTTTTTTGCATTATTTCACTTCTTTACCTGCAGCTTGTTGATCGGCATGGTAGCTTGAGCGGACAAAAGGCCCACACGCAGAGTGGACAAAGCCAATCTCATCGGCATATTCTTTTAAGCCATCAAACTCGACAGGTGGTACGTAACGTTTAACTGGAAGGTGGTGTTTTGACGGCTGTAAATATTGGCCAACAGTTAGCATGTCAACGTTGTGCTCACGAAGGTCACGTAATACTTGTTCAATTTCGCTGATTTCTTCACCTAAACCAACCATTAAGCCTGATTTAGTTTTCACATTAGGGTGGGCTTCTTTGAATCGGCGTAGTAGTTCTAGTGACCACTTATAGTCAGCCCCTGGACGCGCCAACTTATACAAACGCGGTGCAGTCTCTAAGTTATGGTTAAA
This sequence comes from Pseudoalteromonas sp. J2K-J979, assembly GCF_058169715.2. Lineage (NCBI taxonomy): Bacteria > Pseudomonadati > Pseudomonadota > Gammaproteobacteria > Alteromonadales > Pseudoalteromonadaceae > Pseudoalteromonas > Pseudoalteromonas sp. J2K-J979. The sequence continues at coordinate 2,330,080 of NZ_CM200281.1, read as the reverse complement.
AACATCAGGTGGTGTTTCGATTAAGATTTCGAGTGCGCGATCCATTCGGCCTCTGAAGTCAGGGACTAAGATTTCAATAGTGATCTTTGGGTTATATTTTCTGATTTCTCGAATACAGTCAGCAAAATGTTGTGCACCGCCATCACGAAGGTCATCGCGATCCACTGACGTAATTACAACATAACTAAGTTTCATATCACGAATCGTTAACGCCAGTTTTTCGGGTTCTGCAGCATCGGGTGCTAATGGACGACCGTGTGCGACATCACAAAATGGGCAACGACGGGTACAAATAGCACCTAAAATCATAAAGGTCGCAGTGCCGTGGTTGAAACATTCTGAAAGGTTTGGACATGAAGCTTCTTCACAGACAGAATGCAGTCCGTGTTTGCGCATAGCGCTTTTTATGCCATCAATGCGCTCAGTTGATTTTGGAAGACGGATTTTGAGCCACTCAGGCTTACGTAACATTTCAGTTTTTTCTGTTGGTAACACTTTTACTGGGATCAATGCCATTTTTTCGGCATCGCGCAGTTTAACCCCTGGTTGGATCTTTACTGGTTTATTCATTCGTTATCAAACCCTAGTTTTTGTTTGACGTCGGTGACGTTTAATTTCTCAACGATATGTTTTATCAAGCCTGCTTGTGCTTGTTCGATGGTTTTTGGACCTGCTAAATCGGATGACTGCACCATGGCCATTCCAGCGTAACCACAGGGGTTTATTCTTAAAAACGGCGCAAGATCCATGTTGACGTTTAAAGCTAAGCCATGAAAAGAGCAGCCACGTCTCACTCGAAGACCTAATGAAGCAATTTTTTTATCATCGACATATACACCGGGAGCATCAGGCTTAGCATAGGCGTTTACGCCATAATCGGCTAAAGTAGCCACGACACAATCTTCCAACCATGTGACGAGCTCTCTTACGCCAATTTTTAAACGGCGTAAATTAAACAATACGTACATGACTTGTTGCCCTGGACCGTGATACGTGACTTGCCCACCCCGATCGACTTTAACAACAGGAATATCACCTGGCATTAAAAGGTGCTCTTCTTTACCAGCTTGACCTTGAGTAAAGACAGGATCGTGCTCGACTAACCAAATTTCATCTGCACTGAATTCATCGCGATGATCAGTGTAATCCTGCATGGCCTGCCAAATTGGCTCATAGGCTTGTTGGCCTAGTTGGCGGATGATTATAGTTGGGTTACTCAAAATGGGATCCTTACAGCTCTATTTCAGCGAACGTAACTATAAAACGTGACGAACGTCTTCTAATTTACCCAATTCGTTATAAATCTTTTCGATGTGTTCTTTACTTTCTACACGCGCCACTAAATGCACAGATTCATAGTTGCCTTTTGCACTGGGTTTAACGGTTGGAGCATAATCGCCAGGTGCTACTTGTTGCATTACAACTAAGACTTGCTCAGTTAGTTGCTTGTTGGCTAACCCCATAACGCGAAAACTAAACGTACAAGGAAATTCAAGATATTCGTCAAATTTAGTGTTTTGGACAAGTTTTACCACGGTGCGTGAGCCTCAAAATCGGTTGTTTGGTAGATAGATATCCATCACTTAATACTAAAAAGTGGTGTTTAAGTCAGCTTTCATAGCACTACAGGATAGATAAATTTTAAAGGCAGGCATTTTAACATCGTTTTTAATAAAACGCTTATTAATAATCCTAATCTAAATACTAGCTTTATAAATTAAAAATGCAGGCTAAAGAGCAAGCCGTTTACTTAAAGTGGATCTAGCTTGAGATAGATTAAATTAAAGCAACTATAGAGTTTGATAACGCCTCTCTCTTTGTAGTTGCTTTATTACATATGAAAGTTTTAAGACCGCTTTTTAGCGCGATAAACCTCAATCATTAGTGCAATGATGCTTAAACCTAGAATTAGATATGCAAGCAAATCTAATAACCCAGAAATGATCGCGTCATCTTTATGCAAAAGAGCTGGTAACTTAATTTTCATTCTTGGGTTTACTTTCTCTATTATATTTTGAGAGACATTTAGTTTTACTTTTAGCTGATAAATAGAGCCTTCTGTAGCGCTAAACCTGTGTATTGATGCTCCATCCCCTCTAGCACTCCAGTATGCAGCTTCCCAGTTGTTTTCAACCTCTCCTGAAGCGATAGAGTTTCCACCTTCCGTAATCTCCCATAGAAGATTCGCTGGCTCCTGATTACCATTACACTCTGATTTCTGTAGTGAGACTCCGAATATGCAGCTAAGAATTTTAGATTCACCATTAAGCCTGTCTATTTCCAAATACAAGAAATGGTGTCCTGTATATTCGGCTTTGAATGTATCTTCATATGAAGTCTCAGCTTGATGTATGCCTAGATTCAATGGCACCCAATCGTATCTTGTGTAGTAAACCCTAGAAAATATCAAGATTAGACAGGCGATAGAAACAATTGTGATTGATACTTTAACGTCCTTTAATTTCATTTTTTCCCTTAATTATTCGTATTTTCCAAAATATAAAATTTTCTCTATAGCAACAGGCCCTTTAGCGAGTCCTAAGCGCATCGCTGGAGTTTCGCCTTTATCGTTTTTATTTGCGTAGTTGTAATACACACGGTAAATGTCAGCCATCTTTGTCAACATAGCAGGATTGTACGCTGAGTACCCATTCCAGTTTCGTGAAGCATTCGAACCTGACGAAAATGAACGCTCTAATAAGCCTACAGCTCGTCTAGCATTCATAAAGAATCTATCTACAGCATGAAGGCTAGCTTTGCGATACAAGTTGGCTTGATGCTCAATATCATACTTTGAAATATCTGTAACAGCAGCGACTAGCTTTTCAGATTCTGGCATAGTTGCAACAGGATAATCTAGCCATTGCTCGGTTGATTTTTTGATCGTAATTAGTTTATCAAGTCTCTCAATAATTAGCTGATTTACGACATCTCTAAACTGCTTGTTCGATAATTCATTGCGCTCGATACCAGTGATCTTTTTTATGAGTTTATTCGTGGCTGCTACAGCTCTACGTTTGTCATCGACACTGTTGTTTTTCAATGCTCTAACTAAAAATCCATCACTCTTTCCCAGTTTAATTTTGTCCTTAAAGATACCTAAGTAGGCTGTCTTCATACCAGTATCTTGATCCATGTAAAATAGAGTCTTACCAACATGTTGCGTCAGCTTATTAAGCAATAAAAAATGGGCTAGCATCGTGTATTCGTTGTGAACTAAAACGCCTTTAGCGGGTAACTTTATATCCCCATCAATGTTTTCTGAGCTTTCAGGATTTGAAGACGATAGTTCATGCTCTATTTTGTTTTCGATTTCTTCTACTAGCAATATTAAAGAGTCAGTGCTTGAGCTAGCACTCGCTGTTATAGCTTTAGATAATTCGCTTTCTAGCCAAATTCTTGCAGTGACTCTATGGTGTTTAGGTTTGTCGTTGTCACCATATTCTTCCGCAAGACTTTCAACTTCAAACTGATTAATGGTTTCATCAAAGTTGAAATTGAACGCGAAGACATACCCTGTTCTTAAACAGGCTGTGCTAATACCGTACATTTCAGTGGTGCGCTTATCTTCTCTTTTAGTCCAGTTTGTAGTCTGTACCTGTCTATCAGTTGATAAATACAAGCGATCAAGCTTTAACTTTCCTTCAATAAGTCTAAGCTCACGTTCTTTCACGAAACTTAAGCACTGACGATGGATAAAGTCGATTTTATCGTAAAGTGTTTTAGGTGAGATATTGAGATGCTTTGCAATTCTTCTAAGCGGTGCGTGCATCACCAATAAATCAAATAGCCTTATATTGATTTCAGGTCGTTTCTGCTGCCTTGATTGCCTTCCTACAGTGAATGTCTTTTTGCAGTGTTTGCACTCGTATCGGGGCGTACCAGCCCTCGTATATCCTCTTTTTTTAATAGAAGGTTCAAAAAATTCAACGGTGTAGGTTGGACATTGTGTGTTAGGGCATTTTACTGCTGGCTCCATCAAATAATGTGATAGGCGCTCGTATTCCTGATAAATGGCATAGTTACTTTTTAAATCGGAAGAGACAGTTACATTATCACCTGCTTTTTTCTTCTTTTCACAAGCCTTACAAACGATTGAAGCTTCAAACTTTGCACTTCCAGAAGTTTTATAGAGTGGATGGTGTTTGGCTACTTGACGATGCTGAGGATTGGCGTTAGATTTTTGCCCTGATGATGCTCGTTGTGTACTGTCCTCAGGCGAGATCCCAAAGTTATCACATCTAGTAAATTTACAACAATTTACCTGTATTCCATTAAACGATTCTGGGAAGGTAGGCCAATCTTTCTGGCAAGATTTCTTTCTCAAAAAAATACACCATAACTAAGGTAACTACCTCAATTATAGTGCATTTATGTGCATAGTTAAGCCGTTAGCACCACTTTAGGTAAACGGCTTGGCTAAAGAGCCTGCATTTTAAAAGAACGCTTAACAGATTAGTTGGCTAATTGTAAACGAAGGTAGTCGTAAATTTGGCTAAAGAAGCTGCCTTCTTCGACCTCTTCTAATGTTACTAATGGGTACTGAGCGATGTCTTCACCGTCAAGTTGTAAGAATAACGTGCCTACGTTAGTTCCTTTAGCGATAGGAGCTTCAAGGGTTTTGTCTAATTTAAAGTTAGCCTTTAAATTTTTAGCTTGGCCTCGAGGAATGGTAATTGGGGTATCTTCAACAATTCCCAAAGAAACCTCTTCTTTATTGCCCATCCATATGCGTTGGCTGGCAAAGGTATCGCCCGCTTTATAAGGCGTGATTGTTTCATAAAAGCGAAAGCCGTAATTTAATAACTTTTTACTTTCGACTTTACGAGCACGTTCACTATCGGTGCCCATTACAACAGCCACCAAGCGCATGTCACCTTTTGTAGCCGAGGTGACTAAACTATAACCAGCTTCAGAGGTATGGCCTGTTTTGATACCATCAACATCGAGGCTCTCATCCCAAAGCAATGAGTTGCGGTTATATTGTTTGATACCGTTAAATGTAAATGATTTTTCGGCATAAATTGCATATTCTTCAGGCACATCGCGAATGAGTGCAATTCCTAAATTAGCCATGTCGCGGGGAGTAGTGTAATGCTCATCCGTATCTAAGCCATGGCTATTGATAAAGTGAGAATTGGTTAAGCCGAGGCGCTGCCCATGTGCATTCATGAGATCTGCAAAGGCACTTTCACTGCCTGCAATATGCTCGGCCATCGCTACGCAGGCATCATTGCCTGATTGAATAATGATTCCGCGATTTAAGTCTTCTACAGTTACTTTTTTACCCACTTCGATAAACATTTTTGAAGAATCGGGAAAATTCTTACTCCATGCTTTTTCGCTGATCGTGACAACATCACTAGGGAGGATATTTTTATTCTTTATTTCTAGACCAATCACATAACTTGTCATCATTTTGGTCAGTGATGCTGGGGCTAATCGCTCATCTGGCGCGCCTTCGGCAATCACCTTTCCAGTTGTGTAATCAACTAAAAAATACCCTTTAGCATTAATTTGAGGAGGTGCAGGAAGAATTTGCGCATTGGCGCTGAAAATGCCAACAGTACAAACAATCGTGCAAACGTTTTTGAGCAAAGTGTTTTTTAATCGTTTCATTATAATAATTTAATTGGTTAATAGAATATGTGTGTTGCTAAGGTATTATCCTAAAGCAACTGTTCACTGTAAAGCAAGAAGGCTTCTTTGTGGCCATCTCGCTGAATGGTTGCTAGCGTTGTCTTCGCTTGCGTTAAGTCTTTCATAGGACCGATCTTCAGGCGAAAAATTCCATCTCTATGATTAATAATATTCTCTACTTGGTATTTGTTACGCAGTTGTTCAGCTAACACCGTCATGGTGTCTGTTTTGCTTGCTGCGGCAACTTGAATATAAATATAGGGATGAGGCTGGTCATCGAGTGTAATGGCCTCTAACTTAACCCTCGCTGTACCAGAGCGATAATAATCCAGTTTATAAGCCGCAGCGTAAGATAAGTCGATAATTCGGTCATCATGAAAAGGGCCGCGGTCATTAACACGAACAATTGCCGATTTACCATTATCTATATTGGTGACTTTAACAAAGCTTGGTAATGGCAATGTTTTATGGGCGGCCGTCATGGCAAACATATTATAAACTTCACCATTTGAGGTTTTATGACCATGAAATTTTCGCCCATACCAAGAGGCAATCCCCTCCTTTTTGTATCCGGTTTCATCTAACATCGGCTTATAACGTTTGCCTGCAATGCTGTAGGGGCGACTTGCAGCAATGCTTTTTTTTGTCGCAACCACGATGGCATCTTGTTGTTCTAACTGCGTGGGTTTACGAAGGGGTGCTGCATCATGGCGCATATCATATCGGCTGCTACTACAGCCACTGAGAAAGCTCAGTCCTAATAAACCCAGAAAGAAAAGCCAATTTTTCATCAATTGATTACCACCTTTTTATGAGTTGCAATAGACATTATAATGCCAAACCCGGCCATCAAGGTCACCATTGATGTTCCGCCATAACTGATGAGTGGCAGAGGGACGCCGACCACAGGTAAGAGCCCCGAAACCATACCAATATTGACAAATACATAAACAAAAAAGGTGAGAGTGAGGCTACCAGCCAGTAACTTACCGAATGCATCTTGTGCATTGACTGAAATATAAAGTCCACGCCCAATAATAAACAAATATGCAGCGAGGAGCACGGTGACACCAACCAGACCAAACTCTTCTGACAATACTGAAAAAATAAAATCAGTGTGGCGTTCAGGTAAAAACTCTAATTGAGATTGTGTACCTTGTAACCAGCCTTTGCCTTCTAATCCTCCAGAACCAATCGCAATTTTTGATTGGATAATGTGATAACCCGAACCAAGTGGGTCACTTTCTGGATTTAAAAAGGTGAGGACACGTTGTTTTTGATAGGCGTGCATACCATAGGTCCAAAAGACCGGTGCAGCTAAGCCCGCAGCGGCGCCCAGAAAAAGTATCAAACGCCAACTAATTCCGGCTAAAAATAATACGAAGATCCCTGAACTGGCAATAAGAATAGATGTGCCTAGATCCGGCTGCTCTTTGATCAAAATAGTCGGAACCATGACTAACGCAAAACCTACGACTAAATGAATTAAGCGTGGTGGTAGATGGTATTTACCGATATACCAAGCCACCATCATCGGTACGGCGAGTTTCATAATCTCTGAAGGCTGAAACCGTGTAAAACCTAAATCAAGCCAGCGCTGGGCACCTTTGCTACTTACGCCCATGACTAACACAGCAATGAGTAAAGCAAGTCCAATCCCATAAAATAAAAAGACCCATTGTTTATAGGTACGAGGCGAAAACTGCGCTAATACAATCATGGCCACTAATGCTAAGCCGATCCGCTTACTTTGGCGGATCAACATGCCGATATCTTGGCCGCTGGCACTGTAAATAATAAATGTGCTAGCACTGAGCATAGTGATTAACGCTAAAAAGAGCGGCCAATCTAAATGAATCCTATCCCAAAACGATTTTTGACTGTGCAACGAGGTCATGGTGTGTCTGCTCGAGATTGTTGTGAGGAGAAATAGTAATCCATTAACTGACGCGCAATAGGCGCTCCTACACTACTGCCGCCACCGGTATTCTCAACGGTCACCATCACGATTATTTCGGGGTCGCTGTAGGGAGCAAAGCCAATATATAAGGCGTTATCGCGGTGTTTTTCTTTTAAGTTATCGGCGTCATATCGCTCACCTTGTGCGATGCTAACAACTTGTGCGGTGCCTGTTTTTCCTGATGGGTCGTAATCAGCGCCGACAAAAGCAGCATGTGCGGTGCCTGTTTTCTTGTAAACAGTGTTATGCATCGCATCAATGGCAATTTGCCAATTATGAGGATCTTTCAGTGCAATCGGTGGTTTCTCTTCATTATTGATAAGTGTTACCTCCTCGCCCAACTTAGTTAATGAGACTAAGTGAGGAGGGTTGTTCACGCCCTTATTGACCATAATATTGGTGGCATTGGCAATTTGCATGGGGGTCGCAGTCCAGTAACCTTGACCGATGCCCACAGAAATCGTATCACCTCGCCACCAAGACTCTTTAAATCGTTCTTTTTTCCATTCTTTGGAAGGCAAAATTGCAGATGTTTCTTCATAAATATCCACACCTGATAGCTCACCAAAGCCAAATTGGGCCATAAAATTACTGATTTTATCGACCCCAGCTCGAAAGGCGATATCGTAAAAAAATGTATCACATGACTCCTCGATGGCTTGATACACATCGACCGCCTTACCGTGACCCCAGCGCTTCCAGTCACGCCATCGGTGTTCGACATTAGGAATTTCGAAAAAACCAGGGTCAAACATGGTAGTGGTTTCAGTAATTAACCCTTCTTCAAGGCCAAATATTGCCATTAAAGGTTTTATTGTCGAAGCCGGTGCATAGCTACCTTGGGTTGCGCGGTTAATGAGCGGCCGATCAGCGTTAAGTAATGCTCGATAATCGGCGCGGCTGATCCCGTGAACAAATAAATTAGGGTCATAGCTTGGATTTGAATAGAGTGCGAGTACGCCGCCATTTTTTGCATCGAGTACGACCACAGCACCTCGGCTGTCTTTTAGCGCATATTGGGCTATTTGTTGTAATCCGACATCCAGTGTTAAAACAAGATCTTGCCCTGGGATTGGGGGGGTAGAGCTTAACGTGCGTAGAATTCGCCCACGGTTATTTATTTCGACTTCTTGAGAACCCACCGTTCCATGCAGTGTATGTTCATAATATTTCTCAAGTCCTAGCTTTCCGTAATAGCGGGTTGCGCGATAATTGGTCTCAAGTCCTTCTTGTTGCAATTGAGTGAGTTCTTTTTTATTTAATTTGGCAACATAGCCTAATGCGTGGGTGAGTGTATCACCAAATGGATAGTGTCGAGCAAGACGGGCTTCGATGTTAAATCCGGGGAATTTATGTTGGTGTGCTGAAAATTTAGCCACTTGTTCTTCGTTCAGGCGAGATTTTAACACTTGGCTCTTAAAGCGACGCTGTTGTTTGATATCGTCTAAAAAGTCGTTTTTTTCGGCTTCGCTGATATCTAAAATAACACTCAGTCGAGCCAGTGAGTCGGCCATATCACCGACATCTTCAGGGATCGCTTCTAAATTAAAAATCGGCCGATTTTCAGCAAGGATGACACCGTTTCTGTCGTAAATTAGCCCACGATTAGGTGCGATCGGCACAAGTTTAATTCGGTTGTCATTCGAGCGAGTTTGATAACTTTGGTGCGCAGTTACTTGAAGGCGGTAAATATTAACAAAGAGAATCGCGATAAGAATAAGGACAAACACAAAAGCGATAAAGGCACGCCGAGCAAATAAATTGGCCTCGGCGGAATGATCTCTGATAGGGCTTCGTCGCTTGAACATAATTCAGGTTATTCGCGATGATAGGGGTGGTTATTGTTTAAACTCCAAGCGCGATAGAGGCTTTCTGCAACCACAATTCTGACCAGAGGATGGGGAAGCGTCAAATTTGACAGCGACCATTTTTGTGCAGAAGCCGCGATACATTCAGGTGCTAAACCTTCAGGTCCACCAATCAGTAAACTGATATCACGGCCATCATGTTGCCATTTTTCCATTTGTTTGGCTAAATCATGGGTATCCCAAGGTTTACCTGTGACTTCTAGCGTAACTATGCGGTTCCCTTTTGGGATGGCGGCTAAGGTTTTTTCACCTTCTAATTGCAAAATGCGCTTAATATCGGCATTTTTGCCACGTTTTCCGGCGTTGATTTCAACTAATTCCAGCGGCATGTCTTTTGGGAAGCGACGTTGGTATTCTTGATACCCTGTTTCGACCCAACTTGGCATCTTAGTGCCAACCGCAATTAGTTGTATTTTCATCGTGGATTAGCCCCAAAGTTTCTCTAACTGATAGAAATCTCGAGATTGATCTTGCATCACATGAACAACCACATCACCTAAGTCTACTAAGACCCACTCACCACCCGTTTGACCTTCGATGCCTAAAGGCTCTAGACCAACCGCTTTGGCTTCTTTATTGACGTTTTCAGCAATCGATTGTACGTGACGTTTTGAGTTTCCAGAGCAGATCACTAAGTAATCAGTGATGTTTGATTTTTCTCTGACGTCTAATTTGATGATGTCGCGGGCTTTCATATCGTCGACTTTATCTACAGCAAACTCTAATAGTTCGGTTGATTCCAAAATGTGTTCTCACAAATAAGTTAAAGCTAATTGGTGATTTTATCACGGCTGTTAGTAATTATTAAGCTGCGAATGAAAATTAACAGTAGATATGCTGATTTTTAATGTAGTTAGCGACAGCCTCGGGTAAGTATTCAAGCTGGGCAGAAGAGGTTTGTAATTGCGTGCGCAGCTCACTGGAAGAAATAGCGGTGGGCGTTGTGGGCAAAAAGTAGCACAGGCCTGCATGAGTCGTTGTTAAGGTATGGATGTCAGAAGTACTGCTGCGATCTATATATTTACGAATTTCAGGTGCAGGGTGTAAAGTTTCTCCTGGCCGCTGACACACTATCAAATGACATAAAGTGACGATTTCTTGCCATTTGTGCCACTTATGTAAGCTATTAAGCGAATCCATACCTATCAAAAATGCAAGTGTGTCGTTGGGGTGTTCGTGTTTTAGCTCTTGTAGACTTAATAAAGAGTAGGAAGGGCCTGTGCGCTTTAGCTCCCGATCATCAATTGAAAAAGCGGGTTGTTGCGCAATGGCTAATTTTACCATGGCTAACCGATGTTCTGCACTGACGCCTGAATGCGTTTTATGTGCGGGTTGTGCACAGGGCATAAATGCAAGCGTTGTCAGTGGTAATTGCTCGAGGCACTGTGTGGCAATATTAAGGTGCCCTTGATGTATCGGATCAAACGTGCCGCCAAAAATACCAATCATACAGGGTCGTGGTAGGCGGGAAACGCCATGTGAACGGGTTGACAAAACCCCAGAGCAATTTGGGTGATTGTTGGAAAAGGGCAAACGAGAGTCCCTTGCTTAAAGTGGCGGTCAAATAAGGCTAATTGGCTAATCAACAGTTTTAATTGTTCAATAGATAAGCGGCTTAGGGCACTTTCAGTGTAACTTTGTCGGTTCTTCCAAATATTACATTGCTTGAATATCTGTGTTTTGTTTTGCCCTTGGTGAAGACGGGATTGTATTGTAAATAGTAGCTGGGCTTCACGTGCAATCGCCCAAGCGATCGAGGTAATTTCTGTGTTGTCTTTTTGTAAGCGAACAAGGATAGCAACAGTTTGCTTGCTGTTACCTTGTAAAAGTGCATCGCAGAGATCAAAAATATCGAATTTTGCTTGGTTTAATAGTACAGGTGCGAGTAATTGGTAGCTCACAAGAGTTTGTCCATACAATAACGACAGCTTTTCGAGTTCTTGATACGTAGCTAGAAGGTTACCTTGAGTTGACTCTAATAGTAGTGCTTTGGCATCCGCCTCAAGATTGAGTTGTAATTGTTGGCATTGGCTATTCAACCAGGTCTGTAAGTGATGGCCTGTTATTTCGTAACAGGGTACGAATAATCCAATCGCATCGAGCGCTTTAAACCAAGCTGTCTTTTGAATCTCCGGGCCATTTTTATTCCCTTTAATTAAAATAAGGCAATCAGGGTTGGGTCGCTCAACGATATTTTTTAGTACTTTTGCGCCTTGTTGTCCGGCTTTTGCATCGCCAAAATCTAATTCAATGATTTTTTTGTCGCTGAATAACGATAAGCTATTAAGGTGTTGCTCAATTTCTTGCCAGTCAAATTGTGGCGTGACGGTTAAGCGGATCAGTTCGTCGTGCCCGTGCTGTTTAGCTGTTGTTTTAATAGCCTGACAGCATTGTTGCACTTGAAAAGGCTCATCCCCTAGCACCATATACACCAGTTCAAGGCGTTGCTGAAGTTTGCTGGCTAATTGGTTGGCATAACACCGCATTAAAGTTGCGCCAGTTCTCGGATTATACGTCGACTCGCTTGCAAGCGCATTTCAGATAAAATCAGCTCAAGCTCTTTCGCTTTTGCTAGCGCGCTATCGGGATCATCTTGGTAATTGCGATAAATTTCAAAATATTGTTCTGTCGGTTCAGCCCCTGGGCGAGTGACTTGATATCGCACACTATAAGTTAACTCGTATTCGGCGACTTGCCCATTTGGAAAAAGAGATAAGGTACGACGATCAAGCTTGTCGTTTAAAAGTAGTAATTCAGCGCGATCGGCTCTTACTTCATCTTTGAAGTCGATTTTAGCTAATGAGAATTGTTTTTTCATTAAGCGATATAAATCAGATTGAGGATCGATAGCATTAAATGTTAACTGTTGTAAATCGGCTGGTAAATTAGAGGCTTGCTTGAGTGTAAACCCACAGCCGCTGCTAACTAGGATACAGAGCGCAAGCGCTATGTATCCTAAAAGAGTGGTCGGTCGCAACATCTTAGTTGGCAACCACATTTAGTAGTTTACCCGGAACATAAATGACTTTACGAATCGTGACACCATCTAAGAATCGGCTCACATTTGCTTCAGCATAGGCAATCTCTTCCACTTGGGCTTGCTCTGCATTGGCTGCTACGGTCACTTTAGCGCGTACTTTACCGTTGACTTGCACCACGATTAGTTTTTCATCTTCGACCATGGCTGCAGGGTCGAAAGAAGGCCATTGTGCATTGATCACATCACCTTCTTTACCGAGCTCTTGCCACAATTGATGACACACATGCGGAATTATTGGAGAAAGCATAACGATTAACGCATCGAGTGCTTCATGTGCAAGTGCTTTATCTTGGTCAGAATCAAGCGGCGCTTTGGTGAGTTTGTTTAATAGTTCCATCACAGCGGCAATAGCGGTGTTGAATGTTTGACGACGCTCAAGATCATCGGTCACTTTTGCAATGGCTTTGTGTAATTCACGGCGTAATGCTTTTTGATCATTTGATAACGTATTGACATCTAATGTCCCAGAACCGGCGTTTTTGACATCAAAGGCATATTTCCATACACGGCGAACAAAACGGTGCGCGCCTTCTACACCAGAATCAGACCACTCAAGGGTTTGTTCTGGTGGGGCAGTAAACATCATAAATAAACGAACTGTATCAGCACCATATTGCTCAATCACCGACTGTGGATCGATCCCGTTATTTTTTGACTTAGACATTTTGCTCATACCAGATGAGAATACTGGCTCGCCATCAGTCTTATGCCATGCTTTAGTGATGCGGCCCTTATCGTCTTTTTCTGTTTCAACATCAGAAGGGGAGATCCATACATCCCCGCCTTTTTCATCTTTACGGTAATAGGTTTCTGCTAATACCATGCCTTGACACAGTAAACGTTCAAAAGGCTCATCAGAGTTAACTAGGCCAAAATCACGTAACAATTTGTGGAAAAAACGAGAGTATAATAAATGCAAGATAGCGTGTTCGATGCCACCAATGTATTGATTGACCGGTAGCCAGTAATTTGCTGCCCCTGGTTCTAACATGCCTTCAGCAAAACGTGGACTACAGTAGCGCGCGTAGTACCATGATGATTCCATAAATGTATCAAACGTATCCGTTTCATGGAAAACCGTTTCACCATTGAGCTGAGCTTGGGCCCATTGTGGATCAGCTTTGATTGGTGAAGTCACACCATTCATAACCACATCTTCTGGTAAACGCACTGGCAGCATTTCTTCAGGTGCGGCGAGTTCAGAACCGTCTTCTTTATTGAGCATTGGAATCGGAGAACCCCAATAACGCTGACGACTGACTCCCCAATCACGTAAACGGAAGTTTACTTTTCGCTCTCCGAGCCCTTGTTCTGTAAGCGCATCAGCAATTGCGTTGAAGGCGCCGTCAAAATCTAAGCCGTCAAATTGCTCAGAGTTGATAAGCGTGCCTTTTTCGGTGAATGCTTGGCTATCGATATCAGCAACTAGCTCAGACCCTGCTGAAGGAACGATAACTTGTTTGATATCTAAACCGTATGCTGTTGCAAATTCGAAGTCACGTTGATCGTGCGCAGGCACCGCCATCACCGCACCTGAACCATAATGCATCAATACAAAATTGGCGACCCAGATAGGCACTTGTTGACCTGTTAATGGATGAGTGGCGAAGAAGCCGGTTGCAATGCCTTTTTTGTCCATCGTAGCCATATCGGCTTCTGCAACTTTGTTGTTTTTACATTCTTCAACAAACGTTGCGACACCAGGGCTATTTTTCGCGGCTTCAAGTGCAATAGGATGACCGGCTGCGACAGCGACATAAGTGACCCCCATAATCGTATCAGGGCGGGTGGTGTACACACGGAAACTTTCGTCGTTATCAACGCGTTTAAACTCAACCTCTAGGCCTTCTGAGCGGCCAATCCAATTACGTTGCATGGTTTTAACTTGCTCAGGCCAATGCTCAAGCTTGTCTAAATCATCTAATAATTCTTGAGCGTAATCAGTAATTTTGATAAACCATTGTGGGATTTCTTTTTGCTCAACTAATGCGCCAGAGCGCCAACCGCGGCCGTCAATCACTTGTTCGTTTGCCAAAACAGTTTGGTCAACGGGATCCCAGTTGACAGTTGACATTTTTTTGTAGACTAGGCCCTTTTCGTACAGTTTAGTGAAGAACCATTGTTCCCACTTGTAATACTCTGGGTGACACGTAGCGATTTCGCGGTCCCAATCATAGCCAAAGCCAAGTTGCTTGAGCTGAGTACGCATGTAGTCGATATTTTCATAGGTCCATTTAGCAGGCGCAGTATTATTTTTGATCGCTGCATTTTCAGCGGGTAAACCAAATGCATCCCAACCCATAGGTTGCATGACATTTTTGCCTTGCAGTCGTTGGAAGCGAGAGACAACATCACCAATAGTATAGTTACGTACGTGACCCATGTGTAATCGGCCACTTGGGTAAGGAAACATCGAAAGACAGTAGAATTTCTCTTTGCTTTCGTCTTCTGTTACTTTAAATACTTGGTTTTTATCCCAGTATGCTTGTACTTCTGATTCTATACCCTGTGGGTTATATTGCTCTTGCATTTACAATTCCAAACTTCTTGCAAACTAATAAAAATTGCCGATAGGATAACTTAAATTCAAGCGGGTCGCTAGCGAAGATTACCGCCATCAGAGATGGTTAGAAACAGTTTTGGTCCTGATTTAACCAGCAATTATTTACCCGCTAAAAATTGATATTAGAGGCGATGACTTCGATACCGCAGAGTGAAACAAATGTTGTTGAAACTGAAATATGCGTGGTGCTTTCTAGAGTCCCTGGTTCATACAGACCGTGTCGCGCTGATTAACTACTAAAATATAGACATTGTTATTGCTTTGTTTTTTAATTCTAATACTATAGTTTATTTGTAGTGCGCTTATATTTACTTTGTTGTCGCAGTATTTTTGAAAAAATAAAATCTTATTGCCTTACTTTAATTATAAGGAAGCTATATGGTATTTAAACAGCTTATTAAATCTCACTTTATAACCATCCTCTTTCTCACTTTATTAAGTTTATTAAGTTTCTTTTTATTGGGTTTGCCGCAACCCTTTATCGCTAAAATTGGTTATGCGTGTTTTTTGAGTTTCATTTTTACTGCCTATATTGTCACTAATCAACGAGTCAAACATTGCTTAACTATCGCTTCTTGCATAGTCATTGTATTGGTGGGCTTAGTGTTTCGGTTGGATCTTGAGTTGATAGAAGAAATTTACTTATTGATCCCATTTTTGTATTTAATTCTCTACCCAGGCTCATTTTGGCCTGTAGTCGTTGGGGGCTCCTTAACAACGGCTTATGTGTCTTTTTATGGAGACAATGTTTGGGTTGATGTAATTGAGGACTCGCTAGAAATTATAGTAATCAGTGCGTTTGCTTCTGTGATGACGTATTTCCAGCAAAAATCACAACGGCAAATGCAGCATTTTCGCCAAGAAAGTTACACTGATTATTTAACCCGTTTACCTAATCGTAAGGCTTTTATGCTGCATTTGAATAAGCTACGAGATAAGGTACTCGTTGAGCAATCACATCAGCAATTTTCATTATTGATCATTGACCTGGATGGGTTTAAAAAAATTAATGATCAGCTCGGGCATTTAATGGGGGATTTAGTGCTAAAAACGGTTGCAGATCGATTGCAAAGTTTGGTTACTCCTTCACATCAAGGCTTTCGTATCGGTGGCGATGAGTTTGCTTTTGTCGTCTGTGATCAGGCTGCGCCAGAGCAAGATATATCTGTATTTGCGCAGAATATCATCTCGTTATGTAACCAGCCGTATCAATTATCGGGGAAAAAGTTTTTAATTTCGGCCAGTATTGGGATAGCCAGGTTTCCAGATGAGGCCAGTGAAATAGAACCTCTTTGTACAAATGCTGATATGGCGATGTATCGTGCAAAGAAAAGTGGTAAAAATACCTTTTCTTTTTGTGATGCGCAGTTGATGGCTTCAATGGTAAAAAAATATGAATTAGAAAATGATCTTAAACAGGCCATTCAAAAAGATCAGCTGTATTTACTTTATCAACCGAAAGTCGACCTTAAAACTGGGCGGATAACATCTGCCGAAGCCCTTATTCGATGGGCGCACCCACAATACGGTTTAGTCAACCCCGCTGAGTTTATTGCACTTGCCGAACAAACGAATAGTATTATTGAAATTGGTCATTGGGTGCTAGAAACTGCTTGTAGGCAAATGGTGAACTGGCAGCATTATCAGCTAGACAGTATTGCCGTGAATGTCTCTTCGGTGCAGTTGAATGAAGCCGAGTTTGTCAATGATGTTAGGGCTGTGTTAGCTGCTTCGGGTTGTCCCGCGCACAAGCTTGAACTTGAACAGACAGAAAGCTGGATTATGGATAACCCTGAAGAAAATATCGCGGTGCTCCTTGCATTACAGGCTTTAGGTGTGAAATTGGCATTGGATGATTTTGGCACGGCCTACTCTTCTTTAAGCCAAGTCAGTTATTTACCGATGGATGTACTAAAAATTGATAAAAGCTTTATTGATAAGTGTGTAGAAAACAAACGAGATCATATGGTTGTGCGCACGGTCATTCAATTGGGGCATAACCTAGGGATGAAAGTGGTTGCGGAAGGGGTTGAAACAAGAGAACAACAATTGCTACTGCAACAAGAAGGCTGTGATATGTTTCAGGGTTATTTGTTTTCAAAGCCAGTTGATGCATTGCAGTTCGAGCATTTAATGAAACAGCAAAATGATAATAAAGAGTAAGTGGAACTTACTCTTTCTAGTCGATTTATGAATGGAACATACTTTTTAATTCATTAGCAAAGGCAACAAACTTTTCTTTTACAGTCCGTTTAATACTGATATCAATTCCCCCACACAAAACAAACCCTTCAATGATAATGGTGGGTGCTTGCCGATTATAAATAGATGGAGCCTTGTTACTTATTCCACCAAAAATACAAAAGGTTTTAGTGACGACATTGACGTTTTCTGGCACATAAATAGCTTCACCGCCAAAGATGCTTTTTGCTTTAATAGTGACATTTGGACTGGTGAATATCGCATCTGAGAAATCTATTTCTGAGCCACCACACAAGCTAAATACGTTAATATTTTTAGGAACTTGCCATAATCCACTGCGTTTAGTCCCGCCAAAAACATTAATGATATTTTCTGTTTCTTCTGCTGCTGGATGATCAGAGTATTGGGTGTTGAATCGCTGCTCTTTACGTTCGGCGAAAGCAGGGTCGGTTTTTAGCGTTAAATCACTGACCAGTGCTTCTAGCTCTTGATGAATTTGAGTTGCCATCGCTTGGTCAAGGCGACGTTCGAAGGCTTCATTTGAAAGAATACCATGGCTATAGTTTAAAATAAGCTGATCAATGGTTTCTTGACGCAATGTCTCAAGAGGTCGATCTTCGATTTTAACAGTCATTTATTCATCCTTTTTGATTTTTTGTATTCATTTAGCCAAACAAAGCAAGTTTTGCACCATTAATTTTTATTAAATAAAACAATGACTTAATTTTTATACACCGGCTCAGAAGTTAATACTAACTAAATTTTAGTTAGTATTGTTAAAAAGTAGTTAATTTAATCGTGAGATTAATAAAGTTCAATACAGATTATAAAACGAGCTGTTGATAGCCTTTACAGAAAAATAGGCCCTATTGTCTATACTTACTGTGAGGCCTAACATGGAGAGCACAGTATGAGTCACAAACATAACTATCAACAATGGTTAGCAGACCTTCATCAGTGGTTCAATGATGTTAAAAAGCATGAATTAAGCCAGCTTGTAGCGTACATTCAAAAAAGCGAAGATGAAGCGAAAGCCATTGGACACTATAGCGCAGAGCAATTAAGCCGGTATAAAGAGTACTTCCTCCGTGATTTGTCTCATTGGCAAGCACATCAAAAACAATATCATCAATTAGCGTTAGAAGAACTCAAAGAGTCATGTTGGTACGAATTGACAGAAGTAGCCGATCGCTCCCAAATTGAGTGGTATGCTTTACTCGAGGATTTTCAGCATAATGGCATTTACCATCAAGGTGAATGGGTGGGAATTGGGATACTTACCTGTAAAAATTGTGGCCAATCTACTCATAATTATCATCCAATGAAAATAGATACGTGTTCGCAATGCGAGGGGATTTACTTTACTCGCCAAGCCTTGAGTCCATAAAGTGATTTATTTACTAAAAACCTCAATTGCTAGTTTTAACTTACCGTGTGCTTAGGTAAGCTTATAGCATTAATATTAAACGTTTCTTTATCACTGTGATGAGTGATGCTGACTCCGTTTGTCGTAAATCAATATAAGAATAGGCAATGACGATAAAAACCACTCAATTATCAGTGCAAACACTGACTCCTTCGATAGATCTTCAGCAAATTTCAAGTTGTATGGCTGCGCCTTATCCCGATGATTTAAGCTTTATTGGCCAGCAGCGTGCTCGTAGTGCAATTGATTTTTCGTTAGGAATGGAGCTACAAGGCTATAACTTATATGTGATGGGCGAGGCTGCATTAGGCCGCTTTACTTTAGTTAAAGACAAGCTAACGGCTCACAGTAAAACGCGTAAGACACCTCTAGAATGGTTATATGTTAATAATTTTGAAGATCATCGCGAGCCCATCGCTATATGTTTAGCAGCTGGAGAAAGTAAACTATTTTGCGCGGATATTGATTCTTTAATTGATGAAATCATTGATACGTTTCCTGCTGCGTTTGATAATCCAGGTTACCAACGAAAGAAAAAATCTATCGATGCTGCTTTTAATACCAAATACGATCAAGCTATTGATTTGGTTGAGGCAAAAGCAATCACCCAGGGCATCGTTTTATTTGAAGACAATGGCGTAATCAGTTTTGCTCCTGTGGTTGATGGTAAGCAGCTTGATGAAACGCAGTTTGCGGCTTTACCAGAAGAGCTGAGAATAGAAATCTTTGCCCGAATTTCTGCATTAGAAGACGACCTTAACGAAGCGTTGATAGAATTACCGAGATGGAAACGAGAGTCATCTGAAAAATTACGCGAACTAAAACGTGCAACAGCAGAGCAAGCAATCAAGCCGCTTTTAAAAGAACTTGAACATAAATATGCCACGCAAATTGGGATTCTAAAATACTTCAAAGAACTTAGAAAAGAGCTGATTGATGCTGTACTTGAGTGGCTAGCTGATGAATCAGAAGAGAAAAACGAAGACCTCGATAAAAAGGCAATGCTGGCAGATTACTTTGCGCCCAATCTGATTGTTGATTATAAAGAAGATGACCCAGCGCCCGTTGTATATGAGCCCAACCCAACCTTTGGTAATGTGTTTGGCAAAGTCGAATATTCGTCTCAGCAAGGCTCTGTAGTCACGAGCTATCGCTCAATTCAAGCGGGAGCCTTGCATAAAGCCAATGGTGGGTATTTAATCATGGACGCGGAAAAAGTGATGGCGAATCCACAAGTGTGGGACGGGCTGAAATTATCACTTAAAGCGCACCATATCAAAAATGATTTACCTGCCCAAGAGAGCAGTTTAGGTGGGAGTTTTACCCTGCGACCACAGCTCATACCATTAGATGTGAAAATCATTTTGTTAGGCTCACGTGACTTGTATTATTTAATGCAAGATTATGACGATGAGTTTAATGAATTCTTCAGAGTTTTGGCTGACTTTGAGTATTTCATTCCAGATTCTGATAAATATCGTTATCAATTTATTACTCGAGTTCAACAGCACGTGAGTGGCAATCTTGGGAGTGATCTTAGTACTGAGGCAATGGCAAGACTAATGTATTTTAGTTATCGCCAAGCTGAACATCAATCGAAGCTCTCCGCGCGATTTGCTGATATTTTAGAGTTGGTCAACGAAGCGCATTATTACGCCCGTCAAGATACCAGCAACTTCATTGAAGCATTCCACATTGATGAAGCCCTACAAGGTAAAGAATACCGCACAGGACAAATCAGTGAAAACATGCTGGATGAAATCAAAGAGGGCCACACTTTAATTGATACCGAAGGCAAAGCCGTTGGCAAAGTGAATGGTTTAACGGTGCTACACATTGGTGACACCAGTTTTGGTAGTCCTGCACGGATCACTGCGACGGTTTACGCTGGCAGTGATGGGGTACTGGATATCGAACGAGAGGCTGAATTGGGTAAAGCAATTCATTCCAAAGGCGTGATGTTATTAACGGGTTATTTAGGTAATAAATACGCACAAGAGTTTGCATTGACACTGAGCGCGAATATCGCTATTGAACAAAGCTATGGGTATATCGACGGGGATAGTGCTTCATTGGCAGAGTTATGCGCATTGCTTTCGGCAATCACGCGCTTGCCAATTAACCAGAGTATTGCGTTAACCGGGTCAATCAATCAACACGGTGAAGTTCAAGCGATTGGTGGTGTGAATGAAAAAATCGAAGGTTTTTTCAAATTATGTAAAATGCGAGGACTAACGGGCGATCAAGGTGTGATTATACCTAAGTCAAACCGAGTTAATTTAGTACTCAATGACGAAGTATGCCGTGCGGTTGAGCAAGAAAAATTCCATGTTTATGCTGTTGCGACTGTTGATGAAGCGTTAGAAATCCTAATGGGCAAAGAGGCGGGTGACTTATCTAAAAAAGGCACTTATGCTAAAGGCACCATCAACGACGTGGCATTACAACGCTTAAGCGGGATTGCTGATATTGTAAATGGCAGTGACTCGGAATAAACACGATTTAATCAGTTAGCCTGAATATTAGGTTAAAAAAAGGTCGCAATGAGCGACCTTTTTTTATTGGCCTTTAAGGCGAAAGTTCAACCATACGCTGATGAGCAATACTAGTAAGGCGAGAGACCACCACGGGGTTTTACCATGCTCTGCGTAAAAGGTTTCCCCTTTGATTTTATGAATGCTGGTATTAAGCACTGCCGCTTCAAATTGCGCTAAGCTTTGTTGTTCCCCACTGATTGGATCAAACGTGGCTGTGATGCCATTATTGGTCACCCTGAGCAATGGCCGGCCAAGCTCCAATGCGCGCATGCGGGCAATTTGCATATGTTGATGTGGGCCATGAGAGTCACCAAACCATGCATCATTACTCACAGTAAATAAGATATCTGATTCAACGCTATAATTATTTCTCACTAAATCGGCAAAGACGATTTCGAAGCAAATAGCAGGTAAAATCCGTAAGTCATTTGCGACGAGATTAGGCTGAACTTTTTCACCTCGCGTAAATGATGACCAAGCCAAGTTAAATAAGGGGGCTAGCGGGCGAAGAACTTCTTCGAAAGGCACAAATTCCCCAACGGGCAAAAGTTTATATTTCTGATAGCGATTGTCATGTAAATACTGATATTGGCCCTTCAGATCGTCACTGTGTTGTTTACCCAGTACAATCAAGGTATTGAAAATCGCTTTTGTACTGGGTTGATAATCAACAATCCCTGTAATGACTGCTGTATCGTTTAACGCAGCGGCACTGTCGACACGTTGTAAATAATCCTGCGCCATCACTTCAATTTCAGGCACAGCAGCTTCAGGCCATACCACTAAATCAACATTCCAATTAGGACGGGTTAAGTCTTGGTATTTGAGCATCGTGCGTGCAAATTCGTCCGGATCAAACCTAAGTTCTTGTTTGATATTTCCTTGCACTAACGCGACGTTAATTGGCTCACCTTGGTAATGGATATGACTCACAAAGGGGGCAAGTATTGCACTAAGCACAATTAACATGAGGCAAGGTATCGCAGAACGCCATTGTTTGATGTAGAGATTAAATAAGCAAAACCCGCCGAGAATGACCAGTGCAGTTAGGCCAAACTCTCCGATCACCGGAGCCAATGTACTGAGTGGACTATCCGTTAAACTGTAGCCAAACGATAACCAAGGAAAGCCGGTGAGTAAAGTACCTCTTAGGTGTTCGCTAATTAACCAGATAGGAGTAAATACGCCTAACCAGTAGCGCTTTGCAAACTGGGCTGCCAGTGCACACGCAAGCGTTGGGAATAGAGCGAGGTATGCGGCCAGTAAAGCCATTAAAGCTAAAGATACAATCAGGGGTAAGCCGCCGAATTGCGCAATGGATACATGAACCCAGCTTATACCAACAGCAAACCAACTGAATCCAAATAAAAAGCCAATTTTTGCAGCTTGACGCCAAGGTTGCTGGTGGAGGCAATAACAGAGGATCCCTAATGCAATAAAGCTAAGCGGCCAGATAGAAAAAGGGGAAAAGCTAAATGTTAAAAGCATGCCAGCGACGAGCGCAAGCATGCTTTTTTTTTCAGGGCGAAACCAACGCATTAGACAGTGTCTTCAGAATCAATTTGGCCATTTTTAGGGATCGTGACTTGAACCTGCTGAATACGTCGACTATCCGCATTGGTAATTTTAATTTGCAGGCCTCCGACTTCAATGGTCTCGCCACGAGATGGCATATGACCGAAAGCATGCAGTAAAATTCCACCAATAGTATCGGCTTCTTGAGTGTCAAATTGAGTTGAAAAATAGACGTTAAATTCATCCAAAGGTGTCAACGCTTGTACTGAAAAAACATGCGTGGCAACTTGGCGAATATCTTGGATTTCTTCTTCATTATCATGCTCATCTTCAATTTCACCGACGATGAGTTCGAGAATGTCTTCAATTGTAACTAAGCCTGATACTCCGCCATATTCATCGACCACGATAGCCATGTGGTAGCGTTGTTGACGAAACTCATTGAGTAACGTATCGACGCGTTTACTTTCAGGGACAACCATCGCTGGGCGTAAATACGACGCTAAGCTTGGCATGTCATCCTGATTCGTTAAGATTAGCGGCAATAAATCTTTAGCGAGTAAAATCCCTTCTATATGATCTTTATCTTCACAGACAACCGGAAAACGTGAGTGAGTTGATTCCACCATGATAGGCAGTAACTCAGTGAGTGATTGCTCGATGTCAAGGGTGGTCATTTGTGACCGAGGGATCATGATGTCGCGCACTTTTAACTGCGACACACCTAACACACCTTTCATCATTTCTTTTGTTTCTGGGTCAATCAGAGCACGCTCTTGTGCATCAGATATCACTTCAACTAGTTCAGCTCTGTTTTGGGGTTCACCCTGAAACATTTGGGCAATACGCCCTATCCATGTTTTACCAGACGAACCCTGGCTACTCTGCGAGTTATCGTCGCTCATACGCTACTTTTTAGCTCCATATTGCTTTAACTTATCTAGTTTATGTGGTTATTTTACGACAAAACTAGCGGCGAAATTGTTTGTTAAGAAAACCGGGATCAATATACTGTGTATTTACTCAAGTTTAAAGTTATTCTACATCATCACGATAGGGGTCACTGATCCCAAGCTTAGCGAGGATTTCTTTTTCGTGACTTTCCATTTCATTGGCATCAGCAGGCTCAATGTGATCAAACCCAAGTAAATGCAAGCATCCGTGTACGACCATATGTGCAAAGTGGTCATGAAATGTTTTCTCTTGCTCAATAGCTTCTTGAAATACGATTTGAGGACAGATCAATAAATCACCTACGAGTGGTAAGTCCATACCAGGAGGGGCTTCAAATTCAAAAGAAAGCACATTGGTTGGTTTGTCTTTACCCCGATACTCAAAGTTAAGCTGTTGACTCTCAGCTTCATCCGCTAAACGTATGGTTAACTCACTGTCATCGCGAAATAACGTTAAGGTGCTATCAGCCCATAAATGAAACTGTTCTTCGCTTGGCAGATTATCGAATTCAGTCGCCAGCTGTAAATCAAGCTCGGTCATTGTTTGTTTTCCATTGCCGCTTGTTTTTCTGCGCGTTTTTTACGTTCGACTTCTTCAAAGCTTTCGTAAGCTTCAACAATACGCGCGACGACAGGGTGGCGGACCACATCTTGCGCTTGAAAAAAGTTAAAACTAATTTCTTCGACATTACCGAGCACCTCAATCGAATGACGCAGCCCTGAACGTGCGCCACGAGGTAAATCTACTTGGGTAATATCGCCAGTAATGACAGCTTTTGAGTTAAAGCCAATCCGGGTAAGAAACATTTTCATTTGCTCAACCGTCGTATTTTGGCTTTCATCTAAAATAATAAATGCGTCATTGAGTGTACGGCCACGCATATACGCAAGAGGGGCAACTTCTATCACGTTTTTTTCAATCAAACGTTCAACTTTTTCAAAGCCCAGCATCTCAAATAAAGCATCGTAAAGAGGGCGTAGATACGGGTCAATTTTTTGGGTTAAATCACCCGGCAAGAATCCAAGCTTTTCACCCGCTTCAACGGCAGGACGAGTTAGCAAGATACGTCGTATCTCTTGACGTTCAAGTGCATCTACTGCGGCTGCAACCGCTAAATAGGTTTTACCGGTACCAGCAGGGCCAATACCAAAACAAATGTCATGATTTAGAATGTTCGCGACATACTGAGCCTGATTTGGGTTACGAGGTTTAACGACTCCACGACGAGTTTTGATATTAACGTCTTGTGCAAAGTCTCTGTTTGCTTCGTCTTGATCAAGGTAGCTTACCTCGGCTAGTGCCATGTGAACCACATCTGGATCAATTTCCTTGGTTTTGCCAGCTACCGGCTGAGTTTCGATGTACAAATTCTTCAACACTTCGAGTGCGGCTTGTGCAGCCACAATATGGCCGGTCACGCGAAAGCAATTGACACGGTGGCTTATTTCAACACCTAAACGGCGTTCAACTTGTTTGATATTGTCATCAAAAGGGCCACAAAGAGAGGCAAGACGTTTATTATCAGAGGGTTCTAAATAGACTTCTAAGCTTTTGGTATTGCTCAAAATTAATTCCTTTAAAAACACGCCAGCAAGTTGCTGGCGTGAACAATAGGGCTAAAGATGTAAAACTACGGCGTGAATGTTGCCACACCAATCTCATTGGCTTGTGCAGGCGTATTTTTACTCAAAATAGCCGATGGGGCGACATCTTTACGCAAGTTCATTTGCGCTTCAGTACGCACAAGATCGCCTCGCAGTGAGTTTGGTAAAGCTTCAGTGATTTTCACATCAACAAATTGACCAATTAATTTGTGGTCACCGACAAAATTAACAACTCGGTTGTTTTCTGTACGACCACGAAGCTCCATTGGATTCTTTTTAGACGGGCCTTCAACTAAAATACGTTGCTCGGTACCAAACATTTGGCGACTGATTTGTTGCGCAAACTGCGTGATCCGGTTTTGTAAAATATACAAACGTTCTTTTTTCTCTTGCTCAGAGACATCATCAGGTAAATCTGCAGCAGGCGTACCAGGGCGCGCACTGTAAATAAAGCTAAAGCTCATGTCGAAGCCGATGTCATTAATTAAATTCATCGTCGCTTCAAAGTCAGCTGTGGTTTCACCAGGGAAGCCAATAATGAAGTCAGAAGACATGCTCAGATTAGGGCGAATTTTTTTCAACTTACGAATGGTTGATTTATATTCGAGCGCAGTATGAGCCCGTTTCATTAAGGCTAAAATACGATCAGAACCACTTTGTACCGGCAAGTGTAAATGGTCGACTAACTCAGGAATATCTGCATAGGCTTCAATGATGTCTGGGGTGAACTCAACTGGGTGAGACGTGGTGTAACGAATACGGTCTATGCCGTCAATCGCAGCAACATAGCGCAATAAATCAGAGAAATAACAAATTTCACCGTCATGCATAGTACCGCGATAAGCATTCACATTTTGACCAAGCAAGTTCACTTCACGAACACCTTGCTCTGCCAGTTGCGCCACTTCTAAAATAACATCATCGAGCGGTCGACTGACTTCTTCACCACGTGTATAAGGGACAACGCAGAAAGTACAGTATTTAGAACAGCCTTCCATAATCGATACAAAGGCGGTAGGGCCTTCTGCTTTGGGTTCTGGCAGGCGATCAAACTTTTCAATTTCAGGAAAGGAAATATCGACAACTGAGCCTTGTTTTTCTTGTACTTGTTTGATCATCTCAGGTAAGCGATGCAATGTTTGCGGGCCAAACACGATATCAACAAATGGCGCCCGTTGGCGAATGACTTCACCTTCTTGAGATGCTACGCAGCCACCTACGCCAATCACTAAGTCTGGATTGTCGTCTTTCAATAATTTCCAGCGGCCAAGTTGGTGAAACACCTTTTCTTGCGCCTTTTCACGAATAGAACAGGTATTTAAAAGAATAACATCCGCATTTTCAGCTTCTTCTGTTAATTGATAGCCATTAGTGGCATCTAATAAATCAGCCATTTTCTGAGAGTCATATTCATTCATCTGACAACCCCAGGTTTTAATATGCAGCTTTTTACTCATCTAACTATTGCCTCGTTTATAAACCGACCGCTTAAAGGACGCGTATTTTATAACTATCCCAGCCGCTCGCCAAGTATAGATTTACACTAATCAGGTTTGCACAAAGATTAATCGCGGTAAATTATGAAAAAACCACCCAAGTTTCAGCGGAGAAGGTTATTTTTAATTGAATTAAGATACAATAATCCGACTTTAGAAAAAGAGAGTGATTATGAAAAATGAAGTGATCATTGTCGGTGGTGGCATGGTTGGCGCCGCAATGGCAATTAAATTAGCTCAGCAGGGTGCTCGCGTTACGATTGTTGAGCAACGACCCATCGATGCCGAACAGGTATTATCTGATCCTGAAATTGACATTCGCGTTTCGGCCATTAATCGTTTTTCTGAACAGTTATTTTCTCAATTAGGGGCGTGGCAGGTTATTGAATCTCATCGTCATGCGGTTTATCGCCGTCTCGCTGCTTTTGAGTCACAGGCACACACCTTAACTTTTTCGGCGGGTGAGATTAATCAATCGCATTTGGGTCACATCATAGAAAATAAAGTGATTCAAGCAGCCCTTTGGACTCAGTTTCCCAAGTACGATATTACCGTGCACAGCAATTTGGGTGAGCTGATAAGTTTAGATTCTTCAGAGCAATGTGTGACATTAACGTTTGCAAATATGTCACTTAGTGCTGATTTAGTGATTGGAGCCGACGGAGCGCAATCAAAAACCCGTGCTTTAGCAGGGATCGGCGTCACAGGTTGGCAGTATCAACAGTATTGTATGGGCATTTTGATCAAGCTCGATGCTGAGCAACAAGACATTACTTGGCAACAATTTCAATCAACCGGACCGGTGGCATTTTTGCCGCTGCAAGCACCTTACGCTAATTTGATCTGGTATCACCAAGGTGAAACCCTCGACAAGCTCAAACAACTGACCCCAGAGCAATTAAAGCAAGAAATTTTAGCAACTTACCCAGCCCTTGCAGGTGACTTTGAGGTTGTTCGTCAGGCTGTTTTTCCTTTGACACGTCAACATGCCAATCACTACTTTTCTGATCGCGTTGTATTAATTGGTGACAGTGCCCATGCCATTAACCCGTTAGCTGGTCAAGGTGTGAATCTTGGCTTTAAAGATGTGGTTGAATTGGCTAAATGTTTAAATAACCAAGCTGATGTAGGGGCGAGGGCTTGTTTATCTGAGTATCAACGACAGCGAAAGTCAGCCAACTTACTGATGATGAGTGCGATGGATGCCTGTTATTTAGGTTTTTCAAATCAAGTAACAGGGTTGGCATGGATAAGACAGCGCATGTTAGGTCTAGCTAATCGCAGTGGGCCGATAAAAAAGCAAGTCTTAAAATATGCAATGGGTGAAACCGAGACCATAAGCTAAGACAGTCATCCTATATAACCACCCTAAAAATGTTGCCAATGAGCAGCATTTTTTAACGCTAGAATTTGGCTATCAATGAGAAAGACACAAAATCATCAGCTAGGAATTCAGTACAGAAAAGAGATAAAAAGATAAATAGCGTATTAAAAAATTAAATTAATTTAATTTACAAAAAATGGATGGAAAAGAGTAAGGTAATAAATAGAGGTATGAATTGGCTGGGATACCAGGATTTGAACCTGGGAATGGCGAGATCAAAACCCGCTGCCTTACCGCTTGGCGATATCCCAACAACAATGTCATGTTAAATTAACTAAGCTAGTTAGCCAATTTGGTGCGGAGGGAGAGACTCGAACTCTCACACCTTGCGATACTGGAACCTAAATCCAGCGCGTCTACCAATTCCGCCACCCCCGCAGATGGACTTTTTTACTTCGCTTAACGAGTGAAAAGAGAAGTGGCTGGGATACCAGGATTTGAACCTGGGAATGGCGAGATCAAAACCCGCTGCCTTACCGCTTGGCGATATCCCAACAAAAGCATGTAAATAATGTACTTGCATTTACAACAATCAAAGCTTGAACATTCATGTTGGTGCGGAGGGAGAGACTCGAACTCTCACACCTTGCGATACTGGAACCTAAATCCAGCGCGTCTACCAATTCCGCCACCCCCGCAGCATGAATGTGTACAGTGCTTTTAAGGTTATGCAAACCTAGCTATTTTTATTCTAGCTAAAGAATATGGTGCGGAGGGAGAGACTCGAACTCTCACACCTTGCGATACTGGAACCTAAATCCAGCGCGTCTACCAATTCCGCCACCCCCGCAGATGGACTTTTTTACTTCGCTTAACGAGTGAAAAGAGAAGTGGCTGGGATACCAGGATTTGAACCTGGGAATGGCGAGATCAAAACCCGCTGCCTTACCGCTTGGCGATATCCCAACAAAAAGAGTATGCAGTTTACGATGCAAGCGTGAAAATGGTGGCTAAGACGGGATTCGAACCTGTGACCCCATCATTATGAGTGATGTGCTCTAACCAACTGAGCTACTTAGCCATTTTCGGATAGTTTTAATTCACAAGGAATTGGCTGGGATACCAGGATTTGAACCTGGGAATGGCGAGATCAAAACCCGCTGCCTTACCGCTTGGCGATATCCCAACAACTAACCTATTGTAAAGTTTTGGTGCGGAGGGAGAGACTCGAACTCTCACACCTTGCGATACTGGAACCTAAATCCAGCGCGTCTACCAATTCCGCCACCCCCGCAAAACTTTACAATCAGCAATGAAGACAATTTGGTGGCTAAGACGGGATTCGAACCTGTGACCCCATCATTATGAGTGATGTGCTCTAACCAACTGAGCTACTTAGCCATTTAAATTGTGTTTCACATCTTGCTGATGCGGGGCGTATTATGCTGATTACCCCCAAATCCGTCAACACCTTTTTTGCAAAAAAGTAGCTATCACAGTTTGTTTGCAGCATTTTTAAACTAACTGAACAAAAAAGCGCTGATATTTCGCTTTTTCTACGAAATTTCATTATTAAATAATAGGCTTTAGATAGAAAACAGTCTGTTTGATGGGGCTTAAAGTGGCTTAGTTTGAGGTTGTTTTTGGCAATATTTACAAAAATCTAATCGTACATAGGTGAGCGCTTAGTGTACATTGCTAATTTTAACTGCACTTATGGCGTTTTTTTGCGCAAAGGAAGGTCTGAATAGGATTGAAAACAAATTCGATAAAAACAGAAGATTTAAAGTCACGGGCGAGTCATGGCGAAACTCAGGGATAAAAAAACCCGCTCAAGCGGGTTTTTTAAATGAAAGTATTATGCTTACACGTTAAATAAGAAGTTCATGACATCGCCATCTTTAACGATGTAATCTTTCCCTTCTTGACGCATTTTTCCGGCTTCTTTAGCACCGCTTTCACCTTTACACGCTATATAGTCATCAAAACCTATTGTTTGTGCGCGGATAAAGCCTTTTTCGAAATCGGTATGGATCTTACCAGCCGATTGGGGGGCCGTTGCGCCAATTGGAATCGTCCAAGCGCGAACTTCTTTTACACCCGCAGTAAAATAAGTTTGTAACTTCAGTAACTCATATCCACCGCGGATCACACGATTTAAGCCTGGCTCTTCAAGACCTAAATCTTCCATAAACTCAAGCTTATCTTCTTCTTCTAATTCAGAAAGCTCAGCTTCGATAGCTGCACATACAGGGATGACAACGGCATTTTCTGCAGCTGCAATTTCACGTACTTTATCTAAGAAAGGGTTATTCTCAAAACCATCTTCATTGACATTGGCAATGTACATGGTGGGTTTAATTGTTAAAAAATTTACTGTCTTAATTGCAGCAAACTCTTCTTTTGTTAATTCTAACGAACGCAGCGTCAAACCTTCATCAAGGTGAGCTTTTACTTTATCGAGTACTGATAGCTCAAATTTGGCGTCTTTATCACCACTTTTAGCTTTTTTAGCTACACGGTTGACGGCTTTATCTGCCGCATCCATATCAGCGAGTACTAATTCTGTATTGATCGTATCAATATCTTCGGCAGGATCAATCTGACCCGCAACGTGAACAATGTTTTCGTTCTCAAAGCAGCGTACAACATGACCAATCGCGTCAGTTTCACGGATGTTTGCTAAAAACTGGTTTCCAAGGCCTTCACCTTTTGACGCACCTTTAACTAAACCTGCAATATCGACAAATTCCATCGTGGTTGGCAAAATGCGTTGTGGATTCACAATCTCAGCGAGTTGTTGTAAGCGGTTATCTGGAACTGCAACAACACCTGTATTCGGTTCAATTGTACAAAATGGAAAGTTAGCTGCTTCGATTCCAGCATTTGTTAACGCGTTAAAAAGAGTCGATTTGCCAACATTTGGTAGGCCAACGATGCCACATTTAAAACCCATTTTCGGATACCTTTTTAGTAGTTCATCTTGCGTGTCTTACGCTTTAAATGAATGTAATCTGTTTTGTGCTTTTAGCACACCTTCTTTTGCAACGATTTCCATACAACGGACGGCTTCATCAATGGCGGCATCCATCTGTTGTTGTTCAGGTTGAGGCGCTTTACCTAACACCCAGCCTGTGACCAGTTCTTTATGACCTGGATGCCCAACACCAATGCGAAGGCGCATAAATTCCTTATTATTACTCATTTTTGCAATGATATCTTTGAGACCATTATGACCACCGTGGCCGCCACCGCGTTTAAATTTAGCGATACCAGGCGGTAAATCCATTTCGTCATGGGCGACTAATATGTCTTCAACAGGAATTTTAAAGAAATTGGCTAAGCTACTCACTGATTTACCACTTAAGTTCATGTAAGTAGTGGGGATCAGTAGTTTGAACTCTTGGCCTTGGATGATAATCTTACCCGTTAAACCGTGGTATTTTGGATCGTGCTTTAAGATACAGTTATAACGTGCTGCGAGTTCTTCAATAAACCAAGCACCTGCATTATGGCGAGTTTTTGCGTATTCGGGGCCTGGATTTGCCAGGCCCACAAGCATTTGAATCGAATTCAAGGTGCTAACACCTTAATTATTCAGCAGCTTCTTCTTCTTCCGCAGCATTACCTTTAGGAGCGTTAAGAGTCACAACAGCTTGGTCATGATCAGCGCCTTTAGCTAACTCTACAGAAGCAACACCAGTTGGAAGAGCAACGTCAGATAGGTGTAAAGTCGCACCTAATTCTAATGCAGCTACATCAACTTCAACAAACTCAGGAAGGTTAGCTGGTAAACACGTGATTTCGATTTCTGAAATGTGGTGAGCAACAGTAGCACCTAGTTTAGTTGCAATCGCTTCGTTGATGAAGTGAACTGGAACTTTAGTGTGAATTTTTTGGTTAGCATCAACACGTTGTAAGTCTAAGTGAGTAACCATAGGCTTGAACGGGTGACGTTGCATATCTTTAAGGATAGCTTCAACTTTCTCGCCACCGATGTTTAAAGTAAGGATATGCGTGTAAAAACCTTCGTCTTCTTGCGCTTTGATTACTGCTTTGTGTGCTAATACTAGAGAAACCGCTTCTTTGTCTGCACCGTAAAGGATAGCTGGTACTTTACCTTCACGACGTAGGCGGCGGCTCGCACCTGTACCTAGTTCAACACGAAGTTCGGCATCTAATGTATAAGTATTGTTAGACATAATGTCTCCAATTAATATTTAAAATAAAAGTGGATACCCTTTGCGACCAAAGGTATCACCTAAAAAAGGCGCGTAATATTACCACTACTGTTGTACAAAAGAAATAACAGATACAAAAAAAGCGCTGCAAGGCAGCGCTTTTTTAAGCGAGTTTGAACTTAGTGTTCAAACATCGCCGAAATAGACTCTTCGTTACTAATACGACGAATCGTTTCAGCCAGCATGTCGGCTAAAGTCAGTACTTTCACTTTATCAAGCGCTTTGATTTCATCTGATAATGGCACTGAATCAGTCACGATTACTTGATCAATCACTGAATTACGAATGTTCTCAGCAGCATTGCCCGATAAAATTGGGTGAGTTGCATAAGCAAATACACGTTTAGCACCATGCTCTTTTAGCGCTTCAGCGGCTTTACAGAGTGTGCCACCGGTATCGATCATGTCGTCAACGATGACACAATCACGGCCTTCCACATCACCAATGATATGCATTACTTGAGAAACGTTAGCACGAGGGCGACGTTTATCGATAATGGCTAGGTCAGTATCATTAAGCAATTTTGCGATGGCACGGGCACGAACAACACCACCGATGTCAGGAGAGACCACGACAACATCTGTAAAGTTCTTTGCTTTCATGTCGTCAAGTAACACAGGGCTACCGAAAACATTATCAACAGGAACATCAAAGAAACCTTGAATTTGTTCTGCGTGCAAATCAACCGTAAGAACACGGTCAACGCCAACACTTGAAAGGAAATCAGCAACGACTTTAGCTGTGATTGGAACCCTGGCTGAACGAACACGACGATCTTGACGTGAATAACCAAAGTATGGAATCACAGCAGTGATACGACCTGCTGAAGCACGGCGTAAGGCGTCAACCATTACGATGAGTTCCATTAGGTTATCATTTGTAGGTGCACACGTAGATTGGATGATGAATACATCCGAGCCACGTACATTCTCATTAATTTGAACACTGATTTCGCCGTCGCTAAAACGACCAACTTCGGCATCACCTAATTCAATATATAAACGCTTAGCAACTTTTTGAGCGAGCTCAGGTGTTGCATTACCAGCGAAGAGCTTCATGTCCGGCACGGTAGGTTTCCTCAGGCACTGAATTTTGGGTTAGATCGGAGTCATAGTATAACACCGAAATAACTAGAGTAAGTTTAGTTTAGCGTTTAGCTCCAAATGTGCTGGAGACAGATTGACGCTTTGGGCAACAAATCCTTGCCAATGTGCTGGCAAGGCATTGAGCGCTTTTAATGCGTCGGCTTCTTCGGCAAAAGAAGCAAAACAGCAAGCACCTGTGCCTGTCATTCTTGACGGCGCGTATTCTAACAACCACAGTAGGGTCTTTTCAACCTCGGGAGCAAGCTTTTTCACCAGAGATTCACAATCATTATACAATTTAGCTGATTGCCAAGGACCGGATAATTTAGGTGTATCCCTTGGTAACTCAGGGTGAGTGAAGATCGCTTGGGTTGAGATATGCACATTGGGATGAACAACTAAATACCATGTAGGTGAGAGCTCGACAGGCTCAAGTTGTTCACCGATACCATGCGCAATTGCAGCAAAACCTCTTACGAATACCGGCACATCGGCACCGAGCGATAAGCCAATTTCAGCTAATTGATCCAATGTGTAATCACATTGCCATAAATGGTTCAGTGCCAGCAACGTTGTGGCCGCATCAGACGAGCCCCCACCAACGCCGCCTCCCATTGGCAACCGTTTGGTTAAGTGGATATCGACGCCTAATAAAGTACCACTTTGCTTCTTTAAGGCATTCGCGGCTTTGACAATTAAATTATCACTATTTGCAAGGGTTTGATTATCGCAACTTAAGCGGACTTGATGGTTATCATTGAGCGTAAATTCCAGTCGGTCACCGTAATTTAAAAATACAAACAAGGTTTCTAGCTCATGATAACCATCTTCTCGGCGACCATTGATGTGGAGAAACAAATTAAGTTTTGCAGGGGCGATGAGTGAAAGAGTGGTCATGAATTAAACTGCCAAGAATAAATTTGAATTTTTACTTTAATGGATTGATGACTTAGGGTGAGTTTATTGGGTACCCACAGGCCATCGACTAATTGGAAATGCTGATAGTCAATATGCCACATTTGACCAAACTGATTAATCACAGAGCCTTTAGTGGCACGTCCAAGTTGGTCAAGTTCACTATTACTTTGATGTTGTACGCCTTTTAACCAGTTAGGAGCGTTATCGATGGGCAGCATCATCCCTGTTAATTGATACAATAATTGCTGAGCGTTATCCGCCTGATGTTCTTCGCCTTTCATTAACAGAGTGGCATGATTGTCAAATTGTTCAAGAGTGAGTACATGACTACCAATAAAGGTTGTAAGTGCTAATTTGCTCGAGATGTCTTGATTATGCCAATTGAAATTTACCGACTGGCGTTTTTCAGGGCTAATAAAGGCTAATTTTCCCGCAACTTGCCACTGGCTTTGTTGTTCTAATCGGGACTTCCAATCAGGGTGTGGGGCAGTTAATGGTGTTTTTTGACTCGCACAACCACTAATGAATAAAAAAAAGATGATAAAAATCAAATGTAATCGCATCTATTTACGTTCCTTACTTTCCTTATTCGCTTGATTTTCGTAAAATTATTCGCTTTCATACTCGGTTAGGCGATTTTTTGGCACTATGACTATAGTTGCACTCGGCATAAATCATAAAACAGCTCCAGTTGAATTACGTGAAAAAGTCGCGTTTTCTTCAGAGCAGTTAAGCGTTGCACAGCAACAATTACAGCAAGCCAATTTAGTTTTGGAGTCTGTGATTGTGTCTACCTGCAATCGAACCGAAATCTATTGTAGCCTTGAGGGCTCAGATACCCAAACACTATTAAGCTGGTTGGCGAAATTCCATCAACTTGATGCTGTTGAATTAAGTAAACACATTTATTGTTATCGCGAAGATGACGCCATTAATCATTTAATGCGTGTTGCGTGTGGGCTGGATTCTTTAGTCTTAGGTGAGCCGCAAATTCTTGGGCAAATTAAACAAGCGTACACCAGCGCGAAATCGTTTAAAGCTGTGGATGTGATCCTTGAGCGTTTATTTCAAAAAACCTTTGCGGTCGCCAAACAAGTGAGAACAGAAACTGAGATTGGCGCAAGTGCAGTGTCTGTCGCCTATGCCGCGGTGAGTTTGGCCAAACACATCTACGGAAAATTAGATAAAACCAATGTCTTATTAATTGGCGCGGGAGAAACAATAGAGCTGGTGGCGCGTCATTTACATCAAAATGGCTCTGCGCGTATGACCGTTGCGAATCGCACTGTTTCGAGAGCACAAAACCTAGCCGATGAATTTGCCGCGCACGTCATTTCGCTTGCCCAAGTTCCCGAGCAGTTAGTTAAATCAGATATCGTGATTAGCTCAACAGCCAGTACGCTACCGATTATTGGTAAAGGCGTGGTGGAGCAAGCGCTGAAAGCGCGTCGTTATAAACCCATGTTATTTATTGATATTGCTGTACCTCGCGATATCGAAAGCCAAGTGTCAGAATTAGATGATGCATATTTGTATACAGTTGATGACTTACAAGCAATAGTCAGCGAAAATATGGCATCAAGAGAAAAAGCGGCCGAAGAAGCACAAGCAATCATTACTGAACGAGTTGATGAGTTCAGGTTGTGGTTAAATTCGCTTGGCTCTGTTGATGTAATTAAGCTATATCGTGACGAAACCGAAACGATCAAACAACACTTATTACAAAAAGCACAGCAACAATTGTTAGCTGGTAAACCAGCCGAAAAAGTATTGCTAGAATTTGCCAATAAATTTAGCAATCGCATGATGCATGCACCAACCAAAGCAATCAAAGAAGCCGCAGAAGCGGGGGAATTGTCTGAGTTGGCGCAGTTGAGAAAAATTTTAGGTATTGAACCCCAATAGGCAAATAAATGAAAGAATCCGTTTATCGCAAGTTAGAAACGCTGGTAGAGCGTTATGAAGAAGTCCAAGCGTTACTGAGTGATCCCAGTGTGATTAGCGACCAAGATCGTTTTCGTGCCTTATCAAAAGAATACTCTGAGCTTGAAGATGTCACCAAAGCGTTTAATGCGTACCGTCAAGCAGAAGAAGATGTTGAAACAGCAGAAGAAATGCTAAAAGACAGCGATCCTGAAATTCGCGAAATGGCGCAAGAAGAATTTAAAGCAGCCAAAGCGCAGATAGAAATATTAGAAGATGACTTACAAGTCCTCATGCTGCCAAAAGATCCAAAAGATGATAATAATGTTTATTT
Source organism: Pseudoalteromonas sp. J2K-J979 (assembly GCF_058169715.2). Classification (NCBI taxonomy): domain Bacteria; kingdom Pseudomonadati; phylum Pseudomonadota; class Gammaproteobacteria; order Alteromonadales; family Pseudoalteromonadaceae; genus Pseudoalteromonas; species Pseudoalteromonas sp. J2K-J979. The sequence goes on along the minus strand of NZ_CM200281.1, from coordinate 2,293,450 downwards.
AGAAGTACGTGCGGGCACGGGGGGTGATGAAGCCGCTATTTTTGCCGGTGATTTGTTCCGTATGTACAGCCGTTTCGCTGAAATTCAAAAGTGGAAAGTTGAAATTGTCAGTGCCAATGAAGGTGAACATGGAGGCTACCGTGAAGTCATTGCCAATATCGTGGGTAATGGCGTATATGGAAAACTAAAATTTGAATCAGGCGCTCACCGTGTACAACGTGTACCAGAGACAGAGTCTCAGGGCCGTGTGCATACCTCGGCTTGTACCGTTGCTGTTATGCCTGAAATCCCAGAAGCCGAAGCAATCGAAATTAATGCTGCCGATATTAAAGTTGATACTTTTCGTGCTTCAGGAGCCGGTGGTCAGCACGTTAATAAAACGGATTCAGCTATTCGTATTACCCATATTCCAACCGGAGTGGTTGTAGAGTGTCAGGATGAGCGTTCGCAGCATAAAAACCGTGCTAAAGCGATGTCAGTTTTGGCATCACGGTTACAACAAGCTGAAGATGAAAAGCGCCAAGCAGAAGAAGCAACTCAGCGCCGTAATTTAGTGGGCAGTGGTGATCGTTCTGAGCGTATACGTACTTATAACTACCCACAAGGTCGAATTACGGATCACCGTATCAATCTTACACTATACAAGTTAAACGAAATTGTTGGGGGTGATCTTGCGCCTATTATTGACCCGCTGGTACAAGAGCATCAAGCCGATTTATTGGCTGCAATGAGCGACGATTAATCGTGCCCCTTAACATTGAACAAGCATTAGCCCAAGCGGCTAATGCATTTAGCTCAATGAGTGATACAGCCAAACTCGACGCACAAGTTCTTTTGCTCGATATTCTCGATAAACCGCGTAGTTTTCTCTTCACTTGGCCTGATAAATATTTATCAAATGAGCAGCAACAGCGATTTGATGCCTATCTAGAGAGGCGATTATCAGGAGAGCCCGTTGCCCATATTATTGGCTACCGTGAGTTTTGGAGTCTTAAACTCAAAGTGACTCCTGACACGCTTATCCCACGGCCTGATACAGAAACCTTAGTTGAAGCCGCTTTAAGCTTACCTGTAAATGAGGCAGCAAAAGTCCTCGACTTAGGCACTGGCACCGGCGCGATTGCACTTGCGTTAGCCTCAGAGCACCCATCTTGGCAAGTCGTGGGTTGTGATCGTATTGATGCAGCAGTCTCCTTAGCAATAACAAATCAACGCAATTTAGCGATTAAAAATGCTCGGTTTGTTCAAAGTAATTGGTTCAGTGCTTTGATTGGTCAACAATATGATCTCATTGTCTCTAATCCACCGTATATAGAACAAGATGACCCGCATTTAGCACAAGGTGATGTACGCTTTGAGCCATTATCTGCCTTAGTGGCACCTCAAGATGGTTTAGCTGATATCAACACCATTATTGCCGATGCACGAGATCACTTAATTGATGGCGGCTACTTATTGATAGAGCATGGTTATAAGCAAGCGCAACAAGTAAGTGCAATCTTTACAAAAATGGCATATAAAGAGATTACAACTATCAAAGATCTGGGCGGCAATGATCGCGTCACCCTAGCGAAGTGGCACACTTAGGTCTATGATATTTAATGAAACTTAAGCAATAGCAGTTAAATAAGGAAGCACCATGGCCAATGACTTTTTATTTTCTGAAGAGCCCGAGAAGCCCGCTGAGCGAGTCAATCAAGGGTATTGGAAAATTATTATTGTTGATGATGAGCCTGAAGTGCACGCAGTGACCAAGCTTGCTCTGAGCGACTTTGAATTCCAAGATAAAAAACTACAATTTATTAGCGCTTATTCGGGTAAAGAAGCGAAAGAAATAATTGTTCAGCACCCTGACGCGGCCATCGTGCTACTTGATGTCGTGATGGAAACCGATGACGCAGGTTTGAAAGTTGCGCAGTTTATTCGTGAAGACGCAAAAAATTACCATGCCCGCATTATTCTGCGTACAGGGCAGCCAGGGCAAGCGCCTGAGCGTCAAGTCATCGTTAATTATGACATTAACGATTATAAATCCAAAACAGAACTCACGGCCCAAAAACTCTTTACTGTGGTGATGTCTAGTTTACGTTCTTACCGAGATATCCTTTCTATCGAAAAGTCTCGACAAGGCTTAGAAAAAATTATCATCGCATCACGCAATATCTTTTCTGCCCATTCAATGGATAATTTTATTCATGGTGTCATGCAACAGCTGACCTCAATTTTAGGCACCGTTGATGAAGCCATGTATGCGACCTCACTTGTGGCCAGCAACCCCGATGATGCAGAATCAAAATTGGTAGTCTTTGCAGGGCAAGGAGATTTTGAAAAAAGTGAAGGTAAACGAATCGAAGATGTGTTGTCGGGTGAACAACTCGATGCTTGTAAAGAGGCATTAAAAAAACAAACCATTGTTTATAAAGATAATTACTTGTTTGCTTTTTGTTCGAGCCGTTGTAATCATAATTCGATGCTCTATGTCTCAGGGATCCCCAAGCAGCTCAATAATGTGCATAAAAATCTCATTGAAATTTTTGCCCAAAATGTACAAGTTGCTTACGAAAATGTCCAGTTGCAATCTGAAATTGAAGACACACAACGAGAAATCGTCTACCGATTAAGTGAAGCGGTAGAGCAGCGTTCTGAAGAAACCGGCAATCACGTGAAGCGTGTGTCGCTCATCTCATACGAATTGGCCTGTGATTATGGCTTAGCTGAAGCAGATGCTGAAACCCTAAAACATGCCGCACCATTGCATGATGTAGGCAAAATTGGTATTTCAGACACTATTTTACACAAACCTGCTAGCTTAGATGAGCAAGAGTGGCAAGTGATGCAATCTCATGCACTCAAAGGACATGAGATTCTGAAAGATTCTCGACGTTCAATTATTCAAGCTGGGGCGTTGTTAGCCCGTGACCATCACGAAAAATGGGATGGCTCAGGTTATCCTGAAGGTAAAAGTGGTGAGCAAATACATATTTTTGGTCGCATTGTCGCCTTAGCTGATGTGTACGATGCACTGCGACATCAGCGTTGTTATAAATCGGCTTGGTCATTAGATAAAGTTGTCGAAGAAATTACCGCACAACGAGGCCGTCACTTTGAACCCAAATTGGTCGATATTTTCTTAGCTAATATAGACAAATATGAGCATATCCTAACGGTTTACCCTGACTAACTTATGGTTGATTACGCAAATGCCAAGCTTTTGCATTTAAGTTTGCTTAGCTTAAGTGTCGGGCTTTTTTACTTGCGTGCATTTGCGCGGATCTTCTCCCTGAAAATAGCTGGTAATAAGCGTATTTATATATTTAGCCACAGTGTCGATACTGGTTTACTACTCAGTGGCTTATATCTGATTTCTCTCACGCAATGGAACCCACTGAGTCATCCATGGTTAGCTGAAAAGCTCAGTTGGCTTCTTGTCTATATTGGGGTCGGTTTCGTATTAGCAAAACAAACGCACGCCTCGCGGCAATATCTCTTCCTTGCTGTATCGACAGGGTGCTTAGGGATGATTGCTTATTTAGCTTTGACCAAAAATGCAATTTTTTTGTGATTGAACAACACAGTAGCGAACCTTAAAAATGATCATTTCGCCTTTTTTAAGAATAAGGCAACTCTGAAGGTGTGATTTTGTAGTTGATATATATCAATGAGTTAATTTTCTAGCTATTAATGAAATATGAATAATCCCGCGATCAGATTTCCTCGATTGAACATGTGAGAAAACTTAAAGCTGGAAAAAAGCTGATTTTATGCTACCTAGGGGTGAAAGGCGCCAGTAAAGAAGGTAAACTGGCAGCCATTTTATGAATTATTTAGAGTTAATCGAGATTCATGTCAGATATTTGGTCAGATGAGCACGAAGATGAATATCTCACGCCTATCTATAGTTGTTTGAAAGTAGAGCATCATTGGCAAGCCGATTTTGATCTAACTGCGAGCCTCAATACGCTCGATGCCCTTGTTGTACAAGCGAATGCTGTTAGTCAAAGTTTCCCTAATACAGATGAAGCACTCAATGGGGTCGTTGATTTATTTTATGGCGAATGGGCGTTTAGTGGCACCAATCAAGCTATTGCAGAGAGCAAACTTAATACAATTTCTTATACTTTAGGGTATCGCACAGGGAGTAGCTTTGCATTAGCGATGATCCTCAATTACGTATTAACAGAAACGGGCTTTGCATCTGAAATAGTGGTCGAAGATGGCGAACTAGTGATCCACGTATTGTGTAGTGAGCAAGAAGGATACTTTGTTGATCCCGTCTCGGGGCACCAAACATGGTATGTAAAACCTGAAAACGGCAGCGAAGAAGACACCAGTGATTATTTTCAGCATATTCCACCAGATGATTTAATTAAACTGTTTGTGGGCCATCAAAAGTGGGCGTTTATTAGTGAAAAACGTTATGCTGATGCACTTAATTGTGTTGAGTTCCTGATGGAATTAATTGGAGATGATCCGTATGAGCGGCGCGATCGTGGTTATTTATTGCGCCAGCTCGACTGTCATAACATTGCACGGGATGACTTTGAGTTTTTTGTCAGTGAATGCCCAGATGATCCGGCCACTGAGCTTATCCAACATCAATTAGAAGAAATGGAATACCAGCATAATACGCTGCACTAAAATAATAATGAGGAACACACATGGCCGATCCGCATAGTGCGTTAGTCACTAATGACGCAGTCGTTCTTGGCTTATTAGCCATTATTTTGGGCGTTGTTTTTAAAACGTCCCATAGCCAACATCGCTTTTGGCTAAAATTTTATAAATACGTACCCGCATTGTTATTGTGTTATTTCTTACCTTCGCTTTTGAACACGTTTGGTATTGTTGATGGCCACAGTTCGAATGTGTACTACGTTGCCTCGCGCTATTTATTGCCTGCCTGTTTGATTTTACTGACCATTAGTATTGATTTAAAAGCCATTCTCAATTTGGGGCCCAAAGCCTTAATTATGTTTCTAGTTGGCACGCTCGGGATAGTGATCGGCGGTCCTATCGCCATTTTAGTGGTCAGCATGGTCAACCCTGAGATTGTTGGTGGGCATGGCCCCGATGCAGTCTGGCGTGGCATGACAACGGTCGCAGGTAGTTGGATTGGCGGCGGAGCGAACCAAGCTTCAATGAAAGAAATGTTTGAAGTCGGCGGCGATATTTTCTCTGTCATGGTAACAGTCGATGTCATCGTGGCCAATATTTGGATGGCGGTGTTGTTATTAATGGCCGCAAACCATAAGAAAATCGATGCTGCAACAGGTGCAGATACCAGCGCCATTGAAGATCTAAAGCGTCGTGTAGAGGCCTATCACGCAGAGCATGCGCGGATGCCAACACTTAACGATTACATGACATTAATTGCCATTGCATTTGGTATTACGGGCTTTGCCCATTTGATGGCGGATATTTTAGGCCCGTACTTTGGAAATAACTTTGCTTGGGCTCAAGAGTACAGCTTAAACAGTAAGTTCTTTTGGCTAATTGTCATTTCAACCACCATCGGCATTAGTTTATCGTTTACAAAAGTACGCCAAATTGAAGCGTTTGGTGCGTCAAAAGTTGCGTCGAGCTTTTTATATATTTTGGTGGCCTCAATTGGTTTGCATATGAACATTACTGCAATTTTTAATAACCCTGGGCTGTTTTTAGTCGGAGCCATTTGGATGCTCATCCATGCAAGCTTAATGTTGATTATTGCAAAAATGATTAAAGCGCCATTATTTTATATGGCAGTCGGCTCGCAGGCCAATGTCGGTGGTGCAGCATCGGCACCGGTTGTGGCTTCAGCATTTCATCCATCACTTGCGCCGGTTGGAGTATTATTAGCCGTACTTGGCTATGGTGTTGGGACGTATATGGCCTATATTTGTGGCTTAATGATGCAAGCAGTTGCACCATAAGGAAATTAAAATGAATACTGATATTATAAAAATTCAATCTCTTGAAGTAGCAAACGATAAACCGTTTGTTTTGTTTGGTGGCATGAATGTTTTGGAATCTCGCGATTTGGCGATGCGCATTGCTGAACATTATGTAGAAGTGACTAGCAAGTTAGGCATTCCATATGTGTTTAAAGCCTCGTTTGATAAAGCAAACCGTTCATCCATTAATTCATATCGTGGCCCTGGTATGGAAGAAGGACTGAAAATTTTTGAAGAAATCAAAAAAACCTTCAATGTCCCATTAATTACCGATGTGCATGAACCGCATCAAGCAGCACCGGTTGCTGAAATTGTCGATGTGATTCAGCTACCGGCCTTTTTAGCGCGTCAGACCGATCTCGTTGTGGCAATGGCAAAGACTGGCGCGGTGATTAATGTAAAAAAACCGCAGTTTTTAGCCCCACATGAGATGCGCCATATTATCCAGAAGTTCAAAGAAGCGGGTAATGAGCAGGTGATTTTATGTGAGCGCGGTTCAAGCTTTGGCTACAATAACTTAGTTGTTGATATGCTGGGGATGGATGATATGAAGCAACAAGCCCCAGTCATTTTTGATGCAACGCATGCATTACAGCGCCCTGGTGGTCGTAGTGATTCTGCCGATGGTCGTCGTGCGCAAGCGGCTGAGCTGGCACGCAGTGGCATGGCGCTTGGGATTGCTGGTTTATTTATTGAAGCGCATCCAAACCCAAATGAAGCCAAGTGCGATGGCCCGTGTGCATTGCAACTTGATAAACTCGAAGGTTACCTCAAGCAAATGAAAGCGGTCGATGATTTAATTAAAAGCTTTCCACCGCTTGATACCAGTGCGAGCTAATATTTAAAAAGCTGCAGTTAATCATTGCACTTATAAAAATGGAGGCTCAGCGCCTCCTTTTTTGTGCCAGCCATAGATTAAATCCTAATCAGACAAGCGAGTCGATACCGCAGCTGCTGGTTGAGAGTCAGCTTTTACTGTTGCTTTGATGGCCGTCGTTGGTTGGTCGACGTGCCGAGGTAGTAACAGTGCATCAGTTTTGATTGAAAATGAAAATTCATGCTTAAGTTCATCTTTGATACTGTTTGCTAGCAAGTGCTTAACTTGCAGATCATAAGATTGAGTATCGACTGAAGTCGGTGAAGGATTTAAGCTTAATGCCATAAACAATGCAATTGTGTTCATATCGTCCTCGATATTCAATAGTAATATTTATGCAGGTTGGGGGCATAAGTATTACCTAAGTTAAAATTTATCTAAATTCAACATAAGCCAAACTCTTGGTTGGAGAGTCTTCCTTGGCTTCGGGTAAATATTAAGCAAATAAATTGTCTTTTAAAAACGATCATTTATAATGCGGTCAGATAAAAAAAACTAATGAATAAAACAGGTCAGGCATGTCTAGACGATTACCCCCGCTCAATGCGCTGAAAGCCTTCGAAGCAGCCGCACGTAACCTCAGTTTCACTAAAGCAGCAGAAGAGTTGTTTGTCACACAAGCGGCCGTGAGTCATCAAATTAAAACCCTCGAAGAGCACCTTGGTTTAAAACTTTTTTTAAGAAAAAACCGCTCGTTATTGCTGACCGAAGAAGGGCAAGCTTATTTCTTGGATATTAAAGATATCTTTACCCAACTGGTCGATGCCACTGAGCGCTTGCTCGCCCGAGGGGCAAAAGGCTCAATTACGGTCAGTTTGACGCCAAGTTTTGCCATTCAATGGTTGATCCCGCGGCTTAATTTATTTAATGAAGCCCACCCAGAAATCGATATTCGTATCAAAGCACAAGAACTCGAAGAAAACTCGCTCACCGACGATGTCGATGTCGCCATTTATTATGGCCGTGGCCACTGGAATGGTGTGCAAACGCATAAGTTGCATACCGAATATTTAGTACCGCTGTGTAGCCCTATGTTGCTCAATGGCCCGAAACCGCTCTTTAATATTAACGATTTAGAAAATCATACTTTATTACACGATACCACCCGAAAAAACTGGAAAACGTGGATGAAAACCGCGGGAGTCCGCAATATTAAAGTCAATACTGGGCCCATTTTTAGTCATTCTTCGATGGTGTTGCAAGCGGCTATCCACGGTCAGGGAGTGGCGCTGGGCAATAGCGTATTAGCCCGCCCCGACATCGATTCAGGCCGATTGGTGATCCCATTTAGTCATACCCTTGAAAGTAAAAACGCATTTTATTTAGTCTGCAGGGAGTCTCAGTCTGAGCTGGGTAAAATCGTCTCATTTAAAGAGTGGATGCTGAGTATGGTTGAAGTCGAACAAATAGAAGCAGGATTTGAATAATGACCATACAGTGGTTTAAACACGCTAAGCCAAAAGCACAATTTATATTCGCACATGGTGCTGGCGCGGGCAAAGAGTCAGAGTTTATGCAAACTATGGCCCATAACATATCGCAATTGGGTATTAATGTTGGTTTGTTTAATTTTGAATATATGGACAAATCCATTGCGCTTGGCCGAAAACAACCTCCACAAAAAGCCGATAAACTGCTTGCCTATTACAGCAATATCCTAGCTCAAGTCGATCCTGCTTTACCGCTTTTTATTGGTGGAAAATCGATGGGGGGGCGCATGGCCTCGTTATTGGCATGTGAGCAGTCTGTAAAAGGGGTGATTGCATTTGGATATCCGTTTCATCCACCGGGGAAACACGATAAACTGCGCACCGCCCATTTTGCCGATCTTTTAGCACCGTTGTTTGTGATCCAAGGCGAGCGCGATACGTTTGGCAATCGCGAGTTTGTGACCGCATTGCCACTTCCTGATACAGTCACAGTCGATTGGATCAGCAATGGCGACCATTCGTTAGTGCCAACCAAGCGCTCCGGCTTAACCAGTTATCAAAATTGGCAACAGGCATCGTCGCTTGCAGTTGCTCATATCCACGAGGTGCTCAATGGCTAAATGGATGTTCGTGGCAGGGGGCGTGTTTGCTGGCCTAGCAGTAATATTGGGCGCCTTTGCAGCGCACGGTTTAAAAAACAGCTTGGCACCGTCGGCGATTGCGGTTTTTCAGACGGGTGTGCAGTATCAAATGAGCCATGCACTCGCGTTGATTTTATTTGCATTATTGGCCAAGCAGGGCGTGCCATTGCAATGGGCTGCAGGGCTGCTTAGTGCCGGGATTATTTGTTTTAGTGGTAGCCTGTATTTATTGGCCACCACTGGAGTAAAGTGGTTTGGCCCGATTACACCATTAGGTGGGTTGATGTTTATCGTTGGCTGGCTGGTGTTTGTTTATCAAATTATTCGTTTTGAGTTTAAGTAACTCACTTATTATTTACGTAAGGTATCAAAGTTAATGTCCTGTATTGTTATTTATTGTCGTCCCGGTTTTGAAAATGATGCCGCAGCAGAGATCACCCATCATGCTGGTGAGCACAATATCGGTGGCTACGTTAAAACAAAACCCAATACAGGGTTTGTTATTTTTCAATGCTTTAGTGTTGATGACAGTGCTTCACTGATAAAAAATATCCGCTTCGCGCAACTGGTGTTTGCACGCCAGTGGTTTTGTGGCGTTGCGGTTGAAAATATGCCCATAGACGATCGCGTATCGGCGATTGCCGAAGCGTTTGCAGAGATGCCAAAAGGATCAGAACTACGCGCAGAAACACCCGATACTAACGAAGGTAAAGAGCTACTTAAGTTTTGTAAAAAAATCAGCGTGCCACTGCGAAATAAGCTCATCAAACAACATTCGCTAGTCAAAGATGGGCCTAAAAAACTGCCGACCTTGCATGTGTTGTTTTTAGATAACGCCAATGCCTATGTGGGTTATTCGTATAACGATAATAATTCTGACTTTTTTATGGGGATCCCGCGGTTAAAGTTTCCAAACGCAGCTCCAAGTCGCTCAACACTTAAGTTAGATGAAGCCTTTATTGTATTTGTGCCAGACGATGAAAAAGACAATCGCTTACGAGCAGGTATGCGTGGCGTTGACTTAGGTGCTTGCCCGGGTGGCTGGACATACCAACTGGTGCGCCGTGGTATGTTTGTACAAGCTGTCGATAACGGGCCAATGGCCGAGTCGTTGATGGAAACAGGACAAGTAAAACACTACACCGTTGATGGCTTTAAGTTTCGCCCTGACAAACGAAATATCGATTGGCTAGTATGTGACATGATTGAAAAACCAAACAAAGTGACCCAGTTGATGATTGATTGGGCGGTAAATGATTTTGTGAAAGAAATTATCTTTAACTTAAAATTGCCGATGAAAAAGCGTTTTGACACTGTTTATGAGTGCATTCAGTTAATTCATTCAGAGCTAAAAAAATATAATGTTGATTTTCAGCTTCAAGCGAAGCATTTATACCATGACCGCGAAGAAGTGACGGTTCATTTGCGCATTTTAAAAGTGCCGCAAAAGCTATACAGTTAAGTGATTTAAACGATATAAAAAATGTAAAAGCCGAGGAAACTCGGCTTTTTTGTATTTATTCGCCCATTTTAAATCGTCGTGACGGATGTTCGAAATGAGTTGCCGATGGGCTGATTGAGCTGGTAAATATAGGTTGGGCGTAAGTCCAACAACTAACTAAAACAACCATCGAGTTGAATTTCAGAGCGCTTTTTAAATTAACACCGGTGTCGCGCGGGCTTGGGCAGCCAAAGAGGGGAGGTATCTACGATTGGCTCTGTTGTTAGAATTTGATCCTGAAGCTTGGTTCCTGTCAGCATCCATGCTTCCACTTCCTCAAGCTGCAAATCAGTGCATTGGTCTTTCGTCACCCCTGCGCCCGACATCACGTTTTATTCTGCAAATAATTAATTGATGTGAACGTCAATGGCGAAGATAGGCCATCCATGGCCAAGCTTCACCTTACATTTCATCCATGAAATACATGACTCATCAATTGGTTATTTTCAGGGCGTGATCACGGGGGGATTGGCATCGGTGTGAATTTCGGGTTTTGTGTAGCAAGGATTTTACGTCGCGATTTGGCATACAGAAAAAAGCCATGATCGAGCTTTTTATTTGTAGCATGAGTAAAGTAACCACTGCTTTTATACGCAGCAGTTGATGATATGTCCAATAACATTATTAGTCGCCGTTTTGTCGGATAATAACAAGCTTAGTATCGATAGATATTATAATTGTTTGTTTACTAAGAATAAAAATGATGTAAATATTGTGGAAATGTTTTATCCGCCGTTTTGGGGGATTTTATCACCCCATTATGGGATCGAATAAGCTGTTAGGCTTACAGGAGTATTCATGCAGTCTGCAATTGAGAGTTGGGCTAAGTTTATAAATGAAACTACCGATTTTGATTTTGAAATTCCTGAATGTGTAATCGATAAAGATCACACTCAAAAATTTACTACTGGTAAGTGGCACATTTATTCGTTTTGGCTAAATGATACCAATGAAGCTTTAAAGATTGGGGTTGCTGGCCCTAAAAGCGCAGCTCGCTTTTCGAACCAACATTACAATGAAAATTCAGCCAATTCTAATTTAGCAAAGTCACTATTAAAAAGCGGTTTATGCTCTGATAATGCTAAAGAGTGGATAAAAAATAATACGTATAGAGTTAACATAGTTTTTGGTGACTTTAATAAACCACTTGCTCATGCGCTTGAAACCCATTTACATTTACTCTTTAACCCAAAGTTTGAAAAGTAAGCCTAACAAGAGACTATGGCGTCAATAGCTAATTTTAAACTTTTGGCGCTTCCCACATTACTCCGTCTCTGAGCATCGAATTTAAGATCACAATCATCTTCCTGACACACGCAATAAGCGCTACTTTTTTCGGTTTCCCAGCAGCAACTAATCGCTGATAAGTTGATTTAAAAACAGGGTTTGATTGGATGGCTGACATCATCGCCATGTATAAAACGGTGCGTACTTGATGTCGCCCACCTTGAATTTTTCGAAGCCCTTTATAGCGGCCACTTTCGCGATTCATAGGCGCAACGCCAACCAATGCACCGGCTTCTTTATTCGACATATAGCCAAGCTCAGGTAAGTTACTGATGATGGAGGCTGCGGCAATTTTACCAATGCCTTTCATGCTTTGTAGAATCGTGTTTTTGGCTGAATATTCAGGGCATGATTCAATGAGTTTTAGAATTTTATTTTCAATTTTTTCAATCTGATTTTTAAAGGCCGTTAAAATAGGTTTGATGGTTGAAATCAGCTCTTTTGGTAAAATTTGCAGGCGGTTTTTTTCCATCGTTTGCATGACTAACAGCTGATTTCTTCTGGCAACCAAATCACTCATAGTCTGCATGATGTCAGGCTTTAGGGTGGAGAGTGTGGGTTTAATTGCCTCGCCATAATGTGCAATTAACTGTGCATCTAGCTTGTCGGTTTTAGCGCGTTGACCAATGGCACCAGCAAAGCGTTTTATGTGTATTGGGTTGGCAATGACAAAAGGTAAATTGGCCTTTGCACATGCAATAATAAAGGGCATTTCAAGGCGGCCAGTGGCTTCAATAATGATACGTTTTGGAGAGTGAATTTTGATTTTTTTAATTGCCTCAGCAATCCCTTTTTCATCGTTCTTAACGGTGAAATAGATATCAAGAGGGCGAATATAAATATCGAGTTGAAATTTGCCGGTATCGACACCGACATTAATGTTTTGATTAGTATTTGTTTTCATAATAAGCTAACTCTTGCTTGCATAATGCGGGTTCGAGACCCAGTAGACTATTCGAGTGTGATGCTTGGAGTCTTTTGTGGCGTTCATTCTTGTTATCGGTCTCTCAACAGAGGAGCCATCGCTCAATCGAACTACCACAAAAGAGAGCTTTAGTTGCAGCTAAAGCCTGGGTCTCACATTACCCTAACCCGGTTTAAAAGAATAATTAGATGGGTTTATTATCCATACAAACATTTAACTTGGACAAGGCAAGCTTGCCCGTTAATGTAAGCGTTAGATTTAAGGAGAGTTTTTCAAATGATTGAAGTTGTATCTGATGATATAAATAGCGTGTTAAAAGAAATGGAACAATTTCGTCAAGAGTTTATGGATGAAGTCTTTGTTGCATACGAACAAAGAGGAAAAAATTACGGCGATCAAAATTTTGGTCGCTGGAATAGCCGCTTCGAAAGTTTTGTTAATCAGACTTTCCCATCTGAGGTTTCAGGTTATAAAGCTTTCTTTTCGCCTTATGGAGTTGTATCTAGTAGAAGAGAGTCTGATGCCGATAAATTTTTCAGAGAAAAAGGAGATAAAATACTTTCCTTTATTGATGCTATCTTGTCTGAAATAGGAAAAAAACGCTTTATTTTAAAAAGTAATAAACCAGAATCCGAAGCTAGTGTCAAAAAGAAATCAGAAGTAAGTAAAGGTGTTGTTGAAGGAGTCCCTCTGAAGAAGGTTTTTATTGTTCATGGCCATGATGAACTTGAAAAAAATAGAGTTGCTCGCTTTATCGAAAAATTAGGGCTTGAAGCCATAATACTACATGAGCAATCAAGTTCAGGTAAAACCATCATTGAGAAAATTGAAGAATACTCCGACGTTGGCTTTGGTATTATTTTATATACACCAGACGATCATGGAAGTGTTAAGACTTCTGATAAGCTTGAATTTAGAGCTAGACAGAATGTTGTATTTGAACATGGTTACATGATAGCTAAATTAGGTAGGTCTAAAGTTTGTGCTCTAGTTAAAGAAGAGTTAGAGATCCCAAATGATATCAGTGGCATTGTCTATATAGGACTTGATCGAGGAAATAGTTGGTCGGTTGATTTAGCAAAGGAACTAAGAACTGCTGGCTATACCATTGATATGAACAGCGTAATTTAAATCTAACACATATGAGCCGATCTCTCGTCAATAGGCATTACTTATCTTTTTGACCGCGCAAGCGGTCAAATCCAAATCAATCAACAAACTCATCTACTTCGTCTGTCGGTTAGCTGTTAAATCGTCGTTTACAGCAAACACATATAGAGGCTCTCTTAGTGCGATCTTATCGCTGCCTAACGCTTTTCAATCCATTGAAATGTTAGGGGCACTAGACATTTATCGGTTAACCCTAAGATGGCACTATTCAAGTCAGAGGTGCTTTTTGCACAGTTAGTTTCAGGCTCATTTAAGGTGTAAACGACTTTGTTGATTGTATTAGTGCGCGCCAATAAGGTGTCTAATCAAGGCGATGTAGCTTAAATAGCATTTGGCATAGTGATGATGGTGAGAAGTCATTGCTTCATTAGCCACCTCATTCACGGTCATGCTCGTTTCTCTTTTTCAAGAGTATCTAGTTAGACGTTCAGCTCACCTTATTGCGCGACTTATCCCTTTAAGAATCGTTGCTCATCAAACACCGTTTTGTTTTTTAACATGAAATAGACACAGCGCCCTAACTTATGGGCCAGTGCAGATAATGCTTTCGCTTTACTCATTCGTTTTTGTAATCGATTGAGGTAGTTACGTGCTTTGTCATTGCCCCGAAGATAAAGTACAGCGGCTTCAGAGAAAGCCCATTTTAAATGTGCATTGCCGATTTTATTGCCTTGAGTACCGTAGGTTTTACCGGCCGACTCTGCTTTGCATTTGACCAACCGTGAGTAAGAAGCAAATTTTTGTACTGATTCAAAACGACGGATTTCGCCAATTTCATACAAGATTGTCAGCGATAAAATCTTGCCAATACCAGGCACGGTTTTCAGTAATTCTAAATAAACAGGGTTGTGGTTTTTAGCTTGTTTTTCGATGAACCATTCAACCTGTGCGAGTTCTTTTGCATAACAATCAAGGAGTGCCATGTCTAAATCGATATTGCGCTGCACGATTGGGTCGTGATATTGCTCGCGAAGCTTTTGTCTTGCTGAAATATTTTTAAGATTTAACTCAGTTGCAGGCAGGTTGTATTGACTGTTGGTGTTTACAACATGACCTTTGAGCATGGCCCCGTGGCGGACAATCTTCATTCGTCGACGTAATAAATCACGAGTAGCGCGCATTTCACTTGGGTAATCATAAGCTACAGGAAAGTTACCACCGCGCAATAAAGTGGCAATTTTAAATGAGTCGACTTTATCGTTTTTGGTTTTACCACCGTGAATGGCTTTCATGTACAAGGCATGGCCTAAAACAAAATCAATCCCGAGTTCAGCGCACCAGTCTGACACCCAATACCAACAATGCATGCACTCAACGCCGACAATCACATTGCAGATGTAAGGTTCGAGTAGGCGTAATAAATCATTTTTATCAGCGCCAATCTTTTTATGGACAACTACTTCGCCATGAGAATCAATGATGCAGACATAAAGTAAGCGTGCATGTAAATCGATACCGCAGTAGTATGGATGTGCGTTATTATAAAATCTCATTGAGCTTTCTCCTGTAGGTTTGGTTGCCTTAAGCATACCGCTGATGCGGCTTGCTAGGGAGGAGGCTCAATGATTATCAAAGTTGTAAACACGGACAAATAACAGTTGGCTTTGTTCGTGCTTCACAAATTTTAGCCAACTATTATTAGCCGGTTACAACGGCGTTATACACACAGGAGCTGTCAATTACATGGAACTCATTTTCGCCTCTTTAATTTCAGGTTTATTAGGTGCAATAGCTAGCGCATTCCTTTTTTTGCGATATGAAAAAAAGAAATTTCGCCTAGAAACGGCCAAAAAACTATTTGGAAATCGGTTTGATTTAAATGGAGATGAATTTAGTCGAGCTATGAATGAGGCGTATTTTGTGTTTCACAAAAATCCAAAGGTTTTAAAGTCAGTTGAAGAACTATTTAAAGCACTTGATGTTCCTGGAAAACCTCATGTTAATGACTCTATTGTTACGATGCTAAAAGCAATTTGCGATGATGTAGGTGTTAATTATAAAACTTTAAACGAGAGCTATATGCTTAAAGTTTTTAATCGTAAGTAGTCTGTATAACAAGATAATTGAACTCCCAGCCTCGACACTGAAGTAGACATTATTTCAGGAGTTAGATAGTGGATAAGTTAAGAATGGCTGTCGATTTAGCTCATAAATTAATGCACGTTTATGGTGCTATAAATAATAACGTGCTCTTTAATAGTGAGCTGAAACAGTAGCAATACCCAATATGGTTTAGATAATCAGCTGAACAACATAAGAAGGAGCTTTGAGTGCACGTCACTAAACAAAATTTAGAAGATGCGGTGAGTGAGAATATTATCTCTTACGCGCAGTCTGAACAGCTGTTCGAATTTTTAAAGAAGCAGCCAAATACCGCGGCAAAGTTTGATTTTACCCATGTGCTTTATTACATCGGAGGTATGATTGCCATTGGTGCGATGACGCTATTTATGACCTTAGGCTGGGAGTCGTTTGGTGGCTTAGGTATTTTATGTATTGCTCTGTTGTACGCAGTGGTTGGGTTAGCACTTACTAATCATTTCCAATCTAAAGGGTTGGTGATCCCCGCGGGGATCTGTGGCACGTTTGTTATTGCACTTACGCCGCTTGCGGTTTATGGGCTGCAACAGGCGCTGGGTGTGTGGCCTGATGACAGTGTGTATCGCGATTACCATCGGTACATACAATGGCATTGGCTCTATCTTGAATTGGCGACGCTAGCCGTTGGAGTCATCATTGCTTGGCGATATAAATATCCCTTTTTAATAATGCCAATTGCAGTGACGCTGTGGTATTTATCGATGGATTTAGCCGTGATGATTAACGGTGGTGATTATAGTTGGGAACTTCGAAAACTAGTATCTATGTATGCTGGCTTATTGATGATAGGGCTGGCGTTTTGGGTGGACATGCGCTCGCACCAAAAAGCGGATTTTTCCTTTTGGATTTATCTATTCGGTGTCATTGCATTTTGGGGCGGCTTGTCACTTCAACATTCTGACAGTGAGTTCGCTAAGTTGGTTTATTTCGTTATTAATTTGCTGATGATTTTTACGGGTGTATTAATTGTTAGAAGGGTATTTGTTGTCTTTGGGGCTTTAGGCTCAGCGGGTTACATTGGCTATTTGGCATCTCATATATTTAAAGACAGTTGGTTATTCCCCATAACGTTAACCTTACTCGGTTTATTAGTGATTTATTTTGGGGTGTTGTGGCAAAAAAATGAATCAGCAATTACATCTAAAACGCGGCAATTTTTACCTAGAGCACTTAGGGAATTATTAGCGTCTCGCCATACATAAACGTACTTATGGAGTCGAAAAAGTGGTGGTCAGCTGCTGACTCATAAAGCCGCGATGGTTGAATGGTTCTCAGACTCTCATGCTTTGCGGGTCAAAGTGGCACTGGTAAAGCATGTTTTTATTGCTATCGTTCTAACTGCAGTCTGAAAGGAACTCTTTATTCTTTATTAAATCCTTCATCAGTTTTATAAGCACTTGTTTACCATTTTCTGTTAAGTTGCCATTATGGAAACGTTTTTTATATTAATAGTAAATTAAATCAGTGGTTTGACAGTAATTAAGTCGTTTTATTATCTAAGAGGTTCGGGCCGATGAATGTGTTGAAAAAGTGTGGTTATGGGTTGTTTTATTTTTTAGCGCTAGGTGTCAGTATTTATGCAATTTTGTTTGTTAGCATAGATTGGGTTGGTTCACAGTACCTCAAAAATAAGTTTTTGTTAACGCCGCTGGCCATGTACAGTCATATGATTGGTGGGGCTATAGCCTTAACGCTAGGCGCGCTGCAACTTAATCGTCGTTTTCGCAATCAGCACCTCACGTTACATAAAATAGGTGGGCGAGTGTATATGATGGCGGTATTGATTTCGGGCTGTGCAGGGCTCTTTTTAGCGACAAATTCCATGGGCGGGACGATTGCTCATTTTGGCTTTGGTACTATGGCGGTATTATGGTTATTGACGGCCTGCATGGCGGTGTTTTATATCCGAAAAGGGGATGTAAATGCTCATCGATATTGGATGATCCTCAATTACTCTCTGACGTGCTCGGCCATTACTTTACGGGTGTATTTACCGACTTTTCCATGGTTATTCAATGTTGATTTTATCACTTCGTATACCGCGATATCGTGGGCTGCGTGGGTGCCAAATTTACTGATTGCACAGTGGTATTTATATAAAACACAGGCGGCAAAGCAGGATGTTGTATTAAACCCAATCCAACCCTGAGAGTCTGCTTACATCAGGTTGTTTTTTTGAGTTAGCCCCTGTTTAGTTGAGAAAAACGAAGAGAGCTAAAATACATATTCAATTTTCACCCCTGTATTTGCAAATATGAAGTTTGCTTTTCACCCTAAGGTTGAAAGAGCAAACTTTCGTAATTTGGTGCATTCTTTTGTGTGATAGTGATTATTTACATAAAAATAGCCATTTAGACTTCTGTCGTATGCAGGTTGTTAATTTTTTGTGTTAAAGTGCGCGCGATTTTATTACAACCGCTGTAACTTCAATACAAGGCATTACTGATGATTAACAAGCTGTATTTGTGTTTACTCCTGTTCGGCTCTTTGCTGTATACCCCTTCCTTACTGGCTGCATCTGCAACTGGGTTCCAACCGCTCGATTTAACAACGAGTACAGTGGGCTTTATTTGTATCGCCATTTTTGTCTTGGCGTATACCTTAGTCATGCTCGAAGAAAAGCTGCATATGCGAAAGTCAAAACCTGTCTTAGTCGCGGCGGGATTAATTTGGATTTTAATTGGTAGTTATTACATTAATAATGACTTACCAGGTGTAACTGAAGCGGCGTTCAGGCACAATTTACTTGAATTTGCTGAGCTGATGTTATTTTTGCTGGTGGCGATGACCTATATCAATGCGCTTGAAGAGCGGCGGGTGTTTGACGCGTTACGAGCATGGATGGTACGTAAAGGGTTTAGTTACCCGGTACTTTTTTGGCTGACAGGCTGGTTGTCGTTCTTTATTTCTCCCATTGCCGATAATCTCACGACCGCCTTGTTGATGTGCGCTGTGGTAATGAAAGTCGCAGAAGGCGATAAAAAGTTTATAAATTTATGTTGTATTAACATTGTAATTGCGGCCAATGCGGGCGGGGCATTTAGCCCATTTGGCGATATTACAACATTGATGGTATGGCAAGCTGGAAAAGTTGAATTTATTGAGTTCTTTGCTTTGTTTTTGCCTGCTGTTGCGAATTATTTAGTGCCAGCGGCGGTGATGAGCTTTTTTGTTGAGCGTAAACAGCCTGCTGCCGCGCAAGAAGATGTCGAGCTAAAGCGTGGTGCAATCCGTATTTTGTGCTTATTTTTATTAACCGTCACAACTGCAGTATTGTGCCATAGTTTACTGCATTTACCCCCTGTTCTTGGCATGATGATGGGCTTAGGGTACTTACAATTCTTTGGTTATTTCTTACGCATGACATTACCAGGGTCATTGGCACGCAAAAAAGCGTTGGCAGAGAGCAAAGGAGATGATAAACGTTTGCAATCATTAGGCAGTGTGGTGCCGTTTGATGTGTTTGCGAAAGTCTCACGCGCGGAATGGGATACCTTGTTATTCTTTTATGGCATTGTTATTTGTGTGGGCGGATTGGGCTTTTTAGGTTACTTAACATTAATGTCTGAAGTGCTGTATGGCGGCATGTCTGCCACCACGGCCAATGTGTTATTAGGATTGATTTCGGCGGTTATCGATAATATTCCGGTGATGTTTGCAGTGCTTGCGATGTCTCCAGAGTTATCACATGGTCAGTGGTTGTTGATCACTCTTACTGCTGGTGTCGGCGGGAGTTTGCTCTCTATTGGTTCTGCTGCGGGTGTGGCATTGATGGGGCAAGCACGTGGTTATTATACTTTCTTTGGCCATTTAAAATGGGCTCCGGTTATCGCGCTAGGTTATGCTGCGAGTATTCTTGTACATCTTTGGGTCAATGCCGAGCTCTTTAGCATTTATTCGTAATATTAAAAACGGGAAGCAACTGCTTCCCTTTTTTATAAAGAGCAGGGCAACATCAAAGCCATAGTGTAAAATGGATTGATAAATACATCAGGGCAGACTATGCATTCATCGATCACTCAAATGATACAACATTACTGTCAATGGGTTGGCATACCAATGAGGGCGATTGATAGTTGGCATTTTTGTGATAATGAGCTCGATGCCAATACATGTGCCGATTTAGTATTGAATAACATTAAAAGGGCGACTTCGCCCTCATTGTGGTGGCACCAAGCTCACCACGTGCCTTTACCCAAAGTTGGGGATCTTAATATTGTGACGAACTGGCAAGGTGAAGCGCAATGTATTATTGAAACCACCCAAGTGTCTATTGTGGCTTTTAATGCTGTTAGTGAAGCGTATGCACAATTAGAAGGTGAAGGAGATAAAACCTTAGCTTATTGGCAGCGCGTGCATTGGGCTTATTATCATCGTGAGCTTGCCGGTACATCTTTTGCACCCCATGAATCAATGCCGATAGTGTGCGAACAGTTTAAAGTTGTATTTAAAAGCCCAGCTTAAAATCCATTTATGAGGGTAATGCAGATTAATTAAGCATTGCTCAAAACTCATTTGATTAACTTCAGTTCTGGCTAAGAAGTTTTCCCTGCAGTATTAAGGTTAATCAACACATAGGACAGATAATCATGTCAGGAATAACCGATCTCAATGAGCTATTACTCTCGATGCGCCCTGAGCTGACAGAACCAGAGTTTATATTTTGCTCCGTACGGGGTTCGTTGATGGAGTATGTGGTGCTGAACCCTGTTGCAAGTTTTAGAGAGTCAGAAGGATTAACCTTAGTGATCGAAAAAGCGGTGGCGGTTCAACAAGGTATTGCCTTTGAAAGCACTTATCGCCAAATCACCTTAACGGTGCATTCAAGTCTTGAGGCGGTGGGTTTAACTGCTGCGGTTGCGAATAAACTCAGCGAAAAAGGGATCAGTGCGAATGTCGTTGCGGCTTATTACCATGACCATATTTTTGTTCAAGCGAGTAAAGCGCATGCGGCTGTCGTAGCCTTAGAGGAGTTGTCTAAATAACACAACCTTGTTACTTGCTCAGGCAGAATAACGTGCCAAGGCAGTAACCAGATTGGTGAAATAAAAAAAGCGCGTTTGAAACGCGCTTTTTTAGTGACTTAATTCGTTCGAATTAGTTTACAACTTTTACTGGAACAGCTTGACCAGCATTGAACTTAGTTGTCATTGCTTCTTCAACAGGGGTAAATGCAGTGAGGTCAATGCCTTCTACTGCAGATTTATACTCGTCCATTGTAGGGAAACGACCAAGTACAGTGGAAAGCACAACTAACGGTGTTGAACCAAGTAAAGATTCACCTTTTTTCTCTGAGGTATCGGCTACAACACGACCTTGGAAAAGACGTGTAGAAGTTGCGATAACTGTGTCGCCAGGCTCTGCTTTTTCTTGGTTACCCATACATAAGTTACAGCCTGGGCGTTCTAGGTATAAAATATTTTCGTATTTTGTACGAGCAGCAGTTTTTGGATTAGCATCGTCAAATTCAAAACCTGCATACTTAGCTAGAATATCCCAATCACCTTCAGCTTTTAGCTCATCAACAATGTTATACGTTGGTGGCGCAACAACTAACGGTGCTTTAAATTCGATTGAACCGTTTTTCTTTTCAAGGTTACGAAGCATATGAGCGATGATTTTCATGTCGCCTTTATGCACCATACACGAACCAACAAAGCCTAAATCAACTGGCTTGTCGTTGTAAAAAGATACTGGACGGATCACGTCGTGCGTATAACGCTTTGATACGTCGTCATTGTTAACGTCTGGATCGGCAATCATTGGCTCAACGATTTCGTTTAAGTCAACCACAACTTCAGCGAAGTATTTCGCGTTTTCATCTGGTGCCAATGCAGGCTCCTCACCAGACTTAATACCAGCAATACGCTTGTCTGCTAAGTCGATAAGACCTTGTAACGTTTGCGCTTTGTTATCCATACCTTTGTTGATCATGATCTGGATGCGGCTCTTCGCCAGTTCAATTGACTTGATCAGTGTTTCGTCATTTGAAATACAGATAGAAGCTTTCGCTTTCATTTCTGCAGTCCAGTCAGTGAACGTAAACGCTTGGTCAGCCATGAGCGTACCAATGTGTACTTCAATGATGCGGCCTTGGAAAACGTTCTCACCACCGAATTGCTTAAGCATTTGTGCTTGTGTAGCGTGAACAACATCACGGAAATCCATGTGCTTAGCCATTGCACCTTTAAAGGTCACTTTAACTGAGTCAGGGATTGGCATTGCTGATTCACCCGTCGCCAGTGCAATAGCCACAGTGCCTGAGTCGGCACCAAACGCAACACCTTTAGACATACGCGTATGTGAGTCACCACCAATGATGATTGAGCGGTCGTCAACGGTAATATCGTTGAGTACTTTGTGAATAACGTCAGTCATTGAATGGTAAATACCTTCAGGATCACGTGCTGTGATCAAACCGAATTTATTCATAAACGCCATGAGCTTTGGAATATTCGCTTGTGCTTTGCTATCCCAAACAGATGCGGTATGACAACCTGATTGATATGCACCATCAACCAATGGTGAAATGGTTGAAGCAGCCATTGCTTCAAGCTCTTGAGAAGTCATTGGACCGGTTGTATCTTGTGAACCAACGATATTCACTTTAACACGCACGTTAGAGCCTGCATGAAGTGGAGAATCAGACAATACACCCACAGCATTACGGTTGAAGATTTTTTCAACGGCAGTTAAGCCTTGGCCTGCGTGTGAAATTTCTTTTGAAGGCGCATAAACAAGTGGTGTATCAATACCCAGAGTTTCAGCAGCAAACGTTTGGAGTTTTTTACCGAAAACAACAGCGTAAGAACCGCCAGCTTTCATGAACTCAACTTTTTGTGGTGTGAATGCTGACGATACATCAACAAGCTCTTTGTCACCGTTATACAGTTTTTTCTCTTTAGTATTAATAGTTAACACCGTGCCCGTTGCAACCGAGTAGGCTTCTTCAAGGACTGCGTCACCATTTTCGTCAGTAACTGTATTGCCGTTTGCGTCGACTTTCTTCACCCAGTTTTTCAGGTCAAGACCAATACCACCGGTTACATCAACCGTGGTTAAGAAGATTGGCGCAATACCGTTAGTACCCGCAACAACTGGCGCAATGTTAATAAATGGCACGTACGGGCTTGCTTGTTTACCAGCCCAAAGCGCCACGTTATTGACACCCGACATACGTGATGAACCTACACCCATGGTGCCTTTTTCAGCAATTAACATTACTTTTGCATTCGGGTGTTGCTTTTGAAGTTCAACAATTTCTTGTTGTGCTTCAGGGGTGATCATGCACTTGCCATGTAATTCACGGTCTGCACGTGAGTGCGCTTGATTACCTGGAGACAGTAAATCTGTTGAAATATCACCTTCACCAGCAATGTAAGTGACCACGTCAATTTTTTCAGCGATGTCTGGTAATTTAGTGAAAAACTCAGCTTGTGCGTAGCTTTCAAGTAATTCTTTTGCAATCGCATTACCGGCTTTATATGCTGCGACAAGACGTGCAGTATCTGCATCGTATAAGAATACTTGAGTTTTAAGTACGTCTGCAGCTTGTGCCGAAACGGCGGCGTCATTGCCAAGAGCTAGGTCAAGTAGTACTTCGATTGAAGGACCACCTTTCATGTGAGAAAGCAGCTCAAAAGCGAACTCTGCAGTGATTTCTGCAACTGTTTCTTGGCCTAAGATAATTTCTTTTAGAAACTGTGCTTTCACGCCAGCGGCGCTAGTCGTACCTGGTAAGGTATTGTAGATAAAGAAATTCAATGAATCTTTACGGTGCTCATTATTTGTATCTTTGATTTGAGCAATGATTTCAGATAGTAGATCAGCACTATCGATTGGTTTTGGGCTTAATCCAAGTTCCGCTTTACGGGTTTGGATTTCTTCCATGTACTTAGTATACAAACTCATAGAAAACTCTCGGTATTTTAACTAGATATGAAGTTAAGCATTTTAACTGATTTTACAGTGTCTCGTAATGCCCTAATGAAAAAGCTTTTTTTTCCAGCACACTAAAAGCTGGTTTTACTTGCGATATTTTGACGATACCTTTTACACGGCTGCAAATTGTATCGTACTTGTATAATAATTTGTATATATGAAATAAATGTTCACTATCAATTCTGTGAATGTTTATCGGTCTTTCTCTTTAACGAGAACAAAGTGTTCACTGTGTCGTCTTTCGACCCTAGATTGACGAGTACCAGAGTGTTATCTTTGCCAAATTATCTATCACTAACCCTTAAATTTAGCAGCTTTCTGAAGATAAATATAAAAACTCTTGTTAATTACTCAATGGAATTGATTAACTTGTTCTATTAATTACTCAATAATGTCGTAACTTTATGTCAGTGGGTGATGTCCATGTTCGATTTATTTTTGATTTTGTGTGGTTTAGCACTCCTAACGGCTGGCGGTGAGGCGCTGATCCGTGGTTCGTTAGCAATCGCAAAGCGATTTAATGTTTCTGCGTTGATCAGTGGTTTAATCATTGTGGGGTTTGGAACGTCAGCTCCTGAGTTGGTTGTCTCATTAGATGCTGCCGCTAATCACCAAGATGAGATAGCAATTGGAAATGTTGTTGGCAGTAATATTGGGAATATATTTCTGATTTTAGGTCTATGTGCGGTGATTACTCCGCTGACAATTTCGCCTTTAGCGTTAAAACGTGATGCAACAGTGATGCTGACTTCATCGCTCATCTTTGTTTGGCTGGCCTATAATCGCGCAATTTCAGCCTTCGAGGGGGGGCTGTTGCTATCTATTTTGTTGGTTTATATCGTTGCTACATACTACACCGAAAAATCCTTACAAAGTCCAGAAGCGCAAATGCATGTCGATGAAGGGCAGGAAATCACTCAGTTACCGCCATCTATGTGGCTGACGATCAGCATGCTGGTGTTAGGATTGACGTTTCTGATTGTTGGTTCAAAACTATTGCTACTTGGCGCAACAAGTTTGGCCAGTTTTTTTGGGATGTCGGAATCCTTAGTGGGTCTAACAATTATTGCAGTTGGCACATCACTTCCTGAATTGTCGGTTTCGCTCATTGCAGCAATTCGTAAACATGGTGATGTCGCGGTAGGAAATATTTTAGGCAGCAATATTTTTAACTTATTTGGTATTTTAGGTGTGTCTGCGGTACTTAATCCATTAGTTGTAAACCAGCGAGTGCTCGATTTTGATCAATGGGTACTGCTGGTGGCGTCTGTATTACTGCTGCTATTTTTATATACTGGCCGTAAAATAGGGCGGTTAGAAGGCGGGATATTATTAGTCGGTTATTTAGGTTATCTTGCTGCTAATATCGTGCTTTAGCGGTGTGTTGCCGATAGGTAAGGCTGAGTGCTTTATTCTATCGGCATTGAAATTAGCTAGCTAAAAACACTTCGCCTTTTAAATAGAGGCTCGCTCTGCCGCTAATTAAAACCCGTTCTCCTTTGAGCTCACAGATTAAATCCCCGCTGCGCTGCGAAACTTGGGTTGCGCTCAGTCGAGTTTTGTCGAGTTTATTTGCCCAGTAAGGCGTAAGTACGGTGTGGGCTGATCCTGTGACAGGATCTTCTTCAACGCCGACATTTGGCCCAAACCAGCGTGAAACAAAATCTACTTTATCGCCCCGTGCGGTTGCAATCACACCACGAAGAGGCAATTGCGACAACAAAGCAAAATCAGGGGTTAAATCGCGGATTGTCTGTTCATCTTTAAACAGCAATAAATAATCATCGGCCGATAAGATTTCCAACGGTGTTTCGCCAAAAGCAGTTAACAACGGTGCCTTTACCGAGCACTCTTTGGCATGATTGGTCGGAAAGTCAAGCTCAAATAAGCCATTGTCGTGCTTGACCGTTAATAGCCCTGAGCGCGTTTTAAAACGCATGGTTTGTTCTGGGTAGTGGTACTCGTTCACCAATACCCACGCGGTGGCCAATGTTGCATGACCGCACAAGTCAACTTCGGTTGTGGGTGTAAACCAACGTAAGTGAATATGATCGGTATCCACAATGTAAAAAGCGGTTTCAGACAAATTATTCTCCGCGGCAATGCATTGTAATTGCTCATCACTGAGCCATGCATCAAGTGGCATTACCGCAGCTGGGTTGCCCTTAAACTGGTGCTCTGAAAACGCATCTACTTGAAAAATCGGGATCCGCATAGTCACTTTCTCCTTGTTGTTATTTATTGTTGGTTCAGTGATAAGCTAATGAGCTTAGTTCAATACACGACTGAATGCGTTATTAAGCCCATTAATTGCGATAGTCACTTCTAAATTGTTCGACCCACAACCGTGTTGCACCACAGACTGCAACCGGCATCACAATTAGATTTATTATTGGTATCATAGTAAACAGCATAACTGCAAGACCAAAGCCATAAGATAAGCCCTGATTTTGCTTGAGCTTGTGGCGTGTTTCGGTAAATTTAATTTTGTGGTTATCAAACGGGTAATCGTTGTATTGCACCGCAAACATCCAGCAGGTAAAGCCTATCCAAAGAATTTGCCCAGCAACAGGTAAAATCCACAGCAAAATAAAAAAGCCAATCGCTTTTGGTAAATAGTAGAGCAGTTTACTGAGTTCGCGGCCGAGCATACGAGGCACATCTTTGAGTAAATCGGCAAAACCATCATCATTGACGCGCTGGCCTGTTAGGTGCAGCTCAACTTTTTCTGACAATAAGCCATTAAAAGGAGCGGCGATGAAATTCGTGATCACCGAAAATACGGTCGAATAGGTAAATAAAATGACTAAAATAGCAATGGGCCAAATCAACCATTCAAGCCAACTTAACCAGCTAGGTAAAAAGCCATTAAAGTAAGTGATACCTTGCGTCAGCCAGTCGACAATAAAAAACAGGGAGCCACCGAAAATCAGTAAATTGATTAGCAATGGAATAAACACAAAGCGTTTAAGCCCTTTATTAGAAATTAAGCTAAAACCACTTAAAAAATATTGAAAACCTTGAGAAAGTTGCATTATCTACCACCGAGGAATTTTTTTTCATTATAAGGTGGGATATTTTTAATGGGAATAGCGTGAGAAGTTGATTTGTAACACCATGTTGCATAGTCAAGCATACAAATGATGGCAAAAGTATTAAAATTATAAGGCCGATCTGCTACAGTCAACGCTGTCGAACTTAATAAATAAAAAGATGCGCTTAAGCACCATAAAATTAGCTGGTTTCAAATCATTTGTAGAGCCAACCAAGATCCCTTTTCCAGATAAAATGACCTGTGTTGTCGGGCCCAATGGCTGTGGCAAATCCAATGTCATCGATGCGGTGCGTTGGGTGCTTGGCGAAAGCTCAGCTAAAAATTTGCGTGGCGATGCGATGACGGATGTTATTTTTAATGGCTCGACTAACCGCAAACCTGTCTCACAAGCTTCCGTTGAATTGTTGTTTGATAACACTCAAGGGTATTTGGCTGGCTCGTTAGTCGACCGAAATCAAGTGGCCATAAAGCGCTTGGTTACCCGCGATGGACAATCATTTTATTACCTAAATGGGACGAAATGCCGTAAACGGGATATCACGGATATCTTTTTAGGCACTGGTTTAGGTCCTCGCAGTTATGCGATTATTGAACAAGGGATGATTTCGCGCTTAATCGAGAGCAAGCCGCAAGAATTGCGTGTGTTTATCGAAGAAGCGGCGGGAGTGTCTAAATACAAAGAGCGCCGACGAGAAACGGAAACCCGTTTACGCAGTACGAAAGAAAACCTCGAGCGCCTACTCGATCTGCGCCAAGAATTACAAACGCAACTCGACAAACTCACTGTGCAAGCAGAGCAAGCAGCTCAGTATCGAGAACTTAAACATCGTGAGCGACAATTTAAAAGCGAGCTGGCGGTCCTTCGTTGGCAGCAGCAAAACGATAAATCCTTACAAACCGAGCAAGCGCTGACTGAACTTGAACAACAAATTACATTTTTTAAACAAGCCCACTCGGGCCACGACGATGTGTTATTAGCGTTAAAAACGGCACTAAGCGAGCTAGAAGCGCAATTTCAAGCAGCACAACAACAGGTTTTTTTGTTGGCCAATCAGCACACAAAATTTGAGCAGCAAAAAATTAGTCTGCAACAGCAACAGGGTGACATTACGCAGCAACTATCGACGGCACAGTCTCAGCAAAGTCGCAATACCGTTGTTCAGCAATCTTTAGCACTGCAATACACTGATGCACAAGTTCAATTGGATGACGCTGAGCTAGCAATTGAAACGCAACGCGAACAGGTAGCATTACTCGAGACAACCCTTGATGAATTAACTGAACATGAAGTCGGGTTATTTGCTCGTTGGCAAGATGCTCAGCGCCAAAATCACCAAATAGAAAAACAATTACAAACTAGTCAGCATCACGTGCAAGCTGCTGAGCTAAAGTTGCAGCAATTACAGCATCAGCAGCAGGATAAAAATCAACAATTATCAGTGTTGCTTGAGCAAGATTTACGCACTGAATTAGATGAACTTAAACTACAGGTACAGCACTGTAAAGCCCAATTAGCAAACGATAAAGCGACACAAGAGCAAGTAGAAAAGGGCTTGCAAGAAGCGCAGCGCGCCCTTGAGGTTGCGTTGCAGCAGGTGCGTACTGAACAAGAAGTTCTCACGAATTTAAATGCGCATTTAGCTGCATTGGGCGACGTGGTTGAATCTGAACAACATACTCAAACACGCACAACCTTGTTGCATCAGCTGGCAGTCCAGCCAGGGTTTGAGTGTGTGATAGAGCAGGCGTTGGCGCAGTTTAGCCATGCAATTATTGCTGAACACCCGCAAAATGAGAATTCGGCTATATGGCCCCACGATACAACAGTGCCAGACAATGCGTTAAGTCAATTTATTATCACTGGGGTTTATCCGCAGTGGTTAGACCGTATTTTATATCTTGAGGATGCTGAACAGCCAATTGATTGGGAACAACATCCTTGGCTGGGTGCGATGACTTCATCGGGTCGTTTCATCGGCCCTAATTGGCATATTGAACCAAACGAGTATGCCCATGCTGACTCAATTTTACTCAAATTGAGTAAAATTGCTCAGCTCACAACGCAAAAACAGACTGTGGAACATCAACTGAAGTTGAGCGAAAAAAAATTAGCTGAACAGCAACGGCAAGTCCATGAGTTTAATCAGCAATTAATCGAAATTAAACACACTATTCATACTGCTGCGCAGCAAGATGCGGCGTTACAAAGTAAAATAGAAGTCAAAACCCTCTCGCAACATCAATGGCAGCAACAGCATGACCATCTAGCCGCTGCAATGGCAAGTTTCACTGAGACTGAGCAGACGTTACACCTCGATGTTGAGGTGGCGCAGTCAGCCTTAATTGATTTAGAAGCCCAAATTGAGCATATTGCTGAGCAGGCGCAATCAGCAGAGCAAGCTTACCAAAGCCATAAACTGAATATTAATCATCAACAAAGTACGTTAAATCAAGCAAAAGCACAGTTGCATAAACAGTCATTGAATATAGAAAGTCTCAAAAGTGCTCATCAGCTGATTGTGCAACAGCAAGCTGCCACTCAAGAAGCGGATCAGCAGCTAACAGTACAATGTTCACAATTAACCCAGCGATTGGATGAACTGACCTCGCCATTAGAGGCGCTTGCGCAATCGATACAAGAGACACTTGATCAAGAAATCATTGCGCAAGCAAGTAAGGTAGAGTTGGACCAGCAGCGAGAGGAGAAAAAACAGCAATTACAGCAAAAAGAGCAAAGTTTGCAAGCGTCGCAGCAGCAACTCTTAGCCCTTGAGACACAACGTCAAGACTTAGCCCTGACCTTACAAGCGAGTCAATTAAAGGCAAACGCGGCTCTTGAGCCACTTGGTGAAATGAATGTGCAGCTCAAAGATGTGCTCGAACAGCTAAGTGCGGATGCAAATCCAACACGTTGGCAGGCTCGATTGAATCAAGTCAGCGAAAAAATTCGCCTGTTAGGAGCTATTAATCTTGCGGCGATTGATGAGTTTGAACAAGCTAAAACGCGCAAAGCGTATTTAGATGAACAATACCAAGACTTAGTCGATGCTTTGGATACATTAGAAGGCGCGATAGGGAAAATCGATCGTGAAACAAAAAGTTTGTTTCGACAAACGTTTGATCAAATCAATCAGGGGTTGGCAGATTTGTTCCCCAAAGTGTTTGGTGGGGGGCAAGCGTACCTAGAATTAACTTCAGATGACATGCTTGAAAGTGGTGTCACCATCATGGCGCGCCCTCCAGGTAAGAAAAACTCGACAATTCACTTGTTAAGTGGTGGAGAAAAAGCGCTGACCGCATTATCATTGGTGTTTTCAATTTTTAGGCTTAATCCGGCGCCTTTTTGTATGCTGGATGAAGTGGATGCCCCGCTTGATGATGCAAATGTGGGGCGCTTTTGCCGTTTAGTCGAGGAAATGTCGCAAACGGTACAATTTATCTATATCAGCCATAACAAAGTGGCGATGGAAATGGCAGGAAGACTGACAGGCGTTACGATGGCGGAGCCTGGCGTGTCAAGAATGGTTTCTGTTGATATAGAACAGGCCGTAGAAATGGCAAAAACTATTTAAAATCAATGAATAGTCTGCTATTTATATAGGGTCTACAATTTTTAAGCTTGATTGTGTTGCTAACGGTAAAAAGCGGACTAACAACGCAGTACAAATATAGATATACTCTTGGAATCAATAATATAAAGGTATTCGGATGGCCGACGAATTAAGATGGGTGTTAGTGATTATCAGTGCACTGGTAATTGGTGGTTTATTATTACATGGCCTGTGGTCAGTGCGTAAAAAAGATCAAGCTGAAGCGCCAGCTGCATCGACGCCAACGCCCGAGCATGAGCCTGTCGAATCTTCAGTACAACCACGTTTTAGTGCAGATCGCGATGAGCCCGAATTAGGCAATATTTCTATTAATGTCAACAATGATGTACCGAATGCTGAACTTGATAAAATTGATTTAAATAATCTTGATGACTTAGATGATGATTATGTTCAGCCTGAAGCAGAGGCTGAGCCAGTAAGTACTCAAGCCAGCAACACTGATGTACCGGCTGATTTTATTATTCTTCATATTCAAATGCCTGAAGGTTTGAGTATGCAAGGTGCGTCACTTTTACCATTGTTACTTTCGCTTGGCTTTAAGTTTTCACCTGAAGGTTTTTTTAATCGCCATCAAGACCCATCAGGTAACGGACCGGTGTTATTTCGTTTAGTGAATATGTTCAACCCAGGTACGTTTGATATAGACAATATGGAACAACTCAGCACTGCTGGGGTGAGTTTATTTATGACGTTGCCTTGTGAAGGGGATAGTTTACCTGCATTTAATATGTTGCATAGTGCGGCGAAAAAGTTAGCCGATGAATTCGAAGCTCAAGTATTTGATCATAACCGAGAGCTTTTGACAGTGGCAATGGTTCGCCAATATGTTGAAAAAATACGTGAATTTGACCAATAAACAGCTTCAAGCTATTTAAAAAATTGGCCACCAATCTTTGGTGGCTTTTTCATTTTGAGCCAACAATTGGCCATTAAAAGATTATGGATGTGGCAGTCCAAGAGGTAAGTATGACACACGCAGTCACCGATGCTATTTCAGCTCTTAAAACGCAATTAGAAGAACACAATTACCACTATTATGTGCTGGATAATCCAAGTATCCCTGATGCTGAATATGACCGCCTAATGCGAGAGTTGATGGCGCTTGAAACCGCTCACCCAGAGTTGTTAACCGCAGACTCTCCTAGCCAAAAAGTAGGGGGGGAAGCACTGAGCCATTTCAGCCAAGTTGAGCACTTAGTGCCGATGCTGTCATTAGATAACGCATTCGATGAAGTGGAATTTCGTAGTTTTAATAAACGTCTGCAAGATAGATTAAAAGATACCAGCACATTGACGTTTTGCTGTGAGCCTAAATTAGATGGCTTAGCTGTGTCGATTTTGTATGAAAACGGTGTATTAGTCAGAGCTGCGACCCGTGGCGATGGTCAAACTGGTGAAAACATTACTGAAAATGTTAAAACCATACGTAATGTACCGCTGAAACTGCGCGGAGATGCGGTCCCTGAGCGTTTAGAAGTGCGTGGTGAAGTGTTTATGGATAGCGCGGGTTTTATCAAAATGAATGAAGACGCGTTGAAAAATGACAGCAAAGTCTTCGCAAATCCACGAAATGCAGCCGCGGGTAGTTTACGTCAACTCGATTCAAAAGTGACCGCTAAGCGGCCGTTGATGTTTTATGCTTATGGGATGGGCATCATCGAAGGGGGAGTCGTGCCTGATGATCATTACGCCCAGTTGCAGGCCTTAGGAGAATGGGGCTTACCGATGAGTCCAGAGACGAAGCTCGTCACGGGTGTGGATGAAGCGCTGGCTTATTATCAAGATATTATGACTCGTCGCAGTGCCCTTAAATATGAAATTGATGGTGTTGTGATTAAAGTTAACGAAAAAGCATTACAGCAAACGCTTGGTTTTGTGGCACGCGCGCCGCGCTGGGCCATTGCGTTTAAGTTTCCTGCGCAAGAAGAAATAACCCAATTATTGGGTGTGGAGTTTCAAGTTGGGCGCACTGGTGCAGTCACACCTGTAGCGCGTTTAGAGCCAGTGTTTGTTGGCGGCGTAACAGTTTCTAATGCCACATTGCATAATCAAGATGAGATTGAGCGCTTAGGAGTCAAAATTGGTGATACGGTGATTATCCGCCGCGCAGGTGACGTCATCCCACAAATTACTCAAGTGGTGTTAGAGCGCAGATCAGCTGAGGTTGAAGACATCAATTTTCCCACCGAATGCCCTATCTGCCAATCACAAATAGAACGAACGGTAGGTGAAGCGGTGGCACGCTGTAGTGGCGGCTTAGTTTGCGGGGCGCAGCGCAAAGAAGCGATTAAGCATTTTGCTTCACGAAAAGCATTTGATATTGATGGCATGGGTGACAAAATTGTTGAGCAGTTGGTTGAGCGTGAACTGATCCAAACACCGGCTGACTTATTTTTACTCAAACAAGGCCATTTAGAAACGCTTGAGCGAATGGGGCCAAAATCGGCTCAAAAATTAATTACCGCGTTAGAAACAGCTAAAAATACAACCTTGAATCGTTTTTTATATTCGCTTGGTATACGCGAAGTGGGTGAAGCAACCGCAATGAATCTCGCTAATCATTACCTCACGTTAGAAAAAGTGATGACTGCTTCTGTAGAAAGCTTACAAGAGGTCTCTGATGTAGGTGAAATCGTTGCAAAGCATGTGAATTTCTTTTTCAAAGAGACGCATAATCGAGAAGTGGTTGATGCACTGCTTGCAGCAGGGGTGACGTGGCCTGAGATTGCCGTTAAAACGCAAGATGAACAACCGTTGGCTGGTAAAACGTACGTGTTAACGGGAACTTTGTCGCAAATGGGTCGTAGTGATGCAAAAAATCGTTTGCAAGCATTAGGGGCTAAAGTGTCGGGCAGTATTTCGGCAAAAACAGATGCGCTGGTGGCAGGTGATAAAGCCGGTTCAAAATTAACCAAAGCACAAGATTTAGGTGTTCCAGTGTTGCTTGAAGATGATTTAATCGCGCTATTGGAGCAACTAGGTGGATAAACTGACCCAATGGTTGCTAGATGGACTTCAATTTTCGGCCCAATTTTTACATCCGTATTTAAATCAAATTGCGATGCTGATTACTGTGTGTTTGATTGCTTTGTATGCCAATGATCTTAATAAGTTTATAAAAGGTATCGTTGGGCGTCAGCATTTTATTGTTCGGACAGTGCTGTTTATTGTGATCACGGCATTTGGTTATGGTGCGTTGACACTCTGGCTTTCTCCATTAATCGGACAAGGATTAGCGAGCTTAAAAAATATCTGGTTAACACCGGTGATCGGAGTGATTTTTGTTGTGCTAGGGGTGATTGCCGATCGGAAAAACCAGCTATGAAGAAGTTCGGGCCTGAGTATTGGGATAAACATGGTCTTTACAAAGCGCCATTGGGCTTTATTTTAACCCTGATGGTTTTAATGCGAGGTTATGTGATTTGGATTTTGGCTGCCATTTCGCGTCGACCTGAGCTCGATATCATGACACTGTTTTACCGTGATAAGCAGCAATTTTTTGTTGCTTTGGCGATAGCATCTATCGCTTTGCCGACGGTAGTGCTGTACTTTTTAAGACGACCCGAAGCGAAACCTGCCCTAGGTAAAATCTGGCGTTTTATGAAGTGGCCGGTAGTGCTTTGCGCGCTGGTTGATTTGAGCTGGTTAATCTGGCTCGCTTCACAAAACCATTTTGCTTTTTCAAACTTTATCGCCATTCAAGCCATGCTTTTATTGTGGGTCATTTTATATTTAATAAATAGCCGTTATTTATCGGTGTTTTTTAGTGATTGGCCAGAGCCGCTTGAAAAAGAAAATCCGACCGATGACAAATAAAAACGCCTGCCTTGGTCGTCGTTTTTATTTGTCAGTAAACTTAGCAAATGGGTTATAAGCCACTTTGCTGGAGTTGTTCTTTGATTTTGTCATACCGGAGCCGTTGATCGTTATCTAATCGGCTGGTTTCAATCGTTTTTGTACACTTGTTAATAAGCTCAGTATTAAACGATTGCCCATTGTGGCTGGCATTTAGAATACATTGCAGGAGATTGAGCGCAATGCTCTGGTTACGCGGCATAACGCGAAATGCTTGCGTAAAGGTTTCTACGGCCTGTTGGTACTTGCCGTTTTGATATTGTTGTACTGCATTGTTATTGAGCTCACGAGGCCCATGTTTTATGTCGTTGCGCTCTTGTTTTTCTTGATGAATGTAGGCTGTGAATGTTTCATCTTTACTTGGATATTTAGCGCAGTGCTCTGCAATTTTATCAAACAAGACAGCTGCGCGTTGATGAAACCCCAATTCGTGTAAGGCTTTTGCTTTATCGAGTGTATCTTCTAAGCAGCGAATAGGACCATCGTCTTCAACTAATTGATTGATTAGTGCTACGGCTTTATCTCGTTCGTCTTTAAGGTAGTGTAAACGAGCTCGGACAATATCAAGTTGCTCTTGAGTGTCGGCATCGGGAAACTGCTGTTTTAGCTCTGATAAGTAATCATTGGTTTGCCGAGTGAGCCGATTAATTAAGTCGGATTGCTCTGTGGTTAAGGCATAATCGACCCCGGCTCGTGCAACGTTGAGATAAATATCTGGACAATCGTGAATGGAGTGTTTTGCATATTTTAAAATCGTGCGGTTTGTATCGTAGTGTTGCTCATAATCGTGATTAATGCGTGCAACATTTAATAATGATGTTTGACGAGCAATATTCCGCGGCGACATTTCAGAGGCTGAGGCCAAATATTCTTGCGCTTCTTGATAATTTTTCAGCCGCAATTCGAGTTTGCCAAGTAAATCATAAGAGACTAGTTTTGTTTCAGGTTTTTCCACCATAGCTTCTAAGAGGGATTTAGCCATTTGAAACTCATGATTTGCAATAAACGATTCTACAAGCCCCACTTTAGCCCAAGTAAATTTTTGCAAATTTAACACTGATTTAAAAAACTCTTTCGCTTCAGCAAAGCGATTGAGTTTGATGAGTAACTCTCCTTTTAAACGTAATAGAATAGGGGAGTAATGAGCCATGCCATCGCCACTTAAACTACTTTCAATGTATTTGAGCGCTTTAGAATAGTTTTCGACATCAATAAAATCATAAATTTTTGCCAGTGCACGTTTTCGTTTGAGTAAGCGTTCAATGCGAACACTGAGTTCACGAAGGGCAAACGGCTTGGCTAGAAAGTCATCGGGTTGTAATTCGACCACACTGCGAACAAGGCTAGCATCTGTTTCAGCACTGATAAAGATAAAGCCTGTTGATTGGCGGACTAAACGTTTGTTTTTTAACTCTTCATACAAGTGATAGCCATCTTTATCGCGACCTAGGTTGAATGAACAGAGAATTAAATCGAATTTTTGTTTTTCACATAAGCGAATTGCCGAATGGGCATGCTCTGCACAAGTCAGTTCTCTAAAGCCAATACTTTCTAGAGATTGTTTCATATAGCTTTGAGCTAAGGGTTGATCGTCTACGATCAGAACCTTAGATTGAAAGAGAGTTTTACTGACCATTGACTTCATTTATCCATAAACTGTAATTATGAATATATAAAACAGATCTCGAACTAGCAAGGTTTTATCGAAGGTAGATGTGCTATTTTGTTGATTTAAAAACTGTTTTGATAAGTTGTCTTGGAACGACTTAGAAGGGGTTATATGTGGTGGGTCGTACTGGACTTGAACCAGTGACCCTCGCCTTGTAAGGGCGATGCTCTCCCAACTGAGCTAACGACCCACATATAAGTGATTGATTAAATGGTGGGTCGTACTGGACTTGAACCAGTGACCCTCGCCTTGTAAGGGCGATGCTCTCCCAACTGAGCTAACGACCCCAAATAATCAATTTAATTCTTTACGGTTACCATTGTAGTTAAATGGTGGGTCGTACTGGACTTGAACCAGTGACCCTCGCCTTGTAAGGGCGATGCTCTCCCAACTGAGCTAACGACCCGTAAAGTGTATCTAAATGGTGGGTCGTACTGGACTTGAACCAGTGACCCTCGCCTTGTAAGGGCGATGCTCTCCCAACTGAGCTAACGACCCATTTAGATAAGTGTAATTTGGTGGGTCGTACTGGACTTGAACCAGTGACCCTCGCCTTGTAAGGGCGATGCTCTCCCAACTGAGCTAACGACCCAAATTACAGGTTGTTTCTTATGGTGGGTCGTACTGGACTTGAACCAGTGACCCTCGCCTTGTAAGGGCGATGCTCTCCCAACTGAGCTAACGACCCATAAGAAACTTAAATTAAGTGGTGGGTCGTACTGGACTTGAACCAGTGACCCTCGCCTTGTAAGGGCGATGCTCTCCCAACTGAGCTAACGACCCGCTTAATTTAGTACAACAAAGCTCTTAACAATTAAAGGTTAATCGCTGTCGTTGTGGGGCGCTATTATAGATTGAGTTGTTTTTGTGTCAATACTAGATTGTCACTTTTTGGTTTGGATGCGGTTTTTATAATCAATATTGATGTTGTTCGGATGTAAAATAAACACCTTGCTGTTTTTTAACTCATTCTATTAATTAACCCCTACTTCATGTCGTTATTTATTAGCTCTAGGAACATGAGCTTGTGTCAAGGTGATAGCGAAAGAAGCCAGATATAAAGTCGCTTGAAAATATTCTAGGCTGTCGTGTCCAAGGGGAAAGTGTTTAATCACCGAATGGGCTAAAGTTTAGAGAGGAACAAAGTGGTACATTAATATGCAATTTTATTTTGTTACTTAAATAATTTTCTTTGTTGAGCTGAAAAGCGCCCACTGACGATGCTCAGATACAGGGAAGAGTCATTTACTTGTGTGAGGGGAGCTGGAAATTAGCGTGTGTAAATGGGACGGTGGTAACTTTATGGATGGAATCAATGACTATTATTAATTAAATGCACTCTTTTTTGTTGTATTACACAAGGTGTATAGTCAGCGCCAGATTAAAACCACTAAAAAGAAAAACCGTGGGCTGGGGTATTAGCGGATAAATGAGTCTGATCGCTATTAGAAAGAAGTGTGATATTTGTTTGAAAAATAAACGTTGTCGAGGTGGCTAAAGTAAAGTTGTTCAACTTATCAACATCTTGTTGAAAAATACCGCATTTGGTAGGTGTGTTTTAAAAAAATGTTGACTTTAAATTAGTGGCTGCATAGAATGCGCCCCGCACTCAGCAATACATGAATGTGTCTTGCAAAGTATATGGGGCTATAGCTCAGCTGGGAGAGCGCTTCGCTGGCAGCGAAGAGGTCTGCGGTTCGATCCCGCATAGCTCCACCATATATACACGTGTAATGTCCTAGTGATACAGCTTATTTATAAGCACTGTGTCCCCATCGTCTAGAGGCCTAGGACACCGCCCTTTCACGGCGGTAACAGGGGTTCGAATCCCCTTGGGGACGCCAATTCTAATTTAGCCTCGAGTGCTGATTAGAGTGACTTTCTACTCATATGGTGAGAGTTTAAATAACCAGTCCTAGTGACACAAAAACAGCGTTTTTGCGTCCCCATCGTCTAGAGGCCTAGGACACCGCCCTTTCACGGCGGTAACAGGGGTTCGAATCCCCTTGGGGACGCCACTTTATTTGCGTAAGCGAGTAGAGGTCGTTAAAGCTCGTATGGTGAGAGTGTAAATAACCAGTCCTAGTGACACAAAAACAGCGTTTTTGCGTCCCCATCGTCTAGAGGCCTAGGACACCGCCCTTTCACGGCGGTAACAGGGGTTCGAATCCCCTTGGGGACGCCACTTTATTTGCGTAAGCGAGTAGAGGTCGTTAAAGCTCGTATGGTGAGAGTGTAAATAACCAGTCCTAGTGACACAAAAACAGCGTTTTTGCGTCCCCATCGTCTAGAGGCCTAGGACACCGCCCTTTCACGGCGGTAACAGGGGTTCGAATCCCCTTGGGGACGCCACTTTATTTGCGAAAGCGAGTAGAGGTCGTTAAAGCTCGTATGGTGAGAGTATAAATAACCAGTCCTAGTGACACAAAAACAGCGTTTTTGCGTCCCCATCGTCTAGAGGCCTAGGACACCGCCCTTTCACGGCGGTAACAGGGGTTCGAATCCCCTTGGGGACGCCACTTTATTTGCGTAAGCGAGTAGAGGTCGTTAAAGCTCGTATGGTGAGAGTATAAATAACCAGTCCTAGTGACACAAAAACAGCGTTTTTGCGTCCCCATCGTCTAGAGGCCTAGGACACCGCCCTTTCACGGCGGTAACAGGGGTTCGAATCCCCTTGGGGACGCCACTTTATTTGCGAAAGCGAGTAGAGGTCGTTAAAGCTCGTATGGTGAGAGTATAAATAACCAGTCCTAGTGACACAAAAACAGCGTTTTTGCGTCCCCATCGTCTAGAGGCCTAGGACACCGCCCTTTCACGGCGGTAACAGGGGTTCGAATCCCCTTGGGGACGCCACTTTATTTGCGTAAGCGAGTAGAGGTCGTTAAAGCTCGTATGGTGAGAGTGTAAATAACCAGTCCTAGTGACACAAAAACAGCGTTTTTGCGTCCCCATCGTCTAGAGGCCTAGGACACCGCCCTTTCACGGCGGTAACAGGGGTTCGAATCCCCTTGGGGACGCCACCTTTACTATAAGTATGTAGTAATAAAGGGGCTATAGCTCAGCTGGGAGAGCGCTTCGCTGGCAGCGAAGAGGTCTGCGGTTCGATCCCGCATAGCTCCACCATCCTTTTGATCTTTCTTCATTAAATTCTAATTAACAGATTTTTTATCCTATACTGTTTTCTATCAATTTATTTTTTAGATAGGTCAGATAGTTGAAAAATCCGATACATCATATCCTAACTCAATTAAAGCCTGCATCGCCCATCACGGTTGAGATTACGAACCTAGTTGGAAAGCGGATCTCTGCACGAAGCGTTTATATTGGCTACTTACCAAATCAATATTTATTTCTACAAAAACCAGATTGCAGAAAATATGACGATCTTGAAGAGCATTTAACGCCACAAACAGTCTGTACTGTGCGAGCATTATGTGAAGAAGGCACTGGAGCGGTCATGGCTTTTTTGACAACGATTGAAAAAATTATTGAAGCGCCAACTAAAATGTTGGTGTGCTCATTGCCTCGAGCAGTTGAAAGTCAATCTTTAAGGGAGAAAATCCGGATCCCGACGTTAATAGAAGGCAGCTTGAGTTGTTCAGAGCATAGCTCGCAAGTCAATATTTTAGATGTTTCGGCAGAAGGATGCCGTGTATTAATAGAAAAAGATCATCCATTTACGCTTGAGGTGCGAGGCAGTGTCACTGTTCGCTTAGGTGAGCTTAATCATGAGGATAGCTTTTCATCTAAGGGGATGGTGTGCAGCATTAAAAAACAAGGCGAGTATGAATATGTAGGGATTAAATTTGACCTCGACGCATCCTCAGATATTGAGTTACTGATCAAAAAACTCATTTTTAATCAGTAACTCCATTTAAAGCAAAAAACTAAAAATCGTCGAGCTTCGTTTTTGTTTGAATGAGCTCAATCGCATAACCATCAGGATCTTTGACAAAAGCTATTTCAGTTGTTCCTCCAAGCACAGGGCCAGGTTCTCGGCTCACAATTCCGCCGCGTTGTTTTATTAGCTCACAGGCTTGATAGATATCATCAAACTCTAAGGCGATATGGCCATAGGCATTGCCTAGATCATAACTGTTAGTATCCCAGTTGTAGGTCAGCTCAATTACAGCTTGCTCTGACTCGTCGGCATAACCAACAAAAGCCAATGTATAACGATACTCGGGATTGTCTGCACGGCGCAGCTCTTTCATGCCGAGCACTTGAGTATAAAAAGCAATGGATTTTTCTAAATCAGCCACGCGAAGCATGGTATGGAGTAAACGCATAATAAACTACCTCATTTTTTGCGAGTATAGTCACATAAATGGTTTATTCAGGCAACGTCGTTCTAAGGTCAGGAGTTGTTTTAGGCATACCAACGATGTTGTTTGATTTTACATTGATAAAGCATGCCTATTAAATGGCATTGAGGCGGAATGAAGCGTTCCATCAGATAAGCTGCCAAGTTGTGATAGATCACTCGATAAAGGCTTAAAATAACGGGCATTATTATATATATACGGTTCGATGTGGCAGCCATGCCAGAGGGTATGGCTGCATAAGTGGAAAGCACTGCGATCGTATTAAACAGCGGTCTTTACTTGTCTACTTTGCCTTTAAGGACATAGATTTCACCATCGAAACTGCCTTGAATGGTCAAACCTTGTCCCGCCAACTCTTTAAGATACTCGATATGTTCTTCAGTAATATGCTGACCGGGAACCAAAAGCGGAATGCCTGGTGGGTAGGGAGTCACTAAACCGGCACAAATACGGTTGTTGCTTTTACCAATTGGTACCGACTCTCGTTCGCCATAAAACGCATCGCTTGGAATACACGCTAAATCTATGGCAGGTAAATTCTCAGGCAAGCGAGAACGCCTTGTTGATTTTGCCAACTTAGCTTTACCACTGTCGAGCTTTTTCAATGCATTGTACAGACGAATAATTTTCGAACGTGTACCGCCAAGTGTCAGTAATACTAATATGGTGCTGTGAGTATATTTTTCTATTTCTAACCCAATTTCATCTAATAAAAACTTATGAATATCCTTGAGTGAGTAGGGCAACTCGCTAATATCAATAAGAATTTTTAGGGGATCATGACCCATGTTATCGCCGCTAAAGTGCGGGAAAATTTTCATAAAGTCTTGTTTGTCTAACACTTTTATATGCTTAAGTGACGCCATTTGCTGTTTAAATTTATCAACATGGTTTAAAAGGGTGTTGAGCAATTTATAGCCTTCCATCTCCAATTGTTTTTGGCAGACATCGAGAGATGCGATTAGCTGATATTTTGGGGATGTACTGGCATAGATACTGTAAATTTCGCGGAAAAAGTCGGCATCGAAATCAGGATCGTTAACATGAATATAAGACGCTTGAGAAAATGCTGAGACTACTTTATGTGCTGAATGAGTGACATAATCGGCACCTGCATGAATGGCTGAATAATATCGCAAGCTGGGGTGAAAAAGAGAATAAGCAAACCAAGCTTCATCGATAAAGACTTTAATACCATGTTGATGGGCAAAATCGACCACTTGTTTTAAATCACTGAGCAGGCCATCGTAGGTGCAGCCAGTCAGCACTAACAATTTAGCATCAGTATTTTGTTCGATCGCTTGTTTGATATCGGCCAACGATGGCGGTGCGAAAATCCCATATTTAGGATTTAAAATACTCGACAAATAAATAGGTAAACTGGCTGATTGCAAGATGCCGTAGTGCACCGACTTATGGCAATTGCGATCGATGATCACTTTATCGCCCTTACGCAGTAAGGT
The DNA here is from genome assembly GCF_058169715.2 of Pseudoalteromonas sp. J2K-J979. Taxonomy (NCBI): domain Bacteria; kingdom Pseudomonadati; phylum Pseudomonadota; class Gammaproteobacteria; order Alteromonadales; family Pseudoalteromonadaceae; genus Pseudoalteromonas; species Pseudoalteromonas sp. J2K-J979. The sequence goes on along the minus strand of NZ_CM200281.1, from coordinate 2,251,667 downwards.
TTGTAAAATAATTTTATTTGAAGTCGAAGAACCGTTTGTGACGAAATAGGTATGTTTGACCTCAAAAGTGGCGGCTGCGGATTCTTGGGCACGGCCAATGGTATTGGTGCTATCGGATAATGATCCTAACGAATCGACCGACACTGACAAATCGCCAACAAATACATTACGGCCATAAAACTGATAAAAATCTTTGATATAAGGCGAGTTTCTAAAGCTAGAGCCCCCGCTATGACCGGGGGTGTGCCACGAATCGTTTGATTCACCGACATATCGGCGGTATGCCGTCCAAAATGGGGTTTCGGAACGATCATCAAAGTCGTTGATCATGTAACCTAAAATCGCTTCAGGATCAGAGATGACTTCATCTTTAAAGAAAAACGACTCGATTTCTTCCGATTCATTGATGATTTCTAGCCCCTCGCTGTCATCACCAATCACATAAACTGGCAATTCAAGACGGATCCCTTTTAATTGCTCGATAAAACGACTATAAGTCCGCTCGCCCGCCTTGTTGTGCGCATCCCAACTGAGCACAACAGCTTGAATATCACCATCTTCGACTACACACTCGAGCGCTTGTTTGAGTTCGAGTTGTTCAACAATGTCGATATGAATATCGTCTCGCTCAAAATTAGGAATCGCTTTAGATAGGTTTTTAGAAAGCGCTTGTAAAGTGCTTGGATCTTGCTCGATGAGTAAGATACGAAGTAATGGTAGCATAGGGGATTTTCACAATATCATTTTATAATGTCCCCTAGCATAACCAAAGCAGTATGACTTGTGAAATTAATACTTTGAAAGTGTTCAATTAATTGTGCAATTTACACATCAATTTTTCTTTTAAATACACATAAATTTTCTGTGATTGATACGCTATCAATGGTCGATTAACCAAAGTTTGAATCAGGTAGATGTGTGACATCTACCTGATTGACTGTTTTATACTGTGAGTTCAACTGGTGAATGCAACGCTATCCTTATTAGTCAATTAGTCAATATGGTTAATTACGCGCTGTCATTTGATAAACAACCATGGTAATAGTTAAAAAAATTGTCCTACAAAGTTTAAACTGTTATGAGCAACGATTGGGAATAAAAGGCTGCCAGTTTTTTCTCTCAGCCATAAAAAGATGAACCCGTAAAAGCCCGTTATAAATAATGGTATTAGGTTAAATATGAATTGCCCTTCTGTGTACATCACGCCGTGAACAAGTCCAAATAGTGTAACTAAAATTAATCCTGCCACATTTATCTTGGCACCAAAAATACTAAAGTGCTTTGAAATCAACGCTAAAGAGAGAGTGTAGAGAATAATTCCTCTAAACATTGGTTCTTCATCAAAGCCCGGCATTGTAGCTTGGAAAAATAACTCCTCAGTAGTGTATTCAGGCCCATTACCAATAAAAGAAACTAAAGTTACATGAAATGCTAAAGCACTTAATATCACTAACAGAGCGGGAGCTGTTGAGTTTTCGTTTTGCTTAAAAGTGAAACCTGCGTCACTTGCATGGAAGCCTTTTTTAAATCTAAGCAGTGCGGCTAAAGCGATTAACCAGACTAATATTGCCGCGATTTTTCCCGACCAATTCCAATCTAAATCAGGAAAGTAGCTGGCAATCGGAATCAAATCGCCACCCATAAATAAGGCTATAAAGTATATTGCAAACAATGTAAAAGAAATCGCGCTCCATACTATGTTGATTTTCACCAGTTTAAGCTTTGTTAATCCCAGCACAAAAATTGATAAAAGTGCGGAATGAATAATAAAACTGAGGAAAAGATTTTGCATTAACACTCCTTAATTCAATGCGTTATATTTTTTCCTTGATGCTACCATGAAATATTGTAGATTTGTATCACGCTAATATTTCATTAGGGGTAAAAGACTATAGTGTTGATCTGTCCATCGTATTGGGTAATTGGCAAAGTTTTCGGGTTTAACTAGGTTACTATTAGATCTGAACGCAGTTAAAAAGGATAAATTGCAAGTTAACACGACCCAATCAGAACCGAAGCTTTCCCTTTGTTGCCCTAATTTTTTGAATTGAATTAATCCTTTTTCAAATTGTTGGTTATGCGCCCGCAATACTGGCATGAGATCTATATGGTTGTTGGATATATGAAGGATTAATAAGCCATCTTTCTTTAAATTGTGCCAGTACAACTCGAACGCTTCTTGGGTGAGTAAATGTGCTGGGATGACATCACTAGAAAATGCGTCAATAATTAAAGCATCAAAAAGTGAGCCTTGGTCTTTTTTTCTTTCATTTAAAGCGATGCGCCCATCATTAATAATGACTTCGACTTTTCCCTTTGCATCGTCTAAATAAGTAAAATATTTGCTCGCCATCTCATAGACAGCAGGGTTCAGCTCATAAAAGCTAAATTTATCTCCTGGACGAGTGTAACTTGCCAATACACCCGCGCCTAAGCCTATAATCCCTATATTGAGCGTATCTTTGCGCTGCAAATAACTGAGAGTCTTAGAAATGCCGCTATCATCTTGATAATAAGAAGCACGGCTAGTTGATTTATTTCCCAAAGGCTGTGAACCATGGACTGTTGTACCATCAATCAAGCGCCTTTCATTGATATTGTCTACTTCAATATCTTTAACAGAGACATAGCCATAAAAATTTCTTTTGTTTTCAATATCGAATTGACTAAAGCTTTGTTCAACGTTGAAGTATACACATGCGAAAAGGCCAAGCACACCAGTCCAACCGACATAAGCTTTGCACGATAAAGACTTAACAGTTTTGAGGCCGCTACACCAAACGAATAATAAAAGTACCAACAACAACCCAAGCACGTACTCGGTGATTCGCAAAAAGAGTAAAGGAGCTAAAAGGGTAGTAAACACACTCCCCAATGCACCACCTAATGAAATAGCAACGTAAAACAAAGTCATATTTTCATCATTTGGAGCATGAATGCGTAACTCGCCATGACATACGAGACAGCAAATGAGCAATATCAAACTGAACATTGTTAATTGAGAAATGGCATTAAATTGACTGCCCAGAAAATACATCATCAAACCAGCGCTAATGGCAAACAATAAAAATGGTGACAGCAAAGTGCGCTTATAGGCTCCCTTTGACGAAAAAGAATAGGTATAACTCAAGAGGTAGATGACCAAAGGCAAGATCCACACAAATGGCATGGGCGGAATATTAGTGCTGATCATTTGCGTTGTCGCTATGAGCATAATGGTGCCGGTTGCAGATAAAGCAATCCACAACAGTAGGTTTTTTGAAGCTATATTGCTTTGATTATCAGATTGATTGGCTTTTTGAGTGGATAACTCTGAGTCTTTTAGTGCAACCATCAGTATGAGCTGTAAAACGATGAAAAAACCAAAGGCCACGAACCAATAAGTTTTTTGTTGAGGAACTGGAAAATTAACTTCAACAAACAAAGGGTAACTTATCAAGGCAATCAAAGAGCCTAGGTTTGACAGAGAGTACCAATGATAAGGGACATCTCGGTTAGATGTTTTAAAAAACCAATGTTGCAGCAATACACTGGTGGATGCTAATAAAAAAAATGCGAATCCTATTTGTTGCATTAATAGCATTATTACCTGAAGTGCAGGATAAGAGCTGTTCGCGATAGCGGGGAAGTTGGTATTAAAAGTAAAAAAGACGGAAATGCCTAGGAATGAAGCTTGAATTAAAAACTGTGATTTGAGCTTCAATTTACTCAACAAGTGGGCGTATAAGTATCCGAAAAGTAATATGCTTTGAAAAAAAAGCATGCTTGCGGACCACACCGTTGCACTTCCACCAAAGAGTGGGAGCATCTCTTTCGTTAGCATAGGTTGTATTTGAAACAACAAGAAGGCACTGCAAAATATAATTATTAAAAACAAAGTTAGTTTCACGTTGTGTAATGTTAATATGTTTTAGGTGATTGAAGTCTCTTGAAGTGAAAGAGATGAGACAATGAAATAGGCCTTATCAATTTCTTAAGAAAACCTTAAGCATTGATTTTTAATTGTTTTTGAGGAAGTAATGGACAGGTTCCAAATTGGAAAATTTGATGTCGATGTCAGTCGGTGTCGCATCTCATCTGGAGAATATGAGGTTATTTTAGAGCCTAAAGTGATGGATGTACTCCATTACTTGTTTCGTCACAAAGGAGAAGTGGTGAGTCAGGAGCAGATATTTTCTTCAGTTTGGCCTGTATCCACGTTTAATCCGAGTTCAGTTCAACGTTGTATTGCTTTACTGAGAAAAGCGTTAAAAGAAGATTCTAAAAATGCTAAACTTTTAGTTACTCATCCCAAACGTGGATATTGTTTGGAGTTACCGAGTGATGTCGTCGAAAAGCCTCGTATTACGCCTTACCTCATTGCGATAATCACAGTCGTGACGCTGTGCTTTTGGCTCTTGCATAAGCCTCAGTCAATCAAAACCGACTTTTTTCAATTACTTCCTGTCTCATCAAATGAAGCGAACGAGGCCTTCTTAACTCTTTCGCCAAATGGTCAATATTTAGCTTTTGTACGAGGAAATGAACAGCAAAGAAACATTTGGCTTAGAGAGCTCGCAACTGGGCAAGAAGTTCAATTAACTGAAAATAGCTCCAGTTATTACAGTCTTGGTTGGCATCCCGAAGGGACTGCTTTGGCGTTTATGGAAAATAGCAATGACCAAGATGTGATGTCTTATATGTCGTTGGATTTACTTACATTAACGCCGATAAAAAGTACTGATTTACGAGCGTTTGCTAATTTTCAGGTTAGCAGCGGTAAATTACAGTGGCACAGTAAGAATAGAATTTATTTTGTCGAGAAAAATAAAGAGAATAACGATACTTGGCTGTCTTTTATAGATTTAAAAAGTGGTGAAAAACGACAGTTATTGAAGGCACAAGGAAAAGACTGGATGAAAGCACTTGCATTATCGCCAGACGAAGCCCAAATAGCGCTAGGTTATGAAATGGGGTTAAACCGGTATCGAATCGATTTAATTAATCCCCAGACGCTTAGCATCTCTAATTTAGTTGAAATTGAGGATAGTATTCAGGGGCTCAGTTGGCACCCGAATAGAGAGTCGTTGCTGATCAGTAATCGCACTAAATTGCAGTTGGTCGATATGCAAGGAAAGATTTCTGTGATCGATTTTAATAATTACAAGTTTGTTCGAGATGCTCAGTTTAATCCCGCGGGCACAGAAATTTTCATGGAACTGCGCAATGTCGATGTGGATATATTACGTAAGACTAAGACATCGCCCAGTGAATTTGAAACCTTAGTGGATACTTCTTCTTTAGATTTTTTACCCATTTTTTCTCCTGATGATCAACGATTTGTTTTTGAATCTCATCGCACAGGGCTAAAGCAGCTTTATATCTATGAAGGTGGACAACAACGGATGGTTTTTTCTAACCCTAATAATGAAGAACTGTTTGGTGTTGTGTGGACTCCCGATGGCACTGGCATTATCACAGCCAGTAAGGACAAATTATTCAAAATTAATGTGAAATCAGCAACATTTGAAGTGTTCAAACACAGTCATCAACCATTTGGTTTACGTGAACATTTTTATCATGAAAATGCAGTACTGGTTTCGTACAGAGCAGATGATGGCGTTACTTTTCACCTTGCAAAGCTAAATCTAAATACATTAACGTTAGAAACTTATGAAACCGAAGGTGAAAGGCTTGTTTGCTATTCAATGGCGCTGGACTCAAAAGATCAAATTTACTTTGCTAATAGCAAAAATGTGTTTCGTATCAATAGTCACTCTCAGCAGGAGCATGTGTGGTCAGCATCTGATGAACATATCAGCGGAGTGAGAGTGGCGGATAGCAGGTTATCGTTAAGATTAGATAAGGAAGAGAGTTTTAAGCTGGTTACGATTAATATGGGCAACGGCTTAACCGAAGTTATTCATCAAGGCTCAGAAAAAGGTGAGATGTTGATTAATACCTCTCACGACGAGCAACAGTTTTTATATTTAAGTAAACCCAAAAGAACAAGCCATTTAGTGAGGCTACAATAATTGTCGCCTCACTCACTCTTATCTTTAAACTCACACAAATCTTCAATAATACAGCTGCCACACTTCGGTTTTCGGGCGGTACATACATAACGGCCATGTAGAATCAGCCAGTGGTGAACATCAACTTTGAATTCTTTCGGCACTACTTTTAAAAGCTTATTTTCAACTTCAACGACATTTTTGCCCATGGCAAATTTAGTGCGGTTGGATACGCGGCCGATATGGGGCTCTACCGTGATGGTTGGCCAACTAGAATATAATCAACGTAGAACGAAAAAACTTACTTTAGCAAGACGGTTTTGAGCGAAAAGCGATCAGTGATAAATTATAATGTATGAAGTCAAGATATGACCTAATTGGTTTTGTTATAGATCGCTATGCTGATTACTGTTTTGTTTAGCCTTGCTCTTAGTTTTTAACCATAGGAACCAAGGTATAAACAAATATCCACCTAAATAAGATGCCTGAAATAGACATAACACAAGCCGAGCAAAGCCATTGAGTTATATTTTTAAATTATTTGGAGTCCTTCATAATGCTTTTAGCAGCAAACCTGTTAGGCAGCCGCAGTCTAAACTTATTAGTTGTCTTTGCTTTGTTTAGGGATAGCTTTTTGAAGACCATAAGTTAATAACACTGCAAAAGCACTGTGATGGGATAACCCTTCGAGTACTTTGGACTGGATAATTAACCCTTGGTAATTTCGTGACTTTAACTGCTCCTCAAATGCTAGCATTTCCTTAACCATGTTGCCTTCTTCACTCCCAATGTACATATACACCTGTGCTTTCATGGCCTTATTACTTTTTGCATAATTACTTTCCAGCTGAAACATTGCTTTATTGTCATACCAGAACGATGGGCTACCTAAAATGTAGTGATTAAACAGTTCAGGATGAGTGATCAAAATGTTGGCGCCAAGCAGCCCGCCATATGAATGACCAACAAATATTTTTTTATCTTGTCTGATTCGGTATGTATGGTTAATCAAAGGTAAAACTTCATCTGAAATGAAACTAATGTACTGGCTAGCTTTACCTGAATACTTTTGAGCTTCGAGCGAATGCCCCCTTCCTTCATTTGGGGCATATGTTGGTGTGTAGTCCCGAGTACGACTAATCAAAGGGTCATGTCCTTTGGAGTATGAAATCCCGACTATAATCACATCCTCAATATCTCTGCCTGCCATGAGATGTACAATGCCACTTGCCGCAGCAACGGAATAACCCGTGTCATTCAATAATACCAGAGGGTACTTTTTATTGCTTTGTGCATAATTGTTGGGCAAGCGTATATAGAGCTCATATTCTAATCCACTTTTTTCAGATTTTATTTGCAAGGTTTGCGTATTTCGAATTTTAAACTCTGTACTCTCCTTCGCGCTTAACGGTAGAGAGCAAAAAACAACAGCAGTAAGCGCCAGCTTAATAAACTTACTAAACATTACTTCTTTTCCTTAAATGTGTGAAAACTAAATGTTGAGCCTCTTTGTATTCGAGAAGCTTCTAATTCTATTTGCAATAGGCCTTTCAAAGAAAACGTAAGATATATGCGCAAAAAATACACTCAAGCTCAGTGATAACAACAGCTTAAGTTCAGTATCTAAATTAAATTTATTAACCATTCCAATAATAGGCAAATGCAATAAATAGAATGAGTAAGACACTTTACCTAAAAAGTCACCAATCTTATTTGCTAAAAAAATATTGTTGTTCGGTACTAAAAAAACAACACAAAAGAATACAGTGCTCATAACAAATAGAACTTCATAACTAAGCCACATTCTTTTCTTGTCAGCCTCGTTAACAGGTGAAAAATCAGGATACAACAGAGGTATTAAACACAAAGCTAATATAAACCAGTTGCTCTTCATATAACTCGGCACCTTAAGTGATTTGTAATGCAAACCAAATATAACGCCAATAAAAAAATACGGAAACGTTCTTAAAATACTGAATAAGTTGTAAGGAATACTTTCAATCTCACCAAATAATCTCGGGAAATCAGCTAAATACCAAAAAATCATAAAGGCTACGATTAGTAAATATATACACCCTTTTTTATCGCCTGCTAAAAACCAGAAAGCGATAAATATAATATAGAATTGTATTTCTGGTGGAATTGTCCAAAGCACGCTTTCGCCATGTATAAACAAAAGGTGCCCTATTAACGAATTAAGGTCAGTGATGTTATATAAAATGTCATAATTATTTTGAGTTAATAAGTAAGAGCTAAAAACAATTACAAGGTATAGGGGTAAAATTCGGCCAGCTCTAGCTAATAGGTATCGTTCAATGTTTGCTCTGCTAAACTTGGTGTCTAAATAGAGAAGTGACATTAGAAAGCCACTAAGAAGGAAAAATAACATTACACCATAGGCACCAGAGCCACCTCCTAGAGAGCCATTTAGCCAATGAGTTATATCTGAAAAGTGGGTAACAAATACGATAAGGGCAGCTAAAGCTCTTAGAGAGTTTAATTTTCTAATTTCCATGAAGTTGATTTAATCCCTAGCTTATTATTTTTTAAAATTGTTCAAATTGAATTATCGGGTGTATGAGCTTAGATCTTATATAATACGACTGAGGCTTTTTACGTTTGAGCCAGGCTTTAACGGGTATTATCCATTCTTTTCTGGGGGTGAAAAAAGCGCCATGTTCTTTACCCGTTGAAATCGAAATTTCTTTGTAAGAACTAACGGTACCAACACTCCTAGCAACTACATCATCACACGAACCAACAGAATCCGATGTTTCATACACTGAAAATAAATGACCATACATAGCGATTTCTGCTTTTTCAGCTAATCCGCTGGTACAAGCCGCTAAGATTACAACGTTAACATCCATATTTTTTAAATTGCTCGATGCAATTGCCGTAATAAACCCACCACGAGAAAAGCCTACTAACGATATATTGCTCGCAGGTACGCCATTTTTTAGTAATTTAGTTACTTGTTTAGCTAACTGTTCAGCATACTTAAAAGGATGAGTTTTAGCTGGCCGATGAGTAGCAATTAAATGATAGCTTGAGTCGGCAAGTTCCTTTTTAATAGCTGGAAAGTTAAATTGCCCCCAGCGCTCATGGATAGGTGTAGGATCTGTGCCCTCGACTATGAGTCCGTGAGAATAAAAAACATACTTATCAGATGAATTTATTTTGTCAGGGAGGCTCTCAAATATTTCACCACCATAGCTAAATGAACTAAAAAGAAGAGTAAAAATAATAAAAAAGTTTTTTTGAAACATACGACACCTTTATAACGCTATAAGTGTTTGAAATAGAATCCATTACATTGTAGTTTTAGCGCCGAGCACTAAACTAGGATCAACTCTTTGATTGTCTTTGATTACTTCAAAGTGAAGATGAACGCCTGTTGCTTTACCTGTATCACCAATGACGCCAATAACCTGCCCAGCTTTAACCCAAGAGCCGACTTTGGCATCACTCGATTCTAGATGTGAATATAACGTTTGGTAGCCATTTTTATGCTGAATTAATACAGTATTCCCATAGTTCGAATGCATGGTTTTGTTATCTGAAATAACTATAATTCCATCAGCAGCAGACAGCACAGGACTTCCTCTTTGGGCAACATAGTCTACACCTCTATGTGGCTTATAATCTCTGACCTTACTTATGCTTCGAAATGTTGAGCTTATCGTATGGCTATCTAGTGGATGCTGCCAAGTTAGCTTTCCCGCCATTGTGGGAGCTTTTAAGAGTGTATATAGACTAAAAATAATAAGTATCATTAAAGAGAACTTTAAAGTTAAAGTAAGTCGACTTTTATTCACTGGAGAAGCAATGTTTGTAAGCCTCGCTTTGTAATCATCAGCGCAAAGCACACCAGAATTAAATTGAGCAACTGGATTGTTGTTATCAAATTGGACGCTTTTTTTTAATGATTGCAGCAGTGCTTTGGCATAATCATGCTTGTTAATATTAAAGCGACGTATCGTCAGCTTGTCACACCTGTGTTCCATAGCACGAATGAACTGCCATTCCATCTTTTTAACAAATGGGTTTATCCATAAAAGTGTGCTTAAGACCCTCCATAAAAGAATTGTAATATGATCTTTGTTTGTAATATGGGTTAGCTCGTGACGAATCAGAATGCTTTGCTGATCTTTTTTTAGCGATGAAAAATAGTTAGGTAGCACAACATAGGGTGTTGTTATGCCAATGACAAAAGGGCTATGGTTTTGAGAGGAAATTACAACCTTCACCTTACTAGTCGGCAACTCATTTATTGATTCAGAAGATCTTGATAAGCTTTTGAGTTTTTGCCACACAACCAATAATTTAACGAGTTTTAAGCAGGTAAAACCAAAGTAACCAATAATTAGCGCTGTTGCGATTAAATCCACTTTCTGCAAACTTGCATGGGTGATACTGGCTTGCTTTACTATTTGTGCGCTTTGCAAACTTGAGTTTATATAATCCAAATCAGGGATTGATATATTAATAGTGCCAAGAGATAAAGGGATAAAAGGTAAAAAGCTGGCTAAAAGCGCAGACCACCAAATACTTGGTGAGCTATTATCGGACTTGGTTATATAAGATGAGCAAGCATAAACAAGCCCAGAAAATATAAGCCAAGGAAAGAGACTGTTTACTATGAATTGAATGATGAAAGAGTCCACTACTTTTGTTTTTCATCCTTTGAAAGTTGATTTAACAATTCCTCTAACTCATCGACTTCAGCTTTATTTATTAAACGGCTATCAGCGAACATAGTGACAGGTAGTGGTTCATCTAACTCTAAGACATTGGTTGCGAATTCCTGCATGTAGGATGCTAGCGTCGGTATTTTCTCAATTAATGCTTTAAAGGTTTTTTTGTTGCCAGAGGAGCCAACTTCTAAAATTCCCTTATTGCCCATTCTTTCTAAGGTTTTACGTGTAGATGAGTATGACCAACCATACTTTGATTCTAAGTGTTCATGAATTTCTTTGGCTGTACGTGGCTGCTTTTTCCAAAGTAATTTCAGTATTTCTAACTCTGTTGAATTGGGTTTCATATAAATACGCAAAAGTGTGACTTGTGTCGCACTTTAACGTCCTGTATGTTAAAAAGCAACTTTGTGACACATGTCACACTTTGATTTTGGAAGTTTATTAAAATTTGTGATGATCATCTATTTACTGTTTACCACACCAAAAAGTTCCAATTTTAACATTATCGATAGCAAAGGATTTAGCCAAAATGAAATCGACTTCTTTTTTGACAATTTGCATTTTATTGTTTGCACCCTTATCTTTTTCAAAGCAAATATCCATTACTTTTGACGACGCACCTTTAGGGGGAAGTCATATAATGAGTGGAGATGAAAAAACCAATAAAATAATCAAGCACCTAAAAGATAGCAATGTTGCTGATGCGCTGTTTTTTGTAACAACAGGAAATGTAACCTCCGAATCAGATAGAAGTAGGTTACTAGCATATTCAAATGCAGGCTTTCATTTAGCGCACCATAGCCACAGTCACCTTTCTGCAAACAAAGTCGATGTGAAAACATACTTAAATGATTTTGATACTGCACATTCAGCTCTTAAGCAGTTTAATAACATCGTTAAATACCACAGATTTCCTTATCTACATTACGGCAATACCCCAGCAAAGAGGAAAATTATTGAAACTCATTTAAGACAAAATGAATACGAGATTGGTTATGTAACCATTGATAATTTTGATTGGTATATCAATGCCAAACTTCTGAAAGCTAAAGAGCTAGACTTAACTGTTGATTATGAAAAGCTCGGCCAACTTTATGTAGATACCCTTTGGCAAGGAATTCTTTTTTACGATTCTCTCGCGCAAAAATATTTAAACCGCTCACCAAAACACGTTTTGTTGTTGCATGAAAATGAAGTGGCTGCGATGTATTTGGGGAAACTAATTGAACACATCCGCACAAATGGTTGGGAAATTATCTCACCGCGAGATGCATATAAAGATCCAATAGCAACAAACTACGACGCTGAATTATTTACTTTTAATAAACAAGGACGTATCGCCGCGCTAATTAATAGTAAAAGCATTCCCCAAAATGCGCTACGCCATCAAAGCGAAAATACTGAATTTCTTGATAAACGCTTTGACGAATATAAGGTTTTTAAAAAGTAAAAGCGTAAGTTTTTAACTTACACAATTTTGGAAAGGTAAATTGATGAACTTTAAGTCCATTCGTTTTGTAAAAAGCTTAGCTTTAATTTTGATGCTCAATATAATCAACTTCAATGCAGCAGTGGCAGAAGGCCGTAGTTTTGAAATTGCTAACAGTAAAATAGTAACAATTGAATCCACAGTGCTGGGTAAAAAATATGATTTATTTATCAAAGTACCGCGTAGTTATTTCTTAGCAGAAAATAAATCTAAAAAATATCCTGTACTTTACTTAAATGATGGACCTTATACTTTCAAAGTGGCTGCAGGTATCACTCACATGCGAAACATGGATAAAGCCATTGTTGTTGGTATTTCATTTGCCCATGGAGAAAATGCTCAATTTAGCCGAGTTAGAGACTTAACACCTGTCGTTGATCAGAGCTGGACAAAATACACAACGGGTGGGGCAACTGAGTACTTAGCGTTTATCGAAAAAGAAGTCTTTCAGTACATTGAGCACAATTACCGAGTTAACACTGAACAAAGAATATTGTCTGGGCAGTCATTGGGAGGGTCTTTTGCCGCTTGGGTACTATTAACCAAACCGGAACTGTTTTCTACTTACATTTTAACCAGCCCTTCGCTCTGGTTTAAAAATGATTGGATATTTGAATTAGAAAATAAATATGCCGAGAAAAACAAATCTTTGCAGGCTAATGTGTTTATGGCGACTGGTGCGTTGGAGACTTTAGAAAATGGGATGAAAGAAGATATGGTCGCAGGCCATGTAAAGTTTGCTAATCGTTTACGCTCACGTAATTACCAAGGATTAAAACTAGCGGATGAAGTGGTAGAAGGAACCGATCATTACTCAACTTTTCCTGTTGGACTTTCAAAAGGGTTAGTACTATTTTATGAATCACAATAATAACCAATTATAGCCTCTATTATGGAGTTACCACCGTCCACAATTGGCACAAAACAGCCTTTGGCTACTCTGTTTTATCCTTAAACTCACACAAATCTGCAATAATACAGCTGCCACATTTGGGTTTTCGGGCGGTACATACATAACGGCCATGTAGAATCAGCCAGTGGTGAACGTCGACTTTAAACTCAACAGGTACTACTTTTAAAAGCTTTTGTTCAACTTCAACGGCATTTTACCTGTGGCAGATTTAGTGCGGTTGGATACGCGATCGATGTGTGTCCACGGCAATTGTCGGCCAACCGAAACATTAGGAAGGTAGACGCAATAAAATGTATTACTTTCTTAAGATTTATAACAATCTTTCTATATGCTCATCAGTCTTAATTGAAAAATACTCGAACAGCTTTTAGGTATTGCCTGCCAACTGGGACGTGTAGTGCCTCCATAACTAAATCATAGTCTGCTGATGTTCGGCGAGTCAGTTTAAAATCATACTTTAGATTGATTAAAAATGACTTATGACAGCGGATTAACTTATGTAAATGAGTCGCCTGTTCAATTTCCTGAAGGTTAATATCAAGCAATTCAGTTTTAACATTTCCCCCGTTACGATAAATAACTTCGGCGTAATTTCCTGCTGCTTTAATGTATAGTATATTATTGATTAAGCTAATGACTTTTGCTATTTGAGGGCAAAATACTGTATTGCTTTGTTGTTCTGTTAACAAGGTTTCATTGTCAGTTAATTGTTGCTTGGTTGCTGCTAACTCTGCTTGCGCCGCTCGATGTTTTATTTGCTCATCAACAAACGTATTCATCGAGTCTCTATACCAATATATCAGCCCTGATGAGAGCAGACTTACTTCTATTAGCGAGCTAACCTTTATAAACGTCCAGCCAAGGTAAACATTGATGATATTGGTCATTGATAACCCTGAAGTTATACTAAACAGCACAAACACACCCATGGCCGCGACATAGAATAAGCTTAGTTTGTTGCCTTGCTTTAGTGAGTTAATTGCTGAGATAAAAGCTGTTACTACTATAACAGCGCAGATTATTAATGTGACGGCATAAAAAACTTGATACAGCGTGGACTCAAGGCGGTTGAAGGAAAAACAATATCCAAGCCAAATAATGACTAGCAACCTTTGGCTAAATTTAAGTATTTTTCCATTTTTTGACGTAAGGTTATTGAGCGCTAAATAATCATAGCTAAAGTAGCTGAAGGCGATAAAAAATAGTAACCCAAGCGAGTTTGCGGTAAAAAATGGCAAGCTTTGTGTCGCAGGTATATAGCTGTTAAGCCAACCTTCACCTGCTGCTATCCACAGAAACATAGTGGTAAGTAACACTGCATATTTGAAAAAGATTGTTTTTTTTAAAACTATGTAGCTCAGTAAACTCAACAATAAGAATAAAGCGATAACGCCAACATAAATACCATCACTAATGGCTGACGTTTTAATGTGTTGATTAAACTTTGTTGGGGTGAAAATATGTATTTTACCCCTTAAATAGCGGCCTGAAAGCGAAAGGTATAAGCTTTTGGTCGCTAGCTTTTTAGATAGCGTAACCTGTAAAATATTTTTGTTATCAACTGCTTGTGTTAGGTGTAGAGCGACGAATTTGTTACCTTGTAGGTAGTATAGATGGCTGTCAGTAAAAACATTGTTTTTGCTTATCGCAATGATTATCTCCTCTGGGAATTTTTCGACTGTTTGCGCTAGCTGTATTTTCATCATGCCATAGCGAAATTGACCAAGATTAAATGTGCCGCTAGGCAAAGAAAACCATGATTTTTCTGAACCATTGATAAAAGACGTAGTACTTACAGGCGCGATCGGCGTGTGAGATTTCACCATAGTGATAGCTGTCCCGTGACGATTGTCGCTTGAGCTTTTCCCAGAATTAACCATCAATAGCAAAAGGCAAGCAAGGGTTATAACAATAGCGAAGAAAATTGTTATGCTTTTGGTGTTTGGTTGCGCTAAAGGTATACGGTTTATCAAGTTTTCAATATCCTGACTTTTTATATTGTTTATTTTAATCAGTAGGTTACTTAAATTAATGTCAGTTTCCTATACGCTTGGTCATTAATTGCTACTGTACTACTTTTCATCATTTGTGAAACCCTTAATCTAGTACGGAATGATAACAATAATTTAATGGAAAATGACAAATGAAAATAAAACGCGTTATTCACGTTTTGATATTGTGTACGATGCTATCTGTTATTGTCGGATGTAATAGTAATGGAAAAAAACATGAAACGATTGAAACGGGTATTCAATCAACGCTAGCGGAAACACTCGATACCGCATTAGAGACTAACCTAAATGATACCGAGGCAGGGTTAATTATTTCAGTCTGGCAAAATGAGGTGAACCTATACACTGGTGCGAAAGGAATAGCCAGAGCTAACCAACCTATTACAGAGCTAACCCAGTTTCGTTTGGCCTCAGTCAGTAAAACCTTTACTGCAATCGCAATACTGAAATTGTATGAGCAGGGCGTTATTGATTTGCAAGACTCGATTGTTGATTTGATGCCTGAGTTACCTCAATCTTGGCAAGAAGTCACTATACATCATTTGCTGGCGCACCAGTCAGGGATCCCTGATTTCGCAAATGACTTTAACGCTAATGATATTCTTCCCGACGGCATTACTAATGAAAATATTGTTCGATACTTTATCGATAACCCTGTGTTGGAGTTTAGCCCAGGAAGCAAAGAAGATTACAGTAATACAGGCTATGTTCTATTAGCTGAGATTATCAATCGAGTATCGGGGTATGGATTTTCCGAGTATATGGCAAATGAAATTTATCTACCTTTGAATATGAGTGATACTTATATATTTGATGAATTTGCACAAGTTAATGAATTCACCGCAATGAACCTAGCCACAAGCCATAAGATTTTTGGCAATAACGTGAACAGTGTAGGTTCATCGTCACAAGTTAGTTCAATGATTGATATGCAACGGTTTTTATATGCTTTTATGTCGGGACAAATTTTACAGCCAGAAACCAAAGAACTGATGCTAACCTCATACTCTAAGGAAGGTGAGTCCTTATTCAATGGTACTGGCTACGGTATTTTTTATTTCAGTGAAGACGGTAAAACAACCTATGGTCACGCTGGTGGTAATGACGGATTTAGAACAATATACGCAATAAATCGTGACAGGAACGCCTTTATTGTCATTCTTGGTAATGGTGGTGACTATATGCCTAATTATAATTATTTGGTTAACTTAGCTGGTGAATTTTTGGAGTAGTTTAAGTTATTTAAACAGTGGTAACTGTATACAGTCACCACTGTTTAAACTTTAATAAGGTAAGTTATTCAGTCTTTTCCTTAAACTCACACAAATCTTCAATAATACAGCTGCCACACTTCGGTTTTCTGGCGGTACATACATAACGGCCATGTAGAATCAGCCAGTGGTGAACATCAACTTTGAATTCTTTCGGCACTACTTTTAAAAGCTTATTTTCAACTTCAACGACATTTTTACCCATGGCAAATTTAGTGCGGTTGGATACGCGGTCGATGTGGGTATCTACCGCTATGGTCGGCCAGCCAAAAGCGGTGTTGAGAACAACATTGGCCGTTTTTCGGCCCACGCCAGGTAGGGCTTCTAACGCTTCGCGGTTTTCGGGGACTTCACTGTTATGTTGATCCACGAGTATTTGGCACATTTTGTAGACGTTCGCGGCTTTTGAGTTAAATAAGCCGATGGTTTTAATGTAATCACGCAGTGTGTCGTGGCCTAAATCTAAAATAGCTTGTGGAGTATTGGCAACAGGAAAAAGCTTACGCGTGGCTTTATTGACACCTACATCGGTGGCCTGTGCCGATAGCGTCACGGCAACAAGCAACTCAAAAGGGGATGAGTATTCGAGTTCAGTTTCTGGGTGCGGATTGTTTTCACGCAAGCGCATCAAAATCTCAAGTCGTTTTGCTTTATTCATTGGCTTAACCTAACTGGCACTAATTTAAACTGGTCACACGGGCTCTGGGGGCTTTTTGTGTTTCTGCAGCCGGCGCTTGGTGTGCTTTTAGTTGTTCATCGATGATATTTTTTGCAGCGATTAAAAATCCCATGGCAATAAATGCGCCGGGTGGTAAGATCGCAAGCAAGAATTGGCTTTCAAATTCAAATACTTCAATCCGTAAAACAGTTGCCCATTGGCCTAGCAATAAGTGAGCGCCATCAAATAACGTGCCTTGACCAAGTAGTTCTCGTACTGTTCCAAGCACTACTAAGACACACGTAAAGCCTAAGCCCATCATCAAGCCATCCCAAGCAGATAAAGCCACGGTATTTTTTGATGCAAAGGCTTCTGCACGGCCAATTATGGCGCAATTAGTAACTATCAGTGGGATAAAAATACCAAGTGATTGATACAGTGAGAACGTATAGGCATTCATTAGCAGCTCAATGATGGTCACAAAGGCGGCAATGATCATCACAAATACCGGGATACGTATTTCTTTGGGTACCCAATTACGCACTAATGATACCGTTATATTTGAGCCCATCAACACCAACAACGTTGCTAACCCGAGGCCTAAAGCATTGGTTATGGTCGCTGTCACAGCTAGCAGCGGGCACAAGCCAAGTAATTGCACAAGGGCTGGGTTGTTTTTCCATAACCCTTGCTCAGTGATATTTTTTAGTGCTTCATTCATGATTGACTCCCGCTGCATTGATTGCGCTCGGAAAATAAGGCATCAAAATGCGTTTGAACATACGCATTGGCTGATTTGACACTGTTAACCACCGCGCGGGGTGTGATCGTCGCGCCAGTGAACTGATCAAATTGCCCGCCATCTTTTTTTACCGCCCAACGGCTGTCGTCCGCAAACAGGAGTTGTTGATCTACAAATGAGTGGATCCAATCTGATTTTTCAGGTTCGACTTTATCACCGAGTCCAGGCGTTTCTTTATGGTTGAGGACTCGCACGCCAGCAACGGTGCCATCGCGATAAATAGCAGAGAGAATTTCTATTTTGCCACTGTAGCCATCTGGCGCGGTGCTTTGCACCAGTAAGGCGATGTTTTGCCCTGCTTTTCTGGCTCGATAAATAGTGTGTGGCGCTAATGTACCAAGCGCTTGGGCACTGACAATCGTGCAATCAAGATACAGTTGATTATCATACTCAGTACTTGGCAGTACCTGAGATAAGGTTTTCATTAATTTCTTTTGTTCTTGTAGGGCGATTTGATCGGCCGTTGCTAACTGAACCAAGGTGACAGCGCCCGTCGTTAATAAAGCGAACGCAGCCAAGGTTAAACCATTCTTACTCATTGAAGGAAAAATCATGAGGCATTCCTATGGCCGTAGGTGCGCGGCTGAGTGTAATAATCGATTAAAGGCACCGACATATTAAGCAGTAACACTGCAAAGGCTACGGCATCAGGGTATCCACCGACAGTGCGAATAAGGTAAATTAAAAAGCCGATAAGTGCGCCGTAAATGAGCCGACCTTTATTGGTGGTCGCTGCACTGACTGGATCAGTGGCAATAAAAAACGCGGCAAACATGGTTGCGCCACTTAATAAATGAAAGACTGGGCCCGCGGTTTGATCGGGTGAAAGTAGGTAACCAATGCTGGCACACACTGTGATACTGGCCAAAATTGACACGGGAATATGCCAGTTAATCACCTTCGCTTTTATTAGGTATAAACCACCGACGAGAAACCCTAAATTAACCCACTGCCAACCCAAACCAGCCATTTGGCCAAAGATAGCATGCTGCATACTTTCGGTTACGGTTAAGCCTTTATTGAGGTCGGTTTTCAGAGTGTCAAGAGGAGTGGCCATGGTCATGCCATCTACATCGAGTTTAAGTTGCGCGAGGCTAAAGCCATTTTGTGTAAAACCAGTCAATACAACCCAAAGATGATCAGCTGCGCTCAGCGCATGAATTTGTAAGGTTTCGATAGGTAACCAAGACGTCATCTGGACAGGAAAAGAAATTAGCAATAACACATAAGCAGCCATAGCGGGATTAAATAAATTAAACCCTAAACCACCGTAAAGCTGCTTGACTATCGTAATCGCAAAAAAAGTGCCAATCACAATTATCCACCAAGGAGCGAGTGAAGGGATGCTCAGTGCAAGTAACACCGCGGTTAATACTGCACTGAAATCTTTGAGTGCGGGAAAAATGGGGCGCTTGCGCAACTTGAGTACGGCGGCTTCACAGCTTATAGCTGTGGCAATAGCCAAAATTAACTGGATAAATACGCCATAACCAAAGAAGTACCACATCGCAATCAAGCCAGGAATACACGCGAGTATCACGCTGATCATTAATGAAGACAGGGATTTTTGGCTGTGGCTATGGGGTGAACTTAACATGCTGAGTTTCATGATTGGGTGTCATCCTCATTGGTATTCGTTGTTGTGTGAGCTGCTTGCTGTGACGCGAGTTTTTTCGCTTTTGCACGAGCAATGGCTGCGGCGACTTTGGCTTTTTTATCGTCTTGCTCGCTGGTGGACTCGACGGATTGTTTAACATTGGGCTGCGAGTCGTTTTGCTGGGTAGCCAGTTTTTTCGCTTTTGCACGGGCAATGGCAGCGGCGACTTTGGCTTTTTTATCGTCTTGCTCGCTGGTGGGCTCAACGGATTGTTCAACATTGGGCTGCGAGTCGTTTTGCTGGGCAGCCAGTTTTTTCGCTTTAGCGCGGGCAATAGCCGCGGCAACTTTAGCTTTTTTATCGTCTTGCTCGCTGGTGGGCTCAACGGATTGTTCAACATTGGGCTGCGAGTCGTTTTGCTGGGCAGCCAGTTTTTTCGCTTTAGCGCGGGCAATAGCCGCGGCAACTTTAGCTTTTTTATCGTCTTGCTCGGTGGAGGCCTCAACAGATTGTTCGACATTGGGCTGCGAGTCGTTTTGCTGGGTAGCTAGTTTTTTCGCTTTTGCACGAGCAATGGCTGCGGCGACTTTGGCTTTTTTATCGTCTTGCTCGCTGGTGGACTCAACGGATTGTTTAACATTGGGCTGTGATTCGTTTTGCTGG
Source organism: Pseudoalteromonas sp. J2K-J979 (assembly GCF_058169715.2). NCBI lineage: Bacteria > Pseudomonadati > Pseudomonadota > Gammaproteobacteria > Alteromonadales > Pseudoalteromonadaceae > Pseudoalteromonas > Pseudoalteromonas sp. J2K-J979. Next base: position 2,231,569 of record NZ_CM200281.1, on the reverse strand, counting down.
GTAGCTAGTTTTTTCGCTTTTGCACGGGCAATGGCAGCGGCGACTTTGGCTTTTTTATCGTCTTGCTCGCTGGTGGCCTCAACTGGTTGTTCGACATTGGGCAGCGAGTCGTTTTGCTGGGCAGCCAGTTTTTTCGCTTTAGCGCGGGCAATAGCCGCGGCAACGGCTGCTTTTTTATCATCTGCAGGCGATTGAGGTGAATCAGTGTTTTGTTGCTCAGATCCTCCATCTTGGGCTGCGAGTTTTTTCGCTTTTGCACGGGCAATAGCCGCGGCAACGGCTGCTTTTTTATCATCTGCAGGCGATTGAGGCGAATCAGTGCTTTGTTGCTCAGACCCCCCATCTTGGGCTGCGAGTTTTTTTGCTTTTGCACGGGCAATGGCGGCGGCAACGGCTGCTTTTTTATCATCCGCTGGGGGTTGAGGTGAATCAGTGCTTTGTTGCTCAGATCCCCCATCTTGGGCTGCGAGTTTTTTCGCTTTCGCGCGGGCAATGGCAGCAGCAACGGCTGATTTTTTATCCTCAGAGTTTTCAACTTCTGTTTTTTCAGGTGTCAGCTTCTGCTCTTTGTAAGCTCGTGCTTCGGCTTTTCTTTGTGCCCGTTTTGCTGACATGTCTTCTTCGTGGCTGTTCGATTCGGTTTGTTGTTTCGCTTTTGCACGGGCAAGTGCTGCGGCTACCGCATCGGTTTTATCTTTGTCTTGCTCTTTTGCACGCGGAGCAGGACGTTTATGCCTATTTTGTCGTTCAGCTTGTTCTTGTTCTAAGCGAAGGTTTCTCGCTTCAAAACGCTCTTTGGCGCGTTCAGCCTTAATTTTATCGGCTTTGGCCTCTTTAATTTCTGCTTTAGCGACACGATAATATTGCACCAGTGGTATGTCGCTGGGGCATACAAATGCACATGCGCCACATTCTATACAGTCAAAAAGATTATGTTCTTCAAGCTTGTCATGCTCTTTGCTTTTAGCAAACCATTGCAGTTGTTGCGGTAAAAGGCTCGCAGGGCATGCATCAGCACAGGCACTACAGCGAATACAGGCTTGCTCATCACCTGCAAAAGGCATTTCAATTGTATTGGGGGCCAGTAAACAGTTTGTTGTTTTGACCACAGGCACCCTTACTGTTGGTAAAGTAAAACCCATCATGGGGCCGCCCATAATAACGCGTTGTTCCGGCTCGGGTTCAAATTGGTGAGTGTTTAACACATCACGAACTTGTGTACCAAGCAATACCCATGTATTGCCGGGTTTTTTGACCGTTTGTCCAGTGACAGTCACGACTCGTTCGATTAAGGGTTTACCTAAGGTGATAGCCTGTTCAATAGCAAACATTGTTGCCACGTTTTGTACAACAATACCAATGTCGCTAGGTAATTTTGAACTAGGGACCTCTCGTCCAGTGAGCACCTGAATTAACTGCTTTTCACCGCCGCTTGGGTACTTGGTCGGAATAGCGCGAACAATAATCTCGGGGTGGTTCGCTGCCGCCGCAGTCATAGCTGATATAGCTTCCGGTTTGTCGTCTTCAATACCAATCAAAACACGGCTTGGTTGTAAAACATGGGCAAGTATCAGGCAGCCCTGAATGATTTGTGCCGCATGTTCTTGCATTAACCGATCGTCGGCTGTGATATAAGGCTCACATTCGACACCATTGATGATCAAATACTCTATGTTTTGTACTGTTTGGGCTTTGACGTATGTTGCAAAACCAGCGCCGCCCATGCCACTAATCCCCGCGAGGCGAATTTTTTCGATAATCTCAGATTTTTCGAGTTCTTTCCAATGTTGGCATGGCTCAAGTTGTGCCCAAGTATCTTGATGATCAGGTTCGATTAAAATACTTAGTTCAGGTAAAGCTGAAGGGTGAGCTGATGCGCAGGGGGATATGTCAATCACTGTGCCAGAGGTAGGGGCATGAACGGGAACTGCCCAATGGCCTTTTGCGAGTGTTAAAGCTTGACCTTTAAGAACGGTATCACCTTTATTGACAATTAATGTTCCATAACTGCCGATATGTTGCTTTAAAGGAATTGTTAATTGTGCAGGGATATTGGCCGGTTTGATGCTTCCTTGATTTGACTGCTTTTTATGTGTTTGAGGGTGGATCCCACCCGGGTATTGCCACAGCACACCACGATCAATTTGATTGAGTAAATTATCCACGACTACCTCTTAGTCAATCTGTGTGACTGGAATAGCATCTAGCTGCCATTTCCAGTTTTGGCTGGTTGTTTTAACTGGCAACATATCGATGCAATCAACAGGGCAAGGCTCGACACATAAATCACAGCCAGTGCATTCATCAATTAACACAGTGTGCATTTGTCGCGTTGCACCGACAATGGCATCAACCGGACATGCCTGAATACACTTAGTGCAGCCTATGCACTCGTCTTCACGAATGTAGGCTACTGTTTTTATTGGTTCTTTAGCTTCTCCGCCAGCGAGTGGTTTAGCTTCTACCCCCATTAAATCGGCCAGTTCTTTAACGGTTGCTTCGCCACCAGGAGGGCATTTATTGACTTCATCACCGTTGGCGATCGCCTCAGCGTAAGGGCGACAGCCAGGGTAGCCGCATTGCCCGCACTGTGTTTGCGGTAAAATAGCATCGATTTGATCGACAATAGGGTTGCCTTCTACACGATATTTAATCGCGGCATAGCCGAGGATTAAACCGAATGTAAGGGCGAGAACGCCAAGAGAAATAAGTGCATAAACTAAAATCATTAAAACTTAACCAAACCTGTAAAACCCATAAACGCCATTGACATCAATCCTGCGGTTATCATGGCAATGGATGCACCTTTGAAAGGCAAGGGGACATCTGCTGCACTTAAACGTTCGCGTAATGCCGCAAATAAAATTAGCACTAGCGAAAAGCCGACGGCGGCACCAAACCCATACACAGCTGACTGAATAAAATTGTGATTTTTATTGATATTCAACAGCGCCACGCCCAGTACCGCACAATTGGTGGTGATCAGCGGTAAAAATATACCCAGTAGCCGGTATAAAGTTGGGCTGGTTTTTTTTACGACCATCTCAGTAAATTGAACGACAACGGCGATAACTAAGATAAAGCTCATTGTACGTAAAAACTCGAGATCCAGAGGCATCAAAATGTAGTGACTGACCAGATAGCTAGTGACAGAGGCTAATGTAAGGACAAATGTGGTGGCCAAAGACATACCGATGGCTGTTTCTAGTTTTCCAGAGACACCCATAAAAGGACATAACCCTAAAAATTGAACTAAAACGAAATTATTAACCAGCACCGTTGCTATCAAAAGTAACAGGTATTCAGACATGGTTGACTTCCAGCACATTAAAAAACTGGCTTATTATCCAGTTTTCTTCAGGATTTAACAACTTGAAAGGGGAGATCGCAGGGGAAAAATAGCAATTAATCGCATTTACTGCCTAATAGACTGTAAATGCGAAACTTGACGGAGAAATAACCTTATATTTCTCGTGGTTTTTCAATGTAGTAGCCTTGAGCACCGTCGAGACAAAGTTGTTCTACAATGTGTTTTTCTTCTTGGCTTTCGACACCTTCGGCTAAAACAGTTACCCCAATGCGGTGTGCCAAATCGACGATTAATCGCATAAAGTACTGATTATTTTTATCTTCTTCTAAACCTCGAGTGTAACTAGCATCCATTTTAATGAAGTCAGGTTTTAAATCGCGGAAAAACTTAAAGGAAGTTAAGCCTACTCCAAATCGTTCAACGGTAATTCGCGCACCCACGCGGTGCACCATATCAATAAAGCGTTTACTGGCTTTCACGTTTTGTTGCAAACCAAATTCACTGATTTCAAAAATAAGTTTACTGGCTATATTGCTGTCTTTTAATAGCCGTCTTTCAAGCCAAATCAAAAATTGTTCATCGTGTGCGCTGCGGGCGGTAATGTTAATGCCAAAAAATTGCCCTGCTAAGTTAAGCGTTTTTATTGAGTTGAGGGCCGCTTCAACGATCATTTTATCGACATGAAAAATTTGGTCCAGTTTCTCGGCCATTGCTAAGAAAGAAGCAGTTGGGAGGATTTGATCTTCGGCTGTTTTAAAGCGCGCTAAAATTTCAGAATAGACGCGGGCACTGCGATTGGTTGGCATAATAGTCTGAATTAATAACTGTACACGAGAGTTATTTAATACATCATCAATGACGGTTCGCCAATTTTGATTACCAAAATTAGCACTGACATTATCCATTAAATCGCTTTCTTTTTGAACATGCCATGCATTGACTTGTTTGCTCTGGGCTAAACTCAGCGCAGTATCGACCTGTGACAAGAGCTCCCCAAGAGGTTTGGTTGACGAGTAGGAGACAATCCCTGTGTTGGCTACAGAACTAAGCTCGACGCCTCGCTGATATTCTGTGAATTTAGCTTGTAGATCTTGGCCAAAACGTTCTGATTCTTTAATTGGAATATTAGGTAACAAAACAGCAAAATCAGAGCTGTTTAAGCGGTAACAGGTTGCGCCCGCATAAGTACCAGCCGCTTTAACTAATAGGTGGGCGACTTCTTTAATGTATTCATCACCGTGATGATAACCACGAGTTTGATTAATAAGTTGCAGTTCACTGCAGCGGATCATGGCAAGAGTACCAAATTGATTGGCTTCGGTGTTTTCAATGTTTTGTTCGTAATACTCAACAAATAAGTTTCGATTGCCTAATTCAGTTACAGAGTCTTTGAAAGCTTGTTGCTTGATAGAAAGAGCCGAGTTTTCAATTTCTTGTTGTTTACGTTTTAAGTACGTGTTCAGGCGGACAATACTTGGAAAAATGGCAGAAACACTTTGTTTGGCAATGCTGGTATCGAGCTGACTGTTTTTGTCATTTTTTTCTATAAAGCTATCCACTAACAGCGACATATTGTTGCCAATGCTTTCTTGAGCGCGCTTAATAATGGTTTTTACACTGAGAAAAGGCGCAAAAGATAAAATGATAATGAGAAAGACAAACACATAAAATTGATTTTGGGCGTACTCTATTTCGTTATCTAAGTTAATCGTAAACTCTAATTTTAAATTACTGTCGTTATTGATTACATATTGGGGACGGATGATGGGTGAGTAGCTGTGAATGAGATCCGCAAGGGCGGGGAGGCTACTTCTACCAGACTCAGAGTCTAAAATATTGCCATCTAAATCTCTAATGATCAGGCGGTTTAAACTAAAAGTTAGTATCAACTGTTTTGAAAGAACGTCAGCTTCTACATTGAAAGGGGTGTTTTTCAGGTGGTAATCAACGGCTTTTTGAGTTTTTAATTGTTGCTGTGAAGACAGCCCTTGTAAATTACTTACAAATAAATAGGTGCCTAATGTGAAGGAAAAGAGAAAGAAGAAAATTTGCAGCAATAAAAATCGTGTTGTTCCAGCCATGGTCCGTGTCTTATTTTAAGTTGTTCACAGTGGTAAATTTAGGTTACCGACAGGTAAATATCTATTCTTAAACAAATAAATTTCAAATAAGGAGGTTAAGGCAAAGTAGGGTGAATGTCTATATAAAAGAAGTGTTAATGCGATGTTGAATTTGGCTCCCCCTCCCCGACTCGAACGGGGGACCTGCGGATTAACAGTCCGTCGCTCTAACCAACTGAGCTAAGGGGGAACTAAAATAGGGCAGTGTACTTAAATTGGCTCCCCCTCCCCGACTCGAACGGGGGACCTGCGGATTAACAGTCCGTCGCTCTAACCAACTGAGCTAAGGGGGAACAATAAAAGTAGTATGTAGTTGGCTCCCCCTCCCCGACTCGAACGGGGGACCTGCGGATTAACAGTCCGTCGCTCTAACCAACTGAGCTAAGGGGGAACTACATAGGGTGTTTAGAAACTTGGCTCCCCCTCCCCGACTCGAACGGGGGACCTGCGGATTAACAGTCCGTCGCTCTAACCAACTGAGCTAAGGGGGAAGCGTGTGTCTCTCAACGGGGCGAAATATTAATGACCGCACTGCAAAGTGTCAACAAATAATATTGTAATAATTCAATAATTAGGTTTGTTCGCTTGTTTTCTACTCAATAAGCTGAATTTTTGATGCTTTTGTTTTTAATTTAAGCAGCTTATTTGGCTGTGGGTGCAGTCGTTTTGTAATAAAGGAAGTACTAAACCAATAATTTTGATGCGTTATGCAATGAGACAAGACCTAAAGGGAAGAAGTCGTGAATGTAACTGATATATTTAAATGATAATCAGGGAATAGATAAGAGAGTGTGGGATTAAGTGAGATAAAATAAGGGATTGAAAGGAATGTTGGTCAAAAATAAGTGTGAAAAAGTAAAGTGTGAAATATGAGAAATACGCCGTCAAATGATAAATAACTGCTAAGAAAACGCCAAAACACTACCTTCCTTGCCTTTTATCATTTCTACCCGTGGCGTTTATCATTTTGAGGCGGCGGTTACAGTGAAATGATTGGGCTGTTGCTGACTCCGATTGAAGAGGGGTTAAATGAAGTAAATAGGGAAGGATTTTTCATAAGCCTTATAGAATAAGGCGTAGAATTAGTTATCCACGGTTTCTGTGGATAACTCTGTTTATGAAACTTTTAAAAGTTATTTAACGCCTTTATTTGCCAGTGATGTAGCGAGATCAAGATTTATTTCACTTTTATTTATTGCTTTAATATCAGTTAGTTATCAAAGTCAAACTATTTGATTGCAAATTTTTAGCTTTATTGCGTTCAATGTAATTGATTTGAAATGATTGTGCAAAAATAAAACACCTACAGCGCTAGTTGTTACTAACATGTAAATTAATAGGGTGTTTTTTGTATATCTCACTGTGGTGTTTTTACTCGACGAAAAATCATTTATTCACATTAGTGACCGATTGGGATTTGAATTGGGGTGTTAAATCATATGTTGCAATTTAAGCTGATTATTTTATCGATTTAGATAGAAGCCCTCGGCTGGATGTTTTAGAATACCCATCCCTGAAAAAATGGCGTCAGTATGCAAACTCAATCATCACAGAAACCTGATTTACTCTCCGATCCTATTTCATTGACTCTGCGAAAAATGACCATTCCTATGCTGTTTGGAATGATAACGCTGATGTTATTCAATTTGGTTGATACTTTCTTTGTTGGTTTATTGGGAACGGAGCCCTTGGCTGCAATTAGCTTCACGTTTCCGGTGACATTCACGGTGATTAGCTTAGCAATTGGCTTGAGTATTGGTACCTCTGCAGTGATCGCAAAAGCTTTGGGCTCTAAGAAGCTTGACGAAGCTCGTTATGACGGCGTGGTGGCTTTAATTGTATCAGCATTAATGGTGGCCATTTTAGCGTTTATCGGTTACTTGGCGATTGATGTTATTTTTAGCTTATTAGGGGCCAGTGAGCGTTTAATGCCATATATACACGACTATATGTCGGTGTGGTTTATTGGGAGTGTTATTTTGATCACGCCAATGATCGGTAATGCGGTGTTGCGAGCTAGCGGAGATACTAAAACGCCCAGTATTATCATGGGTTTTGCGGGCGTGGTGAATGCTGTTTTAGATCCAATATTAATTTTTGGGTTTGGACCTGTGCCAGCACTAGGGATTCAAGGCGCAGCGCTTGCCAGTGTCATCGCGTGGAGTTCTGCGGTTATCTTGATTCTCTATATACTCATTGTTAAAAAACAGCTGTTGAGCCTCGATGCTGGCCAGCAAACCTTTCTACGAGCAGCAAAAAAAATGCTCAAAATTGGTTTTCCTGCCGCCAGTGCGAATATGCTTACTCCCATTGCGATGGCGGTAATGACGGCTCTTGTGGCCCGACATGGCGAAACAGCAGTGGCAGCATTTGGGGTGGGAAGCCGCATTGAGTCGATAGCTTGTTTAGTGGTGTTGGCACTGTCGATGACCCTGCCGCCTTTCATCAGCCAAAACTTTGGCGCACAAAAACTCGATCGTGTGCAATATGCCTATAAAGCTACCCTGAAGTTTATTATGGTATGGCAATTTGCCATCTATGTGTTGCTGATAGCGACTTCGCATTGGCTCAGTCGTGCATTTGCGGATGATCCACATGTTATTGAGGTAATTAAACTTTTTATGTGGGTGTTACCTTTAGGTTATGGGATTCAGGGCATTATCATTTTGACTAATTCATCGTTTAATGCCTTACATCAGCCGATGAATGCACTTATCTTGAGTGTTGTACGTTTATTTGTTTTTTATTTGCCGTTTGCGTATATCGGCAGCGTAATTGCCGGTTTAGAAGGTTTATTTGTAGGTGCCGTAGTGGGGAATATCTTTACTGCTTGTATCGCATATCGTTGGTTTGTTAAATATCTTGAAAAAGTAAACCAACAACAATCTCAAGAGTGTTTAATATGAGTGACATCTTTGAGTTAGTCTCAGATTTTACCCCAAGTGGCGACCAGCCGACAGCGATTAAACAGCTGTGTGAAGGGTTAGAAGCCGGGCTGGCACACCAAACATTATTAGGTGCTACAGGGACGGGTAAAACATTTACAATGGCCAATATTATCCATGATTTGAATCGGCCAACCATCATCATGGCGCACAATAAAACATTAGCAGCTCAGCTTTATGGTGAGATGAAAGAGTTTTTTCCTAATAACGCGGTTGAATATTTTGTTTCTTATTATGATTACTATCAACCTGAAGCCTATGTTGTGGCCAGTGATACGTTTATCGAAAAAGATGCATCAATTAATGAACACATTGAGCAAATGCGTTTGTCAGCGACAAAAGCGTTGTTGGAGCGCCGAGATGTAATTATAGTTGCATCAGTGTCAGCGATCTATGGGTTAGGTGATCCTGATTCATACATGAAAATGATGCTATTACTCAAAGTGGGTGAGACGGTCAATCAGCGTGATATGCTTAGGCGTTTATCTGAATTGCAATATACCCGTAATGATATTGACTTTGGGCGTGCGACGTACCGAGTCAGAGGGGAAGTGGTTGATATTTTTCCTGCTGAGTCTGAAACGTACGCTATTCGTGTTGAAATGTTTGATGATGAAATCGAGCGTTTGAGTATTTTTGATCCCCTTACAGGTGCGGTCGAAAAGCATATTGTTCGTGCGACGATTTATCCGAAGTCACATTATGTGACACCTCGGGAAACAATTTTAAATGCCACAGAAGCGATTAAAGCCGAGCTTAAACAGCACCGAGAGTTTTTACTCAAGCATAATAAATTAGTCGAAGAGCAACGCGTGACTCAGCGTACACAGTACGATATTGAGATGATGGTCGAGCTGGGCTATTGTTCCGGAGTCGAAAACTACAGCCGCTATTTATCAGGTCGCGCCCCTGGCGAGCCACCACCGACGTTACTTGATTACCTTCCTGATGATAGTTTGATGATCATCGATGAATCACATGTCACAGTGTCACAAATTGGTGCCATGTATAAAGGGGATCGTAGTCGAAAAGAAAACTTGGTTGAATATGGGTTTCGGATGCCTTCAGCTATGGATAACCGACCGCTTAAATTTGATGAGTTTGAAGCCATTGCACCGCAGACTATTTATGTTTCGGCCACACCTGGTGATTATGAGTTAGAACGGTCTTGCGGTGAAGTGGCAGAACAAGTTATTCGCCCAACAGGGCTACTCGACCCTGAAATAGAAGTCCGGCCTGTCACGACGCAAGTCGATGACCTGTTATCTGAAATTTATAAACGAGTTGAGCTGCAAGAGCGTGTTTTGGTGACTACGTTAACTAAACGCATGGCGGAAGATTTAACCGATTACCTCTCAGAGCATAACGTAAAAGTGCGTTATCTTCATTCAGATATTGATACGGTTGAACGGATTGAGATAATTCGTGATTTACGTTTGGGCGTGTTTGATGTGTTAGTCGGGATTAACTTGCTCAGGGAAGGTCTCGATATGCCTGAGGTTTCATTAGTTGCAATTTTGGATGCTGATAAGGAAGGGTTCTTACGCTCAACGCGATCTTTAATTCAGACGATTGGTCGTGCAGCACGACATTTAAATGGTCGAGCTATTTTATATGGTGATAAAGTCACTAAGTCGATGGCCAAAGCAATAGAAGAAACTGAGCGTCGTCGCGAAATTCAACATGCTTATAATGTCAAACACGGTAAAGTCCCCGTGGCATTAAATAAGAAAGTCACCGATATTATGGATGTAGGCGAAGAGGTTAAAAAGGATAATTCAGAGACTATTCCAGCGCTCAGTGCCCAGCTATCACCGGGTCAGATAGCTGAGCAAATTAAATCCCTCGAAAGCCAGATGCTCTTGCATGCCCGTGAGCTTGAATTTGAAAAAGCCGCAAAACTTCGAGATCAAATCCAACAATTACAACATAGTTTAATTCATGCCTAATTTAGATTTTACGCCTATTTCAGATGCATTGGCCAAGGCCGATATTCATAGCGCTGAGCTGCAGCGCATTTTTCATGGTCGAGGTCATGCCATTGCTGAGCTTAGCCACTTAAATGTAGATTTTTATCCACCTTATTTATTTATTAGTGCTTATGAACCGCTTACAGAGTCGCAATTGGCACAATTATCTACCGCCTTACTCGATACAATCGAGTGCCATTGGTCTAGAGCCATCACGGGAATGATTTATCAACACCGCGCAGGGCAGCAAACTCAAACGAGTGTATTGATGGGGGATGATCCGGGGGCATTTGTAATCCAAGAACTGGGTGTTAAATATCAGGTGGAACTGACTCGTCATCAAAATACCGGTATTTTTCCCGATATGCGTGAAGGTCGCCAGTTTGTGATGACTCATGCAAAGCATGCTAATGTTCTGAATTTATTTTCATATACTTGTGGTTTTTCGGTTGCTGCCATGAAAGGTGGGGCTGATCGGGTGGTGAATATGGACATGAATAAAGGTGTGTTAAGAGTGGGCAAAATAAACCATCAATTGAATGATGTGGATCGCAATGTCAGCTATTTACCGCACGATATTTTAAAGTCATTTGGCAAATTAAAAAAGATGGGTCCATATGATTTGGTAGTGGTCGATCCGCCAAGCTTTCAAAAAGGCAGTTTTGTTTTAACAAAAGATTACCAAAAAATTATTCGCCGTGTACCTGAGCTATTGTCTGACAATGCGCAAGTGTTGTTTTGTGCTAACAGCCCTGAATTGTCAGAGCAGGCATTTAAACAACTGATTAGTGAACATTGCGATAATCGTTTAACGTTTAAACAGCGTTTAGCGCCAGCGCCTAACTTCATCGAAGTGGATACAGATCGCAGTTTGAAAGCACTCGTGTATACAAATTTATAACGCGAGTTCTGGCAATAGATCAGTGTTTAAAGCTGATCTATTTCGTCTTTTAATGAATAGTTTTTATCTGTAACTATTTTTTCGAGTATCTGAACACGTTCAGTTAACGCAGATAATTGTTGTTTGAGTTGTTTTTTCTCCTCATCGCTTTCACTGTTGTGGGCAAGCGTTTTCTCTTTAAATTCGAGGTGTTTTTTATACATATCGAATATCACTCCAAAACCAACGGAAATAAAGACGATAAGGACGATCATCGTTGTGCCGTTCATAGATTGCTCCTGCATGTTATCCGTGACGAATGGTCTCATCTCGAACGTTAATTAACTTGAAAGTGTCAGTATCATTAATATTGACTCAGTTGCCAACTGACAAAAGTCATTATTTGGCAAAATCGGTATTGAGTGGGCTAAAAAAATGTAAGTAACCTGAGCCGCACATAAGAAATGGAACTAAATGCCCTTGCGGTGATCAGATCTTTCGACCAAGAAACATAAGATTACCGAGGCAAGGGCATGAATAACTTAGATGCAATTTACGTAGATGTCGATGATTTTTGTTTATTGTTTGAACCTCAATGGCTTAAACACCTAATAGAATCAGGTGAAAAGCAACGCATTAAGCCATCTCGACTATCCTCTAGCGAAGTGATGACTATATTAATTGCTTTTCATCAATCAGGTTATCGCGATTTTAAAACTTACTACACCAAATTTGTTTGTCAGTATTGGCGACATTATTTTCCTGATTTAGTCAGTTATACACGTATGTTGAAGTTACTTCAGGCCACGTTACCTGCTCTGTGCAGCTATCTGAAGCAGCGCTTTGATAAACCAACAGGCATTGCATTTATCGATTCCACTTCTCTCAAGGTGTGTCACAACATGCGTATTCCTCGTCACCAAGTTTTCGCGGGAGAAGCCAAACGAGGCAAAGGAACAATGGGCTGGTTTTATGGCTTTAAACTTCACCTCATCATGAATGATGAAGGGGGTTTATTAGCTGTAAAAGTGACAGCTGGGAATGTTGATGATAGACAGCCGGTATTAGATATGGTTGATAATGTTACAGGTAGTTTATACGCTGATAAAGGTTATGTATCTGCAAACTTAAAAGCGGAACTTGCTGAGCAAGGCATTGATTTTATTACAGGTCAACGAAGTAATATGAAACGTCAGCCAATATCATCTTGGGATAGAGCGATGTTATCAAAGCGTTTCATCATTGAAACAGTTTTCGACCAGCTGAAAAATATGGCTCAAATAGACCACACAAGGCACCGCAGCTGCATCTCATTTATGGTTAATTTAATGGCTGGATTAATTGCCTATACTTTTCAGACTAAAAAGCCGAGTATAAAAGTGACTCGGCTTTAATTCTTATGCAGATCTGAGGTTAAGTAAATATAATGCGATTGATTTGCGAGCGCGTAATTTGCGATTGATGTTGAAAGGCTAGAAATAAAAAGCCCTGATTAAACAGGGCGATTGACTTAAGCTTCGTACTCGAGCGGATCAGTGACTGCATTTAACGAAAATGCTTCAAGTCGCTCTTGGCATGCACCGCATTTACCACATGCTTTTTCGCGACCGTTGTAACAGGTCCAAGTTTGACTGTAATCCAAACCCATTTTTAAGCCATCCGTTAAAATATCAATTTTGGTGTTATTGAGATAAGGGCTGATGATTTCGACGGCATCGTAGTTGGCAATTTTGCACACATCATCCATTTTTTTCACGAATTCAGGACGACAATCTGGATAAATAGCATGGTCGCCCGAATGTGCGCCATAATACACCTGACTCGCTTTTAGTGACACAGCGTAACCGACAGCCAGTGACAATAAAATCATATTACGATTTGGCACGATAGTGCTTTTCATGCTTTCTTCTTCGTAATGACCTTCAGGAACATCAATGTCATCGGTCAGTGATGAGCCACCAATTAATTGGTTAATTGCGGAAATATCGACAATTTTATGTGGGACATTTAAATGCTGACATACTTTTGCAGCGACTTCGAGTTCTTTAACGTGTCGCTGACCATAATCGAAAGAGAGGGCATAGACTTCGTGGCCTTGGTTGATGGCTTTGTTTAGCACTGTAAAAGAATCCATTCCTCCGGAATAAATAACAACAACTTTTTGCGGCATAATCGTCTCGCTCTGGGTATAATAGAGGTTTTGTCAGGGCGCGATATATTACACGTTCGTTGATGAAATAACAATTTTTAGTACTTAATATCTCAATTAAGCCGATTTATCGTTTAACGTGTTAGTACGTGCAGTTATAGGAAATTATTTTTGTATAAAATTAATGAAATATTTGAAACCATCCAAGGCGAAGCGAGCTTCACGGGGGTGCCAGCGATTTTTGTCCGTCTGCAGGGATGTCCTGTTGGTTGCGCTTGGTGTGATACAAAGCAAACTTGGGAAACCTCAGATACCTATAAAGTCGACTTATTGAAAACGGTAGAGAAAAAAGCAGACTCTGAACTCTGGGCCGATGTGACAGTCGACCAATTATTAGCAGTCTTTAAAGAAAAAGGCTACCGTGCAAAGCATATCGTGATCACTGGTGGTGAACCCTGCATGTACGATTTAAATCCATTATGTGATGGTTTACATGCAGCAGGCTATGACACGCAAGTTGAAACTAGCGGCACGTTTGAAATAAAAGTCCCAGCACAAACATGGGTGACGGTGTCGCCAAAAATTAATATGCGTGGTGGTTATCCGGTACTTAAAAGTGCCATGGAGCGTGCGAACGAAATTAAACATCCCATTGCTATGATGAAGCATGTGGAAGAGCTGGAGCAATTGATTGACGCATGTGGGGTTTCACCCAAATTGATTTATTTGCAACCGATTTCTCAAAAAGCTAAAGCGACGCAATTAGCCATCGAAGTTTGCACCGAGAAAAACTGGCGATTATCTGTACAAGTGCATAAATATCTGGGGATTAATTAGTCAAGCAGGAATAAAAAACGCTGAGTATGACTGAGCGTTTTTTGTATTTATTATGAGTGATCTGAATGAGCGGCTTTTTCGTCTGCTAAGTCATCTTTTAGTTTACGAATTTTAAGACCTAACTCTTGACCTCGATGGCGCGAATAATACGTGCAACCAATAAACATGGCGCTGGCAAACATCAGTTCTAACATGACCCATAGTCTTAATTCGGGTGCTGTCCAAAGCAGAGTGAAGCCATGAATGAAGTAGATCATCACAATAAAATTGGCCCATGCATAGGTATATGTTTTATCTAAAATAATGCCTATTAAAGGTAGCAATAATGGTAAAACATAGAGACTAAATAGGAATCCATCGCTGTAGCCTGCAGGTCGTGCGAATACAAACATCCACAATGGCATTAAAATGAGTAAGCCTGTGTAGCCAAATAGGGCTAAACGCTGAAATTTCTTAGTAATCGGTTTTTTTTCGATTTTCATGATGCTAGTTTCTCTGAAATGATGGCTAATCGCTTTCCGATGGCATGACAAATTTTTTGCTCGTCTTTACTGAGCTCGCTCTCATTGTCTAAGCCCGATACGTGCGTTACGCCGTAGGGGGTGCCACCTGTTTGTGTACTTGCAAGTTCTGGCACATCGTATGGGACACCCAATAACATCATTCCGTGGTGCAATAATGGTAAAGCTAAGGTTAAGAGCGTGGTCTCATTGCCTCCGTGCATACTTGAACTGGAACTAAATACGCAGGCCGGTTTATCGATGAGCTCCCCTTTAAGCCATAGGTCGCTGGTTGTTTCCCAAAAGGCTTTTGCTTGTGCGGCCATCATGCCAAAACGAGTCGGTGTGCCAAAAGCGAGCGCTTGGCAATCTCGCAACTCATCTTTGCTGACCACAATATCATTAGGCTCTTGCACCACAAATGTGCGCAGTTTCACTTCACAGCCATGTTGCTCAATCGCATCGGCAATTTCATGTGCCAAGTGTTTAACTGAGCCGTGGCTAGAATGGTAAAGAACGAGAATATAACTCATTCGAATAAAGCTAACACGGCTTCTGGCGGACGACCAATTGCAGCACGGTTATTGTGAATAACGATAGGGCGCTCAATAAGCTTGGGGTGTTGATGCATAGCTAGGATTAATGCCGCTTCATCATTTTGTTCTTTGAGAGCCAATTCTTTGTAAAGGTCTTCTTTGGTACGCATTAATTGGCGGGCTGAATCAAACCCTAACTGTTTGATAATGTTTTGCAGCGATTCGACTGAAGGGCTGTCTTTGAGGTACTCAACGATGTCAGCATTAATATTATGTGAATTAAGTAATGCGAGTGTCTCACGCGATTTGGAACAGCGTGGGTTATGGAAGATTTGAACAGTCATAGGATCACCTTAAAATAGTTTGCGCTATTGTAGGCAAAGCAACGCAAGACTTAAAGTCTTGCGAGCTCTTTTTGCATTTGACGGTACTGCTTAAGTAAGGCTTTTAAGCGCTGTTGTTTGATGTCCTCATCGAGACTAACAAAATTCAGTGCTTTTTGAATTTCATCGGACGCCCTTTGATACCCTCCATTACTGGCTAAAATACTGGCGACGGTTTCGTGATACGCAGAGTGCTTTTCTTGGCGTTTATAGCAGTCAGCCAATAATTGTTTTGCTAGGTTATGCTCGGGTTTGTCGAGTAAAAAGTTTTTCAGTAATATTTCGGCTTTATCAAGTTGATTTGCTGTCATGGCGGCATTGGCTAAATTAAGCGTGATGACTTGATTATTGGGTTTTACTTCATGTTGTTTACTGAGCATCTCGACAGCTTGTTCGGCTTTATTTTGAGCAATGAGTAAATCGGTTTTAGTATCGAGATAAAAAGGATTCGACGCATCATTTTTCAATAACTCTGATAATAGGGCATCAGCTTCGTCTAATTTTTTTTGATCGAGTAGGGTTAATGCTAAGCCATATTCCAGTGCTCGGGTATCGGTGGTAATGGTTTTTTTAAGTTCATTTCTAAAAAAGCGCTCGGCGTGTTCACTTTTATCGTTAAAACGAGCAATAACGCGGCTCTTTGCTAATAAAAACTCAATGCTAGACGGAATGTCTTTGGCTGGAAATTGCTCGGCCCTTAAACGTATGTCTGAGACACGGCTGTCAGGAAGGGGGTGAGTGAGCAAAAAGACGGGAGGTTTTTTCTTAAAGCGTAGCTGTGCAGCCAATTTACCTAAGAACTCACTTGAGGCGCGGGGATCGTAGCCTGAATTATTTAAAATGGTCATGCCGATGCGATCTGCTTCTTGCTCAGCGCCTCGGCTATGGCTCATCTGACTTAAGGTCGCTTGGGTTTGATTGGCTGAAATGATCGCCATGCCTGCATCTGGCGCGACAATCGTTGTTAGGATCCCGGCAATCATGCCGGCAATTGTTAACGGCGCATTATCTTGTTGGGACTGAAGGCGCCGAGCAAGGTGTCGCTGAGTGACGTGGGCAATCTCGTGGCCTAATACAGACGCAAATTGACTTTCCGTATCTGCATTTAGAATGAGCCCTGTATGGACGCCGACATGACCGCCATAAAAAGCAAAGGCGTTAATATCCGCATTGCGAAGCCAAAAAAACTTAAATGGAAAACGCACATCAGCGGCATTGGCCACGAGTTTATTCCCGATGTTGGTAAGGTATTCATCGAGGACTGGATCGTCAAAAATAGGTGAGGTGCTTTTAATTTTCATCATCATTAGCTCACCAATCGCTTGTTCTTTATCAATTGGCAACACACTGACGGCGGAAGTGCCTAAATCTGGTAAGTTGAATGATGTTTGTGCATAGGTACTAGATGTTAAGAATAAATTACTGCTGATTAAAGCGGCCAATAGGGTGCGTCTTTTCATTTTATTCCTTGTTTGTCGGCTCAGGGCTAATCAACCTTGCTAAAGCTAAATCGTCTTGATCGACAGTCCTTTCTTTTTCACATAAATCATAAAATTCTTTTATTGAGACGCCTTTGACACTCACAACGTTCAATTCTTTTTTCAAAAACTCAATGATTTTATGCACGATCTTATGTGAATAGATGATTAATGCTTTATCTGCATCATCACCTCTTTGAAAGAAAAACTGAATATACTTATGTAATTGATTGATGCGTAATACCATCTTCATGGTGTATGGATCCCAGACTCGAAATTCCATATATTTATTTTCACTGATGTATTGATCGATTTGCTTGTCTTTTGCAAATGGAAAGGCGTGGAGTTCAAAACCACGATCGGTAAATACTTGATGTAAAGCGATACGGGGCTTTTCATCACAATCTATAATACCAGAGTGGCTAATCGACCCACCAAGGAGTTCGACATGCCAATTACGTTTATCTATGATCCGTTTCACCGCATTGTCAAAACCATGGCTTAAGATGCCTTCAGACTCCGCCAATGAGGAAGCCACCATATGGTAAAAAGGTGGAAGTTCTCCCCAATTAAGTTGTTTTTTATACCAGTTGATTTCTTTGAGTGTTGGGTTATCTGGTAACTTGGCTTTGCTATTTTGTTTTGACATGTAACTGACCCACTTAAAGATATCTTTTTAGCATAAAGCATTGCAGAGATTTGGTATATGCCGACTCTTTTAAAAATAGCAAAAAAAGCCTGTTTTGTTTGCTATTTAGGCAAATTAACTTTTTTGAGTTTACCGAGTTAACACAGTGGCTTACTATGAGGTTTAAAGTTGATTATTGTTGTTGTTAAAGCATGGTAGAGTGTGATTTAAGCGAGTATATATGCCCGCAATTATTTGTGCAGTTTAAGTTTAACCTGAAAAAAATGACGCTAAATAATCAATCGGGTGTGTTTATGGTGGCTCATGATGCAGATATTGCAGATATTGAGCGTTATTTGACACATCTCCACCTTCGTTATCGTATTGAACAGCGAGAGCTGTTCCAGTGTGTATTTGTTTTGGAGCAAGCCAACAGTGTTTGAATTTGTTAAATCCTGGTATGAACGTAAATTTTCCGATCCTCATTCGGTCACTTTATTACTGGTTATTTGTGCTGTAGTGTCATTACTTTATTTTGTCGGCTCGTTAGTTATTCCGGTTTTAGTGGCCATTGTGGTTGCTTATTTACTAGAGTGGCCTGTCCAACGTTTGGCATTATTAGGTTTTTCAAGGTTGATGGCATCTTCGGTTGTAATGCTCTGCTTTAGTGGCATCGCCGTTGCTGCATTTTTTGGTATTGTGCCTGTCCTTTGGCAACAAACCTCAAATTTATTACAAGAAGCCCCGCACATGCTCGAGCAAGGTAAGTCATTTTTAATGCAACTGCCTGAGCAATACCCCCAATTAATTACCCAGATGCAAATTAAAACAGTGGTCGAAACGGTTGAAAATAAGTTTATTGAATTTGGACAAGTGATTTTGTCTGTCTCACTCACCTCATTAAAAGATATTGTGGCTTTGTTAATTTATCTGATTTTAGTGCCTTTATTAGTCTTTTTTATGCTGAAAGATAAACAAGAGCTGGTTGGAGGGATTGGGCGTTTGTTACCAGACCAACGTCGATTGATTAGCCAAGTTTGGCTGGAAATGAACCAACAAATTATGAATTATATTCGTGGTAAGGTGATTGAAATTTTGATTGTCGGTGGTGCATCGTTTATTACATTCACAATGTTTGAGTTGCGTTATGCAGCGTTACTAGGCGTGTTGGTTGGTTGCTCGGTACTGATCCCATTTGTTGGCGCTGCATTAGTGACTATACCTGTTGCTGCGGTGGCATTGTTTCAGTTTGGTGTTAGCCCTGAGTTTTGGTACATCATCATTGCCTATAGTATTATTCAAGCGCTCGATGGTAATGTGCTCGTGCCGCTCTTGTTTTCAGAAGCGGTCGACTTAAATCCTGTGTATATTATTGTTGCGGTGTTATTTTTTGGTGGATTATGGGGGTTTTGGGGCGTCTTTTTTGCGATTCCACTGGCATCATTAGTGCGTGCTTTACTCAATGCATGGTCGATGCAGCCACAAGAAATAAAAGCATAGCGGATCGTTTTTAATCTACGAGCGCAACAGATATAAAAAAGGCACCTCAATGGTGCCTTTTTTATGAATGTAAAGACTGATTAGTCTTTTAAATGCGCCATAACGACTTCGTGATGATCTTTGGTTTTAAATTTGTCAAAAACATGCTTTATCTTGCCATCTTGACCGATTAGAAACGAAATTCGGTGAATGCCATCGTATTCTTTACCCATAAATTTTTTGTAACCCCACACGCCAAATGCCTCTGCAATAGCATGACTTTCATCAGAGAGGAGATGAAAGTTGAGCTCTTTTTTATTGACAAAATTGGTGATGCGCTTCACAGGATCGGGGCTAATCCCGACAATTGTTGTATTGAGATCTAGCAATGCCTGTTTACTATCACGAAGGTTTTCAGCTTGCACGGTACATCCAGGTGTGGATGCTTTTGGATAAAAATAAACAAGAACTTGGTTGTCTTTAAGCAATTGCTCAAGAGCAACTGTTTGCTCATTTTGATTAAGTAATGAAAAAAATGGAGCGTTATCGCCCGCTTTAAGGGGATTGATAATGTTCATAATTATTCCTTATCGAATGCGTCTAAGAATATATTCAAGGTTAAGTTCATTACATAGCTGCTCAAATTGTACTTTAAAGGTGTCGAATTCTACGTCTACGGATAAATTAACTTCAAGTTCGGAGCGCATATGAGTTTGCTCTGCTTCTTCAAAAGTATCGGATTTAAGCGAGCAAATATTGATGCGGTTTTCACCTAAAAGCGTCGTGACTCGACTCAGCGTTCCTGGGGAGTCGATGCCTGAGTATTCGATGGTGTAACCAGCGCTAAATTCAGTGTTCTTTCGGCTGGAGGTTCGTTTCATCATCGTTAACAAACCGAGTTCGACACTTTTGGTTGGCAGGATGTGTTCGACGCGGCTGATGGCCGACATATCACCAGAAAGCAGCATGATAAACGAAAATTCGTTACCTAAAATCGCAATGCGACTGTCAATAATATTGCAGTGGCAATCACTGACAAGCTGAGTTAATGCGCCGACAATTCCAGTTCTATCTTCACCGATTGCTGTAAGCACTAATTGATGATTTGCAAATCCCGTCATTTATTCCACCCTATGTCTTTCTTGGCGCGCAACTCTAACATAAATCGGAAGAAAAGATTAGCCATTCTTGTGTTTACCTCAAGGTGCACGTACCATAAGTGCGTTTTATCTATCGGGTTACGCTCAATTTAGTGTAATCTACCCAATAATAAAAATTGAGTGTTGCTTTAGACCTCAAAATAGACTGAACCATTTTAAGTGTGCCGACTCAAAGCTTCGAATATTAAGGCATGCAAAGGAGAAGAATAAGTGCAGTATTGGATTCGTAACACGTTAGTGTTAAGCGTCATTGCAGGGTTATCGGGTTGTAGTGTGTTTACCAACAATGCCCACCACGAGAAAAACTATCGTGTTTCTGAGCAGTTAAAAGTTCCTGCGAATCTAGCGAAACCTTATCAAAATCCTGAATTTATCATGGAACCCAAGCAATATAAGAAAGCGGCTGTCACTGATAGCTTAAAGCCACCGGCGCAAGTGCTAAATACTGCTGCGGGGAGTTGGAGTGAAGAAGGGGATTCTCAAGCCCGTATATATTTTGATAAGCCTGATGGTGTGACTGATTTAAAAGGGTTTATCTGGCAAGCTCTACAAGATTTAATGGCTGATTATCGCACTCAAGCCCTTCAAGAAAACGAAGCAAAAGGAACAATGGAAACCGATTGGTACTCAATCCATAAGCCGATAGAAGTGTGGTTTTGGGAGTCTGAAAAAGAAGTCAGTCGTCAGCGTTTTGAATTTACAATTGAGCAAAAAGATCATCAGCGTACTGCGTCAGTTTTAGTGAAACTTGTAGATTATCAGTCAAAAGATGAGCCACTAACTGGGGTGTTAAAGCAGCAACTAGAGGTGGGCGCGTTAAACGCATTTGTTACTCAATATGATTTTAACTATCGACAATTTGCGGTTCAGCAACAAAAAGAGCGTGGCATAATTTCATTAAAGATGGGTTTTGATAACAAAGGCAATGCATCTTTAATCACCGAGCAAGAATATGTAGTCGGTTTTACACGCTTTGCAGCATTGCTAGAAAGTTTAAACTTTGCAATTACAGAGCTTAATGATAAAACGGGGTTAATCAGCGCAACGTATGACAAACCTGACGCCAGCGTGTGGGATTCGATTTGGGGCGATGATTTGTCTGAACTGCCATTAGACAGTGGCCAGTACCAAATCTTGATAGAGACGTTGGAAACCGGCGGAACAAGTTTGACTTGGATGGACGGTGAGGGCGAAGTCTTGGAACCAGGCACGATGAATGATTTACATCAAGCACTAATCAAAGTGCTGCGCAAAAAAGGTGTAGATATTTAAATAGTTAAATCATGTTAAATAGCCTTGTATCCAGTAATACAAGGCTAGATAGACAAACGAAAAGAGCACTAGCGGCTCTTTTCTTTTGTCTGTATTAAAGTTGTTATTTGAGCACTCAATGCTCGAATATAAAAATAATAAAGGCACTGCTATGCAAAATCAGCACGATGAACAATTAAATTTATATCATTGGCGAACATTGTTCGCTTTTATTGTTCCTTCTTTAATTGGTGTATTTTTGTTTATGACACCGGTTCCATTAGGTGACGTTTTTACAATTCCAATAGCTGTGTTGGCAAAGCAAGTCCAGCAGTTAGTGGCCGGTCATATCACAGCGATGGTGACAGGCATTATTTGTTTTACGGCCGTGACTGGCTTATTAGTTAAGTTATTTAAGCCAGCATTTATAACGCGGATTGGCTTTTTACATCACCTATTTGATGTCAGTTATGTATGGGTGTTCACTCGTTTAGCAGGCATGGTGTTTGTAGTAATGACTTATTTTAAAGTCGGACCAGAAGCGATTTATTCAGATAACACCGGCCATTTAGTGTTACATGATTTAATGCCTGTATTATTTTCTGTTTTTATTCTGGCAGGTTTATTATTACCTTTATTACTGAATTTTGGCTTGCTTGAGCTGGTGGGCACATTGCTTACTAAAGTAATGCGTCCATTATTTGGAGTGCCTGGCCGCAGTGCTGTCAATTGCGTCGCATCATGGTTGGGAGACGGCAGTGTTGGTATTTTGATGACTGCAAAACAATACGAAGAAAAATTTTTTACGGCAAAAGAAGCAGCCATTATTGGGACCACCTTTTCTGCGGTGTCAATTACCTTTAGTTTAGTGGTGATTGGTCAGGTTAAACTCGAACATTTATTTGCACCTTTTTACTTAACTGTATGTTTGGCTGGGATTGTGGCTGCGTTAATTGTGCCGCGTTTACCGCCACTAAGTTGGAAAAAACATCAGTATGTTGATGGGACAGTGCCCAGTGGAGATGCCGAAGCCTTGCCTGAAGGGAAAACATTGTTTAAGCATGGTTTAGATGTAGCGCTCACTAAAGCGTATTATGCTCCAGGAATTAAAGGGACGGTGCAAGAGGGACTAAAAAATGCATTTGATATGGTGTTTGCCGTTTTACCTGTGGTTATGGCGGTGGGAACATTTGCGTTGATTATTGCTGAGTATACACCCGTATTTCAAATTCTTGGCACCCCTTTTATTCCGTATTTAGAGTTCCTCAATGTACCTGAAGCTGAAAAAGCAGCGCAAACGATTGTGGTTGGGTTTGCTGATATGTTTATTCCATCAATTTTAGCGGCCAATTCGATAGACAGTGATGTAACGCGTTTTATTATTGCGGCGATGAGTGTCACTCAGTTGATTTATATGTCAGAAGTAGGCGCTTTATTGCTAGGCAGTAAGATACCGGTGAATATTGTTGAGCTGTTTGTGATTTTCTTATTACGAACACTAATAACGCTGCCGGTCATTGCATTGATGGCGCATTGGTTGGTGTAACCAAAAAGGATTAAAAAAAACGAACATCAAGGATGTTCGTTTTTTTTATCTTCATTGAGTGTATTTTCAGCTTCAGCTTGCTGTTTTGCTGCCAAAGATGCTTTGGCTTTTTCTATTGGATCTTTGTTGAATTGTTTCATGTCGTATTTGGCGCTCGATTTTAACAAGGCAATGTTGCCCCAAACGAACCCAAAAACAATTGCAATGATTAAAATAACCTGCCAAGTTTGCATGGTTGACTACCTCATAACCTTTCCTTTTAGCATGCGCCAAAATCTGTGAAAAGTCATTAGCTAATAAAGTGTAATCGTGTTCAAACTTCGCTTTTTGCTGATATAGTTTCCTGCTAATATAGCCGCGAAATTATCATTGAATAAAATGAGGTAGTGCCTTGTCAAACGAAAATGTGCTTATTTGGCCCAAACAATATCCTCTGTTGCTTAAAGGGTTGTTAGAGCAAAACGGTGCGCATATTCTTGACGCATTAGAGCAATGGCCTCAATGTGAAGAAAAAACAGATGCCGATGGCCTGACGTTGACTCTCTTACCGCCACTTTTTTATTTATTGTGGCAAAAACCAGCAGAGCCTTTTCAAGAGTGTGTTTTTCAGCATATTTTCGAGTATGACGATGTTGAACAGCAGTATGTTGAACAGGTTTTAATACATTTAAAAACGCAACTTGATCAAAATGAAAAAGTGACGTTGCTATTACTTGAGCGCCTGGCTAAGTATGTTGATTTTTCGACTCAGTTTGAACACTTCTCTTTAGTCAGTCCGGCATGCTTATGTTTGCAACTTCATTATTTTAATGTGCTAAAAATGCTGCTTGAGAATGAGCTGGTGCTTAGTGAGCAAGATATTTTAACTTTATGGCAAGATGCTGAATTACATGCGTTGTTATTGCCCTATTTAGGTAAAGCGGTCAGGCAGACCACAAGCTTACTCGAGACGATTACCACGCGATTGATTAATGGCGAAGATTATTTTGGTTTGTTGGTAGCACTGCAACATGACGATACAGATTTAACTTTACTTGAACAAGCGCTCTTGGCTCATATTCGGGATGACAGCGCCAAGCAAACATTGTGTAAACGTTTCCTAGCACAAGGAGCAACAGGCACACTAGCAGACAACCAAGGCATGACAGCGTTAATGTGGGCTGCCAAACGTGGATTCATCGATGTATTAGTAAATCAGCTAGATGAAGCGGTTTTGAAGCAGACCGATCAGGCAAATCATACGTTATTACATCAAGCTGTTATGGCCCAAAATGAGCAATGTATCGCATTAATGCTCAAAAGTGGTATTGATTATACGGTTAAAAATACGGATGGATTGACCGCCTATCAATTGGCAGTAAGCCTTGGTTATCGAAATGTCATTAAGCTCTTAGAAAAAGACTTTGGTATTAAAGAACTCAGTCCTGAGCAGCAAATTAAGCGTATTCGTTTAGTTCATGGTTTACATGCCTTGGCATGTTGGTTATTCCCGGTTCAACTTTTCTTTTTCTTTATGCCTGACTTTGATTTTAAAAGTGAGACATCGTTTGCTTGTACATTGATGACTATGTTGATGCTGTTTTATGCGATGAGCTTAAAACGCTGTAATTTATATCCGTATGTCAAACATCCATGGAGCTTATCGTTTATTCGAGGCCTATCATTTTTAAGTCTCGCATTGCAGTTAATGATGGTAGTGGTGGTGGTGGTCACAGCACTTAGTTGAGCCTAATATTTGAAAAAGACCTGCCTCATGGCAGGTTTTTTTGTTTTTTCATAAGAAGAGCCGTTGTTACTGCGATTGGTTATTAGCTATCTGTGTGTATCTGTGTAAAATTGAGTTATAAGATATACCATAAAGTAATAAAGGCGTTTTATGTTCACCTCAATTGATTTTCATCGTAATCAACCGCAAGTTTATTTAGATGCGAATGCCACCACTGCGGTTTTACCTGAGATCGCTGATATTGTTTCTCATACCATGCAAGTGTGTTTTGGTAATCCTTCAAGCTCACACATTACTGGAATTAAAGCAAAGCACTTGATGGAAGAAACACGCCAGTTGGCAAAAGACGTGATTGGGGCGCAGACAGGGGATATCTTGTTTACCTCGGGTGCAACAGAAGGCATCCAAACAGCCATAGTCTCTGCTTTACTGGCAATTAAAGAGCATAATATTACCCAGCCTATTCTAATGTATGGCGCCACGGAGCATAAAGCAGTGCCAAATACCTTAGCGCACTGGAACAGTGTGCTTGGGATTAATGCAACCATGGTGGCGATTCCTGTTGATGGAGATGGTTTATTAGATCAAGCATTTATTGCTGAACATGTTGGTAATGCGCTGATGATTTGCACCATGGCTGTGAATAATGAAACGGGTGTTAGACAAGATTTAGCCTTGTTAGAGCAAGTGATCCGAGCAAATAATCCAACCGTTGCTTGGATGGTCGATTGCGTACAAGCCTTAGGTAAACTCGATTTAGCCTTAA
Organism: Pseudoalteromonas sp. J2K-J979; assembly: GCF_058169715.2. NCBI lineage: Bacteria > Pseudomonadati > Pseudomonadota > Gammaproteobacteria > Alteromonadales > Pseudoalteromonadaceae > Pseudoalteromonas > Pseudoalteromonas sp. J2K-J979. The sequence continues at coordinate 2,205,905 of NZ_CM200281.1, read as the reverse complement.
GTGACACATCGATTGATTACGCACCTTTTTCGGGTCACAAATTATACGCACCTAAAGGAATTGGCTTTTTGTATATTCGTGAGCATAGCCCATATACTCCGTTTATTGCCGGTGGGGGGCAAGAAAGTGGCATGCGCTCAGGTACAGAAAATTTACCAGGCATCGCAGGTTTAAATCGATTGTTTTCTTTGTTAATTGATCCCCTACAAACAGTTTTCGGATCTCATCAACAACTTTATGGCTACCGTGAGCAACTTGAGAAAACGCTGCGATATGTTTTTCCACACGTTGTTTTTAATCACAGGTTTGATTTGAGTGTGCCCACGACTTTGAACTTTGCGGTTAAAAATATTTCGAGCAAAGAAATAATGGACTTGTTTGATGCCGCTGGCATCCGTGTCAGTGCTGGCTCAGCGTGTAGCTCTGGCGCTTCGCGAAGTTATGTGCTCGATGCAATGGGGGTGGCCAATTGGCAATCAGAAAATGCGATTCGATTATCGTTTGGCCCGGCTACGACTCAAGCAGAGATTGATGAAGCATGTAAACGAATCGAACAATTAAAATCAGTGTTAGCTTCTGCCTGTTTAGTGGTCTCTGATTCTCATGTGGGTGATCAGGAGAACTGTGCGCTTGGCTTGAGCCAATACAAGCATCAAGGTGCATGCTGCTGGTTGTTTGTTAGTGATGAAAAAGAAGCGGTGATCATTGATCCTATTATTGAGTTACTGCCCCGATTGATGAATGTGATCCAAGGACAAAATTTAACTTTAAAAGCGATGCTCGCTACTCATCAGCACAATAATGATGAACCGTTAAGCTCTTTTTATGCACTCGCAGGATTAACACAAGCGAACAATTGCGATTTATTTGGCTGGCCCAAACAATCGGATACTATCCAAATTGGCCGCAATCAACTTAAAAGTATAAAAACGCCAGGCCATAGCGAAAATAGCAAATCGTATTTATTAATGGATCAAGACAAAGTTCTGATTTGTTTTTGTGGTGATTTGATCTTACCCGGTGGGCTAGGGCGAACGAACCTTGATGACTCTGATCCAGCACAAATGTTTGATTCCTTATTATCACTCAGTCAACGCTTATCACCTGATAGTGTTCTCTGTTCTTCTCATGATTATGCACAAAGTTTTGCCATTGATTGGCACAGTCAACTGATGATTAATCCATTGCTCAATAATGTGGTGACAGAGCAAATAGATAAACAAGAATTTGTTAAACAAAAACGAGATTCTGATCACCTTTTAGCGGAACAAGTCGAGTATTTTTGTGGTGCTGTAGTCAGCCCGACATCAGATACGCTGGTTGAAAAATCATTAACCGCGGCTTTGAGCTTTATGACAGAAGAGGGAGCAATATTATTAGATATACGTGAGCCTTACGAACATAGCGCAAGTCAACTGGCAACCCTGCTGAGTATTGATGAGCAATACGTACTTAACGTACCGTTAAACCGTATTTCGGATGCGATATGGCAAAAGCGCCTAGACCCAAAACAGTCATACGTTTTAATTTGTCGCAGTGGAAATCGTTCACGTCAAGCATGTTTAAACTTGCAGCAACTTGGTTTTGAGCACGTGTATAATATTCGAGGAGGCTTGGCTTTGCTGTAAAGCAGCGTTGAGTGTGGGGGTCGCTATTGAATAACTGATAATGCCGATGGTAAGTTCATCGGCATTATTGTGTTTTAAATTCATTTATTCTTGTGCGCCTGTACTGTCGCGGATAACGAGTTCAGGAGTAAACATTTTACGTAACTCTTTATCTTGATTTCGGGTACCCCGTGTTTTTGCAAATAATAGTTTTGCAGCATGCTGCGCAATGGTATCGATAGACTGATGAGCCGTGGTCAGTTTTGGCCATGTTTGACGAGAAAATGGGTTATCCTCGAATCCTGCAATCGAAAGTTGCTGAGGGATCTTTATCGTCATTAAGCGTGCGGCAAAAAGCGCCCCTGCAGCGATTTCATCGTTACATGCAAATATGGCACTGACGCTTTTATTGTCAGCGAGTAATTGCTTAGCATTGGTCACTCCAGATTCGAATGAGTATTGGCCATCGATAATCAATGATTCATCGATAGTTATGTCGTTTTTACTCAGTGCTTCTTTATAACCAGCTAAACGCTCAAGTGTTGATTTATGCTCTTTATCACCCGCTAAAAAAGCAATGTGTTGGTGGCCCAATGAAATAAGGTGCTCAGTAATTGCAAAGCTCGCATCACGGTCATTCACATAAATACAATCTGTTTGCTCAGGTGAGTGTTCACAACCCGATAAAATTCGGACGTAATTGACATTAAGCTGATCAAGCATGTCAATTACGTCAGGTCGCTCTGATAATGGGGGAGTTAAAATCAAACCTGAAATTCGGGCTCGCTTCACCATGGTTGCTAACTCTTCAAGCATCATGTCATCACTGCCAGAGCATGGGTGGATAAGGAGTTCGTAACCTTCTTCTTTGCAACGAGACAAAATCCCTTTTTGCATGTCTAAAACATAGTAAGCATTGGGGTTGTCATAAACTAATCCGATAGTAAATGACTTTGTTCCCGCTAAACTGCGTGCTGCAAGATTGGGTTGATACTTTAATTCATTGACCGCTTCCATCACGATATCGTACGTCTTTTTACGTACTGATGGCTCGTTGTTCATCACACGTGACACGGTTTTCATTGATACGCCGGCGAGTTTCGCGACGTCGTTAATTGTTACTTTCATATTATTATTTTATTTTTCGTAGTGAGCGAAACATACCTTACTTGTCAGCAAAAACGTATAAAGCCAAAGATTTATCGGCAATGAGTTTACATTGAAATATTTCTTCTTGAAATTTTTAACTGAGCATCCCGATTGATTTTGCTTAGTTTATCTAACTTCTATGCAAGATAGCAGAAAATATTTCGTTTATTAAACATGACAACGGTGTCAAAAAGTTTATTCGACTTATTGACAGCGTTGTCATTTTTACTTATTGTTAACTTCTATACATTAAACATGTTCATTTTATGACGTGTTAGAACAAAATTTAGTTAGATTAAACAACGTTTAGATTTAGCGATAAAGGAAACATTATGAGTAGCCGTTCTGTTTTGCCTGCATGGCAAGCACTACAAACATCAGCCGAGCAAGTTAAGAACCTGCATTTAAAGCAAATGTTTGCAAGTGATCCTCAACGTTTTAATCAATTTTCTGTTGCTATTGAGGGTGTGTTGTTTGATTACTCTAAACAGCGACTAACTCACGATGTTTTTACGCAATTGTTGAATCTAGCAGAGCAAACTGATTTGCGCCAATGGCGCGATAAGATGTTTGCCGGTGAAAAAATTAATATCACTGAAGATCGTGCTGTTCTTCATGTTGCACTGCGTCAACCAGCGCAGACCCCTTTGTATCTAGAGGGAGAAGATGTGAACCAAGGTGTTCACCAAGAACTGGCTAAAATAAAAGCGTTTGTGGCGCGAGTGCGTTCAGGACAGTGGCGGGGCTTTGACGGCCGGGCTATTAAAAATGTGGTTAGCATCGGAGTCGGTGGTTCAAACCTCGGTCCGCAGATGGCTACAGAAGCTTTAAAAACGTATGCAGACGATACTTTAAATATCCATTATGTTTCTAATGCGGATGGTGTGCAAATTCACCAGGTATTAGCACAGCTTGACCCAGCAACGACACTTTTTGTGGTGTCTTCTAAAACATTTACTACGTCTGAAACCATGACGAATGCAAAAACTGCGCTTGCTTGGTTAAATAAAGCAACGTCTGCTGATGGCGCAGTGGCTAAACATTTTGTGGCGGTAAGCTCGAATTTAGCTAAAACCGCAGACTTTGGTATTGATAGCGATAATGTGTTCGCTATGTGGGATTGGGTTGGTGGTCGTTTTTCAATGTGGTCAGCAATCGGTTTACCAATTGCTTTGTATCTGGGTTTTGAATTATTTGAAGAGTTACTCGCTGGTGCCCATGAAATTGATCAGCACTTTTTAACGGCGGATTTCGAGCACAATATTCCGGTGATCATGGCTTTACTCAGTGTTTGGAATACCAGCTTTTTAGGCGCTGATGCACAAGCAATTTTACCGTACGATCAAACCATGCATATGCTCCCTGCATATTTGCAACAAGCAGAAATGGAAAGTAACGGAAAATCTGTCACATTTTCTGGTGACTCAGTTAGTTACACCACTGTGCCGCTTATTTGGGGGATGACAGGAATTAACGGGCAGCATGCGTTCTATCAGTATTTGCATCAAGGTACGACGATTGTTCCGGCTGACTTTATTGGATCTGTGACGCCGAGTGTTGATATCGGTCAACATCATCAAGTGTTGATGTCTAATTTTTTTGCTCAAACTCAAGCATTGATGGATGGCGTTAATGAAGAGGCGATCAGAGCCGATTTAACGAGTAAAGGTGTCTCAGAAGCACGAATTAATGAACTGGTGAAGCATAAAGTGCATCAAGGAAATCGCCCAACCACCTCTATTTTATTGGACAAAATAGACGCACGTGCAGTAGGTCGATTGGTTGCGTTATACGAACATAAAATATTTTGCCAAGGCATTTTATTAGAGATTTGTTCATTTGACCAATGGGGTGTGGAACTAGGTAAAGGCTTAGCATCCAATATTGAAGCACAACTAGCGAATCAAAATGAAATTACTGAACACGATAGTTCAACCAATAATTTAATAAATTATTTTAAACAAAAAAGAGCTTAATTTTAGTGAGCATTGTTGCTCCGAACCAGTAGCGCTGGCGTCCTCTGGGGTTACTTGATGTGAGACAAGTAATCTCAGAGACCCTTTTTTGTAAGACTGAATACCTTTGAACGGGTAGCGCTGAGTACTTAGGACCTGTAATTTTGTGAGAGGGATTGCAGAGTCTCTAAGGCTCATTATCTATACCGTGGTAAATGAACCTTTGAACGGGTAGCGCGGGTGTCTTTAGGGTTTGCAATTTGTGAGAGGGTTGCAAACTCTGAGCCCCTTATCCATAAAATGAATTAAAGCACTCGTTTTAATTGCCTCCATACGCCGCTTCATGCATATTTACTCACATAAATATTAGCAGCTGCATACGAATTCATAAAAAAAGCAGCAAAATAAACGGTAATTTAACCAAACAATTACCCAATAAAAAGATACTATAATCCTCAGCACGAGTTGATTTGCAGACAGTGCCATTGATATAGAGCTCTCGCTCCTAACAAAAGAGATTTAACTATGCTAAACCCATTTGATATTGTTATTTTTGGTGGCGGTGGTGATTTATCGCTGCGTAAATTGCTTCCTGCATGGTATCGCGCATATCAGGAAGGCAATTTGCCATCAGGTAGCCGCATCATGCCAACGGTCAGAGAATTAGCAAACCGTGAAGAATTCATCGAAAAGGTCAATCAAGGATTACAAGCCCATCTGAGTAAAGGCGAATATAACAAAAAAGATTGGACTGCATTTGCTAAGTATATTGAACCCATCGCGATCAATGTGACAGAAATTGATGACAATTGGACCGTTTTAAAAGAACGCCTTGAATCGGTGGAAGCTGATCGCTCTCGCGTTTTCTATCTCTCGCTACCTCCGGCAGTCTATGGCCGCTGTTGTGAGCTGTTGTCACAAATGGATTTAATTACTGAGACTTCTCGTGTTGTAGTAGAAAAGCCCATTGGCTACTGCGGCGCATCGGCTGAAGAAATTAACGCACAAGTTGCATTATTCTTTAAAGAAGAACAAATTTTCCGAATTGACCACTATTTAGGAAAAGAAACGGTTCAAAACTTAATGGCGTTACGTTTTTCAAATGCATTGTTTGAAAACCTATGGGATGCCAAGTCTATCGACAACATTCAAATCAGTATTTCAGAAACGGTTGGCTTAGAAACACGTGCGGGTTTTTACGATAAAGCGGGAGCGCTTCGCGACATGGTACAAAACCATTTGCTACAACTATTATGCTTAGTAGCAATGGAATCACCACATAAACTCAATGCAAATAGTATCCGGACCGAAAAACTTAAAGTATTAGAAGCCTTACGCCCTCTAGTTGGCAAAGATGTAACTGATAATATCGTCAGGGGACAGTATGTTCCAGGTACACTCAATGGCAAAGTTGTTCCGGGCTATTTAGAGGAACTCGGTGATAACTCAATAACAGAAACGTTTGTGGCCATTCGAGCACATATTGATAACTGGCGTTGGTCTGGAGTGCCATTTTATTTGCGTACAGGTAAACGTCTTAAAAAACGTTGTGCTGAAATTGTAGTGGAATACAAAGGTGTTTCACATAATGTGTATGAACAAAGTGTGGGCGCTATCCAACCGAACCGATTAATTATTCAATTACAACCTGAAGAAAGCATTCAGTTGACGTTAATGTCAAAGCGTCTTGATAAATTAGAAATGGAGCTTGAACCAGTTACATTGAATATTGAATTGGCTGAAGATTATAAAAATGGGTATCAAGGTGATGCGTATAAGCGTTTGATGCTGGATGCTGCCGCGAATAACCCCGCGTTATTTATCCATCGTGATGAAGTGCGTCAAGCGTGGAAGTGGATAGACCCGATTATAGAGCAATGGCAAAAAGTAGGCACTCCTGCATTGTATCGTGCGGGTTCATGGGGTCCAGTGGACGCTGATGAGTTATTAGCTGAAAACAATCACACTTGGTTTAATGCAGGAGATGAAGATTAAGATGGCAATTATTGAAAAGTTTTTCGATTCTAAAGAGGCATTAAATGCTGAGCTTTCAACATCGTTAGAAGCCGCATTAACAAATGGTATTGAAACCGATGGTCGTGCAACGTTGCTTGTATCCGGTGGTTCGTCTCCGGCACCAGCCTATAAACACTTATCAGCTTTAGCATTACCATGGCATAAAATAGATGTAGCGATGGTCGATGAGCGTTGGGTCGATGTAGAACACGAGAAAAGTAATGAAACATTTATCAAGCAAACCCTACTTCAAGGGCATGCAAAAGAAGCTAATTTTGTTGTCATGAAAAACGCATCGCAGACAGCCCAAGTGGGCGTACTTGAATGTGAAGCAGCTTATCAAACACTTAAACAACCCTTTGATGTGACGATTTTAGGCATGGGTCCTGATGGGCATACAGCATCGTTATTTCCTGAGGCTGGTGGATTGGAACATGGCTTAACGACTGATCAACTCGTTTGTGCGATTACAGCGCATAAAAGTGAAGTTACAGGTGATATCACCGAGCGAATGACATTGAGCTTGAGCGGTATTCTTAATTCTAAAGTTATTAAGCTATTGATTAGTGGCCAAGAAAAACTCGATGTTTATCAAAAAGCAAAGTTGAATAACAAGGTGAGTGAGATGCCTGTAAGTGCAGTGCTTCAGCAAGATGATGTCACCGTTGAGGTTTATTGGGCTCCGTAAATGTTAGTGTGAGTCACGCGATAAAAAATGCACCCAATTGGGTGCATTTTTTATCGCTCGTGAACCGTTCTTAAAAAGCATAGCTATTTGTAATTTTAATTTGAAGGGGCGGATGAAATTATAGAAAAATTCAGTGGAAGAACTTAATTTAAATTCGTATCAAACCGTTCAAGTATGGTAGAGGAAAAAATTTTTAATAAGACAGCTTGATGCAATAATCAGCTTTTAGCGTGCAAAGATAACTTTTGTTGTTTGTCTCATAGAAACATAAAAAGTGTAACGCTATGCGAACCATGTCGATTAGAAAAGAGCCTCTATTTACCTAGCTTAACAGGCGATTAATTAAAGGGGATCTTTAAACGTTAATAATAAAAATGGGGAAAATATGAGTGATGGCTTTGGCTCGCGTTTTAAGTCTGATTATTGATATGGAATTTTATTTTTTCTGTCTAAATAGGATGGATTTTTAAAAGTAGGCGTTGTAGAATACACAAATGACAGCGCTGTCATTTGTGTATTCTACCGCGAAGCATAGTTAAGTTATTCTGCCCGATAATTTAAATAGAACGGCTTTTAGGTCCCCTTGAATAAACAAGCTAGTGCGAAACTTTAAAATTTCTCCTCCAAACTTATAGGTGGTGTACCTTTGTTCTTAATAAAGGTCGAACCAGTTAGTGTTTTTATCAGTAAATGTTTTTAGTTATTGATTTTAAACATTAATTCTTATTTATAATGCATCTATTAAATTTAGTTACACTTTTTATCAATACTTTCTCATCGCTTATATCTTTACATCCCTACGTAACGCTAGGTACTATTGAGCCTGCAAAGGGGCAGAATACGATTAGCGTCATTCTTTAACGCTCTAATTTGTTAATTTTTTGTATTTAAAAACAGGGTTGAGCGGTTTTTTTGTACAAAAAGAGCAAAAAAAATGTAGCGAAGTTGTAATTTTGCGTGTATGGTTTGTTACTAGATGACAGCGTTGTCATCATCACTGGGCAGAAGTGATATAAAAAACCAACAAAATTGATTCAAGGGGAATCCTGTGTTAGCTAAAAATTTCAAAAAAAGCTTACTAGCAGTAAACATCGGTCTTGTGATGACTGCAGGTTTTACTGGTACTGTTTATGCGGCTGAAGAAGCCAAAGTTCAAGAAGATGTTGAGGTCATTGAAGTACGCGGTATTCGTCGTTCTTTAGAAGCGGCTGTTAATACTAAGCGTTTTGCCAATGCGGTTGTTGACTCTATTTCAGCAGAAGATATTGGTAAATTCCCAGATAAAAACATTGCTGAATCACTACAACGTGTCGCTGGTGTCTCAATAAACCGTGGTTTCGTAGGTGAAGGTGCTGAAGTATCAATTCGTGGTGTTGATCCAACGCTTACTCAAGTTCAATTAAATGGTCAATTTGTTGCTTCAACATCTTGGTTCTCTCAAGGTGCGAACAAGCGTAGCTTCAATATGGATCTTTTGCCATCAGAAATGATTGCTGGTCTTGAAGTTTACAAATCTCCTGTTGCATCTTTAGATGAAGGCGGTGTGGGCGGTACTGTTGTAATGCGCACTCGTAAGCCTTTAGAGCTTGACTCTCTGACTGTTTATGCATCAGTAGAAGCAAATACAAATTCATTAAGCGACGATAACGGCTTCGGTGCAACCGTTCTTGGTAGCTGGAAAAATGAAGATGAAACATTCGGTATCATGGCAATGGGTTCTCAACTAGAGCAAATTGGTCGTGGTCGTAAATCTGAAAACTACTGGGAAGAATCATGGTCAGCATCTGGTATTGCTGGTTTTGACCAAGATCGTGAAAGAACAGCTCTTGATCTGACTATGCAGTTTGCTCCATCTGATGATTTAGATTTCACGCTACATTATCTTCGCACTGAGCTTGACGCATTCAATACAAACCAAAACTTTTTAACAATTGGTGCCGATGGCGACACGATGACTAACGTTTCAGGTCGTATTGCTCCAAATGGCAAGCCGCTAGTTGGTACAGTTAATGATGCGGGTTGGTTAGCTCAAGATACAAATACTCGTAATGCGGTCATGACGAGCAACGTAGTTGACCTTCAAGCTTCATACCAAGGTGATACATATAAACTATCTGGCGCTATCGGTAAAACGTGGGCAGACGGTGGTAATGGTGGTAATGCGAATGGTTTATGGGGTCAACCAGTTAATGCTTCTACAGGTATCACTGTAGACGTGAACATGGACTTAGCTAACAGCATGATCATGGTGCCAAACGGTGTTGATCTGCGTGATGCGTCTTGGCAGGCTTTCCAAGGTCATTCACTTGCTCGTACTGAGTTAGAAGATGAAGAAGTTTATGCACAAGTTGATTTAGACTTAGATGTTGACTGGGGTGCAATTACTCAGTTTGAAGCGGGTTTAAAACTTCGTTCACATGAGTTCTCAAATGCAGCATACGGTGCAACTATTGATGCATCACAACTGAGCTTTAATAACATTGGCGATGTATCTGATGGTTATTTATCAGACTTCGGTGAAGTTGTAACAGGTGGTACACCGACTTCTTATGTTAAGCTTGATGGTAAAGCGTACTGGAATGCACTAAACAACGCCACTACAGCTTGGGATTTCCAAGAAGGTAACTGGGGTAGTGTTAAAGAAGATGTGTTTGCAATGTATGCACAAGGTAACTTCAGTGGCGATAGCTATCGTGGTAACTTAGGTCTTCGTTATGTTCAAACTGATACCGAAGGTTCTGCTTATAACGGTAACTTGACAGGTAAAGATGTATTTGAAGGTTCTTACAGTGATTGGTTACCTAGCTTCAATGCTGCGTTAGATCTGAGTGAAGATATGATCTTACGTGTATCTGCGGCTAAAGTAATGACTCGTGCTGGTTACAGCCAATTAACGCCAGGTTATAAAGGTTTACCGCAAACTCCACCTGAAAGTGGTCGTTTACAAGCTTCACGTGGTAACCCTGGGATCGAACCATTCCGCGCAAATCAAATGGACATCGGTTTAGAGTGGTACTACAACGAATCATCACTTGTTTCATTTGCAATCTTTAACAAAGATATCGCATCGTTCATTTCGACGAAGAAAATCATTGAAAACCTAACAGAGGTACCAGTACCTGGTACTTATGAAGTCAGTGTTCCTGACCAAGGTCGTGGTGGTAAGATTGAAGGTGCTGAATTCCAGTTCCAAACAAACTTCGGCAATGGCTTCGGTATGTTGTTCAACTATACGTATGTTGATGCAACAGGTGAAACAGATGATGGCGATAAAATCCGCCTGCCAGGTTCTTCACGTAACGCGTATAACTTAACGGGTTACTACGAAAACGAAATGTTTACAGCTCGTGCTGCGTACACTTCTCGTGATGAGTTCTATGCAGAAGGTACCGCGCTTGGTAACGGTAACGATTTCTTCTCAGACCAACAATTCTTAGATGCGTCTGTTACTTGGCATGCGACAGAGCACTTAGATGTGTCTCTTGAAGGTGTTAACTTAACAAATGAAATCACTAACCAATACTTTGGTGGTGGCTTAAACACGCTTCGTGTTGTGACTGATAACGGTTCACGTTATGCCGTTAAAGTAGCATACCGCTTCTAATTACCTCGAGTAATTGATATTTAAAAGGGAAGGCTATGCCTTCCCTTTTTTAATTATTACCTTTACTGTTGTAAATGAATAAATTCTATTTATATGTCTAGGAGGAGAGCGTGATGGCTATAAAAGCAATCTTAGACTCAATTGTCATTGTCGGTGGTGGAACGGCAGGTTGGTTGACGGCGGCCAATTTAGCGAAATCTTTAAATTGTGAAAATAATGATGCGGTTAAAATAACCTTAATCGAGTCTCCTAATATCCCAACCATCGGAGTTGGTGAAGGGACGTGGCCAACAATGCGTAAAACGTTAGCTAAAATAGGCATTGATGAGAGTGAATTTCTAAAAGAGTGTGGCGCATCATTTAAGCAAGCAACAAAATTCGTCAATTGGAAAAGCAAGCCAGTCAATGATGAAAACAATCACTACTACCATCTATTTTCTTCAATTTATGATCCAACCGATTTTAATCTATCCCCTTATTGGAAGCTTGGTTATGCAGGGGATGACTCACTCACTTATGCAAATGCAGTGAGCCCACAAGCTTTATGCTGTGAATTAGGCTTAGCACCTAAACAAATCACAACCAAAGCGTTCGATGGCCTACAAAGTTATGCTTATCATTTAGATGCGGGTAAATTTTCTAACATGTTAAAGAAACATTGTATTGAGAATTTAAATGTTCAGTTTATTGCCGATGACGTCATTGATGTGTGTTTAGATGAAAGCGGTGCGATATCAGGTGTGACTACGCAAAATAGCGGATTGATAGAAGCTGACTTCTTTGTTGATTGTACGGGCTTTTCATCTTTATTGTTAGGCAAAGCGCTCAATATCGGTTTTAAATCAGTTGCCGACACCTTGCTCACAGATTATGCCGTCACGGTTCAAGTCCCTTATGATGACCCGAATGCAGAAATCAGTAGCTGTACAATTTCAACCGCTCAAGAAGCCGGATGGATTTGGGATATAGGCCTTGCAAACCGCCGTGGCATTGGTCATGTTTATTCTTCTAAGTTTATGTCGCACGAAGAGGCCGAGCGGATCCTCTTGGATTATGCAGGGCCTCAAGCGAAAGGCTTGATGACCCGAAAAATAAAAATGGAAGTCGGTTATCGTGAAAAATTTTGGCATAAAAACTGTGTCGCAATCGGTTTATCGGCTGCGTTTGTTGAACCCCTCGAAGCGTCTGCTATTTTCTTAATTGAAGCCGCATCAAATATGCTTGCAGAGCAATTTCCTCGTCAGCGAGTCGCCATGGTACATGCCGAACGAAAATTTAATGAATCATTTAAATTTCGCTGGGATAAAACCATTGATTTTATAAAGTTACACTATGTTTTATCAAAACGAAATGACCCTTTTTGGTTAGCAAATAAAGATGAAGCAACGATTCCTGACTCCCTCAAAGCACAATTAGCGCATTGGTCGGTGCAACCGGTTAGCAATTATGATTTTTCTAATGTGTATGAACCATTCCCTCTAGAAAGTTATCAATTTGTTTTAAATGGGATGGAATTTGAACAAAACTTAGAGCCGAGTCGTGACCTGTTTCCCATGGTTGATAAAGCGACGATGAGTTTTGATAAAGTGAAAAAAATAACTGAATTTGCAGTCAAAGATTTACCGAGTAACCGAGCGCTTTTAAATAAAGTGTATCGACATGGTTTCAGTAAAATTTAGTGAGTTGACATGCCTAAGAGACTGATATGAAAAATAGAATAAATGACATTGTAATTGTCGGTGGGGGAACAGCGGGTTGGTTGTCAGCTGCATTGTTGGCAAAAAAACTCAATATACTCGCTCCAGACTCAGTCAATATTACCTTGGTAGAATCACCCGATATTCCGATTATGGGCGTGGGTGAAGGAACGTGGCCAACAATTAGAACTACCTTACAAGAGATAGGGATTGATGAAGTTGAATTTATCACCTTTTGCGAAGCCAGCTTTAAGCAAGGGGCAGAATTCGTTAACTGGTCTAATACGCCTATAAATGGTGAATCAAGCAGCTATTTCCACCCCCTCAATGCGGTATTTCACGCTTCTTATGACTTTAATCTGGCACCTTATTGGCTAGCAGGTGAATTAGGGGAGATGCCTTACGATCAATTAGCCGCCTCTCAAAGTCGTGTTTCACAATTAGGTCTTGCACCTAAGTTAATCACTACACCGCAATATCAAGCGATCCAAAATTATTCTTATCATCTCAATGCAAATAAGTTTGCAGAGTTACTCACTCAGCACTGTGTTGAGAAATTAGGTGTTAAGCATATTAGTGCGAATGTAACGCAGGTGAATCTGAGTGTTGATGGCAATATCCATTCGGTTTTGACTGATAGCTCAGGTGAGATTAAAGGTGACCTATTTATTGATTGCTCAGGATCAAAAGCCTTGCTCTTGGGGGAGACCTTAGGCGTGAAGTGGAAAGGGATCAGTGACATTATTTTTAATGATACCGCTTTGGCATTTCAAGTGCCTTATGAATCTGAGCAAACACCGATAGCCTCAAATACGATAGCAACAGCTCACGACGCCGGTTGGACATGGGATATTGGTTTGCAAACTCGTCGAGGTGTCGGATATGTCTATAGTAGTCAACACACTAACGATGCTGAAGCTGAAAAAGTGCTTCGAAATTACGCCGGTAAGATGGCAAACGATATTGATGTAAGAAAGATTAACCTTAATCTAGGGTATCGTGAAAAATTTTGGCATAGAAACTGTGTCGCCATCGGTATGTCAGCGGCCTTTATTGAGCCCTTAGAAGCGTCGGCTATTTTCTTAATTGAAGCTGGGGTGAATATGATTGCCGATCAATTTCCTCGCGATTTTGCAGCAATGCCGTATGTCGAGAAAAAATTTAATCACACTTTTTCTTTAAGATGGCAAAAAAGTGTTGATTTCATCAAGCTGCATTATTGTATTTCAAATCGAAGAGATACTCAGTATTGGAGAGATAATTGCGATCCAAAATCTATTCCAGCTTCGTTGCAAGAAAAGTTAGCTCACTGGCAATATCACCCGCCAAGTAAGCATGATTTTGACAATGCATTTGAGCCCTTTGTACTTGATAGTTATTTATTTGTTTTATATGGCATGGGTTTTAAAACAAATGTGGCGGACAATTTATCCGCTTATCCTCATGTAGCGCAAGCCAAAATGAAAAAGCAGCAAATAGATAAATTAACCGAGCAGTTAACCAATCAATTACCTTCTAATCGTGAACTGATTGATAAAATTAAACAATATGGGATGGCCAAACTTTAGAAGTAAAACACGAGTTACAGCTGACCAACCTTGGTTTTTATTCGAAGCATTTATTTTTTTAGCTTGGAAAGGGAAACTACGTTTTTCCCCTTCCAATTTATCGCTAAAACCAGTAGCCTTAAGGGCAACAGTAAGTTGAACACATTAAAATAGTATTTATCGGAGCAGTAAAATGACGGATTCAAATATTCAACCGTTACACAATGTAACGCATGCTAAAACAAAAATTAAAAACGGCATCAACACTGAATTTATGAAAACTCAACACTTAGTGCCTATCGTGGCGCATGAGTTTTCACGTGTAGCAAATGAATATCCAATTGTGTATGTAAAAAATGCAGAAACAGGCGAGTTTCAGCCAGTTGCGATGCTTGGTCTTGAGCCAAACGAAAACCTTTTCATCAAAGATGATAAATGGGAAGGCAGGTACATTCCACACGCATTAGTTCGTTACCCATTAGCATTGGTTGCTAACCCTGAAGATAAAGAAAAGCTGATGGTTGCAATTGTACAATCGAGCGATTTAGTTAACGAAGAAGAAGGCCGTGAGTTATTCGATGAAAAAGGTGAAGAGACTGACTACCTTAAACGTCGTAAAGAATCACTGATTTCTTATCTTGAGTTTTCACAAGTAACAGCTGCATTCTCTAAATTCTTAGCAGATAAAGAGTTACTGTCAGCGCAAACGCTAACGATTGAAATCAACGGTGAAAAACGTGATATCAACGGTATTTACTTAATTGACGAGAAAAAACTAAATGAATTATCTGACGAAGATTTCCTAGATATTCGTAAGCGTGGTTTCTTAGGTCCGATTTATTCTTTCCTAACGTCTATGCACCAAGTTAATCGTCTAGCACGTATTAAAGCAGACCAAAACGCGCAATAAGCGGCGTTTTAAATAAAAAGAGCGATTGTTCGCTCTTTTTTTATGTCGAAATTTTTTACTGTACACCACTACTTAACAAGCATGAAAAAAGCGCCCGAAGGCGCCTTGAGTGCAAGTAACAAACCAATAGAGGTTATGCTGTTTCAGCGTGGCTCTTAAGCATGCTGTAAAGCTCATCTTTAAGCTTTAAACGTTTTAGTTTCAGCCCTTCTAAATAATTATCAGTGGTATTCTCTACACCTTCTTCGATGCGGATCACTTCATGATCAAGCTCGTGATACTCTTTGAATAAACGAGAGAAGTGTCCGTTATTCATTTTTAATTCGCGGATCTCTTCTTTAAACTCAGGGAATTCACGGTGGATGTCGTGTTTTTCAATATTCATAATTTTTATCCTATTGTGCGCAGTGAATACAAGTTTGTACATAAGGGAGTGCAGTTAATCGCGCAGCTTCGATAGGGGCTGCGCATTGGTTGCACTGACCATAGTGTCCATGTTTAATTTGAGCAATGGCTGCTTTGACCAGTATGAGTTCTTCTTTTGCTTGATGGTGAATCTCATCAAGTACTTGATCATTTTCTGTCTCAGCCGCTTGTTCAGCAAAGTCTGCGGAGCGACCTTGTTTAAAGTCTGTTTCTATGGCTTGAATACGGCTAAGCAATTGACGTTGTTTGGCTTCTAATTGCGACAAAATGTCTGCGGTGGCGGTCATATTCATCTCCTTATTCCTTAATGATTACGTTACGCCTTTTGAAAATTAAAAACTTGATCTAGAACAACAAGCTGTGAAAATTCCATTTATCGCAATTGTTTGTCATTGTTGCGCTAATTTTGCACAGTAAGATTTATAAATGTGTCAACCGAAGAGAAAACCAATAATGAAACACATGCTTATTCAGAGCCTACTGGCAGCAGTCATCACCTCAGCTTCATTGAGTGCCAAAGCTGACCCCATAGCTATTGCAATTCATGGCGGTGCTGGGACGATAGAAAAAAGCCGCTTTACACCGACTCAAGAACAAGCCTACAGAGACACGCTAAAACAGGCGGTTGAAACGGGTTATGAGGTATTACACAAGGGCGGCACAAGCTTAGATGCCGTCACAACAGCGATTAATATTCTAGAGAATTCGCCTTTTTTTAATGCAGGTAAAGGGGCGGTTTATACCTATGATGAAAGCCATGAAATGGATGCGTCGATTATGCTCGGCGAGACCCGTGAAGCTGGCGCCGTATCTGGGGTGAAACACATTGAAAACCCAATTAATTTAGCTCGCCTTGTCATGGAAAAATCAGTGCATGTGATGTTAAGCGGCCAAGGTGCCGAAGCATTTGCACAAAGCCAAGGCATGCCATTGGTTGATAATTCGCTATTTGATACACCGCATCGATTAGAGGCGTTGAAACGCGCTAAAGAAAAATTGAAACAAGCCGAAAAACATGCTGATTATCAAGCTGCCCATCAAGCATTGCCTGTAGAATATAAAGTCGGCACGGTTGGTGCCGTTGCTCTGGATAAAGCGGGTAATATTGTTGCTGGTACTTCGACCGGTGGCATGACCAATAAGCGCTTTGGCCGCATTGGTGATTCGCCTATTATTGGTGCGGGCACGTTTGCAGATAATCAATCGTGTGCGGTTTCAGCAACAGGGCATGGTGAGTATTTTATTCGTTATACTGTTGCTGCTGATATTTGTGCGCGAGTGCAATACCAAGGTAAAAGTATTGAAACCGCTGGCAAAGAGGTGATTTTTGGCCCCATGCTTACGGCAGGGGGCACTGGAGGCGTCATCATTATTAATACTAAAGGTGAAATCAGTATGCCGTTTAATACCAAAGGCATGTATCGCGCGAGTAAAACAAACACACAGCCGACCTATGTTGGCATTTTTGCAGACGAATAGAGCGTTTTCTTCATTCGTTTATTCCCCTGCAGCGCGTTGTTAGCAGGGGGTTAAACCTGATTGAGCATCAATTGAATGATTAATGCGTTGGCAATATCAATAAAAAACGCTCCGACGAGAGGCACAACAATAAAAGCTTTTGTTGAAGCGCCAAATTTATCGGTGACCGAATTCATATTGGCAATAGCTGTCGGCGTTGCACCTAATCCTAGGCCAATGTAGCCCGAGGCGATGACGGCAGCATCATAATCTTTCCCCAATAAACGAAACACGACAAAAACAACAAAAAGCGTAATCACAATCACTTGCGCAACCAATAACACTAAAATCGGCCCAGCTAATGCAGCCAGTGTCCAAAGTTGTAAACTCATTAACGACATGGCTAAAAAAAGCCCTAAGCTCAGGTCCGAAATAAGGTTAAGTGAATGGGTGCCCGTCGGCCAATTTGTTGACTTAAATAGCAATGGAATCGTATTTGTTAATACGATCCCTGCAAATAAAGCAGTAACAAACTCAGGCAGTGCTAAACCGAGTGATGCCAAAAGCCGATTGAGCTGCAAGCCAAAGCCAATCGCAACACTAATTACTAACACACAATTTAAAATGGTCTCTACAGATATTTTTTCACCTTGACTATAGTCACCACTGACAACGACTGCTGAGGCTTGCTGACTCGTTAATTGATAGCGCTTAATCAAAAACTGCGCGATGGGGCCACCGAGTACCCCGCCGAGCACCAAGCCAAATGTTGCACAGGCAATCCCTATCTCCATCGCATTTTCTATCGCAAATCGTGAGGAGAAAATTGGCGACCAAGCGATTGCTGTTCCATGACCACCACTTAACGAGACTGAACCACCAAGAACCCCTGCAGCAGAAGGCAGGCCGGTAAATTGGCTGACAGCAATTCCTGTCATATTTTGTAGCACTAGGTAAATAATTGCGAGGATCAGCAGTATGATCAAGCTGCGTCCTCCTTGGATTAACGTCGTAAAGCGTGCCGAGAGTCCAATCGTCGTGAAGAAAATCAATAAAAATTGGTCGCGGGCATCAAGTTCAAACTCAATAACATAATCAAACACTAAATACAGTGCCCCGGTGATTAACGAAGCGACCATACCACCGGTCACAGGCTCAGGAATGTTGAACTCTTTTAAAAAACCAATGTGCTTATTTAAAAATTTCCCGAGGAACAAAACAAAAATGGCAATGATAATGGTCTGTCGTTGGCTTAATTCAAGCACTGTCTATCCTTAAAGCTATTTCCTGTTCAGCTAATATTACCGACAATAAGGCTGTGAGTCAGTTTTTTTATAACAGCTCAGCGTTGACATCGTTTGTTACATTTATGGTTTTATCTTATAAAGTCAATTGCTTGCTGTGCGTTGCACGGTGTAATACAGTTGGGAACTTGTTGAACGTTAGGAAATCACATTGAAAAGAATACATTTACTCAGTAGCGCTCTATTAATGAGCACATTAGGGGCCGCCAATGCTGAGGCGACCAATGATGATCCGTATATTTGGCTTGAAGATGTCCAAGGCGACAAAGCACTGAACTGGGTTAAGCAGCAAAATGAGGCGTCACTCGCTCAGTTAAAATCGCATGCCAGCTACCAGCAAGTTTTTGAAAATACACTCGCAATTTTAAACGATAAAGAGCGCATTCCCTACGCCTCTGAACGGGCCGGGTATTACTATAACTTTTGGCGTGATGAAACCCATGTCCGAGGTGTGTATCGCCGTACTACATTTGAAGAATATCAAAAAGCTTCGCCAAAATGGGAAACCGTACTCGACCTTGATGCACTTGCCAAGCAAGAAAATGAAAACTGGGTGTATAAAGGAATGGATTGCCACTATCCCGCTTATCAGCGTTGTTTGTTATCACTTTCACGCGGTGGAGCCGATGCAACTGTAGTGCGAGAGTTTGATATAACCACTCGCACCTTTGTGAAAGATGGTTTTAGTTTAACCGAAGCCAAAAATGCCATTAGTTGGTTTGATGAAAACTCGGTCTTTGTTGGCACCGATTTTGGTCCAGGTTCAATGACTGATTCTGGTTACCCTGGTGTGGTGAAACTGTGGCAACGCGGCAGTGCGCTCAGTGAAGCCAAGACGCTTTATACTGCAGACAAAAAGTCAGTCTCTGCGGCAGGGTATACCGCTTATGATGGTGATAAGGCTTATCATTTAATTTATGATGGCACGAGCTTTTACACCAGTGACATGTATTTAATCCATGAAGGTAAACAAATTAAGCTGCCAATTCCCACTGATGCCGACTTCAAAGGGCTCAATAATGGCAAAATCTTTATCGCGTTAAAATCAGCGTGGCAAGGGTTTTCACAAGCGGAAGTGATTTACGCCGATGTAAAAGATTTAGTGGCCAATAAAGCACAGTTTAAAAGCTTCATAAAACCCACCGAGCAGGTCTCAATTAAGGGGATAAACTTTACCAAGTCGGCCATCTTAGTCACGGTCATGGAAGATGTGAAAAATAAGGTCTATCGCTACAGTGAACAAGCTGATGGTCAATGGCAAATAAATCAAATTGGTTTTCCAGAAACCGGCACTGTGTCTGTGTTTAATACTGACACGGATAAAGATGATTTCTTTGTCAATTACACAGATTTTTTAACGCCTTCAAGCTTGTATTTAGTGTCGGGTGATAAATTAAAGATCACCAAATTAAAAGGCGCCAAATCACAATTTGATAGCAGTCAATTTGTAGCTGAACAGCGTTTTGCAACGTCAAAGGATGGTACGAAAGTCCCGTATTTTATTGTTCATGCAAAAAATATGAAACACGATGGTAAAAATCCAACCTTGCTGTATGGCTATGGTGGATTTGAAGTCTCGATGCAACCTTATTATTCAGCCAGTATTGGTCAAAACTGGTTAGAACAAGGCGGGGTGTATGTTTTGTCTAATATCCGTGGTGGTGGCGAATATGGTCCTCGTTGGCATCAAGCTGCATTAAAAGAAAACCGCCATAAAGCCTATGAAGATTTTGAAGCCATTGCCGAGGATTTAATTGCGCATAAGGTTACATCACCTAAGCATTTGGGGATCCAAGGGGGCAGTAATGGCGGTTTGTTAGTTGGTGCGGCTTTTACTCGTCGTCCAGATTTATACAACGCAGTTATTTGCCAAGTGCCTTTATTGGATATGAAACGGTTTAATCAATTGCTGGCAGGTGCAAGTTGGATGGGTGAATATGGTAACCCTGATATTGCAGAGCAGTGGGACTACATCAAAACCTATTCACCTTATCATAATCTCGATAAACAAACAGATTACCCCAAAGTCTTCTTTACCACATCGACTCGAGATGACCGCGTGCATCCAGCGCATGCACGTAAAATGGTCGCGAAGATGAAAGCAATGGGACACGATGTCTTGTATTTCGAAAACATGGAAGGGGGCCATGCGGGTGCCGCAAATAATGAGCAACGCGCCATGGTCAGCAGCTTGAGCTTTGCTTACCTGATGGACCGTTTGCAATAACTCTATCAATTACCTCAGTTAAAACGGCACTGTGTGATGGTGCCGTTTTATATATCAGCCCCGATTTTTAAAGGTTAAGGCTTTATTTTTCGCCATACTTCGGTTTCGAGTACGCCGTTGACCATTCCTTGATGATGCCAATAGATGGTTTCGACTCCGTCGACTTGGGTTGTTTCAAGCCAGCCTTTAAAGGTAAAGGTTTTACCTTGATGCTCGTCGCTGGTCCCGGCCGTGATAATTTCAGAGTAGGTATCGTGTTCTGTTTTAAACTCGCCCGCTAAATAACCATTAAATAGCCCTTCACGCATATTTGTTAGTGCAAATTTATCACCTTTCACGGTCTTAATCGCAACAACAGTTTGGTTATCGGCTTTGACTACCTCACCACTTTTGAATGTGTACTCTCCTTTGATGAAATACCATGCGCCATCATAGGTCGCACTCATGGCTTGAGCGCTAGTCAGTAAGAGCAGTGGCAATAAAAATTTCATAAGTTCATCCTTTACAATTTTTGTTTTACTGTAGCAATCCAATGGCATGATTTCGACAGCTATGTTGTGAAATCAGAAAAAATTCAGCTTTTAACTATCTGGTTTAAAAACAAAAATGAAGTGTATTTGTGCTAATGTTAAAGGAATCAACTTTTGACTATCTACATTGATGATATGCGCCTCATAAATACACCGCCAAGGACGCCCCTTTGGTTGCTTGTTGCAACTGTTTCTTCTGTGTCATTTAGCCCCTCGCTTTTGGCAAACCAGACAAATGAAAGCAACGATTTTTTTGCGCTTAGTATCGAAGATTTAATTAATGTTGAAGTCGATATTGCGTCTAATACTAAAACCTCCATCCGCGAACAACCCAGCACAGTAACTTTACTTAATTCAGAACAAATCGAGCAAATTGGCGCGATGTATTTAATGGATCTTCTCAAACATGTGCCGGGTTTTTGGATTGGCACAGATACTATTGGCACTTTTTCAACGAGCTTTCGTGGTGTTTGGGGGATGGAAGCAAAAATTTTATTAATAATAGATGGAATAGAACAAAATGAGTTAGCATTTGGCTCGATGGTGCTTGGCAATCGATACCCAACAGAATTGATTGAAAAAGTCGAAATCATTCGTGGTCCTGGTTCAGTAAAGTTTGGCGGGCAAGCTGCACTCGCCGTGATCAGAGTCACAACAAAAAGCGCCAGTCAGCTAGGGAGTGCCTTATCTTATACAGGTCATCTGGGTAAAGGCGGTAATCATCAAAGCAATGTCAGCTTTCGTTCAGCGTTTGAAGTGGATCTAAATCATGAGCTGTTGCGCTGGGGAGTGTCAGCGGCAATAGGCCAAGGTGATTACAGTGATAAAACGTGGACAGGCCTTGATGGTTATCAAATTGATTTAAATGATCACAGTGATTCTCACCCGACGGAAGTGAATTTGAACCTTGATTATGCCGGTTGGCAAATCACGTTTCAGCACTATGAGTTTGAGCAAGAAGATAAACTCCTATTTGGTGACTCAGGTTTATTTTATGCCCCTAATCAACGGTATACGCAAGCAAATACCTTGTCATTTTTGCACCAAGCTATCACTGTCAGTAAATCCTGGCAGTTATCAGACTCACTCAATATTGAAAGTCGGTTGAGCCATACTTATCAAAAACCATGGAATAGCGAAGGGCAGTATCAACACCGAGTCGATCGCACATTAAACCGAACTCGTTTAGATATAACAGCTGTAACTTCATTATCTGAATTTGCGAGTTTATTATTTGGCAGCACAGTGTATCAAGAACGAGCAAGCGTAGCGGACTCTTATATTTTTGACCCGACTACCCGTTATCAAGGCCAGTCTTCAACCCGTACAAGCGATGCAGCAATTTTTGCTCAATATGAATCGTCTTTCGACTGGGGGAATCTAACCATCGGCGGGCGATTCGAAAATCATGAATATGCAGGGAGTAAGTTTGTCCCCCGATTTTCGATTACCAAGCTTTGGCAGCAGTTACATCTTAAGTTGGTTTATAACGAAGCCTTTAAAATCCCTCAGTTTGATACCGTAGCCAGTGCTGAAAATGCCAATAGCCCTATCGAAGTTACCGAAACCACTCAAAGCTGGGAAATGGAATTGGGTTATCAAGTCAATGATTCACTGGCGCTTATTAGTAATGTATTTTTCCAGAAAATCGATAATTACATTGGGTTTAATCCACAGACAGCTTCAAATGCAACCCTAGGCCAACTTGGCACTTATGGGCTAGAGCTACAGGCGCATTGGCAACATCAAGAATTTGGTTTAAATGCCAGTTATAGCTATTTTGCGGTTGATAAAAATACCATTGATACAGTGCGTGTGACGCAGCATAAAAATAGCGTACTTGGGATCCCCAACCACATGTTTAAACTCGATGCGCATTATGCATTTAATCAATCATCCTCGTTGCACTGGGTGACTCAGATTGCCTCTGCACGATATGCCTGTCGAGAAGATAGCAATTGGATTTGTGGCGAAGAGCAATTAATGTCAAGCCAAACCGATATGCGCCTTTTTTATCAATTCACCCGTGCTGATTGGCAAGTGAACTTGGGCGTTGAACGCCTTTTAAACGATGACAATGTCTTCATTCAACCCTACCGAGGAAGTCAATCCCCCATTCAGGGGCAAGGCCGTCAATTGATGTTCAATTTAACTTATCGGTTTTAGTTAATCGCCGGTGTTAGGCGACTGCGTTTAGTATCAGAGGATGCGATGTGCTCGATATTTGATATAACAAAAAATAGATGGATAAAGTTTTCACAAACAATGTGGTTGCAGCGGGTTTAGAGGTAAACTATCACGCTTTATCAATCTAAATGGTGTGAACATGACTCAGTTAACCGCTAACGTGTCAGTCTGTTTTTCAGCGCTGACCAAAATGCAAGCATTGACCTTGAAGAGAGAATTAGCGGATGTCGACTATTTTCTAGAAGATGATGGTCTCGAGCAATCGAGCAGCCCAAACCGGGCACCAATTTACTGTGCCAACTTGCCGCTTCGATTCGAACTCATTGATGATGTAATGAGTTTTTACATTAAACAGCAACTTACAATTGAGCAATGCCATATTCAAATTATCCTGCCAATGCAACGTTTGGCCACAAAGGCTGTATTTTCAGTGCCGCCAATTGTCAATCACATGCTAACGAACCTCAATTGTAGGTTAGTAGTGGTAGCACAGTAGTTTTTTGAAATTGGGTGATACGGGGTTAAGTTAAGCGCGACATCTTCATTACGAAATACATAAAAATGGCCGAGCGATTGACCCGCTGAGATTCAAAGGCAAAAACACATGCTTTATCAGTCTGATTTACAACATGAGGCCTTAGTTGTCGAGTAACGGTATTGTGTGATTTTTTACCCATGCTGACACTTTCTTACAACTACAGGTACAGTTTTAAACACCTTTACACACAATCACCACAGATATAACCGCGCTGCCAGCTTATTATCTTGTTCACTCAACACGATAAGGACGCACTGTTATGACTGTTTTTACTAATTCGTTGCTCAAACCACATTTAATCGCGCTGTCAATGGCCAGCCTTTTGATAACGGCCTGTGGCTCAAGTGACAAAAATAGCTCGCCTGAAAAAACCTTGGAAGGTGTTTGGCTTAAACCCGGTTACGGTGAGATTTGGCAATTCGATCAACAAGGCCTGCAACTGTATGAATACAATCAGTATGGCTGCCTTAAAACCGATTATCACAAAAATGACACCCTCAAAGATTTAAAAGCCTTAGCACAAGTGTCCGGTGCAACGCTGACGATCCCCAATCGAATTACAAACTCGCTCCGATTTGAAAAACAAGCCGCCTTACCCACGCCCTGTCATGAGGCGAACTTACTCAGCGACAATGATGCACAGGTAACGTTTGACTATGTGTGGCATGCTTTTAATGATTATTATGCGTTTTTTAGTGAGCGAAATATCGATTGGCAAGCGCAATACGACTTCTATCGACCACTTGTTAGTGCCACAACCTCAGATCAAGCGTTAGCAGAGATACTCAGTGCCATGATTGAGCCATTTGGTGATAGCCATGTCTGGTTAAGTGATGACGAAACATTCGGTGTCGATGCAAGCCCAGCCAAAGGGTTAGCCAAGGAAATCAGTCGGATGATGGCAAATGAAGGGATGGAGGATCCTGCGCCTGTTTTGGCGTATTTTAAACAGCAAATCGAACAACAAACCTTAGCCCAAGTTGCAAGCGCTGAAATGTCGCAATTTGAAGATTCTGATGCCCTGCGCTGGGCAACATTGCCGGGTAATATCGGCTATTTAAGAGTGGACAGCTTATCTGACTTTTATGATACAGGATCTGAACCCGCCAGCATTGATCAAACACTTAGCTATTTTGATGCGCAAATGGATTATCTCGATGTCATGATGCAACACATGATGGCTGATTTAGCACAAACAGACGCGATGGTGATTGATTTACGCTTTAATGAGGGGGGATTTGACCAAGCAGGGCAAGTGATTGCCAGTTACTTTAATGATCAAGAACGGATTTTTGCTTACAAGTTTGTTGATAATCGCACCCGCTCAGGCGAAAAAACAGCATTAATGATTAACGTCGCCAAAGGCGTGCCATACACTCAGCCCGTCTATGTGATTATTGGTGGCACAACGGTCAGTGCAGGTGAGGTGATGACATTAGCATTTGATGCATTGCCTCATGCTACGTTGATTGGTGAGCCGACCAATGGTGCACTTTCAGATATTTTACAGTTTAACTTACCCAATGGCTGGCAAGTGGGGCTAAGTAATGAGCGCTATACCAATTTGCAAGATCAATCCATTGAAAATGTGGGCGTGATGCCAGATGTAACTATGCCTGTCTATTCTCACCAAGACTTTAACTACCATGCCAATACACCGATTGACTATGTATTAAGAACACTAAATGTCACGCCCAAAGGGAGTCTTAACAATGCAGAATTAACTGAGCAAGTGAGCGACTCGTTTGCACAAACGGGGATCCCGGGTTTATCGGCCGCTGTTATTCAAGGGAATAAAATTATTTGGCAGCAAGGGCTCGGGGTGAGCAATACGCAAACACAACAAGCCATGACAGCCAATACGCCAGTTAATGTGGGGTCAATCAGTAAAGCAGTGCTTGCTGTGGGCATCATGCAGCAAGTGGAGCAAGGGCATGTGGCGCTAAGTGATAGTGTAATGATGGCCAATCTCTCTTTTAGTGTGCAAAACCCACAGGATCTCGATACACCAATTACGCTGCAACACTTGATGACTCACACTTCTGGCATTATCGATAATTTGGGCTATTTGTGTAGTTATTATATCCATGACAGCCGTTTATCTTTGTACGGCACGTATGGATTAGCTGATTGCCCGATGGATGTGAGTATCGATTCTGCCACCTTTTATCAGCAATATTTTACCCCCGGCGATAAATATCATATGGATGGCGTTTTTGTCGCAGATGAAAACTCTGGCGCCGGAAAACAGCATGTGTACTCTAACGTTGCCGCAGGATTGGCTGGTTTTATGGTCGAGCAGCGCCAAAATATCAATTTAGCTCACTCTATGAAAGACAACGTATTTGCACCTTTGGGTATGAACGATACCACTTGGTTGCACACTGAACTCAACCCAGAGAATCCCAAAGCAACCCAATATACCTTTGTTGATGGCGAGTTGTTTGAAGTGCCTGAATTTAGTTACCCAACCTTTTATGATGGTGATTTAAATACCAGCGCCCAAGATTTAGCGCGCTTTTTAATTGCCATTACTCAAGGTGGAGAGTTAGAAGGCAAACGGGTGTTGTCTGAGCAAAGTGTCAAAACGATGCTCAGCTCACAAACCAACGCTGAGGTGTTTGAGTTTGATAAACAAGGACTGTTTTGGTTTTGGCAAGGGCCATTTTTAGGTCACACCGGAGGCGATCCGGGCACACATGCCGTAATGCACTACAACCCCTATACGCAAGCAGGCTATGTCTTGTTGCTAACCGGCGAAGATAACTCGTTAGGCGAGGGGAAGCGTAATGCAACCATCCAACACATTGCTCAATTGTTGTATCGTGCCGGATTAGTGCAATTAGAATAACCTTGCCCACTTCAATAAAAAGTCAGTCTAACGATGCTGACTTTTTTGATAACAAAACAATAATTTACATCTCAGCATTGTTACCGTTATGATAACCGAATCAATCACCTTATTAAGAAAAACGATGAAATTACACTCTTTACTAATTAGCAGCACGATACTGTTTGCTTCGCACTCAGCAGTTGCAGGTTTATCTGATTTAACCAAGTCTCTTGAAAATCAAGCTAAATCTGTGGTCAAAGAGGTCGCTCAACCGCAATCGTCGATGACATCAGGCTTAATTGATATGGCTGCCAATCAATTTGGTTTGAGCCCTGACGTTGCACAGGCAGGGTTAGGAAGTTTATTAAAAGTTGCACAAGATCATGTTTCAGAAGAAAACTTTGCCATGATCAGCGCCGCTTTACCAGAGACAAAGCAATATATTCAATCTGCACCGAATGTTAGCATGTCGTCGCTGACTTCGATGCTTGGTAAATCAAATGATGAAACCAAAACCGTGGCTAGTTTAGGGTATTTAGATCAAGCATTTAAAAAGTTAGGCATCCCTAAAGAAACCATTTTACCGATGGCCGATTTATTAGGCGGTTATTTAGAGCAAAATGGCTATGGCGAAGCATCGTCCTTGTTAAAGCAAGGGCTGAATTTTTTATAAATCATTTAATGTTTACCGTAAAATTTAAGTAGGCGACTGTGTTTTGCCTAAATGAAAAGCAGCGTGATGAACGCTGCTTTTTTACCTTTACATTGATATTAAAAGCGCAAACTTGTCTTAACATCAAGCGTTAGATTGACTTTTAGTTACCTTGACGAGGTATGCTGATTGGATGCTTTATGGGTATAATTGCGCAAAAATGAAATTAAAGGACTATTTTTATGCGGATTTTATTCTGGCTCATTGTAATGCTAATGAGTTCTTCCTCTTTATTTGCACATACTCAACACCCATCCATCGAAGCGTATAGTAAATTACCCGAGGTGAGCTTGGTGGTTATTTCACCGAGTGCTAAACGGTTAGCGTATCGAGATACAGCAAATAATAATGACATAATGACAGTCATTGATGTGGAGAATAATTCAGTATTAGGAGCTGTCGATGTATCTGAAGTCCAACCAAACAACGCCTATTTTATAGATGAAAACCGTTTGATATTTGTGGTGTCTAGCCATAAACGAATTAAAGGATTTAAAGGACGTCACACGATCAGTGCAGCTTACGTTTATAACTTGTCTTCTAATAAAATGCACCAATTATTGACCGCAGGCTATGGCATTTATAAAGGTCAAACTGAACTTGGTAATATTATCGGAATTTCCGCTGATCATCGCTATGCGTTCATGCCGGCCTATAAAAACCTTGGCTCATATAATTTATATAAAGTTGATTTAGACAAAAAAAGAAAACCACGTATTCACATGAAAGGAAGTGCTGATACCATTGATTTTTTTCTTGATGAAAATGGTAAAGTACTGGCCCGCGAACGCTACAATAATGAAGATGATTTGCACCTTATTGAAGCGAGAATTGATGATGAATGGGTGACTATCTTTGAGGAGAAAACCCCATATCGAACTAAAAATTTTACAGGCTTAACCCAGGACAAGAAAAATTTAGTGATGATTAGCCAAGATTCGAACCATCAACGATGGGCTTACTTCACCCTATCTTTAGCAGAAGGAAAAATTTCAAAGCCATTATTTAGTCATGACGATAAAGACATCGAACATGTTTTAACTGATATAAGGAGAGTCGTACACGGCGTGCAATACTCCGGTTTTTCGCCCAGCTATGAATTTTTTGATGAGCATTTAAATGCACGTTTACGTGGTATAAAACATGCGATGCCTGATAGTAACTTCATCATTAACGATTATACGCCAGATTGGCAGTCGATGATTGTATATAGAGATGGAAAACATAGCTCGGGTGACTACTTATTGTATCAAAATAGTGCATTGTCTGTGTTAGCGGCTGCGCGGCCAGATATCCCAGGTTCAGTCGTAAATCCGGTTAATGAATATAGATTTACAGCACGAGATGGTTTAGTAATACCGACTTTATTGACGAGTCCAGCAGGGCTTGAAGCTAAGAAGCTTCCTGCAATAATTCTGCCTCATGGCGGGCCAGAATCATACGATAAACGAGGGTTTGATTGGTTAACACAATACTTTTCAAACCGAGGTTTTTTAGTGATCCAACCTCAATTCCGTGGTTCGAGTGGCTTTGGGCATCAGCATTTAAATAAAGGGCGAGGTGAATGGGGGAGAAAGATGCAAGATGATCTCACCGATGCCATTGTAGACTTGAGTCAAAAAGGAATTATCGATAGTAAAAGAGTGTGTATTGTGGGTGCAAGTTATGGTGGTTACGCGGCATTAGCTGGTGCTTCTTTTACCCCTGATAGATATCAATGTGCCATATCTATCAATGGCGTTTCAGATGTCAAAGCTATGCTTCGAAATGAGAAAAAAGATTACGGGAGTGATCATTGGGTCGTGTCATACTGGCAGGATGTCATCGCAAAAGGCGATGTTAAAAACAATCACCTAGAACAAATATCTCCGATCAATTTTGTTGAGCAAGTCAAAATACCAATCTTACTGATCCATAGCGAGCGAGATGAAGTGGTGCCAGTACAACAATCAGAAGCAATCTATGAACAATTAAAAGCAGCAAATAAAACAGTGACATTTGTCGAGTTAGAGAAAGGTGATCATTATTTAAATCGAGCAGAGCATCGTAAAATCGCCCTAAAAGCGATTGATCACTTTTTAAAGATCCATATGTAAAAGCTAATCGCCCTAGTAATCGTTCTAGGGTGAGCGTTTTTTAAGTCAAGTTTAACTATTTAAGGCAATTAATGCGCCCGTCATCACCATTAAACTCCCAGCACTTTTATTAATAACAGTACTGGCTTTTGCTGAAGTGAAGGTGTTTTTGGCTTTGATAGCCAGAAATGCGTAGGCGAGATTGACACTTCCAAATGCGAGAGTTGCAACGAACATTATTAAGCCGGTATCTTGTAGTGTGACCTGGCTGATATCGACAAACGCTGGAAAAAAGCCTACATAAAATATGATTGCTTTTGGATTACCTAACGCAATGATGAGACCGGTTAAGAAATCAGCGCGTGATACATTGTGATTAGTTGTTTCAGGCGTGATTTGAGAGGTGTTTATTCGCAATAAACTCACACCAAGCCAAATCAAGTAAGCTGCGCTAAGATACTTAATGATAACAAAGGTTTCCCCCATCATTTGGGCTAATGCCGACAGCCCAAATAGCGCAAGAATAATAAATACAAAATCTCCCAATAACACCCCTAGCATCAGGTAAAATGCGGGCTTTAAACCGGCAGAAAAAGAACGCGCGATGATCGCAAATACGACCGGTCCTGGTACAAGGGCTAAAACAAACATGGCAGTAAATAACGTCAATAAGCTGGTGGGGGTCATGGCAGTGGCATCGTGTTAAAAATGGGCGAAATCATTGTAACCAACTGTTGATAGAAGACCACTCAAAAGTGATACAAAATGTAACGGGTATGGTCAGGATAAGCGTTTAATTGTAACTACAGAGTTATGCATTTTACCTTGATGGTATTGAGAATTATTTTCAATACCATTTTGTTGTGATAGCATGCGCACCTTTCAAATTCTGTCGAGTATATTTTGGAACGGTATTATTCAGAGGTGCTAGGCTATATAACGCGTTCTGTTGGCTGTAAAGATAAAGCGCAAAATATAGTGCAAGAAGCGTATACACGCTTGTTAAGTCATCACAAACAACACCCACAGCAAGATAAAACGCAAGCGAGGGCGCTGTTTTTTAGAGCAGCCAAAAATATAGTGATAGACCATTATCGCAGTACTAAAAGCATTGCAGATCCAGATGGGATTGAATTGGTGGCCCCCGCTAATTTTGAGCCTGAAACCGTTATCACAGCGCAGCAACAGCTTGCAGTGTTACACCGTTGTATAGAACAGTTACCACTTAACACCAAGCAAGCTTTTGTTCTGTATAAATTCAAAAACTTACGTCAGCCACAAATTGCAGATCAAATGGGAGTTTCTGTTAGCATGGTTGAAAAGCATCTAGCGGCCGCCATGTTAGCGTGTCGAGATGCATTAAAAAAATAATAAGAGAAACATCAGAATGGACCGTCAAACTCTCAAGATACAAGCGCAAGCTAACAAATATATCGAACTCGAAAAAGCGGGCTTTAGTGTTGTTCAGTTTACTGAATTTGAAAATTGGCTTAATGCGTGCGATGCACATCGCATCGCTTATGAAGAAACTAAGCAAATTAATACTCTGTTGACTCAGTTTAATGATGATGACATAGCAAGGCTTTGCGAACAGGAACAACCACTATTGCAAAAAAATGCGAACGATACACCTATTGAAAATAAGCACGGGATAAAAAAGTACTATGCAATTGCTGCATGCTGTGCGCTTTTTATGCTAAGTGTACTGAGTTATAGAATTGTGCCAACCATGCTTTTACAAACTCCCTTTATTGCTCAGTATCAATCTAAACACGGTGAATTACTTGAATACACTTTACCCGATAATTCACATATTACTTTAGATGCAAAAACGCAATTGTCATTGGTATGGGATAATAACCGACGGACCAGTAATCTACTGTCAGGGCGGGTGCTGTTTGATGTTGAAAGTGATAAAACGCGCCCGTTTGTTGTTAATGCAGGTAAAGCTAAGGTGAGCGTACTTGGTACGCGTTTTTCAGTAGATAAAAAAGAAAATAGGGTTTTGGTCGCGGTGGCACATGGTAAAGTGGCCGTGCAATTGGGAGGACATAGTGCTTTGCTTAGGCAAGGTGAAGTCGCAGTTATTAGTGAACATGGCATAAAGCTTGACATTATGGACCATTTCAATGTGGGTGCGTGGCAGCAAGGGCGTTTAGTATTTAACAATGAGCCTTTGGTGAGTGTCTTGCAAACATTTAATCGTTATCACAATCGCACCGTTATTTTTACCGATCAGCAGGCAGAGCAGGTACGTTTATCTGGTGTTTTTTCAGCATCTGAATTGGATGAGTTTATTAGTTTGTTGCCAGACGCGCTATCAGTTGAAGTTAAAGTCATTAATAATCAAATAGTTATTAGCTTTGCTAAATAAGTTAAAAAATTTCACTTTTTCTTTGAGGAATTCTTATTCTCATTCGTTTTCATAATTAAGTAAATTAAATACGGATGACATAATGAGCACTTACTCACCAATCAAAACTAAACTAACACCGTTTGTATTTGCACTGGGGTTGGGCGTAACACTGCCAGTCATGGCAAATAGCAGCGCGTTAGTGTATCAATTTAATCTTGTCGAACAGCCACTGGTTTACACACTTAATTCATTGGCAGAAAAAGCGGATATGAATTTGATTGCTGATGCTAAGTTGCTCGTAGGATTATTAGCTCCAGCCATAAATGGCGAATTCAATGTGTTAAAAGCCCTAGAATTAACTTTGGCCAATAGCCAATTGAGTGCACATATTGTGAATAACAATATTGTGATTAAAGCTAACTCAGCTGCGCGCATGCCAATTGTCCCAGCCCGTCAAAATGATAAAAACGCACGTTCGGGGGCTGCGAAAAATGATATTGAAGTGATCACTGTCACGGGCAATAAACTGCAAATGCATCGCAGCGAAATTGAGCGCTCAAGTGGTTTATCGAATTCAGATATTTTTTCAACGTTTTCAGGGATTGAGGCTAATAATATACGCAACGAAGCCGGAGCATTAGATATTGGAATCCGTGGTGTGCATGGTGAAGGGCGAGTGCCTATTTTTATAGATGGCAGTTTACAGTCAACTCATACCAATCGCGGTTATATGGGTGCCTCCGATCGTAGTTATATTGATTCAGATTTAATCAGTACCATTGATATAGAAAAAGGGTCGTCAACCAAAGCATCACCATATAGCTCGGGAGCGATTGGCGGGACGGTAAATATTCGTACGCTTAGTGTTCATGACATTTTAAAGAGCAACGACAAGTTTGGTGCATCAGTTAAGCTAAAAACCCATAACAATAATAAAACACCTAAGGTGCCAGATAGTTTTGGATTGCAAAGCTATTACGAAGTAAAAAACGGTATTGATACGTTTGATTTTAATGGCGGCGGAGCCTCGCTTGCTGGTGCTTATAAAGATAAAAAATTGCAAGCTATAGTTGCATACAGTAAAAAAGAAGTCGGTAATTATTTTGCAGGTAAAAATGGCTTTGAAGACTTCGTGGAGGTTAAAGAGTACATTCGTTGGGTGCCATCAAAAAGTGATCCGACTCAATACGAACAAATGCCTGACGTTGTTTTAATTCCACCGCCCGTCAATAAAAATGGCGAAGTGGTTAATACCAGCTTTGAAAGTGATTCATACCTTGCGAAATTTGCCTATGATTTTACTCACGAGCATTCACTTGAGGTCAATACCCGATTGCATGAGCAAGTGGCGGGTGAAATGTTAGCTTCATATTGGTACAAACATCGCGCCGGTGACATGAAGTTTTGGAAAGAAGTTGATGAAAATGGCGTAGAGCAACGGTTATCTGAAGAAATCCCAGTAGGGGTGGAGACGATGCCCCAATGGGAGCCTGGCACATCCAAAGTAAAGAGTGCCAGTGTACTTTATCATTATTTACCAAATAATAACTTGTATGTAGATCTCACAGTGAATTTGTGGCGAACTAGTGCTAAACAGCAGCAGTACAACGCATTAGGGAGTAACTTAGGGCAAAATGCTGGGCAGTATTTCCACCGCTACAGTAACACCCGTCTTGGTGCAAGTGCGCTCAATGCCTCTTACATGTCAATTGCTAACATGCCAATCGTGTTGACCTATGGTTTATCTTGGCAAGAAGAAAAATTGGCACCACACAAAGATTGGTTAAACAACTTTAAAAAAGACTGGTTGCCAGATAATCACAATTATAAAGCTACGTCCCGCCATGGAAAGCAAGTTAAGCGTGCAGTATTTACTAACGCGCAAATTGACTTAGCACCACTGGAACTCACCTTAAACATTAATCATCACGATTCTAAAAATGATGATTACCAAACAGGTGAAACCTTAACATTTGATGCACAAACCGATGCCACGTTGCAGGCGCAGGTCAATGTATTTGATAATACCCACGTCCGAATCAAGTTTAGTAATGCTTATCGCATGCCAAACCTTTATGAATCAACGGTATCTAACGAGGTATTCTCATATTCTCCGGATTACCCAATTAAAGCGGAAAACACGCGCTCTTACGATATCGGTATTGAAAGCGAGCTTAGCGATGTGGTGTTTATAGGCGATAGACTCGTGCTTTCAGCTGAGTATTTTTATACCAATATAAAAGATATGTTGGCAACGGGCTTTTTACCTAGTAAGGAACCTGATGCTCCGTCTTGGAAGCAAACATACTCCTTTACAAATTACGACACATTTGAATTACCGGGCACAGAAGTTGGCTTTAATTACCACAGTGATTGGCTATACGGCAAGTTCAGTTACACCAAATATTCAAAAGTTGAAATGTGTTCAAACCTAATAGCAAACGCAGAAGGGGTCGATAAATGTAACGATACAGGCTTTTCGGGCAGTTTGACACCGCTTCGGATCCCTGCAGATAAAAACTACATTGCCACTTTGGGCACTAGTTTGTTAAATGATTCACTTGATTTGGGTTTTACTTATAAAAAGCATTCAGAAAAACATCATCCTGGCGGTTTTTTGGCGGGCACTGCGGTTAATACATTGGCACACATTCCATCAGGTTATCAGCTTGATTTTTATCTAGCTTACGAAATTAGCGACAACATGAAAGGTAACCTCTCAGTTACTAACCTAACGGATCAGTACAAGGTCTCAACTGGTTCAATTGTGGCTATGCCAGAACCGGGGCAAACCATTACAATCAGCTTAGAAGCTAAATTATAAGCCCCTAATTGTATGGCAGCGCAAGGTTGCGCTGTTATGTCCTCTTATTTTTATATCTATTCGGAGCAGTTATGACCCTCGTCACTTTGTTATTTTCACGAGCAAAAAATTTGAAAGCAGCCACTGCTGATATGCATGATAACGTTGATAAAACTATAATGGCACAAGACCCATTTGCCAATACCCAAAGCTATTTAGCGTTTTTATCGTTGCAGTATTACTTCTTAAAAGATGTGAGTGCATTATACGATCATGTAAAATTGAGTGAACTGATAACAGATCTAACGTCACGCCGTCGCTTAAGTATGCTAGAACAAGACTTTATTGATTTAGGCGGTCAAGTACCTTCAGTATTTTTAAATCCAGAAGTTAACGACTCAACTGATTTTGCCACAGCACTGGGTTGGCTGTATGTGATTGAGGGATCAAAAGTAGGCGCCGCAATGCTCGGCAAACTAGCACAAGAAAAACTATCCGTTAGCGCTCTAGAGGGTGCTCGTTACTTAGCCGGTCCGGGGGCGGGACGCGGCAGTGCATGGCGAGAACTGGTCAAAGTAATAGATACAATTGAGTTAGATGAAATGCAAGAACTGGCCCTAATTGATGGCGCACGCCAAGCGTTTAACCGTTTTAAAAAATTTCAGGCACACGTTTATTCATGAATTTAAAAGCCGTCTTAGTGAATTATAAGAAGGGTTTGTTGTTTGTTTTGGGATATCTATTTGGTATCCTAGGCATGATTGGTATGGTATTGCCTGTTATGCCCACAACAGTATTTTTTATTCTCGCTTTGGCGTGCTTTACTCGAGCATCCCCAGTGCTTGCACAGAAACTGCTGAACCATCCACGCTTTGGTAGTACATTACACTTATGGCAGGAGTACCGTGTTATTTCGTTTAAAGCGAAAGTTTTTGCGTTATCATCTTTGGCGACGAGTTTTTGTATCTTGCTCATCTTATCACCCGTCACATGGGTTGTTTGCTTGGTGGGCAGCATTAAAGTGCTAGTGGGGTGTTACTTGTTATCCAAACCTTCAATTGCTCCGGTTTGATAAGCTTGAATAAAACCGGAGCACTTCAATGATGGAATAGAATACCCCCGTTTCCATAAACACCTCAATGAAAGCGAAATAAGCGTAGGTTAATAGGAAAGACGCTCCTTGATTTAATTCAGCATCACCACAAACCGTAATTCAGAAAACACCTAAAAAATCACTTTATAATCAAAGCCGTTTATAGGATTAAAAAGCCGTGTAATTAGGCACCCACAAAATTGGTATGGCGATATACGTCGAGTATTTTGGCTAATCGATCGCTTATTAGAATATAACTTAGTTCTAAATGAAATTAGTATGCATCTACGATAAAACTGTTAACCCTGAAAATCCGAATGTGCAATGACAATACCATGAAGCTGGTGATAAAAACTCTGCATCATCTTAAATTGGCAGGGCGTTGACGTAACAGCGATGGGCCAAGAAAAATTTTGGTAACCCCAATAAAATTGGAACTCTGCACGTGTGAGTGCATGGGATAAAGAGCTCGTAATTTTCGCAGATGTATCTTACACCTTTGAAACCGTTATTGGTGACATTGAAATTAATGGGTGTATCCGTCGTCGTTTCGACCTAGAAAATTATAGGCAGGCCAATACGACGGCAATA
The DNA here is from genome assembly GCF_058169715.2 of Pseudoalteromonas sp. J2K-J979. NCBI lineage: Bacteria > Pseudomonadati > Pseudomonadota > Gammaproteobacteria > Alteromonadales > Pseudoalteromonadaceae > Pseudoalteromonas > Pseudoalteromonas sp. J2K-J979. Next base: position 2,169,599 of record NZ_CM200281.1, on the reverse strand, counting down.
TAGCAAGCGACTGGATTGTATTGAGCGAGTGTTTGGCAATATAACGAACAGGCCAAGTTAAACTAAACTTAATGCCCAATGACAACTGTATTGCTCGGTTTGTAATATAGAAAAACTGTAAAACAGAATGCACTAATCAGGGGGAGCCATTTTTACCTTAAAAATGCCGTCAAATCCCCATTGATCCCGCAATAAAACGACCGAACGCTTATCATTTTAAATATTAAAGTAAAACCGACTAAATGATTGAATCAAAATAGGAACTCAGTTATGGTTTACTGACATATAAAAATAACTTTAAAACGAGTAAATCTACAGGCTCGTGACCAGTGCAGGGATATATAATGAAATTAGGTGTAATCTGCGCATTAGGCTTTTCTTTAGTATTTACTTTGGCTGGTTGCTCAACTCAACCTGTATCTCATTTTTCTGAAGTAGAAAAAGCAACATCAGATTTTTGTTCAAGGTATAACTATGTCAACGAAGTTGGTAAGGAAGTTAAGCTAACAACTTATACTATTATCGCAAAAGAAACAGATGATAGTGGTAGGGAAATTGAAACTAGTAAAACAGTCACTTGCGACGTATAAAACTGCTAACACATATGAACTTAATTCCCCCAATCTCTGTCAATAGGCAGTAGTCTTCTTTTTGACCGTTTTATTCAGTGACGGTCAAACTCTCAATCATTAAACAATCTCGTTTATTTCGTAGGTCGATGTGGCTGTTTAGCAAGTTGCTTATGGCAAAAAAGAAAGAAACAAAATAAATGTAATGTTTTAGCTTTCTCCCCATGATTTCTATTTTGTATTGTTTTTTAATACAAACTATTTAAAATCAATGAGATGTTTATGTGTTTCGGATGTTTCGCGCACACATTTTAATCCACTTGTTTAGTCTCTCATTGAGGCGTTGTTACAGGGAGTTTGTATGAATATTTGGCTTTTCATTGCAGGAATAATCGGTTTGTTTACATCCGGCATACATATCTTTGCGGGGCAAATAGATCCTGTTAGGCCTTTTCTTAAATCAGATTTGCCAGACATTCTTAAAGCAACATTGCTAGCCTGTTGGCATATGGTATCAGCTATTCTGGTTATTTTTGGGCTTGTATTAACGTGCGTTGGTTGGTTTAACTTAGAATCATTTCAAAATGTGGTCCTCGGAATATCTGTATCCTTTATCATTTGTGTTTATTGGAGTAGGTTGGCACTTTTTCAAACTTAAAACGTTTATAACATTACCTCAGTGGGTGTTACTTTTACCTATTGGTGTTTTAGGCTTAATTGGGGTGGTGTAAACATTACATAGATGAGCCTAAACTCAGTCAATAAACATGAGTGTATATTGACCGTTTTATTTGGTGACTCACAGCTGAACTTCGCAAAAGTGCCAGAAGGGGTCACTCATATAAAAGAAGCAGACCTGATCCCATTATCCTTAATATTAAATCTGCAGCGAACTAACGTATTTAGAAATCTAGCTGATGCCTAGAATTACTATACCTAATGTTTTTCTATTATTATTTGTTTACGACTTTTTGTATCTATTTTTACAAATCCACCAATAGGAAAGCAAATATGTGGTGTTGTATGTCCAAAGTTTAAATTATAAAGCACAGGAATTGACGCTAACTCTTGTTTGGATTGTATGATTTTTTTAAGCAAAACCTCTGATACTTCTGACTTCAATTGAAATTTTCCAATGACAATTCCTTTAACTCTATCGAAATTTTTTTGATGAATTAACGACTGCAGATCTCTGTCAAAATTTGAAGGAGATGTTAACTCGTCATCTTCAATAAACAATACAGAATTTGTTAAGTCAGGCATAAACTCAGTTCCCTGAAGCAAATTTAAAGTACAAAGGTTGCCTCCAACTATTTTTCCTTCAGCCTTACCATGATTTAAGACTTCTATGCCGTTGTCTTTATAAAAGTTTCTTTTTTCCTGATCTATATACCATGCATCATCACTCCATTGCTCGGAGTTTATAACTTCATAAGGCTCATTTGAGAATAAACACTTTTTAATATAATTTATCGAGAAATCAATCCCCTTAAGCATTCCCAAAGTTGAATATGCAGGCCCTGAGTATGTAACTAGCCCTGTTTTGTGTGATAATGCATTTGATAGAGCTGTAGTATCAGAATATCCACATATAATTTTCGGATTTCTTTTAACAATATTATAGTCAATATACTTTAGTAATTGATTTACATTATCGCCCCCAATGACAGTGAAGATAGCTTTGACTTTTTTATCTAAAAATGCTTCATGTAAGTCTTCAATTCTTTCTTCTATAGATGAAGACGAAAAATCATCTATAGACTCACAATTTTTTGAAAATGACAATTTTAGACCAAGCTCTTTAAACCTAGTGTTTGCTATTTCTTGTATCTGTTTATCAATAATTGACAAACTCCTAGAAGGCGCAATTATCCTAACTTCATCATTCACTTTTAGTTTATTTGGGATTATCAATTTGTTCTCCTACCGAATACTTTAAACAGCTATTACTTGAAGTGTAATATTAATACGACAAAATCAATCAAAAAACTGCGGGGGCTATCAATACTTAAAAAAGCTAAGCAGATTGCGTCGACCTACCGAGGCGGCGGCCAAGCAATAACAATAATGCGCCAAATAGGTCGATAATCATCGTCATCAACAAGCCTGTCACGATGCCAAAAAGAATCGCGAGGGGGGTTAGGACGATCAGGTATTGATAACTTTGCCAAACTTGAATGCGTATATCGCTAATTGGGGTAAACGCAACGTGCTGAAATTGTGCCAAAGTTGAGGAGTTAAATGCGTACCATGCTTGTTTTAGTTCAGCTTGGCGCGAAGCGATGGCGGTTATGCTATTGGCGCCAGCGTTGATAATGTCATCATTTTTTGTTTGGTAATACGCAATCAGTTTACTGATATCCCCCTCAAAAAATTTATCTGCATCGGCTTGAAATTGACTCAATGCTTGCGATGATTCCAGTAAACGCGCTTCGAGGTTTTTTCCATATTGGTCAACAAACCCGGGGACTTGCACGCCGACTAACACGCCTAACATGAATAAAGATAAGCGCATGTAGGTAGCGAGTTTTTGAGTGCAGCGCTGCATTAAAGAATGTGCCATAAGCCTGTGTAATGAAAATAACTGTGAGAGTGCTCACGCTACCAACTATTTGGCAACTTGCCAAGTCTTGATGATTGAAAGCACACGTTTAAAACAACTATTTAGATCACGCTATTTAGGAAAAATAAATCGTAAAATAGCGGGTTTTATTGGCACAGAGCCCTTCGAATCGTTTTCCCTGTGAGGGAGTTTTTGGTAAACTCACGGTCCTTTTGCAAATTGGTATTGTAAGTCGTATGGCGCAGGCAGCTCGTGAGTTATATCGCTCGTTAAAACAGTGTTTAAACAAAGATCAGTTTTTCTTCAAACGTCGTTTAGACGGATTAAAAAAAATAAAAAATGAAGACAAACACGCCAAGGCACTGGCCGAGGTAACCCAAGCAATTGAAAAAAGTATTGCCACTCGGGCAGAGCGTTTAGCTAATTTGCCTCAAGTCTCTTACCCAGAAACCTTGCCCGTCAGCCAGAAAAAAGACGATATCAAAGAGGCCATCGCAAATAACCAAGTAGTGATTGTAGCGGGTGAAACTGGCTCAGGAAAAACCACTCAGCTGCCAAAAATTTGTTTAGAACTAGGCCGAGGTGCAGCGGGGTTTATTGGTCATACACAACCAAGACGACTGGCCGCGCGAACAGTCGCCAACCGTATTGCAGAAGAGCTCGATTGCCCACTTGGCCAAGGAGTGGGCTTTAAAATTCGTTTTAACGACCAAGTGTCAGACAAAACGGCCGTAAAGCTAATGACAGACGGTATTTTATTGGCCGAAATTCAACATGACCGTTTTTTAAACCAATACGACACCATTATTATTGATGAAGCGCACGAGCGAAGCTTAAATATTGATTTTATATTGGGTTATCTTAAAAACCTGTTACCCCGCCGTCCTGATCTAAAAGTCATTATTACCTCAGCCACCATTGATCCTGAGCGTTTTTCTAAACATTTTAACGATGCGCCGATTATCGAAGTGTCAGGGCGCACTTTTCCGGTCGATGTGCGTTATCGCCCAATTACCGATGTTGATAAAGACGATATGGAAGCCGAAGGGGATCAGCTGCAGGGGATTTTCGATGCGGTTGATGAGCTAATTGAAGAAGGCCCAGGGGACATTCTGATTTTTATGAATGGTGAGCGCGAAATCCGCGACACCGCTGAAGCACTCAGTAAACGCAAGCTTAAACATACTGAAGTGCTGCCACTTTATTCGCGTTTATCTAACGCAGAGCAAAATAAAATCTTTGCTAGTCACTCTGGTAGACGCATTGTTTTATCGACCAATGTGGCCGAAACCTCGTTAACTGTTCCGGGCATTAAATACGTGATTGATCCGGGCACTGCGCGGATCAGCCGCTACAGTTACCGCACCAAAGTACAACGCTTACCCATCGAAGCCATTTCACAAGCTTCTGCCAATCAGCGAAAAGGACGCTGTGGTCGTGTGCAAGCGGGGGTGTGTATTCGGTTATATTCAGAAGAGGACTTTTTAGGTCGTCCAGAATTTACCGATCCTGAAATCCTTCGGACTAACTTAGCCTCAGTTATCTTGCAAATGCTGGCCTTAGGGCTGGGTGACATCAGTGAGTTTCCATTTGTCCAGCCCCCTGATAACCGCAATATCACCGATGGCTTACGTTTACTTGAAGAACTTGAAGCCGTCAATGAAGTTAAAGCAGGTAAAACTCCTAAATTGACTCAGTCGGGGCGGGCACTCAGCCGTTTGCCGGTTGATCCGCGCCTAGCCAAAATGGTGCTGGCAGCGAAATCGTTTAACTCGATGTTCGAAGTCATCGTGATTGTTGCAGCCTTGTCGATTCAAGATCCGCGAGAGCGCCCACGGGATAAAAAAGCGCAAAGCGAAGAAAAACACCAACGCTTTAATGAGCCTGATTCTGATTTTATCGCGTTTTTAAATTTATGGCGCTACCTCGAAGAGCAACAACAAGCCCTTTCGAATAATCAATTTAGACGCATGTGTCAGCAAGAATTTTTGGCCTATATGCGGGTGCGCGAATGGCAAGATTTAGTCTATCAGCTGACCAATGCCTGCCAAGAAATGGACTTTAAGATTAACGACAACCCGGCCGCGAGCGATGATATTCACCAAGCGTTGCTTGCAGGCTTACTCAGCCATATTGGTTTTAAAGATGAAGACCGCAGTTTTAAAGGCGCGCGCAATTCGCGTTTTCACGTTTTTCCGGGTTCAAGTTTATTTAAAAAGAGCCCCAAATGGTTGATGTCGGCCGAGCTGGTCGAAACCAGTAAATTATTTGCGCGCATGAATGCCAAAATCGACTTGAAATGGGTCGAGCCTTTGGCGCAGCATTTAATCAAACGTAGTTACTCTGAGCCACACTGGGAGAAAAAGCCGGGTTGTGTCATCGCGCTTGAGCAACAAACTTTGTATGGGCTGATAATTGTTAATCAGCGCCGCGCAGTGTATAGCAAAATTGACCCGAAGCTAAGCCGAGAATTGTTTATTCGTGAAGCTTTGGTCAATCAAGAACTGGGTCGCAATGAAGCATTTTTAAAACACAATTTAGCCTTAGTCGAAGACATTCAAAGCCTCGAAAATAAAGCCCGTCGCCGTGATATTTTGGTCGATGATCAGACCTTGTTTGAGTTTTACGATAAGAAAATTCCTGAGCACGTTAATAATCGCAATGATTTTGCGCACTGGTGGAAAAAACAGCAAAAAGCACAGCCTGACTTTTTAAACATGAGCCGTGATGACTTGATGATGCATCAGGCTGATCATATTTCTGCTGCAGATTACCCCGATGTATGGCAACAAGAGCGCTTAATGTTGCCGTTAGCCTACCATTTTGAACCGGGTCAACCCGTTGATGGGGTGGCATTGCAAATTCCACTGCCTTTGCTTAATCAAGTGCAAGAAACCGGTTTTGACTGGCATATTCCGGCGTTTCGTCATGAGTTGATCACCGCTTTAATTAAATCGTTGCCCAAATCTACGCGCCGTAATTTTGTGCCTGCCCCAAATTATGCCGATGCCGTAATGGCGACACTTGAGCCCATGCAAGGGAAGTTTATTGATGCGGTGAGTCATAAATTATTAAAAATGACCGGTGTACGGATTGATGAAAACGAATGGGATTATTCTGCACTGGCTTCGCATTTACGCATTGTGTTTGAAGTACGTGACGATAAAGGCACATTGCTGGCTCGTAATCACAGCTTACAAGCGCTAAAAGATCAACTGCAAGGAAAAGTGACGGATACGTTATCAAAAGTGGCTGAAAAGGGCATTGAAAAAACAGATCTTATCGAATGGGACTTTGGTGAGTTACCCGCCGCATATGTGAAAAAACAAGCGGGATACGAAATTAAAGCATTCCCAGCTTTGGTAGACAAAAAAGCCAGCACAGCAGTAGAGTTATTTGACTCGCAAATTAAGGCAGATCAAGCGCATAAACACGGGTTGCGCCGCTTAATTTTACTCAATATTCCATCACCAATTAAATACTTGCAGCAAAAGCTGCCAAATAAAGCCAAGCTCGGTTTGTACTTCAACCCATTTGGGCAAATTAAAGATTTAATTGATGACTGTATTGCCGCAGGTGTCGATGCGCTGTGCCCTGATTTTGCGCTAATTCGTGATGAAGCGCAATTTATGGCTGCCAAGGAAACAGTGCGTGGTGAGCTCGGTGACACTGTGGTGCAAATTGCGACTGATGTTGAACAGGTACTGAGTTTAGCCAATGCCATTCATAAGCGCCTAAAAGGCAAAGTTGATTTGAGTATGATCACCGCGCATGGAGATGTAAAACAGCAGTTATCGACCTTGATTTTTAAAGGCTTTGTCTGTGAGTTTGGTGCCAGTAAAATGAAAGATTTGGTCCGTTACTTACAAGCAATAGACCGACGCCTCGAAAAACTCCCTATCGATCCCAATCGTGACCGCTTATGTGTACTTGAACTCGATAAAGTGGCCGAAGCTTATAAAATTGAGGTCAATAAAGTGCCTAAAGGTCATGCATTACCTGAAGAGTTACAAAATATTTTTTGGATGCAACAAGAGCTGCGAGTGTCCTTGTTTGCACAAACATTAGGTACTCCGTACCCGGTTTCGGCAAAAAGAGTGTTAAATGCGATAAATGATCTAAAATAATTACAGGTTATTTTTGAAATGATCACAGCAAGTTAATCACATTTGACTGAAACTTAGCCAATTTTATGCTTGCAAAAAAAAGTAACCGCTTTAAGTTATAGCTAAGCGCGATTGATGAGAAGTGCGATCAGCCTTTAAGGACAGACGCGTAAACAAGGAGTCTTTATGACGGTAAGCCAGCAAAAGGCAAAAATACTGTTGGTCGATGATGAATATTTTAACTTTGAACTACTCAGTGGTGCGATAGCTGAACGGTTTGAATTAGATTATTCAAATTCTGGGCAATCGTGTTTAGGTCAAATTGTAGTGGAGCATCCAGATTTGATTTTACTCGATGTCTGTATGCCCGGTTTAGACGGTTATGATACTTGCCGAATGATAAAAAATACGCCTGAAACCAAAGATATACCAGTTTTGTTACTGACTGGTTTGGAAGCAGAGCGAGATAAACAAGCAGGATTTGATGCAGGCTGTGATGATTACATAGTTAAACCGTATTCATTGCCACTATTAATCGAAAAAATATCCCACTATGTTGGAAGATAACCAATAGGGATTTAAACAGGAAGAATTTTGGGGGTTGGTATGTTGTACGAAGATAAACGCAATTTTTTCAGAATGATGGTCAATGCAGAAGTGCAATTAACCTTGATTGACTCTGAAGCAGGGCGGCAAATTGATGGTGTATGTCGAGATTTAAGCGCCACAGGGATGGCGATTGAAATAGACGAAGCACTGGAAATGAATGTGACATTAAAAGTGAAAGTCGCGTCGTCGAATAACAGTGTGCCGTCATTGGATGCATTGTGCAAAGTGATCCGCAGTACGTCGTTAGAATCTGGGGAATATTTACTGGGCGTTGAAATTATAGAAATGAATTAACACCTCGTAGCCTTTAGATACAAAAAAAGCCCTGTTAGGGCTTTTTTTGTATCGTCTGATGGGTTAGTAAATTTTACATACTAGCCCTTTGAGATAAAACCCTTCAGGGTATGGCCCTGATATTGGATGATCGGCGGCCTGATTTAAGCGCTCAATAATCATTAAGTCTTTACCAGCATCAAGGGCGGCATCGGCGACGACTTTTTGAAATAAATTTTGATCCATTAATCCGGAACATGAGAAAGTGAGTAAGGTCCCACCGGGTTTTAAAATTTGCATCGCAATCATGTTGATGTCTTTATAGCCGCGACATGCACCCGTTAACTGGGCTTTGTTATCGGCAAATTTTGGCGGATCCATCACAACGGTATCAAATAAACGGCCCTCATCACGGTATTGGCGTAATAATTTAAAAACATCTTGTTTAACAAACTCCGCTTTTGATAAGTCGAGTTGATTAATTTCGACATTGCGTTTTGCAGTATCGAGTGCCGGTTGAGAAACGTCGACATTGATGACGCTGTTACAGTTACCACGTAACGCGTATAAACCAAAAGTACCGGTGTAACAAAAGCAGTTTAAAACGTGATTGCCTTCAGAGAAACGCTCAAGTGCAGCGCGACTGTCGCGTTGATCAAGGTAAAACCCCGTTTTGTGGCCGCCAATAATGTCGACTTCGATTTTCAAGCCATTTTCTTCAATGATGACTGGCGCTGTAGGAGCATCACCATGTAATACACCTACAATCGGCTCTAGGCCTTCTTTTTTACGCACATCAACGTCTGAGCGCTCATAAATATGGCATTCTGGGAAAATCGCACGAAGGGCCATAACAATATCGCCTTTATGGCGTTCAGCGCCTGCGCTTAGCAGCTGGCAAACCAGATAATTATCAAATTTATCAATGGTAATGCCAGGTAAAAAATCAGATTCTGCGGCGACTAGGCGATAACCGGTTAGGCCACCTGCTTTGATGACTGATTGACGGGCATCGAGAGCACGGCGAATGCGCTGTTCGAAAAACGCAGGATCAATACTGGTGTTTTGCTCAAAGCTCCACACTCGGGCACGGATCTGTGAATGCGGACTGTAAGCTGCAACCGCGAGAAAATTACCGTTGGCATCGTAAATATCAACCGTATCACCTAGGCCTGGTTTGCCTTTGAATTTTTTTATGGCTTTAGAAAAAATCCAAGGGTGTTTGCGTTTTAGTGCTTTGTCACGACCGGCTTCAAGGTAAATAGCAGAAGACATAAAGATTCCAAGAAAGAAATTAAGGGCGCTAATTTTAGTGAAGCGCCCCCCAAGTTACAATCTAAAATCTGTATTTCACCTCATTAAGCGCATAAACCACTTAATGTTTAGCGCTGAAAATCATACACGGACCCTAAATGTAACAGTTGGCTTAAGGTGTCTAAGGCTGTTTGGCACTCGACTAATAAATTAGGATCGGCCAAATCGGCATCTGAGAGTCGGTCGCGATAATGCTTTTCGACCCAATCGGTCAGCGACAGGTAGAGTGATTCAGACATCAAGCAGTGTTGATTGACTGCGCCAAGTTCTTGTGAGGAAAGAGGCACTCGTAGACGCAAACACGCTGGCCCGCCGCCATTTTGCATACTTTGTTTTAAATCATAATATCTTATTTGACTAATGGGGTTATCGGCTTGTTGTAAAACCGCCAAATAGGTGGCGACTTTGTCATTATGCTGACATTCGCTTGGGGCGATAAGCGCCATGCCGCCTTCAGGCAAACTGACTAACTGTGAATTAAATAAATAACTGTTCACCGCATCCTCAACACTAATGACGTCTTGTTTTATTTCGATTAAATGCAGTGGTCGTTGCCCAGGATACGCCGCTTTAATTTTTGCCAGGGCAGAGTGGCTGTTTAAATACGCCAGTTCGTGAAATAACAGGACGTTTTCATTGCCAACTGCAATGACGTCATTATGAAACACCCCCATATCAATTACGTCTGGGTTTTGTTGTAAAAATAGGGTGTGCTGGGGGTCGAGTTGATGTAAATGCGCGATGGCTTGGCTGGCTTCGAGCATTTGTCTGGCTGGATAGCGTACTGGTTTTTTTATTGCGGGGTTAAAGCTGCTGGCACCATAGACAAAAATTTCGAGCCCTTGATGACCATGGCTGTCGCATAAGCGGGTATGGTTCGCTGCGCCTTCATCCGCAAAATGCTGACCACTTAGCAATGCAGGGTGATGTGCATAGTGTTGCTCATCGTTAAACATGGCTTGCAGTAAGCGTTCAGTGGTGGGGGCTTCGATGGCGCGATGAAATTTATTGGCTAAATTGGCAGTGGTAAAATGTACTTTTTTATCTTGGCTATCTGCACTTGGCGATACCGTCGCTGCATTGGCGGTCCACATTGATGAAGCTGAGTAACAGGCTCGCAGAAGATGCGGGGCTTTTTGCGCTGCTTGGTTGATCAGTTGTGGATCTGTGCCGCTAAAGCCCAGTGCTCGCAGTGTACGGGTATCGGGGCGTGCATGAGGAGCAAATACTCCTTGTACTAAGCCGCTGTCGTGGAGCGACTTCATCTTCCGCAGTCCTTGTAATGCGGCTTCTTTTGGATTGGCTATCGCATTGGCGTTATTTTGAGAGGCGATGTTACCAAAAGATAAACCCGCATAGTTATGGCTTGGGCCAACTAAGCCATCAAAATTAACTTCGTAAAAGTGCATACAGTGCTCGCTTATTGTGCGCGCTGGGATTTATTTGCACCAACAAGGTGCATTTGGTGTTGTTCCAACGCTGGAAATAGTCACAGATCTTAATAGAGCGAAAACCATGCCAAATAAAAGAGCTGACTTTTCATAGCCTAACAGTAAAATGAAGCTAACTGTATAACTAGGTGTTTGCGTGAGCACCGAACAACGGCGGGAATTGGATGCGGATTTTAATGATCAGTGATATTTTTGGTTTAACTACTCAACTTCATGCGTTTGCAGAGTCGTTTTCTGGGCGACATCAGGTCGAGATTTTTTCACCGTATTGTGATTTACCTCCACCGTTTCAAAGCGATACGGACGCGTACGATTACTTCTTGGCCAAGGGAGGACATGAGCGCTATCAAAAACAGTTACAAAATTTTTTAAAGAAAAACCAAGGGTTTGAACTCATTATTGCATTTAGTGCAGGCGCTTCGGCGATTTGGCATGTGAGTGCTCGGATGGCCTTGACGACTGTGAGGCAAATTATCAGCTTTTATCCGAGTCAAATTCGCAATCAATTAGCATTAACAGCAAACGTGGCCACTCATTTAATTTTTCCTGTCAGTGAGCCGCATTTTTCAGTTGATAAGATTTTAACTGAGCTTGCAGGGAGAAAAGGCATCAGCTATGAGAAAACCGATTTTTTACACGGTTTTATGAACCCACTTTCTACCCATTTTGATCGTCAAGCATACCACTATTTTTGCCAACGCATCATGGCCGAACACTCACTTTGATTGGGGGTTATTTTATTGTTTTGGGGCTGTTTCTGCGATTTTTAATTGGTGAGTCAATAAAAATTCACTGAATAATGTACCTAATTTTGTTAAAGCCTATTACATTGAAATAGCGAATAATAAAATGAAGGAACTCAAATGTCGGATTCTACCCGCCCTGATTATGTCCATTTTCCTGGAAATGTGATTGCCCAGCCCCCATGTCGGATGCTGAACGCCAATATGTATGGCTTTTTTGTCAAAGGTGAATTGGCTTGCATTCAAGCCTACATCGATATGACGTTAAATACGACCGCAACAGCCACTGTGCGATTTAAAGCATTATCAGCCTATACCTTGCTGACGTTTACTGATATTGAAAATATTGCGGCTAAAAACCCGCCTTATCAAACTCAAGGTTGGATGCAAGAGACCGATGTTATTATTTGGCTACCGGTTGCAAAAATGGTTAAAAAGCGCGGAAAAGAGAAGGTCGATCATATTTACTGGTACCCTGCTTTTATCTGTGTGAACAATATTTACGCCCTGATAAATGGCCGAGAAACGTGGGGTTACAATAAATATTTGTGCCAATACCAGATGCCAAAAATCGGTCAGGCAGCAGATTATTTTTCGCTGAGTGTGGATGCATTCCAACCGTTTAGCCTTGAGACAAAAATGGCTGAACATCGTCTTCTTGAAGTTAAAAAAACAGCGCAGGGCAGCGAAAACCCCATTGTGGAGTTTGTTGATTTAGTCAAAGAAGTGATTGAGCTGTTGAAATCAGAACACGATTTTTTTGACTTAGACTGGAATGCCATTCGCCAATTATTGGATGGCTTTATCAATCCACAAATGGATCAAATTTTGTTTAAACAGTTTCCTGATGGCGAAGCTAAAAAAGCGGTTTATCAAGCTGTGATGCATTCTCCTTCCATCATTAAAAAAGTGCATAAAGCAGCGATTTTAACCCATGAATACGAAGTGGTGATCCACCAACTCGATACGTTTCCTCTTCAGGAAATGTTTGGTTTAAAAATAGGCGCACAAGAAGCTATTTTACCTTTCACCGTTTTGATGGATTTTGATCAAGACTCGGCCTACGAAATCGCGACTAATCCAGCCAGTTAAGGACAAATTTATGACGCAACAAAAAATTGCTATCTTAGGCGGCGGTGTGTCGGCGATGACCTCGGCTTTTTATTTGACCCAGCAAGAAAATTGGCAAGAGAAGTATGATATTACTGTCTATCAGCAAGGTTGGCGCTTAGGCGGAAAAGGTGCCAGTGGCCGAAATGCAGCGTTAGGGCAACGCATTGAAGAGCACGGTTTACATGTGTGGTTTGGTGCGTATGTGAATTCGTTTAAAACAATTGAAGCGATATACGATCAATTAGCTCGTCCTCACCATGAGCCACTCGCAACGTGGCAAGACGCATTGAAACCACATAGTTTCGTAGTATTGCAAGAATTTGTGAACAATGAGTGGGATACATGGTCAATTGATTTTCCTGAAATCCCAGGCAACCCGGCAGATGGCAGTTTGGATTTTCATTTTTGGGAAGTGGTGCGATTTATTTATGTGTGGCTAAAAAAATTCATTGATGAACTCGAAGATAAAGGTAAAAAGCTCAATAAAAGCAGCAAAGTAGCGGTGGCTGAAGATGATGATGAAGGCTTACTAGCTCACGTTTATGAACAAATCAAAGATAAAGTAGAGGATTTAAGCGATGATTTTGACGAGTTTAAAGATGAATTAGAACAGTCACTCGATCATATTTCAGATCATATTCGTTTATCTAGCTTACAGTTAGGGCAGTTTTTGCAAAAACGTGTGGATGATAAAGATTTAAGTAATCGAAAACATCACAGTGCCTTAGCCTTTTTGTTACGCAAAATGAAAAAGTGGCTGGTGGATGAGTTTGATGACTTATTGGAAGAGCATGATGAGATCCGCCGTGTGTATATTTGTGTTGATTTAGGCTTGGCGATTTTAACGGGTTTATTGGATGACAAAGTTTATGAGAAAGGCTTTGGTGTTTTAAATCAATATGATTTTAGGCAGTGGTTACTCAACAGTGGCGCCAATGATAAATTTTCTGTTCACTCAGCGCCGGTGCGGGGCTTTTACGATTTAGTGTTTGGTTATGAAGAGGGTGACTTTGATAAACCCAATGTAGAAGCGGGTGTTGCTTGCCTTGCTATGCTGCGCATTATGTTGTGTTATCGCGGTGGGGTGATGTGGAAAATGCAAGCTGGGATGGGGGACACTATTTTTAGTCCAATTTACCAATTGTTGGCTCAACAAGGAGTTAAATTTGAGTTTTTCCATCAAGTTAGTGAGCTTGTACCAGGTAAAGATCTGTTGCAGCAAGACTGTATTACCGAAATTAATTTAGTTCAGCAAGTTGCACTCAAAGGTGGCAATCAGACCTACCAACCGTTAGTGTCGGTCAAAGGTCTTGATTGTTGGCCATCAGAACCGCTTTTATCGCAAATTGTGCCAGAGCAAGCGGCATTAATTTCGGAGCACCAGATAAACTTAGAAGGGTTTTGGACAACGTGGCCAGAAGTTTATGAAGCACATTTTAACCAGCCCTTGCCATTTAAAACATTAGTTCGTGGCGTTGACTTTGATCAGGTTATTTTTGGAATTTCTGTTGGTGGCTTGCCGCACGTCGCTAAGCAGTTACTCGAGATTGATCCAAAACTCAACTTAAGCGCGCAGAAAGTACAAACAGTTGCTACGCAAGCGTTTCAACTCTGGCTCGATTTGCCACTGGTCGAGTTAGGCTGGACAGATATTCCTGATTCGGGGCAAGAACCTATTTTAAGTGGCTTTAGTGAACCCTTTGATACGTGGGCGTCGATGGATCAACTCATCTGCCGTGAAACGTGGACGCCTGAATTAGAGCCCAAAAATGTCGCTTATTTTTGCAGTGCGTTGCCCATGGCGCATTATCCACCTCAGTCACACACTGACTTTGCAAAGCAATGCACTGATACGGTCAAAAGCAATGCGATATTTAAGTTAAAGCATCAGATGTTTGAGTTATGGCCAGATATCGCAAGAGAAGGAGAGTTTGAATGGCAACATTTAATCGATCCAAATAGTCGCTCTGGCGAACAGCGTTTTGATAGCCAGTATTGGCGCGCGAATGTTGACCCGTCTGAGCGCTATGTTTTATCTGTTAAAGGCAGCAGCCAATTTCGTTTAGCGACAGACGAAACCTGTTTTAATAATTTATATTTAACGGGCGACTGGATAAAAACGGGAGTGAACGCTGGATGTGTTGAAGCCGCTGTGATGGCGGGGATGGCAACCTCTCGCGCAATTTCAGGATACCCTGACCACATTAGCGGTGAGCATGGATTTGATCCTGATTGATACTTGGTTTATGAAAAAACAGCATAATTGATTGATATTATTTCTATTTCTTATTGGTGAAAGTTTTGCAATAATTGGTTTGGTTAACAATTAATTATTGCTTAGCTTTCCTAGCGGATTGAATATTTCAGCTATACTGCTTCTAGAAGTCTGTTTTTTCGCCAAGCTACTTATAATAATGGATATTTACTATGAATTTGCTGCCTGCACGCTTTTCCCTTTGCGCGATTTCGATTGCGTTATTCTCATTATCAGCAGACGTTTTTGCTAACCAAACAGCGGATACCACCGATATTGAAGTGATTGAAGTGTATGCGCAAAAACGTTTGCAACGGATTCAAGATGTGAGTGTGGCCGTAACGTCGATATCTGGGCAAGCGCTTGCTGAGCAGCAAATAAAAGATACCACTGAATTATCTGCGTTTACGCCCAATTTAAAAATTAGTCAAAATGCGGCAGAAGGAACCCCACCGGCAGTGAATATTCGTGGAATTGGCTTAATTGATTACAATACTTCTAATACCTCTCCGATTGCATTTTATGTTGATGATGTGGTGGTGGGCTCGGCGAATAATCAAATTGTAAATTTATTCGATATGGAACAAGTTGAAGTATTACGCGGCCCGCAGGGTACGCTGTTTGGCCGAAATACCACTGGTGGTGCGATTTTACTGCGTTCTGCGCGCCCTGACGATGAGTTTGGTGGTTTTTTCAATCTGAATGTCGGGAATAATAGCAGCAGTAAGTTTGAAGGTGCGCTGAACATCCCGTTGACTGAGAGCACTGCAATGCGTTTTGCTGCCAGTCATCATGATTATGAATATACGACGAATAATATTTATCCGGCTTCACCTGAGGCGGGACTTAAGCAAAGTAACTACCGTTTTTTGTTGAGCAGTAAAATTGCTGATGTGTCTGTGTTGTTTAAAGCACATTTAGAAGATTGGTCAGGCATAGTACAGCCCGTTGGCAGTATTGGGATTTTCAAAGATCCTGCCACACAGACCTTGTGTGCGCCAAATGAGGCGGGGTCGTCGAATTGCTTTGATGCATTTGGGTTTAATAAAGGCAATGACAACTTTTTTGATGTGATGGTCAATAATGACAGCCCGCATGAAACAGATGGCCAAGGGGCGAGTTTAAATCTTGATTGGCAATTATCAGATGATACGTCGCTCATTGCTGTTACCAGTTTCGATGAATTAGAACGTGAGCACGCTTTTAATTGTGACGGCTCGCCGGCCAGACTGTGTGAAGGCAATTTAGGGCTCGATAATCAAGTGTTCACTCAAGAGTTACGGCTTCATCACCAGTTTGGAAACCATTATTTTATAGCGGGTTTGTTTTATCTTGATGAAAGTATTAAACAAGATAATTACAACGATATTTTAAGAGAGCTTAGAGGGATCACACCACAAGCGTTGACCTTTCTCTATGATAATCAGATTGATGTGACCTCTGCTGCTGTATTTGCTCAGTTAGATTATGCTCTCAGTGATGCAACAACGTTGACAGCAGGGTTACGTTACACAGATGAAACCACGGATTACCAGAGTGTCTCGCACATCAATGTGGGAGGGGATCCGAATGATTATGTTGGGCTAACATTACCTTACTACACTGTGGCAGGAGAAGTGGATGATAGTCAACTATCTGGAAAATTGGCTATCAACCATAAATTAACAGATACAAACACTGTGTATTATAGCTTTGCGAATGGATTTAAAAGTGGCGGGTATAATGGGGGGTTTTTATCTACTCCTGAGCAAGCAATGCTCGCTGATTATGGCTCAGAAACCCTTAATGCCCATGAAGTTGGGGCAAAACTAGCATTATTAGAACAAGATCTCAGTATTAATATCGCAGCGTTTTATTACGACTATCAAGATCAGCAAGTGTTTATGAATCAAGAATCAACTGTACCAGGCGCTCCTCCGTTACAGTTGTTAGAAAATGTAGGTAATTCGACTATTTATGGCTCTGAAATTGAAGTGTTTTATACCCCGACCACGGATTTATATGTGCAGTTTGGTTTAGGTTATATTCCAAAAGCCAACTTCGACGAGTTTGTTGATCCAACTGGAAAAGTCCTGACAGATAACCGACTACCATTTACTTCTGAGTGGAATATCAGTGGTTTGGCAAATTACCAAGTACCGTTGTTTGGGAATAACTTGGTTTTTGAAGTGAATTTTGATTATCAGTCAGAGTTTTATTTTGATCAAAACGAAAGTGAGTACGCCATGCAGGAAGGGTACACTTTATGGAATGGGTATATTCGCTATGAAGCCACTGATTGGGATATCTCCTTATGGGGTAAAAATTTATTTGATGAGCATTACAGCCATTTGAAATTTGATTTAAGTAGTTTTCTTGGCATGCTAGAAGATTTTAAAGGGGAAGGGCGTCGCTATGGCGTTCAGTTCCAATATCACTTTTAAATTCGTTGATATTAAAATTATTTTTTATAGGTGGTCTATTAACTGGTGGGTAATAAGTTAAAGCTATTTTCGCGGTGGCGTGTTTTATACACGCTACTGATTTTTGTAATGGGCTTATCAAGCTTAGTGGCAAGTGCTGAGCAAAACCACCTATTTGAACTCACCAATAAAACTTTACATGATAACTTACTGGTTGAAGGGCAGTTATATCAGGCTAACTCAACGGACTTTCCTAACGAGTATCAAGATATTGAGCAATGGCTAATTGGTAAAAAGCCTCTTGAGCAAAATAGTCCTTTTGGTGGTCAATATTGGTTTGTGGTTAAATTAGTAAATAAAACCGACTACCAAGATATGGTGTTTTATCCATATAACACGGTCATGGATAGCATTAAGTCTCATATCTACTCACCCAGTTATACACAGCAAGTGGAAACAGGGGCAAAATTTCAAACTGAATTCGATTTTCACTATGGAAATCGGGTATTTTTAGCCAAAAATAGACCTCATTATATTGTCACCCTGTTTACTAGTGAATATTTTTATACACCCGCTAAATTAGTGATGGTGCCTGAGGAAGCATTTGATAAAAAAGTGACCCGAGAAAATGTGGTACTTGTGCTTTGTTTAGGCTTTGGTTTAGCACTGGGTTTTTATAATTTTTTGATTTATTTAGGGTCAAGAGATGTCACCAATCTCTATTATGCCTTTTTTACCATCTCATGGATTTTTGCTTGGTCGTTCTTTTTCCATATTCCAAAAGAATTGTTTGATATTGACAGTTCAAGCCTACATTGGGTGGGTTTTACACTTACCCCCATTACCAACATTTTATTTTATAACCATTTCTTAAAGCTGAAAGACACCGCACCTCGGCGTGCAAAAATTTCATTGTTCATCGGCTGGGGGGCCGCAGCAGGTTTGCCTTTGGTGATGTATTCGCCGGGATTTGGGTTTTTATGGGCTTCGTTGGTGACCGGCGTTGCTATGATGTTTGGTTTTTATGTCGGCGTGCGTTCTTGGTTAAGCGGTTTTAAGCCAGCAAAGTATTTCATTATGGCCTATCTGGCGATGTTTTTACCTAATATGTTTGCCAATATGACCAACTTAGGTGTGTTACCGCCGATTGATATGAATTTGTACCTTCTTGGTTTAATAGGTACAACGTTAGATGCTTTGTTATTGGCGTTTGCTGTAGCTGATAAATTACGAATATTGAATGAAGAAAACCACGAGTTAACCAAAAATTTAGAAGTGAAAGTCCAAAATAGAACGCAAATGCTTGAACAATTGACCCATGAATTACGCGATGCTAACGAAGCAAAAAGTCGATTTTTAGCCAATATGAGTCATGAAATTCGTACACCTATGACTTCAATTATTGGGTATGCAGATGGCATTATTTTAGGAGATATTGAACCGAGAAATCATGCTAAAGCAGTTCAAGTTATTGCCCAAAATGGTAACCATGTTTTGGGGATTATTAATGACATATTGGACATGTCAAAAATTGAAGCCAATAAGCTTGAAGTGGAATGGATAGAAACAGATTTGTTTGGCACAATCGCGAATGTTGAATCAATTTTAGGCAAACAAATACGTGATAAAGGCCTTGAATTTAAAGTGATGTATCAATTTCCTTTGCCCGATAAAATTATTATAGATCCCACGAGGCTCCGGCAAATTCTCTTGAATTTAACCAATAACGCGATGAAATTCACCGAGTATGGCACCATCAGTTTAATTGTGAGTCATCAGACTGAAAGCCTAGTGATCCGAGTCAAAGATACTGGCATTGGCATGACAAAAGAACAAGCACGTAAGTTGTTTGCAGCGTTTTCTCAGGCGGATAGTTCAATGACAC
The DNA here is from genome assembly GCF_058169715.2 of Pseudoalteromonas sp. J2K-J979. Classification (NCBI taxonomy): domain Bacteria; kingdom Pseudomonadati; phylum Pseudomonadota; class Gammaproteobacteria; order Alteromonadales; family Pseudoalteromonadaceae; genus Pseudoalteromonas; species Pseudoalteromonas sp. J2K-J979. The sequence goes on along the minus strand of NZ_CM200281.1, from coordinate 2,150,317 downwards.
GTAAATATGGTGGCACAGGTCTTGGGCTCAATATTTCAAAAAATTTAGCGCATAAGCTCGGTGGTGATATTACTGTTAGCAGTGAAATAGGCAAAGGCAGTGAATTTGTTGTCACCTTAACTTGTCGTTTAGCCAGTAACGCACGCATGATTAACGATATGCTTGATCTCATTCGTTTACCGGATACAGGCTACCAAGAAACAGTGCTGCCAGCGAGTTTGTCCGGTAAGGTATTGCTAGCAGAAGATCACCCAGATAATCGGGCTTTAGTGACTCGTATTTTGGAGCGGATGGGTCTTGAAGTGACGGCGGTTGCCAATGGCCAAGAAGCGGTTCAAGCAACATTAGATGATGAGTTTGACCTCATCTTACTGGATATTCAAATGCCTGTGATGGATGGCACTCAAGCCATCAGCATTATTTTGGCGACAGGCTGTACCACGCCGATTATCGCACTCACAGCGAATGCAATGGATCATGAAGTACAACGCTACATGAAACTGGGTTTTAGCGATCATTTAGCGAAGCCCATCGACCGCACCAAGTTTGTACAAAAAATCTCTCATTTTTTACAACTTGACCTAAATGACGATATCGAATTATCGTCTTTAGAATTGGCAAAGCTCAAAACAAATTTTGTCAAAAGTTTGAAAGACAGTGTTCATTCAATCGATCTGCAAATGCGCGCAAAAGCTTGGCAAGAGCTTGGGCTTAATGCCCATGCGATAAAAGGAGCTGCAGGGATGTTTGGTTTTGATGCTATAAGTGCATCGGCCGATAAACTCGAAAAAGAAGTTCACAAAAAAGTTGAAGCCGATATTGTGTCTTGTACCGAACAGCTCTTGAATGAGATCAAACAAGTGTTTGATCACGAGCACTAGTAAGCTGTGTAAACAGCTGCCAGAATAATACAAAGTTCCCCAGTGTTTTGATTTAACTTGTGGCACAATAACGAAAAAACTCTATAAGTGTCTCAGTGAAAAAAAATTTAACAATTTTAGTGGGGTCATTAAACCCTGTGAAAATCAATGCAGTAAAAACAGCATTTTCTCAGGCATTCCCTGAGTGTGACTCTCATTGCCAAGGGGTTCAAGCCCCCTCGTTGGTGGCTGAGCAACCGATGACAGAGCAAGAAACATTAGATGGGGCGATAAATCGGGTGAAATTTTGTCAACAAACCCCTGCTGACTTTTATGTGGCTATTGAAGGCGGCGTAGATTTCTTCAGCTATGGGCCGGCTACTTTCGCATTTATAGTGATAGCCAATCACCATCAACAATCGGTTGGTCGAAGTGCTAATTTGCCCTTACCAGACTCAATTTATCATGCACTTCAAGCCGGGCAAGAACTGGGGCCCCTGATGGATTCGTTATTTAACACTGATAATATCAAGCAAAAGGGCGGGGCTATTTCATTGCTGACTAACGGGTTAGCTAGCAGAGAAAGCAACTACCAAAATGCAATGATTTTGGCATTGGCACCTTTTATTAATCCAAAGCCGTATTAATCTGAGCTTGAATTTACAGACATAAAATGTGCTGAAGTTGCGTCATATTATCAACCGTATAAGTTGCGGGCTGTGTATTGTTAGGTCGCACTTGTTGACTTGGATTGAACCAACATGTGTCAAAACCGACATTTTGGCCACCTTGAATATCTGGAATGAAATTATCTCCGACCATTAATACTTGGCTCGGTTGCACGTCGCCCATTTGCGATAGCGTGTAGTTAAATATAGCGGGATCGGGCTTAGCCACACCGGCTTGCTCAGATGAAACAACGATGTCAAAGGTGTCGGTTAGGTTTAGCTGAGCTAAACGTTTCCCTTGCAGTGCGGTAAATCCATTGGTGACAATTCCTAATTTCACTTTGCCGCAAAGTGCAGCCAGCAGCGGCTCAACACCTTCTATTAAAGTTGTGATTGTCGCCATAGCGTTTAAAAATTGACTATTAAGCTCACTGGGGTCGACCTTTAAACGTTCCCCCCATTCTTTAAAACGCTGGGTTTGAAGGTGGTGTGCGGTTATTTGACCAAGTTGAAACTGTTGCCATAGCGGTTTGTTTGTCAGTTGGTAGTGATCAAAATCTGCGATTGTAAATTCAACACCATAGTGCTTAAAAACTAACTGTAAGCCGCGAAATGCATCAAAATGGAATAGGGTTTCATCTGCGTCAAAAAGTATCCAATTATATTTCAAAGTTACCACCGAAAGAATAAGCACAATAGGACTGTATCTTACTGGTTTAAGCCAGTTTTTAAAGTAGTAATTGCAGAGGGTGAGGCGCTACAGCGTCGCGGCAAAGCATCAAAAAGTTTATTGAGTTTTTTATTTTAACAACAAGCAAAGAAAAAGCGGCCTAGGCCGCTTCAAAAAACAGGTTATCAGTTGATTAAAAACGATAATTTGTACTGAGATAGAAAGTGCGGCCGACCACATCGTATAAATTAGGGATCGTATTCATATCGTTTCCATCAGGCACATATTCTGGATCGGTATCGAGCAAGTTCTTCACACCACCATTGATTTTCCAGCGATCGTTAATGTTATATGATGCACTGACATTATGATAAACGACATTGTCTGTTGAGTAGGCATCGCCATAGTTTTCGCCATCCATCCCTTGGATAAACTGCGCATTGTAAAACAGACCTAAATCATCACTGATGCTGTAATCAAAACCAAGGTTTGCCTTAAGTTTAGCGTAGCCGCCCATGTTGCCATCAATAGTGCCTTCGTAGCTGATACCATCTTCTTCAAAGCCAAGCAGATAAGTGGTATCGAGAGACACGCGAAACGCATCTTGGCGGTAACTTAGGTTCCAATCAACTCCTGATGTTTTTTGCGACCCAATATTAGTTAACGTCGAAGTCATGTTCGATAAGTCACCATCTGAGGTGATGTTTATCGCATTACACGCGGTAATTTCACCAGCAAAACATTGATTCATTTGATTTTGTACATTTAAGCGACTGATAGCGTCACTGATATCAAACGCCCAATAATCCACTGTGGTTGATAGACCTTCGGCGATTTCCCAAACGGCCCCTAAGGTAAAGGACTGGCTTTCTTCAGGTTGCAGGTTTTCATCGCCAGTATAGTTGACGAGAATTTGCGGATCGGGAGTATTGCCCCACGGATCATCGAGATAATCAAATGAGCCTGAGTTACCGCCATACAGCTCGGCGACATTGGGCGCGCGAAAGCCTGTAGCGGCAACTGAACGGACCATAAATGTATCACTAACTCGATAAGTTGCACCGAGTTTCCAAGTGATAGCACTGCCGAAAGTTGAGTAATTATCAAAGCGTGTTGCTGCTTCAATAGCCAGCTCATCCGTTACGGGGAGAGAGACTTCGCCATAAACAGATTGCACAGAATAGTTGCCTGAGGTGGGATCTTGCTGTGCAGCGGTACTTTCGCCTGCTTGTGTGACTAAGTCTGGGGTATAAAAACCACTTTCAAAACGGTTTTCGATCCCCACAGCATAACCCAAATCTGAATCGGTAATGCCACTGAGTCCAGCTGTCATGATAAATTGCTCGTTGCCACCTTTATTTTCTTCGGTGTAGATAATATTGTCATCAACTAACAGGTTATGATCAATGGGTTTACCACTCAACCAAATTGCTTGATTGGCGTAAATACTCTTTTCCATATTGCCGGCATGAATTGAGTTTTGGACTTTATCAACTGAGTCGTTTCGGCCATAGGTCATCGACACGTCCCAAGCTGTATTCGATTCTAATTCGCCAGTTAAACCCAATGATACGCGATAAGTATCAGTGGTCTGCTCATAAATTCGTGGACCTGCATCGGTCATTCGACGACGATAGTTGAGTTCGTCAGGTAATGAGCCGTCGTCATTTTGGAAATGTTCAGTGTATTGATCATCGAGTTTTGAAGTGTCTAAGTCTATATTTGCTGGCTGTGGTGCCATTTGTTGATTGGAGTCGCGACGGGTGTACATGAGATCGGCATTAAATACCGTATCAGCATCAAGTTCTTTACTGAAACTAGTAAAAGCACTGAGCAATTCATTGGGAGTTTGCGCATAGCTATCTTGAGTATAATCGTAACAAGTATCGCGGGGTTTAAAGCCTCCGTTGCCATCTGGGATCTGACCTCCTAATGAGCCACCAGGAACAAACGACGAGCAACCAGGCTCAACATGATCGCGATCAGCTTGAATGATTTCTCCACGTTCAGAATACTGCAAGCCGACCACCAAGTTACCGCCAGCTAAATCCATACCATGTAAAATACTGGCGCCGCCACTGGTGCCATCTCCTGCGGCAGCTTGGCTTAGATCCGCTGATACGTCAGTGCCAACAAAATCTTTTTTAGTGATGATATTGATCACTCCCGCTATCGCGTCAGATCCATAAACCGCAGATGCCCCATCTTTAAGGATTTCGATATTTTTGATCATCGCCACTGGTATAGTATTTAAATCGACGGACGAGTCGGCACCGGTACCCGATGCAACCATGCGGCGGCCATTTAAGAGAACCAATGTGCGGTTTGTACCCATGCCTCGCAAATTGACTGTCGCAGAACCGCCAGAACCATTATTTGAAGAAGCACCCAAATTCATGCCTGCAGCAGCAGGCTGCTTAGATAAAATTTCTTCAACAGACGTATAGCCACTTTGGGCGATAAAATCTGCTGAGATAACGGTAATGGGGCTGGCTGTTTCCATGTCAGTGCGATTAATTCGAGAGCCTGTCACTTGAATTTTCTCTATAGCTTCTAGGGATGAGTGTTCGGCTGCGAAACTGGTTGAAGTTATAAAAGGCGCAGCTGCAGCAAGCGCTAAACTAATGGGTGTTTTTTTCATGTGAACCTACTTATTGTTATCAGTTTAAATACAGCGACGGTAGAATTTAAGAAAGCTGCCACTGGGTTGGCAATCAAACTAGGGTTCTGAAACTGAATGAAAACTGAATGGGTGGTTGGTTTTTAATCAAGGTGAGTTGGGGGGGAAATTATTGGTGGGAACAGCGGTGAGTGTAAATTGGTTGTACAATATTTTTACTATAATTATTAATGAGTTGAACCTAAATTATGAAACGATTTATACAGATGTAAAAGCTGTAGAGTAATGTGTGATTGGATGTAATCGAGCCTGAAAATACAGGATGTTCTCTTTTGTGTCATCGCGTTAAGATTTTCCTGAAAACAGTCATTGATTTGCGAGATGAAACTTTTCGAGCATCTTCACTTACTTGCCGCTAAAATAGCGATAACTTCAATACCAAGATACTGAACCATAATGAAAATGAGTAAAATTCAGCAACGCTTAAATGACAAACTGCTTTTAGTGTTGGCTGATGTCGAGCTCGAAGCCCGCGAGATATTGACGGGATTTACTGGGCTGAGCCATACCGTTGCTTTTGATTGCTTTCCGGGGAGTTTATTAGTTAATTGTACCATCGATAATCAAGATAACCTGACCCAAGCGCAGAGCCAAAAAAGTGAAAAGCAATTACAAAAGCTGTTACATAAAAAGCTGTTTCGAAAGGGGATTTTACTTAAGCAACCTGAGCAGAACCTGAAATTGGTGTTAGCGACAGAACAGAAATAATTGCATTAAAAAGGGCGTACCGCGACGCCCTTTTTATTTTAACTTATTTTACGATTTTCATTTCGTCTAATAAGTTTTGTGCATTATCTACTTTATCCATGACCCATAGCATATAGCGAGAATCGACGTGGATAGAGCGGTTATAAACTGGGTTGTAATCCCAATCACCAATGATACTTTCGTATACGCCATCAAACAGTAAACCGACTAATTCAGCTTTGCCATTTAATGTTGGTGAGCCAGAGTTCCCACCGGTTGTATCAACATTTGATAAGAAGTTCACCGGAACCGTGTTCATACCACCTGTGTAGTCACCAAATAACTTAGCTTTGATCAGCTCTTGCTGTTTTTTAGGTGCATCAAAGGGCTCAACATCGGTATTTTTAGCCAGCAAACCTTCGAGTGAGGTAAACGGTGTTGCGACTAAACCATCTTGTGGTGAATAACCACCAACAGTACCGTATGTCACACGTAATGTGCTATTAGCATCGGCGTAAACAGGCTTATTAATTGATTGGTTATACGCAATGATAGCTTCCATCAGTTCAGGACGGGCTGCTTGTAATTTACCTGCTAATGCCTTTTCTTTATCTTCTTCTGCTTTCATGACAGCAAAAATAGTGTCGGCATAACGCAAGAATGGGTCATCGCTGGCTTTGAGTTGCGCAAGTGTTTGACCATAAAAACCCAGACGTGCAGCTTCATTGACAAGTGTTGATTTGGCATACATGTCATCAAGTAACGTTTGTGCATCGGCCTTGTTAAAGCCATTTGTGAGGTTGAAGGCTGCATCGATTTCGATATAGCGCTCATTTTGCGGCAGTGCAGCGTAAAGCTCTAGGAAGTGTAACAGAATAGCTTTATCAACATTGGCGTCAAAACGACGGGTCATACGCTTTAAGCCAGCTTCAAAACGCGGCATATCGCGTTCTTGATACCCAGATTCACGCTCTTCATTTGGTTTTTGATTTTCGTAAGCTAAACGGTATAACTGTCTTGCTGTTGAAATCATTTGCGATCGATGGACATAACCGACCATGCGATCTCGTTCGTTATGTTGTTGTGACTCTGCCACTAACCCCGATAACTCCTCAAGCACTTGGCCATATTGCTTTTTACGTTTTCGATCGCTGTTGATCCAAGCACTTAAATCTTGCTCGAACTGTTTCTTACGCTCAAACATCGTGCCTTTGTTAAAGCTTTCGATCATTGAGCCGTAGTTTTTGATGTAATTGTTGTAGCCAGCAATGGTGCTTTCATAGGCAATACGTGCTTGACTGCCATCTTCTGAATTTTCTTCAATCAATGAAACGTATTTGCTGTTGTGATGGCGTGCTTTTGGATAAGCAGTGTTAAACACATAATCAACTTCAGCGGCAATGCGATAGCGGTTAGTGCGTCCCGGATAGCCTGTCACCATGACAAAGTCACCCTCTTGCACACCTTTAGCGCTGACACTTAAGTGAGAAGCCGGCTCGTAAGGGACGTTGTCTTCACTGAACTCAGCAGGTTTGCCATCTTTGCCAACATAAGCCCGATAAAAAGCAAAATCACCAGTATGACGTGGCCACATCCAGTTATCGATATCACCACCGTATTTACCCACACCCATTGCTGGGGTGTAAGCAAGTCGAACATCTTTGATTTCGAGCGATTTTATTAAATAAAACTCAAGGCCACCGTGGAATGAGTAGACATTACAACGGTAGTTTTTATCAGATTCACACTCGGCAACGAGGGCTTTTTCGTTTTTTTCGAGTGCATCGTAGCGCGCTTTAGCTTTAAGTTTGTGGGTGCCTTTGAGCACTTTATCTGTTACGTCTGTGACGGTTTCGGTTACGTACACGCGTGAACCTGGTGCAGCAGGTAAATCTTCTGATGGTGTTTTAGCTAAAAACCCATTTTGTAAAATGTTGTTTTCAGGCGTTGAGTTATATTGAATCGAACCATACGCACAGTGGTGATTAGTGACCACTAAGCCTTTTGGTGAGACAAACGACGCGGTACAGCCGCCTAAGCTGATCACAGCATTCATCGGAAATTCGGTCAGCTTAGAAATAGATTTCGCATCAATTTCTAAGCCTTTGGCTTTTAAAATTGATTCAAGTTCTGGAAGTTGGTGTGGTTGCCACATGCCTTCATCAGCAAGGACATTGCCCGATAGCGCAATCGCTAACGTAGCAACAAGAGGTTTTAAACGCATTTTTGTTCCTTATTATTATATCCCGATCAGGGTAGGGGGTTGTGTTGTCTTGGGTCAATCACTCTGCGACAAACTGTTACAATGTAACGTTAAAGTGCGGTGTTTGACTAGAATTTATTGTTACTTCAACAAAGTTCAACTTTTGGTGTCTTGCTGACAGCTAAACTGCGTTTGTTGTTTACAGCGTGCTTCGCTCGCTTCGAGGGAGTCTCCACCGATACAAAAATCGAGCCGAATCACTTGTTCACTGGCTTTTGCAATCTGATCAGTTTGGGGCTGCCAAGTGAATCCCTTGATTAATTTTCGACCTTCTTTAGCCAAGTAGTGTTTAGTTGAGACTTGGCTTATTAAGCTGACAGTTTGAGTTTTGCCATGCTCAGAAATAGCAACATTGTAAACGGCACATCCGGCAACGCCATTCATCGCAAGCTTAACGGGGTATTTGGGAGTGACATTATTGCTTCGCTGCCAAATAGCCTGATCAGGTACAGGTGTCATTTGGGTGACTTGAATATCGGCATATTGGCTATTGGCAAATGACGAAGTTGAAAAGCCTAAAATGCTGATTAGCATTGCTTTTTGCATGTTAAACATCCTTATTTTTATTTTTTTTAGTGTACCTTAAAATTTAAATGAATAAAATCACGTAAAAGTGTACGAGTGAGACTTGGCAGTTTGCGTTTATTTAACTAGTTTTCGATTATTAAATAAACAATTTTGGTGGTGCTTATGTCTATCAGAACATTTAGGGCGATTATCAGCGGTAAAGTGCAAGGGGTCTCTTATCGAGCTGCGGCCAAGCAATATGCGCTTGAGCATGAAATACAAGGGTATGCTAAAAACTTATTGCATGGCGAAGTTGAAATTGAAGCAACGGGGACAGAATCTCAGTTGGTTAACTTTGCGCAGTTCCTTGAACAAGGCCCTCCTCATGCCAATGTTGAAACCGTGGCCTGGGACTACGTTCAATTAAAAGATTACAAAGGGTTTAATGTTTGCTGAGGGGTTAAATTTGGCGAAAACCAAAACAAAGGTGTGTTGAGTGGTGTGAGTTTAGGCAGTTGCTGATTGGTCAGTTCGATGATTTGCTTATTGTTTAATTCGGCCCGTGCGATGTCTTTGGCAAAAAAACGGTTAAATAAACGTTCAAACTCCCCGTTTTGATGCATGGCCAGTAAGCCTTTTTCGACTGCTTTAGCTAATTTGTGATCGTGTTTGTTAAAAAAGAAATACATGGCAGTGGGGTAATACAAAGCGGTGTTGTTCACTACTGCAAACTCATCGCGATCGTTACGGTGGCTAAGCTCCCAATCGACTTCAATGATGCTGCGAGGAAATACATCACCTCTGCCTTTAAGTAGCATTTGAAACAAGGCTTCATAGCTGACAGCAGTACTGACGTTAAAACCATTATCTTGTAAGATCTCGCTGTCAGGCCAATCGTGGCCTTGTAAATAGATCAGTTTTTTAAAGCGTTCAGGGTTTGTGTATTGCTGATAAGTTTTCGCTCTAGATTTTTCTGTTAATAACAAGCGCCAACCATAGAGCCCTTTATAAATAGGGATACGCACTGGCAGTAGTTCGTCTTCACGAAATTTATTGGTCATCGTCCACGTAACGCTAATATTATCGCCTTGAGACAGTTCCTTGATTGCACGACTTTGTACCATTACAGAGGCTGTCGGTCGTAGCCAATAACGCAACCCACTGTGATCCAATGCGCTTTTTAGTAAAATAAGTGGGTACCATTTTTCAAGATCTTCACCTCGAGAAGGACGGGGGTAGATGATTTGCGTTGCATTTCCTGAAGCTTGGCTGAACAAAGGCATTTCAGTCGCAGAGGCTGAGGTATTGAGGCATAGCAGCAATGGAATGAGCATCCAAAGTTTCATTATCTTTCCTCGTTATAAGCCTAGGTTTAGTATAGCGGCATTGGTTTATTGTACGTTTAAGTTTAGTCGTGTATTCATCGACAATATGATGCAGATGATGAACGCGAACAGTCACTTAAACTGATCATCAGCATCGGTTAAAAGTGTAACAAAAATTGGGTACTTGAAAAGTAATGATTTGTAAATATTGGCTTTATGGCTAGCTTAGTGAGTATTCGAACTTCCTAAGATAGAATAAACAAACAAAATTCAGTATGGTGGGGTTATCTATTCGGCTTCAAACAGAGCGCGATTTCACGGCGGCTTTGTTTGGCCACTGACAAAGAACAAATGAAAATACACAGATGATAAAAAATAAACGTGTGCGTAATTGGGTCAGAATAATATTGGGCGTGTCGACTTTGGTCTCGTTATTTTTTGTACCTTGGATCTTAGTTTGGGCATGGTTGTTACCTTTACCTGCGACTGTGCAAGCGCAATCTGATCAAGCGATAGCACATGGCTTTGATGGCATCGTTGTGTATGTAGAACAAAAAGGTAAGCCCGCGATGTTCTATACCGCGGGTGTTCGGGATAGGGCGCAGAGCCTACCTGCTGATGCCAATGCATTATTCAAAATAGCGAGTATTGGAAAACTCTACCATGCGGTTGCGATTACTCAGTTAGTGCATAAAAAACAGATTTCGTTGACTCACACCCTTGGCGATTATTTTCCTGAATTAATCGGCAGAATTGAACATGCAGAGCAAATTTCTCTTAAAAATATAGTCCAACATCGCAGTGGGATCCCCAATTATACAAATTACCCTAATTACTGGGGCAACCCCGCATACACTTACCAAGACAAATTAGATCTTGCCCTAGATTTACCTGCCAGTTTTAAACCTGATCAGGGCTATGAGTACTCCAATACAAATTATTTACTGTTGTCAGAGTTGATCCGCCGCACCACAGGTTTAACCTCACAACAGTATATAAAACGCCATATTTTACAGCCTTTGGGCTTGCATAATACGTTTGGTTCACTGCGTGAGGTTGATTTAAAAGATGTGATGGGCGGCTATTATGTTGGTTACAAAGAAGACATTAAAGGCAATGATTATGGTTCAATGCTAGCTACAGTGGCTGACGTAGGTATATTTTTGCGCGCGCTCAACGATGGCAGTGTGTTTAAAGAGGGCGAACAAGCACTTTACCGTTCACTCTATGTGTATGATCACGGCGGGTTACTACCGGGTTTTCAGAGCCAAGCCAGCTATTACAAAGATATCGATACTGTTGTGGTACAGGTCATTAATACTACTAACCTTGATGGCTATGACTGGAATTTATCGCAAATTATCCATAATCGGATTTATACAATTCTTGTGCGTCAGTCTAAAAAGTAGTGGGATAGAAAAATAAAGAAGAGATTTAAGTAAACGAAAAATATTACTGAATTAGGATAGAAGAGGGGAATTGAGTGGTCGGCATAGCAGGATTCGAACCTGCGACCCCTTCACCCCCAGCGAAGTGCGCTACCAAGCTGCGCTATATGCCGACAACAGAAGCCAATAGTACGCATTTATTTTATAAAATCAATACACTTCAAACTGTTTGCACACAAACTGAGCATATTGGTTAGTTTGTTGTCTTTTCTAGCCATTTATTGATCTCTTTGGCCATAAAATCTCGTATGATTGGTTGGGCTTGCACGTTAGGGTGCAAATTATCGTTTTGCATAAGGCTTGTATCGGCTGCGACTTCAAGCATGAAAAAGGGCATCAGGTAGCTGTTTGTTGCTGTGGCAACTTTTTCAAAGCTTGCAGTGAACATTTGCGTGTAGCGTGGGCCTAAATTGGGCGTGATGTGTATTTCCATCAGTGCGACTGTTGCACCAAATGCTTGGCTTTGCTCGACCAAGGCGGTGAGGTCTTGTTGCAGACTCTTAATTGGGAAGCCTCTTAGGCCGTCGTTTGCACCGAGTTCAATCAGCACATGAGTAGGTTGAGTTTGTTCTAAATGGCCTGCAAGAGTCAGCAATGCATTGCCCGATGTTTGGCCGCTGACGCTGGCATTAACCAATGTGAGCTCAGGATGGGATTGTTTGTATTTATCTTGTAACAATTTAACCCAGCCTTGGTGTTGTTTCATGCCATAGGCCGCGCTTAAGCTATCACCAATAATTAAGACAGTTTGTTTAGCAACACTGATTGCAGGGTTGCTAAGTAGAATTACGAAAATAAAGAAATGGATAATTTTAGGAGTCATATGTCAGTGCTTACTCAACTTAATGTTATACAGGTCAATGGACTATCGAAAACGGTTAATACCTTTGAAGGTGAGTTAACCATCCTCAAGGACATTAGCTTTAATGTCAAGTCAGGAGATTCGGTGGCCATTGTAGGCGCATCAGGTTCGGGTAAATCTACATTGCTGAGCTTATTGGCTGGGTTAGATATTGCGAGTGAGGGATCAATTAGCCTCGATGGCGCATTATTAAATGAACTTGATGAAGAGGCCCGTGCAGCGTTGCGCGCTGAAAAAATAGGCTTTGTCTTTCAATCGTTTATGTTGGTTCAAAGTTTAACAGCGCTTGAAAACGTCATGCTCCCAGCTGAGCTTGCTGGGCAAACAGATGCCAAACAGCAAGCGATGGAATTGCTCGAAAAAGTGGGACTTGCACATCGGGTCGGGCATTACCCTTCTCAACTTTCGGGTGGTGAGCAACAACGTGTTGCTATTGCTCGCGCCTTTGTCGGTAAACCCAAAATTTTGTTTGCCGACGAGCCTTCGGCCAATCTGGATTCTAAAAATGGTCACTTAATTGAGAATTTATTGTTTGAGCTGAATGAGCAAAATGGCACTACATTGGTTTTAGTCACTCATGACGAAGTGTTGGCACAAAAGTGTCATCAAATTTTGCATATTGAAGGTGGCGAGCTCGAAAAGTCGACGGCAGGGGAGCGCGCAAATGTGGGCTAAATTAGCACTTAAATTATTTTTGCGAGAGCTTAAACGTGGTGAGCTCACCATTATTTCCGCTGCAATCGCTCTGGCAGTGTTGACCGTATTTACTTTGTCATCGGTAACGGATCGCATCGGCCTGAACATTGAGCAAAAATCGACCGAGTTTATCGCTGCTGATCGCCGGATGGACTCAAACCATCCCCTTGATGAAGCATACCTGATAGAGGCGCAACAACAGGGACTGGAAACGGCTCGTTTAACTTTCTTTGATACGATGGTTTTTGCGGGTGATGAAATGCTGTTGGCGTCGGTCAAAGCGGTGACGCAAGGTTATCCACTTCGTGGGAAAGTCACCCTCAAAGATAGCTTAGAAGGTTCGGAGTATTTAGTTGATTCAGGCCCTGCAATGGGTGAAATATGGGTGAGTGAGTCTATTTTTTACAGCTTGAACGTCAAAGTAGGCGATACCATCGAGCTTGGCGCAGGCCAATTTGCAATTGGGAAAGTGCTGGTGGATGAGCCAGATGGTGCGTTGTTTTCGTTATCGGGTAATCGGCGCATTATTATTAACCACGATGATATTACAGTGACGAAAGTGATTCAGCCGGGTAGTCGTGTATTTTATCGCTTTTTATTTGCCGGTGAAGAGCCCGCTTTAAAAGAGTATTACGCGTGGTTAAAACCGCAAATGAAAGACAATCAAAGCTGGGAAGGCATTAAAGACCGCCAATCACCATTGGGTGATAACCTGGCCCGTTCGAGTAACTTTTTACTCATAGCGGGGTTGTTAGGCATTATTTTAGCCGCCGTTGCGATGGCTGTATCGGCTAAACGTTATTGTGAACGTCAGTATGATCCTGTGGCGATGATGAAAACGTTAGGTGGCTCACGCATGATGATTCGCAAAATTTACTTATTGCATTTGGGCTTAGTTTGTCTCACCTCAATTATTTTGGGCTTAGCAGTTGGTTTTGTCTTACAAAATATTGGCGCGAATTATTTAGCACAATCAATGGGAACTGTCTTGCCGCAAGCTGGCCCAAAACCGTGGTTGATGGCCATTTTTATTGGTGTGATTTGCGCGGTGATGTTTGCAATTAAACCTCTGTTAGATTTATTTGATATTCCGCCGCTTCGTGTCTTGCGCCGTAATTTGGGTGATCAACTGGCTGTCAGTCGTATTCATTTAGCGATGTCGACGCTGACAATATTTTTACTGATGTGGTTATTTAGCGCCGATTTAAAATTATCTGTGTTGTTGTTTATTTCGTGTTTGCTTGTGGTGTTGGTGTTATTTGGCTTATCGCGACTTATTTTTGGTACAGGCCGTCGCTTGGGGTTAAGTCCGGGAAATAGTTGGTCATTGGCGCTGGCGACTATTCAAAAGCGTGCCAATGCCAACGCAGTGCAGCTGATCAGCTTTGCTTTGGCGATTAAACTGATGTTGTTTTTGGTGGTGTTAAAAAATGACATGATCAGCGACTGGCAACAGCAATTACCAGAGGGGGCGCCGAATGCTTTTTTGATTAACATCAACGAAGCCGAAGTGGCCCCTATGCAAGCGTATTTTGCTGAGCATGGCCTGGCTGATAATGGCTTTTATCCTGTGGTTCGTGGCCGTGTTCATGCGCTGAATGATGAAAAGTTTGCTCGTGAGGTGTCTTTGCAAGAAGGCGAAGAACGTGATGAGGAGGCGCGGCGCGGAGTGGGTAGGGAGCTAAATTTAACGTGGCTTGCGACGATGCCAAATAGCAATACCTTAACGGATGGGCAATGGTTCGATGACAGTGAGGTGCCGCAAGTCTCGGTAGAAAAAGGGATGGCCGAGCGTTTAGAGATGAAACTAGGTGATTCGCTGACTTTATTGATTAACAATCGTGAAGTGAACGCAAAAGTCACCAGTTTTAGAGAAGTTGATTGGGCCAGTTTACAGCCTAACTTCTTTATGATTTTAAACCCTCAAGCCATGGAGCAGTTTCCAGCAACTTACTTTACTGCCACTCATGTCGATGATGCACAGCAAAAGGTGTTTAACCAATTGCTGGTACAGTACCCAACGGTGAGTGTGGTTGACATCAAAGCGCGCATAGAACAAGCGCAATCGATTATTGATCAGGTATCGCTTGCGATTGGCTTTGTTCTTGCGATTGTGGTCGCCTGTGGTGCATTGGTATTGATTTCTCAAGTGCAGGCGAGTTTAGCTGAACGTATGCAGGAAATCGTCATATTGCGTACCCTGGGTGCAAAAGGTCGATTAATAAAACAAGCCACTTTGTATGAGTTTTTGTTGCTTGGCATGTTCGCAGGGTTTGTGGCGTCTTTAGTCAGTGATTTGGCTCTGTTTGTGATTCAGCGCCAAGTGTTTGAGGTGGCAGGGACGTTTCATCCGTATATTTGGCTGCTTGGGCCGCTCTCGGGAGGCGTATTTGTCGCGTTAGTGGGCTACAGTATGGTGGCTCGTACTATGAGGCAAAATACACAAGGATTGTTGCGTTCACTGGCGTAAAGTTGGTTGTTATAAAACTAAAAATCATTAGGTGCGCGCATTGCGCAACTTTTTATTGCGCTACTCTGTTTGCCTGTAAAAAGTCGAATGCTTATTTGTTTAATAGGCTTTGTAATGCTTCGTTTAAGTATTGGTGATGAAAACGAAAGCCCGCATCAAGTAGGGTTTGGGGCTTTACAGCTTGGCCATACACGAGCAAATCGGCCATTTCACCAAATAGTAGCCTTAGTAACCCCTCTGGCATAGTTAAAAAATCTGGACGGTGAATTGTTTTTGCGAGGGTGTGGCTAAATTGTGCATTACTGACCGGGTTAGGGGCCGTTGCATTGATAGGTCCTTGCAACTTAGGTGTTTCAAGGATAAACAAAATAGCACTGATGATATCGTCAATGTGGATCCATGACATCATTTGTCGCCCTGAAGCGATGGGGCCACCCAAACCACATTTAAATGCGGGCAGCATTTTTTGCAATGCACCGCCTTTATCGCATAAAACGATACCCGTGCGGAGTAAACAGACGCGTGTTTGTTCTGTTTGTGCCCCGAGTGCTATTTGCTCCCATTGTTGACATAGTTGGTGACTAAATTCATCGAAGTGGTCGGTATGGCTTTCATCAACCACGGTTGTTTGGCGGCCATAATAGCCAATAGCACTGCCAGAAATAAAGGTGTGCGGCGGTGATGTAGCCGCTTTGATGCCATCGACTAATGCTTGAGTAATGGTAAACCGTGATTGCTCAATTGTTTGTTTTTGTTTAGCACTCCAGCGTTTATCTGCAATGGGCTCACCCGCTAAGTTTATAACGGCATCAATTTCGTTAAAATTGATTTGCGAGGCGGATGTGATTGCTTGCACTTGATGGCCATTGACTTTGTAAGCTTTATCGAGTTTTCGGCTCAATACCGTGACATGGTGATGATTGTTTAAAAACTTAACAAGTTGCCGACCAATAAGCCCAGTTCCGCCTGTTATTAGAATATTCATTTTGTTCACATTCGAGTGCAAGATCATTTCCTTTAGTGTAGTTAAGCAATCACTAACAGAACAGTGTGTGTACCTGTTTTGTTTTTAGCGCAGCGCTCTTTTAGTCGTTATTTTGAACAATACGAAGGCCGTTGGGTAGATGATCAGGCTAACTCTTGGGTATTGATGACTAAGCGATTTATTTTATGTAGTTTTTACCTTAGTATCCGTGGGTAACGTGTGCTTAGTAATAAGCCAATTGCATGACTTACAAGGAAACATCATGGTTCAACCTATTTTATCAGGGATCAGCAAGCGCTTGCTTATTTTAGCGGCTGCGGTGATTGTTTTAGCCGGAGTAAAAGCGGCCAGTGTCGTGATCGTCCCTTTTTTATTATCGTTATTTTTGGCAATTATTTGTAATCCACTAATTAATTTTTTTGCCCGCTACCGTATTCCAAAAGGAGTAGCGGTGGTGTTAGTGATTTTACTGATAGTGTTGCTTGGTATGTCGTTAGCTGGGTTGGTTGGCCAGTCAGTGAATGATTTTTCGAGGAATATTCCTGAGTATAAAGATAAGCTGCAGCAAGAGTTTATTTGGGCGGTTGATGTCGCTGCAAATTACAATATTTTGCTCAATAAAGAGCAAATATTGGAATTATTTGATCCGGGCAAAGTGATTGATATGGCCTCTAACATGCTTGCTGGTGTGGGCGGAGTGATGGCTAATCTGTTCCTGATTATTTTGACTGTGGTGTTTATGTTGTTTGAAGCTCCGGTGATTAGCAAAAAAGTGCATTTGGCGCTTGATGATCCGGATATGAAAATGAAACAAATAGATCGCTTTTTAGAGTCGGTCAACGCTTATCTTGCGATTAAAACCTTAGTGAGTTTAGCGACGGGGTTTTGCGCGGGGCTTTTACTGTGGATGTTGAATGTAGATTATTTTGTGCTGTGGGGTGTGTTGGCTTTTATGTTTAATTACATTCCAAATATCGGTTCAATCATCGCTGCAGTCCCTGCTGTATTGTTAGCGTTAATTCTACAAGGTCCTGCAGTGGCCAGTATGGTGGCTGTGGGCTACGTGGCGATTAATATGGTAATGGGGAATGTTATTGAGCCCAAATATATGGGTCGTGGATTAGGGTTATCAACTTTAGTGGTGTTTTTATCATTAATTTTCTGGGGCTGGTTATTAGGCACCGTCGGTATGCTGTTGTCTGTTCCGCTGACAATGATCGTTAAAATAGGCCTTGAAGCCAGTGACGATGGTCGTTGGCTGGCTGTTTTGTTGGGGTCAGGGGATGAAGGTGATATTGCCATAGAGCAATTGTGCCCTGAGCAATCGGAACAATCCGATCAAGAAGAAAAAACCCAAGCTTAACAAGTTATAATGGATAAAATACGCCCGTTTAGATCCTTAAACGGGCGTTTTTACGTTGTGCTGAGTCGTCTTACTTGAACTTTAGTGCTTCGATATGAAATTGCCGTAATTGCAGTTCACACCGTTTATAGGTAATGGCGGCTGCAATCGTATCTGGCAGTAAGTTTAAGTAGCGCCATCGGCAGCTGTCTTCTCGGTATTTATCAAATTCTTGTTCAGAGCGTTTAAATACTTTTAACAATTGCACATTGCCTGTTTCAGTTTGTTTTTTTTCTAAATCGAGAGTTATTTTATTCACATAGGTTTCAGCAATGCGTTCTTGGGCCGCGATTTTATTTTCGAGGCAGCGAATATAACGCGGGTTAGTTGATTTTTCATCTTGGCAACCATCATCGAACGCAGACACTGAACCTGAGCCAAATAACACGAGAATGGCACATACACTACTAGTAATTCGTTTTATGGAATGAAACATTAAATAAAGCGCCTCCTAATGGGCTGTCACTGATGGTTAATTGGCCTTGATAGGCACTGACTAAGTCGTTCACTATGGCCATGCCAATACCGTGTCCGGCTTCATAACTATCGAGTCGTTTACCTCGTTCAGTTAAACTGGCTCGATCGGCGGGTTGAATGCCTGGTCCATCGTCAGATACAGCAAGGGTTAGCTGGGTTGTTGTGTCATCAATGATAACCTGTACTTGGTTAACACAGGCTTTGCATGCGTTATCTATAAGGTTACCGAGAATCTCCATTAAATCCGTTTTATCCCCTAAAAATTGTGCACTCTCACAACAGACTAGGTCAATATTTATCTCTTTGTCACGGTAAACTTTACTCATGGCATTTAAAATTGCTTGTGCAACCGGGGCAACGGGCGTGTGTTTTTTCCATGTATCGGTGGCGCCACTGGCTGCTCGTTTAAGCTGGTGCTCGATCATATGGTTTATGCGATTAAGTTGTTCGTTGTTTTCGGCGCTGAGCGCTTGCTCACTCGACTTAAGCACTGCAAGTGGTGTTTTAAGTGCATGGGCTAAATCGCTGAGGGATTTGCGATATTGTTCTTTTTGGCGACGTTGAGATTCAAGCAGTAAGTTGAGGTCTTGTTGGATTTTGCGCAATTCTACAGGGTAGTGGCCTGCGATTTCGGTATGTTGCCCTGATTCGATTGCCATAATTTCATGGTCGAGTAAGCGAAGCGGTCGGCTGCTCCAATAAAATCCTACTATGAGCAATAAAGTGATAACGATGCCCATAATAACGAGCCATTCGATTAAGGTTTGTCTAAAACCTTGCATGACATCAAGTAATGCACTGTTATCTTTGAGTAAATAGAAACTAAACGTGTGAGATGAGTCACTGGTGTCATAAACGAGTGAAAAACTCAGTTGCCAATATTCTCGTCCTTCCAAGGTGATTTTTTCAAAGTGTTTTTCACCGAGTAATTCATTTCTGACGAGTGGGTGAACCTCTTTGTTGATACTTGATTCTGATTGCCATCGCTTTTGGTCGTCTTTATATACATAGGCAAAGGTATCTGAGTTGATTCTATTGAGCTCTGGGGCTAACAAAATTTGCGGCATTTCAATGCCATTTTCTGAGAAGTCGACTTCGCCAATTAAAGAATATAAATGGGCCTCAAGGGTGTTTTCAGTCGCGTCGACTAAAGAGGCATAATAGGACTTACCGATTGACACAAAGAGTATCGGCAAAGCAACCAATAATAAAAAGACAAGAATGAATCCTTGCCTAATTTTTAATGAAATAACCGGCATTACCAATTACTGCGCAAACGATAACCGCGACCTCGGAGTGTTTCTATGGGGGCAATGGTACCCTCAGGGTCGATTTTTTTACGTAACCTTAAGACAAACACTTCAATGACATTCGAGTCTAAGTCAAAATCTTGATCATAAATATGTTCGGTCAGTTCTGATTTAGAAATCACTTTTTGTGGGTTGACCATCAAATATTCTAGAACTCGATATTCGTAGCCAGTAAGAGTGATTTCTTGATCGTTCACCCATACTTGCTGTGAGCGAGTATTGACTTTGATAGGACCTGCAGACATTTCAGGATTGGCTTGACCCGCACTGCGGCGAATGAGCGCATTACACCGAGCAATGAGTTCTTCAGTATGAAATGGCTTAGTGAGGTAGTCGTCAGCTCCCGCATCGAGACCTTCGACTTTGTCTTGCCAGCGGTCACGGGCGGTGAGAATTAAAATCGGCAGCTCAGTATTGTTGGCACGGGCTTGCTTAATGACTGCGATACCATCCATTTTAGGTAAACCTAAATCTATCACGGCTAAGTCAAGTGGGTACTCAGTTAAATGAAACAGGCCACTTTCACCATCGTTTGCGATGTCGACGCTGTATTTTTCTTTCTCTAAAGCACTGCGAAGGTTTTCTGCTAAATGAAGATCATCTTCAATAATTAAAATACGCATTAACTTTTATCCTTTTTCACTTTGCCATCCGCTTTATTCACTTTGACATCAATGACTCGACCTTGGGTTTGCAGCACTCTGACTTTATAGTGCTTGTCTTGATCTTTTACTTTTAATACTTTGCCTGGATACTCTTTTTTCACAAGCAGCACGGCTTGACGCTTGCCCATTTTCTCCGCTTTCACCTGTGGTTCGGGTGACGCTGTCGCATTAAAAGGCAATAGGCTTAGTAATATTACAAAGCAAATAATGTGTGCTGAAAGTGTAGTTCGCATCAAGACTCTCCTCATTGATAGCGTCAGTTTAAAGAAGATACCTTGTTAAACTCAAGCTTATTTATCAATTACTTTGCTTATTTGGGGTAATGATGCCCCATCTTAATTCGGCGATTGTGTTTGATTGGCTCGATATTGAGCTTAACGGTGATCCGTCGGCCCGGATGTTCAAGTGTAAACGTATGAAATACATTTCCTTTATATTTATAAGTGACATTAAAACCGGCTAATTCGTCATGTCGATAAGTATGCTTTGGTTGGTGTCTGGAACGTGTCTGATAATCACTGTGTTTGACGCGGACTTTAACGTGATGGTGCTTAAGCTCGGCTAAATAATGCGGCTGGGCAAACGATGAATGATTGTAATGCGTAGCAGTCTTTTTATAGACAGGGGTAACCTTGATGACGTTCGCTTCGTCAAACCAGCTGTCATGACTGGCCAAAGCGGGGTAACTCAATAGGGTAAGGATACCGCTTAGAATACGTGTTTTCATAATAGTGACTCTTTTGCTAAGAATTAATATTAACTTAGAGAGTCACCCATGAATTGTAACTGAACGATTACAAATCGATTTATGGCAGGACTTTTTTGAATGGCTTAACGACAGATTCAGCGTACACACCAGCGGCTACATACGGATCTTCAGCGGCCCATTGGCGGGCTTCTTCGAGTGAAGCAAATTCTGCGATCACGAGTGATCCTGTAAAGCCCGCTTCAGCAGGATCGTCACTATCAATGGCAGGCATAGGCCCTGCGACAAATAGGCGTTCTTGCTCATTGAGTGCCTCTAAACGAGCAAGATGAGCAGGACGAGCTTGCTTACGAAGGGGTAGAGAGTTTTCAATATCGGTAGAACAAATCATGTATAACATGGTGTTTCCTTAAGCTATGTGTCTTCTTTGGCTTATTATCTCTGTTTTATTTTGCTTATGTAAAGAATCTTCACAAAAGCTTGAAACAAGGGCTTGAACACTGCTAGCATCGGCGAGATAACATAATAAAAAGAAGGGGCGCTCCATGAGTGCAAGTCGCGAGCATTTTAGTTCTCGTTTAGGGTTTATTTTAGCTGCAGCTGGATCGGCTGTGGGGATTGGTAATTTGGTGGGCTTTCCTGTTTCAGCCACTAAAAATGGTGGGGGCGCATTTTTAGTTACCTACGCGCTGTTTGTCGCATTCATTTGTTTACCAGTGATGATGGCTGAAATGGCAATGGGTCGTCATGCTCAAAAAGATCCGCTCGGTTCATATCGTCAATTATCAAATAACAGCAAAGGCTGGCGAAAAGCAGGTTTTTTAGCCGTCTTAACCCCATTTATGATTGCTGTTTTCTACATGGTTATTACTGTGTGGATTTTTGGTTATTTAGTTCAAACAGGGCTCGGTAATTTGGACTTATTGGCACAGCCAGAGAGTTTCGGCACGTTTATAAATTCGACCACCGTATTTATTTACATGGCGTTGGTAGGCGTAATTATTAATTTAATTTTGGTCGGTGGTGTAAAGCAAGGGATTGAAAAAGCATCAAAAATATTAATGCCTGCGTTGTTTGTATTATTGATCGGTTTGGTGGGCTATGTGCTGACACTCGATAATGCGATGGCCGGTGTGAAATACTATGTAGTGCCTGATTTTTCTAAGCTTGATGCCAGTGTGCTTAATGGGGCTTTGTCGCAAGCGTTCTTTTCGTTATCGCTGGGAATGGGTATTTTAATGACCTATGCATCGTATATTTCGAAAAAAGATGACATCGTCGGCGCGGCGAAAATGGTGGCAGTCACGGACTCGTTAGTTGCATTTATTGCAGGTTTGATGGTTTTGCCTGCTATTTTTAGTTTCAATCCCGAAACCGACCCAAGTCAATTAACCGACTCTTCGGTATCGATGATTTTTGTTTACTTACCTAAAATCTTACTCGCATTGCAAGCTGATGTAGGTTACGTCGGGGCTTCTGTCATTGCGTTTATCTTTTTCTTATTAGTGTTTTTTGCTGCGATCACATCATTGGTTTCGATTATTGAAGTACCGACATCAACTCTTATCGAAGAAAAAAACATGAGCCGTAAAAAGGCACTGGGCGTGCTGTCGGTCTCTATGGGCGTATTAACTATTTTATGTACGGTGTCGTTTGGTATGGTTGAATGGTTGACGAATTTCACCAGCTATGGAGGCGGTAATAAGAGCTTATTTGATATTGTCTATGACGTTTTTTACGATACAATCTTACCGCTGAATGGGCTGCTTGTGTGTTTGTTTGTAATGTATCGTTGGAAAAAAAGCGAGTTATCGAAGGAGTTAAGTCAAGGCTGTGATAGTTATCGCGGCAGTTTTATGGAGCGATATGTTAACTTTTCACTCTCGACTTTTATTCCGGTCATTTTAGCGATTATTTTTATTAATACGGTTGCTACGAAATTCTTTAACGTCAGTTTATTGGGTTTTTAACGAGTCTATGCGCTTCGGGCAAGCCGAAGCGCTATCCGATTGCCCCTGCATCTAAGTATTGCCCTAATCCCAATGTAAACAACCATAATCCCCAGACACTGTGCTCCAACACACACACCAGCGTAGAGCGCGTATATGCGTAAGTATAAGCAAACATAAGTCCGCCCAAAAATGACAATGCCACGGCTATCCAATTATCGTAGATAAGATGCGCCAAACTAAATGTGACAGCGCTCAGGAGTATCCGCCAACGTTTATCGGGAATAATTTTCTTGTAGCGATGAAAAAAATAAGTCCGAAAGATGAGCTCTTGTGGTAGCACAGAAACGAGTGGGTAAAGTACAAGAAGCAGTAACCAGTTCATCGGGGTCTGCAGTGGTAAAGCAAACCAATGTTCCTGATTGAGCATGGCGTAAAATGCGCAACTGAAGATTGCACCGACACTGAATAAGGTCAGTATGCGCTTTTTAGCGCTACTAATTTGATTAAAATTAGTTAAACGGAAGCGTTTAAATTTGGGGTCTTTGAGCAGTAGGGTGAAGCACCAGGCTGTAAGTAATAGCAGCACAGGAATAAGTAAAGCACGCAAATATTCTTTAACCAAGTAGCCACAAAGCGGCAGTAAAATAAAAATGACACATAACTCAAACCAACGGTATTGGCTGTAATTCATTGAGGTAGGCACTCGCAAACTATCAAAAGAGTGTGTAGCAAGCCGAGATATTGTGTTGCTACGTTTTATACAGTTTAGCAAGTGAGTGGGTGGGTATTGTGAATCTTTAGTGATCGTGGATGTGATATTGCATCAGTACGCGAGAATATCAGCGTAACTATAATTAAAAAATAGGAAGCCAGTGCTTCCTATTTTTGCTTGAATGATTTTCTTAGCATATTAGTCGCGATGTGTCGCGGCTTTCATTCGAGTGACAAAGGCCTTTAATTCGTCCAGCATTGCCGTTGGGTGTTCGAGGTGTTGCTCGATGATTTTAACCACAGCAGAGCCTGAAATCGCCCCTGCTGCGCCTGAATCAAGCGCTGCTTTGACATGTTCGGGTGATGACACTCCAAAGCCAAGTAATGCCGGAGCCGCACGGTATTCAGCGAGTTTTTTAATCATCGCATCTGCTGGCAGTTGCACTTGGCTGTCTGTGCCTGTTACACCTGCACGTGAGAGTAAGTAAGTGTAGCCGCGACCATACGATGCGCAGGTGCGCAACGTATCATCATCAGCATTTGGAGTCGCGATGAAAATTTGTTCAATGCCCGCCGTTTTTGAAGCTGTCCGAAATGGCTTAGATTCATGCAGAGGTACATCCGCAATCAAAATTGAGTCAACACCCGCGGCTTTTGCTTGTTGGTAAAAATGCTCGAGCCCTTTGGCAAACACTAAGTTTGAATATAACAGCAGTCCAATAGGGATATCCGCATTGTATTGGCGAATTTCCTTAATTATGGCAAAGCAATCATCAGTATTGATTTTTTGCTCCAGTGCGCGAATATTCGCAGCTTGAATGACTGGTCCATCTGCGATTGGATCAGAAAATGGGATGCCTAGTTCTAACGCATCCGCGCCACCATCAATCAAGCTTTTAATTATATCAACACTTAAGGCTGCATTGGGATCGCCAATAGTAACAAAAGGAACAAATGCACCTTGTTGCTTGGCGGCGAGTTGTTCAAATGTGGCTTGATAACGGCTCATAGTTTGCCTCCTGCAGATAATACGCTGTGAACATGGGTTAAGTCTTTATCGCCGCGGCCACTAAGGTTGACCACAAGTACAGTCTCTTCTGTGAGTGCTTCGGCCATTTTTAATGCGTAAGCCAGTGCATGACTTGACTCAAGCGCTGGGATAATCCCTTCATTACGCGCTAAAGATTGAAAAGCTTCGAGTGCTTCATCATCCGTAATCGCGACATATTGCGCGCGACCAGTTTCATGTAAAAATGCATGTTGTGGCCCCACTGCTGGGTAATCAAGCCCAGCTGAGACTGAGTATGACTCTTCAATCTGACCATCACTGTTTTGCATAATATAGGTGTAGGCACCGTGTAAAATTCCTTTCGTTCCTTTACATAACGCTGCGCCATGCTCTTCGGTGTTCAAGCCTTTACCGGCAGGTTCAACACCAATTAATTTCACTGAGGGTTCATCAATAAAGTCGGTGAACATCCCAATCGCATTGGAGCCGCCGCCTACACAAGCAATCACTGCGTCAGGTAAACGACCTTCTGCTTTTAATACTTGCTGTTTGGCTTCTTCACCAATCATTTTTTGGAATTCGCGCACCACAGTTGGGAATGGGTGCGGACCCGCAGCCGTGCCTAACAAGTAATGCGCATCTTTATAGTTGGCAGACCAATCGCGCATGGCTTCGTTAACGGCATCTTTTAAAGTACCGGAGCCTGCTGTGACAGGGATGACTTCGGCGCCCATCAGTTTCATTCTAAATACATTGGGTTGTTGACGTTCAACGTCCTTTGCACCCATGTATACGCGGCATTTTAAGCCGAGTAAAGCACAGGCTAGCGCTGTGGCTACACCGTGCTGGCCGGCCCCCGTTTCTGCGATAACTTCTTTTTTTCCCATACGTTTAGTCAACAAGGCTTGACCGAGCACTTGGTTGGTTTTATGTGCGCCGCCGTGAAGTAAATCTTCACGTTTTAAGTATAATTTGACCTTTGGATTGTTGATTAAATTACGGGTCAGAGTCAAAGGCGTAGGTCGGCCTGCATACTCATTGAGTAATTGTTTAAACTCGGCTTGAAAAGCGGGATCTTGCTGTGCAAGGTTAAATTCTCGTTCGAGCTGTTTGAGAGCAGGAACTAAGAGTTCAGGCACAAACATACCGCCGAACTCACCAAAATAGGCTGGATTTTGCATTTTTACCTCATTCATTCTTTAAATTTGCAAATACTGCTGCGATTTTTGTTGAACATTTTTTTCCAGGGCTGATTTCGACCCCAGAGTTGACGTCTAAACCAATGGCATGTGTGCCACGGGCTTGTTTTATATTGTGGCTATTGAGCCCGCCAGCCAACATAAAGTCGGCTTGTTTGTCTAATAATCGCCAATCGAATTGTTCTCCTGTACCACCGGCTAATGTCTCACTGTGTGTATCGAAGAGATAACGATCAGCGCCACTCACTAAATCAGGCAGATGTTTATCGACACTCAGGGCTTTCCATACTTCGCACGAATCAGGCAGCTGTGCTTTTAAAGAGGCAATGAAAGTCGAATCTTCTTGACCATGTAGTTGCACTGCACTCAATTGCAGTCGGTTTGCATGCTCAATGATATCAGTGAGTTCAGCATTGACAAAGACTCCGACAAATTTTAAAGGGGCACTTTGAACAATTGCTTGGGCACAATCAAAATCGACAAAACGGGGGGACTTAGGGTAAAAAATTAAGCCGCCGTAGACGGCGCCATTTTTATACGCGGCTAGAGCGTCGTCAGTTCTGGTTAACCCGCAGATTTTGTTTTGGCCGTAAATCAGTGTTCGACAGGCTAAATCTAAATCGGATTGGGCCATTAATGAACTGCCGACTAAAAAGCCATTACACAGAGGGCGTAATCGTTTTACATCAGCATGTGTATATATACCGGATTCGGAGATAACGACGGTATCATTTGGGATCAGTGCGCGAAGCTGCTCTGTTGTGGCTAAATCTGTACTAAGATCACGGAGATTACGGTTATTTATGCCAATAATATTGGCACCTAAAGCTAACGCACGCACGACCTCATCTTCATTGCTCACTTCAGTTAAAATGCTCATATTAAGCGATTTTGCGACCTGAGCAAGGGTTTGATATTGACAATCATCGAGCACTGAGAGCATTAATAAAATCGCATCGGCGCCATGTAAACGGGCGTAATACACCTGATATTCATCTATGTAAAAATCTTTGCCGATCAGTGGCTGCTCAACCGACTCTCTCACCTTTTTTAAATAGTGGAAGCTACCTTGGAAGTATTTTTCGTCGGTTAAGACACTAATACAGGTTGCGTATTTTTTATAAACTGTGGTGATTTCATCGAGATTAAAGCTACCACGAATTAATCCTTTAGAAGGGGAGGCTTTTTTGCACTCTAAAATATAGTGAGTGCCAGGAGCTGCCAGTGCCCCATGAAAATCTCGTTGGCTTGGTGTAACATTTTGAATAAAACTTTCGAGTGGCTCAGCGACCTTGCGACCGGCGATTTCTAACTTTTTATCAGCAACAATTTTTTCTAATACATTAGCCATGACTTGCCTCAATAATCTTGTTTAAAGTATGGTGCGCAGAGCCACTTTGCAACACAGTGCGTACTTTGTTGGCTGCGTCACTGAATGATTCTGCTTGATTTGCTAGGTACAATAGCGCAGCGACATTCGCAATAATGGCGGCATTATGAGCTTCAGTGCCATGACCAGATAAAATAGCAATACTGGCTTGTGCATTAGACTCAGGTCCCTCTCCTGCGAGGTCACTGAGTGGAAAGTGATTCAAACCAAAATCAGTCGGGGTTAAGGTGTATTGACTCAGCTCACCTTGGTTGAGCTCAACTACCTGAGTTTCACCATGCAAGGCGATTTCATCGGTACCAGCACCATGGACCACCATTGCGCGCTTGCAGCCTAATGTACGCAATGTTTCAGCCATGGGTTGGCACAAGGCTGGGTCGTAGACGCCGAGCAGTTGAATGTCAGGTGCTGCAGGGTTGGCAAGTGGGCCAAGTATGTTAAAAATCGTGCGGGTTTTGAGCGTAGTGCGTACAGGCATCGCGTGTTTGACACCTTGATGGTAGAGCGGTGCAAATAAAAACGTAAACCCAGTTTGTTCAAGACATTGACTGGCTTGCTCGGGTGTCATGTGAATGTTAATTCCAAGAGCTGTAAGTAAATCTGCAGAGCCTGAATTACTCGAGACACTTTTATTACCGTGTTTAACCATCATTAACCCACAGGCCGCAGCGACGATTGCGGCAGTGGTTGAGATATTAATCGTGTTTGAGCCATCGCCTCCTGTGCCACAACTATCGGCTGTCATTGCAGCATTAGCTGTAAAAGGAACAGCATTAGCGCGCATTGCTTTGGCTGCGCCGGCAATTTCATCGGCGGTTTCTGTTTTGATTTTTAACGCGATTAATGCAGCACTGAGTTGTATTTCGTTCACTTGACCTTTCATAACAGCGTCAAAAAAATCAGTGGCTTGTGAGAATGATAAATCAGTTTGTTCAATCAATTGATGAATAAGAGTTTCCATGTGCTTATCCTGCTTGGCTTAAATATTCTAAACTTTGACGCAGTAATACTGAGCCGCTTGGCGTTAAGATAGATTCTGGATGAAATTGGTAACCGATCACCTTATCTTGTTGGTGATAAATGGCCATTGGGATCCCTTCAAAATCAGCAATGACCGATAGGCTTTTTGGAACGACTGTCGCCATTAAAGAATGATAGCGCGCCACTGGCATCGTCTCACCTAACCCTTCAAAAACTGGGTGAGCAGCTAAGGTAATATTGGATGATTTACCGTGCACCGTTTGACCTGCATGACCAATCACACCTCCGTAACTTTGCGTTAATGCCTGCTGGCCTAAACAAATGCCTAGGATTGGGAACCGGCCTTTGCAGAGTGCGATTAACTCCATTAAACAACCTGCTTCGCTTGGCGCGCCTGGGCCGGGCGATAATACTAAAATGACTGGAGATGTTTCGCTGTTCATTTTATCGACAATAAACTGCGCACTGACATTATTCCTATACACTATGAGTTCGGCCCCAAGTTGTGCAAACTCATCAACCAAGTTATAACTAAATGAATCGAAATTATCTAGGAAGTAAATCTTATATTTCATAATGTTACCTCGGACAACGTGGTTTGAATGGCTTTAATGACAGCTTGCGCTTTTGCTCGTGTTTCGTTAGCTTCGGCTTGTGGGTTTGAATCAAATACAACACCGGCGCCGGCTTGAACATAGGCTTTGTTATTTCGAACAAATGCACTGCGGATCACGATACAGGTATCCATCGAGCCACCTCCAGTGAGATAGCCAACTGCGCCACCATAACTGCCTCGTCTTTTTTGTTCTGTGTGACGAATAAGTTCAGCGGCTTTAACCTTTGGAGCTCCCACTAAAGTCCCCATATTCATGCAAGCCTGATAGGCGTGCAGCGCGTCGAGCTCTGGCTTAAGTTGTCCAACAACTCGCGACACTAAATGCATCACTTGTGAATAACGATCGACTTTTAGCAGCTCTTTCGCAAACCGTGTCCCAGGGATTGCGATTCGAGCAACATCATTGCGTGCTAAATCAACTAACATTAAGTGTTCTGCCAACTCTTTTTCATCGTTACGTAAATCAAGTTCAATACGGCTGTCTAAATCTGGGTTAATTGTCCCATCGGCATTTTTTCCGCGCGGGCGGGT
This sequence comes from Pseudoalteromonas sp. J2K-J979, assembly GCF_058169715.2. Lineage (NCBI taxonomy): Bacteria > Pseudomonadati > Pseudomonadota > Gammaproteobacteria > Alteromonadales > Pseudoalteromonadaceae > Pseudoalteromonas > Pseudoalteromonas sp. J2K-J979. The sequence continues at coordinate 2,121,247 of NZ_CM200281.1, read as the reverse complement.
ACCGGCAATAGGATAAACCTCGACTTGTTTTGTGTCAGTGCAGTATTTCAATGCAGACTCGGGTGACGCTCCAAATAAAATAAAATCTTGGTCATACATATAAAACATGTAAGGACTGGGGTTTTGTATTTTTAATTGTTTGTAAGCAGCCAAAGGATCAGGGCAAGCTAGGCTAAACGTTCGAGATGGAACGACTTGGAAAATATCACCATCAACAATGTGTTTTTTCAAGCTGACAACTTGTTGGCAAAAGTCTTCGTCACTGATATCAACATCAATACGGGTATCAGCTTGGCATAACTCAGGTTGGTATGCATGGCTATCTGTACACAGTTGATTGAGCTCTTCTAATTGCTGTCCTACCTCAAAGCAATTGGCATGTACATCGGGTCCATTGAAAACATTGCCAATGAGTTCAGTGGTTTGTTTTTGGTGGTCGATGACCACTAATGTTTCGGCTAAGTAAAACACATAGTCTGGGCAGCTGTTATCTTGACTGCTGACATCGGGTAATTGTTCAAAGTTAGCAACCATATCGTAAGCAAAAACACCACCAAGAAATAGAGCAAAGGGGTGAGCCGTGGTGCTTTTTATCTTGTTTATGCAGGTTCGCAGGGCACTGAATGCGTTATCAGATGTTAAGCGTTTATATTCATCTAAATCACTTGCAGGTGCCTGATAATGTAGCGTGAGGCGATCAGTGTGCAAATCAACTGCGCAGTGTTCAACGTGTTCAGCTAAATAAGGCAGTAATTGTCGGCCGTTATTTGATTGTGCATGCAAGGTAACGTGATCACCTTGGCATTCAATACGAATGGCAGCATCGACTAAAATTAAACTTTTCACACTGTCTTTAGAATCGATTTCTGCAGATTCTAATAATAGTGAATTTTTTTTATTTAACGTTGCATAAACCGATAGTGGGCTGGCAATGTATTCACGAGCGAGTGTAATACTGGTCACTTCCCCCGGTCTGGTTGTTATATGGCTAAAAATCAAAACTCATTCCCTCTAAAACAAAAAAACCCGCAATGTTGTACATGGCGGGTATGAAAAACTTAAGACACAAGTCATCCTTCCCGTTAAGGCAAGCGCCACCACCAAGTTGTTTGATTTGTCATTAAGTTGTTCATTATTAACCTCAAATTTTACATATAAAAAAACCCGCTAGATGCGGGTTTAAAAAACTGTTAGACACGACAGTTCTCACCCGCTGATTACGAGTGCCACCACCAAATAATTGAAAGTGTTTGAACTGATTGATTCATCATTGTTATTTGCCTTGTCTATTGAGGCCTTTAGTAAACAGGATAAGCGGTACTAGTGTCAAGGTTTTTGCTACAAAATTGTATATTATTATTTTAACAAATCATGGTGAATTGGTTATAAACACACTAAGCATATCTTTTATGCCAAGACGACTGCTATAATTACGCCACTAATGCGACGCAATATATTGATTTAACTCCATGAAATACGACTTACACAGTCATACACTTTATTCTGATGGCAGCTTAAGCCCTGCTGACCTCATTGATCGCGCGATTGAAAAAAAAGTGGATGTGCTTGCAATTACAGATCATGACACTATCGACGCTTTGGCAGAAAGCCATGCATATATTGCTGATAATAATTTACCACTGACACTAATTAATGGTGTTGAAATTTCAACTAAGTGGAAAAGTTTTGAAATTCATATTGTTGGTTTGAACATCGATTTAACAAATGGCGCCTTGTTGACTCTACTCGGCGAACAACAGCGAAAACGTGAAACCAGAGCAATGGAAATCGGCGCTAGGTTGGCGAAACATGGCATTGAAATGCCGTATGAATCTGCCAAAGAGTTAGCGGGCAATGCACAAGTTACACGGGCGCACTTTGCACGGGTTATTGTGGCGCAAGGCCACGCAAAGAATGTGCCTGCTGTCTTTAAAAAATACCTTGCTCGGGGGAAGATTGGTTATACCCCGAGTGAGTGGTGTGACATGCAAACGGCTATTAACGCAATCAATGCCGCGGGTGGTCAAGCGGTTTTAGCCCATCCTGGCCGATATCAGTTGTCGAATAAATGGCTCAGGCAGTTATTACAAGACTATAAAGCCGCGGGTGGCCAAGCGATGGAAGTCGCTCAACCTCAACAAGCGCCTACTGAACGGCAATTTTTAGGGCAATTGAGTCAAGAGTATCAATTATTAGGTTCACAAGGTTCAGACTTTCATTTTCCAACGACTTGGTTGGAGTTAGGGAAAAATTTATATTTACCTAAAGACTGTGCAGCCGTGTGGCAATCATGGTCAACTGAAAGTATGAAGCCATAAAAGACAAAAAGGAATGGAACAACGATGAGTCAATTTTTTCAAATACATGTGGATAACCCCCAGGCGAGGTTGATTCGTCAAGCAATCGACGTTATCCAAAAAGGGGGCGTAATTGTTTACCCAACAGATTCAGGGTATGCGCTTGGTTGCAGTATTGGTAATAAAGTCGCCATGGAGCGAATTCAAAAAATCCGTGCGTTAGAAAAACATCACAACTTAACCTTAGTGTGTCGTGATTTATCAGAGTTATCGACCTATTCACGAGTTGACAATCAAATATTTAGATTGGTTAAAAATAACACTCCAGGGCCGTATACTTTTATTTTTAAAGGCACAAAAGAAGTCCCGAAGCGTTTGCTGAATGATAAAAAGAAAACAATAGGCATTCGTGTGCCTGACCACAAGATTACGCAAGCACTCCTTGAAGAATTAGGTGAGCCTTTAATGTCGTGCTCGTTAATTTTGCCAGGGCAGCCACATACTGAATCTGATCCTGAAGTGATTCGTGATTTGCTTGAAAAACAAGTCGATTTAATTATTGATGGTGGTTATTTAATTGAACAAGCGACAACCGTGATTGATTTATCAGAAGACAACATTGAAATTCTGCGTGTCGGTTGCGGTGATGTCTCTCCTTTTGAATAGGTACTGATGACGACTCCCGTTCAACGCGTTTTGCCTTTAGCCTTTTTACATGGTGAGGCGTTTACGCAACAACCCCAGGATCTTTACATCCCTCCAGATGCACTTGAAGTTGCATTGGAAGCGTTTGAAGGGCCGCTTGACTTATTACTGTATCTGATTAAACGCCATAAACTGGATATTCTTGAGCTATCGATTCATTCTATTACTTGCCAATATGTGCAATATGTCGAATTGATGAAAGAGTTTAAGCTTGAACTAGCTGCAGAATATCTCGTAATGGCGGCTTTATTGGCGCAAATTAAATCGCGTCTTTTACTGCCCGTACATGAAGAACTTGCCTCGGATGAAGAAGATCCCCGTGCGGAATTAGTTCGGCGTTTACAACAATATGAGCAATTTAAACAAGCTGCGCAAAAATTGGATCAGGTTCCTCGCTTAGAACGAGATATTTATCTAGTAGAACTCCAAGCGCCAGTAAAAGAAGCGCCAGAAGCCTTGTTTCCTGATGTAGATATCAAAGAATTGCTAGTGGCATTATCTGACGTCATGGCCAGAGCGCAAGTCTTTACACATCATCAAATCAGTGCTGAAGTACTCTCGACCCGTGAGCGTATGAGTCGGATCCTATCTATGTTAAGCGAGCAAAGTGACTTTGTTGAGTTTACATTATTATTTGATTTACACGAGGGCCGAAGTGGGGTCGTCGTTACTTTTATTGCTTTACTTGAGTTAATAAAAGAAGGACTGATTGAATGTGTGCATCCAACGTTTGATTCTCAACTTTATTTACGTTTAAAAGAAGCTCACCTGCCACAAAGTTTGTAAAAATAAAATAATGTATTTGCTGTGCATTAACTGTCATAATGCAGTCCAAATTTTTGTTTTACTTCGCATCGCTAGAATTTGATGTTTGTTAGGTTATAGCATGAGTCACTCCCCGATTTCTGATCAACAATTAACCCAATTAATTGAAGCCAGTATTTTTGTGGCGGGAAAGCCTGTGACCATTGAAATGCTCAAATCAACGGTATTGGAGGAATTTAATGTCTCCAAAAAGCGGATTAAACAGTGTATTGATGAATTAACGCTACACTATAATGACCGAGGTATCTGTTTGACTCAGGTTGCATCGGGTTATCGATTCGAAAGTCATGCGAGCTTGGCCCCTTGGTTAGGTAAACTATGGCCTGACAAAGCGCCTAAATACTCTAGGGCATTACTGGAGACGTTATCTTTGATAGCTTATCGTCAGCCAATCACCCGAGGTGAGATAGAGCTGGTACGAGGCGTCACAGTCAGTAGCCAGATTATGAAACAATTACAAGACAGGCAATGGATTGAGGCTGTCGGGCATAAAGATGTGCCGGGCCGTCCTGCATTGTACGCAACAACAAAAGAATTTTTAGATTATTTTTCGTTAGCTGGTTTAGAGCAACTGCCCCCATTACCGCCGTTGCAAGAAAGTAAGATTAACCAGCTTTTAAGAGACCCTTCAGTGAGTGAACTGTCCAAATGAGTGAAAAACTGCAAAAAGTATTAGCCAGAGCTGGTAAAGGCTCTCGCCGTGAGATAGAAAAATTTATCGAAGCCAATCGTGTCAGTGTTGATGGCAACGTCGCGAGATTAGGTGATCGGGTCGAACCTCATCAGTTGATCCGCCTTGATGGCCATACTGTAAAAATAGAGGAACCTGAGCAGCGTATTTGTCGTGTTTTGATGTATCACAAACCTGAAGGGGAATTGTGTACTCGTAAAGATCCCGAAGGGCGACCGACAGTGTTTGATCGCTTAATGCGTTTAGACGATGATCGCTGGATTGCAGTTGGCCGACTTGATGTTAATACTTCCGGTTTATTACTGTTTACTAACGATGGCGAGTTAGCCAATCGTTTAATGCACCCAAAATATGAAGTTGAGCGTGAATACGCAGTCCGAGTGTTTGGTGAAGTTACGACACAAACTCTCAAAACTTTAACAACAGGTGTTGAGCTTGAAGATGGCCCCGCTAAGTTTTTGAAAATTAAACCTCACGGTGGCGAAGGGATTAATAAATGGTTTAATGTTATTTTAACCGAAGGTCGAAATCGAGAAGTGAGGCGCTTGTGGCAATCCCAAGATGTTGAAGTATCACGTTTGATCCGTGTTCGTTATGGTGATTTAGAGCTAGGAAAGCGTATGCCACAGGGCGGCTGGGAAGAGTTAAACTTAACCGAAGTTAACTATTTACGAAAATTAGTCGGCTTAGGCCGCGAAACGGAGACTAAGCTATCTGTGATCCCTGAAAAACGCAAAGATAAGCGTGCTAAAATTTCCCGCATTCGTAAAGCAGTTAAAAAGCATAAGCAACGTACGCCTGTAAAAAAACGTACTTAAACAGCTTTCTGGTTACAGAATGAAAAAACCGCTCAAAGTGTCAGCTTTGAGCGGTTTTTTCATATTGACCAAGTTGTGAATTGTTACTTTTGCTGTGCATCTATTGATTGACCATTGATGCCAATAGATCGATCGCTCATTAGGTATAAATATGTGGGCATTAGATCAATTGCTTTGGCTAATTTAGTGCGATCTTCACCTGGATAAGCAGAAGCACGCATACTTGTTTGAGTGGCGCCAGGATTAATGCAATTTATCCTGATATTGGTTTTTGTGACTTCCTTAGACCATGTTTGCATCATACCTTCAACGGCAAATTTTGATATCGCATACGCTCCCCAAAATTCACGGCCTTCGCGACCCACCCCAGAAGAAGTGAATATAATTGAAGCATTGTCTGATTTGCGCAATATAGGAAACATATATTTGGTTAACACAGCCTGAGCGGTGACATTGACTTTCATAATATTTTCGAATGTTGATACACAGAAATGCTCAAGTGGTCCTAACGAACCTAAAATACCAGCATTGTTTAATAGGCCGTCTAAACGACCAAATTGATTTTCAATTGTTGCTGCCAGATCGCGGTAATGTTGTTTTGTCGCGCCTTTTAGGTCTAATGGAACAATGGCGGGCTGAGGGCCGCCAGCTTGTAGGATCTCATCATAAACACATTCAAGTTTGTTGACTGTTTTACCTAATAAAATAACAGTTGCACCGGCTTTCGCATACTCAAGTGCAGCAACACGTCCAATCCCGTCACCTGCACCAGTAATTAAAATAACTTTATTTTGAAGTTCTAGGGGATGTTTTTGCTCGTTTTGCATTAGAATATCCAATAATGAATTTTGCGCTATTTTATCACAGCAAATTAATGAAGTTGTGGAATTTATGTAAAATTTAGTGGCGAAAGTATTTCGTTTACGTTAACTTTAACTGGTCTAATGTCTGAATAATAATCACCGAACATATTTTTCAATAACTATTAAAAATAAGAAGATCGGGATCGGAGCTATAAATATGAAGAAAGTGCTACTCTCACTCGCAATTACCGCCGCATTAACTGGTTGTGGTGGAGGCGAAAGCCTCGAAGATATCAAAAATAAAGAGATCCCAGTGATCCCAGCCTCAACAGTTGCGTTTGACCCGTCAAATGGTGTGTTAGCTGTACCGAATGATTTACTGTTTGGTGGTACCACAGATGGTACGTTAAATATGCCCGGTGAAGCCGCTGAGCATATTAACTATGCTGATACACAAACAGCGATAGGTGCGCTCGATGGTTGGTCGACACAAACACCTTATGTGATTGATTTAGTTTTCCCTGCCAATGTGTCATTGGATCAAACTTCTGTTGTTACACCTGGCTCGGTGCGAATTTTTGAAGTGGTGATGGGGGCTAGTTTAGTTGACGAAGATTGTGCAAGCGTTCCAGCAGGACTCGGCTGTAAACTTGTTGGTGAACTTGCTTATGGTATTGATTTTGCGACTAAACCTGTAGGTGATAGCATTGCTATTATCCCATTAAAGCCATTCAAACCAGGTACGTCGTACATTAATGTTTTGACAACAGGTGTAAAAGATAGTGAAGGCCGTGCGGTAAAACCATCTTCAACTTACAGCTTAGTTAAGCAAGATATTAATACGCTGCCATTGGTTACACCAGCGCAAAAACAGCTTCAAACGGTTATCAATAGCTATGAAAATGTAATTACATCAAACGGAATGATCACCAAAGATGAAATTATTTATTCAGGCGCGATGACGATGCAATCTGTGGGCACTGCGTTGGCAACAGCGAAAAAACTTATGGCAGCAAATCTACAATTGAACCCGGCTGCTGTTCCTCGTGTTGCAATAAATACAGACGCCCCGCTTATAAGTGTTGCTGATGTTTTTGCTAGTTTGGGTATGACAGATATCAATCCGTTGTTTAGTGCAGTTAAATATCAAAAAGGCACAATAACATTACCTATTTATAACAAAATGCCACAAGCCAGTGGGCTTGAAGGTTTAGCACAAAGCACATGGCAAGGCTTATGTGATAATGCTGTAACTGTCGCAGGCTACAAAGCCATTGCTGGTGATGCATATCCAAGCGATCCTGTCAGTGAAGCAGATGGACTCTGTTATGCATTAAGTGAAGGCAAACTTCGTGATTTGGGGCTTGACGCACAAAAGCACTTAACTAAATATAATTCAGTGCCAAAAGTTCAACGATTAGAAAATGCTGATGTTCAATTTACAACACCAGATACTGATTTATCTTTAATTAACTATGTACGTTCTACACAAGGCTTACCAGCGCTTGCAATGCCAGAAAGTGGTTGGCCTGTCGTGATTTTACAGCATGGTATCACTCGTCAAAAAGAAGACATGCTTGCAGTCACTGCCGCTTTAACACTCCAAGGTTTTGCAACCGTTGCGATTGATCACCCAATGCATGGTACTCGTGGCATTGATGTCGATGCGGATGGTCAAGATGATTTTAATGCATCAACTAAATCCGTTTTACATTACATGAACTTGTCTTCGTTGTTAGTGGCACGTGATAATTTACGTCAATCTGCAGCTGATTTATTAGCGCTTCGATTGGGCTTGAATTTTATCAATGTGCCTAATATCAATAGCCAAGATGTTAGCTTTGTAGGTCAGTCATTGGGCTCAGTGGTTGCTCCAATGTTTATAACTCACGCGAATCAAACTCTCGGGAATCCAATGGTTGATGCTATGTTTAAAGTATCAAGCGCGTCATTGTCTAGTGGCGGCGGCGGTGTTGCTAGTTTCTTACTTGAATCACAAGAATTTGGCCCGTTTATTCAAGCGTCTGTTCTGAGCTCTGCAGGTACGGATGAGTCAGTGGAGTTTTTGGCTTTTGTACAATCAGTTCCTGCAAATTGTGTAGCTTATGCAGCCGATCCGGAAGCGTTTGTAACCTGCGCTTATGCTGAGTTTATGGCTTCATTACAACAGTCAGGTCAAGCAGATAAAATTGCTAATATCCAAGCTGTTTTTACAAAATTCACGTTTGCCGCTCAAACAGTTTTAGATGTGGCAGATTCGACTAATTATGCGTCGGCACTTCAAGCAACAGGGACCCCGGTTCATTTAAGTTTAATCATTGGGGATGGTATGGAGAATAAGATGGATACTGTGATTCCGCCTTATACAATGAGTAACCCGCTTGCCAGTACAATTCCGTTTGCTAACATGGCAGGATTAACTGTTGCGACTGAAACGCAGATGACAGCAGATCCTATGTCTTATGTGACTAAGTTTATTAAAGGTCATCATGGTTCCTTATTAACTCCTGCACCCCGTGATGGTGCAGGGGCAACAGTCGAAGAAAGTGCGCGTGCGAATGCTGAAATGCAATTGCAAATGGCGACTTTCTTGGCTAGCCGTGGTCACATGTTAGTGGTTGGTGATAGTAGTTTATTAGCGGACTAAGTGTATTTGAAATTAAAAAAAGCCGCTTTCCAAGCGGCTTTTTTTTACCTATTTTTTCTCCGACTGACATGATAAATTGCAATAAATTTTTTAATGAGGTTCTATTTTGGAATTTTTATATCAATATGGCTTATTTTTTGCCAAAACAATTACTTTTGTAATTGCGGTCGCCATCATTATGGCATTTTTTGCCAGTGCTACTCATAAACCGTCAAGTAAAAAAGGAGAGATCCGACTCGAAGATGTGTCGGCTGAGCTTGATGAACTTAAAGCAGATTTTCTTGCCAATACGTTGGAAAAAGGTGAGCTTAAAAAATGGAAAAAAGCGCAAAAAAAAGCTGAGAAATCATCTGATAAAAGAGGAGAAGGAAATCTATATGTCATTGACTTTAAAGGTAGCATAGATGCACATGAGGTTGAGCAATTACGTGAAGAAATAACAGCTATATTAACGATAGCCCGGCCTAATCATGATCAAGTTTTGATTCGTCTTGAAAGTGGTGGTGGAGTTGTCCATGGATACGGCTTGGCTGCATCTCAATTACAGCGCATTAAAAATGCAGGAGTTGAGCTGACAGTTTGCGTTGATAAAGTCGCGGCAAGTGGCGGCTATATGATGGCATGCGTAGCTGATAAATTAGTTGCAGCGCCATTCTCTATTATTGGTTCAATAGGCGTTATTGCACAGATCCCAAACTTTAATAAAATTTTAAAAAAGAATGATGTTGATTTTGAACAAATTACTGCAGGTGAATTTAAGCGCACATTGACGTTGTTTGGTGAAAACACTGATCAAGCAAGAGACAAATTTCGTGATGAAATTCAACAAACTCACGAGTTATTCAAAACATTTGTGAGTCAAGAGCGTCCAAATTTAGTGATGTCTGAAGTGGCGACAGGTGAGCACTGGTTTGCTACTCAAGCTTTTGATAAAGGGCTTGTGGATAAAATAGCTACCAGTGATGATATTTTACTTGAAGCGAACAAAGTGCGTCAGATTTTTAAAGTCCAGTATACGATGAAAAAGACCATGACAGAAAAACTAGGTATTGGGTTTAGCGTCTCTATCGAAAAAGCGCTAATAAAACTCATGTCAGCGATGAATGTATTAAAACCTCATTAAAAACGTTATGTAAAATATATAAAATGCCGAGATTATTCGGCATTTTATATAATATGCTTACTTTTTGAAGTGGATTTCTTCGAGCTCTTTTGCTGCATTCATATCATTAAATATATTTTGATCGAATTCACCTTCTGATTTTGCGACCACACAAGTCACCATACAGTCACCAGTAACATTGACTGCTGTTCGAGTCATATCTAAAAGCCTGTCTACACCCATAATGATGGCTATTCCTTCTACGGGCAAGCCAACTTGGTTAAGTACCATGGCCAGCATGATTAACCCTACGCCCGGAACACCTGCAGTGCCAACTGATGCAAGTGTCGCAGTGAGTATGACCATCAAATAATCAGAAACGGTTAAGTCGACGGTGAATACTTGCGCGATAAATACGGTCGCAACCCCTTGCATAATGGCTGTGCCATCCATATTGATAGTCGCACCTAAAGGAACAGTGAATGAGGCTACACTATTATTAGCCCCGAGTTTCTTCGTAGCAGTTTCAAGTGTGATAGGCATTGTTGCGCTTGAACTCGAAGTACTAAAGGCAAAGAGTGCTGCATCTTTCATTTTTTTAAGGAAAATAACAGGGCTCAAATTAGCTAATAATTTAAGTAAGATACTGTAATTGATAAAGGCATGGATAAATAAGGCCAGAACCACAACAAGGAAGTATTTACCAAGACTGAAAATGACTTCAACATCTATGGTGGTAAAAAGCTTAGCCATTAAACAAAATACTCCTATAGGAGCAACATTCATCAATAGAGTGACTAGTTTTAAAATAATAACGTTTAAGTCATCAAAAATTAGTCCAAGCCGTTTGCCTGCTTCACCGCTAAGTGCCATTGCAATGCCGAATAATAATGCAAATACAATTACTTGAAGCATATTGCCATTGGCCATCGCACTAATCGGGTTGGTCGGAAACATATTAATAATTACTTGTACTAAACTGGGGGCGGTTTTATTGTCAAAAACGGCATCAGTTGGAATCGCAACATTTTCACCAGGACTAAAAAATAAGGCTAAGCTAATTGCAACCGTTATGGCTATTGCAGTGGTTAATAGATAAAGCGCGATGGATTTTCCGCCTAATCGTCCAAGTTTTGCTGGGTCGCTTAGGTTACAAGTACCGCAGACCAACGAAATAAATACTAAAGGAACAACTAGCATTTTTAAACTAGCAATAAAAATGGCCCCTCCAATATGAAATAAGCCATCTACAAAGAAACCTTTGATGGCTAAATCAAATAGCCCCAGAGAGATGTATCGTTCGCCTCCATCCCCAATAATCAATTTAAGGATAGAGCCTAATATAATGCCGAGCACCATACCGATCATAATACGGCTGGTTAGACTGAGAGAGGTACTTTTAGTCATAAAAAATAACTACTATTATTAAAATTTTACATAGCCTACCAGCCAAATTAAATTATTAAAGCTAAAAGCTGTAACTTTTTTCAAAAATGCTATGATTTTTACATTGCGAATAGGTTAAGATAGAGTAAATAACTCTATAATTATAACAAGCTAGGGAGAGGTACATGCCTTTAATACGCTTACTCTGTATTATGCTGTTCAGTTTAGCGCTCGCAGCCTGCGGTGGCGGTGGAAGTCTAGATTCCGGAACAGGTTCAAATGATAACTATCAATTAGTGGTTACCATGACCAGTTATGACTCAGGGGAAGGCATCTCAACAGTGTCTAAGGACTTCCCAGGCAAGCTTACTGCAAAACTTACTAAAAACGGTCAACCTGACGCGAATAAGCTCATTTCTTTTTCGCTCGACGGTGAAATTGGGGTGTTGGATCCTGCAGCAGGCACGGCACAGACAAATTCTTCAGGGGAAGCCGTTATTAGACTTCGTGCTGGTAGCGTAGCTGGTGCGGGTAAAGTCAGTGCTTCTTATGCTGTGCCGAGTGGCTCATCTATATCGGTTGAACATGTCTTTACCAGTACTGGTGATGAGGGTGATACCGGAGGGGATGGTAATATTACTATCGCTCTTTCTTTGTCTTCAAGCTCAATCTCTGCAGCCGCGCCGGCAATCGTTTCAGCGTCGTTAACTAAAGAAGGGTCAGTAGTTGTCAATAAGAAAGTGACATTTAGCACTACATTGGGAGCATTATCACCCACTTCAGGCACTGTTTTGACAGATTCTGCAGGTGTTGCGCGACTTAATTTAACTGCTGGTAGTGTCAAAGGTGCAGGAACTGTGACGGCAACTTTAGATTCAGGCGAATCAGAGTCGTTGGATTTTCAAACTCAAGGTGATGATACCGGTGTGGTCGGTGATATAAACATCACAATGCAATTGGTTGATCTTGATGGTAACGACATTACAAATATAGCGGCTTCTAAACCTGGCCGTGTAATTGCGACTGTAAACGGGATTACTGCGCCAGTTATTGTCTCGTTCGAATCAACCGTAGGTGAAATACCGATTAAGACAGCTATCACTGATGCCAATCACCAAGCGACAGTTGATATTATTGCAGGCTCTTTATTAGGGGCGGGTACAATAACCGCGTCTATCGAAACGGGTGAAACGGGCAAAAAGCTCTTCGTAGTTGGCTCATCGACTGTCATTATGGGCTCTGGTGACCCATTTGTTGAAGGCAAAGCTGAAATTAGTCTTTCTGAAATTTCAGCCGGTGGGACGACAGTGATTTCTGTTAAAATAGTTGATGATGAAGGAACTTTATTTAACGAGCCTGTAGAAATTAACTTTAGCTCTAGTTGTTCAACTTTAACGACACCGACAGCAAAACTAAGTACTCCTATTACAACATCTAATGGTGTTGCAAATAGTACTTACCTGGCTAAAGGGTGTGTGGGTGCCGATCCAATAAATGTGACTGCTAATGCCGGTGGTATCAACTTATCAGCAACCGGTGTTGTGACAGTATTGCCTGCAAATGTGGGCAGCATCGAATTTATTTCAGCTTCGCCGGAAAATATTGCGTTACTAGGTACGGGTGCTGTGGGTGGCTCTGAAAGTTCTACTGTTGTATTCCGAGTACTTGATACCAATGGTAATCCGGTAAACAATCAAGTGGTTGATTTTTCGCTTAATACTACTTTAGGTGGAATTACAATTATACCCAAAAGCGGTACAACGGACAGCCAAGGTCTTGTTCAAACAGTGGTTAATTCCGGCACTATTGCAACTTCTGTAAGGGTTACAGCTGTAATTAATGGTTCAGATCCTGTGATTAGTTCTCAGTCGAGTGTGTTGGTTGTTTCGACAGGTATTCCTGATCAAGACAGCTTTAGTTTATCAGCATCAGTTCTTAACCCTGAAGGTTGGGATATAGATGGTAACCAAGTTGATATAACCGCACGATTAGCGGATGCGTTTAATAACCCAGTGCCTGATGGTACAGCGGTGACTTTTACTACCGAAGGAGGTTCAATTGAATCGTCATGTACCACAGTTAATGGGGTGTGTTCTGTTAAGTGGACCAGTCAATTCCCTCGTCCTGAAGGTCACATTTTAGGAGATTTGAATAATCTTAATCATAAACCAGAAGTCTTTAACACTATGGGACAGAAATTCGGTGGTCGTGCAACCATTACTGCGACAGCGATTGGTGAAGAGTCGTTTCCTGATTTAAATGGTAATGGACGCTTTGATGCTGCTGAAATGACAGCATTTTTAGGCACAAATATTAGTGGCAAACCTTATGACCTCAAAGAGGCGTTCGTTGATCACAATGAAGATGGCCTTTATAACCCATCTGAAGGAGGAGATGTTAATAACAGTGGAGCTTTAGAAGAGTTTGTTGACTTTAATAGCGATGGGCTATTTACAGGAAAAGATAATAAATATAATGGCGTTTTATGTTCTATACCAGCTCATGAAGGCTGTTCATCTCAAAAATCATTGAATGTCCGTAGAAGCCTCGTACTAGTGATGTCGGGCAGCACAGGGTATAGTACAGTCGGAGATGCGAAACCATTAGTGATGACGGGTGAAAATACTGATAGTACATCTTTCATTATTTCTGATTTACATAACCAACCAATGCCTGCAGGGACGATCATTTCTGCTGTAGCAACTGTGGGTTCTGTTGTAGCGGGAGGAGAATATACTTGGCCAAGCGACAACCATAAAGGTGGTCTTGCGTTTTCAGTATCAGTTAAAGGAGAAAAGGAACCTAAGTCAGGTAGTTTGATTATCTCATCAACGTCTCCTTCTGGTGTGTCTACGACCCTAGGCAGTATTCCAATCACAATAAACTAGTTGTTAACTAATATAAAACGGCATTAAGAGTATTCTTAATGCCGTTTTTTGCTTTTATCAAATAAGAGTACGACTCAAAAAGCATTCGATTAGTTCGAAAAACTAGCAAAAATAGCAATTTATTAAAAAAACTTTTAATTTATTGCTTGTCACACTGGCAGTTTGTCGATATACCTTTAATAATAGAGCCCAAAATGGGTGTAACTAATCAATTTGAATACTAATTGTTCATAAATAGGCAGACATGGGTAAATCGTTAGTAATTGTAGAGTCACCGGCTAAGGCTAAAACAATTAATAAATACTTAGGGAAGGATTTTGTTGTTAAGTCCAGTGTTGGGCATATCCGCGATCTTCCTACTTCCGGCCAAAACAAAAAAGCACCAGCAACCAAAACACCTGCTGAAGTGCGTAAAATGGATCCTGAAGAAAAGGCCGCTTATAAAAAAGCACGTGACTATACTAATTTAGTCGCTCGGATGGGCATTGATCCTGCAAAAGGATGGGAGCCTCATTATGAAGTGCTGCCAGGTAAAGAAAAAGTTGTTCAAGAATTACAAAAATTAGCAGAAAATGCCGACCAAATTTATCTCGCAACGGACTTGGATAGAGAAGGGGAAGCCATCGCATGGCACCTTGAGCAAGTGATCGGAGGCGACGAATCGAAGTATAAACGCGTTGTTTTCAATGAAATCACTAAAAATGCCATTCAACAAGCCTTCTCTACACCCGGTGAACTAAATACTGACATGGTCTATGCACAGCAAGCGCGTCGTTTTCTCGATCGTGTAGTAGGTTTTATGGTTTCTCCGTTACTTTGGCAAAAAGTAGCCAGAGGTTTATCTGCAGGACGAGTTCAATCGGTAGCAGTGCGAGTGCTTGTTGAGCGCGAACGTGAAATTAAAGCATTTGTCCCTGAAGAGTTTTGGGATCTTCATGCTGATGTGACAGCGAAGGAAGCACAAATTCGTTTAGCGGTCACGAAATATCATCAATCGGCCTTTAAACCTGTTAGTGAATCACAAACAATGGCAGCTGTTACCGCACTACAATCTGCGCCATTTAAAGTTATTGATAACGAGAAAAAGCCGAGTAAAAGTAAGCCAAGTGCTCCTTTTATTACTTCGACAATGCAGCAAGCAGCCAGTACACGTTTAGGTTATGGTGTTAAAAAGACAATGATGCTAGCTCAGCGTTTATATGAAGCGGGTTACATCACATACATGCGTACAGACTCGACCAACTTATCTACTGATGCTGTTGCTAGCTGTCGCGAATATGTTGAAAAGAAGTACGGGTCGCAATATTTACCAGCAGATCCAATTTCGTATAGTTCCAAAGGTAATGCTCAAGAAGCACACGAAGCAATTCGTCCATCAAATGTCAGTTTTATGTCAGGTGATTTAGATGGTGTAGAAGCCGATGCTAAAAAACTCTATGAGTTGATTTGGCGTCAATTTGTTGCATGTCAAATGGTACCTGCTCAGTATGACTTAACGACCATCACAGTAGAAGCCGCAGATTATCAGCTAAAAGCAAAAGGGCGTGTGTTAGTGTTTGATGGTTGGACTCGTGTACAGCCCGCAGTACGTAAAAAGAATGAAGAAGAACAAGCATTGCCTAAAGTAGAGGTTGGCGATGTCCTGAACTTGCAAGCGCTTGACCCTCAGCAGCATTTCACTAAGCCCCCGGCGCGATTTGGTGAGGCTAGCTTAGTGAAAGAGTTAGAAAAGCGAGGGATTGGTCGTCCATCGACCTATGCGGCAATTATCTCAACGATTCAAGATAGAGGATATGCACGAGTTGAAAACCGCCGTTTTTTTGCGGAAAAAATGGGCGAAATAGTCAACGATCGTTTGGTGGAAAACTTCTCTGAACTCTTAGATTTTGACTTTACCGCCAAAATGGAAGGCCGATTAGATGACATCGCACTCGGCAATCTTGAGTGGACGGATGTGCTTGATACTTTTTATCAGGACTTTTCGACTCAATTGGAGATTGCAGGTAAAGAAGAGTCAGCTGGAGGAATGCGTCAAAATCAGATGGTTGTGACGGATATTGAGTGCCCAACATGTCAGCGTGAAATGGGTATACGCACTGCTTCTACTGGTGTGTTTCTTGGTTGTACCGGATATAACTTACCTCCAAAAGAACGCTGCACTAAGACCATGAACTTAACCAGCGGGGATGAAGCGCTCGCTGTTGATTCCGAAGATGCCGAAACTGAAAGTTTAATGCTAATGAAGCGCTGTCCAATTTGTGAAACCGCAATGGATTCATATTTGATTGATGAAAAGCGTAAGTTACATGTATGCGGAAATAATCCAGCATGTGAAGGGTATATTATCGAAAATGGTACCTTTAAGCTCAAAGGGTATGAAGGGCCGCTAATCGAATGTGATAAATGTGGTGCAGACATGCAACTCAAGGCTGGTCGCTTTGGTAAATATTTTGGTTGTACGGCTGAAGAGTGCAAAAATACGCGTAAATTACTCCGAAATGGTGAAGCAGCGCCGCCCAAAGAAGATCCAACACATTTACCTGAGTTAGAATGTGAGAAGTCTGATGCATATTTTGTATTGCGTGATGGTGCAGCTGGTATCTTTTTAGCAGCATCAACGTTTCCTAAGTCTCGAGAAACGCGTGCACCTAAAGTACTTGAATTGCAGCGTTTTAGGGATCGTATTTCACCAAAGTTTCATTATTTAGCCGATGCTCCAGCTGCAGATCCAGATGGTCAGGAAGCGATAGTACGTTTCAGCCGCAAAGCAAAGGAGCAATACGTTATGTCTGAGGTTGATGGTAAGGCGACTGGTTGGACTGCTCATTTCCGAGAGGGCAAATGGGTCGAAGAACAAAAGAAAACAGCTAAGAAGAGCAAAGAGAAATCTTAATTTAAACCGCGTCATTAAAAACGCCCGTCAGTTAACTCCTGACTGGCGTTTTTTATTGGAATGCTTTTTTAAATCTGGATTTATATGTTTAAGTTTTCAGTCGCTTGAACGGTATTAATGTATTACTCTACATTGAATCCATTTCCATAAAGTAAGTTCAGTTCAACCGAGCTTTAAAAAGCTTAGCAGTTTAGCAGTATTAGAGAACTAGGATGAAAAACAATTCATGGATCCCTAAGCTTTATATCATTGAACCCCGAAAATTTTGGCTTCGCTCAACACAAATTTAACAGTCTCGGCGTTAAGGCATTCCTTTCATGATAATTTTTACTGTATTCACAATTTCTACAGGGTATGGCTAAGCCTAATTTTTTATAAATTGCCTTTAATGGATTTTATGTTAACGTCCGAGTCATCGAAATTACTCAGTTGAATTATCTCTCAGAACGTGGGCGATGCCTTGAGCGAGCTAAAATTTAGGAGTTAGCAGCAAAAGAAAAGGCTTCTGAATACATCAGAAACCTTTAGTAGATTAAGCACTATTAAGTATAAGTTGTTTTTACAGTGAACAATTGAGTTAATATAACTGCATTAGTATTCTAGTCTTACCATTTCTTTTTAGGCGCAAATAACACATCTAAGTCATCTTGCTCTTGTTCTGCTTTTTTCTTACGATCAGTTGCATTGGTCACTTTTAATTCAGTTGTGATTTCTTCAAGGAAGCTTTCAATTTCGCTTCTTTTTGATGTTATATAATCATCTGTGTACGTTTGAGCAGCAAGAGTCGCGAGTGCTTTTTCGAAATACTGGCGAGCGGAGCCGAGCATATTAGCAGAGCGAGCAGCCATTCCTCGTTTAGCTTGACTATCAACATTGATCCTGAGTTGCAGCTTTTCAAGACGTTTATCTTCATTTAAAAATAGCTGGGTATCGACCTTTCCTTTAGAGTGCTCTGAACGTAGTAGATTTCGTAATTTTTTTATCCCCTGCACTAATGCTATGATTTGTTTGTCATTGTCAGGAAGTGCAACCTTATCATTGGCTGAGCTGTCACTACTTTGTGAGTTTTGCATACGTTCGTTTGATTCAACGAGTCGTGACTTTAATTCTTTTGAGTTTGGTGACAACTCGCACATTGCTTTCAAAGAATCGACGATACGCTTATGCATGACACCAATGAGTGCTGAAGACATGGGCAGGTTAGCGGCATTCATTAGGATGTCTTCTGTTTCTTCGATGATTTTTTTGTACTTTGTTAACTCTTGACGTCGTTCGACTTCCTGTTTCTCTTTGTGTTGCTGAATGGCATGAACCCAAACCGCAATGACGATCAGTGCTACTATTAATGTGACGATGATAGCGGCTATCATAAATACTTCTCTTTAATATTGATCATGGCTTATCTCTCTAATATTACATAAATTTATAAACTTAGGGTAGTGTTAGGGTAAATACACTGCCATTAAGTTGCCCACCATTAGCTAGCATCACTCGGCCATGTTGATTATTATTATTAGTGTGGGCATTTGCAATTAAACTAGCGAAATATAACCCTAAACCTGTCCGACTTTGTGCGAGTGTTGCTGGTGACATTTCGTCTGTTGCTTTTTCAAGCATTTCATCAGGATAACCATCACCATCATCCATTATTTGTATTTGTAACATATTCTCTTTGATTGATGCACTCAGTCGAATTGCTGATTTAGAGTAACGCATCGCATTAACGAGAATATCATTGAGTAAATTACTGATGAGATCATGGTCGAAAAACCAACACAGTTCGTCATCCACCTCAATACTACAGTGTAGCACTTTGTTCTGAATATAAAGCTCATTTTTGGTTAATAGCTCTTCAAATAGCTCATCTATGTAGTGCTCCTCAATGTTGAGAGGTAAGCTGGCGTGGCTATTGCGATACAAGGCAAGGAGCTGCAGTAAATTTGAATTTAATCGCGCAATTTCATAATGGAATTGTGCAAACTCTGTCCGAGTTTTTGGTGTATGTTCGAGCTCAGAACTAATAGTGTCGATAGATTGCAATAATAAGCACAATGAATTCTTCATATCATGCATACTAGCTGCAAGTACGGTTGAGAAATCAAGGGGAGAATGAGACATATTAAACCTTACTGGCTAGAAGCGCTTTGAGGTGGTTAAATAAATTTTGACTATGAGCAAATCGGTGATCGCCAGGATCGATTGTTTCTAGTGATTGAGCACATAATGAAATTAGAGCCGGCTCAACCTGCTTAAATTGTTTATCAGCGGCAAGTCGATATAAACATTGTAGTAAATTCAATGCGATATTAACATTGTTAGGGGAGTTAATTAGCGCTGTCTTAAACGCTTTTTTAGCGGTTAAGTAATCTTTTTCTTTAAATTTTAACATCCCTTGTCGGTTGTAATTATTGGCTTTTTCGATATTCTCTTGAGTAAACTGCTCGGCTTGATGTGATAAAAACTGCTTAGAGATAGATTGTTTTATATCAGGCTCTTCTAAGCGTTGCTCTACAAAAGTAATTTGGTTTATTAAGTAAGGTTTCAAAGCATCGGGCAGAGAGTGACATCGAGTCAACTGTTGTTGTATTTCATCCATGGCAATATCTTTATCGTTTGATAAATATTTAAGTAAAATTTGGTGCAGATTAACCACGATTGCTAATTGTATATCGCTGGGATATTTGCGGTTTATCTCACGATATAAAGAAGCGTAATCTTTGGCAACGCGCAACGATAAACCTCCGAATGATCCAAATTGAATTTGCAACATAATTTGTAATAAGGTGACAAAGTCATCGGGTCTAATTTTGACAGAAAACCGACCTAAGCTCACCACGCGTTTAAAAGCATTCAGTGCAGGTTCAAGCTCTAAATACCTTAATGCTAATTGACCCAATTTACGCTGGCGTATCAGGGTATTTGGAGACAGATCGCAGGCTGTTTTAATTAATGCATATGCATGTTCAAAATTGCCCATTGCACAATCTGATTCGGCTAATAAATCATATGCTTCGAGCGCATACTTGTTTTTAGCGATGATTTTCTTACAAATTGTTTGTACGTCCGCTAATTGATTGATGCCACTAAATGCACGAGCAAGTCCCATTTGAGCCCAGGTCAATTCGTGTTGTTCTATCACAGTCTGAAAAATATTAATGGCCTTGGGATATAGCCCTGCTTTGAGATAAATATCACCTTTTAAACGCAGGCATTGCATAGAGAGACGTTTGTTTTTTTCCATTAAGCTATCGCATAACTCTATGGCAGAAATGTTTTTTCCTCTGGATAACGCAGAATAAATAGGTTGAAACACTTCTTGTATCAGTACCAGCTTATCGAGTCGCGTTTTGAGGGTACTTTTCGTAAATGGTTTTGCTAAATAATCATCAGGACGATATTCTAAGGCGCCCATCACCAATTCCATGGCTGTTTCGCCTGTAATGAGAATATACAAGGTACCGGGTTTTAATAATTGGCGATAATTGAGCTCTTCGAGAACTTGTAACCCACTTAAACCATCGCCTAAGTTATAATCAACTAAAACAACATGATGTTGATGTTCAGCATATTTACTAATAGCTTCTTCGCCATCACTGCACGTATCGACATGCTTGACGCCAAAACTTTCAACCATTTGTTTAATGGATTGCCGAAAGTCAGTAAAGTCATCAACTACAAGAAACTTAAGATGTGTATAACGTTGTAGAGGATTGTTCATAATTGCGAAATTCGTTTGACCATTTATTAAATGTAGCGCTTTGTGGCTAAACTAGTAATTATATTGGTGAAAAAGTACTTTTTTGAGTAAAAATACTGATTTACTTTAATTAACACTTGGAATAGCTAGCGCAAACGATTATAAATAAAGGTAATAAGAATAGACTAAAACGATCATGAAATTACAACAACTTAGATACATCGTTGAAGTGCTCAATCATAACCTCAACGTTTCTGCTACCGCTGAAAGCCTTTACACATCACAACCTGGCATTTCTAAGCAAGTTCGGATGCTTGAAGATGAGCTGGGTGTTCAAATCTTTGGCCGAAGTGGCAAACACTTAACGCACGTTACGCCTGCAGGCAAAGATATCATCAATATTTCGCGAGAAATTTTATCTAAAGTTGAAGGGATCAAGGCTGTTGCAAATGAACACACTTTACCTGATCAAGGTAAGTTAAATATAGCAACAACGCATACACAAGCGCGTTATGCACTTCCGCAAGTAATCCAAGGGTTTATGACAAAGTTTCCTAAAGTGTCTTTACACATGCACCAGGGGACACCCCAACAGATATCCGATGCAGCTGCGCGAGGAGATGCTGATTTTGCTATTGCAACAGAAGCACTGCATTTATATTCTGATTTAGTGATGTTGCCTTGTTATCATTGGAATCGCAGTATAGTTGTTGCTAAAAATCATCCACTGGCGCAAAAAGTAAATAACCTTACCATTGCAGATGTCGCACAATATCCACTCATTACCTACGTATTTGGCTTTACTGGCCGCTCAGAATTAGACAAAGCATTCGGTAAGCATGGCCTAGAGCCGCAAATTGTCTTTACGGCTACTGATGCTGATGTCATTAAAACATATGTTCGGTTAGGGTTAGGTGTTGGGGTGGTCGCGTCGATGGCGATTGATAAACAGACTGACCAAGATTTAGTCTGTATTGACGCAAGTCATTTATTTGAAGCCAGTACGACAAAGATTGGTTTTAGAAAAGGTACATTCTTACGTACTTATATGTATGATTTTATTGAGCGATTTGCTCCTCATCTAACGAAAGAGCGGGTTGAAAGAGCAAGTTTACTGCGCAATCAAGATGATGTAGATGCATTGTTTGCAGATATTGATTTACCCGTTAGATAAATAAACATAAAAAAAGCGGCTTGTTAGCCGCTTTTTTATGTTTCATGTTTTATGTTCCATTTTAATTAGCATGGATACGCTGCTAATTTATGCATGAGCAGTCATAAACACTAACATTCGATGATATTCACTGCTAATCCACCACGAGCAGTTTCTTTATATTTGGTTTTCATATCGTTGCCTGTTTCCCACATGGTTTTGATAACTTTATCGAGAGACACTTTCTGATCACCTGATCCGCGCAGTGCTAACCGAGATGCATTAATCGCTTTTACCGCTCCCATTGCATTTCGTTCTATACAGGGGACTTGAACTAAACCACCAACAGGATCACAGGTTAAGCCTAAATTATGTTCCATGCCTATTTCAGCCGCATTTTCGACATGTTCAACATTTCCGCCAACAATTTCAGTTAACGCTCCAGCTGCCATAGAGCAAGCCACACCGACTTCACCTTGACAACCCACTTCAGCACCTGAAATAGAGGCATTTTTTTTATACAAAATCCCAATTGCAGCAGCTGTGAGTAAATAGCGTGTGGCAATGTCACGGTCTACACGTTTGACAAATTTATGATAATACATCAAAACAGCAGGAATAATACCAGCAGCGCCGTTTGTAGGGGCTGTGACAACTCGTCCTCCAGCCGCATTTTCTTCATTGACTGCTAATGCAAATAAGTCAACCCAATCCATCGCTCTGAGTGGATCATCATTACTTTCAACATTTAGCTGTAGATATAGACTTGGCGCACGTCGTTTGACTCTTAAGCCTCCAGGAAGAATCCCTTCCGTGCGGATCCCACGTTCGATGCAAGCTTTCATTACTTTCCAAAGGTTATAAAGCTCATCTTTGATGGTTTCTTCATCACGTAATGTTTTTTCATTTTTCATCATTAACGTTGAAACACTGAAACCATTCTCTTTACACATCGCGAGTAGTTCTTTTGCGGAATTAAAATCGAACGGAGCGGGGTTCAGTGTACGTATTTCGATTGCAGCGTCTTTTTCGGAATCAAAATCTTGTTCTGAGACAATAAACCCACCACCGATAGAATAATATATCTGGCGGTGTAAAATTTCTTTGCCTTTATAAGCGATAATTTCCATCGCATTACTGTGCTTTGGAAGTGTTTTGCGACGATGGAAGACTATTGCCCCTTGGGTCGGAAACTTAGCTGGGTGAGATTGGTCAAGGTAGATAATTTGTTCTTGTTCGATTTTAGCTAAGATAGCATCAACTTGATCAGCATCAATGGTTTCAGGATCATAGCCAGCCAGCCCCAAAATAACGGCTTTTCCAGAACCATGCCCAACACCTGTTTGACCAAGAGAGCCAAACAATTCAACTTTAACTTCAGTTATTTGCTCCATCAAGCCGAGTTGTTGTAACTCTGCAACAAAAAGACGTGAAGCGCGCATTGGGCCAACGGTGTGAGAAGAAGAAGGGCCAATACCGATACTAAACATATCGAATGCACTGATCATATAAAATACTCTTAAAACCTTGAACGGGCGCTAATCATAACTTGTATACAATATGATGCAACCAACAAATGCAGCTCTAGGAAACTTGTTTGACCAGATTGAGAGTTATTTGAGCAGTCGCTCCCCAGAGTAAGCCATAAGGGGTTTTGAAAGCACGGAGTTGGCGTTTTTTATTCGACCTGATGAATGAAAGTGGTTGCCAATTTTGGCTTAACGCCAGATCAGTAAATGGGATATAAAACACAGATTCAACTTCATTCACATCTAACTGGATTGCGCTCAAGTCTTCGACGAGCCCAACAAAGGGTTTTATTTCAAAACCTGTTAATGTCCAATACGAATCAAGCTCGCCCAAGAGCTGAATATGCTGTTTTTGTAACCCCAGTTCTTCATGGCATTCACGGAGTGCCGCAGCTTGCAGTGAACCATCTGTTTGCTCAAGTTTGCCTCCAGGGAAACAGATCTCTGCAGGATGATGCTTGAGATAGCTGGGTCGTTTGCAAAATAAAAGATGGAGTTTGTTATTAATCTCGCAAACAGGGATCAAGACTGCACTTTTTTTTGCGGGATGTGGAAAGCCTTGATTACTGGTTAACGACAGTAATTGAAAGCGATTGATAAATTCACTGAGTGTCATTATTTAACCTAAAATGGGTAAAATTTTGTTGACTTTATCGAACGTTTCTTGATATTCAGCATCGATATTCGAATCTGCGACTATCCCACCTCCGGCCCAACAAAATACTTGTTGTTGGTTAAAAACGAGAGTTCGAATAGTAATGCTAGTGTCCATATTGCCGCACGCCGAGATATAGCCAATTGAACCACAATAAACGGAGCGTCTATCGGGCTCAAGTTCTTCAATGATTTCCATTGCACGTATTTTGGGAGCGCCAGTTATTGAACCTCCAGGAAACGCTGCAGCTAATTGATCGAGCGCAGTTTTCCCCTCAGCGAGTGTGGCCGTCACTGTGCTCACTAAGTGATGGACCGCTGGGTAACTTTCTATCTTAAATAAGTGTGGGACTTCTACGCTGCCAGCAGCAGCCACTTTACCTAAGTCATTTCTTAATAAATCAACAATCATCACATTTTCGGCTCTATCTTTAGGAGATTGTGACAGTTTTTCAGCTCTGAATTTATCTTCTTTTGGATCATCACTGCGGGGTAATGTGCCTTTTATTGGCTTTGTTAGCACGTGACCATTATCGACTTGAATAAACCGCTCAGGAGAAATGGACGCGATGCAGCCCTGTGGGTGGTTAATGAAGCTTGAAAATGGCGCTTGATTAGCCCCTCGCAATTTTAAATATGCTTGCCATGGCTGGCCTAGGTAATTTGCTTTAAATCGCTGTGCAAGATTGATTTGATAACAATCGCCTGAGCGAAGATAAGCTTGTACTTGCTGAAATTTTTTGGCGTAGCTGGACTTATCTAAGTTTGATTGCCAGTCACTGGTAAGAGAAAATTGAGGTGTGGCACCATCGATAGATGCATTATTGAGGTATAAGGCTAAGCGGTCGTAACCTGGTTGAGCAATGTAAAACCAAGCTCGTTGTTCATAAGAATAAATTAACGCATCAGGATACACACCGACGGCCATATCAGGAAGGGTAATTTCTTTTTGTGCAAGATTGGGGAGCTTTTCTAAGTACCGGCCTAGATCATAAGAAAAATAACCAAGTAATCCGCCAGAAAAAGGCAATGAGTGAGGCGCTTTAAGTGATGTGAATTGAGCTAACTGTTCAGCTAATGCAGTAAAGGGCGAAAGAGTAGAGTTTTGACCATTTAATAGACATTGATTATTGATAGCTTCAATGGTGGCAATCGGCTCAATTGCGATGATATCAAACTGCCGCTGTTTGTTGTTTGGATTGGCTGAATCGAGCAAGATGGCCCAAGGGGTCTCAGCAAATTGTGCAAATAATTGAGTGCAATTAAGCGAAATGTCAAATTTTTTGCACGATAATTGTTCGTTTATCATTAACT
Organism: Pseudoalteromonas sp. J2K-J979; assembly: GCF_058169715.2. NCBI lineage: Bacteria > Pseudomonadati > Pseudomonadota > Gammaproteobacteria > Alteromonadales > Pseudoalteromonadaceae > Pseudoalteromonas > Pseudoalteromonas sp. J2K-J979. Next base: position 2,095,845 of record NZ_CM200281.1, on the reverse strand, counting down.
TCTACTTACCAGACTGGCCGCAAAGGGGCTTGGAGGGTATTATAGAGAGGATAATAAACGAAACTGGTAGCATTTTCAGCTCTCGTTGCAAGATCAACAAGAGTAAATGTAAACTAAAGCCTCCGTCATTGGTTTAACGACTTTAAAGGACCGACCATGAGCATGATCCGTCAGCAAGACTTTATTGATAGCATCGAAGATGCATTACAATATATCTCTTTTTATCACCCACTTGATTTTGTACAAGCACTCGAAAAAGCCTATCACAAAGAGCAATCGAAAGCGGCCAAAGATGCAATTGCACAAATTCTTATTAACTCGCGTATGTCGGCAGAGGGCAAGCGTCCATTATGTCAGGACACAGGCATTATTACCTGCTTTGTAAAAGTAGGGATGGATGTATCGTGGGATAAAACCGATTTAACCGTGCAACAAATGGTTGATGAAGGAACTCGTCGTGCCTATTTGAATCCAGATAACCCCCTACGTGCCTCGATTGTAGCCGATCCTGCTGGTAGTCGAAAAAACACCAAAGATAATACCCCTTCTGTTGTCCATATTGATTTAGTCCCTGGCGGAGAAGTAGAAGTAATGGTTGCTGCAAAAGGCGGTGGCTCTGAAAACAAAACAAAAATGGTGATGCTTAATCCTTCAGATGACGTGGCCGAGTGGGTTGAAAAAACGTTACCTACAATGGGAGCTGGCTGGTGCCCGCCAGGGATGTTAGGAATAGGGATTGGCGGCACGGCAGAAAAAGCCGCGGTACTTGCAAAAGAATCCTTAATGGACCCGGTTGATATTCATGAATTAATGGAGCGCGGCGCAGAGACGACTGAAGACAAGCTTCGCCTTGAAATATTCGAACGCGCGAATAAATTAGGCATTGGTGCGCAAGGTCTAGGTGGGTTAACCACAGTTGTTGATGTAAAAGTCAAAACAGCGCCAACCCATGCGGCGTCTAAGCCTGTTGTGATGATCCCAAATTGTGCGGCAACTCGCCATGTGCACTTCACCTTAGATGGCTCAGGGCCTGCTGAATTAAAAGCTCCGAAACTGGAAGATTGGCCAGAAGTGACATTCGAAGTCGGTGCAGATACACGTCGAGTGAATTTAGATACGTTGACTAAAGAAGATACGCAAGAATGGAAAATGGGCGAAACAGTCCTACTTTCAGGCAAAATTTTAACGGGTCGTGATGCGGCTCATAAACGTCTACAAGATATGATCAACTCAGGTCAAGGGCTACCTGAAGGTGTCGACTTCGATAATAAATTTATTTATTACGTCGGGCCAGTGGATGCAGTTAGAGATGAAGCTGTTGGGCCTGCGGGTCCAACGACTGCAACTCGCATGGATAAATTCACCGATATGATGCTTGAAAAAACGGGCATTATTGGCATGATTGGTAAAGCTGAGCGTGGACCTGCAACGGTCGAGTCAATTAAACAGAATAAATCAATTTATCTGATGGCGGTCGGTGGGGCGGCTTACTTAGTATCTAAAGCAATCAAAAAAGCACGCGTAGTTGCCTTTGAAGATCTAGGAATGGAAGCAATTTACGAGTTTGAAGTTGAAGACATGCCAGTTACTGTGGCTGTCGATAGTGAAGGAGCTAATGCCCATACTCAAGGCCCAGCAATTTGGAAAGCAAAAATTGCTGAGTTGGACAACGAACTAAGCAAATAAACGACAAGAAAAAAGAGCGCATTTGCGCTCTTTTTTATTATTAATAATAACAAGGTGTAAGATGATAAAAAGCGCACTAAGTCTTGCTATGCTGGCAAGTTTAGCTTCTCACGTGCAAGCGGCTGAGCCACTGACCGTAGAAAAATTGAATGCATTTAATAAAATTGGCAATATAGCTTTGTCGCCAGCAGGTGATCAAGTTATCTACTCACTTAAAACGCCAAAAGGCAGTGATTTATATTTAAAATCGCTAAACAATAATACTGCTGATCTTAAGTTAACTAGCCACCCCAGTTCAGAGCACTCAGTCACTTGGAGCAATGACGCAAAAAGCATTTTCTTTTTAGCGAATCGTTCTGGTAAGTCTCAAGTTTGGTCATTAAATTTATCGGGCGGAGAGGCTGTACAAGTAACAGACTTAGCTCTTTCTGTGAACGGCTTTACACTGTCACCTGACAACAAAAAACTCGCACTTGCGCTTGAAGTGGTGCCAAGTTGTGACACGATAGCTTGTACAGTAAAAAAGACGGCTGAATTTAATAACGAAAAACACCATGCGATGGTATACGACCAGTTATTAATGCGTCATTGGGATACTTGGTCGGATAGGCTGCGTAGCCATCTTTTTGTTGCTGATCTTACTGAGCAGCCAATTGCAGACGCGAAAAATATTACAGCAGGATGGGATACCGACATTCCGGCTAAACCTTTTTCAGGTATGGAGGAAGTGACGTTTACACCAGACAGCAGCCATGTTGTATTTTCAGCGAAAGCCCCCAGTCGTGATCAAGCTTGGACAACAAACTTTGATTTATTCAAAGTACCTGTTCAAGGGGGCGACATTGAGAACTTAACCAAAGATAATTTAGCGTGGGACTCACAGCCTCAGTTTTCTTCTGATGGCCGTTTTATGGCCTATCTAGCGATGAAAAAACCAGGTTTTGAAGCCGATCGGTTTGGTTTAATGATCAAAGATCTAAAAACTGGTAAGTTAGATGAAGTGGCACCACTTTGGGATAGAAGCATTTCGAGTTATACCTTTTCCCCAAATAATCGTGCCGTTTATGTCACGACACAAGATATTGGACAAAAGAGTATCTACGAAATTAGTACACATTTTGGTGATGTAAGAAAGGTCTATTCAGACGGCATCGCCGGTGATGTGCAATTGGCTGATAATAAAATTATTTTTAGCCGTCACACCTTAAACTCTCCGAAAGACCTTTTTCAAATTAATATTGATGGCTCTGAACTTGTTCAGCTAACCAATGTAAATCAAGCGAATCTAGCAGCGGTTCAGTTTGGCGAGTCATCACAATTTAGCTTTCCAGGTTGGAACAAAGAAGCAGTGTATGGTTATTTAGTCAAACCTTGGAATTACCAAGAAGGACAAAAATACCCGATTGCTTTTTTAGTCCATGGTGGCCCACAAGGTTCATTTGGCAATATGTTCCACTATCGTTGGAATGCCCAATTGTGGGCTGCGCAAGGCTATGGCGTTGTCATGATAGATTTTCACGGTTCTATCGGTTATGGCCAAGAATTTACAAATTCGATTTCACGTGATTGGGGTGGAAAGCCGTTAGAAGATCTGAAAAAAGGCATGGCATATATTACAAAACAAGAGCCTTGGTTAGATGCAAAGAATGCGTGTGCGTTAGGGGCATCTTACGGTGGTTATATGATGAACTGGATTGCAGGGAATTGGACCGATGGTTTCAATTGTTTAGTAAACCATGCTGGTTTGTTCGATATGGAGAGTTTTCACCAAACCACAGAAGAGCTCTGGTTTGCTGAGCATGAAATGGGTGGCGAATTTTGGCAAAAAGAGGGGGATTATAAAAAATTCAATCCTGCAAACTATGTCGAAAAATGGAAAACACCTATGCTAGTAATCCATGGCCTAAAAGATTATCGTGTCCCGTATGCGCAAGGATTAGGTGCGTTTACGACATTACAGCGTAAAGGGATTGACTCTCGGTTAGTGGTTTACCCTGATGAAAATCATTGGATCTTGAATCAAGACAACCTGATACATTGGTATGATGAAGTATTTAATTGGATGAAAAAACACACTCAACAATAATCAAACGCCATTAAAAAACCCGATGCAGTTGTCTCGGGTTTTTTATTTTTGCGACTGTTTATTAGTTCAGTTCAATCGCAATGGCATCAGTTGCTTCAGTGTGTTCGAATCCGACAGGAATAGCCGGAACATCTGGTTTATCTAAAGCAATATCACCTTCACCAAGAGGTACATCTGATTTTTGTAAATTCGCAAAATCAAACAAAGTAGGGTCTGCTAAATGTGAAGGCGTAACATTTTGTATTGCTGTAAAAATAGTTTCAATACGCCCTGGATGAGTTTTGTCCCACTCTTGTAGCATCAGTTTAATATTTTTACGCTGTAAATTCTCTTGTGAGCCACATAAATTACATGGAATTATCGGAAACTCTTTTTGCTCTGCATACGCGGCAATATCGGCTTCTTTACAATAAGCAAGTGGGCGGATAACCATATGTTGGCCATCATCTGATGCTAATTTTGCCGGCATGCTTTTGAGTTTTCCACCATAAAACATATTTAGAAATAAGGTTTCTACCATGTCGTCTCTGTGATGACCCAATGCGATTTTAGTTGCACCTATTTCAGTGGCTGTGCGATATAAAATACCTCTGCGTAAGCGAGAGCAAAGTGAGCAGGTGGTTTTGCCTTCGGGGATTATATCGGTCACTATTTTATAAGTGTCCTCTTCAACTATTTTGTATTCAATACCTAATGATTGAAAATACTCGGGTAAAATATGCTCTGGGAAGCCGGGTTGTTTTTGATCTAGGTTGACGGCTACAAGTTCGAAATTGATAGGGGCAGATCGTTGAAGATTTTGTAAAATATCAAGCATAGTGTAACTGTCTTTCCCTCCTGACATACAGACCATAATCCGATCGCCTTCTTCAATCATATTGAAATCTGCAATCGCTTGACCGGTATAACGGCGTAAACGTTTTTGTAACTTGTTAAAGTTATATTTCGCTTTTGCTGTGAGTGAATGTGACATTGATGCCCCTTGATCCGTACTTCAAAATTAAGGGGCGTATTATAGGAGGATTTTGCGCAGTTAAAAAGTGATATCAATCAATATCACTTTTTATTGTAACGGTACTGCTATTTTTGCAAGGGACTGATGTAACCTTCAGGTTTAAGTGCAAGCACATCACAGTTTAAACTATCGATAACATGTTCGGCGGTATTACCAATTAAAGCAGCACTAAAACCTGTTCGACCAACAGTACCAATCACCACTAATTCAGCATCTATTTTGTTGGCAATCATCGGAATTATATCTTCTGGCAGCCCTTCTTTTACATGACATCGTTTGAAGTCAATATCGTACTGAGTAGCGATCGCTTGTGTACATGTTTGGTGATGAGCCTTGACGGATTCATTGAATTCAGAAGCATTGAACTCAGGGATTTCAATGGCAATATTTATTGGTGTGCCGGGGTATGAATTAACGATATGAACGTCTGCTTTTGCTAATTGTGCGACAAATTGCGCATCTTTAATGATGCGATGATTGAGATCTTGATGTTGTTTATCTTCACACGAAGCATGGACAGCAGCTAAGACGTGGCCATTTTCCGGCCAAGCATGTTCTTTAACGAGTAGTACAGGTGTGGGGCACTTACGTATTAAATGCCAGTCTGTGGGCGTAAAAATCACTGATTTTAGCGTATCGTGCTGATGAGTGCCTTTGACTACAAGATCATAATCATTATCAATCACATGGGCGATAATTGCTTCAAAAGGCCGGTTATGCCAAATAACTTCACAATTGATTGTAAGTTCCGTTTGGTAGGGATCGATTAAGCTCTCTATCCATTGCTGCTTTGATAGAATCACGGCTTCTCGCATTGCATCGCGTTCATCATGGGACAGCATCGTCGTCATTTCATATGAAAAATCATAAATGGAAAGAAATGCAGTAATAGATGCGCCTGATTTTTTTGCTAATTCAAACGACCGCAATAATCCTTTTTGTTGTTCTTTGCTTGGATCAATGACGGCGAGAATTTTTTTAATTGAATTCATTTCAATAGCCTTACACTTAATTAGGTTAAATTAAGTGTAAGTGATAATGGGACGTTTAGCAGATAAATCTCGGGTTTGTTTGTGTCAGATCAAGGTTTAATTGCAGCAATCTTATCTAATTCCTCAGCATTAATGATTGTGATGAATTTACCTTCAACTTTAATCACTTCAGCTTTTTGAAAACGGCTTAATAAGCGACTAATGGTTTCTACTGTGAGGCCTAAATAATTGCCGATTTCACCACGAGTCATAGTTAAGCGAAACTCTTTTTTAGAAAAACCGCGCTCACCAAACCTGCGTGAGAGGTTAGCCAAAAAAGCAGCCAATCGTTCTTCTGCTGTTTTTTTATTCAGTAAAAGCAGCATTTCTTGATCGTAGTTAATTTCACTACTCATCATTCGCATCACTTGTTGGCGCAGTTTCGGTAATTTTCCGCTGAGTTCATCAAGCGTTGTATAAGGGATTTCACATACCATCGCTGTTTCCATGGCTTGAGCATAACTTTGATGTTGCATTTTGTTTATGGCATCAAATCCGACGATATCACCGGCAAGGTGAAAACCTGTAATTTGCTCTTCACCTTGTTCTGACAAGGTATATGATTTAAATGACCCCGAACGGACGGCATAGATAGCTTTTAAAGGCTGTGATGATTCAAATAAAAAGTCACCTTTATGGAGCGGTTTTTTACGTTCGATGATTTCATCTAGCTTGTCCATTTCATCATTGTTTAATGTAAATGGGATACATAACTGACTGATGCTACAGTTATTACAGCTGATCGTGCACTGTGATTTTGACGCGAGTTTGTTCTTGAATTCCATTGATCATCCATACACAACTGGGAATGTTGCCTAGCTTAATGCACCGCTTTGAGCACCGCAATAGTAAAAAGGTAGAAACCATAAAATACTAAGAAATTGCCCATGATTAGCCGAAAAATCGGTTTGTTGAGCCATTTTGCAGCAGTGTGCGCTGTCCAACCTAAAGATACCATAGCTGGGGCCGTACCTAAGCCAAATAACGCCATAAATAAAGCCCCCTCTAGCGCTGAGGAAGCTGAGATAGACCACGTTAATGCAGAGTACACCAAGCCACAAGGTAACCAGCCCCACAAGGCGCCATAGGCTAATGCTTTTGTTTTTGAGTCAAGGGGCATTAGGTGTCGATTAAATTTTACAAGGTGTTGCCATACAGCGAATTTGCCGAGTGACTCGAGCCAATTGAGTGTTGCCGCTAACCTCATAACGTATAAACCAACCAGTACCATAAACAAGGCGCTTAGATAACTAAGAATTTGTGACAGAAGTAAAGATTGGCTGGCAAAATAACTACCGACACCAGCTACTAATGCACCGGCCAGGCTGTAGCTTACTAAGCGGCCTAGATTATAAAATACTGTAAATATTTTTGCTTGTTTAGGATCTTTTACGGCTAATTGCAAGGAAGAAGCAACACCTCCACACATCGCAACACAATGGCCGCTACCAAGTAAGCCCATCATAAATGCAGTGAGATAAAAAGAGTCAATCATTACTTTTGTTGTGCTGCTCTTTATCGTCTTCAAATAAAATACTGTGAGCTTGTTTATCTAAATTAGAGAATTGCTCACTGCGAACAGCCCAAAAGAAAATCCCTAAAGCAATGATCACCAATAAAATAGCGATAGGAATTAAGATATAAATGATACTCATATTTTTAGTAGCCTTAATGAGTTAGTGATCACAATGATCGAGCTGGCCGACATGCCAATGGCCGCAGCCCAAGGCGGAACAAGACCCATTGCCGCGAGCGGTAGAATAGAGCCGTTATAACACAATGACAGTGCTAAGTTTTGCTTGATGATACGTCTGGTCTTTAGACTAATCTGATGAAGTTGTTGCAAAGCATCTAAATCAGAGTTTAGTAATACAACATCTGCGGTATTTTTAGAAATATCCGCACCACTGGCCATCGCAATCGATAAATGGGCGCTATTAAACACTGGGCTGTCGTTGACTCCATCACCTACCATGGCAACAATGTGACCTTTACTGCGTAAAGTTTCAACATAGTGCTGTTTATCACTGGGTGTACAGCCAATTTTCACATATTTTATCGCCAGCGTGTCGGCTAATTTGGAACCCGCTTCAGATGAATCACCGGTTAGAATGTGACTCTGGATGTGCTGTTCGTCACAATACCGAAGTAACTGTTCAGCGTGATCTCTGACTTTATCACTGAGCTCAAAAGAGGCAACAGCCTTTTTGTCGATATATAATACCACCTGACATGACGTGTTGACTGTATCAAACCAACCATTTTGCCCTATGGCAATCTGAATACCGAGATACTCTGCTGAAATGCCCAGTCCTGTGTGGATTTCGACATGATCGATGTCAGCTGGGTTAATTGCAATGTGTTTTTCAGTGCTAGGCTGTGTAAATGCTTTTGCTATCGGATGCTCTGAATGAAGCTCTAAAACATGCGCTAATGCCAGTAAATGTGATTCATTAAATTGCTGTGGTAAATGCTCAGGGTAGAAACGGTGATTCAAGATAGTAAATCGACCTTCGGTTAGTGTCCCCGTTTTGTCAAAGGCGATAGTATCAATCTTAGTTAATGTTTCGAGCACATGCGCTTTTTTAATTAATACACCTTTTTGTGTTAAGTTAGCCACCGAGCAAGTGAGGCCGGTGGGGACCGATAAACTTAAAGCACATGGGCAAGTTGCGACTAACACCGCAATCGTAATCCAAAAGGCATGACTTGAATCGATTTGGTACCACACTGCGGCCGTTATTGAAGCAAAAATAAGTAAAATAGCGACAAACCACTGCGCCACTTTATCAGTGACTTCAGCGATTCTAGGGCGGCTGGCTAATGCTTGGTGCTGCAAGGTTACAATTTGATTAAGTAGCGTATTCTGACCGACTTGATTGATTTGTACTGTGATGACACCATCATGATTGATGGTTCCGGCAAAGACTTGATCGCGTTGCTTTTTGCTCACCGCTTGATGTTCACCCGTCATCATCGACTCATCAACAGTGGTGCGACCTTTGGTTACAATGCCATCGGCTGGGATCGTTTCTCCGGGTTTGATCAGGATTAAATCATTGAGCTTTAGGCGCTTGGCTGCGATGACTTTTTCCTCACCATCATTATTGGCCAAACGAGCTGTTAAGGGCAGTAATTTTTGTAAGTTTGCCGTAAATTCGGTCGCTTTTAATCGCGCTCTAAATTCTAGATATTTACCTAATAAAAGTAAAAAGGAAAACATACAAATAGATTCAAAATAAACTTCACCTGTTTCAAAAAATGTGGCCCAACTACTGGCTGCATAAGCGCCAAAAATAGCCAGAGAAACGGGTAAATCCATGTTGAGTTGTTTGGCTTTTAAACCTCGAATGGCATTGACTAAAAATGGCATGGCGGAATATAAAATAACCGGGGTGGCAAGACTGAAGCTGATCCAGCGGAAATACAGTTCAAAGTCTTCATCCATGCCTGAAAACATACCAAAATACATAGCAAATGCGAACATCATCACTTGCATGGTCATTAAACCAGCAACACCTAAGCGGCGGATGTAAGATTTAGCCACTTGTTTTTTTTGCTGTTCTTCTTCATCGGCTTGGAACGGGTAGGCTTGATAGCCAATTTTGGCTAAAGATTCGATAATTTGACTGAGTTTAATACTTGGGCGATGCCAATGAATAAGGGCACGATGAGTCGATGTGTTGACATCAACACGGATAATTCCGGCTAAGCCTAATAATTGCTTTTCAATTAACCAAGCACAGGCAGCACAACTGATCCCCTCTATACTGAGCAATAATTCAGCTTGTTCATCTTGGCTGGTAATAAAATCTGCTTGTATGTCTTCATCGTCATAACTTTTAAACATTGCGAGCTGTTCGGGGATCAGCTCTTTAACTTTCCCTGCGGCTTCTGTCCTGAACTTATAATAGTCGGTCATTCCACCTTGAATGATGGCTTCGGCCACGGCCTGGCAACCTAAACAGCAAACAGGTTGTGGTTGGTGATTAAATTCAATATGTTGAGTGAATCCAAGAGGAATGGGTTCAAGACAGTGAAAACAGGTTTTGCTCATGATTTATTTGTATTCCGGAAAAATTTTAATCGCTTCTGTAGCGGGTAGGATGATGTTTTCCTTCATTTTCCAGCTTTGATCCATCGGCTCAATAAAAACAGTGTAGCGCTCTTGTGTAATATGGTCAGAAAAGCCAGTGAATGCGCCATGGCTATTTTTAGTTAAGGTCATTTCGAAATCATTCACTTTGAGAGTGGGGTGGTAGAAAGCTAGCTTTAAAGCCGTTACTTTACTGGCATCTCCTTTAGTGAATGTAAAACTGACCCGATCGTTATCTATGTGCAAATCACCATGAAGAAACAGGGCTTTTGCTTTTTGAAACTTACTTAACTCAAGATTGATAGATTTGCCTTTTTTATAATAATCATCAACCACCATATCAGGGCCTTTTTGCACGGAATAGACAATAAAAAAGATACACGTAACGACAGTGATCGCAGGAATAGAAAGAATAAACCACGGCCAAAATTGTTTATACCAAGGAAGAGTTTGCATAATAGTTTCTATCTGAATGTAAGTGAGGGTATTTTACTGGAATTTGAAATAAAAACCTAAAAAAAAGCCTCCAAGGCGGAGGCTTTTTCACAATTATTTGTCCAAGGACAAACTATAGACGTAGGCGGTGAGAATATGTACTTTATCTTCACCTAAAATCTCTTTCCACGCAGGCATCACACCCGCACGGCCATTATTTAATGACTCTTCAACAGCTCGTTGAGAACCACCATATAACCAGATGTTGTCAGTTAGGTTTGGCGCACCAAATGGTAGATTATGGGCTACAGAGCCTTTACCATCCATTCCATGACACGCTGCACACATCGCAAATTTCGCTTGACCTGCTTCAGCATCTTTTTGATTGACCTTACGTCCTGAGAGACTCAACACATAAGCAGTCATTTCTTTGATACCTTGCTCACCAAGCGCGTCTTTCCAGCCTGGCATTGCAGCAACACGACCATGTAATAACGTTGCTTTGATTTGGTCTGGTGAACCACCGTACAACCAATCTTGATCCGTTAGGTTTGGAAAGCCAACTCCACCACGTGCATCTGAACCATGACACTGAGCACAGTTTTGCGAAAATAATCGCTGGCCGATTTCGAGTGCTTGCTCATCTTGCGCAAGATCTAAGATGTCACGCTTGGCAAATGATTCAAACAAGGGACCAAAACGTTCTTCTGCGCGTTGGATCTCTGCGTCTAATTGAACTGTCTCACCTGCTGCTTGAGCATCAAGCGAAGCTTGTTTAGATTCAGCCAAAGATTTAACACCTTGATTTGAGCTTGTCCACTTAGCTAAACCTTCCCAGTTACCCAGACCTGGGTAAGCTGCAAGATAATAAACAGACCACACAAACGTTGCGAAGAACATATATGTCCACCACTTCGGTAAGGGGTTGTTTAATTCTTCTATGCCATCGAATTCATGACCACAAGACTCACCTTCTTCTACACCGGCATAGTTTTTCAAGTTCCAAACTAATAGGCCTAGGCAGATAGCGAGACATGCTAAGGTCAGTACGATGACCCATATACTCCAAAAGCTAGTCATTTCTCAGACTCCTTTTCCTGATCACCAAGAGTGTTGTGATGCACTTTTTCATCTTCAAAAATAGCATTTGCAGCATCATCAAAGCGACGTTTGCTTCGTTTGCTGTATGCCCACAACACAATCACAATAAAAAGTACCAATAAAACCAGAGTGAAAATACCTCTGAATGTTCCGTAATCCATAATTAATTACTTCAAGTGAGTACCAAGTTGCTGAAGATAAGCAATAAGGGCTTGCATTTCTGTCTTGCCTTTTACTGCAGCTTCTGCACCGGCGATATCCTCATCGGTATATGGCACACCAAAGCCTTGAAACACTTCTAGTTTCTTGGCAATTAATTGGCCATCCAGTACATTTTTATCTAACCAAGGGTAAGCTGGCATGTTTGACTCAGGAACCACTGAACGTGGATCCATTAAATGAGCATAATGCCAGTCATCTGAGTAACGCTCACCCACGCGAGCTAAGTCAGGACCTGTGCGCTTAGAACCCCATTGGAATGGATGATCCCAAACACTTTCACCAGCCACTGAATAGTGACCATAACGCTCCACTTCATCACGGAAAGGGCGGATCATTTGCGAGTGACAGTTATAACACCCTTCACGGACGTAAATGTCACGACCTTCCATTTCAAGCGCTGTGAGTGGGCGTAAGCCGTCAACAGGTTTTGTCGTGTCGTCTTGGAACATAAGAGGTGTGATTTCTACTAATGCGCCGAAACTGATAGCAAAGACGACTAAAATAGCCATCAAGCCAACGTTCTTTTCGACAATCTCATGTTTGTTTTGTGAATTATTTTCGCTCATTTCTAACCCCTTATGCTGGTTGTACTTCAGCGTCAGCTTGAAGTGAACCTTTTTTGGCTGTCACTGTGCGATACGTGTTGTAAAGCATAATTAACATACCGGCAACGATGAAAACGCCACCTACAAATCGCATGAAGTAGAAAGGTTTAGACGCTTCTAACGACTGAACGAAACTGTACATTAATGTACCGTCTGAATTTACAGCACGCCACATTAGTCCTTGCATAACACCTGAAATCCACATTGCAACGATGTATAAAACAACCCCAACAGTGTGTAACCAGAAGTGTGTATTAACAAGTTTGACACTGTACATACGCGATTGGGCGAATAAATTAGGGATTAAGTGATAAACCGCACCAATAGATACCATGGCAACCCAACCTAAAGCACCTGAATGTACGTGACCGACAGTCCAGTCAGTGTAATGAGATAATGCATTAACTGATTTTATCGCCATCATCGGGCCTTCAAAGGTCGACATGCCATAGAAAGACAATGAAACCACTAAGAAGCGAAGAACAGGGTCATTACGTAACTTGTGCCATGCACCTGATAACGTCATGATACCGTTTATCATTCCACCCCAAGATGGTACGAATAGTATGACTGACATAACCATGCCTAATGACTGAGTCCAGTCTGGTAAAGCAGTGTAATGTAAATGATGAGGACCAGCCCAAATATAAAGTGAAATTAGCGCCCAGAAATGAACAACTGATAAACGGTATGAGTAAACTGGGCGACCTGCTTGCTTTGGTACGAAGTAATACATCATACCTAAGAAACCAGCCGTTAATAAGAAGCCTACTGCGTTGTGACCATACCACCATTGCACCATTGCATCGACTGCACCTGCATAAATCGAATATGATTTAGTCATAGATACAGGCACTGCCATGCTATTCACGATGTGAAGTACAGCAACAGTAATAATGAAACCACCGTAAAACCAGTTCGCCACATAAATATGTGAGACTTTACGTTTGATTAGTGTACCAAAGAAGACAATGGCGTATGAAACCCAAACGACGGTGATTAATAAATCAATTGGCCACTCTAGTTCAGCGTATTCTTTACCGCTGGTATAACCGAGCGGTAGAGTAATCGCGGCTAGAACGATCACAAGCTGCCAACCCCAGAAGGTGAAAGCGGCTAATTTGTCAGAAAAAAGACGCGTTTGACATGTACGCTGAACCACGTAGTAAGACGTGGCGAATAGTGCACTCGTACCAAATGCGAATATAACAGCGTTCGTGTGTAACGGACGCAGTCGAGAGTATGTTAACCATGGTGTATCAAAGTTCAGTGCTGGCCAGACTAACTGGGCAGCAATCAGAACCCCAACAGCCATACCAACGATACCCCAAATCACTGTCATAATAGTGAATTGGCGCACAACGTTATAGTTGTACTCAGTTTGTGATGCTACTGTTTGGCTCATTTTCCGGCTTCCGCTGCAATTTACTTGCATTAAGAAATGAATTTCCCATTCAATTACGAATGGGGCCTGCTTATTTTCAACAAGTTTGTTATCTAAAACGTTCAAAACCCTTTGAACATTCCAGAAAATAAACTCGAGAAACCCTTATTTTTGCGGGGAAATGATAAAATTTTTAGTAAAAAAAAGATAGCGCAATTGGGCAAATTTATGACTTCAATCAAATTTTTAGTGCCTAGTCGCTTTATTTTTCACCAATGTTAGATGTTTTGAAGCACTCCCTTTATACTCCCTCGCGTTATTCAACTAAGGTCAACCGAACATGGTACGTGTTTTATTCTATTTTCTGAGTAGTATTCTACTCCTAGGCTGTGAACCGAGCCCTATTAATTTAGATCAATCTGCAACTTGCCGGCCGAATCAATTATGTAACTATAGTGGTGGAATTGCGCTCTCGCTAGACAATCAAGATGTCCAGCCCGAAACACCGTTTGACATCTCATTAACGCTTCCTGAAAACTGGCATGTAAAAAGCGCCAAAATGACAGGCGTCGATATGTACATGGGGATGATCCCAGTTTTTTTTGAACAAAACGGTCCTCAATGGCATGCGCAAGCTATGGTTGGTGCATGTTCTTCTCCTGATATGATGTGGCAGCTTAGTATCTTATTACAAAACCAAACAGAACCATCAAAGGCGCAGGTAATAGAAATCTTGTACTTTATTGGGGTACGAAATCAATAATTGCTCGCGCTTTAAATTTTATTCGTTAATAATGGGTTCATCTCAATGTGATTAATCTTTTGAGATATTTTTACCCCATTAAGGAAGAAAAAATGAAACGTTTACAAATAGTCATTATGAGTGCAGTTGTCATGTTGCTAACTGCATGTGCAGCTTCAGGCCCACGTGTTAATTTTGATAAAAACCCAAATGTTGATATTTCAAATGCAAAAACGTTTGCTTGGTTGAAAAATACGCATGTTTTAGAAGCTCCAGCAGATTTTAACCCCATTATTAAAGTACGAATCGATAATGCCATAGAGCGTAACATGCAAGCAAAGGGTTATACGCTCGTCGCAAACCCTGAAGACGCTGATTTAACCATTTCTTATACAGTGGGAAGCCGTGATAAAGTTAAGGTTGACTCTTATCCTGTGACGTATAGAGGCGGTTTTGGTTGGGGGAGCCCTTATTACGGAAGTTATGGCAGCATCGGTATGGGAACAGAAACGACCGTTCGTAATTATACCGAAGGTAAACTGGCTATTGATGTGTATGATGTAAAAACGAAGCAACCAGCATGGCATGGTTGGGCGACACAAAAGATTACTAAAAGTAATACTGAAAACTTAGATTTGTTAATCAACACTGTCGTTGACCAGACTCTGGTAAATCTTTAAGTAAATTCGTTAGAAATAACATTATTTCTAACGAATGAACAAAAAAAACCTCGTTATTGTTAACGAGGTTTTTTAATCAATGGACAGCTTAGCAGTTTACACCACTCCACGTGGCAAACGGCAATCGTGATCTTTTTCTGCTAACGTCACAATCCACAGTTCTTCAGCTGTGTAGCCTTCGTCATTGCTTCGAGTAAGTGTAAAGTCAGCCATTGGTTTTACAACCGGTGACGCATCTTTTTCTTTTGTTGTTTTTTTCGCTTTAGGGGCCGGCTCAGAGCCGAATGTCGCGATTAAATCATTCAGATCAGCTAAACGCATATTTTTGCCACCATCAACGCTATACCAGCCGGCTTTAGCTGTAATGTCAGGCTTTTTACCATTGGCAGCTTCATAAGCGGCTTCGAAAGATGCTAAAACTTCTGTTTTATCAAGAGTGCTCATCGTATATCCTATTTTTAGATACGAGGATTGTATTGAATAAATTAGTTATACCCATTTTTGCATTAATTTTCAATTTTTTGCGATTTTTTCTTTATTATCGGCGCTTTTTTCCTAACAATTGTGCTGTTTTGAACCATTTATTTGACGAGAGTGATATGCATAGAAGTGAATTAATATCGGTATTAGATGATGTGTTAAAACCGAGTCAAATCCGAGATTTTTGCCCTAATGGGTTGCAAGTAGAGGGAAAGGAGCACATAACAAAAATTGTGACGGGGGTTACAGCGTGCCAAGCATTGATAGATACAGCTATTGAGTTGAAGGCGGATGCAATTCTTGTACACCACGGCTACTTTTGGAAAAATGAGGCGTATCCGATTACGGGCATGAAAAAACGTCGTATCGCTGCGCTGATTAAAAATGATATTAACTTATTTGCTTTTCACTTACCGCTCGATGTTCACCGTGAACTTGGAAACAACGCGCAATTGGCTCAGTTACTTGATATTGAGTGTGAAGCAGGACTTGAAGCAGGTCCATCACCCAGTGTTGCTGTTAAAGGGCGGCTGCGTGCACCGATGTCAGCAGATGAGTTTTCAAAAAAAATATCACAGGTTTTAAATCGTGAACCGCTTGTTTCAAACGTGCGAAACAAGCCCATTGAAACGATTGCGTGGTGTACTGGCGGTGGCCAGAATTATATAGATTTAGCTGCGGAGCAGGGAATTGACGCTTTTTTAACTGGCGAAGCCTCAGAGCAAACGATACATAGCTCTGTGGAACAAAACATCGATTTTTTTGCTGCAGGACATCATGCAACTGAGCGCTATGGCATTAAAGCATTAGGAGAGTATTTGGCCACAAAATATGGACTCGATGTGCAATTTATAGATATTGATAATCCTGTGTGATTATTTTTCTTTTTTTAAACCATATAAACTGAGGTGCTAGCTTCAGCTAGTCCACCTCAATGTTGCTTTAAATCTGACACTTCGTTAATGGATTATGCTTGTTAGCGCCTGTTTTGTTTGCAGGTGTTTAGGAAATGCCTATAAACTGGATTGTCTTTCATATTTTTTTTCATTGCTAAATACATGGGCCGTGTTAAACCCAGAGCACCCAATGGGATTGATTTTATTAGCCCTTGGCTTTCGTAAGGGGTAACTAGCCAGTCAGGTAATGCCGCGACACCCATTCCTGCACTGACGAGTTGGAAGATCAGTAATCCTTGGTCGACTGTTTTTAAATTGCCATCGTAGCGAGCATTTTGAATAAAATGCTTAAAGATGTCCTGACGCTCTTTCGGTATAGGGTATGAAATTATGGTTTCATCCTTTAGATCAAGTGCAGTGACATACGCTTTTTTTGCCAGAGGATGGTCCGGTGACACAATTAATTTTAACTTAAAATCAAAGAGATGGGCGTATTCGAGTTTATCGGGTTCTCGTGTATCTGATGTTAAGACAAGATCTAACTCATCGCTCAATAAATCTGGAATAGCATCGTAGCTAAAGCCACGTTCATAATCGACTTTTATATCAGGCCAGAAGTTATTGAATTCTTTTATTGTAGGAAGTAACCAATGAAAACAGGCATGACATTCTACACTTAAACGCAGTTGTGAAATTGGTTGATTTAGACTTTCTTTTAATCGACATTTAGTTGCTTCAACCTTAGGTAAAACATCATAAGCTAGCTCGAGCAACAGCATGCCTTGGGGAGTAAAACGTACAGGATGTGTTTTACGTTCAAATAGTTGGCAATCTAACTTATTCTCTAAATCTTTAATCTGATGTGACAATGCTGATTGAGTTAAGAATAACTCACGAGCTGTATTTACTAAAGAACCGGTCTCTTTCAGAGTGGCTATGGTTTTTAAGTGTTTAATGTCAATCATCTTTAATATTTCTCATGTTTGGGTGTGAGAGACCATAATGTAAACCGTATCATACTGCTAGTTTTTAGATGCTTCAACATCTAGATGGCTATTAATTGTGTTTTTATGTCTCCATATAAACAATAATGCAACAAAAGACAGCGTTGTCATAGTTATTTTTCACTTTGCAGCGTTTTTGTTTTTCAGTTTAGATTGATTAATGTGAATTAACTTCATTCTCAACCGTTTTTGTATCAATCCCGTCACTATTCATTTTATTCACTCAAATAGGTATCGCTGATACAAGTGCTGATGACATGCTCAGCTAAATAAAGCAGGGATAATAATGTTTAGTTTTCTATGTCTGAGTGGTAAAGCCATAAAAATGGCTTTTATTTTTAATAATTGATGAGAGTGGATAGCCGCTGTATGTGAGAGAAAAATGCAAAATAATATCTCTTCCTCATCGAATTGGCATATTTAATTATGGAGTTGTCAGATGTCTGTATTAGCACGTCACTTTATCTCGTTTCATGGCTTGTTTAAATGTCGAGCGTAAGTGTTGACACCGCAGCTTTGTTTAAAAACAAAGCACTTAACCTGTTATTCGACTTTTTTTTGTTTATAACTCGTTAAATAGTGATAAAAGGATGCATTGAAATTAACAAACCTTGATTCGAATACGGGAATGACAATGAACTTAATCGTAAAACTGGTGCTGGGTATTATCGCTGGCTTCTTGATTGGTATGTACGCCCCAACATTAGTCGTTGAGATTATTTATACTGCCAAAGTACTGATTGGTGAGTTAATAGGTTTTACAATTCCACTGATTATTTTGTTTTTCATTACATCAGGAATTGCAAGCTTACCGCAAAACTCAGGCTCTCTGTTAGGTAAAACAGTCGGTTTTGCTTATGGTTCGACCATAATCGGGGGGACGTTGGCTTACTTAATTTCGAGTATGCTCATTCCAACTTTAGGCGGCGAATTAAGCTTTGATAGTCAAACAGCATCAGAAGTACAGGCATTAATTACGTTAGAAATACCACCTTTGATGGGGGTAATGACAGCTTTAGTAATGGCCTTCGTATTTGGTATTGCTATAAGTAATCGGGGCCTGACAGAGTTAAAACTACTATCTGATCAAGGGCGTGATGTTATAGATACCTTATTGTCAAAAGTGATTATTCCGGCTTTACCTTTTTACATAGCCGGTGTGTTTGCTGAAATGACTGTGGCAGGTACCGTATTTGATACGTTAAAGACCTTCGCTTTAGTGCTTATGATGGCATTGACCATGCACTGGTTATGGCTAACTTTACTATATCTTGCAACAGGGATTGCTCTAAAACGCAGTCCAATAGAACTTATTAAGAATATGCTTCCAGCGTATTTTACCGCTTTAGGGACGATGTCGAGTGCGGCAACTATCCCTGTATCTTTACAATCGAGTAAAAAGAATCTAGTAAAAGAGCCGATAGCCAATTTTTGTGTTCCTTTGTGTGCAACGATACATTTATCAGGTTCGACGATTACAATCGTGACTTGTGCAACAGCAGTGATGTTTTTGTCTCCCGATTTAGCCTTACCAACCTTAGCAGGAATGTTACCTTTTATATTTATGCTGGGTATTGTAATGATAGCGGCGCCAGGTGCGCCAGGTGGTGCCGTGATGTCAGCTTTGGGGTTATTGACAACCATGTTAGGCTTTGACGAAGCAGCTATCGCATTAATGATAGCGCTTTATCTGGCACAAGACAGTTTTGGCACGGCCTGCAACGTAACGGGTGATGGGATTATCGCATTGTGGGTTGATAAATTTTCACAATCAAAATAGGCAGTTAATCTCATCGATTTAATTGTTTATAGTGATAGCGTTTGTAGCTAATTATGGTATCTTGATCGTGGCTTAATCGTGATCTTTTAATGACGGCATTTGTAAATGAGGAACCTGCTTTGATTAATGTACTTTTAGTTGATGACCATGAGCTGGTAAGAACTGGTATAAAACGTATATTAGATGACATTCGTGGTTTTAAAGTGGTAGGCGAAGCCAAAACCGGAGAAGAAGCGGTTACATTTTGTCGTCAGAATCATCCAGATATTGTGTTGATGGATATGAATATGCCTGGCATGGGTGGACTTGAGGCAACGAAGAAAATCTGTCGTTATTGCCCCGATGTCAAAGTCATCGTGCTAACGGTACATTGTGAAGATCCATTCCCAAGCAAAGTGATGCAAATAGGTGCACATGGCTATTTAACCAAAACGGGTGGACACGATGAAATGGTCAATGCGATCCGAGCAGTTAATTCTGGTCAGCGTTATATTGCCCCCGAAATCGCTCAGCAGATAGCCTTGGCGCAATTTAGTGGTCGTAGTGATGAAAACCCATTTAAAAGCTTATCTGATCGTGAACTGCAAATAATGCTGATGATCACACGAGGTGAAAAGGTGCAGAATATCGCCGATCAGTTAAACTTGAGTTCTAAAACAGTCAATAGCTACCGTTACCGGATGTTTGAAAAGCTTGGGATTGGCGGTGATGTCGAACTCACACATTTAGCTATCCGTCATAAAATGATTGAAATCGATACCGAATAGTTTACCTTTTGTCTAGCGAATTTACCCCTGCAGAATTTTTAAAAACGTTATCGAGTGAACCCGGTGTATATCGTATGCTCGATAGTGACCAACAAGTTATTTATGTAGGCAAAGCAAAGAATTTAAAAAAACGTGTGAGTAGCTATTTTCGGGCGAATATTCCAGAAAGCAAAACCCGTGCGTTAGTTAAAAATATTGCCAATATCGAAATTACGTTAACGAACACTGAGACTGAAGCGTTGTTGCTTGAAAATAACTTGATCAAGCAATATATGCCGCGCTACAACATCTTATTACGTGATGATAAATCTTACCCATATATCTTAGTGACTGATCATAAACATCCACGAATTGCATTTCATCGTGGTGCACGTAAGCAAAAAGGTGAATACTTCGGGCCGTTTCCAAGTTCCGGGGCCGTGTCTGAAAGTTTACGGTTAATGCAAAAGATTTTTCCTGTTCGTCAATGTGAAGATGCCTATTACAGAGCTCGTTCTCGCCCTTGCTTACAATATCAACTAAAACGCTGTTCAGCCCCATGTGTAGATAAAATCTCTGCAGATGAATACCAACAAGAAGTAAATTATGTAAAATTGTTTTTAAGCGGTAAATCATCCCAAGTAATTGCAGCTTTAGTTGAGAAAATGGAAGTGGCTAGCGCTGAGTTAAACTTTGAAATGGCTGCAAAAATACGAGACCAAATATTGTTACTGCGTAAGATGCAAGAGCAGCAATCGGTCAGCGGAAATTTGGCAGAGATGGATGTGATTGGTTTCGAATCATTGAATGGCCTCACTGCGATTCATTTGTTAATGATCCGTGATCATAAAATATTAGGCAGTAATACGTTTTATCCAAAAATTCCCAAAGACTCAGAGCGGACAGAAATATTATCCTCATTTTTAGCGCAATATTATTTATCAGTGGGCCGTACTAGTCGGATCCCTAAAGAGTTAGTATTACCCTTTGCATGTGATGAAGTGACGGTGCTCAGCGAAGCATTAACTCAAATAGCAGAGAAAAAGGTTGCACTTAAAATTGTACAGCGAGGTGAGCGGGCCCAGTATTTAGAGTTAGCCAATAAAAACGCCTTAAATAGTATAATCACTAAGCAAAGTGCGCAAGATTCAATTAATAAACGTTTTGCTGCCTTAAAGCATGCACTGAATTTAGATGATATTCAGCGTATGGAGTGTTTTGATATTAGCCATACAATGGGTGAAAACACAGTGGCTTCGTGTGTCGTTTTTGATAGTCAAGGACCGAACAAAAAAGAATACCGTCGTTTTAATGTCGAGGGGATCACCGGAGGTGATGATTACGCGGCAATGGCATTTGCACTTAAAAAACGCTATGGCAAAATGACCGACATTGAAAAAGTGCCAGATGTGATTTTTATAGATGGCGGAAAAGGACAGCTTTCCCAAGCAGAACAGTTTTTTGCGAATTGGTCATTAGACAAGCTCCCTTTATTGGTTGGCGTAGCTAAGGGAGTGAGTCGAAAAGCTGGGCTAGAAACGTTATTAGTGGACGCAGGGCGCAAAACAATTAACCTCAGCACAGATTCAATAGCCTTGCATTTGATACAACATATACGAGATGAGTCACACCGATTTGCCATTGCTGGTCATCGCAATAAACGCCAAAAACAGCGTACTCAATCTATTTTAGAAGAAATACCAGGAGTAGGACAAAAAAGACGGCAAGCCATGTTAAAATACTTGGGTGGTATGCAAGGCGTCCTTGATGCCAGTGCCAGCCAATTAGAAAAAGTACCCGGAGTCAGCGTTGAGTTGGCTGAAAAGATATTTAATCATTTGCATGACAAAAGCTAACGCTTCATGCAAGATAACTAAAAAGATACCCCCTAGTAGTTATGTGGAATATTCCAAATACCCTTACAGCCTTTAGACTTGCATTAATCCCCGTTTTTATGGTGATTTTCTATTTACCTTATTCATGGGCGTTTTTTGCTGCGGCCTTTGTTTTTTGGTTAGCATCAGTCACTGATATTTTAGATGGTTATTTAGCGAGAAAGCTAAAACAATCCACTCCCTTCGGCGCATTTCTCGATCCTGTTGCTGATAAAGTAATGGTCAGTGTCGCATTGGTGATTCTCGTCGAGCATTATCAAAGCCTTTATATAACCATACCTGCGATGATTATAATTAGTCGTGAAATTGTGATTTCAGCATTACGTGAATGGATGGCAGAGCAGGGTAAACGAGGTAATGTCGCTGTATCACAATTGGGTAAAGTTAAAACGGCTGCTCAAATGTTGGCGATTATAGGCTTGATTTGGCAATTTGAACCTTGGATGACACAGTTGAGTTTTGCATTATTTTACATTGCAACTTTGCTAACCTTTTGGTCTATGGTGCAATATCTAGTTGCGGCATGGTCTGAATTACGAAAAAGCAGCATTTAAACGTTCAATTAAACAGCGCTTTAGATAAAAAATAAGCAAACAGTTCAAAAGTGACATTTTTTGTATTGACGATAAAGATAATCTCTGTAGAATTCGTCCTCGTTGAAAGGCACTAGCCCAACAACAAATTTAGGGGTAAGCACCTAGGACACCAAACTAAAAGCTTTTATGAAGCGGCACTAGCTCAGTTGGTAGAGCGCAACCTTGCCAAGGTTGAGGTCACGAGTTCGAGCCTCGTGTGCCGCTCCAATTAAATAAATATGGCGGAATGGCAGAGTGGCCATGCAGCGGATTGCAAATCCGTCCACCTCGGTTCGACTCCGGGTTCCGCCTCCATTTATTAGATTTCACATCACGAAAGTGACCCGATGCCCGGGTGGTGAAATCGGTAGACACAAGGGATTTAAAATCCCTCGACTAACAAGTCGTGCCGGTTCAAGTCCGGCCCCGGGCACCATCTCTTTTTGAGTGAAATGACAATTTAGCAATACCGAAATTATTTTGCGGCACTAGCTCAGTTGGTAGAGCGCAACCTTGCCAAGGTTGAGGTCACGAGTTCGAGCCTCGTGTGCCGCTCCAATAATTTAATCACATTCGCGAAAGCAACCCGATGCCCGGGTGGTGAAATCGGTAGACACAAGGGATTTAAAATCCCTCGACTAACAAGTCGTGCCGGTTCAAGTCCGGCCCCGGGCACCATATGTGAATAAAGCTAATTTATACCGAAGAATTAATATGATGCGGCACTAGCTCAGTTGGTAGAGCGCAACCTTGCCAAGGTTGAGGTCACGAGTTCGAGCCTCGTGTGCCGCTCCATATTAATTTTTAATCACACAGTGCGAAAGCACAACCCGATGCCCGGGTGGTGAAATCGGTAGACACAAGGGATTTAAAATCCCTCGACTAACAAGTCGTGCCGGTTCAAGTCCGGCCCCGGGCACCATTTGTGAATAAAGCTAATTTATACCGAAGAATTAATATGATGCGGCACTAGCTCAGTTGGTAGAGCGCAACCTTGCCAAGGTTGAGGTCACGAGTTCGAGCCTCGTGTGCCGCTCCATATTAATTTTTAATCACAGTGCGAAAGCACAACCCGATGCCCGGGTGGTGAAATCGGTAGACACAAGGGATTTAAAATCCCTCGACTAACAAGTCGTGCCGGTTCAAGTCCGGCCCCGGGCACCATATAAAATTTAATTATCAACATACCGAATTTTTATGCGGCACTAGCTCAGTTGGTAGAGCGCAACCTTGCCAAGGTTGAGGTCACGAGTTCGAGCCTCGTGTGCCGCTCCAAATTAAAAATAAATTCGGCGGAATGGCAGAGTGGCCATGCAGCGGATTGCAAATCCGTCCACCTCGGTTCGACTCCGGGTTCCGCCTCCATTTATTTTCACTCTGCGAAAGCAACCCGATGCCCGGGTGGTGAAATCGGTAGACACAAGGGATTTAAAATCCCTCGACTAACAAGTCGTGCCGGTTCAAGTCCGGCCCCGGGCACCAAATCAAAATAACATTTAAATCATGACTTTTCATTAAGTTACAATTATATTAACATTAATGTTATTATAATTTTTGGCTATGGAAAAAATGAAATACTTCTTAACGTTATTTCTTTGCGTGTTTTTTGTCGGTTGTACTCAAATCAATTTTAATGATCGTTATCTTGGTAAAAAATGGAGTAAAGTGATTCTAGCGCCTACTTCAGGTTCATATAGCCTTGTTTTAGGTGAAGTCCTTGAGCATGAACTGGCTACCGCTACCAACATTGAAGTAATAACTCCTGTGATGTTGCCTTTTCTTCTGACTGAATATAATTTAGTTGAGGCTTTCAAGCAAAACCGAACTAAAGCGATCTTTCAGTTAGCCAAAGCGTTGAATGCCCAAGGAGTTATCTTAAGTTCTGCAGAAGGGGTTGAAGCGACTAGAAAAGAGTTTTATGCGACTGTTCAGCTAACAGCGCAGCTGATCGATGTGGAATCGAAAGCTGTAGTGATGAGCTCGAAGCATGATGATAGCTCTATATTCTCTGATGTGAAGCAGCTAATAATCTTTAACAGTAATAATATCGTTTCAGATTTAAAGGAAACAATTATCAAACTAAATGTCGATGACTAGAGCGTTTGACACCATAGTGCCTGCACTATGGTGTCAATTATTTACCAAATGTCTTTAGGGATTTGCTTATCAAGAGTGGGGTGTTGACTACGATCAAAAGCCGGTATCTTACCCGCTTTTAGTTGGCTTAAGTAATCATGACTTAGCCATAAAACAATACCTGAAAGCATAAAGAGTGAAATAATATTAACGATAGCCATCAAACCCATCGAAATATCTGCAAGAGTCCAGATTAGCCCTAATTCACTCACCGAGCCAAACATCACCATGGCGAGCACTAATATTCTAAATATCATCATTCCTTTGGCGTGGTTGTGTTCGAGGAATAACAGGTTTGTTTCAGCATATGAATAATTTGCAACGATGGAAGTGAACGCAAAAAATAAAATCGCGATAGCAATAAAATAAGCGCCCCAAGGGCCCACTTGGGAGACTAGCGAAGCTTGAGTCAGTGCAATACCTGTTAAACCTGAGTTAGGTTCCAATTGACCAGAGATGAGAATTATTGCAGCAGTTGCTGTACAAATTACAATGGTATCGACAAATACCCCCAGCATTTGCACAAATCCTTGCGAGGCTGGGTGTGGAGGGTTTGGCGTAGCAGTCGCAGCAGCATTGGCTGCGCTACCCATACCAGCTTCATTTGAAAATAAACCGCGTTTGATTCCCTGAACCATCGCTTGCATAATCCCATAACCGATCGCACCTGCACCGGCTTGTTCTAGCCCAAATGCACTATTAATGATCAGCATGAATACATCAGGCAATGTAGAGTAATTTGTGATAACTATGAAGAGGGCGATCAGTAAATACAAAGTGGCCATTGCAGGCACGACAGCTTCAGCAAAACGAGAAATAGTTTTGATCCCACCAAAAATGATCACAGCAGTGCCAATAACAAGAGCAATGCCGACATAGTGCTTCGGTAAATCAAATGCAACTTCAAATGCAGCAGCGATAGAATTTGATTGAACAGCATTAAATACTAAACCAAATGCTAAGATTAGACATAGAGAAAAGAGCATCCCCATCCAGCGCTTGCCTAAGCCAATTTCCATATAATAAGCAGGACCCCCTCGAAAGTTACCCTCACCATCCCTTGTTTTATAAACTTGCGCTAAGGTACTTTCTGCAAAACTCGTGGCCATACCGATCAGGGCAATCACCCACATCCAAAAAATTGCACCTGGGCCACCAAGGTAGAGAGCAACAGCAACACCCGCCATATTGCCTGTACCAACACGAGCGGCTAATGAGGTACAAAAAGCTTGAAAAGAAGAGATCCCATC